>NZ_JBXAQN010000001.1:0-2357758 GCF_058807275.1 Ferrovibrio sp. GW821-FHT12D07 | reverse complement strand
GTCTTGCCATGGTCAACGTGACCAATCGTCCCAATGTTGCAGTGCGGCTTGTTACGCTCAAACTTTGCCTTGGCCATTTTACTTCTCCGCTAGATCGGATGTGTGTCTATGTAGATGCGCGTTCGTGTGTTTCGGATTAGCCGGCGAGCTTCGCCAGCACCTCGTCCGACACGTTCTGCGGCACCTGGGCGTAGTGATCGAAAGTCATGGTGTACTGCGCGCGGCCCTGAGTCATCGAGCGCAGGTTGTTCACGTAGCCGAACATGTTGGCCAGCGGCACCATCGCATTGATGACCTGCGCGTTACCGCGCGGCTCGGTACCGGTCAGCTGACCGCGGCGGGACGACAGATCGCCCATCACGTCACCGACGAAATCTTCAGGCGCGACGACTTCGACGCGCATGATCGGCTCGAGCAGCTTGGCACCGGCCTTCGGAGCGACTTCGCGGAAGGCCGCACGAGCGGCGATTTCGAAGGCGAGCGCCGAGGAGTCAACGTCATGGTAGGCGCCGTCATACAGCGTCACCTTGAAGTCGATGACCGGGAAACCGGCCAGCACGCCCGAGGTGGCGATCTGACGGATGCCCTTTTCAACGGCCGGCACGTATTCCTTCGGCACGTTGCCGCCAACGACGTCGTTGACGAACTGCACGCCCTCACCCGGCTCCAGCGGCTCGAAGCGCAGCTTGACGCGGGCGAACTGGCCCGAACCACCCGACTGCTTCTTATGGGTGTAGTCGATCTCGGCCTTCTTGGTCAGGGCCTCGCGGTACGCCACCTGCGGCGCGCCGACGTTGGCTTCGACCTTAAACTCGCGACGCATGCGGTCGACGAGAATTTCGAGATGCAATTCGCCCATGCCCTTGATCACGGTCTGGCCGCTCTCATGGTCGACCGACACGCGGAAGGACGGATCCTCGGCAGCGAGACGATTGAGCGCGAGGCCCATCTTCTCCTGGTCATTCTTGGTCTTCGGCTCAACCGCGACTTCGATGACCGGCTCCGGGAATTCCATGCGCTCGAGAATGATCGGATGGTTCGGATCGCAGAGCGTGTCGCCCGTGGTGGTGTTCTTCAGGCCGGCCAGCGCGACGATGTCGCCGGCGCGGGCTTCCTTGATTTCTTCACGGCTGTTCGCATGCATCTGCAGCATGCGGCCGATACGCTCGCGGTTGTCCTTCACGGTGTTCAGCACACCGGCGCCGCTCTCGATCACGCCCGAGTACACGCGCACGAAGGTGAGCGAGCCAACGAAGGGATCGTTCATGATCTTGAAGGCGAGACCCGAGAACGGCTCGTCGTCCGAGGTCTTGCGAACCAGCTTGTCGTCGCTCTCGGGCTTCAGGCCTTCGACACCAGCGACATCGACCGGCGACGGCAGGTAGTCGATGACGGCGTCGAGCAGCGGCTGCACGCCCTTGTTCTTGAAGGCCGAACCGCAGAGAACCGGCACGAACTTCGAGGCAATGGTGCCCTTGCGTATGCAGGCGGTCAGCGTCTTCTCATCCGGCTCCTTGCCCTCGAGATAAGCTTCCAGCGCGGCGTCATCCATTTCCAGCGCAGCTTCGATCATCTTCTGGCGCCACTCGGCAGCCTGTTCCTTCAGATCGGCCGGAATCTCGTCGTAGAAGAACTCGGCACCCAGGCTCTCATCCTTCCAGATGATCGCGCGGTTGCGGACCAGGTCGACAACGCCCTTGAAATCGGCTTCCGCGCCGATCGGCAGCGTCGTTACCAGCGGCACGGCGCCCAGACGGTCGATGATCATATCGACGCAACGGAAGAAGTTCGCGCCCATGCGGTCGAGCTTGTTGACGAAGCACATGCGCGGCACGCCGTACTTGTCAGCCTGACGCCACACGGTCTCCGACTGCGGCTCAACGCCGGCAACGCCGTCGAACAGGCAGACCGCACCGTCGAGCACGCGCAGCGAACGTTCAACTTCAATGGTGAAGTCCACGTGGCCGGGAGTGTCGATAATGTTGATGCGATGGTCGTTCCAGAAGCAGGTCGTAGCGGCCGACGTGATCGTGATGCCGCGCTCCTGCTCCTGCTCCATCCAGTCCATCGTGGCAGCGCCATCATGGACTTCGCCGATCTTATGCGAACGGCCGGTATAGTACAGCACGCGCTCCGTGGTCGTGGTCTTACCGGCATCAATGTGGGCCATGATGCCGATGTTACGGTAGCGCTCGTAGGGAGTAGTGCGAGGCATGACGATCTCCGAGAACTCTTAAGCCGCTTCTTACCAGCGGTAATGGGAGAAGGCCTTGTTGGCCTCCGCCATGCGATGGGTGTCTTCGCGCTTCTTGACCGAACCGCCACGATTGTTGGCGGCGTCGAGCAGCTCGCCCGACAGGCGATCAATCATGGTGTTCTCGCCGCGGCTACGGGCCGCCGAGATCAACCAACGGATCGCCAGAGCCTGGCCGCGGTCATGACGCACTTCGACCGGCACCTGATAGGTGGCACCGCCGACGCGACGCGAACGGACTTCGATGGCCGGGCGCACGTTGTTCAGCGCGTCGTGGAACATCTTGACCGGATCGTTGCCGGACTTCGCCTTGATGCGATCCAGGGCGCCATAGATGATGGCTTCGGCAGCAGACTTCTTGCCGTCGTACATCAGCATGTTCATGAACTTGGTCAGGACGAGATCACCGAACTTCGGATCCGGCAGAATCTCGCGCTTTTCAGCAGCGTGGCGACGCGACATGGATCTCTCTCCTTACTTCGGACGCTTCGCGCCGTACTTCGAACGGCGCTGCTTGCGGTCCTTGACGCCCTGGGTGTCGAGCACGCCGCGGACGATGTGGTAGCGAACGCCCGGCAGATCCTTGACGCGACCGCCACGGATCATGACGACCGAGTGTTCCTGCAGGTTATGGCCTTCGCCAGGAATGTAGCTGCTGACCTCAAAACCGTTGGTCAGACGCACGCGGGCGACCTTACGAAGCGCCGAGTTCGGCTTCTTCGGGGTCGTCGTGTAGACGCGGGTGCAAACGCCACGGCGCTGCGGGCATTCCTGCAGCGCGGGGACCTTGTCACGGACCGGCTTCGGCGAGCGCGGCTTGCGGATCAGCTGGTTAATAGTCGGCATACGAGTTGAAACTCCGCCAAGTTTTGGTTCAACACATAAAAAAACAACTCAAGGCGAACCACCGTCGGCTTTTCAGCCCGGCAATCCGCCCTGTAACTCCGCTCCAGACCCATCACTTGCTGCCCATCGGCAGCGGAGAGGGGTCTATATGTCTCTTGCGTAAGCCCGGTCTCGACGTGAGCGCTACGGAAGCCGGGTTGTTCGCCAACCTGTGTCTAGGGAAATCCCTACTACCAGGTCGACTCGCGGGCCGGAACATACTGGCCGCACCCTACCCGGTCAAGCGCGTTTGCTTCTGTCTGCATGAACTTTTTTCGTATCTGCACGAATAGGCTTAAACAACGGGATTTCGGGCCGAAATTAGTGTCTGGCACTCTCGAAAAATGAGAACATTCAAAGAACTTTACAGGCCTCGTCAAAGCCAAGTCGAGGGCTGCGGGGAAACAGGTGGGTAGAATCGCCGTAACCGAGATTGCAAAGGAAGTTGGACCTCACCTGCCCGCCCGGGAAAAAGGCCTCGTCCACCTTGGCATTGTCGAAACCCGACATCGGACCGCAGTCCAGACCGACCGCCCTGGCCGCCATGATGAAATAGGCCCCCTGCAGGCTTCCGTTACGGAAGGCCGCCACCTCAGCCGCCTTGGGATCATGGGCGAACCATCCCCGGGCCTCAGGGTTATGGGGGAAGAGTTTCGGCAGCTGATCATAGAACTTCAGGTCATAGCCGATAATCGCCGTCGCGGGCGCCGCCATGGTCTTCTCCAGGTTGCCAGCGCTCATGGCCGGCTTGAGGCGTTCCTTGGCCTCCTTGCTACGCACAAAGACGATGCGGGTAGGCGAGCAGTTAGCGCTGGTTGGCCCCCACTTCATCAGGTCGTAGATCTGCTGCAGCTGCTGATCCGCCACCGGCTTGTCGACCCAGCCGTTATGCGTGCGGGCCTTGCGGAACAGAGTGTCGAGAGCGGTGTCATCGATCATGGAGCCGTGCCTCCGGGCACTGTCAGGATTCATTGCCCCAACGCCTAGCATGCCCGCTGGCTCCGCGAAATCCGGAGTTACATCGCCGTAAGTTACGGAGCTATACGAATTTTATTCATCCAAGGTCGGGTATTTTGCGAGTCACGGAACACTTTCCTCCGGCACTCCCGCCCCCCTATAATTGTTGGCAACACAATCAGATACGCAGTCTCTAACCTGGGGGTACCCACCTATGGCCGCCGGCAGCAAGCCCGTCACGCTTAACGATCCGAATACTGGAAAGACCGTCACCCTGCCGATGCTGGACGGCTCGGTCGGCCCGTCGGTCATCGATATTCGCAAGCTGTACGCCGAGACCGGTCATTTCACTTATGACCCGGGCTTTACCTCTACCGGCAGCTGCGAGTCCAAGATCACCTATATTGACGGCGACGAAGGCGTGCTGCTGTATCGCGGCTACGACATTGCCGAACTGGCGGAACACTCCACCTTCCTGGAAACCTGCTACCTGCTGCTGCATGGCGAACTGCCGAACGGCACTCAGCGCGCATCCTTCGAGAACTCGATTACCAACCACACGATGCTGCATGAACAGATTCATTTCCTGTTCCGCGGCTTCCGGCGCGATGCGCATCCGATGGCCGTGATGTGCGGCGTCGTCGGTGCATTGTCGGCCTTCTATCACGACCAGACCGATTATGATGACCCGAAGCAGCGCATGATCGCGCAACATCGTCTGATCGCGAAGATGCCGACCATTGCGGCGATGGCCTTCAAGTATTCCATCGGCCAGCCCTTCATGTATCCGCGTAACGATCTCGGCTATGCCGAGAATTTCCTGCAGATGACCTTTGGCGTGCCGGCCGAGCCCTACAAGGTGAGCCCGGTTCTGGCCAAGGCAATGGATCGCATCTTCATCCTGCATGCCGATCACGAGCAGAACGCCTCGACGTCGACCGTGCGTCTGGCTGGTTCGTCGGGCGCCAATCCGTTCGCCTGCATCGCGGCCGGCATCGCCTGCCTTTGGGGCCCTGCTCATGGCGGTGCCAACGAAGCCGTGCTTAAGATGCTGGAAGAGATTGGTTCGCCCGACAAGGTTGGCGAAGCAGTCAAGAAGGCCAAGGACAAGAACTCGGGCTTCCGCCTGATGGGCTTCGGCCATCGCGTCTACAAGAACTACGACCCGCGCGCCAAGGTCATGCGCCAGACCTGCTACGAGGTGCTGGATGAACTGGGCGTTAAGGATGAGCCGCTGCTGAAGCTGGCGATGGAACTCGAGCGCATCGCTCTGGAAGATGACTACTTCGTCTCCAAGAAGCTCTATCCGAATGTCGATTTCTATTCGGGCATCATCCTGCGTGCGATGGGCTTCCCGACCGCGATGTTCACCGCGCTGTTCGCGCTGGCCCGCACTGTGGGCTGGATCGCTCAGTGGAAGGAGATGATTGAGGATCCGGCGCAGAAGATCGGCCGCCCCCGTCAGCTCTATACCGGTGCCACCAAGCGTCCGTATATTCCGCTCGACAAGCGTAAGTAATCCGCGTCTTATTGACGTGAATTGACGGCACCGACTTGGGAGGCGGGCCGATGGGCAAACAGGCTGAACGGCATGGCGGGAAACCGCCCACGGGAACCCAGGCGACCGGCTATGGCTGGCTTCGCCCCGGTTTTCTGAATATGCCGATGGCTTCGAATGACAACCGGATTGCCCCCCGCTTCCTGCTGCGCCGGCCGCAATTCTGGATCTGGCTGGCAATGGCGGTGACGGCGGCCGCCTGGATGATCAGCCGCCTCTAACTCCACACAATCAGGTTACAGGGCCGCCTTTTCAGGCGGCCCTTTCCTTTTCTGCCTGTCGGCATCTCTGGAAATGCTGGCCGTAAGCTCATAAAAATCCGATAGTTTCCCCCGAAAGGCAGGGTGGATTTCCGCATGCGCATCACTGTGCGCCTCAAACTGGCCGCCGCGTTCGCGATCTCCGTTCTGACGGCGGCGGGTCTGGGTCTGGCCGCCTTCTGGGCAGTTCAGGCCGTCGGCGACCTGGTTGTACGGATGTACGACCAGCCATTGATGACCATCAACTACGCCCGCCTGGCGCAGACCGGTTTCGCCACTGAGGAACTGATCGCCCGGGAAATCCTGGCCGATGCCGATACCAGCAGCAGTATGGTACGGGCTGAAGACATCCGGACCAAGAACGATGAATTCCTGGGCGACCTGGCCATTGCCGAGGAACGAGGCCTGAATCCTGCCATCCGCAGCTACGGCACAAAAATCCGCAGCCTGAACGAACTCTGGCTGGAATCCGCCCTGAACGGGCTGGCTGAACCACCTGAAACGCCGGCGCGTCGCGAATACAGCCGCACCCGCGAGACGATTGCAGCCGCGATATCCGAGAGCCTGGAAATCCTGACCCAGATCGCAGCCGAAGACGGTTTCGTCTTCCGCATGCAGGCGGAAGCCACGATCCAGGATACCAAGGATCGCACCATGGCGATGATCATCGCGCTCGCCGCCGTGATCCTGATTGTTTTGATCCTGCTGACCCGCAACATTGTGTCACCGCTGAACGCGATGACGCAGACCATGTTCCAGCTCGCCGGTGGGGACATCAGCGTCAAGGTGCCCAAGACCAAGCGGCGCGATGAAATCGGCCAGATGGGTTCCGCGCTCCGCGTGTTCCGCCAGGCCATGGAAGATCTGCAGATCGCACGCGAGCATGCCGAGGCCGCCACCAAAGCCAAGTCGGAATTCCTGGCCATGATGAGCCACGAAATCCGCACGCCGATGAACGGGGTCCTTGGTCTGACGCGCCTGCTGGTCAAGACGCCGTTGAATGCCGATCAGCGCAATCTCGCCGGCACCGTTCTGGACTCCGCCGAAGCATTGCTGGTGATCCTGAACGACATCCTCGATTTCTCGAAACTGGAAGCCGGCCGCGTCGATGTCGAACAGATCGATTATGATCTGACACGCGTCATCAGTGCGTCTCTGATGTTGATGAAGAATCGCGCCGAAGAAAAAGGCCTGGCACTCACTGCATCGGTGGCGCCCGGCCTGCCGGCTTATCTGGTGGGCGACCCTAACCGCCTGCGCCAGGTCGTGCTCAACCTGATCGGGAACGCGATCAAATTCACCGAGGCCGGCCGCGTCGAAGTTATTGTCCGCCCGGAACCAGATTCCGACGGCAATGCTGCAGGCCTGCGCTTTGAAGTGCGTGACACTGGTATCGGCATGAGCAAAGAAAGCCTGAGCAAGCTGTTCGGCAGCTTCGTGCAGGCGGATTCCTCGATCACGCGCCGCTTCGGCGGAACCGGACTTGGATTGGCCATCTGCAAACGCCTGGTCGAGGCCATGGGCGGCACCATCGGCGTCGATAGTGAACCGGGGCAAGGCAGCACCTTCT
Source organism: Ferrovibrio sp. GW821-FHT12D07 (assembly GCF_058807275.1). Classification (NCBI taxonomy): domain Bacteria; kingdom Pseudomonadati; phylum Pseudomonadota; class Alphaproteobacteria; order Rhodospirillales; family Rhodospirillaceae; genus Ferrovibrio; species Ferrovibrio sp. GW821-FHT12D07. The sequence continues at coordinate 2,350,274 of NZ_JBXAQN010000001.1, read as the reverse complement.
GGTTCCGGCTGCCGTTGGTCGCCGGCCAGGAGCCGCTGGCCGTGAAGAAGGATTCGGTCGACACCCCCCTGCCCTCGCTGCGCATTCTGGTGGCCGAAGACAATCCGGTGAACCGCAAGGTGGCCGCCGGCATTCTGATGGAGCAGAAACATCAGGTTGCCTTTGCCACCAATGGCAAACTGGCCGTCGAGGCGGCCAGTCAGGCCACGCCGCCATTCGATCTGATCCTGATGGACGTCCATATGCCAGAGATGGACGGCATCACCGCTGCCCAGGAGATTCGCAAGCTGCCTGAGCCCTGGCGCGATACCCGCATCATTGCCGTCACAGCCTCACTGAGCACCGATGGCGTGCAACGCTGCCTCGTCGCCGGCATGAACGACTATGTCGGCAAGCCGATCGCACCGGCCGCCCTGGACCAGGCGATCCGTCGCGTCATGGGGTTTGTCGGCGCGCCAATGCCCGTGCTTGCCGAACCCTCCCCCTACGGCAACAGCGAGATCGAATACGATCCACAGGCCCTTCATATGCTGGTCGACGATCTGGACGAGGAAACCGTCGCCGATCTGGTGGAAACCTTTATCGGCCTGGCTGTCGAGATGGCCGAGGGCCTGGACGCCTTTGACCGGGACGGCGATTGCCGCCGGATGGCAGAACTGGCCCACAGCCTGAAGAGTTCATCTGCCAGCCTCGGGCTGATGGCCGTAAATCGGGAAGCCGTGGAACTGGAAAAAGCCGGGCTTGCAGGCGACGTGGCCGGAACGACACATTATACTGTGGCGTTGAAACAATCCTTGGAGTCAGGCGTCGCCTGGCTGCAAAAATGGAAAAATGGGCTGGCCACGTCGCCATCCACGGAACTGAAGAATGCTGGATAACAAAATTCCCGGAGTTGGGGCCCTGCGTGTCCTGCTGGTCGAGGACGACATGTTTGCCCAAAGGTTGGCCGCTTCGGTCCTGCGCCAGTTGGGAATCAACAATCTGACCATCGTCAAGGACGGCCAGGCAGCCATCTCCCTGCTGGGCGAAACCGAACTGCAATACGATCTGATCATTTCCGACTGGAACATGCCTCATGTCACCGGCCTGGACCTGCTCAAGCATGTTCGCAAGACCTGGGAGAACATGCCGTTCCTGATGCTGACGGGGAATGCGAACGAGGAGTTCGTAATTGAGGCCAGGAAAAACAGGGTCGATGCCTATGTCATCAAACCTTTTTCCTCGGCCCAGTTGCAGCAGAAGATTGCGGCCATGTTCAACATCAAGCTGCAATAACAACCAGGTTACCCGCCTTTTGTGGCCTTGACCTTCCCCCCTTTCGGTCTACCACTCTTGGCGATAGCGATTCCGCTGTCTTAACAGGAGGATTTAATGCGTTTCAGGACCGCCGCCGCCGTGACGTCTGCCGTCGCCCTCGCCGCCATTGCCGCTCCTGCCCTGGCGCTGGATATGGTCGGGCTGAGCAACCACAACGAAATCGTCCTGTTCAGTGACAAGGCTCCCGGCAAAATCAAGTCCGTGGCCGTTACAGGCATCGAAGGTAAAATCCTCGGCATCGACGTACGCCCGTCGGATGGCAAACTCTATGCCCTCACAACTGACAGCACGATCTATACCGTCGACACTGCGACCGGCGCCGCCACGCGCAAGTCCAAGCTATCGACGACCATCGAGTCCGTCGACCATGTGATTGTCGACTTCAATCCGCAGGCCGACCGCATGCGTGTGATCGCCTCAACGGGTCAGAGCCTGCGCGTCAATGTCGACACCGGGCAGGCCGTGGTGGACGGCAAGCTTGCCTATCGCCCGGCCGATGCCAGTGCAGGCAAGCCGATGGGCGTCTATGCCGGCGCTTATATCAACTCCTTCGCCGGCGCGACCCAGACCCAGCTGTTCGAGATGGACAGTATGAACGGCACCTACATCGTGCAGGACCCGCCGAATGATGGCGTCCTGCGCACCGTCGGCCCCACCGGTCTGGGTGCCGGCACCATCGTCGAGGCCATCGACATCTATACGGACTCCAAGGGCAACTATATGGGCTTCGCCGTCGCCAATGGTGCGCTCTACAGCTTTGATGTCGGCACCGGCAAGACCAAGAAGGTCGGCGCGATTGGCACTGGCAAGGCCGCCATTATCGACATTGCCGTCCTGACCCCGCGCATGTAAGCGAATGATCATGCTGCGTGACGGTATTGCGGTTGTCATCGGCAGTGCCCTGCTGGCGCTCGTCATCATGCTGTATTCCGCCTGGTCGGAAGCACAGACAGGTGTGACGATCCTGCAGCAGGGCATTGCCTTCAAGCCGGGGGCTGTCAGGGTTGCAGTCGGTGGACAAGTGACCTTCCGCAATCAAGACCCCTTCGGACACAATGTCTACTCGCCCAGCAAGGGCGGCATCTTCGACATCGGGCTGCAGGCGCCGGATTCAGAAACATCCGTCGCCTTCAAGGAAGCCGGTGACTACATCATTCAGTGCCGGATTCACCCCAAGATGAAGGCGACTGTAACCGTCACGCCCTGATACAGGGGCATCAGCAAAAAGCCCGGTTTCATACCGGGCCTTTTCTTTATGCGGGCTTGCGCTCGATCAGTTCAATCTTGTAGCCGTCCGGATCCTCGATGAAGGCGATCACGCTACCGCCATGCTTCATCGGGCCTGGCGGGCGCGGGATTTTGACACCGGCCTCTTCCAGCACCTTGCACACCCCGTAGATGTCGGGAACGCCCAGCGCGAGATGGCCAAAGCCAGTACCGATCGTATATGGCTCCTTCTGGCCCCAGTTGTGGGTCAGCTCGATCACGGTATTGGCCTTTTCATCGCCATAGCCGACAAAGGCCAGCGTGAATTCGCCGCTCGGATAATCCGTCTTGCGCAGCAGGGTCATGCCCAGCTTTTTGACGTAGAAGTCGAGCGACTTCTCAAGGTCCAAGACGCGCAGCATGGTGTGCAGCATCTGGAAAGACCCGGCCTGGCCTGCGGGTTTGGCAATCGGGGCAGTCTCGTTCATGCGTCGGTCCTCCGGGGCTGGGAACGGTAGAACTGGGAGCGGTATGATATGGGAGATCAGGCGGGTCCTGGCAACCGCTTCGCCGCCACGGCCAGCACTGTCCGGGCCGCACGATGGGCCGGCGGCACCGGATCGTCGGCGCCAAGCTGGGTCGCCACCGCCGCACAGCCATCGATCTGGCGCTGACGTACGGCCGGGTCGGTCAACAGCTGATGCAACGCCGCAGCGATCGTATCCGGCCTGCACTTCTCCTGCAGAAATTCCGGCATGATCTCGCGCTGCTGCAGGATATTCACCAACCCAACATAGGGAATGGTGATAAAGCGCCGCATGATCGCCGCGCTGATCGGATTAATCTTATAAGCCAGTACTGTGGGCGTACCGGCCAGGCCGAGTTCCAGTGTCGCAGTCCCTGATGCGGCGAGCGCGACCTCGGCCTCCAGCATGGCGGCGTAGCGCTCCGATGCGGTATCCAGCACGGTAACCGGGAACGGCAGCGACGGCGCCGCGGCCTTCACCATCTCCGAGACCGTTTCGACAGTCGGGATCAGCAGATGCAGAGCCTGGCCCTGCGCCTTCAGTCGCTCCAGCGCTTCGGCAAAGACCGGCAGCAGCTTCATCACCTCGCCCTTGCGGCTGCCCGGCATCAGGGCGAACAGGTGGGCACCAGCAGCAATGCCATGCCGCTGACGGAATCCCCTGCCCGCCGCTGCGGCCTCGGCTTCCGCCTTGCGTGCACCTGTCAGGGTCTCGACGGCAGGATGCCCGACGAAGGTGGTTGGCAGGCCGACAACCTCGAAATACGGCGGCTCAAACGGCAACAGCGCCAGAAGATGATCGCACAACCGCGCCAGACGACGCGCACGACCAGGCCGCCAGGCCCAGACCGTCGGCGCCACATAATGGACGATGGGAAAACTGCGGCCCGGCACGCGCTGCATCACGCGGCGGGTATAACCGGGACTGTCGATGGTGACGACCACATCGGGCGCTTCGGTCAGCACGAACTTTGCCGCCTGGTCGATCCGCCTGAGCAGGAAGCGTGCCTTCGGCAGCAACTCCACCACGCCCATGATGGCCATGTCGGCAATCGGGAACAGGCTGCGCAGACCTTCGGCTTCCATCTGGGCGCCGCCCGTGCCAATGAACTCCACCCGGCCATCGGTCTCGCTGCGCAGTGCCCGCATCAGGCTGGCGCCCAGCACGTCACCAGAGGGCTCGCCGGCCAGCAGGGCCACCCGCAGCTTGCGTTCAGCGGTCATGGCTGACCCCGATCACGAAGAGACCAAGGGTGTCGGCAGCCTGCGTGGTTGCAGCCGCATCAACCATCAGGGCGGCACCAGCTTCGATGACAATACCACTCAGGCCAGCCGCAGCAGCATTCTTTATCGTCGTCACTCCCACCGTGGGCAGGTCGACGCGGCGATCCTGTTGCGGCTTGACACATTTGGCCAGCACGCCGCCGCGCGCGGCCGGCTCATCCGCCATGCGGCGCAGCAGTGCATCCGTGCCGGCATCGTCTTCAAGACCCACGATCTGTCCACCTGCGACAACAGCCGCTTGCCCCTTGTCCATGGCGCCCAGATCACGGGCCGCACGTAGCGCGACAGCAATGTCGTCCGTCTGTGCCGGTGTGGGCGTGATCGCGCCATAGGGCTGCGCGCGAACCAGCAGATTCTGCATCAAGCTGTCCACGCCGATGATGCGGAAGCCCTCCTGTTCGAAGGTCTCGACCACCACGCGCAGGATCGCATCGTCGCCGACCAGCGCCGCCTTCAGCAGCCGTGGCAGCAACAACGCACCTTTCAGGTCCGGCTTTAAGTTCTTGAAATCGGGTTTGGTGACCGAGCCACAGAGACAAACCTCGTCGACCGCAGCCTGCTTCAGGGCTTTCAACAGTCCACCGACCTGCGGCAGGTCGAACCACGCATGCTCGACACCATCCACTGTAGCCGGCGCGCAAAAACCATTGAGCGCTACGATATACAGCGACCGGCCTTCGGCCAGCCATGCATCACGGATCAGTGACGGAATCTGGCCGCCGCCGGCAATCAGACCCAGCTTGGGCAGGGAGGATTTAGGCTGCGCCGGCGCCATCCGCCTGCGGCTGGCAAACACCACGCTTGGAAGCGTTGCGGATGAACTCCACCAGCTCCTGCACCAGCTTGGCACCAGCGAACTGTACAGCGACATCATTCAGGCGCTGGCTCAACGTATCACCCCTGGCAAACAGCAGGTCATAAGCTTCACGCAGCTTCGAGATGTCATCGCGCTCGAAGCCTCGACGCTTCAGGCCAACCAGATTGAGGCCGGTCAGATGCGCACGATTGCCGATCACCATGCCATAGGGAATCACATCCTGCTCAACACCGCTCATGCCGCCGATCATCGCATGAGGCCCGATGCGGCAGAACTGATGGATCGCGGCCAAACCGCCGACAAAGGCGAAGTCGCCCACATCGATATGGCCAGCCAGCGTGGCGTTATTCGCCATCACAACATTATTGCCGACATGGCAGTCATGAGCCACATGGGCACCGGTCATGAACAGGCAGTTGTCACCGACGCTGGTCAGCATGCCGCCACCTTCGGTACCGGTGTTCATCGTGACCCCTTCACGGATCACGTTGTTCTTGCCGATGACCAGACGCGAGGGTTCGCCATGATATTTCAGGTCTTGGGGCTGATGCCCGACCGAGGCGAAGGGGAAAATCTTGGTGCCTGCGCCAACCGAGGTGATGCCGGCAACGACGGCATGGCTCAGCAGTTCGACGCCATCGCCCAGTTCCGCCTGGGCGCCGACGATGCTGTAAGGGCCGAGCTTCACATCGGCGCCAAGCTTGGCGCCATCCTCGACCACGGCTGTGGGATGAATCTTCGACATCTGATTACTTCTTATCGAGGATCATGGCCGAGAAAATCGCCTCGGCCGCCAGCTTGCCATCGACCATGGCCTTGCCTTCGAACTTCCAGACCGGCCCGCGCTGCTTGAGCGCCGCCACATGGATATGCATCTGGTCGCCGGGGGTGACTGGCTTGCGGAAACGCGCCTCGTCAATGGTCATGAAGTAAACCAGCTTGCCCTCGGCTTCCTTGCCCAGGCTATGTACGACAACCACCGCCGCCGTCTGCGCCATTGCTTCGACAATCATGACACCGGGCATGACCGGCTGACTGGGGAAGTGACCGGTGAACTGAGGCTCGTTGATGGTGACATTCTTGATGCCGATCGCGCTTTTTCCCACCTTGAGATCAACAACGCGATCAATCAGCAGCATCGGATACCGATGCGGGATCATTTCCATGATCCGCAGCACGTCAATTGACGCTACATCGATTCCGGTTTCAGTCTCACTCATCCTGCTGGCCTTTCTTCTGCGCCAGACGCCGCATGGTGGCAATCTGACGGAAATATTCTTTTACCTTGGTCGCGGGAATGCCGAAGTAGCTTTCACCGGCCGGGATATCGGTCATTACCCCCGACTTCGCCCCGATGCGCGCGCCGGTGCCGATCTTCAGATGGCCGGCAATGCCACTCTGGGCAGCCAGCACGACGAAATCACCCAACTGGGTTGAGCCGGCAACACCGGACTGCGCCACAATGATGCAGCCACGTCCCAGAACCACGTTGTGCCCGATCTGCGCCAGATTATCAATCCAACAGCCTGGGCCGATCACAGTATCGGGACCCGCGCCACGGTCGATGGTGCTGTTGGCACCGATCTCGCAGTCGTCGCCGACCAGGACACGACCAAGCTGCGGCACCTTCACATGCCCGGTGGGATCAGGCGCGAAGCCAAAACCGTCCTGCCCGATACGAACACCTGGATGCAGGAGGACACGCTCGCCGATCACGCAATGGCTCAGGGTCACACTGGCGCCGATGCGGCTGCCCTGTCCCACCTGGACATTGCGGCCGATCACTGCACCCGGGCCGATCACGGCGTCCGCGCCGATTTCGGCACCCGCTTCAATAACCGCGCAGGCGGCAACACTCACGCCCTCGCCCAGACGGGCGGTTGGGTCGACAACGGCAGCCGGATGAACGCCGGCGGGCGGCCTGGTTTGCGGATAAAAAATCTGCGCCGCGCGGGCATAGGACAGATACGGCTTGGGCGAGATCAGCAGGGCTGTGCCCGCCGGTGCCAGGGTCGCATGCTTTTCATGGACGATGCAGGCCCCGGCCTTGGTGGCCGAGAAAGCATCCGCATATTTGGTGTTATCCAGAAACGCCAGATGAGTCGGTCCGGCCTGATCGAGCGGCGCAACGTCTTCCACCGATCGCGCCGCTTGGGACGGATCAGCCAGCCTGGCTCCGCAACGGGTAGCCAGGTCGCCCAGAGTGAAGGGGCCGGCCCGCTCGAAAAAGCGCGGATCAGCCATCCCTTATTTCCCGGGGAGATTCACTTTGACGGACGGCAGGCGCTGATCAAGACGCTTCAGCACTTCGGGCGTGATGTCGATGCTGTCCCCGATGAATATCTGCACCTGACCGCGGTCGAGCACCATGTTGAAGCCGCGCTCCTGCGCGAGAGTCTGCAGAATCTCAACCACCTGCCGGGTAACCTGGTCACGCACGCCGTTGAGCATCTTCTCCAGCGACTGGGAACGCTCCTGGATGCGCTTCTGCAGGTCGACAACCTTGCCCTGGAACGCCTGACGCTTCTGCTCGAAGGCTTCGGGTGACAGCACCGAACGTTGACGGGCAATCTCCTGCTCCTCAGCGCGCAGTTTTTCCTCTTCCTTGGCGATCTCAGCCTGGAAGTTGAAACGATACTGCTCAAGCTGCTGGCGAGCGCCCTTCAGTGCGGCGGCATCGCGAGTCACACGCTGGCTGTCGATCACAGCAATAATGGCAGGCGGAACCTTGCCGCCACCACCGGCGGCCTGCGCCACGGCGACGCCCGGCAGCACGGCAGCAGCCAGCGCCAATGCGGCAATTGTGGATTTAATCATCGAAGTCATAACCATCAAACCTTGCTAGACAGAACTGTTAGAATCTGGACCCGAAGTTGATGCGGATCAGTTCCTTCTCGTCGAACTGTTCCTTCACGATCGGGAAGCCCAGATCAACCTGGATCAGGCCCAGGGGCGACTTCCACTGCACGCCAGTGCCGACCGAAACGCGGATGCTCTTCTCGTCGACCACTTCAGGTCCGACATCCGAATTCTTCCACAACGTACCGGCTTCGGTGAAAAGTCGGCCCTTGATGCCGAATTCGTTAGGCAATCCGATGGGGAATATCAGATTTGCCTCGCCCTTGTAATAGCGCTCGCCGCCCAAGGCATCGCCTGTGGTCCGGTCGCGTGGGCCAATACCGCCATTTTCGAAGCCGCGGAAGGTGTCGCCGCCAAGGAAAAAGCGGTTCGCCAGCCGAATATCGTCGCTCAGGCCGTTAATCATACCGGCCTCGGCGCCAATGCTGAACACCGTTTCATCGGTCACCGCGAAATACTTGGTCGCCGTACCGACGTTCTTGAAGTAGTGCTCGGTGCCGGCAAGGCCAGCAACTTCCTGTGACAGGCGCAGTACATAGCCGGTGGTCGGCTCGATGCGGTCATCGCGGCGGTCATAGGTCAGAGTATGACCGACTGCCGAGGTCAGGAATTTGCCTTCCTGGGCCCGGATGAAGCGGGACGTCGTCGCATTCACATTGTTAATCTCATCCTGCCGGATGCGGTAATAGACAAGCTGCGACAGGTTTTCCGTAATCGGATACGACAGACGCGGAGTCAGCGAGGTCGTCGTCTGATCGATACCGCTGCGGCGCTCAAGGTCGGTACGGCGGCGCAGCGCATCGACGCCCGCAGCCAGTTCACGATCCAGGAAGTACGGTTCGGTAAAGCCGAGATCGAGCTGCTGGCGACGGGTCGAAAGACTGAAGCCCAGACGCAGATCCTGACCGCGACCAAGCAGGTTGCGTTCGCGGATCGTGATGTCACCCAGTACGCTTTCCGTCGTCGAATAACCGATACCCAGCGAAAGCTCGCCGGTGGACTTCTCGGTCACCTCGGCTGTCAGCACCACCTTGTCGGGCGAACTGCCCTTGGCTTCGGTGATCTCGGCCTTGTCGAAGAAGTTCAGGCCGCGCAGACGCGTCCGGGTACGACGCAGCTTCGCCGAGTTGAAGGCATCGCCCTCCACCAGACGGAACTCGCGGCGGATCACTTTGTCCAGCGTGCGCACATTGCCGACGATGTCGATGCGCTCGACGAAGACGCGCGGGCTTTCACCGATGCGATAAGTCACGTCGATGATGCGCTTCTCGCGATCCTTTTTGACATCCGGGCGCACATCAACGAACGCATAGCCAAAGCGGCCAAGTTCGGTCGTCATGGCCTGAACGGTCTTCTCGACCAGATCGGCGTTATAGGTATCGCCGGTCTTGGTCTCAATGAAGGATTTCAGCTGACTGCCATCGACGCCCTTGATCTCGCTGACCACATCCATCGCGCCGAATTTGTAGCGATTGCCCTCTTCCAGCGTAAAGGTGATGACGAATTTCTCGCGATTGGGCAGCAGCTCGGCCACGGCATTGTTCACCGCGAAGTCGGCATAGCCCTTGCTGAGATAGAACTTGCGCAGCTTCTCGCGGTCGAAGGTGACGCGATCGGGATCGTAGCTGTCGTCCGAACTCAGGAAACGCCACCAGGCGCTTTCCTTGGTCTGGATTTCCTCGCGCAGGCGGGAGTCGCTGAAACGCTGATTGCCGATGAAGCGGATGCGGCTGACGCCAGTCAGCGGACCTTCGGTGATCTCGAACACCAGATCGACGCGGTTCTGTTCGAGCTGGATGACCTTCGGCTCGACGGTGGCGGCGAAACGACCGGTGCGGCGATAAATCTGCTGCAGACGCTGGGTGTCGGCCTGCACCTTGGCGCGCGTATAGACCTGGCGCGGCTTGAGCTGCAATTCACCACGCAGCTGGTCGGCCTGAACGCGCCGGTTGCCTTCGAACAGGATGCGGTTGATCACCGGGCTCTCGATCACGCGTACGATAACGCTGCTGCCTTGCAGGCGCAGATTGACGTCGGTGAAAAGCCCGGTGGCGAACAGGGCCTTGAGCGACTTGTCGGCTTCGGCGGCTGAATAGACCGTACCCGGCTGCAGGGTCAGGTAATTCTGGATGGTCGAAATCTCGATGCGCTGGTTGCCCTCGATCACGACATCGCGGATCTGGGGGCCAGTGCCCTGCGCCTGGGCCGGATGGGCGACCGGCAGGCTGGCGAGCAGCAAAGCCAGCACCGGCAGCACAAACAGCCGGCGCAGCACGGACAACACGTCGCTTCGGAACATCCCCGCCACAATCCCCATCGTCTTGAGACCGCCCCTCACTTAGCCGGATTCACGAGAAAAGCCCAGTGAGGAAATTGAAAATTGGCAGGCGGTTCAAGTCGTTCCATGTAGCGAACACAAACAGGGACATGACCAGGGCAAAGCCGATGCGGAAGCCATATTCCTGGGCCCGCTCGCCCAGCGGGCGGCCGCGCAGCGCCTCGATGCCGTAGAACAGCAGATGGCCACCATCCAGCATGGGCACCGGGAAAAGGTTAATCAGGCCGATCGCGACCGACAGGGTGGCCATCAGGGACACCAGGCCGAGCCAGCTCGACTTGGCCACGTCGCCCGACATCTTGGCGATGCCCAGCGGACCGCTGAGCTGATCGCCGGACTCCTTGCCGTTAATGATGCGGCCCAGATAGGTGAAGGTATTGGCTACCACATGCCAGGTCTCACGCACGGCCTGCACAACGGCGGTCGCGGGGTCATGCCGGACGAAATCGATGCCGGCAGTCCGGATGCCGATCTGGCCAAGCTTCTGCGTGCCGCCAGCCCCGTCAGCGACATCGACACGCTGCGGCACCACAGTCAGGCCGATCTCGGTGCCCTCACGCAGCACACGAAGCGCAATCGGGGTCTCGGCGCGCAGCGCCACATAAGACCGCAGTTCCTCGAAGCGCTGAATCCCGCTGCCATCGGCGCTGAGGATGCGATCGCCCGAACGCAGACCGGCGGATTCCGCGGCGCTGCCCTGCACCACATCGCCGACGACGGGCGGCGTGAAAGGCTGGCCGACCAGGCTGAACAGCACGGCATAGACCAGGATCGCGAAAATGAAGTTGATGGCCGGACCGGCGAAGACGATGGCAGCGCGCTGGCCCAACGTCTTGTGATGGAAGGAAACCTTCTTGTCCGCCTCCGACATCGCGGCAACGGCGGTGTTGTCGGCGCTGGAGGTCGCATCGGCGTCGCCGAAGAACTTCACATAACCGCCCAGCGGCACGGCGCTGATCTTCCAGCGGGTGCCATGCTTGTCGAACCAGCCGAACAGCTCCGGACCGAACCCGATGGAAAAGACCTCGACCTTCACGCCGCAGCGGCGCGCAACCGAATAGTGGCCGAGTTCATGCACGAACACGATGATGGTGAGGACGACGACAAACGGAATGACGTATCCGGCGAAACTGGCAATGAAGTCCATGGCACCTCAACAAGCCGCGCTTCAGCGCCGGCCCCGTCCTCTCGTTTGCACCCGCACGACCCGATCGTCATCCGTCGGATCGATCAGATGCGCCGCATAGCGCCTCGCCGCACCATCCGCCTCCCGCACCGCCGCCAGATCCATTAGGGGACCACTGGGCACGCGGGACAGGGTCTGTTCGACGATCCGCGTGATGTCGAGAAACCCGATCCGGCCATTCAGAAAGGCATCAACGGCCACTTCGTTGGCCGCGTTCAGGATAGTAGGCGCAGCGCCCCCTGTTTGCAAGGCTTGCCGCGCCAGGTTAAGGGCAGGAAATCTAGCAAAATCAGGTACTTCAAAGGTCAGCTTGGCAATCGCGGCCAGGTCCAGCCGGGTTGCCGGGGTGGGCATGCGGCCGGGCCAGGCAAGCGCCACTGCAATGGGGGTCCGCATATCGGGCGTCCCAAGCTGGGCCAGCACCGAGCCGTCGACATAGGAAACCAGGCTGTGGATCACCGACTGGGGGTGGATCAGCACCTCGATCCGGCTTTCCGGCACCGGGAACAGGAAGCTGGCCTCGATCATCTCCAGCCCCTTATTCATCAGGGTGGCGGAATCGACCGAGATTTTGGCTCCCATGCTCCAGACCGGATGGGCGATGGCCTGGGCCGGCGTCACCTCGCGCATCTCGCTGAGGTTGAGGGTGCGGAACGGGCCGCCCGAGGCGGTCAGGATTACCCGGTCGATGCTGTCAGGCGCATCGAAATCGAAGACCTGAAAAATCGCGTTATGCTCGGAATCGACCGGCAGGATGGTGGCGCCATGCAGGGCCGCCTCACGCATCACCAGCGCGCCAGCGCAGACCAGGCTTTCCTTGTTGGCCAGCGCCACAAGGGCACCGCGACGCACAGCCGCCAGTGTCGGCTCCAGACCGGCAGCGCCGACGATCGCCGCCATCACCCATTCCGCCGGCCGTGTCGCGGCCTCGACGATGGCAGCTGCACCGCCTGCCGTCTCGATGCCACTGCCGGCCAGACGCTGCCGCAGCTCGGCCAGCAGGCTCTCGTCACCGATCACCGCCAGCTTGGCCTTTACCAGCATGGCCTGCTCGGCCAGCAACGCGACATTGCTTTGCGCGGTCAGCGCCTCGACCGGAAAGCGTTCGGGCTCGCGCACCACCAGATCGATGGTCGAGCGGCCGACAGAGCCGGTCGAGCCGAGAATGGTGACGCGGCGCACGGTGGTTTCCGTCATCCCCATAGCGTTCCTCGCGACAGCAGAATGCAGGCAGCCACGAAGGGCGCGGCGAACAGCAGGCCGTCCAGGCGATCCAGCACGCCGCCATGGCCGGGAATGAGATGGCTGGAATCCTTTGCGCCGAAATAGCGCTTGATGGCGGACTCGGTGAAATCACCGGCCTGCGACACGACGGCAACAACGCCGGCGAGTGCGGCCAGTGACAGCGCCGGCAATGTGGGATCGATAGCGGCCACGAAGCCGCCGACAATCGCGGCAGAGACCATGCCGCCCAGCAGGCCGGCCCAGGTCTTGTTGGGCGAGATGCGCGGGATCAGTTTCGGCCCGCCGATGGTGCGGCCGGCGAAATATGCGCCGGTATCGGTCGACCACACGGCGCAGAAAAGCCAGAAGACGACATGACGACCATGCTCGGGCAGTTCGCGCAGCCAGATCAGCGCGGCACAGGGCAGGATGACGTAGACAAGCCCCAGCGCGATCCACAGCGGTCCGCGCGTCCATGGCGCAGCAGTGTCGGCCTGTTTGGGAAAGCGCAGCCACTCCCACAGCATCAGCACACCGGCCAACACCACCAGCGCGATGAACGCGACGCCGCCGAACCAGACGGCCGCCACCGCGACGGGCAGCAGCACGATGGCCGAGAGGATACGAAGCTGCAGACTGCTGAGGGAGGTCATGCGGACCGGGCAATCACTCACTGGCGCCATAGCGCCGCTCGCGCTGCTGGTAATTCTCGACCGCTGCAGCCAAATCCTGCACCGAGAAATCGGGCCAGAATTTGTCAATAAAGATCAACTCACTATAAGCCGACTGCCACAGCAGGAAGTTCGACAGACGTTGCTCGCCGCTGGTGCGGATGATCAGGTCGGGATCGGGAATGCCGGCTGTCTGCAGACTGCCGGCCAGCGTATCGGCCGTGATGTCCTGCGGCTTCAGCGTGCCGGCCGCAACCTGCTCCGCCAGACGACGGCAGGCTTCGACGATCTCGTCCTGACTGCCGTAGCTCAGCGCAATCGTCAACGTCAGCTTGCGATTGTCGCGCGTCTTGGCTTCGGACTCCGCGATCAGCGCCACGATGTCAGGTGCCAGCTTGCTGCGATCGCCGATCATACGGATGCAAACGCCGTTGCGCGCCAGATCGTCCAGTTCGCGGCGGATGAACAGCCGCAGCAAATCCATCAGACCGGCAACTTCACTTTCCGGCCGCTTCCAGTTTTCCGACGAGAAAGCATAGAGCGTCAGGTATTCGATGCCGAGATCGCGACAGCCGCGCACCACTTCGCGCACGGTATCCACGCCCTGCCGGTGTCCCAGATTGCGCGGCAGGCCGCGCGCCTTCGCCCAGCGCCCGTTGCCATCCATGATGATGGCAATATGGCGAGGCGGAAGCGGCGCAAGCGCCTGCGATGCAACGGGTTGCGACATGCTAGACCTGCAGGATCTCCTTGGTCTTCTGGGCGAGCAGATCGTCGATCTTCTTGGTGGAATCGTCGGTCAGCTTCTGGATCTCGTCCTGATACATCTTGACGTCGTCCTCGCCGAGGTCGCCGTCCTTCTCCGACTTCTTCAGGTTATCCATGCCGTCGCGACGCACGCCGCGCACCGACACCTTGGCCTGCTCGGCATACTGGCCGGCGACCTTGGTCAGCTCCTTGCGGCGCTGTTCATTCAGTTCCGGGATCGGAATGCGGATCAGGGTGCCGTCGGCCTGCGGATTGAGGCCGAGGCCGCTGGTGGTGATCGCCTTCTCCACCGCCTTCACGTTGCTCTTGTCCCAGACCTGCACGCTGATCATGCGCGGCTCGGGCACGCTCACAGTGCCGACCTGGTTGATCGGCATCACGCTGCCATACACATCGACGCGGACAGGATCGAGCATGCTGACACTGGCGCGCCCGGTGCGCAGGCTGGCGAGTTCGTGTTTCAGCACATCGACCGCCTTGGTCATGCGCCGTTCAATGTCGTCGATATCCGGTTCGGCCACCTGCCTGCTCCCGTCTTTTTCTGAATAATACCAAATATTTAAGATAATACGGCCGACCTATTCGCCTTCGATCACGGTACAGCGGCCGGTGCCGGTCAGCACTTTGGCGAAGCCGCCTGCCTCGTGCAAGGAGAACACCAGGATCGGAATCCGGTTTTCCCGCGCCAGACTGATGGCGGATGCATCCATCACCTTCAGGTCCTGCTGCAGCACGTCCATATAGGTCAGCGTCTCATACCGTTTCGCGGTCTTGTCCTTCTTTGGATCGGCGCTGTAGACGCCATCCACCTGCGTGCCTTTCAGCAGCGCGTCGCAGCCCATTTCGGCGGCGCGCAGCGCGGCGGCGGTATCGGTGGTGAAGAACGGGTTGCCGGTGCCGGCGGCGAAGATGACCACGCGGCCCTTCTCCAGATGTCGGATAGCGCGGCGGCGGATGTAAGGCTCGCAGACCGTATCCATGCGGATGGCCGACATCACGCGGCTCGGCACGCCATGGGATTCCAGTGCATGCTGCACGGCCAGTCCGTTAATCACGGTGGCCAGCATGCCCATATAGTCGGCCGAAGCGCGCTGCATGCCCTGCGTGGCGCCGGAGACGCCGCGGAAGATGTTGCCGCCGCCGATCACCAGGCAGACCTCGCCGCCCATGGAATGCACCGCCTTGATCTCGGCGGTGATGCGGTCGACCGTCTCGAAGTCGATGCCATAAGGGGTCGGGCCCATCAGGGCCTCGCCCGAGCATTTCAGCAGGACACGGCGATATTTGAAGCTCATGAGGATCCTCAGGGGGCGTTCCCCGGCGACGCGGCGGGCCAAGGGATGACGGAAAAGCGCGGCGATTCTGTGGCGGTTTTATACCACGCCCGCAAATCCCATGGCAGCGGTCCCAGCCCCGCCCGGACGCCTGCCCTGACCTTGTCACCGTCCCCGCAGGATCGGCCAGCCAGACATGGACCGGCCGGACATGGAAAGGGGGGCTTTCGCCCCCCTGACACGGAATTGCAGTCCGGACGGGCGATCAGCCCGCCATCTTGGCCACTTCGGCGGCAAAATCGTCGGCCTTCTTCTCGATGCCCTCGCCCAGCTGGAAGCGGACGAAACCGGTGATCTCGATCGGGGCGCCGGCATCCTTGCCGGCCTTCTCGACCGCCTTGCCCACCGGGGTCTCGCCATCGATCACGAAGGTCTGCTCGAGCAGAACCACTTCCTGATAGAACTTGCGAATACGGCCTTCGACCATCTTGGCGATGATATCGGCCGGCTTGCCCGAGGCGGCAGCCTGGTCGGTCAGCACCTGACGCTCGCGCTCGACCAAGGCCTGGTCGAGGTCCTTCGGGCTCAGCGACTGCGGATTGGCGGCAGCGATATGCATCGCCACCTGCTTGCCGATCTGTTCGACCACTTCACGCTTGCCGGTCGACTTCAGTGCGACCAGAACGCCCAGCTTGCCCAGGCCATCGGCCAGCGCGCTGTGGACGTAGGACACGACCACGCCGCCATCGACGGTCAGCTTCTTGGCGCGACGCAGCGTCATGTTCTCGCCAATGGTGGCGATGGCATGGGTCACTTCGTCCTTCACGTTGCGGCTGCTGCCCGGGAAGGCAGCGGCTTCGATCTTGGCAATATCGTCACCGGCGCTCAGCGCCACGGTGGCGACGCCGCTGGCGAGCGCCTGGAACTGCGGATTGCGACCGACGAAATCGGTCTCCGAGTTCACTTCGACGATGGCGCCGGTGTTGTCCTTCACGGCAACGGCGACCAGGCCTTCAGCGGCCACGCGGCCGGCCTTCTTGGAAGCGGCCGACAGGCCCTTCTTGCGCAGCCAGTCGATGGCGGCGTCCAGGTCACCGTTCGTCTCGCCCAGCGCCTTCTTGCAATCCATCATGCCCGCGCCGGTCTTCTCGCGCAGGTCCTTCACCAGGGCCGCAGTAATCTCAGCCATGTCATCCTCTCAGTATGCTTGAACCGTCAATAACGGTCGGGTCACGGAAACGGCTGCGGCGCCCCGTCGAAAAACGACAGAGGCGCCGCGACCGGAACAGTTACAGGCGATTAGGCCTGGGGCTGGGCCGCGGCTTCGCCTTCGGCAGCGGCCTGGACCGGGGCTTCCTCGGCAGCGCCGATATCGGCACCGCTGGAGGAAATCTGGTCTTCCACGCCGCTCAGAACGGCCAGCGAGAACAGATCGCAGTACAGGTTGATGGCGCGCAGCGCGTCATCGTTGCCCGGCACCGGATAGGTGATGCCCTGCGGATCCGAATTGGAGTCGAGGATCGCGACGACCGGGATGCCCAGGGTGCGGGCTTCGGCGATGGCGATGTCTTCCTTGACCGTGTCGATGACGATCATGACGCTCGGAATGCCGCCCATGTCCTTGATGCCGCCCAGTGCACGATCAAGCTTCTCGCGCTCGCGGGTCAGGTTCAGGACTTCCTTCTTGGTCAGGCCGGCAGTGCCCTGCTCGCCCGAGCCCAGCAGCTCTTCCAGGTCCTTCAGGCGCTTGATCGACTGGGAGATGGTCTTCCAGTTGGTCAGCATGCCGCCGAGCCAGCGATGGTTCACGTAGTACTGACCGCACTTGGCGGCAGCTTCCGCGATCGCTTCCGAGGCCTGGCGCTTGGTGCCGACGAACAGCACGCGGCCGCCACCGGCAACCGTGTCACGCACGGCCTGCAGGGCGCGATGCAGCAGCGGAACGCTCTGCTGCAGATCGATGATGTGGATGTTGTTGCGATCTCCGAAGAGATACGACTTCATCTTCGGGTTCCAGCGATGGGTCTGGTGTCCGAAGTGCACGCCAGCTTCAATGAGCTGACGCATGGTAAAGGTCGGCAGGGTCATCCTATGTCCTTCTCCGGTTGGGCCGCCGCAGGCACGTCCTTCGCTCCTCGTGTGGAACTGGGACACCGGAACGCTGTATCGGGATGTCTCCCCGATAACCGCGTAAGCCTGCGTGTGGGTTTGAGTGCGCGCCTTTTAGCCGGTTCGGACCGGGAACGCAAGCGGCAACCAGCCCCGGTCCGGGCCGCCTTAGCACCCTGGGTATACGCGCCCTGCCCGGCTTGCGCCCCGGAGCATCCCTAAAGATTTTTCCGTTTACTGACAAACAGATACTGGCGCCTGCATAGGCGTCATGATCATATGCGGCCATGTCCGAAGCGGCTGTGATCCAGCAAAAAGACCTAGACCCCCTGCTGGCGAGCCAGGAGCGTTTTGCCAAGGGCATGCGCGGGGGTATCAGGCTCAACTTGCAGTTTCAGAACGCCTCTGGCCTCAATATGGCCAACCGCGACCTGCGGGAATGCAGCATGGTCGGCGGGCGCTTCAGAGGGACTATCTTCAAGTTCGCCAAGCTGATCGGGGCCAATTTCTACGGGGCGGACATGGAAAGCGCCGACCTCTCCTCCTCTGATCTCACCCGCTCCGACCTGCGGGGTGCCATTTTGCGCGGCGCCAACCTGGAATTCGCTGACCTGACCAACGCAGATTTGCGTGATGGCCGGCTGCTGAGACCTGACGAAGACGGCAATCTGGTGCCGATCGCGGTGGGCGGTGCGGTCACCGAGCGGGCGCAGATGACCCATTCCAAGCTGGTGGGCGCCAAGCTGGGCCGCATCATGAGTCAGCAGGCGGACCTGAGCCACGCCAACTTGGCGAACGCCAAACTGGTGGATGCCGATCTGTCGAATTCCGATCTGCGCGGCGCGATCTTTGTCGGTGCCGACCTGACCAATACCAACATGAGCGGCTGCGCCCTGTCAGGTGCGGTTCTGGCAGGCGCCATGCTGAACGGCACGAAATTCGATGGTGCCGACCTCGCCGGCGCCTTCTTCCGTCATACCGAAATGAAGGATGCCCGCCTGAGCGGCGCCATGCTGCCCAAGGTCATCAGCGATCTGGACAAGCCGTTGCAGATCATCCTGCGCGAGCATCTTGCCTGGGCCGACAGCCTCGGCTCCAAAGGCCGCCGGGCGGATTTCAGCCGCATCGACATGTCGGGGGCAAAACTCGGCCAGATTGACCTGTCGGCCGCCCTGTTCGTGCAGTCGACCCTGGTCGAGGTCGACTTTACCGGCGCGATTTTAACCATGTGCGACTTCAGCGATGCGATGCTGCTGAATAGCCAGTTTACCGATGCCGATCTGCGTGGCGTGAAATTCGCTGGCGCGAATCTGATCGGCACGAACTTCCGGGGCGCCAAGCTGTCGCCCATGGCCATCTCCTCCCTGCATGCGAAGCGCTGGCATGCCAATCTGGAAAATGCCAATCTGAGCCAGTCGAACTTAAGCGCTTGCGATCTGGAAGGCGCCAACATGACCCGCGCCATCCTCATGCACTGCGATATGCGCGATGCCAACCTGAAGGGGGCCAATCTGCGCGGCGCCGATCTGACCGGTGCCGACCTGCGTGACGCCGATGTGGCAGGGGCCGACTTCTCGGGCGCAACCGGCGTGAACTTGTCCTGACCCTGTGCTAGGTTGACCGAAGGCCGAAAAAAGAAACCTGCCGAATGAACAATCCCGTCAAGGTCATTGCCCAGTACGAAGTCGACGAACTGTTCGAGAACCATGCCAACTATGTGCGTGGGGTTCGTGGCGGCAAACGTATGGTCATGCACTTCCGCGACGCCTCGCGGGTGGACTTCAGCGGCAAGGAACTGACCTCTGCCGATTTCGTCGGCAGCAAGATGAATTACGCCGACTTCAGCCACGCGATCCTGGTTGGCTCGTCCTTCTTCGCCGCCGACCTGCAGGGCGCCGACTTCCGTCGCGCCGACCTGACCAAGGCTGACCTGCGCGGCGTGAACCTGCGCAACGCCAATCTCGAAGGCACCAACCTTACCAACGCCGACATCCGTGATGGCGTGCTGCTGCGCCCCGATGATGATGGCAACCTGATCGCGGTGCTGAAGCGCGCCACCTCCATCGACAACGCCAAGATGGCCGGCGCCAACCTGACCTCGGCCAAACTGGGCAAGGTGGTCGGTCGCAATACCGATTTGAGCAACTGCAATTTCTCCAACGCCAAGCTGAACGGCGCCGATCTTTCCGGATCGAACCTGTCAGGCTGTCTGTTCACCGGCGCGGACCTCACCGGCTCGAACCTGTCGCATTGCGTGCTGCACGGCTCGGTGCTGGCTGGCGCGGTGCTGAACGAGACCAACTTCGACGGCGCCGATCTGACGGCCGCCTATTTCCGCCCGGTCGATCTGCGTGACGCCGATGTCACCAAGGCGATCATGCCGCGCAGTCTGGAAAGCCTGGACCGCTCGCTGCAGTTCATCGTGAAAGAGCATCTCACCTGGATCGAAACGCTTGGCAAGCAGGGCATGCGCGTTGATTTCAGCCGCTATGACCTGTCGGATCTGAAGTTGAACAACATCAACTTCTCGGCCGGTGACTTCTCCTACGCGATCCTGCGCAATACCGATTTTTCCGGCTCGCGGTTCGTGCTGTCCGATCTGCGCGGCGCGATGATGCTGAATGCCAATTTCGCCACCAGCAACCTGCAGGGTGCGAAATTCGACCGCGCCATCATGACCAATGCCGATTTCCGCGGCGCCAAGCTGTCGCCCATCAGCATTGCCGGTGCGATGAACCGCCGTCAGGCGGCAAGCCTGCAGGAATGCAACATGACGCAGGCCAAGTTCCAGGGCGCCGATCTGGAAGGTGCGAGCTTCAACCGCTCGATCCTGACGCTGGTTGATCTGCGCAGCGCCAACCTGCGCGGTTGTTCCTTCCTGGATGCCGATCTAACCAATGCCGATCTGCGCGGCGCCGATCTGGAAGGCGCCGACCTGCGCGGCGTGATCGGCTTCAAGATGCCGGAATAGCGACAGCACTTCCCTCTTCATCCATCGACGGCGGCAATTCCTTCAATGCCGGCATCTGCGACAGCAGGATGACCAGCAGCTGCACGCCATATCCGATCACCGCCAGCCAGATCGCGGCCGACAATCCCCAATACTGACCCACAAAGCCGCCAGCCAGTGCGCCGAGCGGACGCATGCCCAAGGTCGCCACCTGCTGGATCGCACTGACGCGGCCGATCAGCCGCAGCGGCACGATGGCCTGACGCAGGCTGGTCTGGCCGATGGTCCATAGCATCGGGCCGAAGCCGAAGGTGAAGTAGCCCGCGCAGAGCAGTATGAAGGCTGTGTCGCGTTCAGTCAGGATCGTCGCCGCGCCGATGAACAGTGACGCGAAAACCGACATCGCAGGCCCGAGCAGGATCATATGGCCCAGACGCAGGCGTGCATGGATCATCGGCATGGCGATTGCCGCCAGCAGCATGCCCAGCCCCTGTGCGCCCAGTGCAATGCCAATCTCGGCTGGGCCTAAGCCGATCTCGTTCATGGCGAACAGCACGAAGACGGCCATCAGCACGAACCAGCTGAAGTTCCAGGCCATGGCGCAGCCGGCGATGGCGCGCAGCAGTGGATGCCGCCAGACCAGGGTCAGTCCTTCGGCCAGCGCCTCGCGCATCGGCGGCCGCGTTGCTGTCGATGGTTTATCGCGCGGCAGGCCGAGCAACACGCCGGCGGTGATCGCCGAGGTGATGGCTGAGAGCGCCAGCGCCGTCACCGGCGAGGTCCAGGCCGCGACCGCGCCGGCCAGACCTGGCCCGAGGAAGATCGCCGCGGCGCGCGTGAACTCGATCTTGGTATTGGCGACCGGCAGCATCTCACGCGGCACGATGCCGGGCAGATAGGCCTGCAGACCGACATTGAACACAACCGTCGCGGCCGAAAGCGCGAAGCCGAAGATCGCCAGCGCCGTCATGTCGAGCCAGCCGGCCATCGCGACGAGCGGCAGCAGTCCCAGCAGCAGCGCCCGTCCGGCTTCCGATCCGGCCATCAGGCGGCTGCGCGACACCCGGTCGGCCCAGAGTCCGGCAAACAGCGACAGCAGCAGGTACGGCAGGGTCTGGGCGGCGCTCAGTGCGCCCATGGTCTCGGCCGTGGCCCCTAGCAGCATGGCCGCCATCAGCGGGATCGCAGCCAGGGCGAATTGCTCGGCCCCGTTGGCCGCCAGATTGGCAAATGACAGGTAATACAAAGACTTGTTCGATGACATGCTGGCCTCCGGGCTGCCCCTCTGAGGTAGCTGGTCCGCCGCCTGCACTCTATCCGGAGCTTGCGCTGTCATATCCGACGCAGACCTGTGACCCCCGTCACCGGCGGTAATCGGCTAATTCGTAGACAGTGCCGTCTAGTAATCCTAAAAATCACTCCAGACGCCCTCCCCTGGAATGACCCCATGACCAAGAAGAAACGCATCCTCTCGCTCCTCGCTCTCGTGGCCCTTGCCGGCGGCACCTATGGCGCCTGGCACTGGTGGAGCTACGGCCGCTACATCGAGACCACCGACAACGCCTATATCGGCGCCGACATCACGGTCGTCGCCCCCAAGGTCACCGGCTACATCACCAGCATGGGTGTGAACGACAACCAGCAGATCAAGGCTGGCACTGTGCTGTTCGAGATCGATGCCAGCGACTATCGCGCCAAGGTGGCGCAGGCCGAAGCCGCCGTGCAGGCCCGTCGCGCCGCGCTCGATGTGGTCGAGAAGCAGATCGGCAGCCAGCAGGCCGCGATCGCTGAAGCTGACGCGCAGTTACGCTCAACACGGGCCGACCAGTCGCGCACCGAGGAGGACCTCAAGCGTTACCGCCAGCTGGCCGCCGGCAACTATGTCTCGAACCAGAAGCTGGAACTCGCCCAGGCAGACCAGCGCAAGGCGCGCGCCGCAGTCGACCGCGCCGATGCCGGCAAGTCGCTCGAGCAGAACCAGATCGCCGTGCTGCGCGCCAACTACGAACAGGCCAGGGCGCAGATCGCCCAGGCCGAGGCCGACCTCGCCGCTGCGAAGCTTGATCTGGACAACACCGTGATCCGCGCTCCGGTCGATGGCGTGATCGGCAACCGTACCGGCCAGACCGGCCAGTATGTGAAGCCCGGCACCCAGATCATGGTGATCGTGCCGACCGATGCCATTTATGTCGTCGCCAACTTCAAGGAGACGCAGCTGAAAGCCATGAAGCCGGGCCAGACCGCCCTGCTGCATGTCGACGCCTTCCCCGACCAGGTGCTGAAGGCCCGCATCGACAGCTTCGCGCCGGCCTCCGGCGCCAAGTTCAGCCTGCTGCCGCCGGACAACGCGACAGGCAACTTCACCAAGATCGTGCAGCGCGTGCCGGTCAAGCTGGTGCTCGACAGGACCGCGACGCCGCTGCTGCTGGTGCCGGGCATGTCGGTGGTAGTCGATGTCGACCTGCGCACCGTCACCGATACCCGCGCCGTCGCCGCCAAGAGCTAAGGCCTGAGTCATGTCCGCCTCTGTTGCCACCATGGGTCCGCCGCCGGCTGCGGCTGATGCGTTGCCGAAAGGTCGGATGATTGGCTACTTCGCCATGGTGCTGGGCATGTTCATGGCGATCCTGGACATCCAGATCGTCTCCTCCTCGCTGAGCGAGATCCAGGCCGGCCTCTCGGCTTCAGCTGACGAGATCAGCTGGGTACAAACCAGCTACCTGATCGCCGAAGTGATCATGATCCCCTTCAGCGGCTATCTCTCGCGCCTGCTGTCGACGCGCGTGCTGTTCACCGTATCGGCGCTCAGCTTCACCATCGCCAGCATGGGCTGCGCCATGGCCACCAATCTGGAAACCATGATCGTGCTGCGCGCGCTGCAGGGCTTCCTCGGCGGCGCCATGATCCCGACCGTCTTCGCCAGCACCTATATGATCTTTCCGCGCGACAAGATGGCCGGCGCCACCGTGATCATCGGCCTGGTCGCCACGCTTGCGCCCACCATCGGCCCGACGCTGGGCGGCTACCTGACCCAGCTGTTCTCCTGGCACTGGCTGTTCCTGATCAACATCGTGCCCGGCGTCATCGTCAGCCTGCTGGTCTGGACCTTCATGGATATCGACAAGCCGGACTATTCGCTGTTCAAGGGCTTTGACTATATCGGCCTCGGCTCGCTGGCCGTCTTCCTCGGCAGCCTGGAATATGTGCTGGAGGAAGGCACGCGCAAGGACTGGTTCTCCGACGAGGGCATGCGTTGGCTGGCCCTGGCCTGCGGCATCGGTGCGGTGCTGTTCTTCTGGCGCAGCTTCACCTATCGCAATCCCATCGTCGACCTGAAGGCTTTCCGCAACCGCAACTTCGCCACCGGCTGCCTGTTCAGCCTGACCATCGGCGTCGGTCTCTATGGTCTGGTTTACCTGATGCCGCTGTATCTCGGTCGGGTGCGCGGGCTCAACAGCCTGCAGATCGGCGAGATCATGTTCATCACCGGCCTGGCGCAGTTCCTCACCGCACCCATCGCCGGCACACTGGCGCGTAAGGCCGATCCGCGCCCAGTGCTGGCCTTTGGCTTCGCGCTACTGGCTGCCTCGACCTGGAGCCTGACCGGCCTGACCGGCGACTGGCAGTTCGATGAACTGCTACTGCCGCAGATCATGCGCGGCGCGGCCCTGATGTTCTGCATCGTACCGATCAACGTGATTGCACTGGGCACCCTGCCGCCGCAGGAGCTGAAGAATGCCAGCGGGCTCTATAACCTGACCCGCAATCTCGGCGGCGCCTTCGGGCTGGCCGGCATCAACACCTTGATGACCGAGCGGACCAACTTCCACTGGAACCGCATGACCGACTTCATCAACCCCGGCCGCATCGAGGTGCAGCAGTATATCGACAGCATCGCCAACATGTTCGGCGACCGCACGGCGGCCGACCAGACTGCGCTGGCGATGAAGATGCTGGGCAACAAGGTGCAGAGCCAGGCCTACATCATGAGCTTCATCGACACCTTCACCGTCTTGAGCATCCTGTTCGCCGCTGCCGCCTGCGCTGTTATCCTCGCGCAGAAGCCGAAGCAGGCTCCTGCCCCGGGAGAGGCACATTGAACAAGCAGGCCATCATCAAACGGGGCCGGCCTGCCGATCCGGCCAAGCGCGCCGCGGTGCTGGAGACGGCACGCGACATGTTCTTCGAGCATGGCTATGGCATCGGACTGGAAGCCATCGCCGCCCAGGCCGGTGTATCGCGGCAGACCATCTACAACATGTTCGCCTCGAAGGACGACCTATTCGCCGCCATCGTGCAGGAGACCTCGGGCTCGATCACGGCGGCGCTGGCAGAACTGTCGCCGGAAGCCACGCCCTATGAAGTACTGAACGCGCTGGGCACCAGCTTCCTGACCAAGATCCTGTCCGACCGCGCGGTGCAGTTCCAGCGCCTGCTGATCGGCTCGGCCGCCAGTTTTCCAACCCTCGGCCCCACTTTCTACGCCAACGGCCCGGGTCGCGGCCTGGCGCGACTGTCAGCCTATCTCGACCGCGAGACCGAAGCCGGGCATCTGGCCGTGGAAGACCCGGTGCTGGCTGCCGAGCAGTTCTTCGGCATGCTGATGGGCCATCGCAGCATGCGGCGCACGCTCCGCATCGATGGTGAAATGCCTGCCGCCGAAATCCAGCGCCGCGTCGACAGCGCCGTGCGCGCTTTCCTGCGCGCCTACAGCAAACCTTAAACCAGAGACTTGGACGCGATCTCGTACACGTCGCGTGACAGTTTCGGCTTGGCCAGGACACGCTCGAGCTGCGCCTTCATCTTGGCCTGACGTCCGACATCAAAGCGCTTCCAGCGGCCGAGCGGCGCCAGCAGGCGGGCAGCCACCTGCGGATTGACCGGCTCCAGCTCCAGGATGCGGTCGGCATGGAAGGCATAGCCTGAGCCATCGGCGGCATGATAGCGCAGCGCATTCGCCGTAAAGCTGCCGATCAGGGCACGCACCTTGTTGGGCTTCTGCATCGAGAAGGCCGGATGGCCAAGCAGGCCCTGCACGACATTAAGCGTATCGGGCAGCGACGAGATCGCCTGCAGACCGAGCCACTTGTCGATCACCAGCGCATCACCAGCGGCACGCGTGTAGAAATCGTCCAGCGCCCTGGTCCGCTCCGCACAGTCGATATCGATCAGCAGGCGCAATGCCGCCATGCGATCGGTCATGTTGTCGGCCTTGGCATACTGGTCGAAGATGACCTGCCGCAGGCCCGCATCCGTATCGGCCAGTTCCGAGAGATAGGACAGCGCCGCGTTCTTCAGCGCGCGCTGTCCGGCCGGACCGGCATCGGGGCTGTAGGGCCCAGCGACGGTATTAGTCTTGTAAAGATCGGCCAGCAGCGGCCGGAAGGTCTCGGCGATCTGGCGACGCAGGCTGCGACGCGCCGCATGCACGCCCTCCACATCCACCACCGTCATGCGGTCGGCGATATAGTCTTCCGACGGCAGTGCGATGACTTCGGCGATGAAGGCCTTATCCAGCTTGCTGTCCTTCAGGATCAGACCGATCGCATCGATGAAAGCTGGATCGAAAGCCTGGGTCGGCTTGGCCACGCGCTGCAGCAGTAGGTCGGTGGCATATTGCTGGCCGGCTTCCCAGCGCGCGAAGGCATCTTCGTCATGCGCCATCAGGAAGGCGCGTTCGGCGCCGTTCTGGTTCGACACGATATTCACCGGCGCCGAGAAGCCGCGGTTGAAGGACAGCGCCTTTGGCTCAGGCACCCCCGTGAAGCGGAAGGTCTGCTTCGGCTTGCTCAGTGACAGCACGCGGCTGGTGCCGGCCGCCTGGCTTTCGCCCTCCAGCGTCAACGGAATGCCCTGCCCCTGCGCATCCAGCAGGCCGACCTTGACCGGGATATGCATCGGCTGCTTGGTCTCCTGCCCCGGCGCCGGGGCGAGTGTCTGCGCCACTGTCAGTTCATAAGTACCGGCCTTGGCATCGTAGCGGCCTTCAACCTTCAACTCGGGCGTGCCGGCCTGACTGTACCACAGCCGGAACTGCGAGAGATCGACGCCACTGGCATCCGCCATGGCAGCAACAAACTGGTCACAGGTCGCGGCTTCCCCATCGTGGCGCTCGACATAGAGCCTCATGCCCTTCTGGAACCCGTCTTCACCCAGCAGGGTATGGATCATGCGGATGACTTCCGCGCCCTTCTCGTAGACTGTCGCCGTGTAGAAGTTGTCGATGGCGATATAGCTGTCCGGGCGGATCGGGTGCGCCATTGGGCCGGCATCCTCCTGGAACTGGCGGGCGCGCAGGTTGCGTACCTCCTGGATGCGCAGCACCGGACGGGCGCGCATATCGGAGGAAAACTCCTGGTCGCGGAAGACGGTCAGTCCTTCTTTGAGCGAGAGCTGGAACCAGTCGCGACAGGTGATGCGGTTGCCGGTCCAGTTGTGGAAATACTCATGCGCGACCACGGCCTCGATGCCGGCATAGTCGAAATCGGTGGCGCTGTCCGGATCGGCCAGAATGTATTTGTCGTTGAAGACATTCAGGCTCTTGTTCTCCATCGCGCCCATGTTGAAGTCGCTGACGGCCACGATGTTGAACAGGTCGAGATCGTATTCCAGCCCGAAGCGGGTCTCGTCCCAGCGCATGGAACGCTTCAGCGCATCCATGGCATAGGCGGTACGTCCTTCCTTGCCATGTTCGACAAAGATGCGCAGGGCGACCTTGCGGCCGGACTGGGTAGTGAAGCTGTCTTCATTGACAGCAAGATCGCCGGCCACCAGCGCGAAGAGATAACAGGGCTTGGGGAACGGATCCTGCCAGACGGCGAAATGCCGGCCATCGGGCAGCACACCCTCCTCGACCAGATTGCCGTTCGACAGCAGCACTGGGCAGGATTTTTTATCGGCGCGGATGGTGGTGCGGTAGACCGCCATCACATCGGGACGGTCGAGGAAATAGGTGATGCGGCGAAAGCCTTCCGCCTCGCATTGCGTACAGTAGTTGCCGTTCGACTGGTACAGCCCCGAGAGCTGCGTATTGCCTTTCGGGTTTATTCTGGTGACGACCTCCAGCCTGAAGTTCGCTGGCGGAATGAAAATGGTCAGGCTTTCGGCATCGACATTATAGGCAGCCTTGTCCAGCGGCTTGCCATCGATGGCGATGGACAGCAACTCCAGATCCTCGCCATCCAGTCGCAGCGGTGCACCAGAGGTTTCCGCCCGCAACGTCAGCGTCGATTTCACCACCGTGGCTTCCGGCATCAGATCGAACTCAAGATCGACCGTCGCGATGCTGTAATCAGGCTTGCGATAATCCTTGCGATGGATTGTCTGCGGCTGCACCTGGTTCACGTTCACTGTCCTTGCTGTTTCCGTCATCCCGCGATCCTGCGCAGGCACGTACCATTATAGCCCCTATTTCCCAAAAAAATAAGGTCGCGGCTCCGATGGCCTGTGATAGAATTCCTGCATCTGCGCGGTCATTCTGGTCCGGGGGAATTCAAGTGCATTTTTATCCAAAGCATGTCGATCTGTTCAAAGACATCGATGGCGTGATTAGAAACTTCATCCTGAAGACTTATCCCAGGACCGACATCCTCGGCAGCAATGCTCCCGTCATGACCCAGGGGTCATGCTTTGCAGCGAACTTCGCCAAGGCGCTGAGCAACATGAACTATGCGGTTGCGCATATGTTTGTGAACGAGTGGATCAACACGACCTTCGCCAACGCCGTCTTTTTCAACTATGTCACCTCGGACAACCCGAAACCCCTCACCGAGCATCTGATCTATGAAAAGCAGGTCGTCAATTTCCTGCGGGGCATCTTCGACGACAAGGCCAAGGCCGCTTTCGTCGATACCATAAGGCAGTGCCGGGCCTTCGTCTTCACCGTCGGCGTGGCGCCGCTGTGGTACAACAAGGTGCACAATGCCTACTGCATGGCGGTCGAGAAAGAGCGTCCGGCCGATTATGAGATGAAAACGACCGATGTTGCGCATAACGTCGACAACATCAACTACACGATCTCGGTGCTGAAGCAGATCAACCCCACGATTGAAATCTTCCTCACCCTGTCGCCCGCGCCGCTCAACGCCTCGACCGAATACAACTCCGCTTTCGAGGCCGACTGCGTCTCCAAGAGCATTCTGCGGGTCGCCATCGATACGGTGATCAAGCAGAACCCGCAGGTGAAATACTGGCCTTCCTTCGAGATGGTGCGCTGGCTCGGCTCGCATCTGCCGCCGGTCTATGGTGATGACGACACCCTGCCCCGTCACGTCTCGAACTGGCTGGTCGAAAAGATTGTCGCCAACTTCATCACGATCAACGGCGGCACGCCCGGCCCGGTCACCGGCGACCGGGCCGTCGAGGAAGGCAAACCCTTCACGCTGTCGAAGAACTTCTGACCAAACCGGTCAGATGTCATAGACCTCAACCACACCGGGCAGCACGCGAATCTGGTGCCGCACATTGGGCGTGATGGCATAGGATGCCGGCAGCTTGATGTCGGCCTCAAGGCCGCTGGGCAGGCCGGGCTCTGGCAGATGCAGACCGAGCAGCACCTGGCCCTTGCCGCGACTGGTCTTCTCCAGCAGGTCCTTGATCTGGGCGATCGGCTGCGCATTGTCGAGCATGATCTTGATGCCGGCAGCGGCGCGCGCGGCCACATCGTCCAGCTTCTCGACGCCCTGCCCGTTCAGCTTGGGCTGTTCGCCATCCAGCTTGCCCGACATGCGCCAGACCACGTTGGTGCCGGGCTCAAGCAGGTTGCGATACTGCGCCAGCACTTCGGAGAAGAGCATCACTTCGTACATGCCCGAGGCATCCGAGCACTGGACGAAGGCAAAGCGATTGCCGGTCTTCTGCGAGGTGCGTTCCTGCTTCGAGATCACCGTGCCGGCGATCTTGAATATCTGGTCGCTGCTGTGCAGCTGCTTGAGCATGTCGGTATAGCGCTTCACGCCCACGCGATTGAGCGTTGCCTGATAGGCATCCAGCGGATGGGCCGACAGATAGAAGCCAATGGCCTCGAATTCCTTGGCCAGTTGCTCCATCGGGGTCCAGTGCGGACCCTCGGGCATTTTGGGCAGGCGTTCTTCTGACTTGCCGCCGCCGCCAAACAGGCTGACCTGATTGGACGCACGTTCTTCCGCCTTGCTCTGGGCGTAACGGACCAGCGTCTCCAGACCGGCCAGCACCTTGGCGCGGTTCTTTTCCAGATTATCGAAGGCGCCGGCCTTGGCCAGGTTTTCCAGCATGCGCTTGTTCAGCGCCGTGGGATCGACGCGGGCCGCCAGGTCGAACAGCGAAGTGAACGGACCGTTCTTCTTGCGCTCGGCCACGATGACCGCCATCGGCGCAGCACCCACATTGCGCACGGCCGAAAGCGCATACCGGATCGCGCCCTTCTCGTGCCTGTCGTATTCAACCGAGAATTCGACATCCGACTTGTTGATGTCGGGCGGCAGCAGCGCGATGCTCTGGCGCGCGCATTCCTGCCGGAAGACATTCAGCTTGTCGGTGTTGGAAATATCGAGCGTCATCGAACCAGCGATGAACTCGACCGGGAAATTGGCCTTCAGGTAGGCCGTATGCCAGGCCACCAGCGCGTAGGCCGCCGCGTGGCTCTTGTTGAAGCCGTAACCGGCGAATTTTTCCACCAGTTCGAAGATGAAGGCCGCGCGCTCGGGATCGACGCCCTTGTCCTTGGCACCGCTGACGAAGCGGTCCTTCTGCGCGTCCATCTCGGCCTTGATCTTTTTGCCCATGGCGCGGCGCAGCAGATCGGCATCGCCAAGCGAGTAGCCGGCCAGGACCTTGGCGATTTCCATCACCTGTTCCTGGTAGATGATGACGCCGTAGGTTTCCTCCAGCACCGGCTTCAGCCAGTCATGCAGGTAGTCGGGCTTTTCCTTGCCGTGTTTACGCGCGATGTAGCTCGGGATGTTTTCCATCGGACCCGGGCGGTACAGCGCCACGAGCGCAATGAGATCCTCGAAGGCGTCGGGCTTCATGTTGCGCAACATGTCGCGCATGCCGCTGCCTTCAAACTGGAACACACCGACCGCATCGCCGCGTCCAAGCAGGTCGAAAGTCGGCTGGTCTGACAGCGGAATGGTCGCCAGATCAATCGACGTGCCATGGGCGCGGATCAAGTCGACGGCCTTTTCCAACACGTCCAGCGTCTTCAGGCCGAGGAAGTCGAATTTCACCAGGCCGGCCGCTTCGGCGTATTTCATCGAGAACTGCGTCGCCGGCATCGAGGCATGCGGATCGCGATACAACGGCACCAGCTCGACCAGCGGGCGGTCGCCGATCACCACGCCGGCGGCATGGGTCGAGGCGTTGCGGAACAGGCCTTCCAGTTTCAGCGCGACCGCGATCATGCGCGCCACGCCTTCATCGGCATCGCGCTCTTCGCGCAGACGCACTTCTTCCTTGATCGCCTGTGCCAGGGTCACCGGATTGGCCGGATTGTTCGGCACCAGCTTGCAGATGCGATCAACCTGGCCAAGCGGCAACTGAAGCACGCGCCCGACATCGCGCAGTGCCGCGCGGGCCTGCAGCTTGCCGAAGGTGATGATCTGGGCGACGTTCGATGAGCCGTATTTCTGCTGGACGTAATCGATCACCTTTTCGCGGCGTTCCTGGCAGAAGTCGATATCGAAGTCGGGCATCGATACGCGTTCCGGATTGAGGAAACGTTCGAACAGCAAACCAAAACGGAGCGGATCGAGATCGGTGATGGTGAGCGCCCAGGCGACCACCGAGCCGGCACCCGAACCGCGGCCCGGACCGACGGCGACGCCGTTGCGCTTGGCCCACTGGATGAAGTCGGCCACGATGAGGAAGTAGCCGGGGAATTTCATCCCGATGATCGTCTCGCATTCGAAATCGAGACGATCGTAATAGACCTTGGCCTTGTCCGGATCGGTGACGCCGACCTGCTGCAGGCGCAGCTCAAGTCCCTCGCGCGCCATGCGGCGGAGCATGTCGGGTTCGCTTTCGCCCGTGCCGTCGCCGAAACTGGGCAGGATCGGCTGGCGTTCGTTCGCCTTCACGGCGCAGCGCCTGGCGATCACCAGCGTGTTGTCGATGGCCTCGGGCAGATCGGCGAACAGCGCCCGCATCTCTTTCGCCGACTTGAAGCGATGCTCCGGCGTCACGCGGCGGCGGTTCTGTTCACCGACGTAAGAACCTTCGGCGATGCAGAGCAGCGCATCATGCGCCTCGTACATGTCCTCGTCGGGGAAGTAGCAGTCGTTGGTGGCGACCAGCGGGATGTCGAGCGCATAGGCCAGATCGAGCAAGGCCGGTTCTGTCTTGGCCTCCAGCGCCCAGCCATGACGCTGGATCTCGACATAGAGCCGGCCAGGGAAGATGCGGTTGAACTGCTCGAGCTGCTGGCGCGCGGCGTCATTCTGGCCTTCGTTGAGCAGCCGCACGATCGGTCCCTGCGGACCGCCGGTCAGACAGAGCAGCCCCTCGCCGAACTGCTCCAGGTCGGCCCAGGCAATCTGGGCCACCTCGCCCGGCGGTGTCTCCAGATAGGCCTTGGTGGAGAGCTTCATCAGGTTGGAATAGCCGGCCTCGGTCTGGGCCAGCAGGACGATGCGGTCGGGGTCGGGCTTGCGGGTCTGCTTGCCGAAGCCGCCCTGCTGCTGGTCGGCCCGCCCCAAGCTGAGCTGGCAACCGATGATCGGCTGGATGCCCTTGCCGGCCATCTCCTTGGAGAATTCCAGCGCACCGAACAGGTTGTTGGTGTCGGTGATCGCCACCGCCGGCATGGCGTACTTCACGCAGAGCTCGGCCAGCTTGGGCAGGCGCATGGCGCCCTCGGTCAGCGAGTACGGCGTATGGACCCGGAGATGGACGAAGTCTGCATGGCTCATCGGGCAGCGTGACTCATATGACGATTTTCGATTCCCGTTCCTGCTCTACGATACGCGACCTAGCCCCCCGAAACCAGAACGCATGCCATCCGAATCCCAAAGAGAGTGTGGCGGAATTGTGTTGATTCCCAATATCTTGTGGATAAGTGGGTATCCTAAGGTGCAACTTCAGGAACACCCGCGGACGAATCCCAGATACAGGCGAACAAACCAGAAATCCCCTCTATAGCTTGGCTTCGGGATAAGGCCCGATTCCCCTGTGTACCGCCGCCGCTTCGCCGCCATTCGTTTGGCTTCGTTCTGCTTCGTTTGAGTTCGTTCCGCTTCGTTTGCGTTCGTTTGAGTTCGTTTGAGTTCGTTTCGCTTCCTTTGGCTTCGTTTGCGTTCGTTTGGCTTCGTTTCGCGCTCCCCGGGTTCGGCGCGCCAGGCCATACCACTTATAAGAACATAGTGCGAACGACTGGCCGTTCAAGCGCCGACCTGCTAGGGAATGGTCTTTCCGGCGCAGGCGACTCCCGTTCCCATGACCGATCCCAAGTTTCTGCTTAAGGACATCTGGTATTTCGCCCTCGACGGCAGCCGGCTGAAGCCTGGCGCCACCGAGGCCAAGTTGTTGCTCGGCCAGCCAATTCTGTTCGGCCGGACCAAAACAGGCGAGGTTTTCGCCCTACGCGACATCTGCCCGCACCGCGGCGTGCCGCTGTCAGAGGGCAGCTTCGACGGCCAGGACGTCCAGTGCCCCTATCATGGCTGGAAATTCGGTCCGGGCGGCCAGTGCACCGATATCCCTTCGCTGGTCGAGGGCCAGGACTTCGACATCACCAAGATCAAGGTGAAGCGCTATCCCGTGCAGGAGCAGAACGGCCTGGTCTGGATCTGGATGGCCGACAAGCTGGCCGAGCCCGACGAGGCGCCGCCGACCCTGCCCGACCTGCCGGCCGGCGCCCTGCCGACCCTGCACAAGGCGATGGAATTCCCCTGCTCGATGGACCATGCCGTGGTCGGCCTGATGGACCCCGCCCATGTGCCCTTTATCCACCGCTCGTGGTACTGGCGGACAGGCCCGATCAAACTTAAGACGAAGGCTAAGGAATTCGGTCCAAGTCCTTATGGTTTCGTGATGAAACGCCATAAGCCCGCGATCACCCTGGCCTACCGCATCCTCGGCGCGGCACCGGAAACCGAGATCAGCTTCCGCCTGCCCGGCGTGCGGGTCGAGCATATCAGGATCGGCTCCAACAGCGTCTGGAACTTCACGGCTGTCACCCCCATCGACGACACCCGCACCGAAGTGACCAACCTGTTCTTCTGGACCATGCCCTGGCTGGCGCTGCTGAAGCCGGTCGCCCTGTACCTGATGGGGCATTTCCTGGGCCAGGACCGCGACATCCTGATCCGCCAGCAGCGCGGCCTGAAATACGACCCGACCCTGATGCTGATCCGCGACACCGATACCCAGGCGCGGTGGTACTACCAGCTCAAGAACGAATACCAGCGTGCCCGCGACGAGGGCCGGGCCTTCGTCAATGCGGTGAAAGACACGGTTCTCCGTTGGCGCAGCTGACGCTGCGGGGTCTACGCTGGCGGCATTGATTGCCCCCTCACGCTATTGCGAATTAATCGCAATATGACTAGGGTGGCCGGTAATGGCTGCCGATCTGGATACCCTGTTCCGCGAACATAACGTCGAACTGCGCCGCTTTGCCTATCGCGAGCTGCGCGACCGCGAGCGCGCGGCCGACCTGGTGCAGGACGCCTTCGTGCGCTACGCCAGCCAGCCCGGCGGCAGCCTCGGCATCGAGCAGCCCCGCTTCTTCCTCTGGCGCATCCTGCGCAACCTGCTGATCGACCTGCGCCGGCTGGAACGCCGCCGCGGCGACCATGTCGGGCTGGACCAGTTCGCCGACTATCTCGCCGACCCCGCCCCCACGGCCGACCGCCATCTGGAGGGGCGCCAGCAGCTCGACCGCCTGCGCACGGCGCTGGCCGAGCTGCCCGAGAATTGCCGCTGCGCCCTGCTGATGAACCGCCTCGATGGCCTGGGCCATGCCGAGATCGCCGACCGCCTGCAGGTCTCGACCAGCATGGTGACCAAATACATCATGCGCGCGCTGCGCCACTGCATCCGCCGCCTCACATAAAAATTCCTGTGCGGTTTGCCCTGACCGCGTCGTCTTACCTGATATGACCAGCACCACTGCCTCGCCGCTCTCTACGGTTGCCGACCCCGATACGCCGCTCGATCCCCTGAGCGAGGCGGCGCTGGAATGGCTCGTGCGCCTGCATGATGGCACGGCGGGCGACAAGGACTGGGCGGAGTACGAACGCTGGCAATCGGCATCGCTGGAGCGTCAGCATGCCGCGCGCCAGGCCGAAGCATTATGGGAAAGCGTCGGCCCGGCGCTTCGCCGTCCCAAACGCGGCCGCACCACCATGATCGCGCTGCTGGTCGCCGGCTGCCTCGCGGCGCTGGCCGGCATGGGCAGTCCGCAGGGCTGGCTGGCCGATGCCCGCACCGGCAGCGGCGAACAGCGCCGTATTGCTTTGGCCGACGGCTCGCAGCTTCTGCTGGATGCCGTCACCAGCGTCGATATCGACATCACCGCCAACCACCGCCGCCTCACCCTGCATCGTGGTGCCCTGCATGTCGCCGTCGCGCCCGATGCCGCGCGGCCCTTCGAGGTGATCGCCGCCGATGGCCGCATCCGCGCGCTGGGCACTGCCTTCGAGGTGCGGCGCCAGGGCAGCGACGTGCAGGTGCTGGTCACCGAGCATGCCGTGCGCGTGACGCTGAATGATGCCCGCCGCGACGTGCAGACCGGCCAGAGCCTGACATACGGTCCGGGTGGCCTGGGCACGGCCGGTTCCGCCACCGACCTGCGCGGCATGACCGCCTGGCAGCGCGGGCGGCTAGTCTTTGACAACAAGCCGCTGGGCGATGTGGTGGCCGAGGTGCAGCGCTACCGGCCCGGCCTGATCATGATCAGCGACGAACGCCTGCGCGCCCTGCCGGTCACCGGCGTGTTCGAGACCGGCGATGGCGAGGCGCTGGTCGAGGCCGTGGCCGCCATCCTACCGGTGCGCGTCACTCGCCTGCCCTGGCTGGCCGTCATCCGCCCCACCGCCGACGGGCACTGAATCTTTTTTGAAAAACTGCTGTCGGGTTCGAAAGCTGCGTCGTCTTCCCCTGTAAGACCGTTCTGCCTTCCCGGGGGATTACCGTAATGCGTCGTCATCTGGCCTTGCTTCTGCTGGCCTCCACCACTCTCGCTGCCCTGCCCGTTCTGGCGCAGGACACCATCCAGTTCGCCCAGGCTCAGGCCGTACGCAGCTACAACATTCCCGCCGGCCCGCTGGGCGGCGCGCTGACCGCATTCGGCGAGGCTTCGGGCCTGCGCCTGCTGGTGAGCAGCGACATCCTGGCCGGCCGTCTTAGCACCGCGATCAGCGGCCAGATGAGCGCCGAACAGGCGCTGCAGCGCCTGCTGACTGGCACCGGGCTGGTCTATCGCTTCACTGAAGGCAATACCGTCACCGTGGTGGAAGCGCCCAAGAGCGGCGATGCCGCCGTGCTGGGTCCGGTGACGGTGGAAGGCAAGGCCGCGCCGTCCTCCACGGCAATGATCGGCAACCTGATGCCGGAATATTCGGGCGGCCAGATCGCGCGCGGCGGCCAGCTCGGCCTGCTGGGCAACCGCGACTTCATGAACGCGCCGGTGAACACCACCAGCTATACAGCGACCACCATCAAGGACACCCAGGCCCGCACCCTGGCCGACGTGTTCGACAACGACCCCTCCGTGCGCGTCACGACTTCACGCGGCTCTTACGACACGCAGTTCATGATCCGCGGCTTCCCGGTAGCGAACGACGACGTGGCGTTCGGCGGCCTCTACGGCATCGCCCCGCGCCAAGTCACCAGCACGGAAATGGCCGAGCGCGTCGAACTGCTGCGCGGCCCCAGCACCATGCTGGGCGGCATCAGCCCGACCGGCACCGCCGGCGGCACCATCAATGTGGTGCCCAAGCGCGCCGAGGACGAGCCGCTGACCCGTCTCACCTTCAGCTACATGTCGGATGCCACTTTCGGCACTCATGCGGATATCGGCCGCCGCGCTGGCGACCGCAACCAGTATGGTCTGCGCTTCAACGGCGTGATCCGTGATGGCGATACGGCAGTGGATGGCCAGGAACAGGAATTCGGCCTCGGCACTCTGGGGCTCGATCTTCGTGGCGAACGCGTCCGCATCGCGCTGGACGGTGGCTATCAGAGCCAGCGCACCACCCGTCCGCTGGCCTTCATCACCGCCAACGGCACACAGATTCCGGATGCGCCCGACGCCAGCGAGAGCTTCCTTGCCCCGTGGAACTTCGCCGAGACCCGCGACCTGTTCGGCATGGCCCGCGCCGAGGTCGACTTCACCGAATACTTGACTGGTTATGCCACGCTGGGCGGCCGCCGTTCGCGCAACATCACCTTCGGCCAGTCGGTCGGGGTGAGCAATACCGGTAACTTCGGCAACGGCGGCTTTGGCTTCGATGGCAGCTTCATCGTCGCCGAGTACAACACGCTGGCAGGTGAAACCGGTCTGCGCGGCACCTTCGATACCGGTGCCGTGAAGCATGAAATGTCCGTGGTCGGCAACGCCACGCGCTATGAAGACGGAAACTTCGCGCAATTCTTCGGCCTTGGCGCATCGAATATCTACAACCCGGCCAATATCCCCGAGCCGAGCCACGCCAGCTTCACCACCAGCGTGCCGAAGCTGAATGACAGCCTGCTCACCTCGGTCGGCATTGCCGATACCCTGTCCTTCATAGAAGACAAGGTGCAGCTGACGCTCGGCGTGCGCAATCAGCGCATCGAGCAGACCAATCTGGCCACCGCCTTCGTGACCCGGAGCACCTCCTACGACCAGAGCAAGCTGTCGCCGGCGTTGGGCCTGGTGGTGAAGCCCTGGGAAAATGTCTCGCTCTACGGCAATTACATGCAGGGCCTGACGCCGGGTTCGCAGGCGCCGTCGACCGCCTCCAATGCCTTCGCACGGCTTGCGCCTTTCGAGACCGAGCAGTATGAAGCCGGCGTGAAGATGGATCATGGCCGCTTCGCCACGACAGTCAGCCTCTTCCAGATCACCAAACCCAATGCCGTTGGCGGCACTGGCGGCACGCTGTTCAGTGCCGACGGCGAGCAGCGCAACCGTGGTGCCGAACTTGCCACGTTCGGCACGCTGGTCGACGGCCTGCGCATCCAGGGCGGCCTGACGCTGATCGATTCCGAGCAGACCAAGACCCTGAACGGCGCCAACAACGGCAAGAATGCCCAGGGCGTGCCGGACACCCAGCTCAATCTCGGCGTGGAATGGGATGCGTTCTTCGATCGCAACCTCACCTTCACCGGCCGCATGATCCATACCGGTTCGCAGTATTACGATGCGGCGAATAACATGAGCATCCCATCCTGGACTCGCTTCGATATCGGCGCCCGCTATCGTACGGCGATCAGCAACACGCCGCTGGTGCTGCGCGCCAATATCGAGAACCTGTTCGACAGCAACTACTGGGCTTCGACCAACCGCGGTTTCGAAAGCCTGTCACTGGGCGCGCCGCGCACCTTCCTGCTCTCGGCCACGGTCGATTTCTGACCGCGGGATTCATCGGACTGACCTGAGGGGCCGGAGCGATCCGGCCCCTTTTTTTATTGTTGCGGTGACATTTCTCGATCTTGACCGGGTGGGCGGCATCTATTGCTATGCGCACCGGAGGAATGCCGATGACCGTCCGTCTCGAAA
Organism: Ferrovibrio sp. GW821-FHT12D07; assembly: GCF_058807275.1. NCBI lineage: Bacteria > Pseudomonadati > Pseudomonadota > Alphaproteobacteria > Rhodospirillales > Rhodospirillaceae > Ferrovibrio > Ferrovibrio sp. GW821-FHT12D07. Next base: position 2,312,068 of record NZ_JBXAQN010000001.1, on the reverse strand, counting down.
CCGAACGCCTGATCCTGCGCGTGCCGCAGAAGGAAGACTTCGACGCCTGGTGCGCCTGGGCCGCCGATGCGGAAACCATGAAGCATCTGGGCGGCGTGATGCCGCCAGCGCTGGTCTGGCGCTCGCTCTGCATCATGAACGGGTCCTGGGCGATCAACGGCTTTTCCATGTTCTCGGTGATCGAGAAATCGACCGGCCGCTGGGTCGGCCGTCTCGGCCCCTGGATGCCACATGACTGGCCCGGCACCGAAGTCGGCTGGGGCCTGATCCGGGATGTCTGGGGCAAGGGTTACGCCACCGAGGGCGCGACCGCCGCCATCGACTGGGCCTTCGACAATCTCGGCTGGCATGAAGTGATCCATACCATCGTGCCGGAGAATGTGAATTCCATCGGGGTGGCCAAACGGCTGGGCTCCACCGCCCTGCGCGATGCGCGGCTGCCCATTCCCTTCAATCTCGATGTCGTGGCCTGGGGCCAGACCAGGGAACAGTGGAAGGCGCGACGCAAGTCGGCTTAAACGGCGCGCAGTTTCCCGTCGTGCAACGTGACCACGCGGTCCATGCGCTGCGCCAGTTCCAGGTTATGCGTCGCGATCAGTGCGCCGATGCCGGCGTTGCGCACCAGCCCGGTCAGCTCGCCAAACACAATCTCGGCGGTCTTTTCATCCAGGTTGCCGGTGGGTTCGTCGGCCAACAGCAGATCGGGCTTGCCGACCACGGCGCGGGCAATCGCCACGCGCTGCTGCTCGCCACCCGACAACCGTGCCGGGCGATGGTCGAGACGGTGGCCCAGACCCAGATGCTTCAGCAGGTCGCCGGCGGTCTTCTTCGCTTCACCCGCACTCTGTTTGCGCACCCGCAGCGGCATGGCTGCATTCTCAAGGGCCGAGAATTCCGGCAGCAGATGATGATACTGATAGACGAAGCCGAGACGATGCCGGCGCGTCAGGGTGCGGTCGGCCTCGCCCATGGCGCTGCAATCCTGCCCGCCGATGACAATACGGCCCGAGGACGGCTGTTCCAGCAAACCGGCAATGTGCAGCAATGTCGACTTGCCCGAACCCGAGGGCCCCAGCAGCGCCACGATCTCACCGCGCTTCACGGCCAGGTCGACACCCCGCAGCACGGCGACATCCGCACCGCCCTGCTGGAAGGTGCGCTGGATATTCTCAAGCTGAAGAACGGCCTCACTCATAACGCAGCGCCTCCACCGGATCGAGGCGGGCGGCACGCCAGCTCGGATACAGCGTCGCCAGCAGGGTCAGCACCAGGCCCATGATCACGACATAGACGACCTCGGTGCTGTCGACCTTGGCCGGCAGCTGCGACAGGAAGTAGATCTCGGCCGGGAAGAGCTGCCAGCCGGTCATGGCCTGCAGCGCCTGACGGATACTTTCGATATTGAGGCAGAAGGCAAGCCCGAGCCCGAAGCCACAGGCGGTGCCCAGCACGCCGATGCTGGCGCCGGCGATGACGAAGACCCGCATGACGGTGCCACGAGACGTACCCATGGTGCGCAGGATGGCGATGTCGCGCCCCTTGTCCTTCACCAGCATGATCATGCTGGAAATGATGTTGAAGGCCGCCACCACGATGATCAGCGTCAGGATCAGGAACATCACGTTGCGCTCTACTTGCAGCGCACTAACAAATTGCGCGTTCGCCTGCTGCCAGTCGTAGATGCGGTATTGCGGCCCCAGCCGCTGCAGCACCTGCCGGCCGAAGGCGCGGGCCTGGTCGGGATCGGCCAGTCGCACTTCCACACCGCTGGCGGCATTCTGCAGGCGGAAGTAGGTCTGCGCGGCCTCGAAGGGCAGATAGACGAAGGCGCTGTCGTATTCGAACATGCCGACATCAAAGACGGCCGCCACCTTGTAGCGCACCAGACGCGGCACGCTGCCAAACGGTGTCGCGTTGGTCTGCGGCGAGATCAGCGTAATGTCGTCGCCCACCCGCAGGCCCAGCTTGCGCGCCAGACGATGGCCGATCACGGCCGCATCGTCGCCCTCGAAATCGCGGATATTGCCTTCGCGGATACCTTTGGCGATGGCACTCTCTTTCATGAGATCGGCCGGGCGCACGCCGCGCACCATGACGCCGGACGCGCCACGATCAGCGGTGGCCATCACCTGCCCCTCGATCATCGGATTGGCCATGACCACGCCGGGCATCTGGCTGACCGCATCGGTCACGAACTGGAAGTCGCGCACAATCGGCGCGGTGTCAGACTGGATGGTCAGATGGCCGTTGAGGCCAAGGATACGGCCGACCAGCTCGGCGCGGAAACCGTTCATCACGCTCATGACGATGATCAGCGTCGCCACGCCCAGCATGATGCCGAGGAAGCTGAAAATGGCGATCACCGAGATGAAGCCTTCCTGTCGCCGGGCCCGCAGGTAGCGCAGCGCCAGCATCCATTCGAAACGCGAGAAGAACGGCATCCGGTATCCTGATCTGGGTTACGGCTGGCTTTGACGAACCGCTGTCAGCTTGGTCAGCACGGCGTCGACGGTGATCTCTTCCTTCTCACCGGTGGCCCGGTTCTTCACTTCCACCGTGCCGGCCTTGACACCCCGCGGACCGATGGTGACCTGATACGGCAGGCCGATCAGGTCCATGGTGGCGAACTTGGCGCCGGCACGTTCGTCGCGGTCGTCATAGAGCACGTCGAAGCCGGCCGCCTTCAGCTTGGCATACAGCTCTTCCGAAGCCTTGTCGCAATCGGCATCGCCGACCTTGAGGTTGATCAGGCCGACATGGAACGGCGCGACCGAGAACGGCCAGATGATGCCGTTATCGTCATGGCTAGCCTCGATGATGGCGCCGGCCAGGCGCGACACGCCGATGCCGTAGGAGCCCATTTCCAGCGTGATCGGCTCGCCGCCCGGACCCTGCACGACAGCGCCCATCGGCTTGGAATACTTGGTGCCGAAATAGAAGATATGGCCCACTTCAATGCCGCGTGCGGCAATCTGGCGCTCCTTGGGCAGCGCCTCGAAGCGGGCGGCGTCATGCTTCTCGTCGGTGGCGGCATAGGGCGCCGTCCAGCTGTCGACGATCGGCTGCAGGTCGCTGCTGTAATCCACACCCTCGCCCAGCACGTCGCGCTCGACCAGCGCCTTGTCGCAGAAGACGCCGCTCTCGCCGGTCTCGGCCAGGATGATGAATTCATGGCTGAGATCGCCACCGATCGGGCCGGTATCAGCCTGCATCGGGATCGCCTTCAGGCCCATGCGGGCATAGGTGCGCAGATAGGCGACGAACATGCGGTTATAGGCGCGGCGCGCGCCAGCCTGATCCAGATCGAAGGAATAGGCATCCTTCATCAGGAATTCGCGGCCGCGCATGACGCCGAAGCGCGGGCGCACCTCGTCGCGGAATTTCCATTGGATGTGGTAGAGAATCTTCGGCAGCTCGCGATAGCTCTTCCACTCGCCGCTGACGATATCGGTCAGCATCTCTTCGTTGGTCGGGCCGTAGAGCAGCGGACGCTCGTGGCGGTCGGTGATGCGCAGCATCTCCTTGCCGTAATCCTCGTAGCGGCCGCTCTTCTGCCACAGCTCGGCCGGCTGGATCGTCGGCATCAGCAGTTCCTGGGCGCCGGCCGCATCCTGCTCCTCGCGCACGATCTGCTCGATCTTCTTCAGCACGCGATGGCCGAGCGGCAGCCAGGTGTAGATGCCGGCGGCCGACTGGCGAACCATGCCGGCGCGCAGCATCAGCCGGTGGCTGACGATCTGGGCTTCGCTCGGATTTTCCTTGAGGACGGGCAGGAAGTAGGTGCTGAGACGCATCGGCGGGAAACCTTAACATTCGCAAGGGGAATGGCGGGATAATGGGGCGTTTTTAAGGCCCCCATCCCTGCGGAGCAATGGCCCCACCAGCAATGACTAGCGGCGCGGCGAGGACTGGTTCGGCTTCTGGGCCAGAAAGTCGCGGCAGGCCACCGCGACGGCATCCTCGACCGGCGGATCGATGGGCCGGCCATTGAGCGCCGTCTTGCCGGTCAGGGTGTCGATGCTGAGCCGCGCCACCGGAATCTCGGAGACACCGACCCGGGGCGGCACACCGGGCACCGAGGAAAGCGGCACATGGATGGGAAGCTCGATGGGGCCCTCGAACAGCGGCGGGGTGCTGCCGGGCAGATCGGCCGGCGCAATCGGGCGGCCTTTGCTGTCGACATCGCGGCCGGGCTGATAGGTCACGTCCGGCGCGGGCTGGTGCTGCACCACCATGCCCCGCTGGGCCAGGATGCGGCGGCAGTCCTTCGCATCGAGGGCGACAACCGTCTGGACCGAGTCGGGAGCCTTCCGGGACCCGCCCTGCTGGGCAAAGCCGGTGCCCGGCAGGGTTGCCGTAAGGGTAGCCAGCATGACCACAGTCGAAATCCGACACATCCCACAACCCTCGCGCGGCATTATTACCATTTTGTTAGAGACCTATAACTTTTTGGATGACAATGGTTTGATCAATCGGTATATAAATTACGCAACCGCTTGGTAACAGGCGGCCCAAGTCTGGGGAGGCTTAAACTTACCCGTGCGAGACGGGGTACGGAGCGAGGCATGTCCTTGCTCCTTTTCTTTTTCTGGGCCTTGGCAATATGCCTCCGGCCTCTCGCCTCTCAAATTCCCGCTTAGGTGGTAAATCTTAATCCCGTTACGGACCAATCCTCGGCCCGGCTGTATCCCGTGGGATCAGCTACCGCGGCCGAACAGGCTGCTGGCATCGAGCAGATCGAAATAGCCGATCACGTAATAGATCCCGAAGATCACCCAGCTGATCCCGAAGGTCAGCAGGAACTTGAAGCCGAGGCGCGGATTGGTCGGCGCGGAATCGGCCTGGCCCTCCACCATCGTCTCTCCCGCCTCGGCAGGAGTCTTCACACCGATCGGCAGCACGCAGAACAGCGTGACCATGTAGATCATCGTGAAGGCGACGAAGTTGTTGTACCAGTTCATGACGCTTACTCGCGAAAACTCAGATCTGCTCGATTTCCACCAGCGTGCCGGCGAAGTCCTTCGGATGCAGGAACAGCACGGGTTTTCCATGCGCGCCGATCTTCGGCTCGCCATCGCCCAGCACGCGCGCGCCCTGCTCTTTCAGCTTGTCGCGCGCCGCGATGATGTCTTCCACCTCGTAGCAGACATGATGCATGCCGCCCGAGGGGTTGTTGGCGAGGAACTTGGCGATGGTCGAGCCCTCGCCCAGCGGATGCAGCAGCTCGATCTTGGTATTGGGCAGCTCGACGAAAACGACAGTGACGCCATGGTCGGGCTGAGCCAGCGGCTCGGACACCTTGGCACCCAGCGTATTGGCATAGGTCGCGGCGGCGGCGGCGAGGTCGGGCACGGCAATGGCAACGTGGTTGAGGCGGCCGATCATGAGCGGGTTTCCTGCTGGTCTTTTCTGCAATGCAATATGAGGCCGGAAAGGCCGTCCGACAAGATGCTGCAATGACGCAGGCGGCGCGGTTTTCCCTACGGTAACCGCAGAATATGGACGTGGATCACGGGCTTGCGGCCGGTCAGCTCCCGGATATAGCCGCGCAGGGCCTTCAGGGTGGCCTGCTCCAGGGCGCTGTCATCCCGGATGCTGTTCCCCAGCCGGTCGATGGCCTCGGTGATCTCCGCGGCGATCTCGTCCTCGATCTCGTCGACCTCGAAATTCACCACGCCGGCCAGACTGACCTGCGGCGACGCCTTCAGCATACCGCGCTTGTCGGCCACCAGGCTGACCGAGGCGACGCCGTTGAAGGCCAGCTTGCGCCGCGCCTGCAGGGTACCGCCCTGCAACGGGATCAGCTCGTCGCCATCGATGGCCAGACGTCCGGACGGCACCTGCTCCACCACATCGGGTTCACCCGGTGCCAGCCGGATCAGGTCGCCGTTGCGCGGCACTATTCCGTGGGGAATCTGCAGGCTCTGGGCAAAGCGCGCATGCTCGACCAGATGGCGCGGCTCGCCATGCACCGGCACCGCGATCTGCGGCCGGGCCAGTGCATACATCTCGGCCAGCTCATCGCGCGAGGGATGGCCCGAGACATGGACAAAGGCGTCTTTCTCGGTGATCACCTCGATGCCGCGATTGACCAACTCGTTATGCAGTTTGAACAGCGTGCGCTCGTTGCCCGGGATGATCTTGGACGAGAAGACCACGGTGTCGTGCGGCGACAGGACCACGTGCGGATGGCTGCCAAAGGCGATGCGCGCCATGGCGCCACGCGGCTCACCCTGGCAGCCGGTGCAGATATACATGATCTTGTCACGCGGCAGGAAACCCGCCTCGCGCTCATCGACCAGATTGGGAATGTGCTTGAGGTAATTGTTCTCCTGCGCGGCCGCCAGGAAACGGTGCAGCGACCGGCCGATCAGGCAGATATGGCGGCCGAGTTCGTTGGCCACGGCGAACAGCGATTCCAGTCGGGCCAGATTGGACGAGAATGTCGTCACGGCAATACGGCCGGGCTTGTCGCGCAGCAGCGGGATCAGCGCATCATGCACCGCGCCCTCGGAGCCGGAGGTGCCACGACTGAACACATTGGTGCTGTCGCAGACCAGCGCCAGCACGCCACGGTCGCCATAGCCACGCAGGGTTTCGATCTCGGTCTGCGGTCCTAGCATGGGGCGCGGATCCAGTTTCCAGTCACCGGTATGCAGGATGGTGCCGCGCGGCGTCTCGATGGCCAGCGCCTGGCTCTCGGGCGTCGAATGCGTGATGTTCATCGAGCGTATCTTGAACGGCCCCAGTTCGATCAGATCGCCGGGCTGGTAGATATGAACCGGGACCTCGTCCTCCATGCCCTTCTCGGCCAGCTTGCGCCGCAGTACCGAAGCGGCAAAGCCGGTGGCCCAGACCGGGCATTGCAGCTCGTCCCAGAGATGGCTGATGGCGCCGAGATGATCCTCATGGGCATGGGTGACGACGATGCCCAGCAGCTGATCAGCGCGGTCGGCGATCCAGGCCACATCCGGCACCACCATGTCGACGCCGGGCATGTTGTCGTCGGCAAAGCTGGTGCCCAGATCGACCATGAGCCACTGATTCCCGTAACCATACAGGTTCAGATTCATGCCGATTTCATTGACGCCCCCGAGAGGGAGAAAATACAGACTGTCTTTATCGAGGCGTTGTGACATCCCGGCTTTCAATAATTACTGTGTACTGCGACGGTAAATCTCGATCAGGCCGCGAACGGTGATATCGGGCACGATCTGCTCGATCACATTGGTCGAGCCATCGAAAACCGGAGCCAGGCCGCCGGTGGAGATCACCTTCATCGGGCGGCCGAATTCCTCGCGGATGCGGGCGACGATACCGTCGATCAGCCCGACATAGCCCCAGAACACGCCCGAATGCATGCAGGCCACGGTGTTAACACCGATCACCGTCTTGGGTTTCTCGACCACGATCCGGGGCAGCAGGGCCGTGGCGCTGACCAGTGCCTCGATGGAGAGATTGATGCCCGGTGCGATGACGCCGCCGCAATAGGCACCCGCTTCATCGACTACATCGAAGGTGGTCGCCGTGCCGAAATCGACCACGATCATGGCGGCCTTGGGAAACAGCACATGGGCGCCGACGGTGTTGCAGATGCGGTCGGCACCGGCACCCTGCCCCTTGATCTCGATGCCGTATTTGACATTGGGCTCGCCCAGCACCAGCGGCTCGGTATTGAAATAGCGGGTGCAGAGCCGGCGCAGGTTGAAGGTGGCCTGCGGCACCACGCTGGCGATGATCGCCCCGGTGATGCTTTTCGGGTCAATGCCCTCGATCTGCATGAGTTGCAACAGCCAGACGGCGTGTTCATCGGCGGTGCGCATGGCCGAGGTATGCTGCCGCCATTCGCCGACGATGCGGTCACCGTCGATGACGCCGAACTTGACGTTGGTGTTGTTCGCATTGATGGCGAGCAGCATGCGTCCCTCTTGGTCTCAAGCGGCCGGAAAGACGTCGCCGGCGGTCACAGTCTGCATGCGCCCGTCCGGCAATTCCAGTAAAAGCGCGCCACTGTCATCCAGCGCGGCGAAACGGCCATGCAATTCCACATCCGGTAATCGCACGACCACAGGCTTGCCCAGACCCTGTGCCCGGGCCAGCCAGGCAGTCCGCACCGGCGCGAAACCTTCGGCCTGCCAGCGGCCGTACCAGTAGCCGTAGCGCGCCAGCAGCCACTCGGCGAAGGTTTCAGGCGTCACGTCGATGCCATGCCGGCTAAGGTCAGTCACCGGATAGGGCGTGCCCTCGGGATGGTGTTTCAGGTTCACGCCGATGCCGACCGCCACCCAGTCGAGCGTGGCCTCAGGCGTGGTGCGGGATTCCAGCAGGATGCCAGCCACCTTGGCGCCACCGACCAGCAGGTCGTTCGGCCATTTGGTGGCCAGCGGCAGGCCCGGCATGGCCAAGTCGACCGCATCGGCCAGCGCCACGCAGGTGAGGAAAGACAGTGTTGCCGCCAGGGCCGGCGTGGCTTTGGGGCGCAGCAGCAGCGAGAGGAACAGATTGCCCGGCGGGGAGTCCCAGCTGCGGCCACGACGGCCACGGCCGGCGGTCTGCTGGCGCGCCAGCGCGGCAAAGCCCTCGCTCGTGCCGGCCTCGGCCTGGCGACGGACTTCCTCGTTGGTGCTGTCGAGGGTGTCGAAGGCCCGGAGATCCCACTTCATGAGGGAGTCCGGGCGTTCGGGACAATGATCAGGGGAACAGCGACTTTGCTGCCGCGCCGGCGAGATTGAGCATCGGCGCCGGAATGACGAAGAACAGGATGGTGAAAAGCCCGGTCACGGTCATCACCACGCCGAGCTCGCGGCCCACCGGCTTGGCCAGCGGCGCAGTCGCCTCGTCGAAATACATCAGCTTGACGATGCGCAGGTAGTAATAGGCACCCACGACCGAGCTGAGCACGCCGATCACCGACAGCACATAGAGCTTGGCGTTGATGGCGGCCATGAAGACGTAGAACTTGCCGAAGAAGCCGGCCAGCGGCGGCACGCCCGCCAGAGAGAACATGAAGGCGGCCAGTAACAGCGCCATGCCCGGATGGGTCTTGGCCAGACCAGCCAGATCGCTGACGCCCTCGACCATCTGGCCGTCGCGGCGCATGGACAGGATGATGGCGAAGGTGCCGACATTCATGGCCAGATAGATGGCCAGATAGATCAGGATGCCGCGCACGCCCTCTTCCGTGCCGGCCGCCAGGCCGATCAGGGCATAGCCGACATGGCCGATGGAGGAATAGGCCATCAGGCGCTTGATATTGGTCTGCGTGATGGCGGCAAAGGCGCCCAGGATCATGCTGAGCACGGCGATCACGATGATGATCTGCTGCCAGTCATGGGCGATGCCATGGAACGGCGTCAGGATCGTGCGCACGAACAGCGCCATGGCGGCCACCTTGGGGGCGACGGCGAAGAAGGCCGTCACCGGGGTCGGCGCGCCTTCATAGACGTCAGGCGTCCACATATGGAAGGGCACGGCCGAGACCTTGAAGGCGAGGCCCGCCGACAGGAAGACGATGCCGACCACAAGGCCGATCGAGCCCTGATGGCTGCCGGCCAGCGCCTTGGCGATCAGCGCGAAGTTGGTGGAGCCGGCGAAGCCATAGATCATCGAGGCGCCGTAGAGCAGCATGCCCGACGACAGCGCACCCAGCACGAAATACTTGAGGCCCGCTTCGGTGGCGCGGGTGGAATCACGCTTGAAGGCCGCCAGGACGTAGAGCGACAGCGACTGCAGCTCGAGGCCGAGATACAGCGCGATCAGGTCGTTGGCAGAGACCATCATCAGCATGCCGGTGCTGGCCAGCAGGATCAGCACGGGATACTCGAAGCGGTCCATCTTCTCGCTGCGCACATAGCCCAGCGACAGAATAATGGCGAAGGCCGAGCCGAGCAGGATCAGCACCTTGGCGAAACGGCCGAAGGCGTCGGAAATGAACATGCCGCCGAAGGTGACCGCAGTCGCGGCCGGCTGCATAACGACCAGAACGATGGTGACAGCCAGGACGGCGACGCTGAGCCAGGAGACCAGACGGGCCGAGCCGTCGCCCCGGAAGACGCCGAGCATCAGCATGGCCATCGAGGCGATGGCGAGGAAGAGTTCCGGATAGGCCGGCGCCAGAAGCGGCATGGTGGCAGCGGTCACGGGTTCACTCCTAACGGGCAGCGGTGGCCAGCGCCTTGGCGGTGGCCATGGCGGTCTGGTGCTGGTCAAGCAGGTGCTTGACTGACACGGCCATCACATCGAAGAACGGTGCGGGATAGACACCCATCCACAGCGTCATGATCACCAGCGGCGCGAAGATCGCGATCTCGCGCGGCGTCATGTCGGTCATGGCCTTGAGGTCATCCTTGGTCAGTTCGCCAAAGGCGATGCGACGATAGAGATACAGCGCATAGGCGGCAGCAAAGATCACGCCCGAGGTGGCAATCAGCGCGACCCAGGTGTTGGCCTGGAAGGCGCCGACCAGGGTCAGCAGTTCGCCGACGAAGCCGCCAGTGCCCGGCAGGCCGACATTGGCCATGGTGAACAGCATGAAGACCACGGCGTATTTCGGCATGTTGTTGGCCAGACCGCCGTAACGCGCGATCTCGCGTGTATGCAGGCGGTCATAGACGACGCCGACGCAGAGGAACAGCGCGCCCGAGATGATGCCGTGGCTGAGCATCTGGAAGATCGCGCCCTCGATGCCCTGGGTGTTCAGCGCGAAGATGCCCATGGTCACGAAGCCCATATGGGCGACCGACGAATAGGCGATCAGCTTCTTCATGTCTTCCTGTACCAGCGCCACCACCGAGGCATAGACGATGGCGATGACCGACAGCGTGAAGACGAAGGGTGCGAAATATTCCGAGGCGATCGGGAACATCGGCAGCGAGAAGCGCAGGAAGCCGTAGCCACCCATCTTCAGCAGCACGGCGGCCAGAATGACCGAACCGGCCGTCGGCGCTTCGACGTGGGCATCGGGCAGCCAGGTATGCACCGGCCACATCGGCATCTTCACGGCAAAGGACGCGAAGAAGGCCAGCCAGAGCCAGGTCTGCGCCTGCGCCGAGAACAGCCCGGTCTTCATCAGGCTCGGGATGTCGGTCGTGCCGGCGGTGAAGTACATATACAGCAGCGCCAGCAGCAGCAGCACCGAGCCGAGCAGCGTGTAGAGGAAGAACTTGAAGCTGGCATAGATGCGGCGCTTACCGCCCCAGATGCCGATGATCAGGAACATCGGGATCAGGCCGGCTTCGAACAGCAGGTAGAACAGCACCAGGTCGAGCGCGCAGAACACGCCGATCATCAGGGTTTCCATGACCAGGAAGGCGATCATGTATTCCTTGACGCGATGCTCGATGGCTTCCCACGAGGCGAGAATGCAGAACGGCATCAGGAAGGTGGTCAGGATGACGAACAGCATGGAAATGCCGTCGACGCCCATGTGGTAGTTGATCCCCGCCCCGACCCAGGCCGCCTTTTCCACGAACTGGAAGTTGGCGGTGCTGTTGTCGAAGTTGAACCAGATCAGCAGCGACACGAAGAAGGTGATCGCGGTGGTCCACAGCGCGACCGATCGCGCGTTGCGCGCCACCAGCTCTTCCGGGCCACGGACCAGGAAGATGAAAGCCGCGCCGATCAGCGGCAGGAAGGTGACAATCGAAAGCAAGGGCATGCTGGACATGACTTAGTGCCCCATCGAACTGAAGAAGTAGGTGACCAGCGCCGCGACGCCGATCAGCATGGCGAAAGCATAGTGATAGACGTAGCCGGTCTGCAGCACGCTGGCGCGCTTGGCCAGCCGGATGACCGTGGAGGCAAAGCCATCGGGGCCGAGGCCGTCGATGATCTTGCCGTCGCCGCCCTTCCACAGCAGGCGACCGAGCCAGAAGGTCGGACGCACAAAGACGCGGTCGTACAGCTCGTCGAAATACCACTTGTTGAGCAGGAACTGGTACAGCATCGGCTGCTGGGCTGCAGCGCGATGCGGCAGCGTGGTGTCGCGGATATAGGCGATCCAGGCAATGAAGATGCCGATGACGCCGACGATGATCGGACCGACCTTGACCAGGAACGGCACGTGATGCGCCTCTTCCATGGCCTTGTGGTTATCCAGGATCAGGATCGAGCTGCCCCAGAATTCCTTCCAGTGATGGCCGATGAAGCCATCGTGGAAGGCGATGCCGGCGAAGACCGCACCGAAGGCCAGCACGCCGAGCGGCGCCAGCATGATCATCGGGCTTTCATGCACGTGTTCCATCACGTGATGGTCGGCGCGTGGCTTGCCATGGAAGGTCATGAACAGCAGGCGCCAGGAATAGAAGGCGGTCAGGATCGCGGCGGCCATGCCCATGATGTAGGCGTACTGCCCTACCCCGCCCGCGGCGTAGGCCACTTCGAGGATCATGTCCTTGGAATAGTAGCCGGCGAAGATGGGGAAGCCGGCCAGTGCGAGCGAGCCGATCCACATCATCACATAAGTGACCTTGATGTGCTTCCACAGGCCGCCCATGTGGCGCATGTCCTGCTCGCCATCAACGGCATGGATCACCGAACCGGCGCCGAGGAACAGCAGCGCCTTGAAGAAGGCGTGCGTGAAGAGATGGAAGATCGCGGCCGGATAGGCCGAGACGCCCAAAGCAAAGAACATGTAACCGAGCTGCGAGCAGGTCGAATAAGCGATCACGCGCTTGATGTCGTTCTGCGCCAGGCCAACCGTGGCGGCGAAGAAGGCGGTCGAGGCGCCGATCACGGTGACGAAGGCCAGCGTGTCAGGCGCGTATTCGAACAGCGGCGAGCAGCGGGCGACCATGAAGACGCCGGCAGTCACCATCGTCGCGGCATGGATCAGTGCCGACACCGGGGTCGGGCCTTCCATCGCGTCGGGCAGCCAGGTGTGCAGGCCGAGCTGGGCCGACTTGCCCATGGCGCCGAGGAACAGCAGGAAGGTGGCGACGGTCAGGATGTCCCAGTCCTTCCACAGGAAGTGGAAGGTCTTGCCGGCCAGCGCCGGGGCAGCCGCAAACACCGCATCGAAGGTGACGGCGTTGGTGGCCAGGAACAGCGCCATGATGCCGAGCGCGAAGCCGAAGTCGCCGACGCGGTTGACCACGAAGGCCTTGATCGAGGCGGCGTTGGCCGAGGGCTTCTTGAACCAGAAGCCGATCAGCAGATACGAGGCCAGACCCACGCCTTCCCAGCCCATGTAGAGCTGCACGAAGTTGTCCGCCGTGATCAGCATCAGCATGGCGAAGGTGAACAGCGACAGGTAGGCGAAGAAGCGCGGACGGTGCTCGTCATGGCTCATGTAGCCAACGGAATAGACATGCACCACGGCCGACACGGTGTTGACCACCACCAGCATCACGGCGGTGAGCTGGTCGATCTTGAGCGCCCAGTCGACGCTGAAGCTGCCGGAATCGATCCAGTCGAGTACCTTGATGGTGACGACCTGGCCACCATGGATGACCATGTAGAAGGCCACCCAGGACAGGATGGCGGAAATGATCACCGATACGCAGGTGACGGCCATGGCCGCATTGTCGCCAATGCGGCGGCCGAACAGGCCGGCGACGAAGGCGGCCAGAAGCGGCAGGAAAACGATCAGATGGTACATCGTCATCGTCGTCTCAGCCCTTCATCATATTGATGTCTTCAACCGCGATGGTGCCGCGGTTGCGGAAGTAGACCACCAGGATCGCCAGGCCGATGGCGGCCTCGCCGGCAGCCACGGTCAGCACGAACAGCGCGAAGACCTGACCGACCAGGTCGTTCAGATGGGTCGAGAAAGCCACCAGGTTCAGATTGACGGCGAGCAACATGAGCTCAACCGACATCAGGATGACGATGACATTCTTGCGGTTCAGGAAGATGCCGACGATCCCGAGCGTGAACAGGATGGCGGCGACAGTCAGATAATGTCCGAGACCGATGGTCATGTCAGATGCCCCCCCCCTTGAGACCTTGGCCCGTCTCGACTTTCTTGATCTCCACCGCATCCTCGCGCAGGCGGTTGACCTGCACGCTGATGCTCTGGCGACGCACGCCCGGACGCGAGCGCAGCGTCAGCACGATGGCGCCGATCATGGCGACCAGCAGGATCAGGCCCGCGCCCTGGAACAGGTAGATGTATTTGGTGTAGAGCACCGCACCCAGCGCATGGGTGTTGGTGACCTTGTCCATCGCCGGGATCGGATCGGTGCCACCCGACAGCGCCGCCGGGGTCAGCACCCAGCCGCCCAGTACCAACGCCAGTTCGATCAGCAGGATGGCGCCAATCAGGCCACCGATGGGCAGATACTGCAGGAAGCCCTGGCGCAGTTCGACGAAATTGATGTCGAGCATCATGACGACGAACAGGAACAGCACCGCGACCGCGCCGACATAGACGATCACCAGGATCATGCCGAGGAACTCGGCGCCCATCAGCACGAACAGGCCGGCCGCATTGAAGAAGGCCAGGATCAGGAAGAGCACGCTGTGCACAGGATTGCGCGACGAGATCACCATGAAGCCGGAGGCCACGGTGATCGCCGCGAACAGATAGAAGGCCAAGGCCTGGATGATCATGCTCTACTCCCCCGCCTGCAGCGCGCTCAACGGTACGGCGCGTCCGCGGCGATGTTCCGCGAAATCTCGTATTCCCAGCGTTCGCCATTCGCCAGCAGCTTGTCCTTGTCGTAGAACAGCTCCTCGCGGCTTTCGGTGGCGAACTCGAAGTTCGGGCCTTCGACGATGGCATCCACCGGGCAGGCTTCCTGGCAGAAGCCGCAATAAATGCACTTCGTCATGTCGATGTCGTAGCGCGTGGTACGGCGCGAACCGTCATCGCGCGGCTCGGCCTCGATGGTGATGGCCTGTGCCGGGCAGATCGCTTCGCACAGCTTGCAGGCGATGCAGCGCTCTTCACCGTTGGCGTAACGGCGCAGTGCATGCTCGCCGCGGAAGCGCGGGCTGAGCGGACCCTTTTCATAGGGGTAGTTCACCGTGGCGCGCGGCTTGAACATGTAGCTGAAGGTCAGGCCGAGGCCTTTCACCACTTCCCAGAGGAAGATGGTGCGGGCACCGCGATCGAGCAAAGCCATGGCCTAGACCCCTTTCGGCAGCAGGTCGAAGGCGAGAAGAACGCCCGCGGTGGCCACCACCCAGAACAGCGAGAACGGCAGGAAGACCTTCCAGCCCAGACGCATCAGCTGATCGTAGCGGTAGCGCGGCACGGTGGCGCGCACCCAGATGAACACGAACAGCAGCACGAAAATCTTGAGGCAGAACCAGACGATGCCAGGAATCCAGTTGAGGGGCGCGATGTCCATGGGCGGCAACCAGCCCCCCAGGAACAGGATCGTCGTCATGCCCGACATCAGGATCATGTTGGCGTATTCGCCGAGGAAGAACAGCGCAAAGGCCATCGAGGAATATTCGACCTGGTAGCCGGCAACGAGCTCGGCTTCGGCTTCGGGCAGATCGAAAGGATGGCGGTTGGTCTCGGCCAAAGCCGAGATGAAGAAGACGATGAACATCGGGAAGAGCGGAATGGCGAACCACACCGTCTTCTGCGCCTGCACGATGGCGCTCAGGTTCAGCGACCCGACGCAGAGCAGCACCGTAATGATGACAAAGCCCATCGAAACTTCATAGGACACCATCTGGGCCGAGGAGCGCAGCGCGCCGAGGAAGGCGTAGCGCGAGTTCGACGACCAGCCTGCAATGATGATGCCGTAGACGCCCAGCGACGAGATGGCAAAGAGATACAGCACGCCGACATTGATGTTGGCGATCACCAAGCCCTCACCCACCGGAATCACTGCCCAGGCGATCAGCGCGAGGATGAAGGTAATGCAGGGCGCGGCAATGAACAGGAACTTGTTCGCGCCCGACGGGATGATGGTTTCCTTGAAGATCAGCTTGGCGGCGTCAGCGAACGGCTGCAGCAGGCCGAACGGACCCACCACGTTCGGGCCCATGCGCAGCGACATCGCCGCCAGCACCTTGCGTTCCATCAGCGTCAGGTAAGCCACCGCGATCAGCAGCGGCACCGTCAGCATCAGGATATGGACAAGGATCAGCCCGCCCGGGAAGACGTAGCCAGTCCAGAGGGTTTGCCAGAGAGACTCAGTCATGGGTACCCGTCTTCGGCATGGCGACGCCGCGCGCGATGGCAGAGCATTCGGCCATGGTGGCCGAGGCGCGGGCAATCGGATTGGTCAGGTAGAAATCGGCAACCGCCGAGACGAACGGCGCATCGGTAACGCTGCCGGCGGTGCCGAAGGCGCCCCAGGCAGCTTTGGTCAGCTTGTCGACGGCCGAGAAATGCGGCGCGATCTCCAGCATGCGACGACGCAGCATGCCGAGATTGTCATAGCTCAGCTTGTGGCCGACATGCTCGGACAGCGCTCGGATGATGGCCCAGTCCTCGCGGGCATCGCCCGGAGGCGCGGCAGCGCGACGGCCGAGCTGAACGCGGCCCTCGGTATTCACCCAGGTGGCGTCCTTCTCGACATAGGCCGAGCCCGGCAGGATCACGTCGGCGCGGCGCGCACCGGCATCGCCATGGCTGCCCTGATAGATCACGAAGGCCGAGCCGAGCTTGGCGGTGTCGATCTCGTCGGCACCCAGCAGGTACACGGCCTTGATCTCGCCCGACTGCGCAGCGGCCATGATGCCTGCAACGTCCTTGCCGCCCTGCCCCGGAACGAAACCGAGATCGAGCGCGCCGACGCGGGCGGCCGCGGTGTGCAGCATGTTGAAGCCGTTCCAGCCATCCTTGACCAGGCCGGCGGTGTCGGCGACCTGCTTGGCCAGCGCCAGCACGGCAGCACCATCGGCGCGGGCAATCGCGCCCTGGCCGAGAATGATCATCGGCTTCTGCGCACCCTTCAGCACGTCGGCGAAGGCATGACGGCCCTCGGCAATGTCCTTCAGCGTGGCGGCGCCGGCGCCGAGATAATCGTATTTGTAGGTCAGCTGCGGCTGTTCGCTGCTGATCAGCGCGATCTTCACCTTACCGGTGAGGTAGCGCTTGCGGATACGGGCATTGATCAGGGCAGCTTCGCGGCGCGGATTGCTACCCACGATCAGGATCGCGTCGGCCTCTTCGATGCCGGCGATGCCGCTATTGAAGATGTAGCCGGCGCGGTTCGACGGATCGATCTTGGCGCCATCCTGACGGCAGTCGAGGTTCGACGAACCGAACTTGCCCATCAGGTCCTTCAGCGCCGTCATGCTTTCGCCGCAGGCAATGTCGCCGGTAATGGCAGCGATCTGGTTGCCCTGCAGGCCCTTCATGCCGGCCGCGACGGCGGCGAAGGCTTCGGGCCAGGTGGCTTCCTGCAGCTTGCCGTTCTTGCGCACATACGGACGGTCCAGGCGACGCGCCTTCAGGCCGTCATAAGCAAAGCGGCTCTTGTCGGAGAGCCATTCCTCGTTCACGTCCTCATTCACGCGCGGCAGCACCCGCATCACTTCGCGACCGCGTACGTCGACGCGGATATTGGCGCCGACGGCGTCCATCGCATCGATGCTTTCGGTCTTGCGCAGTTCCCATGACCGCGCCGTGAAGGCATAGGGCTTGGAGGTCAGCGCACCGACCGGGCAGAGATCGATCACGTTGCCCGAAAGCTCGGACGTCATCGCCTGTTCCAAATAGGTGGTGATCTGCATGTCTTCGCCGCGGCCGATCGCGCCCAGCTCCGGCACGCCGCCCACTTCGGTGGCGAAGCGCACGCAACGGGTGCAATGGATGCAGCGGGTCATCACGGTCTCGACCAGCGGGCCCATATATTTGTCTTTGACGGCGCGCTTGTTCTCGTCGTAGCGGGAGCTGCCCTTGCCGTAGCCCAGCGACTGGTCCTGCAGGTCGCATTCGCCGCCCTGATCGCAGATCGGGCAATCCAGCGGATGGTTGATCAGCAGGAATTCCATCACGCCTTCGCGGGCCTTCTTGACCAGCGGGGTGTCGGTCTTGATCACCATGTTGTCGGCGGCAGGCATGGCGCAGGAAGCAATCGGCTTCGGAGCCTTCTCCTGCTCGACCAGGCACATGCGGCAATTGCCGGCGATGGTCAGGCGCTCGTGGTAGCAGAAGCGCGGGATTTCCTTGCCGGCAAGCTCGCAGGCCTGCAGCACGGTGGTGCCAGGCTCGACCGTTACCTGGATGCCGTCGATGGTCAACGTGGGCATTGTTACCCTTCCCCCGCCTACTCAGCCGCCGCCGGCATGACCGGCGCGCCCGAATGATAGGAATCGATGCGGCGTTCGATCTCGCCACGGAAATGCCGGATCAGACCCTGGATCGGCCACGCGGCGGCATCGCCGAGTGCGCAGATCGTGTGGCCTTCCACCTGCGTGGTGACTTCGAGCAGCATGTCGATCTCGCGCTTTTCAGCGCGGCCCTGAACCATGCGCTCCATCACGCGCCACATCCAGCCGGTGCCTTCACGGCACGGCGTGCACTGGCCGCAGGATTCATGCTTGTAGAATTTGGACAGGCGCGCGATCGCGCGCACCACGTCGGTCGACTTGTCCATGACGATAACGGCAGCCGTGCCAAGGCCCGAACGCTGGGCGCGCAAGGAGTCGAAATCCATCAGCACATCGTCGCAGATCGCCTTGGGCAGCAGCGGCACGGACGAGCCGCCCGGAATGATGGCCAGCAGGTTGTCCCAGCCGCCACGCACGCCGCCGGCATGCTTCTCGATGAGCTCCTTCAGCGGGATGCCCATCTCCTCTTCCACGTTGCACGGCTTGTTCACATGGCCGGAAATGCAGAAGACCTTGGTGCCGGTGTTGTTCGGACGGCCGATGCCGGCGAACCAGTCGCCGCCACGACGCAGGATGGTCGGCGCAACCGCGATGCTCTCGACGTTATTGACGGTGGTGGGGCAGCCCCAGACACCCATGTTGGCCGGGAACGGCGGCTTCAGGCGCGGCTGACCCTTCTTGCCTTCCAGGCTTTCGATCAGCGCGGTTTCTTCGCCGCAGATGTAAGCGCCGGCGCCGCGATGTACGAAGACGTCGAAGTCGTAACCCGAACCGCAGGCATTCTTGCCGATCAGACCGGCCGCATAGGCCTCGTCGATGGCGCCCTGCAGGTTCTCGGCCTCGCGATAGAATTCACCGCGGATGTAGATATAGGCCGCGACCGCGCGCATGGCGAAGCCGGCAACCAGGCAGCCCTCGACCAGCTTGTGCGGATCGTGGCGCATCATGTCGCGGTCCTTACAGGTGCCCGGCTCGCCTTCATCGGCATTGACGACGAGATAGCTCGGACGACCATCGGACTGCTTGGGCATGAAGGACCACTTCATGCCGGTCGGGAAACCGGCACCGCCGCGACCGCGCAGGCCGGACTTCTTCATCTCGTCGATGATCCAGTCCTGGCCCTTGTCGAGGATGGCCTTGGTGTTGTCCCAGTCGCCACGCTTGCGGGCAGCCTCGAGGCGCCACGACTGCTGGCCGTAGAGATTGGTGAAGATGCGGTCTTTATCCTGAAGCATGGTCTGGCTCCGCCTCAGTCGTCATTCCCGCCGGCGGCACCGGCAGGATTAAAGGTAGTGAGAGTCGTCGCGCCGCCGAGCGGCTCGGACGACAGACGGCCGTTCTGCGGGCCGGGCTTCGGCTTCTCGCCGCGCTTCAGCGCTTCCAGAATCTTGCCCGTCGACTCTTCGTTGAGGTCTTCGAAGAAGTCGTCGTTGTACTGCAGCATCGGCGCGTTCACGCAGGCGCCGAGGCATTCCACCTCGATCACGGTGAACTGGCCATCGGCCGAGGTCTCGCCCGGATTGAGGCCCAGATGCTTCTTGCAGGCGCTCAGCACCTTGTCGGAACCGGCGAGCCAGCAGGGTGTGGTCGTGCAGACCTGCACGAAGTGCTTACCCACCGGCGCGAGGTTGTACATCGTGTAGAAGCTGGCGACTTCCAGCACGCGGATCGACGGCATGCCCAGCAGCTCGGCGATATACTTGATCGCGGCCTGCGGCACCCAGTTGTCATGCTGGCGCTGCGCGATATCCAGCAGCGGCATCACCGCGCTCTGCTGGCGGCCGGCCGGATACTTGGCGATATGCATCTTCGCCAGTTCCATGCTCTCCGCCGTGAAGGCGAAGCTGGCCGGCTGAAGCTCGGGCGGTGCGATATGGACGCCACTCATCGGTCGATCTCTCCGAACACGATATCCATGTTGCCAACAATGGAGACCGCGTCGGCCAGCATGTAGCCCTTCGACATGAAGTCGGTGGCCTGCAGATGCGGGAAGCCCGGAGCGCGGATGCGGCAGCGATACGGCTTGTTCGAGCCGTCGGATACCAGGTAAACGCCGAACTCACCCTTGGGGGCTTCGACGGCGGCATAGGTCTCACCCTCGGGCACGTGATAGCCCTCGGTGTACAGCTTGAAGTGATGGATCAGCGCTTCCATCGAGCGCTTCATCTCACCGCGCTTGGGCGGCACCACCTTGCGGTCGTCCGACGCAATCGGCCCGGTCGGCATATTCGCAATGACCTGCTCGAC
Organism: Ferrovibrio sp. GW821-FHT12D07; assembly: GCF_058807275.1. NCBI lineage: Bacteria > Pseudomonadati > Pseudomonadota > Alphaproteobacteria > Rhodospirillales > Rhodospirillaceae > Ferrovibrio > Ferrovibrio sp. GW821-FHT12D07. Next base: position 2,291,581 of record NZ_JBXAQN010000001.1, on the reverse strand, counting down.
GATGCGCGCGCTCTGACGCATTTCCTCGATGCGGCAGAGATAGCGATCGAAGCAGTCGCCGTTCTTGCCGACGGGAATGTCGAAGTCATACTTCTCATAGCCGTCATAGGGCTGCGACTTGCGCAGATCCCAGGCGACACCCGAACCGCGCAGCATGACGCCCGAGAAGCTCCAGTCCATCGCATCCTTGGCGCTGATCACGCCGATATCGACGTTGCGCTGGCGATAGATGCGGTTCTCGGTCAGCAGGCCTTCGATGTCCTGGATTACCTTCAGCATGCGCGGCAGGTAATTGACGATGGCTTCGTCCATACCCTTGGGCAGGTCCTGGTGCACGCCGCCGGGACGGAAATAGGCCGCATGCATGCGGGCGCCGGAAACGCCCTCGTAGAATTCCATCAGCTTCTCGCGTTCCTCGAAGCCCCAGAGCGCCGGCGTCATGGCGCCGCAGTCGAGGGCGTGAGTCGTCACGTTCAGCAGGTGATTGAGCAGACGGCCGATCTCGGCGAACAGCACGCGCACCGCCTGGCCGCGCGCCGGCACTTCCAGGCCGAGCAGACGCTCGACGGCCAGGGCGAAGGCATGCTCCTGGTTCATCGGCGCGACGTAATCGAGGCGGTCGAAATACGGCACCGCCTGCAGGTAGGTCTTATGCTCGATCAGCTTCTCGGTGCCGCGATGCAGCAGGCCGATATGCGGATCGCAACGCTCGACGATCTCGCCGTCGAGTTCCATGACCAGACGCAGCACACCGTGAGCCGCAGGATGCTGCGGCCCGAAATTGACCATGTAGTTGGCGATTGTAACTTCGGCCATTACTTCTGCCCCTCGCCCGCCGCCTTCTCATCGCCGGGCAGCACGTATTTCGCGCCTTCCCACGGGCTCATGAAATCAAAGCGGCGGAATTCCTGCGTCAGCTGCACGGGCTCATAGACCACGCGCTTCTGCGCCTCGTCGTAACGGACTTCGATATAACCGGTGAGCGGGAAATCCTTGCGCAGCGGATGTCCCTCGAACCCGTAGTCCGACAGGATGCGGCGCAGGTCCGGATGACCGGAGAACATCACGCCATACATGTCCCAGGTCTCGCGCTCGAACCAGTTGGCGGCCGAGTAGACGCTGACGATCGACGGCACCGGCGTCTCTTCGTCGGTCTGCACCTTCAGGCGGATGCGCAGGTTCTTCACCATGCTCAGCAGGTGATAGACGACGTCGAAGCGCTTGGCGCGCTCCGGCCAGTCCAGACCGGTGATGTCGACCAGCTCAGAGAACTGGCACGCGGCGTCATCGCGCAGGAAGGTCATTACTTCGACGATGCGCTCGGCCGGCACCTGGATGGTCAGCTCGCCATGCGTGATCGCGCTGTCCAGCACAGCGCCGGACAGACGGGCGGCGACATGGTCACCCAGGGCGCGAAGAGCGTTGCTGTCGGTCATGTGGCTCTCTTCAGCGGGCGATGGTGCCGGTGCGGATGATCTTCTTCTGCAACTGCAGCAGACCGTAGATCAGCGCTTCCGCGGTCGGCGGGCAGCCCGGCACATAGACGTCGACGGGCACGATGCGGTCGCAGCCGCGCACCACCGAATAGGAATAGTGATAGTAGCCGCCGCCGTTGGCGCAGCTGCCCATCGAGATGACATAGCGCGGCTCGGCCATCTGGTCGTAGAGCTTGCGCAGCGCGGGCGCCATCTTGTTGGTCAGCGTGCCGGCGACGATCATCACGTCGGACTGGCGGGGCGAGGCGCGCGGCATGGAGCCGAAACGATCGAGATCGTAGCGCGCCATGTAGGCGTGGATCATCTCGACGCCGCAGCAGGCCAGACCGAAGGTCATCGGCCAGAGCGAACCGGTACGCGCCCAGTTGGCCAGCTTGTCGAGCGAGGAAATGACCACGCCCTTGTCGGCCAGCTCGTCTGAAATGTCCTTGAAGAACTCGTCCTGCGAGCCGCCGGCCTGAATCGCCGTGCTCGTCTTGGGGGCCACCTGCATGGTGTTGCTCACTCCCATTCCAGAGCCCCCTTCTTCCACTCGTAAATGAAACCGATGGTCAGCACGCCCAGGAAGACCATCATCGACCAGAAGCCATAGACGCCGATCTCGCCCAGGCTGATCGCCCAGGGGAACAGGAAGGCCACTTCAAGATCGAAAATGATGAACAGGATGGCGACCAGGTAGAAGCGCACGTCGAACTGCTTGCGCGAGTCACCAAAGGGCTCGAAACCGCATTCGTAGGTGGAATTCTTCTCGGGGTCAGGCGCGCGTTTGGCGGCCACGAAGGGCAGCAGGGCCAGAACCACGGCCAGCACGATGGCGAGGCCTAGAAAAAGCAGGATCGGCAGATATTCCCGCAGCAGGGCGTCCACGGTCATTCCCCTCCGAAAACAGTGACTTCCCAGACCGGTCCCACCCGTCCGAGTTCGTGGCTGTTCTAGCCGGTTCCGTGTCGCGCCGCAACACGCCTTCGCGGGTCAAAAACCCCGCAAGTTACCGGCCAAAAACCGATTTTCGGCTTTTTGAGAATCGCTCGCAGAGCCATCTCCGGTATGACCGGGGCGAATCGATCAGCATACGGCAATAGGCAGCCGGATGGCAGGACAGGTCGGATTTTTAGGGAAAGGATGCCGGCGGGGAATGGCGAGAGTGACGGGACTTGAACCCGCGACCTCCGGCGTGACAGGCCGGCGCTCTAACCAACTGAGCTACACCCCCGCGGCAGGCGGCGGTTTACCCGTCGCCCACCCCGATGTCAAGCAGGGGGTGGGCGAATTTAGGGGTAAGCTCAGGCCGGAAGGAGATTACTCAAATCCTCAAGCTTGCCGACGATCTTTTCGCCGGCCTGCTTGGCCTTGCGCTGAACTGCGCTCTGCAGCTTGCGGAAGGCCTTGGTCTCGATCTGGCGCACGCGTTCCTTGGTCACGCCAAGACGGCCGCCCAGCTCTTCCAGCGTCGCCTTCTCATCCTTGAGCATGCGCTCGACGATGATCAGTTGTTCGCGCGGATTCAGCTCTTTCAGCGACTCCGTGAGCCAGACATGACGCTGGCCGCCATCCATCTTGGTGGTGACGATCTCCTCGGGCGACGGGCCCGGATCGACCAGGAAATCCTGGAAGGCGTCACCGCCCTCCTCGCCGCCCACGGTCTCGTTCAGCGAGTGATCGCGGGCCGACAGGCGTTCGGCCATGTTGGTGACGTCCTTGGCCGACACCTTCAGCGCCTTGGCGATTTCATCACGCGAGGCGTTGTCGAGCTGGCTCATGCTGCCACCGGCCCGCTCCAGCTTGGCCCGCAGCCAGCGCAGGTTGAAGAACAGCGCCTTCTGGCCGGCCGACGTGCCGGAGCGCACGATCGACCAGTTCCGCAGCACGTATTCCTGGATCGACGAGCGGATCCACCAGGCGGCATAGGTCGAGAAGCGCACGCCGCGCTCGGGGTCGAAGCGGTTCACGGCCAGCATCAGGCCGATATTGCCTTCCTGGATCAGGTCGGGCATCGGCAGGCCGTAATTGCGGAAACGCGTGGATGTGGCGACCACAAGACGCAGGTAGGCGGTCACCAGGCGCTGCATGGCGCGCTGGTCGCCGTCGTTGCGCCAGCGCCGGGCGAGGTCGAGTTCCTCTTCCTCGCTCAGGAGCGCCTTGGTCATGACGGTGGACAGGTAGCGCCGGTCGGCGCTGTCCAGGGTCCGGGGGGCTGATGCGATGGCCATTTGTATGTCCTCCATCGACTTTCACCGGGTCCTGCACTAGGTTGCTGGTGCTGGTTGCCGGGCGAATGGCTATTGGTATCGGGTCGATACCAAAACACGATACGCCGCACCCTGTTCCCCAGCAAGCAAGTATTAGCGAGTCGAAACAAAACTGTGATGCCTATCACCACGCATCTCCATGCTGGCCCCGAAGAGCTTGGCAATGGCGCAGTCGGAACCGGAAAAGCCGCGTTGGCTCAAAGGGTTATCGTATTGCTCGACCGCCTGGGGCGCCTGACCCGCGAGCTCCAGTTCGCCAATGGCCTGAACCCCGCCCAATGGGAAGCGCTGCGCTTCCTGGCCCAGGCCAACAAGTATTCCCGCTCCCCCACCGCGCTGGCCGAGTATCTCGGCGCCACCAAGGGGACCGTCTCCCAGACCCTGATCTCGCTGGAGAGCAAGGGACTGATCACCCGCTGCAAGAAGACCGACGACCGCCGCCAGGTCGAGCTCTGCCTGACCGAGGCTGGGCAGACGATGCTGGGCAATGACCCGATGCAGACGCTGGAGCGCGCCAGCACCGAGATCGCCGACGAGCTGGGCGCGGAAATGGTCAAGGGCCTGACCCGCCTGCTGCACGATCTGCAGACCCGCCACCAGACGGTGGAGTTCGGCGTCTGCCAGGACTGCTCGCTGTTCTGTGTGAACACGCAGGAGCCCACCGCCGGCGTCTGCGGCAATACTGGCGATACAGTCGACCAGGCCGAGAAGACCAAGATCTGCGTCAACTACAAGACCGCCAACTAGGCCAGCCTCTTCCCCTTTACAGTTGACGTAACGTCACGCCTTGCGCGGGACCGACCTGCGACCTAGCGTCTTCCATCGCTATCGATAAGCCCGTGGGAAACGTTGCAATGAAGTTCACCGGTACAGAGTCTTACGTCGCCACCAACGACCTCAAGGTGGCTGTGAATGCCGCCATCACGCTGGAGCGTCCGCTGCTGGTGAAGGGCGAGCCGGGCACAGGCAAGACCGTGCTGGCCATCGAGATCGCCAAGGCGCTGAAGGCCCCGCTCCTCACCTGGCATGTGAAATCGACCACCAAGGCGCAGCAGGGCCTGTACGAATACGATGCCGTGTCGCGCCTGCGCGACAGCCAGCTCGGCGACGAGCGCGTGAAAGACATCCGCAACTACATCAAGAAGGGCAAGCTGTGGGAGGCATTCACCGCCCCCGAGCGCCCCGTGCTGCTGATCGACGAGATCGACAAGGCCGATATCGAATTCCCCAACGATCTGCTGCTTGAGCTGGATCGCATGGAGTTCTTCGTCTACGAGACCGGCGAGACGGTGAAGGCCGCCGTGCGCCCGATCATGATCATCACCTCAAACAACGAGAAGGAACTGCCCGACGCCTTCCTGCGTCGCTGCTTCTTCCACTACATCCGCTTCCCCGAGCGCGAGACCATGGAAGAGATCATCGAGGTGCATTACCCGAGCGTGCAGAAGAACCTGGTGCGCGATGCGCTCAACGTCTTCTACGATATCCGTGAAACGCCCGGCCTGAAGAAGAAGCCCTCCACGTCCGAGCTGCTCGACTGGCTCAAGCTACTGATGGCCGAGGACCTGCCGGCCGACGCGCTGCGCACCAAGGACCAGGGCAAGCTGATCCCGCTACTGGCTGGCGCGCTGCTGAAGAACGAACAGGATGTGCATCTGTTCGAGCGCCTGGCCTTCCTGGCGCGTCGCGAACGCGGCTAGACATCAGGGAGCAGCCCGATGTTCATCAACTTCTTCCTCGAACTGCGCAAGGCCAAGGTGCCCGCCTCGTTGCGGGAATACCTGACTCTCGTCGAGGCGATGGACAAGGGCGTACCGGAATACAAGGTCGAGGATTTCTACTATCTGGCGCGCACCGCGCTGGTGAAGGATGAGCGCAACCTCGACAAGTTCGACCGCGTCTTCGGCCAGTGCTTCAACGGGCTGTCGTTTGTCGGCGCCGGCACGGCCGGCAGTGAGGTGACTGCCGAAATTCCGGAAGAATGGCTGCGGCGGCTGGCTGAGAAAGTCCTGACCGAGGAAGAGAAAGCGCAGATCGAAGCGCTGGGCGGCTGGGACAAGCTGATGGAGACGCTGAAACAGCGTCTGGAAGAACAGAAGGATCGCCACCAGGGCGGCAACAAGTGGATCGGCACTGCCGGCACCTCTCCCTTCGGCGCCTATGGCTACAATCCCGAAGGCGTGCGCATCGGCCAGGACAAGTCGCGCAACCGCCGCGCCGTGAAAGTCTGGGACAAGCGCGAATACAAGAACCTGGACGACAGCGTCGAACTCGGCACCCGCAACATCAAGGTCGCCATGCGCCGCCTGCGCAAGTTCGCCCGCGAAGGCGCGGAGATGGAACTCGACCTGCCCGACACCATCCGCTCAACCGCCGCTAATGCCGGCTATCTCGACATCAAGCTGGTACCCGAACGCCACAATAAGGTGAAGGTGCTGCTGCTGTTCGATATCGGCGGCTCGATGGACGACCATATCCGCGTGACGGAAGAGCTGTTCTCGGCCGCACGCGCCGAGTTCAAGCATATGGAATTCTTCTATTTCCATAACTGCGTCTACGAGAAGCTGTGGAAGGACAATCGTCGCCGCCACAGCGAATTCATGCCCACGCATGAGGTGCTGCGCACCTATCAGCACGACTACAAGATCATCTTTGTCGGCGACGCGACGATGAGCCCCTACGAGATCGTGCAGCCCGGCGGCAGCGTCGAGCACTGGAACGAGGAAGCCGGTGCGGTCTGGGTGCAGCGCCTGCTGGACACCTATCCGAAGGCGATCTGGCTCAACCCGGTGCAGGAAAAATACTGGGACTTCACGCCCTCGGTGCAGGTGGTGCGGCAGCTGATGAACAATCGCATGTTCCCCCTCACCCTCGAAGGCCTCGAACGCGGCATGCGCGAGCTGAACCGCTAGGGCGTCAGTCCGGCTGAATCTTCGCGGTCGACACCACCTTGGCCCAGCGTTCTTTCTCCTTGGCGATCAGTGCTGCGAATTCTTCCGGCGTGCCGCCGGCAACCACGCCGCCATCGTCGCTGATACGCTTTTTCGCATCATCTGTGGCCAGCGCCTTGGCTACTTCCTTCTGCAGCTTATCGATGATCGAGCGCGGCGTGCCGGCCGGCGCCATCAGGCCATACCATTGCGAGGTCTCGAAACCGGGATAGCCGCTTTCGGCAATCGTCGGGATATCGGGCAGCGCCGGCACGCGCACGGCAGACCCAACGGCGAGCGGGCGCAGCTTGCCCGCCTTGATCTGCGCGATGATCGGCGGAATGCCGTTGAAGGTTGCTTCCAGCTGGCCGCCCAGCAGGTCGGCCAGCATCGGCCCGGTGCCGCGATACGGGATATGCACGAGGTCGACGCCAGCCTGCAGCTTGAAATATTCCATGGCCAGATGCCCCGCACTGCCGTTGCCGGCCGAGCCATAGTTCAGCTTGCCCGGCTTGTCCTTCGCCGCCTTCACGAATTCGGCGAGGCTTTTGATCGGCACAGCGGGATTCACCGCGATCACGTTCGGCACAATGGCCAGCAGCGAAACCGGCTGGAAATCCTTCACCGGGTCGTAGGGCAGCTTGGTGCCATACATGGCGGGATTGACCGCCAGCGTGCCGATATGCCCGAGGATCAGCGTATAACCGTCAGGGGCCGCGCGCTTCACATCCTCCATGGCGATGTTGCCGCCGCCCCCACCCTTGTTTTCGACATAGACCTGCTGGCCCATCGTCACCGAGAGCTGGCTGGCGACCGAGCGCGAGATGATGTCGGATGATCCGCCGGTGGCGAACGGCACGACAAAGCGAATGGTGCGGTTGGGATAATCCTGCTGGGCCGTGGCGGGACCGGCAAGGAGAAGGACGGACGCAAGAGCGAGGCCGAACGAACGGATCATGGCATTCCTCCATGCGCCTCTCCCGGGCGCTGGCCGCCATGGTAACGTCAGAAGGCCACTTCGGCCACGGTCTCGATCGGCAGGGCCTGCCGGAACGGCGCCGCCTCGACAGTGAAGCCGTCACGCGCCAGGAAACGGGCCTGCATACTGGACACCGCATAATCCATGTTCGGCGCCGGCACTTCATAGAAACGGCCTTCGATCCAGCGATGGGACGGATGGCTGAAGGAGCCAGCATCGGCGCCCAGATCGGCATTGCGCACGACGACGCGCCAGGTGCGGTAGCGACGGTCGACCACATCGAGCGGCGTGGCGGTATAGCCGACCGGCAGATCGGTGTCGCGATGGCGCTGGGCCAGGCCCTCAAGGTCCTGCTCGGCGCGCACCACCTGGTTTTTCACGGTGGCGATCTCTTCCTGCATGTTCTGGACGACGCGTTCGCTTTCCTCGATGTTGCGGTCAACCTGCTCCTTGACCGCGATCAATTCTTCCGCGCGCAGGCGCACCCGTGTCCAGGCCGCATGGCTGCGTTCGCCCAGCAGCAGGATGATGGCGACCGCGATGGCGATATTGGCGCCGGCGGCCAGGATGCCGATGACCTGGGTGATCGAGGTATCAGACATCGCCGAGCCTCAGCTTGCCGCTGAAGGGACGGATCGCCAGCACCTCGGACAACGCACCGAAGGATTTCTTGGTGCGCAGGCGCACGGCCTCTTCGCTGTCCATGCCCCAGACGATCAGGCGGGCGGCGCGACGGCCGGGGAATGGCGACACCATCGAGCCCGGGCCGCTGAACATCTCGTGCATCTCGGGGCCGATCAGCTTGACGTACCAGCCGGTCTGGTGCGGCCGTGGGATGCCGATCTCGTAAACCATCATGCAGCGCTGGTCGCTGAACTCCACCTCGCGCGCCATCATGTCGCCATAGGCGGTCTGCTTTTCCGACAGGCGCAGCTCGATCTCGGCCTTCTCTTCGAGCAGGCGTTCGTATTCCACGCGGATTTCGGAGATGCGGCCGCGGCCGTGCTCCACCTCGCCGACGATGCGGTCCAGCTCGAAACGGCCGCGCGCATAGTTCTGCACATAGCGCTCCAGCGTGTTCGCGCCGAGCGAAACGGCGAAGAACATCCCCAGCGATGGCAGCAGTGCGGCGACGATATCGACGGCATCCATGCCGACGGCCTTCCAAGCATTTACCCTTGAGGTAAATGTCAGGCAAAGCCTCTGGCAAATCAATGAAATGTTGGCAATACAGCGTCGCCGATCTGCCCGAATCGCGGGCAGTTTGCCGCTTTATGCCTTCTCACGCTCGCCTTCGGTCGCCGTCTCGCCCGCGTTAACCACAGTGAAGCCCCGATGACGCGGCAGCAGGCGGTCGATGCCGGAGCGGGCTTCGGTCAGGTTGGATGCCGCGACGGCGTACAGGCGGCCCTGATCCCACTGGGCCACCGGATCGGGTTCGCGCGCATCGCCGCCAAGACCGGGATGGCGGGCGGTGAAGCGGAAGACGCGGGCATACATGTCGCGGCTGTCCAGCGGCACGATGGTGTAGTTGAAGACATGCTGGGTGCTGTCGAGCTGCTGGCGCAAGGCGTCGTTCTCGCGCGTCGCCTTGTTCAGGTCGCGCTCGACATTGACGATGGCGCTCTTCTGCTCGGCGATGGCATTGTCGAGCTGTTCCAGGCGCCGGGTCAGTTCGTGCTGGCGCTGACGGCGCCCCAGCTTCTCGTTCTCGGCACGGCGCAGACCCATGCGGGCGCGGTCGATGGCGATCACCGCCGCCAGGCCCGCCAGCAGCAGCGCCATCAGTCCGCCCAGAATGGTGAGGATGTCACCCATGATCAGGCTTCATGCCAGAACAGCTTGCCGGCGAATTCGCGGGTCAGGATGATCTTGCCGTCATTGCCGGCCCAGTTGATCGCCATGCTCTGCGCTTCGGCCATGCCCATGCCCCAGACGATCAGGCGCACCTGACGCTTGCCGCCCAGCGCCGTCGCCTGCGAGGCGATGCCGGCGAAGGGCATCTCCGATGTCGGCCCCTCGATCTTGAAGTAATAGCCGGTCGAACCCGGGGTCGGATAATTTGCCTCGGTGGCGAAATTCTTGGTGCGGTCGGCGAGCTGGCGCTCCTGGTCGGCGAGGCTGGCGCGCTCTTTCTGCATCTGGCTCAGCTCTTCCTCCAGACGCGCGCGCTCGTCGCGCAGGCGCGCGAATTCCATGCGGCTCTTGGAGAACCGGCTTTCGAGCATGGCGGCGCTGGTGGCTTCGTTCGACAGATCGGACGCGGCCAGCTGATAGACCGCTTTCTCGATATGCGCAGCCAGGGCACCGGTCGCCAGCAGCACCAGCATGGCCGGTACGACAAGGGCAAAGGCGCTTTCAGGACTCATGGCAGTCTGGGCTCCCGTCTCACCCGGATATTGCGCAGGTTGTCTCAACAGCAGCCATAACTCTCAAGGGTGACACGCAAATGTGTAGGACATGCGCGCTGCATAAGGCTGCAAACCAGACGCAACAAAGAAAAAGGGCCGGAGCATTGCTCCGGCCCTCTCGTATCGCTGCCTGAGACAGCGGATCGATTAGCGCTTCGAGAACTGGAAGCTGCGGCGGGCCTTCGGCTTACCGTACTTCTTACGCTCGACGACGCGGCTGTCGCGGGTCAGGAAGCCCTGAGCCTTGAGCGCCGGACGCAGCGCCGGCTCGAAGTAGGTCAGCGCCTTGGAAATGCCGTGACGCAGCGCACCGGCCTGGCCGGACAGACCGCCGCCGACCACAGTGGCCATGACGTCGAACTGACCAGCGCGGTTGGTGACGATCATCGGCTGGGCGAGCAGCATGCGCAGCACGGGGCGAGCGAAGTAATCGTTGCTCTCCTTGCCGTTCACGGTGAACTTGCCCGAGCCGGGCTTGATCCAGACGCGGGCGATGGCGTTCTTGCGCTTGCCGGTCGCATAGGCGCGACCCAGCTTGTCAACCTTGCGTTCTTCAACGACGGCCTTGGTGGCAACGGCAGCTTGCGCGTTGCCCAGGCTCAGATCGGCGAGTGTGCGGGACTCAGCCATTAGTCGTTCCTCTTGTTCTTCGGATTGAGGGCGGCGACATCCAGCTTGACCGGCTGCTGTGCCTCATGCGGATGGGCGGTGCCCTTGTAGACCTTGAGCTTGCCAAGCTGACGGCGAGCCAGCGGGCTCTCCTTCGGCAGCATGCGCTCGACGGCCTTCAGGATCACGCGCTCGGGGAAGCGGCCATTGAGGCCCTCGCCGATGGTGCGGCCCTTGATGCCACCCGGATGACCGGTGTGCCAGTAGAACACCTTCTGCGATTCCTTGCGGCCGGTGACGCGCACCTTCTCCGCATTGATGACGATGATGTTGTCACCGGTGTCGCAGTTCGGGGTGAAAATCGCTTTGTGCTTGCCGCGCAGACGCATGGCGATCAGGGAGGCAAGCCGCCCCAGCACCAGGCCGTCCGCGTCAATCAGCAGCCACTTCTTGTCCACTTCGGACTCTTTGGCAGTGAAGGTCTTCATCACGGTTCCTAACGGGTAGAGTTGCCCGACGGACAGGCCGGCGGACGGATCGGGGCGCACTATGAGGATTTTTGCCGCACTGTCAAACGGGATCAGCACGGGAAATCATGTATTTACGCAGCGGTATTATAATACCTTCACGTCAGCATATATAAATCAAAGGCTTACGGGATTATCCAATCACTTGCCCGGTGCGCCCCTCAACCACCCTCCTCCAGGCCGCTTTCCGCCCGGTTGAACTGCGTCTTCCGGCTTCACAGACGCTCGTCTGCTTTCGCAGCACGTCGGGCTGGTTGCCGAGCCTTCATTGCGCTTCGCAGACGTTCGTTTTGCTTTGTTTCTGGTTCCCCGGGTTTAGCCGGCGAACCGTCACAACCATAAGGAACAAAATAGGAACAATTTGCCGCAGATCAAGCCCGCGCGGGCGGAATGGCGTAGGTCAGCACCGAATGGGCCACCGGGCCATCCACCCCGGCCGAGGTCAGGCTGATCTCGGTGATGGCCAGCGTCTTGCCCAGCTTCAGCATGGTGGCCTCGGCGGTCAGGTCGCCCAGGCCCGGCTTGCGCAGGAAATTGATGTTCAGGTTGGTGGTGACGGCCAGCGCCACCGGCCCGATCAGGCCCAGGATCAGCAGATAGGCGGCGCAATCGGCCAGCGTCATCATCGCCGGACCCGAGACCGTGCCGCCCGGCCGCAGATGCTGCTCGCCGATCGGAATGGTCAGCCGCATGGTGACACCGTCCCAGTGTTCGATTCGCATCCGCATCGGCCGCATCTGCGGGAATTCACTGTCGAGAAAGGCTTCCAGTTCGGCCTTGGTCATTTTCATGTTTTGCGGCTCCCTCACCTCCCGCTTAGCATCTGGCGCGCAAGGGGAAAAGCGGGTTCGGCGGGACACCGGTACTACCGCGAAATTTTTGAACAGGTAGTCATCTTGGGGACTTGCGGCGCGGGGCCCGGGTGGTTAGGTTCCGCCCGCACTGATCCGAGGTAGCTCAGTGGTAGAGCAGGCGACTGTTAATCGCCCGGTCGGGGGTTCGAATCCCTCCCTCGGAGCCAGTATTTCCAAAACATCGCCACACTTCATCACCCGCTGCATCGCAGCGGCAACAGGATTCGCATATCACGTGGCGTCCGATACTGGTGTATCGAGCCCCTGACCAAGATCGCTTATGAGAGAGACAGGTGGATAGAGCAGCCGCTTCTAAGCTGCAAGCTCTTTAATAAGGGCGGCCCAGTCAGCATCCGTCACATCGGTTGCCTGGAACGCAAACTGGCCTTGCACCAGAAAAAGCTTCCCAAAGGACTTGCTGGCCATAGAGGGAATGACCTCTCCGGCACGCTTACGAGATAACTGTCGACGCGGCGTGCCTAAAGGCCTAATCGCGAATGGAAGCACCCAAGGCTTCGACCATACCTCTGTCTCGGTGCACTCAAGGTTAGCTTTGGAATAGACTACGAAGGGCACTGTGAGGCTACCCGTGTCATTGCAATAAAGAATGCCTAAAGCGCCAATAGGCATGCGAGCCGCTTTTGTATTGCGCCCCTTCACGAAAACAGGATCCTTACTCTCACCCACAGCCCACATTCCGGCACCAATCCCAGCCCAGATATTGGTAAGGTTTTCAGAAGCAAAAGAATATAATTTCACAGGAAAACTCTCCGTGCTGAGCATCTGTCAACTAAACAAACAAAAATTGAAAATGCCATCTTGCTCACGTAAGTGCATAGACCAAACTTAAAAATAATTAGTCTGCACTCGGCCCAGTTATTCGTATCGTATGCAGCTGACTCTGACATTCAGCGCATAGATACATTTTCCATTGAAAAGCTATTTTTAATTGATCGATGATGCACCGCATAGGGAAGCATCATGGCACTTGACCGCATTCATCTTCGTAAGCTTCTAAAGATACTCTTTCTCCAACCGAATGAACGTCAGTCGGCTTTGCGTGCCGATATTCGAGAAGAGAGAGCGAAAGCGGCCGGGCAAAATACAGCAGGCGGCGATTTCTATGCGCCTTTCTGGGCTGACGCCAAAGACCATGTTTTTTCCATCGCTGACCTTCGCGATTTAGTCGATGGCCGCATTGCAGCCAATCAACGCAGAACGAATTTATATCGCCGACTTAGAGATGGATTTTTATTATGGTGGAATCAGCGACGTCGTTGGACCAACCTGCCATTTCGGCCAGGTCAAACATTGAAAGCGCATTTTCCATTTCCAGGCCTGACTGCCATCGTCAAAGTTGACAACATTCTTTCAGTCAGAGACGGGCTAAACACTGAGCGTGTCGTATATCCGTACTTCGCTCCAACTCCTGTTCTGTCAGATGAAGCTGCTCGATTAGGCCTCTGGTTGCTTACTCAGGCTTTACCTGATGTCCCGCCTGAAGAGTTCCGCATTCTAGACGTCCTCAGAGGGCAAACTTTTTCATTAGACCGAACCCCGCTGATTGGTAATGAGGAAGAAGAATTCCGTCGCAGGTATGCCTCCGCTATCCGAGAGCGCGAAAGACTGTCGGAAGAATATCCATAATAGCTATAAGGTAATAATCAAGAAGCGACAGTGGGATGCGCAATCACGACGCATTGTAGCGGTACAAGTTTGCACTTGATCGTTGTTCTGCCGCCAACGAAGCTTGCCCCATGCTCGACGATATCAACCTCCCACTTATCCTTCTCGCTGCCCTGCTCGCCACCGGCAGCCCGGGCCCGGCCACGCTCAACATCGCCGGCACGGCGATGACCTCCGGCCGGCGTTATGCCTTCGCGATGGCATCCGGCGTCAGCACCGGCTCGCTGATGTGGTCGACGGCCGCCGCCTTCGGCCTGGGCGCGGTGATGCTGGCCAATGCCTGGGTCTTCGAGCTGATGCGTTATTTCGGCGCTGGCTACCTGATCTTCCTCGCGTTCAAGTCGGCACGCTCGGCGCTGAAGCCCGGCGATGCCACGATCAAGGACACGACCTACACGTCGCTGAAGCGCGCCTATGCCAGCGGACTGGCGCTGCATCTGACCAACCCGAAGGCGATCCTCTTCTTCGGCTCGCTCTATGCGGTAGGCGTACCGGCGCAGGCCTCGCCCCTCACCCTGCTCACCATCATCACCGCCGTGGCGGTGCAGAGCACGCTGGTGTTCCATGGCTATGCGATGCTGTTTTCGAGTGCCCCTGCGGTGCGCGTGTATCTGAAGCTGCGGCGCTGGTTCGAGGGTGTCTTCGCGCTGGCCTTTGGTTATGCCGGCTTCAAGATCCTGACCGCGCGCCTGCAGTAACGTCGGCGCAGGTCTAGATGGCTGCAATGCAGTCGATCTCGATGTCGAAATGGCCCGGCCAGGCCGGCACGTTGACGAAGATGCGCGCCGGCGGGTCCTTGGGGAAGTAGCGCGCATAGATCGCGTTCACCACGGGAAACATGTCGACCGACGTGCAATACACATTGCACTTCAGCACATTCTCCAGCGATGAACCCGCGGTCTCGACGCAGAGCTTGAGCTGTTCCAGCACCAGTTCGGTCTGGCGCTCGATCGGCGCATCCACCACCTCGCCGGTTTCCGGATCGAAGGGCGGAAAACCCGAGACATAGATGGTGTCGCCATGGCGGGTGACGGCCGAGGTCGGCGCCTTCCAGCGCTCCAGCCAGGTGGATAACGGTTCGACGCGGATGACGTGGCGTTTCATCGGGCTCTCCAGGGTTGCTGCCGAGTATTCCCGATCACACATCCCGGATGTTACGGCGCCGGCCGAAGTGTCAGTGATCGATGCTGCCTGTCGATTCCATCTGCATGACCATCAGCCGCAGGGCGGCGTCGATGACCTTGTCGATCGAAGGCTGCGCGGCGGCAACCAGCCGCCGGGTCATCTCTTCCTGAGTCAGGCCGGCACGGCGGGCCAGTTCAGCGATCCGGTCATTCTGCTCAAGCGTCAGCAGAGGCGCCTGCCCCGGATATTCCGCCCGCACACTTCCCATGGCCACGACACGTGGCTTTCTTTGCATCAGCATGGACGTATTACGTACGGCCAAGCTTGAAGTTCCCCGGATGCCGAAAACCAGGCCGGGCCGCCTGCGTTGTCTTGCTGTGGCGGCCCGGACCCTGTGCAATCCCCTAGCCCCGGAAGACCGGGCCGCCCACCGGCGCACCGTTGGTGCCGCCATCGACGAATATCTCCGTGCCGTTGACATTAGAGGCATCGTCAGACGCGAGGAACAGCACGGTCTTCGCAATCTCGTCGGCCTCGCCCAGACGGCCGAGCGGGATGATGCCGGCCAGCCGCTTCTCCAGTTGCACCTTGGCTTCCGGCGTCGGCGCCGAGCCATCCCAGATCGGCGTGCGCGTCGCGCCGGGCGAGACAACATTCACGCGGATGCCGCGTGGTGCCAGTTCAGAGGCCATCACGCGCGCCATGCCGCGCACACCGGCCTTGCTGGCGGCATAGGCCGAGGAACCGGGCGAGCCCATCTGCGACATCACCGAACCGTTCAGGATGATCGAGGCGCCATCGTTCAGATGCGGCATCGCGGCCTGCACGGTGAAGAAGACACCGGTGATGTTGGTGCGCAGCACGGCCTCAAAAGCCTCCAACGCGCTGCCGCCCAGCGGCGTGCGATTGATGATGCCGGCATTGGCGAACACGATATCCAGCTTGCCGAAAGCCTTCGCTGCCTCGCCCACCGCCCGTTCGGTGGCGGCGATATCGGTGGCATCGGCCTGCAGCGCGATGGCGTTGGGGCCCAGTTCGGCCAGCGCGGCGTCGAGCGTGGCCTTGTTGCGGCCGGTGATGGCGACGCGGGCGCCCGCGGCGATGAAGGCCCTGGCGGTCGCCAGGCCGATGCCGCTGTTGCCGCCGGTGATCAGCGCCGTCTTGTTCTTGAGCCTCATGGGATGCCTCCAGTTATTGGTTTAATGATAAAACCACACTTGAGACTTACCCCTCATGGTTTTATATTGCAACCAATTGCCGCGTGACGGCCCTCACAGGACCGCCAGCCTCCGCGCCCTGCCCCCGGGAAAGGACCTGCCGATGAAACGGACCAGCCTGGAAGATGCCGACTGCCCCATCGCCCGCACCCTGGACGTGGTGGGCGACTGGTGGTCGCTGCTGATCGTGCGCGATGCCCTGGGCGGCCCGCGCCGCTTCGGGGATTTCCAGAAAAGCCTGGGCTTGGCCAAGAACATCCTGACCACCCGCCTGCGCGGCCTGGTGGCGCAGGGCATCCTCGACACCGCACCGGCTGCCGATGGCAGCGCCTGGAAGCACTATGCTCTGACCGACAAGGGCCGCGCCCTCTTCCCCGTGCTGGTCGCGATGCGGGAATGGGGCGAGACCTACCAGTTCCCCGATGACGATTGCCCGGTGGAGTTGGTCGACCGCGAGACCGGGGCGCGCGTGCGGAACCTGGAACTGCGCGCCGCCGACGGCCGCCTGCTGCAGCCCGGCGATACCCGCCTGCAGCCGCGCATCAAGGTTGGCTGAACCAATTCCAGGCTTAAGGTCTCATCTGCCCGGCGTATCTTTTGCGCGATGATCCGCTACAATAGGCGGCACACGGAAGGCAGCAGCTTTGGAACCTTCGCTTCACTTTGTCGACGAGAAGTCCGACCGGCGCGACGACACCCGTCCGCCCGGCGGCGGCGCGCGATTCTGGAAGGTACTGATCGTCGACGACGAGCCCGACGTGCATTCGCTGACCAAACTGCTGCTGCGCAATTTCAACTATCGCAAGCGCGGCCTGAATTTCCTCAGCGCCTTCTCGGCCACCGAGGCGCGCGACGTGATGCGCGACAATCCCGATATCGCGCTGGTGCTGCTGGATGTGGTGATGGAGACCGAGCATGCCGGTCTGGCGCTGGTCGATTTCATCCGCACCGACCTGGCCAACAAGTCGACGCAGATCGTGATCCGCACCGGCCAGCCGGGTCAGGCGCCGCCGCTGACCGTGGTGTCGAACCACGGCATCAACGACTACAAGGAAAAGACCGAAATCACGCAGCAGAGCATGATCCTCACCGTGGTGAAGGCGCTGCGGCTGTATGAGGAATTCCTGCCCAGCTATATCGCCGCCGCCAAGTTCGCCAACCTGGCCGAACGCGCCCGCAACGGCGCCGACGACCGCGAACTGCTGCGCAGCCTGCGTCAGGAACTCGACGCCGGCGACGATACGCCGCCGCGTCCGCTCGCCACCTCGGAAGCCGATCCGCGTCTGGCGGCGCTGACCGACCGCGAGCGCGAGGTGCTGAAATGGGTCAGCCAGGGCGACTCCAACAAGGCCATCGCCATCCGGCTGGGCGTGCAGGAAGTGACCGTGAAGGCGCATCTGCGCCAGATCTTCACCAAGATGCAGGTGTTCAACCGCACCCAGGCCGCCTCGCTGGCGCTGCGCCTGCTCGAGCGCGATACCGACGGCAACAGCGGCCGGTAACACGCCGTTCACGAGACCGTGGTGACCACCGTCACCGGACCATAGCGAACCACAGCGGAGCCGTGCCGACGGTGATCCGCTTCCTCCAGCCTTGCGTATCAAAAAGCGAACACCGCAGCGATTTCCGGCTGCGGCGCACAGCAGATACGGCACGGCATGTCCTCATCCTCCTCTCCCGCCATCCTCTGGTTCCGCCAGGACCTGCGCCTGCATGACAATCCGGCGCTGGCGCAGGCCGCCGCCGGCGGTCGTCCGGTCATCGCGCTGTATATCCTCGATACTGCGAGCAAGACCTGGAGCCCGGAATCGTCCTTGGGTGGCGCCAGCCGCTGGTGGCTGCATCACAGTCTGGCAAAACTCGCCGCCGCACTGAACGCGCGCTATGGCATCCCGCTGGTGCTGCGTAGCGGCGATCCGCGCGCCATCCTGCCAGCCCTCGTGCGCGAGACCGGTGCCGGCTGCGCGCTGTGGAACCGCTGCTACGAACCGGCGGCGATCGCGCGCGACACCGACATCAAGGCCGTGCTGAAGGATCATGGCGTCGCGGTCGAGACGCAGAATGCCGCGCTGCTGTTCGAACCCTGGACGGTGAAGACGCAGGCCGGCGGCTGGTTCAAGGTCTTCTCGCCCTTCTGGCGCGCCTGCCGCACCCTGCCCGATCCGGAACTGCCACAACGCGCGCCGGACAGGATCGAACGCTGGCCGCATCGCCTCGACAGCGAGACGCTGGCCGACTGGCAACTGCTGCCGCTCATGCCGGACTGGGCGCATGGCCTGCGCGATCACTGGACGCCCGGCGAAGACGCCGCGGCCGCAAAGCTGAAAGCCTTCCTCGATGGCGCATTGCATGGCTATGCCGATGGCCGCGACCGGCCGGATCGCGCGCTGACCTCAGGGCTCTCGCCGCATCTGCATTTCGGCGAGATCGGTCCGCGCCAGATCTGGCAGGCGATCCGGCATCAGGCCGACAAGGGCGGCTTCGGCATCGGGCGCAACGCAGAGAAATTTCTGGCTGAACTGGGCTGGCGCGAATTCTCGCATCATCTGCTGTTCCATTTTCCCGCCCTGCCCGTGCGCAGCTTCCGCGAGGAGTTCGAGAGTTTTCCCTGGGACAATCGCAAGAGCCTGCTCGCCGCCTGGCAGGAAGGCCGCACCGGCTATCCCATCGTTGACGCCGGCATGCGCGAGCTCTGGCATACGGGCTGGATGCATAACCGCGTACGCATGATCACGGCCTCTTTCCTGGTGAAACATCTGCGGCAGGACTGGCGGCGCGGTGCGGCCTGGTTCTGGGACACGCTCGTCGATGCCGATCTCGCCAACAACTCTGCGAGCTGGCAGTGGGTCGCCGGTTCGGGCGCCGATGCCGCGCCCTATTTCCGCATCTTCAATCCCACCCTTCAGGGTGAGAAATTCGACAGCCAGGGCCTCTATGTGCGGCGCTGGGTGCCCGAGATCGCGGCGCTGCCCGACAAATACATCCATCAGCCCTGGATGGCGCCTGAAAAAGTGATGGCGGCGGCCGGCCTGAGACTCGGGCGCGACTACCCCGAGCCGCTGGTCGATCACAACGAGGCCCGCAAAGCAGCACTGGCGGCCTTCGCCGCTTTACGCAATGATATTCGAGAGGCAGCGGGGGCTGAATGAGTCGGACCGACAACGAACGGCGGCAACGCATCGCCGTCATCGGCGCAGGGATCGCCGGACTGGGAACGGCCTGGGCGCTGTCCCGGCAGCATGACGTCACCGTCTTTGAAGCCAACGCCTATCCTGGTGGCCACAGCAACACCGCGGTGGTCGACTATGACGGCACCGCCATTCCGGTCGATACCGGCTTCATCGTCTTCAACGACTGGAACTACCCGAATCTCACAAAGCTGTTCGAGCACCTGAAGGTGCCGGCGATCAAGAGCGAAATGTCGTTCGCCATCACGGTGGGCGATGCGCAAAAGCCCGGCCAGCTCGAATGGAGCGGCAGCAGCCTCGCCACGCTGTTCGCGCAGAAGCGCAACCTGTTGCGCCCCCGTTTCTATCGCATGTGCCGCGACATCCTGCGCTTCAACGCCACCGCCATCGCCGATCTTGAATCCGGCCGCATGGCGGGACTGTCGCTGGGCGACTATCTCAGCCTGGGCCGCTATGGCGACGGCTTCATGCTGGACTACCTGCTGCCCATGGGTGCCGCGATCTGGTCGACGCCGCTGGCCGGCATGATGGACTTCCCGGCCGAGACATTCGCGCGCTTCTTCAAGAACCACGGCCTGCTCAGCGTCAACGACCGGCCGCAATGGTACACCGTGCAAGGCGGCAGCCGCGAATATGTGCGCCGCCTGCTGGCCGACCGCCGCTTTGCGCTGCATCTGAACACGCCAGTGCAGGCCGTGCGCCGCAATGCTGAAGACGCCACTGTAGTGACCGCCAGCGGCAGTCATGGCTTCGACCAGATCGTGCTGGCCTGCCATGGCGATCAGGCGCTGCGCCTGCTCGGCGATCAGGCGACGGCTACCGAACGCGACATCCTGTCCAGCTTCCGCTTCCAGCCCAACCGCGCGGTGCTGCATCGCGATCCGGCGCTGATGCCGGTGCGGCGCAGCGTATGGTCGAGCTGGAATTATCTGTCGGAACCGCGCCGCGACCTGCAACGCCGCGTCGGCCTCACCTACTGGATGAACAAGCTGCAGTCGATTGACGAGCGCCATCCGCTGTTCGTCACGCTCAATCCGATCCAGGAGCCGGCGAAGGACAAGGTCTTCGCCGAATTTTCCTACGAGCATCCGCTGTTCGACCGCTGGGCCGTGAAGGCGCAGACGCGCATGGGCGAAATCCAGGGACGCCACCGGATGTGGTTCTGCGGCGCCTGGTGCAAATACGGCTTCCACGAGGACGGCTTCACCGCCGGTCTCAATGTGGCGGCCGGCCTTGGCGTCGCCGATCCCTTCGCGATGCCGGTCGTCGCGCCCGATCTGGCGGCAGCGGGCTGAGCATGACAACGCTCTCTCTGCCCGATGCCAGTCTCTACCGCTGCCGGGTGATGCACGAGCGCCTGCTGCCCTTCCGGCACAGGTTCGACTACCGCGTTTTCTCGCTGCTGCTGGATATCGACCGGCTACCGCAGATCGCCGCGGGCTCGCGCCTGCTCAGCTACAACCGCTTCGGCCTGCTCGGCTTTCATGACCGCGATCATGGCCCGCGCGATGGATCGCCGCTGCGCCCCTGGGTGGAGGCGGCACTGGCACGCGAGGGCCTGAGTGAGGCAGCGGCGCGCATCCGCATCTTCTGCTTCCCGCGCCTGTTCGGCCATGTCTTCAATCCGCTCAGTGTCTTCTTCTGCTACGACGCGGCCGAGCGCCTGCGCGCCGTACTGTATGAAGTGAAGAACACTTTCGGCGACCAGCACACCTATCTGATCGAGATTCCGGCGCAGCGTAACAGCGCGCCGCTGGAGCACAGCGTGGCCAAGCGCTTCCATGTCTCGCCCTTCCTGCCGCTCAGTGGCGAATATCATTTTCGCCTGCTGCCACCCGGCGAAAAGATCGGCATCGTGATCCACCAGCATGGCGAGGGCGGCGCGCTGCAGCTGATCGCCACCCAGACCGGCCGTCATGAAGCGCTGTCCGATCACAGTCTGTTGAAGGCCTTCATCCGCCATCCGCTGATGACCGTAAAAATCGTTGCCGGCATCCACTGGGAGGCCCTGCAGCTCTGGCGCAAGGGCGCAGCCTTCTTCCGCTGGACGGCGCCGCCGCACGATCCTGTCTCGGCCGGCCGACCAAAACACGAGAAAGCGTGACGGAGCATTGCATGACTGAAGCGTTTGTTGATCGCAAGTCGACCCTGGGTGAAGCTGCAATCGAAGTCGCCGCTGAAGCTGTGCACGCCCGGCTTGCGCATCCCCGCATTGCTCACCCTTCTTCAGCCGAGCCGCTGGTGGTCCGGTCGCCGCAGGATGTGCGGCACCTGCCCGGCCTGACCCGCTGGATGCGCCTGATGCTGTCGCTGTCGGCGCGCATCAGCCACGGCAGCATCACCATCACCCTGCCCGATGGCCGCGCCCTGCAGGCTCATGGCACCCAGCCCGGTCCCGCTGCCAAACTGCATGTGAACAACCAGCGGCTGGCGAAGAGACTGCTGCTGGGCGGCAACCTCGCCGTCGGCCAGGCCTATATCGACGGCGATTACGATTGCGACAATCTCGGCGCGCTGACCGAGTGGGCCTGCCTCAACAGCGGGCTGGATTCCACCCTGATGGGCAAACCCTGGCTGCGGGCGCTACGCCGCATCGGCTTTGCCTTCGCCGCCAACAGCAAGCGCGGCAGCAAGCGCAACATCGCCTATCACTATGATCTGGGCAACGACTTCTACGGCCACTGGCTCGACCGCTCGATGACCTATTCCTCGGCGCTGTGGCATCGCGGCGACGAGAGCCTGGAAGAAGCCCAGTTCAACAAATACCGCCGGCTGGCCGGCGAGACCCTGCAGCTCAAGCCGGGCCAGCGCGTGCTGGAGATCGGCTGCGGCTGGGGCGGCTTTGCCTGTGTGGCCGCACGCGAGTTCAGCGCCAAGGTGCATGCCGTCACCATCAGCCGCGAGCAGCACGACTATGCGCAGGCACGGGTGCAGCGTGAAGGATTGGGTGACAGCATCACCATCGAACTGCGCGACTATCGCGACCTGACCGGGCAGTATGACGCCATCGCCTCCATCGAGATGATCGAGGCCGTGGGCGAAAAATACTGGCCGACCTATTTCAGCCAGTTGCGCGACCGCCTGCTGCCGCAGGGCCGCGCCGGCATCCAGGCCATCGTGATCGACAACAAGTTTTTCGACGACTATCGCGGCACCATGGATTTCATCCAGGCGCATATCTTCCCCGGCGGCATGCTGCTTTCGCCCGACATGATCGCCAGGCAAGCCAACGCGGCCGGCCTGCAGATCGCCGACGCCTTCAGCTTCGGCCGCGATTACGCGCGCACGCTGAACGACTGGCATCGCCGCTTCGAGGCCGCCTGGCCGCAAATCCGCGCGCTGGAAAGCCGGCTGCTCGGGTTTGATGAACGCTTCCGCCGCATGTGGCGCTATTACCTCGCCTATTGCGAGGGCGGCTTCAACGCCGGCACCATCGACGTCATGCAATACGGCTTCAGCAAGAGCTAGCGACGTCGGCCGATCAGGCCGAAAGCCTTGCCCACTGGTTCAGAACCCAGCCAAACGGCCCGCTGAAATTCAGCGGCGCATCGGTGACGGCCAGCGCGATGCAGGGCTGGTCCAGCATCGCGACGGGACGATGGACGATGCCGCCATCAGCCACTTCCACATCACCGCGCCGGAATTCGCCGGCTTCGTCGTTGAAGCCACCGCTGAGCACCAGGGTCATTTCCTCGCCGCGATGGGTATGCAGCGGCATGCCCGTTCCGGGCGCGATCTTGAGCAGGCTGACCATGCCGCCCTTCGAGCGGGTCACCGGCAGGGCGTAGGAATGCAGCCCGGCACCGCTCCAGCGCCAGGGAATGTCGTCGATGCCGCGCACCAGATAATCATGCAGCGGCTTCGGGATGCGGCCCGGACCAGGAATCAGAGCGGCACCGGCGGGTTCCTGCGGACCCAGCCGGCCGGCGATGGCCTCGAAACCGGCCGTGTGGACCGCTTCCGCAGGGGCAGCCTCAAGCAGGCTGCCGGCGGCACGTTCCATGGTCGCCAGCTCGCGGCGGCAATGGGGGCAGAGCGTCAGATGGCAGGCGACCACCAGCGACCATGATTCCGCCAAATTGCCGCTGGCGTAATCGAGCAGCAACTCGCCCGGAATATGATGTTCCGGGAGACGAGTCTCCGGGGTCGGGCCTAGGTTGGTCACAGCCATGATCTTTGAGGAATTCCGCTCTCTCAACTACACGGTTAATATACGCAAGTCTTCGCAATGTGGATCATTCCCCAGACAGGTCAAGCCAGCCACCCCATGAAGTATTTCTTTTATGGCACCCTGTGCGATCCGGACGTCCAGAGCCTGATTCTCGGCTATCGGCCCAGCCCGCGCCAGTTGCAGCCGGCCCGCCTGCACGGCTACCGGCGCAAGCAGGCTCTGGGCCACAGCTACCCGGTCCTGATCCGGGCGCCGGGCGGCGTGGTCGATGGCCTGCCGTTCCACGCAGCTCGACCCCGGGATGCCGCCCGACTGGCCAATTATGAAGGACCAGAATACCTGGCCCGACGGTTGCCTGTGCAGCACCTGTGTGGGCAGGCGGAAACAAAACCATCCGATGCCGGCAGCCAGCTTGCGCTGGTGTTTCTGCCGGCGCGCGGCGCCCTGCCTGCTTCCAGCGCCGACTGGCGATTGTCGACATGGCAGCGCCACCAGAAGACCGATTTTCTCCGCAGTCTCCAGAATCAGGGACCGATGCCATGCGCAAGCCGCTAGACACCAGCCAGCAGCCGATGCCGGTGGAAGTCACCCGACAGGAAGCCCTCTTCCGCGGCCATCTCAAGGTCGACAAAATCTATCTCCGCCACGGCCTGTTCAATGGCGGCATGAGCGAAGAGATCGATCGCGAGGTGGTGTGGCGGCGCGATGCAGTCTGCATCATGCCCTACGATCCCGAACGCGATGAAGTCGTGCTGATCGAACAGTTCCGGACATCGGCGCTGTTCAACAACGATCCCGCCTGGATGGTCGAGGTCGTCGCCGGCCTGATCGAGGACGGCGAGGCGATCGAGGATGTCGGTCGGCGCGAGCTGAAGGAAGAAAGCGGACTGGAGGCCATCGGCGACCTGCTGCCGATCGGCATGACCTATTCCACGCCGGGCTTCTGCTGCGAACGGTTCCACATGTTTTGCGCCCGGGTGGACGCCACCAAGGCCGGCGGGGTGCACGGTCTGGATGACGAACACGAGGATATTCGCGTTTTCACCCTGCCCTTCACCGAGGCCTTCGCCATGTGGGAGGCGGGAAAAATCCCCAATTCGCCGGCCGCCGTGGGTCTGCTCTGGCTCGGCGTATACCGTGAGCAGTTGCGAAAAAAATGGGCCGATCCCCGCGGGTTGCGACCCTAACCCCCCCTCGGTATAGGATGGGCTTCGGGAGGCGCTATATCAGCCCAAACCCCAACAGACCGAGCCCGGCATGGACATCCGTAAAGACTTCATCGACAGCATCGGCAAGACCCCCCTTATTCGCCTGAAAGCAGCCTCGGACCTCACCGGCTGCAACATCCTCGGCAAAGCCGAGTTCATGAATCCCGGCGGCTCGGTCAAGGACCGCGCGGCCCTGTTCATCGTGCAGGATGCGATCAAGCGCGGCGCGCTGCGCCCCGGCGGCACCATCGTGGAAGGCACTGCCGGCAATACCGGCATCGGCCTGGCGCTGGTGGCCAATGCCATGGGCTTCAAATCCGTGATCGTGATGCCGGATACCCAGAGCCAGGAGAAGAAGGATTTCCTGCGCCTGTGCGGCGCCGACCTGCGTCTGGTACCAGCCGTGCCCTACAAGGATCCGAACAACTACGTGAAATATTCCGGCCGTCTGGCCGAAGAGCTGAACAAGACCGAGCCCAACGGCGCGATCTGGGCCCAGCAGTTCGATAACGTCGCCAACCGCGAGGCGCATTACCGCACGACCGGCCCGGAGATCTGGGACCAGACGAATGGCAAGGTCGATGGTTTCACCTGCGCGGTCGGTTCGGGCGGCACGTTCGCCGGCATTCTGATGGCGCTGAAAGAACGCAATCCGAAGGTACAGGTGGCGCTGGCCGATCCGATGGGCGCGGCGCTCTATCACTACTACAAGCATGGCGAACTGAAAGCCGAAGGCAGCTCGATCACCGAAGGCATCGGCCAGGGCCGCATCACTGCCAACCTGGAAGGCATCACGCCCGACGACGCCTTCCAGATCACCGACGAGGAAGCCCTGCCCGTGGTGTTCGACCTGGTGCAGCATGAAGGCCTGGTGCTGGGCGGCTCGACCGGCATCAACGTGGCTGCCGCGATACGCCTCGCCAAGAAAATGGGGCCGGGCCACACCATCGTGACCATTCTGGCCGATGGCGGCGCGCGCTATCAGAGCAAGATGTTCAATCCGGAATTTCTGCGTTCCAAGAACCTGCCTGTCCCGCCCTGGATGGCCTGATCCCATGACCGACTTCCTGTTCCGCGACGATGCCTATCTGACAAGCTGCGAGGCGGTGATCACCGCCATCGACGAACGCGGCTTCCAGACCAACCGCACCATCTTCTACCCGATGGGCGGCGGCCAGCCCGGCGATGTCGGCCGCTTCGTGCTGGAAGGTGGCGAGATCGTCGAGATCGCCGATACCCGCAAGGGCGATGGCCCCGACGGCATCATCCATGTGCCGGCCGGCGGCACGGCGGCACTGAAAGTGGGCGGCAAGGGCAAGCTGGAACTCGACTGGGCGCGGCGGCATCGCCTGATGCGCATGCATACCTGCCTGCACCTGTTGTCGGCGCTGGTGCCCTTCCCCGTGACCGGCGGCCAAGTCGGCGACGGCAAGGGCCGGCTGGATTTCGACATGGCCGACAGTATCCCGGACAAGGACACACTGACGACGAAGCTGAACGAACTGATCACCGCCGATCATGCCGTGACATCGCGCTGGATCACCGACGATGAACTGCTGTCCAGCCCCGATCTGGTGAAGACCATGGCGGTGAAGCCGCCGATGGGTCTGGGCAAGGTACGGTTGATCGAGGTGGTGGGCGTCGAGCGACCGCTCGACCTGCAGGCCTGCGGCGGCACTCATGTGAAGCAGACCGGCGAGATCGGTCCGGTGGTCGTGCGCAAGGTTGAGAACAAGGGCCGGCAGAACCGCCGGGTGAATATCGAATTCGCGGCCTGAAGACCGCAATCAGGGAGCAGCATGATGAACTACGTCAATCCGGACGCGCTGGTATCGACCGAATGGCTGGCCGAGCACCTGAGGGCGCCTGATTTGCGCATCGTCGATGCCTCCTGGTACCTGCCGACCATGAGCCGCAATGGCAAAGCCGAATATGCCGATGCGCATATCCCCGGCGCGGTGTTCTTCGATATCGACGAGATCGCCGACACCGACGTGCCGCTGCCGCATATGCTGCCCAGCCCGGAAAAATTCGCCTCGCGCATGCGGCGGCTGGGGATCGGCGACGGCAACCGTATCGTGGTGTATGACGGCTCGGATAATCACCTCTCCGCCCCGCGCGCCTGGTGGATGTTCCGTGTCTTCGGCCATACCGATGTCGCCGTGCTGAACGGCGGCTTCAAGAAATGGAAAGCCGAAGGCCGTCCGGTGGAGGACCTGCCACCGATGCCGCGCGAACGGCATTTTACTGCCCGCCGCAACGACCTGCTGGTGCGTGACGTCGACCAGATGCGCGCCAACATGAGCGCACCGCGCGAGCAGGTGGTGGATGCCCGCAGCAAGGGGCGCTTTGAAGGCACCGAAGCCGAGCCGCGTGTCGGCCTGCGCGGCGGCCATATCCCCGGTTCGCTGAACGTGCCGTCATCGCTGATGACCGATCCCAAAACCGGCCTATTCCAGTCCGCCGATGCGCTGAAGGATATCTTCACCACGGCCGGCGTCGACCTGGCCAAGCCGACCACGACCACCTGCGGCTCGGGTGTGTCGGCCTGCATCCTGATGCTGGGTCTGCATCTGCTGGGCCATCGCCAGAATGCCGTCTATGATGGCTCCTGGACCGAATGGGGCGGCCGCGCCGACCTGCCGGCAGAACTCAACAAGCCCTGACCGGAGCGCCATGGCCGAAGCCCGCCATACCGATCAGAACACGGTTGCGCCGGCGATCTTCCGGCTGCCGCCGGCCATGCTGCTTGATGACGGACGCTACAACGTCACCGTCGTCTATCTCGAAATGCTGAAAAACCTGCCCGAGGGCAGCGACCGCGCGCCGCTGGTGCCGAAACTCGCCCTGCTGCGGCTGGACAAGCCCACCGTCGGTTTCTACCGCTACCTCTACGATACCGTCGGCCGCGCCTGGCACTGGCTCGACCGCCATCGCCTGAGCGATGTCGCGCTCGGCCAGATCATCACCGATCCGCTGGTGGAAATCTGGGTGCCGTATGTCGGCGGCGTGCCGGCCGGCTATATCGAGCTCGACCGTCGCGACGAGGGCAGCGATCCGCGCCGGCCGATCAACATCGCCTATTTCGGCCTGGCGCCGGAATTTTTCGGACGTGGCCTCGGCCCGTGGCTGCTGCGCGCCGGCGTGCGGCAAGCATTTTCCCATGGCACGCAGCGGCTGCTGGTGAACACCTGCAACCTCGATCACCCGACGGCGTTGCCGCTTTACCAGAAGATCGGTTTCCGGCCGTACCAGACGCGCGAAGCTCTGTTCGATCCGCGCCGCTGATCAGCCTGGACTACGAAGCTTCGGCTCGCGCGCCCAGATGCGATGCTGGCAGGCGGCAGCGGTGAAAGCCTTCATGCCACCCTTGCCTTCCAGCGCCACGATGCCGTCATCGGGCTCGACGCCGGCCTTGTCCATCAGCGGCTTGGCTGCGGCGACATGGCCGATCACCTTCAGATGGCTGAAAGCATCATGCACCCAGGCCACTGCACCGGCTTCACGCACCAGTTTCTTCACGCCATCGGCGGACGGCAGCAGCACGACCGCATCGAACAGCACCGACGGCCCGCCCGAGATGGTGTGATTGGCCGGCACCTTGCTGCCGTCGCTGAGCTTGGCGCCGCCGATCTTCGGCGCCACGATCTCGACCATCGCGCCTTCGGTCTGCGCCGCCTTCTGCACGGCGGCCAGCAATGCCGCATCGCCGCCATCGGTCAGCAGCACGCCGATCTTGCGGCCCTTGATGGTGGGCGGCGCCTTGGCGATCAGGCTGAGCGCCTTGGACGGCTTCATGGTCTTGGCCGGCACGGCGGGCGTCAGCGTCTCGGCCTGCCCTTCCATGCCCAGCGCCGCTTCCACCTGACCGCAGAGATCGGTGTGCACCAGCTTCAGCCGGCCCAGCATGCGGCGGCGGATGGCGATGGTCTCAACCTTGGCCAGCTCGAAGGCGAAGGCGCTGACGATATGGGTCTGTTCCGGCGGCGTCATCGACAGCCAGAACAGCCGCGCATGGCTGTAATGGTCGGCGAAGCTTTCCGGCCGCGCCCGCAGCTTGTCGTCGTTCACGGTCTCGGGGAATGAACTGAAACCCGCCGTGGGATGTTCGCGCGGGCTGTCCGGATCAAGGCTGTTCGGTTCATAGGCGACGCGCCCCTTTGGCACGTCCATGCGATGGATGCCGTCGCGCTGGAAGTTGCGCATCGGGCAGACCGGCCGGTTGATCGGAATTTCATGGAAGTTCGGACCGCCGAGGCGGCTGAGCTGGGTGTCGAGATAGGAATGCAGCCGGCCCTGTAGCAGCGGATCGTTGCTGAAGTCGATGCCCGGCACGATATGGCCCGGATGGAAAGCCACCTGCTCGGTCTCGGCGAAGAAGTTGTCAGGATTGCGGTCCAGCACCAGCTTGCCGATCATGGTCACCGGGATCATTTCCTCGGGGATCACCTTGGTGGGATCGAGCACGTCGAAGCCCAGCGCATCAGCGGTCTTTTCATCGAAAGCCTGAATGCCGAGTTCGAATTCCGGGAAATCGCCAGCCTCGATGGCGTTCCACAGGTCACGGCGATGGAAGTCGTAATCCGCGCCGGCCAGCTTCACGGCTTCGTCCCAGATCAGCGAGACCGAGCCAATGGTCGGCCGCCAGTGGAATTTCACGAAGGTGGATTTGCCCTTGGCATTGACGAAGCGGAAGGTATGGACACCGAAGCCTTCCATCATGCGATAGCTGCGCGGAATGCCGCGATCCGACATCGCCCACATCAGCATATGAGTGGTCTCGGGCATCAGTGAGGCAAAGTCCCAGAAGGTGTCATGGGCCGAGGCCGCCTGCGGGAAGGCGCGGTCGGGCTCCATCTTCACGGAATGAACCAGATCCGGGAATTTCATCGCATCCTGGATGAAGAAGACCGGGATGTTGTTGCCAACCAGATCGAAGTTGCCTTCAGACGTATAGAACTTCACGGCAAAGCCGCGAACATCGCGCACCGTATCGGGCGAGCCCGCGCCGCCAGCCACGGTGGAGAAGCGCACAAAGACCTTGGTCTTTTCGCGTGGATTCTGCAGGAAGGCCGCCTTGGTCAGGGCGCTCTGGTCCTTGTAGACCTGGAAATAGCCATGCGCGCCCGAGCCACGGGCATGCACGATGCGTTCGGGAATACGCTCGTGATCGAAATGCGTGATCTTCTCGCGCAGGATGAAATCTTCCAGCAGCGTCGGACCGCGCGCACCGATCTTCAGCGAATTCTGATTATCCGCGATGACCGTGCCCTGATTGGTGGTCAGGCGATCGCGGCCATCGGTGGCGCTGGCCTGCTGATGCGTCTCGCCACCCTTGCCGACAACGGTTTTCTTTGCCGCTGCCTTTGCCGGCGCGGCTTTATTCGGGGCCTTAGCCATTGTCCACCTCTGCTGCTGGTCACTTCACTGGAATGATTCCAATGAAAGCCCAGCCGCAAAGTTCCGGATCGAGCTCTAATGAGCTGTTTTCACCCGTTCGTAGTGGCGGCGCGCCTTGGCGCGGTTGCCGCAGCTTTCCATCGAGCACCAGCGGCGGCGTTTGTTCGGGCTGCTGTCATGGAACAGCCAGCCGCAGCCTGGCCCGGGACAGCAGCGGATGCTGGCTGGCTCCGCCGTCACCAGCAGTTCGGCCGCCAGACGCGCAATGGCGCCCAGCGGCGAGCCGAGCGCGAGGCCGTCGCCATGCGACTTCCAGACAAAGCGCTGCCCCGATGGCGCGATACTGCGGCCTTCGGGATAGCGCAGCAGGCATGTGTTCAGGATATCCAGATCGGCGGACCTTGCGGTCTTGCTCAGACGCGCGGCCCTGGTCAGACCATGCAGTGCCTCGCGCAGTGCGATGGCTTCGGTCAGTATCGCTGTCGCTCTGGATGGGGCGGCTGCAGCCTGACGCTCGAGCTCGGTTTCGGTCGATGCCCCGATGATGCCGCAGCGCCGGCACCAGGCCAGCAGTGCCGCGTAGGAGGTCATCATCTCCACCGCTCCGCCCTCGTCCACCGGTCGGTCGCGCCAGTCGACGGTATTGACGTAATCCAGCGCCGGATGACCGCCATGCAGGCTGAGTTCGAGGATGGGCAGCGTCTTCGTCATATAACCATCATACCGGTTGACTGCCCGCACGCCAATCCCTAGTTTGCGCCCCATGAATATACAAACGCCCGATTCTGCCGCCCATGCATCTGGGGGCGTCTTCACGCGTGAAGGCGTCTGGTATGGCATGAAGCTGACCCTGCCCTTCAGTGTTAGCGCATTGCCCTTCGGCATCGCATTTGGCGCAGCCGCGGTTGGCGTCACCATGTCGCCGGGCGAAGCGACCTTGATGAGCGCGGCCGCCTTTGCCGGCAGCGCGCAGTTCGCGGTGCTGAGTCTGTGGAGCGCCGCGCCGTTGCCCGTGCTGGCCATCATCCTGACCGGCTTCCTGGTCAATGCCCGGCATATCGTGATGGGTGCGGCCATGCAGCCCTATATCGCCAACCTGCCGCTCCGCTGGGTGCTGCCTATCGCCAGCGGCATGACCGATGCGGGCTGGGCCATCACGCTGCAGGCGATGACCAATGGCCGTCGCGATCTGGGTATCCTGCTGGGCACCGTGATCATGCAATGGCCGATCTGGGTGGGCGGAACGGTGCTGGGGGCATTTGCCGGTGCTGGTGGCCTGGACGTGAAGCGCTGGGGCCTCGACGTGCTGATCGCCGGCGTCTTCGCCACTTCAGTCATCGGCCTCTATCGTGATCGCAGCGACATCCTGCCCTGGATCGCCGCCGTGGCCGGGACCATCGCGGCCCTGCTCTGGCTGCCGGGCAACTGGTACATCCTGATCGGCGGCGCCTGCGCCGGCCTTGCCAGTTTGTGGGGCGGCCGCAATGACTGAATTCCTGACCTTCAACACCGCCGCCGTGATCGCCATCGCCGGCATGGCGCTCGCCACGCTGCTGACCCGCGTCGGCGGTTTCTGGATGATGAGCTATGTCACCATCTCGCCGCGGCTGGAGCGCTTCCTGCGCCACATGGCCGGCGGCGTGCTGGTCGCCATCGTCACCGCTGCCGCCATGAAAGGCGACCCGGCGATGTGGGCCGGGCTTGCAACCGCCATCGTCGCCATGCTGGTGCTGCGCAAGTCGATGACCGCCATTCTGATCGGCATGATCGTCGCCGTCGTCATGCGCTATCTGCTGCCGCTTTAATTACTGGCGATCAGGTTCACGGTCAGCGCAATCACGGTCGTATTGAAAAAGAACGACACGATGCTATGCGCCAGCGTCAATCGCCGCATGCCGCGCGACTGGGTGGAAACATCCGAGACCTGGCAGGTCATCCCGATGACGAAGGAATAATAGGCGAAATCCCAGTAGTCCGGATCGCCCTTGCCCGGGAAGTCGAGCCCGCGGCGGTCTTCTTTCTTCCCGTCACCAGCCTCGTCGCCGTAATAGAGATGCGCATAGTGCAGCGCCAGCACGGTGTGGATCAGGAACCAGGCGCAGATCATGCTGGCACCACCAAAGCCCAGCCGCAGCCCCAGGATCAGCCCTTCCGCCGTCCCCTTACCATAGATGATCAGGCCGAGCGCCAGCAGGCTGATCATGGCGGCGATCACCACCAGCATCGAGACCACCCAGGCGCTGTCGTCCAGATCGCGAGCGCGTTTACGCAGCTGGGCGATCGAGATGTTGTTCACCGCATATACGGTCCAGCCGAGAAACAGCAGAACGCCCGCCACCCAGGCGGCGCCCGCATGCACCATCGGATCATCGGGCTGGAACGGCCAGAGGAAGATGCCCGCACCGATGCACAGGCAAATCAGCAGGCGCCAGCCCGCCGGCATGTGGCGCAGGATATCGAACAGACGATTCATGGTGTCCTCTTGGTCCGCAGTCAGGCGGGCCAGAGTACAACGGAAGCCGGGAAACGGCAGTTCCCTATCGCTGCAGAGGCGTCGGGTCGCCCGGCTGCGACTGCCAGTCCAGCACCCTCCACTGACCGTTGGTGCGGCGCAGATGATAGCGCGTGGGCGGCGCCGGCGTGGTGAAGCAATCCGGCTCTTCCATCTGGAAGCCGCAGTTGCGGCCGGCAACAGCGATCACTGCTTCGTCGCCGGATGGCGCCTCGACGGCCGCGATCCGGTAGCTCCACCAGTAGCCGAGATGCTCCGTCCCCTCGAAGCCCAGACCGACCGGACCGACCGACCAGACCTTGCGGCACAGATCCGTGTCGCGGCGGGCAAAGCAGGCCAGCAGGGTTTCGACGGCGCAGACCGGCGTATCGGTCTGGCCGATGCAGCGGTTGTCGCTGCGACCGGATGGACCGATCAGACGGTACTGATTGACGGGATCGACATTGGGCAACTGGGCGATGGTAGGCCCGGCGGCAACGGCAACAAGGCCGGCAAGAAGACCAAGGACAATGCGACGCATGATGCTCCTCCCCTTTTTATTATGGAGAGAAGCCTATCACGGGTTTCAGCGATCCAAATGACGAAGCGCGATCACATCACCCGAATGTCAAAGACGGGTATGGACCGCGCTTACGTCGTCACCGCTCTGCCCCGTCCATGTAAACGGGGCAGTTACGTCATGGCCGCTCAGTGCAGGATCTGGCTGAGGAACAGCTTGGTGCGTTCGTTCTGCGGATTCGAGAAGAACTCATCGGGCGTGTTCTGCTCGATGATCTCGCCGCGATCCATGAAGATCACGCGATCGGCCACCTTGCGGGCGAAGCCCATCTCGTGAGTCACGCAGAGCATGGTCATGCCGCCTTCCTGGGCCAGGCCGACCATGACATCCAGCACTTCCTTGACCATTTCCGGATCGAGCGCCGAGGTCGGCTCATCGAACAGCATGATCTTGGGGTTCATGCAAAGCGACCGCGCGATGGCGACGCGCTGCTGCTGGCCGCCCGAAAGCTGGCCCGGATACTTGTTGGCCTGCTCGGGGATGCGCACGCGGCTGAGATACTTCATCGCGGTGGCTTCGGCTTCCGCCTTGGGCTGACGCAGCACCCAGATCGGGCCCAGCGTCAGGTTTTCCAGCACGGTAAGATGCGGGAAGAGATTGAAGTGCTGGAACACCATGCCCACTTCGCGGCGGATCGCGTCGATGTTTTTCAGGTCGTTGGTCAGCTCGGTGCCATCGACGATGATATGGCCCTTCTGGTGCTCTTCCAGGCGATTGATGCAGCGGATCATGGTCGACTTGCCGGAGCCGGACGGCCCGCAGACGACGATACGCTCGCCCTTCTTGACGTTGAGGTTGATGTTCCGCAACACGTGGAATTCGCCATACCACTTGTTGACGCTCTGCAGTTCGATAACGGGACCAGCCATGTTCAACGGTTCCTTCAGCGCTTGTGTCCGGTGGCCAGACGCTCTTCGAGCCTCCGGCTGTACTTGGACATCGAGTAGCAAAAGACGAAATAGATGAGAGAGACGAAGATATAGGCCTCGATCGAGAAGCCGCGCCAGGCGGGATCGGTGAGCGACACCTTGGTCGACTGCATCAGGTCATAGATGCCGATGATCACCACCAGCGAGGTGTCCTTGAACACCGCGATGAACAGGCTGACCAGCGGCGGGATCACGATCTTGAGTGCCTGCGGCAGGATGATCAGGCGGGACTGCTGGTAGAAGCTGAGGCCCAGCGATTCCGCGCCCTCATACTGCCCCTTCGGGATCGCCTGCAGACCGCCGCGCACCACCTCGGCCAGATAGGCCGCGGCAAACAGGATGATGGCGATCTGGGCGCGCAGCAGCTTGTCGATGCTGAAGCCCTCGGGCAGGAACAGCGGCAGCATGACCGAGGACATGAACAGCATGCTGATCAGGGGCACGCCGCGGATGAGCTCGATATAGAGCACGCAGATCGTCTTGATCGCCGGCATCTTGGACCGGCGACCCAACGCCAGCATCAGCCCGAACGGGAATGCGATGGCGATGCCGAAGGTGGACAGGATCAGCGTCAGCGGCAGGCCGCCCCAGAGCGTGTCCTCGACATAGCGCAGGCCCAGGATGCCGCCCCACATCAGGACGGCGACCGAGACCAGACCACCGACCCAGATATACAGCAGGCTCTTGTTCCAGAAGCGCTGCATGCAGCTCATGACAATCATGCAGATCAGCATGATGGCCGCGATCAGCGGGCGCCACTGCTCGTCATAGGGATACAGGCCGAACAGCATCAGGCGGTATTTCTGCCCGATGAAGGCCCAGCATGCACCGCCGCCGGCGCGGCATTCCTGCGAGCTGGAGGCCGTGAAGCTGGCCTTGATCAGCGCCCACTCGACGAATGGCGGCAACGAGAAGATCAGGATCGTCGCCGCAATGACGGTCAGGATCGCGTTCAGTGGCGTCGAGAAAAGCCGGTCACGCAGCCAGGCAATCGGCCCGGTGGAGCTGTTCGGCGGCGCCATGGTTTCGGAAGCTGTGCTCATCTTACCGCTCCACCAGGGCTATATGTTTGTTGTACCAGTTCATGAAGACCGAGATCGACAGACTGATGCTGAGATACACCGCCATGATGATCATAATGCCTTCGATGGCCTGACCAGTCTGGTTCAGCGTCGTGTTGGCGACCGAGACAATATCGGGATATCCGATCGCCACAGCCAGCGAGCTGTTCTTGGTCAGGTTCAGATACTGGCTGGTCATCGGCGGAATGATCACGCGCAGCGACTGCGGCAACACGATCAGGCGCAGCGTCTGGCTGCGGCTCAGGCCGAGCGCCCCTGCCGCCTCCCACTGGCCGTAATTCACGGCCTGGATGCCAGCGCGCACCACCTCGGCGATGAAGCCGGCGGTATAGAGCACGAGGCCGAACAGCAGCGCCGCGAATTCCGGGGTCAGTGTCGCGCCGCCCACGAAATTGAAGCCCTGCAGCTTCGGCACATCCAGTTCCATCGGCGCGCCGCCGAACAGCCAGCCAAGCAGCGGCAGCCCGAACAGCATGGCGATGGCCGTGCGGTAAATCGGGAAGGCCTTGCCGGTGGCGTCCTGGCGCTTCTTGGCGAAATGCACCACCACGCCGATCAGGATCAGCGCGAGGAAGAAACCGCCGGCTGCTAGGTCGAAGGCGACATGGTCGGTCGGCGACGGAATCTTGATGCCGCGATTGGAGATGAAGACGCCGGGAATGGGCTTAAGCGAGTCACGCGGTCCGGGCATCGATTCGGTGATGATCGCGTACCAGAAGAACAGCTGCAGCAGCAGCGGCACGTTGCGGATCACCTCGACATAGATCATCGAGAGCTTGGCGATCAGCCAGTTCTTCGACAGTCGCGCGATACCAATGACGGTGCCGATGAGGGTGGCCAGAATGATGCCGACCACCGCAATGCGCAGTGTGTTCAGCAGGCCGACCAGGATGGCGCGCGCGTAGGTGTTTTCCGGCCCGTAGGCGATCGGCGATTCGCCGATGGCAAAGCCCGCCTCGCGCTGCAGGAAGTGGAAGCCGGTGGAGATATTGCGAACCGCCAGATTGTGCAGCGTGTTCGAGATCAGGAACCAGCCGATGCAAACGACCAGTCCGATGGCCACCACCTGATAGACGACGGATCGGACGTCGGGATCGTTCCAGCTCAGTCGACGTTTCGGCGCGGCTTGCGCGCCGGTTAGCTTGCTATTGGCCATGTGCCCCCCATGGCTAGACTTGTAAAAACAAACCCTGAGATGAGTGACCGGCGGCGCCCTGTTTCGCCGCCGGTCACCATCACAGACTTAACGGATCGGCCAGGCGTACAGAGCGCCGCCGTTCGACCACTGCGCGTTCACGCCGCGATCGAGCTTCAGCGGGCTTTCCTTGCCCACGTTACGCTCGAAGCTTTCGCCGTAATTGCCTACCTGCTTGATGATGTTGTAGGCCCACTTCTCGTCAACGCCGAGCGCCTTGCCGGCACCAGGCGTCACACCGAGGATGCGCTTGATGTTCGGGTTGTCGCTCTTCAGCATCTCGTCGACGTTCTTCGAGGTGATGCCGTATTCCTCAGCCTCGATCATCGCGTTCAGCGCCCAGCGGACAACAACCAGCCAGGCATCGTCGCCCTGACGCACCATCGGGCCAAGCGGCTCCTTGGAGATCGTCTCGGGCAGGATGACGTGGTCATCGCCGTTCGGCAGCTGCGTCGAACGGATCGCGGCGAGCTGCGACTTGTCTGTGGTGAAGGCATCGCAACGGCCGGCCGAATAGGCGCCGACCAGCTCGTCCAGCTTCTCGATCACAACCGGCTTGAACGTGATCTTGTTGGCGCGGAAGTAGTCGGCCAGGTTCAGTTCGGTGGTGGTGCCCGGCTGCACGCAGACGGTGGCGCCATTCAGTTCCTTGGCGCTCTTGACGCCCAGCTTCTTCGTCACGATGAAGCCCTGGCCGTCATAGTAGTTGATGCCGGCGCCGATCAGGCCCAGCGAGCCATCGCGGCTCAGGGTCTGCGTCGTGTTGCGGGCGAGCAGATCGATCTCACCCGACTGCAGGGCGGTGAAGCGCTGCTGGGTGGTGACGGGCGTGTACTTGACCTTGGTGGCATCGCCGAACATGGCGGCGGCAACCGCCTTGCACATGTCGACATCGAGGCCCTTCCAGTTGCCCTGCGCGTCAGGAGCGGAGAAACCGCCCAAGCCAGTATGGACACCACACTGCACAAAGCCCTTGGCCTTGACGGCATCAAAGCTGGCGCCCGCCTGGGCACCCTGTGCGATGAACATCAGGGCGGCCGCGGCGACGGCCGATTGCAAAAGTTTCATTGGGTTAGTCCTTCTCTATTTCGACTAGGTACTACCTGTGGCCAGAGCGTTTATGGGGGGTCCGGACACCCTGCCTAAATATCATGACGCCCCAAAAACCAGCAACATAACCACAGTTATCCACAGGCCGGGCCGCCGTACCGTCTGCAGAAGGTCACATATTATGCAGGACACGGACGGATTATGCAGGACACGGACGGAATCCCGGGTTTGATTACCCCGCGACTCCGCCCGCTCCTCAACCCTTAACGGATCGGCCAGGAATACAGGAGGCCGCCCTTGGTCCACTGTTCATTCACGCCGCGATCGAGCTTCAGCGCGCTGCCCTTGCCGACATTGCGCTCGAAGCTTTCGCCGTAATTGCCTACCTGCTTGATGATGTTGTAGGCCCACTTCTCGTCAACGCCGAGCGCCTTGCCGCCGCCGGCCGTGACGCCGAGGATGCGCTTGATGTTCGGGTTGTCGCTTTTCAGCATCTCATCGACATTCGCCGACGTGATGCCGTATTCCTCAGCCTCGATCATCGCGTTGAGGGTCCAGCGAACCATGACCAGCCAGGTGTCGTCGCCCTGACGGACCAGCGGGCCGAGCGGCTCCTTGGAGATGACTTCCGGCAGGATGACATGGTCATCGGGGTTCGGCAGCTGGGTCGCACGGGTGGATGCGAGACCCGAGATGTCGGTGGTGTAGGAGTCGCAGCGGCCGGCCGAATAAGCGGCAACCACTTCGTCCAGTTTCTCGATCACAACCGGCTTGAACGTGATGCGGTTGGCGCGGAAGTAGTCGGCCAGGTTCAGTTCGGTGGTGGTGCCCGGCTGCACGCAGACGGTGGCGCCGTTCAGTTCCTTGGCGCTCTTGACGCCCAGCTTCTTCGTCACGATGAAGCCCTGGCCGTCATAGTAGTTCACGCCAGCGCCGATCAGACCCAGCGAAGCATCGCGCGACAGAGTCTGCGTGGTGTTGCGGGCGAGCAGATCGACTTCGCCCGACTGCAGCGCGGTGAAGCGCTGCTGCGCGGTCAGCGGGGTGAATTTCACCTTGGTGGCATCGCCGAACATCGCGGCGGCAACCGCCTTGCAAAGATCGACGTCGATGCCCTTCATTTCGCCCTTGGCGTCCGGGGCCCCGAAGCCACCGACGCTGCCGTTCATGCCGCACTGCACGAAGCCCTTGGTCTTAACGGCATCAAAAGTCGCGCCTGCCTGCGCACCTTGTGCAACAAACGCCAATGCGGCCGCAGCCGCGATCGTTTTCAGAAGTGTCATTGAAGTTAGCCTTTTCCCTGTTTTACGACGAGGGCACTGCGGTTTACTCAGCGCCATGTCCCGATCATCATGACGCCAAAAAAACCGGCAAGGCAACATCCGTTATCCACAGAACCATGGCGTAACGGGCTGCCTTTCCAAGGGTAACCACTATCAAAAATCGGGCCAGAGGGTATCGCAGGGCACCGGCGGCAAAGGTCAACGGGTCGCCGACCACGGGAATCCAAGAGAAAAGCAGCGTTATACCGCCCCATCGCTGGAACCTATCCTGGGCTTTTTGCAGTTGCACAGTGCTGATCGGAAACCAGCGTTTGTGCTTAAACCGCAGGCACCAGACACCTAATGACCAGTTGATCAGCGCGCCCAGCACATTTCCGCTTGTCGCAACCGCAAGCAGAACTATCGGTGGTGCAATGGCAGCCGCATGCGCTGCAGCCAGAGCTGCCTCGGATGACAGCGGCACCAGCGTCGCCGCCAGCAGCGACCAGACGAACAAGCCGCTCAGACTGAGTGCGAAGTCCACCCGGCGTTATGACGGCAGGACGGCGGCGTCAGGCTCGCCCAGATCCCACAGCAGGCCAGCCATCATCTGCAGCCCTTCGCGCATCACCGGCAGCAGGATGTGCTCGTTCGGCGCATGCTGCGAACAGGCCGCATAGGAATGCGGCATCCACACGGTGGGCAGGCCCAGCGTTTCGGCGAAGACCTCGTTGGGCAGCGAGCCGCCCAGGTTGGGCAGCAGCGCCGGGCGGCGGCCCATGGTCTTCTCCACCGAGGCCAATGCGAAATTCACATAGGGATGGTCGGGATCGAGGCGGGTCGCGCGGAAGATTTCAGCGCGCGCCTGCGCCACCTGCACCTGCGGGAAGCCGTGGCGATCCAGATGCCGGCGCAGCGCCGGCAGGAACTGTGAGGAATCCGGGCCAACGACGAACCTGATCTGGCAATGCGCCGAAGCCGTGCCCGGAATGGCGTTGACGGGGAACTCGGGGTTGCCGGTCTTGAAGGCCAGCACGTCGAAGCTGCACCAGCCATAGACGCGCTCGGCCGGCGTCAGGCCCGGCTCGCCCCACCAGGCATCGATCTGCGGGCCGTCGCTGCCACCGCTGACTTCGCAATCGGCCAGCGCGCGCTTCACATTGGCCGGCAGTTCGCTCGGCACCCATTCAGGCACGCGAATCTGACCGGTGGGACCGGCGATGCTGGCGATGGCATGCGCCAGGATGATGCCCGGGTCAGCCAGCAGCCCGCCCCAGTTGCCCGAATGATGCGCACCCTTGCGCAGGTCGACCGTGAGATCGAAGTTCAGTGCGCCGCGAGCGCCGCAATAGAGCGTCGGCCGTTCCGGCGACAGGCGCGGACCATCCGAGGCGAGAAACAGGTTGGCTTTCCAGTTGTCGCGCTGCGATTTGCAAAATGCATCCAGCCCGGGCGAACCGACCTCTTCGCCGGTCTCGATCAGCAGCACGACATTGAAGCCGAACTTGCCGCCGCGTGCCTTCAGCACCGCCGCCATCGCCGCGATGTTGACCGTGTGCTGGCCCTTGTTATCGGCCGTGCCGCGGCCATAGAGCTTTTCGCCATCCTGGGTGAGCACCCAGGGATTGAGGCCATCGCGCCACTGCGTTTCCTGGCCGCGGATCACATCGCCATGGCCGTAGGAGAACAGCGTCTTGGTCGCACCAGCCTCGCGGCGGGTTGCCACCAGGAATGGCCCGCCCTTTGGTGAGGGATTGGGATGCACCGCACATTCAAAGCCGAGCGCCTCGAGACTGGCGCGCATTTCCTTCTCGACATAGTCGCCCAGCGCACTGGCGCGCTCCGGGTTCTGGCTTTCGGTCGGGATGGCGACACGGCGGGCGAGATCGGCGGCAAAACCACCCTCGTCCAGATAGGCAGTGGCGGCCTGGATTGCTGCAGCGCGGGTCATGGGGGCACTCTCATCGGAAAACGACGAGACAGGTTAGGCCGCCTGACGGGTCCCCGCCAAGGCCCGCAGGCTGTCTTCGATGAAGCCGACCAGGGCAGCTTTCAGATCGCTCTGGTTACCGCCTTCGCCAAACACTGCATGCTCGACACTGCCCAGCGCCGGAAAACCGTCTTCCGGCTGCAGGCGGCGCAACTCGGGCGTAAGACTGCCCTCGCCCATCACGGCAATGCCCAAACCGGCGCGCGCAGCAGCCAGAACACCCATGCCGCTTTCGCTGGTGTAGACCACGCGCCAGGCATGACCGGCGGTTTTCAGCGCCTCCAGCCCGCGGCTGCGGAAAATGCAGGGCGGCGGCAGCGCACAAAACGGCAATGGTACGGAAAGGTCCAGCTGGAACTGTGGCGCGCAGACCCATTGCAGGTTCTCGCGCCATATGGCGCGGCCGCGCGTCTCGCCCTCGTCGCGCTTGGCGATCACCAGGTCGAGCTGACCGCTGTCGAGCGCGTCGATCACGTTGCTGCTCATGCCGACCTTCACGTCGATATGGATGCGCGGATAGACACGGGCGAAGCGACTCAAGACTTCAGGCAGATGGTTAGGCACGAAATACTCGACCACGCCGAGGCGGATTTCGCCGACCGCATTGGGCTCCGCGAAACGGCGCACGGTCTCGTCGTTGAGCTCCAGCAGGCGACGGGCGTAATCCAGCAGCACCTCGCCATCACGGGTCAGACTGAGCGAGCGGCTGGTGCGTTCGAACACCCGGCGCCCCAGCGCCTCCTCCAGCTTCTTGATCTTGATCGACATGGCCGCCTGGCTGCGGCCCAACAGGTCACCGGCCGCCGTGAAGCCGCCAGCTTCGGCAATCGCTACGAAGGACCGCAGGGCGTCGAGGTCGAGATCGGGATAGCGCATGGATCAATAATTAAAACGAATGATAAAAATAGCAACTATCAATTTCTCATATGAATGAGACTGCACCATAGTCCACCCTGTCCACTTCTACCCCTTTCCGGAGCCCGTCATGAAAGCCGTCGCCTACAAGGCCTCTCACCCCGTCGATCACCCCGAAGCCCTGCTCGACATCAAGCTCGACAAGCCGCAGCCGGCTGGCCGCGACCTGCTGGTGAAGGTGATGGCGGTATCGGTGAACCCGGTCGACACCAAGGTGCGGCGGAATATGGCCCCGGCCGAAGGCACTGCTCGCGTGCTGGGCTTCGATGCCGCCGGTGTGGTGGAGGCCGTCGGTCCCGAGACAAAGCTGTTCAAGCCGGGCGATGCTGTCTTCTATGCCGGCGATCTGACTCGTAGCGGCACCAATGCGGAATTCCATCTGGTCGACGAGCGCATCGTTGGCCCTAAGCCTGCATCGCTCGACTTCCCCGCCGCCGCTGCCCTGCCGCTGACCGCCATCACCGCCTGGGAGATGCTGTTCGACCGCTTCGGCATCCGCAAAGGCGAAGGCAAGGGCAAAAGCCTGCTCATTCTGGGTGGTGCCGGCGGCGTCGGTTCGATCGCCGTGCAGCTCGCGCGCCAGCTGACCGGCCTGACTGTGCTGGCCACCGCTTCGCGGCCGGAAACCCAGAGCTGGGTGAAAGAGCTTGGTGCCCATCATGTAATCGATCATGGCAAGCCAATGCCCGAGCAGGTGAAGGCCGCCGGCTTCGGCAGCGGCATCGACTACATCTTCTCGACCACCGAGACGATGCAGCATGTCGTCGCCTTCGCCGAGATGATGGCGCCGCAGGGAAAATTCGGCCTCATCGATGATCCCAAGGGGCTGGATATCTCGGTGTTCAAGCGCAAGAGCGTGAGCGTGCACTGGGAGTTCATGTTCACGCGCTCGATGTTCCAGACGCCCGACATCGCGGCGCAACATGAACTGCTGGCCGAGGTTGCGGGTCTGGTTGATGCCGGTACACTGCGGACCACCTTGGCCGAAGTCATGGGCCCGATCAACGCAGCCACCCTGCGCAAGGTCCATGGCATGGTGGAAAGCGGCCGCACCCGCGGCAAGCTGGTGCTGGCCGGTTTCTAAATCGAGACATCAGGATTTCTCAGGTGATATCCGGGCCGGTGCGGCTTTCCAGCCGCGCCGGCCTTTGCGATAGTCGGGGTCCAGACTGGAGTCCGACATGAAAGACGAAACCAAACTTTCCGCACTCGGCCGCGATCCCGATGGCCATCACGGTGCGGTCAATATCCCCGTCTATCGTGCCTCCACCATCCTGCAGCCGAACCTGAAGGCACTGGCCGACATGTATGCCGCGCGCGGCCGCGATGAGCAGGTGACGACCTATGGCCGCATCGGCACACCGCTGACCTATGCCTTCGAGAATACGGTGGCCGAACTGGAAGGCGGCTATCGCGCCATGGGTTACCCTTCGGGCGCAGCCGCCTGCTCCGGCGCGATTCTGAGCGTGGTGAAAAGCGGCGATCACATCCTGGTTTCGGACAACATCTACGGCCCGACCCGGCATTTCTGCGACACCGTGCTGAAGCGTATGGGCGTCGAGACCGAATACTACCGGCCGATGCAGGATACCGCCGGGCTCAAGGCGCTGCTGCGTGCCAACACCACGCTGGTCTTCCTGGAGTCTCCAGGCTCGCTGACCTTCGAGATGCAGGATGTACCCGCGATCTGCGACATCGTGCACAAGCATGGCGCCAAGGTGGCGGTCGACAACACCTGGGGCACGCCGCTGTATTTCAAGAGCTTCAGTCACGGCGTCGATCTCTCGGTGCATGCGGCAACCAAATATATTGTCGGCCATTCAGATGCGATGCTGGGTGTGGTTGTCGCCACCAAGGACAGCTGGCCGAGCTTGCGCGAGACCGCACGTGCCATCGGCGCCAATGCCGGCCCCGATGAAGTCTTCCTCGGCCTGCGTGGCCTGCGCACCATGGCGGTGCGGCTGGCGCGCCATATGGAAAGCGGCATCGCCGTGGCCGACTGGCTGCGCAGCCGGGCGGAAGTGACCAGCGTGCTGCACCCTGCCCTGCCGCAGGATCCGGGACACCAGATCTGGAAGCGTGACTTCCTCGGCGCCTGCGGCTTGTTTTCGTTCGAACTGCAGAAAAAATATTCCGACGCCGCCATAGCTGCATTCGTCGACCATCTCGAACTCTTCGGCATCGGCTATTCCTGGGGCGGCTTCGAAAGCCTGATCACCGTGGCCAAGCCGCATGGCATCCGCTCAGCCGAACCCTGGCGAGACCATGGCCCGTTGCTGCGCCTGCATATCGGCCTGGAAGACGCGGGCGACCTGATGGACGACCTGAAGGCCGGCTTCGACCGCCTGAACAAGGCGCAAGGCTGATGGTGACAATCCGCCAGCTGGTGCCGGCGGATCGCACCGAGCTGGAACGCTTCCTCACCGACCATGCCGCACAGGCGATGTTCCTGCGGTCCAATCTTGCCCGTAGCGGCATCCGCGATGGCGCAGAGACCTATTGCGGCCGCTATGTCGCCGCCCTCGACGGTGTGCGCATCGTCGGGGTGGCAGCGCATTACTGGAACAACATCCTGCTGCTGCTCGCGCCCGACCATGCTGCGGCACTCTCCCTGGCCGCAGTCGAGGGCCGCATGCTGTCCGGCATCATCGGACCGCAAGCCCAGGTGGAAGCGGCGAAGGCTGCTTTGCCACTGGCCGGCCGCGAGATGCGGGTCGATAGTCCGGAAGATCTGTTTCAGCTTGCGTTGCCCGACCTGATTGTGCCGGACAGGCTGCGCGATGGCACCCTCACCTGCCGTCTTGCGACCAGGGACAACATTCAGCTGCTGGGCAGGTGGCGGCTGGACTTCGATATTGCCCTGAATGGCGCGCAAGCTTCGGACCGGGCGCGGACTGAAGCTGAGAATGCCGTCGCACTGTGGATCGATGAGCAGGCGCAGTTCATCCTGTTCGATGGAGACCAGCCGGTTGCCGGCTGCTGCCACAATGCCCGCCTGCCCGACATGGTGCAGATCGGCAATGTCTGGACCCCAACCGATCAGCGCGGCCGCGGCTATGCCCGGGCCGTCGTCGCCGACGCCCTCCTGCAGGCACAACAGACAGGCGTTGCGGCGGCAATCCTGTTCACGGCCAAGGATAACCATCCGGCGCGACAGGCTTACCTTGCGTTAGGCTTTTCCCGTGTCGGAGACTATGCCATCGTATTGCTCAAAGATTAGGGAGCAGACGA
The DNA here is from genome assembly GCF_058807275.1 of Ferrovibrio sp. GW821-FHT12D07. Lineage (NCBI taxonomy): Bacteria > Pseudomonadati > Pseudomonadota > Alphaproteobacteria > Rhodospirillales > Rhodospirillaceae > Ferrovibrio > Ferrovibrio sp. GW821-FHT12D07. The sequence continues at coordinate 2,246,806 of NZ_JBXAQN010000001.1, read as the reverse complement.
GATGTCCGAGATTCTGACCGCACAGGCTGATGGCATCCTGACCATCACCTTCAACCGTCCCGACAAGAAGAACGCCCTCACTTCGGCCATGTACGCCACGCTGGCCGATGCACTGGAAAAGGCTGAAGGCGACAGCGCCGTGCGCGTCGTGCTGTTTGCCGGCAACGGTGGCGCCTTCACGGCCGGCAACGACTTGCAGGACTTCCTGAACAATCCCCCGCAGGGTGATGGCAGTCCGGTCTTCCGTTTCCTGCGCGCGATCAGCACGCTGTCGAAACCGATGATCGCCGCCGTCTCCGGCGTCGCGGTCGGCGTCGGCTCCACCATGCTGCTGCATTGCGATTTGGTCTATGTGGGCGAGAGCGCGAAGCTCTCCTTCCCCTTCGTCAACCTGGCCTTGGTGCCCGAGGCTGCCTCGTCGCTGCTGCTGCCAGCCATGATCGGCTATCACCGCGCGGCTGAACTGGTGATGCTGGGCGAACCCTTCACGGCTGCCACGGCGAAAGAGTACGGCATTGCCAATGCGGTCTTCCCCGATGACAAATTGCTGGCCGAGGCCACCAAGGTGGCGCAGAAATTGGCGGCCAAGCCGCCGACCGCGATGAAGCTGACCAAGGAATTGCTGCGGAAAAGCCGTGGTGACATCGCCGGCCAGATGGCCGCCGAGGGCGTGCATTTCCGCGCACAGCTGCAGTCGGCCGAAGCACGCGAGGCGATGACGGCGTTCTTCGAGAAGAGACCGCCAAAATTCAGTTGATTCAAGCGAGGCGTAGCCGCAATCAAAGCGGAACATCATCGCTGTACATGGGTTTTTCCTTCATAACCAGAAAGGGAGAACCTCATGCCCAACAAGACACAACAGCCTTCACCGCAGCAGACCCGCATGCCGCCGAAATCCGGCCAGAGCGATGTGGGCCGCGACACCGATAACGACGGCCGCGTGGTGAAACCGGGTCACGTCGCCGGTGACGTCGATGGCGGCAAGCGAGCCGACAGCCAGATTGGCAAAGATACCGATGGCGATAGCCGCGTCGTGAAACCGGGCCGCAAGCCCGGTGAGATCGACGGCGATCGTCAGAAGCAGAAACACTAAGCCCATTACAGGGAGAAACGGAGGAAAGGCCCGCAGGCAACTGCGGGCCTTTCTGATTCAGTGTTCGACACTGATCCGTGCGTGCCGGGCTTCAGGCATCAGGCGGCGGAAATCCTTGCTCCGCACATGCACCAGCGTGCAGTGATCACCGCCTTCGAAATAAAGATCGTCCACTGCATCCAGACTGCGGTCGATCACGACCTCGACGCCATAGGCGCTGCCCAGCGGTGGCAAGGCACCGGGTGCGCAGTCCTTGAACAGCGTGCCGATATCGCGCTCGCTGGCCAGGCCCACCGGACGTTTTACGGCCCGCGACAGCTTATGCAGAGCGACATCGCAGGAGGCCGGTACGGCAGCCAGCATGAAGCCGTCATCGTCCTCCACCAGCACCGCTTTAACGACGCAGGATTCCGGAATGCCGGCCGAATGCGCAGCTTCCTGCATGGTTGCCGCGCGACGATGGGAAACGATGTCATAAGGAATATCGTGACGGTCGAGAAACTGCCGCAAACTGGTCGCAAGTGCCATGGCACCCTCCTCTGGCAAGGGCGACGGTTATGCCGGCTTCAATCTGTTTCCCCCGGCATGACCACCGATTGCGATCAGGCTACGACGGAATGCAGCAGCGGCAAAAATGACAATTGCGGGACGCGGCGCTTGTGTGCGCTGCTTATAAAGCGCGACAGTCGCGACAGATGCCAACCACTTCAATGGTCTGGCGTTCCACCTGAAAGCCGAGCGCGCGGGCATCCTGCTGGATACGGTTGCCCAGTTCCGGATCGTTGATCTCGGTTGCCGTACCGCAATTGCGACAGATAAAGATTTCCTGCTGCACGGCATGGCCGGGCTCGGTGCAGCCAATGAAGGCGTTCAGGCTTTCGACGCGATGCACCAGCCCCTGCTCGACCAGGAAATCGAGCGCGCGATACACCGTCGGCGGCGCCGCTTTCTGGCCATCACTGCCCAGCTGCGCCAGCAGGTCATAGGCGCCGGCCGGCTTGTGGCTCTGCCAGATCAGCTCCAGCACGCGACGGCGCACGGGCGTGAGCTTGGCCCCCTTGGCGGCGCAATGAGCCTCGGCCTTGGCCAGCGCATCGGAGATGCAACTGGCATGGTCGTGGCCATGCCCATGGACATGGGTATGAAGCTGGTGGGGCGCGCTGGACATGGGCTTCAGTATAGGGCGGGCCGCCGGCCCGGCCAACTGCCGCTATTCCGCCAGAAATGCCGCGATCAGGGCAATCTGTTCAGGGGTATCCAGCGCCGGGGCATGGCCCACACCGGGGATATCGATTCGGCGTGCCTTGGGGCCGCGCCGGGTCATCTCCGCTGCCGTATCCGCACTCAGCAGATCGGAGACCGCGCCACGGACAAGCAGCGTGCGGGTGGTGATCAGATCATAAATCGGCCAGGCGTCAGCGCCCTGCGCCGCAGCCACCTGACGGCCGAAGACCGCAGCGATCTGTGGATCGTAATTCGGCGTCAGCCGGCCATCGGGCAGACGGCGCGATGAGGTTTCGGCCAGCTTGCGCCAGCCGGCATCGCTGGCGATCCCGAAGGGCGCGTAGATTTCGCGAAAATACTGTTCCAGTTCCGGCAGCGTGTCGAACGCCGGCGGCGCACCGGCATATTTCAGGATGCGCTGCACGGCCTCGGGGGCAATGGCCGGGCCGATATCGTTGAATGCCAGATGGCTGATGCGGGATTTCAGCACCGTCGCAGCTGCCGCCATGCCGACCAGACCACCCATCGAGGTGCCGACCCAGCGCACGGTGGAAAGCCCGAGCTGGTCCAGCAGCTCGACCGCCTGCCCCGTGTAGAAAGGCACGCTGTATTCCACATCGGGATTCGGGCTCCAGGCGCTCAGGCCACGGCCGATGGTATCGACGGCGATCAGGCGATACCGGTCACTAAGCGCCGCGGCCAGGTCGTCAAAGTCATGCGCGTTGCGGGCAAAGCCATGCCAGAGGATGACCGGCGGCGCGTCCTTCGCGCCCCAATCGAAGACATGGACGCTACGGCCAGCCAGCGTGAGGTAGCGGGATTCAGGTGTCATCGGCGCATTTGCCGCAACTTGCCGACGATGCCGGCAGGAAAGAAATAGACACTCAGGACGAACAGGATGCCGAGCCAGAGCAGCCAGCGGTCGGCATGAAACAGACTGGGCAGCAGCGGCACGCCGGCCACTTCCAGCGCCGTGCTGAACTGCCCCATCAGCACCTGCAGGTAATTCTGCGCCAGAATGAAGATCGTCGCACCCAGCACCGCACCATAGAGCGTGCCCATGCCGCCGATCACAACCATCAGCAGGATGTCGATCATGATGGCGAAGCTGAGCGTGGTATCCGGGCCGGTATAGCGCAGCCAGAGCGCCATCAGCACGCCGGCCAGCGTGGCCATGCCAGCCGAGAGGCAGTTGGCGATCGAGCGATAGACCACGACGCGATAGCCCAACGCCTCGGCGCGGAAATCATTCTCGCGGATCGCCTGCAGCACACGGCCGAACGGCGAGTTCATCATCCGCAGCGCCAGCAGGAACAGGCCCAGCGCCGAGAAGAAAATCAGGTAATAGGTCAGGATGCGGCCGTTGATATTGACCCCCAGGACGGGATCATCGAACAGCCGGAAAGCCGGCCGCAGCAATTCCGGAATCCGGTAGCTGCGGCCGTCCTCTCCCCCCGTAATCTCGTTGAGTTGCGACGCCAGGATTGCAAAGGCGGAGGCGACCGCCAGCGTGATCATGGCAAAAAAGATCGCGCGGACGCGCAGGCTGAACAGCCCGATCAGCAGCGCCAGCAGCATGGCCAGCACCATCGCCACCAGCACGCCGATGCCCAACGCACCCCAGCCGGCATCGAAGTTGTACATGGCAATTGCCACGCCATAGCCGCCGATGCCGTAGAACATGGTATGGGCGAAAGACACGATGCCGGTATAGCCGAGCAGCAGGTCGTAGCTCGCCACGAGGATGATGAAGACGCAGATCTTGGCCGCGACATTCAGCGGCTGGCTGCCCGGAAACAGGAAGGGCGCGAAGGCCAGGCTGATCAGGATCAGCACCAGCACGGCGGCCAATGGCTTTGAGCGCGGATAATCGCCGGAGAGAAGGCTATGCAGCATGTTGCTCTGCCCCCCTTACCGCTTCGCCACGGGATACAGCCCCTGCGGCCGCCACAGCAGGATCAGCACCATCAGGAGAATGCTGCTGCCCAGCGCCAGCTTGGGCGCCAGGAAGCCGGTATAGTTGGCGACCAGTGCCACCAGCAGCGCGCCGGTGAAGCAGCCGCCGACCGAGCCCAGCCCGCCGATGATGATGACGATGAAAATCAGCACGTTCACTTCCATACCCATGCCGGCAGTCAGCGTCTGGCGATAGAAGGCCCAGAGCACACCACCCAGCCCGGCCAGCGCCGAGCCGGCAATGAAGACGCCCACAAACAGTCGACGGATCTTGTAGCCCAGCGCTTCCACCATCTCGGCATTCTCGACGCCGGCACGGATGAGAAGCCCGATCTTGGTGCGGTTCAGGATCAGGTACATGAGGCCGAAGACAGCCAGGCCCAGCACCACGGCGATGACGCGGTATTTCTCCATGGCCGCATCGCCGACCACGATGGCGCCGCGTAGCGCGGTCGGCAGCCGTAACGGGATCGGACTGGCACCCCAGAGCACATGGATCATCTGTTCGGCCACGATCATGCCGCCCATGGTGATCAGGATCTGCTTCAGATGCTGGCCATAGACCGGCCGGATCACCACGCGCTCAAACGCCCAGCCCAGGCCGCCGGTGACAACCATGGCCACAAGGATACAGGCGAGCAGGACGCCGAGATTGAGCAGCAGGTTGTCGGCCTCGACCCAGGCAGCCAGCGGCCCCAGTGCCACCAGGCTCATATAGGCGCCAAACGAAATGAAAACGCCGTGGCCGAAATTCAGCACGTCCATCAGGCCGAAGACCAGCGTCAGCCCCGAAGCCATCAGGAAGATCATCATGCCCATGGCGAGCGCGGCCACGGTGAGCGTCACCCAGGTCGACACGCTGCCGACGAAAGGCAGCGCCACCAGCATCAGCAGCGGCACCAGCAGCACCGGCAAGATATCGACCTTCACCCGAGGCAGGCTGGCGGTTTCGGTGGCGGCAGCGGCTGTCATTGATGCGCATCCATGCTGAGGCCCAGCAGGCGCTGCTGCAGACTCTTGTCCTCGGCCAGTTCCGCCATCGCGCCGCTATGCACGATGCGGCCGTCATCCATCACGGCGACATGGTCGCCCAGCAGCTTGGCGGCAAGGAAATTCTGTTCGACCAGCAGGATGGTCGCGCCGGTCGACTTCAGTTCCCTGAATGCCTGGATCATGTTCATGATGATCGCGGGCGCGAGGCCCTTGGTCGGTTCGTCAATCAGCAACAGTGCGCGTGGCTCGACGATGGCACGCGCAATCGCCAGCATCTGCTTCTGCCCGCCTGACAGCGAGCCCGCCGCCAGCAGCCAGAACTTCTCCAGCGCCGGGAACAGGCCGAAAATCCATTTCAGCCGCGCTGCATCTATCTCGCCGCTGCGGGCCGCCAGGATCATGTTTTCGCGCACCGTGAGGTCGGCGAAGATTCCCATATTTTCGGGCACGTAGGCGATGCCGCTCTGCGCGATCTCGGGTGTCGGCTTGCTTGTGATATCCTCACCATCGAACACCACGCGGCCCTTGCTGGCCTGCCACAGGCCCATGATCGTGCGCAGGGTCGTGGTCTTGCCGGCACCGTTGCGCCCGAGCAGCATGGTGAGCTGGCCGCGCGGCACGGCGAGATCGACGCCATGCAGGATATGGTACTGCGCGATATGGGTATGGACGCCGTCCAGACGCAGCAGGTCGCTCATGCCGCCTGCTTCGGACTGATGCCGAGATAGGCTTCCTGCACGATCGGCGAGGCGATCACGGCTGCCGGTTCGCCATCGGCGACCAGCTGGCCGTTGTGTAAAACAATAATGCGATCTGCAAGACTGCGCACCACATCCATCTTGTGCTCGACCAGCAGCACGGTCTTGTCGCCGCGTGCCTTGATGTCCTGGATCAGTTCCAGGATCACCGGCACTTCGTCTACCGACATGCCCGCAGTCGGCTCGTCGAACATGAAGATATCGGGTTCCAGCGCCAGCAGCAGCGCCACTTCCAGCTTGCGCTGATCGCCATGCGGCAAGGCGCCCGCCGTGGCGTCGCCCTTGTCATGCAGACGCACAGACGCCAGTAGCGCATCCGCCTTGTCGATCAGGTCGCGGCGATGGCTCCAGAGCTGCAGCAACTGGAGCCCGGCGCCCGCACGAGACTGAACAGCAAGGCGCACATTCTCGCGCACGGTCAGGTTCGGAAACAGGTTGGTTAGCTGAAAGGCGCGGCCCATGCCCTTCTTGGTGCGGGCGGACGCGCTCAGGCCCGTGACATCTTCGCCATTGAGCAGCACCTGCCCGGCGGTGGATTTCAGCTGGCCGGAAATGAGATTGAAATAGGTGGTCTTGCCGGCGCCATTGGGGCCGACGATGGCCGTCAGGGTGCCGGGCCGGAAGGCGCAGCTCACCGCGTTCACGGCGACATGGCCGCCGAAACGGATGGTCAGGTCGCGGGTTTCGAGCGTGGGCGTGGCGGACATGATCTCAGTAGATAAAAACGGCCGGAGCAGTCACCTGCCCCGGCCGTGTGGACTCAACGCTTGTTGCGGATCGGCAGCGGCATGGCCGATTCCTGGATGGTCTGCACCAGCTCCAGAAGATCGTTGTCGTCCTTGCCGTCCTTCTTGACCTTGAAGTGATACATCTGCTGCATCGCCTGATGGTCTTCCTTGCGGAAGATCATGCTGCCCTTCGGGGTATCGAAGGCCATGCCTTCCATGGCGGCGATCAGCTTCTCGGTGTTGGTGCCGCCCGCCTTCTGCACAGCAGTCAGCGCGGCAGAGGCAGCCGCAAAGCCGCCAGCAGTGAAGAAGTCCGGCGGATTGCCGTTGAAACGCTTCTTGTGTTCGGCAACCAGCCAATCGTTCATCGCGTTCTTCGGGAAGTCGTAATAATAGTAGATAGCGCCTTCCATACCGGCATACGGCTTGAAGGTCTTCATCACCGGCAGGATGTTGCCGCCAGTGGACAGTTCGATATTGAAACGCTCCGGCTTCAGGTCGGCGATCTTGGGCAGCGGATTGGGGCCAGCCCAGTAGACGACAATCATTTTCCGGCCGGGCTTGTCCTTCAGTGCATCGAACAGACGCTGCGCAGAGGCGGTGAAATCGGTCGCGTTCTGCGGGGCGTATTCCTCGAACGCAACCTTGACGTTGGGCTTCAGCTCGGACAGCGACTTTTTCAGAGCCGCAATGCCATCGCGACCAAAGGCGTAATCCTGCGCCAAAGTGCCAATGTTCATTTCTCCCGTTGCCGGGAATGCAGCGACGCCGGCAATGGCATCCTGTGTCGAGTTGCGACCGGTGCGGAAAATATACCGGTTCCACTTCGCCCCGGTAATATCATCGGCCACGGCGGGCTCGACGATCAGGATCTTCTTGTGCTCTTCGGCGACCGGCAGCATGGCCAATGCAGCGCCGGACGAGGTGGTGCCGATCGCGATGTCGACATTGTCGTCGGCATAGGCCTGCTCCAGCAGCGACTTGGCCATATCAGGCTTGCCCTGATCGTCCTTGATGATCAGCTGAATCTTGCGACCCTGCCAGGTCATCGTGTTCTTGGTCAGGTATTCCAGCCCCATCTTGAAGCCGTCTTCCGTCTGCCGGGCATAGGCTTCGAGATTGCTGGACTTGCTGGTGATCAGGGCAATCTTCAGGTCGGCGGCCTGCGCCGACAATGCCAGACCGGCTGTCAGGACAGCGGCCAGACCGGCCGTCTTGGTGATGCGCTGCATGTTTCCTCTCCCTTGAAACAGTATGGATGAGCCGGCGGTGGCCCGGGTGGTCCCAGTGGGGTCCCCAGTGCCGGGCCGCGCCCACCCGGGCGGCCCAAACATGACAGTTGATTCATGTTTCATGTATTCGTACTCTCAGGTCCACCGCCCGTCAAGGCGGATTGCGGCCGGTGGAACCGGCCGCCCACGGAGAATGACAGCACCGCCCATGGCGACCGCGACCCAGAAAAACCGCGCCCTGCCCCGGCCCAAGACAGGGCGCGGCGAACAGACCCGGCAGAAAATCCTCGACGCCGCCAAGCGCGAGATCGGCCGGCACGGCTTTGCCGAAACCTCGATCGCCGCCATCACCACCGAGGCCGGCGTCGCCCAGGGCACCTTCTACATCTACTTCCGCACCAAGGAAGACGTGCTGCGCGAACTGGTGCTGCATTTGGGCCGCAGCCTGCGCCACCAGCTGACCGAGGCGATTGCCGGCGCGCGCAACCGTATGGAGGCCGAACGGCTGGGCCTGCTCGCCTTCCTGGAATTCGTGCGGCGCAATCCCGATCTCTACCAGGTGGTCGACGTCTCGCAGTTTGTCGATCCGAAAATCTATCGCCAGTATTACCTCGACTTCGTCGCCGGTTATTGCGAGGTGCTGGACGAAGCCGAAAAGCACAACGAGATCACCCCCGGCGGCGGGCGGCAGGCGACCGAAATCCGCGCCTGGATGCTGATGGGCATGGCCGACTTCCTCGGCAAGCGCTACGGTCTGTGGGACACCAAGACGCCACTGGGGCCTGTCGTGGATGACGCGATGGCCATGATCGCCAACGGCATCGCCATTCACGTTCGCTAGACGTTACGCACCATCACGTGGCCGTGACCGCAAAGCGGATGTAACGGCCATCACTTGTCGTTCCTGCCTTTGCCTGAGAAGGATGGCGCATGGCTTTGCAGGGAGGGCCTACCGATGACACATCTCAATGGCTGGCGACTGACGGGACTGATCTCAGCCCTGCTCGCCCTGATGGCTCTACTCATTGTCGGCGCTGGCGATTACTCCGTCGACAGCATCCGCACGGCGATCCGGGTCACGGCCCGAACCTCGCTGGTCCTGTTCCTGCCGGTCTTCATGGCCTCGGCGCTGGTGAAGTTCTGGCCCGGCGGCTTTACCCGCTGGCTGCTGCGCAACCGCCGCTATCTCGGCGTCAGCTTCGCCGCCTCGCATGGCATCCATGCCATTCTCATTATCGCCTTCGCCATACTCGATCCGGTGCTGTTCAACGAGATGTCGCCGCTGTCCTCGATCATCAGCGGCGCCTCGGCCTATCTGTTCATCGTGCTGATGGCAGCCACGTCGTTCGACGCCGCAGTGCGGTTCGTGGGAGCGCGCAACTGGCGCATCCTGCATTGGACTGGCGCCTGGTATATCGCGATTTCATTCATCTTCACCAACATCAAGCGCACACCGGACATGCCGCTCTACTGGCTGCCGGTGGCACTGGTCGTGCTGGCGATGATCATCCGGATCGCCGGCTGGTGGCGCAGCCGCGCCATGCGCGTGACTGCCGCCTCCGCCTGATGGTCAGGCTGGTCTGGCGCGCAGACGCCCGACCAGCCAACTCCCCAGCGGCCAGAACAAGATGATGAAGGTGGCGACGCCCAGTCCCGCCGAAATCGGTCGCTCGAAGAAGACCAGCGGATTGCCGTTCGCCTTGATCATCGAGGTGACAAAGGTCTCTTCCAGCATGGTGCCCAGCACCACGCCCAGGATGGCTGGTGCGACGGCAAAGCCGTTCTCTTCCATCACGAAAGCCAGCACGCCAAAGACCAGGATCAACAGAACGCCGAACACGGTGTTGTTGATGGCGAACGAGCCGACGATGCAGAACAGCATGATCACCGGCATCAGGATGTTGCGCGGGACACGCAGAATATTGGTCGCCAGCCGGATGGTCAGCCAGCCCAGCGGCACCATGATGATGTTGGCCAGGATGAAGACCAGGAAAATCGCGTAGACGTTTTCCGGGGCGTTCAGGAACAGCGTCGGCCCGGGATTGAGGCCCTTCAGGTACAGCACGCCGATGGCAATAGCGGTGATGGAATCGCCCGGAATGCCAAAAACCAGCGCCGGAATCCAGGCGCCCGCCAACGAACTGTTGTTGGCCGCGCCGGACTCGACGATGCCTTCCACATGGCCGGTGCCGAACTTCTCGGGTTCCTTGGAAAATTTCTTGCTCATCGCATAGGACATCCAGGACGCCATGTCGGCGCCCGAGCCCGGCTGGATGCCAATGATGGTGCCCAACACGCTGCCACGCAGCAGCGCGCCGGGATACTTCACCAACAACCCCCACATGCCCTTGAACACGCTGCCCAGCCGCGTTACGGCGATGGTCATCGGTGGATCCATGCTGACGACAAAGCGCAGGATTTCCGAAACGGCAAACATGCCCACCATCATCGGAATCAGACTGACGCCGCCCATCAATTCGGTATTGCCAAAGGTGAAGCGTGGATAGCCGCCGGGATTGTCGAGGCCGACACAGGCGATCAGCAGGCCCAGGATCAACGAGATACAGGCCTTCAGGATGCTGTTGCTACCGATGAAAACCGCGCCAGCCAGCCCGAGCAGGACCAGCCAGAAATACTCGAACGAGGAAAATTTCAGCGCGATCTCGGCCAGCGCCGGCGCGGATGTCACCAGCACCGCCGTGCCGAACAGGCCACCGATGGCCGAGAAGACCAGGCCGGCACCCAGCGCGGTTTCGGCCTGCCCTTTCAGGGTCATCTTGTAGGCTTCATCGGTATAGGCGGCCGAGGCCGGCGTGCCTGGAATGCGCAACAACGCACCAGGGATGTCGCCGGAAAAGATCGCCATCGCCGTCGCCGTGACGATGGCGGCAATGGCCGGCACCGGTGGCATGAAGAAGGTGATCGGCACCAGCAGCGCCGTCGCCATCGTCGCCGTCAGGCCGGGAATGCAGCCGACGAACATCCCGAACATGGCTGAACAGAGAATGACCACCAGAACATAGGGGTCAAAGACCAGATGGAAGGCCGCGGTGGTATGCTGAAGAAAATCGCCCATGGTTTTTGCGCCCCTACCAGATCATTCCTTGCAGCAGCCCCCAAGGCAGCGGCACGCGCAAGAATTTGTAGAAGATCGTATGGATCACCAGCGTCACGCCGGCAGCGACTGGCAGGATCAGCATCAGCTTCACCCGCAGGCTGTAAAACAGCACGCTGAGAATGAGAATGCCGGTGGGGATGAAGCCGAGGATATCGGCGCAGAAGACATAGAACAGCAGCGCCGCGATGATCAGCAGGAAGTTGGCCATATGATGCGGCGAGCGCACCCAGGCGCCCAGCACAATCAGCGGCTGCCGTTCGGCGCGGATACCGCGCCAGATCAATGCCAGCGAACAGCCGAGCAGCAGGATGGCGAGAAGCCCGGGGAAAGCCGAAGGCCCGATGTTCTGTCCGGGAATGGGGGGATACTGACTGACGGTGACAAGGATCAGTACGGACAGCAATGCCAGAACCGCACCGCTGAGGGCATCATGGATACGCATGGGCCATACCTGTCTGGAAATAGAAAGGCCGGCGCGGCCGCATGACCGCGCCGGCAGAGACGCGTGCGCTTACTTGGCGATGCCGACGGCCTTCATGATGGTGCCCATATCGGCATCCGACTTGGCCATGAACTTGGCATAGTCCTCCGGACCAGCCCAGACGATGCCGAAGCCGCGCTGCGCCATGAAGTCCTGATAGTCCTTGCTGTCATAGACCTTCTTCACCGTCGCCAGCAGTTTGTCGGCTGCTTCCTTCGGGATGTTCTTCGGCGCCGCAATGCCGCGCCAGGCAGCCATGGTCCAGTCGCTGCCGGTTTCGGACTTCAGCGTCGGCACGTTGGGGAACAGCGCCGAGGGCTTGGCATCCATGATGGCCAGGCTTTTCACCTTGCCGGCTTCGATCAGCGCGCGGGCCTCGGGCAGCGAAACCGGTGCGATCTGCACGCCGCCGGCGATCATGTCCTGCAGGCCCGGCGCGGCACCGTTGCTAGGCACCCAGCCGACGGAGGCCGGATCAATGCCCTGGTCGCGCAGCAGGCCGGCAATGGCGAGATGCCAGATGCCGCCCTGCCCGGTGCCGGAAGCCTTGAACTTGCCCGGGCTGGCCTTCACCGCCGCAAGCAATTCCTTCACGGTTTTATACGGCGCGTCGGCAGCAACCTGAACGCCGGCCGGATCGGCATTCACCAGCGCGATCGGCGTATAGGATGACGGCGTGAGTTCGGTGAGGCCCTGCCAGTGCATCATCGCGATCTCGACCGTGATGAGGCCGATGGTGTAGCCGTCAGGCTGCGACTGGGCGATGGCGGCATGACCGACCACGCCACTGCCGCCGGTGCGGTTGACGACGTTCACCGGTTGGCCGAGTTCCTTTTCCATCAGGCTGGCGATGATGCGCGCGGTGGCATCGGTGCCGCCGCCGGCACCCCAGGGTACGATCATGGTAATGGGGCGGTCCGGGAATGCGGCCTGCGCGCCGACTGACGTCAGCAATGCCGCGCCAGCGACAAGACTGGTGACGAATGCCTTGAACCCACGCATGGGTTACCCTCCTGCTGATTGACGTTTCCTCGTTGTGCCGACACGTCTTTAAGCCGCGCGTCTATGCACCACCCGGTTACTATCTCGCATCTGATATGTCAGGGCAATCTGGAAACGTGCAGGCGCGGTTCGACCTAATGCGCAGACAGTGCAGCGCAGCATCACTTGTATCGACAGGTGACAGGTGAAGAGTTTACGCCAGCCCGTGGCTGTTCTGGCGGACATCCAGGCGAACAATCGCCTGTTCCAGTGCGCCGCGGTCGGTCAGATAGTAGGTCTTGTCCTTGCGGGTGACCTGACCGCCATGCAGCAGGTTGGCCAGAACGCGCGCCACCGTCTCACGCGTGGTGGCGGCACGGCGGGCGATCTCGTGCTGCTTGGGCATCGGATAGATCATCCAGCCATCGGCATTGAGCGGATCCTGGCGCGCCAGTTTCAGCAGTTCGCGATAGACGCGCTGGATTGCGCCCAGTGTCGCCAGATCCATGATGCGTTCGTTATTGGCACGGATGATGCTGGTCAGACGACGCATCACCTTGATGCCGACGGCGGGCTCGCGCGCCACCAGCGCTTCAAAAGCCTTGGGCGGCATCGCGGCAAGACGACAGGTCGTCTGCGCCACCACACTGGCCGAGCGGCGCTCGCCGTCGATGGCCGCGATCTCGCCGAAATAGCTGCCGGCCGAAACCAGTGCGTAGGAAATCTCACGGCCGTTGCCGGAGAAGTTCACCACCTCGACGGTGCCCTCGACGACGAAATAGACATCGCGGCTGTCGCTGTTGCGATCCAGAATCTGTTCATGGGCGGCGAAGCGACGCCACTGGCAGGCACGCTCGACTTCGGCGCGCGCAGCCGGGCTCAGATCGGACAGCAGTTCGATCTTTTCCAGACTGTCGGGTGCGCTGGCGCCAACGGCGGCCTTGGCCATGAAATCCCCCTGCCCCTAAACGGTAAGCTGAATATTCAACGAGCGGCTGCAGACCGCGCCAGCGCTGCGAACAGGTTCAGCAGCATCTGCTTGCGGTCAAGATTGACCGATTCCCCGCGGTCGAGCAAGCGACCGATCTGTTCCCAGTCCTCAGCCCAGCGGTCCGGCCCCTGCCATTGCGCCAAACGCTGCGCCAGCGCGGTTTCACCAGGAAAAATCTCCGACCAGCCGGTGCCGCCGATCCGGCCCGCGGCCGAAGCCCGCACCAGACGCGCCAGCCACCAGCGGAACAGGTCAGTCATCAACTGGAAGCCGGCTCCGCTGCGGTCACGGTTGATCGCGTCACCGAAGGCATGAAGCTTGGCAATATCGGGTTTGGGCAGTTGCGCCACCAGATCGAGCAGGCCGTGCAGCAGCTTCAATCCGCCCTGCCCGGCCAGCATCGCCGCGCGGCCGGGCGATCCTTCCGCCAGCACGGCAAGGCCACGGCGTTCGGCTGCATCCAGATCGGGCAGCATGCCCTCCAGTGCCGGCAGCAACGCGGCTTCATCCAGCGCGCGTAACGGCAACCGGCGGCAGCGCGAGCGGATGGTGGGCAGCAGGCTGCCCGGCGCATGGGTGACCAGCAGCAGCACCGCATCCGGCGGCGGTTCTTCCAGAATCTTCAGCAATGCGTTCGCCGCATTGATGTTCATGTCGTCGGCTGCATCGACGATGCAGACGCGATAGCCGCCTTCGGCCGCCGTCATGGCAAAGCGGTCGATCACCGCGCGCACATCCTGCACCACGATGTCGCCGCGCCAGCGGTCGCCCTTCTCATCGTAGCTGCGCTCGACCGTGATAAGATCGGCATGGCCAGCATTGGCGACGCGGCTGAACACCGGATCGTCTTCGGCGATGGCCAGCGTCTCGGGCAGCACCGGACCGTCGCCGAACAGGCTGGGGCCGCTGTCCATATTGGCGGCCGGACCATGCTTGAGCAGGAAGCGCGCAAAGCGGAAGGCCAGCGTCGCCTTGCCGATGCCGCGCGCGCCGGTGATCATCCAAGCATGCGGCAGGCGACCGGACGCCCAGGCATCCAGCAGCGTCTTCTCCGCTGTGGCATGGCCAAACAGCGCAGCATTATGGCGCGGCCCCCAGGAGGCCGCCTGTTGTGGCTCGTAGCCGCTCATGGGATCAGGGTAAACTGTGCGGCGACTGTCTTCCAGAGTGCCGCTGCCACGGCATCAACATCGCCACTGGCATCGACAATGCGACAGCGCTGCGGTTCACGGGCGGCAATGTCATGGAAGGCCCGACGCAACGTCTCGTGGAATGCTGTGCCCATGCGCTCGTAGCGGTCTTCGGCCGCAGCCTGGCCCTGCATGCGCGCTTTTGCCCGCTGCAGGCCGATCTCAACCGGCAGGTCGAGCACCAGCGTCAGGTCGGGCGCGAAATCACCCAGAACGAGCTTGTGAAGGCCGGCAACCGTCTCGCGACCGACTGAACCGCCGTAGCCCTGATATGCCATGGTGGAATCGGCAAACCGGTCCGAGATCACCCAGGCGCCGCGCGCCAGCGCCGGTTTCACAGTCTTTTCGACATGGGCGCGACGGGCGGCGTAATGCAGCAGGGTTTCGGTCATGGCGTCCCAGCGATCGGGATCGCCCGTGACCAGCAGGCTGCGGATGGCTTCGGCGCCCGGCGTACCGCCGGGCTCGCGCGTCAGAACGGTTTCGATGCCGCGCTCGGCCAGCTTCGCAGCCAGCCGCTTGACCTGGGTGGACTTGCCGGCGCCCTCGCCGCCTTCCAGCGTGATGAAGCGCCCGCCTTTCGCGGTCACTGCTTCTTCGCGCCCCAGAGCAGATAGCTGACGGCGGCGCTGATGCGGCCGGTGAAGCCAAGCTGCTGCACATCGGCGCCGGCAACCAGCGGTACTTCCATCAGCGTGGCATCCTTGTTGGCCACCACCAGCTTGGCCACCGGAGTGCCCTTCACAACGGGCGCCGGAATCGGATTGTCATACGTGACAGTGACCTTGACGCCGGCCTTGCTCTGGCGCGGCAGGGTCAGCGCCAGGCTCTTCTCGATCACCAGCGGAACCTTCGGCGCATTGCCGAGCCAGACATCGGCCTCGTCGACCGTCGCGCCGGCGGTGAACAGCTTGTAATTGTCGAACTGGCTGAAGCCGAGTTCGAGCAGGCGCTCGGACTCACGCGACCGCTCGTTCATGCTCTTCAGGCCGTTCACCACCAGGATCAGGCGGCGCTCACCGCGCTTGGCCGATACGGTGAGACCGTAGCCGGCTGCGTCGGTATGACCCGTCTTCAGGCCATCGGCGCCGACATCCTTGTAGAGCAGCGGATTGCGGTTGCCCTGGGTGATCGGCTTCTTGGTCACCTGGTCGATGCCGTAGGTGAACTCCTTTTCGGAGTAGAAGTGGTAATACTGCGGGAAGCGCGAGATCAGCTGCTTGGCCAGAATGGCCAGGTCGCGGGCCGTCATCATGTGCTGCGGATCGGGCCAGCCCGACGCATTGCGCAGCGTGGTGTTCTTCATGCCGAGCTGCCGTGCACGCTCGGTCATCATCTCGGCGAACCGCTCTTCATTGCCGCCGATGCCTTCGGCCAGCACGATGCAGGCGTCGTTGCCCGACTGGATGATCATGCCGCGCAACAGGTCTTCCACTTTCACGCGGCCACCGATCGGCACAAACATCTTCGAGCCCTGGATGCGCCACGCCTTCTCGCTGACCGGCAGCATGTCGTCCAGACGCAGCTTGCCGGCCTGCAGCTGTTCAAACACCATGAAGGCAGTCATCAGCTTGGACATTGACGACGGCGGCATCAGCTCGTCGGCATTCTTCTCGAAGATTACCGTATCTGTGTCGTAATCGATCAGCAGCATCTGGCGCGCCACCGTTTCGACCTGACCCAGCTGGGCTCTGGCCGGCAACGTGCCGGCAGCAAAAACCATCAGCGCGGCAAACGCCGCATGGGCAACCTTAGTCGACAACGATACGCGCATTGTTCTGTCCACTGTTAATAGCCTGTTGCAGGGCCTGGTCGGCGGCGGCCACCGGGTTGAAGGGCCCGAGGCGGACGCGGAAGAATTCCTGCCGGTTCACGAATGTGGACGACACACCCGTGGGGCCGATGCCTGAAAGCTGCGCCGCCAGCTTGTGTGCATTCTCATGCAGCGTGAAGGCGCCGACCTGAACATAGATCTGGCCACCGCGCGCTGGGCCCTGTTCCACCTTCTGCTGTGTCAGGTCGGCCACGGCGACCGTATCGCCGACCTTGGTCTGCGTGCCCTGCGGATTCTGGGCCTGCAGAATCTGCATCGGCGACGGCTGCGCCGGCGCAGTCTGCACCACATCGCCGCTGCGGCCCTTCGCGCCGGGCGGCGGCGGCAGGGCTTCAGCCTGAACACCGCCACGCGGGGCGGCAGCCGGGCGTTCGTCGCCACCGGCGCTGCGCGAGGCGATCATGGTGTTATCGCCAGACAGCGGCGCCGGACCGACATACTGCACGCGCACCTTGGCAGTGCCCTGACGGTCATAACCGAGAAGCTGCGCGCTGCGGCGCGACAGATCGATCACGCGGCCATTCACATAGGGACCACGATCATTCACGCGCACGACGATGGTGCGGCCGTTTTCCATATTGGTGACACGCACCAGCGAGGGCATCGGCAAAGTCGGATGCGCGGCGGTGACCTCGTTCATGTCGAAGGTTTCGCCATTCGCGGTGGTCTTGGCGTGGAACTGCTCGCCGTACCACGAGCCAATGCCGGTCTCGTCGTAATTCGGATCTTCCTTGGGGTAATACCAGACACCGGCGATCTGGTAGGGGTTGCCTACCTTGTAGATGCCGCCCTTGCCGACCTGGGACTGCTTGGAGTCCCCCCCGCGCACCACCGACTTGGCAGTGTGATTGAACAGCGTCGCCTCGGCGCAGCCCGAAAGCCCGAGGGCAAGGACCGCCAGGGCAACCATCCGGGCGCAGGACGTCCATGTGGATCGGGAGTCCCCCCCGACCCCTTCGGAATAGCAAGGGATGGCGTGCCGACGTCGCTGCATGGTCTAGATATTGCGTATATTAACCGTCGCCGAGGCGGTCGGCAAGCAGGCTGACGGTCAAAGCGTAGTGATGGGCGCAGTTGTACCGGAGGATCGACCGGTAGTTTCCGTAGACCAGGAAGGTCTGGCCACCGGGGCCGTCCGGCTGCACCAGGGCACCGGACTGCTGGACCTTGGGCAATTCGCCGCCATCGGCGCGCCGCACCCCCAGCCGACTCCAGTCCTCGACCGAGAGGTCGCGGGTCATCTGGTCGATGGCCCGGCAGCCCGAGCGGCCCTCGCGGACCATGTCGGGCAGCTTGCGCTGCAGGTCGTTGGAAATCCGCACCTCGCGGCCCCAGGTCTGATTCGTGTTCCAGCCATGCTTGGCGAGATAGTTGGCGATGGAAGCAAAGACATCGTTGGTGTTGTTCCAGATGTCGCGCTTGCCGTCGCCGTCGAAATCCTCGGCATAGGACAGGTAGCTGGTCGGCATGAACTGCGGCTGGCCCATGGCGCCGGCCCACGACCCCTTCATGGTCGGGAAATCGATATAGCCGCGATCCAGCATGGTCAGCGCGGCGAACAGCTCGTTGCGGAAATACGTGGACCGACGACGGTCGAAGGCCAGCGTCGCCAGCGAATGCATCAGCGGCACATCGGCCTTGACCGCGCCATAGCGGGTCTCAATGCCCCAGATCGCCAGCACAAACCGCGGCTGCACGCCGTAACGCTGCGCCACCTGGCGCAGTACGGCCTGATGATCATCGCGCAGACGCTGGCCGCGCTGCACGTTCTGCTGGGTGATGACGCGGTCGCGATAGGTGGCGAAGCTGAGTTTGAATTCCGCCTGGTTGCGGTCGCGCTCGATAATGCGCATGACCGGTTCGACGCCGGTAAGCGCCGTGCGCACGACATCCTGCTTGATGCCTTTCTGCAGGGCCTCGGTGCGGACTTCGGCGAGGAAAGCGTCGAACTCTGTGCGATTGAAGGGCGCAATCGGCGCGGACGCCGTCGCATTGGATGCAGGCGCTACCGGAGCGGGCGTCTGCGGCGCGGTGCTGCCGCTTTGCGCCGGCGTTTCCGTTGCCACGGTCTGCGCAGCGGCCGAGCCTTCCCGCGGCGTGCCGGACGGACGCCAGCCACAGGCAGCAACCAGTCCGAAACCCAGCAGAACTACCGCAAGCCGCCAGCTTCGCATCATGAATCCCCGAATCCGTAATCTGTAAGACCTTCAAGGCATTAACCTGCCGGGGCCGCCACCGCCAGTCCCAAACTGTGATATTTCACGGTTTCGGTGCAGGGCTCCTGCGCGCGGGGAGCAAATCGTGCGTGTACCCCATAAGCCGATAACCAAGCAGACCGAACCATTCCTTGCTGGCGGCATCCAGCCGAGCCAGCCTGTGCAGCAGGTTCGGGCGCGCGGCTTCCTGTGTCCGGAAATCCACCGGATACGGCAGTACGGCCGGCCAGCCAGCCGACTCAATCGTGTTCACGGCGCGCGGCATATGAATGGCCGATGTGACCAGCAGCCAGGTTTCGTTGGGCTGCGGCCGAATCAGCGCCATGGTGTTGCGGGCATTTTCGGCCGTATTGCCCGAGGTGCTTTCATAGGTCACGCGTGCCGGATCCAGCCCCAGGAGCGCAAAGGCACGGGCCGCCACATCGGCCTCGGTCACGGCGCCTTGCGGATGCGGCACGGCAGCACCACCGCTGAAGACCAGACGCGCGTCCGGATAGCGACGGGCCAGCGCGACAAAGGCCACCAGCCGGTCCGCACTGCCATTCAATTCCGGCCAGTCGTACGCCGCCATGACCGCCGGTTCCTCGGCGCCGCCCAGCACCAGGATACCGTCAAGACGGTCGGGCAGGACCGGCTTCGGGAAATAGGTCTCCAAGGGCCGCGTCAGCCAGTCGTTCACCGGCAGCAGGCCGACCGCCAGCACGGCGGCCAGCACGGCGGTTCCCAGCCAGATGCCCAACCGCCGGGTGGCGCGCCACCAGGATAGCGGCAGCGCCAGCAGCAGCAGGATGAAAAGGATGCTGCCCGGATTGGCGAAAACGCTGAGTATCTGTTTCATCGGCAGGTCATGGCCACGCAGGAAGTGGGATTCCGATCCGTGAATCGGTACAGTCGGAGAAAGCCTAGCGATAACCTCTCATCGGCAACACAGCTATGACCGCCCTCGCCTCGCTTTCTCTCACTCAGCGTCTGGTCGCCCTGATCGCCGCCAAGCCGATCACGCCCGACGATTACCGTAGCGCCGCGCTGTTCACGCTGGATGCCCTGGCCAATGCGCTGGCCGGCCGCAGCACCGCGCCGGGCGCGATCCTGCTGGACTGGGCTGCGGCCGAACCGCTGACGACGGGCCGCGAGGCCATGCTGCTCGGCGGCCTGACGCATATCCTGGAGGTCGATGACCTGCACCGGGCTTCCGTGGTGCATCCGGGCTGCGTGGTGGTGCCGGCGGCCTATGCGCTGGCCCGTCGCCGCGATGCAGGCGGCCACACCTTCCTCGCCGCCGTGCTGCGTGGCTTCGAGGCCTGCTGCCGTGTCGGCATGGCCGTTGGCCCCGCGCATTACCGCATCTGGCACAACACCGCGACCTGCGGTCCGTTCGGGTCGGCCTACGCCGCCGGTGATCTGCTCGGCCTCGATCACGCCGCGATGACGGATGCGCTCGGCAATGCCGGCACACAGTCTTCGGGCCTGTGGCAATTTCTCGAGACCGGCGCAATGAGCAAGCACCTGCATGCCGGTCGCGCCGCGGAAGCCGGGTTGCTGGCGGCCGATCTGGCAGCGCGGGGCTTCTCCGGACCGCCGCATATTCTCGAAGGCGACAAAGGCTTCTTCAAGGCCACCTGTTCCGATGCGCAGCCCGAACGCCTGCTGGCGGATGCCGACGCGCCCTGGCAGCTTCGCCTCACCTCGATCAAGCCCTGGCCCTGCTGCCGCCACACGCATCCGACCATTGATGCCAGCCTCGAACTGGCGCCGCGCATTGGCAATCGCCGGATCGAACGCGTGCACGTCACCACCTATCAGGCCGCACTCGATGTTTGCGACCGCGCGACGCCGGACAGCGAATACGCGGCGAAGTTTTCCCTGCAGCATACGGCTGCGGCCGCGCTGAATGACGGACGCGTGGATTTCGGCAGCTTCGACGCCGCTGCCCGTGCACGCCTGGCGCCGCAGACGCGCCTTGTCAGCATTGAAGCCGCAGCGCCCTTCGTTGATCGCTATCCGCGGGCGTGGGGCGCGCGCGTGAGCGTGCAGCTCGACGATGGCACTGAACTGAACGCCGAGCGGCAGCATGCTTTCGGCGATCCGGAAAATCCACTCGATGAATCCACCATGCGCGACAAGGCCATCATGCTGCTGCACCATGGCGGAATTGCCGAGCCGGCAAGATTCGTCGATGCCATTCTGGCGCTGGCCGAGGATGGCCCGTTGCCTGTCCTGCCCGACCGGATGCTATAATCGCCCATGATGTCGCGTGCCCTGATTCTATTTGTCATTGTACTAGTGGCGCTGCCGGCCTGGTCGCAGACGCAGAACCGGCGCGCCGCTTTGGGCCCCTGTTTCGGCCCCAAGGAAGCCGAGGCCGAGGCCGAGGTCCGCACCGGCATCCAGCTACGTGAAACCCTGCGCCGCTGCGCACAGACCGATCCCGATGGTCAGACCTATCTGAACGACTGGTATACCTTCGACAAGGACAACGGCGACCGATTCAAGGCTGCCGTGGAGTTGCGGCGCCAGGCCATTTCCCGCATCTATCCCAATCGCGCTCAGGCCCTGCAGTGGGAAACCGATGCGGCCGTCGCCACCATGAAGCCGCTGCAGACCAACGACAGTGTCTGCAAGAGCACCTATGACATCATTGACCGGATCAAGGCCGAGAAGTGGCCCGGCTTCAAATACTACAGCCGCCTGCAGGAACGAATCCTGGCCAGCGAAATCCCGATCTGCAAACGCTGACCGGCGACGGGCCGGGATTCCGCTTCCCGGTAAATCGACGGCTGTATATTATTCCGCCAAGCCGCTGCGGGAACCGTCATGACCCTTAATCTGGATAAGCTGAAAATCCTGCTGGTCGAAGACCACGACGCACATGCTGCCGTCCTGATTGCCATGCTGCGGGGTTTCGGCATCAAGCATATCGATCGCGCCGATGATGTCGAAGCCGCCATCCGTCTGCTCAAGGCCGGCACGCTTTATGATCTCATGCTCTGTGACTTCAATCTCGGAGCGATCAACGGCCTGGCCCTGATCAAGGCCGTGCGGACCAGCACCAAGCTGACCAACCGCTACATGCCGGTCATTCTCATCACCGGCGATACACGCCCCGATCGCGTGACTGCCGCGCGCGAAGCCGGCGCGAACGACTTCCTGTCCAAGCCCATTCATCCCCCCACCCTGCTGCAGACCCTGCAGACGATCCTGAACAATCCGCGCGCCTTCGTGGAGACCAATGCCTATTTCGGGCCTGACCGCCGCCAGCGCCAGGACAGCAGCCTGCGGGGCCGGCGCGACTCCGACCGCGACAAACCCAAACCGGATTCCTTCGATCCTTCGGCTTAAACATCTGCCCGGAATGACAGATTGTTGCTTTCCGGCAGGGCTGTTGCCCCGCTAATATCAGGACATGAAGCCAGACTCGCTGCGCGCACGCATTCTGCTGATCGAAGATCATGCCCCCACGGCGGCCACGCTTCAGGCCATCCTGCAGGCGCTTGGTTTCAGCAAGATCACCCATATGGCCAACATGTCCTCGGCCATCGAGGCCCTGAAGCAGGGCGCCTTCGATCTGATCCTGTGCGACTTCCAGCTCGGCATCGTCAACGGGTTGATGCTCGTGCGCATGATCCGGCGGCCCGATGGGCTGGGCAACCCGAATGTTCCGATCGTGATGATCACCGCCCATGCCGATCCGGAGCGCGTGGCCGAGGCGCGCGGCACCGGCGTCGACGACTTCCTGGTCAAACCGGTCGATCCGGAAGTGATGGCCCGCTGCCTGTCCAGCCTGCTGGAGCGCTCGCGCCGCTTCGTGAAGTCGAAAGACTATGCCGGGCCCGACCGTCGCCGGCGCAACACCACCGATCATCCCGGCCGCCGCCAGGAAGATCGCGAGCCCACATCGTTGGTGCCCAAGACTCAAAACAAATGGATCGTGCCCCCCAAATCCTGAGGTGACTACCATGCTTCGCCCGGCGCTGTTCGTTGCTCTGTTGAGTTTCACGACCATGATCCTGCCGGGCACAGCATGGACCGCCTGTCTGGGCGCCGTGTCGCAGGCACGCCCGCAGATTATGCCGGCAAGCATGCGGCTGGCCGCGGCGCCGCCCGGCAGCGTGCGCATCAGCTTTGTCGGCCACGCCACCTTCCTGATCGAAAGCCCACAGGGCGTGACGGCTGCCACCGATTACAACGACTACATTCGTCCGAGGGTGCGGCCCGACATCGTGACGATGAACTATGCGCACACCACCCACTACACCGATCACCCCGAACCCGGCATCACTCATGTTCTGCGCGGCTGGTCCTATCAGGACAAGCCTGCCCGTCATAACGTGCAGTACAAGGACATGCGGGTACGGAACGTGCCTACCAACATCCGCAACTTCAACGGCACCGAATATGACGGCAACTCGATCTTCATTTTCGATGTCGCCGATCTCTGCATCGCCCACCTCGGACATCTGCATCACAAGCTGACGCCGGGACATCTGGCCGATCTTGGCAAGATCGATGTGGTCTTCGTGCCGGTCGATGGCGGACTGACACTGAATATCTTTGACATGCAGGACGTCATCACCCAGATCGGCGCACCGTTGGTGATCCCCATGCATTACTTCAGCGAGAACACCCTAGAGCGCTTCCTGGCACGCCTGCGAGATTCTCACGAAATCAGACTAAGCAATGATCCGAGCACGGTTGTGTCTCGCGGCACCCTGCCAAAAAAGCCCGTGGCTCTGGTGCTTCCCGGCCCGCACTGATCGCTGAAAACTCGCACACCATCGTAATCCCCAAGGATTATGGCGGATAATCAGCGATTCGCTGACAATCCCTGCTGCCGCTTTTCATCTGCAGGGAATCGAGACCGGGCGCCGTGTATCAGCCTTATCTGCATACACCACTAGTAACGCAGCCTTCGCTGCGCTTCGGTCACTCGCGCTCGTGGCGGCATTTCGTCGCCTTTGCGATTCTGGCTTTCCTACTCTGCTGTGGCCTCGGTCTTGGCTATTACCTGTCCGCCCGTCACGCTTTCCAGCGCAGCGCGCAGGCCGAACAGCAAACCGTGCTGCAGCTGATCGACGCCTATACATCCGAATACAGCATGCACCAGACCGCGAACCTGCCGGTGCCAGCCACCTTCAGCCGCACAGCCCTGCAGACCCTCGCCGCCAACCGCGGCAACAGCGAAGCCATGCGCGTTATCTGGGCCGGCCTGTCCGATCGTTACATCACCACGCCGCCACCGGACGACGATGCCGCACGCCAGCTCAGCGCGATGGCGCGTCAGGTCGCGCCCAAGCCGCGCACCCGTTTCGTGCAGATCGGCGGCGTGACCCTGCTGCGCACCATCTACCCCTCCTTGGCGACGCAGGATTGCGTCAGCTGCCATAACGACGTGCAGTGGCACCAGTCCGTCGGCGCAGAGCATCGCTGGATCGTGGGCGACCTGATGGGCGCTTTCATCCTCGATGCGCCCGTTGATGCCTTCATGGCGGCGCGCCGGAATGAGGGCATCGGCATCGCGCTGGCCTGTTTCATCATTTCCGTCGGTCTGGCCTATGTGTTCTTCCGCCAGAACCATCGCCAGATGCGCAGCGAGGCCGAGAACAGGCTGTTTGTCGAGGTGGCTCAGGCCATCGAGGGCATCGGCGATGGTCTCGCGGTCTTCGATGCGCGCGGCAAGATGGTGCTGGCCAACAAGGCCTATCGCCGCCGCAACGGTGGCGACCCCACCATCGTCTTCTCCGAACCGGTGATGAAGACCACCACGATCGAACGCGATACGTCAGGCAGCTGGGTCAAGGTCGACGAAGCCCGTACCACCTCGGGGATGTCGGTTCTGCTGGAAACCGACATCACGGCGCTCAAGCGGCGCGAGGGCGACCTGATCGCCGCGAAGATGGCGGCCGAGTCCGCCGGCAAGGCGCGATCCGACTTCCTCGCCATGATGAGCCACGAGCTGCGCACGCCGCTGAACGCCATCATCGGATTCTCCGAGATCATGGAGCGTGGTCTGCATGGCCCGATCGCCGACCGGTATGTCGAATACGCCACCGATATCCGCAACAGCGGCCTGCACCTGCTGAGCATCATCAACGACATCCTCGATATGTCGAAGATCGAGGCCGGCAAGATGCAGGTGATGATCGAACCCATGAACCTGCTGGATGCCGTGGAGGACTGCCAGCGGCTGTTCGCCAGTCAGGCCCACGAGAAGGGCGTACTATTGCAGGTTGATATCCCCGAGATCGATATCAAGGCTGACCGGCTGCGCTTCAAACAGATCGTCATCAACCTGCTCTCGAATGCCATCAAGTTCACACCCGCCGGCGGAACGGTTTCGGTCACGGCCTTGAGCAATGAGCATCAGATTGCCCTCATGATACGGGACACCGGCCGCGGTATCGCCAAGGCCGACATCCCACGCATCCTGGAACCGTTCGTCCAGATCGGCGACATGCATAAGACCGGATCTGGCGGCACGGGCCTGGGCCTGCCCCTGACCAAGGCCCTGGTCGAGCTGCATGGCGGGACGTTAACGATTCTCAGTCAACTGGGCAGCGGAACTGTGGTAACAGTATCGCTTCCACACCACAGCCCCACCATGGAGCTTCTGTGATGACCGAGTTCACGCTCATTATCGCCTTCTTCCTGATCGGCGTCCCTGGCGGCGCCTTCATCGTCCTGCAGCTGATCGCCGCCCACAAGCGGCAGATCCTCGCGGTTGGCTGGAACTCCGGTGAACTGCAGCGTCGCGGCCGCCGCATCGCCGATCTCGAACAGCAGACCGTGGCCGATCGCCAGACCATGGCGGAACTGATGCTGAAGATCTCGGCTCACCGCATGGCGGTCGAGCGCCTAGAAAAAGTGATCGGCGCCAGCACCGCTGCCTCCGCGAAGAGCTGATCACTCCGACTTTCGAATCCGTTTCAAGTTTGTTTTTTAAACTTACACAGCCCGATCGACGATTGCCGAAGCGTGCGATTATCGATCGGGTTTATTTCTGCCCGAAACAAAACTCGTGATTGTCGGGATACAATGCTTCAAAAAACGTCACATGTATTTGAAGAATTCCAGACTACTGATCGTTTGATGTAATTGACGTTTACACTGAAACAAAAATTACACGCCATCCAAAGAAAAGCGATGGTGCACATCACCCAATCCGACTATACAGCCGCCCCAACACACGTATGCAGTAAGACATATGGGTGTCGCGCACGCTGGACCGAACGGCGTAACGCAATGCGATCACGCCGGCCTGCAAGCCGTGCGCATGAATTCAAGTGGGGGCTGTCATGGGGCACATATCAACGGATGAGCAGTCGCGACTGCTGGCGCATCTTTATTCCGGCACCATCGAATATGGTCACTGGGCCGACTTCCTGCGCATCCTGACCGCATCCTTCGACGGCGTGAACAGCTCTCTGGCGACAGTGAATGTCCGCACCGGCAAGCCCATCGTGCAATACACCAGCCGTACCTTCGACCGCAGCTGGTATGATCGCTACACCGCACATTTCGCACGCGTCAGCCCGCTGCGCCCCGTGCTGTTCAAGCGCGAGAATATCGGTCGCGCCCTCGCCTGCCATCAGGCCGTCTCGCCCGCAGAATTCGAGAACAGCGAGTTCTACACCGATTACCTGTCGGACTACGACATCCGCTATCTGCTCGGTTCGGTATTCAAGGTTGGCGAAGGTACGGCGGCCTATGTTGCCATACATCGCTCGCGCCGCTCCGGTCCCTTCGAGAACGACCAGATTGCCGCGTTGCAGAACCTGCTGCCGCATCTGGCGTTGGCCTATCGCATCCGCTCGCAGTTCGTCGGCATGGGCCGTTACGAAGATATCAGCCAGCAGTATCTGGATGCCAAGAGCAAGGGCCTGATCTGCCTGGACCGCCATTGCCGCATCGTCTCGATGAACCGCGAAGCCGAGCGCATCCTCACGCTGAATGACGGCCTGTCCTACCTGCAGGACCGCTTCCTGACCCAGAACCGCGAAGATGACCAGCGGTTGGCGCAGATGATCGCCCGCTGCGGGCAGGCCGACATGATGCCGCATGACAGCCGCAACCTGGCTGGCGGTACGCTGCTGCTCCGTCGCAGCGGTGGCAAGCCGCATTACAATCTCTGGGTCTTCCCCGTCATCGGCCGCAACGCGCATTTCGAGGACAACCAGATCGCGGCCGCCATCGAGATCACCGATCCGCTGGCGCGCCAGGCCGTCCCGGCGCAGGCGGCGCTGTCCGGCTTCAGTCTGACCAAGGCGGAGATGCGGCTGGCCGAGGCATTGATCGTTGGCGGCCAGCTCAAGGATATCGCCACCCGCTTCAATGTCAGCGTCAACACGCTGAAGGTCCAGCGCCGCTCGCTCTATCGCAAGATCGGCGCCACCCGTCATTTCGATCTGCTGAGCCTGGTTCGCCATGAGGGCTGAGACTGCAGACACCAAGGATACTGCCATGACCGCGACTGCCGCCCTGCATCATGTCGATTACGTGCTGCCCCAGCCGGTGATGATGCCGGAGCCGGACAGCACGCATATCACGCCGATCCAGATCGGGCTGGTGCGGACGACCTTCCGCATCCTCACGCTGGAGAAAGACCGCTTCGCCGAGATGTTCTATGCCCGGCTGGTGACGCTGGATCCTGAAATCCGCGTCCGTCTGCCCCGCAGCACCATGGCGGAGCAACGCACCCAGCTCATGCTGGTGCTGGGCAGCATCGTCGACTTGCTGGATGACAGCCCGCTGCTGCAGAAGCGTCTGGCCGCGCTGGCCCGGCGCTATACCGTCTACGGTTCCGGGGATCGCAAATTCCAGACCGCCAAGGCGGCGCTGGCCTGGTCGGTCGACCGGATTCTGGATCAGCCGGCCGCCAGCAATGCCCAGGCCGCCTGGACTGCGGCTTTCAATCTGGTCGAGGCCCTGCTGGGCGGTGCCCGGCCCCAGGTTGACCGTCCTCTTTCCAGCCTTGCGGGTTGACGCCCCGGCGGACCGGCCGTATCACCGGGCCGCCGGACAGGTGGCCGAGTGGTTTAAGGCAGCGGTCTTGAAAACCGCCGTACCTTCACGGGTACCGTGAGTTCGAATCTCACCCTGTCCGCCATGCTTCCCGACAGCCGTCAGTAGGCGCAGGGAAATCCCAGGCTGGGGAGATGCTTCGCCTCCTCCAGCGTCGCCGTCACCAGGGCGACCAGCGCATCGTTTTGGAACGGCTTGGTCAGAAAGCCCTGGATGGGCAGACCATCGACCGAGATATGCCGGGGAAAAGCTCCGCTCATCAGCAGGATCGGCGTATGGCAGCGCACGTCGAAGCCACGGATCATATCGATCAGATAATCACCGTTGCCGAACGGCATCTGGTAATCGGTGATCACCAGATCGAAGGGCACGATCTTGAATTTTTCGAAGCCGGAGATGCCATTCTCGGCCCGCGCGACGCGATGTCCCAGATCCTCAAGCAGATCCTCGACTATTCTCGCGACCAGCGGGTCATCCTCGACCAGAAGTATGTTCGCCATATCCGTGTCCGTCCTTGATAGCTGGCGGCACGATAGGCGACGGAAATACAGCCCATCAGGTGTATTTCCGGATACGACGGGAAACCTGCAATGAATATCCGGTAACCTCATCGGGCCGGCTGACGGGCCGGTGCCGGTTTTCCGCGGCCGGCCTGATCGCCGGATTCAGTCGGCAGCCTGCATCAGGTCCTGCACGCTCACCTGGTTGCGGCCGGATTCCTTGGCGCGGTAGAGCGCGGAATCGGCGCGGGCGATAAAGGCCGCCGGCTCGTCCTCGGCCTGCAGCAGCGTGACACCCACACTGACCGTCGCCCGGATCGTGCGGCCATCCTGCGCGAAGCTGGCGCCTTCCACGGTCTGCCGGATGGTCTGTGCCAGCCGCTCGGCGTTGAACAGGTCGCAGTTGCGCAGGGCTACCAGGAATTCGTCGCCGCCCCAGCGGCAGATGATGTCGGACGAGCGCAGGCTGACGCGGATCGCATTGGCCACACCGACCAGCACGCGATCGCCGGCGACATGCCCAAGGCTGTCGTTGATGGTCTTGAAACGGTCAACATCGATCATGATGACCGATAGCGGCTGGCTGAACCGCTTCGCATCGCGCACGGCCTGATCCATCAGGATGTCATAGGCATGGCGACTGGCCACGCCGGTCAGGCGGTCGGTGGTCGCCATCGCTTCCAGGCGTTTCTGGAAATGCGTGATGGTCAGCCAGGTGGCGATCAGCACCAGCGCCGTGATGACAATGCAGATCAGGATGTTGATATAGAGCGCGTTGCGGATCTGCGCGAGATCACGATCCGCCTCCTTCTCCACCAGCAGGAACCAGTGCAGCTCCGGGATGAAACGCACATTGAGGAACCGCGTCTGCCCGCGATAATCGTATTCGAAGGTTTTCACTTCCTTACGCGACCAGTCCGCCATCAGGCTGCCCAGCAAGCCGCGTTCGGAAATATTGTTCTCCGACACGGCCTCGCCTTCGCCCACCAGCACGATATGGCCCTGCGCATCGGCGAAATAGACCGTGCGGCCGTAGCGGTTCTGGTATTCGGTGATCAGCGTGCGCACGGCATTCACCGTCAGGCCGATGCCGGTCGCACCGATGAAGTTGCCTTGATAATCCAGCACCCGGTAATTGATGAAGATCGTCATCGTGTCCTGGTTGGCCAGATCAGGATCGACATTGATCTCATAGGGCAGCAGCATCTCGCGCACGCGAAAATACCATTCGTCGCGCAGTTCGTCCTTGTCCACCTGCTTCAGCACGCTGTCGGCGTGATAGTAATTGCGGGTCTTCTCGGAGACGAAGAAGCTGGTGAAAGCGCCATAGCGCTGCTTGATGTCGTGCAGATACTGGATCAGCCGCTCCGGATCCTTCTCGCCCGACAGCACCCAGTCGCGCACGAAGGTATCGGTCGCCATCACCGAAGAGATCAGGATCGGCTGGATCAGATCCTTCTGGATTTCGGAATAGATGTTGTCCGAGGTCAGCGGCAGCTCGGTCTGCACCACGGCATCGCGCAGCGACTGCCGCGAGACAAAATAGCTGGCCAGCGACGTCGCCAGAAAGCCGGTCACCAGCAGCGCCGTCACGACCGCCACCAGGGCCCGCCTGTTATTCAGGACCTGCTTCATTGCCCCCATCCACCAGAATACTCCAGATACAATACTCGCAGTCCGGGTATTGTGAACAGGGTTCCGTCCCGTCAATCAGGGTCGGAAAACAGCCATAAGAACTGGCCGTCAGAAGAAGCTGATGACGAAGCGCAGGCAGACGGTAATGAGGAAGAGCCCGAACAGAATTTCCAGTTTCCGCTTCGGCAGGGCATGCGCGAGCTTTGCCCCCAGCGGCGCGGTCCAGATGCTGGTCGGCACGAAGAGCACGAAGCCCAGGACCGAGACGAAGCCCAGCGCCAGCGGCGGCTGCATGGCCGCCACATCGGGATACAGCGCCGCCTTGGGCCAGCCCGCGTAGATATAGCTGATTGCGCCGGGAATGGAGATCAGAACGCCAAGACCCGACGAGGTGGCGATGGCCTGGTGGATCGGCCGGCCATAGAAGGTCATGAACAGGCTGGAAAGCTGGCCGCCACCGATACCCATCAGGGCCGACAGCACGCCG
Source organism: Ferrovibrio sp. GW821-FHT12D07 (assembly GCF_058807275.1). Taxonomy (NCBI): domain Bacteria; kingdom Pseudomonadati; phylum Pseudomonadota; class Alphaproteobacteria; order Rhodospirillales; family Rhodospirillaceae; genus Ferrovibrio; species Ferrovibrio sp. GW821-FHT12D07. The sequence goes on along the minus strand of NZ_JBXAQN010000001.1, from coordinate 2,216,371 downwards.
ATCAGCACACCATAGGCCCGCATGACCGGATTGGACGGCATGTCGTCGGCGATCTTCCAGCTGTCCTTGCCGAACAGCAGGCGCAGCGCCGAGGCACCGGCCACCAGCACGAACACGCCCTTGAACACATCGGCCGGGGCATAGCGGGCCATGACGCCACCGGCGATCACGCCCAGCACCACTGGCACGGCCCAGATCTTCACGATCGACATGTCGACCATTCCCTTGCGCCGGTGCGCATTGAAGGAGCGGATCGAGGTCGGGATGATGATCGCCAGCGACGTGCCGACGCAGAGCGGCAAGCGCACCTCTTCCGGCACGCCCATGAGAGTGAACAGCTCGTTCAGCACCGGCACGATGACCGCGCCACCGCCCACACCGAACACGCCAGCCAAAACGCCCGTAAAGGCACCTGCCGCCAGAAGCGCAACGGCAAGCCAGGCGAGTTCAGTGAAGGAAATACCGAAGATCATGGGACTCTCGAATACATCAGGACTGGCGCCAGAGTCGGCGCGGAGCCAGATTGTCGGCCGAATACTGGCCCCCGGGCAACGGTCTGGCCGTAACCCGGGTGTAAAAGCCGGCCGTCCTCATGTCTTTTTACCGATGGTCTCAAAGGTCCGGTCAGGCCCGGGAAGATCAGGCTGCTGCGGGTCACCATAGGACATGCAGATCAGAAACTGTTCGACATAGTCCGGCCGGTCGACCGAGACTGGCACGATGGCGGCTTCCAGCGGCACGAAGCTGCGATCGACAAAGGCCAGCGTGCCATGCACGCGTACCGGCTGCAGCCGGGTCATCGCCCAGCCATGCGCCTGATGATGCACGACCATGTCGGCCGGCGAGAACAAGTCGTCCAGCCAGCGGCCGGTGCTGTCGCGGCCAGTGGCAGCCACCACCTCGGTGCCGATCAGCCGGAAACGATAACGCTCGCGCACTGCATCCATGTCGATGATCGCCAGACGTGGCAGGTGGTCGCGCAGGACTTCGGGCGGCAACGCCGCGCGCGAGGGAATCCGATGACCGGAGGGGATGACGCTTTGCCACAGGCGGATAAAGGCAAGCGACTGCGGCTGCTGAAAGCGGGCATCCGTATCGCAGGACAGGGCCTGTCCCAGATACGCAGATCGGGCCCGGCCTGCGAAAGGCTCACGCTTTCCCATGCATTTCCACCCTTGCCCGAACATACCGCCGGCTTCGGCGCATCATGCCAGAGTCTGCAACGCACGCACCAACGGAAATTCCGCAACGATGCTGAGCGCTGGAACCAGACCGGATTGTGGGGAAGGAAGAAGACCGGTGATGATACGCCGGCGGGTCACTGCATCCCGCTTTACGGTCGGCGATCATCGTTGGTCTTGACGACCAGGACTTAAGATAAGCACATCACCCCTTAATTCAAGGTTACTTTCCGCTTAGAGGCAAAAAAGCCAAAGATTTCACAATATTGCCGCAATTGAGCCCTGTCCGGGCTGCCTCCGCAACCGCCGGTGCGTTGACAAGCCGGCACCCCTGCTTTCTTATGACCCTCGCAATCGATGTTTTGGCCTGCTTCGGCAGGCCGTCGTAGTCTTCAAGACCCACGACAGCTGCCAGGCTTCATCCAAAATTCAGGTTGTTCGGACCATGCCTCACCGCATGGCCGTTTCCAATGGCATGTCGACGACATGCCTTTCTTGACTAAGCCTATCAGGAGTTTCCTATGGCGAACGGTACCGTGAAGTGGTTCAACAACACCAAGGGCTACGGCTTTATTCAGCCGCAAGCCGGCGGCGCAGACGTCTTCGTGCACATCAGTGCCGTTGAACGCGCTGGCCTGTCGAGCCTGAACGAAGGCCAGAATGTCGAATACGAACTGGCCACCCAGAAGGGCAAGACCTCGGCGGTGAACCTCAAGGTTCTTTGATCGCCCGCGATCATCCGCGAATGGAAACGGCGCCTTAACAGGCGCCGTTTTTATTTCAGCCCGAAGACTTCGCGCGGCTCGGCCACGCCGCGCAGCGTATGACGCCCCAGCGAGACCAGTCCCGCCGCCTCGCCCGCGGCCGAGGCGAAAGATGCCGAAGCCAACAGGCTGCGCCCTAACGTGCCGCAGAGATTTTCCAGCCGCGCAGCTTCGTTGACCGTTGGTCCGATCAGGGTGAAGTCCAGGCGTGCGCCGGTGCCGACATTGCCATACATCACCGTGCCCTGGTGCAGGGCGATATCGAAACTGAGAACCGGCAATCCGTCTTTCTCCCGGGCGGCATTCAGCTCGGTCACGCAGGCCAGTCCCTCGCGGGCCGCCGTCAGCGCCGCGGCGCAAACCTCAGCCGTGCTACGGCTGCCGTCCAGCTGGAAGCTGGCCAGCAGGCCATCCCCCAGGAATTTCAACACCTGCCCGCCGCCGGCCTCAATGGCAGGCCCCAGACAATCAAAATAGGCGTTCAGGGTTTCCAGCAGCGGCTCGATGGTCATGCGGTCGGCCAGCGCCGTGAAGCTGCGTAGATCGGCATAGAGGATCACAGCATCGACGCGCTGGGCCTGACCACGCCGGATCGCGCCATTCAGCACGCGATGCGCAGCATCACCGCCGATATAGGCCGCCGTCACGTCGCGGCTGAGCTGCGTCAGCATCGCCGCCTTGATCGCCAGGGCCAGCAGCGGCACCAGCCGCCGCAGCCGCATGATGTGATCCTCGTCGAAGCCGCCGGGCCGCGCCGTGGTGAAGGAACTGATCATGCCGATGCCGGCATAGCGATCGGTCACATGGGTCGGGATGTCGAATGTCCACCCAAAGCTGAAGGCCTGCGCAAACCAGTCGGTCAGGCCCTGCTCAACGAATTCCTGCAGCACCGGAAAATCGAGAACGGCATCAGGCCCGGTCAACGGCCGCTGCATTTCGGTGATGCCGTTTGCCAGCATGTGGCGCAGCGGACTGGTGGCCCAGGCTTCGGGCTCATCGCCCGGCTCGCGATGCGGCATGGCGTCGTTGCCCACCAGACCGCCTTCCTGCGTCCAGGTATAGCCGCGTGCGCGTACCAGCGGATGCAGGGTCGCCATGCCGATAAAGACACGCTGCAGCGGCACGCCGGCTTCGGTGACGCGGGCACAGAAATCCGACACCAGCGCATCGGGAGACATATCGTCCAGTCCGGAGCGGACCAGCCACATCGCCACAGGGACATCGCTGGCGGGCATGAGATGGGCATTCGGAATTGTCATGCTGGCAGCCTATACGACTGCGCCATCGATTTCCGCTGCTGCAGAATGTTTTTTTGTGATCCCAGTCAGATTCAGGCGCTGGGTTCAGGCGGCCTTGGCTGCTTGGTTCGCCACCTCGTCGGCACGCGGGTCTATATCGGCCCGCACCGGCGCCGTGCTGGGCATCGTCACGAAATCGGTCTTCTGATCCTGCGCCGGTGCGGCACGCTGACCCATGCGATGCACTGCAAAGACTGCCATGGCGGTATGGACGATGGCGGTGAAACCGAACAGGCCCAGCGGCCCCACCTGCTGCATGGCCACGCCGGCCACCACCGGGCCGATCACCGATCCCGCACCATTGATCAGCAGCAGGCCACCGGCGATGGCGACGAAATCCACGCCGGTCGCCATGTCGTTGGTATGGGCGACGCTGATGGCATAAAGCGGAAAGGAAAACACGCCGAACAGAAACGCCGCACCGATCATCAGATCCGGCATGGTGAGGTAGGTGAAGATCACCAGCCCGGCAGACCCAGCCGAGAGTGCACAGGCCAGCATGATAGTCTTGCGGCGATCCATCCGGTCCGACAATCGGCCAAACGGATATTGCGCCAGTGCGCCGCCGACCACGGTGGCGCTCATGAACCAGGCGACCTGCGGAATGGTCAGGCCGGCCTGTGAGGCGAAAGCGGGCGCCATGCCCCAGAAGGCACCGTTCGCCAGCCCCACTGTCAGCACGCCCGCCGCACCGACCGGCGAGACGCGATAGAGGCCGCGCAACGAGAGGCGCGCCGAAGAAATCGGTGCTGGCTGCGGCGAACGCGTCATCGCCACTGGCACGGCGGCGAGCGAAACCAGGATCGAGGCCAGGCTGAACAGATGAAAGCGGACGGGATCATCGGCCAGCAGCAGCATCTGGCCCAGCGTGATGACCGAGAAATTCACCGTCGTATAGGTCGTGAAGATCATGCCGCGATTCTGCGGTGTCGCACGTTCGTTCAGCCAGCTCTCGATGATCAGGTACAATCCCGCCAGGCACAGCCCGGTCATGGCGCGTAATACCCACCAGGGGGCCGAGCCGACGAACATCGCATGCGCCAGCGGCACCACCGAGGCGACCGAGACCATCGCGGTGAACAGGCGGATATGACCGACGCGACGAATCAGCTTGGGCGTCAGCACGCAGCCGGCGACGAAGCCGATGTAATAGGCCGATCCGAGAATGCCGATGGAGAGCGAGCCGAAGCTTTCCAGATTCGCCCGCACCGGCAGCAGGGTGCCCTGCAGGCCGTTTCCGGTCAGCAACAGGGCAACACTGAGGAGGAGAGCGCCGACGGGGGCGAGACTGCTAATCATTCGGGTCCGGCAAATTCAGGGGGGGTACTGACGACATTGTTACGAGATTTGAATGTATCAAGGGCGCTGCCGCCCAAACAGGCGATCAGCCCCCCGTCTCCCGCGGTCTGCTCGCGTGAGTAGATATAACGGATAACCCGGCCATCGGTGCCGCCTTGCGATTGCAGGAAGTAAGACTTTGTAATCCGCACCGAAATCATTTGCTAACCATAAGGCCGGCCCCGACCGGCAACTACTTACGGTATTTTTATGAATGGCTCCGCTCCGCTGACGGCTATGACAGGCTTGTTCACACGGAGCCACCGAAGTCGATGTACATGCAGAGCCTGAAAAACAAATCCGTCGCCCCCGGACGCATGCTGCGGATCGGCCTGGGTCTGCTGCTGCTCGGGCTGTTCGGCTACGCCCTGCTGCCGGGCGTGTTCTACGCCCAGCTGCCGGCCGGCCGCGTCAATGCCGAACTGCAGACACTGCGCTCCCCCATCGATGGCCAGATCAGCTTCAACGGCGTGCGCATCGGCGAACCGGTGAAGACCGGTCAATCCCTGGCGGTTCTGCGCGATCCGCCTGAACGCGATGTCCGGCTTGCCGGCCTGCGCGCCCAGGGCGATGCCCTGGCCGAACGTATCAGCGGTATCGAACAACAGATCGAAGCGCTGGATCCCTTCCTGCAGCGGCTGGGCGGCGACAGCACCATGTTCCGCAACGCCGTGGTGAGCAACCTGAATGCCCAGATCGCCGAAGCCGAGGCGCGTGTCCGCCGGGCTGAAGCCAATGCCCGCCTGCTCGATGCGCAGTTCAAGCGGATCGAACCGCTGGCCGAGAAAGGCTATGCCAGCCGCGCCGACTTCGACCGCCGCCGCTCCGAAGCCGATGTCGCCCAGGCCGAACTGGTCGCCCAGCGCCGTAACCTTGACCGCGTGCGCCAGGAGCGCAGCGCGGCCGACCAGGGTGTTTACCTGAGCGACTCCTACAACAATGCCCCCTATTCCCAGCAGCGCCGCGACGAGATCGAACTGCAGCGCCTGTCGCTGATCAGCCGTCGTGCGGAACTGGCCGCCGAACGTGCGCAGGTCGAACGCCAGTTCGAGGCCGAACAGCGCCGGCGCCAGCAGACCGGCGAAGCGATCATCGCCACCCCGGCCGATGGCGTCCTGTGGCGCCTGCTGGAAAGCGAAGGCGCCACCGTCGGGATCGGCGCGCCACTGATGCAGGTGGCCGATTGCTCGCGCATCTTCTTTGAGGTGGCGCGTGATCGCCGCACCGACGAGACCCTGTCCATCGGTGACGCCGCCGTGGTCGAGTTCGAACGCAATGGCCGGATGGTCAGCCACAAGGCCCGGCTGGTCGGCCTGCGCGGTGACCAGGATGGCGACCGCCGTGAATTCGCAATCACCACTGCCGCTGGTATCGACCAGTTGCGCTGGATCTTCGCCGTGGATTTCTCTACTGGTGAAGGACAGCAGGAATCCTGCCCGATCGGCCGGGTCGGGCGGCTGCGCTCGATCGATACCGCCATCGACCGCCTGAGCAAGCGCTTCACCACCCTGTTCAACGCCAGCTGATTCCGTGGAAAACCTGTTCGCTGCTGCGCCCGGCGTCATCCTGCTGATCGGCGCCTTCCTGCTGCTGCCGGTGCTGCAGCCCACCAACATGCTGGCGCGGCGCAGCCTGATCATCGTCGTGCTGCTGCTCAGCCTGCGGTACTTCTGGTGGCGCATCACCGAAACGGTGCCGCCGCTGGCTCAACCGGTGGATTTCGTGTTCGGCCTGCTGTTCCTGATCCTGGAACTGATGCTGGCCTTCAGCACCTATGTCTGCCTGCTCACCTTCTGGCGACATCGCGACAACAGTCCCGTCGCCGAAGAGAACGAGCGCCGCAGCTATGAAGCCGAGATGCCGGCCGTCGACGTTTTCATCCCCACCTATAATGAATCCTGGGAGGTGCTGGAACGCAGCATCCTCGGCGCCCGCGCCCTGGATTACCCCAACTTCAAGGTCTGGGTCCTGGACGACACGCGCCGCGACTGGCTGCGCGACAAATGCGCGGCCATGGGCGTGCGCTATCTGCGCCGCGACAGCAACGAAGGCGCCAAGGCCGGCAACCTGAACAATGCGCTTGGCATCTCAAAAGCCGAAACCAATGCGCCCTACATCATGGTCCTGGATGCCGACTTTGTGCCGAAGAAGAAGTTTCTTCGCCGCGTGATCGGGTTCTTCGACGACCAGCAGGTGGCGCTGGTGCAGACGCCGCAGTTCTTCTTCAACCCGAACATGCTGCAGCATAATTTCATGCTGTCGGCATCCTGGGTCGACGAACAACGCTTCTTTTTCGACACCCTGCAGCCGGCCAAGGATGCCTGGGATGTCTCCTATTGCTGCGGCACATCCTTCGTGGCACGCCGCGCCGCCATCGAGGATATCGGCGGTTATCCGATGGAGACCATCACCGAGGATATCCTGCTCAGCTTCAAGCTGATTGACGCCGGCTATGTCACGCGCTACCTGAACGAAAAGCTGTCGCGCGGCCTCGCGCCCGAAACCATCGGCGAATACATCAAGCAGCGCAGCCGCTGGGGCATCGGCGCTATCCAGTCGCTGTTCGTCAAGGTCGGGCCGTTCGGCCGCAACAACCTCGACCTGCTGCACCGTTTCCTGTTCCTCGAGACCGCGAATTACTGGCTCAGCCTGCCGGCCTTCTGCCTGTTCGGCCTCATCGCACCCCTGCTCTACTGGTATGGCGGCATCTCGATCCTGCGCGCCGATGCCGGCGACTACGCCTATCACTTCATGCCGGCCTTCTTCTCCTCGACTGCACTGTTCGTCTGGGTCTCCGGCGGCCGCATCGTACCGATTCTCACCGACCTGACCGAGTTCGTCTGCGCCTCGCGCGTGGCGCCGTCCGTCTGGACTGCGTTGCTGTTCCGCAAAACGCAGACCTTCAACGTCACCAGTAAAGGCGTGATGAGCGACCGCGTGCAGATCAACTGGACGGTTTTTCTGGAAGCCGGCGCGCTGTTCGTACTGACCGCCTTCGCCATCGCGGCCTTCACCAGCACTCTGGTTGACGGCCGGCAGCCCGATGGCGGCGATCCCACGCTCTATACATTCTGGAGCTGCTGGAATCTGCTGATCATCGCGCTGGTCATGCTGCTCGCCGTGGAACGGCCGCGCATGCGCCGCGAGGAGCGTTTCGACCTCAACGAACCGGTCAGCCTGCTATGGAAAGGCCTGCGCCAACCGGTCCGCCTGCTCGACATGTCGGTCTCGGGCGCCCGGCTCGAGGTGCTGCCGGCGCTGGCGACCCATCTGCGCGACGCCGATATCATTGTCGAAATCGCTGAAGTCGGTCCGGTCACCGCTCATGTCACCTCGGCCGGCGGCAACCTGGTGCATCTGCGCTTTGGCATTGGTACCCCGCGCGAGGCCATCATCACCAAGCTCTATACCGGCGACTATGAAAGCGTGACGCATCTCGCCCAGGTCGGCACCGCCTTCGGCGACGTGTTCAAGCGCGCTTTCGGCCTGCGATAGGTCGACAGCCACAGATCAGCTGAACCTTTCACCGGCACGGCAATAGAACTGCCTGACCTGGACGCTGCCGTCATCGAACGCACCCAGCCGCAGCGCCCAATGCTCGGCTTCCGCCAGCACCCAGTCCAGGCGTCCCGTCTCCATGTTGCGCGCCATGTCCTTGATCGACCGCGTATAGCGATCGAAGGCATGCAGGATGTTCCGGCGGATCTGCGCCGTGATATCGGCGCATTCGATGATTTCGAAATGGCAATCCTTCAGGGCCACTTCCCACTGGCGCATCGTCATCAGGGAAACCCGCTGCGGTTCCAGCCGGCGCCAGCGCGTAAAGGCCTCGCTGGAGCCACCGTCGCTGCGCACGAAGTCGCTGATCAGCATCGCGCCGCCAAGCTTCATGGCCTTGCGCATTTTCTCCAGAAGCCGCGGCTTGTTTCCCACCCCCAGCAGTCCTTCTTTCGACAGCATGTAGTCGAAGCGGTACTGTCCGAAATCGATCTCGTCGAGGCTGGATTTGGACAGGGTCCACCGGTCGCGGTTCGGCTGCCGATGCATCGACCTGTTCCATTCGATCGACAGCAGGTCGTCCGGTTCATAGGCAACCCCGTGACAGGACAGTCGGTTCACGCGACGGCTCAATGCCCCCAGGCCCGCTCCCAGTTCCGCGACCAGGCTGTTGCTGGCAATGCCCAGCCGCGCGATGGATGCATCAAGTTCCCGGATATTCACCGGGATATGTCGGCTCATCCCGAAAACATCCTGCACGACAGCAAGCCGTTCGTTCGACCAGTCGCGCAGCGATGGGGTTTTCGTGAAATCGAGCGCACGCGGGCCGGGCCCTGCTGCGCCATCCCGGGTGCGGAAATCCAGCACCCCGCTATCGTCTTTGCCAGGCGACTTGCCCAGCCAGCCACGCAAACGGTGGCTGAACGTGGCGCTGTTCTGCGCCAACGGCTTCCGTACCATATGTCCCTCCTGGACATGTCATGCCGACGATTCTGTCGACCTAATCAGCATAGGAGGAATGGCGGCGGGGGATATAACCCAGTTGAGTGATCGGCCGGCGTGTAATCGGCCGGGTACGGCCGATCACTTGTTCGGCGTCACCAGTTTGGTCGAGGTGAACACACCGAGATCGTAGCCGGTCTTGCCGGCGATCTTTTCACATTCGTTGTAGCGGTTATCCCGGCTCTCACTGCCATTGCAGAAGAAAACCGAAATGCCGTCATTGCGCTTCAGGCGGGCTGAATCAAAGAAATAGATGAAGCCCGCATTCGTGGGGATCGTGGTCCAGCGGTTGACCAGTTCGACATCCGCCTTCCCGTCACTGAAATCGATGATGTATTTACGCAGCTTCTCGACCGCGCTCCGGTCGACGCCGCCGCCGGTCTCGTAATTGCCGTGAAACCCGACATGGGTCTTGCCCACCGGCTGGTCATCGGCGACCTGGCGTTCGACGCCACCGAGGAACATGCGCGAGCAGGAGGATCGGCAGTAGCCCGAGACGGCCGTGTTCAGGCCGCGCGCACGGATCATGGTGCCGATGTCATAGCCGGTACGGCTGTCTCCGCCGGGCGAATCCCGCAGAACCACCGTCTTCACGGCGGCATTCTGATTGATCAGGGTGAGGAACTTGTTGTAGTCGCCGCGAAAGACTTCACCCGACAGGATGATCTGGTCGCCGGCCACCTCCATCGTCATGGCTGCGGCATTGCCGCCCGCCAGCAGAAGCAGCGTCAAGGCTGCCGCATGAAGCTTCATGTTCCCCCCATGATCTTCCCGCCCGGTCTGACAACAGGCGTCGTCAAACCTCGCCCAGAAATGCTGCCAGCATCGAGGGCTTCACGCCAGCCTCGGCCGCAATGCGCGTTGCAAGCTGGATCGCGGCAGGACGCGGAATGCCGGGCGGACGGTCCATCCAGTAGGACACCGAATTGAGTGCGGTCAGATGATCGACCGCCATGATGCGCCCCTGGTCGATATCCACCTGCGCCAGCGGCGGTCGCGCCAGCGCGACGCCTAAGCCGCAGGCGGCGGCATCCAGCACGAGATTGTAGTCTTCAAAGCGCCGGTCCTGCGGACGCGGGCGATAGTCCAGTCCCTGCTGCGCCAGCCAGGCGCGCCAGCCGGTAGCGCTGGAATCATGCAGCAGCGGAAATTTCAGCAGGCGCTCCGGCTTGCCCTTGCCGATCTGCTTCGCCAGCGCGGGCGAGGCCACGGGAAAGCAGTGTTCCTCGAAAAGCTGCATCGAGATGCGACCGGGAATGGTGCCGCGCCCGCAGCGGATGGCGAGATCGATGCCCTCATCCACCAGATCGACATGGCGGTGATCGACCAGCAGCTGCACGCGCAGGGCCGGCGGTCCCGCTTCCAGCGCGGCCAGGCGCGGCATCAGCCAGCGGCCGGTGACGGACGGAATGGAATTGAGCCGCACGACGAGGGAGCCGCGCGGATCGGTCCAGCGGTCGGAATAGTCGGCGATCAGCGAAAAGGCCTCGCGCGTACGCTGGTACAGCCGCTGCCCATCCGGCGTCAGCCCCACGCCGCGCGCCTGCCGGTCGAACAGTTTCACATTCAGCCAGCGCTCCAGCTTGGCCACCTGCCGGCTGATCGCGCCATGGGTCAGGTTCAGGGTCTCGCCGGCCGCCGAAAAACTGCCCAGCCGGGCGGAGGCCTCAAAAGCGCGCAGCGTATCGAGCGGCGGAAGCTGGGCTGGCAAGCTGTGATCCATATGCACAGCAGACCCCTGATCTACTCGATTGTCAATCAGCTCCTGCAGGCGCATCTCAGGGACAGCACAACGCTCACCCCGGATACCCGTCATGACCGCCACCTGCGACGCCGCTCCAGTCCCCGTTTCCACCCTGCGCAGCCGGATCGACCCGGTCACCGTCGCGGCCGTGGCCATTACCGTGGTGGCCTGGTCCTCGGCCTTCCCGGCCATCCGCGCCGGCCTGGCCGGTTTCGGCCCGCTGGAGCTCGGTGCTGCCCGCTTCGCCATCGCCGCGATCCCGGCTGCCATCTTCCTGGCGCTGACCCGCCCGGCACTGCCCAAGCTGGCCGAGGCCTGGCGCTTCATCTCCGGCGGCCTGCTGTTCGTGGCGCTCTATACGGCGTTGCTCAATATCGGCGAACAGACCATCACGGCCGGCGCGGCCAGCTTCATCATCAACGTCAACCCGATCCTCACGGCCGCACTGGCCATGGCGCTGCTGGGCGAACGCTTCGGGCGCTGGGCTTGGCTCGGCACCACGCTGTCTTTCACCGGCATCGGTCTCATTGCGCTGGGCGACATCGACAACCTGCAGCTTGACACCGGCGCACTGTTCATCCTGGGCGCGGCGCTCTGCACAACCGTCAACACCATCATCCAGAAACCGCTCTTCACCCGGCACAAGCCGTTGACCGTCTCGGCCTGGAACATGGTGATCGGCGCGCTGTTCCTCGCACCCTGGATGCCCGGCGCCTTCACCGAAGCGCAGGCCGCATCGACGGGCCTGCTGCTGTCGGTGCTGTATCTCGGCATCGTGCCCAGCTTCATCGCCTATGGCAGCTGGGCCATTGCGCTGTCGCGCCTGCCGGCCGCACGCGCCAGCAACTTCATGTATTGCGTACCGCCGACCGCGACCCTGATGGGCTGGGTCTGGCTGAACGAAGTGCCGACCACGTTGGGCCTGATCGGTGGCGCGCTGGCACTGGGCGGCGTGGTACTGGTGAATTTAAAAAAGTAATCGCCGCAGATAAAAAAGGCCGGACTGTTTTGCAGCCCGGCCTTTGTCCTATGGCGAAAGATCACCGATCGCTGTGATGCGCCTTGGCCTTCACGGCCGCTTCGCGGATCTGGGTCAGCGTCATGCGCGGGGTCAACGCTTCCGGGTCCAGCTTGATCTCGATGATCGACGGCTTGCCCGAGGCCTTGGCACGTTCGAAGGCCGGCGCAAATTCTTCCGTCTTCACTACCGTCTCACCATGGCCGCCAAACGCGCGCGCATAAGCGGCGAAGTCCGGATTCTTCAATTCGGTGCCACTGACGCGCGCTGGATACTCGCGCTCCTGATGCATCCGGATGGTGCCATACATGCCGTTGTTCACCACAACGACGATGATGGCGGCGTCATACTGAAGCGCGGTGGCGAATTCCTGCCCCGTCATCAGGAAGCAGCCGTCGCCGGCAAAGGCAACCACCGTGCGATCCGGATTGGCGATCTTGGCCGCCACCGCCGCCGGCACGCCATAGCCCATCGAGCCGGACGTCGGCGCGAGCTGGTTGTTGTGGCGGCGATAGCGATGGAAGCGATGCAGCCAGGTGGCGTAGTTGCCGGCGCCGTTGCACAGCACCATGTCCGGGCCCTGCGTCTTGGTCAGCCACTTCACGATCTCCGACATCTGCACATCGCCGGGTGACGGCGGCACGGTCTGCCAGGCCTCGTAATCGGCGCGCAGCGTCCTGGTGCTGTCGGCCCAGGCGCGGCCATCGACTGGGCCAATCTTCTGCAGTCCTGCGGCAAAGCCGGCAGCCGTCGCATTGATGGCGAGGTCGGCCGTGTAGACGCGGTTCAGTTCTTCCGGACCGGCATGCACATGCACCAGCGTCTGGTTGGGCAGCGGAATGTTGATCATGGTGTAGCCGCCGGTGGTCATCTCGCCCAGCTTGGCGCCCATCACCAGCAGCAGGTCGGCCTCGTTGATACGCGCCTGCAGCTTCGGATTGATGCCGATGCCGACATCGCCCACGTAATTCGGCCAGTCGTTATCCAGATAATCCTGGCGGCGGAAGGATGCGCCGACCGGAATGCCCGACGCGCTGGCCCAGGCCTGCACCTGTTCGCGCACGCCTTCGCTCCAGCCCGAGCCGCCGACGATCATGAAGGGCTTCTTCGCCGCCTTCAGCATGTCCTTCAGCCTGGCCATCTGCGCATCCGAGGGATGCGTCTCGGCCGGCTGCACCGGCTTGCCGTCGATGGCTTCCACCACATCCGTCAGCATGTCTTCAGGCAGTGCCAGCACGACCGGACCGCGCCGGCCCGACATCGCCACGCTGAAGGCGCGGCTGATGAATTCCGGAATGCGCGTGGCGTCGTCGATCTGCGCCACCCATTTGGCCATCTGGCCGAACATGCGGCGATAGTCGATTTCCTGGAAAGCCTCGCGCTCGATCATGTCGCGGCCGACCTGGCCGATCAGCAGGATCATCGGCGTGGAATCCTGGTAGGCGACATGGACGCCGGCCGAGGCGTTGGTGGCGCCCGGACCGCGCGTCACCATGCAGATGCCCGGCTTGCCCGTGGTCTTGCCATAGGCATCGGCCATCATCGCCGCGCCACCTTCCTGGCGGCAGATCACAAAACGCATGTGGTTGGTGTGGTCATGCAGACCATCCAGCACGTTGAGGAAGCTCTCACCCGGCACGCCGAAGATGGTATCGACGCCCTGGATGCGAAGCTGCTCGACGAGGATATGACCGCCACTGCGTTTCATGACTCTGTACTCTTTCGTGATGGTTAGCGCTTGATCTGGAAGAAGCTGGCCGGAGTCATCAGTTGGTTCTGCTGATTGATCAGGTAACCCGCCTCGCCGCTCTTCTTGATGAAGGCCTGCCAGTCCGGATCGGCCTGCATGCCGGCGCGCTTCGTCTCGCGATCGGCAGCGCTCTCATAGACCCAGATATGGGTATAAGTGTTGATTGCACCGGTCTCGGTGACCAGGAAGGCCAACGGTTCGCCCAGGTGCTTCTTCTGCGTAGTGAAGCCATACTTTTCATACAGCTCAAGCTGCAGCTTGATGGTGTTCGGGCGGCAGGTATAGGTGCGGACGTCGAGCAGCATTTTTCGTGTTTCCTCTGGGTAAGGCCAAGGACACTAGGCACCCCTCGGGGCCCGCGCAAGCGGCAGACCACACAGGGAACTTGTATCGGCCCGGGACAACTACCGTGTTGCGCAATGGATCATTTCAAAGGTCCATTTCACCGTCAATTTTCGCCCCCTTGCCTTGCCCCCTCCCCGGAATCCCGGCATAAGCAGACGGACTATACCGGGAGGAAAAACAATGCAGATTGCCGCGCGGATGTCGCGTCTGGGCTCGGAAAGCGCCTTCGAGGTTCTGGCTCGTGCGAAGGCTCTCGAAGCCCAGGGCAAGAGCGTCATCAATCTCGGCATCGGCCAGCCTGATTTCCCCACCCCGCCGCATGTCGTCGAGGCCGCCATCAAGGCGCTGCGCGACGGCCATCACGGCTATACGCCGGCCAACGGCATTCTGCCGCTGCGCGAAGCGGTCTGCGCCGAAATCGCGCAACGCTACAAGGTCAGCGTCTCGCCCGACCGCATCGTCATCGTGCCCGGCGGCAAAGTCACCATGGCCACCGCCATCGAGATGTTCGGCGAGCCCGGCGCCGAGATCATGTATCCCGACCCCGGTTTCCCGATCTACGAAAGCCTCGTCAACTACACCGGCGCAAAACTCGCCGGCTATCCGCTGCTGGAAAAGGACGGCTTCGCCTTCCGCGCCGAAGACCTGCTCGCCCGCATCACGCCGAACACGCGGCTTCTCATTGTCAATTCACCGGCCAATCCCACCGGCGGCGTCGCGCCTGCGGGTGAAGTGAAGAAGCTGGTCGAAGGCCTGCAGCGCTTCCCGCATGTCACCATCATGGCCGACGAGATCTACTCGCGCCTGGTGCTGGACGGCGACGGCGCCTATGCCAGCTTCATCCCCTATCTCGATCAGTTGCAGGATCGCCTGATCATCCTGGAAGGCTGGTCGAAGACCTATGCCATGACCGGCTGGCGTTTGGGCTGGGGCCTGTGGCCGTCGCGCCTGGCCGAACTGGCGACCAAGCTCGCCATCAATACCCATTCCTGCGTCAACGCGCCGACCCAGTTCGCCGGTATCGCCGCCCTGCAGGGTCCGCAGGACATGGTGGAAGAGATGCGCCAGGCCTTCCGCCGACGCCGCGATCTCTGCGTCGCCGGCCTGAACAAGATTCCTGGCATCAGCTGCATCAAGCCCGAGGGCGCCTTCTACGCCTTCCCCAACATCACCGAGACGGGCCTGAACAGTCGCCAGATGCAGGATGGTCTGCTGGAGCAGGCCGGGGTGGCCACCATCGCCGGCACCAGCTTCGGCAGCCATGGCGAAGGCTATATCCGGCTGTCGTTCGCTGCCTCGGATCAGGCCATCACCGAGGCCCTTGGCCGGATGGCAGACTTCCTCAGCCAGCAGAAGCACAAACATTAGGCGAAATTTCGCCTGTATTTTAGGCAAACAGGGTATTTTTGATGCAAACACCCCTTCCGAAGTTACCCACACCCCCGCCTTGAGCGGGAATCCCGCGAGTTAAGCCCGGGTTAATGCTGGCACAAAGCGTGCATTATTCCCGCCGTCATTTCATTCCGGCCAAAGTGTTGTCGCACCCATGAAAAAAATCGAAGCCATCATCAAGCCGTTCAAGCTCGACGAAGTGAAGGAAGCCCTTCACGAGATCGGCCTCCAGGGCCTGACCGTGACCGAAGCCAAGGGCTTTGGCCGCCAGAAGGGTCACACCGAGCTGTATCGCGGCGCCGAATACGTCGTCGATTTCCTGCCCAAGGTGAAGATCGAGGTCGTGCTCGACGAGAGCATGGTCGAGAAGGCCGTCGAGGCGATCACCCAGGCGGCCCGCACCGGCCGCATCGGCGACGGCAAGATTTTCATTTCCACTGTCGAAGAGGTCATTCGTATCCGCACCGGTGAAAAGGGCGCGGAAGCGGTCTGACGGCGGAGCAGGAACTCTCCGCCTCTACCACCCAATCTCATCGGGCACCGTCCTTCGCGGGCAGGTCTCGTGAGTCGTTTAAACCAGGGAAGAACTAGCAGGAAAAAACAGCCATGGCTGATGCAAAATCCATTGTGAAGCAGTTTAAGGACAAGGACGTCAAGTACGTCGACTTCCGGTTCACCGATCCGCGCGGCAAGTGGCAGCATGTCGCCTTCGACATCACCATGATCGACGAAGCGACCCTGAAGGAAGGCATCATGTTCGACGGTTCGTCGATCGCCGGCTGGAAGGCGATCAACGAGTCCGACATGCTGCTGAAGCCCGACTTCGACAGCCTCACCTACGATCCCTTCTCGGCCCAGACGACCGCCGTGCTGTTCTGCGACGTGCTCGAGCCGCATGAGGGCACCCCGTACAACCGCTGCCCGCGCTCGATCGCCAAGGCGGCCGAAGCCTACATCAAGACCAGCAAGACCGGCGACGTGGCCTATTTCGGTCCGGAAGCCGAGTTCTTCGTCTTCGACGACGTGCGCTTCAAGACCTCGATGAACGAGACCTTCGTGTATCTCGACGACATCGAAGGCGACTACAACTCGGGCAAGATCTACGAAGGCGGCAACATGGGTCATCGCGCCCCGATCAAGGGCGGCTACTTCCCGGTTGCCCCGATCGATCAGGGCGGTGATCTGCGCTCTGAAATGCTGACCACCATCGCCGGCATGGGCGTGACCGTCGAGAAGCACCATCATGAAGTGGCGAACAGCCAGCATGAACTGGGCATCAAGTTCGCCACCCTGCTGAAGTCCGCTGACAGCATGCAGATCTACAAGTACTGCGTGCACAACGTGGCGCATGCCTGGGGCAAGTCCGCGACCTTCATGCCGAAGCCGATCAAGGGCGACAACGGCTCGGGCATGCACGTGCACCAGTCGATCTGGAAGGGCGGCAAGCCGCTGTTCGCCGGCAACAAGTATGCCGGCCTCAGCGAGATGGCGCTGTTCTACATCGGCGGCATCATCAAGCACGCCAAGGCGCTGAACGCCTTCACCAACCCGCTGACCAACAGCTACAAGCGCCTGATCCCCGGCTTCGAAGCCCCGGTGCTGCTCGCCTACTCGGCGCGCAACCGTTCGGCCTCCTGCCGTATCCCGTTCGGCGCCGGCGAGAAGGCCAAGCGCGTTGAGGTCCGCTTCCCCGATCCGGGCGCGAACCCCTACCTGGCTTACTCGGCCATGCTGATGGCCGGTCTCGATGGCATCAAGAACAAGATCCATCCCGGCCCGGCCATGGACAAGAACCTGTATGACCTGCCGGCTGAAGAGCTGAGCAAGGTTCCGCAGGTTTGCGGCAGCCTGCGTGAAGCGCTGGAAGCCCTCGACAAGGACCGCGCCTTCCTGAAGGCCGGCGGCGTCTTCTCGGATGACTTCATCGACAGCTACATCGATCTGAAGTTCGAAGAGGTGCATGCCTTCGAGCACACTCCGCATCCGATCGAGTTCTCGATGTACTACTCGGTCTAACGACCTCCCAAGATTGGACTTCCCTGGGCAAGCGGCTTTCAGCAGCCGGGCGTCCAACGAGCCCCGCCGGTTCCTGCCGGCGGGGCTTTTCGTTTTTTAACGTTCCGCTTTCCCCTCGCCCCGTCTAAACTTCGCCTGTCGCCGCCAAAAGAGACTGTTCCGGGGTGACGGGGGAAGAGTGATGCGGGCAAGAATGCTCGTCCTGGCGCTGGCCATGCTGGCAGGCGGCTGCGCCAAGGATTTCGAAACCACGAATATGGCGCGCTACCACGATGCCGGTATGCGAGCGGAGCTTGGCCGTGACTATCAGACGGCCGAGCAGCAGTATGAGCGCGCACTGGTCTGGGCCGGCACCGAAAATGTGCCCGCGTCGATGCTGTCGCTCAATCTCTACAATCTCGGCCGCATGAAGGGCCATAGCTGCAAATTCGACGAGGCACGCGAACTGCTGCTGACCTCGCTGGCGCTCGAAGAGAAAACCTCCGGCCCGGCCAGCGCGCAGGTCACGCGCCGACTGTTCGAATTGGCGCGCCTGTTCTACGACCGCCGCCAGTATGCCGAGGCCCAGCCCTATTATGCGCAGGCCATCCCGATGGTGCGGCAGCTTGGACTGGAAGCCGACGATCCCGCCAGCCTGGCCGAGGCCCTGCTGGAATACGCCGCGACCCTGCGCCAGGCCGGTGACCTGCGCGCCGCCGCCGGCGCACGCGCCGATGCCGATACCCTGCGTGACCGCTATCCCGGCATGGACCGCAAATACCGGATTGCCCGCTACAGCCTTGCCTGTCGCGGCACGGCGGCGGCCCAGCGCGGCCGGGCCTGAGTGACGGGCATCACCGCAACCACCTGCTGCACCCTGTAAGCTGCTGCACATGCGCCGCACGCTTTGCCTCTTCCTGACCGCCCTCGCTCTCGGCAATTGCGCACCGCGCACAGAGGTGCAGATGCCCGACAAGCCCTATCACCATCTCACCGATGGCCGCTTCCGCAATCCTGAAGGTTCGATCCCCGTCGAGCCGCCGGGCTTTGGCACCCTCGCGCCCTTCTGGTGGCGCATGTTCATGGCCAGCTTCGAGACTGACATCGTCCCCGAAGGCCATGTGCTGCCGGCCGCCGAGGTACAGGCCGGTCTGGCGCGCCACCACAATGCCGACAGCCTCACCTGGCTCGGCCATGCAGCCTTCCTGGTTCGCATCGGCGGCGCCACGCTGCTGACCGATCCCTATCTCTCCGACCATGCCGGGCCGTTCAACCGCTTTGGCCCCAAACGGTATGTGCCGCCGGCGCTGGACCCGCAAACGCTCCCACCCATCGACATCCTCACCGTCAGCCATAATCACTACGATCACCTTGATCTCGCAGCATTGGACGCGATGCCGAACAAGCCGCGCATCAGCGTCGTGGTACCGCTGGGGCTGGGCCATTACTTCACCGATCTGGGCTATACCGACGTCACCGAGCTGGACTGGCATCAGAGCGTCGTGCGCAAGGGCGTGACCGTCACGGTGACGCCGGCGATCCATTTCTCGCGGCGTGGCCTGTTCGACGGTAATCGCACACTCTGGGCCGGCTTTGTCTATCGCGCCGGCGACAAGCGCCTGTATTTCTCCGGCGACACCACCATCGGTCCAGTGTTCCGCGAGATCGGCGAGACCTATGGCCCCTTCGATCTCGGCCTGGTCGGCATCGGCGCCTATGAGCCTGCCGCGATCATGCGCGGCAGCCACACCACGCCGGAACAGGCGGCCCAGCTCACCCGCGACGTGAAGGCGAAGCGCATGATCGGCATGCACTGGGGTACGGTGCGGCTCAGCGAGGAGCCGCAATTCGAAGCCGCCGACCGCCTGCGCAAGGCCGCCGGCGATCTCGGTTATGCGCCCGAAGACGCCGGCGTGATGAAGATCGGCGAGACACGGGCTTTCTGACTCCTGGCCTTCTGAACATTATTCTCAGAAGGAACTTCACCGGATTTCGGCCATTTCTATTGGGACCCCAGACACACGTCCCCTTAGGAGCCCCCATGTCCAGCGAAGACCTTCACGTCCCCCGCGAACGCCTCAGCAAGGAGGCGCTGCATCTGCATTACGCCATCACCTCGCTGATGGAGGAGATGGAGGCCGTCGACTGGTATCGCCAGCGCGCCGACGACTGCGACGACACCGCGCTCAAGGAAATCCTCCTGCACAACATGCGCGAGGAAATGGAGCATGCGGCGATGGTGATCGAATGGATCCGCCGCAACAGCAAGGATTTCGACAAGGAGCTGCGCGAGTACCTGTTCACTGACAAGGACATCGCGAAGCACGAAGAGGAAGCGACCGGCAAGGACTGACCTTGCCGTTACGCCGTTATACCGGCAAGCGCGCCAGTACGCGCTTGTCCGTTTCCACCATTGCCCCGGCATAGTCGCCCAGGCGCCCGCGCAGACGGGACACCGTCTCTGCACCGGCACTCTGCGGATTGCCGCCATAGGGCGGTTGCGGATCATATTCGATCTGCAACTGGATTTCGCGCGCGACGGCTTCGCCCGCCAGCGTCGTCACCATCGCCAGCGCAAAGTCGATTCCGGCCGTGACGCCGCCGCCGGTGACGCGATTTCGATCCGTCACCACGCGCTGCGACACCGGCGTGACGCCAAAGGCCGCCAGACGATCCAGCGACATCCAGTGCGTGGTGGCACGATAGCCCCGCAGCAGCCCGGTCGCAGCCAGCACCAACACGCCGGTGCAGACCGCCGTGACAAACCGGCACCCTGGCGCCTGCTTTTTCAGGAAATCGAGCAGCACCGCATCTTCCATCGCCTGCAGATGACCACCACCGCCCGGCACGCAAACCACGTCCAATTGCGGACAGTCGGCGTAGGTCGTGGTCGGCAGGATGGTCAGGCCGGCACTGGAACTGCGCACCGGCTGCAGGTCATGCGCCAGCAGATGGCATTGCGCACCAGGCAACTTGGCGAAGACCTCCCACGGCCCGGTGAGATCAAGCTGGGTGAGATTGGGAAAAAGAATAAACCCGACCTGGAGTGTCGGTGCGGCAGCGGACATCAGGGCCTCCTTGATCAAGGCTTGCGTGAGTGCCCAGGCGAACGGCGTGTATTCGTTCGCGCTCCCCGGTGGTGATCCACCTTGATATCGCCAGTCGCGCGAACGGCGGCAGTCTGCCGCAGGGCATGCAAGCGGGCAACCGGCAAATTGTCGCCATGCATTTTACTTGGCCATCAGGAGAGACGCGGCTCAGGGTTCCAGCTTTCGTGAAGACGACAAACATGAGAAACTGGCAGCGATCAGTTCAGAATATGGACCGCTCCCATGGCCCACGCCCTCTCCACCAACAGCAAGGCTCTCACCGGCCATAATCGCCCCGATCTGGATACGCCCGACATCCGGCAGGCGCGCATCGATCTGGCCGCCTGCTTCCGTATGGCGGCGAAGCTCGGCCTGCATGAGGGCATCTGCAACCATTTCTCTGCCGTGCTGCCCGGCCATGACGACCTCTTCCTGGTCAATCCTTATGGCAAGGCCTTCAGCGAAATCTCGGCGTCCGATCTGGTGATCTGCGACTTCCATGGCAATGTCGTGCATGGGACCGGCGTGCCGGAAGCGACCGCCTTCTACATCCATGGCCGCATGCACATGAACGTGCCGCGCGCCCGCGTTGCCTTCCACACCCATATGCCCTATGCCACCGCGCTGTGCATGATCGAAGGACCGCCGCTGGTCTTCGCCGGGCAGTCGTCTCTGAAATTCTACGGCCGCACCAAAGTCGATGAGGATTACAACGGCCTGGCGCTCGACAGTTCCGAGGGCGACCGCATCGCCTCTGCCGTCGGCGAGGCCGATATCGTTTTCATGAAGCATCATGGCGTGATGGTACTGGGCAAGACCATCGCCGAGACCTGGGACGACCTCTATTACCTGGAACGCGCCTGCGAGGTGCAGGTGATCGCGCAGAGCACCGGGCGCAAGCTGATCCCGGTTGATCCGAAGATCGCCGCCATGACCTACCAGCAGATGCACGATGGCGATGATGAATCCGCCCGCCTGCATCTGGAAAGCATCAAGCGCGAACTCGACCGCGAGCAGCCGACCTACAAGGACTGACCGGAATCCGGCCAGTCCCTGTTCAGCCTGGGTTGCTCAGCTCTTGCTGAGCAGCTCCTTCAGATTCAGCCGCTCGATGATGGCTTTCTCTTCTTCGTAATTCTGCGCGACGAACTTGCGGTAATCCTCGCCATCCAGATACATCACCACCATGTCGAGGCGGTTGCAGGTTTCCGTGTGGTCTGCACTCAGCGCCGCGTTGCGGAACACCTGCCGCAGCCTGGCGGTGATCGCCGGATCGAGGCCCTTGGGCGCACCAACACCGTTGGGTGCCTGCATCACCACATTGTAGCCGCTCTCCTTCAGGGTAGGCACATCGGGGAAGCCGGCCAGGCGCTGCTCGCTCCAGGTCGCCAGCAGGCGGAAGCGGCCGTCGCGCACCAGCGGCGCCCAGCTGCTGGAATCCACCAGGATTCCCACATGGCCGCCCAGCACGCCCTGCAATGCATCGGCGCCGCCCTTGAAAGGCACATGGCTCATCTTGATCTTGGCGGCATGGGAAAATTCCTCCATGCCGATATGGGTCTGCCCCGCCACGCCCGAAGTCGCATAGGTCACGGTGTCGGGCTTGGCCTTGGCTGCCGCCACCACATCTTGGATGGTCTTGAAGCGGGAATCCGACCGCACGGCGATGCCAAATGTCTGGCCGGCCGTGCGCGCAATGAAGGTGAAGTCGCTGCGCGGGTCATGCTGGAAGCTGCCCAACTGCGAGAAGCGCGTCACGCTCAGGGGAATCTGCCCGATGGTGTAACCGTCGGGCTGCGACGTGGCGATGGCGGCCGCGCCGATCATGCCTGCCGCGCCGGCACGATTCTCCACCGTGATCGGTTGGCCCAGTTCAGCAGCCGCCACGCGGCAGAGCGCGCGCATGGTGGCATCCGCCGTGCCGCCGGCCGGCCAGGGACAGATGAAACGGATCGGGCGATTGGGATAGGCCGCCTGCGCGAAGGCAGATTGGGCCAGACCGCCCGTCGCCAGCACTGCCGCGGACGCAAGCGTTCCCGTGAGGACCTGACGCCTGTCAGGTCCCTGCATGACTTTTTTCATTGTCGTTTCCTCCGGTTTTTAGTTTTTCAGTGGCTGGTCTTCGCTACCCCACGATCCCGATCTGCCAGGGCACGAATTCGTGGTCGCCGACGCCGAGCAGTTCGCTCTTGCTCTTCTCGCCCGACGCGGTGCGCAGGATATGCTCGAAAATCTCTTGCCCCATTTCCTGCATCGAGCGGGTGCCATCGAGAATCTGGCCGCAGTTGATATCCATGTCCTCTTCAAGGCGACGGTACATCGGCGAATTGGTGGCGAGCTTCAGCGACGGCACCGGCTTGGCGCCAAAGGCCGAACCGCGGCCCGTCGTGAAGGCGATGATGTTAGCGCCGCCGGCGATCTGGCCGGTGGCCGAGCACGGGTCGTAACCGGGCGTGTCCATGATCACCAGGCCCTTGGTCTTCACCGGCTCGGCGTATTTGTAGACTTCCATGAGCGGCCCGGTGCCGCCCTTCATGGAGGAGCCGAGCGACTTCTCGAAGATGTTGGCCAGACCACCAGCCTGATTGCCCGGGCTGACCACGCCGTTGATCTGCACGTCGCGGCCCACCGCATAGACGTCCTTCCACCAGCGGATGCGCTCCACCAGCTTCTCGCCCACTTCCTGGGTGACCGCACGACGCGTCAGCGTGTGTTCGACGCCATAGAGCTCCGGCGTTTCCGACAGGATCGCGGTGCCGCCATGACGCACGAGAATGTCCATTGCCGCGCCCAGCGCCGGATTGGCGGTGATCGACGAAAAGCCGTCCGATCCGCCGCACTGCAGGCCGACCGTGATATGGCTGGCCGACACGGTGGTGCGCCTGACGTCATTTGCGGCGGGCAGGATTTTCTTTACCGCCTCGACGCCGGCCTCGATGGTCTTGCGGGTGCCGCCGGTATCCTGCATCACGAAGGTGACGAGGTTGGCGCTGCGCTCCAGCCCCTGCTCCTCCATCATGCCGCCCAGCTGGTTGCGTTCGCAGCCCAACCCGATCACCACGACGGCGGCGAGATTGGCATGGCGGATATAGCCGCCCAATGTGCGGCGTAGCAGCGCCATCGCTTCGCCGGTCATCTCCATGCCGCAGCCCAGCGCATGGCTGAAGGCCACCACGCCGTCCACATTGGGGAAATCGGCCAGGCGTTCCTCGGTGAAATGCCGCGCAACCGCATGCACAACGGTGGCCGAGCAGTTCACGGTAGAGACGATGCCGATGAAATTGCGGGTTCCGACGCGGCCATCGGGGCGCACGATGCCCTGAAAGGTCGCGCGTTCGGCCTCGGGGATCATCTCCACCGGCTTGTAGCCCTGGGCATGGGCATAGTCGCGGTCGAACTCGCGGAACTCGGTGTTATGGCCGTGCAGCATGCTGCCGACGCGGATGTCTTCGGCAGCAAAACCGACCGTGACGGCGTATTTCAGGATCGGCTCACCCTTCTTGATGTCGCGGGCGGCGATCTTGTAACCGGCCAACGTCTTGTCGCGGATCAGGAAGCCAGGATGGCGGTTGTCGCCCTCCACCGGAATGCCGGGCACCACATCGACGCGGGCAACGACCGTGTTGTCGTCGGGATGCAGGCGGATGACGGGGCCGATCAGGCGCTTGGCATGCAGGTCAATCTGGTTCATGGGGCGTGACTCGCTTCAGGGATGCTGGTCCCGGGTGCTGGCCCGGAATGTTACCGGTAACATGAACGGCGAGACTACCGCCAAAACACCGCGCTGGCTATACTCGTTTTGTGAAGAAGCCGTCGCAGAAGTCCGCCCAAAAGTTATCGCGCCCGAAAGTGGGGCCGCGTTCCGCACCTGCGAAGACGCCCACGCTGGCCGATATCGCGGCCGAGATTGGCGTCACCAAGATCACGGTCTCCCGCGCGCTCAACACGCCCGACCAGGTCTCGCCCGAGACGTTGGACAAGGTGCGCGCCGCGGTGCGCCGCATCGGTTATACCCCCAACCTGCTGGCCGGCTCGCTGTCGTCCAACCGCTCGCGGCTGATCGTGGCGCTGGTGCCCAGCATCGCTGGCGCCATGTTCACCGCGACCATGCAGAGCATCGCCGAGCATCTGCAGACCCATGGCTACCAGCTGCTGATCGGCCAGGCCGGCTATGACGATGCACGCGAGGACGAACTGCTGGCCGCCATCATCGGCCGCCGCCCCGATGGCATTATCCTCACCGGCATCGTCCATTCACCCGATGTGCGTCGCAAGCTGCGCGCCGCGCGCATTCCTGTGGTCGAGACCTGGGATCTGACCGACAAGCCGATCGACATGCTGGTCGGCTTCTCGCATCCCGCTATCGGTGCGGCGGCGGCCGAGTACCTGTACAAGCGCGGCTGCCGCCGACCGGGGATCATCTCGCCCGACGACCGCCGCGCGAAGCTGCGCGCCCAGGCCTTCAGCGATACCTTCCTGCGCCTGACCGGCAAGAAGACGCCGCTGCCGATGATGCAGGCCGCGGCCCCCACGCCGATGGGCGACGGCCGCACGGCGCTGCGCCACCTGCTGGAAGCGCATCCCGGCATCGACAGCGTCTTCTGCGGCTCCGACAACCTGGCGCTCGGCGCGCTGATCGAGGCCCGCACCCAGGGGATCGCGGTGCCGCAGCAGCTGGCCGTCATCGGCTATGGCGACCAGAGCTTCGGCAAGGATGCCGATCCGCCGCTGACCAGCATGCGCGTCGAAGGCGGCGAGATCGGCCGCATCGCGGCCGAGATGCTGGTGGCGCGCGCCCAGGGCCGCACCCCGAAGACCAGGATCGTCGATGTCGGCTTCACGCTGGTGGCACGCGACAGCGCCTGAGTCGAGATAACGGAGTCGAGTAAACGCTCCGGCCGGCAATATTGGATTCGCCCAATACTACCTATCTACCACTCGAGTACTACAACCCAAAGTAATGACCGGCATAAACCCTAAGTAATCCCTTGTACCTCAAGTCCTCCCAAATAAAACCTGAAGTAAAAAAAGCGTAAGGCACTCTTTATTTACTGATCCAGGGCGGTTTTTTCTGCGAATAATCCGCACGCCGATGATCCTCAGACTCATCGCGAACACGACCCCAGCTGGCGGGCAACGCCCCGCCGGATCAGAAAAGGATACCTCCCCGATGTTTCAGTTCTCGTCCGGCGCCGCGTCGAATGACCTGCGGGCCCAGTTCGTTGCCATCAACCGTGTGCAGGCGATCATCGAATTCACGCTGGACGGTCGCATCCTGCATGCCAACGAGAATTTCCTCGGCGCCATCGGCTACACGCTGGAAGAAATCCGCGGCCAGCATCACAGCATGTTCGTGACGCCGGACTATCGCGCCAGCGCCGAGTACCGCGCCTTCTGGGACAAGCTTGGCCGTGGCGAGTATGACGCCGGCCAGTACAAGCGCGTCGGCAAGGGCGGCAAGGAAATCTGGATCCAGGCCAGCTACAACCCGATCTTCGACAAGCGCGGCCGCGCCTACAAGGTCGTCAAGTTCGCCACGGATATCACCGAACAAAAGCGCCTGATCGCCGACTACGAGGGCCAGATCGACGCCATCGGCAAGTCGCAGGCGGTGATCGAGTTCAATCTCGACGGCACCATCATCCGCGCCAACCCGAATTTCCTCAACACGCTCGGCTATACGCTGGACGAGGTGAAGGGCAAGCATCACGGCCTGTTCGTCGAGCCCGGCTATCGCGAGGGCGCCGAGTACAAGGCCTTCTGGGCCAAGCTCGGCAAGGGCGAGTTCGACGCCGGCCAGTACAAGCGCATCGGCAAGGGCGGCAAGGAAGTCTGGATCCAGGCCAGCTACAACCCGATCATGGATGCCAGCGGGCGCCCCTATAAGGTTGTCAAATACGCCACCGATATCACCGCGCAGACCAAGGCCGCGCAGATCATGCAGCAGGCCGTGCACCAGGTGCAGGCCGTGGTGAATGCCACCCGCGCCAATGATCTGACCCAGCGCATCGATCTCGCCGGCAAGGATGGCGACATCCGCACGCTGTGCAGCGGCGTCAACGACCTGGTCGACGCCATGACCGGCGTGATCGGCAGCATCCGCGAGGCCGCGACCACCATCGCCGCCGCCTCGGGCGAGATTTCCGCCGGCAGCCAGGATCTGGCCCAGCGCACGGAAAGCCAGGCCGCGGCCATCGAGGAAACCGCCGCCTCGATGCACGAGATCACGGCAACCGTGAAGCAGAATGCCGACAATGCCCAGGCCGCCAACCAGCTGGCGACCGCTGCCCGCGACACCGCCGAAAAGGGCGGCAGCGTGGTGGCCGATGCAGTGACGGCCGTGACGCAGATCGAAGCCAGTGCGCAGAAGATCAGCGACATCATCGGCCTGATCGACGAGATCGCCTTCCAGACCAACCTGCTCGCCTTGAATGCTTCGGTCGAAGCGGCACGCGCCGGTGAAGCCGGTAAGGGCTTTGCCGTCGTCGCGCAGGAAGTCCGCTCGCTCGCCCAGCGCTCGGCCAATGCATCGAAGGACATCAAGGCGCTGATCTCGACCTCGAACAGCCAGGTCAAGACCGGTGCGGCGCTGGTCAACCAGGCCGGCAACTCGCTGACCGAGATTGTCGGCGCCATCAAGAAGGTGTCGGATATCGTGGCCGAGATCGCCGCGGCTTCGCGCGAGCAGGCCACCGGCCTCGAGCAGATCAACGGCGCGGTCGCCAGCATGGACGAGATGACCCAGCGCAACGGCGCCCTGGTGGAAGAGACCAGCGCCTCAGCGCAGTCGCTCTCCAGCCAGGCCGAAGAACTGTCGCATCTGGTGCAGCGTTACCGCATCGCCGGCGGTGCGGCGTCCGTGCCGCGTGCCGTCGCGCCCTCTCCCGCTGCCGCTGCCCGTCCGGCGCTGAAGATTGTGCAAAGCCGTCCGGCCGCCGCGCCGGCGGCGCGCGCCGCCAAACCCGCTCCGGTCAGGACAGCCCCGAAGCCGATGCCGGTATCGGCCGGCGCGCCGCCCGCCGGCGCCGCCGATGGCGAGTGGGAGGAATTCTAGGACCTAGCGCTTCGGCGCATCATCACCGGTCTGCGCCACGGCGATCTGCCAGTTCCGGCGGATCGCCAGCACGCGGATGGCAAAGCACAGCAACCCGCCCAGGATGATGCTGGCGTGGAACGGTGCGCCGAGCAGGTCGCCGGCCACCACCACGACAGCGCCGGCCAGTGCCGCCACCGCGTAGACCTCGGCGCGCAGCACGGTGGGAATTTCCGCCAGCATGATATCGCGCGCCATGCCGCCGCCGATGCCGCTGAGCACGCCCAGCATCACCGCCGCCAGCGGATTGAGGCCGTAGATCAGCGCCTTCTGCGCGCCCAGCACGGCAAACAGCGCCAGTCCGGCCGCATCGAACAGCTGCACCGGATGCTTCAGTTTCTCGACCAGCCTGTACTGGAAAAACACGATCAACGCGGCAGTGCCGGCGATCACCGGATAGGCCCAGTCGCGGATCGCCACCGGCGGCAACGCGCCGATCAGCAGGTCGCGCAGAATCCCGCCGGCAGACGCCGCCGCAAAACCGAGAACCAGCACACCGAACAGATCGAGCCGTCGCCGCACGCCGGCGGTGGCGCCGCTCAGCGCAAAGACGAAGGTGCCGACATAGTCGAACAGCGTGAGCAGCAGGCGATCAGTCCTTTTTGCGCTCCGGCTTTTTCTTCCAGGCCGGACGGTCCGATCCTGCCGGATTGCCCGCACCTTCCGCAACCGGCTTCTTGAAATCGGGTTTGTAGGGACGGCTGGTATTGCCATCCCAGGGCTTCTTGGCGCCGAACTCTTTCTTGCCGCCGAAGTCCTTCTTGTCCCCGAATTCCTTCTTGCCGAAGCCGGGCTTCTTGCCGGCCCATTCCTTCTTTTCGCCGAAGGTGGCGGCATTCTTCTCACCGAACTCCTTGCGGGTGAAGCCGCCGGCTTTCTTGCCCGTCCAGGGCTTCTTGCCGCCATCGCCCTCTTGCGCGGTCTCGCCGGCAACGCCGGGCGCACCTTCAAGGCGCGTGATGGTGATCTGCTTCTCGCCGGTGCCTTCGCGCGCGATCTGGTCGGCAAAGCGCTGGGCGACAGCCGCCGTGATCTCGAACTGGCTTTCGGTATGGAAGATCTTGATCGAGCCGACATCCTTGCGGGTGACATGGCCGACGCGGCAGATCAGCGGCAGCAGCCAGCGCGGCTCGGCATTCTGCTTGTGGCCGGCGGTGATGCGGAACCACACGCCATTGCCGCCGGCGAAATCGTCGCGCGACTTGCGCGGCCGGTCGCCACGGTCATTGAAGGCCGAGGGCGCTTCCGAGCCCACATCCAGCAGCTCTTCCGGCGCCGGCTGCTTGCCCTGATGCAGGCGCAGGAAGGCGGTCGCCACCTTCTCCGCCCCATGCTTGGCCAGCAAGGCGGCGGCGAATTCTTGTTCCTCGGGCGTCGCTTCGGCCTGGAAACTCTCGTCGTTCATGATGCGCTTGCGGTCGACGGCCTGGATTTCGGCAGCCGACGGCGGCTGCGCCCACTTGGCGTCGATATTGGCTTCCTGCAGCAGGCGCTGGATGCCGCGACGGCGGTTATGCGGCACCAGCAGCGCGCAGATGCCCTTGTTGCCCGCGCGGCCGGTACGACCCGACCGATGCAGCAGCGCCTCGCGGTTGGTCGGCAGGTCGGCATGCACCACCAGCTCCAGGCCCGGCAGGTCGATGCCGCGCGCCGCCACGTCGGTGGCAACGCAGATGCGGGCCCGGCCGTCGCGCATGGCCTGCAGCGCATGGGTGCGCTCGTTCTGGCTCAGCTCACCCGACAACGCCACCACGCCGAAACCGCGATTGGACAGCCGCGCCGTCAGATGCGTCACCGCCATGCGGGTGCCGCAGAAGATGATGGCGCTCTTGGCATCGTGGAAACGCAGCACGTTGATGATAGCGTTTTCGCGCTCGTTCGGAGCCACCATCAGCGCGCGGTATTCGATATCCACATGCTGTTCACGCTCCGACGTCGTCGAGATGCGGATCGCATCCTTCTGGAACCGCTTGGCCAGCTGGGCGATCGGCTTGGACACCGTGGCCGAGAACATCAGGGTGCGGCGTTCGGGCGCAGCGGCGTCGAGAATGAATTCCAGGTCCTCGCGGAAGCCTAGGTCCAGCATCTCGTCGGCTTCGTCCAGCACCACGGCGCGCAGGCCGCTGATGTCGAGCGCGCCGCGTTCAATATGATCGCGCAAGCGGCCCGGCGTGCCGACCACGATATGTGCGCCGGCATTCAGCGCCTGGCGCTCGGTGCGCATATCCATGCCGCCGACGCAGGAGACAACCTTGGCGCCGGTCGGCGCATAGAGCCATTCCAGTTCGCGGCAGACCTGCAGCGCCAGTTCGCGCGTCGGCGCGATGGCCAGCGCCAGCGGCGGCATCCAGTTGCCGCGGCGCTGCGGCTCGAAGCCGTCCGAGCCCTGCAGCAGGGTCGGTGCGATATTGAGGCCGAAGGCGACGGTCTTGCCCGAACCGGTCTGGGCCGAGACCAGCAGGTCGGCCTCGGCGTGTTCGGGGGCGAGTACGGCCGTTTGAACGGGCGTGAGCGTGGTATAGCCGCGCTGCGTCAACGCCTGCGCCAGCGGCGGAATCACGCCTGCAAATTCAGTCATAGCAATGTCTTTCAGGAGATGAGGGTCGGCACATGCGCAGCGGCCCACCCAGCAGTCTTTGGGCCGATCAGGGAATGGCGATCATCCTGCGCCGGCCCTGCGGGGCGCTTTGTAGGCCCCGTCCGCCGATCCGTCAACGCGTAAAGCCCGGTTTTACGCCGCTTTGCGGATATTCGCCGAGATCGTCCGCAACAATGTGGCGGGATCGATCGGCTTGGCGACATGACCGTTCATGCCGGCATTGCGGCAGCGTGTGATTTCCTCGGCCATGGCGCTGGCGGTCAGGGCCACCACCGGGGTGCTGCATTTGGGTTCGGGCAGCGCCCGGATGCAGACCGTTGCCTGCAGCCCGTCCATCACCGGCATGTTGAGGTCCATCAGGATCAGGTCGAAATCCTCGGATGCCAGCTTCTGCAGGGCTTCCTCGCCGCTGGCCGCATCGACCACGGTGTTGCCGCTCGGCGCCAGCAGCGCCGAGACCAGACGGCGGTTGGTGCGGTTGTCGTCCACCACTAGAATCTTGCCGGTGCGCAGCGACGTCTCCACCGCTGCTTCCACTTCGACCTCGGCGGCAACGGCCACCTCGGTGAACAGCAGCGTGAACCAGAAGGTGCTGCCCACTTCATGCTGCGAGGACACACCGATGTTGCCGCCCATCATTTCGACCAGGCGCTTGCAGATGGTCAGCCCCAGGCCGGTGCCGCCGAAACGGCGACCCACGGTGGAGTCCACCTGGGTGAAGCTCTGGAACAGCAACGGCATGTCGGCCTCGCGAATGCCCACGCCGGTATCGGTGATGGCGAAGCGCAGCGAACAGCGTGCATCAGCGCTGGCCTCGACGCTGACCGACAGCGTCACATGGCCTTCGGTGGTGAACTTCACCGCATTGCCGACCAGATTGATCAGCACCTGGCGCAGGCGCGTCGGATCGGCCAGCACGCGGTCCGGCGCGCGATCGTCATAGCGCAGGTGCAGAGCCAGCCCCTTGGCGTCGGCAGTCGGGCGATTCAGCGCGATCACGTCATCGACCAGGTGACGCAGGTCTGTCTCCACGGATTCCAGCGTGATCTTGCCGGCTTCCATCTTGGAATAGTCGAGGATGTCGTTGACGATGCCCAGCAGGCTGGTGGCGGAATCCGAGATGATGCCGGCGTAACCTTTCGCCTTCTCGTTCAGGTCGAGATCGGACAGCAGCTTGGAATAGCCGATCACGCCATTCATCGGTGTGCGCAGCTCATGGCTCATGATGGCGAGGAATTCCGATTTGGCGCGGCTTGCCTCTTCGGCCTCGGTGCGGGCAGCGATCAGCATGCGTTCGCGCTGTTCGCCGCGATACAGGCTGCGCGCCAGCAGAATGCCGCCCAGCAACAGCGCGCCGGCCGTCAGCAGCATGATGCCGCCGCCGAAGATGGAATTGCGCCGCCAGGTATACAGAATTTCCTCATGGGCGAAGCTGAGGCCAACTACAAGCACGCTGCGCGGAATGCGGCGATAGCTCATCACGCGCTTTTTGCCATCGTAGCTGCTGCGGATATGCGTGGTGCCCGCCCGGCCCTGCGCCAGCAGCGCGCCCATCGCAGCAGGCGACGTCACCTGCCGGCCGGTCGTCGTTTCATCGAATGGCGTACGGATCATCAGGATGCCATCATCGTAGACGATGAAGAACGAACCGGTCTCACCCAGCGACAGCGATGTATAAAGCTTGACGAAATGATCGAGGTCGAGGCGCGCCGCCACGATGCCGAGGAATGTACCGTCATCGGCGGAGACCCGGCGCGAGGCAAGAATGGTGGGGCGCTGGGTCACCGTCGACACGAAGGGATGCGAGATATGCATCCGGTTGGTCTTGTTATTGGCATGAAACAGGAAGGACTCGCGCTGCGAGACATCCAGGCCGGCAGTGGCGCCGACCGAGCTCAGGACACGCAGGCCGTCACTGTCATAGGTCGCGATCGACGTGATCCCTGAAGCATTGCCATAGATGATTTCCATCTCATCGAGCATGTTTTCGGTGATCAGTTGCCGGCCGGCCAGCACGGGCTTCGACACCCGGGCGCTTTCCAGCAGGGTACGGTCCACCGCTTCCAGGGTGCGGCTCAGATGGGCGGCGGCCAGCTCGGACAGGTTCTGCGTGCGATGTTCGTAATCCGAGATCACCAGATCATGACGGCGCACGATCTCGACGGTGGTCAGGCCAATCAGGAAGAAAGCCAGAAAAGACGTCAGCCCCAGCACCACGCCGCCGCGACCGCGCCAGAAGCCCTGCCGACGCAGCAGATGGCGCAGGGATAATTTGGCAAACAGGCGATGGATCGACATGGCTCGTCTCCAGTTGATGGAGCCAGCTTCCGCCGATTCTGCCGGAAAAGCAGGTTGAAAGCCGATAAGGCAAAGCCATCCCGAACGAGGTATCTGTAAAATAACATCCAGGATTCCGGCGGAAAAGCTGGAGAATTCCTCCAGCGGCTTGTGTACGGACGAATAGCCTTGCGCCGCATGCCCGCGAGGCAGATGGTGATCGGCAATTCCTGCAATCGACACTCCGAGGAGCGAAACGGCCGGCGATACGCCTGACCGAAGGACATTGCCCATGACCAGCCGCAGCACCCAGACCGCTCTCACCTTCCGCCTGGCAGCCGCCCATGTCGCCGACGCCACCAGATCTGGACGCCGGGCCTGATGCTGCTGCACATCCATCACCGCACAACGTATCTCTACCGCCAGCCGGTGAGCTTGGAGGCGCATCGATTGATGCTGCGGCCGCGTGAGAGCGCCGCCAATCAGTTGCTGGCCTTCACGGTGGAAACCACACCGCCCAGCCTGGTGAGCTGGAGCGAAGACGTCTATGGCAACGTCATTGCCAGCGCGATGCCGCTCTGGCCGTCCGACACCCTCACCATCGACAGCCGCCTGCGCATCCTGCATCACGCCGATGACCAGATCGGCCCTGCTCCCCTGTTCGGCACGGATGCTGCCGGCCAGGGCGGCCTGCCCTACCCGTTCCGCCACAGCGATAGCGACTGGACAGCACTGGGACAGATGGCGCGGCCGCAATATGCCGATCCCGACAGCACGCTGCTGCACTGGACCCAGGCCTATATCGCGCCGCTGCCGACTGATGCGCTGTCGATGTTGCGCGACCTGAATGCCGGCATCGCCGACCGTATCCGGTACCAGAGCCGCGACGCCGAGGGCACGCAGACGCCGCTGGAAACCCTGGCGCGCGGCTGGGGCACCTGCCGCGATCTCGCGGTGCTGTTCGCCGATGTGGTGCGCTGGCTCGGTTTCGGCGCGCGGCTGATCTCGGGCTATCTCTACAATCCGCAGCGCGACGGCCTCGACGATGCTGGCGCTGGCGAAGGCGCCACCCATTGCTGGGTCGAGGTCTACCTGCCCGGCAACGGCTGGATCGCCTTCGATCCCACACATAAAACTCATGGCGGCCACGGTCTGGTGCCGGTGGCCATCGGCTGCCGCATCGAAGACCTGACGCCGATCCAGGGCAGTTTCACCGGCTGGTCGGATGACTACATTGGTATGCGCGTGGGCGTGACGGTCACCAGCGCGCCGGCAACCCAGGCCTTCGACGGGGTGCGGATGGGGTAGGCGGGACCAGCCGGTCTTGAGCCCACCTCATATTCATGATATGTTCCCATTAAGAACTCATGTTCTCGCCCAGCGGGAGCAAGTCCAATGAATACACCCGTGTAACCAGAAACGAAGCAAAACGAAGCGTTGTGAAGAGGTGCGAAGGCACCCGAAACGGTCAGCCGGCCTTGGCGACCCGCAGGAAGACCTCGCCCACCAGCAGATGGGTGATGTCGCCGCCCTTCTCACTCTGGCCGGCGCCATCATCGAGCGGCAGCAGCAGGCGGTCGTATTGCAGGATCTTCGGCCCGTCCCAGCGCGTGATGCTGACATGGAAGGCGCCGCGTTCCTCGCAGGTCAGGTCGAAATGCTGGCGCACCACCGGCCGTGTCTCGATGGTCACACCATCGGGGCCCGCCACCAGGGCGGCCGTGCGGCGGTAGCCCTCGCCCATCGCCAGGTAGGGATAGCGGCCATCGCCGCTGACCTCGACCACGGCCAGGTCGGCGACGCCGGGCAAGGTGCGCAGGTCGGGCAGCGCGGCGAAGGCGGCCATGGCGCGCTTGCCACGCGCATCGTCATACCAGGCCTTCAGCGCGATCAGCGCCGGCGCGACAATCTCGTCGGCCGCCCAATGCCGCTTGCCGTTTGTCATTCTGTCGGTACCGGTCGCGGTCGGCCGTTCTCGTCGATGGCCACATAGGTGTAGACGCCCTCGGTCACCCTGATTTCGGCGGGATCGAGGCGACGCGCCACGATGGTCTCCAGCTTGATCGCCATCGAGGTGCGGCCGACGCGCAGCACGCTGCCATAGATCGAGACCACGTCGCCGACCTTGATCGGCTGGTGGAAGGTCATCGCATCCACCGCCACGGTGACGACGCGGCCCTGCGCGCGGCGCGCGGCGACGATGCCGCCGGCGATGTCCATCTGGCTCAGCACCCAGCCGCCGAAGATGTCGCCGTTGCCGTTCATGTCGGCCGGCATCGGGGCGCTGCGGATGACCGGTTCGCCTCTGGATTTCTGCGCCGATTCGGTCATCTCTGCTCCTGACTTTGTCACTGTATGTTGGTTGTATCCCGCCTGCGCCCTACTATACTGCGGCCCAACAACGAGTCACCCCTTAATCCGAATCCGTGAATAGAATGAACGACTTGTTCCAACAGGGAAGCAAGGGCGGCAGCGATTACACCGCCAAGGACATCGAGGTTCTCGAGGGTCTGGAGCCCGTGCGCCGCCGGCCCGGCATGTATATCGGCGGCACCGACGAACGCGCACTCCACCACCTGTTTGCCGAAGTGCTCGACAACTCGATGGACGAGGCCGTCGCCGGCCACGCCGACCGTATCGAGGTTGCGTTGCAGGGCGATGGCAGCCTGCAGGTGGGCGACAACGGCCGCGGCATCCCGATCGACCGCCACCCCAAGTTCAAGGACAAGTCGGCGCTCGAGGTCATCCTCACCACGCTGCATTCGGGCGGCAAGTTTTCGTCCAAGGTCTATTCCACCGCCGGCGGTCTGCATGGCGTCGGCATCTCGGTGGTGAACGCGCTGTCGGATCGCCTCATCGTGGAAGTGGCGCGAGAGAAGGAACTCTGGCGCCAGGAATATTCGCGCGGCACGCCGCAGGGCAAGCTGGTCAAGGTCGGCGCCGCCCCCAATCGTCGCGGCACGGTGGTGACCTTCCATCCCGACGAACAGATCTTCGGCAAGGGTGCGCATTTCCGCCCTGCCCGCCTGTTCAAGATGGCGCGCTCCAAGGCCTATCTCTATCCGGGCGTGAAAATCCTGTGGAAGTGCGATCCCGAACTGCTCAAGGGCGACGAGATCACGCCGCAAGAGGCCGTGCTGCATTTCCCCGGCGGCCTGCAGGACTATCTGAACGAGCAGCTGGAAGGCCAGCAGACCGTGACGCCGACGCCGTTCGCCGGCCGTGCGGCGCTGGGCGGCGAACGCGGCCAGGTCGAATGGGCCATCCACTGGCCGCAGGATATCGATGAAGGCTGGCTGCAGTCCTACTGCAACACGGTGACGACGCCCGATGGCGGCACGCATGAGGCCGGCTTCCGCTCGGCCCTGATGCGCGGCCTGAAGGACTATGCCGAGCTGACCAACAACAAGAAGGCATCGCAGATCACCGCCGACGACATCCTACTCGCCGGCACCGCGATGCTGTCGCTGTTCATCAAGGACCCGCAGTTCCAGGGCCAGACCAAAGACAAGCTGGTCACGGTGGAAGCGCAGAAGCTGGTTGAAGTGGCGATCAAGGATCACTTCGATCACTGGCTTGCCGGCGCGCCGCAGCATGCCAATGCGCTGCTCACCCGCCTGATCGAACGCGCCGAGGATCGCCTGCGCCGCCGCGCCGAGAAGGATGTCAGCCGCAAGTCGGCCACCCGCAAGCTGCGTCTTCCTGGAAAACTCGCGGACTGCTCCGACGAAGCCGCCAACGGTTCGGAACTCTTCATCGTCGAGGGTGACTCGGCGGGCGGTTCCGCCAAGCAGGCGCGCGACCGCCGCACGCAGGCTGTGTTGCCGTTGCGCGGCAAGATCCTGAACGTGGCCTCAGCCGGTTCGGACAAGCTCGCCGCCAACCAGGAGCTGGCCGATCTGATCCAGGCGCTGGGCTGCGGTACGCGCGGCAAGTATCGCGATGAAGACCTGCGCTACGACAAGGTCATCATCATGACAGATGCCGATGTCGACGGCGCGCATATCGCATCCCTGCTGATGACGTTCTTCTTCCGCGAGATGCCGAAGCTGATCGAGCATGGCCATCTCTATCTGGCGCAGCCGCCGCTCTACCGCCTCAGCCAGGGCGGCAAGACCTTCTACGCCATGGACGACGCCGACAAGGACAAGCTGATCAAGCAGCATTTCGGCACCCGCAAGGTGGAAATCAGCCGCTTCAAAGGCCTGGGCGAAATGCCGCCCGCGCAGCTGAAGGAAACCACCATGACGCGGAAGAACCGCGTGCTGTTGCGGGTTTCGGTGCCGGTCGAGGAAGTGAAAGAGTCGGAAGACCTGGTCGAACGCCTGATGGGCCGCAAGCCGGAGCTGCGCTTCCAGTTCATCCAGGAACGCGCTGCCTTCGCCACCGATATCGACGTCTAGGCGTTAAGCCATTCCTTGAAGGCATTGGCTGTCTGGTTGGGATGTTCCATCGGCGGCAGATGACCGCAATTGTCGATGATCACCTGCTTCGCATGGGGGATCAGCGACGCCATCTCGTCATGTAGTTCCAGCGGCGTCAGCGCATCCTGGCGACCGCAGAGCACCAGCGCCGGCACCTTGTAGCCCTTCAGGTCGGCACGCCCGTCCACCCGGTTGATGATCGCAGTCTGCTGCTGGGTGAAGCCCTCGCGGCCGATCGCCTCGGCCATGGCAATCAGCCGGCCGGTCAGCGCTTCGTCCTTCTGTTTGTCGGGGTGCAGAAGCAGCGGGATCAGCTGCGGCGTGATGCCCTTGAAACGGCCGATCTGGCTCAGGTGAATGAGGCCGCGGCGACGCTCTGTCTGCTCGGGCGTATCGGCGCGGCTGGAGGTATCCATCAGGCAGATGCGCGTCACCCGCTGCGGCGCCTGCCGCATGATCTCCTGCGCGATATAGCCGCCCATCGACAGGCCACAGAGCGCGAATGTTTCCGGCGCCTCGGCCAGCACCAGCCGCGCCATGTCACTGAAATTGTCCTGATGGAAGTGGCTGGTCGGCAGGATGCACTGTGCGACATCGGAGAGTCGCGCCACCTGCTCGCGCCAGAAATCCTCGGT
Organism: Ferrovibrio sp. GW821-FHT12D07; assembly: GCF_058807275.1. Classification (NCBI taxonomy): domain Bacteria; kingdom Pseudomonadati; phylum Pseudomonadota; class Alphaproteobacteria; order Rhodospirillales; family Rhodospirillaceae; genus Ferrovibrio; species Ferrovibrio sp. GW821-FHT12D07. The sequence continues at coordinate 2,178,929 of NZ_JBXAQN010000001.1, read as the reverse complement.
CAGCAGCAGGCCGGGAAGCAGGACCAGGGGCTGGCGCATGATGAACCCTTCTACTTGATAAGGCGCGACAGCGCCTTGAACTGCGGATGTGCGGCCGATCCCAGCCATTCGAACAGGCACATTTCGGTGGTGACCAGCATGACGCCGGCCTGCGCCATGCGCTGCTGCGCGACGACGACGCTCTCGGCCTGCCGCGAAGAGATGGCGTCGGTCACCACGGCCACGCGCCGACCAGCCGCCGCCATGCCGATGGCGGTCTGCAACACGCAGACATGTGCCTCGATACCGGCGATCACGGTCAGCGGTCGCGCCTGTGCGGTAATATGCGCGCGCACCGACGGTTCGTCCCAGGCGGAAAAATGCATCTTCTCCAGAACCGCCGCATCGCCGGCTTCGGCCTTGATCCCGGAAACCGTGGATCCCAGCCCTTTCGGATACTGTTCGGTAATGACGCAGGGTATGTCCAGCGCGCGGGCTGCCTGCAGCAGGATGCCGGTATTATGCAACACGCGCGCACCATCCTGCATCACCGGCAGCAGGCGTTCCTGGATATCGACGACAACGAACAGGCTATCGGGTGCGGAGAGCAGCATGGACATATCTGTAAGGTTGAAACCGAGGATATAGCCGCCGCCTTCCGAATGCCAAGCCGCAGGGCGTCCCGACATTGCTTTTTCAACGCATCCCGGTGCAGAATTCGTCGTCTTACCTCAGTAGATTTCATGCATCTGGACACACTCACCGTCAGCTTCATCACAGTTCTTGTGCTGTTTCTGGAATCCGCCATCCTTGCAGCATTGTGGGTGATCCATCGCGGCATGCGCGGCATCGCGTTCTGGGCCGCAGGTACAATGGTAATTTCGATCGGCGTTCTGGGCATCTATCTGCGCGGCAGCCTGCCGCCCACGGTTTCGATCATCGTCGTCAACCTGATGATCCATTCAGGCCTGATCCTGACCTGGCTGGGCATAGAAGCATTCTTCAATCGCCCGCTGCCCTATCGCTGGGGCCTGATCATTCTCGCCCTGTCGGCCACCGGCCTGCTCTACTTCACCTTCATCGACACGGCCGCACGCCCCCGCATCATCTTCCTGATGTGCATCAGCGCCCTGCTGGCGGGACTGCGCGCCTATGGCCTGGTGCGCGACCTGAGTCCGGCAACGCGCTTTTCCCAAATTCTCGCCGCCACGCCGATCTCCCTGCAGGGGCTGTTCAGCCTGACCCTTGCCATCGCCGCATGGTGGCTGCCGCCATCGGGAGAGGCCATCACGCAGGTCTCGATTTCGGGCTGGATATTCCTGATCCCGATGCTGCTGTCGATTGCCGTGGTGTTCACCGCCGTCCTGCTGGTCAACCAGACCCTGGCGGCGCAGTTGCAGGATGCTGCGCGGCAGGACGCCCTCACCGGTGCACTGGCCCGGCGGGCGCTGGAGGAAGCCGGCGACGTGGAGGTTGCCCGCAGCCGGCGCCATGGCACGGCGCTGAGCATGCTGATGCTGGATATCGACCACTTCAAGCTGATCAACGATCAGTATGGCCATCCGGCAGGCGATACGGTGCTGCGGCAGTTTTCCGACACGGTCCGGCGCTGCCTGCGGCGCGAAGACCTGTTCGGCCGGTTCGGCGGTGAGGAATTCTGCGCCCTGCTTCCCAGCACGCCGATCGAAGGCGCCCTGCATCTGGCCGAGCGCATCCGCGCCGCCATCGCCGAACTGGGCATCGACGCGGGCGGCCATACCCTGTCGATCCAGGTGAGCATCGGCGTCGCCACTTTTGGCACCCATGGTGCCGTATGGCCCGATGTCATCCGGCAGGCCGACGCCGCGCTTTACACCGCCAAGCGAGCCGGCCGCAATCGCGTCGTGGTCGCGACCGCGCCCTAAGTTCAGTTACTCAGCAATACCGGCAGCGTCATGTTGCCCAGCACGGTTTCGGTCACGCCGCCGAACACCATTTCGCGCAGCCGCGAATGACCGAAAGCGCCCATCACCATCAGGTCGCAGGTGCGGCTCTGCGCTTCGGCCAGCAGGGCCAGGCCGACCTTGGTGCCGTTGCTGTTGATGATCGCCGTTTCCAACCGCAGGCCGTGACGCTGCATATGGCCGGCGATCTCGGCGATCGGCGTGCGGCCCTTGCGTTCGGCCCCGATGGTGACGATATGCACGACCTCGGCGCCACGCAGCAGCGGCATCGCATCGTGCAGCGCGCGCGCCGCCTCACGCTTGCCATTCCAGGCGACCAGCACCCGGCGGCCGACATCGGTCACCGCACCGGCATGCGGCACGGCAAGAATGGGACGACCGGCCTGCAACGCCAGTTCATGCGGCAGCACGTCTGTCCCATAAGGGATCGCGGCCGGATCGGAGGGATTGGGATCGGGCTGGCCGACCAGGGCGATGTCGCTGGCGCGACTGGCCAGACGCAGTGCTTCCACCGGCGCCATGTCACTGCTGAGCCAGCGATGCTCAATGCCCGCATCGGCGCAGGTGGCGAGGAATTCCTCCTTGGCGCTGCCTGAGGATTTCTGCGCCTCGTCCATCTGCTTCTGGATCAGTTCTGTCGGGATATACTCGCCCATGTAATAGGGCACATTCGGTGGCGGCACCGTGTAGAGGCCGCTGACCCGCGCGCCGAAGCGCCGCGCCATGGCAATAGCCAGTTGTGTCCGCGCCATGTTGCGCGGGTCGAGTGTCAGATGCACCAGGATATCGCGGTAACTCATCGCCCGGCCTCCTCGTTATGGCCGTGCCGCATTCCCCCTGCGGCTTCGGCCGTTATTATCGGAAGTGCTGATGATTACGCCAAACGGCACAACTCTCCGTCCCTGCCCATGACTGTAGGCAGGACCGGGGTCCGAGACAAGCAGGTCTAGATGGGGCGAATCAGGCTGCTTTATGCAGCAGCCTGAGCTTTCCACGGCGGCAGGCGATTTTCCTCGACCGCATGGCAGGCCACGGCGCCACCCTCAACGGCAATCGCCTTGGGGATTTCGCGGCGGCATCGTTCGTTCGCCAACGGACAGCGCGGATGGAAGCTGCAGCCCGGCGGCGGATTGAGCGGGCTCGGCACCTCGCCCGCCACCGGCGTGCGCTGGCGACCGGTCATACCCAGATCAGGGATCGCATCCAGCAGCATGCGCGTATAGGGATGCAGCGGACGCGAGAACAGCGTCTTGGTATCGGCCCATTCGACCAGACGGCCGAGATACATCACGCCGACCTTGTCCGAGACGTGATACACGACGGCGAGATTATGGCTGATGAACAGATAGGTCAGGCCGAGATTGCGCTGCAGATCCTTCATCAGGTTGAGAATCTGCGCCTGCACGGACACATCGAGCGCCGATGTCGGTTCGTCGCAGACCAGGAATTCCGGCTCGCCAGCAAGCGCACGCGCGATCGAGATGCGCTGGCGCTGACCGCCGGAGAATTCATGCGGATACTTGCGCGCATCCAGCGGCGACAGGCCGACCTGGCTCAGCAGCTCGCCCACCCGCTTCTCGACGGCAGCCTTGCCGCTCAGCAGTTTGCGGAAGCGCAGCGGTTCGGCGACGATCTTGCCCACGCGCCAGCGCGGATTGAGCGATGCATAAGGATCCTGGAAGATCATCTGCATGCGGCCCTGGATGTCAGGGTGCTTCGAACGCTCGACGGCCGAGCCAATCTCGACGCCTTCGAAATTGACCGAGCCGTCGCTCGGCTCGTAGAGGCCGACGATCAGCCGGGCAACAGTGGACTTGCCGCAGCCCGACTCACCCACCAGGCTGAAGGTCTCGCCCTTGTTGATCGAGAAGCTGACGCCATCGACGGCGCGCACGATGCTCTTGCCCTTGCGCTCCAGGATGCGGTTCAGCCAGGGCGCCGACACATCGAAGACGCGCTTCAGGGCAGTGACGGTCAGCATGGGAACAGAGACCTTAGACATGGGCCTTCTCCTCCACCAGCCAGCAGGCCGCGTGACTCCCGCCCGTTGGCATCGGTTCAGGCCGGTCGCGGAAACAACGGTCGAAAGCCTTGGGGCAGCGCGGATTGAAGGCGCAGCCCTTCGGAATGGCATTCAGGCGCGGCATCGACCCGTCAATCTGGGTCAGGCGCTCGACCTTGCCCGCCATCGACGGGATCGCGCCCATCAGACCGACGGTATAGGGATGACGCGGACGCTGGATCACGTCCTGCACCGGACCGATCTCGGCGATGCGACCGGCATACATGACGGCGACGCGGTCGGCGGTCTCGGCGATGACGCCCATGTCATGGGTCACCAGCATGACCGCCGTGCCGTGTTCGCGGCACAGGCGCTTGAGCAACTGGATGATCTGCGCCTGGATCGAGACGTCCAGCGCGGTGGTCGGCTCGTCGGCGATGATCAGCTTGGGCTCGGCCGCCAGCGCCAGCGCGATCACCACGCGCTGCCGCATGCCGCCGGAGAACTGGTGCGGATAGCTGTCGATGCGCTCCGATGCCGAGGGGATGCCGACATCCTCCAGCAGCTTGATCGCCCGCGCCCGCGCCTGCTCCTGATTCATCGGCAGATGCGTGAGGATGGTTTCGACCAGCTGGTCGCCGATCTTATAGAGCGGGTTCAGGCTGGTCAGCGGATCCTGGAAGATCGCGCCGATCTGGCGGCCGCGAATCTTGCGCATCTCGTGATAAGGCAGGTTATCGATGCGGCGGCCATCGAGGCGGATTTCGCCGCCGGCGATACGGCCCGGCGGTTCCAGCAGGCCGATGATGGCCGCACCGGTCATGGACTTTCCGGCACCGGACTCGCCCACCACGCCCAGCACTTCGCCGGCCGAGATGGCCAGCGACACATCGTCGACGGCCACAAGGGTGCCGCGCCGGGTCGGGAACTCGACACGCAGGTTATCAACTTCAAGCAGCTTCGGGCTGGTCATGGCAATTACCGGAGCTTCGGATTGAGAGCGTCGCGCAGCCAGTCACCCAGCAGGTTGACCGACAACACGAGAATGGCAAGCGCCCCGCCCGGGAAGATGGCGATCCACCATTCACCCGAGAACAGGAACTTCTGGCCAATATTGATCAACGTGCCGAGCGAGGGCTGGGTCGGCGGCAGGCCGACACCGAGGAAGCTGAGCGTCGCTTCCGTGATGATGGCCAGCGCCAGGTTGATGGTGGCGATCACCAGCACCGGGCCCAGCACGTTGGGCAGCACATGGCGCAGCGCGATCAGCGGACCCGGCAGGCCGATCACGCGAGCCGCCTGTACATATTCCTTGTTCTTTTCGACCAGCACCGAGCCGCGCACGGTGCGGGCATATTGAACCCAGAAGCTGAGACCGATGGCGACGACCAGCACCACCAGCGCCGAGTTGTCACGACGGTCGTTGCCGAGCAGGCCACGGCTGACACCGTCGACCAGCATGGCGATCAGGATGGCGGGGAAAGACAGCTGCACATCCGCGACGCGCATGATCAGTGCATCCACCGCGCCGCCGAGATACCCGGCGAGCAGACCGAGCGAGATGCCGAGCACCATGGCGAAGATGACGGCCAGGAAGCCGACCAGCAGCGAGGTGCGCGAGCCGTACATGATGGTGGAGAAAACGTCGCGGCCCTGGTCGTCGGTGCCAAGCAGGTACTTCGTCGAGCCGCCCTCGCCCCAAGCCGGTGGCAGGAAGGCATCCGACAGCTCAAGCGACGCGAGGTCGAAGGGGTTATGGGGCGCGATCAGCGGCGCGCCGATGGCCGCCACGAAATAGATCACGGTGATGGCGGCCGAGGTCATGATCAGCTTGGAGCGGGTGAAGCTCCAGAACAGGTCGCTGTCGATGATGCCGCGCCAGGCGGCAGCAATGCTGGCCATCACTTGCCCCCCGACTTGCCGCTCTGTGCGCGCAGGCGCGGGTCGACCACGAAATACAGGCTGTCGACGATCAGGTTGATCAGCACGAACAGGAAGCCGATCAGCACCAGGTAGGTGGCCATGACCGGGATGTCGACGGCGATCACCGACTGCAGGAACAGCAGCCCCATGCCGGGCCAGGAGAAGACCGTCTCGGTGATGATGGCAAAGGCGATGATGGCGCCAAGCTGAAGCCCGGTGATGGTGATGACCGGCACCAGCGTGTTCTTCAGCGCATGGCCGAAATGCACGGCGCGATTGGACAGGCCGCGGGCACGGGCGAACTTGATGTAGTCAGTGCGCAGCACTTCCAGCATTTCAGACCGCACCAGGCGCATGATCAGCGTCATCTGGAACAGGCCAAGCGTGATCGACGGCAGGATGATGGCCCGCCAGCCGCTGAAGGTGAGGAAACCAGTGGTCCAGAAGCCGATCCGCACCGTGTCGCCGCGCCCGAAGCTGGGCAGCCAGCCGAGGATGACAGCGAAGATCCAAATGAGAAGGATGCCGATCAGGAAGGTCGGCAGAGAAATGCCGACCAGCGACACCGTCATCATGGTGCGGCTCAGCCAGTGGGTTGGATAGAGACCGGAGAACACGCCCATCGGAATGCCGGCCGCCAGCGCGAAGACGGCGGCGATCAGGCTGAGTTCCAGCGTAGCGGGCAGACGGTCGATGATCATGCGGCCCACCGGCTCGGTGGTGCGATAGCTCAGGCCGAAGTTGCCCTGCACGGCGTTGGCGACATAACGCGCGAAACGGACCGGCGTCGGGTCATCCAGACCCAGCGACTTGCGCAGTTCGATACGCGCTTCGGCGGGCAGGTCCTGGCCGGCCATGATCGCAATCGGATCGCCGACGAAGTTGAACATGGTAAACGCAATAAAGGCGACCGCCAGCATGACGAGGGCGGATTGCACGATACGACGGATAATGAACGCAAGCATGGGGCTGGTCTGGTCAAAAAATGCGTGGCGCGGCCCGAGGCATCCCGGGCCGCGCCACTGATGTCAGATTACTTGACCTTGACGAAACGCAGCGGGAAGTAATTGTCCGCCGGCTGATGCAGTTCGACAGAGTCCTTGGCAGCCCAGACAACATACTGCTGGTGCAGCGGGATCACGCCGAAGTCTTCGACGTAAAGCTTGGTCGCTTCCTTGACCATCGCCTCACGCTTCGCCTTGTCGGTCTCCTGCTCCATCTTGTCGGCCAGCTCGTCGAGCTTCTTGTTCGAATAGCCACCGGCGTTGAACAGGCCCTTCTTGGTGGCGGCAGACGGGGTCTGCAGCAGCGACTCAATGACGTTGTGCACGTCATAGGTCGAGGCCGGCGACCAGCCGAGCATGTACATGCCGATCTGCGGCGACTTCTCGATGTCGGAAGCCGTGCGCAGAATCTGGGCGAAGTACTTCGCGCGGGTCTGGGCAACCAGGTTCACCTTGACGCCCACCTTGGCCAGCATGGCCACAGCGGCGCGGCAGATCGCTTCATCGTTGACGTAGCGGTCGTTCGGGCAGTCGAGACGAACCTCAAAGCCGTTCGGATAGCCGGCTTCGGCCAGCAGCTTCTTCGACAGTTCCGGATCGAACTTCGGACGGACGTCCAGATCCTTGTCGTAGCCGTTCAGGCCGGTGCCGACCATGAGGGCGCTGGGACGCGACTGGTTGCGCATGACGGTACGCTTGATCGCCTCGACGTCGATGGCGCGATAGAACGCTTCGCGGACCTTCTTGTCCTTGAAGGGGTTCTTGCCCTTGACGTTCGACTCCGGCAGCTCGTCGAGCTGCTGGTTGAAGCCGAAGAAAACGATGCGGGTTTCCGGGCCTTCGATGACGCGGCGACCGGCAGTCTTCTTGATGCGGTCAACGTCCTGCGGCGGCACGGTGTAAATCATGTCCACTTCGCCCGACAGTAGAGCCGCCACGCGGGTCGCTTCGTTGGCGACGCGCTGGAAGATCACTTCCGTCAGGTTGTGCTCAGGCTTGTCCCACCAGGTGCCGTTCGGCTCCAGGATGGTGCGCACGTCCGGCTCGCGCAGCTTCAGCTTGAAGGCGCCGGTGCCGTTGGCGTTACGGGTGGCGAAGTTTTCTTCGTTCTTCGTCATGTCCGCGGTCTGGAGCGAGCCATTCTTCTCGGACCAGATCTTCGACATGATGCCGATCTGAACCATCTTGTCGTTCAGTAGCGGATCCGGGTACTTGGTCTCGACTTCGACCGTCAGGTCGTCGACCTTGCGGACTTCCTTGAACGAGGTGAAGTTGCCGGCAACGTTCGAACCCTTGTCCATCGCGCGCTTGTAGGAGAACACGACGTCATCGGCGGTGAACGGTTCGCCGCCATGGAACTTGACGTTCGGGCGCAGAGTCCAGCGCCACACGGTCGGGCTCGGCTGCTCGACCTTGGTGGCCAGCGCGGGCTGCAGCTTCAGCTCGCGGTCACGACGGAACAGCGGCTCGTAGATGTTGGCGTTGAAGCTGAGCAGGAACGTCTCGTTACGGGCGTACGGGTCCATCGAATTGACGTCGCCGTCATTGGCCCATTTGAACGTCTTGGCTGAGCCCGGCTGAGCGCCGAGCAGAGCGATCGTAGCAACTGCCGCGATCAACGCGACCTTGGTAAACTTGCCTCGCTGCATAGTCCCCTGTTCCTTCTCCCAACGAAGAATTTGAAGCCCTGTTTTTCGGGCTGATGTTCCACCGGCCCCCCTGTTAAGGGCCTGGCGTTGCCCGGATCATAGGGCTGCGGACGTATATACGTCTACACCTGACTGTAAAAACATCATGCCGAAAAAACCGTCCTGTTGCATGACCTTAAGGCAGTGCGGACGGACCAATACGGACCATAAGTCCGCGGGGTTATTGGAGCCGGCGGGCGAAAGACACCACATCCCTGCCCGTCACGATGCGCCGTGCCGGCATGATGATGGCGCAGCCTTCGGGCGGCGTGCGGATCACATCGTCGCCATCGGTGGCGATAACGGTGTTTCCCGGCAATTCCTCGAAGCCGACGAGCGGCATGGTAAACCGGAACTGGTTGGTCTTCGCCACCATGACGTCAAGAATTTCATAACGTCTCGGCGCACCCGTCTCGGCTTTATATTGCGCCGCAAGATCGGGAGAAATCTGGCCGAAAAAGTCGAGGAAGCGCATCGTCGTCGCAATCGCCAGCTCGCCAGCCGAATGTTCGAAATGCTGGCCGCATTCCACCACGATGGCCAGCGGCGCCGCGGCGGGATCGCCGAAAGGACCGTATTGCAGCAGCGGCTTGCCCGGATGCTTCACGCCTGGCAGCACCACGTGGTGCAGCGGCGAATGCAGATGCCGGGTCAGCGGCTGCAGCTTGTCGTGGCCTTCCAGCACCAGCATCGGCGGCACGGCATAGGAGGTCGAATGGATGTCGAGCAGCGCATCGGCCTCGGCATAGATGTGGCGCAGGGCGCGGGCGCGCTGCACATCCACCGTGGCATCGGGGCCTTCCAGCGTGGCGGCATCCCAGACACGGTTGAAGTCGCGTTCGACATAGCGCGATTCAAACGGCTTGGCCGCATCGAAGCGGTGATAGGCCTCCACATTGGCGAAGGAGAGCGTCAGCTTGCCGCGCAGCGGCCGGATTCCCGTCTCCAGCAGATGCGTCACCGCGATCATGCCGCAGAATTCATTGCCATGGGTCAGCGCGTTGACGATGACATGCGGTCCCGGCCGGCCGGAATCGAACGTGTGCACATAATCGACGCCGCGATTGCCGATCCGATACGCGCTCAGGTCTTTCTGCTTGAGTTCGATCGGCGGCAGGGCCGCATGCTGGTCCGTCATAATCATCAACCTCTGAACAGGAATGCACTACCAAGGCCGTAAAGGCCGAAGCCCAAGATCAGCAAGCCGGACAGGCCGTTGATCCAGCGCAGGCCGCCGTTGTTGAGACGGTGGCGGAACGCGCCCGCCAGTGCGGCCAGCGACAGCCACCAGAAAGACGAGCCCACGAAGACGCCGAGCACCAGCCAGGCAGCCATCTCGTTGGAGAGGCCGAAGCTGCCGATGCCAAAGAAGGCGAAGATGCCGAGGAAGGCAACGATGGTGATGGGATTCGTCGCGGTCAGCACGAAGGTGGAGACCAGGCCGGCGATCAAGCCGTCGCGCTTCACGGAAACAGCTTCAGCCTGCGGCGGCGGATGCAGGGCGGCGCGCAGCATGCGCCAGGCCATGAACAGCAGGAACAGGCCGCCGATGATGCGGAAGGATTGCTGGTGTGCTTCGAGCCAGCCCGAGATCAGGCTGAGGCCGAAGGCGGCGATGCAGCCATACAGCGCATCGGCCATCGCGGCGCCCAGACCAGCCGAGAGGCCAGCCATGCGACCTTCCATCAGGGTCTTCTGCACACAGAGCACACCCACCGGGCCAACGGGTGCGGCGATGATAAATCCCGCCAGGGCGCCTTTTCCCAGCATCAGCAGGATGTCCCACACTGTCTTGCGCTCCCGAAACTCTACGGCTTGCGGCTGTAGCATGGGCCTGCTGCGCCGTAAACCGACCGGCCTGCAAACTGGCCCCATAAGTTTTGCATAAACTGGCGCTTATTCTGGAACCGCTGTCAGGGTAATCGCGTGGGTACAAGGAGTTACCCATGACCAGAACCACAGCCACGGCAACCGCCCCCTCACCCCGCATCCAGGTCAAGCGCGTCGCCAATCGCGGCCATTACGATGCCGCCGCCGTCCATGCCGTCCTCGATGCCGGCTATGTCTGCCATGTCGCCTTCACCGATCCGCAGCAGCGGCCAGTAGTGATTCCCACCGCCTACTGGCGCGAGGGCAGCCACCTCTACATCCACGGTTCGACCAAGAGCCGCATGGCCATGGCGCTGGCGACAGGCATTCCCGCCAGCGTCGCCGTCACACTGCTGGATGGCCTGGTGATGGCGCGCTCGGCCTTCCATCATTCGATGAACTACCGCTCCGTCGTCGCCTTTGGCGTGTTCGAGAAACTGGCCGACGAAGGCAAAATGGCGGCGCTGGAAGCCTTCACCGAGCGTGTCGCGCCGGGTCGCTGGCGCGATATCCGCCCACCGAACAGGCAGGAGCTGAAAGGCACCATGGTGCTGCGCATGGCCCTGGACGAAGCGGCGGCGAAAATCCGCAGCGGCCCGAACAAGGACGATCCGGAGGACATGGACATCATGGCCTGGAGCGGCGTGATCCCGTTCAGACAGGGTTTCGATACACCGGCGCCCGATCCGCTGATGAAGGCCGGCATTGCCATGCCAGACTATCTCAAGGCCCTTATCTCAGAACGCTGACCAGCCGCTGAACCGCCGCATCGAGTTCGGTTTCGTCATGAGCGGCGAAACCGAGCAGCAGGCCGCTGGACGGGCGCGTCATCGCCTGCCGTGACAGCGGCGAGACGCGCAGGCCAGCCGCCTGTGCAGCGGCGGCAGCGCTGCGGTCGTCGCGACCGTCGCGGAATTCCGCCACCACATGCAAACCGGCATCGGAAGCGCGGATGGTGAAAAGATCGCCGCCATGGCGGGCGATGGCGGCCAGCAGCGCCTGCCGCCGCTTGCGATACAGCACCCGCATGCGCCGCACATGCTGGGCCAGATGGCCTTCTGCAATGAAGGCAGCGAGAGTCGCCTGCGGCCAGGGCGCGGCAAAGCCGTCGGCCGAGACCTTGGCGCGCAGGAAGCCGTCGACCAGCGCCGGCGGCAGCACCACATAGCCAAGCCGCAGGCCCGGGAACAGCACCTTGCTGAAGGTGCCGACATAGAGAACACGGTCGCCACCATCCAGCCCTTGCAGGGCCTGCAGCGGGGGACCGCTATAGCGGTATTCGCAGTCGTAATCGTCCTCCACGATCCACAGCCCGCGCGCCCGCGCCTCGGCCAGCAGCGCCAGCCGGCGACTGAGCGGCAAGGTCATGCCGAGCGGGAACTGGTGCGAGGGCGTCAGCATCACCAGCTTGGGCGCCGGCTGCAGCCGTGACAGCCAGGCCGGATCGAAGCCCTGCTCGTCGACCGGCACCGGCAGCAGCGTCGCGCCGACGCCGGCCAGCGCCTCGCGCATGCCGATATAGCCCGGGTCTTCCACGGCCACAGCATCGCCCGGATCGAGCAGCACCCGGCCGGTCAGATCGAGCGCCTGCTGCGCGCCGGAGACGATGACGATGGTCTCGGGCGTGCACTTCACACCGCGCGTATCGGCCAGGTAGCGGGCCAGCACCTGGCGCAGGGCCGGCAGACCCTGCGGATCGCCGACGGCCAGCATCGCCTGCTTCTCCCGTCGCAGGGTCTGCATCGACAGCTTGCGCCACAGGTCGAAGGGGAACTCGCTCAGGGCCGGCTGGCCCGGCATCAGCAGCGCGGGCTGATTTGGGCGGTGCTCGGGCAGCCGGGGAAAGCGGTCGGCCCGGCGCGACAGCCGGGCGGGCCCCGGATCGGTGCCGGTGCCGATCCCCTCCGGCGGCAGGTCGGCCGAGACATACAGCCCGGCACCCCGGCGACTTTCCAGATAGCCCTCGGCAGTCAGGCGCTCCATGGCGGCAAGAACGGTATTGCGGCCCAGCGACAGGTCGACGGCCAGCGCCCGGCTGGAGGGAAGCCGCTCGCCCGGGGCCAACTCGCCCGACAGCACGGCGGTGCGGATGGCGGCGAACAGCTGCTCCTGCAGGCTGTCGCCGCCGACGGCGCGCGAGGGCCTGAACCAGCCGATAAACCGGCCTGCCGCACGACGCGTCATCAGAATTCACTCATAAGATTATATATAATACTTATATATTTGTTTTTGTTGTTAATTATTGAAGTCATTGATGTGATTTTCAGACATCAAGGATGATAAACCGGAACGCCGAACAGATTATCATGCCAGTACATAAATACCGTATAAATAATTGTTGTTATTATGATATTTAGAATTCCGACATCCGAAGCCCTGAGCCGGGTTTTGCCGCTCAAAACAGCGCCCAGCGGCAGGATCGAGGTTTTGTCCTTAAATCGTTGCCACCTATCGGGAAATTCCACGGCCCGCTTGCGATCGATGGACACCATGCCGTTCAGGGCGGTGACCAGGATCGCCCCGGCCAGCAGCCAGGTGGCGACGTCGCCATTGGCCACCATGTGACCGGCCGCCCAGAGGCTGAAGCCCCAGAGCATGGGGTGGCGGGTGATCTTGCTGAAGCCGATCACCGGGAACTCCCCCTTCAGGATCATGTCGGGTCCGGCCAGGGTCGGGCTCTTCGTGCGCAGGCTGCCGACCAGGAAGAGGAAGGCCAGCGGCATGGTCAGCAGCGGCACCAGCGCCAGGGTGGATGTGGTCTCCCAGAATTCCACATACGGCGCCTGGCTATAGGTCCAGATCAGGGCTGCCAGCGACAGCGCGCTGAACAGCGAGAACACCCCGCGATAGGCCGGCAGGCCCAGTCGCCGGACCAGCCCCGGACGAAGCGGACCGGCCACGATCACATGCAGCAGTACCCAGGCCAGGGCGGCCAGACTGAGAGCGGTCACTCGTCCTCGCTTTCCCGGCGCATGCTGCCGGACAGCCGGGTGATGGCAGCGACCGCCTGTTCGCGGTCGGCGGCACCCAGCCGGCTTTCGATATGGCGGCGATTGGGTCCGGCCTCGGCCACGCCGGCCTGCTCGGCCAGCCGCAGATAGGCCCAGGCGAGCGGCGGATCGGATGGCCGCCCCTCGCCGCGGAAGGTCATGTCGCCCAGAACGAACAGCGCTTCGGGGTTGCCCTGCTTCGCCGACCGCTCGAGCCAGCGCAGCGCACCGGTGGGATCAGGCTTGGTCCCGCCCTCGCCGTTGAACATCAGACGTGCGACCTGGAACTGCGCATCGGCATTGCCGCGCTCGGCACCGGCGCGATACCAGCGCAGCGCCGCCTTCATGTCAGGCTTCACGCCCTCGCCGGCTTCCAGATAGCTGGCGTATTTGAAGGCGCCGGCGCCATGCTTGCTTTCGGCCGCGCGCTTGAACCAGCGCACCGCTGTCGCCAGATCCTTCGGCGTGCCCTGCCAGCCCTGCTCATACCAGAGCCCCAGCCGGAATTGCGACGGGCCATAGCCCTGCTCGGCCTGCCCGGTCAGGAGCTGCCGCGCACGCGCCGGATCGGCCTTGCGACCGCGGCCGCTGGCCAGATAGGTGGCGAAATTGTTCACCGCTGCGCCATGCCCCTGCAGCGCGGCCTTCTCCCACCAGTCCATCGCCACCGCCTGGTCGGCCGGGCCGGTTTCGCCGTTGAACAGGATGAGCGCCAGCATGTTCTGCGCATCGGCCTGCCCTGCCTCGGCTGCCCGCTGCAGATAAGGCTGCGCCGCAGCAGAATCCTTTGCGCCGCCCTCGCCCTTGAACAGCATGCGCCCGGCGAGTTCCGCACCGGACACATGCCCCAGGTCGGCGGCCTTCACGGCCATCCGGCGCGCGCTCGCCTCATCCTTCTTGCCCAGCACACCGGCATTATGCAGCAGCGCCAGATTGTACCAGCCATTCGGATCGCCACCGTCGCCGGCGCGCGCAAACAGTGCTGCGGCGCGTTTCGGATCGCGCGGCGTCGCCGTGCCGCTCAGATGATAGCGCCCCAGTTCGTTGATGCCTTCGGCGAAATCGCCCTGCGCTGCTGCTTGCGCCAGCGCCAGTCCCTGCGCCGGCGTCAAGGCGCCGCCTTTCTCTTCCACAACCAGCGCCGCGAGAAAGGCCTGGGCATAGGGACTGCCCGCATCGGCGGCCTGCTGCAGCAGGGCACGGCCACGCGTCTCGTCGACGGGCACGACCCTGCCTTCAAAGAGAAGACGCCCAAGCCGATAGCGCGCATTCATCGCGCCGTCGGCAACGGCCTTTTCCATCATGGCGATGGCGTCAGTCGCCTGCGCCGGACGATTGATCAGGATCGCTTCGGCCAGATTGGCCCAGGCCGCGGCCTCGCCGCGCTCGCCGGCGGCGCGCAGCACGCGTTCTGCCTCCGGCAGATCGACCGGACCACCCTGCCCGACCAGCAGCATGTAGCCCAGGCTGTTCAGCGCGCGCGCATGGCCCTGATCGGCAGCCCGCTTGAACCATTGCCGCGCCGCTGCATCGTCGCGCCGCGTGCCGATGCTGAACTGATAGGCCAGGCCAGCTTCGAACTGCGCCTGCGCCTCACCCGCCTCGGCCCGCTTCAGCAGATCGGGCAGCGTGGTGGCTGGTGTCGCCGGCCGGGTGACCGGCGCGGAATACTGGTCGCTCGGCCGGGCCGAAACGACGCCGCCCTGTGTCAGCGCAAAAGCAAAGAGAGGGAGCGCCAGCAGAGGGGCTCGCCGGAAAGAACTGCAACGGGTCATTCAATGTCCGCGGATGTCGAAGAGGGCACGTCCGATGGGGGTCAGCTTGCAGACCAGCCAATCGGGTTTGATGGGGTTTTCGAACCAGGGTTCGGCCCAGCCGGCGCTGATGCAGGACTGGATGGTGTGGACGCTGATCTGCTGGCCATGCTCGTCGAACAGCGGCAGTTTGCCGCCGGCCTGACGCAGGCCGCGCCTCAGATAGCGCAGTTGCGCATCCGTCGGTTTGGTCTGGCCATTGCGGACGAACCGCGTCCCCTCCGCCATCGCCTGTCCTCCTGCCGGCACCAGCATAATTAAGCCCCGCCTGAGCGGCAATCGTACAATGATATCACGGCCTTCAAAGTCGTGACGGCCATCAGGTCCGGCCGGCTTGAAAGCCGGCCAATATTTGCGAACAGCTTGCAAATGGCTTAAGCAGGGGCCGTGACCGACGCCACCCTTTCCCCTCCGCCCCCGACCGCTCCCGCTGCCCGTCTGCACAGCCGGCCCCGGAGCAGGCATGGTCGCGGCTGGATGCTCTTTGCCGGCCTGGTCGCCATCGTGATCGCGGCGCCGATTCTGGCCATTCTGCTCAACCTCGCCCAGCCGGCCACCGAGATCTGGCGTCATCTGGTCTCCACCGTGCTGCCCGAGATGCTGCGCAATACCCTGTTCCTGATCATCGGCACCGGTGCGGGCAGCATTGTGATCGGCACCGGCTGCGCCTGGCTGGTGACGATGACCGAATTCCCCGGCCGGCGCTGGCTGTCCTGGGCGCTGTTCCTGCCGCTGGCCATGCCCGCCTATGTCAGCGCCTTCGTCTACAGCGACCTGCTGCAGTTCGCCGGCCCGGTGCAGACCGGCCTGCGCAACCTGTTCGGCTGGCACCGCGGCGATTACTGGTTCCCCGACTTCCTGTCGCTGCAGGGCGCCATCGCGCTCTTCATCTTCTCTTTCTATCCATACGTCTTCATGCTGGCGCGCGCCGCCTTCATCGACCAGTCGGTCTGCGTGCTGGAAGTCGGCCGCACGCTCGGCCTGGGTCCGTGGCAGCGTTTCTTCCGCATCGCGCTGCCGCTGGCGCGGCCGATGATCGCCGGCGGCGCGGCGCTGGTGATGATGGAGACGCTGGCGGAATTCGGCGCGGTAAGCTGGCTCGGCGTCCCCACCTTCACCACCGCGATCTATCGCACCTGGTTCGGCATGGGCGATGTGACGGCCGCAGCCCAGCTTGCCGGCATCCTGCTGATCTTCGTGCTGGTCGTGGTGATGATCGAGCGCGCCGGCCGCAACGCCAAGCGCTTCCACCATACTTCCGCCCGCACGCGGCCGCTGCCGCTGCGGCCATTGTCGCCGCCGCGTGCAGCCCTCGCCATCCTCGCCTGCCTGACGCCGATCGCCATCGGCTTCCTGCTGCCAGGCGGCTGGCTGCTGCATCTGGCGCTGGCCGAAGGCGACCAACACGGCATCGGCCGCCTGGCCGGTTTTACCGTCAACAGCTTTGTGCTGGCCGGACTGGCCGCCATCGTGCTGATCCTGGTGGCGCTCAGCCTCGCCTACGCGCAGCGGCTGGCGCCGCGCCGCGCCATGTCTTGGCTGATCCAACTCGCCACCATGGGCTATGCCGTGCCCGGCTCGGTGATCGCCATCGGCATCCTGCTGCCGCTCGCCGCCTTCGATCATTACATCAACAGCTGGTCCCAGGCCCTGTTCGGCAAAGGACCCGGCCTGCTGCTGACCGGCACGCTGGTCGCGCTGCTATACGCCTACCTGGTCCGCTTCCTGGCCGTCGCCTTCAACACCGTGGATGGCGGACTGCACCGTATCCGGCCGAGTCTCGATCAGGCTGCCCGGGTGCTGGGCCAGTCGCCGCTCGGCGTCGTGCGGCGTATCCATGCACCCCTGCTGCGCGGCAGCCTGATGACCGCCGCCATGTTGATTTTCGTGGATGTCCTGAAGGAATTGCCGGCCACCCTGATCGTGCGGCCCTTCGATTTCGATACCTTGGCCGTCCGGGTCTACCAGTTGGCCAGCGATGAACGGCTGGGCGAGGCCTCGACCGGGGCCCTGATCATTGTAGCGGTCAGCCTCATTCCCGTAATCTGGCTGCATGCAGCCGTGGCGCGTTCCCGTCCTGGTGAGTAAAATGGCCGGTGAGTAAAGAAGCAGGATTCCAGGATGACCAATTCAGTCAGTGATGCGCTCATGCAGCAGGTTGGTGGCACCGACCCGATCAAGGCCGCCGTCTCGCTCGCCAATCAGGGCAACCTGGATGCCGCGCAGCATATCCTGGAAACGCAGCTGCGCCTGACGCCCAACCATGCCGAGGCCTGGTTCCGTCTGGGCCAGATCCAGGTCGCACGTGGCAACTTCAAGCCCGCCGCCCAGGCCTTCAAGCGCGTCATCGGCCTGGCGCCGCAGATCGAGGATGGCTATGTGCATCTGGGCAATGCCTATCTGCGCAACGAGCGCCTGAGCCAGGCCCTGCAGACCTATCGCGATGGCCTGGCCAAGGTGCCGGGCAGCGCGCTGCTGCAATTCAATCTGGGCATCGCCCTGAAGCAAGGCGGCGACATCGACGCCGCCATCACGCATTACAACAAGGCCATCGCCCTGCAGCCGAACTACGCGCAGGTCTATTTCAGCCTCGGCAACGCCCATCGCGAAGCCGGCCGCAATGCCGATGCCGAAACGGCCTACAAACAGGCAATCGCGCTGCAGCCCGACAATCCCGACTACCGTGCCAATCTGGGCGCGCATTACGCTGCGCTGAAAAATTATGCCGCGTCGTCCGAGGAATGCCTGCAGGCGCTGAAGACCGCGCCGAACCATATCCATGCGCTGCGCAACCTGTCGCTGTCGCTCTATCATCTCGGCGCTTATGCCGAAGGCGCCGACGTCACCGCTCGCGCGCTGGCCGTCGCACCGCAGGATACCATGCTGCATTACCATATGGGCGAGATGCTCTACGGCATGGTGCGCGAAGGGACGACCGCCAAGGCGCATGCCATGGCCGAAGCCTGGAAGAAGCAGTTCCCCGAACATTCGGTCGCACAGCATATGGCGTCGGCGGTTCTGGGCGGCAACATCCCGACCCGCGCCGGCGACGACTATGTGCGCGAGACCTTCGATCGCTTCTCGGCGGATTTCGAAAGCACGCTGGGTAGGCTGGGCTACCGCGTGCCGGAACTGCTCTGCGGCGCCGTCACCGATGCACTGGGCAACCGCACTAACCTGTCCGTGCTGGATGCAGGCTGTGGCACCGGCCTCTGCGCGCCATTCCTCCGGCCGGTTTCCGCGACGCTAGTCGGCGTCGATCTCAGCGGCGGCATGCTGGCCAAGGCACGCGACCGTCGACTTTACGATTCTCTGCACGAAGCCGAACTCGGCGCTTTCCTCGATAACACGAAGGACAGCTACGACGTGACGGTTGCCGCCGACGTCTTCTGCTATTTCGGCGCGCTGGACGACAGCTTCCGTGGCATCGCCGCCCGCAGCACGCCGCAGTCGCTGCTGGCCTTCACGGTGGAAGAAGCCAAGGGCGGCGATATGCCGGCCAGCGGCTATCGCCTCGGCGCCACCGGCCGTTACCAGCATGACGCCGCCTATGTGCGCCGCGCACTGGAACAGGCGGGCTACCAGATTTTGCGCTTCGAAGAGACGCATGGCCGCGAAGAAATGGGCCAGCCGGTGCCCTGCCTTCTGGTGCTGGCGCAGCATGCCTGAGGCCGCCATGGCCGGCGACAGGCGGACGCGTTGAAAAAGCGCCTCGCCTTCATCGGCATCATCGGCAGTGCGGTGCTGCTTGGCGGCGCGATTGTCACCGTGGTGCAGCCAGACTGGCGTGCGCCGCAGGAGCCGCTGGTCAGCCGGCCGACGCCGATCCACTACCGCTACATTCCCAATTACATCCCGACCTCGCCATTCAAGCGCGAGATGAATGGTCGCTATGGACCTGAATTCCGCGAGCTGCGCGATGCGATCATCGCGCAGAGCCATGAAGGCCGCGAGCCGCTCTGCTCGACGCAGATCCTGACCGAGACGCGCGACCTGATCAATTACACCAACGCCAATGCCGCCGTGCGCGCGCGTCTGGACGATCTGCGCGCCAGCATTGATGCGCCAGTGCAGGATCATGCCTTCCAGCAGTCGGCGCAGGATGGTTCATGGGGCGGCTGCTTCAAGGCCTGGTATCTGCGCATGCATGCCAGCGTCGATCCGCTGAAGGAACTCGTCGCTGCCGGCAAGACGCCGCAATATCCGCTCGGCTTCATGGGGCCGGTGGATACGCCGGACAAGTTGCGCACCAAGCTGGAAGGCCTGCTGGTCTCCGATGTTCCGAAGAACGGCGTCGACCAGCGTAAGGAACTGAATCTCACCATCACCGGTCTGGCGCAGCTGCTGTTCATTCCGGAACTGGCGGCGCAGCTTCCAAAAGACATACCAGCCGCTGCATTGGCAGCCACGCTGCAAGCCTTCCTCGACAAGACGGCGCAGAATCCGGAGACCGGCTTCTGGGGCGCCTGGTACATGGTCGATGGCGAGCTGCGCAAGACCAACGACCTCAGCATCACCTTCCATGCGATCAGCTATCGTCCCAACGATCCGCCGCATATGAAGGAACTCGCCGATACGCTGTTCGCCATTCGCACGACGCGCTACCCCTACGGCTGGCGCGACCAGGGCACGCAGAACAACCACCATGCCTATGACGTGGCGCGCCTGCTGCGCCGCGCCTGGCCGCATATGACGGTCGAGCAGAAGGCGCGCTCGGCAGCCGAACTGACCATCATGGTGGCGCGCTCGCTGAACGTCTCAATCCATGCCGACGGCACCTTCGACGAGACGCCCTATGACAGCGCGTCGGAGGCCTATTACTTCGGTGTGTCATTCCTGGACGAAGTCGGCTTCTTCCGCTCCAGCCGCCGCTTCTGGACGCCGATGGAAGTCAGCAATCCGGACTCGCTGCGCACCGTGCTGCTGGCCAACCTGCGCAAGCTGGACCAGCGCAATGCCATGGTCGGCGCGGCGCTGCGCAAACTGGAAGCCCGCGACTGACGTTTAACGCCGCGCCGCCATGCTGCGACCCATGTCGCTGGCCTTGACCTCCAGCGCGTCGAGGCGGTTGTTGATCTCGACAAGGTCGGCCGCGACGATTTCTGTATCCGTCGCCAGCGAGGCGATGGCATTCACCGTCGCCACCGAGACGCGGTCGAGGTTTTCCTGCACCCGCGCATTCTCCGCCATCTGGCCGCGCATCACCTGCATGCTGCCGAAATAGCCGCCGATCATGCCGCCGCCAAAGGAGAAGGCCAGCATCGCCGCCAGCATGATCAAGGTCCGGTTGCCTGCATGGGTCATGGTCTGCATCCTGTTCGAGACATGACGCCATTCTAACCCAGTCGGAGCCACGAAAAAGGGCGGGGTTTCCCCCGCCCTTCATGTTTCGTGACCGTGGTCCGGCTTATTTCCAGCCCGCACGATCCATCAGCTTCAGCGCGGCTTCGTTGTTGCGGCCGAACACAGCGGCATTGATCTGGTCTTCCTTGAACTCGGCCCAGGACTGGATCACCGGATGCAGGGCCACATTGGCGATCACCGGGAATTCGTAGTTGCCCTTGGCGAAGTAGCCCTGCGCCTGCGCCGAGGCGAGGTATTCCAGGAACTTGATGGCATTCGCCTTGTTCGGGGCATACTTGGCCACGCCGGCGCCGCTGATGTTGATATGGGTGCCGCGATCGCCTTGGTTGGGGAAGACCACCGCCAGGTTGGCCACCACGGCGCGATCCTCGGCCTTGGACGAGTTCAGCAGGCGCGCGAAGTAATAGGTGTTGGAGAGCGCCACATCGCCCTCGCCCGCCGCCACCGCCTTGATCTGGTCGGTGTCGCCGCCCTTCGGGGCGCGGGCGAAGTTCTGCACCACCTGCTTGGCCCAGGCTTCCGTACCCGTCTCGCCCAGCGTGGCGATCATCGAACCGGTCAGCGACTGGTTGTAGACGTTGGTGGAGGAACGGATCAGCAGGCGGCCCTTCCACTTCGGATCGGCCAGGTCCTCATAGCGGGTCAGTTCGCCCGACTTCACCTTGTCCTTGTTGACCACGAAGATGCGGGCGCGCTTGGAGAAGCCGAACCAGTGGCCATCGGGCTCGCGCAGATGGGCCGGGATGGCCTTTTCCAGCGCGGCATTCTTGATCGGCTGCAGCAGGCCGTTTTCCTGAGCGCGCCAGAGGCGGCCGGCATCGACGGTGATCAGCACGTCGGCCGGGCTCTTGTCGCCTTCGGCCTTCATGCGCTGCAGCAGCTGGTCCTCACCGGCTTCCAGGCGGTTGATCTTGATGCCGGTGGCCTTGGTGAAATTCTCGTACAGGGCCTCGTCGGTGTCGTAATGGCGCGAGGAATAAAGGTTGAGCACCTTGTCCTGGGCCTGGGCCGAAACCGGCAGACCGGTGCCAACCGCGGTGGCTGCGACGGCGCCCAGCGCGCCCAGCAGGGTGGCGCGGCGGGACAGGGTGATTTGGCGGAGAATGGTGAGCATGGTGCGCTCCTGACGGCAGCTTTTGTGAATATGAGAATGACTAGCAGCCGCAACCTATCACCCACCCCAAAGCCCCGCAAGACTGCATAAAATTCCTATAAACTGATTGTGACATCCCCGTCCGCCGGACGCCTGCCGCCCCTACCTTTCACAGGCAGGTTACCGAAAAAACCATTCGACGGGACCGCAACTTGCTGTATTCAGCCCTCTCGTCGTCTTGGATTTCCCTCCGCATGCCCGTCGTCGACCTGCCATATCTCTCCAACAGACTGACCGAGTCCTACCAGCTCGAACTGGTGCTGCTCAGTCTGGCCACAATCTTCTTTGCCAGCTTCACCGCGCTGACCCTGGCCGACCGCATGCGCGCCACGCAGGGCATAAGCCGGTATGGCTGGCTCGCCAGCGCCGCCATCGCGCTGGGCGGCGGCATCTGGGCCATGCATTTCATCGCCATGCTCGCCCTCGATGTCGGCATGCCGATGCATTACCGCAGTGGCCTGACGCTGCTCTCCATGCTGGTCGCCATCGCCGTGGTCGGCTTCGGCATGGCGCTCGTCGCCTTCCGCAACAACCGCCTCTCCGGCCTGCTGCTCGCCGGCGTCATCACCGGCCTTGGCGTCAGCGCCATGCATTACACCGGCATGGCGGCGATGGAGATGGGCGCGATGCTGCAGTGGAATCTGCCGCTGGTCATCCTCTCGATCTTCATCGGCATCGCCGCCGCGACAGCCGCGCTGTGGCTGTCCAACCAGTCGAAATCGCTGACCTTCAAGCTGGTCGCCGCAACCCTGATGACCGTCGCCGTCGCCGGCATGCATTACACCGGCATGGCGGCTGCCAGCTTCCTGCCCACGCATGGCTCGCTGGTTCAGCCCGAAGGCATGTCGCCGGAATTCCTGGCCATCACCATCGCCGCCGCGTCCTTCGTCATCCTCTTCCTCGGCCTGCTGGCCGCCATGTTCGACGAGAACATGGCCAACCGCGCCCAGGCCGAGGCGATCCGCCTGCGCGTGCTGAACGAGCGGCTGGAAAGCATGGTGGCCGAGCGCACCGTCGAGCTGGAGGAAGCCCGCGACCACGCTGTGCGCGCCAGCAACGCCAAGACCGACTTCCTCGCCAGCATGAGCCACGAACTGCGCACACCGCTGAATGCCGTGATCGGCTACAGCGAAATCCTGCTGGAAGAAGCCCGCGAGCAGGACGCCATCAACGATACCGAGGTCGGCGATCTGGAAAAGATCAACACTGCCGGCAAGCACATCCTGGCGCTGATCAACGACATCCTCGACCTGTCCAAGATCGAGGCCGGCAAGATGGAAATCGCCGTCGAGCGTACGCAGTTCAAGGACCTGCTCGATGATTCCATGGCGGTCTGCCGCCGCCTGCTGGATGCCAACAACAACAGCTTCACCCTGAACAACCGCAGCGAAATCACCCAGCTGGATACCGATGTCACCAAGCTGCGGCAGGCCATCATCAACCTGCTGGGCAATGCGGCCAAGTTCACCCGCGATGGCAAGGTGTCGCTCGACACCCGCTCCTTCCAGCGTAACGGCACCGACTGGGTCGAGATCGCGGTCAGCGATACCGGCATCGGCGTGGCGCCGGAATTCCAGACCGACATCTTCGAAGACTTCCATCGCGGCGACAGCAACACGGCGCGCCATCATGGCGGCACCGGCCTCGGCCTGGCGCTCAGCCGCCGGCTGATCCGTCTGCTGGGCGGCGACATCACCCTGACATCCGTGCCCGGTCAGGGCTCGACCTTCACCATCGCGCTTCCTGCGAGGATCGAGGGCACGGCGCCATGACCAAGCTGCTGATCGTCGAGGATAATGCGCTCAACCGCGACATGCTGGGCCGGCGGCTGGCCAAGCGCGGCTTTGATCTCTGCTACGCCGAGACCGGTGAGATCGCGCTGGAAGTCGCGCCGCGCGAAAAGCCCGATCTGGTGCTGATGGATATCGGCCTGGGCGAAGGCATCGATGGCCTGGAAACCACGCGCCGCCTGAAGGCGCTGCCCGAAACCGCCGCGACGCCGGTCATCGCGCTCACCGCCCATGCACTGGCGACCGATCGCGAACGCAGCATGGAAGCCGGCTGCATCGATTACGACACCAAACCGGTGGATCTGGTGCGCCTGCTCGTCAAGATCGAAGCCGCGCTCAAAAATCAGCAGGCTTGATCGCCGCCTTAATCCGCCGCAATGGCATTCGTGCTGTTGCGGGTGGCCGACAGGATATCGCGCAGCGTGGTGAGCGACACCGGCTTCTGCAGCACGCCGGCGATGTTCAGCCCCTTGGTGCGGCCGATCTCGACGGCGGCGCGGGCGAAATTCGGATTATGGCCGGTGATGATGAAGATGGCGGCGCGGCTGCGCTGTTCGGCCAGCCAGACGATCAGCTCGATGCCGTCTTCATTCGGCATCACGATGTCGAGGCAGATGATCGCCGGCATGACATCGGGATACGCCGCCTTGAACGCCTCACCGCTCTGAACCACGGTGGCGACAAATCCGGCTTTTTCGGCAACGCGCTGAACAAACTCGCCGAAGTCACGATGGTCATCGACCACCAGAATCCGATCCGGCTGTGGCTTGGCTGCAGAGGTGGTAGCGGTCTCGACCATGCCCTCTGTTTAGAGAGTATTTGCTCTCGCGTAACCTTATTTCACGTAAATGTGTCCGGCTATACACGCAGGCTGACGGTACATCCTGACGTCGCGAAAGCCGATGCGGACTCAGCCAGAAGGGCTATTCCGCAGCGACAAGGCGCCGGCAGAATCGGTCGATCGCCCGTAAACTCGAGTCGGGCTGGTCGCGCTGGGGGGAGTGGCCGCAGGCTGGCAGCATCAGCGTCTCGGCCCCCTGCCCATTTCTGGCTCTCGCCTTGATGCTCTCGACCTGCGCGGCCGTGCCGTATTCGTCATCCACGCCCTGGATCACTTGCACCGGTACGGCGATGCGATCGACATAGCCTTCGATATTCCAGCGCATGAAATCCGGATCGAGCCAGGCATCGCACCAGCCGCGAAACGCGCAATCGACATTCTCGCCGTGATACTTCGCCAGCCGCTGACGCAGGTCGCCCTCGGCATAGGCCTTGCCGGCAGCGCGGATCGAGGTGACGGAAACCTCTTCACAGAAAACATGCGGCGCCATCGCGGTGACGCCGAGCAGGCCGTTGCGCTCACCAGAGCCGGCATAGATCAGCGCAATCGACGCACCATCGGAATGGCCGACCAGGATATGGCGCTGGATGCCGAGCGCGGACAGCAGCGCGGGCAGCACCGCCTCGCCTTCATGATGCATGTAGGTCAGCGGTCGCGGCAGCGTGCAAGGATCGGAGCCGCCATAGCCGATGCGGCTGTAGACCAGCGCCGGCAGGCCGGTCGCCGCGGCAACGCTGTCGGGGAAATCCTTCCACAGCGCGACAGAGCCCAGACCTTCATGCAGGAAGACCAGCACCGGCAGCGCTGCATCGTGCAAGACGCTGCCACGATGTCCGATCCAGCGATACTCGATGCGGCCGGCCGAAATCTGAACGGACTGCAGGCCGCTCATCTTCAGGCCCGCAGCTTGAAGCGCTGGATCTTGCCGGTGGCAGTCTTGGGCAGTTCGGGCACGAATTCGATCCAGCGCGGATATTTGTACGGCGCGAGACGATCCTTCACGAACATCTGCAACTCGCCCACCAGCGCCTCTTCCGCCGTGAACTCCGCCTTCAGCACCACATAGGCCTTGGGCTTGATCAGTTCGTCGGTATCGGCATGGGCGACGACGGCGGCTTCCAGCACCTTGGCATGCGCCAGCAGCGCGGACTCGACCTCGAACGGCGAGACCCAGATGCCGCTGACCTTCAGCATGTCGTCGGAGCGACCGCCGTATGTATAGTAGCCATCCTTGTCGCAGATGTACTTGTCGCCGGTGCGCGTCCACGGACCGTGGAAGGTGTTCAGGCTTTTCGCACGGTTGTTCCAGTAGGCCACCGCGCAGGACGGGCCGCTGACCAGCAATTCACCGATCTCGCCCGGCGCCACATCCTTGCCGTTCTCGTCCACCACGCGCAGGTCGTAGCCCGGCACGGCCTTGCCCGTCGTGCCGTAGCGCACTTCGCCCGGCCGGTTGGACAGGAAGATGTGCAGCATCTCGGTCGAGCCGATACCATCCAGAATCTCGACGCCGAACAGCTTCTCCCAGCGCTTGCCGATATCCTCAGGCAGGGCCTCGCCCGCCGAGACACAGCGCCGCAGCTTCGCCGAACCGCTGTCCCTGGTGATGCTCTGGTCGGCGAGGATGCCGCCGTAGAGTGTCGGCACGCCGTAGAAGATGGTGACTTGATGATCCTTCAGCCGCTTCATCACCGCGGCCGGCGTCGGCCGTTCGGCCATCAGCACGCCGGTCGCGCCCACATGCAGCGGGAAGGTCATGGCGTTGCCCATGCCATAGGCGAAGAACAGCTTGGCCGCCGAGAAGACGACATCGTTGTCCTGGATGCCCAGCACGTCCTGCGCATAGAGCACGGCCGTGTGCACCAGATCGCCATGCAGATGGACAGTGCCCTTGGGCGAACCGGTCGAGCCCGAGGAATAAAGCCAGAAGCCAATATCGTCCGGTGTGGTGGCGGCCGCCTCAAGCTGATCGGACTGTTCATCCAACAGTTTGGCCAGTGGCGTCACTGTCGGCGGCACCTGCCCCGAGATCAACACCTTTTCCAGATAGGGCTGGTCCGAGATGATCGGACGGAAGCGTTCCATCAGCGCATCGGAGACGGCCAGCACCACGGCACGGCTGTCACGCAGCATGAAATCATAGTCGGGCGTGGTGAGCAGCGTGTTCACCGGCACCGGCACAGCGCCGATCTTCATCGCGCCGAAAAAAATCGCCGGGAAATCGATGCCGTCCAGCAGCGCGATCAGCACGCGCTGCTCGGGCTTCACGCCCTGCGCCTTCAGCAGGTTGCCGGCGCGATTCACCCGCGCGGCGAGATCGGCGTAAGTGTAGCTGCCCTTGTCGTCGATGAAGGCGGTCTTCGCCCCGCGGCCTTCGGCGATATGACGATCGACGAAATGCGTCGCCGCGTTATACCGGCGCGGCAACTCCAGAAAGCGCGGCATGATTTCCTCCCGGGGAAATATCTTTGTCTGTTTGCCGCCCGCTATGTCTGCGGACTGTTATGCGGCCTTGGCCAGAGGCGCGACCTGCTCGGCCCATTCCACAGCCCAGGCGATGCCGTCTTCTTCCGGCAGCGAACCGCCCGAGGCGTTATGCTGCATGCGCTCGCCGACAACGGATGCATTGAGGCTGCGCAGCGCATCCTCGAACTGCTTGCCGCCGTGATTGAAGGTGTCCTGATAGGTCGTGTCGCCCAGGCCGATGATGCCGACATACTTGCCGGTCAGGTCGGGCCGCACCGCCAGCAGGTCGGACAGGAAATCGCGGGCATTGTCGGGCACGTCGCCCTGCCCGTAGGTCGAGGTGACGATCAGGAAGGCGCCCGGACGCTCGAACGTGCCGGCCTTCAGGTTGTCCATCAGCAGGATGTCGACGCTGTGGCCCTTGCCCTCCAGCGTCTTCTTCACGTCGCCGGCCACGATCTCGGCGGTGCCGGTCATGGTGCCGACCAGAATGGAAACCTGCATGGACTGACCTTTCCTCAGACTGCTATCGAGCCCGAACTATAACGCATCATATACTGGCGCTCCAGTATAATTTGCACTATAGTGCATCACATGAGCGAGACCCGGGACAAAACCGCCCCTGAAGACACGGCCTTCCTGCAGGTGGTGGGCGAACGCGTCCGCAATGCCCGCGCCCGCCGCGGCATGAGTCGCAAGATCCTGGCGAAAGACTCTGGCGTTTCCGAACGCTATCTCGCGCAGCTTGAAGGTGGCGCCGGCAATATCTCCATTCTGCTGCTGCGCCAGATCGCGCGCGCCATGGACCTGCCGATCACCGACTTCCTTGGCGACCGCGCGCAGATCGGCGTCGACCAAGCGCTGCTACTGCGCCAGATCGAAGACCTCTCGCCCGAACAACTGCAGGAACTGCAGAGCTTTGTGCGCGACCGCTTCGGCGTGGCGCCCGGCGTGAAGCGGCATATCGCGCTCACCGGCCTGCGCGGTGCCGGCAAGACCACGCTGGGCAAACAACTCGCGGCGGCCTTCGGGCTCCAGTTTGTCGAGATGGCCAAGGAAATCGAGGCCGAAGCCGGGCTGTCGTTGAACGAGATTTTCGATCTCTATGGCCAGTCGGCCTATCGCCGCTTCGAACGCCGCGCACTGGAACGCGTCACCGCCGATCCCGGCCCCAAGGTGATCGCCACCGGCGGCAGCCTGCCGTCCGAGCCCGGCACCTACGCCCATCTGCTGACTTATTGCTTCACCATCTGGCTCAAGGCCGCGCCCGAAGAACATATGGGCCGCGTCGTGGCCCAGGGCGACATGCGGCCGATCACCGGCCAGTCGGAAGCCATGGCCGACCTCAAGCGCATCCTCACCCAGCGCGAGGCGCTCTATGCCCGGGCCGACATGGCCTTCGATACCGCCGGCAAATCGGTGGAATCTGCTGCAGCCGAGTTGGGGGCCGCTTTGAAGGCGCATCCCGCTTGGCTGGCCCGGGAGGCCGCCGAGTAGCAGGCGAATAACTGCAAGATAGTTCTTGCGACCTCCTAATTGTGCATTATAATGCAGAAACAGTTCAGGGAGGATTGCCCCAATGGCCGAACAACTCAACGGCACCCATGCCCAGGAAAAGTCTTTCTTGGTGGATTTCCGCACCGAGCCGGCCCAGTACAAACACTGGAAGCTGACCTTCGATGGCCCCGTCGCCACCCTGGCGATGGACGTGCGCGAAGATGGCGGCCTCCGCCCCGGCTACGAACTCAAGCTCAATTCCTACGATCTCGGCGTCGATATCGAGCTGCATGATGCCGTGCAGCGCCTGCGCTTCGAGCATCCCGAAATCAAGTCGGTGATCCTCACCTCGGGCAAGGAGCGCATCTTCTGCGCCGGCGCCAATATCCGCATGCTCAACCAGTCGGCCCATGGCTGGAAGGTCAACTTCTGCAAATTCACCAACGAGACCCGCAACGGTATCGAAGACGCCACCGCTGAGTCGCAGCAGACCTATATCGCCGCCGTGAATGGCCCCTGCGCCGGCGGCGGCTACGAACTGGCGCTGGCTGCCGACTACATCCTGATGGCCGATGACGGCAACACCTCCGTCTCGCTGCCGGAAGTGCCGCTGCTGGCCGTGCTGCCGGGCACCGGCGGCCTCACCCGCCTGGTCGACAAGCGCATGGTGCGCCGTGACCGCGCCGATTTCTTCTGCACCATCGAGGAAGGCATCAAGGGCAAGCGCGCCGTCGACTGGCGTCTGGTCGACGAGGTCGTGCCGCGCACCAAGCTGGCCGAAGCGATGCGCGAACGCGCTGTCAGCCTGGGCGAGAAATCCGACCGCCCAACGAACGCCAAAGGCATCGCGCTGTCCAAGCTGGACCGCAAGATCGACGGCGACACCATCCGCTACAGCCATGTCGAGGCCAAGATCGACCGCGCCAAGGGCATCGCCGAGATCACCGTGCATGGCCCCAAGGATGCCGTCCCCGCCTCCATCGACGCCATCCAGGCCCAGGGCGTCAACTTCTGGCCGCTGGCCTTTGCCCGCGAGATGGACGACCTGATCCTGCATCTGCGCACCAACGAAGAGACCACCGGCATGTGGGTGTTCCGCAGCCAGGGCGATGCCGATCTGGTCGCGGCTTACGATGCCGCGCTCGAAACCTATAAGAGCAACTGGCTGGTCCGCGAAATCCGCCTGTTCCTCAAGCGCGTGTTCAAGCGCGTCGATGTCTCTTCGCGCTCGACCTTCGCGCTGATCGAGCCCGGCTCCTGCTTCACCGGCACCTTACTGGAATTCGTTGTGGCGTCTGACCGCGCCTACATGCTGGATGGCCAGATGGAAGGCGACAACCGTCCGCCGGCCACGCTGCGCCTCACCGAGCTGAACTTCGGCGCCTATCCGATGGGCAACGGCCTCAGTCGCATCGCCAGCCGCAACCTGGACGACCTCTCGCGCGTCGATAGCATCAAAAAGCTGATCGGCCAGGACCTAGATGCCGAAGCGTCTGACGAGGCCGGCCTCGTCACCTTCACGCCCGACGACATCGACTGGGAAGACGAAGTGCGCATCGCCATCGAGGAACGCGCCGCCTTCTCGCCCGATGCCCTCACCGGCATGGAAGCCTCCTTGCGCTTCGGCGGCCCGGAAACGATGGAGACCAAGATTTTCGGTCGCCTCACCGCCTGGCAGAACTGGATTTTCCAGCGTCCCAACGCCGTCGGCGAACAGGGCGCGCTCAAGCAGTACGGCACCGGCCAGCGCGCCGCCTACGACCGCAAACGCGTCTAAGGGAGAACGATCATGGCTATCGACTACAGCTCATTGATCCCGAACAACGTCAATCTGTCGGACAATCGCCGCCTGCAGCGCGCGCTGGAAGAATGGCAGCCGAAATTCCTCGACTGGTGGGGCGATATGGGCCCCGCCGGCTTCCAGGCGCGTGAAGCCTATCTGCGCACCGCCACCAGCGTGGACGCTCAAGGGTGGGCGCAGTTCGGTTATGTGAAGATGCCGGATTACCGCTGGGGCATTTTCCTGGCCGAGCCGGAAGCCGGCCGCAAGATCAACTTCGGCGACCACAAGGGCGAAGATGCCTGGCAGGAAGTGCCCGGCGAATATCGCGGCGTACTGCGCCGCCTGATCGTCACCCAGGGCGACACCGAGCCGGCCTCGGTGGAACAGCAGCGCCTGCTGGGCCAGACCTGCCCCTCGCTCTACGACATGCGCAACCTCTTCCAGGTCAACGTGGAGGAAGGCCGCCATCTCTGGGCCATGGTCTACCTGCTCGATGCCTATTTCGGCCGCGACGGCCGCGAAGAAGCCGAAGCGCTGCTGCAGCGCCGCTCGGGCGATGAAGACAAGCCGCGCATCCTCGGCGCCTTCAACGAGGCAACCCCGGACTGGCTCAGCTTCTTCATGTTCACCTTCTTCACCGATCGCGACGGCAAGTTCCAGCTCGCCTCGCTGGCCGAGAGCGGCTTCGACCCGCTGTCGCGCACCTGCCGCTTCATGCTGACCGAGGAAGCCCACCACATGTTCGTGGGCGAGACCGGCATCAGCCGCGTGATCCAGCGCACCTGCGAGGTCATGCGCGACTTCAAGACCGACGACGTGCGCAAGCATGGCGTGATTGACCTGCCGACGCTGCAGAAGTATCTGAACTTCCACTTCTCGGTCTCCGTCGATCTGTTCGGCTCGGAAATCTCGACCAACGCCGCCAACTACTACACCATGGGCATCAAGGGTCGTTTTGATGAGACCCGCATCGACGACGACCACAAGCTGACCGACGCGGCGTACAAAGTTCTTGAGCCTCACGGCGACGGTTTCCGCGAGAAGGAAGAAGCCGCCCTGATCTCGCTGAACGAACGCCTGCGCGACGACTATGTGGCCGACTGCGCCCGTGGCGTGATGCGCTGGAACCAGGTGATCAAGCGCCACGGCATCGACTTCGAGCTGAAGATTCCGCACCGCGCCTTCCACCGCCAGATCGGCCAGTTTTCCGAGATGCGCGTCGACCCGCAGGGCAAGATCATCAGCCAGGCCGACTGGGACTCCAGGCATCACAGCTGGCTGCCCACCGAGGACGACCGCCTCTATGTCATCAGCCTGATGAAGCCGGTGACCGAGATCGGCAAATATGCCGGCTGGATCGCCCCGCCGGCGCGCGGCATCAACAACCAGGCGGTCGATTTCGAATACGTCCGCCCGTAAAACGGTTCCCTCCCAGACAAGGGCGTCCGGATTCAGGTCCGGACGCCCTTTTTTTTGCCCGACGGCCTCCGTATCATCCCCGCCCATGAGCGATTCAAAGACGTATACGCCTGACCGCCCCTTCTCCGTCCCGCGCATCGTGCAATGGGGCGAATGCGATCCGGCCGGCATGGTCTACACCACGCAGTTTCTGGATTACGTGATGGAGACGCTGGAGGCCTTCTGGCGCGAGGTGGTGGGCGTCTGGTTCCTGCGCCTGCACAAGGAATTCGGCCTTGGCGCGCCAACGGTCAGCACCCGGCTGGATTTCCAGCGCGCGCTGAAAGGCGGCGATCCCTTCACGGTCGAGTTGCGCATCGAGAAGATCAGCCGCTCCACCATCACTTTCGACATCAAGGGGCGCAACACGGCCGGCGAGGTCTGCTTCACCGCCACGCATGTCTCCTGCATCGTCGATGAGAAAATCCTGAAATCCGTGGAGATCCCGGACATGGTCCGTAATCCCATGGAAGCCTATCGCAAAGCCACGACGGCAGCGGGGGAATAAGCATGACCGAGACCCACGGCTACACCAAATTCTTCCCCGTCTCCTGGGAAGAGTTGCATCGCCACTGCAAGGCGCTGGCCTGGCGCCTGCTCGATGCGGCGCAGGCCAATGGCGGCAAGTACAAGGGTATCGTCGCCATCACGCGCGGTGGCTTGGTGCCGGCGGCCATCGTGGCGCGCGAACTGAACGTGCGCGTGATCGAGACCATCTCCTGCTCGACCTATAACGAGCTGGAGCGCGGCAACAAGGTCAACATCCTGAAAGAGGCCACGGCCGCCCTGCCCGATCAGGGCGAAGGCTGGCTGATTGTCGACGACCTGGTCGATACCGGTGTGACGGCCAAGGCCGTGCGTCAGCTGCTGCCGAAGGCGCATTTCGCCACCATCTACGCGAAACCTTCCGGCCGGCCGATGGTCGACAGCTACATCACCGAAGTGAGCCAGGATACCTGGATCCTGTTCCCCTGGGACACCGAAGCGGTGATGTCCAAGCCGATCGTGGAACTGCGCAGCGGGCTCTAAACCTCAGAGCATATCCTTGCGCATGTTGCCCATCGACCACTGGACGGTCTCGCGCAGCACCGCACCCAGCGCTTCGTCAAACGCCTCGATCACCTGAGGCAGGGCCGCGCCCTTCGCCTTGGTGCGGCGTGAGAAGTTCATCGAGGCCACGATCTGCTGCTTGGTCTGGCTCACCAGCTTGGCATTCAGCGCCACCAGCACCTCGGGCACGCTGCCGCCGTCCTTCAGCTCGGCCTGGAATTCGCGCAGCTCGCTCTTCAGGTTGAAATCCGAGCGCAGGCCCACCGACTGGCGGCCGACCGAGACAATCTTGCCGGTATTCTCGAAGCTCTCGACCAGCAAGGTCTGCACCATGCGTGGCACCCGCTCGGCCCAGCGCACCTCGGCGTAATACTTCACCTCATAGGGCGTGGTGTAGATGGCGATGCGATGCGTATCCAGCCCGCCCGCCGCATAGGGCTCTTCCACCACCAGCTGATAATCCACCTTCGGCAGATCGTTGCGGAAGGTGGTCTTGGGCGACAGCGTGTAGAGATTGGACGGCGGCGTCTGCGGCAGCAGGCCGCCACAGGCGGACAACGGCAAAGCCGCACCGGCCAGCATCAATCCACGGCGCGTCATCATCATGGCGCTCATCGGCGGGCTCCTCCCCCTTCGGTCCGGTATTCGGCATCGCGATTGCCGAACAGCACAGCGCTCGGATCGTCTTCCAGCCGCTGCGCCACGCGCGACAGGCTGGTCACCAGATTGCGCGCTTCGGCGATGAAGCGGCGGAACTCGCCGAAGCCATCGGTGGTGATGGCGTTGATCGGCGCGCGGTTTTCCTCGGCGATGGCGCGTAGCTGCGCCAGCGTGACGCGCGCATCCTGCAAGGTGGCGGCCACATCGCCATCCAGCAGCTTGTTGCTCTGCTTGAAGGTGCGCTCGGCCTCGGTCAGCAGGTTGTCCAGCTTGCCCGCGATCTCGCCCGCCGCCGCGGCCATTTTCGCGATATCGCTGCCGGTGCGCTCGAAGCTGTCGATGGCGCGGCCGATGCTCTCCTGCTTCGCAGCCAGCTGGCCGGTGACCGTCTTCATGTCGGCGATCATGCCGCTCAGGTTCTTCAGATTCTCGTCGCTCAGCACCTGGGCCGCGCGGTTGAACAATTCGGGTGCGGCTTCCACCAGCGCCTCGATGGCCGAGGATTTCGAGCGGATGATCGGATATTCCTTCTGATCGCTGCTGCTCACCACCGGCAGGATTTCTGCGCCCCGGCTGCCCGGCGAAATCTGCACATAGGAAACGCCGGTGATGCCCTGCAGCTGCAACGTGGCTTCCGAATCCCGGCGCACCGGCGTGTCGGCGCCGATCTCCACGATCACCAGCACGCGACTGGTATCGTCGCGGTCGATCACGATCTGGGTGACATTGCCAACCTTGATGCCGTTGAAGCGCACATCGCCGCCCACGCCCAGTCCCGCCACAGACCCGGTGAAATAGATGTTGTAGCGGGCGATGTCGCGATCGGTGCGGCTTTTGGCCAGCCACAGCGTGAAAGCCACGATGGCCACCAGGAAGACCAGCATGAAGCTGCCGATCAGCAGATGATTGGCGCGCGTTTCCATTGTCTCACCTTTTATCCAACAGTGCCGTGGCGGCGGCTGCGCGGGCCCGCGGCCCATGGAAATATTCAACGACCCAGGGATGCTTGTCTTTCAGCATGACATCCATCGGCCCGGTCAGCAGCACCTTCTTCTCGGCCAGCACGGCGATACGGTCGCAGATGGCATGCAGCGAGTCGAGATCATGCGTCACCATGAACACGGTCAGTCCCAGCGCCTTCTGCAGGTCGCGCACCAGCTGGTCGAAAGCCGCCGCGCCAACCGGATCGAGGCCGGCAGTCGGTTCGTCGAAGAACACGACTTCCGGGTCCAGCGCCAGCGCACGGGCCAGACCCGCACGCTTGCGCATGCCGCCCGAGAGTTCGGCGGGAAACTTGCCCGCCGCATCGGCCGGCAGGCCTACCATATGGACTTTCGCCGCCGCGATCTCGTCCATCAAATCCTGCGGCAGGTCGTAGAACTCTTTCAGCGGCACCTGGATATTCTGGGCGACGGTCAGCGACGAGAACAGCGCGCCATCCTGGAACAGCACGCCGAAACGCTGGCGCACGGCGCGCAGGGCCTGCGGATCGCCATCGATCATGTCGGTGCCCAGCAGGCGGATGCTGCCGCCCTTGGTGCGGTTGAGACCGACGATGCTGCGCAGCAGGACCGACTTGCCGGTGCCCGAACCACCGACCACGCCCAGCACCTCGCCGCGATAGACATCGAGGTCGAGGCCATCGTGGATCGGTGGGCCCTCGAAGCGGTTGACCAGCCCGCGCACCGAGATCACCACGTCGCGTTCGCCGATGCTGCGGGCAGTCTCCATCACAGCCCCATCACGCTGAAGATGATGGAGAACAGCGCGTCGAACACGATCACGAGGAAGATCGACTGCACCACCGCGCGCGTGGTGAGCCGGCCGACGCTTTCGGCATCGCGCTTGACCCGCATGCCCTCATAGCAGCCGACCAGCGCGATCAGGATGGCAAAGATCGGCGCCTTGACGATGCCCAGTGTGAAATGCCGCAGGGCGTTGCCGTCATGCAGGCGGCGGAAAAACATGAAAGGGTCGATGTCCAGATTGTTCCAGGCCATCAGTGCGCCGCCCAGCAGGCCCATGATATCGGCGAAGAAGCCCAGCACCGGCAGGGTCAGCACCAGCGCGAAGACACGCGGCAGCACCAGCACCTCGACCGGATCGAGGCCCAGCACGCGCATGGCGGCGATTTCCTCGTTCACCTTCATGGTGCCGATCTGCGCGGTAAACGCGCTGCCGGAACGGCCGGCAATCAGGATGGCGGTCAGCAGGATGCCCAGCTCGCGCAGCACCGAGATGCTGATCAGGTCGACCACGAAAATCTGCGCCCCGAAGCGCTGCAGCTGGCTGGCGCCCTGATAGGCCATAACCATGCCGATCAGGAAGGACAGCAGCCCGACGATGGGGATGGCGCGCAGGCCGGTCTGCTCCATGTGATGCACGACCGATGTGAAGCGCAGGCGTTGCGGTTTGCCGATCAGCCGCACAAAGGTCTCGGTCACCTCACCGATGAACATGA
Source organism: Ferrovibrio sp. GW821-FHT12D07 (assembly GCF_058807275.1). Classification (NCBI taxonomy): domain Bacteria; kingdom Pseudomonadati; phylum Pseudomonadota; class Alphaproteobacteria; order Rhodospirillales; family Rhodospirillaceae; genus Ferrovibrio; species Ferrovibrio sp. GW821-FHT12D07. The sequence goes on along the minus strand of NZ_JBXAQN010000001.1, from coordinate 2,143,194 downwards.
TGAAGCGCAGGGCCTCACGGCCGAAATAGACGGTCAGCCAACCAAAGTACGTGACCAGCGCCACCAGCCCGCTGCCGGCGCCCGGCCGCATCGGCACCGAGGCATCGCCGCCCTTCACGTAATCGACCAGCGCCTGATGCTCGGGCCGCAAGCCGCCCCAGTCCAGCTTCACGCCCTGTTTCTGCAGGGCCGTATCCAGCCGGTGCAGCAGGATGGCCCCGGTCGTGTCCAGGCGTTCGATACGGGCGGTGTCCAGCACGGCCTGCCGCAGGCCACCCGTCTTCACGGCTTCCACGCGCTCCAGCAGCGTCGCGGCACTGGCCAGCGTCCAGGCCCCGCTGGCGCTCAAGCGCAGCCGGCTGCCGTCGCGTTCCGCCTGCAAGATGCCGTTGGCCATGAGGGTCCTGGGAGGTGGTCGAGGAAGGCTAGGGAAAAGAAGAAGGCTTGCCCAACAGTTAGCAGAAATGACAGTCTCGGAAAACCAACGTCCGATGACAGATCGGGTTCACCGGCCCGTCTGCATTCAGGCCGCCACCGGGGGGAATGATGCCGCGCTTTGCTGCCAACCTGAGCTTCCTGTTCCAGGAAGAGCCCTTCCTCGACCGTTTCGCGGCAGCCGCCGAACAGGGCTTCCAGGCCGTGGAATTCATGTTCCCCTACGAGCACAGCGCCGCCGCCGTTGCCGCCGCCATCCGTGATTCCGGCGTCCAGGTCGCATTGTTCAACGCGCCACCCGGTGACTGGGCCGCCGGCGACCGCGGGCTGGCCTCGCTGCCCGACCGTCGCCAGGACTTCCGCGCCACCATCAGCCGCGCCTTTGAATATTCGCAGGCCCTACGCTGCAAGCAGATTCACGTCGTCGCCGGGCTGCAGCCGGCCAAGGCTGACCGCCGCGCCATGGAAGCCTGCTACATGGACAATCTGGCCTGGGCGGCCGAACAGGCCAGACAGGTCGGCATCACCCTGATGATCGAGCCGATCAACCAGCGCGACATCCCCGGCTTTTTCCTGAGCGACTTCGATTTCGCCGAGAAGGTGATCCGGGAAATCAACGTCATGAACCTGCGCCTGCAGTTCGATGTTTATCACGCGCAAATCATCCATGGCGATCTGGCCAAGCGCATCGAACGCCAGATGCCCGTCATCGGCCATGTGCAGATCGCCAATCCGCCGGACCGGCGCGAGCCAGGCAACGGCGAAATCAACTACGACTATATTTTCCAGACCCTGGATACGCTGGGTTATGACGGCTGGATCGGCTGCGAGTATCGCCCGGCCGGCGCCACCGTCGACTCCCTCGGCTGGATCCGAAACTACGGTGTGACGCCGCCCGCGAAGAAGCGCATCACTCCATAAATTTCGGCAGCCACAGCACGATGGCCGGGAAACCGATCAGCAGCGCCACGCGCGCCAGATCGGCCACCACGAAGGGCAGGATGCCGCGGATCACGGTTTCCAGCTTCACGTTGCCCACGCCCTGGATGACGAAAAGGTTCATGCCCACCGGCGGCACGATCATGCCGATCTCGACAATCGTCACCATGTAGATGCCGAACCAGATCGGATCGATGCCCAGCGCCTGCACGGCGGGATAGACGAAGGGCAAGGTCAGCAGCATCATCGCCAGGTCGTCCATCAGCGCGCCGAGGACGACGTAGGAGACGGTGAGCAGGATCAGGAACATCGTCGGGCTGAGACCCATCGCCTGAATCTGTTGCACCACCAGCTGTGGCGCGTTGGTCACTTCCAGGAAGAAGTTGAACAGCCCCGCCCCGATCAGGATCAGGAAGATCATGGCGCTGGTCGCCGCCGTCTCCAGCAGCGAATCCTTGAAACGCGACGGCGTCAGCGTGCGGCTGGCCAGCGCAAACAGCAGCGCACCAACCGCGCCCACGGAAGCCGCCTCGTTGGGCGAGAAGATGCCGATGAACATGCCGCCGATCACCACGGTGAACAGCAGGAAGACCGGCCAGACATTCTTCATGGTGCGGCGGCGGTTGGGCCAGTCCATCTTGTCGCCGGCCGGGCCGCTGGCCGGATTGAGGCGCGTCACCACGGTGATCGCCAGCATGTAGAGGCCAGTGCCCAGGACACTGGGAAGCAGCGCCGCGATATACAGCTTGCCCAGCGACTGCTCGGTCAGCAGCGCATAGATCAGCAGAATGATCGAGGGCGGAATCAGAATCCCCAGCGTGCCGCCGGCCGCCACCGTCGCGGTGGCGAGGCTGTCGGAATAGCCGCGCCGCCGCATCTCGGGCAGCGCAACACGGCACATGGTGGCAGCTGTCGCAACAGCCGAGCCGCAGATCGAGCCAAAGGCCGCGCAGGCGCCCATGGTAGCCAGCGCCAGTCCGCCGCGATAATGCCCCAGGAACGCGTAAGCCGCGTCATAGAGCTGGCGCGACAGGCCGGCATAGGTCGCGAACACGCCCATCATCACGAACAGCGGCACGGTCGACAGGCTGTAAGGAATGACGGATTCAAACGGCGACGTGCCCATCACATAGGCCAGCCCGTCCCAGCCCTGCAGCCACAGGAAGCCGGCCGCACCGACCACGCCCATGGCGACCGCCACCGGCACCTGCGCCACCATCAGCAACAGTACGGCGGCAAAGCCGGCAATCCCCATCACGGTCGCGCTCACAGGATTTCTCCCTTGTGCTCGACCGGCGGGAGCATGTCGCGTCCGGTGACGGCGACCTCCAGATGGCGTGCCAGAATGACGGCGACAATCAATGCCGTGAAGAACGACCCGGCCAGCAGCGGATACCAGAACCAGATCATCGGCAGCGCGATGGTCTGCGACCTGTCGCCCATCATCGCCACCGTGTTGGCCTGCCCGATGCCGTACCAGCCGATGGCCAGCATCAGCAGTCCGCCCAGCGCCACGGCAAAGGCGCGCGCCAGTGCCCGGCCGCGCGGCGGCAGGTAGTTCACCGCCACATCGACGGCGACATGGCTGTCGGTCATGAAGCCATAGGGGATGGTGAAGAAGGCGGCGGCGACGATCAGCATCTGCGTGATGTCGACCGTCCCGAGAATCCCCTGCCCGCCCATGTTGCGGATCACGATATCGAGGCAGGTGACCACGCCAGCCATCAACGCACAGAAAGCGCCGACCACGGCAAGCCATGCGGTGGCGCGATCAGCCAGGCGGTATAAAGGAATCATAAAAGCGGTCCTGCAGAAACGAACCGCCCCGGCCAAGGGATTTTCCTGGGCCGGGGCGGTTGAAAGTTCTCTTAGCGCTTGCCGCCTTCGTATTTGGCGATGCGCTGCTGCATCTCCTTCAGGATGTCGCGGGCATCCTTGACGCCCTGCCCTTCCAGATCGGTGAGCAGCTTTTCGGTGGTGGGCTTCAGCGCCTCACGCCAGCGGACGCGCTCGGCCTCCGACAGCGAGGTCATCACGTTGCCCTTCTTGCTGGCAGCTTCGAGTCCCGGCGCATCCCACTGGTTCCACCAGTCGCCGAAGCGCTCGGTCAGCGCGCTGCCGGTGGTCTCGTCGATGGCCTTCTTCACATCGGCCGGCAGGCTGTCGTATTTGCGCTTGTTGATGATGAAGTAGAAGCTGGCGGTATAGGACCGTGCATCGAGGTGATACTTGGTCACCTCAAACAGGCGGAAGGAATTGATCGGGTCCCACGGGAACACGGCACCGTCGATCACGCCGCGCTGCAGGTTCTCATACACATCGCCCGGCGGCAGGCCGACCGGGGTCGCGCCCAGCTGCTGCAGCATCGCGTTGATCTGCGGGCTGGGCGAGCGGATGCGCAGGCCCTTCAGGTCATCCATGGTCTTGACCTGCTTGGCGCCGGTATGGATCAGGCCGGCGTTATGCGCGTGCAGGCCCAGCACCTTCACCGTGTCGGGGAACTCGGCCGCGAAATGCTTGGGGTACATCTCCCACAGCGTGCGGCTGGCGGCATTCGCGGTCTCGACCAGGAAGGGGAATTCGATGATGCCCATGCGGTTGAAGCGGCCGGCCGGCACGCCGCGCAGGCCATGGGCGATATCGACCACGCCGCTCACCGCCTGCTCCAGCTGGCGGGCCGGATTGCCGAACGCGCTGCCCGCCGGATAGACGGTCAGCTTGACCTTGCCGTTGGTGCGCTTGGCCAGCTCCTCGCCCCAGGGCACGAACCAGTCGCGGTGCATGCCGTGGCCGGGCGGCAGGAAATGGCTCAGCTTGAGCTCGATTTCCTGGGCACTGGCCGACGGCGCGGTACCGCCCCATGTAACAGCCGTCAATGCTGCACTGCACAGCAATGTGATGAAGCGAGACATCGCCATAGCGTCCTCCCGGGACAGGTCTTCGTTATCGTTTCTCAACCTTGCGGCAGATTAGTTTCATGTGAAACTAAGGTCAAGCTGACGCCCGATCATCCGTGTATGCATAGACGGCCGGCCCGGCAGCCGCCTATTGTCACACACACTTACAAAGCCCGGCGCTGGTGGGACCTCGCGCCGGCAGAGGGGAACAGGATCATTGTGAACATGGCACGCCTGGTCACGGTTGCCGGCCTGGCATTGGTACTTGGTATTCTGATTGGTATCGGCGCCGTGTCGTTACAGCGGTCCGCCAATACCCCGGAAGCGCGTGCCATCAAGGATCCCGACAACGCCCTGAACGCCGTCCCGCCCGCCGTCACCGAGGCGCCCGGCCGCCCCGTCGTCATCAAGCTGGCCAGCGCCGCGCCGACCTCGGCGCCGCAGATCGGCACCATGGCCGTGTCGATGGTGGAAAAGCTGTCCATCGCATCGGACGGCAATATCGAAATGAAGGTGTTCGAGCCCAACATGCTGGCGCCGAATGCCGAACTGTTCGCCAAGGTCTCGGATGGCACCATCGACGCCGTCTGGTCCTCGCCCAATTTCTTCGCCGAGCGCGACTCAGTCTTCTGGCTTTTCTCCACGGTTCCGTTTGGTCCTTCGGCCGGCGAATACCTGGCCTGGCTATCCTACGGCGGCGGCCAGGACCTGATGGACGAGAGCTTCGCGCGCTTCAACATCAAGCCGATCGTCTGCACCGTGCTGCCGCCGGAATCCGGCGGCTGGTTCCGCCGCGAGATCAACACGGTGGCCGACCTGAACGGCCTGCGCATGCGTTTCATGGGCATCGGTGCCAAGGTGATGCGCCGGCTGGGCGTCGATACTGTGGCGCTGAACGGCGGCGACACCTTCTATGCACTGCAGAGCGGCAGCATCGACGCGGCGGAATTCTCGCTGCCCTTCATCGACCTGCGCTACGGCTTCGAGAAAGCCGCCACGCATTACTACTTCCCCGGCTGGCACCAGCAGAGTTCGCTGATCACGCTGCTGATCAACATGAAGGTCTGGGATGGCCTGACCGATGCCCAACGCGGCATGATCATGAATGCCTGCGGCGACAATATCCGCGAGAGCCTGGCCGAGGGCGAAGTCCAGCAGGTGAAGGCCCTGCAGGAAATCCGCGCCCGTGGCGTCAATCTCCACACCCTGCCCAAGCCGGTGATGGACGCGCTCAAGGCATCATGGGTTCAGGTGGTGAAGGAAGAAAGCGCCGCCAATCCGGAATTCAAGAAGGTGTGGGAGTCGTTCCACAGCTTCCGCAAGGCCTATACGGAATGGCGCAACCTGGGCTACCTGCCCAATTGATCAGGCTTTAAACGGCCAGCGAACGACGCAGCTGGCGCACCCGGCGCTCCACCGAGATATCCAGCGAGGCAGTCACTTCCAGGCTGCGGTCTTCCAGCGCATCGCCGCGTGGATTGGCGCGGCCGCGGGCTTCCACGGCGGCGTCGCGGCGGCGGATCAGTTCGACGATCTCGGGCTGGAACAGCTGCAGCAGGCCGTTGAGCCAGCGGTTCACTTCCTGGGCGGGCCAGGCATGGCGCAGCTCGAAGCGGCTCAGCATCGCGATCACCTCGCGCGCCGGGAACCAGGTCTCGTCCGTCACCCAGCGGTTGGTGGTGAACAGGCGGATCGGCTGGCCGTAATGATCCATGGCGACGCCGACGATATGGGCCAGCGCCTGGTCGCCGCGCGGCCAGTGCTTGCCGATCATCTCCTCGGGCGAGCAGCGCCCCACGCCCGCCTTCACATAGCGGGCCGGCTCGAACTGCTCGGCCTGCACATGCGGCCGCTGGAAGATATGGAAATGCCCGTGCTCGCGATCTTCGTTGCGATGGGCATGGTAGTAATACTGCGCACCGGTCGACGGATCGAAGACATCGCCGACGGGATAATGCTGCTGCTCGAAGAAATCCTCTTCGCCGCGCAGGAGTTCGGCCACCAGGTTGCTGCGCTTGGCCGCCAGTTCGCGCTGGACCAGCAACACGTCGTTGCCCGCCGTCAGCATCGCCTGCAGCCGCGCCCGCTCCAGATTGGCCATCATATTCATAAGTACGTCCCCTGCACTCAGGCGGGGCAGACTACGCATCGGCTTCTTAAGCACCGGTAAATGCGACACCGCGTCGCTGTTCCCTTTGCGAGTCGCTGTGCTATTTTTTTGCTCGTCGGATTATTTTCCTCCAGCGACTCGTGTCTTGGATTGAAGGAGCCCCCCATATGTTGCGTCTTTTGCTTGGTATCGCCGCCCTCGGCCTGATCGGTATTTCTTCCGCTCAGGCAGCCGGAAACCCCGAGGAAGGCAAGAAATCCTTCGCCAAATGCCGGGCCTGCCACCAGTTGGAAGCCGGCAAGAACGCCGTGGGCCCCAGCCTCGCCGGCCTGTTCGGCCGCAAGTCGGGCAGCATGGACGGCTACAAGTTCTCGGATGCCATGAAGGCCAAGGCCATCACCTGGGACGAGAAGACCATCGGCGAATACATCGCCGATCCCAAGGGCTACATCCCGGGCAACAAGATGGTCTTCCCCGGCATCAAGAAGGAAAGCGAGGTCGCCGACCTGATCGCCTTCTTGAAGGACGCCACCAAGTAAGCACCACGGCACTGTCATGTTGCGCAAGGGCCGCTCCCAATATGATCTTGGCGGGCGGCCCTTTTCGCGTCTGGGGCACCTTTCTCCCCCCGCCCGCGTTGGATAAGCTGGCGGCACCCAGATGGAGGAAGCATAAATGCCCGCGTATGGCCCCGACGTCGTCCTCAACAATCCCGCCTATATCCACGATACCGCGCAGATTTACGGCAAGGTGCGGCTGGAGGAAGGATCGTCGGTCTGGATCAACGTCGCCATGCGGGCCGAGAATTACGAGGTCGTCGTCGGCAAACACACCAACATCCAGGATTTCTCGATGCTGCATGTGGGCGGCCAGACCGGCACCTATATCGGCGCGCATTGCTCGATCACCCACCACTGCACCATCCACGGCTGCACGATCGGCGACAACTGCCTGATCGGCATCGGCTCGACCATCATGGACGGCTGCGTGATCGGCGATAACTGTATCATCGGCGGCCATACCTTCCTGAAGGAAGGCACCGTGATCCCGTCGAACTCCGTCGTGGTGGGCAGCCCGGGCAAGGTGATCAAGACCCAGAACAACTACGTGCGCTGCCGCCTGAATGCCTGGCTGTATTACCGCAACGCGCTGGCCTACCGGCAGCAGCAGTATCGCGACTGGGACGCGCCGGACATCGCCAAGGAGATGGGCGCCGAGATCGCCCGCCTGACCGAGGAGCTGAAAGCCCTGGAGGCGGCCGGCCAGGCTTAGTCCCTGGCATGAACGCTGCCTGAAAACCGCCCTATTCCGGGCGCAGGAATCCACCCATGCCCCCGTGTAACCTTCCAGACGATAACGGCATGAGCAGGACAGTTTCCCATGTTCGCCTCTCTCACGCTGCCCCGGCTGGAAACAGCCGGGCCGGTTGACCGCATGAGCGATGTCGACGCCGCACTGATGCAGCGGGTCGCCAATGGCGATCACGCGGCCTATCGCCTGCTGGTCGACAAGTACCTGCGCCATGCCGTCACCATGGCCTACCGGGTGCTGTTCGACCGCGCCGATGCCGAGGAGGTGGCGCAGGAAGCCTTCCTGCGCGTCTGGCAGCATGCCGGTCGCTGGCGCGCCGATGGCGGCGCCAGCTTCAAGACCTGGCTGAACCGCGTGGTGGTGAACCTGAGCATCGATCGCCGGCGCAAGCCGAAGATGGCGGTGCTGGACGACCAGCCCGAACCGATCGACGAGCAGACGGCCTCGCCCTATGACGCACGGCTGGCGCATGAAACCGGCGACCGCGTCGCCGCCGCGCTGCAGAAACTGCCCGAGCGCCAGCGCGCCGCCATCCTGCTCTGCTTCTGGGAAGGCGAGAGCAACATCGACGCGGCCCGCGCGCTGGATATCAGCGTCGGCGCCCTGGAATCCCTTTTGATCCGCGCCAAGCGCAGCTTGCGCGACGACCTCGCCCCCAGCCTGGGCGGCGACGGCCGGGACAAGGAGTAAGTCATGGACATGGACCGTTTCACCGACCTGCTGGATGCCTGGGGCGCCGATCTCAGCCGCTGGCCCAAGGCCGACCGCGAAGCCGCCGACCGGTTGCTGGAGTCTTCGACGCCGGCGCGCGCCCTGCTGCGCGAGGCCGCCCATGTCGATGCCCTGCTGCTGAACGCCGTCCTGCCCGGGATCGAACCGAGCGATGCGCTGCGCAACCGCATCCTGAGCCAGATTGCCACGCGCCCCGTCGCGGCCCTGGCCGGCTGGCGCAGCCAGGTGGCCGAAGCGCTGGGGCTGCTGTTCCCCACCGGCCGCGCGATGCCGCAATTTGCAGCCCTTGCGCTGGCGCTGGCCATCGGCATCGGCGCGGGCTTCACCAACTTCGCCCTGCTGGATACGCAGAATGACATCGTCTCGCTGCAATACGCGGCCGCGACGCCGGTTTCGCTGGAGGATTGAGTCATCATGGCCGATACATCCCTTCCCGCACCGAAGCCGCACCTCAACCGCTGGCTTGCCGCCGGGCTGATCGTCTCGGTGGCGGTCAACCTGGCGCTGATCGGCTTCGGCGCCACGCGCTTCTATAAATACCGCAACATGGACCGCATGCCGGCGAGCCATGCGGAGGAACAGGTGGCACGCCGCCTGCCCGATCATGCCGCGCAAGCCTTCCGCAAGGCGGTAGAAGAAAGCCGCAAGCCGGGCGTGACGCCCTTCCACGAGATGCGCCGCGAACTGGCCGAGACCCTGGCGGCCGAACCTTTCGACCGCGCGAAATTTGCCAGCCTGCTGGCCCAGCACCGCGACCGGCTGGCTGATTTCCAGCAGGGCATGCAGGCCGGCCTGCTGGCCGCCGCCGATGCCATGACGCCGGCGGAACGGCGGGAATATTCCCAGCGCCTGCTGCATCTGGGCCCGCCGGGCATGGGTCCGCGGCGTGACCGGGGCGAACGCAGGGGCGAACCTGGCCTTGATGGCGACCGCGGCCCGCCGCCGCCCCGCTGACCTTTGGACTGAACCAATCCCTGCGCCTTGTCTGGGCGCGCCGGGGTGATTAGCGTGGACGCTTTCCAGAATACTGGGAGTGCCCAATGCTCAATGTCGTCATCACCGGCGGCGCCGGTTTCATTGGCCAGAAGCTGGTCCAGGAACTGCTGCGTCGCGGCACGCTGACCGGCCCGGACGGCAAGCCGCAGCCGATCGCGCATATCACTCTCTTCGACACCGTGAAGGCCGCAGGCCCTGTCGATCCGAAGGTCACGATCAAGGCCGGCGACATCAGCGACGCGGCGCAGGTGAAGGCGCTGATCGGCGACAAGACAAACTCCGTCTTCCATCTCGCTGCCATCGTGTCGTCGGGCGCGGAAGCCGACTTCGACGGCGGCTACAGCGTCAACCTGACCGGCACGCGCAATGTGCTGGAGGCCTGCCGCGCGCTCTCCACGCCCGCGCGTCTGGTCTTTGCCAGTTCCGTGGCCGTCTATGGCGGTGACTATCTGCCCAAGACGGTGACCGACGAAACCGCGCAGCGGCCGACAACATCTTACGGCGTGCAGAAGTTGTCGGGCGAACTGCTGGTCAACGACTACAGCCGCAAGGGCCTGCTCGATGGCCGCAGCATCCGGCTGCCGACCATCATGGTGCGCCCGGGCAAACCCAACAAAGCCGCCAGCACCTGGGCCAGTTCGATGATCCGCGAGCCGCTGTCGGGCGTCGATGCCATCTGCCCGGTGCGCCCGGACAGCCCGATGGCCTGTCTCTCTCCCCGTCGCGTCGTCGATGCCTTCATCCGCGCCCATGACCTGCCGGCGGAAAAATTCGGCAAGGACCGCGCGCTGCTGCTCAGCGGCATCCGCGTCACTGCCGGCGAAATGGCGGCGGCCGTCGAGCGCGCGACCCCGGCGCTGAAGGGTGCCAACCGCAAGGTGGGCACCATCCACTGGACGCCCGATGCCGCGATCCAGAAGATCGTCGATGGCTGGCCCGGTGCGACGCAGTCGCAGCGCGCCGCCGACATGGGCTTCACGGTCGATGAAAGCATCGACGAGATCGTGGAATATTTCATCGCCGACGACCTCGACGCCCAGATCAAGAGCCTGCAGTCCCAGTAGTACCAGTACCCTCCCCTCGTCATTCCCGCGCACGCGGGAATCCAGGGTCATATGCTCAGGCTGTGGCCCCTGGGTCCCCGCTTTCGCGGGGACGACGGTAGTAAAGCAAGAGAGAAAAACATGACTTCCAAGCCCAGCAAGACCGCCCTCGACATGATCACGCAGCTGGTCGAGATGCCGACGGTGAGCCGCGATTCCAATCTCGACCTGATCCATTGGGTGCGCGATCACCTCAAGGGCCTGGGCGTGGACAGCACGCTGGTGCATGACGAGACCGGCAAGAAGGCCAACCTCTATGCGACCATCGGCCCGCAGGACAAGCCGGGCATCGTGCTGTCTGGCCATACCGATGTGGTGCCGATCGACGGCCAGGAATGGGACACCGATCCCTTCAAGATCGTCGAGAAGGACGGCAAGCTGTATGGCCGCGGCACCTCGGACATGAAGAGCTTTGTCGCCATCGCGCTGTCCTATGCGCCGAAATTCCTGGCGCAGAAGCTGGAAACCCCGATTCATTATGCCTTCACCTACGATGAGGAAGTCGGCTGCCTCGGCGCCAAGCGCCTGATCGAGACCTTGAAGAAGATGCCGGTGCGGCCCAAGGCCTGCATCGTCGGCGAGCCGACCGAGATGCAGGTGATCGCGCAGCACAAGGGCAAGAAAAGCTGGCGCGTCGATGTGCGCGGCTTTGAATGCCATTCCTCGCTGACCCACCAGGGTGCCAATGCCGTGGAAGCCGCCGCCGAGCTGATCGCCTTCATCAAGGGCCTCGCCCGCAAGAAGCGCGACAACGGCCCCTACGATCATGAATTCGCACCCCACTACACTTCGCTGCATACCGGCGTGGTGAATGGCGGCACGGCGCTGAACATCGTGCCGAAGGACTGCTACTTCCTGTGGGAGATCCGCTATCTGCCGCAGGACGATGTCGATGCGCTCTATGCCGAGGTCGTGGCTTACGCCAAGAACAAGCTGGAGCCTGAACTCAAGGCCATCGATCCTGCTGCCGGCTTCACCTTCAGCCAGGTGTCGGAATTCCCCGGGCTCTCGACCGATGACCGCGCCGGCGTGATCGAACTGGCCAAGGCGCTAACCGGGGCCAACCGCGTGCAGAAGGTGGCCTTCGGCACGGAGGCCGGCCTGTTCTCCGAGCTGGGGATTCCCACCATTGTCTGCGGGCCCGGCAACATCGAGCAGGCCCACAAGCCCAACGAGTTCATCGCGCTGGAGCAGGTCGCGCTCTGCGAGGCCTTCATGGATCGGCTGCTGGAGCGCGTGCGCACCGGCACCGGCATCCCTGCTTAAGGCTGGCCCGCCTGACCCTTCAGACATATCTTCTCTGACAGGCGCCGCGCGCGGAAACGTTCGCGGCGCTTCGTTTTGCTTCGTTTCTAGTTGCGGTGAAATCGGCGTGGGCGGTTGCACAACCTCAGTTGCATCTGCAGCCGGCTTCGCCTTGGGCTGCGATCCGCAGGCCGCGCGCAGACGATCCGTGATCTCCTGCGCCTGCGACTCTTCCTTCTCCTTGATCTGGGCGCTGAGCCAGGCCAGCACATCGGCGGGCAATGCCTCGTCGCCCATGATCCCGCGCCGCAGGGTGGCGGAAACCAGAGCTGGAAACTGCGCGCGCGTCAGTTGCCGCTGACGCTCCAGCGCCAGACGGAGATAGGTGGCGAAGCGCAGGCTTTTATGCAGATGCGACCAGATGCGCTGCTCGGGGATGTTCAGCGCATCGGCGATGAGCGGGATGCGCTCGCCCTCGGCGATCCGGCGCGCGACGCCGCGCCAGTCGATCAGCTGCGGGCGCTTGCGCGGCGGCCGGGCCGGCTTGGGGGCCGGCGGAGTCCCCCATATCTTCAGGGGCGTTTCGTCAGCCGTTCCAAGGGTTTCGTCCTTAAACGGGTCGTAGGTTTCGCGGGGTGGCGACATGGCATTTCTCCTGTGAGAGGCACAGGAGACGCATCATACCGTGATTTTCAGAAAATGAGAACAAAAAAAGAATAAATGGGACTTTTAACATATCTTTGTTGCCGGCTCGCCCATAGGTGGCGTTGACGTTCATCCCCCGGCCGTGTAGCGCTGCTGACAGGGCCGGATCGAGGCCCGTTAAAGGGGAAAGTGTAATGCTTAAGACCACGTCGGGCTTTGCGGCCCTCGCCCTGTTGGGCATCACTCTTGCCGGTTGCGCCGGGGACGGCGGCGCGGCCCGTCCGGGCGATGCCAACTACAGCCAGGATACCTGCGTCGCCCAGAAGCAGATGGGTGCGAACCCTATGTTCATGCCAACCCGCGAGAAGCTGGAAGCCGACGGCACCTGCCCGAAGGCACCGACCAAAAACTGATCGCGACCGGGGCGTCGTGTCGCGCAGGCCGCGCTGGCCTCGTGCGGCCACGGCGTCCCCAATCGTGTCACTGTTTCATGACCTAAGTCGAATGCTGCACCTGCCGGAACGGGGCGTATAATCAGCCAGATTACGGCCTATTGCACCCGCATTGCGCAGACGAGACGCCCATGACCACTCCCGAACCGCTCGCCCTCTTTGCCACCATCGTGCTGCTGTTCCCGATGGGGTATCTGCTGCTGGCCTGCCCGGCCTTCCTGCTGGTGCGGCTGTCGCATCCCGCCATTCCGCGACTGATGCGCGCCATGTTCAGCGGCTACTTCCTGATGCTGATGGCCACCGGCGGCTTCGCCACCTTTGCCTATGCCGCCACCAACCACACGGTCTTCGCCGTCGCCATGTGCCTGCTGGCAGCCGCCGCCTTCATGGCCCGCCGCTGGTTCCTGCAGCGGATCGACTATGAGATCGTCGCCCGCGATGCCGGCGATACCGGCGCGGTGCGGCGGATGCGCCTGATGCATGTGGGCGGCATGGTCGCCAATGCCCTCATTCTGGCCGTTTTCATCAACCGCATCACGGCGATCTTCTAAACGGACCTTCGGGCCGGACGCACGCACCCCAGACTCACCCTGGAGTGCTAGGCCAAACCGGCGCTGATCTCCACACACCGTTAACCCGTAGGCGGCGAAAATCATCCCGGTATTGACCCGGGACTGAGACACTGGCCGACCACCTTCACCCGAACCTTGCCGCCATCACCGCCGCACTCAGCATGGCGGAGAGCCCGGCCATCGCCGCCTTCCTGCGCTACATGCAGCGCATCCATCCGGCCGATCGCCTGCCGGCGCGGCGCGATTTTGATCCGATGCATATCCCGTCGCTGCTGGGCCATGTGGTGCTGGCCGAGGTGCATCGCCGTCCCCTGCCCGAACCGCCGCGCTTCTTCATGCGCGTGGTCGGCGAAGTGATCAGCAATGCCGCGCTGGTGCCGATGATGAACCGTTATCTGGACGAGCTGGATGGCAAGCTGGTGACGCCGGACAGCCGCCAGCCCACAACCATCATCACCGAGGTGCGTCGTCAGGTGGTGGAAACCGGCCTGACCTATTACTGGCGCGGGCCGCCGCGCATGAAATTCCGCTACGATTACGACGATCTGGAATACGTGCATTGCCCGCTGGCCGATGACGGCCGTAGAATAGACCGTATTGTTTCGGCCTTTTTCTACCGCGGCGGCGAGCAGGCTTGACGCATCCCAATCTGAAGGCCATCGAGACCGCGCTGACAGCGACCGAGAGCCCGGTGATCGCCGGTTTCCTGCGCTGCATGCAGCGCATCCATCCCGTCGACCGCCTGCCCGCCCGCGCCGCCTTCGATCCGATGATGCTGCCGCAGATGCTGGATCATCTGGTGCTGGTGGAGGTGCAGCGGCAAGAGGACGTCGGCATGCGCTTCTTCGTGCGCGTGGCCGGCGAGCTGGTGCTGCGCGCCGCCCCGGTACCGCTGATGAACCGCTATATCGAGACCAGCGTGAACCTGGACAGTACGCGACCCGATGACAGCGAGGCCTGCGTCATCGATCCGCGCCGACGGGTGGCAGAGAGTGGCCAGGCAACGCATTGGCGGGGCCGGGTCAACGTTCCGTTCCGCTTCAACTTCGCCGATATCGAATACGTGCATTGCCCGCTGGCTGAAGATGGTCGCAACGTCGACCGCATCCTCTCCGTCTTCGTCTATCACATCGACGGCATGTAAGCGCTAGTTCGCCGGATCAAGCGCGAGCTGCGAGGCCACGGCGATCAGTGCCGCAGTCTGCGGCGTCACCGGCTCGTCGGTCGGACCTTCCGGCAGCGGCACGGCCGGCGCAGGCGGTTCATCCGGCACCGACAGGAAGGCGGCGATATCGGGCACCTGCGGCTGGCGCGCCTGCAGCATCGGCGGCTGGTTCATCTGCTGGCTTTGCGACAGACTGATCTGCGGCAGGCCCTCGCGCGCATGACGGCAGAGCGCGTGGATGAAGCCGAGCTTCTCGATCGCGCGCGCACTCAGCACGAAGGGATAGAGATCGGGCTGGCCCATCGAGCGGTTCAGGCTGTTGACCGCGAAGGTGATCGGCAGGAAGCCTTCGATCAGCTGGTCGATGCTCTCGGCCTGGTAGCTGTCGAAGTCGATACGGGTGCCGATCTCCTCGCCCCGGCTGATGCGCGGCTTGACCCGCAGGCCAAAAGCGCCCGCCGTTTCCAGCGTGTCGACGATATGCATGTAATGCGCCCAGGTCTCGGCGAAGTCTTCCCAGGGATGCACGGCGGCATAGGAACTGACAAAGCCCTCCTGCCAGCCCGCCGCCGGCCCGCCCTCGCCCTCGGCGGCGTAATGGCGCTTGAGCGCCTCGGCGTAATCCTCGCGTTCGTCGCCGAACAGCGCGCGGAATCCGCTCATGGCTTCCGAGTTGTCGCCGGCGCGGCGCACCAGCCGTTCCCAGTAGTAATGCCCGACCTCGTGGCGGAAGTGGCCCAGCAGCGTGCGATAGGGTTCGTGCATGGCGACGCGGATCTTCTCGCGCTTGGCGTCGTCGGCCTCGACCAGGTTGATGGTGATCAGGCCGTTGTCGTGCCCGGTGATGATGCGCGGCGCGGATTTGTCGGGCGGATCGGGCAGGAAGTCGAAGGCCAGGCCCTCGTCCGGATCGTCGTCGCGGGTCTCATGCGGCAGGTCGAGCCGCAGGATGCCGTGGAACAGGCGATGCTTGGCGCTTTCGATGCGACGCCAGTTACTCAGATGCACCGGGTTGGACAGATCGGGCACCGTGCGGTTATGCGCGCAGGCGGTGCAATAGGCCTCGGGGTTGGGCGGCGCGCCTTTCGGCTCGGCCTCGACCAGCCAGTTGCAGGCATCGTGCTGCGCGTTGATGCAGAAGCGCCAGCGCTTTTCCGGCGAGGCCAGCGCGCGCCACACGCCGTTAGTGGCATTGGGATTGACCGCATTGAGATCGGGCGGCGGGTCCTGCGCGACCGGTGACGCCGGTTCCAGCGCGCTGAGCACGCCGATCTGCGGCAGGTAGCCGAGCCGGCGGCCGCAGCCTTCGCAGGTGGTATTCTCGAAATAGACCGGCTGGCCGCAGCCGAGGCATTCAAATAGTTTCATCTGCCGCACCCTCTCGTGACCGGAACACCGGCACACGGAGAGGACGACGGGGGGACCGGAAGGTTCCCCCCGCCCGTTTTTATTACGGCCGCGTCACGTTATTGGTCCCAGCGGGTCGCCTTCACCAGCAGGCCGGTCGAGACGCCGTAGACCACCATCGCCGCACCGGCGAGCGCGAACAGCGTCCAGACGTCGGCACCGCTCACGGTCAGCCACCAGCCGCCCACCGCCACCATGACCAGACGGATGGTGCCGCCCAGCACCGGCCCCAGCACCTTGCCCGCGCCCTGTGATGCGAAGTAGAGGCACAGCCCGAAACCGAAGAACGGGAAGCCGAAGCCGGCGGCGGTGAGATACAGCCGCGCCATGTCGATCACCGCGGCATCCTGGGTGAACAGCGTGGTCCAGGCATCGGGGAACAGCACGACCACGATGCCGATGACGGCAAGCGCGGCTGCCGCGATGCTGCCGGCCGTCCAGGCGACGTGGCGGGCGCGCAGGATGTTCTTCGCGCCGACCGCCATGCCGACCATCGGCACGCTGGCGACACCGACCGAAAAGGAGATCGGCACCAGCAGGAATTCCAGCCGCGCGCCGATGCCGTAGCCGGCCAGCGCAATGGTGCCGAAGCGCGCCACCAGGCCGGTGAAGATGAGGACGGTCAGCACCGTCTGCAGCGGCGAGACGCAGGCGACCGCGCCGACTTTCAGGATGTCGACATAGAGCCCGCGCTCGGAACGGAAGCCGGTGAAGCGCAGGCGCAGCCGCGCCTGGCCCGAACGTAGGTGCCAGAAAAGATAGAGCGCGCCGAGCGCGAAGGCGATCACCTGGCCAAGGCCCACGCCGATCATGCCAAAGCGCGGCACCGGACCGAGGCCCAGCCCCAGCGTGCCGCCGATGGCGATGGTGAGCGCGGCGACGACCAGCGTGGTGACCGAGGGCACGCCCATGCGGCCGGTGCCGCGCAGCACCGAGGCCAGCGTGTTGAACAGCCAGATCGCCATGGCGCCGCTGAACACCGTGTTCGAATACAGCACCGCCTGTTCCAGCGCCGCGCCGCGACCGCCTAGGAAGGCATAGATCGCCGGACCGAGCAGCCAGAAGAAGACCGTGAAGACCAGGCCGCCGCAGAGCGCGATGACCAGGGCGTGGATGGCCAGCGTATTGGCCCGGCCCACATCGCCACCGCCGAGCGCACGCGCAATGGCCGAGGAGACACCACCGCCCATCGCACCGGCCGACATCATCTGCATCAGCATGATCATCGGGAAGGTCAGCGCCATGGCGGCCAGCGCCTCGACGCCCAGGGCACCGACATAGACCGTTTCGGCAATGGCGGCGAGTGCCGTCACCATCATCGCCAGCGTGTTGGGCAGGGAGAGCCGGATCAGGGTCGGCAGGATTGGCGCGGACAGCAGATTATCGCGCTGGTTGACGGCCTGGTTCATGACACACTCATTTCATCGATGCGGGCCTTCAGGGCGGCCCGCGAGTTTTTCAGAATGCGGTCGGAGAGCTGCGGGTCGCTGACCGCACGCGCGATGGCGACCGAGCCGGCCATCTCGGCCATCAGCGAACTGGCGGCGTCGCTGGCATTGCCCTTGTCGGGGGCATTGCCGGGGGCGTTGCCGGGCAGATGCTGCGCAAGGCGGCCGGCGATGGCGCGCACGCCCTCGTCATAGGCCTGGCGCGCATCACCCTTGAGACGTGGCATGTCGGAGATCAGCGCCGCCAGCGCGCAGCCGCGACCGGGATCGTCGCGATGACTGCGCGAGATGTAGCTCTCGATCCAGCTTTTCAGCGCATCGGGGCCGATGCTGGCGCCGACGCGCGCCACGTATTTCTCGCGCCCGCCGGCGAACATGTGGCGGATGGCCTCGGCCACCAGCGCGTCCTTGGATTTGAAATGCGCGTAGAAGCCGCCATGGGTCAGCCCCACCTCGCGCATCACCGCGACCACGCTGACGCCATCGGGGCCATGGCGGCGGATCGCGCCGGCGGCGGCGTCCAGAATGGCCTGACGCGTGGCTTCGCCCTTGGTGAGAGCGGTCTCGGACGCGGCTTTGGTCTTGCGAGTCTTCACGACGGCAGCAGACCATAAAATATGATGACCGTCATCATATTTTCTAGATAACCCCTATCCTGCTAATATGGCTGGCCTTTTCCCGGAGTCTGCCATGAGCAAGCCGCGCATCCGCATCACCTACTGCACGCAATGCCACTGGCTGCTGCGCGCCGCCTGGATGGCGCAGGAGCTGCTCTCCACCTTTGTCGACGACGTGGAGGAAGTCGCGCTGAAGCCCGGCACCGGCGGCATCTTCGAAATTCATCTGAATGACGACCTGCTGTGGGAGCGCAAACGCGACGGCGGCTTCCCCGATGTGAAGACGCTGAAGCAGCTGGTGCGCGACCGCATCGATCCTGAGCGCGATCTTGGCCATACGGATCGGTGAGGACTCAGCATGAACCAAGGGGAGAGAAACGATGACACCTGCGGAGCTCGCCAATATCCTTGAGGGCACAAAGGGGCCTTCCGAACAGATCAGGCTTCTGGCCGGTCTTGGCATCAGCCGCGTTGATATCGCAAAGCTGCTGGGTAAGCGTTACCAGCATGTGCGCAAGGTTCTGTTAGACGCTGGCATCACGACCGGCTACGACCCAAAACGTGCCCGTCAGCCGGTCGAACTTGAGGTTGAGACGGTCAAAACTATCGAGACCGCTTCCCCACCCACCGAGACCATCGACATCGATCGGCTGTTCGCTGGCGGTTTCAAGATGGGCTTGGAATGGGCATTGAACGGCGGCGATCTCATATTCGAAGGCAAACCACCGCACGGATTCGGTGTCTACGCGCTCATCAGCCTCAATGAAATTGTCTACATCGGTGTGAGCAACGATCTCCCAAGAAGGGTAAATGAATACAAGTATGGCCCGGCCGGACAAAGTACGAGCCACAGGATCAAGGGTTTGATCGTGTCCTCATTGGAGGAAGGACTGCCCGTCCACATGCTGTTCTGCCAACCGGGTCAGACGGAGATCAACGGCCTTCCAGTCGAGATTTCTCCCGGACTCGAATTGGCCCTGATCAAGCACATCCAGCCGGAATGGAACCGCAAGGGCGTCCGTTCGGAGCCTGGATGAGCAGTTATAGAACGAGGGGCTCCACCCTTCGGACGTGCAGAAACGATCCGGCAAAAGCTGCTGACACATTGCGTGCGAGCGGCAAAAAATTCCGGTTAACCGGGGTTAACCATACTCCGTAGCCGGAAGATTCCGCGGTCTTCCGCCATACCCGTCGACATCATCCGGTCTGCAACCTCTGGCATGTGGCTTGCTTCCTCCGTGAACAGACAACGCCGTAAAGGCAGCACGGAGGACCACCATGTCGACGATCAACGGAATTGGCTCCGGCCAGCTCACCCAGCTGGACCGCCTGTTCGATCTGGAAGAACTGAAGAAAGCGCGCAAGGCCGGTGGTGCCAGCGCCAGCTTCCCCGCCGCCATCCAGGGCGCGCAGGCACCGAGCGATCCGACCCGGGCCGCCGACTTCTTCTCCGGCGCCGCCGCCGGCGATACCAGCGGCAACACCAGCACCAACAAGCTGGACAAGTCGGCTGAAGAGAAATTCTTCGACTTCTCCAAGCTGTCGGACACCGAGAAGGTCCGCATGAAGGAGCTGAAGGAAAAGGATCTGACCGAGCAGAAGCTGAACGAGATGGATGCGCAGGCGCGCGCCAAGATCGAGGAAGGCATTCGCGAGAAGGTCGCCGAGAACATCATGAAGCAGACCGGCAAGAGCATCGGCGGCATCGCCGACCTGACGGTGTGACCATGAGCAGCGTCTCGAACGTCAATCCCTATTACGGCATCAACCAGGCCGGCGGCACCAAGCCGACCGATGCCGCGAAGGCCGCGAAGACTGCTGCCACCCAGGAGGCCGCCGGCCTCGGTGAGTCGCCGGTCGCCAAGAAGGATGTGGCTCAGGACTTCCTGGATTACGCCAAGCTGTCGATCCCCGAACGCATTCGCAAGAATTTCCTGGAACAGGAAGGCCTGACCGAGGAATCGCTCGCCGCCATGGCCGAGGAAGAGCGCAAGAAGATCGAGGACCAGATCAAGGAAGCGATCGAGGCGGCGGTCAAGAAAGAGATCCAGGAGAAAGTCGGCGGCGTCGCCAACCTGCTGGTCTGAGCCTCAGACCAGCGTCTTCTTCAGGGTCAGCACGGCGGCCAGTGCACCCAGCGCTGCGCCGATGGCGGCCACGATAAAGACCGGCGTGAAACTCGTGCCGCCCAGCGATACCGCGCCCAGCAGCGCGATGCCGATGGCGAAGCCGGCCTGACGCAGGGTCGTTGCCAGCGCCGAGGCCATGCCGGCGCGATCCGGCGGCGCGGTCGCCACCAGCGCACCCGAGACCTGCGAGTTGCTGATCCCCGCGCCGCTCGCACCGACCAGCATCGCCAGCAACACCTGCCACAGCGGCGCATTCTGCATCGTGCAGATCGCCAGCAGCACCATGCCAAGGCCGATCAGCGCCATGCCGCCGGTGAAATTCGCGCGCCATCCCACTTTCTGCGTCAGCCAGACGCCGACCGGCGGCAGCACCAGCATCGGCCCGGTGGCCGCGAGCATAGCCAGCCCGGCCTCGTCCACGCTCAGTGAAAACACCGTCTGCAGGTAGAGCGGCAGATAGACCAGCACTGCCCAGTAGCTCAGCGACAGGCTGAGCAGGAGGCTGCCGATGCCGATCGGCTGCGCCTTGGCGAACAGCATGACGTCGAGCATCGGTTTAGGCTGACGGCGCTGCTGCAGCGCCAGCATGGCCGCAAACAGCAGGCCGCCGAGCAACCCGGCCCAGCGCCACAGCGGCGCGCCCCCCTCTTCATCACTGGCGTGCAGCAGGGCCTGCACCGGCAGCGCGATCGCCAAGGTCAGCAGGAGCACGCCGATCATATCGACCCGGCGGCCTTCGGCGTCCTTTGATTCCTGGGCCATACGCTGCAGGGCGTAGTGGCTGGCGATGCAGATCGGCAGGTTGATCAGGAAGACCCAGCGCCAGTCGAGCGCTGCCGTGATGAGACCGCCCAGGGTCGGTCCCAGCGCCATCGCCGCGCCACCGGTAACGCCGATGATGCCGAAGGCGCGTGCGCGGCTGGCCGCATCCGAAACCGGATACGTCACCGAGATGGAGGCGAGCCCGCCGGTGATGGTGAAGGCCGAGGCTGCGCCCTGCATGGCGCGCGCGGCCCAGAGCGTCGGCCCGTCCCAGGCCAGACCGCAGAGCAGCGAAGCGAGGGCGAAGGCGACATTGCCGAACAGCAGGATGCGGCGGCGGCCGAAGCGGTCGCCCAGCGCGCCGGCAAAGAACAGCGTGCCGGCAAAGGCCAGGCTGTAGGCATCCATCACCCAGGCGGTGGCGGCGATGCCGAAGCCGAGATCGGCGCGGATGCTGGGCAGCGCCACGACCACGGCGGTGACATCGAACTGGGTGAGGCAGACGGCCAGCGACAGCACCAGCGCCGGCAGCATGGGATGGCGGGCCGCAGCGCCCGGAGAAGAGAGTGTGTCGGTCATGGCCCAGCAATGACACGCGCGGGGCGGCAAAGCCCAGCGACAACGCTTCACAGGATCATGAATTTAATTCATACTACGCCCATGCCCGTCAAAAAAACCACACGCCTGCTGCCGCCGTTTGACTCCCTCGTCGCCTTCGAGGCGGTGCTGCGGCATGGCAGCATGACGGCGGCGGCGGCCGAGCTGGGCCTGACGCAGAGCGCGGTGAGCCATCGCCTGCGCCGGCTGGAAACCTTCATCGGCACGCCATTGCTGCTGCGCCGGCGCGCCGGGCTCACCCCCACGCCGGCCGGCGCGACGCTGGCCAATGGCCTGGAAGACCTGTTCGACGGCATGGCGGGTTTGCGCGAGCGCTGCCGCGCCGCCACCGCCCCTGCCCGCCTGCGCGTCGGCGTCGGCGCGGCGTTGGCGCATCACTGGCTGGTGCGCCGCCTGCCCGCCTTTGCCAAGAAGTATCCCGGCATCGATGTCGAACTGGTGATCTTCAACACCGTGGCGCAGGCCGAGGCGCGCAGCGGCGATCTCGATATCCGCGTGCGCTGGATGAAGCCCGAGGATGTCCGCAATTCCAGCACGCAGCGCCTGTTGTTCCGCGAACAGGTGTTTCCCGTCTGCGCACCGGCGCTGTTGAAGACCGCACCACTGAAGACACCGGCGCAGATCGCCACGCTGCCGCTGCTGCTGAAAAGTGCCGAGGGTGGGCAAGGTGAGGAATGGGAATGGAGCACCTGGTTCAAGCGACTGGGAATCGCGACACGTCCCAGGGCGGCGCTGCGCGTCGAGGAACTGGGCACCGCGGTGAGCGCGGCGCTGGAAGGTGCCGGCGTGGCGCTGGCGCGCTCGCTGATCGTGCATGACGCGCTCGCCGAGGGCCGGCTGGTGCGCGTACTCAACCCGCGCTGGGACATGGCCTCGGAGAAAGTGCATATGGCGGTCTGGCCGGCGCGACTGGCCAACGACACCCGCGTGCATGCCTTCGTCACCTGGATGGCGGCGGAAGCAAAGAAGACCGTGACCGGCATTCATCCCATCGCGGCATCGGCGCAAAAACGCGCGATGTGACCGGCGGGCTGATGGCCTGCGCTGCATATGGAATGCTCTGGCCGCAGACCAATGATGATGCGCGTAGTCACATCACATAAGCCAGTATGCGATGGGACTCTATTTCAAATAGTCCAGTTGCTGAGCATGCCCTCAGCAGATTGAATTCCCGCCGGGTGGGCAAACACACACTGGGGGATTTCCATGATCGTCGCGTTGAAAACCAACCGCCGCGCATTCATGCGCGGCGCACTGGCAACATCATTCCTCTCGGCCATTCCGCTGCGGCTCTCGGCCGAGCCTGCGACACTGCTGGGCGCAAGTGCCGCGGTCGTGGGCATCATCAGCGGCGTCGCCGGCATACTGTCGGACGATCGCAAGACGAAAATCCTCGGTGAGATCAGCGGCAAGCTCAATGCGATCATCCGCAACCAGGAGATCATCATCGCCGAGCTGCGATCACTGAAGCTGTATATCGACGAGGCGCTGTATCGTGCCTTCCGGGAAAACACCGTCGTGCGGATGCAGGCCCATCAGGACCGCTATGAAATCCTGACCGTTGAAAGGCCATCTCCGGCCAACCGCAGCGAATATATCGACCTGCAGACCGCCGTGTCGCAGACCGCCCACGAGTTGGGGCAATTCGATACGCCGGCCTATATCGCCTTCGGGGCCGGTGTCGGCATGAGCCTGGCCCTGCATCAGGCGCTCGGACTCAGCGCGGATCGCTTCCATAAATCCAAGGAGGTGTTCAAGCGCGCCTATGACCGCTGGCTCGATCCGGCCAATCCGAAAAGCATCACGACCATCGCTGCCGGAACCAAAGCCGGCATCGACAGCAGGACGAATGCGCTCAATGCCCGGCCGCGGGAATACACCTATACAGTGCGGCGCATGCGCTGCACCGATACGGTCACGGTCACGATCTCGGGCGACCTGCGATCCGGCTTCACCGGCAGTTCAACCAAGGTGACAGAGTGCGAACCACCCCCGTGCCGGCGGCCCAGCGAGTGCATGTATTCGATCACGCCCGAGATTCAGGCCATGGATAACGAACTCACATCGCGTCTGACCAGCATGTTCTCCGGCCAGGCCAAAAGCCTTAAGGAGACAACCACGCCGCTGGTCATCCCTGAATTCCGGGAGAGCGGCTATCCTCCCATCGACGAGATGAACCGGGAGCGGATCGCCATCTTCGAAGAGACGGCGATCCTGGTGAACCAGCTCCTGATCAAGGAGCATATGGAAAAATGCCAGAAGGCCCTGGCCTGATCCTGCCTGCGGGGCGACGCCGGTTTCAGCCGGCGTCGCCCTGATGGCATCCGGCCCCAAGTCCATTTTCTGAACCTTTCCCGCCCTTCAGCCTGATCGCGCCTTTTCCGCACTTGGCCTAGGATGGTGGTCCGATAAGAGGACCGCCATGCCTGCATCCGCATCCCGCCTCGACGATCTGTTCACAGCCCTGCCCGCCCTGGCCGACGAAGCCGCAACGCGCGCGGCGGAATTCGAACAGGGGCGCAAGTTGTCGCCCGATTTCGTTGCCAAGCTGAAAGCCACCAACGCGCTGAAAATCCTGATCCCCACCGAAGCCGGCGGGCTGGGCGGTTCACTGCCGCAATGGCTGGAGATCGTGATGGCGCTGGCAGAGGCCGATGCCTCGACCGGCTGGGTCGCCGGCCATGCCAATATCTGCGCCGGGCTGATCTACGCGTCTGCGTCGCCGCAGTTCCGCGACGAGTTCTTCGCCGACGCCGAGGCCTGTGCCGCCTGGAGCAACCTGCCGCGCATCACCGTGACCGAGGAAGCCGATGGCGTGCGCATCAGCGGCAGCTGGGGCTTTGAGTCCGGCTGCACGGCCGCCACCTATGTCGGCGGCATGGTGCTGCTGTCGCCCCGGATCGCCGGCGGACCGCCGCGCATGGTCGCAGCGCTCGCGCCGATTGCCCAGGCCACCATCAGGGAAACCTGGGACCCGGTCGGGCTGGCCGGCACCGGCAGCCACGACGTGCATTTCGACAATGTGCTGGTGCCCTGGCATCGCACCTTCGACTGGCCCTCGGGCAAGCCGCAGTCCGGGTATCCCGCCGCCATCTTCTCGCCCGGCACCTGGTTCATCTCCATCGGCGTCGGCGCAACGCATCTGGGTCTGGCGCGACGCGCCCTGGACGAGGCGCGCAAGGAGCTGAAGGGCAAGATCGAGCGCTATTCGCAGCAGCCGCTACTGGAGCATCCCGCCACCCAGCGCAGCCTGGAAGCCGCCGAGGGCCTGTGGCTCGCCTGCCGCGCCAGCATGCGCGAAGCGCTGCGCGACATCTGGGACTGCGCCCTGCGCGGCGAGCCCGCAACAACCGAGATGCGCCTGAACGTGCGGCTGGCCGCCGTCACCGCGACCCAGCGCAGCGCCGAGATTGTGCGCGCCGCCTATGACGCCTCGGGCGCCGGGGCAATCCGCCGCGGCGGCGTGCTGTCGCGCCTGATGCGCGAGGCCGGCTGCCTCACCCATCACATCTCGGCCAACCCGCTGTCCTACGAGCTGACCGGCCGCGTCCGCTGCGGGATCGACTCCCTCAGCTTCAGGATTTGAGATTCAATAACTTAAAAGTGACTCATCATACTCACGCTCAGCACAAGCTGATTCCAGTTCATCTTGTCTCACGCGCATCACTACAGATGAGATTCGGTCGTTGAGATCAATGTAATAGTCGGAGAAGCGACGATCAGTTCAGCATGGACTGGCAAATCCGGAAATAATTCGCGCTACAGTTTCTGGACTATTCTGCGTCGCACAAAGAGCAGAATAACGGGCCGACACAATGAGGCCTCACCATGCCCTCGACTTTCGTCGACCAGACATTCCCACATCATCCTCAAGACCCGATAAGAAAAGACGATCATATGGCGTGGCGGCTCCCTGCAAGACTGGGGCTCTTGTCTTGGCTTGTGTCTTTCATGTGAAAGGAAGCCTTCATGCCCGACACAACCATAGCGCACCGGATATGCCCCCTGTGCGAAGCCTGCTGCGGCCTTGAGATCAAGCTGCAGGACGGCGCCGTCACCAGCGTGCGCGGTCATGATGCCGATGTCTTCAGCAAAGGTTATATTTGCC
Source organism: Ferrovibrio sp. GW821-FHT12D07 (assembly GCF_058807275.1). NCBI lineage: Bacteria > Pseudomonadati > Pseudomonadota > Alphaproteobacteria > Rhodospirillales > Rhodospirillaceae > Ferrovibrio > Ferrovibrio sp. GW821-FHT12D07. The sequence goes on along the minus strand of NZ_JBXAQN010000001.1, from coordinate 2,117,503 downwards.
CCAAGGGCGTCTCGCTCAAGGATTTGCATAACGATCCGGATCGTCTGCGCACCCCGCTGATCAAGCGCAATGGCACATTCATCGAGGCTAGCTGGGATGAAGCCTTTGCCGAGATCGAACAGCGCCTGCCGCCAATCATCACCGCGCATGGCGCCGACGCTGTCGCTTCGGTATTCGGCAACCCTTCGTCGCATAAAATCGGCCTTCTCATGTACAGCCCGCGCCTGGCGCGCGCGCTCGGCAGCCGCAATGTCTTTTCCACCTCCACGATCGACCAGATGCCCAAGCATCTGTCGGCCGGCCTGATGTTCGGTCACTGGCTGTCGATTCCGGTGCCGGATATCGAACGCGCGGATTACCTCATCGTTCTGGGCGCAAACCCCGTGGTCTCCAATGGCAGCCTGTGGACTGTCCCCGACTACCGCGGCAAAGCCAAAGCCATGCGGGCACGCGGTGGGCGCATTGTGGTGATCGACCCACGCCGCAATGAAACCGCTGAGCTGGCTGACGAGCATCATTTCATTCGTCCCGGCGCGGATGTCTTTCTCTTGCTGGGCATGCTGCATACCCTGTTCGCTGAAGACCGCGTCAGGCCAGGAAAACTGGCAAACCATCTCGCCGGTCTCAAGGAATTGCAGGCTGCCGTGGCGGCGTTTTCAGCCGAGCACACGGCCGTGCGTTGCGGCATTGCCGCCGACGATATCCGTCGCCTCGCGCGCGACCTGTCCGATGCGCGCAGCGGCGCGATCTATGGACGCCTTGGCACCTGCACCCAGGAATACGGCACCCTGTGCAGTTGGCTGATCGATGTGCTCAACATCGTCACCGGCCACCTCGACCGGGAGGGTGGCGCGATGTTCCCGAAGGCCGCCGCATTTGCAGCCAACACGCTCGGGAAGCCCGGCATGGGCAAGGGCATCGGCACCGGACGGCGCAAGGCACGTGTTTCGGGTGCACCGGAAGTCATGGGCGAGTTCCCCATCACCTGCCTGGCCGAAGAGATCGAAACGCCCGGCCCCGGCCAGGTAAGAGCGCTGGTGACGCTGGCCAGCAATCTTGCCTTGTCGGCACCGAACAGCGGGCGCCTGGCTGGCGCCCTCGACAAGCTCGACTTCATGGTCAGCATCGACATCTACCTGAACGAAACCACGCGCCATGCCGACGTCATCCTGCCGGGCTCCTCGCCGCTCGAAGACAGTCATTACGACATGTTCTATACGCAGTTCGCTTACCGGAACGCCGCGCGCTTTTCGGAAGCCGTTCTGGCGCGCCCGGATGGCCAGCCTGCCGAATGGGAAATCATCCTGCGGCTGGCGGCGATTGCCTCGGGCAAAGGGGCGCAGGCCGATATTCATGCGCTTGATGACGAGCAGTTTGGCGAAGATGTGCGCCGCATACTGGGTGATCATGCCGATGCGGCACTGCAGACGCTCAAGCCCCTGCGAGGACCGGACAGGCAAATCGACTTTGCCTTGCGCATGGGCGCTTACGGCGACCGCTTCGGCATGGAGCCCGACGGCCTGACCCTGGCGAAGGTGCGCGAGACCGAGGGTGGCATCGACCTTGGTCCCCTGGCACCACGCATCCCGGAGATCCTGCGTACGCCCAGCGGCAAGATCGAACTGGCACCGCCTTCGCTGCTCGCCGACCTGCAGCGCGCCGCCGCCGATCTCACACGGCCGATGCCGGACCTAGTGATCATCGGCCGGCGGCAGGTCCGCTCCTGCAACAGTTGGATGCATAACCTGCCGACGCTGGCCAAAGGCCCCTTCCGTTGCACCGTGCTGGTTCATCCGCAGGACGTGGCGCGCTACGGCCTGATCGATGGCGGCCGAGCGCGCATTGCCAATGGCGCGCGCAGCATCCTCGCCCAAGTCGAAATGTCCGACGAGATGATGCCTGGTGTGATCAGCCTGCCGCACGGCTGGGGACACGACATGCCGGGCGCACGCATGCATCTGGCCGCAGAACGGCCGGGCGTGAACCTGAACATGCTGCTGGACGAGGGCTTGCGCGACCCACTCTCGGGCAATGCCGTCTTGTCCGGCATCCCGGTGGAGATGTGCGCCGCCGAGATGACGGAGCATTAGCGCCGCTCAGCCCCGACGCCGGCAGCAAGGGCCGCTGTCGCCTGTGCAGCCCCCGTTAAGCTTCCGCATCTGAGGGGGCCCACCGGGCCAAGTCCGGGTGGCCCGGAAACCGAGACGAATCGGAACCATTAACCCCTTGGTCCGGCTTCGTTATCTGCAGGCATGGCAGCCCTGCGCCACCGTCATTGCGGCGCAACAAATCTGCCCTTGTCACAATCCGTCCGGGCCCGTATAAACCCCGCAACTTAAGCCCGAACCTAAAGGAATCGCGCCTGGCCACCTGCCCTCAGGATGGACCGGGCCTTTTGTGTAAGCCGCATGGATATCCGCAATATCGCCATCATCGCCCACGTCGACCATGGCAAGACCACGCTCGTCGACGCCCTGCTCCGCCAGTCCGGCTCGTTCCGCGAGAACCAGCAGGTCGCCGAGCGTGTCATGGACAGCAACGACCTGGAGCGTGAGCGCGGCATCACCATTCTCGCCAAGTGCACCTCGGTCGAGTGGCACGGCACCCGCGTCAACATCGTCGACACCCCCGGCCACGCCGATTTCGGCGGCGAAGTCGAGCGCATCCTGAGCATGGTCGACGGCGTCGTCCTGCTGGTCGATGCCGCCGAAGGCCCGCTGCCGCAGACCAAGTTCGTGCTGGGCAAGGCGCTGGGCCTCGGCATGCGCCCGATCGTGGTCATCAACAAGGTCGATCGCCAGGACGCCCGTCCGGTGGAAGTCCATTCCGAAGTCTTCGACCTGTTCGCGGCGCTGGACGCCTCGGAAGACCAGCTCGACTTCCCCTGCATGTTCGCCTCGGGCCGCAGCGGCTGGGCCGATGACAGCCTGGAAGGCCCGCGCAAGGACCTCGCCCCGCTGTTCGACCTCGTCGTGCGCCATGTGCCGGCGCCGACCGTCGAACTCGACGCGCCCTTCAAGATGCTGGTCACCACGCTGGAAGCCGATAACTTCCTCGGCCGCATCCTCACCGGCCGCATCTACTCGGGCAAGCTGAAGGTCAACACCCCGATCCATTCGCTGCGCGCCGATGGCAGCGAGATCGAAGTGGGCCGCGTCACCAAGCTGCTGGCCTTCCGCGGCATCGAACGCGTGCCGGTGGAAGAAGCCGATGCGGGCGACATCGTTGCCATCGCCGGCCTGACCACCACCACGGTGGCCGACACCATCTGCGAACCCGCCGTCACCGAGCCGGTGCCGGCCAATCCGATCGACCCGCCGACCCTGTCGATGACCTTCTCGGTCAACAACTCGCCGTTCGCCGGCAAGGAAGGCAGCAAGGTCCAGAGCCGCGTCATTCGCGACCGCCTGCTGCGCGAGTCCGAAGGCAACGTCGCCATCCATATCCGCGAGACCGAAGAGAAGGACGCCTTCCAGGTCGCCGGCCGTGGTGAACTGCAGCTCGGCGTGCTGGTCGAAGTGATGCGCCGCGAGGGCTTCGAGCTGTCGATCAGCCGTCCGCGCGTGATCTTCCAGAAGGACGACGGCGGCAACCTGCTCGAGCCGATCGAAGAAGTGCATGTCGACGTCGACGACGCCTATACCGGCGTGGTCGTGGAAAAGATGTCGCTGCGCAAGGCTGAACTCCGCGACATGCGTCCTTCGGGCGGCGGCAAGACCCGCATCACCTTCCTGGCGCCATCGCGCGGCCTGATCGGTTATCACGGCGAATTCCTGACCGATACCCGCGGTACCGGCATCATGAACAAGCTGTTCCACTCCTACGGCCCGCATCGCGGCGCCATCCCGGGCCGCCGCAACGGCGTGCTGATCGCCAACGGCACCGGCGAAACCGTGGCCTATGCGCTGTGGTACATTGAGGAGCGCGGCACCCTGTTTGTCGATCCGGGCACGCCCGTCTATGAGGGCATGATCATCGGCGAGAACAGCCGCGACAACGACCTCGAAGTCAATCCGATGAAGGCCAAGCAGCTGACCAACATGCGTGCATCGGGCAAGGACGAGGCCGTGCGCCTCACCCCGCCGCGCAAGATGTCGCTGGAACAGGCGATCAGCTACATCGGCGACGACGAGCTGGTGGAAGTGACGCCGAAGTCGATCCGCATCCGCAAGAAGCTGCTGGACCCGAACGACCGCAAGCGCGCGTCGCGCGCTGCTGACGCCGCCTAACGGCGGCTTGGGCGCGCTGCTGACGCCGCCTAAGCAGCGTCACACCGAATCCGAAAAGGCCCGGTGAAAACCGGGCCTTTTTTTTGTTGCCTGCCGATCTGCGTTTTACTGGACGCTGGCGCAATAGCGTGTGGATGAGCGCAGCTTGGCGCAGGCCGCATCGGCGTCCTTGCGCTCGGCGAAGCCGACCAGCAGCAAGCGGGCGAACGGCCCACGCTGGGTGTCGGTCCATTCCACCAGTGGGTCGAACTGGCCATAAAGCGCCGCATTGCTCTTCAGCAGCTCCTGCCATTCGTTGATCGCCGCAGACTCGGTACGGTGCGAGGCCAGATGCGCCTTCCAGGTACCGGCCATCGCAGTAACGCCGTCCTTCATGCTGCCGCTCATCATGGGCGGCTCGGGCACGGCGCCGGTGGCAGCGGCCATCTGCTGCTGCGCGCTGGCATCCTGGGGCTTGTCGACGGCCGAGGCCGAGGGGATGTAGCCGGCCGGCAGGACTGGCGCGGCAGCGGCGGGCACCGGCGTCATCGCAGCAGGATTGGCAGCAGGCGACGCAGCGGCGACCGGCGGTGCCGCGGCCGGACGGGCAGCGACAACCGGCGGCGGACGCAGCGGCGGCGCGACCGGTCCGGACGGAGCCACCGATGTGGGCGCCGCAGCGACAGGCGCGCTTCCGGGCGCAGCCGGCTTTTCCGGCTCGGCATAGCCGACCGGCACGGTGTTGGTCTGGCTGTTGTTCTGGAAGGTGGCCGTGCGCTGCGCGGCCCAGCTCGCCTGCGAGATCGTGCCCGGTGCCGGCATCTGCGCCTCGGCGCGCGGCGGATCGACCGGATACATGCCGAGTTCCTTCTGCACCTCGTAGGAGGTCTTCTTGAAATCCTCGCAGCCGGCCAGCAGGCCGGCGGCAAGCAGTATGGCTGTGACGCTACGGAAGGACATCGACTCACCTCTCATCCGCGCATTTTAGGCGGACAGGCGTACCGGCTCCAAGGTAGAAGTATGGTTAAGACATGGAGGAATCATGCCCAGTATCGCCATCAAGGCCGACGTCACCGGCAAGGTCTGGAAACTCGAAGCTGCAGCCGGCGCGCAGCTTGGCGCTGGCGACGTCGTGATGATCCTGGAATCGATGAAGATGGAGATTCCGGTCGAGGTGCCCAAGGCCGGCAGGCTGGCCTCCCTCGCCGTGGCCGAAGGTGACAGCGTCAAGGAAGGCCAAGTTCTGGCCATGCTGGACATCTGACATGACCGTCTACGTCATCGCCCAGCTCAAATTCACCGACCGTGCCGCCTATGACCGCTACCAGGCGCGCTTCATGGGTGTGTTCAAGACTTTCAACGGCCGCGTACTGGCCGCCGATGAAGCACCGCAACGCCTGGAAGGCAGCTGGGACCGCGACAAGGTCGTGATCCTCAGTTTCCCCGACGAGGCCGAAGCGCAGCGCTTCGTCAACGACCCCGGCTACGAGGAGATCTCGAATGATCGTCGCGCCGGGGCCGATACGCTGTCGATACTGGTAAAGGGCTTCTGAGCCGTCAGGCGGCGGCCGCCGGCATCAGGCCTTCGGCGCGCAGCGCCTCCAGCACCTTCGGGCGCGCCGCCACCCGGCTGATGAAGGCGCCGAGCCTGGGCCAGGACGTCATGTCGATGCCGCAATGACAGCACCAGCCGGCGATGACGAACAGATAGACATCCGAAACCGAGAAGCGGCTGCCGCTGAAATACTGGCGGTCGTCGCCCAACACGGTTTCGACATGACCGAGACGGCGACCGATCATCCCCTTCGCCATGGCCTTGGCCTCTTCGGTGGCGCCGGGCATGAAGAACGGTGCGAACAGCTTGTGCAACTCGGTGGCGACGAAATTGAGCTGCGCCTGCACCTGGGCACGCGCCAGCGTGCCGGCGGGCGGCAGCAGGCCGGCCTCGGGCTTCAGATCGGCCAGATACTGCATGATCGCCGGCCCTTCGGTCAGCACCATATCGCCGTTCAGCGCCAGCGCCGGCACATAGCCGTTCGGGTTGACCGCCAGATAATCATCGCCGTGTTCGGTCTTGCGCGTGGCGAGATCGACGCGCTCCAGCGTGACGGGCAGCCCGGCTTCGCGGGCGACGATATGCGAGGCCAGCGAGCAGGCGCCGGGTGAGTAGTAAAGCTTCATGGTCTTCTCCTTGGTTGAGTCCGGGGCTGGATCAGCCGGCATAGCCGCCGGCATCGAGGTACTGCTGTTCTTCGGCCGTCATGCTGCGGCCGAGGATGGGGTTGCGATGGGGAAAGCGGCCGAAGCGGCGCACGATCTCGCAATGGCGCCGCGCATGGGCCGGGTTCGGCGCCGGCAGATGACTGGCCAGCGCCACCGAACGCTCCTGGTCGGCCAGGTTTTCCGAATGACCGAAGGGCAGATAGAAAAACAGCCGCAGGTCTTCCGTCACCGCCTGGTCATGTCCGAGCGCGATGGCGAGATCGGCGACCCGGCGCGCCAGCGCATCGGTGGCATACATGCGTGCCGTGCCGCGGAAGCTGTTGCGCGGGAACTGGTCGAGCAGGATCAGCAACGCCAGCGCGCCTTCGGCCGTGACCAGCCAGTGCTCCAGCAACTGCCGGGCCGCCGCCTCGTGCAGGCGCAGGAAGCCGTCGCGGAAATGCCGGTCGAAAGCATCGTTCTTGGCGAACCACATCTGCGGCCCGGCATCGCGCCAGAAGGAGACGACGGACCGGGCATCGGACGGTGTGACAGGGGTAGCAAACAGCGGGGCGGACATCGCGGCTCTCAGTCAGATCGGAGGCCGGACAATCGACGCTGGACGATCATGAATCAAATGATATGATTTCATCTATATGATGAATCATACTGATCTATCCCGCGTCGACCTCAACCTGCTGGTGCTGTTCGAGACTGTGCTGGCCGAACAGCATGCCGGCCGCGCCGCCGAACGGCTGAACCTGTCGCCCTCGGCCGTCAGTCACGGGTTGGGCCGCCTGCGTCGCCTGCTCAACGATCCGCTGTTCCTGCGCACACCCAAGGGCCTGGTGCCGACACAGCGTGCCGCCGACCTGGCCGCACCGGTGGCCGATATCCTGGCGCGGGTGCGCAGCGTGGTGGCGACGGCCGAGCCTTTCGATCCGAAGACCTCGGCACGCCGCTTCCTGATCGGTGCACCCGACGCCACCTCTTCCGTCTTCCTGCCGCCGCTGCTGGCGGCGCTGCGTCGTCAGGCTCCGGCCATCGATATCGGCATCCGCCAGCTGCTGCCCGTGCAGGGCGGCCGCACGCCGCAGCGCGCCTGGGCCACGGCGCTGGACCAGCTGGAGGATCGCAGCCTGGATATCGCCGTGCTGCCCATCGACACGGTGCCGGCGCGCTTCAGGGCGCAGCCGGTCTATGAGGAGGATTTCGTCGTCGCCATGCGGGCGAAGCACGCTTTCGCGGCCAGGCCGACGCTGGAGCAGTATTGCCGGATGCAGCATCTGGTGGTGTCGCAGAGCAGCGAACCGCATGGCTTTGTCGACGAGGCGCTGGCCAGACAGGGCCGCACGCGCCGCGTGGCGCTCACCATTCCGGGTTTCATGCAGGCGCTGGCGGTGCTGCGCGATACCGACTATATCGCCGCGCTGCCGCGCCGGCTGGTCGAAATCCATGCGAAGGATTTCGGCCTGGTCAGCGCCACACTGCCGGTGCCGCGCAAGCCCGACCGCATCCAGGCGGTGGCGACCAGCGCCGCACTGATGGATTCAGGCGTGGCCTGGCTGTTCGGGCTGCTGCAGGAGACCGCGCCGCAGACGAAGAAGCGTCGAGTCGCCTAACGCAGGCCGCTCTTACCGCAACGCCGCCGCGATATTGCCGCCGTCCACGGTAGCGACCGCCGCCGTGGTCTTGGCCGCCACGGCAAGCTGCACGAAGGCCTGCGCCACATCCGACGCCTTGACTTCACGCTGCAGCAGGTTGCCTGACATGTAGTCCTTCTCGGACAGGCCGCGCGCCTTCGAGCGCTTGGCCACCATCTCGTCGGTCAGCAGGCCCGAGCGGATGCGGTCGGCGTTCACAGCGGATGAGCGGATTCCTTCAGCGCCGTAATCGAGCGCATACTGCCGCGACAGGAACAGCGTCGCCGCCTTGGGCAGGCCATAGGGTCCGAAATCGGGGCCCGGATTCACCGCCTGCTTGGAAGCGTTGAACAGCAGGCAGCCGCCAGTCTTCTGCTGCAGCATGATCTTCGTCGCCGCCTGGGCGACATACTGGTGGCTGAAGAAGTTCAGCTCAAAGCTCTTGCGCAACAGGTCGTCGGAAACCTCACCGATCTTGCCGCCCCAGGCATTGCCGGCATTCGACACCACGATGTCGACGCCGCCGAAATGCTGCACGACTTTGGCAAAGGCCGCCGCCACGGCGGCCGGCTTGGTGACATCACAGGCGATGCCGATGCCGCCGAGCTTCTTCGCCACGGCAGCCGCCTTCTCGCCATCCAGATCGAAGACCGCCACTTCGGCGCCCTCGGCCGCCATCGCCTTGGCAGTGGCCGCACCGATCGCCCCTGCCCCGCCGGTGATCACGGCAACCTGGCGCGACAGCGGCTTCTCGCCGCCCTTGCCCAGTTTCGCCTGCTCCAGCGACCAGTATTCGACATCGAAGATGTCGCGCTCACTGATGCTGGTGAACTTGCCGATGGCCTCGGCCTTGGTGATGATCGACACCGCCATCTGGGCGACGTCGCCGGCGATCGCCGCATCCTTGCGCGTCTTGCCGACGCCGATCAGGCCGAGCCCCGGCACCAGCAGCGCGCGCGGCATCGGATCGAGCATGATCTTCTTCGGGGTCGCCTTGGCGTTGTTGCGCTCGAAATAGGCCTTGTACTTCTTGATGTAGCCATCGACCGCCTTCTGCGCCTCGGCGGCGAAGACATCCAGCTTGCCGGCTTCGGGCGCCGGCAGCACCAGCGGCCAGGGCTTGGTGCGGATCACGTGATCGGGCGTCACCGTGCCGGCCTGGCTGTAGCGGCTGACTTCCTTGCCGCGTGCAAACGCCTGGATCTCAGTGCTGTCGCGCAGATTGAAGACCCAGCGCGTCACTGCGCCATCGGCATCGACCCGAATGCTGAGCAGCCCGCGCAGGATCGGCAGCACGTCTTGCGCGGAAGCAATCTTCTTCGGCAGTGCCTTGCCCGGCGTGAAGACCGTCTTCCTGCCCTTGGCCAGATGCTTCTCGGCCTTGGACACGAACTCGATCATCAGGTCGTAGGCTTCCTTGGCTGTCTCGGCGAAAGTGAAGATGCCGTGCTTGAGCAGGATCAGACCCTGCGCCTGCGGATTGGCCTTGAAGGCGGCTGCCGCCTTCTTGGCCAGACCGAAGCCCGGCATCTCGTACTCCACCAGCGCCACGCGGTTTCCGTACAGCTTCTTGCAGATGGCAGCACCATCAGGCTGGTCGGTGATCGCCAGCACGGCGCTGGCATGGGTGTGGTCGATGAACTTGTGCGGCAGGAAGGCATGGAACAGCGTCTCGACCGATGGGTTCGGCGAGGTCGCATCCAGAAGGTTGCAGCGCTGGATGTTGACCATGTCCTCGTGGGTCAGCGACTTCAGCGCGATGAGATCCATCAGCGGCTGCAGCTTCACGGCCGGCAGGCCCGGCGGCTCAATCACTGCCATGTCCCAGCCCGAGCCCTTCACGCAGAGCACCTCGACCGGCTTGCCCACCGGATCGGGCATCGTGGTCTTGACCGAGGTATTGCCGCCGCCATGCTGGACCAGATCGGGCACGCCGCCGAGCAGGCGCGTGGTGTAGGTGCGCAGCGCCAGATCCTTGTTCACGCCCTGCTTGGCGTAATGGGTAATCGCGGCTTTCGCGTCGCGGTCAGACCAGAGATTCTTCATCGGATGCGTTCCTGAAACTTTAAGCGAATTCGGGATAGAGCTTGATAAGACCAACTTCGGACGCAGCGCAGGTGCCGCGTTCGGTGACTAGACCGGTGACCAGACGCGCCGGCGTCACATCGAAACCGAAATTGGCGGCCTTGCTGCCCTCGGGCGTGATGGTGACGGGTACGATCTCGCCGGACGCCGTACGGCCGCTCATCACCGTCACCTCTTCCTGGGCGCGTTCCTCGATCGGGATTTCCTTCACACCGTCGCGGATGGTCCAGTCGATGGTGGAATGCGGCAGCGCCACGTAGAAGGGCACGCCGTTGTCATGGGCGGCCAGCGCTTTCAGATACGTGCCGATCTTGTTGCAGACGTCCCCGTCGCGCGTCGTACGATCCGTGCCGACGATGCACATGTCGACCTGACCATGCTGCATCAGATGGCCGCCAGCATTGTCGACGATCACGGTATGCGGCACGCCATGGCTGTTCAGTTCCCAGGCGGTGAGCGAAGCGCCCTGGTTGCGCGGCCGGGTCTCGTCGACCCAGACATGCACCGGAATGCCCTTGTCATGCGCCTTGTAGATCGGCGCGATTGCCGTGCCCCAGTCGACGCAGGCAAGCCAGCCGGCATTGCAATGGGTGAGGATGTTGATGGTGCGCTTGCGCCCGGCCTTTTCATACAGGTCTTCGATGATCTTGAGGCCATGGTCGCCAATCGCCGAACAGGTGGCGGCATCATCGTCGCATATCTCGGCCGCGACTTTATAGGCGGCGGCGGCGCGCTGTTCGGCCGGCAGGTTGTGCAAGGCATTGCGCACACGGTCGAGCGCCCATTTCAGGTTGATCGCCGTCGGCCGCGTTTCGTTGATGACATGATAGGCCTTGTCCAGCATCGCATCCGACGGATCGGCGCGCATGGCCAGCGCCAGGCCGTAAGCGCCGGTCGCACCGATCAGCGGCGCGCCGCGCACGACCATCGCCTTGATCGCATGCGCCGCCTCGTCCCAGGTCTTCAGCGTGGTGGTGATGAAGGCATGCGGCAATTTGGTCTGGTCGATGATGCCGACCGACCAGCCGTCCTCGTTGACCCAGATCGTGCGGTAGGCTACGCCCTTAACCTTCATGGCCCGTCTACCCTCAAAACACCGGAAAACCGCACCGCCAGAGACAGCCTCTACGGCGGAACTGAAAATCGCGCGGAAAGTAGCGGACAGGGGCCTGCCGGGCAATGCCGAAGGCCCCGTTCAGACCGCTGTTTGCGCGCTTTTCACTGGATTGTCCCGTAAATGATGGTCGCGATTTTCTTCACCACGGTGGTCGACCTGATTGGCTTCGGCCTGATCCTGCCGCTGCTGCCGTTTTACGCCATCCATTACGGCGCCTCGCCCTTCACGGTGGCCTTGCTGGCGGTGGTGTTTTCCATTGCGCAGTTCGCCGCCTCGCCCGTGCTGGGCGGCCTGTCCGACCGCTATGGCCGCAAGCCGGTCTACATCCTCTGCACGGCGCTCAGCGCACTGGGCTATATCTGGCTCGCCTTCGCCGACACGCTGACCATCATCTTCCTGGCCCGCATCCTTTCCGGCATTGGCAGCGGCAAGATCGGCATCGCCCAGGCCATCATCGCCGACGCCACCACACCGGAGACGCGGGCCAAGGGCATGGGCATGATCGGCGCGGCCTTCGGGCTGGGCATGATCCTGGGGCCTGCTTTGGGCGGTTTCCTGATCGGCCCCGACGAGATGAACCCGCGCTATTCATGGCCGGCCTTTGCGGCGGCGGCCGCGTCCACCATCGCGCTCATCCTGGCGCTGGTCACGCTGCGCGAGACCCATGCGCGGCCGACCGAGCCCGGCAGTCTGTTCCGCAATCCGCTGGCCGGCATCGGCGACCTGAACCGCCAGGCGCTGGCGCTGATCATGGTCAACTTCGCCATCAACTTCGTCTTCGCCCAGATCGAGACGCTGTTCCCGCTGTTCACTGCCACGCGGCTGGACTGGCATGCCTATGATGTCGGGCTCGCCTTCACCTTCATCGGCTGCATCGTCCTGACCATGCAGGGCGGCCTGATCGGGCCGCTGACGCGCCGCTTCGGCGAGCCCTGGATTCTCAGCACGGGCCTCATCATCCTCGCCGCCGGCACGGCGATGACCTGGGGCGTGTTCAGCATTCCGCTGATGGCGATTTCGATCCTGTGCACCGCCGGCGGCTTCGGGATGGTCAACCCCAGCATCAACAGCCTGATCTCGCGCAGCGCCGATCCCGGCCGTCAGGGCCTGACCATGGGCGTCAACCAGGCGGTGGCGGCGTTGGGACGCGTCGCCGGTCCGATCTGGGGCGGTCTGCTGTTCGACGAGGTCGGCGTCACGCTGCCCTACCTGATCGGCGGCGCCATCCTGCTGCTGACGCTGGCATTCGGCTGGCGCATCATCCACCGGAAGCAATGACCGGCGGCGAATACCGCGCCATGCTCTGCCGCAGGCTCGGGCCGCCCGAGGTGCTGGAGCAGGCGATGCTGCCGCGCGAGGCGCTGCAGGCCGGTCAGGTGCGCATCCGTATCCACGCCGCCGGCGTGAATTTTCCCGACCTGCTGCAGGTGGCGGGCGAGTACCAGCACAAGCCGCCGCTGCCCTTCGTGCCGGGCTTCGAGGCGGCCGGCGAGATCATCGAGACGACATCCGATCTCTGGCGCGTCGGCGATGCCGTGATCCTGCGTAGCCAGGGCTGCTATGCCGAAGAGTTCGTCGCACCAGCGCGTGGCCTGCTGCCCAAACCGGCGGACTGGAGCTGGGACGAGGCCGCCGCCTTTCCCGTGGCCGCCGCCACCGCCTGGATCGCGCTGCTCTGGCGCGGCCGGCTGACGGCCGGCGAGACACTGCTGGTGCTGGGCGCCGGTGGTGGTACCGGGCTGGCGGCCGTGACGCTGGGTGCGATGACCGGCGCGCGGGTGATCGCCGTGGCCTCATCCGAGGAGAAACGCGCAGCCGCGAAAGCCGCCGGCGCGACGCTCTGCATCGATCCGGCCATCGCAGGTTGGGAAAAGGCCGTGTCGGCCGATGTGGTGTTCGATCCGGTTGGCGGCAACATCTTCAACACGGCCTGGCGCGCACTGACATCCGGCGGGCGCTGGCTGGTGGTCGGCTTTGCTGCCGGCGGCATCCCGAAACCGCCGGCCAACCGCCTGCTGCTGAAGGAAGCCGAACTGATCGGTGTGCGCGCCGGCGAACAGGCCCGACGCGTGCCGGAAGCGGCAAAGGCGCTGGACGCTGGACTGAAGGACTGGCTAGTCGGCAGCGAGCTTGGACGCCCGCGGATCGGCGGTGTCTACCGGCTTGATGAAGCTGCTGCCGCCCTGCGCTGCCTGGGCGAGCGAAAAGCGGTCGGCAAACTGGTCCTGCGACCCGGCTAAAGGCCCCGGACGGCTGCGCTCGGGCGGCAGGGTGACCAGCACCGTCGTGCCCTCACCCACCCGGCTTTCGATATGCAATTCGCCGCCATGCAGTTCGATCAGGCTGCGGCAGAGCGACAGGCCGAGGCCGGTGCCCTCATGGCTGCGCGACAGCGCATTGGCCACCTGGCTGAACGGCTGCTGCACGCGTTCGATATCTTCTTCCGCGATGCCGATGCCGGTGTCGACCACAGCGATCTCCAGGCGGCCATCGGCCTGCAGGTCGCAGCGGATGTCGACGCTGCCACCCTGCGGCGTGAACTTCACGGCATTGCTGAACAGGTTGATCCAGACCTGACGCAGGCGGCGGGTATCGCCCCAGATCGCCGGCGAGGGATTGGGAATCTGCTTGCGGACCTGGATGCGGTTGTTGGCGGCGCGCTCGCGCACCAGCAGCAGGGCTGCTTCCAGGCTTTCGTTGGCATCCAGCCATTCCTCGTCCAGCGCCATCTTGCCGGACTCGACCTTGGCCATGTCGAGGATGTCATTGATCAGCGCCAGCAGATGCTCGCCGCTCTGCACGATGTCGCGGCAGTATTCGCGATACTTGGCGTTGCCAAGTGGGCCCATCATCTCGTCCATCAGCACCTGGCTGAACCCGAGAATGGCGTTGAGCGGCGTGCGCAGCTCGTGGCTCATGTTGGCAAGGAAGTCGGATTTGGCGCGGCTGGCGGCCTCGGCCTCTTCCTTGGCCATCATCAGCTGCTGCTCGTTGCGGCGCTGGGTGCTGACATCGCGGAACATGCCCTCGATCATCACCACATTGCCGCTTTCGTCGGTGACGCGGCGCAGCGTCTTGGAAATCCAGATCGTGGTGCCGTCACGGCGGCGCATCTCGGAGCGGAAGTCGCGTGCCAGTCCGTGCCGTTCCAGATGCTTCAGCAGTTCCTTGCGGCGGTCGGCATTCACATAGAGCTGGTCGCCCGAGCGGGTCACAGTCGCCAGCATCTCTTCAGGGGACTGGAAGCCGAAGATGGCTGCGCCGGCGCGATTGACCGAGAGCACGCGGCCCTCCGGCGTCACCTGGATGATGCCTTCATGCACGTTGTCGAAAATCTGGCGATACTTGGCTTCGGCCTGACGCAGGCGAATCTGCGCGCGCTTGCGCACGGTGATGTCGGTGAAGACCGAAACATAGCCGCCCGGCTTGTCGCCCGTGGCAGGCAGCCGGCGCCAGTCGAAGTTCAGCCAGGTGCCGTCGGTGAGGCGGACCTCCTGCTTGCGGTCGGCTCGCGTGGAGGCATCGATATAGGCATTGATCCAGGCCGAGGCTTCCTCGGCCCGGATGGTCAGCGTGCCGCGCGCCACCAGCAGCGCCAGGAAGTCGCGCGCCGGCAGGCCGGGCTGCAGCATGGTTTCGGGCACGCCGAACAGGTCGGGCAGACGGCGATTGAACTGGACGAGGTTGGGACCGGCATCCCAGACAGCGAAACCCTCGCCCATGGTGTCGAGAGCGGCATGCAGCAGCGCGGCTTCGGCCTCAGCCGGTGCAGACGGCATTTCGTCGGCCGCCTCGCGATGTCGCGCGAGCGCAGCCAGGAAGCGGTCCTCGCCGAAGGGTGGTTCCTTCACCGCATTCTCCTTGCCAGCCGCCCGGCGGCTGGGTGATGCCGGCGCAGACTGCAACCGGCCCATTTCCCTGTTTCGCGACCCGTGCCGTGGAGTCGCATTATTATACGCGTTTTTCGGGCGGCAAATTTGTCACATAGGCGAGACTTGGCCGCAACAGGAAACGGGGTTTTCCCAATTACACACAGGCTTTAGGCAAATTGGGGTTGGGTTGTATGCACCCGCCACCCGTCCACCGGTTGCAGAAACCCGGCGCGGGTAAGCAAAAAGCCACTACCGGGCCCAAACCTCTCCAAAGCAAAAAGGCCGGCCGCTTGCGCGGCCGGCCCTTTCGGAACCCACTCGGTACGTTGGAACCGCTCTGCTTAGATGCAGTAGCTCTTCAGCGGCGGAAAGCCGTTGAAGCCAACCGACGAATAGGTCGTCGTGTAAGCACCGGTGGACAGGATCTGGATCTTGTCCCCCACTTCGAGAGCCAGCGGCATCTGGTATTCCGCCTTCTCGTACAGGATGTCCGCGCTGTCGCAGCTCGGACCGGCAAGCGACACACGACCGGTCGGGCCGCCGTCATGCGGCGTCACGATGCGGTACTTGATCGCCTCGTCCATCGTCTCGGCCAGACCGGAGAACTTGCCGATGTCGAGATACACCCAGCGGCGGTCGTCGTCGTAATCCTTCTCCGAGATCAGCACGACCTCGGCCTGGATCACGCCGGCATCGCCCACCAGGCCGCGGCCCGGCTCGATGATCATTTCCGGCAGGTTGTTGCCGAAGTGATCGGTCATGGCGTTGCTGATCGCCTGGGCATAAGCCTCCAGCATCGGGATATCGGTGCGATAGCGCGCCGGGAAACCGCCGCCGAGATTGACCATGCGCAGGTCGACATCGTGCTGCTGCAGAACGGTGAACATCTGCGAGACCTGGGCGACGGCCTTGTCCCACTGGTTCAGGTCGGTCTGCTGCGAGCCCACATGGAAGGAAATGCCATAGGGGTCCAGACCCAGCTCACGCGCCTTGACCAGCAGGTCGGCAGCCATGCGCGGGGCGCAGCCGAATTTCTTCGACAGCGGCCATTCGGCACCTTCGCATTCCATCAGCACGCGGCAGAAGACCTGGGACCCGGGCGCGAGCTCGGCCAGCTTCTCCAGCTCGCACAGCGAGTCGAAGGCATAGAGGCGCACGCCCTTCTCGAAGGCCCAGGCGATGTCGCGCTTCTTCTTGATCGTGTTGCCGAACGAGATGCGGTCGGGCGTCACGCCCTGCAGCATGCACTGCTCGATCTCGTTGGCCGAAGCCGTGTCGAAATTCGAGCCGAGCGTACGCAGGCGGCGCAGAATCTCCGGGGCCGGGTTCGCCTTGATGGCGTAGTACACCTTGGCCAGCGGCAGCAGGCGGCGCAGTTCGCGGTAGTTCTGCTCGACGACATCGACGTCGACGACCAGGAACGGCTCGGTGTCCTTCGCCTCAGCGAGGAACTTCTGCATCTTGGGGGTAATTTGACCCAACTCGATACGCTTCTGCGAATTGCGTCGCAGACGGGTATTGGTGCGGCCAGCGCTGGCTGCAAGCATCGAAACCTCCCTCTCGGACCGGCTTTAAACCGGCACAGCTTTCAAACTGTGCGACCAAAAAGGACGCGTTCGTCGTTGCATAACCTGCCAGGGGCCATCGGCACGTGCGGGTGCGTCGTTGAAAGCGGTATTTACAGCATCGCGCCCCCATTGCAATAGGAAATTGCCCGGTGGGGAAAACTTTTTGCCGGGGCTGTGTTTCCAGCGACACAGCCGCGCTCCGCCAGCGCGGCGCCGAGCATGAAAAAAGCCGCATGACGTACGGCTTTTCTGCAGGCGGAGACTTTTCGACGGGAGCGCGGCCAGGCGCGGCGGCGGCAGATAAAAAATTCGTAAGCAGCTGTAACATTGCCCTGCGCGGGCCGCCGCGACGGCGTCAGCGCGCCGCCGCGGAAAACGAGTCGCGCTCAGCGCGAGGCGAGCTGGCTGGTGAGTCCGATGAAATCCTGGAGCCGCTGTGGCGGCAGAATAGCCGGCTGGCTGGGGCCGGCCAGGCCGCTCAGGCGCGTCGCCGCGCCGATCTGCTCCAGCTTCACGCTGTGGCCGCCGAAGCCGGAGACCTCGGCGCGGCCGACGCTCAGCAGCGCGATTTCCGTCGCGTCAGGCCCGATCCGGCCGCCCACGGTGGCGGCCTTCACCGCCACGCTGCCGGCCGGCATGACAACGTACACATTGCCGGGATTGGCGGAGTCCAGCAGGAAGCTGCCGCGCTCCAGCCGCAGCACCACCCGGTCGGCGGCGAACTCGTCGACGCTGATCACGCTGTTGGGGCCGATGATGACGCTGGTGCGGTCGTCGAGGGTGAACTTCACGCCCGAGCCGGGGCCGCTGGCGATCCGGTTGCCCAGCACGATGGGCTGGCCACGCCGGCTCTCCTGCCCCACCACGCGGGGCGCGGGGCTGGTGACGGCGGCCGGCTGGATGCCAAAGCCGCCAGGAAGCTGCTCCGCAGCCCAGCTATTGGCTGCCAGGCCCGCCACAGCGGCGGCGGCAAGGGTGAGCGACACTCGTAGAGTGCGACGGATAAGCAAGGCGGCCATGACGCGGCTCCTCAGGACAGGTTTTAAGATTGTCCCGAGTATGGCGCAGGCCCGGTCCGGCGGCTGTGACGGTGGATACGAATGGTCGTGCCGGGAACCTTATTTCGTCCCATAGATGCGGTCGCCGGCGTCGCCCAGGCCCGGGCGGATATAGCCGTGCTCGTCCAGCTGGCGGTCGATGGCGCAGGTGAAGACCGGCACGTCCGGGTGGTTATCCTGCATCACCCGCAGCCCTTCCGGCACGGTGAGCAGACAGACGAACTTGATCTGGCTGGCGCCGGCCTCCTTCAGGCGGGTGACAGCCGCCGCCGCCGAGTGGCCGGTGGCCAGCATCGGGTCGACCACGATCACCAGGCGCTCGCGCACGTCCTCGGGGAGCTTCAGGTAGTACTCCACCGGCACCAGGGTCTCGGGGTCGCGGTAGAGGCCGACATGGCCGACGCGGGCCGAGGGCACCAGGTCCAGCATGCCGTCCAGGATGCCGTTGCCGGCCCGCAGGATGGGGACGAAGCACAGCTTCTTGCCTGACAGCAGCGGCGCCTTCATGTGCTCCAGCGGGGTCTCGATATCCACCTTCTCCAGCGGCAGGTCGCGGGTGACCTCATAGCAGAGCAGCAGGCTCAGCTCGCGCACCAGACGGCGGAATTCGGCGGTGGAGACCTCCTTGCGGCGCAGCAGGGTCAGCTTGTGCTGGACCAGCGGATGCTGGACCACGGTGGCATTGGGAAACGCGTTCATCGTCTACTCTCCCCCGAACATGAAGTCAGAAAACCGTGCCGTCGCTGGCCACGGTCAGCGGCGGGCCGCCATCCGGACGCTTCTCTTTGGCGATCTTACGGCCGGCCGCCCAGGTGCCGCCCTCCAGGATGCGGGCCAGCGGCATCTCCGCCGCCGTCTTGCCCAGACGGGCCCGGACCGGGTCGGCGATGCGGTCGAGCAGCGCGAGCGTCAGCGCCCGCCATTCCACCACCGCCTCGTCCTCAACCGGGATCGGGTATTTCAGCAGCGCGTCATGACGCACGCCCAGCACCCCCAGATCGATGAACAGGCCGCCGTTGCGGTATTCCGGCAGGCCGGTCAGGTCGTCCAGGTTGGTCACCGCGATCCCCGCATCCTCGAAGATCTCGACCAGGGAATAGGTCAGCCACTGGGACAGCTTGTGGAACGGGATCAGACCAGAGGTCAGATCGCCGCTCATCAGGCCACGGTGGCGCCAGACGTCGCCCAGATTGACGCCGTCGATGGTCATGCGTGACGGCCAGATCGGGCCCAGCCCATCCAGCACGGCCGACAGGATGGCCGTTACCGGCAGCTTGCCGTTCTTCACCCGGGCTTTCAGGTAATCGTACAGGCCGCCGATGCGGGCCTGCGGGCCGAACAGGTCCGGCCGGCTTTTCAGCGCCTGCCCCAGGTTGCGCAGCAGCGCCGCGCGGCCCTCGACGCCGACCAGCGGGTTCTTGTCGCTGACCTGGAAGGCATGGGCGATGGCATTGGGCGCCAGCGGCGACAGTCCGGCGGCATCGGCGCGCAGCGGCTGCGCCTTGTCGCCCGAGAACAGCCCGGCGCGGAAGGCATGCAGGCTGGCGACCGCCAGACCTTCCGAACGCGCCACCGGGCCATGGCCCTCTTCGGTATAGCTCCAGCCCGGACCCGAGCCGGCATCCAGCAACACGCTGGTGACACAGAGGTCGAAGCGGATACGCGCGATCTCGTCGGCATCCACGCCTTGCAGCGTGCCGGCAAGCTGGCGCCAGCGGTCAATGCCGTTGGCGGCGAAATGCCGCCAGCGCGCATGATAGGGAATGGCCAGCGTGGGATAATTCTCGCGGATCGCCTGCGCCACGTAATCGGCAGCCGGCTCCAGCTTGTCCAGATGCAGGCTGAAATTGGGCAGCGCCTCGCGTTCCGCCAGATTGAACAGCGAATGGCAGCGCTCGCGGATCGCCAGCGGGCTTCGCAGCCAGGCCACCGCCTGCGCTGGATCGTTCAGATTACTCACAAGACAACTCCTTACTCTTCCAGACCGCGGCCCTTGGCCTTCTTCAGTTCATCGGCATCTGGCACCTTGTCGGTGAAATAGCCGGCCGCCTTTTTGGCATCCATCTCCACCCGCGCATCGGCGGGGATCAGCTCGTCGGGGATCGGCACGCGTTCGACCACCTGGATGCCGCTGTTGACGATGGGGTCGTATTTCATGTTGCTCATCGAGACCAGGCGGTCGATGCGGCTGATGCCCAGCCAGTGGAGAACATCCGGCATCAACTCCTGGAAGCGCATGTCCTGCACGCCAGCCACGCATTCGGTGCGCTGGAAATAGGTCTCGGCGCGGTCGCCCGATTCCTGGCGCTTGCGCGCGTTGTAGACCAGGAACTTGGTCACCTCGCCGAGCGCGCGGCCTTCCTTGCGGTTATAGACGATGACACCGACGCCGCCCTGCTGCGCTTCCTCGATGCAGACTTCGATGCCATGCGCGAGATAGGGCCTGCAGGTGCAGATGTCGGACCCGAACACATCCGAGCCGTTGCATTCATCATGGATGCGGCAGGCGATCTTGGTCGCGGGCTTGCCCAGCTTGGCCACGTCGCCGAACAGATAGATGGTCATGCCGCCGATCGGCGGCAGGAAGACCTTGAGATCGGGACGCGTCACCAGTTCGGGGAACATGCCGCCGGTCTGCTCGAACAGGCCGCGCCGCAGTTCGGTCTCGGTGATGTTGAAGCGCTTGGCCACGCCGGGCAGATACCAGACCGGCTCGACCGCCACCTTGGTCACCTTCACATCGCCGTTGGAGGCGAGGATATGACCATCGGGCTTGATGCGGCCGGCGCGCACGGCGTCGTGCAGTTCCGGCATGTTGATATGCGCCTTGGTGACCGCGATGGTCGGGCGCACGTCCCAGTCCGCCTTGATCTGCTCGGCGAAGACCTGGCTGGTGATATGGCCCCAGGGATCGAGCGAGACGATCTTCTCCGGATCGGCCCATTGCGGGAACGGACCCAGCGGCTCGGCCGGCGCGGTGTTGGTCAGGTCAGGCTTGTGCTCGGCCTTGAGCTGACCAGAGGCAACAGCCAGCGCGCGATAGAGCGAGTAAGCACCGGAATGCGTGCCGATGGCATTCTTGCCACCGGGATTCTTGAGCGTCGCCACCAGCGGGCCGCGCTGCTGCGGGTCGGCCGCGCCCCACTCCACCGGCAGCGGCTTGCCGCTGGCCGTGGTGCTGGGATGCGAGGTCAGCACGATGGACTTCGGCGCCGCCTTCTTTTCATTCGGGATATTCGGAATATCAGTGGTGCTCATGGTCTGTACCCGAAGCTTGATGGTCCAGTCTTACGTAAAGGGGCTGCAAGATTGGCGAACTCGCACAGCAGCGGCCGCGTGTCGCGCGGATCGATGATCTCCTCGACTAGGAAAGCTTCCGCCGTGCGGAACGGCGAGCGCACCTGGTTCAGTCTCTCTTCGATCTGTTTCAGCAATGCGGCGGGATCGTCGGCCTTTTCCAGGTCGGCGCGATAGGCCGCCTCGATGCCGCCTTCCAGCGGCAGGCTGCCCCAGTCGCCCGATGGCCATGCATAACGGTAGCGCAGGCGCGCGTGATTGGAATGGCCCGCACCCGCCACACCAAATGCCTTGCGCAGGATGATCGAGCACCAGGGTACGCTGGCCTGATAGACGGCGGCGAGCGCGCGGGCGCCATGACGGATGGTGCCGCTCTGCTCGGCTTCCGGACCGATCAGGAAACCCGGGATGTCGACGAAATGCACGACCGGCAGATGGAAGGTCTCGGCCAGATCGACAAAGCGCATGATCTTGTGCGCGGCATCGGCAGTCCAGCCGCCGCCATAGTGATAGGGATCGCTGGCGAGAATGGCGACCGGCCAGCCGTCCAGCCGCGCCAGACCCGTCACCACCGAGCGGCCATACATGCGGCCCATCTCGAAAAAGCTGCCGTCATCGACGACGGAGTCGAGAATCTCGCGGATCTTGTAGACGCGACGGCGGTCGCGCGGCACCACGGAGATCAGTTTCTCCTCGCGGCGGTTGACGTCATCCTGCGACATGATGCGCGCGGGCAGCTCATGCACCGACTGCGGCAGATACGAGAGGAAACGCCGCGCGGCCTCGAAGGCTTCGGCTTCGGTCGCGACGGCCAGATCGACCGCGCCGGCGCGGGTGTGGATGTCGACGCCGCCGAGTTCTTCCTTGGTCATGGTGACGCCAGTGCGCGCCACGACAGGCGGCCCGGCGATGAACATCTGCGAGATGCCCTCGACCATCACCGAGAAATGGCTGCTGACTGTTCTGGCTGCGCCGAGGCCGGCGACCGAACCCAGCGCCAACGCCACCACCGGCACGGTGGAGAGATTGTTGACCAGATGCTCCCAGCCCGGCATCAGCGGGACATAGGTACGGCCTTCCATCTCCAGCGACTTGACCGACCCGCCGCCGCCGGTGCCATCCACCAGCCGCACCATCGGAATCCGCAGCTCATGGGCCATCTGCTCGGCATGGACCTGCTTCTGCCAGATCGCGGCATCGGCAGCACCGCCGCGCACGGTGAAGTCGTCGCCGCCGACCACCATGGGCCGGTTATCGATGCGGCCACGGCCGAAAATGAAATTGGCGGGGCTGAATTCCTGCAGGGTGCCGTCGGCGTCGTAGCGCGCGCGGCCGGCGATGGCGCCGATCTCGTGGAAGGAACCGGGGTCGAGCAACTGGTCGATGCGTTCGCGCACCGTCAGCTTGCCACCATCATGCTGGCGCTTGATCTTGTCGGGGCCGCCCATCTGGCGAGCCATCTCTTCGCGTCGCCGCAGTTCGGCGATCTCGGCTTCCCAGCTCATTATTCAGGCCTCTTGGCACTGGAAAGCGATGGAGTGTAACGCTGTGCCGGAGGGTGCACAACGGCCTCAAAAGGGGCGTGCCGGGACCTTAACGCCGCGGCAGCCGGGCGGGCGGGCAAAAAACCGCCCCCGGCCTGTCACAGGACCGCACCCTGCCCCGTCTATGAGATGTGAAGACCACAAACTGGAGAAAAACGATGACTCCCCGTCTGAATGCCCCCTTCAAGTCGATCCCCGAAGGCCTCAAGGCCATGATGGCGCTGGAAGCCAGCTTCGGCAGCAGCACGCTGGAACTGAGCCTGCGTGAGCTGGTGAAACTGCGCGCCTCGCAGATCAACGGCTGCGCCTTCTGCATCCACATGCACACCACCGATGCCCGCAAGAACGGCGAGACCGAGATGCGGCTGTACATGCTGAACGCCTGGCGTGAAAGCCCGCTCTATAACGAGCGTGAACGCGCCGCACTGGCCTGGACGGAATCCCTCACCCGCCTCGCCGAAACCGGTGCACCGGATTCAGACTACGCGCTGGTGAAGGCCGCCTTCACCGAGGCCGAGCAGGTGCAGCTCACGCTGCTGATCGGTGCGATCAATGTATGGAACCGGCTGCAGGTCGGCTTCCGCGCCGCGCATCCGGTCGAGAAGTAAGTTAAACCCGGGCGATCGTGGCCAGTGCCGTGGCCACGATCTTCTCCTCGCCATCCTTGATGACGAAGACATCGGCGCGAGTGACGGCCTGGCGCTTGCCGGCCTTGATCACCGTGCCGACGGCGGTCAGCTTATCCCCCAGCGCCGGGGCCAGCAGGTTGAGCTTGTATTCCGACGTCACCACGTCGCCGACGACGGATGCCGCCGCCCAGGCACAGACCGTATCGGCCATGTAGCCGAGGATGGCGCCATGGACGAAACCGTGGTGCTGCTTCATCTCGGGCCGGACATCGATCTCCACCTTGACCCGGCCGGGTTCAAGGTCGAGCACACGGGTGCCGACCCAACTGGTGAAGGTGCTGATCGAGATCACATGGTCCAGCCGCGCGCGATCGAGCAGCAGGGTCGGCTTATCATCACTCATTTGAAACTCCGTTGCATGAGTTTGCCGACGCGGCGCAGCGGCTCGGCCGAATGCTGGGTCCGGGCCAGGATGATCGCGCCTTCCAGTGCGGCGACCGCCCAGAGCGCCAGATCGCTGGCCTCCTTCACGGATTTTCCGTCACGGCGCAGCTGATCGGCCAACAGGTCGGCCCAGGCCTGGTAGCCGGCCTGGCAGGCGAGCCGCAGGGGTTCGACGAAGGCACCAGTCTCGACCGCCACGATGGTGAGTGGCGAACCGTCCTTGAACTGCGACTCTTCCATCCAGCCGGCGATGCGCTCGACCAGCACATGAATGGCGGCGGCGGCCGAGCCGCTTTGCGCCATCTCGTCCTTCAGCGTGGCGAGAAAGCAGTCCGAGGCCCAGGTGACAGCGGCAGCCGCAAGCTGTTCCTTGCCTTCGGGAAAATAGTGATAGAGCGAGCCCTTCGGCGCGCCACTTTTCTCGACGATCTCGTTCAGCCCCACGGCAGCATAGCCGCGCCGCGACATCAGCTTGGCCGTCATGACGACGAAGCGGTCACGTGCCGTGACGGGTTTTTTCGCCGCTGACAGGGTCTTACTCATAACTCGATTATATAGACTGGTCTAGTTGGCGCAAGACCAAAAAGAAAGGAGGCCGAAGCCCCCTTCCCTGAATACTTAGAAACTGCCCGGATAGTTGCCGCCGTCCAGCAGCACGTTCTGGCCGGTCATATAGGCCGCCTGTATCGAGCACAGGAAGGCGCAGACCTGGCCGAACTCCTCCGCCGTGCCGAAGCGACCGGCCGGAACGGTGGCAGCCTGCTTGATCAGTTCCGCTTCCAGCTCGGCACCTTCGGTCTTGCTGGCGGCACCGATGGTGGTCTTGAGGCGATCCGTGAGGAAGCGGCCCGGCAGCAGGTTGTTGATGGTGATGCCGTCCTTGGCCACCTGCTTCGACATGCCGGCGATGAAGCCATGCAGGCCCGAGCGCGCGCCGTTGGAGAGGCCGAGCACCGGGATCGGTGCCTTCACCGAGCTGGAGGTGATGTTGACAATGCGGCCCCATTTGCGCGCCGCCATCTTGTCGACCACCGCCTTGGCCAGCAGGATCGGCGTGATCATGTTGGCGTCCAGCGCCTTGATCCAATGTTCGCGATCCCAGTCGCGGAAGCTGCCCGGCGGCGGCCCGCCGGCATTGTTGACCAGGATGTCGACCTCACCAGCGGCCGCCAGCGCTTCGGCGCGGCCGGCATCGGTGGTGATGTCACCCGCCACCGTCTTCACGGTGACGCCCGGGGCGGCTTCGCGGATTTTCTTGGCCGCCGCTTCCAGCGTCTCGGCGCCGCGCGCGGTGATGGTGACGTTCACGCCTTCCTTGGCCAGCGCCAGCGCCGAACCAAAACCGAGGCCCTTGCTCGCCGCGCAGACCAGCGCGTTGCGGCCTTTGATACCGAAATCCATGTTTCACTCCCTATGTCATCGGACGGAATACAACCGTCCTAGACATAGCGCGCTCAGGCGGCGTGTTCCAGCATCGCGCGCAGCAGCACATTGCAGCCCGCCGCAAGGTCCTCCGGCGCGGCGGTTTCGACCTCGTTATGACTGATGCCGTCGGCGCAAGGCACGAAGACCATGGCGGTGGGCGCCACGCGATTGATATAGCCGGCGTCATGCCCGGCGCCCGAGGTGATGTCGCGCCAGGCGTAGCCGCAATCCTGCGCCGCCTTGCGCACCGCCGAGATACACCCCTCGTCATAATGCGTGGCCGGCGAATGCCAGATCTCCTTGCATTCGACCGTGAGCCCGAGCGGCGCACAGACCTCGGCGCAGGCGGCGTGGAGCGTCTCCGTCATTTTCGCCAGCACGTCGTCGAAGGGATGGCGCAGGTCGACGCTGAAGAACACCTCGCCCGGAATGGTGTTGCGCGAGTTCGGCATCACCTTCACCAGACCCACGGTGGTGACTGCCGGCGCGTTATCCAGCGCAATCTGGTGCACGCGCTCCACGATCCGCGCGCAGCCGAGCATGGCATCCTTACGGCGCGGCATCGGCGTGGTGCCGGCATGGCTTTCGCTGCCAGTGATGGTGACCTCGAACCAGCGCATGCCCTGAATACCCTGCACGACGCCGATGGTTTTCGCTTCGGCTTCCAGGATCGGACCCTGTTCGATATGCGCCTCGAAAAAGGCCTTGAACTTGCGGCCACCGACCGGCAGATCGCCGAAATAGCCGATGCGCTTCAGCTCCTCGCCGATGGTCTTGCCATCCAGGTCGGCGCGGCTCAGGCCATACTCTTCGGTGAACACGCCGGCGAAGACGCCGGACGCCACCATGGCCGGCGCGAAGCGTGAGCCTTCCTCGTTGGTCCAGACCGACACTTCCACCGGCGCTTCGGTCTCAAACTTGTGGTCGTTGAGGGTGCGGATCACTTCCAGGCCAGCCAGCACACCATAGACGCCATCGAACTTGCCACCGGTCGGCTGGGTGTCGAGATGGCTGCCGGTCACCACCGGTGGCAGGTCGTTATTCTTTCCCGGCCGGCGCGCGAAGATGTTGCCCATGCGGTCGACGCTGATGGTGCAGCCGGCATCCTTGCACCATTGGACGAACAGATCGCGGCCCTGCTTGTCGAGGTCGGTCAGAGCAAGACGCGCGCAGCCACCCTTGGGCGTGCCGCCGATCTTGGCCATCTCCATCAGGCTGTCCCACAGACGGTCCTGATTAACCCGGATATTGCTCTCGACCATCGCTTACTCCTCACGGACGGAAAGCATAAGAAAATGCAAGGAGCGTGCCGCGCCTGATTACTGCGCGGTCATGCCGCCATCCACCATCAATTCGCTGCCGGTGGTGAAGCTCGCGTCATCGCTGGCGAGATAGAGAATGGCCTTCGCCACCTCCTCCACCGTGCCCATGCGGCCAATCGGATGCAGGCGTTCGAGGAACTTGCGGGCCTTCTCGGGTTCGCCCATCTGCGCCATGTGTTCCCGCACCAGCGGGGTGTCAACATAGGCAGGGTGCACAGAATTTACGCGGATATTCCAGCGGCCATAGGCGGCCTCCATGGCCAGCGCCTTGGTGAACAGCGTCACCGCACCCTTGGAGGCGCAATAGGCGCTGACGTCCGGCGCACCGGTCTTGCCGAAGACGGAGGCGATATTGACGATGGAGCCGCCGCCATCGGGCTTGCCTGCCGCGACCTGCCGCATCAGCGGGATGGCATGCTTGCAGCCAAGGAACACGCCGTCGGAATTCACCGCCTGCACACGCCGCCATTCCTCCAGTGTCATCTCGGTCACCTTGCGGCTCAACCCGATGCCGGCATTGTTGACCAACACATCCAGTCGCCCTTCGTGATCGCCGATATCGGTGATCACCGTCTCCCACTCCGCCTCCAGCGTCACATCCAGCGGCCGGAAGCGCGCCTGCGACCCGAGTGCCGCCGCCGCTGCCATACCGTCGTCGGTATTGCGATCCGTGAGGATGACATGTGCGCCTTCAGTAACGAACAGCGTCGCCGTGGCCCTGCCGAAACCCGACGCGGCTCCAGTGATCAGCGCAACCTTATTCGCCAGACGCGCCATGCTTCACGCCCCAATCGTTGAGAGCCGCCTCGCCACCCTCGCCCCGCGTGGGCGGCTTGCGGGCAATTTTCCCCGGCGTGCGTGAGAAGCGCGGCGCCGGCGCAGGCTGCAGCACGTCGTCAGGCGACACAAAGGTCTGCCGCGCTGCCATATGTTTGTGCTTCGGCGCCTCTTCCAGGCTCAGCACCGGCGCAAAGCAGATGTCGCTGCCTTCCATCAGGGCGCACCAGTCGTCGCGCGTCTTCGTCTTGAACGTCGCGGCAATGGACGCACGCAAGCTCGACCAGCGCTTACGGTCATGCTGTTTGGGCAGGATCGCCGGATCGAGGCCCAGCACCTTGATCAGGTCGGCGTAGAATTTTCCTTCGATCGAACCGATGGCGACGAAGCCGCCGTCGCTGCATTCATAGGTGTCATACCAGGGCGCACCGGTATCCAGCATGTTGGCGCCACGCATGTCGCTCCACAATCCCGCGCCCTTCATGCCGTAGAACATGGTCATCAGCGAGGCCGCGCCATCGACCATGGCGGCATCGACAACCTGCCCCTTGCCCGACTGCTGACGCTCGAACAGCGCCGCCAGAATGCCCATGGCCAGGTACAGCGAGCCGCCGCCGAAATCGCCGACCAGATTGAGCGGCGGCACCGGTTTGCCATCCTTGTGGCCGATGGCATGCAGCGCACCGGTCAACGCGATGTAGTTGATGTCATGACCAGCGGCCATGGCCATCGGGCCGTCCTGGCCCCAGCCGGTCATGCGGCCGTAGATCAGCTGCGGATTGCGCTGCTGCGCCACATCCGGCCCGAGACCCAGGCGTTCCATCACGCCGGGGCGAAAGCCTTCGATCACCACATCGGCCTTGCTCATCAAGTCGAGCATGAGCGCAATCGCCTTCGGATCCTTCAGGTCGAGCGCCAGCGAACGCTTGCCGCGCCCGAGCAGTTCGTATTTCGGCTCGATCGGCAGGCCGAGATCGACATCGCCGGTGCGGTCGATGCGCAGCACATCCGCGCCCAGATCGGCCAGCAGCATGCCGCAGAAGGGCACCGGCCCAATCGCCGGCATCTCGATGACCTTCAGGCCAGTGAGCGGCCCGCTCATTTCTTGGTCCATTCGCTGGTAGGCAGGCCGAGCTTCTTCCATTCGCCAAAGCCGCCGTCGATATGCGCAAGCTTCTTGATGCCCATATCCTTGGCGGTCTTGGTCGCCAGCGCCGAGCGCAGGCCGCCCGCGCAATAGAAGACGAAGGTCTTGTCCTCGGCGAAAATCTTCTTGTGATACGGGCTTTCCGGATCGATCCAGAATTCCAGCATGCCGCGCGTCGCGTGATAGGAACCCGGGATCAGGCCATCGCGTTCCAGCTCGCGCGGATCGCGGATATCGACAAAAACGACATCGGGTTTGCCGAGCTGTTCGGCGGCCTGCTGCGGCGTCAGGGTGACGATCTCGGCCAGCGCTTCATCAAGCATGGCCTTGTAGCCTTTGGGCATGGGTTCCTCCGTCTATGGAGGAACTATAGGTCAGCCATCAGACCGAGGCCATGCCCACTGCAGCCAGGTCGCGCTCAGCCTCGGCGGCGCCGGCCACAGCACCGGCTGCCACTCCCAGCCCGCCGCCAGCACCGTATCGCGCACGGCGCGCAGCAGCGGATCTCCGGCCTCGAACAGCAAGGCATTGTTGCGCCAGCGCGCGGGCGGCGGCGGCGGCGCACCAAGCTGTTCGGGCTCTGCCGTGCGGCCAACCAACGGCAACGCTTTGACGACGCTGCGTTCGGCATCGATGATCAGGTCCAGTCCGGCGATCCAGTCGCGGCCGGCCAGCAGGCCGAGATCCTTCTGCAGCAGATCGTCGCTGCGGCCCGACAGGATCAGGCCATCGGGCTTGCGCACGGCACTGAGTTTCAACCCGCCGCCATCCAGGCCGATCAGGCGCAGGCGCAGTTCGCTGACCGGCACTGGCGCGCCCTCGCCCGGACGCATGGCGGTGCGCTCCAGCCATTCGCTGGCCAGGCCCAGATGAACGCCGATCCACAGCACGGCGATCACCATATGGCCCGTGCGGCTGTGCAGCAGGCGCAGCGGGCCGGGGAAGCGACGCGCGCGCAAAGCCGGCGTGGCCTGACGCCGGCGCGACAGCGCGGCGCTGTCGGGGCCGTAGAAGGCAAAGAGCGTATCGCCGATTACCAGCCACTGACCGCGAAGATACCCGCCGCTTTTCTCGGTGGCACCGGCGGTCTGGAACGACATGCCGGCATCGGCATATTCCACGCCGGCGGCGGCGAAGCTGGCAAAACGAAGCTGGGCGGCGCTAGCGGCGGCGTCTTCGGTGCGGAAGCGCGCTGCTATGCAGGCCGTGCCGTCATGAAAGCGCGCCAGCTCGGCCGCCTGCGCCTCGGGGAATAGTGGCCGCACGTCGCGATACTCGCCGGCATGGCGGCCAAAGACTGCCCAGGAATTCATGAAACCGCCATAACGGGTGGCGAGCGCGATGGTGTCGATGCGCAGGCGCCGGGACGCCCAGCGGTCGAACAGCGCGTAGAGCCCGGCCGGCAGCAGCAGGCCGCTGAGCAGAATCAGCAGCAGGACCAGCCAGGGGCCCTGGGCCGCCCAGTCCACGGTCGTCCATCCTGCCGTCAGACGCTCCAGCATCGCTTCTGTTTGCCTGCAAATATTAGTTGAATCAAGGGGATAGAATATCTCAGGGATATTAACGGAATCTTTGCCGCGCTCCGGTTAAAAGCGAAACTCGCTCTTACTATCTGTTGGTCCATGGCCCCCGTCACGCCGTTCCCGCCCTCTTCCGCTGCCCCGCGCGCCGACAGCTATCGCGTCGGCGGCCATAAGGTCAGCTACGAACTGCTCAACACCATGAAGCAGGCGAGCAACCGCACGGGCGTGGACTTTGCCTATCTGGTCGCCCAGGCCGGACAGGAAAGCGGCTTCAAGGCCGATGCCCAGGCCAAGACCAGCTCGGCCCGCGGCCTGTTCCAGTTCATCGAAAGCACCTGGCTCGAGACCGTGCGCGATCATGGCGCCAAGCATGGCCTGGCCGCCGAGGCGCAGAAAATCGTCACCGGCACCGACGGCAAGCCGCGCGTCAGTGACACCGATGCCCGCCGCGACATCCTCTCCTTACGCGACGATCCGCGCGTCGCCTCCGTGATGGCGGCGGAATATGCCCGCAGCAACCAGCAGGTGCTGTCGCGCGAATTCGGCGTCGATGTCAGCAAGGTCGACCTTTATCTCGGCCATTTCCTCGGCGCCAATGGCGCGACGAAATTCCTGGCCGGCCTGAAGAACAATCCGGGCCAGAATGCCGCTGCCCTGCTGCCTGAGGCTGCAGCCGCCAATCAGGGCGTGTTCTACACGGCCGACGGCAAGGCGAAGTCGCTGGGCGACATCTACGCCTCCTTCACCCGCAAGCTGGAAAACAACGCTACCGGCCTCGACACCGTGCCGCTGGACAGTGCACAGGTCGTGGCACGCAGCAGCGGCGGTTCGGGCGCCGTGCAGGCTCATCTGGATGAGCAGCGCCGCGTCATCGACCATGGCGTCAAGATGATGGCGATGGAACTGCTGCACAAGATCATGAGCAACAAGACCCGCCTGATGACCGGCGGCAAGACCGACAGCGACATCTAAGCGCTCAAACGCAAAACAGCCCCGGCTTTCACCGGGGCTGCTTCACATCAAACATCTTCCGATATCAGACCACGCGCGCGATCACCGGCTTGCCGGCGAAATGCGCCGCCAGGTTCTTCAGCACCAGGTCGCCCATGGCCTGTCGGGTCTGATGCGTGGCCGAGCCGACATGCGGCGCCAGCGCCACGTTGTCCAGCTTCCACAGTTCGGACGGCACGTTGGGTTCATCGACAAAGACATCAAGGCCGGCGCCGGCCAGCTTGCCGCCCACCAGCGCCTTCACCAGCGCAGGCTCGTCCACCACGCTGCCGCGCGCAATGTTGACGACATAGCCCTTGGTGCTGAGCGCATCGATCACGGCCTGGTTGACCAGACCCTGCGTTTCCTTGCCGCCCGGGCAGGCGATCATCAAGATGTCGATGTCCTTCGCCATGGCGACCAGGTTGTCATAGTACTTGTAGGGAAGGTCCGCCTTCTTGCGCGGACCGTAATAGGCGATGTTGACGCCGAAGGCTTCGGCACGCTTGGCGATGGCCTGGCCGATGCGGCCCAGACCCAGCACGCCCATCAGCTTGCCGCCCAGCTTGTCGGTCAGCGGGAACTTGTCGGTCGGCCACTTGCCCTGACGCACGAACTGATCCGCCTGCGGGATACGACGCATCATCGCCAGCATCAGCGAGAGTGCGGTATCGGCCACGCATTCGGTCAGCACATCAGGCGTGTTCGCGACGATGATGCCGCGTTCTTTCGCGGCGCCGATATCGATCGGATCGTAGCCGACGCCGAAGCTGGAGATCACCTCCACCTTGGGCAGGGCTTCCATCAGGGCGCGGTTCACGCCCGAACTGGCCGAGGTGACGATGCCGCGCACGCGCGGCGCTACATCCTTCAGTAGCGCATCGCGGTCCTTGGCTTCCCACAGCTTGTGCACGGTGTAATCGCGATCCAGCACCTGCTGGACGGCCGGCATCATGGCGATGGTCTGGACGATTTCGACGGCCATTCGGCTCCTCCCTCACTTATATATGAGTTGGAGCCTAACGAAGCCGCCCTGCCCGGTTCAAGGCGCTGAACCAATTAATCCGGTTGTCCCGGACGATCCTGGCTTCAGTACTTGCCGTCGATCATGCGAACCAGATCGAAATGCCGGCTGATACCCAGCTTCCGATACAGGTTCCGGCGATGCACCTTGATGGTGTTGATGCTGTTGCCCAGCAGGTCGGCGATCTGCTTCGGCGAAACGCCGGCCGCCAGATGGGTGGCGACGCGGATTTCCGCCGGGCTCAGGCCGAACTGGCTGGCCATGCTGTCGTCGATCTCGCTGCCCGAGGTCTGACGCCCGACAATCTGGATCGCCAATTCAATCTCGTCGCCGGCGAAGAAGTACTTGCGCACCGACAGCGGCATGATGTGCAGGCGATAGGGCTGCGCGCCCGAGCGGCGACGGATCGCCAGCGAAACCGCAGGATCCGAAATCTGCGATCGGCCATGCTGCAACAGGGTGTGGATCGCACGCTTCAGGCGGTCGTTATCCTCGGCGAAGTCGGCGACCAGTTCGGTGCCGGTCAACGCCAGGCCGTCTTCCTCGGACAGCAGCGCCGTCGCCTTGGCATTCATTGAATGCACCTTGCCATGGCGGGTGATCAGCACCATGCCGTCGCCGCTGCGGTCGGCAATCATGCGCGAGAAATCGATATGCCGGTCGCGCGCCACCATGGTGTTGCGCAGGCGGAGCATGGTGCGGAAATGCGGGATCATCCGCTCCAGCTCTTCGGTGGTATCCTCGTCGAACTCGCCGCTGCAGGCGCCGCGATTGAGGACGAAGTAGTTAAACTTGTCGGCTGACTTGGCGAAAATGCCGGTGACCAGATAGTGGTGATCGGCGGGCTTGAGGAATTCGTTGATGAAGACGTCGCGCTCACGGCGTTCGCGATCGACCATCTGGGCCGAGGTCATCACCCGGCCGAAGTTGTTTTCCAGCAGCATGATGGGGCGGAATGGGCTGCGGGCTGCGTAATAGCCGGGCACGGCGCTGGCGGTTTCCTGCACGCTCACCCCGCTGGAAATCCGCAGGTTATCGTGGCGCGACATGCCATCCATGGTCGCGACGGTGGCCAGGCTGGCGTTGAACGCCAGCGCCAGTTCACTGAGGAACGGCTTCATCTGCTCGTCATCGACGGCACTCAGATAAAGCTTTTCCAGCAGCCCGGGTGAAATTTCGGCGGTGGTCGAATGCAACGTCAGCCCCCCTGAATCGCATTACAGAGCGCACACATATAAGCCGGATGGAGTATGTTTGATAAGGCGTTTTTATACGAAACGGTCTGTTAAATCCGGACTTCCCGTTGAGGTCGTATACAACCTGAGAAGGTTTAGAGCGGCAGACATCTGCCGAATGACGGCTATCCTCGCGGATTTCCACGCTGTCAGCGATCTACAGCGTGTAAAACACAGCCAAGCTTCGTTAGATCGAAGTTGTTATTTGTCCAGTTCACAAGTTTGCGAGTAGACGCCAGCGCCGCCCGGAAACGCCGTGCCGGGCGCTGAATCCGGGCATGAAGACGAATCAAACGCCTGGTCAAGAGCGGCTCAGAACTTCCCCTCCAGCAGCCGGACGAGATCGAACTGCCGACTGACCCCCAGTTTCCGGTACAGGTTCCGCCGGTGCACCTTGATGGTGTTGACACTGTTGCCCAGCGCTTCCGCAATGCGCTTGGCCGACAGGCCCGAAGCCAGATGCACCGCAATGCGGGCCTCAGACGGACTAAGCCCGAACCGCGCCGCGAAGCTGTCGTCGACCATGTCCTCAATGGCGGGCGGACCGACGATCTGGACCGCCAGTTCAATTCCGTCGTCGCCGTAGAGAAACTTGCGCAGCGACAGCGGCATGATGTGCAGCCGGTACGGCTGCGCCCCCGACCGCCGACGGACCACCAGCGAAACGCCCGGCTCAAGGTTTTGCGGCGAGGACGATACCAGCAACCGGTTGATCGCCGCCCGCAGATGGCTGTTGTCGTCAGGAAACGCCGCTTCCAGTCCTGTCGTCCGGATGCCCAAGCCATCACCTTCCACCAACAGGGCTGCCGCCCGCGCATTCATTGAATGCACCCTGCCATGCCGATCCAGCAAGACGAGACCATCACCGCTGCGATCCGCCATCATATGAGAGAAGTCGATATGACGTTCGCGCGTCACCATGCTGTTGCGGATGCGCAGCATGGTGCGGAAATGCGGGATCAGCGATTGGAGTTCGGTGATGGCGCGGGAATCGAACTCACCGAACTGCCGGCCGCGATTGAGGACAAAATAATTATACTGCTCTCCGTCCTTGGCGAAGACGCCGGTGACGAGGAATTCGTGATCTGTCGGCCGCAGGAACTCGTTGCAGAAGACATCACGCGCGCGCCGCTCCTGCGAAACCATATCAGCCGAGCTCATGACGCGACCGAAGTTGGCCTCCAACGTCATCAGCGGACGGAATGGGCTGCGCACCGCATAGTATTCCGGAACGCCGCTGTCATAGTCGCGACTGTCTGCCCAGCGCGTGATGCGCAAGCTGTCTTGCCGCGACAGGCCATCCATCGTGGCAACCGTTGCCAGGCTCGCATCGTAAGTCGATGCAAGATTGCTGAGAAATGGCGCCAGATTCTCGTCGTCCGCTGCACTGAGATAGAGCTGCTCGAGCAGCTTCTGTACGCTTTTGGTTGTCGAATGCGACATCATGTCCCCCGCATCGCGAGCCCTCAATAATCGGAAGGCTCGAGCCGGGCAAGGCAATTTTCCCGCGTTACGCCTGCATAAT
Source organism: Ferrovibrio sp. GW821-FHT12D07 (assembly GCF_058807275.1). Lineage (NCBI taxonomy): Bacteria > Pseudomonadati > Pseudomonadota > Alphaproteobacteria > Rhodospirillales > Rhodospirillaceae > Ferrovibrio > Ferrovibrio sp. GW821-FHT12D07. The sequence goes on along the minus strand of NZ_JBXAQN010000001.1, from coordinate 2,082,868 downwards.
TGCAGCATGCTCGCGCATGGCGAGTTGTTCAGGTTGAATCTAATCCCGCGAGATTATTTCGCAGTTTCCAAAGACATGCATGCTGATCTGGCTACAAAAGGTCCAGCAATGCTCGTGAGTCTACCGACACCGGAGACCGAGATTGAAACTGTGCATCGCAGGTCGCGAAGCGCGGATAACGGCACCATATACGTTCAGCATGCGGCGGATATCGGGAACAGTCGGCTGCGAGGGCTTTACGAATTCTGGGATGCCAAGCGAGGCGACCGCATCGCGCCGACCCGCGATGACCTTTCCGTCTTCGATCTGAAGCCCTGGCTCGGGCATCTCATCATTCTCGACAACCTGCACAGCCGGTCCGATATCCGGTTCCGTCTCTACGGCACGAACCTCGTCGATATCTTCGGCTTCGACCTGACCCGCAAGACGGTATTCGAGTCTGCGGTGCTGATCGGCGACCGCCCCCTGATCGAATATGAAGACGTGTCGGAATCGAAGCGGCCGATCCACGTATCCCGCTTCAGCCCATCCATCCGCAACCACCTTCAGTTCGACAAACTGGCCATGCCGCTAATGGTCGGCAACACAGTCGACCAGATTCTGGCAGCCGTCTATCTCTGCTGAGCGGCGCTGGCTTCAGGCGGTGCGGGTCGCCGTTGCCGTGTTCGTCTGCTGCTCCGGCCGCGCCTTCTGCAGCGGCGCGAGGTTGTTCAGGAACTGGTCGGTGCAGGCATCCCAGGAATACTGCAGCGCCAGGGCGCGGCAGGCCTCGGGCGACTTGCCCAGCGCACCTTTGATCGCCACCGCCAGATCCTCGTCCAGGCAGCCGACTTCCGGATGCGGGCCGACGATATCGATGGGCCCGGTGACCGGATAGGCCGCGACCGGCACGCCTGACGCCATCGCCTCCAGCAGCACCAGACCGAAAGTGTCGGTCAGGCTGGGGAAGACGAAGACATCAGCGGCGGCGAAATAGCTGGCCAGATGGCCGTTCTCCAGATATCCGGCAAAGACGGCTTCAGGATACTTGGCGCGATAGCCTTCCAGGTCGGGGCCGATGCCGACCACCAGCTTGGTGCCGTCCAGCTTCAGTTTCAGGAAGGCTTCGATGTTCTTGTCGACCACGACGCGGCCGGCATAAAGGTAGATCGGGCGCGGCAGGTCGAGAATGTCTTTCGAGCGCGGCTTGAAGCGTTCGACATCAACGCCGCGCGACCAGGTGCGCAGGTTCCTGAAGCCATGGTCGCTCAGGCTTTTCGCCAGGCTGTCGGTCGCCACCATCACGCCCGAACCGCTGTTGTGGAACCAGCGCATGAAGGCGTAGCTCCAGCTGAGCGGCAGGCCGCAACGCTCATGGATGTATTCGGGGAACTTGGTGTGATAGGCGGTGGTGAAGATCAGGTTGTTGCGCTTGCAGTATTTGCGCGCCGCCATGCCCAGCGGCCCCTCGGTGGCAATATGGATCGCGTCGGGGGCGAAGGCTTCGATCTGTTTGACCAGGCTGCGGTAAGGCAGGATCGCCAACTCGATCTCGGGATAAGTCGGGCACGGGATGCGGCGGAACTTCTCCGGCCCGATCACCTCGACCACATGCCCACGCTTTTCCAGAACCTCGCGGGTCTTGGTCAGAGTGCGCACCACGCCGTTGACCTGGGGGTGCCATGCATCGGAAACGATCAGAATGCGCATCTCGTGGTCTCTCTTTTCCCTAGGGCGGCGTCTTTTTGACTCGCCGATTCGCTTATTCCATCGCGATTCGATGACAGGGCGATGAAAGCCTGGGGATAAGTCGGAGACATTGATGACGTCTGGATGACAATCCACAGAAGGTTATCGCGGAGCTCTGCGGCTCTGGGATTGCCGCTGCGCATACGGATTGTCATAATCCGGTCATCGAATTCCGGGGGACCATCTGCCATGCGCCTTGCACGTTTCGCCGCCCTTCTCGCCCTCTTCGCCACGCCTGTGCTGGCACAGGGAAAAGTGGTCAACGTCTATAACTGGTCGGACTATATCGACCAGCAGGTGCTGAAGGATTTCGAGGCCGAGACCGGCATCAAGGTGCGCTACGACGTCTATGACTCCAACGACACGCTGGAAAGCAAACTGCTGGCCGGCAAGACCGGCTACGACATTGTAGTGCCGACGCAATACTACATGGCGCGCCAGGTGCAGGCGAAGCTGCTGCGGCCGCTGGACAAGACCAGGATTCCGAACCTGAAAAATCTCGATCCGGCGCTGATGGAGCGTCTGGCGAAATACGATCCGGAGAATAAATACGCCGCCATCTATCTCTGGGGCACCAGCGGCATCGGCCTCAACCCAGACAAGATCAAGCAGCGCATGGCCAACCCGCCCGCCTATTCGCTGAAGATGCTGTTCGATCCCGAAGTGGTGTCTAAATTCGCCGATTGTGGCGTGATGGTGCTGGACGCGCCCGACGAACTGATGACGGCGGCGCTGAAATACCTCGGCCTCGATCCCAATGCCAAGGACACGGCCACGCTGGCCAAGGCCGAGGCCGTGCTGATGAAGGTGCGGCCGCATATCCGCAAGTTCCACTCCTCGCAGTACATCAACGATCTGGCCAATGGCGACGCCTGTCTGGTCTACGGCTTCTCGGGCGACATCCTGCAGGCGCGCACCCGCGCCGAGGAAGCCAAGAAGGGCGTGAAGGTGCAATACCTGCTGCCCAAGGAAGGCGCGCAGCAGTGGTTCGACGTGATGGCCATTCCGGCCGATGCGCCCAACCCCGACAACGCCCATGCCTTCATCAACTACATCCTGCAGCCCAAGGTGATCGCCAAGATCACCAATGCCGTGCAGTATCCCAATGCCGTGCCGGACTCACTCAAGCTGGTCGACAAGGAAGCCATGGCCGACAAGGACGTCTTCCCGACACAGGACATGATCAAGAGCCTGTATACCGTGACGCCCTTCAACCAGGCGGAGCAGCGCGTGCTGACCCGGAGCTGGACCCGCATCAAGGGCGGCAACTGATCCGATGACCTTGTTGCAGGTCGAGGGCGTCAGCAAACACTACGGACACGAGACGGCGGTCGATGTGCTGACCTTGACAGTCGAGCCTGGAGAGTCGCTGGTGCTGCTGGGCCCCAGTGGCTGCGGCAAGTCGACCCTGCTGCGCATGATCGCCGGCCTGGAAACACCGGACAGCGGCCGCATCCTGCTGGATGGGCAGGACATCACGGCGCTGCCGCCGCATAAGCGGCCGGTCAACATGATGTTCCAGTCCTACGCCCTGTTCCCGCATCTCAGCGTGGCCGACAACGTGGCCTTCGGCCTGCGCCGCGAAGGCTTGCCGAAACCGGACATCGAGACGCGCGTTGGCGACGCCATGGCCATACTGGAGATCACCGGCTTCGCGGCCCGCAAGCCGCATCAGCTGTCAGGCGGTCAGCAGCAGCGCGTGGCTCTGGCCCGCGCGCTGGTGAAGCGCCCGCGCCTCCTGCTGCTGGATGAGCCACTGGGCGCGCTGGACAAGCGCCTGCGCCAGCAGACCCAGGCTGAACTGCGCAAACTGAACCGCCAGACCGGCATCGCCTTCGTCTTCGTCACCCATGACAATGACGAGGCCATGGCGCTGGCCGATCGCATCGCCGTGATGGACCATGGCCGCATCCGCCAGATCGACCATCCGCGCCGCATCTATGACCGGCCGGTCGACCGCTTCGTCGCCACGCTGATGAGCGAGACCAACCTGTTCGAGGCCGAGGTTCTGTCCGCCGATGGCGCGGCGCGCTGCGGCAGCCTCAACCTGTGTTTCCGTCCTGAAGGCAAGACGAGTGGCCGGCGGCTGCTGGCCATGCGGATGGAGCAGATCGAGATTTCCCGCGAGCCGGTGCAGGGCAGCGTCAATACAGCAACCGGTGTGATCACCGATATCGACTATATCGGCGACATGACCAGCATCGACGTGACGCTGGCCGACGGCCATGTGATCAAGGCTTCACAGCTCAACGCCATCCATGAGCCGCTGCTGGAGCTGGACCAGACCGTGTGGCTGAGCTGGGATGCCGATGCGCTGGTGCCGCTGCAGGATAAGATCTGATGACTGCACGCCGGTTAGCGCTGCTCGCCCTGCCCGGCCTGTGGCTGCTGGCGCTGGTGGCTGTACCGCTGCTGCTGGTGCTGAAGATCAGCTTTGCCGAGCCGCAGCTGGCCCAGCCGCCCTACACGCCGCTGATCCAGGATGGCGCATGGCTGGCGCAGCTCGGCAACTACGCCATGATCTGGGACGACGCGATCTATACCCGTGCGCTGGGCAACAGCCTGCTCTATGCCGGCATCTCCACGCTCTGCTGCCTGATCCTCGGCCTGGCCATCGCGCGCGCCGTCGACCGCGCGGCCCCGCGCTGGCAGCCGCTGCTGCTCACACTGATGGTGCTGCCCTTCTGGACCTCGCTGCTGATCCGCGTCTATGCCTGGATCGCACTGCTCAAGCCTGAGGGCCTGATCAATGCAGCCCTGCTGGCGCTGGGCGTGATCGACCAGCCGCTGGTGATGGTCAATACCGGTTTCGGCATCGTCATCGGCATGACCTACAGCTACCTGCCCTTCGCCATTCTGCCGATCTATGCCAGCCTCGCCGGCCAGCCCAGGCAGGTCTCGGAAGCCGCCATTGATCTGGGCGCATCGCCTAGCCAAGCCTTCTGGCTGATCACCGTGCCGCTGGCGCGGCCGGGCCTGATCGCCGCTGCGCTGCTGGTGTTCATCCCCACCATGGGCGAATTCGTCATCCCCGACCTGCTGGGCGGATCGGGCACCATCATGCTGGGCCAGACAATCTGGACGGAATTCTTCTCCAACCGCGACTGGACCATGGCGAGTGCGCTGGCTGTGCTGCTCACCGCGCTGCTGCTGGCCCCGGCCATGTGGCTGCAGAAGGTGGAACTGGCCGAAGCAGACCGGAGGATGCGTTGATGCGGCGCTTCACCGGCATCCACATCACGGCGCTGACGCTGGGGCTGGCGTTTCTCTACCTGCCGATCCTTCTGGTGATCGTGTTTTCCTTCAACGCATCCAAGCTGGTCACGGTCTGGGGCGGCTGGTCGTTGCACTGGTACGGCGTTCTGTTCTCCAACCCGGCCTATCTGGAAGCAGCGCTGTTCTCCTTACGCATCGGCGCGCTCTCGGCCACGCTGGCCACCGTGATCGGCACGCTGGGCGCGCTCGCTCTCACCCGGCTCGGGCGTTTCCCCGGCAGAAGTCTGTTCGGCGGCCTGATGCTGGCGCCCATGGTACTGCCCGAGGTCATCCTCGGCGTCAGCTTATTGCTGCTGTTCGTAGCGCTGGATGTCGAACGCGGCCTGCTGACCGTCACCATCGCGCACGCCACCTTCGGCGCGGCTTTCGTGCTCGTCGTCGTGCAGTCCAAGCTGGCGACGCTCAATCCCGATCTGGAGGCAGCGGCCCGCGATCTGGGCGCCGGCCCGGTGCAGGCCTTCCTGCTGGTCACCGTGCCGGGCCTCGCACCGGCGCTGGCCGCCGGCTGGCTGCTGGCCTTCACGCTGTCAGTCGACGATGTGGTGATCTCGTCCTTCGTCAACGGCCCGGGCGCGACCACCCTGCCGATCAAGGTCTACAGCGCCGTGCGGCTGGGCATCTCACCCGAGATCAACGCGATCTCCACCATCATGATCGCCGTGGTGACGATCCTGGTGATCGGCGCCAGCCTGCTGCAGAAGCGGTCGCTCTCTAAAGGCTGAAGTCCTTCAGCACCAGATCGAGGCGACGCCAGAATTCCGCTTCCGGATTGGGCAGGCCGAAGCGCACCCAGTGCGGCTGGTAATCGAACAGGCGGACATGAATGCCCTGCCCGCGCAGCGCCAGCGCGAAACCCGCCGCATCCTCCAGCTTGGCCAGGCGATAGAGCGACGTACCACCCAGCACATGGATGCCGCGATCACGCATCATCTGGTCGAAGCGCCGGGCCCGCGCACGCAGGTCGTCGCGCGTCACCGTCATCCAGGTCGCGTCCTGCAAGGCTGCCGTGCCGATCTGCAAGGCCGGGCCGCTCACGGCCCATGGACCGATGGCTGCCTGCAGCACCGCGATCACCTCCGGATCGCCCAGCACAAAGCCCAGCCGGATGCCGGCCAGACCGAAGACCTTGCCGAAGGAGCGCAATATCAGCAGGTTCGGCAGGCCCGCCGATCCCGCCAGCGATATCTCCGGCATCACATCGGCGAAGGCCTCGTCCACAATCAGCCAGCCGCCGCGCGCACTGAGTTCTGCATGCCAGCGCAGCAGCATCTGCGCCCCCATGGCACGGCCATCGGGGTTGTTGGGATTGACCACGATCAGGATATCCGTGCCGCCCAGCGTGCCGGGCACACCGTCGATTTCGGTGACCGCATGGCCGCACTGGCGCCACATATGGGCATGCTCGCCGTAGGTTGGACCCAGCACCGTCACCCGCGCCTGCGCGAACAGGCGCGGCAGCCACTGGATCGCCGCCTGCGTTCCCGGCACAGCCGTAATACCGGAGCCAGGCGGACAGCCGTATGCGACGCGCGCGGCTTCCAGCAAGCCGGCCAGCGCGGCAGCCGCAGGCAGCCGCGTCCAGACCTCGGGCGTTATCGCCGGCAGCGGCCAGGAAAACGGATTGATGCCGGTGCTGAGGTCCATCCAGTCGCCGGCATAGGCATCGGGCATGGATTTGAGCGCACTCAGGTCGCCGCCATGAACAGGTCCGGTGATACTGGCGTCGTCGGCTGGTTGACGGCTCGGCGGGACCTCGCCCATGGTGACCTCATCGGTTCAACGTTCGGGCGATCTTACGGTGCATCCCGCCGCAATCAACCTCTGGCTCCTGATCCTGGCCTTCGGCATCGAAGCCATGGCCGGCTGGCCGGCCCTCCTGAATCACACAATTCGTCATCCGGTGAGCTGGATCGGCACCTTGATAAGCTGGCTGGAACGGCATTTGAACAATCCGCTCTGGCGCAACAGCACCCGGCAGATGGCGGGCGTCGCCGCGCTGCTGGTCGTGCTGCTGGTCACCGGCATGACGACAGCACTGGTCAGCATGATGCTGCACGGCCTGCCCTATGGCTGGATTATCGAAGCTCTGCTCTGCGCCAGCCTGATCGCCACGCGCAACCTGCATGACCATGTCGCTGCCGTGCTGCGCGGGTTGGAGATCGACGGTCTGGCCGGCGGCCGGCTGGCGGTGGCGCGCATCGTCGGGCGTGATCCCGACAGCCTGGACGAACACGGCATCAGCCGCGCAGCACTGGAAAGCCTGGCCGAGAATTTTTCCGACGGCGTGGTCGCGCCAGCCTTCTGGTTGCTGGTCGGTGGCCTGCCCGGCATCGCGCTCTACAAGGCCATCAACACGGCCGACAGCATGATCGGACACAAGTCGGATCGCTACCGCAAGTTCGGCCGGGCCGCCGCGAGGCTGGACGATCTGGTCAACCTGCCGGCCTCGCGGCTCAGTGCGCTGCTGCTGATCTCCGCCGCAGCCATCCTCCCCCATGCCGATGCGCACAAGGCCTTCGCTGCCGTCGAACAGGATGCCGGCAGGCACAAATCGCCCAATGCCGGCTGGCCCGAGGCCGCCATGGCCGGTGCGCTCGGTTTGAAGCTGGCCGGGCCGCGCCGCTATGGCAGCGAAGGCTGGGTCGATGATCACTGGATGGGTGGTGAAAGCGGTCGCGCCGAGGTCACTGCAATGGATATCCGCCGTGGCCTGCGCCTTTATCTGACGGCTGCCGCCCTTATGGTTGGCATTGCACTGATCGCGGCTATCGCGCTGCTTTAATCAGAGCATCGACATCGAGATGCCGCTCGATGCCATCGGCCAGCGCATCCAGCGCCTGGTCGACGCCGGCCTCATAGTTTCGCACCGTCATATTTTTCCCGCTGAGCTGCGAGAGATAGGCTGATCGGAAGGCATCGCTGGCGAACAGGCCATGCAGATAACAGCCGGCGATCTGGCCATCAGGCTTGGTTGCGCCATCATGCCGGCCGTTCAGTCGCAGCATCGGCCGCGCCGTATCAGGCCCAGCCGTGTTGCCGACATGCATCTCGTAGCCGCGCACGGTCTCGCCGGTGAAACGCTCGAAGCCGCGCGTCTCGATCAGGGTCTTGTCGCCGGTCAGCACGGTGTCGATTTCCAGCAGGCCAAGCCCTTCAATGGATTCCCGCGCACCTTCAATGCCGGCAGGATCGCTGACGCTGCGCCCCAGCATCTGATAGCCACCGCAGATGCCCAGCACCTTGCCGCCGCGCCGCAGATGGCCCTGCAGATCGACATCCCAGCCCTGCGCACGCAGGAATTTCAGGTCGGCGATGGTGGCCTTTGATCCGGGCAGGATCACCAGCGCCGCATCGGGCGGCAGCGGCTGGCCCGGCGTCACGAAGACCAGGCGCACGCCCGGTTCCTGCTTCAGCGGATCGAAGTCGTCGAAATTGGCGATCTGTTTCAGCAATGGTACGGCGATCACGATCTCGCCCGCACTTGCTTCCACTATATCAAGCGCCACGGCATCCTCGGCCGGCAAACGCGCGACCTCGGGCAGGAAGGGCAGCACGCCGAAACTCTGCCAGCCGGTGCGTTGGGTGATGATCTTCAGGCCGTCGTCAAACAGGCTGACATCGCCGCGGAACTTGTTGATCACGTAACCTGACACCATGGCCAGCTCTTCCGGCTCCAGCAGCGCCGCGGTGCCGACCAGCGAGGCGATCACGCCGCCGCGATGGATGTCGCCCACCAGCACCACCGGCACATCGGCCCGGGTGGCAAAACCCATATTGGCGATATCGTTGGCGCGCAGGTTCACCTCGGCCGGCGAGCCCGCGCCTTCGACAATGACGAAATCGGCATCTGCGCGCAGCGTCTCGAAGCTTTCCGACACAAACGGCCAGAGCTCGGCCTTGCGGTCGAGATAGCCCCACCCGTCGCTCTGCGCATAGACCTTGCCCTGCACCACGATCTGCGCGGTGCGCTCGCCCTGGGGTTTGAGCAGCACGGGGTTCATATGCACGCTGGTCGGCACGCCGGCGGCGCGTGCCTGCAATGCCTGGGCCCGGCCGATCTCGCCACCATCGGCAGTGACCGCGGCATTGTTCGACATGTTCTGCGATTTGAACGGCAGTACGCGATGGCCGCGCTTGGCCAGCGCCCGGATTACGCCGGCGCAGAGCACCGACTTGCCGACATCGGAGCCGGTCCCCTGGAACATCAGGCTGCGCGCGCGTTTCATGCAGGCGTCACTTGAGCACGAGCGGCAGGCCGGCGGCCATGAAAATCACGTGATCGGCTGCCGCTGCGACAGCCTGGTTGAGCCGGCCCTGACGGTCGCGGAAATCGCGCGCCAGCTTGTTGTCCGGCACGATGCCCAATCCCACTTCGTTGGAGACCAGCAATACCGGAAAGCGCGCCACCTTCAGCGCGCCGATCAGACGCTCGGTCTCTTCGGAGATACTGCGGTTGGCATGCATCAGGTTCGACAGCCAGAGCGTCAGGCAGTCGATCAGTACCGCACCGGTATCGAGCGGCAGCGCCTGCAGCACCTCGGCCACCGCAACCGGCACCTCGATATTGTGCCAGCGGTCGCCGCGCCGCGACTTGTGCTCACTGATCCGCGCCTTCATCTCGTCATCGAAGGCTTCGGCCGTGGCGATATAAACCAGCCGCCCTTCGCGCGCTTCGGCCTGCTGCTCGGCCAGCCGCGACTTGCCCGACCGCGCGCCGCCCAGCAGCAACGTGATGCGGGCGTCGTTGCGTGGCTGGTTCAAGCCTTCACCTTCTCGCGCATGGTGACGAATTCCTCAGCCGCCGTCGGATGGATGCCGACGGTCGCGTCGAAATCGGCCTTCTTCGCGCCGGCCTTGATGGCAATGGCGATGCCCTGCATGATTTCACCGGCATCGGCGCCGACCATATGCGCCCCGACGACGCGATCGGATTTGGCATCCACCACCAGCTTCATCATCACGCGTTCTTCACCGCCCGAGACGGTGGCGCGCAGCGGCCGGAAGCTGGTGCGGTAGATATCGACCTCGCCATATTTCTTGCGGGCGTCGGTTTCGCTCAAGCCAACAGTGCCGACCGGCGGCTGGCTGAACACGGCAGCCGGCACATCGGCATGGTCGGGTGAGCGCGGCTTGTTGCCGAACACGGTATCGGCGAAGCAATGACCCTCGCGGATCGCCACCGGCGTAAGATTGATTCGATTGGTGACGTCGCCAACGGCGTAAATATTCTCGACGCTACTGCGCGAGTATTCGTTCACCACCACCGCGCCCTCGGCATCGGTCTTGACGCCGGCCGCTTCCAGGCCGAGGCCATCGGTACTGGGCTTGCGGCCGGTGGCAGCCATCACGGCATCGACTTCCAGCGTGCTGCCGTCGGTCAGATGTACCAGCAGGGCGCCGTTCTTTTTCTCGATTTTGGTCAGGTCGGTCTTCACCCGCAGATCGATGCCGGTCTTAACCAGTTCGGCCGCCAGATGGTTGCGGATGTCGTCGTCGAAGCCACGCAGGACCTGCTCACCGCGATACAGCACCGTCACCTTGGAGCCAAAACCGTTGAAGATGCCGGCGAATTCCAGCGCGATATAACCGCCGCCGACAATGACGATGCGTTTCGGCTGTTCTTTCAGATGGAAGGCCTCGTTCGAGCTGATCATCAGCTCGGCGCCCGGGATCGCCGGCTTGACCGGATGGCCGCCGGTGGCGATCAGAATCTTGTCGGCCGTCACCGGCTTGTCGTTGATCAGGACGGTATGGGCGTCTTTCAGCGTGGCGCGGCCATCGAAGGTTTTCGCGCCGGCATTCTCGAACAGCTTGCGGTAGATACCTTCAAGCCGGGCGATTTCCTTGTCCTTGTTGGCGATCATGGTCGCCCAGTCGAAGCTGGGCTCCGGCACCGTCCAGCCAAAGCCGGCGGCATCCTGGAAGGTATGGGCATATTCCGAGCCGTAGACCAGCAGCTTTTTCGGCACGCAGCCGCGGATCACGCAGGTGCCGCCGTAGCGGTATTCTTCGGCCACGGCGACCTTCGCCCCGTAGCCGCCCGCAATACGGCCGGCGCGCACGCCGCCCGAGCCGCCGCCTATGATGAAGAGGTCGAAATCATACTGGGTCATCCGGGTTCAGTCCTTCAGCAGCATACTCGGCCGGCAATTCATGCCCCCGACCGACGCTGGAGATCAAGGTCCGAACCTCGGGATACCGATGGGCCACAGCAATGTGGTGCAGCCGGAGCGCCTCGACAAGCGTGCCGCCCAGGCCCAGCAGACGATCGGCATGGCCGATCATCACCGTATTGGGCCAGGCCTTGGGGCGGATATCACCCAGGGCGGCAAAGATATCGGCCGCACGGGCTGGATTGCGCTGGGCCATCAGGGTGACGGCCGAGGCGGTCGAGCGCGACACGCCGGCATAGCAATGCACCAGCAGATGCTTCACCGACTGGGCTGCCAGCTTCTCGCCCACTTCCAGAATCTTCACCACATCCGCTTCGGTGGGCCGGGTGCGGGTCGCATCATCCACCACCACATCGTAGAAGCGGAATTCGTCGCGCCGCGCCTCGGGGTGATGGATGTAGCCTTCCGGCTGTGGCGTGCCGGGATCGAGGATGCCCAGAATATGGCTGACGTCACCGGCAAATTCGTGCAGTTCGGCCACGCCGCAGATACTGATACGGAACGGCATCAATCCACGTTCGACGGTACTCATTCAGTCAGTTTCCTTATTCCACAGTGACGGATTTGGCGAGGTTGCGCGGCTGGTCCACATCGGTGCCCTTCAGCACGGCGACATGATAGGCCAGCAGCTGCACCGGAATGGCGTAGAGGATGGGCGCAACGAAGGGATCGACCTCGGGCAGCTCCACCGTGGCGAAGGTGCGGTCATCAATATGGGCGAAGCCCTTCTTGTCCGACATGAAGATGACCTTGCCGCCGCGCGCCATCACCTCCTGCATATTCGAGATGGTCTTCTCGAACAGACTGTCGCTGGGCGCGATCACGATTACCGGCACCACTTCGTCGATCAGCGCGATGGGGCCATGCTTCAGCTCGCCGGCGGCGTAGCCTTCGGCATGGATGTAGGAGATTTCCTTGAGCTTCAGCGCGCCTTCCATGGCCAGCGGATAACAGGGGCCGCGGCCGATATAGAGCACGTCGCGGGCATCCATGATCTTCTCGGCCAGCGCATGCAGCTCGTCGTCATGGTTCAGCACCTCGGCTGCACGGGCCGGCACTTCCATCAGCGCCGCCATCATGCGGGCGAGGTCTTCCTTGGACTGTGCATTGCGCGCCTGCGCCACCGCCAGGCTGAAGGCGGCCAGCGTGACGAGCTGGCAGGTAAAGGCCTTGGTCGAGGCAACCCCGATCTCAGGCCCCGCCTTGGTCAGCAGCACGCCATCGGCTTCGCGCGCCATGCTGCTTTCGGGCACATTGACGATCACCAGCGTGCGGCCGCCATTCTGCTTGACGTAGCGCAACGCGGCCAGCGTGTCGGCCGTCTCGCCCGACTGCGAGATGAAGATGGCGAGGCCATTCTTGTCGACTGGTGCCTCGCGATAGCGGAACTCGGATGCCACATCGACCTCGACGCCGACCTTGGCGTAACGCTCCAGCCAGTATTTCGCCACCAGGCCCGAATAATAGGAAGTGCCGCAAGCGACGATGGTGATGCGGGTGATCTTGGCCAGATCAAGGCCCAGATCGGGCAGATGCACCAGGCGATCGGTCGGGCTGACCACGGTATTGATGGTATCGCCCATCACCGCCGGCTGTTCGTAGATTTCCTTCTGCATGTAATGGCGGTAGTTGCCCTTGCCGATCATCGCGCCGCTGATCGCGGTCGGCCGGACCACGCGTTCAACCGTCTTGTTGTCGGCATCGTAGAAGGTGGCCCCGGTGCGGGTCAGCACCACGCTGTCGCCCTCGTCCAGATAGGCAATCCTGTCGGTAAGCGGCGCCAGCGCCAACGCATCCGAGCCCAGATACATTTCACCCTTGCCGAAACCGACCGCCAGCGGCGCACCGCGACGTGCGCCGATCAACAGGTCTTCCTTGCCATGGAACAGGATGCCCAGTGCGAAAGCGCCGCGCAGACGGCCCAGCGCGGCCTGCACGGCAGCCACGGGCTCCTTGCCTTCCGACAGATATTCGTCGATCAGATGCAGCGCCACTTCTGTATCGGTCTGGCTGGCGAAGGTATGGCCCTTGGCGATCAGTTCCTCGGCCAGTTCGCGGTAATTCTCGATGATGCCGTTATGCACCATGGCGACGCGGCTGGTGGCATGCGGATGGGCATTGGCCTCGTTCGGTGCGCCATGGGTGGCCCAGCGGGTATGGGCGATGCCGATGAAGCCCTGCAGCGGCTGCTGGACCAGACGGTCTTCCAGCCTGGCGATCTTGCCTTCGGCGCGGCGGCGTTCGATGGCGCCATCCTTCACCAGCGTGGCGATGCCCGATGAATCATAACCGCGATATTCGAGCCGCTTCAGGCCATCGATCAGCAGAGGCACAACGTCGCGCGTGCCCACGACCCCAACGATACCGCACATACAGAAACTCCTACGTCTTGTTCTTCAGGGCAGATTTCTTGGCGCGGAATTTCGCGGCAAGGCCCGGCTTGTCTTCCTGCTTGCCGCGCGCGACGCTCAGCGCATCGGCCGGCACATCCTTGGTGATCACGCTGCCTGCGGCGACAATCGCACCGTCACCGATCTTCACCGGCGCAACCAGTGCGGAATTGGAACCGATGAAGGCGCCGGCGCCGATATCGGTATGCGACTTGAAATAGCCGTCGTAATTGCAGGTGATGGTGCCGGCGCCGATATTGGCCTTGGCACCCACGCGGGCATCACCGATATAGGTCAGGTGATTGACCTTGGCGCCCGCCTCGATACTGGCATTCTTGATCTCGACGAAATTGCCGACATGCGCATCCTCGGCGATCTTCGCGCCGGGCCGCAGGCGCGCGAACGGCCCGATGGTGGCGCCGCGCGCGATGCTGGCGCCCTCGATATGGCTGTGGCTGCGGATGACCACGTCATCGCCCACGCTGACCTTCGGACCGAAAACCACGTAAGGCTCGATCAACACATCGCGCCCCAGCACGGTGTCGCTGCGCAGGAACACTGTCTCCGGGGCCGTCATGGTGACGCCATCCGCCATGGCTTTCGCCCGCAGACGCTGCTGCATCGCAGCTTCGGCGATGCTCAGCTCGGCGCGGTTGTTGATGCCCATCACCTCGACCGGATCGGCCTCGACCACACCACAGGTCCAGCCGGCCGTATTGGCATGCTCGACCACATCGGTCAGCAGGAACTCACCCTGCGCATTCTTGTCGCTCAAGCGCGACAGCAGCGCCGGCAGGCGCTCGCCATCCAGCGCCATCAGGCCGGCATTGCACAGCGTGACGGCTTTCTCGGCCGGCGTTGCATTCTTCACTTCGACGATCTTTTCCAGCGCACCCTTCCCGTTGACGATCAGGCGGCCATAGGCGGCAGGATCGGCAGGACGGAAACCGACGATGACGGCGGCGTGGTTATCTTTGCCGCGGCGCGCGGCCAGCAGGTTCTGCAGCAGCGCCGGCGTCAACAGCGGCGTATCGCCGAAGATCACAATGACATCGCCGCCAAACCCCTGCAGCGCCGGCTGGGCCGCGATGACGGCATCGCCAGTGCCACGCGGCGGGTCCTGCACGGCCACGGTGGCCAAGGAATGCGACTGGGTGACAGCTTTGGCCACCGCATCCTGACCTTTGCCGATCACCACCACCACACGGTCGGGCGTCAGGCTGGCGGCAGCATCCAGCACATGCAACAACATCGGCTGCCCGGCCACGGCATGCAGCACCTTGGGCAGTTTCGATTTCATCCGGGTGCCTTGACCTGCGGCCAGAACAACCACGGCTACGGCCTGTTTCGCCATGCTCGGGTTCCGTATAAAAAAGGGCAGTGATTCGCCCTGCTTTTGCGCGCCGGACTGTCTCACAATCAGGCTGAAAACCGGAAATGAATTCCAATTTCGGTCTGTTTCAAGGTTTTACCAATTGTAACGTCCCACCGCAGCCCTTTCATGACCCGTAAAGCCATCCTTTTCGATCTCGACGGCACGCTGGTGGACACCGCGCCCGATCTGGCCGCCGCCACCGACTTTGCCCTTGATCGCGCCGGCCGGCCGATGATCGGGCTGGACGAGGTGCGCAACATGGTCGGCGACGGCGCGCGCGCATTGCTGGAAAAAGGCTTCAGGGCCAGCGGTGGCATGCCCGCACCCGACCAGTTCGAGACCGCCTTCAAGGATTTCATGATCTATTACGGGCGCCATCTGGCTGACACCAGCCGGCCGTTTCCCGGCGTCACCACCTGCCTGGCGCAGCTTGCCGAACAGGGTTATGCGCTGGCGGTCTGCACCAATAAGCCCGAAGCCTTAAGCCGCAGCCTGCTTGACCAGCTCGGCCTGACGTCTTTCTTCGGTGCCGTTGTCGGCGGCGACAGCCTGCTGGTGCGCAAACCCGATCCCGGCCATATCCGCGGCACATTGGACAAGCTGGGCGACGGATTCGGCTGGGCCGCGATGGTGGGCGACTCGGCCAATGACGTGAATGCCGCCAAGGCCGCCGGCCTGCCCTGTGTGGTGGTCAGCTTCGGCTATACGCGCATCCCGCCCGCGGAACTGGGCGGCGACCGCCTGATCGACCATTTCTCGGATTTGCCGGCAGCGATCACAGCCCTGGGAGGCTGAAGACTGGAAGGCTGAGACTGGGAGGCTGACGCCACTCAGGCCTTCGCGCCGCCCTGAAAGCCGTCGACCACGCGGAAAGGCGGCAGGTGCACGCGGACCTTCGTGCCGCTGCCCGGCGTGCTCTGGATTTCCAGCCAGCCTTCATGCAGCCGCACCATGCGCTCGCTCAGCGGCAGGCCGAGGCCCGTGCCGGATTGCGCCCGGGTCAGCGCATTCTGGATCTGGCTGAAAGGCTGCATGGCGATTTTGATCTGGGCCGGAGTCATACCGATGCCGGTATCAGTGACGATATAGGCAAAGCCTCCGCCCTCGGTCATTTCAGCCGACAGCGTGATCAGGCCTTCCTCGGTGAACTTCACGGCATTGGCCAGCAGGTTGATCAGCACCTGCAACAACGCACGACGGTCGGCATGCAATTGCACCAGACCCTGCGGCGGCTCCACCTTCAGCTGCACTTCGGCGCGCTCGATCTTCTCGCGCACCAGACGGGCGGCGGCGGTCATGATCTCGTCGGCGTCGAAATCTTCTTCGGCCAGTTCGTATTTGCCGGCCTCCACCTTCGACAGGTCGAGAATGTCGTTGATGATCGCCAGCAGATGTTCGCCGCTGGCATGGATATCGCCGGCATATTCGCGATAGCGCGGCACATTCACCTTACCCAGCATCTCGTTGCGGATGATCGACGAGAACCCGATGATGGCATTCAGCGGCGTGCGCAGCTCGTGGCTCATGTTGGCCAGGAATTCCGACTTGGCGCGATTGGCCTCTTCGGCCGCCCGCTTGGCCGACAGCGCCGACAGTTCGGCCTGTTCCTTCAGTTCTACCACGCGCCGTTCGCGGAACAGCAGCAGCACCAGGCCGATCACCAGTACCACGGCGATGCCGGTCAGGATGCCGACGGCATCGGCGAAGCGGTCAAGCCGGCGCTCCTGGGTCAGCAGCATCTCGCGCGCGGTATTGCGCGACTGCTCCAGCAGCACAATCAGCCGGTTCTCGGCATCACGGGCGCGAGACTGCATCAGCATGACCACCGCCGGCGAACCCGCCACCTGCCCCGGAATGCCTTCCTCGTACCAGCGCGCGAGATCCTGCAACGCCGGATTGGCGACGGCATACATGCCGGCGGCGCCGACCATGTTGTCCAGGTTGTAATTGGCGCGCAGCAGATCGGCGCGGGCACGGGATGAAATCAGGTAGATGGCCACACGACGGCGCGAACTATCATCAGGGTCACGGCGCCAGGCCTCGATGGCCCAGGCGAGATTGCCGATCTCGCGGATCATCGATTCAGCATCGCGCTCCTGCTCCAGCAGGGTGACCGGCAGATCGCGCGCCACCGTGGTCAACGTATTCTGCACATAGAAGGCGATGCCCAGCACGCCAGCCACAATCAGAATGATGACGACCATGATCTGGCGTCGGCCGAACACAAATCCCATCGATCAACCCGCCAGAAGGCCGCGCGCGCGGTAAAACCGCTCGGCTGCCGGATGCATCGGAATGCTGCGTCCCATCACGGCATCCTTGAAGTGGATATCCGCGCCCCGCGGATGCCCGGCCCGCAGAACCTGCTGACCGCGCTCGCTCCACATCGCTTCCAGGAAAGCGAAAACCAGATCATCCGATAGGTCAACGCGTGCGATCAGCTGCGCACCCACCATCAGCGTGGGAATCTCCGGCTGTCCGGGGTAGGCGCCGGCCGGAATGCTTCCAAAGCTGAGGAACGGATTGCGCTGCATCACGCCACGCACCTGATTGATATCGAGCGGCAGCAGGGTGGCGTTGCCATTCCCCAGCGCATCAGCCACGGTCTTCACCGGCCAGCCCACCACGATGAAAAAGGCATCCAGATGAGCGGCCTGCATGCGCGGCACGGCCAGATCAGGCTTCACATAAAGCGCGCGCAGATCGGTTTCAGCCAGGTTATAGGCCGACAGCAGGTTGCGGACGTGGATCAGTGAACCGGAGCCCGGCTCGTCCAGCGCCACGGTGCGGCCGCGCAGATCGCCGATGCGGTTGACGCCTGCCTGCTTGCGCACCACCACATGCATGGCCTCGGGGTAAAGATGCGCCACAAAGCGCAGGCGATCCTGCGGCAGCTTGCCGGCATAGACTTCCTTTGCCTCATAAGCCCAGGTGGCGACATCGGCCTGCACCAGCGCCATCTCGTTCTCGCCGGTCTGCAGCGCCGCGGCATTGGCGACCGAGCCGTTGGAAATCTGCGCCACGGCCACCAGACCCGGGACGCCGCAGCGCCCTTCCCGGCCGCCCGATGGCGTGCAGTCCGGACCGGGCGCCATATCGCTGACGGCCTTGGCGATCAGACTGCCGATCGGGAAATACGTGCCGCTCTGGCCACCGGTGCCGATGCGCAGCAGGGTCGTGTCCGTGGTGATGGTGGATTGCGCCAAGCCGGCCGTCGCGCTGCCCAGCATCAGGACCATGGCCGCCGCCATCCGCCCTGCGGGGCGGATGATCAGTCGGCTGATCCGGAACAGGCGCTGCCGCATCGGCTATTCGGCGTCCGGCTGCTGGCCCGGCGACGCTTTCGCGAAAGCCTTCAGCTTTTGGCATTCAGCCTCGATGCGCATGACGGTCGGGCAACCGGAGAAGTCGCATTTGAAGCGGCGGCCGTTGGCCACCTGCGGCACCAGGCAGATATCGGCCATGGTCGGCGTGTCGCCGTGGCAGAAGCGCCCAGTGGCCGGACTAGCGGTCAGCAGCTTTTCCACCGCCTGCAGGCCCTCTTCCACCCAGTGACGATACCAGGCGTCTTTCTGCTCTTCGCTCACGCCCAGCTTGCCGGTCAGGTAGCGCAGCACGCGTGGGTTGTTGATGGGATGGATTTCGCAGGCAATCGCCAGTGCCAGCGCGCGGACTCGCGCCCGGCCGACAGGGTCCTTGGGCAGCAGCCGCGGTTCGGGGTGGATTTCCTCCAGATACTCCATGATCGCGAGCGACTGGGTCATCTGGGTACCGTCGTCGCCGACAAGGACGGGCAGCAGCTTCTGCGGATTGATCGCGGCAAAGGCGTCGGAGAGCTGCTCCAGCTTGGCCAGGTGAACAAAGGTCTGGTCGTAAGCCATGCCCTTCAGATTCAGCGCGATCCGGACCCGATAGGCGGCCGAGGACCGGAAATACCCGTACAGAAGCATATACCCCTCCCTGAGGACCGGGATTCTAGCGCAGTCTTCTTATGTTACAAAGCCTTGTCGGGACTTTCGGGACCTTCGTAAGGGTTGCCGCCCCGTCAGCCCACCCTCTATTGTCGGCGCGCCTTCCGGTCCCCATCTGTCCGGTAGGCCAAGGGTGGCAACAAACAACGAATTCAGGATCAGTCCGCCGGCAGCGTTCCGGCCGGACCGGGTGGCAGGGTAGCCTCGAGATGCGTCTGACGATCAATGGCGAACTTCGCGATATGACCGCTGCGGCAACGGTGGCGGACCTGCTGTCGACGCTGGAGCTGGACGGCCGCAAGATCGCCATCGAGCTGAACCGCGAGATCGTGCCGCGCTCTGCATACGGCGCTACGTCGCTCAGCGACGGCGACAAGATCGAGATCGTGCATTTCATCGGTGGCGGCAACGCCCCGCTCGGTGCCGACGACTATTTCGAGGTGGCAGGCCGCCGCTTCCGCTCTCGGCTGCTGGTCGGCACCGGCAAGTACAAGGATTTCGAAGAGACCAGACTGGCCATCGAAGCCTCGGGCGCCGAGATCGTCACCGTCGCCGTGCGCCGCGTCAATATCACCGACCGCAACCAGCCGATGCTGGTCGATTACGTCGATCCGAAGAAATATACCTACCTGCCCAACACGGCCGGCTGCTTCACCGCCGACGATGCCGTGCGCACGCTGCGCCTGGCGCGCGAGGCCGGTGACTGGAAGCTGGTGAAGCTGGAAGTGCTGGGCGACAAGAAGACGCTCTATCCCGACATGGAAGCCACGCTGGAAGCGACCAAGCTTCTGGTCAAGGACGGCTTCGACGTCATGGTCTACTGTGCCGATGATCCGATCGCCGCCAGGAAGCTGGAAGACCTCGGCGCCTGCGCCATCATGCCGCTCGCCGCGCCCATCGGCTCCGGCCTCGGCGTGCAAAACCCGGTGAACATCCGAGTCATCATCGAAAACGCGAAAGTGCCTGTGCTGGTCGATGCCGGTGTCGGCACCGCCTCGGACGCCGCGATTGCCATGGAGCTGGGCTGCGACGGCGTGCTGATGAACACCGCGATCGCCGAAGCCAAGGACCCGATCCGCATGGCCCGCGCCATGAAGCTGGCCATCGAGGCGGGCCGTCTGGCCTATCAGGCCGGCCGCATGCCCAGGAAACTGTATGCCGATCCCTCTTCGCCGCTCGCCGGCCTGATCTGACCGTGCGAGGCTGAGCGACCGTGCCAGAAATCGACATCTATCATCTGATCGAACAGTATCGCGAGTGGTTCTACGTCATCACCTTTGTCTGGACCTTCCTGGAAGGCGAGACATTCGTGATCTTCGCAGGCGCGGCCTCCAGCCAGGGCCTGCTGCATGTCTACTGGCTGATCGCGGCCGCATGGCTCGGCAGCTTCTGCGGTGACCAGCTCTATTTCTGGATCGGCCGCAAATACGGCCATCGCCTGCTCAAGCGTTTCCCCAAGCTGCAGGGCGGCGTCAACGTCGCCCTCGACATGCTGCACAAATACCATGTCGGCTTCATCCTGAGCTTCCGCTTCATATACGGCGTGCGCAACTTCTCCTCGCTCGCCATGGGCATGAGCATGATCTCGTGGCCGCGTTTTGCCGCGCTGAACTTCATCGCCGCCGGCCTCTGGGCCAATGCCTTTACCTGGGCCGGCTATCTGCTGGGTGTCGCCTTCGAGGCGATGCTGGGCAATATCGCCAAGGATTTCGGCTTCATCATGCTGGGCATCTTTGCCACCGTCGGCGTGATCCTGTTCTTCGTGCACCGTCGTGGCAAGAAGAACTTCGAGGCCAAGGTCGCCGCCCAGCAGCAGAAGCAGGTCGCGCCCCCGCCTGAAGTGGAATAAGCCGCTCAGCCGGCCCCCTCTTCAGTCCTTCCCGTCCACCTTGTCCATCTTGGCGTTCAGCTTGTCGATGATGCGATCAAGCTGCATCGCCTCATCTGTCGTCAGCACCGTGAGCAGGTCGCGCTCGAAACCCAGCGCCAGCGGCGCGATCTCGGCATAGACCTGCGCGCCCTTCCCTGACAGCGTGAGCCGCGACTTGCGCTTGTCGCCATCGTCGCGCACGCGCTCCAGCAGGCCTTTGTCTTCCAGCGCCGACACCGCGCGGCTGACCGTCACCTTGTCCATGGCCGAGCGCTCGACGACGTCATTGGCGGTCAGGCCTGGATAACGGCCAAGGTTCGCCACCACCCGCCATTCCGGAATGCTGATCCCGAACCGCTCGGCATAATGGCGCGACAGCGCCCCGCTGATGCGGTTGGTCACCACCGACAGCCGGTAGGGCAGAAAACGTTCCAGCGCGAGCGGCGATTTGGGCATCGGTTTTAGTGTCTCTGATCTTGAATTTAGTTTCAATTGTAACTAATATCGAGGCCAACCGCAATTCAGACTTTGGGAGTTACCCCATGGCCGACCTCTTCGACAACCCGATGAACACCGACGGCTTCGAATTCATCGAATATGCCGCGCCCGAGCCCGAGAAGCTGGCCGCCCTGTTCGAACGCATGGGCTTCCAGGCCGTGGCGAAGCACCGCTCCAAGAACGTCACGCTCTATCGCCAGGGCGACGTCAATTTCATCCTCAACGCCGAGCCGTCGAGCTTCGCCCAGAGCTTCGCCCGCATCCACGGCCCTTCCATCTGCGCCATGGCCTTCCGCGTCAAGGATGCACCCAAGGCCTACAAGCGCGCCGTCGAACTCGGCGCCTGGGGCGTCGAGGCCCATGCCGGCCCGATGGAGCTGAACATCCCCGCCATCAAGGGCATCGGCGACAGCCTGATCTATCTGGTCGATCGCTATGGCGAGCGCGGCACCATCTATGACGTCGACTTCGTGCCCATCGAAGGGGCCGAGCGCAACCCGAAGGGCGTCGGCCTGACGTATGTGGATCATCTGACCCACAACGTCCATCGCGGCCGCATGGGTGAATGGGCCGGCTTCTACGAACGCCTCTTCAATTTCCGCGAGATCAAGTATTTCGACATCGAAGGCAAGCTGACCGGGCTCAAGTCCAAGGCGATGACCAGCCCCTGCGGCAAGATTCGCATCCCGATCAACGAAAGCTCCGACGACAAGTCGCAGATCGCGGAATACCTCAACGCCTATCACGGCGAAGGCATCCAGCATGTCGCCATGGGCACCGATGACATCTACAGCACCGTGAGCCAGCTGCGCGGCCGCGACCTGCCATTCCAGTCGACCAACGATACCTATTTTGACCAGATCAATGACCGCCTGCCGGGTCATGGCGAGGACGTTGCCCGTCTGAAGGAACTGCAGATCCTGATCGATGGCGCGCCGACCAAGGGCCAGGGCCTGCTGCTGCAGATATTCACCGAGAATGCGATCGGGCCGATCTTCTACGAGATCATCCAGCGCAAGGGCAATGACGGCTTCGGCGAAGGCAACTTCAAGGCCCTGTTCGAGTCCATCGAGCTCGACCAGATCCGCCGCGGCGTGCTGAAGGCCAACTAAGAAGAAACGAACAGGAGACGTCGCATGGGCAAGAACTGGATTCCGATGAGCCACAGCGAGGGCATCGCGGCAAAGCAGGCCCATGTGGCGTTGCCTGAAGGTACCTACGAGCGCGAGATGAGCAAGGAAGGGTTCTTCGGCCCGGCCGCGCATCTCTATCACCAGAACCCGCCGACCGGCTGGATAGACTGGGAAGGTCCGCTCAAGCCCCGCGCCTTCGACACGGCGAAGTTCGCTGAACAAGTCGACTGCCCCTGGAAGGCGAAGACGCTGCTCAGCAACGCGCATGTGAAGTATCGCCACCTGACGCTGACCGCCGCCATGGACCATCTGGTGCGTAACGGCGATGGCGACGAACTGATCTTCGTGCATGACGGCGACGGCGACCTCTACTGCGACTTCGGCCGACTCTCGTACAGCGAGGGCGACTACATCATGCTGCCGCGCGGCACCATGTGGCGCCTGGAGCCGAAGACGCCCAGCAAGTTCCTGCTGATCGAGGCGACCAACGACAGCTATCGCCTGCCCGACAAGGGGCTGGTCGGGCCGCATGCAATCTTCGATCCGGGCGTGCTGCAGGTTCCAAAATTGGACGATGCCTTCAAGGCACAGCAAAAACAGTCGGGTAACTGGCGCATCGTGATCAAGCGCCGCGACCAGCTCTCCACCGTCACCTATCCCTTCAACCCGCTCGACGTGGTGGGCTGGAAGGGCGACCTGACCGTGGTGAAGCTGAACTGGCGCGACATCCGGCCTCTCATGAGCCACCGCTACCATCTGCCGCCCAGCGCGCATACCACCTTCCTGGCCAGCCGGTTTGTCGTCTGCACCTTCGTGCCGCGCCCGATCGAAAGCGACCCGGAAGCGCTGAAGGTGCCGTTCTTCCACAACAACGACGACTACGACGAAGTGATTTTCTATCACAAGGGCAGCTTCTTCAGCCGCGACAACATTCATCCCGGCATGATCAGCCTGCATCCTTGCGGCTTCACCCATGGCCCACACCCCAAGGCCTTCGCTGCCGGCGCAAAAGCCGCGAAGAAAGAAACCGACGAGGTCGCCGTGATGCTGGATACCCGCGACGCGCTGGATGTCGGCCCCGCCGCCGACAGCATCGAGTTCACGGGCTATGCCGCAAGCTGGAACCCCGAAGGGTTCAAGCAGGCCGCGGAATAATAAAACGAATTTAGGGAGAGAAACGCGATGAAACTCGCCTCGCTGCGGCATGGCCGTGACGGCCGCCTCACCGTCGTCAGCCGCGACCTGAAAACCATGCTGCCGGTGGATGGGCTCTGCCCCACCCTGCAGATGGCGCTCGATAGCTGGACCACGATGGCTCCCAAGCTGCAGGCTGTCTCGGATGCGCTCAACAAGGGGGAGACCAAGGGTATCCCTTATGATCCTGACAAGCTGCATTCGCCGCTGCCGCGCGCCTATCAGTGGTGCGATGGCTCGGCCTATCTCAATCACGTCGAGCTGGTGCGCAAGGCGCGCAACGCCGTGATGCCGCCGGAATTCCTGCATGACCCGCTGATGTATCAGGGCGGCTCGGACGACTTCCTGGCCCCCACCGCGGACATCGAAGTGGTCGACGAGGCCTATGGCATCGATTTCGAGGGCGAAGTGGCCGCGATCACCGGCGACGTGCCGATGGGCGCTTCATCGGCCGAATGTGCGAAACAGATTCGCCTGCTGATGCTGGTGAACGACGTCAGTTTGCGCAACCTGATCCCAGGCGAACTGGCCAAGGGCTTCGGCTTCTTCCACGGCAAGCCCTCCACCGCCTTCGCCCCCGTCGCCGTCACGCCCGACGAACTGGGCGGCGACTGGAAGGACAACAAGGTGCATCGCCCGCTGGTCAGCATTTTGAACGGCAAGCAGTTCGGTGCCCCCGAAGCCGGCGCCGACATGCAGTTCAGCCTCGCCGATCTGGTCGCCCATGCCGCGAAGACGCGGCGGCTCCGCGCCGGCTGCATCGTTGGCAGCGGCACGGTGTCGAACCGCGACGCCAGCAAGGGTTTCTCCTGCCTGGCCGAAATCCGCATGATCGAGACGATTGCCGACGGCAAGCCGAAGACACCGTTCATGAAATTCGGCGACCGCATCCAGATGGAAATGACGGATTCAAAAGGCCAGTCGATCTTCGGCGTGATCGACCAGACGGTGGTGAAATACGCGCCCTAAATCCCGACCGACATCATGGCCGGGCTTCACCCGGCCATGACGAACAGTATTGGGATCGCCTTTTTTACTTCCCTTCAAACGAGATCGTCTCGCCCGGGTTCATCACCCGGATATCGACCTTCTCGCCCTGCAACGCCGCCCTGTACTGCTCCGGCGTGCCGGCCAGTTGCGGGATGGTGCCGTAATGCATCGGGATGGCGTATTTCGGATGCAGGATGCGGGTGGCGTGCGCGGCATCCTGCGGGTCCATCACGAAGTGGCCGCCGATCGGGATCAGGATCAGGTCGGGGCGGTACCGGTCGGCAATCATGGTCATGTCGGCGAACAGGCCGGTATCGCCCATGTGATAGATGGTGAAGCCGTTCTCCAGCCGGATAATGAAGCCGACCGGCTCGCCGCCGACATGCACTTCGCGCTTGCCGTTGTTCATGTGGATGTATTCCGAGGAATGCTCGGCGCGGGTCTGGGTGATGCTGATGCCCGGGCCCAGCGGCGCGATGGTGCCGCCCTTGTTCATGCGTGGCGCCTGATCGGCGGTCAGCAGGCCAAGGCTGATCATCGTGTCGTTCAGGCCGGCCGGAGCCCAGAGCTTGATGTTCTGCGCTTTCACGATCGCCGGCGCATCGCCGATATGATCGCCATGGGCATGAGTGACCAGCACGACATCGATCTTGCCGAGCTTGTTGAGGTCTTTCCACTCAGCCGGCGTCTTCGGATTGGTGGTGAGCCAGGGATCGATCAGGATCACCTTGCCGCCCGGTGTGGTGATGCGGAAAGCCGCCTGGCCCAGCCAGAGGAGTTCGGTTTTGCCGCCGGTCATCTGCGCCTGTGCCGCCGAAGTGACGCCGATCAGCATCAGCGCGGCAATCCATAAAGTCCGCATAACCATCGTCATGGTGTCCTCCCTTTTTTTCAAAGACTGCCGGAGCTTAACGGCTGTCGCCCGGCGGGGCGATAACATACGCGCGAGGGTGCAATGCGATGCCGTGAATTGTACCGGTTCATCTTCTCGCTTGCAGGAGATCCGATCCCATTCCACCCTGTGTGGACCAGCATCCCCAGAGAATCCCATGGACTACACCTCAACCCTGCTCGGCATCGCCGGCATCTTCGCCCTCGGCGTCACCTCGCCCGGTCCGAATTTCGTGGTCGTCACCTCGACCGCGATTGCCGCCTCACGTCGCGCCGGATTGCTCACTGCACTTGGCATCGCCTGCGGCGGTGCCACCTGGACCATCCTGGCCATCCTGGGGCTCAGCCTGATCCTGACGCAGGCCGTCTGGCTGTACACGGCGCTGAAGATCGCCGGTGCAGTATACCTGCTGTATATCGGGGTGAAGATGATCCGTTCCGCGCGCGAGCCGGCACCGTTGCCCGGCAGCGCGTTGGCGCTGCGCGACACGCTGCCCCTGTTGCTGCTGCGACGCGGCTACCTCACCAGCCTCACCAATCCGAAAACGGCGGCCTTCTTCAGCAGCCTGTTCGTAGTGGTGCTGCCGCCGGATGCGCCGGTCTGGGTCTACGGCGCCACGGTCGGTATCATCATCGTCATGTCGGTGAGCTGGTATGGCGCGCTGGCGCTGTTCTTCTCGACCGGTCCGGTGCAGAGCGCCTATCGCAAGGCCAAGACTGCACTCGACTGCGCCATGGGTGCGCTGCTGATCGTGCTGGGCGTCAGGCTGCTGGCGACGCGGTAGGCGTCACCCGATCCCCAGTGCGCGATCCGAGACATAGGGATTGCTGCTGCGCTCCTGCCCGAAGGTGGAGAGCGGGCCATGGCCCGGTACGAAGGTGATGTCGTCGCCGAGCGTGAACAACCGCTCGCGGATCGAGCGGATCAGATCGGCATGGTTGCCCTTGGGAAAATCCGTGCGGCCGATGGAGCCCTGGAAGATCACGTCACCCACCAGCGCCGCTTTTGATGCCGCGTGATAGAACACCACATGACCCGGCGTGTGGCCGGGGCAGTGGATCACATCCAGCACCAGATTACCGACGGTGACGGTGTCGCCATTCTTCAGCCAGCGGTCGGGCGTGAAGCTGCGGCTGGGCGGAAAGCCGTATTGCTGCGCCGCCGCCGGCATGCCGTCGATCCAGAACCTGTCATCCTCATGCGGGCCCTCGATGGGCAGCCTGAGCTCCTCGGCGATCTCCATTACCGCACCGGCATGATCCAGGTGGCCATGGGTGACCAGCAGCTTTTCCAGCGTCACGCCCTGGCGCTGCACGGCCGCCAGCAGCATCTCGGGCTCGCCGCCGGCATCGACCAGCGCGCCGCGCATGGTTTCAGGACACCAGATCAGCGAGCAATTCTGCTGGAACGGCGTGACGGGATTGATCTCGACATGGAGAACGGGTTGTGGAGGCGTCTGCTGGGTCATGCCACCGGCTTAAATGGCCCGACAAAAATTGGCAAGAATCAGATGCGGCTGTCGACCAGGCTGCCGCTGCGGATGCCAAAGCCGCGGCCGTCGGCCAGGCCGGCGGCGGCAATGCCGAAGCCACCGGTCTTTTCGTCCTTTTCGCCGATGCGGCGGAAGGCCGACGGACGGTCATCCTCTTCGTCTTCGTCCTTCGCTCTGGCGCGGAGGACAAAGCCCTTGCCTGCATCTTCAGCCTGCACCGGCGGCGGCACCAGTGCCTGCAGATTCGGTGCGGGCGGCGGCGACTGGCTCAGGCGGCGCAGCGGTTCCACTGAGGCCTGCACTGACTGGTAGATGGTGAGCACGCGCTGCACGGTTTCCACCTTGGGCACCAGTGTCGTCTCTTCCAGGAGTTTCACATCGCGTGTTCCCGGCGTGCCTGGCGTGGCCGGTTCGCCCGGCGTGACCACGGTCTGCGTGCGCGTCGTCTCGCTGGCGTAGCGGTTCAGGATATCCTTCAGTCCGGCGATGGCGGTGTTACGCAGCCGGTCGTCGCGGCGGCCGGAAATGTTATCCAGCGCCTGCACGTCCTGCAGCGCGCTGCGCACCTGCGCGACGGCATCGCCATCCAGCTTGCCAGCCTTCAGGCTGTTCAGCGTGCTGGTCAGGATGTCGCTGACCTTGTCCGTATATTGCCCGGTGATGAAGCCGCGACCGGTGTTGCGATCCTGCAGCGTGCCCAGCACGTCATTCAGCGCCGTGGATGCGCGGCTCTTGCCCTGCAGCGCCGCCCCGAGATCGTCGATGGCCGAGGCCACCGCCTTCACGGCCGCATTATTCGCATCCGGATTCTCAAAGCTGCGGTTGCTGACCTTGCCGATCAGGTCACCGAGCTTTTCCGCCGCGTTGAAGCCGACATCGCCGGCGAAATCGACCAGTGCGCGGCCCAGACTGCCGAACAGTCCCGGATCCCTGAACAGATCACGCAGGTCCAGGCCGTCCCGGCCGATCACACTATTCTCCAGCCGGCCGACGATCTCGCCCAGCGCCTTGCCCGCATTGGCGTCGCCAACCTTCTGGCTGAAGCGATCAAGCGCGGGCTGCAGCGCCTCGACCAGCCGCGCATCGCGCAGGTCCCCGCGGTTGCCCTTTTCGACAGTGCCGATCAGACGCGTCAGGCTGTTCAGCGCCTCGGCATCCAGTTTCGCGTCGCGCGTGGTGATGGTGTCGATGCGGTCGGGCGTGCCGGGGCTGCCGGGTGTGCCCGGCGTTTCCGTCACCTGGATGCTCCGCTGCAGTTCGGCTTCCAGCACGCGGCGCTCCTCGCCCACCACGACCTTGCGTGTCGCGCTGAGCAGCGCGGTCTGGTTCAGGGTGGAGAAGACATCGGTGCTGACGCGCGGCGTATCGAAGCGCAGAATCGCTGATGCCCGCTGGTCGCTCCCCTGCTGGGGCGACGGCAACGGGGTCGGCAGCAACGGATTCTTCCGGTTGCTCTGATGGTCCGCCGCGGAATTTGCTGACAGAAGGGCGAGCGCAGCCCGCCCCGTCACCGCATCAACCATGGACTGTGTCTAGCACAACCCAGAATTTCGCCCCTAGAGGCTAATGGTTAATACCCACTTGTTTTTGCAAGCGGCGTTTCTATATGAATTTCAAATGGTTATCTGAAATCCGGGGTGACGCCCAAGCACAAACAGGCCCCGGATAACGTCGAATAAGCATCGGATAAGGGAGTAATAAGGGTCGAATAAGCCCCAATAAGGCTCCGACAAGCGCAAATAGCGAATCAATCCAGCGCCGGATCGTCATACCTGTGTGTGCAGCCCCAGGGATCGGTGACCCTCCAGCCGCTGCCATCCTCGGCCGGTTCGGCATAGACCGGGCCGACCGGCACTTTGCCGTGGCCGCCGGGGATGTCGAGGATGTAGGTCGGCTGCGCCAGACCCGAGACATGGCCGCGCAGGCGACGCATCAGTTGCTGGCCCTCGGCCAGGCTGATGCGGAAATGGCTTGTGCCGCGCGCCAGGTCGCCGTGATGCAAGTAATGCGGCTTGATGCGGTTGGCGACCATGGTCTTGAACAGGTCGGTCAGCGCGGCCGGGCTGTCATTCACGCCCTTCAGCAGCACCGACTGGCCCAGCACCGGCACGCCGGCCTCGACCAGCCGCCTGATCGCGGCTTTCGCCTCGGTCACGAATTCGCGCGCATGGTTGGCATGCAGCAGCAGCCACACCGCCTTGCCGCTGCTCTTGAGTGCATCGACCATCGCGTCGTTGATCTTCGCCGGATCGACCACTGGCACGCGGCTGTGAATACGAATGACGCCCAGATGCGGGATCGCGTTCAGCTTGGCGATCACCTCTTTCAGGCGACGCGGCGACACGATCAGCGGATCGCCACCGGTCAGGATCACCTCCCAGATCGCGGGATGCTCGGCGATATACTGGATGGCGGCATCGAGCTGGTCGGTGCTCAAGCCCTTCGATCCCGGCCCCACCATCTCGCGGCGGAAGCAGAAGCGGCAGTAGACCGGGCAGACATTGACCAGCTTGAGCAGCACGCGGTCGGGATAGCGATGCACGATGCCCGGCACCGGGCTGTGCGCATCATCGCCAATGGGATCGGCGCGCTCATGCTCGTGAATCTCCAGTTCCGCCGCATCGGGCAGGAACTGGCGCGCAATCGGGTCTTTCGGATCGGACGGGTCGATCTGCGCCTGCAGATGCGGCGTGACGGCGACAGCAAACATCTCGGCGACCTTCTTGAGTGCCGCGATAGTGCCGTCCTTGTCCCGTTCAGCCGCACCCATGACGGATTACTTGAATCCCTTGGCTTCGATGATCGGCCAGAAGTCGTTCGCCTTCAGGCTGGCGCCGCCGACCAGTGCGCCATCGACATCAGGCACCGCCATCAGGCTTTTGGCGTTGTCGGGCTTCACCGAGCCGCCGTAGAGGATGCGGAAGCCGTCGCCGTCATCGAAGCGCGCCTTCAGGTCCTGGCGGATCGCCGCATGCACCTCGGCCACCTGGGCCTCAGTCGGCGTGCGGCCGGTGCCGATGGCCCAGACGGGCTCATAGGCAACGACAGTGTTGGCGGCAGTGGCATCGTCGGGCACCGAGGCCCGCACCTGGGCCGAGACCACCTTCAGGGTTTCATTGGCGTCACGCTGGGCCAGCGTCTCGCCCACGCAGACAATCGCCACCAGACCGGCGCGATGGCCCGCCTGCGCCTTGGCGCGGACGACGGCATCGCTCTCGGCATGATCGGCGCGGCGCTCGGAATGGCCGGCCAGCACATAGGTCGCGCCGGCATCCTTCAGCATCTCGGCCGCGATATCGCCGGTATGGGCGCCGGACGCCTTGGCATGGCAGTCCTGTCCGCCCGTGTTGATGCCGGTGCCTTTCAGGGTCTGGCTCAGCGCAGCCACCAGGGTCGCCGGCGGGCACAGGCCCAGTTCGGCCTGCGGGGCCTGGGCCTTCACCTTGGCGGCCAGGGCGGTCGCCTCGGACAGGCTGGCGGTCAGGCCGTTCATTTTCCAGTTGCCGACGATCAGGGGGCGACGCGCCGCCATGCTCAGAACCTCACTGCTGCATCAATAAAATCGGGGGTTTCGTAGCAAGTTCCGCCCGGAAAGGCAAAGCTGGACGCCTTGCCCCCCCTCCGGGCCGGCTTTAGTATGCGCGCCCACCCGTCCGGCCGCCAGTCAGGTCGGCGGGAGCCTTTGTTTCGCTTCACTTTTTCAGGTGTTTCATGCTGCAGCAGATGCGGTCCGGCGCGGCCTCGTGGATTGCCAAGTTACTGATGGTCCTTCTCATCCTCAGCTTCGGCGTCTGGGGCATTGCCGATTACGTGCGCGGCTTCGGCGGCGGCGGCGACGTGGCCAAGGTGGGCTCGACTGTCATTGGACAAGGCGAATTCGCCGAAGCCTTCCGCCGCGAGGTGACCAATCTGCGCCGCCGCTTCGGCAACGCCTTCTCCGCCGATCAGGCGCGCCAGCTCGGTCTGGATGAAAGCGTGCTGAACCGCATGATCGAGGACAAGCTCTATGTCCAGGCGGCACAGAAGCTCGGCATCCAGGTCACCGACCAGCAGGTGCGCGACACCATCATGAATGCTCAGGCCTTCAAGGGCATGGGCGGCCAGTTCGACCGTCTGGCGTTTGAAAGCTATCTGCGCAACGAAGGCATGTCCGAAGGCATGCTGGTCGCGGTGCTGCGCGACGACATCGCACGCACCCAGCTGATCGGCAGCCTGTTCGGCAGCATCACCACCGCGCCCAAGCCGCTGGCCGATACCGTGCTGGCCTATCGCCTGGAACGCCGCCTGGCCGAATTCGTGGTGGTGGATGCGTCCAAGCTGCCGGCCCCGCCCGCGCCCACGACCGAGCAGATCGACGAATATTACAAGGCCAACCCGGCGGCCTATACGGCGCCCGAACGCCGCAGCGTCGCCTGGATCGAACTGAGCGCCAGCCAGCGCATCGCGCAGACCGATGTCACCGACGACGAGCTGCATGCCGAATACGACGCCAACAGCGCCGCCTATACGGTTGCTGAAAAGCGCGCCGTCGAGCAGGTGGTCTTCAACACCGAAGCCGAGGCCAAGGCTGCCGCCGAAGCCATCGCCAAGGGTGAAAGCTTCCTGGCCATGGCTGCGCGTACCCAGAAGCTGAAGGCCGATGACGTCAAGCTGGGTGTCGTGACCCGCAACGAGCTGCCGGCCGCCATCGCCAACGCCGCCTTCGCCCTGCCCAAGGACAAGGTGAGTGAGCCGGCGATCTCGCCTTTCGGCTTCCATCTGATCCGCGTCACCGAAATCCAGGCCGGCAGCACCCGCAGCTTCGACGAAGCCAAGGCCGAGCTGCGCCAGCAGGTTGCCTTGCGCAAGGCGCTCAACAACATGGTGAAACTGCGCCAGCAGATCGACGACCAGATCGCCGGCGGCGCCACCCTGGAAGAAATCGCCAAGGCACAGTCCATGTCACTGCAGCAGGCCGCCAATATCGACAACCAGGGCCTAGATACTGCCGGCAAGCCGGTCGCCACGCTGCCCAAGCTGCCGGCTTTCTTCACCGATGCCTTCGACCTCGGCCCGGAAGCCGAGCCGCATATCGTCGACACCGATACCGGCCTGATCGTGCTGAAGGTGACCGAGATCAAGCCTGCCGCGCAGAAGCCGCTGGATGAGGTGAAGAGCGACGTCGTCACCGCCCTGCAGCAGCGCGCCCGAGCCGATGCCGCTGCCGAACGCGCCAAGCAGATCGCCGAACGCGTGCGCGCCGGCGGCGATCTGGCCAAGGAAGCCGCCGCCCTGAACACCGCCGTGCAACTCAGCACGCCGATGACCCGCGGCCAGAACAGCGAACGCAACTTCTCTCCCGTCATCACTGGCGGCCTGTTCAATGCCAAACCGGGTGAGATCGTCACTGGTCCGGCCGCGTCTCCGGGCCCCAGCGGCGGTGCCAATGCCATCGTCGCGCGCCTCAGCCGCATCGAGCAGGCCGATCCCGCCACCATCGCGCAGCAGCGCGATCAGGCGACGCAGCAGTTGGCTGGCGGCGTGGCGCAGGATCTGGTGCAACAGTATCGCCAGGCCCTGCAGAAGGATATCGGCGTCACCGTGAATGCGGCAGCCCGCGCCAGCGCCATCAGCGCCGGCCAGTAAGCTTCCGCCATGAAGATCACGCCCGACTATGCCAGCTTCGCGCAGCGCTACATGGCGGGCGAAGCACAGGTGCTGTCGACCCAGCTGGTCGCCGATCTGGAGACTCCGGTCTCCGCTTTCCTGAAGCTGGCAGATCGTCCGTGGTCCTGCCTGCTTGAATCGATCGAGGGCGGCGCGGTACGCGGCCGCTATTCGATCATCGGCCTGAAGCCGGACCTGCTGTGGCGCTGCAAGGGCCAGAGGGCGGAGATCAATCGCAAGGCGCGCTTCGATACCGAGAGCTTCGAGCCCTGCAAGGAGCCGACGCTGGAAAGCCTGCGTGCCCTGCTGGCCGAAAGCCATATCGACCTGCCGGTGAACCTGCCGCCGATGGCCGCCGGCATCGTCGGCTTCATGGGCTACGACATGGTGCGGCTGGTTGAGCCGAAAGTGCCCGATGCCAATCCCGACACGCTCGGCCTGCCCGATGGCCTGATGATGCGGCCGACGGTGATGGCGATTTTCGATTCCGTGCTCGACATGATCACGCTGATCACGCCAGTGCGGCCGCAGAGCGGCATGGATGCACGCGCCGCCTATGCCATGGCCAGCGAGCGCCTGTCCGATATCGTGGCCGATCTTGATCGTCCCCTGGGCGCAGTGCGCGACCAGATCGCCGATCTTGATGCCCTGCCCGAGCCGCAGTCGAACATGTCGCCCGAGGATTACATGGCGATGGTGCTGAAGGCGAAGGACTACATCGCCGCCGGCGACATCTTCCAGGTGGTGGTGGGCCAACGTTTCAGCCTGCCGTTCCGCCTGCCGCCGTTCGCGCTCTATCGCGCGTTGCGGCGCACCAATCCCTCGCCCTTCATGTTCTATCTCAATCTCGGCGGCCCCTGCCTGGTCGGGTCGTCGCCTGAGATCCTGGTACGCCTGCGCGACGATACCGTCACCGTGCGGCCCATCGCCGGCACCCGCAAGCGCGGCGCCACGCCAGCAGAAGACCAGGCGCTGGCCGACGACCTGCTGAGCGATCCCAAGGAACTGGCCGAGCATCTGATGCTGCTCGACCTCGGCCGCAACGATGTGGGCCGTGTGGCGCAGATCGGCACCGTGAAGGTGACCGAGCGCAACCTGATCGAACGCTACAGCCACGTCATGCATATCGTCTCCAACGTCGAGGGCAAAATCCGGCCCGAATTCGATGCGCTGGACGCCATGTTCGCCGGCTTCCCCGCCGGCACCGTCTCGGGTGCGCCGAAGGTGCGCGCCATGGAGATCATCGACGAGCTTGAATCCGTACGCCGCAGTTTCTATGCCGGCGGCGTCGGCTATTTCTCGGCCAATGGCACCATGGATACCTGCATCACGCTGCGCACTGCGCTGGTCAAGGACGGCACCATGTATGTGCAGGCTGGCGCCGGCATCGTCGCCGACAGCGACCCGATGTCGGAACATGTGGAATGCGTCAACAAGGCGAAAGCCCTGATCCGCGCCGCCGAAGAAGCCGAGCGCTTCGCCAGCCGATCGGGCCGCGGGCAATAAGACGGAGCAGCACGGATGGCAACCTCCTTCAAAACCATCCGGGCCCGCGCGGAAAAGCGTAAAGGTGCGGCAGCTCT
Organism: Ferrovibrio sp. GW821-FHT12D07; assembly: GCF_058807275.1. NCBI lineage: Bacteria > Pseudomonadati > Pseudomonadota > Alphaproteobacteria > Rhodospirillales > Rhodospirillaceae > Ferrovibrio > Ferrovibrio sp. GW821-FHT12D07. Next base: position 2,048,657 of record NZ_JBXAQN010000001.1, on the reverse strand, counting down.
CAAAAAACTGCTGCCCAAGATTCCCGACCAGAAGCAGCTCGCAAAACTGAAAGACGATCGTGCACTGGCCGAGATGGCCAAGCGCGTCTTCTCCGCCGGTTTCGTCTGGAGCGTGATCGAGAACAAATGGGACGGCTTCGAGGCCGCCTTCCAGGGATTTGAGCCGCGCAAGCTGGCGCACAAGCCCGATGAGTTCTGGGAAAAACTGGCCAGCGACAAGCGCATCGTGCGCAACCCGCAGAAAATCCGCAGCGTGCGTGACAATGCGCATTTCATCATGGAGATCGCTGCCGAATACGGCAGCTTCGGCAAGCTGCTGGCATCATGGCCGATGGATGATCAGCTTGGCTTGATGGATTTCCTGGGCAAACGCGGCGCGCGGCTCGGCGGCAATACGGGCCAGTACCTGATCCGCTTCCTGGGCCGTGACAGCTTCATCGTCTCGCGCGACGTGCTGCTGTGCCTGCGCGATGCCGGCGTGGCGCTGACCGAAAAGGGCAGTTCAAAGCGCGACTGGAAGAACATCCAGACGCAGTTCAACATCTGGGCCAAGGAAAGCGGACTACCGCTGACTCATATTTCACGGATTTGCGCCATGTCGATTGGCGAAAATTATGATGCCGCCACGCTGCAGAAAATCACGGGCAGCGCCGACTGATCCGTACGCGGCGGGTATGGTTATCAGGGTGTAAACGCCCGGGTAAATAAATCCAACTAATTCGGTGGCCAACTCTCACCCTCCGGGGTTAGCTATCGTGATGCAACACGATCAGACCCTTGAGTCATTAAGCTGGGAACAACGCGGCATTATCGCCCGCGATGCCGGCCGGCATGCCGAAGCAGAAGCCTGCTTCAGCCGGGCCGTGGCCGATAACAATGCCCGTCCGATGTCCTGGCTTGGCCTGGCGCTGACCCAGATTGATCTGGACCGTAGCGACGATGCCGTCGTCAGTCTGCGCCACGCCCAAGCGCTATCTCCCAATTCAGGCGTGGTGCGCCACCTGCTCGACTCCCTCAGCGGTCATACGTCCCAACATGCACCCGATGCCTATGTGACCTGGCTGTTCAACACCTATGCAGCCCAGTTCGACAATCATCTGCTGCGGCTCGGCTATCAGGGCCCGGGCATGCTGCATCAACTGGCGGAGCGCGCCGGCTGGCTGGCTGATGGCAGCCGCAGCATCCTTGATCTGGGCTGCGGCACCGGTCTGAGCGGCGTCCCTTTCCGCCCCTATGCCACACAGCTGCATGGCGTCGACCTCGCGCCGAAAATGCTGGAGCAGGCCCAGCGCCGTGGCATCTACGATCGGCTGGAGCATCTTGAAGTCCATGCCGCGCTGCGGATGCAGGCGCAGGCCAGTCTCGATGCAGTGATCTGTGCCGATACCTTGATCTATGTCGGTGAAGTGACCGACCTGTTCCGCCTGACGGCACTGGCGCTCAAGCCCGGCGGCAGCTTCCTGTTCACGGTGGAAACCGGTGAGACTGATTTCGTGCTGACCAAAACCGGCCGCTTCAACCACGCAGACGGCTATCTGCGCAATTGCGCCTCCGGCTACCTGCATTGCGTCGACCAGCTCGATGCCGCGATCCGCATCGAAAAGGGCAAGATCATGCCCGGCCGCGCCTACCGCTTCATCAAAACCGTCAACTAGGGAAGATCAGCGTTCTTGCTGTTGACGACGCAGCAGGACGGTGCTCACCGGCACCAGGCTGAAGCCGCGCTCTTTCGCGGTAGCCATCCAGGTCTCGATGGCCGTCAGCGTCGCGCCATGCGGATGGCCGATAGCGATGACATCCCCACGCGCCTTGGCAACACGTTCCATCGCAGCCAGCTCGTGACCGATGCCGGGCGAACGTTCGTCATCCAGGAACAGGTCGCGCTCGGTGGCATCCAGGCCGCGCTGACGCGCCAGCGCCGGACCGGCGGAACTCGGGCCCGACAGGCTGTCGAGCCAGAAGACCTGGCGGCGGCTGATTTCATTCAGAACCACATTCATGCCGGCCGCATTGGCGGTGAAGCGGCTGCCCATGTGATTGTTGACGCCGACATAGTCGCTGAAGCGGTCCAGATGCCAGTTCAGACGACGCTGCAGCTCGGCCTCATCCAGACCGACATACAGCGCATTCGGGCCCGGATTGTTGCGCTTGGCGTCCAGCGGCTCCATCGGCAGATGCAGCATCACTTCATGGCCGGCGGCCCGGGCGGCGGCGCTCTGCTCCGACAGGTCGTTGGCGTAACTCATAAAGGACAGCGTCACAGGATGCTTGAGAGCAATGGCGCGCTGGGTGCCGCGACGGTCGAGACCGGCGTCATCGATCAGGAAGGCGACGAAGGGCGGCTTGGCCGTGGCCGGCGGTGCAACGGCGCGGGCGCGCCAGGCCGGGCCTTCGCCAGCGGCGCGCGGCGTCACCGACGGCGGCACGACCGGCGCAGCCGTGAGCTGCACGGGCTTGTCCTTGGCCACAGCCGTAGCCGGCTTTTCCGGAGTCTTCTTTGCGGTCACCGGCGCGGCAGCCACGACAGGCGCAGGTGGTGTCACGGCAACAGGCAGCGCGACGGCTTCAGCCTGAGGTTCGGGCTTTGCCGCGACAACGGGTTCAGCGACATCGACAACAGGGGCCGGCGGTGGGGCAGCTGCGACAACCGGTTCCGGCGCGGGCAACGGCATGGGCGGCAGGACAGGCTGCTGGGCAGCCTGCTGGGCCAGTTCTGAAATCGGACGCCAGCCACCGCTCTGCTCGGTACGAATCTGTGCCGGTGTGGTCGGCGCGATGCTGATCGGCGCCTGGTCCGGCTGGGTCTGCAGCGCCGCGACAGCGACAGGCTGCGGGCGCGGTGCGCTGCCGACAGCCATGCCCATGACCACACCACCGCCCAGCAGGGCTGCGGCAGCGATCATCAGCGGCCAATTGATCGCCAGAAAACCACGGCTTTTATCTTTGGGAGCGACAGCAGCAGGAGACGCGGGCATCTGTTGGCCGGGCACGCTGCGGGCCTGCATGGCACCATAGGCACCGGCGGCAGACTGCGCGGTGGCGGCGCGGCGCGTCTTCAGTTTGAGGGCGGCGGCAGGATCGCTCATCTGACCCGGGTAAAGGATTGCGGCGGACACGGCAAGGGCGGCGTGCAACGCGTTGCCGCCATTGTGATTTCAACATGGTTATAGAAGCGTAAAGACACCCCTGCCCGACGACTCGCAGAGACGTTAAACTCCGATTATGTCCGGTCGAATCGAAGTGATTTCCGGCGACATCACCAGGGTCGCCGCCGATGCCATTGTGAACGCCGCCAATGAAAGCCTGCGGGGCGGTGGCGGCGTCGATGGTGCGATCCATCGTGCGGCCGGCCCGGGGTTGCTGGATGAATGCCGCGCCATCGGCGGCTGCCCCACCGGCGAGGCGCGCATCACGGCCGGCTATAACCTGCCGGCGCGCCATGTCATCCACACGGTCGGACCGGTCTGGCATGGCGGCAACCGCAACGAAGCGGAACTGCTCGCGCGCTGCTATCGCAACAGCCTGGCGCTGGCGGCCGATTACAATCTGCAGAGCATCGCCTTCCCGGCGATCTCGACCGGCATCTACGGCTATCCGATGGACAGGGCCACCGCCATCGCGGTGCGCGAGGTGCGCACCTGGCTACAGGGCAAAGCGACACCCGGGCGCGTGATCTTCTGCTGCTTCTCGGCCGATGCGGCGGCGGTCTATTCCGCTGCCTTGGCGACCTCGCCCTGATCATCCGGCTCTTCCGTGGCCGGCTCTTCCGTGGCGATGGCAGCCTGGGCCAGACGGAAGAAGGTGATCGAGGTGGCGAGTTCGCGCGCCTGATTGGCCAGCGACTGCGCCGAGGCCGTGGTCTCCTCGACCAGGGCGCCGTTGCGCTGGGTCATCTCGTCCATCTGCGTGACGGAATCATTGATCTCGTCCAGACCTGATGCCTGTTCCTGACTGGCGATCGAGATTTCCTCGATGATGCCGGCCACGCGCTTCACGGCGTCGACAATGCCGGTCAGGCTGGCGCCTGCCTCGTTGACCAGCGCCGCGCCCGATTTGACCTGGCTGTTCGATGCGGCGATCAGCGTCTTGATCTCCTTCGAGGCATCGGCCGAGCGCTGCGCCAGCGCGCGCACTTCCTGCGCCACGACGGCAAAGCCCTTGCCCGCTTCACCGGCTCTCGCCGCTTCAACGCTGGCATTGAGGGCGAGCAGGTTGGTCTGGAACGCGATCTCGTCGATCAGCGACACGATATCGACGATCTTGCGGGCGCTATCCTCGATCTCACCCATGGCACTGACCGCGCGGCCCACGACACCACCGCCGCGATCCGCCGTGTCACGCGCCGTGGCGGCCAGCTGGCTCGCCTGCCGCGCATTGTCGGCATTGTGCCGCACGGTAGCAGTGATCTGCTCCATTGACGCGGCCGTGCGCTGCAGGCTGGCAGCCTGCTGCTCGGTGCGCTGGGCCAGATCGTTGCTGCCGACCGAAATCTCGGCCGAGGCGTCGCGCACGTTGCCTGCCGTCTGCGACAGCTTGCCGACGATATCAGCCAGCCGGCCCGCCAGCGTGTTGGCGTCATTGGCCAACTGCTCGAAGGTGCCCTGATGGCCACCCGCGATGCGATGCGTCAGATCGCCTTCCGCCAGCGCGCCCAGCATGCTGCCAAGATCGCGCAGCGCCTTGTCGACCGTAGAGAGCAGGTTGTTCATGCCCAGGCCCAGACGACGCATCACGCCCTGCAGCGCTTCGGCATCGATGCGTCGGGTCAGGTCGCCGGCGGTGGCCGAGGACACGATCTGGCCGATCGCCTCTTCCAGCAGCTGCTCCTGCGCCTTGCGTTCGGCCTCAAAGGCTTCACGTCCGGTTTCGACCTCACGCTGCAGCCGTTCGTTTTCCTGCCCGTTGGTCTTCAGCACCTCGACAGCGCGCGCCATCTCGCCGATCTCGTCGGATCGGCCGGTTTCCTTCAGTTCGACCGACCAGTCGCGCTCGGCCAGCCGGCGCGTCACCTCGGTCATGCGCGCAATCGGCGCGGCAATCTGCGGGCCGGTGAACAGCAGACCGATCAGCAACGCGCAGCCCAGGCCGATCACGGTGATCACCACCAGCACGAGCTGCGCTGTCATTGCCTGGCCTTCGGCCTTCTTGGAGGCGGTATCGGCAGCGGCCGTGGCGGCACTCACCAGTGCTTCCACCTGACCGCCCAACTGCGTCGCGGCATCGCGCGACTGCGTCAGCGCCAGACCCGCCGTATTGATGGTACGGATTTCGCCACGCCGGACCTGGAAGATGCTTTCCGAACCCTGGCCATAGCCCAGCAGCTTGGTGGTGGTGTTCTGCAGTTCAACCACATCGAAGCGCTTGCTGGCCCAGTCGAGTTCTTCAAGTGCGCGGCTGTTCAGCTTGACGAATTCGGCGAACAGCTTGTCGAGTTCGGCATTGTTCGGAGCCTGCGCGGCCACTGCCATCACGGCAATCAACTGGTTCACGGCATTGCCGGCAGCGATCAGCGCGTTGGCTGCATCGGCGGCTTCCGACTTCGCATTGGGCTGGCGCAGTTCATAGATAGCGCGATCGAGCGCAGGCTGCATCAGCGCCTGGAACGTGATGTTGTCGGCGCTCATCCTGGTCTGCACGTCTTCGCGCTGCTTGATGTAACCCAGACGCGCATTCACCGACCGGTTGATCTGCGCAACCATGGTGTTGAGCACATCGACCGAACGGCCGATCTCGGCAATCCGCTCCGCCTGATCCTCGGGCGCGGAAGCCTTCACCGTCTCCACCGCCTGCTTCAGCTTTTCCTGCTTGGCCTTCAGCGAGGCCAATGCGCTCTCGCGCTCGGCATCGCTGCTGGCATTGGCCAGCACCGGCGCACCGGCGGCAAGGTCGGCGCTGGTGCCCGACAACTCGAGCGCGGTGATCACGGCGGGCAGGTTGGTGCTGGTGATCCCGGCGTAGCTGCTTTCGACGCGGTTGAAGAACAGACCGCCGATCACATTCGACAGCAGGGTCAGTGCGGCAAGCACACCGATCGCGAGATTCAACTTCTGACGGATACCCATAACCCCTCCCCCGCAGACCCCGTTCTGGTGTCTGGCTTAGCGGCCGCCTCTGGCCTTCTAGTTACAGACCATATTTCCCACTCAAACCATCGCCGTAAAGGGTGAGAGTGAGGAGGTGCACTGCCTACGGATCACTCAACCTATGGGAGGCCCCATTCGTTCCCACCCCTAGATGTAGGTTCTAGCCTGTGGAAAAATACTTGACCCGAATACAGAACCTCATTAGAACATTTCGTGGGTTTCATGTTCGTTCTGGTTTGCCGCCGGCTGTCCCCACTGATCCGGCGACTACCTGGGACATATAATCGAGGAGGCTAACCATGCTGACCCGGAAACAGCACGACCTGCTGCTCTTTATTCACGACAAGCTGGAGAATTCCGGCGTATCCCCCTCCTTCGAGGAAATGAAGGAGGCCATGAAGCTGAAATCCAAGTCCGGCATTCACCGTCTGGTGACCGGCCTGGAGGAACGCGGCTTCATCCGCCGGCTGGCCCATCGCGCCCGCGCCCTGGAAGTCCTGCGCCTGCCCGACTCGGCCGTACCGGTCCGTGGCGGCGGCGTCGGTGCCACTGCGTCTGCCCGCAGCGCCGCACCGCGCAACCGCCTGATGCCGCGGGCCATCGAAGGCGGCGCCGGCAACGGCCCGATGCCCGGCACACCGGTCAACGTCAATCCCTACAACGCCCGCGACATCGTCACCCTGCCGCTCTACGGCCGTATCGCCGCTGGTACGCCGATCGAGGCCCTGCGCGATCTCAGCACGCAGATCGATGTGCCGATCGGCCTGCTGGGCAATGGCGAGCATTACGCCCTGGAAGTCGCCGGTGACTCGATGGTCGATGCCGGCATCATGGATGGCGACACCGTCATCATCCAGCGCAGCGACAATGCCGAAAACGGCACCGTCGTGGTTGCGCTGGTCGACGATCAGGAAGTGACGCTGAAGCGTCTGCGCCGCAAGGGCAACTCGGTGGCACTGGAAGCCGCCAACCCGGCTTACGAGACCCGCATCTTTGGCCCCGACCGGGTCAAGGTACAGGGCCGCCTGGTCGGCCTGCTGCGCCGCTACTGAGCTTCAACTCTACGGATGCAAAACGGGGCGCTTCAGGCGCCCCGTTTTTTATTGGCCGAAGTTCAAGGATCAGGCGGCGCGCTGATGCTTGCTCTCCTGCACTTCCTCAATGATCTTGCCAACGAAAGCGTTCAGATCATCCGGCGAACGGCTGGTGATGATGCCCTTGTCCACCACAACCTCCTTGTCGACCCATTTCCCCCCGGCATTGCTCATGTCGGTCCTGATGGATATGTAGGATGTGACGTTGCGGCCGCGCACCGCATCGGCCTCGATCAGCAGCCAGGGACCGTGGCAGATCGCGGCGACGACCTTGTTATCCGCTACGAAGCGTTTCACGACACTCATGGCATCGCCATCGACGCGCAGCTTGTCAGGGTTGATCTGACCGCCGGGGATGACCAGCGCGTCATAATGGTCCGGTTGGACATCGGCAATCTTGAGATCGACATCCACCATCTCACCCCAGTCTTTCTTGTCCCAGCCCCGGATCGCCTTGCCGGTCGGCGAGGCCACATCGACTGTGGCACCGGCCTGCTTCAGGTGATTGCGCGGCATGGTGAGTTCCGACTGTTCGAAGCCATCGGTCGCGATAATCAGAATTCGCGATTCTTTGATATTGGTCATGTTGTTCTCCTCTGTGTACACGGACAACCCGGGCACGCAGGAAGGGTTCCGAAAATCAGGCGACGATGCGGCCCGCCAGCATGAAGGCGACGAAAGTGGCCATGATGAACAGCACCAGTGCGCAGGGCACCGCGCTCCATCGCCTGCTGTAGGGCCAGACCGGCAGGGTGAGCACCAGAACCAACGTCATGATTGCAAGAATCGTGATCATCGATGCGTCTCCGCTTCTGTGTTGGGCGGCTTCCGAGACCGGCAGCGGGAGTCGAACGGCAAATTCCGCGCCACGTTCCGCAACCGGATAAAAATTCACAGCGCGCGTTACTCGCCCCGCTCCGGCGCATGGCCCTTGGGCACCACCCAGGGCCGGTGGCCGCGCGTCTGCGCCACGGTGATCGTGCGGATAGCCCGGTTTTCCGCGTCCAGGAACAGGGCATGAGCGCCCCCGCGCCACAGGTCGTTGCGGTCGATCACGATTTTCGCGGCCGGGCAGCGGTAGCGGATCGGCATCTGGGTGGCGATCACCGCATCGGCATGGCGACAGTCTTCCGTGATCGCCTTTGGCTGGCGCGGCAGGGCAATCAGGAAACCGTCACGTCGCCAGGAGCAGCCGTCCGGATCGCAGCGCAACGAGCCATCGGCGCCGGTTTTGCCTTCGGTATCGTTGCGCCGCAGGGTGGGCCACGGATAGAGCGGCGGCGCACCCAGCCGTTCCCACCAGGTCTCGGCGGCAAAGCCACGTGGCGGCGTCGATGTCAGATAATAGCGGGCATCTGCAGCACGCGCGGCGATCAGCCGGCCATCACCGCTGACCAGCATGTCGGGCGGCGTGAGAGTCCAGGGCGACAGCGTACCGATCAACAGGCCGAGGATGCCGAACCATCGCCAGCGCTGCTGCCACAAACAGAGCCACAGGCCGCCGCATGCAATCGCAGCCAGACCCCAGAGCGGCATCGCCGGCACCACGCCGACCGCATCGGGCCAGCCCGCCACCCAGCGCGCCAGCAGGATCAACAGATCGATGCACCAGACCATCGGTGTCAGCGCCAGCGCTTCCAATCCGAACGGCATCAGCATGAAGGCCAGCACGATCAGCGGCATGATCAGGAAATCGACCAGCGGCGCCGAGAGCAGATTGGCGATCAGCGCGTAATCGGCCACGCGGTTGAAGTGATAGGCTGCGAAGAAGGACGACCCCAGACCGGCGACAAAACTTGCTGCCATCGTACCCAGCAGCCAGAGCAGCGCGACCTGCACCGGACCTGCATTCTGCCGCCAGCGCGTCAGGCCGGGTGACAGCAGTTCGAACGCCGCCACCAGCGCCGTCACGGCCGCAAACGACATCTGGAAACCCGGATCGAGCAGACTATCCGGCCACAGCACCAGCAGCAGCAACGCCGCCCAGGCTACGGCGCGCAACGTGATGGCGCGGCGATCCAGCATCACGGCGATCAGTGCCAGCGCGATCATCACCAGCGCACGCAGGGTCGGCAGTGCCGCACCCGACAGCAGCGTATAGGCGGCGGCCCCCAGCAGCGCCGCCACCGCCGCCCATTTCTTGATCGGATAGGCCAGTGCCAGTCGCGGACTGAGCGCCAGGGCCGCGCGCAGCAGGAAGAACAGCAAGCCGGCGACCAGTGTAAGATGCAGACCGGAGATCGACAGGATATGCGCCAGCCCGGAATCGCGAAACGCCGCATCCACATCGTCGGGGATCGGGCCCCGCACGCCGGTCATCAGCGCCGCCGCGATGGCGCCACCCGCACCTTCGGTCTGCGCCGCGATCCGTCGCGTCCAGTCCTGCCGCAAGGCGCTCAGCGACAGCAGTGCCGCATCGCGCCAGCCATCGGGCTCGGTTGTCGGCAAAGGCTCCGGCGTGCTGATCGCATAACCGACCGCGCCGATCTGGCGGAACCAGGCATAGCGCGCGAAATCGAAGGCACCGGGCATGGCGGGCTCCGGCGGCGGCAACAGCATGACGCGCAGGCGGATGCGGTCGCCCGGCCACAGCACGCTGCCATCGCGATTGAGCGTGATGCGCACGCGCTGCGGCGTCTCTGGCTCGGCCAGCCCGCCGAAGGATAGACGGTCCAGCAGCAAGCGATGCCCGGCATCGCGCGGCTCGACTTCCAGGATGCGGCCTTCCAGCCAGACGGCGCCGGTCATCCGCTGCAGCACCGGTGCCGCGACCGAGGCGCTGCGCTCGGCCGCCAGCCACAGGCCAGCGACAACGGCCAGCACCACAACCAGCGGCAGTCGCCAGAGCGCATGACGGGCAAACAGCAGCAGCGCCAGGCCAAGGGCTGCGACACCGAGCCGCAACGGCAGCAGCGACGGTTCGACCGGCAGCAGGAAATACGTCGCTATGCCACCGCCCAGCAATGCCGGCAGCCAGAGAAACCAGCGTTCGCGCTCGGCCAGCAGGGTTGCGACGACATTGAAATCGCGCAGATTTGTCCAGCTCGCCGCAAGACCTGCAGCAAGCGCCGATGTAAGACGATGCCAGGAAAGCGGTTGCACCAGGCGGGCCATGGCGGAAAATCTGCATACCTGCCCTGGGGTCGCCAATCCGTGCAAATCGGGAACGCGGCTTGCCCGCCTGCACCCGTATGCTAAAACCCTGCTTTCTTTGCTTGTCCGGATTGCCCAATGACCAAAGTCGTTACCCGCTTCGCCCCCTCACCGACCGGCTACCTGCATATCGGCGGTGCCCGCACGGCGCTGTTCAACTGGCTGTTCTCGCGCCATCACGGCGGCACCTTCCTGCTGCGCATCGAGGATACCGACCGCGAGCGCTCCACCGAGGATGCCGTGCAGAAGATCTTCCAGGGTCTGAAGTGGCTGGGGCTGGACTGGGACGGCGAGCCGGTGATGCAGTTCGCACGCATGAACCGCCATGCCGAGGTGGCGCACAAGCTGCTGGCCGAGGGCAAGGCCTATCACTGCTACTGCTCGCCCGAAGAGCTGGACGAGATGCGCAACAAGGCCAAGGCCGAGGGCCGGCCGATCCGCTATGACGGCCGCTGGCGCGATCGTGATCCCAAAGATGCTCCGGCCGGCGTGAAGCCGGTGGTACGCTTCAAGGCGCCGCGCGAGGGCGCGACGATCATCAAGGACCACGTGCAGGGCGACGTGACATTCCAGAACGAGCAGCTTGATGACCTGATCATCCTGCGGTCCGACGGCACGCCGACTTACAATCTCTCGGTCGTCGTCGACGATCACGACATGGGCGTCACGCATATCATTCGCGGCGACGATCACCTGACCAATGCGGCGCGCCAGAGCCAGCTCTATCTGGCTGCCGGCTTCGCCGTCCCGGACTTCGCGCATATCCCGCTGATCCATGGCGCGGATGGCGCCAAGCTGTCCAAGCGTCATGGCGCACTGGGCACCGAGGCCTATGCCGATATGGGCTACCTGCCGGCGGCGATGCGCAACTACCTGCTGCGCCTGGGCTGGGGCCATGGCGACGACGAGATCATCTCGACCCAGCAGGCCATCGAATGGTTCGGCCTCGATCATGTCGGCCGCTCGCCGGCACGCTTCGACTTCGTCAAGCTGAACAACCTGAACGGCCACTACATCCGTCACACGGCGGATGACGAGCTGCTGCAGGCTACCCTGCCCTTTATCGAGAAGAAGATCGGCCGCGCACCGAACCAGGCCGAAGCCGTACAGATCAAGACCATCCTGCCGGCCGTGAAAGAGCGCGCCAAGGACCTGAACGAGATCACCGAGGCGCTGCAGTTCCTGTTTGTCGCCCGTCCGATCCAGCCCGATGAAGCGGCGAAGAAGCATCTGGACGATGCCGCCAGGGCGCGGCTGAAGACCATGATCGACGCGCTGAAGGATGTGGCCGACTGGACGGCCGCCACGACCGAAGCCACGATCCGTGCCTTGAGCGAAACCCAGCAGGTCAAGCTGGGCCAGCTGGCGCAGCCGCTGCGTGCGGCACTGACCGGCCGCACCGTGTCGCCGCCGATCTTCGACGTGCTGGCCGTGCTGGGTCGCGAAGAGACGTTGGCGCGACTGGCCGACACGGCGGCGTGATGCGATGACGCGCGCACGACCACCAGTCCTGATCGTGCCCGGCCTGGGCAATTCCGGGCCGGACCACTGGCAGACCCACTGGCAGCAGCGTCACCCCGATTACATCCGCGTCGAACAGGCGGATTGGGACAATCCCGATTTCACGGATTGGCTGACACGGCTGGATGCGGCGATTGCCGCCTGCACCAAGCCGCCGGTGCTGGTGGCACACAGCCTGGCCTGCGCACTGGTCGGTCACTGGGTGACGCGGCATGCGGGCGAACTGCATGGCGCATTGCTGGTGGCGCCGGCCGATGTCGATTCCGAAAGCCATACGCCGCCGGAAACGCGCGGCTTCCGCCCGATGCCGCTGGCACGCTTTGCCTGCCCCGCCATCGTGGTGGCCAGCAGCAACGATCCTTATGTGGATTTCAGCCGCGCGCAGCTTTTCGCTACGCGCTGGCATGCGCGCTTCGTCGATGCCGGCCCGCTGGGGCACATCAATTCGGCATCGAACCTGAAGGACTGGCCGATGGGCCTGGGCTTGCTGGAAGATTTGCTCGACGCCGACTGAACGCTGCAGCGGCGCAGAAAAGGCTCAGAGCTGGCGACGCTGCTCGGCCTGACGCGACATGCGCGCCTGATCCATCATGAACTGCTGCAGCTTCTCGATGGCCTGACGCGGCATCGGATCCTGGCCGCTGAGCATCAGGGTCAGCGCCACGCGAGTGACACCGATGCGCTGGGCCAGCTGGTCGAGCGAGATGGCCGCGACCTTGCAGGCCTGCGACACGGCAACCACCGAGCCCTTCTCCACGAAGAAGCGGCCCCACTGTTCCTTGACGTTGAGCTTGGCCGGCAGCGCTGGCGCCGCATCGGCCAGCGAACGCGAGAACGTCACGGCATCGGGCGAGACCAGCGACAACGAAGACGGCGCGCTGGGCGTAGCCGACAGGCGCGGCGGCGGCGGCGAAGGCTGGAATTCATCCAGGCGCGGCGCGTTCTCGATGCTCTGTTCCAGCAGCTTGCGCACGGCTTCGATCAGTTCATTGCTCAACGGCGCGAGATCATGCTCTTCGCCGAAGCGATCATAGTATTGCGCAATCTCGCTCAGGCGATCCAGGCGGCGCATCAGGAACTCGCGCGCACCGATCGGCAGGCGACGGCCCGCGCGCGTAATGTTGATCAGGTAGATGCGTGTGGTGTCGAGTTCGAGGATCGTGATCTTCCAGCGAATCTTCGACAGGTGCTTCTGCAGCGGGCGCCGCTTGCCCTCATCGAATTCCGGGATACGGCCATCGACCAGATCGACGAAGACGTAGAAGTGCTCCATCTTCTCGACGAAGCGCTTGTAGTCGCCAAAGGTACCGTTGAGGTTCCCTTCGTTCTGACAAAAGGCGAGCAGCTCGCGGCTCTGGTTTTCCACCACGCCGACCAGCTTCAGGGTTTCCTGAACAACCGGTTTGATCAACTGATCCACTGGAGCCTATTCCGTCAGATAACGTCTGGTACGAAAACTGAACCAATTTTTGCAGAAATGCAGGATTCCGGCAAGGTCGGTACAACTGTAAGTTTGCCTATGATTTATGACCAAACGATGAAAGTGCGGAACCAGTCTAAGCAGTTCAGATCGCTTGTAATTCAGGCTGGCAGATCATGCGGGGCGCAATATAGCCCGGCGCTGCGCAGAGACCGGCAATAGCCGAGCGCGCCCGGCTGGTCGGTAAAACCGCCGACCAGCAGCCGGACCACCCTGCCCCGCTGACCGCCCAGATCGACCTCGACATAGCGTCGCGTCGTATCCTTCAGGACGGGGAAACGGCCGACCAGTCGCGGCCAGGCCGCCTCGGCTTCGGGCAGCGTCTTATAGCTGGCGACATGACCGGCAAAGCGCAGTATCGGCGCCGGTACCGGATCGGGCGGCGGCACTTCGACCACCGGCGGCGGCACGATCACCGGTTCAGCCATCGGCGGCGGCGCCTCGGGCGCTGGTGAAGCGCAGGCCGCGAGCAAAACAAGCAGCGAGACGGCCGCCAGGCGACCGGAGAACAGCAGGATCGGTGTCCGGCTCACTTCTCGACCAGCTTGAAGAGATTGCGGTCCAGCAGGGCGCTGACCGACACCGTCTTGGTGCTGCTGGCATCGCGTTCGTTGATGAGCTGCACATGCTGGGCGTCTTCGCCCGGGAACTGAATCAGGCGTGCGACACGCCAGACAAAGCCCTGCTGCTGCACGAAACGCTGGCCGGGAACAATGTCCGCGGCGGTAAACTTGGCCATCTGAAACACCTTGAATCGATTGCGGACACGCTAGCGCATTTCCCCGCTTTGCGCCAAGCGGCAGGGGTGGGCTAGGCAGGCTGGCGGATCTGGAAAATGAAGACCCCGTCACGCTCTTCCGTAGACAGAAGGGCGAAACCGGCTGCCTCGCACAAAGCCGTCATATCCCGGGGGACATTCGGATCGGTGGCCTCCACGGTCAGGATTTCACCCCTGGGAACGGCCTTCATCGCCTTGCGGGTCCGCAGCACCGGCAACGGGCAGTTCAGGCCTTTCACATCCAGGACCTGGCTCATGGCTGTCCCCTCAAAATCCCACACTTCATATCTGGGCAAGACATAATACTTCACATGCTTGATGTAAATCCTATACTCCCCGGCATCCCGCTATAAATGCTGGCAAATCCGCCTGGAGGGTCTGCGCCCATCATGACCGACCTGCCCTTGCCCGCCCTCGTCAATCTCTCCGGCCTGCTGCTGGGACTGGTCTTTGGCGCCGTGGTCCAGCGCAGCAACTTCTGCACCATGGGCGCGATCAGCGACTATGTGCTGATGGGCAATGCGGATCGTCTGCGCAGCTGGGTGCTTGCCATCGCCATCGCCATTCTTGGCAGCCAGTTGCTGCAGCTTCATGGCCTGATCGATGTCCGGCGCTCGATCTATACCGGCACGAGCTTGAGCTGGTTCGGTGCCCTGCTCGGTGGCCTGATGTTCGGCTTCGGTATGGTGCAGGCCGGCGGCTGCGGCAACCGCACGCTCTCCCGACTGGGCGCGGGTAACCTGAAATCCCTGCTGGTCGTGCTGATGATCGGCCTGTCGGGCTATATCACCCTGCGCGGCCTGCTCGCACCGCTGCGCGTCTGGCTGGAACGCGGCACCAGCCTCGACCTGAAGGCGCAGGGTTTCAGCAGCCAGACTCTCCCTGACCTGATCGGCAGCAGCTTCGGCGTCGATGTGCAATCCGTGCGCTGGACACTCGCACTGTTGCTGCCGGCCCTGCTGCTGCTCTGGATTTTCCGCGATGTACGTTTCCGCCGCCAGACCACGCTGATCACTGCCGGCATTATCGTCGGCCTGATCATCATCGGCGGTTGGGCCACGACCGGCATCCTGGGCGCGGAAGGCTTCGAGCCGGTGCAGCTCGCCTCGATGAGCTTTGTCGGTCCCATCGGTGCGGCGCTCCAGTATCTGATGACCTTCACTGGCGCGAAGCTGGATTTCGCGGTCAGCAGCGTGGCCGGCGTGATCCTCGGCGCGTTTGTCATGGCGAAGATCGACGGCCGCTTCCGGCTTGAAGGCTTTACCAGCCTGCCCGATCTGCTGTCGCATCTGCTGGGCGGAGTGTTGATGGGCGTGGGCGGCGTTCTGGCGCTGGGCTGCACGGTCGGTCAGGGTCTCACCGGCCTGAGCACGCTGGCCCTGGGCAGCTTTGTCGCAGTCGCCGGCATCGTGATTGGCGGTGTGCTGGGCATTCGCTATCTTGAGGAAGGCAGCCTGCCGGGCGCCCTGCGCGCGCTGTTCGCGCGCAGCTGACAGGTTCGCGCATCCCATGAACGGTCTCGACATTTCCTATGCGGCTGCCGCCGGCGCTGGACTGATCAGCTTCCTTAGCCCCTGCGTGCTGCCGCTGGTACCGGCCTATCTCTGCTTTGTCGCCGGCACCACGCTGGACCGCGTCATCGTCACCGACGATGCCGATCCGGCGCTGACGCGCCGCGTCTTCGTCTCGGCGCTGGCTTTCGTGATCGGCTTTTCGACGGTCTTCATTCTCATGGGGGCCTCGGCCTCGGCGCTGAACCGGCTGCTGGTTCAGCATATGGACATCATCGCCAAGATCGCCGGGGTGGTGATCGTGCTATTCGGCCTGCACACCATGGGCCTGCTGAAAATCCCGCTGCTCTATCGCGAGGCCCGTCTCACACCACAGGATCGCCCCGTCAACCTGGTCGGGTCTTACGTGATCGGCCTGGCCTTCGCCTTCGGCTGGACCCCCTGCGTCGGTCCGATCCTGGCCACCATCCTGACCGTGGCCGCCAGCCGCGAGGACCTCGGCTATGGCATTTCCCTGCTGGCGACCTATGCGCTGGGACTAGGCATTCCTTTCCTGCTGGCCGCGCTGGCGATGAACCCTTTCATCAAGTTCATGCAGAAATTCCGTCGCCATCTGCGCAAGGTGGATATCACCGCCGGGGTACTCCTTGTGGGTACCGGCATCCTCATCTTCACCAACAGTCTGGGCCAGTTCAGCTATTATCTGCTGGACATGTTTCCCTGGCTCGCCCGGCTCGGCTGATGCCGCCGCACCACACCCAAATGATCACTAGACCGCTGCCCGTTTACGTCTGCACGGTAGGCGCATGGACACAATTGCAGCAGACAAGGCAGATACTTCGGTCGCGCATCGCGGCGTATGGGGTGATTCGAGCCCTTTAAGCGAGAGCCTGCCGACTCTGATGGCAGCGCTAAAGGCGCAAAACCAGTTGATGCTGGTCGAGCGCAATTTCCTGGTGCACCTGTTCGATACCGCCCCCGGACTGATGTGCGTCCTCCTCGGACCCCAGCATGTCTTCGAATTCGTCAATCGCGCCTGGCTGACCATTATGGGCCGGGATGTTCTCGGCATGCCGGCAGGAGACGTGCTGCATGGCGACGCCAAGCAAATCCTCACCAAACTGTTCGACAGCGTCGTGAAATCGCGCCTGCCCTGCACCAGCCATGGCCTCCACATCGCCCCGCTGCGCCGGGACGGGACCAGAGGCGCCGATTATTATCTCGATCTCAGCTATCAGCCGATCCTCGACGCCAGCGGGGCCGTCATCGGCGTGTTTGTTTCTGGAATCGATGTCACCGAAAACATTCTGATACAGAATCAGCAGCAGTTCCTGATGGAAGAGCTGAATCACCGCATCAAGAATGTGTTGGCAACCGTCTCGGCCATTGCCATCAACACGCTGCGCGGCTGCGAAAGTCCGGCCGATTTCGTCGAGGCTTTCCAGTCACGCCTGACAGCACTCTCGCATACACATGAAACTCTCGTCCGCAGCGAATGGGCAGGAGCCGACCTGCATGAACTGCTGGAAAAGGTGTTTGAGCCTTATGGCATTGCCTCACAGATAACGTTGTCAGGCGAACCCGTCCGCCTGACGCCCCGCTGCGCGCTTTCGCTCGGCATGGTGTTTCACGAAATGGCGATCAATGCCGCGAAGTATGGCGCACTGTCCGTCGAAGCAGGCCGTCTCGACATCGGATGGCAGTGCATCGACACATCCGGCAGTCCACTGGTGCTGACATGGCTGGAACGCAACGGCCCCCCTATGGCATTGCCCAAAGCGCACGGCTTCGGATCACGCCTGATCGAACGCAGCATCGCCCGTGAACTGAACGGCGCCCTGACTATCGAATATGGGGCGACGGGCCTGGCCTGTCACATGATCCTGCCCCATCAGGTGATGGATACATGACCAGCATGCCCGATATTACCGGCACCAAAGTCATGCTGCTGGAGGACGACCCCCTGGTTTCCATCGTGATGGAAGATATCCTGCAGCTCGATCTCGGCTGCATAGTCCTGGGCCCCTTTTTGAACCTGCAGGATGCTTTCGACTTCCTCCGCGATCATTCCGAAGACATCGACATCGCGATTCTGGACGTGAATATCCAGGGTGAGCGCAGCTTTGAGCTCGCCGAACGATTGGAGAAGTTGAACATCCCTTTCTTCTTCTCCACCGGCTACGACGAGGCCACTGTAAGCCGGCGCTGGCCGACATGTCCTTGTACCAGCAAGCTGATCAGCGGGGCCCGATTGGCAACGGTGATCCGCCAGCAGATGGCAGCTCCCCATGCAGACCGCAAAAACTGTCAGACGGGCATTCTTTGGCAACAAATTCTTTTGTAGCCAAAACTTGCAATGAATATCAGCATTTAATACCTTTGCGCTGCCTCGCCTGACTGCGGTATTTGGTCGGTGTGAACACGATTTCCGACGCCTTCCTGCTGTCCCTGCAGATGATGCTGCGCCTCGATCCCGAGCTGCTGCGCATCGTCGGCCTCTCCCTCCGCGTCAGCCTCACCGCCGTGGTGATCGGCAGCGCCATCGGCCTGCCCTTCGGCGCCCTGCTGGCGCTCAGCCGTTTCCCCGGCCGCAACGTCTGCATCATCGTGCTCAACGCCTGCATGGGACTGCCGCCCGTGGTGGTCGGCCTCATCGTCTACCTGCTGCTCTCGCGCTCGGGTCCGCTCGGCCCCATGGGCTGGCTGTTCACCCCGGCCGGCATGGTGATGGCGCAGGTGGTGCTGATCACGCCGATCGTCGCCGCGCTGTCGCGCCAGACCGTCGCTGATCTGTGGCTCGAATATGAAGAACAGCTCCGTTCGCTCGGCCTCACGCCGCTGAAGGCCATCGCCACCCTGCTATGGGACGGGCGCTTTAGCTTAAGCACCGCCGTGCTGGCCGGTTTCGGCCGCGCCATTGCCGAAGTCGGCGCCATCATCATCGTCGGCGGCAATATCGCCGGCTATACCCGCACCATGACCACGGCGATCTCGCTGGAGACCAGCCGCGGCGATCTCGCACTCGCCATGGCGCTGGGCATCGTGCTGCTGACCATCGCCATCGGCATCAACGCCACCGCCACCACGCTCGGCAATGCCGCGCGGCAACGGCAGGGCGCATGACCATGCACGCCCGCGCCTCCCTTCTGCCGCTGCGCCTTGATGCCGTCGGCTACAGCGTCAACGGCCAGACGCTGATCAGCGACCTGACGCTGGATTTCGAGACCGGTGCGCCGACGCTGGTGCTAGGACCCAACGGTGCCGGCAAGAGCCTGCTGCTGCGGCTGTGCCATGGCCTGATCAAGCCGACGACCGGCCGCGTGCAATGGCAGGGTGCGGCGCAGACACCAGAGCAACTGCGCTTCGGTCAGGCCATGGTGTTCCAGAAACCTGTATTGCTGCGCCGTTCGGTGCTGGCCAATGTCATCTTCCCGCTCAAATTGCGCGGCCTCGATCACGCCACGCGCACCGCAAAAGCGATGAGCGTGCTGGATCGCGTCGGCCTTGCCGCCTTTGCCGAACGGCCGGCTCGCGTGCTGTCGGGCGGCGAGCAGCAGCGCCTGGCGCTGGCACGCGCCTGGGCGCTGGAGCCGCAGATCCTGTTCCTCGACGAGCCGGCCGCAGCACTGGACCCCAATGCCGCGCGTCAGGTGGAAAGCATTATCGACAGCATCGCGCGCGGCGGCACCAAGATCGTGATGACCACGCATGATCTGGGGCAGGCCCGCCGCCTGGCCGGCGATGTGATCTTCCTACATCGCGGCCGCGTCACCGAGCGCACGCCGGCAAACCGCTTTTTCGACACTCCGCAGAGCGAGCCCGCACAGGCTTTCCTCCGCGGCGATCTCACCTGGTAGACATCAATGGAGGAAACCACAATGAAACGTCGTCATCTTCTCGGCCTGATCGCCGGCACCGCGCTTGCTCTTGGTGCACTGCCCTCGCTGGCGCAAGACAAGTTCATCGTCGTCGCCAGCACGACATCCACGGAACAGTCGGGCCTGTTCGGCCATATCCTGCCCGCCTTCACCAAGAAGACCGGCATCCAGGTGCGCGTCGTGGCGCAGGGCACCGGCCAGGCGCTGAAGACCGCCGAGCAGGGCAATGCCGATGTCGTCTTCGTGCATGATCCGGTTGCCGAGCAGAAATTCGTCGAGGCCGGCTGGGGTGTCGACCGTCGCTTGGTGATGTACAACGACTTCGTCATCGTCGGCCCGAAGAGCGACCCGGCCAAGATCGCCGGCACCAGGGATGTCGTCGCCGCCTACAAGAAGATCGCTGCTGCCAAGGCACCGTTCGCCTCGCGCGGTGACAGCTCGGGGACTCACGCTGCCGAATTGCGCCTATGGAAGGAAGCCGATATCGACGTGAAGACCGCCGGTGACGGCTGGTATCGCGAGACCGGTTCGGGCATGGGCCCGACGCTGAACACCGCCAGCGGCATGAATGCCTATGCCTTCACCGATCGCGGCACCTGGCTCAGCTTCAAGAACCGCGGCGACCTGACCATTGCCGTGCAGGGCGACGTCAAGCTGTTCAACCAGTATGGCGTCATGCTGGTCAATCCGGCCAAGCACGCCCATGTGAAGGTGCCGGAAGGCAAGGCCTTCATTGACTGGATCACCTCGAAGGAAGGCCAGGACGCTGTCGCCGCCTACAAGATCGAGGGCGAGCAGCTGTTCTTCCCGAACTACAAGCCCGGCGCGAATAGCTGATGCGCCGGCTGGCTCTTGTCTGTGCAACAATCATTGGCATGAGCAGCCATCCGTCCGTGGCGCAGGAACCGGTCCGCCTTTATGCGGCCGGTTCCCTGCGCGCGGCGATGACCGAGATCGCAACCGCCTTCAAAACCGAAACCGGCCTGACAGTGGCCGGCACCTACGGTGCATCGGGGCTGCTGCGGGAGCGCATCGAAAAGGGCGAGCCGGCCGAGGTCTTCGCCTCCGCCAACATGGAACACCCGCAGATGCTGGCGCGGAGCGGCAGGCTCGGCCCGGTCTCGCTTTTCACCCGCAACGAGATGTGCGCTCTGGTGCATCCCGCGCAAAACAGCGTGACGCCCGAGACGCTGCTGGCCCGCATGCTGGATGCCGGCACCCGGCTCGGGACCTCGACGCCGAAGGCCGATCCCTCAGGCGATTACGCCTGGGAGGTATTCCGCAGGGCCGATGCCGTGCAGGCCGGCAGCTATGCGAAGCTGGATGCCAAGGCGATGCAGCTCACCGGTGGCCCGCAATCGCCCCCGCCGCCACCGGGACGCAATGTCTACGGCATGCTGGTCGACCAGGGCCATGCAGACATCTTCCTGACATACTGCACCAACGCCGTACTGGCCCGACAGGAAACCCCGGCGTTGAAGCAGGTGGCCCTGCCGCCCGACCTGCGGGTCGGTGCCGATTACGGCATGGCCGCCGCCGTGAATGCCCGGCCGGAAGCCAGACGCTTCGCCGATTTCGTGCTTTCGCCCAAGGGACAGGCTATCCTGACAGCGCAGGGCTTCTCGCCCATCCGCTAACCAGGAGCTCCTCTCATGAAGCTGAGTGCGCGCAATATCCTCAAGGGCAAGGTCAAGCAGATCACCAAGGGCAAGACCACCGCCACCGTGAGGATCGCGGTTGGCGATGCCCTGGTCACGGCGTCCATCACCATGGAAGCGCTGGACGAACTGAAGCTGAAAAAGGGCGAAACGGCCTACGCCATCATCAAGGCTTCGGACGTCATCGTCGGCAAGTGATGCGGTTCAGCCGGCGGGCATTCCTCGGCACGACGCTCGCTCTGCCCTTTGCAGCACGGGCGCAGGCGCAAAGCCGCAGCATCACCGACGATGCCGGCCGCCGCGTTGCCCTGCCGGCGCAGGTCAGCCGCGTCTATGCCGCCGGACCGCCGGCCTCGCTGCTGCTGTTTGCGCTGGCGCCCGAGAAACTGCTCGGCTGGACCACGCCTTGGCGCGATCATGAACGACCCTTCGTCGATCAGCGGTATGCCGCGCTGCCGACGCTCGGCCGCCTCACCGGTCGCGGCAACACCGCCAATGTCGAAACCGTACTGGCGGCAAAGCCCGACCTGATCTTCGATTACGGCACTGTCAGTCCCACGTTCACGTCGCTGGCCGACCGCGTGCAGGAGCAGACCCGCCTGCCCTATCTCCTGCTCGATGGCCGCTTCGATGCCATGGCTGCCGGCATCGAAAAGCTGGGCGAGGCCATCGGTGAGCCGCAGCGCGCCACCGATCTTGCCGGCTGGGTACGCGTGCAGCTCGACCTTGTCGCCACGCGTCTCGCCCAGGTGCCGCAGAACCGTCGTCCGCGTGTCTATTACGGGCGCGGGCCGCGCGGACTGGATACAGGTCTTGCCGGCTCGATCAATACCGAGATCATCGAGCGCGCCGGCGCCGTGAATGTCGCCGCCGAACTCGGCCAGGGCGGCCTTGTGCAGGTATCACTGGAACAGGTGCTGGCCTGGAAGCCCGATGTGATCGTCACCATCGATCCGACCTTTCATGCCAGCCTGCGCGAGCCCTCGCCCTGGCAGGGTCTCCAGGCTGTGCGCGACGGCCGCGTCTATCTCGCGCCGAATGCGCCGTTTGGCTGGATCGATTTCCCACCGGCGCTCAACCGCCTGCTCGGCCTGCGCTGGCTCTGCGCCATTCTCTATCCGGCGCAGTTCCCCGAGGACCTGCGCAGCTTCACCGCCGATGCCTATCGGCGGCTCTATCACCAGACACCGAGCGACGCGCAGCTATCCGCCATGCTGCAGTCGATGAACGGCCTGACACGATGAGTCGCACGGTCTGGGCCTTTGCCGCTGCCGTCGCGGCGCTGCTGGTGATGGCGCTGGTGGCGCTGACGGCCGGGCGTTTCCCGCTGGGCACCGTGGATGCCGCACTCGCCATCCTGCGTAGTCTCACCGGCCAACTGCACGGCCTGGATGCTGGCGCCGAGAGCGTGCTGTTCGGCGTCCGCTTGCCGCGCGTCACGGCCGCCATCGCCGTTGGTGCAGCCTTGTCGGCAGCCGGGGCGGCCTATCAGCAACTGTTCCGCAATCCGCTGGTTTCACCCGATATCCTTGGCGTGTCGTCGGGTGCGGCCTTGGGTGCAGTGTTCGGCATCTTCCTGGGACTGGATGTACTGAGCATCCAGTTGCTGGCCTTCGCCGTCGGCCTTGGCACAGTGGCCGCCGTCTATGCCATCGCCATTGCCGTGCGCGGCCATGATCCTGTCCTGACGCTGGTGCTGGCCGGTGTGCTGATCGGTGCGCTTGGCGGTGCCGGCGTCGGCCTGATGAAATACCTGGCCGATCCCTATAACCAGCTACCTGCCATCACCTTCTGGCTGCTGGGCAGCCTCGCCGCTGTCGCGCCCGCCGATGTCTACGGCACGCTGCCGGTGGTGCTGGTCGGACTGGTGCCGCTGTGGCTCCTGCGCTGGCAGCTCGATGTGCTGTCGCTGGGTGACGAAGAGGCGCGCAGTCTCGGCGTGCACCCCACCCGCGTGCGGCTGGCCGTCATTGCCGGTGCCACGCTGATCACCTCGGCCGTGGTGGCGATCAGCGGCGTGATCGGCTGGATCGGCCTGCTGGTGCCGCATCTGGCGCGCCTGCTGGTCGGACCGCGCTTCGCGCTGCTGCTGCCGGCCTCGCTGCTGCTGGGTGCGGCCTACCTGCTGGCCATCGACACGCTGGCGCGCACGGCGGCGCGCATCGAAATTCCGCTGGGCATTCTCACCGCCGTGATCGGCACGCCAGTCTTCCTGTGGATTCTGGTCCGCACCCGCCGGAGCTGGCAATGAGCCTACAGGCGTGCGATCTCACCATCGGTTTTCCCGGCCGCGTGCTGGCGCAGGGCCTGTCACTCGCGCTGCAGCCCGGTGAAGTGCTCTGCCTGCTCGGTCCGAACGGTGTGGGCAAGACGACGCTGTTCCGCAGTCTACTCGGTCTGCATAAGTCACTCGCCGGACAGGTGACGATCGATGGTGTTGATCTGTCGACCCTCTCTCCGGCCGAGACTGCGCGCCGCATCGCCTATGTGCCGCAGGCGCAGACTGGCTATTTCCCCTTCACGGTTTTTGATGTGGTGCTAATGGGCCGCAATGCCCATCTGAAACCCTTCTCGGCTCCCACCGCCAAGGACCGCGCCACCGCCGAAGCAGCGTTGCAGCGCCTGGGCATCGCGCATCTGTCGGACAGCACCTACACCCGTATCTCCGGCGGCGAACGCCAGCTCACCCTGATCGCCCGTGCGCTGGCCGCCGAAACGCGACTGCTGGTGCTGGATGAACCGACCGCCAGCCTGGATTTCGGCAACCAGTTGCGCGTGCTCGACGAGATTGCGAAGCTGGCACAAAGCGGCATCGGCGTGCTGCTTTCCACCCACGATCCCGACCAGGCACTGCTCTG
This sequence comes from Ferrovibrio sp. GW821-FHT12D07, assembly GCF_058807275.1. NCBI lineage: Bacteria > Pseudomonadati > Pseudomonadota > Alphaproteobacteria > Rhodospirillales > Rhodospirillaceae > Ferrovibrio > Ferrovibrio sp. GW821-FHT12D07. The sequence continues at coordinate 2,024,643 of NZ_JBXAQN010000001.1, read as the reverse complement.
CGGTGACCGCGTGGCGATGCTGCGGCGCGACGGAACCCTGATCATCGGCCAACCGGATGCCGTAATCACGCCGGATGCACTGGAACAACTCTACGGCGTTGCAGTCGAAATCGCCGAGGTTGCATTGGCCGATGGCCGCCGCCGCCGTGTCTGCTTGCCGCTGACCGCATCTGCGCACTAGCATCCGGCAAAAGACCGGAGGAAAACATGGATACGCAGATGCTGCTGCGCCGCTTTTCGCAGGCCGTACAGGATCGCAAGGGCGCCGATTTCGCCGCGCTGTTCACCGAGGATGCCGTCTATCACGATGTCTTCTACGGCGCCTTCAAAGGCCGACAGAAGATCACCGAACTGGTGGATGACTGGTTCTATCGCACGGCCGAGGATTTCCGCTGGCACCTGCATGATCCGGTCAGCGATGGCAGGACGCTCTATGCCCGCTACACCTTTTCCTACAAATCCCTGCTGCCCGAGGCCGGTGGCAAACGCGTGATGTTCGAGGGCGTGGCGATCTTCACACTGCGCGACGGCCTGATCGCCGATTACCGCGAGGTGGCCAATGCCGGCCCCGCCCTGCTCGACCTCGGTTTCGCACCCGAACGGGTGGCCAAAATCCTGATCCGCGCCGGAGCGGAGCTGAAGGGCCGCGACGAAGCGCGCCCTCACCTCATATAGAGACTGGCCCGACTCGGAGCGGATCGGCTATGCAGGCTGCATGTGCGGACGCTTCAGCCAGACCAAGCCTCTCGACGATCTCGCCTCGTTTTTCGAGCTCTACGATGCCGGCGCGCGCCCTAATCTGCAGCCGCGCTGGAACATCGCGCCGACGCAGATGAGCGCCGTGGTGCGCCGTGCACCAGCCGGCCGCGAGCTGGCCATGCTGCGCTGGGGTTTTGCCGGGCCGAATAATGCGCCGCTGATCAATGCGCGCAGCGAGACCGCCACGCAGAAGCCCACCTTCTCCGAAGCCTTCGCGCAACGCCGCTGCCTGGTGCCGGTCGACGGCTTCTATGAATGGCAGGCCATCGAGGGCCAGAAGACCAAGCAGCCCCAGAAGCAACCTTGGCGCATCGGCCTGAAAGGCGGCAACGTCTTTGCCTTTGCTGGTCTGTGGCAGATCGAAGCCGCCTTCGGCAATGCCGAGTGTTTCACTATCCTCACCACGGCGGCGAATGACTATCTCGCGCCCCTGCACGAGCGCATGCCGGTGATCCTGCCGCGCGAACAGTTCGGCCTCTGGCTCGATCCGGCCACGCCGCGCGGCATCCTGCAGCGCCTGATGCAGAGCTATCCGGCCGAGGCGATGGCGCGCTATCGCGTCACCCCGGTGGTGAATGGCGTGAAGGTCGACGGGCCGGAATGCTTCGCGCCGCTGAACACGGCACTCAAGGTCGCCTAACTCAACATCTGCCCGCCATCGACCACGACGGCCTGCCCTGTGATCCAGCTTGCCGCATCCGAGCACAGAAACACCGACAGGTTTGCGACTTCCTCGGCCGTACCGAAGCGGCCGAAAGGAATGCTGCCAAGGATCGTACTATAAAGCTTCGGATTGCCCTGCTTGGCCTGGTCCCAGACGCCGCCGGGAAACTCGATCGAGCCCGGCGCCACGCAGTTCACCCGGATATTGCTTTTCGCCAGCGCCGCCGCCTGCGTCATGCTGAGCTGGATCAGTGCCGCCTTGACCGCGCCGTAGGGCGGCGTGCGCACGCTGGGCGCCAGACCGGCGATGGACGACACATGCAGGATGCTGCCGCCGCCGGCTTTCTGGATATGGGGAATGGCGGTCTGCGTGGCGCGCACGCTGCCCATCAGATCGACATTGATCGAGGCAGCCCAGCCTTCCTCGTCATCGGTACGGCCGAAACCCGAGGCATTGTTGACCAGGATGTCGATACCACCGAGTGCCTTGGCCGCCGCTTCCACATAAGCTTTCACCGCATTGCCCTGCCCCAGGTCGCAGGAGGCCGCGTGAACTTTCGCGCCGGTCTGCTGTAGCGCCGTCTCGGCTTCCTTCACGCCGCCTTCGCCGCGCGCGCAGATCGACACCGCACAGCCCTCCCTGGCAAAGGCCATGGCGATGGCGCGGCCGATACCGCGGCTGCCGCCCGCCACCACAACGCGCTTATTCTTGAGACCCAAATCCATGGTGTTTCTCCCGTCCTGTTTTTCCCAGCTTCGCGCAGGCGGATTGCCCATGCAACGGGTGGACAGCTTTGGTATGCTTCTCGCCGAACCAGCGGAACCAATCCGGGGTCTGCATGACGCGCTTTGCCGCCAGCCTGAACGGGACACGCCATGTCTTCGCCGACCTGAAGGCGTTGCTGGCCTGCGCCTCACCGCTGCGTTCGGGCGACCAGCTCGCCGGCATCGCGGCTACCAGCGACGAGCAGGGCGTGGCCGCAAAAATGGCACTTGCCGACCTGCCGCTGAAGACCTTTCTCGAGGATGCACTGGTTCCCTATGAACAGGATGAAGTCACGCGGCTGATTGTCGACAGCCACGATGCCGCCGCCTTTGCGCCTGTTGCGCATCTGACCGTGGGTGAATTCCGCGACTGGCTGCTCGGCTACCAGGCCGATGGCGCGACACTGGCAAGGCTCAGCAACGGCCTGACGCCGGAAATGGTTGCCGCCGTGTCCAAGCTGATGCGCAACCAGGACCTGATCGCCGTGGCCGCCAAGTGCCGCGTGATCACCGGCTTCCGCACCACGCTGGGCCTGCCCGGCCGGCTGGGCAGTCGGCTGCAGCCCAACCATCCGACCGATGACGCCGAGGGCATTGCCGCCGCCATGCTGGATGGTCTGCTGTTCGGCATCGGCGATGCGGTGATCGGCATCAACCCCGCCACCGACAGCGTGCCGGATGGCATCCGCCTGCTGGAGATGCTGGACGCGATCCGCCAGCGTTTCGATATCCCGATGCAAGGCTGCGTGCTGGCCCATGTCACCACCACACTGCAGATGATGGCGCGCGGCGCGCCGGTCGATCTGGTGTTCCAGTCGATTGCCGGCACCGAGGCGGCCAATCGCGGCTTCGGTGTCGACCTTGCCATCTTACGCGAAGCGCGCGATGCGGCGCTGGCGCTCAAGCGCGGCACGGTTGGCAATAACGTGATGTATTTTGAGACCGGCCAGGGCAGCGCGCTCTCCGCCAATGCCCACCACGGCGTGGACCAGCAGACATTGGAAGTCCGCGCCTATGCCGTGGCGCGTGCCTTCAAACCACTGCTGGTCAACACCGTGGTCGGTTTCATCGGCCCGGAATATCTCTACGACGCCAAGCAGATCATCCGTGCCGGACTGGAGGATCACTGCTGCGGCAAGCTGCTCGGCCTGCCGATGGGCGTCGATGTCTGCTACACCAATCACGCCGAGGCCGACCAGGACGACATGGACAGCCTGATGACTCTGCTGGGCACCGCCGGCGTCAACTTCCTGATCGCGGTGCCCGGCGCCGACGATGTGATGCTGAACTACCAGAGCCTGTCCTTCCATGATGTGCTCGGTCTGCGCCATTTGCTGAAACTGCGGCCGGCGCCGGAATTCGAGGCCTGGCTTGGCCGCATGGGCATGCTGGACGATCATGGCCGCCTGCCGCCGCCCGATGGCGGCACACTGCAACGCCTGGCCGGCATCGCACCATGAACGATGTCACGCGGGATATCTGGGCGCGCTGGCGCAGCACCACGCAGGCCCGCATCGGGCTTGGCCGCAGCGGCGATGCCCTGCCCACCCGGCCTTTGCTGGAATTCCAGGCCGCCCATAGCCGCGCGCGTGATGCCGTGCACGGGGCGGTAGATTTCGCGGCACTGGCCGACGCACTGGCACCGCATCCGACCATGCTGCTGCGCAGCCAGGCAGCCGATCGCGCCATCTACCTGCGCCGCCCCGATCTCGGACGACGTCTCGATCCGGCCTGCATCGACACGCTGACGGCAGCATCGGCCGACTGGGATGTGGCTTTCGTGATCGCCGATGGGTTGTCCGCCCGGGCCGTGGCGGCGCAGGCCGTGCCGCTGCTGCAGCGCTGTCTTGAGAGACTGTCAGGCTGGCGCGTCGCGCCCATCGCCCTGGTTGACCAGGGCCGCGTGGCCATCGGCGACGAGATCGGTGAAACCCTGAATGCCGCCGCCGTCGCCGTGCTGATCGGCGAACGCCCGGGGCTTTCCGTGGCCGACAGCCTGGGCGTCTATCTCACCTGGGCGCCACGCATGGGGCGCGTCGATTCAGAACGCAACTGCATTTCCAATATCCATGCAACGGGCATGAAGACCGCGCAGGCCGCCGACCTGCTGGTCTGGCTGCTGACCGAGGCGCGCAGCCGCAAGCTCAGCGGCATCGGCCTGAAGGTCGATCCGTCGGCCGCCCTGCCTAAAGGATGACGTCGCCGCCGTTGACACGGACATGCTGCGCCTTCAGGTCGCGCACCGACTTGCAGCCGCAGGCATGGGCGATGGCTTCGACATCGTGCTGCACCGCCTTGGCGTAATTGGCGACGCGCACCGCCTTGCGGGCGGGATCGAGGCCGCGCATGAACCGCGGTTCGTTCGAGGTCACGCCGGTCGGGCAATGACCGGTGTTGCACTTCATCGCCTGGATGCAGCCTAGCGAGAACATGAAGCCGCGCGCCGATACCACGTAATCGGCGCCCATGCAGATCGCCCAGGCCACCTTGTCCGGCGTCAGCAGTTTGCCCGACGCGACGAGCCGGATGCGATTGCGCAGCTCATAGGCGCGCAGGCGCTGGGCCACGTAGGGCAGCGCTTGGGTGATCGACTGGCCGACATAATCGGCCAACGGCGCCGGTGCGGCACCGGTGCCGCCTTCGGCGCCATCGACCTGGATGAAATCGGGTGCTTCGTCGACATGAGACTGCAGGTAATCGAAAAACTCGTCGATAAAGTCGTAGCTGCCGACCGCCATCTTGATGCCCACCGGCTTGTCGGTGATCTTGCGCACGCGATTGATCAGCGCCACCAGCGTCGGGATATCGGTGATATCGTGATGGCGGCTGGGTGAGATCGAAGCCTTGCCCGCCGGGATGCCGCGAATACCGGCGATCTCATCAGTCACCTTCGAACCCGGTAGGATGCCGCCGCGCCCGGGCTTGGCGCCCTGGCTCAGCTTGATGCAGAACATCTTCACCTGATCGAGGCTGGCGATCTTGCGCAGGCGCGCCTCGTCCAGATTGCCATCGGCATCGCGCACGCCGTATTTCGCCGTACCGATCTGGAAGGAGATGTCACAGCCGCCCTTCAGGTGATGCGACGACAGGCCACCCTCGCCCGTATCCATCCAGATACCCGCCAGCGCAGCGCCTTCCGAGAGCGCCTGCACGGCGGCCGATGACAATGCGCCGTAGGACATGCCTGAAATGTTGAAGAAGCTTTTCGGCTTGTAGGGATTGCCGACGATACCCTTGCCGATCCACTTGCCGGTGAAGGTCTCGGCTTCATCGTCGTTGATCGGGAATGCCGAGTGCAGGAAGTAGACATGGCCCGGTTGCTGGGAGTCGACCTCGGACCCGAAGGCGACATAGTTCGACACGCCTTTGGCGGAACGATAAACCCAGGCGCGGGTCAGGCGGTTGAACGGACGCTCTTCCCAATCGGCGGTGAACCAGTACTGGCGAAAATACTCGCCCATATTCTCCATGATGTAGCGGAAGCGACCATAGATCGGAAAATTCCGACGGACGGCATGATCGCGCTGTATCCAGCGGTCATAGACATAAAACCAACCGACCGTACCCACGCCTGCCAATGCGATGGCGGCTAAACCGTATGACAACATGACTGTTTCCTCACCCTGCTGGGCGATATTTTACCGGTATTGTCGTAAAAATAGAGTTGAAAATTGTATATATGCACCGGACAGGGCACTTATTTGCCTGCATTTCATGCAAGCATTTATGACAACTTTCACAAGTAGTTTTATTCCAAACCATTGCCACAGAAACCTGTGGCGGCCCGCAATGATTCGTGGCAATCCCCCCGCTCGCAGGCAACGGCGCTTGCAATAAAAACGGGCCAAGGGGGGTCTTGCGGGTTATGACGCGTCAAATCCATAAGCTGATCGACAGTCTGGAGCGTGAAGTCCAGGACTTCGGGGTCAGCAACGAAAACATCGCTTTTCAAACAACCCTGCTGTCGCTGAATGCGTCCATCGAAGCGGCTCGCGCCGGAGAAGTCGGCCGGGGTTTTGCAGTGGTCGCACAGGAAGTGAAATCACTGGCCAACCAGGCCACCGTCAACTCGCGGCGCTTCCGCGATGTGGTGCTCAAGCGCATCTCTGAATCAAAGCAGGCCGCCGAGGCCATCATCAAGGATTCCGAAGGGCCCCGCCTGACCGATATGGCGCAGACACTGGTGCAGCTGATCGTGCGCAACCTGTATGAGCGCACCTGTGATTGCCGCTGGTGGGCCACCGACGACGCCATGTGGCAGGCACTGCAGCAACCCACCCGTGAGACCATCGCTCGCGCCGGCGAACGCCTCGGTGTCATCAACCGCTTCTACACGGTTTATCTCAATCTCGTCCTCGCCGATGCTAGCGGCAAGATCATCGCCGCTTCCAACCCCAGGCAGTTCCCGCGTGTGGTTGGCAGCATGGCCGATCGCACCCGCTGGTTTCAGGATGCGATGCGGAGCAAAAGCGGCGACGACTATATCGTCGACGACGTCAGCCAGGACGATGGTCACGACAACAAAGCTGTGGCGACCTATTCCGCCGCAGTTCGTGAGAACGGCCAGATCAATGGCAAGCCGATCGGCGTACTGGGCGTCATTTTCGACTGGGACAAGCAGGGCAAGAGCATCGTCGCCGACGAACCTTCGCTGAGCCGCGAGGAATGGCAGCGCTCGCGCTGCATGCTGCTCGATTCAAAGCTGCGCGCCATCGCGGTGTCAGATGACTTTGGCCTGTATCAGCATTTCGACCTGCGCCATCAGAACAAGCCGCGCGGCTTCTACTACCTGCCGAATGGCGACCTGGTGGCGTTTGCGCGCACCATCGGCTACGAGACCTATGACGGTCTGGGCTGGTATGGCGTGATCGTCCAGCAGGCCGCCGTGCAGGATGTGATGCAGAGTGAACCAGAGGTCATGCTGGCCTAAGGGCGCGGCCCCAGCATGGCGCGCGGGTCGGCCAGCCGGTCGTACTCAGCCTCGCTCAGGTAACCCAGCGCCACGGCAGCCTGCTTGGGACTGATGCCCTCGGCAAAGGCCTTGTTGACGATCTGCGCCACCTTGTCATAGCCCAGATGCGGGTTCAGCGCGGTGGCCAGCATGATCGAATGCTCGACATTGCGCTTCAGCGTCGCCTCATTGGGCTCGATGCCGGCCACCAGGTCGCGGCCGAAGACCTGCGCCGCATCGGCAAGCAGGTCGATGCTGGTCAGGATGTTGAAGATGATCACCGGCTTGGCGACGTTGAGCTCGAAATGACCGGCAGCCGCGGCATGCGTCACGGTGACATGATTGCCCATCACCTGATAGCAGACCTGCAGCAGCGCCTCGGCCAGGGTCGGATTGCGCTTGCCCGGCATGATCGACGAGGTCAGCCCGTCATGCGGCAGTACCAGCTCGGCCAGACCGGCGCGCGGGCCGGCGCCGAGGAAACGGATGTCGTTGGCGATCTTGGCCAGTGACACGGCAATGGTGTTCAGCATGCCGCTGGCTTCCACCAGCGCGTCATGGCCGCCCATGCCTTCGAACTTGTTCGGGTTGGTGACGAAGGGCAGCCTGGTCAGTTCCGCCAGTTCCTTTGCGAAGGCGACATCAAACCCGATCTTGGCGTTCAGGCCGGTGCCCACTGCCGTGCCGCCCTGCGCCACCGGATAGAGCCGCTTCAGCGCATCCTCGATACGATCGACGCCCAGCTCCACCTGGCGCGCCATCGCGCCGAATTCCTGGCCCAGCGTCATCGGCGTCGCATCCTGCAGATGCGTGCGCGCGATCTTGATCACGTCGCTCCACTTGTCCGCCTTCGCCGCCAGTTCCTTCTGCAGGCTCTGCAGCGCCGGGATCAAGCGCGCCTTCAGCTCCAGCACGGTGACGATATGCATCACGGTGGGGAAGCTGTCATTCGAGGACTGGCCGCGATTGACGTGGTCGTTGGGATGCACCGGCTTCTTGGTGCCCAGCGGCTGGCCCAGCAGTTCGTTGGCGCGGTTGGCGATCACCTCGTTGGCGTTCATGTTGGTCGCCGTGCCTGAACCGATCTGCCAGACCGGCAGCGGGAAATGGTCGTCGAACTTGCCCTCCCAGACTTCCCGCGCCGCCTGCTGGATCGCCTCGACCAGATCTTTCGGCAATTCATCCAGCCCGGCGTTGGCGCGCGCGGCAGCCAACTTCTGCAGGCCAATCGCCCGCGTCAGCGCCGGCGGCAGCTTCTCGCGGCCGATCTGGAACAGGGTCAGCGCGCGCTGGGTCTGCGCCCCCCAGTAACGGTCGGCGGGAACCTCGACGGTTCCGAAGGCATCACGTTCCTGGCGCGTCGGCATGGCGGAAATCCTTTCTGTCTGCCTGTAGCCACATAGGGTAACGGCAGAGCCCTTATAAGATGCCCAGGGAATGTACAGTGATGCTGTGCAGGCTGCTTAATATTGCACCACCATCGCAAAAATCAGCGCTGAACCAAGGTCGGGACCATTCCATTCTAGAAACAATTGTCACCTTCGGGGGACCTCTGCCGCTCCGCAGCTATCCTTAAGGAGGATATCGCATTCCCCCGATAACCAGTTTGTGATGCCGGCACGCATCCTGCAATGCTGACGGGGTCTCGCCACCACCCTGAGTTCATAAAAACCATGACTGCACAGACTCACCATCTGCAGGTGCATCAACTTATTGATGGCATCGAGCGCGACGTTCAGGAATTCGGCTCCAAGAACGAAAGCATCGCCTTCCAGACCACACTGCTGTCGCTGAACGCATCCATCGAGGCGGCGCGCGCCGGCGAAGTGGGCCGCAGCTTCGCAGTGGTGGCCCAGGAGGTGAAGGCGCTGGCCAACCAGGCGTCAGACAATTCCAAGCGCTTCCGCGAGGTGGTGCTGAAGCGCGTGGCGGATTCCAAACGTGCCGCCGAGGAAATCGTCGACCAGATCGTCAAGGACCTGGAGGGTCCGCGTCTCAGCGACATGGCGCAGACCATGGTGCAGCTTATCGTGCGCAACCTGTATGAGCGCACCTGCGACTGCCGCTGGTGGGCGACGGACGACTCCGTCTGGCAGGCCCTCGCTGAACCCTCGGACGAACTGTTCGCCCGCGCCAGCGAGCGGCTGGGCATGATCAACCGTTTCTACACCGTCTATCTCAATCTGGTGCTGGCCAACGAGAAAGGCCAGATCGTCGCCAGCTCAAACCCCAAGCAGTTTCCGCGCGCCGCCAATGCCTCGGTCGCCCAGACCCGCTGGTTCCAGGGCGCCATGCAGTCGACCAGCGGCGACGATTACGTGGTCGACGACATCAGCCAGAGCGGCAGCCATGACAACAAGGCCGTCGCCATCTATGCCGGCGCCGTGCGCAGCGGCGGCCAGATCCACGGCACGCCGCTGGGCGTGCTGGGCGTGATCTTCGACTGGGACAAGCAGGGCAAGAGCATCGTCAGGGACGAGCCCAGCCTCTCGCCCGAGGAGTGGCAGCGCACGCGCGTTCTGTTGCTGGACAACAAGCGCCGCATCATCGCATCAAGCGACAACCAGAACCTGTACCAGCCCTTCGCGCTGGAAACCGGTGACAAACAGCGCGGCTATTACTACCAGCCCGACGGCACGCTGATCGCCTTTGCCCGCACCATCGGCTACGAAACCTACGATGGCCTGGGCTGGTATGGCGTGATCAGCCAGAAGCCGAACTCATAAGTCTAATCGGGCCGGCGCCACAGCCAGGTCAGCTCGTGCTTGTTGTGATGCAGGTGCAGCACATGGCTGCCCGGAATCGCGGCGAAGGCGCGCGCCGTGTCGTGATCGGTCTCACCCTGGAATTTCAGCGTGCAGACCGCATTCTTCACCTGACCTGTTGCCAGCCAGCGCTCGGCCAGCTTCAGCAGCCGTGCCGGATAGCAGATCACGTCTGAACAGAGCCAGTCGACGCGCTCGAACTTTGACGGCTCCAGCGCAAAGGCGCTGCCCTGTTCCCAGCGCACCGTCTTCATCGCGGCAACATTGGGCGCGAGCGGCGCCTTGTCGATGGCGGTGACCGTTGCCTCGAGCGACCCCAGCACCCAGGTCCAGCCGCCAGGCGAGGAGCCGAGATCGAGACAGATATCACCCTGTTTCGGCAGGCCGCCGCCGAACAGCGCGGCGTGGCGCGTCAGCCCTTCCCAGAGTTTCAGATAGGCGCGGCTGGGCGGCCCTTCGCGATCCTCGATGAAATCGAACACGCCATTGGGCCGCGCGCTGGAACACTGTGCCGCGAACAGCATGCGATCAGGCGCCAGCAGGGTGAACGATCCCAGCGGGGCCGCATGCAGGGGCTGGCCAAAGACCAGCGGCTTGGCCGAGACATGCGGCAGCTTCTCGACAATCAGTTTCACGCGACCCGAATGCAGCGGCGCGTAAGCGGCCCAGTTGCGCTGGATCGCCTTCAGCTGCCCGGCCGCATCGCCGATGGACTGGATCGCCACATCCTGCACGTCATGCCAGATATTGGCGGCCCAGGCTGCGGGGCCGGCCTCCCCGCTGGCAAGGAACAGCCGGTCATGTTCAGCCGTGATCCGGCCGGCCAGCTCCTCGCGCAGCTGCGCCTCGAAGCCCTCGGCGGCCAGATATCCGGTGATGGTCATGGGGTGGTGAGTGCCGGAATGCAGCCGGGAGATCAAGGTTCACCAACGGCCAGGCCGATCCGCTTCGTTTTCGTTCCTTTGGCTTCGTTCCGGTTCGTTTGGCTTCGTTTGCGTTCGTTTTGGTTCGTTTCAGTTCGTTTGGCTTCGTTTTCGTTCGTTCCGGTTCGTCCGGGGTCCTGCTTCGGGCCTGGCCCAGGCTATAAATCCCGGAAATCCGCCAAAACACTCAAAAGAGAACATATAGGGAATATGATTTGGTTTTCAAGGGGGCAAACCATATTGCCACCCTGTGGAAAATCGCTATAGTCCGCGCCCTCTACATAGCTCCTTGCTGGACTCATACCGGGTCCGGCTAAGACCCGATCCGTCGACACGTTGTGTGTCGCCGCCGGGTCGCAACCCAGAAGGAGAGCTGCCGATGGCGTTCTACGAGAACGTTTTCATCGCGCGTCAGGATCTCTCGACCACCCAGGTCGAGACGATGGCCGCGCAATTCACTGACATCATCAAGGCCCAGGGCGGCGAGGTCACCAAGACCGAGCAGTGGGGCGTTCGCAATCTCTCCTATCGCATCAAGAAGAATAAGAAGGGCCACTACGTCCTTCTGAACATCTCTGCGACCGGTGCGGCGATTGCCGAACTGGAGCGCAACATGCGCATCCACGAAGATCTGCTGCGCTACCTCACGGTGCGCGTCGAAAAGCTGGAAGAAGGCCCGTCGGCCGTTCTCCAGAACAAGGATCGCGGCGAGCGCGGCGACCGTCCGGAGCGTGGCTTCGGCGATCGTGGCTTCGGCGGTGGTCGTGGCTTCGGCGGTGACCGCGATCGCGGCGACCGTGGTGACCGCGGCGAGCGTCGTCCGCGTTTTGAACGTGAAGAGTCGGCTCCGGCCGCTCCTGCTGGGGAGAACGCCTAATGTCGAGCACTGGTACCTCTTCTGAGCGTGGCGGCAAGCCCGCCGCCGGTGGCCGTGGCGGCCCTGCCCGCCGTCCGTTCTTCCGCCGTCGCAAGACCTGCCCGTTCTCGGGCGCGAATGCGCCGAAGATCGACTACAAGGACGTGAAGCTGCTCTCGCGCTTCATTTCCGAGCGCGGCAAGATCGTGCCGTCGCGCATCACCGCAGTCTCTGCCAAGAAGCAGCGCGAACTGGCCCAGGCCATCAAGCGCGCGCGCAACCTGGCTCTGCTGCCGTTCGTCATCAAGTAAGGACCCAGCCAGTTTCCGCATAGGAAACCGGAAGACCTGCAACCATGACCACGACACGCAGCATGATCATCGGAAGCCTCGCCGGCGTAGCGAGCGCAGTGCTGGTACTGACCGCCGCAAGCGGTCCGTTCGGCCTGATGCTCAGCTATCTGGTGCCGCTGCCGCTGTTCTTCGCCGGCCTCACCCATGGCCTGCCGGCCATCGGTATCGCTGGCGCGTTGGGCGCATTGGTCAGTGCGTATAACGGGCTGTATGCCGCCGGCGCCTATCTCGTCATCTTCGCGGTTCCGGCCGTGCTGCTGACGCGTCAGGCGCTGCTGGCCCGTCCGGCTGAGGAAGCCACGACGGGTGCCGAGGTCAAAGACGGGCTGGAATGGTATCCGGCCGGTCGACTGGTTGTCTGCCTCACCCTCTGGGTGCTTGCCCTGTTCGGCGTGGCGCTGCTGCTGACCGTGGACCGCGAAGGCGGTCTCCCCGGTCTGCTCCAGCCCAAGGTCGACCAGGTGCTGCGCCTGATGGACCTGCAGCGCGATAGCAAGATGGCTATCGACTACGAGAAAGCCGCCGCGAGCCTTGCTCACGTGCTGCCCTCGGCTCTGGGTCTGGGCTGGCTCACCATGATGACGGTCAACGGCACCCTGGCCCAGGCGCTGGCGATGATGGTTCGGCAAAATCGCCGGCCCACGCCGCAGTATACGGCGCTTGTCCTGCCGCGCGTTCTTGCGGTGGCCTTCGGTGTTGCGGTGCTCGCCGGCCTGGTATTGCCCGGCGATCTGTCTTTCGTCGGCGCCACGGCGGCGACGGTTCTCGCCTTCCCCTTCTTCCTGCAGGGGCTGGCGGTGGTGCATGGGCTGGCGGCGAAAGTCGCTTTGCCGGGTCTGGTTCTGGCCGTCTTCTATGCGGCTTTGGTGTTGGTTAGCGCGCTGGTCGGTGTACTGGTCGTTATCCTGGGTTTCATCGAACAATGGGCGGGTTTCCGCCGGCGTCTCGCCGGGGCCGGAGCCAGCCAGGAGAAAAACTAATGGAAGTCATTCTGCTCGAACGCGTCGAAAAGCTCGGCCAGATGGGCGAAGTGGTGCGTGTGAAGGACGGGTACGCCCGTAACTTCCTGCTCCCTCGCAAGAAGGCCATGCGTGCCACCACCGCCAACAAGGCGGTCTTTGAGAAGCAGCGCGCCCAGCTGGAAGCGCAGAACCTGGCCAAGAAGGGCGAGGCCGAGAAGGTCGCCGCCAAGATGGTCGGTCTCAGCGTTGCCCTGCTGCGCCAGGCTGGCGACAGCGGCCAGCTGTTCGGCTCGGTCAGCGCCCGCGACATCGCGGACGCCGTCACCGCCGCCGGCTTCACGCTGGGTCGCAACCAGGTCAACCTGACCACCCCGATCAAGACCGTGGGCGTCACCAGCGTCACCGTCGTCCTGCATCCGGAAGTCACCGTCGACGTGAAGGTCAACGTTGCCCGCTCCGAGGCTGAAGCCGAGAAGCAGGTCAGCGTCGAGAACCTGCTCGACGAAGGCGTCTCGATCGAAGACGAAGAGGCCGAAGGCGAAGCTGAGGCGGAAGCCCAGAACGCCTGATCCCGAACGTCTGATCAGCGTCACGATTATCTGCGTAAAAACGAATCGGCCCGGCAGGAAACTGCCGGGCCGTTTTGTTTTGCTCAAAAGAACTACGCCTGTGGATTACTTGGTTTTGCGCCAAGAATTGTGTGTCGAAATATCGACTTAGGAAGATCGGTTACCCACAGCTAAAATGAGGTGGATAATCAGCTGTCAATCTCATTTCGAACTAGAACTGCACAGGCCATTCGCCGTTAATGCGCCCCTCGCCAGCATGGCGACGCAGAACCGTCACAGTCTTCTCCTCGGGAAATATCCCAGGAAGGACAGAATGCGGTCGATGAACTGAACGGCAGAACTCAGGTTTGGGAAGAATTCCGGTATGGCAGTCGTTACCCCCTTCTCCGCCCCGGCGGCTGGCAGCGACCCTGCCGGCACCACACCGGCCTTCCGGACCCAACCGCACAACCTGGATGCCGAACAGGAACTGCTGGGCGCGATCCTGGTCAACAACGAAGCTGCCATGAAGGTGTCGGGTTTCCTGGCCCCGGACCATTTCTTCCACGAAGCCCATCGCAAGATTTATGAATCGACGCTGACGCTGATCGAGCGCGGCGAGATCGCCAATCCGGTTACGCTGAAGGCCTATTTCGAGCGTGACGAAGTGCTGGCCAAGACCGGCGGCACCGCCTATCTGGCCCGCCTGGCCGCCGCCGCCACCACCGTCATCAATGCCGAGGATTACGCCAAGGTGATCCACGACCTGGCGCTGCGCCGCCAGCTGATCACCATCGGCGAGGAAATGGTGAACCGCGCCTACGACCCCCAGGTCGACGAGGCCGCGACCCACCAGATCGAGGAAACCGAACAGCGCCTGTTCAAGCTGGCCGATGAAGGCAGCTCGGAAGGCGGTTTCGTCTCGTTCAAGGAATCCATCGGGGAATCGATCAAGAATATCGACGCCGCCTGGAAGAAGGGCGGCCTGTCGGGCGTCACCACCGGCCTGCGCGACATGGACAAGATGCTGGGCGGCATGCATCCGTCCGATCTGGTCATCCTTGCCGGCCGTCCGTCGATGGGTAAAACCTCGCTGGCCACCAACATGGCTTTCAACGCGGCCAAGGCCGGCATCCCGGTGGCCTTCTTCAGCCTCGAAATGTCGTCCGACCAGTTGGCCACCCGTATCCTGGCGGAAGAAACCGAAATTCCGTCCGAGAAGCTGCGCCGCGGCGAAATCACTGACGATGAATTCACCCGCAAGATCGTGCCGGCGTCCAAGGACCTGGCGCAGTTGCCGTTCTTCGTGGACGATACCGGCGCGATCTCGATCTCGCTGCTGCGCAGCCGCGCCCGCCGCCTCAAGCGCACCAACAATATCGGCATGATCATCGTCGACTACCTGCAGCTGGTGCGCGGCAGCAACTCGCGCCGCAACGACAATCGCGTGCAGGAAATCTCGGAAGTGACCCAGGCGCTGAAGGCGCTGGCCAAGGACCTGAACGTCCCCGTCATCGCGCTGTCCCAGCTCTCCCGCGCCGTGGAAAGCCGCGACGACAAGCGCCCGCAGCTTTCGGACTTGCGTGAATCAGGCGCCATCGAGCAGGACGCCGACGTCGTGATGTTCGTGTATCGCGAGGAATATTACGAGATGCGCAAGCAGCCCACCGAGGGCACGCCCGAGCATATAGAGTGGCAGGACCGCATGGGCCGCATCGCCAACCTGGCCGAGGTGATCATCGGCAAGCAACGTCACGGCCCTATCGGCCGCGTGGTGCTGCATTTCGAAAGCGCCTTCACCAAGTTCAGCGATCATATCCAGAGCGATCACCTACCCGAGGCGTATTAAAAAGATACGCTACGATAACGCCGCATACTGAGCAGCACAGCGATCGAGCCGCGCCAGGCGAGTATCATCATATGCTCAAGCTTCGCTGATGGCATTGAAAGACATGACGGCCCTTAAGTTTTGTAAGGATCGTGTTCGAATTAAGTAAAATAGCTTTCGCGTAAAATTCCTTTTCGCGACTATCCCTCCACGCACAACGGTCCATCACGGATCATGCTGGAGGGATTTTCCATGCAGTTCTTCAACAACCTGAAAATCGGCACCCGCATCCTGTCCATCCTGGTGCTGTTCGCCTGCGGCCTGGTCGGCGTAACGCTGATCGGCCTCAACGGCCTCCGTACCTATGACAGCAGCGTCGACGACATGCAGAGCATGGCTAACCGCGCGCTGTACGCGCTGAAGGCCAGCCGCGCCATGAGCGATACCGCGGCCGAAGCCCGCGCCATCTACAGCAGCACCGATCCGGCCGAAATCCGCGGCCTGGCGGAGCGCCTGAACAAGGCGATCCAGGAATTCGAAGATACCCTTGTCCCCTATGAGGCCGCACAGCCGGCCGACCGGCGCGCCGCCTTCCAGGC
Source organism: Ferrovibrio sp. GW821-FHT12D07 (assembly GCF_058807275.1). NCBI lineage: Bacteria > Pseudomonadati > Pseudomonadota > Alphaproteobacteria > Rhodospirillales > Rhodospirillaceae > Ferrovibrio > Ferrovibrio sp. GW821-FHT12D07. The sequence goes on along the minus strand of NZ_JBXAQN010000001.1, from coordinate 2,008,671 downwards.
GCGCAAGCAGCAGATGCAGGAGTTTGCAAAATATCGCCGCGAGATCGCTCGCATCGCCCTGACCGATGGCGGTGCGGCCGCACGCAGATTCGGCAACCAGCCGCAATACACCACCCTGCGCGACACCTTGGACAAGGAGCTGGACGATGCCATCGCTCGCAACGACCAGGGCATCACGCAGATTTCCACGCAGCTCGATGCTTTTATCGTTTCCGAGGAACGGCTGCTGATCGGTCTTTCGGCCATGATCATCATCGGCTCGCTGCTGCTGGGCTTCGGCATTTCACTGCTGACCATCACCCGTCCCATCAACCGGCTGGCCGGGGGCATGAAGACCCTGGCCGACGGCAATACCGGCACCGATGTCTATGGCGCGACCCGCAAGGACGAGATCGGCGTCATGGCCAAGACCGTGCAGGTGTTCAAGGACAGCATGATCGCCCGCGAAAAGGCCGAGACCGATATCGCCGAACAGCGCCGCGTCACCGAGGAGCAGCGCAATGCCCGTGAAACCCGCGAACGCCGGGCGATCGAGGAAATCTCCACACTTTGCGACAAGGCTTCGGCCGGTGATCTGGATGCCCGCCTGAACGAAGGCGACAAGGAGGGATTCCTGCTCACCATCAGCCAGCGCCTGAACGGCCTGACCGGCATGCTGCAGCAGGTGACCGGCGAGATCGCCACCGTCACCGCCGGCATGGCCCAGGGCGACCTGACCAATGACATCCGCGGCGACTATCAGGGCGTGTTCGGCAGACTGAAGACCGGCGTGAACGACATGGCCGGCAAGCTGCGCGAGATCGCCGGCGAGCTCAATCGCAGTGCCGCCGCGGTGAAAGAAGCCGCCGCCGAGATTTCCACCGGCAGCCTCGACCTGGCCAGCCGCACCGAAAGCCAGGCCGCCTCGATCGAGGAGACCGCCGCCTCGATGCATGAAATCACCGCCACCGTGAAGCAGAATGCCGACAATGCCCAGGCCGCCAACCAGATGTCGGAAGTGGCGCGCGGCGCGGCCGACAAGGGTGGCGCCGTCATGCAGGATGTGGTGAAATCCATGACCGGCATTGAGAATTCGGCAGCCAAGATCGGCGACATCATTGCCCTGATCGACGAGATCGCCTTCCAGACCAATCTGCTGGCGCTCAACGCAAGCGTTGAAGCCGCCCGCGCCGGCGAGGCCGGTAAGGGTTTCGCCGTGGTCGCACAGGAAGTGCGCGCGCTGGCCGGCCGCTCGGCCAATGCCTCGAAGGAGATCAAGGCGCTGATCACGGAATCGAATGCCCAGGTCCGCGATGGGGGCAAGCTGGTCAGCCAGGCCGGCGAAAGCCTGACTGAGATCGTCGGCGCGGTGAAGAAGGTCTCCGACATCGTCGCCGAGATCGCGGCGGCCTCGCGCGAACAGGCCACGGGCCTCGAGCAGGTCAACACCGCTGTCGGCACCATGGATGAGATGACCCAGCGCAACGGCGCCCTGGTCGAAGAGACCTCGGCCGCCGCCCAATCGCTGTCGCAGCAGGCCACCCAGCTTGCCCAGCTCGTCAGCTTCTTCCGTGTCGGCGGTCATGCACCGCGGCTGGTGCGCGTGGCCTGATGGAAAATAACCGAGGCATAAACCAGAGCAGGTTGGGCTGTTTTAGGTCGCTACACGCAAGACGGGATGATTGGGGCGCCAGACCGGGAAACGCCCTAATTTTCCCGTAAGGCCGCCATTATCAACCGTTTCCATTATTGGAAAGTAATCGGACAGGTTTGAAAGGCAGGCGTATGCCGGATGGGTCAGGTCCCGCCGGAAGCGGGATCACACCCCTTCAAGCCCATCGAGGCCGCCATGACCCGCCTGCTGACCAATACCAAGATTCTGACCCGCATCTTCTTCGTCTTGATCCTGCTGTCCGGCGCCACGCTGGGCGTCGGCATCATGGCGCGCTACATCGTCGATGTGTCGGACAAGGTGACCGACCAGATGGCCAATACCTCGGCCCGCGCCCTGCAGGGTCTGCGGATCGACTCCCTGATCCAGTCGACGCTCGCCGATACCCGCTCGGTCTACTCCGCCCGCGATGCGGACGAGCTGAAGCGCTACAGCGCCAACGCGGTGCAGAATATCGACAAGATCGTCGCCGGCATGAATAAATGGGAAAGCATGGTCCCCACCGATCGCAAGGCCGCCTTTGCCGAGATGCGCAGCCAGGTTGACAGTTTCATTGCCCTGCGCCGCCGCATCATCGAGGTCGCCAGCAAGGAAGGCTCAGCCGCGGCCCAGGCTTTCGGCCAGACCCCCGACAACATCAAGCTGCGCGATGCCGTGGTCGAGCGCATCCAGTCCGCCGTCACCAATAATGAAAAGGCTGTCGACAAGATGAACGACGAGGTCAGCGCGCTTTACGCCGACCAGCGCTGGCTGCTGATCGTCACCGTCGCCGGCTCCATCATCGGCTCGCTGCTGATCGCCGGCTTCGTCGCCATCGGCACCATCACCCGCCCGATCCGCCGCATGACCGACACCATGGCCACGCTGGCCACCGGCAACACCAAGGTCGATGTCGAAGGCGCCCTGCGCAAGGACGAGATCGGCGCCATGGCCAAGGCCGTGCAGGTGTTCAAGGACAGCATGATCGCCCGCGAGAAGGCCGAGGCCGATATCGCCGCCCAGCGCAGCACAACGGAAGAGCAGCGCGCCGCCCGCGAGACCCGCGAGCGCAAGGCGATCGAGGAAATCTCGCTGCTCTGTGACAAGGCCGCCGCCGGCGACCTGGATACAAGGCTCAATGAAACCGACAAGGAAGGCTTCCTGCTCACCATCAGCCAGCGCCTGAACGGCCTGACCGGCATGCTGCAGCAGGTCACCAGCGAAATCGCCACCGTTACCGCCGGCATGGCCCAGGGCGACCTGACCAATGACATCCGCGGCAACTATCATGGCGTCTTCGGCAAGCTGAAGACCGGTGTCAACGAGATGGCCGGCAAGCTGCGCGAGATCGCCGGCGAGCTGAACCATAGCGCCGCCGCCGTAAAGGAAGCCGCTGCGGAAATCTCCACCGGCAGCCTCGACCTGGCCAGCCGGACGGAAAGTCAGGCAGCCTCGATCGAGGAGACCGCCGCCTCGATGCACGAGATCACCGCTACCGTGAAGCAGAATGCCGACAATGCGGCGGCAGCCAACCAGCTCGCCTCCGTGGCACGCGAGGCCGCCGACAAGGGGGGCAACGTGATGGGCAGCGTCGTGCAGTCGATGACCGGCATCGAAGCCTCGGCCGGCAAGATCAGCGACATCATCGCCCTGATCGACGAGATCGCCTTCCAGACCAACCTGCTGGCGCTCAATGCTTCGGTCGAAGCCGCGCGTGCGGGTGAAGCCGGCAAGGGCTTTGCGGTCGTGGCACAGGAAGTGCGCGCGCTCGCCGGCCGCTCGGCCGATGCCTCGAAGGAGATCAAGGCGCTGATCTCTGAATCGAACGCCCAGGTTCGCGACGGCAGCAAGCTGGTCGGCCAGGCCGGTGAAAGCCTGACCGAGATCGTCGGCGCGGTGAAGAAGGTGTCGGACATCGTCGCCGAGATCGCGGCTGCCAGCCGCGAGCAGGCCACGGGTCTGGAGCAGGTCAATACCGCCGTCGGCACCATGGACGAGATGACCCAGCGCAACGGCGCCCTGGTCGAGGAAACCTCGGCTTCGGCCCAGTCGCTGTCGCAGCAGGCGAGCCAGCTCGCGCAGCTGGTCAGCTTCTTCCGCATCAAGGGCACCGCCGGGCAAAATCTGGCGCTGGCCGCCGAGTAAAGGAGAGACCGCACATGGATAGCAATACCGATCGTCTCGACGCCCTGCTCATCAATGTCGGTGACCAGACCTACGCTTTGCCGCTACTCCAGATCCAGGAGATCCGCGGCTGGTCGCCGGTGTCGCCGCTGCCTGATACCGATCCCGCCTGTCTGGGCGTGATCAACCTGCGCGGCAGCGTGCTGCCGGTCTTCGACGCCCGTCCGATCCTGGGCAAGCCGGCCAATCCGCCGCGCCCCCAGGACGTGATCGTCGTCGCGGTGCTGGACGGCAAGCCGCTCGGCCTGGTGGTCGACAGCGTGTCGGACATCATCGAGATCGATCCCCAGCATCTCAGTCGCGCCGATGAGGCCGAAACCTGGGCTTCGGGCCTGCTCGACGGCATCGCCACGATGGGCGAGCGTCTGGTGCCGGTGCTGGCGCTCAGCCGCCTCGCCGGCTCGCGCATGCCGGCAGAAACGCCGAAGGCTTTGCCGCACGCGGCGTAAACCGCCAAAAAAACCGCCCGCAGGATTTGACGGGACGCGACGTGTTGATTGGGGACGGCGGTGAAAAACCTGCCGTCCCTTTTTTCAACCCCAGGAGTCTGTCATGTCGATCCGCAATGCCCTTCTCGCCGCCAGTGTGATTGCCGCCGGCTTCGGCGGTGGCCTCGCCTTCGCCCAGCCTGCTCCCCAGACAGGTGTGCAGCCCGGCCAGCCCGCCGCGCATGCGCAACGCGCCGAGCGTCCTGCCCCTGGAAAATTCATCGAAGGCCGCATCGCCTTCCTGAAGACCGAGCTGAAACTCACCGCCGCGCAGCAGCCGCTGTTCGACAAACTGGCCGATGAAATGCGCGCCAGCGCCAAGGTGATGCAGGAGCGCCATGTCCAACGCCAGCAGGCCAGCGCCACCACCCCGGCTTCGACCTCGGCGCTGGAGAAGATGGAAAAGCGCCAGGCGATGATGAAGGAGATGACGACGGCGCAGGACCGCCACATCGCCGCCTTCCGCCCGCTCTACCAGTCGCTGTCGGATGAGCAGAAGAAGACCGCCGACCAGCTCTTCGCCCAGCCCATGGGCCCCGGCCACTCGCGCATTCCGCGCAGCCACTAAGACTGTCAACACGGATACGGGAACGGGGCCCTACCAAGGGCCCCGTTTTTTTGTTTCCGCAAAAACTCTCACCAATTCTGGCAGACGCATGACGTAAGCCTACAGGGCGATAGGAGCAGCCCGCCAAACCCCTAGACTGAATACACGGGCAACATTTGCGGCCAGTGAGAAACACTGTCGCGAGTCCCGATAAAAAAATACGGGAGGCACTATCGTGACATTGAGGACTCTGACCATTGCGGCCAATACCGTCATGCTTGCCATGCTGGCCGCCATCATCGGCACCTGGCTGCTGCTCAACGGCGCGCAGCAGGACCTGCAGGACAAATACCGTGTACGGTATGAATCCTACCTGCTGGCCGATGAACTGCGGCAGAGTTCCGATGACCTGACCCGGCTGGCGCGCACCTATGTGGTGACCGGCGAGCAGGCCTATGAAGACCAGTACATGGCCATTCTCGACATCCGCAACGGCAAGAAGCCGCGTCCGCAGGCCTATCAGCGCATCTACTGGGATTTCGTCGCCGCCGGTAACCAGAAGCCGCGCCCCGATGCCGATACCGTGCCGCTGCAGACCCTGATGAAGCAGGCCGGCTTCACCGATGCCGAATTCGCCAAGCTGACCCAGGCGCAGGCCAATTCCGATGGCCTTGTCAAACTGGAAGTCATCGCCATGAATGCGGTGAAAGGCCTGTTCGACGACGGCAAGGGTGGTTTCACCCTGAAGAAGGACCCCGACTTCGAGCTGGCGCGCAAGCTGGTTCATTCGAAGGAGTACCACACCTTCAAATCACAGATCATGGCGCCGATCGACGAGTTCTTCGTCCTGCTCGATGCGCGCACCGCCGACGCCATCCGTCAGGCCGAAAACACTGTCGACCGCGACAATGCCATCTTCATGACCCTGCTGGTCGTGCTGGCGCTCGGCATGGCCGGCTATGCCGCCCTGTTCTTCCTCGGCGCGATCCGCCCTGTCGAAGTGCTGAAGACGGCGATGCAGAAGCTTGCCAACGACGAAACCGACCTGAAGATTCCGGCCCTCACCCGCCGCAACGAGGTCGGCGACATGGCCCGCACGGTGGAAACCTTCCGTAACAACGCCATCGCGAAGGCGAAACTGGAAGGCCAGGCCGGCGAGCAGCAGCGCAAGGCCGCCGAGGTCGCCGCCGAACAGCAGCAGCGCGAACAGCGGGCGCGTGAAGAGATCGCCGCCTTCTGCGGCAAGGTCGCCAAGGGCGACCTGGCTTCGCGCATCATCGAGACCGACAAGGACGGCGTCTTCCTGGCCGTGAGCCAGCAGCTCAACCAGCTGACCACCTCACTGCAGTCGATCACCGGCAAGCTGGCCGCCAGCATGGCCTCGCTGGCACAGGGTGACCTGAGCCAGCAGGTTGCCGGCGACTATCAGGGTGTGTTTGGCGAGCTGCGCGACAGCATGAATCGCACCATCGAGCAGCTGCAGGGTTTCGCCGCGCGGCTGAATGAAAGCTCGACGGCAGTGAAGGATGCCTCGGCCGAAATCTCGTCCGGCAGCCAGGACCTGGCCAGCCGCACGGAAAGCCAGGCGGCTTCGATTGAAGAGACTGCCGCCTCGATGCACGAGATCACCACCACGGTGAAGCAGAATGCCGATAACGCGCAGGCGGCGAACCAGCTGGCCACCGCTGCGCGCGATACCGCCGAGAAAGGCGGGAATGTGGTGGCCGACGCTGTGAAGGCCGTCAGCCAGATCGAAGGCAGCGCCCAGAAGATCAGCGACATCGTCGGCCTGATCGACGAGATCGCCTTCCAGACCAACCTGCTGGCGCTCAATGCCAGCGTGGAAGCAGCCCGTGCCGGCGAGGCCGGCAAAGGCTTTGCCGTGGTCGCGCAGGAAGTGCGCGCGCTGGCGCAACGGTCTGCCAATGCCTCGAAGGACATCAAGGCGCTGATCTCTGAATCGAACACGCAGGTCAAGACGGGCGCGGCGCTGGTGAACCAGACCGGCCAGTCGCTGACCGAGATCGTCGGCGCCATCAAGAAGGTGTCGGACATCGTGGCCGAGATCGCCGCCGCCAGCCGTGAACAGGCCACCGGTCTCGATCAGGTCAACACCGCCGTCGGCTCGATGGACGAGATGACCCAGCGCAATGGCGCGCTGGTGGAACAGACCTCGGCTTCGGCGCAGGCACTGTCGGGCCAGGCCAACCAGTTGGCCCAGCTGGTCGGCTTCTTCAAGACCGGCGGTCATCGCCCCGCCACTGCCTCTGCGCCGACCCCGACGGTCGCATCGCGTCCCAAGCCGGTGCTGGTTGCCGCCAAGCCGGCGCCGGCAAAACCCGCTGCCGCCCCTGTAAAACCTGCTCCCACTGCCAAGGCCCCGTCTCCGTCGTCGGCCGCCGGGCAGCCGGAAGACTGGCAGGAGTTCTGATCATGGAGCGCATAGACGCCCTTCTGATCAATGTCGGCCCGCAGACCTATGCCCTGCCGCTGCTCCAGATTCAGGAGATTCGCGGCTGGTCGCCGGTCTCGCATCTGCCCGATACTGATCCGGCCTGCCTTGGCATGCTGAACCTGCGTGGATCGGTGATGCCGATCTTCGATGCCCGCATGATCCTGGGCAATGCCACACCGCCGCCACCCAGTCCGCAGGACGTGATTGTGGTCGCCGTGCTGGACGGTCAGCCGCGCGGCCTGGTGGTCGACAGCGTGTCGGATATCGTCGAGATCGATGCCGATACGATCCGCCGGACCGAAGGCGAGGACTGGTCATCCCGCCTGATCGACGGCATCGCCACCGTGGGCGAACGGCTGGTGCCGCTGCTGGCCGTGCAGAGGTTGACCGCCGCCCGCATGCCCGACCAGGCGCTGATCGCGGCAGCCTGATCCAGACACCAACGACATCTGACTGCAGTCACTGAACGGGGCCCCGCAAGGGCCCCGTTTTCTGTCACAGGTGGCCGATCTGCCACGTCTATGCTGGTGTCAAAAGGAGAAACACCATGACCCAGCGTCTCGACTACCGCACCCTCAGCCCCGAAGCGATCAAGGGGCTGTTCGCCGGCCATCCGCATCTGACCAAGGCACTTCCGCGACCCTTCGTGGATATCCTGTGGATCCGCATATCGCAGATCAACGGCTGCGCCTATTGCGTCGACCAGCATACCAGCGACGCGCTCCAGCATGGCGCGACCGACCGCAAGCTGCATCACGTCGCCATCTGGTGGGAGTCGCCGCTGTTCGACGACAAGGAGCGCGCGGCACTGGCTTATGCCGAAGCCGTCACCCGGCTGGAACACCAGCGTGTCGCCGATGATGTCTATGACCCACTCAAAGCCCTGTTCGATGAGCGCACAATCGTCGACCTGACCGTGGCCATCGCCAGCATGAACGCCTGGAACCGGCTGGCCATTGCCATGAAGAAGGGTGCCCCCGCCTAAAGCCTGTCGAATATCGCGAGGCCCGTGCTACATCTGATGCATGGACCTCGCGCCTCCCCCTCCCGACCTGTCGCCCTTCATGCTGGGCGTGCTGGCCAGCGTCGTGGCCGGTTTCGGCGCGACAGCCGTGGGCGCGCTGCCGGTTTTCGTGCTGCGCGTGCTGAAAGACACCACGCAGAACCTGATGCTGGCTTTCGCCGCCGGCGTGATGCTGGCGGCCACGTTCTTCTCGCTGCTGGTGCCGGCGCTGGAACAGGCCGGCCGCTCGATGACGCCCAGCCCGGCGGCGCTCAGCGTCATCCTCGCGCTGCTGATCGGCGCGATCACCATGTATGTCGCCCACCGCTTCGCGCCGCATGAGCATTTCGGCCCCAAGGGCCGCGAGAATGCCGATGCCTCGCGACTGTCGCGGGTGTGGCTCTTTGTCATCGCCATCGCCCTGCATAATTTTCCAGAAGGTCTGGCCGTGGGCATCGGTGCAGCCAGCGGCGATCTCGCCAGCGGCCTTGGCGTCACCCTCGGCATCGGATTGCAGAACCTGCCCGAAGGCCTGGCCGTGGCCGTCGCACTGCGCGGCGAAGGCTACACCCGCGAACGCTCCTTCATGATCGCGGCGCTGACCGGCCTTCTGGAACCGCTGGGTGCCGGCGCGTTGGCGCTCACTGCCGGCCTGCTGCCCTGGGCGCTGGCTTTTGCTGCGGGTGCGATGCTGTTCATCATCTCGTCCGAGGTCATCCCCGAGACCCATCGTCATGGTGTCGAGCGCGGCGCCACCACGGCGCTGTTCGGCGGCTTCGTGGTCATGCTCTATCTTGACGTGGCGCTGGGCTGACGAAGACAAGATTACTGCAGCGGGCTACGCCCCGGTTGCTAATCCATAGCCTATCATCCTCCCGGTTGCGCAGAAGTCCGGTTTCCAAGCCCCCGCCCGGCGCGCTAGAATGCCGATCGTTGCAATACAAACGATAATCAATGCGCACCGGCCACCGGCACAGGCGCGCTGTCCGGGAGGCAACATGCAGAGCGTGAACAATCTCAGCATTGGCGGCAGGATCAATCTCGGCTTCGGCCTGGTCATCGTGATGCTGCTGGTGGTCGCCGGCGCCGGCCTCCTGGGCGTCAACAAGGCGCGGTTGCTGTTCAACGAATTCGACATCACCTCCGATGCAACCCGCGCCGTGCTGCGGGCCGAACGCGACATCATCGACCTGAGCCGCAATGTGCTGCTTTACATGGATCGCGATAGCACCAAGGGCCTGGAAGATGCGCGCGGCCTGGTGAAATCGATCCCGAACACCCTGCAGGAAGCCAACGCCGATGCGGACGCCAACGAAAAGCGCGTCATGGCCGAGATCAACGATCTGACGCAGAAATACGGCGCGGCGCTGGAAGCCGCAGTCGCCGCCCGCGCCGAATACAACGGCATCTTCCAGAAAGATGTGGTGCCCGCCAGCACGGTGATCCGCCAGATCCTGCCACAGACCATGGGCCAGGCCGTCGACGTCAAGGATTACGAGACCGCCTACCTGTCGGCGCGCGTGCAGGAAATCCTGAATGCCATCGGCGCCGCCGCCTACCAGTATCTCTATCGTCCCCGCCCCGACCTGCTGGAACGCACCAAGCAGCTGACCGGCGAACTGGGCACGGTGAGCAACGCGCTGGCCGAACGGCTGATCGACAAGCGACAGATGTCGGCCGGCGAGGAACTGAAGGAGGCCACGGCGGCCTATGCCGAAGGCCTGCTGAAGGTGATGACCATCATCGGCCGCATCGGCACCGAGCTCAACAGCGCGATGCAGCAGAATGCCGTCGGTTCGCTGGAGCGGGTCGAGAAGCTGGCCGACAGCCGCAGTGCTGAACTGGATGCCGACGAAGCCGCCATGCATGCCAGCCTGCAGGCCACTCTGGTCTTCATCGCCATCCTGGCGCCGATCGCGCTGGTCGTGGCGTTGATCTTCGCCGTATTGATCGGCCGCTCGATCCGCGCGCCCATCCTCGGCCTGACCGAGACCATGGGCGTGCTGGCGCAGGGCGATTACAGCGCCGAGGTGAAGGGACTGGAGCGGCGGGACGAACTTGGCCGCATGGCCCAGGCCGTGCAGGTCTTCAAGCAGAATGGCGAGGAAAACGAACGCCTGCGCGGCCAGGTCGAGGCCGAGCGCCAGCAGCGCGAGCGCGAGCGCGCCGAGCAGGAAGCCGAACTCGACCGCTCGGTCGGCATGGTGGTGCAGGCCGCTGTCAACGGCAACCTGTCCAAGCGCATCGACACTGCCAGCCTGCAGGGCGTGATGCGCAAGCTGGGCGACGGCATCAACAACCTGGTCTCCAGCGTCAATACCGCCATTGACGAAGTGGGCAAGGTGCTGGCCGGCATGGCTGGTGGCGACCTCACCAAGCGAGTCACCGGGCAGTATTACGGCGTGTTCGGCGAACTGAAGGACAACACCAATGCCACCAACGAGAAGTTGGCCGGCACGGTGCGCGGCATCGCCGAGTCCGCCAGGGCGGTGAGCGAGGCGAGTTCGGAAATCTCGACCGGCAGCCAGGACCTGGCACAGCGCACGGAAAGCCAGGCCGCCTCGATCGAGGAGACCGCCGCCTCCATGCACGAGATCACGGCGACGGTGAAGCAGAATGCCGACAATGCCGAAGCCGCCAACCAGCTGGCCGTCTCGGCTCGCGATGCCGCCGACAAGGGCGGCAAGGTGATGCAAGATGTCGTCGGCGCCATGACCGGCATCGAGGGCAGCGCGCAGAAGATCGTCGAGATCGTCAGCCTGATCGACGAGATCGCTTTCCAGACCAACCTGCTGGCGCTGAATGCCTCGGTGGAAGCCGCGCGCGCCGGCGAGGCCGGCAAGGGCTTTGCCGTCGTCGCCCAGGAAGTGCGCGCGCTGGCCGGACGCTCGGCCGACGCCAGCAAGGAGATCAAGACGCTGATCTCGGAATCCAACAGCCAGGTGAAGACCGGCGCGACGCTGGTCAACCAGGCCGGCTCGGCGCTGGGCGATATCGTCACCTCGGTTAAGAAGGTGTCCGACATCGTGGCCGAGATCGCCTCGGCCTCGCGCGAACAGGCCACCGGCCTCGACCAGATCAACACCGCCGTCGCCAGCATGGACGAGATGACCCAACGCAATGGCGCGCTGGTGGAACAGACCTCGGCCTCGGCGCAAGCGCTGTCGGGTCAGGCGCGCGAACTGACGTCGCTGGTCGGCTTCTTCAGGGTGGCGTGACGGTCAAGGCGCAATGACGGGCGGCCGACGCCGCCATTCCGCCAGCAGGATGCCGCCAAGTACCAGCACCAGCGCGACGACGTGATACAGCGCCATCTCCTCGCCCAGGATCAGCACGGCGAGGCTGGCGCCGAAGATCGGCATCAGGTTGGTGAACAGCCCCGACCGCCCCGGCCCGATCAGCTCGACCGCGCGGATGAAGAAGATTTGCGACAGCAGCGACGGGAAGATCGCCACGTAGATCAGCAGCATCCAGCCCTTCCACGTGGGCCAGAAGAATTCACCCGCCGCGATCTCCACGCCGAGCAGCACGACGGATGACAGCAACGCCGCCGGCGTCAGTGCGGCGAAGAAGACCAGACTGGGCACCACCGGGCGATTGCGCAGCAGCACCGAATAGACCGCATAGAAGACAGTGGCAGTGAGGATCAGCAGGTCGCCCTGATTGAGCCGCAGGTCGAGCAGATGGGTCAGGTCGCCCTTGACGCCGGTCAGGATCACGCCGGCCATCGAGACCGCCATGCCGAGCCACTGCAGCGCACGCACAGGCTGGCCGAAGATCACCAGCGCGAAAATGAAGATCAACGCCGGCATCGCGCCGTTGATGATGTTGATGTTGATCGCCGTGGTGCTGTGCGCCGACCAGTAGAGCAGCGTGTTATAGGCGGTGTAGCCCATGGTGCCCATCAGGGCCAGATAGCCGATGCGGGGCTTCAGCACCGGCCAGTATTCGCGCAGGCCCTGGCGGCGGAGGCTGAGCATGAGGCCGGCCACGATGCTCCAGCGCAGGCAGGTGAGCGTGGCGGGCGAAATCTCGGGCACCGCCAGACGGCTGACCACGGAATGGCCGCCCCACATCATCATGGTGAGGATCAGCAGCAGATAGGCATTCGAGAACAGGCGTGTGCCGAGACCGGCCCAGAAACCGGGGCGCTCAGATTCATTCGCGGAAGACGGGGCAGACATCGAAACCTCGAACGCACAAACAGACGGCGACGCATATTGTGGCGGCCCTCTTCCGTGACCGGTCCCCCGTTGCATGCAGTCTGCCCGGGCCAGCGGGCCAAGACAAGCAAACCGGCTGATTTAAGCCTGTCCCTTTGTGCGCGGCTGGGCTAAACACCGGCCATGACTATGCCCGCGGGTGACCAGGCGATTCTCACCATCGATCTCGACGCGCTGATCGCCAACTGGCGCCGGCTCGGCGGGCTGGCGCCGCAGGCGGAATGTGCTGCCGTGGTGAAGGCCGACGCCTATGGCCTGGGTGCCGGCGTAGTCGGACCCGCGCTATACCGCGCCGGCTGCCGCCGTTTTTTCGTCGCCCATTCCGAGGAAGCCCTGAAGCTTTCGGCCGTTCTGCCGGACGACGCGACGATCCACATCCTGCATGGACCCAGCGCTGGCATCGAACGCGATCTGGCCGAAGCCGGCCTGAGCCCGGTGCTGTCCACCCCGCAGCAGATCGCCGCCTGGCGCGATATGGCAAAGAAATTGGGTCGCCGCCTGCCCGCCGCACTCCATATCGATACCGGCATGAACCGTCTGGGCCTGAGCGATACGGAAGCCGATGCGGTGGCCGCCGATCCGGGCAGCCATCTGGCCGGCATCGACCTGGGTTTCGTGATGAGCCATCTGGCCTGCTCCGACGAGCCCGACCATCCGCTGAATGCCAGACAGGCCGACCGCTTCGCCGCCTGGCGCCAGCGTTTCCCCAACCTGAAGGGCAGCCTGGCCAATTCGGCCGGCATCTTCCTCGGCGCGGACTATCACCACGACATCCTCCGGCCGGGAATCGCCCTTTACGGAGCCAACCCTCTGGACCCCTCGGCCGGGTCCCGGCGGGAGGCCACCCGGATGGCGGAAGTGGTTCATCTGCAAGGAAAAATCCTGCAGGTCCGTTCCGTTGACAGCAAGGGGACCGTTGGCTACGGTGCCGGCTATATCGTTGAAAAACCGAGCCGAATTGCCACTGTGGCGGTCGGTTATGCCGATGGGTTCTCGCGCGCTTTGTCCGGTCGGGGCAGCGCCGTCATAAAGGGTCGCCAAGGCCATGTTCGAGTACCTATCGCGGGGCGGGTCTCCATGGATCTGATCACGCTGGATGTCTCCGCGCTGCCGGAGGACGACTGCCGTCCCGGCACACCGGTCAGCCTGATCGGCGGCGGCATCGACATCGACGACCAGGCCGCCACCGGCAAGACCATCTCCTACGAGCTGCTGACGCAGCTCGGCCATCGCTACCACCGCATTTACAAGGGCCAGTCTCTTGGGGGCGGCGCGCGATGAATCCCTTCGCCATCGTCGGCCGCGTCTTCCTCGAATTCCTTGAAGCCATCGGTCGCGTCGCGGTCTTCACCTTCGAGGGCGTGCGCCACATCTTCCTACCGCCCTTCTATCTGCGCCTGCTGATCCGGCAGATGATGATCATCGGCTATTTCTCACTGCCGGTCGTCGGGCTCACCGCGCTGTTCACCGGCATGGTGCTGGCGCTGCAGATTTTCATCGGCGCCGGCCGCTTCAATGCCGAGAATGCCGTCGCCAGCATCGTGGTGCTGGGCATCACCCGCGAACTCGGGCCCGTGCTGGGTGGCTTGATGGTCGCCGGCCGCGTTGCTTCCGCCATGGCGGCCGAGATCGGAACCATGCGTGTGACCGAGCAGATCGACGCGCTCACCACGTTGTCGACCAACCCGTTCAAGTATCTGGTGGCGCCGCGCCTGCTGGCCGCCACGCTGTCGCTGCCGGTGCTGGTGCTGGTGGCCGACGTTATCGGCGTTATGGGCGGCTACCTGATCGCCACCCACAAGCTGGGCTTCAATGCCGGCGTCTACATCAAGACCACCATCGACTTCCTGCAGACCCTGGACGTCGTGTCGGGTCTGGTGAAGGCGGCGGTGTTCGGTTTCATCATCGCGCTGATGGGCTGCTATCACGGCTTCCATTCGCGCGGCGGCGCACAGGGCGTGGGCAAGGCGACCACCGATGCGGTGGTCTCGGCCTCGATCCTGATCCTGGTCGCTAACTATTTCGTCACCGAACTCTTCTTTGCCGGCAAATGAGCGACCAGCCCAAAATCGCACTCAAGGACGTCCATAAGAAGTTCGGCCGCAAGGTCGTGCTGGATGGCCTGACCCTGGACGTGCCGCGCGGCAAGTCGCTGGTGGTGATCGGCGGTTCGGGCACCGGCAAATCGGTGATGCTGAAATGCATCCTCGGCCTGATCAGGCCCGACAGCGGCCAGATCATGATCGATGGCGAGGACGCGACCCGGTTCGACAACGGCGAACGCGAGGATGCGCTACGCAAGTTCGGCATGCTGTTCCAGGGCGCGGCGCTGTTCGATTCTCTCAAAGTTTGGGAAAACGTCGCTTTCGGCCTGATCCAGGGCCGCCGCATGGATCGCAAGGACGCCAAGGAAATCGCGCTGGAGAAACTGGGCCAGGTCGGCTTGGGCGCGGAAGTGGCCGAACTGTCGCCATCGGAACTGTCGGGCGGCATGCAGAAGCGCGTGGCGCTGGCACGCGCGATTGCCGCCGAACCCGAGATCATCTTCTTCGATGAACCGACCACCGGCCTCGATCCGATCATGGCCGACGTGATCAACGACCTGATCATTTCCTGCGTGCGCAAGCTGGGCGCCACCGCGCTGAGCATCACCCATGACATGGCCAGCGCCCGCAAGATCGCCGACGAGATCGCAATGATCTACAAGGGCAAGATCATCTGGCACGGTCCGGCCAGCCAGATCGACAATTCCGGCAATCCTTACGTTGACCAGTTCATCCACGGACGGGCCGAAGGCCCGATCCAGATGGAAATCCTGAAGCCTTGAGTAGCGCAGTCGTGTTTCCCAAATCCGTCACCCTGGGCTTGATCCGGGGTCCCATTTTCTTGGTGTTACAAAATGGGATTCCGACTCTTCGCTGCGCTTCGGCCGGGATGACGGTAACAGGCATCTAATGGCCAAGGTCGTCGACTCTTTCGTCTGCCAGTCCTGCGGCGCCGCCTACCGCAAATGGCAGGGCCGCTGCGATGCCTGCGAAGCCTGGAACACGATTGTCCAGGAAGCGCCGAAAGTCGCCGTCCCCAAGGGCCTGTCCTCGGGCAAGGGCAAGGCCATCGGCTTTGCAAGCCTGAGCGCGCAGCCCGACAAGGTGGTGCGCACGGTCAGCGGTATCAATGAATTCGACCGCGTGCTCGGTGGCGGCCTGGTTCCCGGCTCGGCCATCCTGATCGGCGGCGATCCCGGCATCGGCAAATCCACTATCCTGCTGCAGGCCGTAGCGCAGCTCGCGCGCAATGGCACGACCGCGCTGTATGTGTCGGGCGAAGAAGCCGTGGCGCAGATCGGCCTGCGCGCACAGCGTTTAGGATTGGCCGACGCGCCGGTCCTGCTGTCGTCTGCGAATTCCCTGCGTGACATCCTTGCCGGTATCGATGCGGCGATGGCGCAGGCCAAGGGCGCACCGTCAGTCATTGTCATTGACTCGATCCAGACCATCTTCGCCGACAATATCGAAAGCGCGCCGGGCACCGTGAACCAGGTGCGCGCCTGCGCCCATGAACTGGTGCGCGTCGCCAAGCAGTCGAATGCCTCGGTGTTCCTGGTCGGCCATGTCACCAAGGACGGCCAGATCGCCGGCCCGCGCGTGGTCGAGCATATGGTCGACACCGTGCTGTATTTCGAAGGCGAGCGCGGCCACCAGTTCCGCATCCTGCGTGCCGTGAAAAACCGCTTTGGCGCCACCGACGAGATCGGCGTGTTCAGCATGACCGATGCCGGGTTGGCCGAAGTGGCCAACCCCTCCGCCCTGTTCCTCGGCCGCTCCGAGGCCGGCAAGGGCGATCCCGTAGCGGGCTCGGCCATCTTCGCCGGTATGGAAGGCACGCGACCCTTATTGGTGGAAATCCAGGCCCTGGTCGCGCCCTCTCCGCTTGCGACACCGCGCCGCACCGTCGTCGGCTGGGATTCCGGCCGCCTGTCCATGGTGCTGGCCGTCCTGGATGCAAGATGTGGCTTGCGCTACTCGGGCTGCGACGTCTATCTCAACGTCGCTGGCGGCTTAAGAGTCGTCGAACCCGCCGCCGACCTGGCCGTGGCCGCTGCCCTGCTTTCGGCGCTGGCCGACAGCCCGGCGCCGGAACGTACGGTCTTCTTCGGCGAGGTCAGTCTTGCCGGCGAGGTCCGTCCGGTCAGCCAGTCCGAGTCGCGGCTGAAGGAAGCGGCCAAGCTGGGTTTTGAACATGCCGTCATGCCTTCTGGCGGGAAAACCAAGGTCAAGGCTATCGGGACGAGTGAACTGATGCGCCTGAACGAACTGGTCGAACTCTTCCCCGGCGCCCGCGCCGCTGCCAAGCGCGCCAATGCGGGCCGCGGCGGGGATCGTTCCAACTGGACGGGTGAGGAGGACTGAGCCATGTCGTCCCTGCCGATCAATCCGGCCGACCTGATCGTCATCGTGATCCTGCTGCTGTCGGCCCTGTTGGCGCTGTTCCGCGGCTTCGTGAAGGAAGTCCTGTCGATCCTGGGCTGGGTGGCCGCCGTGGCGGTGACTTATTTTCTGTTCCCGATTGCCAAGGACATCGCCCGTACCTATATCGAATCACGACTTTTCGCCGATATCGCAGCCGGTATTGCGCTGTTCCTGCCCACCCTGATTCTATGCTCGATCTTCACCCACTGGTTTTCCGAACAGGTGCGGGCATCGGCCGTTTCGGCGGTCGACCGCAGCCTGGGCTTTCTGTTCGGTCTGGCGCGCGGCGCGCTGATCGTGGTGGTGGCCTGGTGGGCGGTCGACCGGCTGGTACCGGAACAGACTCGGCCAGCCTGGCTGAAGGACGCCAAAACCCACGATTTGGCCAAAGAAGGCTACGAATGGGGTGCCGAATTGGTGCTGCGCCAGCTCGATCCCAGCCGGGCCCCGAAAAAAGGTCCGGTCGGGCCCGTTTCAACCCCGATTCCGACCCATACAACACCGGGCGGCGGCGCTGACTCGCGCGGCCAAACCGGCTATAAGACCGAGGAACGCCAGGGCATCGAAAGTCTGATCCAGAAGCAGGACAAGCCTTGAGCCGCCCAGTGAGTCACCGGGGGCCGGGCTGGCCTGTCGGGCGATGGAGCCGTTAAGTATGCAAACGAACCCCTTCGATGACGACAAGCTGCATGAAGAATGCGGCATCTTCGGCATCTACGGCACGCCCGACGCCGCCGCCAACACGGTGCTCGGCCTGCACGCCTTGCAACATCGCGGCCAGGAGGCGGCGGGCATCGTCACCTTCAACGAGGGCCGCTTCAACAGCCATCGCGCACTGGGCCATGTGGCACCGAACTTCTCGTCCGAGAAGGTGATCCGCGAACTGCCGGGCGACAGCGCCATCGGCCATGTGCGCTACTCCACCTCGGGCGGCACGCTGCTGCGCAACGTGCAGCCGATCTATGCCGATCTGGAACTGGGCGGCATCGCGCTCGCCCATAACGGCAACCTGACCAACGCCCGCCATATCCGCGACGACCTGGTGGCCAAGGGCAGCATCTTCCAGTCCACCATGGACACCGAAGTGATCACTCATCTGGTGGCGCTGAGCCGCAAGAGCGCCGTGGTCGACCGCATCATCGATGCGCTGAAGCAGGTCGAGGGCGCCTATGCGCTGGTCTGCCTGACGCCGAAGAAGCTGATCGGCGTGCGCGATCCCTGGGGCGTGCGGCCGCTGGTGCTGGGCAATCTGCGCGGCGCACCGATCCTGGCATCTGAAACCTGCGCACTCGACATCATGGGCGCCGATTTCGTGCGCGACGTGGAACCGGGCGAACTGATCGTGATCGATGCCGAGGGCATTCACAGCTATCACCCCTTCCCCAATGTGAAGCGCCGCTTCTGCATCTTCGAATACATCTATTTCGCCCGCCCGGACTCGCAGGTCGAAGGCCTGAGCGTCTATGAAACCCGCAAGCGCATCGGCGCCGAACTCGCCCGCGAGAACCATGTCGACGCCGATGTCGTGATCCCGGTGCCCGATAGCGGCGTGCCGGCTGCCATCGGCTATGCCGCCGAGAGCGGCATCCCGTTCGAACTCGGCATCATCCGCAATCACTATGTCGGCCGTACCTTCATCGAGCCGACCGACCAGATCCGCCATCTGGGCGTGAAGCTGAAGCACAACGCCAACCGCGCCTACATCCAGGGCAAGCGCGTCATCCTCGTCGATGACTCGATCGTACGCGGCACCACCTCGACCAAGATCGTCGAGATGGTGCGCGATGCCGGCGCCAAGGAAGTGCATATGCGGATCGCATCGCCGCCGACCACGCATAGCTGCTTCTACGGCGTCGACACGCCCGAGCGCAGCAAGCTGCTGGCCGCGACGCATTCGATCGAAGAGATGACCAAGTTCATCAAGGCCGACAGCCTGGCCTTCCTGAACATGGACGGCCTCTATCGCGCCATGGGCCGTCCGGTGCGTGACGCCACCAATCCGGCCTTCTGCGACGCCTGCTTCTCCGGCGATTATCCGATCGGCCTGACCGACGAGGTCAACCGCACCGTCCGCAGCCCGCGCCAGCTCACCCTGCTGGCCGAAACTGGCTAGTTTTCCCAAGCCTTAAGATAAGAAGAGACCTGTTATGCGTCTGAAGGACCGCATCGCGCTGATCACCGGCGCCAGCCGCGGCATCGGTGCCGCCATCGCCAAGCGTTATGCCGCCGAGGGCGCGCATGTCATCTGCGTCGCCCGCACCTCGGGCGCGCTGGAAGAGTTGGACGACGAGATCAAGGCCGCCGGCGGCACCGCCACGCTGGTGCCGCTCGACCTGGAAAAGACCGAGATGATCGATGGTCTGGCCGCACCGCTGCTCGAGCGCTTCGGCCGTCTCGACATCCTGGTCGGCAATGCCGGCATCTTCGGCCGCATGACGCCGATGCACCAGTATCCGCCGAACCTGTGGGAACAGGTGTTCAAGCTGAACGTGCATGCCAACCAGCGCCTGCTGCGCGCCGTGCATCCGCTGCTGTTCGCCTCTCCCGCCGGCCGCGCGATCTTCGTGACCTCCAGCGTGGCCCGCGACATCCGTGGTTACTGGGGCGCCTATGCCGCCTCCAAGGCGGCACTCGACAATCTGGTGCTGACCTATTCGAAGGAAGTGCTGGAAAGCAACATCAAAGTGAATCTGGTCAATCCGGGCGGCACGCAATCGAAGATGCGCGCCGAGGCTTTCCCCGGCGAAGACCCGACCACCCTGCCCAAGCCGGAAGACATCATGGAAGTCTTCGTGGCGCTGGCCGAAGCGAAGAGCAAACAGCACGGCGAGTGGATTTCCGCCCGCGATTTCTGCGGCATCAAGTAATCCGATGACGGGTGCCCGCCATGCCGATGCGATTGCCAGCCTGCTGGCAGCACGGCGCGGCGGACCGCTGCTGTCGCCAGGCTATGAACTAACCAATCTCGACGACGTCTATGCGATCCAGTCCGGCGTCATGGCTGAACTCGGTACCGTCGGCGGCTGGAAGGTCGGCCGCGCCGGTCCCGACCAACCGCTGATCTGTGCACCAATCCGTGCCGACCTGATCCGTCCCGCACCCGACACACGCCAGCCGGCGGAAACGCGACTGCGTGGGCTGGAGCTCGAAATCGCCTTCCGCATCGACGGGCCGCTGCCCGCAACCGATGCCCCCGATTTCATGACGGCGCTTGCCGCCGTGGTGACACCGATGCCAGCCTTCGAGGTCGTCGACACGCGCCTGCGCGATCCGCAGGGCGCAAGTCCAAACTGGAAGCTCGCCGATTTCCAGCTCAATGCCGGACTGATTCATGGCATGCCACTCGCGAAGGGTTGGCAGCCTGAGGATTTTGCCCATCCGGTCGTGCAACTCGCGGCGGACGGCAAGGATATCTGCAATGGTCCCGCGACGCTGAATACCGGCACGCCATTCGGCATGCTGGCCGATCTGGTGCGCGAATGCCGCCATTGCGGCGGTGTGCAGCCGGGCCAGATCGTCACCACCGGCTCCTTCACCGGCCTGCACTTTTTCCCTGCGGGCACGACGCTCACAGGCTTGATCGAGGGCATGGAGCCGCTGACAATGACCTTCGCCGTCTAGTCACACGAAACCATCATGTCTGCATCCCGCTCTCCTACCACCGGCATGGCGCTGGTGGCCTTCGGCGCCATCGGTTTCGGCCTGATGCCACTGTTTGCCCGCAGCGCCTATGCCGATGGCCTACCGCCACTGTCGCTGCTGAGCTGGCGCTTCGGCATCGCCTTTCTCTGCCTGCTGCCTTTCATCGGCCGCATGCTGGCCGCAAGACGCGACACCCTGATCGCGACGCTGGCCGGGGCTGGCTACATGAGCACGATGTTCTTTTACTTCCTGGCGCTGCAGCATCTGACGGTGGCGCTGACCGTTCTGATCCTGTTCACCTATCCGCTTTTCACGATCCTGCTGGGCTGGCTGTTCTTCCGCGAGCGCCTGACCTGGCCCACGGCCAGCGCGGCCGCGCTGGTGCTGGTGGCGGCAATCCTCATCCTGGCACCCACTGGTCTGGGCAGCAGTCAGAACCTGATGGCCGTGGGCATGGCCTTCATCCCGCCGCTCGCCTACGCCGTCTTCATGCATGTGGCGGCCAAGCCGCTCAGCAGGATGGCCATTCCGGTGCGGCTCGGCGGCGTGTTTCTCGGCGGCCTGCTGGCGATGCTCGCACTCGGTCTGATCATGGATGGGCGCATCGCCATGCCAGGCTCGATGGCGGGCTGGGGCGCGACCATTGGTCTTGCCATCGTCAGCACCGTGGGCGCGCTCGGCCTGCTGCTCTACGGCGCGCCGATGGCCGGCGCGGAACGCACGGCGATTGCCGGTTCCAGCGAACTGGTGACCGCGTTGCTGGTCGGCGCATTCGCGTATGGCGAAGTGCTGGAACCCACCATGCTAGCGGGTGCGGCACTGATCGTTGGCGCGATCCTGCTGGCGGCGCGGGCAGAAAGCGCCATCAAAGAATAACGCTAAAATTTGTATAATCTGGCGATACCCAAATTAATTTGATCAACCGGCGAAAGCCGGCCTAGTCTCCTCCCGCAGGTTCAAGGAGGAAGTCCATGCGTGCCCCCATCATGCTTCTGGCTGCAGCCGTAACGCTGCTGGCCACACCGGCGCTGGCGCAGCAGCGCATCGCCACCCTCGACGACACCGCGCTTGCCGCGCAGACCTGCAATGTCTGTCATGGCAATGCCTCCTACATTTCACCCGCCATGCCGCCGATCCGCGGCGTGGATGCCGGCACGCTCTACACAGCGCTGACAGAGCTGAAGACCGACAAGCGTCCTTCCACCATCATGGGGCGTATCGCACGCGGCTATTCCGACGAGCAGCTCAAGGCGCTCGCCGATTACCTGTCGAAGAATTGAGGGAGAGCGCCATGACACAGTCTTCGCTGTCCCGCCGCCAGGTTCTGACCGGCATCGCCTCGGGTGCCGCCATCATTGGCATGCCCCATATCGCGCAGGCGCAGAATGCCGCCGGCCGCGTCGTCGTGATCGGCGGCGGCTTTGGCGGTGCGACCGCCGCGCGCTACATCAAGCTGTTCTCGCCCGATACCGATGTGGTTCTGGTCGAGCGCGATGCCATCTATATCACCTGCCCCTTCTCGAACTATGTGCTGGGCGGCCTCCAGGACCTCAACAGCATCACCCATCGCCGTGATCCGCTGCGCCAGCGCTATGGCGTGCGGCTGGTGCGTGGCGAAGCGACGGCGGTGGATACCAATGCCCGCAGCGTGAAGCTGAAAGATGGCACTGCCCTGCCCTATGACAGGCTGGTGGTCGCGCCGGGCATCGAGCTGAATTACGGCGGCGTCGCCGGCTACAGCGAGCAGGCTGCCAATGGCGTGATGCCGCATGCCTGGAAGGCCGGCCCGCAGACCCTGCTGCTGCGCAAGCAGCTGGAAGCGATGCCCGATGGCGGCACCGTGATCGTCGCGCCGCCGGCCAATCCGTTCCGCTGCCCGCCCGGTCCCTACGAGCGCGTCAGCATGATCGCCTGGTATCTGAAGACGAAGAAGCCGAAGTCGAAGATCCTGGTGCTGGATGCGAAGGACGCCTTCTCCAAGCAGGGCCTGTTCATGGCCGGCTGGGAAAGCGAGTATCCCGGCATGATCACCTGGGTCGCCGGCAAGGATGGCGGCAAGGTGGAGAGCGTCGATCCCAAGGGGATGACCGTGACGACCGGCTTCGGCACCGAAAAAGCCGCCGTCATCAACGTGATTCCACCGCAGACCGCCGGGCGCATCGCGCTGGATGCCGGCCTTGCGGAATCAAACGGCTGGTGCGCCGTCGATCCGGCCAGCTTCACCTCTCGCAAGGCTGCCAATGTCTATGTGCTGGGCGATGCCTCGATTGCCGGCACCATGCCGAAATCCGGCACCGCGGCCAATAGCCAGGCAAAGGTGGTGGCTGCCAATGTCGTCGCGTCCTTGCGCGGCACGCCTGCACCGGCCACGGTTTTCCACAACACCTGCTACAGCCTGGTAACGCCCGACTACGGCATATCGGTGTCTGACACCTATCGCCCCGGGCCGCAGGGGGTTGCCGTGGTGCCCAATTCCGGCGGCGTTTCGCCAGCCCGCGCGGCCCCGGCGCACCGCAAGGCCGAGGCCGATTATACGCGCGGCTGGTACGCCGGAATCATCGCCGATACGTTCGGTTGAGCATCGGCAGCCTGTGCAACCAGAAAAAAGAAAACCCCGGAGTCACACGGACTCCGGGGTCTCAGTTTGGAACAACGAGGGTCATCCCTCGACGCTGACGACAATGTTATTCCACAGCGGCGCCCGGGCTCGCTGTGACCACCATCACAGGGCCAACAAGCGTGATCAGCTTGCTTGCGCGAATAACGCCTCGCCATGCCGTTTCACAAAAGTGACCCGGAAACCGTCAGCCTCGGGCAGATGCCGTTCAAGCTGGCGTTTGGCTGCCGTCTGGGTTGCAGCCTGTACGAAATAAAGACGACCATTCAGCCACTGCCGGGCGGGATGATGCGGGCTGCTTTCCTTCTGCGCCTCGCCATCATGCTGCGCCAGGAATTCCCAGACCGTGCCGCCCGGATCGAAATTCTCCGGCGGCGTCACGCTGTAGACGAAAGGCAGCGGTTCGGACTCCTGCCGCTGCTTCACCACCGTCAGCTCCTGCTCCGCCTCGGTCAGCTTGCGCTCGGCTTCGCCGATCTTCTGGATCGCCTCTGACGTGCGGATGCCGGCCTTTTCGGTGAGGTCTTCCAGATGCTCGAGCTGGACCTGCGTCTGCCGCGCGCGGCTGGCGACATCGTTCCAGGCATCGCGGGCGCGTTCCATCGCCAGATTGCCGACCAGCAGGATCAGGGCGAGGTTGGCGCCCAGAACCAGCACATAGACCAGCGTCATCAGGTCGAGATCAAACATCGCTTTTCTTCAGTTGTCCTTTGAAGCGCTGGATGCCCAGCACGGACGCATCCGTGCTGAAGCGCTGGCGACAAAGCTGCTGGGCGGTTTCGCTGTCCACACCCCAGATCACCAGCCGCCCGGTGCGATAGCCTTCGCTGTTGGTCGGCTGCGTGCCCAGGCCGCGGAACATGTCATGCTTGCGATGCAGCAGCAGTTTCACAAACCAGCCGGTGCTGCCGGCCAGCGGCTTTCCGATCTCGAAGACCGTGTTGTTCTGCGGGTCCTGCAGGGCGGATTCCGCATAGCGCAGGCTCTGCAATTCACGCGCGACGCCCAGATACTGGGATTCCACCGCCAGCAGCGCCTTGCTCTTTTCATCCAGCCGCGCTGCCTGCTCATGATAGGTGCTGCGCGCCGCCTCGATCAGACCGCTTAGGCGGGCGAGATCAAAGCGCTTCATCGCCATGTTGCGCGCCAGTGCGGCCAAGGCATCCCCACCGATGCCGACTGCCAGCAGCAGGAGCATTCCGGGGATGGTGATGATGGCGATATCGGTCAGGGTCACAGCGAAGCTCGGCAGGAGAGACTCGAGGGTATTGCGCCTCCCTGTTCTAGTAACAGTTGATTTCTACTTACCCCCTCAAAAAATTCTGATCAATTCTCACTGTGCTTGTGGATGCATTCCATAAATACAGAAATATCAAGTAGTTAGTATCGTCTCCCCGACCCTTGCCTTTGCCGCCCGGCACCCTTTCTCTAATGCCACGCCTCTATCCTCCTGCCCGGATCTCCTCCCATGACCTCCCTGTTCGACCCCGTCCGCCTTGGCCCGCTCCAGCTCGCCAACCGCATCGCCATGGCCCCGCTGACCCGCAACCGCGCCACGCCAGGCAGCAACGTCCCCACCACCCTGATGGCCGAGTATTACGCCCAGCGCGCCGATGCCGGACTGATCGTGGCCGAGGCGACCCAGGTGGTGCCTGAAGGCCAGGGCTACCAAGACACGCCGGGCATTCATTCACCCGAGCAGATCGCCGGCTGGAAGCGTGTGACCGATGCCGTGCATGCCAAGGGCGGCCGCATCTTCCTGCAGCTCTGGCATGTCGGCCGCATCAGCCATGTGTCGCTGCAGCCCGGCGGCCAGGCACCGGTGGCGCCATCGGCCATCCGCGCCAAGGGCAAGACCTTTGTCGGCGGTGCCTTCATCGACGTCTCCGAACCGCGCGCCCTGCGGCTGGAAGAACTGCCCGGCATCGTCGATGGCTATCGCAAGGGTGCCGCCAATGCCATCGCCGCCGGTTTCGACGGCGTTGAGCTGCATGGCGCCAATGGCTACCTGCTCGACCAGTTCCTGCGCAACGGCACCAACCACCGCACCGATGAATACGGCGGCAGCATCGAGAACCGTGCCCGCCTGATGCTGGAAGCCAGCGCAGCGGTCGTGAAAGAGATCGGCGCTGAACGCACCGGCATCCGCCTCTCGCCGGTGACGCCGGCCAACGACGCCAGCGACAGCGACCCGCAGCCGCTGTTCAATTACGTGGTCGAACAGCTCGACCGCCTCAACCTGGTCTATGTGCATGTGATCGAGGGTTCGACCGGTGCGGACCGCGATTTCGGCGCCGGCTTCGATTACGGCGCGCTGCGCAGCCGTTTCCGCAACACCTGGATCACCAACAACGGCTACACGCCGGAGATGGCCGCCGAAGCGATTGCCAGCGGCCATGCCGACATGGTGGCCTTCGGCCGGCCGTTCATCAGCAATCCCGATCTGGTGACGCGCCTGCGCCGCAAGGCACCGCTGGCGCCGCTGAATCGTGCTACGCTCTATGGCGGCGGCGCGGAAGGCTATACCGATTATCCGCCGCTGGATGTAGCGGCGGAGTAAACGCAACGGGCGTTCCGATCACCGAAGCTTGAGACGCCGGGCGGCTGCGTCCGGATATCCGCCCAGCTAGGGTGCGCGGCCAACCACGGAGGCGTCATGACCGGCAGCGCGTATCGGAACCCTATTCCGCATCTGGTCTCGCTGGCCACCGCGGTGCCGGCTTTCGACCTGCCGCAGGATGAGGTGGCCCGCCGCGCCGGCGAACTCTTCGCGCCCAGCATGAGCGACTTCAGTCGGCTGACCCCGATCTATCGCAATGCCGAGATTGAGCATCGTCATTCCTGCGTGCCGATCGACTGGTACACCGCGCCGCATGACTTCACCGAGCGCAATAGCCTGTTCCTCGACAATGCCACGGCCCTGCTGTCCGAAGCGGCCCGCGAAGCACTCGATGCCGCAGGGCTGGCTGCCACTGACATCGACATGGTGATCAGCATCAGCTCCACCGGCATCGCCACACCCAGCCTGGAGGCGCGGCTGTGGCAGCAGGTGGGCTTCCGCAGCGATGTGCAGCGCCTACCCGTCTTCGGCCTGGGCTGTGCCGGTGGCGTGTTAGGCCTGTCACGCGCGGCTTCCATGGCGAAAGCGCAGCCGCAATCGCACATCCTGCTGCTGGCGGTCGAACTCTGCGGCCTCACCTTCCGTTTCCAGGATCGGTCGAAAAGCAACATTGTCGCCACCGCATTGTTTGGCGATGGCGCGGCCGCCTCGGTGATAAGCTGCCGCGAGGATTATATGGCCAAACCGGTGCTGGGCGCGGCGGCTGAGCATATCTGGCCCGACAGCCTGGACGTGATGGGCTGGGATGTGCTGGAAGACGGCCTCAAGGTGATCTTCTCGGGCAACATTCCCGATCTGGTGCGCAGCGACCTGCGCCCCATCGTCGACCGTTTCTTTGCCGCCCAAGGCATCACGCCCGAGCAGATCGCCGGCTACATCTGCCATCCTGGCGGCGCCAAGGTGCTTGATGCCCTGGAATCATGCTTCGACCTGCAGGCCGGCGGCATGCGGCATGCGCGCGAGGTACTGCGCCAGCATGGCAACATGTCTTCCGTCACCGTGCTGTTCGTTCTGCAGGCGATGATGAATGCCGGCGCGCGTGGGCGACATCTGATGACGTCGCTGGGCCCCGGCTTCACGGCTGCGCTGCAGCTGATCGACCTGCCATGACGATCCTGTATGCGGTCGTCTGCTTCGTGATCGTGCAGCGGTTGGCTGAACTGGTCTGGGCTGCGCGTAATACCAGACGATTGCTGGCGCGCGGCGCGATCGAGATCGGCCGGCGGCATTATCCGCTGTTCGTTCTGTTGCATGCGTCCTGGCTCGTCGCCATCGCGACCAGCATACCGCCACAGACGCAACCATCCTGGCCGCTGATCGGTGTCTTCGCTGTACTGCAGGGCCTGCGCATCTGGGTGGTGGCGACACTTGGCCCCTACTGGACCACACGCGTCATAACATTGCCCGACGCGCCGCTGGTGCGCAGCGGACCGTTCCGTTTCATGAAACATCCGAACTACGCCGTAGTGGTGGCCGAGATCGCCGTGCTGCCGCTGGCCTTCGGCGCATGGGAGATTGCGCTGATCTGGAGCATCGCCAATGCGCTGCTGCTGCGGCACCGGATTCGCGTCGAGGAAACGGCGCTGCAGCCCCGCCGCGCCAGTGCATAAGCGGGCGAGACGGCTAGCCTGTCGCCATCACGGACTGCACGGCTTCCAGCAGCTGCTCCTTGCGGAACGGCTTCTGCAGCATGACGGCTGCGCCGAATTCCTTGGCGATGCGCAGGAAGTCGAAATTGGCGGTATTGCCGCCCCCTGACATGGCGACGATCTTCACATGCGGGTATGTCGCCCGGATGGAGCGGATCGTCTCGATGCCTTCCTGGTTGGGCATGATGATGTCAGTGATCACCAGGTCATATGGAGCCGCGGCCAGCATCTCCATGCCGATACGGCCATCGGACGCTTCCTCGGCCTGAAATCCGGCCCCCCGCATCATCCGCACCACCAGGGAACGGAGTGCCGGCTCGTCATCAATTACCAATACTTTCATTGACTTATCCAAGTCCTCGCCTTTGGCTGGAACTCAAGGTGCACGTCAAAGTATCAGATTGTAAAAAATACAGCTCACGGCGGAAAATCCTAGCATATTCTGCATCTTGGAACGCACTGCCAGAGACCGGGCAGAGACCGGACCCGACGGGATTTCACCGATGTCGAAAAAAACGGATGCCAGTCAATCATCGCCGGATGCCGCCGGGCTCGTGGAAGAGTCCGGCGCCGATGTCGCTCCGGAGCCGGGCGCGCTCGACTGGTCGGCAATCGGCGAGCAGGCCACTCGCAGCATCCACTATCAGCCGATGTGGGACATTCGCCGTCATGTAATATCGACCTTCGTAGCCGAGCCGAGTTGCAGCACTCCCAGCGGTCTTATCCTTGGCCGGGATCGCGTGCTGGCACTGGGGGCTTTCGAGAACCAGACAGATCTCGACTATTATCTGCTGCAGACCGCGAGTACGACCCAGACCGAACTGCTGGCAACCGGTGCGCGGTCCCTGGTGTGCATTCCACTCCATTACGACTCCATCACATCGCCAGCCTCGCGCGGACTTTATATCGAGAAATTCTCTGCCATTCCGGAAGAGACCCGGAAGTACCTGCTGGTGGAAATCGTCGGCCTGCCGGCCGGTATTCCGTCAAACCGCCTGTTCGATATCTCCGCCAGCATCAAACGGCATTGCCGCAATGTCATTGCCCAGGTTCCCCTGCAAGGCAGTGTCTTCAGCACGTTCATCGAGGCTGGCATCCGGATTTGCGGGATCGAACTCACCACCCGTCCCAAGGATGAAACGCGCCTGGTCGGAATGTTGACCACCTTCGCCGCGGCCGCGCAGCGCAACCTGATCCACACCTATCTGCGCGGCACGCCGTCGCTCAGCCTGACGGCGGCGGCGGTGGCGGCGGGCTTTACCTACATCACCGGCGAGCCGGTCGCCTCTCCGACGGAAGGCCCCAAGACGGTCGAGCGCTTCGGATTATGGGACCTCTATTCGAGAGGCCTCGGGCCAAAGGCATAGAAAAACCGCGCCCACGGCCCAGTCGTGCGATTAAGCATATGAAAAACCAGACTTATTAAACGCTTACTTTCGGCGTAATTGTTTAGCCTACTTGGGCCGTCTTACCTTGTAGACATGAACATCATGACCCCGCAATTCCAGCAACTGCTTCGGCACTGGCGCACGACCCGACGGCTGAGCCAGCTCGCCCTGGCAACCGAGGCCGGCATCTCGGCGCGCCATCTCTGTTTCCTCGAGACCGGACGTTCGCTGCCCAGCCGCGAGATGGTGCGCCTGCTGGCGCAGGTACTCGACATTCCGTTCGCCGAACAAAACGCCCTGCTCGTGGCCGCCGGCTATGCGCCGATCTACAGCGCGCGCAGCCTGGATGCACCTGAACTCGCGCCGATCAACCGGGCGCTGACCGTCATGCTGGAACATCACGAGCCCTATCCGGCCCTGGTGCTGGATGAAAGGTGGAACATCCGCATGCGCAATACCGCCAGCACACGCATCTTCGGCGGCATGCGGGCGCGCTACACCGTGCCGGAGCCGCTGCTGCCCAACATCATGCATGTACTCTGCCATCCCGGCGGCATGCGGCCATTCATGCGCAACTGGGAAGACTTCGTCGGCGCCTTCATGCAGGTTTTGCATCGGGACGCAACGCAGGGCCTGAACCAGGCCGCCGCCAGCCTGCGTGACAGCCTGATGCAGTATCCCGACATGCCGGCCTCCTTCCGTGCAGCGGATCCAACCGGCGTCGACGCACCGATGCTGAGCATGGAACTATCGATCGGCAAACACGATCTGTCCTTCTTCGTGGCACTGACCACCTTTGCGATGCCGCGCGATGTGACGCTGCAGCAGATCAAGATCGAGAGTTTCTTCCCGGCCGACGAGGCCACGGCCGCCATCGCGAAAGAACTGGCGGACGATCCGGAATTCCAGCTTCTGCCCTGACCCGACCAGACGAGTGACAAGGAACGAAAACATGTCTGACAATACGCTGTCCATCCTGCGGGACATGAACGCGAAGTTCATCAACAATTTTATCATGAGTGACGTCGATGCGCATGACGTGATCATTCACGACCGCTTTGTTTGCATCATGCCGAATGGCGAACGCTTCACCCGCAAGCAGTACATGACGTATTGGGCCATCGCCTTCAATCCCAACACCATCCCCTACTACGATTACCGCGATGAGCGAATCTCTCTTTTCGGCAATGTCGCCCTCGTCTGCTCCACCACCAAAGCGGTCAGAATCAAGGACGGTGTCGAGACCACCGGTATGACCTTCTACACGGACACCTATCTGCAGGAAGACGGCATCTGGCGCTGCATCCAGGCCCAGCTGACCAGCGTGCAGCCCGCGCACTACCCCGCCGACGAGACCATCGTGCGGGTCTATATCCGGGGCAAGCTGCAGAAACAGCCCAGCCCCGTGGCGGCCGAATAACCGGCCCTGAAACTGGCATTGCCGGGAATGATCTGCTAATAACCCCGCGTCCAGACCGGACGCGGGCGGTTAGCTCAGCGGTAGAGCGCCTCGTTTACACCGAGGTGGCCGGCGGTTCGATCCCGTCACCGCCCACCATTTTTTAGGGTTCTCGCCGATTTGGCGACAATTTGGCGACAAAATAAGTCGCTGGTCAACAATCGCCAAAACCGACGCATTGTCTCCTGGGACATCACGCTCCTTCCCAAGCTTACGACGGGGGTTCGATTCCCCTCACCCGCTCCAAATCAATCAACAACTTAGTCGGATGATGCGGTTTCTTTTAGGAACCGTACTGCAAAAGTACTGCAAAACCCGCGTGGAAATGCCGGCACTCTGGTGGACATGAGGATATGCCTACTTCGCCATTAAACGATCTGCGAATTGCTTTCTGACACGTGCGATAGCCGCCTGTGCTTGGGCTGGATTAATCCAACGATATTCATTCGGATAAATGTTTGCCTCGATCAAACGCTTCCACGCTTCGTCTTCTGCGTCTTGCCCCGAAACACCTGCTAAAGCGAATAACTCTTCTATAGGGCTCGGCATACCAGAAAATCCTACGATCTTCTCCAGTTGCATCTTGGATTGCAGGATAACTTCTCCCTGCAGGCCACCAATTTTCGTCAGGGCTTCCGAATGTGGCCCCTTCCGTGCTGCGTAGCTCCACGCCGCGGACTCAAATTGTGAATCCTTCCAGAGTGCTGGAATACCGGCCCACTTAATGCCTGGTTCGCTTTGTCACCCATTGAAATTCCCATCTCCCATGATGTCACCCATTACCAACCGTGCGAGAATTACTCGATATCCGCAGTCGATGGCGCCCAGCGTCGAAGCCAATACACAGACGTCGGTTTCTGCACCGCTGACTACTAAAGACCTTACATTTCTTTCCGTCAGGAATTCGCACAGCCTATGGCCCGGTGCATGATTATCTAGGGGTCATTCCCTTCATGGCATTTAGCTTCGAACGCGTCCTTCATTGGGACAAGGCCGCCTTACTGCTCGAAAATCCAGAAGCGTCGGCCAACTGGATGTTGACGCCGAAGGAAAGTCCATTACCTACGACATACATCGTCACCCTGCTCGCTGCCATCGCACTCATCGACTTACTTCCGTCCTTAGAGGAATTGCTACGCGATGTCAGATGGCGCTCACGGAATGCCAAGCTTAGACGGCGGGAGTAGCTTCAGAGTGACGCTGACTTGCGCTTCGTCGGCCTTCCCAGTTCTATCCATACCGGCGCGTGGTCACTGGATTTCGGCCAGCCGCGCGTAGTCCGAATGAATGACCGTCGCTCCAGGGGGATATACAGGAGTGATCCTCAACCGGTTTGGCAACCGGAATTCATCCTGGAGAACACCATTCTTCATGAAGACATAGTCTGCCCCCCACCGGCTCACCCGGGTCACTTGTCGTCTGGCACGCGAGAAGCAGACAGGTGAGCAGATACACGCCAGTGATCCGCGAAGGAGCTGGTCTCATTGCAGAGCTCTCTGACATGCCTGCGCACCCTCCATTACCTAGTTCGGCCTCGACCCGAACCGATCCAGATGCCATTTCCAAGGCCGACCTGGGCGAAAGTCCGTTGTTAACGGACAAAGACTTCACTACTTACTGCGCAAAGTGCGCATGAAGTACTCCACAATCTGGTTATTTGTCCGGCCCTGGATAGCTCTACGGTCCACCCCAGGTGGATCCACGCAAACGCGAGGCACAGTGAGCGCCGCTTTTGCTGAACATGGTTGGATGAAAATAAAATGCCCTCCCGGAACCGTGCGATAGTCCGGTCGGCGCGGAAGAGAGTCTCGAATTAATTCACCATTAAAGGCGTTGGGGAGCATTTCATCTCGCTCTGGCTGGAACATCAATACGGGCACCTTCACATCTGCCAAGGCGGCCTTATCAAACATCACGCCGAATGGGGCGAGCAGAACGACCGACTTAATCCGGGTTTCAGGAGGCCTGTTCCAATCATCGAGAAATCTCAATCCTAGGCTTGTCAGCCAACCACCCAAAGGACAAGCGGCGCCATGCTCCACTGGCTTCTGGCAATGCTTGATCCAGTTCTGGCGATCGGGTTTGGCGCCAGCCATCACCAACGCCGTATAACCACCGGCAGAATACCCCACCATCCCGATCCGCCGGGGGTGAACAACTTTGGATAACTGGGGGTGCTTGAGCACAACATCCAGTGCATACGACGCCTGATAGGGGCGCGCGCCAAATTGCCGTGACGAACCATGCGCCGATTTATCGTCGAAGCTGTCACCCAGGTGCCGTGGTGCTGCAACGACCATTCCGCGGCGCGCCAGTAGCCGCGCCAGATCGCTAAGGGCCAGGTCACTCCCTTCGCTGCCGTGCGAGATAAGTATAAGACGGCGACGCCCCGGCAACGGGAGGGCGTCCAAAGCCACCTTTAGTTCGACATCTCCGATCTGCACCTTACTTTCTGGTGTTTTTGACGGGTACCACACAGTAACCGGAACGCCCGGCACCACGGCTCCGGGCACTTGGACCGGGGGCAGCTGCATCATGCCCGCGGTATAGGATTGGGCGACACCGATGCAAGGCATTGCCGCCGAAAGAAACACCCCCGCAATAGCGGCAAATATTCGATCCGTCACAGTCATTCCTGAAATTCGACACCCATAGATCCGCGACAAAGCTAGAAATTTTTGTGCAAACTAATCTTAATTGTCAAATGCTGGATATAACTTGGATATCTTTCCCATCTGACAGCGCAAGAGAGTACGCGGCGTCACTTGTCATTCGTTACTTCAAAAAATTCCAACCCATGTGAGCGGAGTACGATAATATTCTGCTCCTGACTATTTACTAGAAGGTGAGGCCTCCATCTTGCGCTGGATATTTATCGCACTTCCCCTGCTTTTCTTACTCGCTCTGATTCATCGGCTATATTTTTAAAGAATCGACGTCACCTCACACCGCACGAAATATCAAAGACGTGTTGATGCCCCCGAAAGCAAAATTGTTGGACATGACATAAGCATGGGGGTGGTGGCGTGGAGCGCCCATCACATAGTCCAATGCCGCACAGCGCTCGTCGACATTCGTCAAGTTTATGGTCGGATACAGCACGCCCTCACGCATCATCTCGATAGCCAACCAGGCCTCGAGCGATCCACAGGCACCAAGGGTATGCCCGAAATAGCTCTTGAGGGAATGCATCGGCGTTGATCCGCCGAAGACATTATACGTTGCCTGCGTCTCGGCTATATCACCCCATTCCGTTGCAGTACCATGGCCATTGACGGCACCAATATCTCCCGCCTGCAGGCCGGCATCCTCAAGAGCCATGCGCAAAGCCAGCTCCATGGTCGATGCCTGCGGCTGGGTGACATGATTGCCGTCAGAGTTGGTGGCAAATCCCACAGCCTCGGCATAGATGCGGGCCCCGCGCGCCATGGCGCGATCATAATCTTCCAGAATCAGGGTGGCAGCCCCCTCACCGATCACCAGGCCGTCGCGGTCACGGTCATAGGGCCGAGGCGTCGTTTGCGGACGGTCGTTGCGTGTCGAGGTGGCGAACAGCGTATCGAATACAGCTGCCTGGGTTACATCCAGCTCCTCTGCACCACCCGCGACCATGACGTCCGCCTTGCCTGTGCGGATCGCCTCCATGGCATAGCCGATAGCCTGGCTGCCAGAAGTACAGGCGCTGGAGGTAGGGATGATTCGCCCCGTGATCTCAAAGAACAGACCGATATTCACCGCAGCAGTATGGCTCATCAACTGAATATAGGTGGTTGCGTTCAACGTGCGTGAATGCCCCTGTGTCATCAGTTCGGCAAAACCGATCACCGGCGCCGGACTGCCAAAAGACGATCCATAGGCAATGCCGGTACGGCCATTGCGCACAACAGGATCATTACGCAGGCCTGCATCCTCCAGTGCGCGCTCCGTGGCATAAACACCCATCCGCGCGACCGCCCCCATGGTGCGCGTCTTCTTGCGCGGATAATGATCGGTTGCGGTGAAGGCCGGCAGCGGCGCGGCCAGGCGCGTGTTAATTCCCACATACCGATCCCAATCCGGCATGACGCGCACGGCCGTTTCGCCACGGATCATGTGACCCCGGATGCTGGTCCAATCCTCACCCAAGGCGGTGATACCCGCCATGCCGGTGACTGCGACGCGCCGCATCAGATCATCCCTCCGTTCACCGAGATCACTTGCCGCGTGATGTAACCAGCCTCGTCCGAGCACAGGAAAGCCACAGCAGCAGCCACCTCGTCCGGCTGGCCCACCCGGTTCATCGGCACGAGCTTCAGAGCTTCCGCCATCGGTACATCCTTCGTCATCTGCGTCTCGATCAGACCCGGTGCCACGCAGTTCACGGTGATCTTTCGCTTTGCCAGTTCGATGGCCAACGCCTTGGTCGCACCGATGATGCCGGATTTCGCGGCACTGTAGTTGACCTGGCCGCGATTGCCGATCAGGCCGGACACCGAGGAAAGCGTGACGATACGTCCACCTTGCCTTGCCGATATCATCAGCATGCTCAATGGTTTCAGGACATTGTAGAAGCCATCGAGATTGGTGCGCAGCACGGAGTCCCAGTCATCATCGGACAAGGCAGGAAAAGCGGCATCGCGTGCGATCCCCGCATTGAGCACGACGCCATAATAGACGCCATGCTCCTGCGTATCTGTTTCCAGCGCTCTCTGCGTCGCGACACGGTCGGATATATCAAAGCCAAGCAAACGGCCGTTGCCGCCCGTAGCCTGCAGCATCTGCAGCGTCTCTTCAGCGCCGGCACGGTCACTGCCGTAATGTACGACGATGCCGAATCCATCGCGCGTCAGCCGCAAGGCAATGGCTCGTCCGATGCCCTTGCTGGCGCCAGTGACCAGTATGAATCGTGTCATGGCTGCCCCCCTCCTTCTCCGCCGGCGCCCGGAAGTGTACCACCCTCGGCCGGCTGATAGACCGTCAATTGTGCCTGCGCCACGTCCAGGCCCGTCACCACTTCCGCAACGCGACAATCGAACACGCCCATTTCATCATCACGGAACAGCAGTCGGGCATAGACATGCAAATGCTCTCCAGCAGCGAACCATGCTCGCCCGCAGCGGAAGTCACGGGTGCCGAGCAGGTAGCCGATCCGCACAGGCAGGCTGCGGTTGAGCGACAACGCGCCGATGTAAGCGCCGCAAGTTTGCGCCATCCATTCGAGCGCGATATGCGCCGGCATGCCCCGGCCGGATCGAAAAAACAGCCCCTCGCGGACTGTAACGCCGGCCTGCATGGATGCGTCATCGTAGGCGATCGCCTCGTCGAGCAGCAGCATCGGCGCGGCATGCGGCAGAAGTCGCTCGATCGGATAGGGGCAAGGCGTCACGACAACTCCCCCCGTGCAAACAGCAGCGCCAGATTGCTGCCCCCGAAAGCAAAAGAATTGCTGAGCAGCGCCGCTGGGGCACCGGGATCGCGCAAACGCTCGCCAATTGCGGTCAACGCCAGGCGAGGCAGTGCCGGATCGGCGTTACCATCCCACAGATGCGGCGGCAGATAGCCTTCCGGGTTCCAGTCAGGGTGCAAGGTCAGCCACAGGAAGGCCGCCTCGCAGGCACCCGCAGCGCCCAGGGTGTGCCCGGTCATGCCCTTGGTGGAACTGCAGGCGATGCCGGCGCCAAATACGGCTTCTACTGCCTTGGATTCCATCGAATCGTTCAACGTCGTACCGGTACCATGCAGGTTGATATAGGCGATATCGCCAGGCATCAGACCGGCATCGGCCAGTGCCAGCCGCATCACGGTGACGGCGCCATGACCTTCGGGATCCGGGGCGCTGATATGGTGTGCATCCGACCCTTCACCGATGCCGCACAGTTGCACCGGCGCCGCATCCCGCGTGAGCAGGAAGGCTGCGGCAGCTTCACCAATATTGATGCCATCACGATGCGCACTGAACGGATTGCAGCGTCCTGCCGATACGGCTTCCAGGGCCGCGAAGCCGCCAACCGTCATGCGGCACAACGTATCCGCGCCGCCGACCACTGCCGCATCAACCACGCCTGCCTGGATCAGCCGGCGCGCCGACGCAAAGACCTTGCCACTGGACGAACAGGCGGTGACCACCGCATAGGCTGGCCCGGTAAGGCCGAACACAGCTGCAGAAAAGCGGCTCAGGCTGCCCGCCTCCTGATTCCGGTAGTGGAACCAAGCCGGCCATTGCCCGCTCTGCCGATATGCGGCGAAGGCCAGCTCACCCTCGGCGATGCCGCCGGTGCTGGTTCCCATGATGACTGCGATGCGGTGACGACCGTAGCGTTCTGCGGCTTCGCGCACCGGATCGACGATTTCCTGCAACGCCAGCATCATTAGCCGGTTGTTGCGACAATCCCACTGCGTCAGCGCAGCTGGCAACGGCGACAGATCCTGCGGCACTGATCCGATATGCAGGCTGCGCCCCGGCAGCAGGTCGTCGCGCGGGACCAGACCGGTGGTGGAACCAGAAAAGAGCGCCGCGGTTGTCGCGGCCTTACCGGTCCCAAGCGGCGTGCACAGGCCCATTGCCGTGATGCCAAGAGACAGCGCCGTCACAATCCCGCCTCCGCCGACTGGACCTCGATTTCGTAGCCCCAGGAATAATTGACATAGCGCAGGCGGCCGGTCCAACGCTGGCTGATATCGAACCCGTATTCGATGCCGAGCACAGGCTTGCCGTCGAGCAGGATCTGGCGACGGCCATTACTTTCGATCAGTTCTCCGCCGGCCGGCAGGCTTGCGCGCACCACCGTCGCCGGCCAGTACAGCAACACGATATCCGCCAGCATGCTGCCTGGCCGCACGACCGATGGCAGCCAGGCAGCGGCCTCGGCAGCAAGACCACTCTCACTCCAGGTCAGCGTCATCGCCCGCCGCCCTAGAGAGTCGATACCGACGAGTAGCAGACGTTCCGGCGTGATGCTGAGATGGCCTTCAAAACTTATCGCCTGATTGTCGCGACGCAACGTGATGAGCTGCACGGCCTGAACCTCGCGTCCGAGGTCGGCGGGCCGCGGCAACGTCAGCAGTCGCGCCGGCGCGATCATCGGCCGCGCAGCCTCTTCGGGCGAGACGGGCGGCGGCGCGGCGGCGCAAGCGGCCAGCACCAGGACCAGCAGCACAGGCAGGGCTAGGCGTCGCATCATGCCGCCTCCGCCGCCATCTGTCGGCGGGCCAGTGGCGCCAGAAACAGCGAAATGCACATGCCGATCAGCATGGTGAGGCCGAAACCGTGCACCACGGCAACACTGCTGAAGGCCAGCATGCCAAAGGATAAAAGCGTCGTGAAGGTGACCAGCCATATCGCCAGCATGATGATCGAGTGATGCTCGGCTTCACCCTCGGCGCAGAAGATCGCGTAATCTACACTGATCGACAGAACCAGGATCATCGCCATGGCATGGAAAAAGGTGAACCGCTGGCCCAGCAGGGCCAGCACGGCCGGTGTCAACAGCAGCGCCATGGCCGGCGGCGCCATTACGCTCAGACCGCCGCGCAGGCCATAGCGCCAGAACAGCGGCAGAAGCATCAGTAGCGCGGAGACCGCGATCAGCATCACCGCACGGTCGCGATAGCGCCCGAGCAGTGCATTGAAATCGGTTACCGGATCAACCACCCATAGATCGGGAATACCGGCAAAGGTCGCGCGCAACGCGGCAGCATCCTGCAGGCCGTGTAAGGTGATGGTATGCAAGCCCGGCGCGATAACCATGTCTTTGAGATAGGGGATCGCGTCGCGCTGCAAAGCCTCGCCTAGCGTCAACACGCCCTGCGTCGGCACGATCTCATCGGGCGCCGGCAGGCCGAGCTTGGCGTATTGCCCGTCCCGCAGCGGGATATCAAGACGGGCGGCGCGGAGCTGCGCATTCTCGCGCTGGCGCGCAGCCGAGGGCACGTAGCTGGCCGGGGCCTGATAACTGGCGATCTGGCCGCCGGCCTTCATCGTTTCCAGCGCCGGCATGATTGCTTCTTCCCGCAGCAATGCAGCCTCATCACCCCCGGCCCTGATCAGCAGGAACTGTGCGGCCGGCACCGCACCAGTCAGGCGCTGGATGTCCGCCTGCTCCTTCAGCAGCGCAGGCGACAGCGCCTGCATGTGGCGCACATCGTCATCCGTTTCCAAACGCATCCAGCCGACGACACCCATCAAGGCAAGGAGGGCGAGCAGGGCATACCGCAGCGACCGCAGAGACGGCGCGGCCCAGAATCGCCACAACGCGGAAGCGGCATGCAGCATGACTGCGCCATGGCGCAGTGTGCGGTCATGATCGAGCAGCGGAATCCAGAGAATCACTGTCAGGAAAGCGGCAATCAGCCCGATCACCGCGAAGACCGCCAGCTGATGCAGTCCGGGAAACGGCGCGAGCAGTAGGGTCGCATAGCCGATCAGCGTGGTCACCAGGCCGAGCGTGATGGCGATTCCCACATGCGCAAGCCGCTCGGTCGGATGCTGCATATCCGGATCGAAGAGGCTGGCGCTGTAATGCAGCCCGTAATCGACAGCGACACCGATGAGACTGGTGCCGAACAGCAGGATGGCGACATGCAGTTCGCCGAAAATGAAAAAGCTAACGGCGAGTGCGACAATGCTTCCGGTCGCCAGTGCCATCAGGTTATGCAGCAGGGGCCCGATGCGCCGGAACACCACCAGGATCAGCAGCACGGTGCCGACCAGCGACAGGCCACCGAGCCAGGAGGCTTCCTCCAGCGCCACCGACGCACCGGCATGACCAAAGAAGGTCACGCCGAGCCGCCGCAGTTCCCCGCCCGGTGCCGTCGCCTTGAATTTGGCTTCTGCGTCGGACACCGCATCGATCACACGCTGCTGGGTGTCAAGCGACATCGGTTCGCCGGCAACCAGGCCGGTCAGCGCGATCCAGGCCATGCCCTGATCAACTACGGTGAGATAGCCATCATCCACCACCAGGCGCGACGCCGGAAATGGCAGATCGGCAACAAAACCCGGCAGCAGCAGGAAAGGGTCTTGTCGCAGCAATGCGGCATCCGCCATGCCGACGAAGCCGAAGACCTGCGACAGGGCGTTGACCGATAGCTGTTCGCCTCGGTCCTGCAGCAGGAGACTGCGATGCCGCTCCGACAGCAGGCCATCGCGATAGGGAAAATACTGGCGGCCCAGCCGGACCACGCGTTCGGCATCGAACTGCGAGTCGAATCGCTCAATGACGCCGCGCGACAGCAGATCGGTCGAGAATTGTGCGGCGGCAGCCCGCGCCACCATGCGGTCTTCATGGCCGATCATGAAAATCACGCGGCGGCTCAGCGCCTTGGAGACGGTGTCGCTGGCCTGCTGCAGAACCGGGTTTCGCTCGTCCTGCGGCAGGAGCGCCGTGAGATCGGTGCGGAACAACGCCCCCTCATGGAAGCGGTAGCCCAGATACAGCCCGGACAAGAGAACGACAGCCAGCCATAGAACGGCAAGGACGCGCATCAGCGGCGCCCCACTGTGGCGAGTATCTGCATGTCATCAGTCGTCAGCGGTTGGGCCGCCAGAACCTGATCGAGGAAGAGCAAGGTGTCACGATCGCCATCGGGCTTCAAAAGCTCAACCCGGTCGGCATAACGACCGCCCTGGATGAGTATCTCC
This sequence comes from Ferrovibrio sp. GW821-FHT12D07, assembly GCF_058807275.1. Classification (NCBI taxonomy): domain Bacteria; kingdom Pseudomonadati; phylum Pseudomonadota; class Alphaproteobacteria; order Rhodospirillales; family Rhodospirillaceae; genus Ferrovibrio; species Ferrovibrio sp. GW821-FHT12D07. The sequence goes on along the minus strand of NZ_JBXAQN010000001.1, from coordinate 1,968,678 downwards.
CGGAAAGGCATGGCCGCATCAACGGCGTTGCGCGGCAGCAGACGCAGGGTCCAGGCCTTGTCATCGCCCTGGCGCGTCACCACAAAGGCTTCTTCCAGGCCCTGCCAATCGCCGCTCAGGGCGCCGCCCAGCATGGCATAGAGCCGCGCAATGAATGGCAGCCGCGCGGCCGGCAGGCGCATGGTTTCTACGCCACCGGTCTCCTGCACCAGGCCGGCAGGGCTGATGACCGTGGTGACGGCAAAGGGGGTTTCCGTCCGCCAGATCAGGCCGCGGCCGGCCGCCAACGTGAAACGCCCCTCGCTTTTGAGCGGCGCGGGAAAGCCGGCGAGCTGCCGCAGCTGCACAAAACGGCCCTGCAGGACCTGGCCATCCGCGAACTCACCGACACGTTCGGCGGCGTGCACGGCAGGCAACACCAGCAGAAACAATAGGCCGGCAAGGCCGATGCGCAGCATGGCACTCACAGCAACGCCCTAACTTTATCGGTGAAGGCTGGCGGGGAGACGAATTGCAGCTCACCGGTTTCAGCCGTGATGGCGAGTTGCACGGTACGCGCCTTGGTCAGGGTTTCACCGGTAGCCTGGTCGAGAATACGATAGTCGATGCAGGCACGATTCTCATATTCGGTCAGGGTGGCGCGCACCACGATCGCCTGGGAAAAGCGGATCGGCCGGACGTATTTCAGATGCATGTCGACAATCGGCCAGGCAAAGCCTGAATCCACCATCTGCTGGTAATTGTAGCCGATCTTGTCCAGCAGGGCGCAGCGGGCCTGCTCCAGGAAACGCGGGTAATTACCGTGCCACACCACATTCATCGGATCGAGATCGTAGAATTGCGGGTGAATGACCACCTCGGCCGAGATCATGGCGTCACGGTTTCCTTCTTCATCGCCCAGAAATCGAAGAAATTGTACCACTGGAACGGATCCAGCAGCGCCTGTTCCTCCAAGGCACGGGCGAATTCGCCCGCATACCCGTCCAGTGCCTCCATACGCTGCCCCCGCGGCAATGTCACCCGCTCGGCCAGCCGACGACCCGCCAGATGGAAACGGCCGCCTTCACGCCGGCAGAACAATGTGTAGAGCGGGCATTCCATGACCGACGCCAGGATATACGGCCCCTGCGGAAAGGCTGCCGGTTGCCCTAGGAAGGGAGCGAGGCTGACCCGCTGGCCGGAAACCGGCACCCGGTCGCCAGCAATGACGACCCAATCGCCGCGATCGACCCGCTCCTTCAGCAGCACCGCCGTGGCGGCATCCAGTTCGGTCACCTGAAATGTGTTCAGCGCGGTTTCCGGATTGATTTCCCGCAACACGCGATTGTAGTTCGCGGCATGCTGGGTATGGACCAGCACCAGCAGGCGGCGCCGGATGGCGGGATCGATGAGCGCGCGGGAGACTTCTATATTGCCAACATGGGCGACAACGATCACGGCACCACGCCGATCCCCCATCGCCTGCCGCAGGCTGTCGGCGCCATCCCCATCCATCATGTCGGGTGACAGGTTTCCCGACCAGGCCGACAGGGAATCCAGCGCACGGCCCGCAAAGCTGAAGAAATGCCGATAGCCGCTCCAGAAACCGGGCCTGCCTGCTTCGCCACGGGCGGCAAAGGCCCGGGTCAGAAAATCCCGCGAAGCTCGGCGCTGTTCACCGCCCGTGAGATAGAAGAACAGCACAATGGGCGACATCACGGCATGCGACAGCCGGTGACCGAGCAGGCGATACAGGACCGAACAGAATTGCAGGCCCCAGTAAAGCCCACGCTCCGACAGCCGCGCCCAGTGCGTGGGCTCCGCGCGCAGCGGTCCGGGGCGATGCTTCAGCACCCGTGGCAGGCGCCACAGCATGGTGAAAAACAGCCGCGTGTGCATGGCCGATATTCGCAGATTGTCGCGCAGCATATCGAAATTGGAAGTATTGCCCGGCGGGTAGGTAACGCGGACCGGCAGTTGCACCACCGGCGTGCCGCGCCAGAACAGGCGCACCATGATTTCAGTGTCGAAATCCATCCGCTGGCCCAACACTTCACCATCGGCCCGCAGATGCTGCACGGCAGCCAGTGGATAGACGCGATAGCCGCACATCGAATCACGGATCTGTAGGGACAGGGTTTCGACCCAGACCCAGAAATGCGTGATCCAGCGACCGATGGCACGGCCCAGGGGGATGGTGTTGTCATAGACGGGAACGCCGGTCACCAGAGCCTGCGGATGCTGCCGGGCCAGCGCCAGCAGGTCTTCCAGCCTGCTCATATCATGCTGGCCGTCGGCATCGACCTGCACGGCATGCGTGAAACCGGCCGCCTGAGCCAGCGCCATGCCGGCCAGCACCGCCCCGCCCTTGCCCTGATTGACGGCAAGGCGATGCACGATGACGCCCTGCGCGGGGTCGTGGCGTGCCGCCAAAGCACTCCGGGCAGGTTCGACATTGCCGTCGTCGACGATGAACACGGTGAGCCCGGCCGCGCGAAGCGGCGAGACCACACCGTCCAGCGCCAGCCAGTGATTATGGCTGGGAACAATGGCACAGATCTTCTGATCGCTACCGGTCATGCCGGCACCAGGGCGATGCTGCCCGAAGACAGGATATCCTCCTCATGGCGGTATTCGAATGTCAGGCGTCCCCGTGCGGCTACATGCTGCAGGCGCAAGACCACAGTCATGCCCGGCTGCGTGACTCGCCTGAATTTCACCTGCAGCTTTTGCGCAGATTCAAGCGCAAGTCCCAGATGCCGCTCGGCCAGCAATACGGCCCAATCGACCTGTACCACGCCAGGCAACACCGGCTGACCGGGAAAATGCCCTTCGCATTGCGCCAGGTCCGGCGGAATGAAAAGCGTCAACTCGGCCACGCCGTCAGCAACACGGCTATGGCGTAATACCGGTTCGACAGGCCGCGTCATGGCTGGATAGCCTCCACCTTTGCGGCGTCGAACAACGCCGCAATATCCGTTTGCCGTCGTTTGCCCAGCGCCGCAACCGGCAGGCTGGCAACGAAGCGCCACCGGCGCGGCAGGCCGACCGGTTCCTGTGTCACTGATAATGCCTTCTGCAACATGCGACCGAAGCGAAAAGCACCCAGCTTCTCCAGCTGATCCCGACCCTCCGTCGTCGTCACCACCGCAGCGGCAAGGCGTCGTGTCGGCTCGTGCAGGATAACGGCAGCATCCTCGATCCAGGGCAGCGCCTCCAGCATCTGCTCGACCTGCTGCAGGTTGACGCGTTTTCCCTCCACCTTCACCACCCGATCTGCACGGCCACGGAAGCGGAAGCCGCCGTCGGCAAGCAGATCGACCAGATCGGCACTGGCCTGCAATCCGGCGACATGCGGCGCCTGCACCTCCATGCGGCCTTCCGCATCTGTGCCGATGCGCACACCCGGCAGCGGCTGCCAGTCGGCATCTGGCCTGCGGTGGCTACGCCAGGCGACAGCCCCGGTCTCGGTGCTGCCGAAAATCTCGGTCGCAGCAATGCCGAACAGCTGCGCCGTCGCTGCGGCAGCTTCCGAGCCAAGCGGCGCGCCAGCCGAGAGGATGAGGCTGGGCCGACGGTTCCCCGACGGTGACATCATGCCATCCATCCGCATCAGATGCGCCGGGCTGGTAACCAGTACGCCCCCATCCTGCAGAGCAGCCATCACGCTTTCCCATATGTCATGCGTGCGTCCTTCGAAGACACGACCGGTGGCCAGCGGCCAGCACAAACGGAAGGCAAGGCCGTAGACATGCTGGTGGCTGACCGTGGCATGCACGCAGGCCGCTGCCGGAACGACACTCCCGAATACCGCTTCGATCGCGGCAGCTTCCTGCTCGAGCTGATGCAGGGTCTTGTCGACACGCTTGGCAGCACCGGTGGAGCCGGAGGTGAAAAAGGCGATGGGCATGGCAGGATTCAGCGGCCGGGCCGCAGGGGATTCACCTGGCATGCCGTCTTGCAGGATCAGACTATGCACCGGCACCGATGACGGTGCGTCGCTGACCAGACAGTCGAAGCTGCCCGCCATTGCGTCCAGCGTGCCGGGCCGGCCATTAGGTGGAAAGACGATCTCGCAGCCGGCATCCAGCAGGGCAAACAGGCCGACCGCCGCCCAGTAACTGTCATCGGCGAGCAGCAGGCCGCGGCGGCATCCGTCCTGCCGCAGGCGCCGCGCATTGGTGGCAACATCAGCACGGAAATCCGCCCGGCTTTTGCGGCGTCCATCATGGATTGCAATGCATCGCGCAGGAGAAGATGCATCCGTCAGCAAATGTGACAGCCGGCCTTCCATCATGCGCGCCCGAAGGATCGATAAATGGTCTGCCGCAGGATGTAGTCGCCTGCAAACAGCCCCCCCATCACGACATAGGAAATCAACCCGGTCCACAGCGCCCAGTAATCATCGGCCCCCGCCGCGGCAAGCGCCGCTGCTATGACGGCATTAACGACCAGCCAGGCGGTCCATACTATCGTCAGGCGGCGACAGTAAATCTGCCCCTCCGGCGGCAGCGCACCATGGCGCAGGTGCGCAAACCGCTCAATCAGGCTCGGCGGCCGCCACAGCGATACCGCAAAGATGGTGGCGACGGCCAGGCTGAGTAGCACCGGATAGCAGCGGCTGGCCAGTTCGGCGTCCAGCACGGCCAGCAGAGGCAGCAATCCCAGCGCGGCCAGCAAAGCCGGTCGCCAGTCCCGCATCAAATGCGCCGGTAGGGTCAGCAGCCGCACAAGCAGCAACGCTTCCGCCAGTCCGATGAAGGCCAGCGGCGCGACGCGGTCTCGCGTGAAGTACACAACGGCCGGATAGCCGACGCTGAGAAGAAAAACGATCGCCAGACCGCCTGCAGCAGCCTTGTTACGCAACCAGGGCATAAACCGCTTCAAGAACATCGCCCACCGTCCGGACACTCTTGAATTCCTCCGGTTTAAACTTTCGGCCCGTCAGTTCTTGCAGTTTCACCACCAAATCGACGGCATCGATGCTGTCGAGGTCAAGATCTTCATACAGGCGCGCGCTCTGCACGATCTTTTCGGGTGGCACCTCGAACATCTCTTCGAGATGCCCCTTCAGTTTTTCAAAAATTTCTTCCCGCGACAACATCACCCTCACCCCGCCTGCTGAGCGGCAATGAACCTGGCAAGGCTACGCACATTGGCGAAATGCGCCTTGACCTCTTCGGTTACCGTGTCGAATTTCACATTGAAGGCTTTGCGCAGCGCTACGCCCAACTCCAACGCATCAATGGAATCCAATCCGAGGCCGTCCGAAAACAACGCCTCTTCACTGTCAATTTCCTCTGGCCTGATATCCTCAAGCTTCAGGGACGCGACTATTAGTTTTTTAACCTCGAGCTCAAGATCATCCATTGGCTAACTGTTCCGTATAATAATCTTCAAGATGGCGAACGAGCTTACGTGTCGTGAGCGAACGATGCTCTTCGATACCAATATCCTTCGTCGTTATGGTGTCGCCGATAACGATCCGAAAGCGCGGACGCCGAACCGGAACCTGCCACCACTTGTCTCCCTTAAGAAGAGTCGGTGGATTACAGGACAACACGACGAGCTGGATTTCAGCATTGAGCAGCGTCGCGATATGGGCAAAACCCCGGCGGAAGCGCAACGGCTCGCCGGGGCGGCTGCGCGTGCCTTCGGGAAAGATGATCAAATGATTGCCGCCCTCCAGAGCGGTGCGGCAGGTCGACAGCATTTCGTCGGCAGGCAGATCGTTACGGATATAATCGGCAGCCCGCATCAAACGCCCAAGCATCGGACTATCCCAGAGCTCTGCCTTGATCACGCATTGCGCGCGCGGAAGCTGCGCAATGAGCAGGACGACATCGAGAAGCGTGGGGTGATTGGCAATGATCAGCCGTCCGCCACGATCCGCGAGCTTGTCGACGCCCGTCATCTCCAGGTCGAGGATGCGCAGCTTCAGGAGAATGCCCACATACAGGCGGAACAGGCGGTGGATCAGGTATCGCACCCGCGCGCCACGCTCGGGCCCTTCCAGCGACATTACGCGAACGGTGCAGATCGCAATCAGCGCAAGAACCGGTCCGCCGCCAAACAAAGCGAAGAAGGCCAGCCCTGTCGCCAGCATCCGCCATGTGCGCCCTAACCGATCAAGCCGCACGGGACCACTCCCATGTCATATCAGCGCCGGCGGCCGCATGATGCTTCCTGTCTGAGAGCAGAAAGCCGAGGAAGTCCTGCGCCAGGCACGGGGCAGGATTAGCTTCGGACTGTGCGGCTGCCGACACGTGAAGACGGATGACATCGTCTCCCGCTGCCGGCCGCCCCAGCAACAGGGAGAGGATGAACGATTGGCGCGGACGCTCTGCGTCCTCAAACGCTGCATAAGCCCCAGGAAGGGGTTCGTCGCCGTACAGCAACAACACAGGCTCGCCCGTTTGCGCCAGACAACCAGCCGCCTCAAGCAAGCCATAGCCGAAGGAATCAGGGCCGGCTGAAATTGCCGTATGACCGGCCTTGTTCTTTGTGTGGATCGACAGCAGGCCGAGCAGCGCATGATGAACAGAGACGCTGAAATCGGCCGGTGAGGGCATCTCGCCCTGCGATACCGCTTCAAGAATGCTCAACGTTCGCGTCAGCTCGCCATCACGACTTGCCAGAATGTAGCGCACATCCTGCCGGTTGCCCGCACAGGACAGAGCCGCCTTCATCAAAGCCTGCCCTGGCGGAGTCAGCCGGCGACGCATCATCATGGGCAGCTCGACCACGCGATCGCGGCCGCCGCCAAAAACAGACGGCAGCGCATCGCGCGACAGCGCCCACGCATAACAGTCATGCACCGCGAATGTCAGCAGGACCGACATGCGCCCCCCTTCAAGAGTCGGCCTTCAAGAGCCGACTGTGTACAAACGCTTCTCGATGTCCTGTTCAAGTTTGACGACCATGGAATTGTATCGCCGGTGAATCCAGTCCTGATCCGCCTTCAGGTTAGATGACCCTGCATAGCGGATGCTGTAGGCTTTCTGCGTATAAACGATATCGACCGTCGCTGTATGTTCGCGCCATTTCTGGGTGGCACGCATCAGCCCGGGATTGACCTTCTCGACCAGCCAGCCATTCGATGAAGCAGCCTGATAAATGGCGGTCTCCAGCGTCACCAGGTCGGCCTTCTGGGCTGCGACCGGAATCGGATGGTCTTCAACTTTATAGATAGGCTGTACGCGGTTGCAGCCGCCAACAGTCAGCATGATAACCAGCGCTGCGCCAACAGCGCAGCGAGCCTTCCCTTGTACCATGTAAGTCCCCCACATATGCTCGGCGGCCATAATCAGACCCGCCTTACACCCTTCTAAATCCCCACAACCTTGAATACAATTTTAGTATAGATTTTTCGAATATTCTACAACTCAGGCGAAAATGAACGCGCATGTTACTCGTTCACGCAATGAGCCGGGATGCAGGACAGAGATTGCAGTTGCTGCCAGCCTGGGGCCATGAAACAGACCAAACAGCAGCGTCCCCTTCCAGCCGTCTGGCGCGGGCGCTTTTAAGATATTCCGCTAGGAATTCCGGCTTTTTCCCCAAAGCCGCGACATGGGTTTTTTCTCGGGCGGCATCCGGCCAGCCTCACATCGTCAACGCCGGAGCTTACCCCGTCTGGGTTTCGTTCAGTCATTCCGGCGCCTGGGTCGCCTGCGCGCTCAGCACCACAGGCCCTATCGGGGTAGATATTGAAGTGCACCGGCGGGATCGCGACTTGCACGGCATCGCCGCGCTGGGCTTCAGCGCAGCCGAACAACATCGTAGTCAGGGAGTGCCGGAAGAATTTTACCGTATCTGGACTATCCGCGAAGCTATCGCCAAGGCGACAGGTGCTGGCCTGGCCCAGGCAACCGATGGCCGGGATTGTGCTGGCACTGGGCCGACGCTGGGAAGCTGGCGAACCACAGTCGCCGACGAGCCGTGGGATATAACTCACATGCTGCTTGCGTCCGATCTCAGCTTAGCGTGCGCGACGTCCGCAGAGAATACCCCCACCCAGCAACGGCCCGTGCTAATGGTATCGGACTGAGCAACAATCCCACAGATCAGTAGTATTGACGCCCGTAAGCGCAGGCGGTTTCCACAATACGCGAAAGCATCAGATTGTCCGTACCGCCAATCGAAAAAGCTCCCCCGATGGCATTTGCCTTTGCATAGAAAACCGGTTCGGCCACCACTTGCTGCGCCACCAAGTCGGTATATTTAACTTTGAGCAGGACCGCCGAGCTACCCGCCATACTGCCGAGCCAGAACCTTTCACTGACATTGACTTTCTTCATGTCAACAATGCTCGGTTCAATAAGCAGTTTGCTCCCGGCATTAACTTCCGTGCTTGCTCGGATCGCTGGGAATACAGAATTCAGGCAGGTTTCCAGCTCATTACCGATCCGTGTCGCGGCGCGCCGGTCACCAGCATCATCTTCCATCCGTTCGACAACGAGCGGCCTGAGCTCCACATACTTGAAGCCTCCCAACGGCACCTTACTAGGCTGAATGGTTTCGTCCTGCGAATGTATCTGAGTAGTGCAGCCAGCCAGAAATGCAGCCACGCCGACAATGGAGACCAAATTTCTCATGTACCCCCTCACACGCCCACCTTTTCTACAATCTATATGGCACCGAATTAATTTCGCAACTCTCAAGAGTAATGTAGCGGCGTTTTCATTCCTTGCTATGGATTGCTATGCGGTGGAATCCCTACCGATCTATGCATTAGGCATCCTTTCGGAATAACTTCTGAATTCTGAGCCGGCCCCGGCATTCCCTGTTTCTTTGGTCATGCCCCATGGACATCCGTGCGTAGGCAGACTTTGAACCAACAAAGCGGGGGACCGAAGACATCCAGTCTCACCCCGGCTGCAACGGATAGCTCCTCATCTCGGCGATAAGTCTTCGCCAATTATTATTGGTGGTATTCCACCTGTATTACTGATTCCAAAGCTGGTCGTGTCCGGCTATGGATATTAAGAAAGTCGTTGGGCGAAATTTGCGTAAGTTGCGGGTCGATCGAGGCATGACGATCGAGGATTTGGCCGTCGATGCAGAGGCCGAATCATCATGGACAGCAACACACATACGTCACCCTCTCCGCCAATATCCAGCCTAACATATTAAAATCATTCCCCTGCGTTTCACGCGGGGCGCTCTACCCACAAACCCTAGCCCGTTGGCGCAACTCATTGCTGACGGCATGCAGTTATGCCTGTTTGAAAACCTGGGACAGGAAGTCATCTAGCGAGATGACGGTATGGGCCATTGGCCCAGCGTCTGCCCAGCTTATCTCAGTAGGAAAAGACGATTATCTACCGGCCAGGGGGCGAACGGATTATTCTACTAAGTGATCAGTGCCGCCGCCTACGATGTATCGACCTTCGGCTTCTCCTATCACCATTATCACGCTGATTGGCATCATCACTCTTAGTATCGGACCGATGCCCGCCGTACTTCTTGTCATATTTGGCGGCGAGCTTGGTGACCCCGTCTGCGGTCAGTCTTTCTTCGAATTCCTTGTAAGACCAAGTCTTGTAAAGGCCATATTGGATGGCGGCTGCATATCGCCGCATTGTTCCATAGGGAATACGCCCATCCTTTACGTCGGGCATCCCTAGCAAATACCAAACCTCGATGAGACATGGGATTGCGTTGACAGTGCGGACACGCCTACCGACTTCAGCCGCCGCATCACATGCAGCTTGATTTATGATCTTTCGATCGACCTTGCCCCTGGTGAGTTTGCGATAAAGTTCCACGAGCATAATTTGCGGGCCCCGCTTAATCGCTCCGACCAACCCGATAAAGTGATCCTGCAAATCTTCAAGATATTCTTCCGCTTCTGGCGAAACCTTGCGCGACATACATCGCCCCCACATATTTTTTCCGGAATCATTTAACTTTCATAATGAAAGTTAAGTCAATGAAAAATGACAATTGAAGCCTAAAACTGGCACTTTTGAACCGCCGATCGGCCTACGATCAATCTTGTCAAGTGAGTCCGTCCCCTAACAAAAGGAGTGCGGACATGATCGACAAAACTGAAAATATGCACATCGCGAAAACTGCAGACTGTCACTGCGAATGCTGCCAAAAGCGAAATCGCAAGTTTTTGCTTCGCGGTGAATTGGCGGTTCGGTGGAAAATGGAATCTAAAACTTTGGCGAATTGGGCGAGTGCCGGTATTGGCCCGCCAGTCAACAAGATCGCCGGACGTCTGGTCCGTTATGCCCTCACCGATATCGAGGCGTTTGAAGTGTCCGCCGGCGGATCCAACCCGACCTCCTAGCGACCTATCAGCCCTTCTCACTCAGCCTGCTCACGCATTTTCGATGCGTGCAGCCATTGTAGACCAAAGTTAACCAATCAACTGATGCGCCTGATGCATCCAAAGAGGATAACCATGACTTACGACAAACATCGTCTCTCTGATCCCAACTATCTCTGGGACGCTCTGAATTATGAAGGATCTGGACCGGATACGACGGGCTGGCGTCGAAGCTTTTATCACCCCAAACACCGCCTTGCTGATGCCAGGAGGGTCGGCGATCGGATTGAGCGGGCACTGGAGCTTTATGGGACTCGATTGCCCCGGGCTAAAGGTTTGATCGCACCAAAGAGCTCGTGTCTTAGATGGGCGCCAGCCTGCGCCTATACGAACCCGGCCGCCCCACTCTTTTTGCACTCGGTCGCCATGAAGCATCTCGCCCCGATCGCAGCCGAATGGCCGCTTTATAAAGTGACGGTCCTCGATATCGACTGGGTCACCCATATTGGTCGGTTCGAGGTTGACCTCGACGAGATCAAGCGCCGCGTCCAGCAGGCTTTCCGCCACTGCCATGGCATCTTTGCGATCGAGTTTGCGGTCAGGAGGGGGAACCGGAACCTCTTGGCTCACTGGGAGGTCCGCTTCCATGTGGAGGGGATGTATTGGGGCCTTGAAACGAGGCCCCAGATGAAAGCGGTTAGTCGGGCGTTTGAGTCTGGCTCCCGCAACATCCCAACGGTGGTGCGCAAGAAGGTCTATGACCTGCCAGGTGCTGTCGCCTACATGCTGAAGCACCCTTACTCGCTCTACGCCGAGTACCAAGGCCCAGGAGACACCGTCATCAGGACAGTCCGCCAACAGCCCTACCGCGTCATGGCAGCCGTCTGGCAGCAGTTCCAGCACACCGACTGGAGCGATATGCTCTTTGCCACTCATGGTGGCAAGCCGGTGCTCAAGGCGTTGAAGGCTGCGATGCGGTAGCAGACGCCTTGGGGGGGAGGTCGGGTGGTTGGGGCGGTCAGCTGTCCGAGCCTGCCCGCCTCCTTACTACAGCAGAGCGTCGCGGGAATCTGGCCCCTACGAGCTTGGCTCGCCAGCGCCCCGGCGCCCGCCCAAGTCGTCTAGGCATGCTTCTGCCCGGTGCCCCCCTCACCCCTACGCTCGGCCAAATACACCCTTGAAAGTAGATTAATAACTGCCAAGTCGATATGAAAATTTGGCCTATTTTTCATTTAACTAATTTATATTATTGATTTTTATTGAAATTTTTGATATGCTACTATTGCGAGTAATTTAACTCCAAAAAGAGGGCAAATATGGCAGGCAAACAAGCCAAAGTGTTAACAAGCAGCCAATTTCGTATCGCGATGGCCGAGGCCGGCCGCACGCGCTTTGCCGACCGCAATCGCGCCATGCTGCTGCTCTCGATCAAAGCGGGCTTGCGCGCCGGCGAGATCGCCAAACTCACCTGGCAGATGGTCGAGACATCGGACGGCAAGCTGGCCAGCACCATCGAGCTGCACGACAAGGCAGCCAAGAAAGGCAGCGGGAGGACCATCCCGATGCACCCAGACCTCAAAGCCGTTCTACTGCGTCTACAGCGCAAGCGGCGCTTCGGCGGCGGTACAGCGCCGGTCATCGAGTCAGAGCGTGGCGCACACCCTATGAAGCCTACGAGCGTCGTGAATTGGTTCTATGGCTTCTACACAGCGCTCAACTTCGAGGGCTGCTCGTCCCATTCGGGTCGGCGGACCTTCATCACCAGAGCTGCCAGGCTGGTTGCTAAGGCCGGTGGCAGCCTGCGCGACGTCCAGCAACTGGCTGGCCACAAGTCGATCGAGCAGACGCAAGGCTACATCGACGGCGACACCAATGCCAAACGTCGGCTCGTGTCCCTCCTCTAGTGAAGAGAAATCCCGGCTTGGATGACAGGCTAGGATAACTAGGGCAAAGCCGGGATAGGTTACCCGGTAAAGCCAAATCCCAAACCAATCCTCAACAATCGTCGACAATCTGGAGTGATGTCATGCGTGGACCTATTCGGTCGCCGCGGATCGCGGCCCTATGCGTGCTGGGTAAGCGCGCCCATAGAGTATTCATCAACAAACCCAGAGGCGAGCTGCTGATCGCAGCCGCGACCGCCATCGCGAAAGACCCCAATTGGCAGAATCTGGATGCTATGCTGCTACCCGGTGCTTATTTCCACATCTCGATTTACATCAGGGGCAAGAAACATCCTACCCAGGTCAGGCTGCTCGCCAAGGAGCCTTTCATGCCTGCCGTGAAGAGGGCTGTGGCGATCCTGGCTGATACCTCACCAGGTAGTCTTTTGGTCTTCGGAGCCGATTCAGCTTCGCCCCGGCGCTGGGAGTTCGGCGACCAGCTTTGCATAGGTGTCGGGCCAGATGGGATCGTCGGCCTCGCTCGGAAGGTCATTCCGTCCAATCCCGACACTATCCACTGCAAGCGGGTCTACGTGCCGTCGCTGGCGGACTATTCATCACCATATCGCTTCGTGATCCTGCCAAGCGGCCACAGGGCCGTGCTCAACGCCTGTTTCGATATGTTCGGGATCTGCAGCGATCCCAGCATGCTGAAAAAGCGCGGCTCGCCAATCCGGGATTTATGGCTGCCGAACGGGGAATGCCCAAGGGTCGAGGAAACTGGCTTCAAGTCGCTCCGCGAACAGGCACTGCAAAATTGGCAAGCCCTGCTCGATGCGCATCGCCCTACTCTCGCGCTTGCCGCCATCCATGCTTTCAAGCTGCCGGGGCGGGATGGCTATTGGCAACGGCATGGCTTGGCGGTTGCGTCTGCTGCCCTGCAGGGTGGCCTGGCTGTCGGAGCAGCGCATTTTGAGGAGAAGCTGCCCCAGGCTGGCCAATCTCCCCTCGCTGCCATGAATGTGCCCCGTGAGGTTTTGGCGGCAGGGCCGAAGCGGGGTCCACATCGGTTACAGCCGATAGCTAGCAAAACCATTCAGGTCGGCAACCAAGCCGCCCTGCTGCGCCTCTACGGCGCCGAGTAACCCTCTCCACTCCACCACAACCCGGAAGTCTCCGCGCCCGCTTCGGCTGGCGCCGGCGCTCTCCTATTGCCCATCACAACATAGAAGGAGATCACATGATCGAGCGTCCCGTTCATATCCGCCGCATCGTCGGTCACGGCAGCGTCGTATCGCTGCTGGGCCAGTATGACGACGATGGAGCTCCAGCCCGCATTACCCTGGACCACCGACCGTTTGTCCGCTTCTGGCAGGATTGGGCTTCGGCGGGTCACCCGCAGCCCGTAATGCACGATGCCGACGAAGCCACTCTCCGGTTTGAGTGAGGCCGCCATGAGCATCGGAAGCAATATTGGAATTACGCCGGGCCCAGTCATCCGGGCCGTCTTGAGTGTCAAGAACAAGGGGCAATCCTTCCATATCCGAATCGAGCCGCAGGGCGATCCGGTAAGTGTCGCATCGCTCTGTCACCGGGCCTGCCTCTATGCCTGGTCGCTGCCGCAGTTCGAGGCAGGTGATTGGGCTGCGGCCTTTCTGGCAGCCGCCAAACCACAGAGGGCGGAAGACAGCCTCAGTGACGGAGCCCATTTCACGCTCTGCAGCCATTGGTGGGACCAAGGTCAGCTCGATTTCCGGTATGAAGTCACAACGGTAGAGGACGAGTTGGTCATCAAGACTTGGCGGAGAGAGACCTCGGCCGCTGCATACCGGCTCTCGCTCGCTTTCATTGGGACACTTGAGGAGTTTGCAGCCTTCGCCGGACTGGAACCACCGTCCCCCGTACGGAGGCGCTATCTGGCACTCTTCCAGGGGCCAGAGACCGAACTGTTCATCCTCGCCTTCGACGGCACGGATGTAGAAGCCGACGAACTTGATAGCCGCCTGGAGCGTGCGCGGCGTTTGAAACTGCTGGTCACTGGCCTGGTGATCTCAGCGTTAGGCCCGATTTGTGACCTCGGTGCCGAGAGCATCCATTTGGCCCTGGATCAGCTTTTCAACCATTTCCTGCCTCGGAAGCCGTTACCGGATAATGCATCTGAGGTGCCCACCGGCCCACCGCTTCTGCCAACGCCACCACCATGCCTGCGGATACCGCCAACCGGCAGTGCCGAAGAAGGTGCGCCATGAACGGCCCCCGCAAAGGCATGGTCACCCTGGCCGAAGCCGCCCAGACCGTACTTGATCGGTGGACCCGAGGCGACCTGGCCGCAGCGGTCCGGGAGCTGGATTCGGCACTCCGGCAATATCGTCAGGACCGGGGCTCCGACCAACAGGCGCAGGATCAAGACCGGGGCCGCCATGACCGTGGATGACCTCGCCGAACTCCTGGAGGGCGTGCCGCTCAGCGCCGAAGTTCTGGTGCTTGCACCCGACAGTCTCAATCTGGCCTATCGGATCATCAGCGCCCGTGTCTCAAACCCACGTGCCCGACGTCATCGGCCAACCCGCCTCTACCTGGTGCTGGAGACAGAGGGCGACGCCATCTCCCGGCTGCGGCTACTCCGCCGCCGTCCGTTCCGTCCGTAATCGCATCTAACTCCACCCAAACTCCGATCCATCTGCGCCGCCCGTCAATCGCTGGGCCGCGCCACAGGAGACTATTGTCCATGTCGAACGAACCGACCGATCGCGAAAACCCGGAAGAACAGCTCCAGTCGATTGCCAAGCTCAATGATGCCTTCCGCAAGAGCGGCGGATTCGGTGGGCGGTTCATGATAACTGCCGGCGTCCAGGCGCTAGGCCCCATTCGCGTCGCCGAGCTATGTCGCGAGGTGATCCAATTCGATGCCTTCACCCCGGATAACGATCCCTATGGTGAGCATGACTTCGGGAGCATCGAATATGGTGGCCGGAAGTTCTTCTGGAAAATCGACGCCTACGACAAGTCGCTGGAATTCGGCTCGCCCGATCCCGCTGATCCGGCCGTCACAACCCGGGTGCTGACTTTAATGCTGGCAGAGGAATACTGAGCCGGTATCAGTGCCTGGTCGCGGCTTCGGAAATCGCTCGCGTCAGCTCGGCAATATCGGCCACCGTGACCTCAGCGTTACCTTCCAGAAGGATGCGGAATTTCTCGACCAGCCCTGCTCGGACCTTCTGTTGAGGGGACTGCTTCGGCATATCCGCCCAATCGAAGAGATCGGTAAAGCCGACCTTCAGCGCCGCGGCGATTTCGAACACCGTTGACAGCTTTGTCGAGGAAAACCCGCGCTCGATGTTGGACACGGTATCGACGCTCATTCCGATCATCTCTGCCAGGTCTTCCTGACTGAGCTTCCGCTCCTTGCGGAGCGCCTTGATCCGACGACCCAACGCCTTTTGGCGGGTCTCGGCCGGGGTCGATTTCCTGCGTTTATCCATGCCCGAATGTCGTTTCGGGCCACTCCATTAACCACCGAAGGAAACTACGGAAATGCCGCTTGACCGAAACTTAACTACGAGGATAATTTCGTTTAAACGAGCGGGAATTACTAAAAGCCGGTCTTTCCCTCCGAATCGAGGCCCGCCGGGAGACATAAGCACCGCCACATAACCGCGCACCGGTCCAACTCATCCACAATCCACCCAGCCATTAGAGGCATCCATGACGAATCCCGATTCCGTCACCGCTCCCGCTTTGCCCGAATGGGGCAGCATCCCGATCTACCGCAAGCTCTGGCTGGTGGGGATCATCAACGCCCTGGGCGTCGCCCTGTCCTTCGTAAACGTCCTGGGCTCCCTGGCACTCCTGATACCGGGCTTGATCCTGCTCTGGATGGGGCCGGTCTATAAGCGGAAGAAAGGCGCCGTGATTCTCCACCGTACCCGAGACAAGGTGGCCTTCTGTATCATCCTGGTCATCGCTCTGGGCTGGAACTTGATGCGCCAAGGCGCTGGAGATGAATTCAGCCTGACCTCTTCGCTTCCGACTTGCGAGAGCCGGACCGCCCAAAGCAGTCTGAAAGACGCGGTGAAGAATTCGCCGAAGGGCCGCCGCTTACAGCTCGAAATCCAAGATATCATCACGGCGGGTCCGACGAGCAAGCCTTGGGTCTGGAATAGCCAGGACGCTGTCGTGAAGGGGCCTGCCGGTGACGTGCAAATCTACCTGTGCGAGGCAGAAGTCATCACCAATGGCGGGCGGCAGGCCGTGCTCTATGGAATCTCCTGGGCCGACAAGGCCAAGGGGCGATGGGTCATCGAAGCCCAGTTCTAGCTCTGGTAGCTAGGATAGAGCTTTTAGCTTGCGATGAAGGACGGGATAAAACGAGGGGATTCCATGATGGAGCACGCACCGGCTAATAACAAGAAACGCGCAAAGGCCAGGCCCGCCCTGAAACTGGCAAAGGCGCTCGTCCTCGTCTCCATTCTTTTTCCGGCAGCTCTGGCTCACTCAGTTCAGGCGCAAGAATCCCTGACCTGGTGGGCCAACTTATCGGAAGGCGTCCGCCGCCAAGCGCAGGTAGCACACCTACCAGCGGCAACAGCTCCCTCACAGCTTTCCCCGGCTCCCGCGGATCAGAAACTCGCCCATCGCGATCCGGCCATTGCTGCAGGTTTCGATGCCCTGCTACGGCCCCGCGAGACCCGCATTGTCATGGTCTCAAAAGACCGGAACATCCTACATGAGGGCTACGCCGAGAACTGGTTGCGGAAATCGACACCGCTTGGCCTTTCCATATCGAAAAGCCTGACGGCCCTGGCGGTGGGCAAAGCTCTGTGCAGTGGAGCGATATCCTCGCTCCAACTCCGAACAGACGCTGTCCTGCCCGCCTTGGCTGGCACATCCTGGGGCAATTCCACAATCGAGCAGATCTTGCTGATGCAAAGCGGCTCTGCCGTGGATGGTCCAGCGCATACAGGCTGGCAGACCGAACCGGTCGCGGTCGAGCATCGCGGGATATACAACGGCCGCATGACCGGAAATTTCATCGAAATGATGCGCCGGCATGACGAGCGACGCTTCAAGCCCGGTGATACGTACAACTACAACAATTACGATACACTGGTACTGGGCTTTCTCGTCGAGGCGGCGACCGGGCGCAAGTTCCCCGATTTTTTCAATGAAGCTATCTGGCAGCCTGCCGGCCCACAGCAAGGTGGTGCCTGGCTGCAGAACAGTTCAGGTCAGACCTCGACCTACAACGGCTTTAGCGCCGCTCCTGAAGACTGGTTGCGGATTGGGCATTTCCTCATCGATTCGATGCGTGACCCCGACGACTGCTTTGCGCGCTACCTGATGACCGCAGTGAGGCCGATGCAGCGCACCCATCTTTCGAGCCGCTGTTACGGCTACCAGATTTGGAATTGGTGCAGCGCGGAGTCCTTTCTATTTGTTGGTTATGGCGGGCAGTATTTGGTGCTCACCCCACGCCGCGGTGTCGTGATGTACACTCACCAGGCCAGCAACACTAACGATGCCACCATGATGGCGCTATACCAGCGGGTGCTGAAACTACTCTAGAGGCGTCAAAACAGCCTTGGCCGTAACCGGGCTCAACTCCGTCTAAAGACGCGTCAACAAGCCCGGACAACCTACCTAAAGCTCTCTAATTGAACTTGTAAAATACGTATACAAGTTCAAGAGGCAGCAAATGACTAAAATCTCAAGAAAGCGTCGCAGCCGTCGCCCCCGCATTATTCGCTGCTCAACCACATCACGAGAATACGAAAATATCGTGTCCGCGATGGAGGAAGCGGAAAGTCGTATTTTCGCTGAGCGCGACAGTTATCTCGGCGCAATCGCAGATGGTCTTCACAATACTCTGCGTCTTTACTGGCATCATTTAGCCAGCCCGCCTACCCCGCGCAGTCACCAAACGATTTCGCCATTTAAACCTGGGAGATCGACAATTAAGAAAATGCTGGCCGACTTCCCGGTCACTCTGGTTGACCGGCATTCCATAGCGAAAGCGCTTTTTGAGCTCAGCGTTCAGGGGGGCCCTCATGCTCCGGACTTGCAAGAAGGCATCACCGAGATCGCGCACTCACTCTGCCTCACGTATCGTCCAGAATAACCTGGCGAGCCCTTAGGATAGATCGTCAGAAATCTACTCCTCCGCAAGTCGGATGAGCATTTGTCATCTGGAGTCCTCGCCGGCTACCTCCTCTATCTGTGAGAAGCACTCTTTGCGGGCAAGGGCTTCCTCGCGTGCCGTTTTTCGATCTGATAGGTCGATTTGTGCTCTTTCTAGATCATTCTGCCTGCGGAATCTTGTATTCCAAACGTAGCCGGCGGCAATGAAAGAACCGAAAACGGCTCCCCCTATTGCTCCCACCATTTGTTTCGCCCAATAACCTACAGCGACAAAGCCCAATGCAATGAAGGCGGCCTCGCCCCACGGCAAGGTCTGAAGTTTCTGTTTCGCTTTGTGGTGCTCTTGCTCTGCCTCAAGCCAGTGAAGCCGCCACCACTCCTCCCATTCCCGTCGAAGGGCCCTATCAGCGGCGATCAGCTGCTTTCGGGCATTAATGTCAGGAAGGCCGAAGTACAACCGTCGAATCCCTTGCCGTACAAACTCATGCTCCTCGTCAAAATATTCGGATGGCGTCTCCGTGAGATCGGGCATAAAGCGCCCTTCTCTAATGCGTTCCGCCTTTTCGTGGATGCCATACCGGCGCTCCAGCGAAAACAGTGCTTCCGCCATTTCTCTTTTTTGATCAGTCATTCATCGGAGCCGATTTCGAATCCTAGCACCAGCGTGCTATACGCCATTGACCAATACTCTGGATAATGGCGATGCGTCGGAAAAGTGTCAAGAAACTGTCTAATAGGTCATTGCCGAAGATTCGCGCCGTTGATACCGCGGGACGTCTTTCGGGACAGGCGGACATGGGACGCAAATTCGGATATGCAAGAGTTTCGACGGCCGACCAGACGCTCGATTTACAGGTGCATGCACTCCGAGAGGCCGGAGTGTCAGATGCACGGCTGTTCATCGACAAAGGCTCGGCAGCTTCCGTCTCCAAACGCAAAGGCCTATCGGCGGTGCTTGGCCTAGTCGGCCAGGGGGACGAGCTGATCGTCTGGAAGCTGGATCGCCTAGCCCGGTCGGTATCCGAGGCTATTGCACTGCTCAAGCAGATCGAGGAACAGGGCGCCACCCTGCGCTGCCTTACTCAGCCGATCGACACAAAAACAGCTGTCGGCCGTCTGCTCTATGGCGTCCTGATGATCGTGGCCGAGTTCGAGCGGTCCTTGATCATGGAGCGCACTAGAGAGGGTCTGAAGGCTGCCCAGAAGCGCGGGCAGAAACTCGGGGCTGAGCGCAAAGTGACGGCGAAGATGGAGCGGCAAATCAAGCATATGCACACCGCGGGCACCAGCCCAGGCAAGATCGGAAAGGAACTCGGCATTTCCCGTGCATCGGTCTACAATTACCTGCCGGGCGGGCCTCTCTCGTCATTTAACAAGACAGGCAAGCCAAAATCGACGTGAGGGCCGCTTGATCTTTGCTGTTGGCGATGTTGTGGAGTTGAAATCCGGTAGCGGGCCGATGACAGTTACCGTCGTTTCTGGTGACGACGTCGAGTGCCATTGGTGGGAGTCGGGGAAACTGCGGCATAAACGTTTCCCTAAAGCCGCGCTGAAGGCGTCCAAGGCGGCCTCGTCTTTGGAAGAGCTGGTGCTGCAATCTCAGCGCGGCACTGAATCGTCCGAGTGAGGAATGAGAATGGTTAAACTTGCGACCCTCTTCAGTGATGAATTCGACAACGGCAAGAAGATTGAGGTGCAGGTTGGCGATGACGCTAGGCTTTATATCAATGGTGAGCCAGTAAAAACGGAATCGAGATTGCGGCTATCATTCTGGCAAGCCGTACTCGGCATTGCAACAGCAATGGGTGCAGTTGTGTCCGGCGTTGCAGATGTCATTAGTTTCTTTCTGTCCAAGTGAGGAATGACGGCCGTGATTCTTGAGAATACTTTCGACAAGCTCATTGATAAAATTTATGGAGAGACGGATTTCGGCCGTAGCGTTGCGATGCTTTGCGGGGATCGCCGCCTTAATTTCTTATCTTTCTTTGGATGATGCGGTCGTCGCAGTTTTAATTGGAGTGATCGTTTTTCCGATTGTTCGGCTGGTTTCCACTTGGCTATATGAAAAAGCTCATCGCACAGCTTCAAGAAAGATGCAGCTCGAAGCGGCAAAAAATGTATACGATGAGCTTTGTGTTGAAGAGCGCGACGTTGTAGCCGCATTTGTCCGAGCAGGTGGGTCTGTCCTTCTGTGGTCAGAAGCCAACTCCTTGTCGCTTTCACACACGGCGATAGAGTCCCTTATTCAAAGGGGGGCGCTCAACACGTCTGTTACTGCTGATGGTATGCGTGAGACCTTTGTGTTGGACATCGCCATGTTTGTTACAGCCAACCGCTTGTCGTCCAAGTGAGGAACAATGGTCGACTATGGTGTGACCTCGCGTGATTACCTGGTCCGCGCGGCCCAGCTCTTGAATAGAGGGGATGTGGAAAGCCTATTCTATGCTGCCTTTGAATTGCGCTGTGGAATAGAATCACGCTTGCAGCAGTATGCTGAAGCCTGGAACAAGATTCCAGAGTTGCAACGGCGTGAATGGGCTGCACATAAGCTCCACAAGAACTTGGAGCGCGCGTTCGGTATCGGAGAAAAGTATATGCGCTTTGGGCTTCTTCATCCGAAGAGCAAGGTGCCCATAACAATTCACTATTATACACCGGTTACGTCGGTACTAAGACAGGATGCAGGCAGATTGGGTAACTATACTCACGCCATATCGTGGAAAAGGCCGAGTGATCCGTATTGGACCGAGACACGCGCATACCTGAAAGACGTTGCGAGGCGACTGTGTTTGGCCAATATGGGAACACTTGTCGGGCCGGCTCTAGGTGCTAGAGGACAACTATCGATGACTCTCAGCCTTCCAGATGCGGATGCGCATGCCGCCTTCCCGAAGAAAGTCGATGAAATGTTCATAATCGACATTAGTTATCCAGATGCACTCCCTGACAAGTTGGAGCCGGAAGCTGTCTTTTGGGAGGCAGATACGGTGCTACAGATGCTGGGTGACGCCATCCCACCAGCCTCGTCCAAGTGAGGAACCGTTGCCGATGAGCCAAACCACGCACTCGACGCCGGCGCGAATGGTAGGGCCCGAGTTGCAATGGACGGCTAGAACGTTTCTGGTCTTTGTCGATGAGACCGGCAATGAGGATTTCAGCGACCCCAAAAATCCGACTTTTGGCTTCGGCGGTTGCGGTATTCTCGCGCCGAACTATCGGACTGGCCTTGCCAAGCCGTGGCGGAGGCTGAAGCGCGAAAAACTTGGAGGCGCATTACGGCCTTTTCATGCTGTGGGGTTTGAGCAGTCGCGACCGTCGTTACCAAAGATTCATGCTATTAACGGCTTTCTTCGCCGGCCTTTCTGGCGCTTCGCAGTTATGAGCGACGTTCGCACGCAGCTCCCGCCAGGCATTGACGCTCATAAAGCGGTATCTGTCGTTCTCGCCCGCTATCTCGCGCACCTCGCGGCCGGTGAGGACATTGACGCGGTTGCGCTAGTCTTTGAGGATTCGGACCGCGGCCGCGATTTAGTCAAACGGGATTTCGACTTGGCCGCGATGATATGCCAGAATATCCACGGCCGGCCGGTTAGTGTTGACGGTTATTTCATGCCGAAGTCCAGTATGGAAGCTGGCCTAGAGATTGCAGATTTGGTTGCTCATACGGCGGGCCGACAGCGGAGGCATGAAGTCAACGTTGGCGTCGGCCGGAAAGAGGATTTCAAGCAGTTGTTCTGGCACAGCCCGATCCCTCCATCATTTATGGCAATAGATTCGGTGGTACTGACAGACCTTGTTAGCGAGCCGGGAACTTCCGATTTAGTCCGGAAGGTAGCCTTGTCCAAGTGAGGAAAATACAATGACGGGGGATGTAAAACTTACGAATACATTTTTGATAATGCAGTCTTCGATTTTGGTAATTGTCGCGATTGGTTTGTGGTTACTGAGTTCTGCTGAGGATCGCCCAAGCGTTATGCGACCAGATCGCGCACCGATTACCGGGCTGTGGAAGTACTATGCGCTGTTTGCATTAGTGACAATGCTGCTGCTGATATTCACCGACGAAGTGGTGGGATCGGCGAAGGCGAGCTTTGGGGGCATTCCAATACCGAGTAATGATCAATCCTCTGCATTCCTTGCCGTATTTATTCTCGATATTGCTGGTGCCGGACTTTTGATGTTGGTTACCGGGGGCCCGCGCAATAGCCCTTTCTCTCCTGCTTTATTTATGCTCCCCGCGCTTTCGATCTTCATGCACGAGACTCCCTTGCGTTTCTTTATCTATACAGCATTTGCGGCTGGCCTCTTCTTCGTTACGCAAGCAGCTGATGAGCGTCGTATTGAAGAGAACCAGAGATACCGCCTGACGCTGAATATAATTACCTACCTTTGCTTGGCACTGAGCACGCTTATCGGATACGTGACACGGCCTGTCTAAGTGAGGAACTGACGAATGTCTTCCCAATCAACGATCACGGGCGCTGCTGGACAGCACATCGTCATGGGGGAGCTTCTCCGCCGGGGCTATATAGCTGCCCTTGCGCCCGAAGGTGTGCCCACGGTCGATATCCTCGTGACGGAGCGAACTGGCGGCGAGTTGTGTTCACTCCAGGTCAAGACCCGCCAGGAGAAGGGCTCCGATGGCGGCTGGCATATGGGCGAGAAGCATGAGCAGGCCGTACAGGACAGGCTGTTTTACTGCTTTGTTGACTTTGGAAAGAGCCCATTGGACCGACCGGCGATCTGGGTTGTGCCAAGTGCAATTGTTGCTGCAGCTCTCCGAGAGAGCCATGTGTCGTGGTTAGCAATGCCTGGCAGGAACGGGAAGCCACACAAGCAGACGGATATGCGGCGATTCTTGCCAGACTACGAGACAAAGTTTCCCGCGGGAAAAAACCCATATCCATTGGGCTGGCTCAATGAGTATCGAGATGCCTGGCATTTGCTAAGCCTGGACACATCCGCGGCTAATGCCATGCTAGTGTCTAAGTGAGGAACACTCAGTAGATTTGTCTTCTACTGACGCGAGGGAGGTGAAACAGCCTCATCAGAGTAATTTCCACCAGACTCTATGAAGGCCTAACTGGTGCGCCCCTCATAATATGTGAACCTTATCGACTTATCCGCGTTGCACGGCGTTTCACGTGCTCACTTTTTCCCAAGTAGCCAGATTCCTGGTTTTTCTTCCAACTCTCAAAAAGAGTTGGGAAAGGATTTAGAACTGCGAGCTTACGTACATTTTGAAGGACTTTAATAATCGGCCGACTCTTCAATGGCCGCCGCGCCGATGGAGAAAACATTATTTCCAATAGTATTTTATTTAGATCTAGCTTCCTTAGGCGTTTACCTGCCTTCTGCTGGAAACCTTTCTTTAATTCTGCTCCCGGGTTCGCTGCATTTTTGTATTCACTGACTATGCTTGCAGTGAAGGCTTTCGGCAGACCGGAAAGCATGTTTAGAGCTTGAGCCAACTCCGTTGGCGAAAAATTATCGAACTCGTACGAAGTGCCCCAAACTTTCACATACTCTGATCTCGTAGCATATTTTCTACTTCGATGAATTGAAGCTGCCTTCTTAGCTTCTGCTTTTAGTTTTCTGGCATAGCGTTCGTTATCTAATAACAGGTAAGTCAACGTTTGGTGATGGTGCAAATAATCTATAAGGCGGATTATAGCTCTGAATCGATCCTCTTTCTCACCTGTCGCAGCATCAACTCCACCCAGAACCAGTATCTCTATGCCGAGCAAACCAGGATGTATCCCAAAATACTGGTCAAAAATATACTCGACTGCAGCTTCTTCTGTTTCACCTTCAACAATTAATGTGAGCTTAGGTTGAGGATTGACTCCGTATTTATTTGAAACAAATTCCAAATACCGCCTTACATCCGAACGTACATCCAATTCCGGGAAAGGCGTTATGATTTGTACACTCACTTCATTAGGATGCGATAACTCTTCACCATACAAATCTTTGTAAAGGTCACGCAGCATAAAGGCGCCTGCCCGAAGGGTCTCGGCGCGCAACGCGTCCCCTTTAAGGCGTTTTCTTTCATTAAGTGATATAAATTGCGTCAGCTGATACCAGCGCTCTATTGGGTCTATATGAGATTGAGAAATCGATAGGCCTTCAAATGCATGCTTCAGTTTCTTAGGTGTAAGTTGAAATATATTTTCAACTTCTTTTGGATTCCATTTCCTAACTTCCTCATCCCAATTCCATTTATAAAACAAAACAGATAGCCAAGAATCAGAAGCCGTGTAGCCTTGCGGAACCATTATCATTCTTTGGTCGCTTTGTGTTTTCGGGTAATAACGATTTGATATGTACTGGCACAAAATTGCCTTAGCTCTCCTGTACTCACTATTGCGTAAAGATTCAGATATATGCTCGGCATGATTTTGCCATTGAGCACCTATATCATTCCATTCAATCTTTTTTTCAGACGGATATATAAATCCATCGAGATTCACAGTGAGAGTTAACCCAGATAAAACGCAATCCAGGTGATCAATTTGAAAAACTGAATAATAGCCTTCGTACTTCCTACTGGTCGCCTCTGGTGTAATGTAATTCTTACCGATTGATGTTGTGTCGATTGCCCAGCCTTTTTTGAACCAGTCGTTCTCGCTGTCGATGGGAATTCTGAAGTGATCTACACCATCGCGTGGCGTCTCAACACGAAATACTGGTGCAAACAGCCGCATCTTCTCTAAACGGATAAGCCGCTCACGAGTGACCGACACTCCCCTTTCTGTACAATATTTTGCAAAATCATCTGTTCGTAATAGCGGGCACGCGACCAGAGAGCCGACCCTCACTATCGTTTCACCAATATTGTCGGGAATAGTGAGGAGATCATCATCCGTATTGTTCATCGATCTCGCCCTACGATGTAAACATTTCACACAGCCTGGGAGCTCAGTAGATTTCTGATGATTCATACTAACGCGCGCGCAACGGTCCTGCAGACCAGAAAATTCAACGCTGCCAAAGCCGGTATCGCCAATGGGTCATCACCTCACGGCTAATTCCCATCGCCATATTTCGCATTCTTCATATCAATGATGTAGAAATGGCCCTCTACGGCCCGGCGCCGATTCTGATAAGTCAGCTTGGCACTCACGCTTGTGTCGTCATACAGGCGCACGAAGAACCGGCAGTCCTTCTTATTGCTGTAGTCGAACAATGGACGGGTAGAGACCACAAACTCCTGCTGGGACATGCCTTTCTGGAGCTTGATGCTGGACGTCGGCAGACGATCATAGTCCTCGGCCCACTGCGGCACATGAAAGCGCCGCATCTGCATGCCGTCATCGGTCAGGGCGACGTCGTAAATCGGATCTACTGCTCCATTGGTTGCCCAGCATGGAGAGGCATACTTCTTTCCGTTGCCGAAATCGGTCTCGTATTTTGTCTTCCAGTAATTGCGCCCCTCAGCGAGCGTTTTGTTGTCCATCGCAGTGTTGGCCCAATCCTTGGAGGCCTTTTCCAGGGCTGCATCTATCGCCTTCGGGTCAGCCCCAGCCTTGGCCATCCTCTGCCTTAGGTCTTCCGTCACCTGCTTGATGGAGGCAAAAGCCTTTTCGGCTTCCCTGACCTGCTCTGGCGTAATGCCTGCCTCTGCCATCGCACTAGCGAGCTGTGCAGCCTGGCGCTGCTTCCTACCCATGGCCTCCAGCTCCTTCTGAAGCTGGTCAATCTTCTTTTCCGCTTGGGCCAGCTCGGCTTTCTTCTTCTGAAGCTCACGGCGCGCGTCGTCTCGCTGCTTTTTGCTCTGCTCGTCATTCGCAGACGTCAGCGCGGTAGCATCCAGGTCAGCAATATCCTGACGGAGATCCTGAACTCGCCGGAGTTCACGGAGGATTTCGTCAACCTGATTCGGGGTCACACCCAAGGTCGCAAGGATATCCCGCATCGGGTTGACGGCGGCCAAAGCAGTCTGGCCGTCTCGCACCATCGGCTCCAGCTCAGCCAGCCGCTTCCTATCCTGTTCCTGCTCCGCGAATACTGCCCCGAACAGGAGGAGCAGTGCGAATAGGATGATCATCATGATTTCGGACAGCGTTAGGCCAAGCAGAAGCCCCCGCCGGTTGGCAGCATTCGAGGCATCAACTCTGCTTTCGAGCTCCATTGCCACCCCTGACTAGACGATCGCCGGCCCCCGCTTCAGGTCATCACCGCCCGATTGGCTGGCCGCCACAGCAGCCGCAGAGGCCGTCTCGACCTTGGTGGCCGCGTCCGTAAGCGTCTTAGCGATTTCCTCAATCTTGCCTGTCTGAACATCGATTGCCTGCTGGGCGTCCTTACCAATCCCCTCCAGGCGCTCTTGGAGCTGGCGAACAGCCGTTTCAGCCTGCTGGCGCGCTTGGTCCGACAGAGTGGCTGAATGGTCCTGCAACGCCTTTAAGGCGCCTTCGACACCCTCGACGGCCAGCTTCAGCGAACCCGCCATGGTCTCGGCGGCCTTGCGCTGGGCGGAGGTCAGCTCCTCCAGGGTTTGCCCGGTGGTTCCGGTAACCCGCTTCAGACTTTCCTCGAAGCCGGATACTAGCTTCCCTGTGGCAGCACTCTGGTGATTGGCTGCCTCGGTTAGGGTGATCTTCACCTGTTCGGCTAGGCCGCAGACGGCATCCGCATTGGAAGCCATCGTCTTGGCCTGGGCATCGATACTATCAACCAAACCCTGAACCGAGGTGGAGATGGTGCCAATCTTCTCCATCGAGCCACTGACCCGCTCGGTCGAGGTCTCGAATGCCTGCCGGAGTCTGTCCACGGCACCGCGCTGCGCCTCGGCTTGGGTGTTAAAGTTGGTGAACACCTCACCAATGCGTTCTGCCAGTGGATCGAACTTGGCCGAAATCAGGTTTTGAGGAGCGTCAATAGCTTCAACACGCTCAATGAGCTTCTCCAAGGCACGGATTGTCCCGCTGGAAGCTTGGTTTAACTTCTTCGCATTGTCACCGAAATCGGCAAACACCTCTTCAATGCGCTCAATAACGGCCTTGGCACTCGACGTGAAAGCCGCAACATTCTCCTGGAGCGCCTTCTGGGTTTCCTTGGCGACTTCCTGCGAACCTTCGGAAATCACCTGGACCGTAACCCGGCGGAA
This sequence comes from Ferrovibrio sp. GW821-FHT12D07, assembly GCF_058807275.1. Classification (NCBI taxonomy): domain Bacteria; kingdom Pseudomonadati; phylum Pseudomonadota; class Alphaproteobacteria; order Rhodospirillales; family Rhodospirillaceae; genus Ferrovibrio; species Ferrovibrio sp. GW821-FHT12D07. The sequence goes on along the minus strand of NZ_JBXAQN010000001.1, from coordinate 1,941,287 downwards.
GATGTTGACATCCTCTACCATCTGGGCCAGTTCGGTCCGAACTTCCGTGGTAGCTTGAGCCAGCGCCAAACGCGCATGCTGTTCGGTTGCAACCGGGTCGACGCGAAGCTGGGTGAGAATGACCCGGCCCGCCAGCCCAACAATGGTCGTGAAGAGGGCAATACCCAAGTTGCCCACAATATCGCGGGCGCTCATACCGGCCCAAACGAACTGGGCGAGCGAAAGACCGAGACTCAAAAGCGTGTATAGGAAGCCCAGATAATAGACAGAGTCACCAGCGCGATCACCGTTCAGCTGATACCGCTTGGTGAACCAGACATACCCGATATAAACGACCAGCAGTAAGCACGGCACAATGGTAACAACAATCTGGTCAGCCTTGGCTACGTACTTGAGCGCCAAAATGGCGACGAACCCCAATAGCAGCAGCGCTATGAAGAGGTAGACGTCTTCCCGGTCATTGAACTTGCTCCGAAGGGCGCTTTTCATCCATACCCCCTATCAGATTATGGCTACGTGGACGACTTTTCCGCCGGATGCCCGGAAAAAGCGTTCCCACCAACGTACATGCTCTGGATTCTGGACATTCCGTTGGGTCTGCCGCCGGATGTAGACCAGCTCTACATTCACCTGCGGCAGCTCCGTGCGAACCTGCTGATAGTAGGCGCTATTCGTGAACTGCTCGAAGTCCCCGACGCCCTTGTATTGATTGTATGGCGCTGTGTAGTGAATCATGTCGGAGGCGAGGACCAAAACCTTCTCCCCGGCTCCTGCCGTTGCAGCGACCCCAAACGACTGAACCGCCACAGCCTTGATCGCCTCCATGATTGGCGACTGCGGTTGGTTTTTGACATTCATGACCTGCTTGAGTTCGCTATCCAGTTTGGCGTTGAATTCCTTTTCCCAACGCCGCTGGACCAGCTTCGCCGTCTCATTCAGTGCGTCTGCCTTCTCTCCAGTGCCAGGGTTACACATCGAGAATATCTGACGGATAAGGCCATTCTTCTCGTCACCCAGAGCATAGAGGTCAATCCGACCGTATTTTGGTAACCGCTCTTTGATGGCATCTAGTCGGTTGCCAATATCCACCTTCTGGACCGCAGAAATCTCGTCAGTCGCGTCGATAAGGACAGCGGTAACGCTATCCACCTTATCCGGGCAGAACGTCACCTTGCTGATGACCGGGCCCTTATTTAAGTTCTGGTAAATAAAGAACCCAAAGATAGCGATGCCTGCCAAAATCGTCGTACTGGCAATGGCAATGTGGCGAACATTCGAAGAGCTCTTCTTACCGAATTTTGTTGCCATTGCCGCCTTACTCCACAGCGGCCAGATCAGCCATCGTGCTGACCCGAGCCTCGTGAACGACCTTGAGCTGTTCCTGAAGCTGTGCGGTGACGGTCTTAACGATGTCCGAAATCTTCGTGATCTCGTCTGGGTCAGTCGTCGGCTTGGCAATGTTGACGCGCGAAATCTCGTACTTGTGGTTTAGGCATGTCGGAGTGGCATCGTCCGTGCGTGTCTCCCGGTTCTTTTTCCGATAAACACCTAACAGATTATTGCCAACTCGCTCGATCTGGTTCAAATGCGCCATATAGGTGTCGTGGAAACGGCCGCGATTGGCGAGCACCGTCTGATACTCTGCCAGGCCGTGATTAAGGCGCTTCATGGAAGCATCAATCTCGTTGCAGGTCCGCTCGTGTGATGCGGTGACGTCCTCGATATGTCCAGACTTGTTATTGATGAATTCCAGCTTCTGATCCTCAGCGGCCCGCGCCAGCTTCCCGTACCCTGGATACGGGTCGTCCATGTTCCAAGCCTTCCAAGCGGTCACGAACGCCGCTGTCAGGCCAATCCCCATTAACTGCCAGCTCTTACCATCCAGGATACCAAATGGCGCTTTGAGGAGGCTCTGCATGGCCAAGGTGGCAGCATCCATAATCTCGATGTCCCCAGTCAGCACCGACCGGTAGTGAGCCGCCAGAAGGTTGTTCGCGAGCAGCACGATGACGGTGAAGCCTAAGGCAATTCCGCCGAGTACCCTGGGAACGACGCTTATATGAATGAGGTTCGTCGCAAGACGGCCGGACATATAGCCAAAACCGACATTGATGAGGGCGAAAACCAGTGCCTCGGTGAAGCCCTGGACTAGGCCGCCGAAAACACGTTCGGCAAAAAACAATCCGTTGAACGCTGTTTCGACCGCGAGGACGAAGAAGATCAACGCCAAAGAAAGAAACCCAGGCCATTTTGGCAGGTCGACGCCGCGAGTTAGCCGATTCCGATCACGAAATTCGATCAGATTGAACGCAGCCTCGTTACGTGCCTCCTTTAGATGCTTGATTTGCATCAGTGCATTGTGGGCGAGCGCCTGGAAGTCGCCAACAGCCTTTATGCCTGAATTGAGAATGGTCGTGGAGTCGGACAAAAAGCTCAGGGCGGCGATACGTAGGCCGTAAGCTGCCATGTTGCCGTCGTAGTCATTTCCTGCGGCCTTTCGGTAAGACTCCATCCTGCTAATGACCGCCTGCTGCGTGTCATCCAGGGTTTCCTCGTCCGGCTTGGGAAGGTTCTGCTTCCCTCGCAGTACTGCCGTCGAATCCACCCCCAGTTCCTTCCGGATCTGGGGTTCATCCAGCTCCAGGAAGTTACTTACTCCGTCTACGACATAACCATGCTGTGTCGTGTTCGGGTCCCCGAGCACACTCTCCATAACTTTCTTAAGCACGCCATACCCCTATGACGACCAACGGCGTCTGCCGCCTCACCAGACACAATGTGTCACCACTGCTCGGCGGGGCGCAAACACTACCAGGCGGTACAGGCATTTTTGCCTACATCTCCAAGGGGTGACATGCAATGGTATGCAAATGAGGGGGATGCGTCCGCTTAGCCGCCCAATGCAGCGCGGCAGCTTGGTACGGGCGGAAATAGAGATTCAGCTCAATGGCTGCCCGAACTGCAAGAGGTCATAGAATCTAGAACTTCGGTCCGTCGCTCGACGGTTTCATCTTGGCAATATCACGCATGAGGTTCTCAAGGTGAAAACTATACGCCGGCGCAACACCTGGGCGATCAGCAAAGACAACTACCTTAGACAGGCGCCCTTTATCGGCATTCGCAAGAATCATATTGAAAGCCTCTTCTGGATCAGAAGCCGCCGGATATCCTGTTTCACTATCAATTGCCCGCATAAGATATGTGGCAAAGTCCACGGAATCCTCCGTGACCTTCGTCGACCCTTGTAGGGTTGGGTGGGCCACGTCTACCACTCGCTTCACAAGTGGCAAAGACGGATCGTTCAATCTTTCATTTCCGTTATTATAGAAAATATAAGCTGAGGCACATCTTGTGTTCCGAAGGGCATCATATTGATACCCTCTTTTTATATTTTTATGATTCACTGCCGCATGAGTTCCAACATATCTCTTGGCTTGGAATATCAATGGAAGAATAAATTTAGATCGGGTGAGCAAACCCTTCTTCAGTAGATCTGACTCTGCATCGACGCTGCAGAGATTATGCTGATTGATATCAATAATAAGAGCGAAGTCTCCACCATTTTCTTGCTCACCCCCAAGAATCGACAAATCAACTGCGTCCATTTCCAAACATGCGCCGACTCTCTTTAATGACTCTTGTGTTAACTGACTCCATTTCCTTGCAGTTGCAGACAACACCCCTCTGAATCCACCCGTTAGACCATCTTCTCTCATAGGGGCCGGGCACAGAACATGCGTAAAATCATGTTGAGCTTCCATAACAGCCATGCAAAGAGCCCATACTGCACGATCACGCATCGCAAACGGGTGTATTAATATTCTAAGTAATAAATCGTCCCAAAAAATAGTATCGAACAACCTTTTCTCGCTCTCCATTGCCGACTTTACCATTGATATCGTCTGCACCATGGAAACTGCCGAGTATGTATTGTGAAGCCTATAAAGGCTTTCTGTTATTTGAAGCCCATGATCATCGAGTCGCGAGCAAAGATTCTTGCGTTGTTGAACGGCTATTTCATCAAATAGAACTGCATGCGAGACGTCGGATAGACTGATCACTTCTTCAAGCGTTAATCCAAGGGATTCATACATTTCAGACATGCGGTTTTCCGTCACTTTTTCGAATGGATTTTCCCTGAATTTACTGGGGGACATTCAGGCAATGCCGCCATGCCCGCAGGCAAGACAGTCGCAGAGTCCCCACAAGCTCCTTCAAACAAAAGAACTTCAGCCGCCTTTGGCGTTATCTTGGCACCAGCAAGCCTTGTCCCACTAAAATCAACCACAGTCAGAGTCGCACCAGAGAAATTTGCACCGGACAAATCTGCTTTTAAAAAAGAAGACCCGACAATACGCACATCTCTAAAATCAGCACCGCGTAAATCTGCTTCATCAAATTCAGAATAGGATAGTGCTGCGCTTTGGAAATTTACAGTTCCCAGATCGTAATTCCCCCCTTCACTGATCTGCCGTGCCTCTTCTTTAAGGTGCTCAAGACTTGCAGTATCCAAAATCTTCGTCTGCTTAAATCTTACTCTGGTTCCCACAACATTAGAGAAGTTAGCTCCTCGTATTAATGCGCCAGTGAAGCTAGCGCCATCGATCGAACTATTCTTTAGAGACGCACCACTCAGATCAGTTGTGGAGAAATTTACTCCACGCAAATCGACACCCTGCAATGTGATCCCGCGTAACCAAGCGCCGTGAAGACGAATTCCAGCTAAAGAGATTCTGTCTTTTGACAGAGTCTCAAGCGCAGATGCCGCGCCCACATTCCCAATTTTACTAATCATACTGCCGGCACTTGCTGCCGCAATAATTTGCCAAGCACGATTGTGCTTATCCGCCAACCGATCGTCCGACTCCAGCCAATACTGCCAAAGCGGGAAAGCGATGGTCACTGCGGACCCAATAGAAAAAATTATCTTAATGGATGGATGCCGCGCACATTGCAGTATCTCTTCTGAGAGCTTCGTAATTCTGTTCATTATTTGCACTCTTCTAGTAAATTCCCCTAGATTTTCTCTGCACCAGTAGATTCCACGTCTTTGATCCTGGTCAGTAGATATCCGCCGATTCCTCTTCGCAAGCCGCTCGCTGCTCAGTTGACGAACTGCCGCGTCGTATCTTGCCACTTCTCAATCGCCTTTAAGACGCGCATCCAGGCACGCTGCATATCGAGATCGCCAGTCGCAAGATAGAGATCTGCTAACTTAGCTGCCTCTATGGCTGCCATCTCGCCATGGCGCTCAATCATGATAGCTGCACTCTCCCACGCGTCGCGCTCAACGACGATTAATTCTTCAGGCGTCATGACGACCCTACTCATTGTTACGCCGACGCCAGTCGCGTACCTGCGCATCATTGATGTCGTCTGGATAACAGATCGGCGCTGCCCCACTTGGCCGTGAATAGGCACTGCGCCTGCCGCAGAGTGATCCATTACTGGCGGTGTTGTATGGGCATGGGCAGTTGCCACGATACGAGCGTATCGAGCCTTCGATCATGCGCTCTTTGACCTGCGCATCGCTCAAGTTCGATTTGGCGTAAACAATAGATGGCGCGCACAGAAGTAATGCTGCCAACAGGGCTATATTGAGCCCTAAAGTATATCTGGCCATGGGATGAGCTTAAGTAATCAGTCTGGGTTCTTCGTACCGGGCTTGCCAGTATAGGGGTTGGCATTACCCCTGGTCGACCAATTGTCGTTCTTGGTGTTGTTTGGATTGGTCTGCTTATGTGGCGCCACGTAGGTGCCGTCTTTCTTGGTATAGCCGTGCACAGAATGACTGCCGCCACCACTCCCACCACTTTTGGCGAAAGCTTCAACTGGAAGCACGAGACTGCCGATAATGGCAAACAGCATTGCTAAGTGCCGCATTTTATTTCCCCAGGATTTTCCGCCCCAGCATCGATGCTAACACACCTTTATTTTCCTGCGAGTGAGATGCCGATTGAGCGATAAATGCATACTATTGTATTACAAAGCCCTATCGATCCACCATCCGTGGTCGCCAACGCCCCTACAGCTCACCGCTTTAGTTTTCACTGATCGGCGCGACCAACCAACGACACTGCTGTTGATCAAACAGTCATTCATCGAATCCTTATGCCGGTGCTGTCAGCTGAGCACCCCCATTTCGGGTTCTCAACAGAAGGGACATCGTCATGACTCTCACCACATTTACTCCAAAACCCACCAACCAGATTCTCAGGCGACGTATTCGTACGTTGATGACTGATTTGCTCGACACTGGCTTCGGCGTGAAACTTCATTCCGATCCTGCCGCATTCGCCGATTTCTATCGGCAGGTTGAAGGATGTGACCCGGCCTCACCACTCGATCCCGCATTCTGCACGCTCGATTGCCACAATTTCTTCTGGGTTCAAGTGCTCGACGTGCGCCGCAATACGATTGCCATTTGCGCAGGCCGCATCATTGATGCACCGCTTGAAACAGGCGGTTTATCTGGACTTTTACGCGATCAGAAGATTTTCGGTGATCGCGCCGCACATCTGTGGGCTCCAGAAATCAAAATCATTGGACCTGCTACCAATCTGCACGGCCGCCTTGGCTATGTAGGCGGCGGCTGGGTCATGCCAGCACGCAAGCCCGGTACGCTCGGTCCGAATGATGCGGGCCATCCAGGTTGGCGCGATCGCGGCCTCATCGGCTTTTGCGTACAACTCGTCCATCTGCATTTGCTAGAGCATTTTCAGGCCGACAACTTGATCGGTTTCGTGCGCCCCCATCATCGGCCCCTAGCCTTGTCGGATACCGGCTACAACTTCCGCCGTGAGGCCGAGATGATCGCGCCCTATTACACCGGCACTGGCTTCGCCGAGCCGCTCTGGTTCGTCTATTCGACGCGAGAGGATGCTGTTGAACACTTAAGCGGGAATCAGCGCCCTGTATTCCGTCATGAAGACATCGAGAAGATACCAGGTGCACCAAATTTGCTCGCATTAAGAAAGGCTAGTTGATCTAAGACACAACCATATATATATTGTGGCGAGGATATTTCCTCGCCACAACACCTAAAGGGTTGTGATTCTTGAGCTCTCAGTCGCCTTCTGAACGCCCGGCCTCCGGTAAACGTGAACTCGCTGTAAGGCTAGAGGAGGCCATTCGCTGGCGCTGCACGATTCTGGGCCATGGCAAAAGCCTCACCAAACTCGTAAACGGCCTGGCGGCTCAAGGGCACCATATTGGGGAAGATGGCTTACGCCGATGGTTTCGAGGCGAAAGCGACTTCAGCTTTCGCTTGGTGCGCGCCATTGATGCTTGGTTTGCAGCGCCGCCCCACAATCTTCCTGGCCTGATCGGGGAGATTTCTGACCATCTCGCCATCCCGCCGTCTGGAATGGCATGGGTTGGCAGCCTCACCGAGCCAGACATGCGCAAAAATGCCAATGAGGCTCGGCTCATCTCGTTTGGCCAATATCTGCGGACAACATCTGAACCTATCCGCGATGCTCTAAAACGCCATAGCCTACTCGAGCAGGCACATATTTTGATGACTGACGGCACCGCGTTTCGGCCAGTCCATCTCGGATCAAATATCCCGATCGGTTTTGCCGCTTCGATTATGTTTCGCGATGTTCGCGCCATGCATGGCGAGCCGGCTTTCGGCCTCATGCTTCATGAGCAGATGTCTGAAACCTTGCAAGCAGATCGCATTAATACTTACTCGATTTCTGCACATGGCGCTGTCACCTATCGCCGCGTGACTGTGCCGATAGGTGACAACACGATTGTTGCCTTCCCCAACAAAATCAAACTCGAACACCCTGTCGAATTGCACTGACTGGATACTTTATGCCCGCTGTCGGTTCTTCGCGTAAAACTAGCGCGTACGATGTTCATGTTGGCGCAAGACTTCGGGCATGCCGAACTTTATCTGGATTCACTCAAGAGCGCCTCGGTACATCAGTCGGGCTGAGCTTTCAGCAAATTCAAAAATATGAAAAAGGGGAAAACCGCATCGGCGCGTCTCGCCTGCAAGAATTCGCGAAACTATTGAACGTCCCACCATCGTATTTCTTCGAGGACATGCCACTCGATGACGATGTTCATGCGCCACCAAAGGGGGCCGATGCGCCGCCTTGGGATCTTCCGCCTGACGACAACGTATCTCATCGTCAGTCTCTTGAACTGATCCGATATTTCTATTCGATTGAGAATAGAAAATTGCGCAATGGCATCTCACAACTCGTCAAAGCCATCGCTCAAGGGTATATGACCATCGACGACCTTGAGAAGGTTGAAGTCGATACAAAAGGCACCCACAACAGATAAAGCCACTTCGCTACTCACGCGAAATGCGTGCCTCACTCAGTACAAAACGTCTGAGTAGAAAATACTTGATTCATACTCTCGCGCCTTAACGCCGCTCGGCTTTGCGCCAACCGTCACTCATCAAGCAAGCCTCTACTGCTTGATCTCGCGCATTCTCATTGCGATCGAGTGTCATGTAGGTGGGCGGATTGTACTGCCCACCTGTCGTAATGCAGTTGGCTGAATAGCCGTAGCCACTGCAGCTTGTATAAGCCGGGGTCGTGTAGCCGGCTGACGTCTGAATCGTATAATTGTTTGGCGGGAACATTGAGAAGGCGCGCCCTCTGCAGTTCGCCAAGGTTGACTGAAACTCGACATCAGTGCCGCCTGGCTTTTCCCATTTCTGTGCGCAGCCCGCCAAGATCAGAATAAGTGTTAGAGCGATCAGCCTTTTCATCTTTCCCCTCAAAATATTAAAGCAGAAGCTCTGCCGTTTCATGCCAACGAGCTATCTCGTACTATTGACCATTCCGCCGGCGCCATGCCCGCACCATCTCGTCATTGACGTCAGTCTTGTAGCAAAGCGGCGCTGCCCCACCCGGTTTTGAATAGGCGCTACGTTTGCCGCAGCTCGCACCGTTGCGCACCGTGTTGTATGGACATGGGCAAGGCCCAGAGTAACTGCCAAGCGACTCCGTAATCATGCGCTCACGCACTTGATCATCGGTCAGGCTCGACCGCGCATGGCTTAGGCCAGGCAAAATCGCAATAAGCAAGCCAACGGCCAGTGTGACGCTCACGCGCGCCATGGCTCCCCCCTACCTCGTTATCCGGTGAGCGGCATGCTTAGCACGCAACTGGCTCTCACCGGGCTGACCGACCCGGCGGCACAATACCATGTCGCTTAGTTTTCAGGTGTTGATAAGGCTGGCATCTCGCATACGTTAGTATTCGAGATGAATGGTTTTATTTTCACCGCACACTTCGTCGTGCTGAATCCAGGCACTGCCTTAGCTGATCGCCATCCGTAGAGGCAGTTACTCTTCCAGATCCAGCGCCGGCATATGGCCTCGAATTTCATCAGCTACAAAGGATTAACTGAGATGCGCGTAATAGCGCTCGCAAATTTCTGTTCTCTTATGGCCGAGATTCTTGGCAATGGCTGGAATGGACGCACCGGCCATCACGAGCATGGCAGCATACGTATGCCGAAAGGCATGAAACGTCATGTGAGCCAGTCCGGCTGATTTAAGAGGCTATTTCAGGCGGTGCGATGCATCTGTGGCGCCCAGTGCTCGCCATCATTGCGGCGAAACAGTAAGTCACCCGGCATCAAGTTCTTCGCCCGCTCGACGAAGAATGTCTTTCCTTCGTCGTTCAAGAATACATGCCGACCACGCAAGTTTTCCAGGCGCAAAATGAATGGTGCCGGCCTTCTTGTTAAAGTCACCGGCCGTGAGTCTAGTAGTCTCCATAAAGCGGCCACATCCGGTGCATCTTCGAATGCAGCAGCAGGAATACGATGTCGCCAAGAACGGAGGAATTCGTGCGGCTGCCGCCGCTCTCGGCATTACCCGGCAGGCTGCTGCCGAGCCCTTTTCCCGCACCATTCATCGTCACCCCTCCGGATCAACTCGCCTTGGCCGGAACGGCGCTCATGCGGTTGCGCTTGTCGCAGAGCCTGATCAATGCAATCACCACTGCTCCGATGTCAAGCTCCCACCAGCGCATGAAGCCAAAACTCCAGCGGCCGGGATGGGCATGGTGGTTGTTATGCCAGCCTTCGCCCCAGGCGAGGATGCCAAGCCACCACACATTCCGGCTGTCGTCCTTGGTATCGGTATTCTGGTAGCCGTATTTGTGGGTGATGTAGATGGTGAGACCGCTGATCCACAGCTTGATTGCCACCGGCACAGCCCAGCCGAACAGGAAAACCTGCCAGTCGGCCAGCAGCAGCAGCGTGGCGAAACCAAGTACCAGCGCCACATAGTTCTTGTGCACCCAGAGCTGGAAGCGGTCGCGCTTGAATTCGCGGCGCATCTGCCACTTCCGGTTCTTCGGGGCATAGTTATGGATAAACATCACACCCAAGCCACGCAGATGCGGCGAATGGGGGGCACCTTCGCGGTCGGCATATTGATGATGCTGGCGATGCATCACCGCCCAGCTGGCCGGCGAGCCGGAGCAGCCCAGAGCGCCGGACAGGGTGAACAGAATCTCGGCCCAGCGCGGAGCCTTGAAGCTGCGATGCACATAATAGCGATGGAAACCAACCGAAAGCCCGATGCAGCCGTAGACGAAGTACCCGAACAGCGCGAGCGCCCACCAGTACCATTCCGCTCCGGAGAAAAGGGCGTAAACGGTCAGCAGGCCCGTCACGATCTGGATGCTGCCGACGAACTGCACCGTTGGGCGCACCAGGGGCGAGCGCTCGATCCTGCGCTGCGCGATTTGCAAAGCACTCATATCCAACTCCCCGTTAATGCCAGTTGGCGGCTAGCACAGAGGCCAGCTGCTCCTGATAGGCTGCCGGCAAGGTCGTCTGACCCGCCGATGGCGGCGCGTAGCTTGCCATGGCGGAGACCAGGTTCGCCACATCGTTCGCCACCAGACTCTTGCCATCGCCAGCCGTGATGACATCGACCCGCTGGCTTGCATTGAGATACCAGTCGTCGAGGATGACCCTGCTGGAAGACTCTCCGATGACGTCGATCCACAGGTCGTCGCCCGACTGCCGGAACCAGAGCTGATCGAAGTTCACGCCGGCATTATACTGCAGCGCATCCTGGGTCGTTGCAGCATCTGCGGCGGTCACCTGAATGATCGTATCGATGCCGGAGGCGCGGCCGACTGTGAATACATCATTGCCCTTTCCACCGACCAGCCAGTCATTGCCGGCCCCGCCCGTGATAGCATCGTCACCATCGTTGCCAAATAGCGAGTTGTCATTGCCGTCGCCAATTAGGGTATCAGCGAAAGCCGTCGCGTTGACCTGCTCGATTGAAATCAGTGTATCACCCGCCGCCGCGCCACCGGCAGTGCCGGTCGCAAGGTTTATCGTGATCCCTGAAGCAGCATCCGCATAGGACGCCTGGTCCGAGCCTGCACCGCCATTCAGGATGTTGTTACCAAGCCCACCATTCAGAACATCGGTATCATCGCCACCCAACAATGTGTCATTGCCAGCGCCACCAACCAAGACATCCACGCCGGCCATGCCGCTCAACACGTCATCACCATCGTTGCCAACCAAACGGTTGTCACCTCCATTGCCGGTCAACGTATCGGTAAAGGCCGACCCCTGCAGATACTCGATATTGCTCAGCGTATCGCCCTGGGCGTCCCCACCACTGCCGGTGCCCGTTGTCAGGCTGACCGTCACACCGGCACCCGAGCCGGCGTAACTTGCCGTATCCCAACCTCCGCCACCGATCAGGGTATCAGCACCACCACCGCCAGTCAGGATATCGTTATTCTCTCCGCCATCGATGACATTGACACCGGCATCTCCAGTCAGAGTATCGATATGATACGACCCGATGAGGTTTTCGATTCCGGTCAGCGTATCGCCGGCCGCTTCACTACCATTGCCGATTCCGGTTGCCAGATTGACCGTTACACCAGAAGCTGAATTGGCATAGCTCACTGTATCTACGCCAGCGCCGCCATCCAGCGCATCTGCACCGGCACCGCCGATCAACGTGTCGTTGCCGTCACCGCCCCGCACGCCATCATTGCCCGTGCCGCCGTCAAGATAGTCATTGCCGCCAGCACCATAAAGTTGATCATTACCGTCACCGCCATAAAGCTGGTCGTCGCCCAGCGAGGCTGTATCGCTTGAGCTCCAGCCTCCACCGAACAAACTGTCATTCCCGGTATCACCATACAGTACGTCATCGCCATCATTGCCGACTACGGTGTCGTTATCTGCATCACCATGAGCGACATCATTACCACCGCCGGCAAAGATTCTGTCATCGCCATCGCCACCATTCAGGGTGTCCACGCCAGTATCAACGTTGTCGGCGTAATTATAGTCGCCACCGAACAGTTCATCCGCACCATTACCGCCATTAGCGATATCGGCACCAAGGCCGCCCAGCAGGCGATCATCTCCAGTGCCGCCCTGTAGGCTGTCATTGCCATTTTCACCGGCCAGTGTGTCATCACCGGTGCCCCCATCCAGTGTATCTTCACCGCCACCGCCGTAGACCTGATCGTTGCCGTCGCCACCATACAACGCATCGTTTCCGGTGCCGGTATCGCCATATAGGTAGAGACCGCCGAAAATCACATCGTTGCCGGCGTCGCCGTAAATCGTGTCATTTCCGGCATCACCGATCAGGAAGGCATCGTTGCCGTCACCGCCCCTGATAGTGTCGTTATCGTCACCACCGAATAATGAATCAACACCAATACCACCAAGCAGGGTATCGCTGCCTGCGCCACCGTTGGCCGTATCGTCACCGTCACCGCCATTGAGAATGTCGTTTCCGGCATTGCCATTAAGTGTGTCATTGCCGGCATGGCCAAACATCCAGTCGTTGCCTGCGCCACCATTGAGAGCCTGCGCTGTGGAGCCGGCCGCTGCATTGATGAATGTGTATGCAGAGACATTGATCTGCGTACCGTCGCCTAAGCGGAAAGTCTCAACCCGATTGTTCGACGTGAACCAGTCCTTGATTGTGATGCGATCACTAGATTCCGCGACAGATTGATAGCCGGTACCGAGCCCCTGAATGCCGACAATTAAGTCATTGCCCGTTTGTTGGAAGAGCAGGTCAGCCAGTGAAATGCCATTGCCGAATTCGAGGAAATCCGAGCCGGCGTCGCCTTGCACCGTATTGTAACCCGTATGCGTGACCCAGCCGTAACTGGCGCCGCCTTTCGGATCTACACTGATGATCTCCCATGCATCGTAGCTGTACGCCTGCTGATAACGGTAGTCGTCATAGATCTGGTCCACACCATCGCCGCGATTGAAGCGGTAGGTGTCATTGCCTGCGCCACCACCCAGGCTGTCGTTGCCAAGGCCTCCAGCCAGGATATCGCCAACGCTGCCACCGGTCAGAGTATCGGCATAAGTACTGCCAACAACCCCTTCGATGCTATTGAAGGTGTCCCCCTGCGCCGAGCCTCCCGTCCCGGTATTGCTTCCGAGATTAACGGTCACCGCTGCCGTAGAGGACGTGTAGGAGGCGATATCCGTGCCCGCACCGCCATTCAGCGTATCAGCACCCAAGCCACCATCAAGCAAGTCATCGCCAGCATCGCCATTGAGCGTATCGTTGCCGGAATCACCACTCAATGTATCGGCGTCATCACCACCATTCAGCGTGTCATTGTCGGCACCGCCCTCCAGCACATCGTTGCCGGCACCCCCCTCAAGAATATCACTGCCAGCGAGCCCTCGAAGGGTATCGTTGCCAGCAAGGCCATTTAGATAATTGTTGATCGCATTGCCGGTTAGGGTATCCGCATAGGAAGAACCGAAGGCACCATTAATGTTAATCAGAATATCACCCTCGGCATCACCGCCAGAGGCTGTGTTCAGTGTAAGATCGATATTCACACCAGCAGAGGAATTACTATAGGCAGCAGTATTGCCTGCCGTGCCTACCGCACCAATCAGTGTGTCCGCACCGGCTCCGCCTTCCAGGAGATTGTTGCCATTGCCATCCTGCAAGACATCATTGCCGCCCCCTCCCCTCAGCGTATCATTACCATCCCCACCGACGAGGATATCATTGCCATCACCGCCGTTTAGCGTGTCGTCGCCATTACCACCTTGCAAGGCATTTGCCCCGGCATCACCGGTCAACGTGTCGGCGAAACTAGAACCGATAAGATTTTCGATTCCAGTCAACGTGTCACCTTGCGCGTCACTACCGCTATGAACACCAGTGGTCAAGTTCACCGTCACACCGGCAGTAGAACCGATATAGCTAGCGGTATCGATACCGGCACCACCACTCAAATTATCCGCACCAGCCCCCCCCGTCAGAGTGTCGTTGCCGTCACCACCATTGAGTGTATCATTCCCAACCATGCCCCAAAGCTGGTCATTGCCGGACGCTCCATACAGGATGTCGTTGCCACTCCCGCCGGCGCGCACCACGATTTCACTGCCGTCAGCGAAGCGGAATGTCTCAACACTACTAAGAGTATCGAACCAGTCCTTCAGCACCATCCGGTCAGACGATTGACTAGCTGCTGTCAGGCTTCCGGTAACGTTCTGTAGCCCGACGATCAGATCGTTGCCGGCCGCCTCGAATAACAGGTCAGATGTCAGAATACCGGCACCAAATTCAATTGCGTCTGCCCCCGCATCGCCCCTGACAGTCTGGTAGCCAGAATGGGTGACCCACTGCCAACCATTGCTCCACTTATCGGCATTACCACTCACAAACTCCCATACATCGTATGTATAGAATTGCTGGAAAAAGTACTCGTCAGTAACCGTCTCGACATTATCGCCACGATTAAACCGGTAAGTATCATTGCCGACGCCACCCTTCAGAGTATCGTTGCCGGATCCACCTGTCAGTGTATCGTTGCCGGCGCCGCCATCTAGTGTATTAGCGCCCGCATTGCCGGTCAGCGCATTCGCAAGTTCATTGCCAGTACCGTTGATTGCGGCAGAGCCGGTTAATGTCAGATTCTCAAAATTCGCGCCCAGCGTATAGCTGTTAGCGATGACGACCGTATCGTTTCCGTTGCCGGCCGTTTCCGTGACGGTGTCGCCCACTTCCATAT
Source organism: Ferrovibrio sp. GW821-FHT12D07 (assembly GCF_058807275.1). NCBI lineage: Bacteria > Pseudomonadati > Pseudomonadota > Alphaproteobacteria > Rhodospirillales > Rhodospirillaceae > Ferrovibrio > Ferrovibrio sp. GW821-FHT12D07. Next base: position 1,926,251 of record NZ_JBXAQN010000001.1, on the reverse strand, counting down.
AATAGGTATCATTACCGGCGCCGCCGGCCATGATATCCGCGCCGGCACCGCCGTCCAGGCTGTCATTCCCGGCATCGCCGGTCAGCGTGTCGTTATCTGCACCGCCATTGAGCGTGTCGTTGCCAGAACCACCGATTAATGTATCCGTGCCAGCGGCGCCGTTCAGGATGTCATTACCGTCACCGCCATCTAGGCGGTTCGCCCCCGACGATCCGGTCAACGTATCGTTGAAGACGCTGCCGATAACACCTTCAATATTGGTGATTACATCGCCTGCACCATCACTACCAATCGTTGTCAACGCATTCATATCTACTGTGACCGCCGCCGATGAATCAGCGAAGCTCACGCTGTCATTGCCAGCGCCACCATCTATGGTGTCGGCTCCAGCGCCGCCCATCAGAATGTCATCACCGTCGCCACCGATGAGGTGATCGTTTCCAGACCCACCTTTCAACGTGTCGTTACCGGCCCGTCCGTTCAGCCAATCGTTGCCGTCGCCGCCCGTCAGAATGTTGGCGTTGTCGTTACCGGTCAGACTGTCGTCGTAAGCAGATCCAGTGAGATTCTCGATCCCGGAAAGGGTATCGCCCATTTGATCGCCGTTGCCGTAGACTTGGCCAGCAGCGCCAGCGTTACCAGCACCATAGATGAGATCGATGGCAACACGAGATGCCGACCCTGCGTATGAGGCTGTATCGCTGCCGGCGCCGCCGCTCAAGACGTCGGCACCAAGACCGCCGACCAGGACATCATCTCCATCGCCACCCGACAACTGATCAATGCCGCCGCCGCCAACCAGCGTATCATTACCAGCATCGCCAGAGAGCGTGTCGTTGCCTGAAGGGGCAACCGGGTCCACTGTGGTTGCGACATAGCTACCTGGCGCCGTTCCGGTCTCCGCCTGGAAACCCCACAGATTCACACCCGATTGGCCATCGCCCGCGAATGACGTACCGGTCGTCATATCGGTACTGCCGCCAGCAGCATTGAATAGGAAAACAGATGCCACAGCAGCAAGAGCCGCGCTGTCGCTCAGCTTGCCCGATATCCAGACGCGGTATACGCCCTCGCCGATCAGCTCCATACCACTGGCAACACCGCTGGCTCCGCCATAGGCCTCACCCGCATGACTGACCGTGCCGGTCTGTAGGTTGAAGAGTGCGCGGTAGCCTTTATTGCCCTGACTGTCCGCAATCTGGGCTTCGATGGTGCTGGAGCCGGCCGCTTTGGCGTAAAAGCTGAATGTCGTGTAACTGCCCGCAGCGACTGTTGCTCCCAATACCTGCTGAAGGCTATGCGTCCCATTGCTGGTATCGGCGACCAGCTTGTCCATCTTCTGGCCAACCATGGGAGACGCGATCGTATCATTGGCGATGGAACCACCCGATACCGTCCAGATCGCCTGAGCCGCGTCACCGCTGTGACACAGCAGATTCATCCCACCATCACCGATCAGGATGTCGTTGCCAGCACCACCGGAGAGAATGTCGGCGCCAGCTCCACCTTCAATGGTATTCGCTGCACCATCGCCTGTTATCGTATCGTTGAAAACAGAGCCGACGATATCCTCAATACCGGTCAGATAATCGCCTGCGGCATGACCGCCCACGAAGGTCTTCGCCGTCAGATTGACTTGGATCGCAGCATCAGAACCACGATAGCTCACCACATCATGCTGACCACCATCACCATGTAGCTGGTCGGCGCCCGCGCCGCCTTCAATCCAGTCATCCCCCTGCAGGCCATTTATAAAGTTATCGCCTGAATCCCCGAGTAGCACATCGCCATAGCTGCTGCCGTACACCTGCTCGAAGCCGGAAATAGTATCACCTTCGGCCTCACCGCCAGCAACGACGTTATGGGCCAAATCCACATAAACACCAGATGTCGAGAGCAGATAATACAGGCCGTCGTTGCCGGCACCGCCGATCAGCGTGTCGGCACCCAAACCACCGGCCATCGCGTCATCACCACCGCCGCCATCCAGCCAGTCGACGCCTTCGCCGCCAAACAGAATGTCATTCCCGGCGTCGCCCCAAAGCTGATCGGCACCTGCATCGCCAAACAGGATATCCCTGGAATCACCGCCGTGAAGCTGATCGTCATCCTGACCACCAGTCAGGCGATCCTCACCGGCATCACCACTGGCAATATCATCTCCTTTACCACCAGTAAAACTGTCGTCGCCATCGCCACCAGCGAAGGAATCGGCGCCTGCATCACCACTGGCTATGTCATTTCCTGCGCCTCCCAGCATGACATCAACGCCCTCACCACCATAGAGGTGGTCAGAACCATCGCCGCCTTCAAGATGGTCATTGCCGGCTTCGCCGACCAAGACATCGTCCCCCCCCAAGCCATAAAGGGCATCGTCAGAAGCCCACCCCATCTGCCAATTCGCATTGGCATCACCTGTAAGAATATCTGTAGGTAAGCCGCCCATCTGGAACAACAAGGCAGCCAATGGAATCTGGCTACCATCATTGAAAACCATGGTTTCAATACGCTTGTCGCTGGCCAGCCAATCCTTAATGACAATCTTGTTGATAAGCGCGGACATCGGCGCTGTACGATTGGCGAGATCAAGGATGCCGATAACCAGATCATTGCCACTGACCTCGAAGATCAAATCCTTCGGTGCGATATCGGGGCCGAACCTTAGTACATCTTTATCGCCCCCACTGTCGCGGATCTCATCCAGGCCCTCATCACGATTCACAATATAAGTGTCGTTACCTGCGCCACCTTCATAAAGGTCATTGCCTTGGCCGCCAGACAACTCATCAATACCCGCACCGCCGCGTAGGGTATCCGCACCATCGCCAGCGAGAAGTACGTCATCTCCGTTATCACCATTCAGTGCATCATTGCCCGCACCACCTTCCAGGCGGTCACTATCTGCGCCGCCATTCAGCGTATCGCTTCCTGCATCACCATACAGCGTGTCACTGCCCGTTCCTCCTGATAGCGTATCATTGCCAGCGCCGCCCACGACAAGATCATGCAGACTGCCCGCATCGACCACATCATCGCCAGAGCCAGCGACAATCCAGTCATTATTAGCCGTTCCGCTGAATGTTTCGGTATTCGCAGAGCCGTTGATAAAATTGCGATCATTGATCCAGAAGGATTGCCCATCAGCGAATGTGATCTTCTCGATCCGTCGCGTAGTATCTGTCACCCAGTCCTTGATCGTAATACGATCAGCCATCGTGGTGGCCGAGGTATCGGCGCTCTCGGTGTTACGGATGCCGATCACTAAATCATTGCCAACCGTGGCAAAAGCTAGGTCTCCAGCGGTGATGCCATCACCAAAAAATACGGCATCTCCACGTTGACCAAATTCATCGGGTATATTGTCAGCTCCGCCATATATCTTGGCCAAGAGCGTGTCCATCGTCGCTCGGTCATACGGGAAGGACTCCCCTGGGCCATATTGCGTCCAACCAGCCAGTAAAATATTCAATTCACCGTCAGTCAAATACGGGCCAAAGCCGACTGCCGTTCCAGGCGCCTTCCAGAAAGGCTCTCGGCCTTCAAAACGGCCGTAATACATGTAATGAGAATAACCGCGCGGACCGAAGCCGGAATTGATCCAGTTGGCCGTATCGGCAACATCAGGATTCGCGGCTAGATAAGCCTCTTCGTCAAACGCCCGAGTTTCTATCTGACTACGCCAAGTCGGCGCATATCCCAGCGCAGCACCTTCTTCGAGCCAGTGCATCAATCCTGACGACGAGTATGCCTCTGGACCATCGACAACACCGGGGTGGGCCGCCACATAGGCATCTTCATCCCACTGTCGTCCAAAGATGATATCCGTCTCAACTCGCGCCGTGGGACCCCAAGGACCATCATATTGAACGTTATACAGGAGCCCCATCCCTACAGCTGTAGGGACTACATACGTAACATATTCGGCCTGACCAGGATCGGCTGCGATATCCAGAATTATATCGGCACCATCACCACGCCCAAAACTATATTTATCGTCGAGCTTTCCACCCTGCAGGAGGTCATTGCCCGCGCCACCAGATAGAAGATCAACGCCATCTCCGCCAACAATAACGTCATTGCCATCCTCGCCTGACAGAAGATCATCCGCCGACGATCCAGAAATAGTATCATTTCCAGCGCCACCATAAATAATGACGCTCTTTGTGCCCGACGTATAAATGTGGTCGTCACCACCGCCATTGCCGACAATCTCGACGTTGATGGCGTTCATATCAATTGTGAAATTTTTCGATCCCAAAATGGTGAGGCGATCCAATCCTTCACCGCCATCAATATTTTGAATTAAATCGTCTTGATCGATAATGATTTCATCATTTCCCGAACCGGCAGAGATAATGTCCGATCCCGCTCCGCCCGACAGCCAATCGTCACCATGTGTACCGAAGATAGAGTCATCCCCGGCCTGACCATCGATCATAACCTGTTCAAGGCCATTACCCCCGACGAGGTAATCGTTTCCCGCTCCCGATATGAAAGCGGAATATGCATGCTCCGAAAGATTAATGGTCACACTTTCTGTCGTGTCCGTTTTACGGGCAATGCGACCATCAAGGAACCGTATATCGTAAGTTCCATCGCCATTTGATTTTATGCCAGCTGTATTAATTGCAAACCCAACATCTGCAAGCGTCCGAGACATACCATTGGAGAGCTGGTAACTCCCCAGGCCAAAAATCTTATTGCCCTCAGAAAAATGAACGTCTTCATCAGTTGTCAATCCCAGCGAGGCAATTCCCGCCTGCCCGAGAGCAGTGACCTCACCTGCATCAGCGACACCGTCCTGATCAAGATCACGCCACACACTAAATTTTAGAAAATCCTGATCAGCAGCATTCAGAACGCCGTCATGATTGGTATCAAATGCCACCAATCCTTCCAGATCGGTCTCCGCACCTTCCAGATATCCGACGAAGCTCAGCTCGTCGTAATCAACAATCTCCCCATCTCCATTCTTATCGTAAACCAACTGCCCATCGTCGGGCTTTACCCAACCCATACGATATTTATACCCGTCGCCAAGAATGTCGAAAAAGGCATTCGAATTGGGCATAGCGACAAGCTCAATCCCATCACCATCCAAATCTAGGACAACGGGATAACCGAAGTGCTTCGCTATTCCCACGCCCAATTTGTATCCTGCATCGGCACCAGCGTGTCCCCATAACATCCCCATGATAGGGCCAGCGATTGGCGCCATCGGTGGAGCGCCAAAGGCAAAAGCACCGAGTGTGCCAACGGCAACGCCGAAAGCTCCCGCCCCTAACCCCATAGTACCGCCGATAACCGCACCAAGAATGCCTTGCTGCCAAGTCGTTCCTGCAGCGCCATCAGATCCAATACCGATCATCGTGTCGCCAAAGCCCTGGAGAATTGATCCTGTGGGGCCCAGAAACCTGGTCGTAGATTTTAATCCCGTCAGCCCGACAGGTACTGCCGTAGGGTATTTATGATTCAGCACCTCTAAGGACTTCTCACCGACCAAATACGCATTCTGCAGTGATTGATTGAATAGTTGAGTCGCCCCGACCCAATCGTTGGACCTGGGCACGGCCGATGACGCTATTGCGCCTAGATCAAGGCCATCACCACCAATAATCGTGATCGGCGGCAAACCAATAGAACCGTCTGGATTTTGAATGAATGTCGGCAGCGGATTTGGCGTATTTATCCCTCCTGGAGAAGGTCCGCCACCAGTAGAATAGCAAATCTTTGATCTTTTGGCTTCGAATGCAAAAACCAGGTCCGAAGCAGAAGGGTACAAGTAAGAAAGACCCGCAAGAATTTCAGCTTTAATGCTCATGATTGTTTCAGCCCTGATTAGTAGGTTCGCAGATCGCTGTTATATCCGAGGCCGTTATCGTTATTTCTTTTCAGCCAGATATAGCAGGCCCATACAAAGCAAGCGGGATAAGTCACATGCACGAAATCAAAGGGGCGAGATATAATGAATGGGAAGAGAATCACTAATGCCAAGCCGCAGGCGAGAATGCCGCTTCTTGATGCTTGTTGACCGAGCACGAAGAACCTGAGCAAGAAAGGCAAACCGGTAATGCCGAGAATTATGCAGGCATATCGGATCAAATGGTTGGAGTAATACGCGCCACCCGCTCCATTAGAGCCAAATGTCGGATCGAATAGGCCGATAAAAAAAACAAGAGGAAGAGCAAGAAGAGGTAAGGACTGCATCACGCAGATCACAACAATTGGAATACCAAAATTGCGCATAAACATCGGCAATATGTATTTCTGAATATCGAACATAATAATTAATCCAACTGCGTTGCTACGAGACGCTTGCGATAAATGGCACCAGACCGAACGGCGCCTACGCTTTCGTATAATTTCTCTGCCGCACTTACATTAATTCCCGCGCTGTGTCCTAACTGGACAAACAGCGCACCGCCGGACTGTGCCCATTTTTCAAAAGCCAGGAGCAAATCCCTGTCTATATTTTTGTTGCGATACTTTGGGTTGATTCCAAAAAAATATTCAATCGCCATTTTTTCATTGCTGAATGGCAGAGGCTCCAACCCTCCAATAATTCCGCCAGCTAAATGCTCACCTACCAATGCCGCAATCAAAACCCCATCAGACCAATTCAAAATCCGACTCGCCGTAGCAAGTATGCGATCATCATCGACCGGGAAGTCTCGATAATTAGGCCCCGTGAGCAGTAGACGACAAAGCCCGACGGTCTGCTTGCCGTAAGAATCTAAAAAGGCGGGTCTCCCTTGGATAATTTTTAGGGTTTCGCCCCCGATAAGTTTTCTCTCAAGAAGGAGTAAGCCGACTGAAGCAGCTCCAACCTCCGATATCTTATGGCTAGCAAGTGTTTTTATTTCACCGCCGGCGAATACCCCCCCCTGCAAATCATCTCTTATATTCTCTGCACCACCATGGGGCGCTGCCAACAGCATCAACCAAGGCCTGTCGCCACACTTCCATTCTTCCGGCTTAAGTCCTTCGCCGCCGCTCTGAATTCGCCTCTCCACCTCTTCGCTCACATAGGCCCAGGCAGCCACGGCGAACGGGCGGCCCTTCTGACGATAAAGCCGTAACTGGCCCAAGCTATAAGGGACACCGATCAGCGCTTCGATGGCGCTGATCGGCAGGTTACGGAATTGTGGTGTCTGCGAGAGCAGCCAGATTGCTGCGCCGAGCACTTCCATCGGATTGCCGGGCTGCACTGCTGCTGTTGGCTGAATCGCCTGCGGATCAGAAACAGGTTCTGTGGTACCTGATGTCCGTGGCACCTTTTGTGCGGTGGCCGTCGCGCCCTGGGTCGACGTGGATACAGATACGGAAACAGCGGATGCAGGTTTCTGCACCGCCGGCTGTGCTTTATTGCCCGACATTGTCCCCAACATCCCCCTTGCCCAATACAAGGTTACCCGGAAAGCGGGTGGCTTTCCATGAGAGATGCATACCCCCAGAAGAGTAAGGCCTGTGGATAACTAGGGCGAGTGTAACTACTGGGCTTTTACAAATCGCAATCTTTCACGCAGTACGGCCCGGATCCGCCGCATCAGTGGCACTCGAACCGGCCGCCCCAGAAATCTTGGCTCAACCAGATGCCCCGTCCGGACATCCGCAGGCAATCGGTATAGCAGCCGCCCCAACTCAACGTCCGACTGCAATGGGGTGAACCACAGGCAGTCCTCGAAGTAATAGTGCGTGACTTGGGTATGCCGGGTCGAGCCAGCCCGGCCGATGGGTTCACCGCCATGCAAAAGATTGGCGGCCCAGATCAGGGCCTGTCCGCGTCGCAGCGTCGCAACATGCTTCTGGAAACCATGCGCCTGAACCAGGGCCTGCACGAAAGGCTCGTACTGCTTGCGATAGGCCTCGGTCTTCGCAGCGTCTCGGCCACTGAAGCCGAGCATGGCCGGTGAATAGATGGGCAGCGCGTGAGAGCCCGGATAGTAATGCAGCGGGCCATTGTCAGGCGTGATGTCTTCAAGCGCCACCCATACGCCACACATGAAGCGTTCGGGTATGCTGCTGAAATGCATGGTATCGGCATGCGTCATCTGCTGGGAGCCAACCCTGAAATTCAGGGTCTGGAATGGAAACGGCTTGCGCTCATATAACAATGTCAGCGTTTCGATGACTTTAGGGTGACAGGCGATATCGCGTACCGAAGCCAGCCGCCGCCAGGCATCCTGGATGCGCGGCTCGGAGCCATAGAACGGCCCCGTAGCCTCCACCGTCTGATCGAGAATAGGATCCTCGGCGTTGTAGAGATCAATAACCACAAATCCGTCGCGGCGATAACGGTCGGCAATATCGCGCTGATGTGGGTTCAGATCCTTCTGCTGTACCAGACTTTCGTAGAAAGGGCTTTCGACCCAGGGCAATTGCAAGTCTGTCATCACGCGATCATTCATACCTGCGCATCCACCGCGCCAGTTCGTGCTGTCGACCAGCGGCGGCGCAATCCCTTTGTAATTGGTCGTTCAAGAAAAACATATGCGAAATACGAAAAAGCCAGCACCGCGGGAATGGCGACCATCATGAAGGACCAAGGCGGCAGGACCGCCGACAGGCCAGCAACCCGCCACAGCTTGGCAATCGCTGGCAGCAGCAGGATGTGGAAAATGTAAAGGCTGTATGAGATATCGCCGAGCCTCATCATCCAGTGCGGCAATGTGACCGGCGCCGAATCTTCCAGGGAAATCGCACTCCAGACAATGACGGTGGCCGGAAGACCCCAGGCCCAGAGACGATCCTCATAAGACGCAGAGTCGTATCCGAACAGGATAAGGGCAGCGCCGATCAATAGAAGCCAGGCTAGCATTCGGGGGAGCACGACACCCCGACGATAAGCAATGGCCACCGCAACACCGGCCAGAAACTCCAAGATGATCGGATCCGTATAGATTTCCCAGATTGTATTCGTCACGCGGAAGGCTGATCCGGCAATCACCAGCCCCACCAGAATAATGGGCACAAGCGTCAGCATGAGGTGACGACCGAATGGCATCGTCACAAAGAACAGGAGATAGAACATCATTTCCAGACACAGCGTCCACCCGACGACCAGCAGCACATTCACACCACCAAGCGCGCTAGACGGTATGAAAACCAGTGACCGAAAAGTCCGCTCAAGATCAAAGACGCTGACCTTGAAAAGCGCCGGAAAGAATAAAAGCAAGGCCGCAAAAATTAGAGTCCCGATCCAGTAAAGCGGAACAATACGGATGATGCGGCGGATCAGGAATTCACGCGCCAGTGCGGCCGACCCGAACCAGTCATAATGCACGTGCATGATGATGAATCCGCTGATCACAAAGAACAGATCAACGCCAGCAGCTCCGGTATTGCCATGCACGAGTTCCGGATAACCGGCATTGTCATGGAGGGCAGACAGGCTATGAAAAAAAAGAACGCCAAGGGCTGCAAGACCACGTAGTACCTGAACAGACCAAAAAATTTTCACGTTTCTATAAATCCATTTTTTTCCCGAGACGCTGAATAGTCGATCAATAGCTCTAGGTCCCAACACCCATTGCAGTGAACGATATACAGCCATGATGTTATATCCGCAGAACGGATAATTCAGCCCAATTATAGGCTCAAGATGATGAGTAAATATCAACTTCTCTACTGAGTAGCACCATACCCCGCGCCCCTCACTAGCTCTAACCTTTCTCACCGAGCATTTTACCAGTAATATGGCTTGCAACCGACTCTGCTAGAGCTGCACGCGCCTTACGACCATACTTCGAGTAACGTGCGCTCATACGGGTCGTTGAATGCCCCATCAGAGCCATGATTTGCTTTTCATGCAACCCTGCTTCAGCCGCTAGTTGGCCATAGCAGTGGCGGAGATCGTGAAGTCGCGGCTTATTTCCATTGTTCTTTTTTAATCCAGCTTCGTCACGAATCCGATCCCAAACCCTGTTTATCGCCTTAAGGTGATCGCACCGATTGTCGCCCACAAAGACATATGGATTGCCAACGACGCGAATTGATTTGAGCTTCTGTATAATATTAGCAAGTGGCGCAGTGATTGCCCGCAACATCACCCGCTCGCCGCCACCAATAACTTTGGTCTCACGACGCCGGCTATTACGCGCCCATTCTATCACCCCATGTTCTTCTTTGATTTGATCCCACCGAAGTTTCAACGCTTCGTTTTTACGTACGCCCGTTGTGACCAAGAACCAGATTGCGAGGATTGACCACGCACCTGGCAAATGCTCAGCCACAGTTCCGTCTTTCTTACGGACAGAAACCACGTAATGTCCCATGCTATGGGCCTCAAGCGCTGCCTTCTCGTAGGAATTTAACACGCCTGCTAAACGTGCCAGCTCGTCGTCTTCCCATTCGTACTCTCGCTCAGTATCAAGCTGCGTGTAGTTACGCTTTACAAACTCGCAAGGATTAGTATGGCGAGGCTTGAACTCTTGCCGCTCGGCCCAATTCATCATGGCTTTGAAGGTGTCGAGGCTACGGTCAGCCGTCTGAGGCGCGAGAACTTGCTGGGTGCCGACAATCTTTCCCGCCTCGTCTTTTATGCGAACCTTTTTGGTAACGCCGGCATGCCATTTGCTGACCTCAAATGTCTTGATGCTCATCGCATCCCGGTCACCGAAATGGGGCAAAATACGATTATCGATGACCCAGAGGTCGTAATCACGCGGCTTCCTAATGGCGCGATACTGTTCGGCAATGAATCGGACAGTGATTTTGGCAGGTGGTGGCGAGAGCGGATCAGCACCTTTTTGATGCTCGGCTTTAATTTCGATGACCCGCGCCCGCGCGTCCTTCAGCGATTGCACATCTTTCAGTACACGCTTCGTGGGGCTTACGGCTCCCGCAGGGCGATATTCATAAACAAACGTTTTGCGCCCCGTCCTGGCCGCGACTCTGACCCGCAATCCAGGTGTACGAGCGTCGGAATAAAGGGTGTCTTTGCCGTTCTCGGCTTTAAGGCGGACGAGATCAGCTTCGGTTGAAAAGCTACGATTCTTAGACATGGCAGGCTCCGGATTTGGCGACAATTTGGCGACAAAACCGGCGAGAATCCTATTTCCCGAAACTTCTCGTATTTTCCCTCTATTCTATAAACTATTGAAACAAATAATTTTTCTGGAATTGCGGGAAGCTTACGGAAACCACATGAATTTACTGGGTAATTTTACACCGAGGTGGCCGGCGGTTCGATCCCGTCACCGCCCACCATTTCCCTTCCCCGGCGTGCCCTTCTTCAGCGTGCCCTTCTTCAGCGCGCCCTTCTTCAGCGCGAGCGCGTCTGCAGCCATGAGGGCAGGAAGGAATACGGGTCCAGGCCCGGCAATTCCTCGAACGCCACATTGGCCCGACGCAGGCATGCCTGCAGCTTTCCTGCCTTGTAGGCATCGAAAAGATCGGTGCTGCCGCCAATGAATTCCCCACCGACGAAGATCTGCGGGATCGTCTTGAACCCGGTTTTCGCATTGAGCGCCACCCGCACGTCGCCGCCCCAGTTATCTTTCTGGTAGGCGACCGAATCGATATCGACCGAACGGTAGGGAATACCGAGGTGGGAGAACATCTTCCGCGCCGACCAGCAGAACTCGCACCATTCGAGGGCGAACATCACCACCGGCTCGGCCGCATTGCCGACGGTCTGCACCACGAAATCGGCAGCCTCACGACGGACCGGCGGCGGCTCTGCCGTTGCCGTTGCAGCCGGCGGCGGCGCGGGTGGGACATCGAAACGGAAATTCGGCGTCGACTTCGCGATCCGCGTTTCTTCCTCCGTCATGTCGGCCGGCACATCGGCAAACAGCGGCGTGCTGAGGTAGCGTTCCCCCGTGTCAGGCAGCATGCACAGGATGGTGCTGCCGGGTGCTGCCTGCTGGCAAACCTCCAGCGCGCCGACCAGCGTGGCGCCACCACTGATGCCCGTGAATATTCCCTCCTGCGTGGCCAGCGCCTGCGCCATACGCAGGGCCTGCCCGCCATTGATCGGGATGATCTGGCTGATCAGCTTGGCGGCCATCACGTCTTCCGCCAGCTTCGGGATGAAATCCGGGCTCCAGCCCTGCATCAGATGCGGCCGGAAGGCCGGATGCGCACCGGCAGGCAGACCATCTGCTGTCCATGGCTGCGCCACGCCGCTGCCCAGCATCGGTGAATTATCCGGTTCGCAGACGATCACCTTCGTATCGGGCCGCTCCTGCCATAGCACGCGGGCCACGCCCTTCAGCGTACCGCCGGTGCCGACGCCGGTGACCCAGTAATCCAGCCGCTCAGAACGGAAGGCATCGATGATCTCGATGGCCGTGGTGCGCGAATGGGTATCGGCGTTCACTTCGGTCTCGAACTGCCGCGGCATGAACCAGCCATGCGCATCCGCCAGCTCCCGGGCTTTGGCCAGCATGCCGCTGCCGCGTTCGGATGCCGGCGTCAGCACCACCTTGGCGCCGAGAAAGCGCATCAGCTTGCGCCGCTCCACGCTGAAATTCTCGGCCATCACGATCACCAGCGGATAGCCGCGCTGGGCGCAGACCATGGCCAGCCCGATGCCGGTATTGCCGCTGGTCGCCTCGATCACCGTCTGGCCCGGCACCAGCTTGCCGGTCCGCTCCGCCTCTTCGATCACGCCAAGGGCGAGGCGATCCTTCACCGACCCCATCGGGTTGAAGGCTTCCAGTTTCACGTAGAGGTTGACATGCGCCGGGGCAAGCTTGGATATCCGCACAATCGGCGTACGGCCGATGGTTTCGGTAATGTTGGAATACTTCACAGACATGATGTTTCGGCCGCCCTGACGGTGTGGATGCTGCGCCTATGTGGAGCATCATTATGGAAGGGATCGTTGTAGCCACCGTGGGAACCACTGTCTGGTTCATAAACTGTACCAATTTATCCGCTCCGCACCGGAACGCTTACCTGCAATGTAATTGTCGTCACCACCGTTGCCTGCGATACCCGGGATCCTTCATCCCCGGGAAAGCCACATGAGCAACGACGCCCTGTCTGCCCTGCAGACCCTGAATGCGAGATTCATTCACAACTTCGTCACCAACGATGTCCCATCGCATGATGCGATCATCCATGAGCGCTTCGAATGCCTGACCCAGAGCGGTCTGCGCATGAACCGCAAGGATTATCTCAAATCCTGGGCGACCGGCTTTGATCCCGATGTCATCATCTACTGGGATTATCGCAACGAGAAGATTTCGATCTTCGGCAATGTCGCCTTCGTTTATTCCGTCAACAAGTCGATCCGCATCCGCGACGGTGCCGAAGTGACCGGCATGAGTTATTATGTCGACACCTATCTTCTGGAGAATGGCGCATGGAAATGTGTCCTGGCGCATATGACCACCATGCAGCCCCAGAACTATCCGGCCGATGATACGATCGTGAAGAAATACATCCGCGGCAAGATGGTGCCCAACCATATCGACAAGCGCGACTCTGCCCTTTAGGGCTGCCCCTTCCTTTTAGGGAGATTGGCCGATAGCCTGCCTTCATACGCGCCTCTTTCCCTGGAGCACGTCATGAAGGCATCTGCTATTCCCACCGTTACCCTGCCCTCGGGCGAGCGCATCCCGGCGCTTGGCCAGGGCACCTGGAACATGGCCGAGCAGCCGAAGCTGCGCAGCGCCGAAATCAACGCGCTGAAACTCGGCATCGATCTCGGCATGACGCTGATCGACACCGCCGAGATGTATGCCGACGGCGCGGCCGAGAGCCTGACCGGCGAGGCAATCAAGGGCCGGCGCGACGAGATCTTCCTGGTCAGCAAGGTGCTGCCCGGTAACGCCAGCCGGCGCGGTACCGTGCAGGCCTGCGAGCGCAGCCTGAAGCGGCTGAGCACCGACCGCATCGACCTGTATCTGCTGCACTGGCGCGGCTCGCATCCACTGGCCGACACGGTCGCTGCCTTCGATGACCTGAAAGCCGCCGGCAAGATTCGCCACTGGGGCGTCAGCAATCTCGACATGCGTGACATGCAGGCGCTGCACAAACTGCCGCAGGGCAAGAGCTGCACCACCAATCAGGTACTCTACAACCTCACCCGGCGCGGCATCGAATACGACCTGTTGCCGGCCAGCCAGAAGCAGGGCATGCCGGTCATGGCCTATTCACCCATTGAGCAGGGCCGGATTCTGAAGGACAAGACGCTGGTGGAGATCGCCGCCCGCCACAAGGCCACACCGGCGCAGGTGGCGTTGGCTTGGCTGCTGCGGCAGAAAGGCGTAATCGCCATCCCGAAGGCCACCGCCGAGCAGCATGTGCGCGACAACCGTGCATCGCTGGATGTGACGCTGACGGCCAAAGACCTGGCCGCGCTGGACAAGGCCTTTCCGCCGCCGGGCAAGGCCCAGCCCCTGGAAATGCTTTAGGCGTTACTGATTGAGGCTGGCCCACATCTGGATGTCGCGCTCGGCCGTCCAGATGCGCGGGTGATCCAGCCCCAGGGCCTCGTCATAGGCGCGCGCCACATTGAAGGGCTGGCAATGCTCGAAAATGGCGAAGTTGCCAAAGCGCGGCCGCATGGCGTCGTTGCAGCGATCAAACGCCTCCTTCAGGGCCAAGCCCTTCGCGGCTGATTCCGAGACCGAGCCGTAGAGCGTCGTCAGGAAGTCGCGAGTGAGCTGCAGGCCGTCGCCCACTTCCTTGGGATTGACCAGCGCATCGCCGCGGCCGGGCACCAGCGCCTTGGCATTGAAGTCGGTGATCTTGTCGAGCGTGCGCGGCCAGTCCTTGAAATGCGCATCGCCGCAATAGCAGGCCGAGTGGTATTCGACCAGGTCGCCCGAGAACAGCACGCCGGCATCGGGTACCCAGGCCACCGTGTCGCCGGCGGTATGGCCACGGCCCAGATGCATGATCTCGACGCGGCGCTTGCCCATGTAGAGGGTGAATTTCTGCGGGAAGGTCATGGTCGGCCAGGTCAGGCCGGGAATGCTTTCGGCAGCCTGGAACAGGCGCGGGAAGCGGCCGTATTCCGAATCCCAGTCTTCCTTGCCACGCTCGACGATCAGGCTGTGCGTGGCCTCCGAGGCCAGCACCTGTTCGGGCTTGTAGGCGGAAGCACCCAGCACGCGCACGGCATGATAGTGCGTCAGCAGCACATACTTGATCGGCTTGTCGGTCACCTTGCGGATGTAGTCGATCACCTGTCCCGCCATCTTCGGCGTTGCCTGGGTGTCGATCACCATCACACCGTCATCGCCGATGATCACCCCGGTATTGGGATCACCCTGGGCAGTGAAGGCATAGAGCCCCTCGCCCAACTGCGTGAAGGAGACGACCTTCTCTTCGGTATCGGCGGTGGAGGCAAAGGCTGGTTTGGTAGACATGGAGCAACTCCTGTTTCTTCAGACGGTACCGGCGCGGGCCTGGCCCAGCGCCTCTTTCAGCACATCCAGATCGCCGATGTGGTTGGCCAGCAGCAGAATCAGCCGCGCATTGGCCATCTCACTCTGCTCCGGCGTCAGGCCACGATGCATGTCGATCAGGGCCGCATAGAACTCATCGGGCTCGGCTATGGCGGAATCAGTGTTCAATGGCATGATAGCCTCTCAGTATCCGGTGGCGCGCTGCAAAGCGGCGCGCACGGAGGATGCATCGTAACGGCGCCAGCGGGCGCAGACATGCTGGTCGGGCCGCAGCAGGTAAACCGTGCCCGCGCGCGCATCGAAGCGCTGCCACAGCAGGCCCTCGGCATCCATCTCCGGCGTGACGTGCAAGACGGGCACCGGCGCATCGGCGATCACATCGCCGCCGAACTGCAAAAGCATGAAACCGTGACCAAGCTGCGCGAGGAGCCATGTATCGCGGCCATCGACGCGCAAAGGCGCATCGGCAGACGGTGCGCCCGGAATCATCGGGCCTGCGAAGGCATCGACATCGGGAGTATTAAGCGGCGAGGTCTTCAGCATGGCCGGTACCGACAGCCGGCCGCTGTTTACCAGCCGACGCGCAAAGGCATGATCCTTCGCAAGGTGCAGCGTGGCATCACGGAAGACGCGACTGACCCTGCTGGTCGGGGAAATGAAGTCAGTGGCCCGGGTTGAATTCAGGATGTTTTCATCCGCGGCGTATTCACGCTCAATCGCATAAGAATCAAGCAGAGCATCCGGTGCATCACCGGCCAGAACCATTGCCAGTTTCCAGGCCAGATTGTCGGCATCCTGGATGCCGCCGTTGGCCCCGCGCGCACCAAAGGGCGAAACACCATGGGCGCTGTCGCCAGCGAACAGCACGCCGCCATGACGGAAACGCTCCATGCGCGAACAGGCGAAGGTATAGACGCTGACCCATTCCAGGGTGAAATCCACGCCCTCTCCCAGCAGCGCCTTGATGCGCGGGATGACGCGCTCAGGGGTCTTCTCGGCCTCCGGATCGGCATCGCGGCCCAGCTGGAAATCGATGCGCCAGACATCATCAGGTTGCCGATGCAGCAGCACGGACTGCTGGCGATGAAATGGCGGGTCGAACCAGAACCAGCGTTCGGTCGGAAAGGCCGCCGTCATCTTCACATCGGCAATCAGGAAGCGGTCACTAAAGACGCGTCCCCTGCTTTCCAGTCCCATCAGGCTGCGCACGGCACTGCGCGCGCCATCACAGGCGACGACATACTGTGCCCGCAGGCAATAACGCCCCTCCGGCGTATCAATCTCGAGTTCGGTGTGATCGCCCGCGGGCCTCACGCCAACCGCCTTGTTGAGCCAGCGGATGTCCAGGCCGGGCAGCGCGGCTGCGTGATCGGTCAGATAGCCTTCGACGTAATACTGCTGGAGATTGATGAAGGCCGGGCGCCGGTGCCCGCTTTCGGGCAGCAGGTTGAAACTGTAGGCCAGGTCATCGCGGAAATAGACCTTACCCAGATTCCACGACACGCCCTTGTCGACCAGCCGCTGGCCGCAGCCGAGCCGATCAAAAATTTCCAGCGAGCGCTTGGCGAAGCAGATGGCACGCGAGCCGGTGGAGAGCCTGTTGCTGTCGTCCAGCAGCACGACCGGCACGCCGCGCTGGGCAAGGTCGATGGCAAACGTCAGGCCCACTGGCCCCGCACCGACAACGACGACGGGATGCGTCACGGGCGCTGCCGCGTCCTGATCGGGCGAGCGCCGGTAATCCAGAATCAGGTTCTGATAATCCACGCCCATCGGTTTGCCCTGGGGCCAGCGTTTCCATCCCATCCGGATTTGCTCCGGTATCTGAGGATAGTGCCGGGGGCAGGCCCGGAAAGCAAAGGGGCCGAACAGCAAAGGGCCGCGCCTCCCGGAGGAGACGCGGCCCTGATGGATGGGGGCAGAAAGAACCCGCCGGGCTTTAGCCGACGGCTTCCTTCAGGGTCTTGCCGGCCCGGAACTTGGGCTGCTTGGTCGGGGGCAGATCGATCCGCTCGCCCGTCCTGGGGTTGCGGCCCGGGCTGGCAGCCCGGGTGCCCACGAAGAAGCTGCCAAAGCCCACGATCCTCACCTCGTCGCCCCGGCGGAGCGCTTCGGTGATGAGCTCGAAGACCGATTCCACGGCCCGTTCGGCCTGTTCCTTGCTGAGGCCGGCACTATCCCGCACCTGGGCCATCAGGTCCTGTTTGTTCACGCTGGCGTCCTCCGAACCGCTCTGACGGTCAATGTTTGACCATGCCCTCACGATCGCCTTCCGCTTCCGGCTCGACGACCGCAGGTTTGTTCAGATCGTCAACGTCGTTCCACTCAATTGGTTTCAATTCCGCCACTAAAGCGTGCTTGAGAACCTCCTCGCAGGTCGCCACCGGGACGATCTCGAGGCCTTTTTTGACGTTGTCGGGTATCTCGACCAGGTCCTTTTCGTTCTCCTTGGGGATCAAAACCTTCTTGATCCCGCCCCGATGGGCCGCCAGGAGCTTCTCCTTGAGGCCGCCGATGGGGAGAACGCGGCCGCGCAGGGTGACTTCGCCGGTCATGGCGACGTCCTTGCGGACCGGAATACCCGTCAGTACCGAGACGATCGAGGTGACCATGCCCACGCCCGCCGAGGGGCCGTCCTTGGGGGTCGCACCCTCCGGCACGTGGACGTGGATATCGCGCTTGTCGAAGATCGGCGGCTTGATGCCGAAGGACACCGCGCGGGACCGGACATAGGACCGGGCCGCCTGCACGGATTCCTGCATCACTTCGCCGAGCTTGCCGGTGATGGTCATGCGGCCCTTGCCGGGCAGCATGACGGACTCGATCGACAGCAGCTCGCCGCCCACTTCAGTCCAGGCCAGGCCGGTAACCGTACCGACCAGATCCTCCAGCTCCGCCTCGCCGTAGCGATGGCGACGCACGCCGGCATACTTGTCGAGGTTCTTCGAGGTGACCTTTACCGACTTCACACCCTTGGACAGGATTTCCTTGACCGCCTTGCGGGCCAGGTTAGCCAGTTCGCGCTCCAGCGAACGCACGCCGGCCTCGCGGGTGTAATAGCGGACCAGGTCGCGCAGCGCCTCGTCGGCGATCGACCACTCGCCCTTCTTCAGGCCAGCAGCTTCGATCTGCTTGTCGATCAGGTGACGCTTTGCGATCTCGATCTTCTCATCCTCGGTGTAGCCGGGGATGCGGATGATCTCCATGCGATCAAGCAGCGGCTGCGGCATACGCAGGCTGTTGGCCGTGCAGATGAACATCACGTCGGAGAGATCGTAGTCGACCTCAAGATAGTGATCGCTGAAGGTGCTGTTCTGCTCGGGGTCGAGCACTTCCAGCAGCGCCGAGGACGGATCGCCGCGGAAGTCCTGGCCCATCTTGTCGATCTCATCGAGCAGGAAGAGCGGGTTGTTGGCCTTCGCCTTCTTCATCGACTGCACGACCTTGCCAGGCATCGAACCGATGTAGGTGCGGCGGTGACCGCGGATTTCGGCTTCGTCGCGCACGCCGCCGAGCGACACGCGCACGAAGTTGCGGCCGGTCGACTTGGCGATCGACTTGCCCAGCGAGGTCTTGCCAACGCCCGGCGGACCGACGAGGCAGAGGATCGGGCCCTTCAGCTTGCCCGAGCGCTGCTGCACGGCGAGATACTCAAGGATACGCTCCTTGACCTTCTCCAGGCCGTAATGGTCGTCGTTCAACACCTTTTCGGCGTTCTTGATGTCTTTCTTGACCTTGCTACGCTTGCCCCACGGGATCGACAGCAGCCAGTCGAGGTAATTGCGGATGACGGTCGCTTCGGCCGACATCGGGCTCATCGAGCGCAGCTTCTTCACCTCGGCAACGGCCTTTTCACGGGCTTCCTTGCTGAGGCGGGTCTTCTTGATGCGCAGCTCGATCTCGGCCACCTCATCGCGGCCGTCCTCGCCCTCGCCCAGCTCCTTCTGGATCGCTTTGAGCTGTTCGTTCAGATAATACTCGCGCTGGGTCTTCTCCATCTGGCGCTTCACGCGCGAGCGGATCTTCTTTTCGACCTGCAGCACGCCGATCTCGCCCTCCATCATGGCGTAGACGCGCTCGAGGCGTTCCACCACGTTGGAGATTTCCAGCAGTTCCTGCTTGTCGCTGATCTTGATGGTCAGATGCGAGGCGACCGTATCGGCCAGCTTGGATGCATCGTCGATCTGGTTCAGCGAAACCAGAACCTCGGGCGGAATCTTGCGGTTCAGTTTCACATACTGTTCGAACTGGTTGATCACCGAACGCGACAGCGCTTCGATCTCGCGGCCTTCACCGGTGTCATCGCTCACGACCTCGGCCTGGACCTGGAAGAAGTCGGGGTTCTCGTTGAACTTGGTGATCTTGGCGCGCTGGCTGCCCTCGACCAGCACCTTCACGGTGCCATCGGGCAGGCGCAGCAGCTGCAGCACCGAGGCGATGGTGCCGACGCTGTGAATGTCTTCAGCGCTGGGGTTGTCCTGACCGGCGTTCTTCTGGGCGACGAGCAGAATCTGCTTGTCGTCCTTCATGACATCCTCGAGGGCCCGCACAGACTTCTCGCGACCGACAAAGAGCGGCACGATCATGTGCGGGAACACGACGATGTCCCGCAGCGGCAGGACAGGGAAAACTTGGGCGCGGGGCGATGTAAACATGCGTGGCTTCATCCTGAAGGACGGCTGTGGGGGAGGCCTGGAAAAGGCGTCCGGTTTGCCGCCTGATGGCAATTAAGATGGGAATTCCGGCAAGGTCCGTCAAGGCACGGTCCCTGCAACAAACGGCATAAAGGCTTACCGATGACACAACCCGAGTCGCAACCTAAAGGCATTGTAGAGCTGGCATTGCGCAATGTCCGAGCCAGCCGGACCGGGCTTTGCAATCCGCATTCAGCGAGGCTTTGCCGCTGATCCGGCCAACAGCCCGGCTGCCGTCATGCTGAGATAAGGTCCGGTGGGGAAAACTCTCAGCGATTCATGCGGCTTGTGACCGGGGACACGTTGGCCGACCACGAAGACGGTTTCCGCAAGCCACAGGACGATCGGCGTCGGCGCGCCCTACTGCACGGATTCTACGAGCCTTTTCCTGTCATGGACCATGACAGGTCGCCACGCGAGTAAACACGGCCCGCAACTTATCAACAGGGTTAATGCCGAGGCAGTCCATATCTGGTGTAGCGCCTAGGCGCTGACGTCTTCCTGCTTGCGGTCGGCGTAGATCAGCAGCGGCTTGGCCCGGCCCTCGACCACGTCGGGGGCAATCACCACTTCCTCGACACCGTTCATGTTCGGCAGATCGAACATCGGATCGAGCAGGATGGCTTCCAGGATCGAGCGCAGGCCACGGGCGCCAGTCTTGCGGGCGATCGCCTTGCGGGCGACCGCGCCGACGGCCTCCTCGGAGAAGGTCAGCTTGACGTCTTCCATCTCGAACAGGCGCTGGTACTGCTTGATCAGGGCATTCTTCGGCTTGGTCAGGATGTCGACCAGCGCCGGCTCGTCCAGATCGTTCAGGGTGGCGATCACCGGCAGACGACCGATGAATTCCGGGATCAGGCCGAACTTGAGCAGATCGTCAGGCTCGACCTCGGCCAGGATTTCACCGGAGCGACGCTCGTCGGGACCGCGCACTTCGGCACCGAAGCCGATGGACGTGCCCTTGCCGCGACCGGCGATGATCTTTTCCAGGCCGGCGAAGGCGCCGCCGCAGATGAACAGGATGTTGGTGGTGTCGACCTGCAGGAATTCCTGCTGCGGGTGCTTGCGGCCGCCCTGCGGCGGCACGGAGGCAACCGTGCCTTCCATGATCTTCAGCAGGGCCTGCTGCACGCCTTCACCCGACACGTCGCGGGTGATCGACGGGTTGTCGGACTTGCGGCTGATCTTGTCGACTTCGTCGATATAAACGATGCCGCGCTGTGCGCGCTCGACATTGTAGTCGGCCGACTGCAGCAGCTTCAGGATGATGTTTTCCACGTCCTCGCCCACGTAACCGGCTTCGGTCAGCGTGGTGGCATCGGCCATGGTGAAGGGCACTTCCAGGATGCGGGCCAGCGTCTGGGCCAGCAGCGTCTTGCCGCAGCCCGTGGGGCCGACCAGCAGGATGTTCGACTTGGCCAGCTCGACGTCGTTGTTCTTGCCGCCGTGGCCGATGCGCTTGTAGTGGTTGTGGACCGCGACCGAGAGAACCTTCTTGGCGTGGTTCTGGCCGATCACGTAATCGTCCAGCACGCGGCAGATTTCCTGGGGGGTGGGCACGCCGTCCCGGGTCTTCACCAGGGCAGATTTGTGCTCTTCACGGATGATATCCATGCAGAGCTCGACGCACTCGTCGCAGATGAACACCGTCGGACCGGCGATGAGCTTGCGCACCTCGTGCTGGCTCTTGCCGCAGAACGAGCAGTACAACGTATTCTTGGAGTCACCGCCGCTCAATTTAGTCATACCTGCTCCACTGAGCGGGCCGGCGTCGGGCGACGCAGGCCCCTATTCCATCGAATCAACATCATAAGGAACGACCGCCCGTCACACAACGGAGATAGGGCCGGTTTGGCTCCACAGAAACCCCGGAAAAGGGTCACGTTACGATGATTTAACGTCCGCTGCCGCGGCGACAGGCGGGTCTGCCGGCCAAGCATTTGAGATAACGGCAAAAACCGGTGCCGCCCGGCACCGGAAGCCGCCGCTCCCCATAGAACCCGCGGGTTACTTCTTGGTCGTGGGCTCAGCGCGGCGGTCCACCACTTCATCCACCAGGCCGAAGGTCTTCGCCTCGGTGGGGGTCATGAAGCGGTCGCGCTCCATGGCGTTTTCAATCTTGTCCACATCCTGGCCGGTATGCTTGGCGTAGATGGCGTTCAGGCGATTGCGCAGGTTGAGGATTTCCTGGGCATGGATTTCGATGTCCGAAGCCTGGCCCTGGAAGCCGCCGGACGGCTGGTGGATCATCACCCGCGCGTTCGGCAGGCAGAAGCGCATGCCCTTTTCGCCCGCCGCCAGCAGCAGCGAGCCCATCGAGGCGGCCTGGCCGATGCACAGGGTCGAAATCTTCGGGCGGATATACTGCATGGTGTCGTAGATCGCCATGCCAGCCGTCACCAGACCGCCGGGGCTGTTGATATAGAGCGAGATTTCCTTGTTCGGATTCTCGGCTTCCAGGAACAGCAGCTGGGCAGTCACCAGCGAAGCCACGGCGTCATTCACCGGGCCGACCATGAAGATGATGCGCTCTTTCAGCAGTCTGGAATAGATGTCGTAGGACCGCTCGCCCCGGTTGGTCTGCTCGACCACCATCGGAACCAGCATGTTCATGTACGTATCGACCATCTTTTCCATGACGCGCCCTGCAACGGAGAAATCTGTTCCCTTAATGTGGCGCAGACCTCCCCGTCCTTCAATGGCTGGGGGCCAGTAACTTGGTCTGCAACCTGGGCCCGGGAACTCGCCCCGCCGGCACCCTGTTAGCCCATTCCGAGGCTTTGGGAGGCTGCGATGGCCGATTCCGCATTCTGGGAGTGTCTGTACACGCCGGGCCATGATGCCGCCTGCCTGACCCGCCACGGCGCGGAAGGCTGGCTGCTTCGCGGTACTGCCGTATTCCGCCATGATGCCGGGCCCGCCTGCGTCAATTACGCCGTCGAGATTGACGCGGCATGGGAATCGCGGCGCGGGATCGTGCAGGGATACCTGGGTGACCGGCCGTTCGATCATCTGATCGAACGCGCAGCGGAGGGCTGGCGCCTCGACGGCCGTCCGGTCGGCCTGGGCCATCTGGTCGATCTGGATTTCGGCTTCACCCCGGCGACCAACCTGCAGCAGCTGCGCCGCGCCGCCCTCCAGCCGGGTCAGGCCACCGACATGACGGTCGCCTGGTTCGACCTGGGCGAGACCGCCCTGACCGCCCTGCCCCAGCATTACGAATGCCTGGAGGCGACGCGCTACAAGTATGTCTCGCCGTCCGGTCCCTACGAAGCCGTCCTCGAACTGGCGTCGAACGGCTTCACCAAGACCTATCCCGATCTGTGGCGGATGGTGGAAGGCCCAAAATGAAAAACGCCGGGGCATGCCCCGGCGTTTCAAGCTCTTGCGAAAAGATCGGACGGATCAGGCGACCGCCTCGACCTCCTTCTGCAGTTCTTCCTTGGTGACCGGCTTGTCGGTCACGGTGGCCATCTCGAGAATGAAGTCGACCACCTTGTCCTCGAAGATCGGGGCACGCAGGCTGTTGGCGGCTTCCGGGTTCTTCTGGAAGTATTCCATCACCTGACGCTCCTGGCCCGGGAAACGGCGGGCCTGCTCGATCATGGCGCGGGTGACTTCTTCCGGCTTCACTTCGATGTTGTTGGCGCGGCCGACTTCCGACAGCAGCAGGCCGAGACGGATGCGGCGCTCGGCGATCTTGCGATACTCGGTCTTCAGCTCGTCTTCGGTCTTCTTCTCTTCGGCCAGCTCGGCTTCGAGACGAGCCTTGTCGGCACTGATCTCGCCCCAGATCTGCTGGAACTCCATGTCGACCATGCCATCCGGCACATCGAAGCTGTTCTGCTCGGCCAGCTGATCCAGCAGGCCGCGCTTCAGCTTCATGCGCGACAGGCTCTTGTATTCCTGGCCCAGGTCGCGCTTCACGTTGTCCTTCAGCTCCTGCAGCGACTGCAGGCCGAAACGCTTGGCCATTTCGTCATCCAGCACGACCGCCTGGCCGCCGCGGACTTCCTTCATGGTGCAGGCGAATTCCGCCGGCTTGCCCGACAGCTCGGCATTGCCGTAATTGTCCGGGAAGGTGACGGTGACGGTCTTGGCATCGCCGGCCTTCAGGCCGATGAGCTGCTCTTCAAAGCCCGGGATGAAGGTCTTCGAGCCCAGCACCAGCGGATAATCGGTGGCGGTGCCGCCATCGAACTTCACGCCGCCGACGCTGCCCGAGAAATCGATCACGACCTGGTCACCGTCAGCCGAGGCGCGCTCGACCTTTTCATAGGTCTTCTGCTGCTCGGACAGGCGCTTCAGGAATTCGTCGACTTCGGTCTCGGCCGGTTCAACGACCAGACGCTCGAGCTTGATGCTCTTGTAGTCGCCCGCCGGGATTTCCGGCAGCACTTCGATGGCGATGGTGCATTCGAAATCCTTGCCCTCTTCGAAGGACTGGATGTCGACCTTGGGCTGCAGCGCCGGACGCAGGTTCTTCTCTTCCAGCGTCTTCTGCAGTGCGTTGTTCACCGACTCTTCCATCGCCTCGCCCAGCAGGGCGCGGCCATACTGCTTCTTCACCAGTGCGGCGGGCGCCTTGCCCGGGCGGAAGCCCGGCATGTTCACCTGGCCGCGAATGGTTTCCAGCTTCTGGTTGACGGTGCTTTCCAGCGCGGCGGCGTTGATAACCACCTTGTATTCGCGCTTCAGGCCGGAGGCGCTGATTTCCGTGATCTGCATGACCGAATTACCTGTCTCTATCTTAAGAATATCGTGTGCCAGCGGCGGGGAGCTGGTGCGGGCGGAGGGACTTGAACCCACACGCCTTGCGGCACAGGAACCTAAATCCTGCGTGTCTACCAGTTCCACCACGCCCGCGCCCCGCACCGGGGCCGGCGCGAAGGCGCAGTCTATAGCACGGTCAAAACGACGGCGCGAGGCTTTTGGGCGGTTTTCCGCACCCCGCCCGGCAAATCAAAAAACCCAGAAAATTCAGCTATTTCCAAAAAGAAAAGCCCGGCCTTTCGGCCGGGCTTCCCGAATGCCACGCGAAGCGGTTAGACGGCCGCCGCGAGGATCGGGGAGTGCATCTCCGGATGCAAGGAGGACAGCGGGAGGCCGCCCTCGCCCATCGGCTCCGGGGCAAAGCTTGCCATGGCGCCGATCAGGCCGGAGATGGGTGCGGAATATCCTTCAACGGTGCTGATCCTTTCGACACGGCCGGCACCGGCGAGGAACTGATCGTGGACGACAACCGACAGCCCGCTGGTATGCGTGATCATCAGGCTGTTGCCGACCCGGGTCTGGGTCAGGTCGTTGATCGACAGATTGCCGAAGTTGAGGGTGTCGTTCGTGTCATTCCCCTCTTCGATGATGTTGTAATGGCTGCTGCCGGCGGCAAAGCGATAGTCGTCATTCCCCAAGCCGCCCATGAGGGTGTCGCCGCTACCGCCCATTCCATGAATGACGTCATTGCCGCCCAGGGAAGAGATGACATTGACGCCGCTGGTACCATAAATAATGTCTCCGTAGTCGGAGCCGACGACATTCTCGACATTAAGTACGGTGTCATAGCCGAGGTCCGCGCTATACGTGAAGGCGGCATTGAGATCGACAATGACAGGACCGGCAGATGCACTGCAACTGACCGTGTCAGTGCCCGCTCCGCCATCGATATAATCACTTCCGACGCCGCCGGTCAGAGTATCGCTGCCGGCACCACCGAGCAGTGTATCGTCACCACGGTCACCAAACAGCCGATCGTCGCCATCACCACCATCGAGGACATTGGCCCCGACATTGCCAATAATAGTGTCACCAAAAACACTGCCGGTAACGTTCTCAATTGAAATCAGAACGTCGCCCTGGGCATGCCCGCCGCTTTGTGCACCCGAATTCTGCAGACTGACAACCACACGGGCATCGGAACCGGCATAGCTGACCGTATCGATGCCGGTCCCACCGTCCAGACGGTCCGCACCGCCAAGGCCTTCGAGCACATCGTTGCCGTTTCTGCCAACAAGCCAGTTGAATCCGGCATTGCCGGTCAGTACGTCGCCATAGCTGCTGCCATAAACATTCTCGAAGCTGACATAGGTGTCGCCCTGGGCATAACCGCCCGAACCGACATTCGTCGTCAGGTTCACATTCACGCCGGCAGTCGAGGATTCGTAATCCACCGTGTCGGAGACGTCTGCCATGCCAACGATTTGTTCGGCGGATGCCTCGCCGATGTAATACCCGAGATCGACCCAGAAGCCGGGAGCCGCTGCGGCCGCATCCCGCCCGGAGTCCGTCATTTCAATCTCATGGCCGGTCGCATTCTTTTTCTTGGTGGTCATTCCATTCCAGTCCTTCTGATCGGTTGTCCTTGCACCACCTGATGACGCTAACAAGCCCGCTCATGCCGGAGACCTACAAAATGCATGCTGGAAATCCGGATTTCTTGCCTGAAACACCGCCTTTGTGAGCAGTCAAAAAAGAAAAGCCCGGCCTTTCGGCCGGGCTTCCCGAACTCCCGTGCAAACCGCCTAAACAGCGGCCGCGAGGATCGGGGAGTGCATCTCCGGATGCAAGAAGGACAGCGGGAGGCCGCCCTCACCCATCGACGCCGGGGCAAAGCATGCCATGGCGCCGATCAGGCCGGAGATGGGTGCCGAAGCGCCCTCCATCGTGTAGATCGTCTCGATACCGCGTCCATCGCCAGCGAACTGACCAACAACGACCACGTTCACCCCGGAAGCATGAGTAATATGCAGATCATCGCCGACCCGGGCCTGATTCAGGTCTGCAATGGATATGCCGCGGAAGTGGACGGCATCGTTTCCATAACTGTCTTCAACCGTGGCGTTCGTCACGAGAGAGTCGCTGAAGTAATACGAGTCGTCGCCAATACCTCCGGCGAGATAATCGTTCCCTCCCAGCCCATGGATATGGTCGGAGCCAGCCCCGCCTTGGATTGAATTTCCACCCGCGTTGCCCATGATGAGATCGTCGTATGCCGACCCGATCACATTCTCGATCCCTGTCAGGATATCGCCCTCGGCCTCGTCTCCTTGGCCAAGACCCGTGATCAGGTCGATCGACACCCCACCAGTGGCCTCGAAATATGCCACGGTATCTATACCATCTCCGCCATCCAGACGATCGCGGCCTGTGCCGCCAGCCAGCAGATCATTGCCCTGACCGCCATCCAAGATATCATCACCTTCTCGGCCCCACAGAAAATCCTGCCCATCGCCTCCAATGAAAGTATTGGCCTCGGCATTTCCATATATGCTGTCGTCGTAGGCGGTCGCGATGACATTCTCAATACCGGATAGGAAATCGCCCTCTGCAATGGCCCCACCACCACCGATGCCGGAGAAGCTTGAACCGCTGGCAATGTCCTCCTGCGGAACATCGATCACATTCAAATCAAGATAATAAAAACCTTCTGTGGCGGCAGAATAGTCGATCGTGTCCGATCCTGCGTCGCCGCTGTGGAAATCGCTTCCCAGGCCAGCAACGAAAAAGTCATTTCCGGCACCGCCGTATAGCCAGTCATGTCCATCCCGACCGATGATCAGATCGTCGCCATCGCCGGCACGAATGTCATCATTGCCGGAGCTGCCATAGAAATTGTCGGCAAAATTGGTGCCTTGGAATATCTCAATGTTGACGAACACGTCACCGGCAGCGGCACCCGCCAACCCCGTCCCAGTCCCGATATCGATCGTCACGCCCATTGTCGCCAGCGAGTAGTCCACTATGTCGGCATCGGCGCCACCATCCATATACTCTACGCCATCGCCGCCAAGAATCCTGTCATAGCCAGCTCCAGCATATAGTGCATCGCGCCCACCATTCCCGTAGATGGTATCGTTGCCGCCTTCACCCCAGATCGAGTTGTTGCCACTGCTGCCATACAGCGTATCGCCGAAATTGGTGCCGCGGACATTCTCAATGCTGTCATAGGAGTCGTAACTACTCCCGTCATAGCCAAAACCATTACCCAGGTAGACCGATACGCCGGTCGTGTTGGACGAATAATTCACGAGATCGATGCCACTGCCTCCATCGAGATAGTCTTCGCCAGCACCTCCAGTCAGCTCATCATCACCCGCACCGCCGAACAGCACGTCATCGCCGGCCCCGCCGTTGAGGAAGTCACGGCCATTGCCGCCGTCAAGAACATTGAATCCGCTATTACCGGTGAGACTGTCGCTGAAGGCGCTGCCGGTCAGGCCCTCGATACTAACAAGAATGTCTCCCTGGGCGTGCCCGCCGTACTGCCCCCCAGAGTTCGCCAGGTTGACAACAACGCCCGCGTTGGAAGCAGCGTAGCTCGCGGTGTCGAAGCCGGTGCCGCCATCCAGGTAATCACCCGTGGTCATGCCCTGGATCAGGTCGTTACCGCCCTTCCCGTAGATTACATTGTCGTAGGCATTGCCGGTCAGCACGTCGTCGTAGTTGCTGCCGTAAATGTGTTCGATTTCGTAATAGGTATCGCCCTGGGCATAACCGCCGGAACCAACACCGGTCGTCAGATTCACATTCACGCCGGCCGTGGAATTCTTATAGTCGACGGATTGATAGTCATAAAAATCGCCGACGAAATTCTCGGCGAAGGCTTCCGCCACATAATAGCCAGGAAAAGGCTGGGAGAAATTCTGCGCCTGGTCCTGCAAATCCAGTTCAAGCTCGGCCGACAGGCTCCAGTTCTTGGTGTTGCTGTTCTTCTTCATGGATCGGTCCTTCTGACAGATGGGCTTGCACCGTGCCTACGATGTTAACAAGCCCGTCCATGCTGGCGACTTCAAAGTGCTTACCTAAAATCCGGATTTCTCGTCCGAAAATCCGGCAAGCGATGCCCATCCTCCTTGGTATCGCATTAAAAAAGCCCGGCCTTTCGGCCGGGCTTTCAGGAGGCAACACCGAATGATGTCAGACCGGAGCCGCAAGAAGCGGCGAAGAGACCTCCGTATCGCTGAACAGGCTGCTGCCTCCACCCATGAAGACTGGAGCAAAGCTGGCCATCATGCCGATCAGGCTGGAGATCGGGGCCGAACTGCCTTCGTTGGTCTGGATTCTCTCGATATGTCCTGCGCCGGCGGTGAACTGATCCACCACGCGCACGGACAGGCCGCTCGTATGCGTGATCAGCAGATCGTTGCCAACCCGGGACTGCGTCAGGTCATTGATGGAGATTTCCCGGAAATTCATCACATCGTTCAGGTCATTGCCGGTTTCGAAGACCGTCACCTGGGCGGCACCGCTCTGGAAATAATAGACATCGTTGCCAGTACCCCCATGCAGGGTATCATTACCGCCACCGCCATAGATGGCGTCGGCCCCACCTTCACCCCGAATGATGTTGGCTACACCGCTGCCACGCAGCGTATCCCCCATATTCGATCCGCGGATGTTTTCGATATTGGCATAGGTGTCGATGATGGACGCGTCGAAGTCGTCGCCAAATCCGAAGCCGGCGCCCAGATCGACATACACAGGACCCAGATTGCCTGAGTAATCCACGGCGTCGTTGCCAGTACCGCCATCCATATAATCGGTGCCCTGGCCGCCGATCAACGTGTCATTGTCGGCACCGCCGCGCAGGGTGTCGTCACCATCGCCGCCATACAAGGTATCGTTGCCGGCTTTGCCTTCAATGATATCGGCGCCGCCTTCGCCCCGGATGACATTGTTGCCAATGGTGCCCTCAAGAGTATCTCCCATGCTAGACCCGCGCAGGTTTTCCACACTGAAGTAGGTATCCGCGAGGGAGAGATCGAAGGGATCGCTGCCGAAACCCAGACCGGCCAGATTGATGTAGACTGGACCGGCGTTATTCGAATAATCGGCGGTATCTTCGCCATCGCCACCGTTCATGTAGTCGGCGCCAGTGCCGCCGAACAGCGTGTCGTTGCCGCCACCGCCATACAGCATGTCGTCGCCGCCGCGACCATGGATCGCATTGTCCAGATCGTTGCCGATCAGTACATCGTCGAAGCTGCTGCCGTAGACGCTGTCGATTGCGACATACGTGTCGCCATCCGCATAGCCGCCAGAGCCGACGCCCGTGGCCAGGTTCACGGTCACACCTGCGGTGGATTCCTGATAGGAGACGGTTTCATAGCTGAATTCGCTGCCGACGAAGGATTCGGCAAAGGCTTCAGCCACGAAGAAGCCGGGAAATGGTTCATAGTAATTCTCAAGCGATCCCTGCCATTCCGCTGCATCTCCGGCTGGCGTATTCAGGATCTTGTCGTTGCCCTTGGTTTTCATGGGTCTGTCCTTGATGGATTTTCTTGCACCACCTGAAACGCTAGCAAGCACATCCATACCCGGCACTGACTCGACAGAGTTAGCCTTTTGGACCTAACCGCCAGCCCCACTTACGATAATAATATGTGTAGAAAGTTCAGAGTCTTCGACGTCATTCATGGAAAAAGCCCGGCCTTGCGGCCGGGCTTTCAGGTTCAATTTCTGAGACCTTAAACCGCAGCCGCGAGCATCGGCGACTGGGTTTCCGGATCGAGGAAGGAGCCACTGCCCTCACCCATCGAGGCCGGGGCGTAACCAGCCATAGCATCAACCAGCCCCGAGATTGGTGCCGAGTAACCTTCATTGGTGTGAATCCACTCGATCTTGCCGCTGCCGGCAGCAAACTGGCCAACCACGATCACGACCAGACCGCTGCTGCCATTCGTGATCCAGAGATCGTTACCAGAGCGGCTCTGGATCAGATCATTGATCGACATGTCCCTGAAATGCAGATTGTCATTGGTATCGCTACCCGTCTCGTGGACAACGGCACTGCTTGGGCCACGGCGGAAGTGATAGATATCATTGCCAGCGCCGCCATGCAGCGTGTCGTGACCGCCTTCTCCATAGATGACATCATCGCCATCCATGCCCTGGATGTCGTTGTCACCTGTGCTGCCATATATCGTATCGCCTCGATATGATCCGCGGACATTCTCGATATTGACGAGGGTGTCATGGCCTTGGATGTTGAAGCCAAAGCCCCCGCCAAGATCGACATAGAGAGCATCCGTCGCGTCGAAATAATCGATCGTGTCGATACCGCTGCCACCATCGATGTGATCATTACCGGCGCCGCCGTTCAGCTTATCGTCACCGCTGCCGCCATTAAGGACATTGGCGCCGCTGTTGCCGGTCAGGATATCACTGAAGCTGCTGCCGGTGACATTCTCGAAATTCACAAGAACATCGCCCTGCGCATGGCCGCCAATCTGGTTTGCCCCATCCAGATTGATGACGACCCGCTCATTGGAGGCAGCATAGCTCACCGTATCGACACCGGTGCCGCCATCCAGATAATCCGCGGCCTGCAGACCCTGGATCAGGTCGTTGCCGCCCATGCCGTAGATGGCATTGTCCAGACCATCGCCGGTCAGCACGTCATCGAAATGGCTGCCCTGGATATTGTCGATGCCAATATAACTGTCGCCTTGGGCATGGCCGCCGGAGCCGATGCCGGTATTGAGGTTCACAGTCACGCCGGCCGTGGAGTTCTGGTAGTTGACGGTATCGTACTCGTCAAAGCTGCCGACGAAGCGCTGGGCGGGCGCCGCCCCCACGAATGTCCGGTAAGGCGAGATATCGCCGTCCTGATCCATCCAGCCGAATACGCTGTCACCCAGCTCATGCCGGGTCTTGGTGTTGTTCCTGGTTTTCATGATTTCCCTCTAGGCAAGTTTCTCTTGCACCGAGGGCGACGCTAACCGGTCGACAGAAACCGCGAAATTATCCAGCGGGATTAGCGTAGGCGTGAAGATTATGCCGCGTGTATGCCTGAACCTTACGCCGGTTTCTTCACGGTACGTTGGTCGCAGCGCAGCGCCGCTTCGCGCTCGGCGAACCACTGCTCGCTGTAGCCGCAATTCTTGAAATCGTCATAGAACGGCCCGCCGATCGTGTAATGCAGGATCGCGGGATCCTTGGCCGGCGGATCGTAATCGACTAGGTGGTTCCAGCGATGCGGCAGGTCGCCGATCTGGTCGTCGTTCTCCAGCCACTTGAACTGGTGCAACTGCAGGCCGGTCGCCGTGTCGACGAAATCAGGGGTCAGCGCCGTGCATTTGGCGCAGTTGAACAGCATGACGCTAGACCAGTTCTTCTTCTCGTATTTGGTCTGCACCTTGTCGAGGAACTTCAGGTCCTCGGTCGGCACGTGGTTGTGCTTGACCACCTGCACAGCATAGCGCTCGTCGCGCAGGTCCCACAGCTTGGCGATATCGTCGACGACAGCCATGTCGTCATCCATGAAGATCGCCCAGCCCTCGAAACCGGCGAGGTAGGGCGTCAGGAAACGGGAGAAGGAGAAATCGGTCGACTGGATCGCATCATGCGGGCGCTTGTAGATGCCCTGCAACTGGTTCAGCGCCAGATGGGTGATCGCCACCGGCTGCGAGCTGTGGCGAATGATGCTGTGGGCGGCCACGCTGGATGCCACCGGAGCGGCCCTGCTGTACCCGATAAAAACGCGGATCATCGACATGATTTCTCCAACCGCGCGGGCCTTCTGACACCGCGCCTCAACTATAGCGGACCCTACCGGCCGACATCCCAACGATCCGTAAACTCCCCGGCCGGGGCCCTTCGCAGACCTTCGTTTTGCTTCGTTTCTTGTTAAAGTTGTTTACAATATAAAAATAACCCGTAATTCGTACAAAATCCCAGCTTTCCTAATGCCCCAAGACGGTATTATGATACCGTAACGTTCAGCGGGGGCACGCCTTGGCAGGCCGTGCAAAGCATGTTCGTACCGAAACTGATCACCTGCCTGCGCGAGGGCTACGGCTTCGCCACGCTCCGCAAGGACGCACTCAGCGGCCTGACGGTGGCCATCGTCGCGTTGCCGCTGGCGATGGCGATCGCCATTGCCTCGGGCATCACGCCCGACAAGGGGCTGTTCACCGCCGTCATCGCCGGCTTCCTGATCTCAGCTTTAGGCGGCAGCCGTCACCAGATCGGCGGACCCACGGCCGCCTTCATCATCGTGGTCTATGGCGTGATCGAGACCCATGGCTATGACGGCCTGCTGATCGCGACACTGATGGCCGGCGCGATGCTGGTGCTGCTGGGCGCGCTGCGGCTCGGCACGCTGATCCGCTTCATCCCCCATCCCGTGATCACCGGCTTCACCGCCGGCATCGCCTTCACCATCCTGTCGACCCAGATCAAGGATTTCTTCGGGTTGGAAATGGCCAGGCTGCCGGCCGCCTTCCTCGACAAATGGGCCGACTACGCGCAGGCCGCGTCCAGCATCCACGGTCCCAGCACCGGCATCGCGATGCTGACGCTGGGAATCATCATCGTGCTGCGCCAGTGGAAACCCGTCTGGCCCGGCCTGCTGATCGGCATCGTCATCGCCACGCTGCTGGCGCAGATCGTGCCGCTGCCGGTCGAGACCATTGCCGGCCGCTTCGGCGCACTGCCCAACCATCTGCCCATGCCATCGCTGCCAGATGGCATCACCGTTGAACGTCTGGTCAAGCTGCTGCCCAGCGCGATCACCATCGCGCTGCTGGCTGGCATCGAAAGTCTGCTCTCCTGCGTGATCGCCGACACCCTCACCGGCACGCGACATCGCTCGAATATCGAACTGATCGGCCAGGGCGTGGCCAATGTCGCCTCGGCGCTGTTCGGCGGCCTGCCGGCGACCGGCGCGCTGGCACGCACGGCGACCAACATCCGGGCCGGCGCAGTGACACCGGTCTCAGGGATGCTGCATGCCCTGTTCCTGCTGCTGTTCATGTGGCTGCTGGCATCTCTCGCCGGCATGGTGCCGCTGGCGGCGCTGGCCGGCGTGCTGGTGATCGTCGCCTGGAACATGAGCGAGCATGAGAAGCTGCGGCATTTTTTCCAGATGCCGCGCGCCGACCAGCTGGTGCTGGCTGTCACGTTCATCCTGACGGTGCTGGTCGACATCACCGTGGCGCTGCTGGCCGGCGTGGCGCTGGCGGTCGCGCTGAAGGGCCTGACGAAAATCCGGGCTATGCGCGCAGAGCCGCCAAAGGTTTCCTGACCGCCAGCGGCAGATCGTCGGCGATCAGCCCCGCGCCGGCTTCTGTGGCCGCCGCACCATGCAGCCAGACCGCGGCACAGGCAGCCTCGAAGGCCGGCATGCCCTGCGCGAGAAGCCCGACACAGAATCCGGCCAGAACATCACCGGCACCGGCCGTGGCGAGATCCGCCGGCGCATTGGCATTGATCGCCGCGCGGCCGTCTGGCGATGCGATTACGGTATCCGCGCCCTTCAGCACGACCACCGCCTTGCTGCGTTCCGCCGCGGCACGTGCACGTTGCAGCTTGAGCTGCTGCGTCAGATCGGGGAACAGGCGCGCGAACTCGCCGTCATGCGGCGTCAGAATTACCGCGCCTTTGACCGCTCCGAATAATGCCTTCGGATCATCGGCAAAGGCGCTGAGTGCATCGGCATCCAGCACGGTGCTGCGTTTCGTTGCCAGCGCATCCAGCACGGCGCGGCGCGTCGCATCCGAGATGCCATTGCCCGGACCAAGCAACAACGCATTGCGGCGCGCATCCTGCAAAGCGGCACGCCAGTCGGGGACACCTTCGCAGGCCAACCGCATCAAAGCGTCGGGTCCACCACCCTGCATCAAGGCTTCTTCGGGCTGCGCCAGAGTCACCAGTCCCGCGCCGATGCGCAGCGCCCCATGACCGGCCAGACGCGCCGCGCCAGCCAGCCGGCCGCCACGGAGCAGCACATGGCCGCGTGCGAATTTATGGCCGTCAATGCGCGGCACCAGCAGAGCGGCGCGCCACAGCGCCGGATCGTTCAGCCATTGCTGCGGTCCAATTTCATCCAGCACCGCAGCGGGAATGCCGATATCGGCAACATGCACATCACCGCAGAGCATACGGCCAGGCAGCAGCAGATGGCCGGGCTTCATCCGGAAGAAGGTGACCGTATGCGCCGCACGGATGGCGATGCCGCGCACCTGCCCGTCATCGCCATGCAGGCCGCTGGGCAGATCGACCGCGACCGCCGGCTTGCCGGCAACATTGACGCCTTCGATCAGCGCTTTTACCGCGCCGTCGAGATCGCGATTCAAGCCCGCGCCGAACAGCGCATCGACAATCACCCCGGCATGGGTTGCCAGGCCGGGAACGGCCTGCAGCACCGGACCGCTCCAGCGCTCCGCCATCGTGGCGGCGTCACCCTTCAGGTCGGCGCGCTCACCCAGCAGGCCAAGCGTGACCTCGCGCCCCGCATCCTGCAGCAACCGCGCCGCGACGAAGCCGTCGCCGCCATTGTTGCCGGGACCGCAGAGCACCAGCACGCGACCGGCGGGATACTGCCGTTGCACCACCCGGGCAACAGCAGCGCCCGCTGCTTCCATCAGATCGAGACTGGAGATACCGCCAGCGACGGCCAGCCGGTCGGACTTCCCCATCTGCCTGACGGACAGAAGGACAGCGCTGTCGCTCATGCAGCCATCACCTCAGGCAATGGGCGGACGTTTCTTGTGCCAGTCGGTGGCGGCTTCATAGGCGGCCGCGCCGCGCAGCACCAGATCGTCGCGATGCATCGGGCCGACAAGCTGCAACCCGATGGGCAGACCGG
This sequence comes from Ferrovibrio sp. GW821-FHT12D07, assembly GCF_058807275.1. Classification (NCBI taxonomy): domain Bacteria; kingdom Pseudomonadati; phylum Pseudomonadota; class Alphaproteobacteria; order Rhodospirillales; family Rhodospirillaceae; genus Ferrovibrio; species Ferrovibrio sp. GW821-FHT12D07. Next base: position 1,890,606 of record NZ_JBXAQN010000001.1, on the reverse strand, counting down.
ATTTCGAGAAACCGCAGGGGATCGAGATTGCCGGCTGCTGCGTCAGGTTGAAGGGATAGGTGAACGGTGTCCAGGCCGTCCAGTAGGCATCGTCCATGCTTTCAGGTGCGAGCCGACCCGCCGTGAAGGGCAGCACGGCCAGGCTGGGCGTCAGCAGCAGGTCGTATTCCTCGTGGAACTGCTTCATCTGCACGCCCAGCTTGCCGCGCGCATTCATGGCGGCGAGATACTGCGGCATGGTGATGGCAGCACCGCGCTCGTAGGTCTTGAGCAGACCAGGATCGAGCAGCGCGAGTTTCTCCTTCGGCAGGGCCGAGAGCGCGTTGAAGGCGCCGGCGAACCAGTGTGCGTGGAAAATATCGACCGGATCGTCAAAGCCCGGATCGGTCTCCTCGACGATCGCACCCAGGTCTTCAAACAGATTTGCCGCCGTCTCCACCGCCGCGGCGATTTCGGGGTCGACTTTCGCAAAACCAAGCGCCGGGCTGTAGGCGATCTTCAGGCCCCTGAGTCCCATGCCGAGATTGGCGGTGTAATCCACGTCATGCCAGGGCAGCGAGAACCAGTCGCGCGCATCAGGCCGCGCCATCTCGCGCAGCATCAGCGCCGCATCGCGCACGGTCTTTGTCATCGGACCAAGATGCGCCACGGTACCAAAGGGACTGAGCGGCGCGGCCGGCACACGGCCGAAGCTGGGCTTCAGCCCGACGATGCCGGCGAAGCCTGCCGGGATGCGGATCGAGCCGCCGCCATCGGTGCCGACCGCAAGCTGTCCAAGGCCCGCCGCCACCTGCGCCGATGCGCCACCCGACGAGCCGCCCGGCGTCGTATCGGTGTTCCAGGGATTGCGCGTGATGCCGGTGCGCGGCGAATCCGTCACGCCCTTCCAGCCGAATTCCGGCGTGGTGGTCTTGCCGATGATCACGCAACCGGCCTCGCGCAGGCGCGCCGTCACCGGTGCATCTTCATTCCAGTCCTGCTTTTCATCCACGGTCTTTGAGCCGCGCAGGGTTGGCCAGCCCCTGGTGAGGATGATGTCCTTGATCGAAGCCGGCACTCCGTCGATGGGACTGAGCGGCGTGCCCGCGCGCCAGCGCGCTTCCGATGCCTTGGCGTCGCGGAGCGCGACATCGGGGTCGATCAGGTTATAGGCGTTGATCTTCGGGTTGATGGCGGCGGCCCGCATCAGCAGCGCCTGCGTCGCTTCCACCGGCGACAACCGGTTGTCGCGATAGGCATCCACCAGGTCGCTGGCCGGGAGATAGCAGAGATCGGCGCTCATCAAAGAACCTCAGATCGTGGTGGTCATGCCGCCATCGACGGCGAGCAGATGGCCGTTGACATAGGATGCCGCCGGCGAGGCCAGGAACAACGCCGCGCCGGCCAGTTCCTCGGGCTTGCCCCAGCGCCGCAGCGGCGTGCGGTCGTTGACGAACTTCACGAACTCGGTGTTCTTCATCAGCTCCAGGTTCAGCTCGGTCTCGAAATAGCCCGGCGCGATGGCGTTGCAGGTGACGCCCGAAGGCCCGAGTTCAGCGGCGAAGGATTTGGTCAGGCCGAGGATACCGTGCTTGGCCGCGCTGTAGGCGGGGATGCTGGCGCGGCCCTTGATGGAGAGCACCGAACCGATATTGATGATGCGGCCATAGCCGCGCTTGGCCATGGCGAGGCCGGCGGTGCGCGACAGCGCAAAGGCCGCCGTCAGGTCGACCTCCAGCACCTGCCGCCAGTCATCCAGCGTGAAGTCACCCAGCGGCTTGCGGATGTTGATGCCGGCATTGTTGACCAGGATGTCGAGCTTGCCATGCGTCTTCGTGATGGCCTCGATGGCGGCGATGCCGGCCGGGATATCGGCCACGTCGAAGGCGGCGATATCGACCAGGCCATGGGGACGCACGGATTCCGCAGCGGCCTGAAGGGTTTCCGGATGGCGGCCGTTCAGGATCACCATCGCGCCGGCTTCGGCAAACAGCTTGGCGAATTCCAGGCCGAAGCCTCGTGACGCGCCGGTGATCAGGGCGACCTGACCGGTGAGATCGAACAGACGTTGCAGCATGGCCATAGCTGTCTCCTTCCACATCAAGTTTACCGGTTTGGACGCTGGACACCAGCCTGCCGGGCTTCCTACCATTGATGCAACAAGGAGGACGCCCATGCTGCGCTGCTACCAGGTGGCCGAGTTCGGCAAACCCCTCGCCATGGCCGAGAAGCCGCTGCCCGAACCGAAGGGCAAGGAGGTTCTGGTCAAGGTTGAACGCTGCGGCGTCTGCCACAGCGACCTGCATATCTGGGACGGCTATTTCGATCTGGGCAACGGCAAGCGCGTGGTCGCCGCCGCCAATGGCACGGCCCTGCCGATGACGCTGGGCCATGAGATCGTGGGCACCGTGGTGGCGGCCGGACCCGAGGCCGGGCTGAAAGCCGGTGACCGCAAGCTGGTATTCCCCTGGATCGGCTGCGGCACCTGCCCGCCCTGCCAGGATGGCAACGAACATATCTGTGCCGGTGTGGCCAAGGCCATCGGCATCTTCATCGATGGCGGCTATGCCAGCCATGTGCTGGTGCCGGACGCGCAATACCTGCTGGATATCGGCAGTCTCGATGCCGGCCTGGCCGCGACCTATGCCTGCTCCGGCCTCACGGCTTACTCGGCACTGAAAAAGATCGGGCCTTTGTCGGATGGTCACACGCTGCTGATCGTCGGCGCCGGCGGCGTCGGGCTCAATGCCGTGGCGATGGCGAAAGCCGTGACCGGACAGGCACCGGTGGTGGCCGATCTCGATCCCGCCAAACGCGAGGCCGCGCTGAAGCTGGGTGCAAAGGAAGCCATCGACCCGCGCGCCGATGGCGCGCTGAAGACCCTGCTGAAGGCCACTGGCGGCGTGATGGGCGCGATTGATTTCGCCGGCTCCGGGCCGAGCTTCGAGTTTGCCTATGGTGCGCTGCGCAAGGGCGGCCATCTGGTCACCGTCGGCCTGCTGGGCGGCGCGGCCACGCTGTCGATCGGCATCCATGTGATGAAGGGCCTGCGCGTGAGCGGCAGTTATGTCGGCAGCCTGCAGGAGATGCGCGAGCTGCTGGCGCTGGCGCAGGCCACCACGCTGCCGGCGCTGCCGATCGTCACGGCCCCGCTGAGCGACGCCACCGCCTCGCTGGAAAAACTGAAAGCCGGCCAGGTGATCGGCCGGATTGTCTTGCAGCCTTAAAGGAAGAGTGCGAGCACGCCGGTATAGCCGTAGAGCCGCGCCTGGGCGATTTCGCCGCCGCAATACATGCCGACCAGCGGCAGATCGGGGAAGACGGTGCGGATGCGCGCCAGCTCGCTCGGATTCTGCACGAACTGGTCCTGGCAGCGCGCCATGCAGGAATACCACAATGCGCCGCGCGGCACGCGGTCGCCGCAGCGGCGCTTGAGATCGGTGAGCATGCGGTCCATGTCACGGCCGGCGCTGTCGATATCGCGACGGCAGAAGAAAATCTGGTCGCCCTCTTCCACCATCGCGCCGATGGCAAGGCCACCAGCCTGCGGATCGATGCCGATGATATTGCGCACCAGATAGTCCGGGCGGTCAGCGCCGCTGATCGGCAGGCCGACCATCAGGCCGCTGCTCAGTTTGCGCAGGTCCGTCAGCGACTGCACCGCGAAGCTGTCGCGCAGCACGTCATAGGCCGGCTTGGAATCGAGTTCGAGAATCACATTGCCGTCGGCGGCGGTGATCTGATGCACCTCGCCCACCTGGGTGCAGCCCTGTGTGAGCCCGGTGAGCACCGGCTGCGCATCGGAGAAGACCATGCCCGACATGCCGCCTTCGATGGAGCCGCCAGCCCATTGCGGGCGCGGACCGCGCGCCGCGATCAGCCCGCCGATCAGGTAGGCGCCACAGGCTTCGGCGAAATCCTCGATCAGTTCAGGCAGCGCCGGCACCTGCGGATCGGCATGCACGATACCGAGCCAGCCCTGCGGCCGTTCGGTCGGGCGCTTGAACAGCGTGGCGCTGCCTTCGGGCACCGCACCGATCAGGCAGGCGACGACAGGCTCGTCACAATATTCGGTATCGCCGGCGGCGATGCTGTAGCCAGCCGCGGCGATCATCGCCGGAATGCCGGTCGCTTCAGAGAGGCGCTTCAGGATTTGCGGCAGGCGGTCGGCCATGCGGTCACTGACATAGACGAAGCCGACATTGGCTGATTCATTGAGCGGCATGAGCTGCAGCAGGCAGCCATCGACAGCCATACGCCAGTCCTCGGCTGCGCCGATGCCCAGACGGAATCGCGAGCCCGTGGTCTGTTCGCTCATGCCCAGCCTCCTGTCATGATGGCCAGAGTATAGTAGTCTGCGGGGGACCGGAATGGGTCAAACCGCCGGATATGCAATTGTTCCGATGGAGTAACTGTCATGATTCACAGCCTTCGTCTCACCCTGCGCGTTACTGGTCTGGCTGTCACACTTCTGGCCCCCGCTTTCGCAGGTGCGGCCGATATGACTAGTCCCGTGGGGCGATGGAAAACCATCGATGACGAGAGCGGTAAGGAACGCAGCATCGTCGAGATCACCGATACCGGTACGGAGCTGCAGGGCCGTATCCTGAAAATCTTCTACGAACCGGGCGACAAGATCGATCCCACCTGCGAGCGATGCGAAGGCGAGCTGAAAGACAAGCCAGTGATTGGCATGACCTTCCTCTGGGGCCTCAAGCGTGACGGCAGCGAATGGGCCGGCGGCGGCGTGGTCGATCCGAAAAGCGGCAAGATCTACAACGCCAAGCTCAGTCTCACCGATGGCGGCGCCAAATTGCGGATGCGCGGCTATATCGGCACGCCGCTGCTGGGTCGCACGCAGGTCTGGCTGCGCGAGGCGGATTAAAGACCGGACAGTTTCTTCGTCAGCGCCGGCGACAGTCCGGTGCTGGCCACGGCCGGCGGTGGACTGAAGCTGTCGGCCTTCGTTCCGGCCAGCCGTACGGCTGCACGCACCGCTGCCACCGTGCCGTCGATCAGCGGCACCGGCACATGAATCTGCAGCTGCACGGCAAGACCGGCCAGTCCCGCACCGCCAAGGATGACATGATCAGCGCCGGCATCGGCGGCTGCCATGCAGGCTTTGGCCAGCAGCGCCATTGCCCCTTCCGGATCGCGTGCGATATCGGCGCCAGTTGGCGCGACGGTCTGGATCGAGGCGAGACGCCCGCTCATGCCGCGACTGGCAACGAAGACTTCCAGCATCGATTTCCAGCGCTCGCCGCCGGTGACGATGCCGAAGCGCCGGCCCAGCCCCGCCGCCAGGTCGATCGCGGCATCGGCCATGCCGACCACCGGCACCGGGCAGAGTTCGCGCAGGCCATCCAGCCCCGGGTCGCCGAAGCAGGCCAGCACCACCGCATCGAAGCGGCCGTCGTCCCCCTGTTGTTCCGTTGCCTGGGCCCAGGCATCGAGTGCGGCATGGGCGGCAATGGCATAGGCGCTGCGGCTGTGAATGGCAGCAACGCCAAGACGGGCGGTGATGCCCACGAGTTCGACATCCGGCACGACCGCCTTGCGGGCCACATCCAGGACCTGTTCGGTCATGGCGGCATTGGTATTGGGATTGATCAGCAGCAGCTTCATGGCGGCCCAAGTATACAGGCGCGCCAGAATGAAATCAGGCCCGGTCGTCCGGTAAAGGACGGCCGGGCCTGCTCAATATTTATGCGTTACGCCCAGGTCGTGGCGAACACCGGTGCCAGGTCGTTGGCCGTGGGGGTATCGAGCGTGAACTGCCCCGCCCCCGGCGGGCTGTAAGACGCCATGGCATCAACCAGAGCCTGCACATTGGCGGCCGACAGAGCACGGCTGCCATCCACAGTTTCGATGCTGTCGACCCGGCGGCTGGCATCGGTGTACCAGTTCTTCAGCAGCACGCTGCTTGCCGTCTCGCCGATCACGTCGATCCGCAGGTCGTTGCCGACATGGCGGAACCACAGCTGGTTGTGGGCAACGCCGCTGGCGAAGCGCAGCGTGTCGGTGGTGCCGGCGGCATCGCTGATGCCGGCCTGGACGATGTCGTCGACGCCATCGCCGCGACCGACCAGATAGGTGTCGCTGCCCAGACCGCCTTCCAGCGTGTCGTTGCCGGTCGCACCGGTCAGCGCATCGGCGCCGGCGTTGCCCTTGAGGATGTTGGCACCGCTATCGCCGGTCAGCGTATCGGCATGCGCCGAACCCCAGAGATTGGACGCACCTTCCGCCGTGTAGATACTGCCTTGCGTCGGCTCACTGTAACTCCCCAGGAAGATATCGCCCTGAGCATCGCCGCCGCTGGCCGCGCCGGTCGCCAAGTTGACGTTCACGCCAGCCGAGGAATGCTCATAGCTCAACGTGTCATTGCCGCCATTGCCATCGAAGATATCGGCACCCGCACCGCCCTCGAAGACATCCGCGCCGGCGCGACCGTAGATCCAGTCATTACCGGAACCGGCAATGATATGCTCGAAGTTTTGGAAGCTGGCACCCAGCGTCCAGACATGCAGCGCACTGGAATTGTAGTAGTAAATCTCATTGGTATGGGCCGCGAAGAAGACGGCGTTGTATGGGCCAGACGGGGTAAAGCTCGTGTAATCCAACATGTCGAAGCCATCGCCACCATTGGTGATGTCATTGCCAGCCGTAACGATCACCGTATCGTTGCCGGTGCCAGCATTGATGGTGTCGTTGCCAAGCCCGCCATTGATGATATCGTTGCCCGAAGTGCCGGCGAGCGTGTTGTTGCCGGCATCGCCATTAATGACCACTGCGAAGTTGCCGTTGTTGACGGCAATCAGCTGATCAGCGAACTGCAGGTATTCGACGCCGGTCAGGGTATCGATTCCATCGGTGCCGCTGTTGGCGGTAACCGTCACCACGCCATTGCTGTAGGCAAGGGCGTAATTGCCGAAGGTCAGCCCGTAAGTGGCGGTGTCATTCCCCCCACCGCCATTAATGGTGTCGTCACCAGCGCCACCAGTGATCAAGTCATTACCGCCACCGGCATTGACGGTATCGTTGCCATCCTGAGCGTTGATCACGTCGTCGCCCGAGGTGCCATTGACCGTATCGGCACCAGCCGTGCCCGCAATCGTACCGACGGGAAGCGGAAGGTCGCCACCGGTCCAGCCGGTAAAGTCGTAGGAGACACCGTTGAAGACCAGGAATTCGACACCGGTCAACGTATCGGTACCGTCGCTGCCGGAATTCGCCGCCACCGTGATTACGCCCGCGTTATAGGTGATGGTATAGCTATTGATGGTCAGCGCATAGACGGCCGTATCGGTGTCATCGCCACCTTCTAACGTGTCGTTGCCGCCATCGCCGCGCAGGGTGTCATTGCCGGCATTGCCGCGCAGCAGGTTGGCGCCACTGTTGCCGGTTAGCGTATCGGCTTGCGCCGAGCCCCAGAGATTGGATGCCCCTTCTGCCGTGTAGAGGCTGCCCTGCGTCGGCTCGATATAAGTACCCAGGAACTTGTCGCCCTGTGCATCGCCGCCCGATGCCGCACCGGTGGCGAGATTCACGTTCACGCCAGCCAAAGAATGCGCGTAGCTCAACGTGTCGTTGCCGCCGTTACCGTCGAAGATATCGGCACCCGCGCCACCCTCGAAGATGTCGCCAGTGGTCCGGCCGTACATCCAGTCATTGCCCGTGCCGGCAATGAAATGCTCGAAATTCTGAAACTGGCTGCTCAGCGCCCAGACATGCAGCGTGTTCGAGTTGTAGAAATACAGCTCGTTAGTATGCGCCGCGAACATGATGGCGTTGTACGGACCTGGCGGCGTAAAGCTGCTATAATCCAGGATATCCGTGCCGCTGCCACCGTTCATCACGTCGAAACCGGCGCTGCCGATCACCGTGTCGTTTCCGGCCTCTCCATTAATTGTGTCATTACCTAGGCCACCGTTGACGGTATCGTCATCACTGCCAGCATTGATCGTGTCAGTACCATCGCCACCATTAATGATGTCGTTGCCGGCGCCACCGCTGATGGTGTCGTTGCCATCGCCGCCGTTGACAGTGTCGTTGCCGCCGTTGGCGTAGATGGTGTCGTTGCCGCCGAGGCCATCAATCACTTCGGCGCTGGGCGTACCGTAGATAATGTCATTGCCAGCCGTGCCCGTACCGCCCTGGGCCGGGGTAAAGAACAGGTTCTTGCCATGAATGCCGGCATTGTCGCCCGGGCCATTGCCCGACCAGGTCACGACGATGCGCCCCTCCTCGTCAGCTGCGACATCGGCGCTCCACTGGGCACCACCCGTAGTGCTGTTGATCAGGAACTGCTCCGAGGCGGGCGTACCATCGGCATTCAGGTAGCGGCCATACAAGTCATGAGTGAAGGAACCTGGTGTCACCTCCCAGGTCGCCAGCAGGAAGCCGTTCGGCAGGGTCGTGATGGTCGGGTTGGTGGTATAAGTCGCGGAATGCTGGTTGATGACGAATTCGTCAGAGACTTCGACACCGGTCGGCGAGAAAATCTGACCGAAGACGCCGGAGCCGCGCTGCTCCCAGACGACCATGAAGTTACCGTCATTCAGCGCCGTGATGGCAGGGAAGACCTGCCAGCCTGAGGGATCGCTATTGACGCGGATCGGGCCACTGGCTGGCGTGCCATCGGCATTGTAGGCCCGCATCGAGATGCCGTATTGGTCGCCGTCGGTGCCGTAATCCAACCAGACGACGGCGAAGCCGCCATTGGCCAGGCCCGTGACCTCGGCCATGGTGCTGCTGGTGTCGGAAGAGACCACGAACTCGTTGCCGATAGCCGCGCCATTGGCGTCGAACCGACGGGCGATCACACCGGCCGGACCCGGCCAGGTAATGATATAGCCGCCATCGGGCAACGACCCCGAAGCGCTGAAATGGAAGCCCTGATCGAAAGCATGGCCATTCGTCTGACTCACCGTCGTGGCCGGACCGGCAGCGACGCCATTGGCATCGTAATGCCGGCTCATGATCACCATGCCGGTGCCGCTGTCGGCACCCCAGACAACTGTATAGCCGCCATCGGCCGTCGCGATAACATCCGGCATCGCCTGATCAGCAGCGCCGTTGGCGACCTGGAACTCGCCGCCGACAGCCTGGCCGGCCGTGTTATAGCGCTGGCCATAGATGCCGCGCCCGCCGCCATCGGGAGAATCCCAGACAATCACGTAACCGCCGTCATTCATGAAGACGGTGCGGGGATGGTCCTGCTCACCCACTGTCGTGGCGTTGACGCGGTATTCCGTGTTGACGCCGAAGACAGTGAGCCCAGCGGTCGCCGTGGTGGTGCCGCCATTGCCGTCGGAGACTGTGTAGTCGAACACGGCCGGGCCGCTATAGCCCGCATTGGCCGTGAAGACGATGTCGCCATCGCCATTGATGCTGACGGTGCCGTTCTGAGCATTGCCGACCGCCGCGATCGACAGCGTATCGCCTTCGAAATCGACATCGTTGGCTAGCAGGCTGGCCGCAGAGATGATGCGCGACCCGCCACTGGGGACCGTAGAGACATCCTCCTCATCGGCTGCCACCGGAGCGATGTTGCCGCCAGTATAGGTCGACACATCGATCGTCATGTCATTGAACTGGATCGCCTCCACGCCTATCAGGGTACTGCTCTGGCCGGTAACGGTATTCGTCACCGTGATGACGCCGGCACTGTAGCTGAGCGTGGTGTTCGCTGTATCCTGCATAAATACTGCCGTATCCGCACCTAGCCCACCGATCACCGCCGTATTGGCCGCGTTGATGCGGATGGTGTCGTTGCCACCGCCTGCATCCAGCGTGCCGCCGGCTGTCGCACTCCCGGTAATGGTGTCGTTGAAAGCGGAACCGATGACGCTTTCAACGCCGTTGAAGGTCGCGCCATTGCTGCCACTACCAGTGGCGAGATCCACCGTCACGCCGACGCCCGCATTGACATAAGACACGGTATCGGTGCCGGCACCGCCGACCACGGCGGTATTGGCGCCACTGCCCATGATGATGGTGTCGTTGCCCTGGCCGCCATCCAGCGTGCCGCCAGCGGCCGCACCGCCGGTGATGGTGTCGGCGAAGTCCGAGCCAATGACGCTTTCGATGCTGCTGTAGGTATCGCCATTGCCGCCAGTGCCGGCAGTGAGATTGACCGTCACGCCAGCGGCCGCCAGAGCGTAGGAGACAGTATCGGTGCCTGCCCCGCCGATCACCGTGGTATTGGCGCCATTCACAACGATGGTGTCGTTGCCATTGCCGCCATCCAGTGTAGCATTCGAGGCCGTGCTGCCGGTGATGGTATCGCCGAAGCCTGAGCCGATCACATTCTCGACGTCGGTATAGGTATCACCCGCGGCATCGCCGCCGCTGCCCGCGCCGGTCGCAAGATTGACCGTGACTCCGGCCGCCGAGCCGGCATAGGTGACCGTGTCGCTGTCGGCACCGCCATCCAGGACATCAGCGCCTGCGCCGCCATCCAGCAGATCGTCGCCGCCATCGCCGGTGATCGTATCGTTGCCGTCGAGGCCGGAAATCTGGTCCGCGTCGATGGTGCCGGTCAGGATGTTGTCGGTGGCATCGCCAGTGATCACGGACATGGCCGGATTCCCTCAGTCGGTTAAAGCTGTAGTCACGCTTCCACAACCTTGAGGGTGCCGTCAATCGCGATGGGCGAGTTCACATAACCTTCATAGCGCATAGAGGGTATTGACACCTGCCACACATATTTCTGCCACCGCACCGGAGACTCGCAATGCCACCGGAAGCAGACGGCAGGGATGCGAGGACGAATAGCCGGCCCCTGAAACGAAAACGGCCGGCCAACAGCTAAGCTATTGACCGGCCATCGAATTCTATGGGGCGAGGAACGGGACTTGAACCCGCGACCCCCAGAGCCACAACTGTGTGATAGCTGAAATATTTCAAAGAGGTTTTGCAATTTCCCCTACGCCGATGCCCATAGAAACACCATGGGTTTTCGCCGATTTGCAAAACCGCAAGAGGGGTCACAACCTAAGCTTCTTGCCGCCCTTTCGCTTGAGAGTTAAAGGTCAACCTCAGAGGATTTTTTATGATTGACGCCCCCCAACCCTGCCCAGCCCTCTTCCTGATCTCCAGCTCCCTTGGCATGGCGCGCCTGGACGCCGAACGGGGCTACAAATGGACGACACAGCCTTGCGGGGATCGATGGCGCACAACTGACGGCCGAGAGATTGTTTACCTTGAGGATGAGAAGCAGCTCGAAGACGCGCTCAAGGCCGGCAAGCACCCCATCGCCATCTATATGAGCGATATGTGCTTCATGAATCCGGCCTACGATATGGCTTTCGATCTTCAATGCGACGGCAAGGCCAAGCTGCTTGGCGGCGATGCCCCGCTCTGCCCGTGCGATCCGTCTCTACTGTCTACGTGAGGGAGTAGTTGCATGAGCAAGAACGTATTTTACCGCTTAGCAACTAGCGACGAAGAATGGCGCAAGGATAAACGCAAAGAGGGCGTCGTCTATATTAACGCCTCAGATATTGCTTTTGGTGAGGTTCTAAATCAGACCCTCACCCTTGAGCACGAAGATGAGGAAGGCTTTCTGTATAAATGGACTGCTATCTTGCCTCAACTAGAAGCAGGGTTTACTGGCGGTCTTGAGTTTCGGTTCGTCCTCGGCCCACAGTTGCCCTACGGCCATCGAGATAAAACTTCTTGACTGCGCTGACGGCCACCAAGCTCACGCTTTCGCGGTGACAATATCCGACAGCCGCGTGGTGTAGGACGGCGACAGCTGCTGCTGCCGCATCTGCCAGCGAACGCCGTTCGCACCCGGCCGAGGCACGCCGGCCGCCGCAGGCCGGATGGCACCGCGCCCATGCCGCCCGTTGATCGCATCAAGGGCAGCCATCAATTCGGCCCGCCGAGATCCCTGGGCATGCTCGAACAGATCCCGCATGCCCGCGCCGGCCGGCGCGAGATCCAGCGCCATCACGCCAGCCTTGCTCAGGCGGTAGCCTGGCCGATACAGCCGGCGCACCAGGCTCACGGCGGCCGAGACCATCTGCAGGGTGTCGCTGGTTGGCTGGGCGAAGCTGTGAGAGGCGCTGCGCGAGATCCAGGGTTCCTTGCCTTCCCGCGCCCGAAACGGGCTGGAGTGGAAGAAGACCTGCAGCACGCCGGCCTCTTGCCCATGATCGCGCAGCTTCTCGGCCGCGCGCGCCGCGAAGGACGCCACCGCCTGGCAGAGCGGCTCCAGCTCCGTCACCGGCTCAGAGAAGCTGCGGGTGACAGCCGTAGCCTGGCGCGCTGGCGCAACCTCCTCGATCTGAAGGCACTGACGGCCGTTCAGCTCCTGGACGATGCGCTCGCCCGTCACCGTCAGCAGCGCGCGCGCCTGGCGTGGATCGAGGGCGGCAAGCTGCGCCACCGTCGTCACGCCAATGGCCTGCAGCTTAGCGGCCGAGCGCCGGCCGATGCCCCAGGCCTCGCCAACCTCGATGCCAGCCATCACATGACGGCGGAGCGATCGGTCGGAGAGATCGCAAACGCCTGCACATTCCAGCCGCTTCTTCGCCGCGTGGTTGGCAAGCTTGGCGAGCGTCTTCGTCGGGCCAATGCCGACGCAGGTAGGAATGCCGGTCCAGCGCCGCACGCGGCGGCGCATCTCATGGCCCAACTGGATGCGATCACCAGGATCCGCGGCGTCCAGATCCAGAAAGGATTCATCAATAGAATAGACTTCAAGCGGCGCGAACTGCGCCAGCACGTCGACAACGCGCGCCGACATATCCGCATAGAGCCGATAGTTGCTGCTGAAGACCTTGACCCGCTCACGCGCAATCAGATCCTTCCACTCGAACAGCGGCGCGCCCATCGGAATGCCGAGCGCCTTGGCCTCGGCCGAACGCGAGACGAAGCAGCCATCGTTGTTGCTCAGCACCACCACCGGCCGGCCTTCGTACTGCGGCGCGAAGACCCGCTCGCAACTGACATAGAAGTTGTTGCCGTCGACCAGCGCGAACATGCTCACCACCCGAACAGTGAGGTGGCGGACGTGACGACACCAAACACCACCAGCTCGGCATCCTCGCTGATCTCGATATCGGGATAAGCCGGATTGCCCGCCTCCAGCCAAACGCGCATGCCGCGCCGGCGAAACCGCTTGAGCGTGATCTCGCCGTCGACGCTGGCGGCGACGATCTTGCCGTCCACCGGCTTGATGCTGCGGTCGACCAGCACCACGTCGCCGTCATGGATGCGAAATCCGCGCATCGAATCTCCCGAAACCCGCATGGCGAAGGTGGCGGCCGGATGCCGCACCAGCAGGGTCGCCAGATCCAGGCGCTCCTCCTCATGATCGGCGGCCGGCGACGGGAAGCCGGCAGGGATGCGGGCATAGGAAGATAAGGAGAGGGAGCTGCAGCTGGCCGGAATCATTTGACGTCACCCTGGTTTCGGCCATACATAGGGAACGCGACCGGAACACGGCAAGCCCTATTCGTCCGGCTGCCTGTGACAAAACCGATTATTTTTCCTTTTCCATCAAGCCATTAAGGCTTTTGCGTGGAGCGATGACGCTTGCCATCGGCACATACGCGGGCGAACGCCGTTCGCTATAGGGGCTTGGTCCGGCGTTGCCGCTCTGCCTCTCGGGCCTTGAGCGTTGCCATGACATCTTTGTAGCGATCCAGCCGCAGTACCAGAACGTCAGCAATAGGCGGTTCGCGCCGCTTCGCTTCATTCCCGAACAAGTCACCGAGCAATAGCGTCTGCATCTCGTTGTCGATATCCATAAGGATGCCGGCAAAGGCTGCCAGTTGCATCGAGAGCTTGCTGCTGCGGCCGTTAAAATCCGTGTGGAGCTTCTCGGGTGGAAGAAGCCAGCCCTTACCATCGCCGCGCGGCAGCATCCTGATCACAAGGTCAAAGTAAGGGTCCCAATAATGGGTCAGCTCTTGAAGCCCATCATGCAACCCAAGGCGAAACATATCAGTCTTGGGTTCTATGATCTGCCATCGCTCAAGTACGCCCATCAAATCGATGACTTTCGCCGTGAACGCCGCCCGCTTCTCCATTAGAGGATCGATGCGGGTTTCAGTAGGATTCCACGGGAGTTTGTCGGCGAGCATCCGTCGATGCAGGGCCAGATCCCATTCGATACGCGAGACATAGTTAGACAACGCTGAGTACGCCTCAAAGGCCGGGACACTTGCGGTGACTATAGCCTTGTAGACATCAGACTTGATTGTCTTTCTGGCTTGCTCGCGGATTTGCCAGACGATCATGCAGAAGCCGATGATGCCGATGGCCGCAGTGACCGCCGCGCCAATCAGCGCCGCCTGGATTTCGACATCCAGACAGGCCCACCACCCCATGCAGATCTCTGCAGTATTTTCGCCCTGACCCATCGAAGCCTCCTAATCCGCCACACCATACCCCATAAACGCAAAAAAGCCCCGCCCTGCCGGCCGAGGCCGACAGAGCGGGGTCAAGTTGTCCGTCTCGCCATGCCGAAGCCGAGGCTTCAGCAAGATGCCGCCTACTCGGCCGGCGGCCAGCCCACCCCCTGGTGGGAGGATTCAGAAATGCGGTTACGACGCCGGATGCAGGGCGTCGTGCCCCAGATCGTTTTCGTCACCGTCTTCCGCACGCAGCATCACGGCCGTGTTGATCGCACCGAAGTTTTCCTTGGCGCCGTCCGGCCGACGGCCGAAAACGCTTTCAGCGCTGACATTGCAGTAATCTTCCATCGGTGAAAGATGGGTGATTTTCACCGGAATCAGTACAGTATCGCCCACCTTAAGCGGACGGCCCTTAGCATCATGCATAGTCTTACCTTTCAGCAGTGGCCGCCGCGCCAGCCGTTGTCCCTTGTCGCGGTCGAGGGAAAAATCGGGACTAGCGTCGGCGACGGCGGCCACCGGCCAGATAGTCATCGACCGCCAGCGGTTCGTCAGACTCGTAAAAATATCTCGAGCCATCGCCCTCGCCGAAAACAGCCCCCGATCCAGTTGTCCAGCCGAGCCCTGCATTACTTTCCGGGGCCTTCCAGATTTCACGCTTCTTAGCTGCTGACAGGGGCTCGATCCGTTTCATCGCGATGCGTCCGTGCGGGCCTGGCGCCGAGCCTCCAGGCCTTCATTCATAATGGCTTGCCGGTCGGCGCTACATGCACCCCAGCCGACGATGTCGACAAAGGCGAGGCGCACCGCATCCAGCGAGTTCCAGCCTTCACCGCGTGGCGGCAATGCCGGCTTGTCGCAGAGCGGGATCGGCTCCAGCTCGATCCGGTCCAGGGCTTTCAGGACGGGCGCCGGCCCGCTCGATGACGTCGCGCACGCCGTCAAGCAGAGCATTGAAGCCGTCGAGAGCATCAGGACAAGCGGCCTCCACAGCCGGTGAGATGGGTTTCGCACGGATCTGTCCTTTCAGGGTGTCGAGCTGCTGCTGCAGCACACCGGCTTGGGTGATGGCCTTACGGTAGTTGGCGGCGTTCAGGGCCGCATAGGCGCGGTCCTGGAGCCGCTCGCCCCGTTCATCCAGCAGCTGGGCATTGAGGCCGCTGATTTCCTTATCCTTGCCCCGGATCGTCTCAGCCTGCTCGCCGATCTCCTCGTGGAGACGGCCGTTCTGCCGGTCCTTCCAGGCCGCAATCCCTGACGCGCCAGCCAGGGCGATAAGCAGTCCGATGATAATCCAGCCGCGAAGACCCAGCGCCGGAAGCGGGATCATGACGCGGCCTGCCGGCGCGCCTTGAGCACCATCATGACAGTGGCGCAGATGGCACCGATGGCGATCAGACCGATCAACGCCAGCAGCACATGGGGCGTCATGGGTCCCGCCGCCTTCTGCAGACCCGACCAGACCGGCTCGGCTTGCGCGATCACCTGGCTGCTGGCGGTCGCGGCCGCCGCGACACCACCGCCGATAGCCAGGGCCTTGTCCACGGCCGAGGACGACGACGGACCAGCCGGGCTCGCCTCGACGTCAGACGCCCGTGTGCGCTGCGGATCGGCTGACTGCTGCTGCGACGTCGGCGTGAGATACAGCGCACTCTCTTGGCTGCGGCGGCGCGTCAGCCCCTTAAGCTCACGCTTGACGCCGTCATCGCCGGTTGCCTTGTTCCACATCATGAAGCTCTCGGCCGCCTTGGCGCTTTCACCCTGATTATGGAATTTCAGCACGCTGCTCCGGCCGAACGCGCCGGCGCCGATGTTGTAGGCCAGCGACACCATGGCGCTGAACTCGTTCTCGGTCGGCGGCAGAACGCAGACACGCTCTACCGCCGCCTCGAACTTGCGCAGGCGCCGGTCAAGCCGCTCATCCGCCTGCTTGTGCGAGATGCGCATGCCCTGTACCACGTCCGGGCCAGTATCGCCCCAGCCGATGGTCCATTTGCCAGCCGGGCAACGATAGGCAACCAGCGCCGGCCCGCCGCCCGGACCCTGTTCGGTTTCATGGATAATGGCGAGGCCGCCTGCATTGGTGCGCATACCCTTCCCCTTTCTCGATGTCAGGATTTCGTGATGGTTTTCGCGGCTTCGGCCAGATCGCGCCGCAGCACGACGCGGCCGATCCAATACTGAAGCCCCTTGAGCCCAAGCCAGCCGAGGATCAGGCCCAGGCAGAGCGTCAAGTCTTCATCGATCTTGATGTTGAAATGCAGCAGGCCGGACCGCAGGCCGATGGTCAGCACGTAAACCGCCACCACCATCATGCTCTCATAGACGAACAGCCGCAGCTCGATGCGACGCTTGCCCTGGTTGACCTGATCGAGGACATACAGCATGCGGCCGAGCGCAATCGACGCGAACAGCAATGCGACCTTGGTTTCGGCCGCGCTCCACCAACCACCGATCTTCTCGATCATGGCACCCCCCCGGTTGAAATGAAAAAGACGATGACCGCCGACTATTGGCTGATCAGTGGGCCGCGATACTGGGCTATCGCCTTCGAGACCAGCTCGTAGACCCGTGGCGTGCGGAGGGATACATCGATCATGAGAGACACGCGGTCCTCGTTGCTCGGGTTCTCGACCGTGTGCTGGTGGTGGTGGTTGAAGACATAGGCGCAGCCGGGCTCGTACCGCGCGTTGAAAACCTTGCTCTCGTCAGTCACCCGGCCGCCGATGATGTTGCCGTGGACGTTCAGCCGATCGCTCAGGTAATCGGCATGCACGACGCGGAAACGGAAGCCAGCCGGCATGATCAGCGGCAGATGCAGGGTCAGCGTGTCGATGGGCTGCGGATTGACCAGATCCGTATGGTTATGCCACGGCAGTGAACCACCAGGCCGGATGCGCATAATGCGCGCAGGCAGGCGACCGCCGCCCAAGTGGCGGATGGCTCCGACAATCTCGGGCATCGTCTCGCCAAGATCCGTGACGCGCGGCCGGCCCGGCAGCGCCAGGCGCTGCTGCTTGGTGAAGTTGCCCACGCCCTCGCGGCTGTCGTGGGTATAGCTGAAGATGCTGCGGCCTTCCCATATGCCGTCATACATGTCGCGGGTGGCGGCATCCGGGGCATTGGTCTTCCGAGTGATCCACTCGCCAACCTGCGCCAGCTCACCCAGCATGACCTGCAGGTCACCCACCGGCCCGAGCGGCAAATGGGGAATGTCGATCACCGCCTCCAGGGCGTCGTTCACAGCAGCGGCCCCTGATAGGCGTCGGATGCCCGCTTGATCTTCTTGTAGAAGATCCGCTCCTGCAGCGGCAGGAACATCATCACCGAGACACGCGGCTGATCAGACGGATTGACCACCTGATGGGGATGGAAGGAATTAAAGACGTGCACGCTGCCCGGCGCATACCAGGCATCGATCACCTTGCTTTCATCCACCGTCCGCGCGGCCTTGTCGTAATACCGCTCATGCACCACCCGGAACCGGAAGTCAGCCGGCATCAGGATCGGAAGATGCGCGGTCATCAGAGACTGCGGCTGCTTGTAGGTCTCGATATGCTGGTGCCAGCGCATGTCCTTGCCGGCCGTCACGCGCATCAACCGCACGATATGGCTGTGTGGCCCGATGGAATGGATCGCCTCCATCAGCTTGGGCATGCGCGCCGCCAGTTCGGTCGGACGAAGGCCGATCTTTGCCAGTTCCTGGCTTTCCTCAGGCGTATGGGTGTGCATCCCTTCCCGGCTGTCGCCCGTGAAGTTCAGCAGCGCGCGGCCCATCCAGATGCCGTCATAGACGTTCCGTTCGCTCTCGGGGACCATGCGGAGCTGGAACGAGATGAAGTCATCGACCTCGGCCAGTTCCTCGACAAACGGCGCCGGATCGAACTGGTCAGCCAGTTTCAGGTGGGGCTGGCCGACCAGCTGCTCAAGAAGCCCGCTCATGACAGCTTCGGGTCCAGGAGCTTCATGACCTGATAACCCATGTCTGGCCGCCAGCGATACTTGTACGCCATATTCGGCTCACCGGGGCTTTCGTGGTGCGAACCATGCGGCCACTCGGTGGGCTGCCAGAACAGCAGGAACAGCACCAAGCCGTTCAGCCAGACCACATCGCCGGTCCAGACGGCGACCACGATCACCGCCAGCGCGAAGATCGGCGGATAGTCGAACATCTCCGGCATATCACGCGCGCCCTTGCCGAACTGGTGGGACAGCACGTTATGAATTGCGCCAGCCTGCAGGGCCGTGAACAGCGGCGCGCTGTAGCAGAAGACGAAGAAGTAGGTCTGAAGCCCGAAGGTCGCCGCCAACCCGTCGACCGCCAGCAGCCCTGCGGCATAGGACAGCGATACGCGCCAGCCCAGCCGGTGCAGGCGGCCCATCCACGGGAAGGCTTCGAGGATCTCTTCCATGCTGGCCTTGTCATAGCTGGCATGGATGACATACCGGCCTAGGAGCAGCCCCAGGATGCTGCCAGCGTTATGAGGATCGAGCGGCGTATCGGCATGGGTGTGATGCTCGCTATGCCCGCCCTTCCACCCGGCCGGCGAGCCGATATTCAGCAGACAGGTGATGTAGGCCAGCACCTTCGCCACCTTATCGGACGGCGACCAGTTCAGATGAGAGAACAGCTTGTGCGACCCGATGCTGCCGGTGCCCGTGCCGATGAAATGGCAGATGACCCAGGGCGTGAACCACAGCCACATCCAGGGGCTGCCGCCATTCAGGATGACCAGCGCATAGACCATGAAGAGAAAGGACAGGCCCTGAGCAAGGCCGGTGTGGTGCGATTTGAACTTGGTGCTGATCATGATTACCTCCACAGCAACAGGCCGAGCGCATCCGCTGACACATCGGCCAGCAGATCGTCGGAGACGGCGTTGACATAGGATTTGAGCGGCCGGTCCTTGCCGGCGATCTGCACCTGGCCGGCCAGGTGCAGATACAGCTTGCCCTGCGGGACGATGAAGGTTTCGCCAGCGGCGCAGCGCACCACGGAATGCTGGCACGGCTCCTTGCCGGCCGCAGGATAGACGCAGACGTATTTGCTGCCCTCTTCCTCGGCTGTGATACGATACAGGCCGGCTGGAACATCGAACTGTTCCGAGCTGACATCGCCGACGTTGCGAACCGAGATCACCCGCCCGGACGCGTTGTAGACGACGAAATGGCCCTCCAGGTAGACCGACAGGCCCCGCACGGCGATGCGAGGCGTGTCATGATCGAAGGTGACGGCCTGGAACTCCCCCTTCGACAGGGTGAAGTCATACAGCACCATGCCGACCGGGCTGAGGGCGCTGATCTTGCGGTCCAGCATCAGGCGTCCTCCCCCTGGGTTTCCTCGGGCGCGCCCTCACCATGCTGCTCACCCGGAGGCAGCGGCGGCAGCATGCCGTATTGCCGCCGCACGCAATCGGCGCAGCAATCCGCTTTCTCGACAGTCATGCCGATGAAGGCATCCAGCTCGGTATCGAGCGGCGTAGCCAGGATCGCTTCACGCCGGATGGCGAAGTCCTGCTCATAGCGCGCCGCCTCGGCCTTGATCCGAAGCTCGACATGTTCGGGATCAGCCGAAAACACGCGAACGAAAACCGGCTCGGTGCATATCTCGGGCATGCCGTCCAGCCAGAACCGGACCAGCAATCCATCCCAGCGCTGGCCGTCGTCGCCGACCGCAGACTGCTTGCCGGTCGCCTCCCCGATGATCTTGAAAAGATCGGACATGGTGTCTCCTTATGTGATCGCGCCGATGCGCGTTCCCGTTGCCAAGTAGTTGATGAAGGAATTTCCGACGATGGCAGCGGCATCGCCGAGGGCACGTCCGGACAGACCGGTGCTGCCTGTTGCGACACCAACGCACTGACTGGGGTTTTCAGGCGGGCCGTTGTTGCTGCCACAACTCGATCCGCCTGCGCCGGACGTTGGCGTCCCACCGTTCTGTGAACCCGCACCTGTACCGCCCGCGCCACCGAATGCAGTACAGACGGTTCCTGAAATGATGCCGCAGCCGTCCTTCGGGCTGTACTGCATGTGGCCACCGGAAGCATTGCTGCCATTGGCACCGCCGTTACCGGCACCAGCGACAGTGCCGAGGTTCTCGAAGTCAAAACTCGCCTCCGCCAGAAGGGCCGGCCCGCCAAGCGCACCACCCGAGGCACCGCCACGCCCCATGATCTTTACGCCGGATGCCGTCTTCAGCTTCAGCTTGCTGCCTAAAGGAAAACCTGAGCCAGTGCGGAAGGCGTAGAGACTGGTGGACGTGGACCCGATCAGTGCCGTGCCGGTGACGTTGACAAAGGATTCTACCGGCGTGACGCCGTTCCAACCCGCAGCGATCAGCGCGTTATACCAGTGGAAGTTATCGAGGTTGCTGCTGATCGTGAGATTTAAGACAACACTACGACGCGGGCATATGATGCCCGCCGAGGCCGCGATGAGCATGGCCGCCTCCCCTTAAGCGTCGTTCGGTGCAGCAGTACCCAGGGTGAGACGAACTGCCTTGAGAAGCGCCGCGCCGGTATTGGTGTCGTTTGCATGACCGCCCAGGCGGGCGAAGCGGATCTGGATCAGCTCGCTCACGCCCGCGCCGGCCGGCGTGATGTCGATGCGGCTGGACCGCACAAGGCGATTGGCCGTGCCGAAGGCGGCATCAACCGCAACTTGCGTTCCATAGGCAGCATCCGGGTTATCACCGCTGCCGATGGATACGGCCTCGGCCGCCCAGCGCACGGCGCCAGTCGCCGCGCTGTTAAACCAGAACTCGACGCCAATGGGCGCAGTCGGGTTCCAGGACTTCATGATCGGCAAATCGAAATGCGCGTATGTCGTGGACCCATCCGGGAATGACAAATAGGAGTAGTTGTTCTTGTTGGTTGTCGTCTCAACCGGCGTCGGCGCCGCGCCATTGGTCGCCGCAGGGATCAGCGATCCAGCCGGAACCGGCAGATGGAATTCGCCCACCTGCACGAAAGCCGCGCCCTGCATGCCATCCAGCTTGTCGGCATCGAGGTTGCTGCCAGGGCCGTCGACCGTCAGCAGCTTGGTCAGGATCGCCGCCGCCGTGCCATCGGTGAAGGAGATCGCGCCCGTGGTTGGGTTGAACGTCGCCAGCAAGGCGTCATGCACACCATCGGCATCATCGCCAGCCAAGTACACTTCCCAGAGGGTGCCGCTGACCTCCTTGACCCACATTCCACCGGCCGCGATGTAAGCCGGCCGCGTGCCGCCACGATGGCCGCTGTGCAGCGCATCACGCCAGGCCTGGAACATGGCCACGCCATCCGGCCCGTTGGTGCTGTTCTCAAGAAGTAGAGTTGCCTGCGACATGGATCATCCCTAGTTGGAGTAGTCGTAACCGTAACTTTTGGCGTGGTAGTCGAAGCTGCGCGCGACTGGCGCGCCGCCATGCGTGTAGCGGATGTGGAACCCCGTGCGGCTCACGTCGGAAAGGATGTAACGGTCGCCTTCCTGCATATCCTGATGCCCGAAGGTCAGGGACGGTTGGCGACGGAAGGGCGGCACGTAATCGATGCGGATGCCTGCTTCCGGACAAGCGATATCGAAATCCTCGACCAGACGGTCAGGCATATCGATCTTGACCTGCAGCTCGATCACCGATGGCGATACCTGCGGATCGCTGCTGTACAGCAGCATCCGGAACTTGAAGGCTCGCGCTGTCTGGTCGCCGACAACGAAGTCCTGCCACGGCCCCCAGACCCGATCCGGCCCCTCCAGATCTGCGGTCTTCGCCAGCTGCAGCCGCGCATGCCAGGTTGAAGGATCGGCGCCGCCCCAGGATTCGATCCCGCCCCAGGTCGGCCACATGCCGATCTTCCAGCCGTAGTTCACGCCGGCCGCCTTGATCACAGCCGTCAGGCGACTGGTGTAAAGGCCATCCAGCTCGACAACTTCGTCAAACTCGAAGACGCCCTCGGGGCGAACGCCGTTCGCTCCGATACCCCATGCCACGATCCCGCCGAAGCTCGGCCAGTCGCCGATGGTCCCGACGCCGGAGAGCCTAAGCTCGCCATCCGCCACCATTGTGCCGTCATGGCTTCCGGGCCAATCGGGCGGCCCCTCGATCATCTCAACGGCGTTAAAGCCCTCTACCCCTGAGACGGTGGAAATCACTACGGCGGCATTGGCGCATTCGATTCCGGCCCCATTCACGGCCTTGATCAGATAGCTGCCGCCGATGGCCGGCACCTGGAAGCTGTTCGCGAAGACCTGATCGATCAGCACCACGGCGCTGTTCCATTTCGGGTTCACGACATCGGGCGTGTATTTGACCCGGAAGAACGAGAAGTTGGCCGCCAGGATCGGGTTGACCGTGAACAGCGCAATCGACCCCAGCACGGAGATCCGCGCCCCGGTCGGATCCTCGGTCGGCTGCAGCAAGGCCCGCAGGTCGACGCCGGTTCGTTCCAACCACACGGAAGGCCGGCCATTGGCATCCAGGGCGCGGACGCGCATCGACCACAGGCCGATCTCGGTATCCTCGACAACAACAGAAAGGCCGCTGGATGTGCCGACGCCGGTATATTGCGGACTGCTCGGCCGCTGGACCTCGAACTCGTAGAACCGCGCGCGTGGATCCGGCGAGGCCTGCACCGAGATGGTGAGTGCGCTGCGCGGCACGCCACCCGCCCGATAGGTGTATTCACTGAAGGTCAGGTTGGTCGGCGGCAGAATACGCCCGGATGGCAGGGTATTCGGGACGGGCGCCGCCAGGCGCATACCTTTCTCGATCCGGTCATACTTGCCGGGGCTGTGCTGCAGCGCCGTGATCTCGAAGACATGCTTCTCATGCTCGATATTCGCCAGCACCCGGAACAGCATCGGCTTGATGTCGCCAGCCAGGATCCAGACCGAGAATTTCAGCGGCACCAGCGGCAGCGGATTGGTCCAGGTGAGAACGGCAACATCCTCGCCCGCCGCATTGGTCAGCTCACGCTCCTCGATGCGCCCATCGGGCAGCGTCATCATCAGGACGTAATCGACGCCCGCCTGAATGCGAACCGGGGCATCCAGCGTCAGGCTGGTGGTGGTCGCGTCCTTGGTGCGGCCGCCAAGGCGCTTCTTCGCCCGCGACGGATCCGCAACGGCAATGATGTTGCCCGGCCGCACCTCGGCATGATCGAAGCCCGCCCGATAGGCGACAGTCCGCGTCTCATTGAGGTTCGTGTCGATGATGGCGCGGCCCATGCGGTTCGCTTGGCCACGGCTGGTACACCAGGGCGCGACCACCGGAGGCGACACGCGCCGGCCATAGCGGCGGATCGCGTCATCGTCTTGCACGACCTCGATGGCGGAACGGTAATGATCGTCAGGATCGTTGAAGCTGACATGAACGACCGTATAGCGGGTCTTGAGCGCCGTGCCCTGATAGGTGAACAGGCCGCCGATGACATTGGCCTGCGTGACCAGCTTGGTCGGCGTCGAGGGCGCATCCTGCACAGCGGTGACGCCATAGGATGACCAGTAGACCATACCGCGGAATACCGAGGCGATGGTCGACACCACGCGGAAGGCCTCGGCCTGCGAGCTGATAATGCCGTTGAAGGTATAGCGCGGCTCGGTGCCGCCCTTGCCATCCGACACCAGTTCATCGCAGTAGCGGCCGATCTCATAGAGCGCGAACTTGTCGGCTTCGCTGTCACCGACGAACTCGCCCAGTCCCCAGCGATCGTTCGTCACCAGCTCGTAGAAAACCCAGGCCGGGTTGTTGTGCCAGACCACCTGGAAGGTGCCGTCCCAGAAGCCGGTATATTGCCGCGCGACGGGATCCCGATTAGAGGGCACCTTGCCCTTCATCAATTTCATCAGGTAGCCGCGCGTCGGGATGCTGGCCCCGAATTTCTCCGCGTCGACGGCCAGGCCCATATAGGCCGTGTCCGGGTAGATCATCCGGTGATCGATGACCTCGGTATAGCTGGACCAGAAGGTCTTGTTCTGCAGCGACGAACTGGCTGAATCCTCGGTCAGGCGCGAGACCCGGATATCCCACGGCCCGGTGCCAGTCAGATCGACGCGATATGGCCGCTCATAGGGCGCGGTGTTCTTCCCCGAGATGGTATCATCCCGCACGATCTCGAAGCCGCCACCGGCCGCCTTGCGCTCGATGCGGATCGCCACTGAGCTGCCATTCAGGTCGCCGTTGCTCGTGTTCTGCGACACCAGGGCGGGAACGCGGATCTTGATGACAATGGCGTCGAGATTGGTATCCGTGATGGTACGGGTCACCGGGAAGCCGAACTTGATCTCGACATTGCCGGCCGACTGCTCGGACTGGCTCTGGCGGAACCCCGGCATGAAGGGCTGATCCGGGAGGCCCGAGCGGAAATCCGCTACCACGCCCTCGAAATTGAACGAGCCATCCGGGTTCTGCAGGACAGTGTCATCGAAGTAGATGGCCTTACCGTATTCGGCAGGCGGCAGTGGCTCGCCCGTTTCCGGGTGAACAGGACCGACAATCTCGCCTTCGCAGACCACATCAACCAGGCGCGCGATGGACTTGGACCGCAGCGTGTTCGGCGCTTCCTGCGCCACGCGCTGCTGACCACCGCCACCGCCCTTGCCGCCGCCGCCGCCAGCGCCACCCAGGGCAATCATGGACTGGCGGCTCATGCCGGCAGCTCCTCGGCTTCGACGCCACCAGAGCCGACCACAGAGCCAACCAGGACCATGCCGAAGCCGACTGGTACCGGATGGCCCTCTTCCGACATGTTCACCACGCCGTTATTCAGAAGGAAGCTGGCGCGCTGGTCGGCCGGTTCCAGGCCGCCATAGCCGCCGTCCATGCTCGGTGCCTTGGACAGCAGGCTGGAGGCTCCAGTCAGGACCATGCTGACGCCCAGCATGGCGATGTTGCCGAAGGTGACCGTGGCTCCAAAAGCCGTGAAGGCCGTCGCACCAAGCCCAGACGCCGCCGCCACGCCCGTACCGGCCGTCGCCGCCGCCTCACCGGCCGCAAGGGTCGCCGCAGCCGGCGAAGCCGCGCCGGCCGTCAGGAAGACAGCCGCGATCAGGACCGCCCCCATGATGATCTTGCCGATGCCGCCTCGCCCCGCGCCGCCGATCACCGGCACGATATGCAGCTGGCGCTCCTGACCCAGCCGGAAGTTCAGCGAAGTTGCATCGAAGCTGAGGCCGGTCTTAGGGTCACCGCGCAGGATCTGCCACGCGCCACGGCTTAAGGCATTCTTCATGCCAGGGATCTGGTAGCAGAGCGCGCGGATGGCCTCGGCCGGCGACGCCACGTCAATGCGATACGGCCCCCCGAATTCACCCAGGGAGCCATGCAGATGGATCTCGCGCATGCGTTACCCCCGATACCGAAGCCAGTGCGTGACCATGCGGCCCCAGCTTCCCAGCGGTTCCTTGCGCGACAGCCGATATTGCAGGTGATGCAGCACAAGGCCGCGATCCATCACCAGGCCGCCATGATTCGGCACATCGCTGCGCACCTGCAGCAGGAAGACATCGCCGGGCTGCGGCACGGAAACCCGCTCGAAGCCCGCCTCTTCAAAGTGATCGGCGTAGAGGTTCTTGCCCTCCCGCCACCACTCGCCGCCGCGCGCGAATTCAGGCAGCAGGATCTGCTGCTCATGCGGCCAGCAGCCGAAACCCTGCGCAGCCATCTTCGCCTTGCCGAGCCGGAAGGCATCCCGGATCAGCGAGTAGCAGTCCTGAACGCCATGGCGGAACGCGCGACCTTCGACCGGCAAGATCGGCAAGGCATCGCCCCACAGGAAAGGCTCGGTGCAATGCTCGCCATCGGTGACCACGATGCCCCAGGTCAACGCGCTGCTGAGCTGCCCCACCATGTCGGCCGTCGACGGCCAGTCCTGAGCGGGTGCAGGCGGCGTGGCACGCGGGCGATGCGGATGGCTGTGCATCACCGCGACAATCCGGCCCTCGTGCTTCAGCCAGTGTTCGGCCGCGATCTCGAATTCCTGCTCAGGGTTGGCTTTCACGTTGCGGCAGGGCAGATAGACCTGCTTGCCATTATCCCCGAGGATCACCAGCCCGCAGCTTTCACTGGGGTATTCCTCAATGGCATGCGCCTGGATGGCACCGACGACATCGCGATCAAGCATGCCGGTCACCCCCTCGTCTTGGCCATAAGCGGAAAGCCCCGGAATGGCAGCGGGTCCGGTGCAAAGCGGATCGTGCAATCCCGGAAGGTCTTGCCGCAGACATCATGCGGCGCCGTCGTGGGATCGCCATCCACGTCGAAGGCGCTGCCGCCAGCATAGGGACAGGTCGCCTTGGTGTAGTCATAAGCACCGTCGCGAAACACGCGGTACCGGAAGTCGCAAAGATCACGCACCATCTGGCGCGCCGGCAGCAGTCGGCCCTGCTGGTCCATCGCGGCCGACAGCTCCCACTCCACATAGAACTTGTTAGATGCCGTCAGACGCTCGATGAAGAACACATCCTTGGGATAATGCGCGGTTTCGTCGGCTTCCGGCTGGCCGTCGAGAAACCGCAGATGCGTGCGGGTGCGGGTGATCTTGCAACCGATCAGATCGTCATGCTGCTCGGACAGGTCGGTCAACTGCGCGCCGATATTGCCGATGCGCACGCGCGGCGTCGGCAAGGTGCCCTGCCCGCTCCACTGGAAGCCTTCCGCCTTGACCTCGGTCGGGCTGTAGGCCTCGCCGCCGAAATGAACAAGGTTGTCGATAAAGGCCGAGGCGCAGTAACGCAGAATGCCCTCGCCCACGATGGTCAGGTCGATCTCGTAAAGCTCCACAATCGGATCGAGCGCCGGCCCCTGCACATGCTCGGCTATCTTGGGGGACTGCCGGAAGTCGACCTCGGCCGAGATGCGGATTTCAAGATGGGCATCCAGTAGAACGACCGCCATCACCGCACCCGGATTTCAATACTGCCGGCCTCGAAGCGGCAGACGGTGCCACCCGCAATGGTGCGATAGGTGCCAAGTGGACCTGCCACCAGCATGTTGCCGTCTTCGGCAGCATCCCAGAGCGCCACATACTTGACCGTACCCCAGTCCTCCGTCGCCTCCGGGAAATCGATGGATACCGTATTCAGGGAAATACCGGCTACCGCTGCCGAAAAACCAGCGTTGACCGGCACCCGCGTATACCCGCCGCCACCAACTTCGGTCGCCGGCAGGCCGTCGTCGGTCGGATCGTCTCGATGCAGGGCCGCATAGACCGTGGTGGAAATCGGCAGGGCTTCGCCCCGCAGGATCTGGTCGAGAATTCCATTCTCCAGATAGGTCGACGCCGCGCTCATGGATGCTCCAAAACTACAGGCTGAAATCCTGTTCAAAATTGGCCGTCAGGCTGACGCGATCATTACCGAGTTCGGTGGGGTTCCAGGTCTTGCAGCGCCACTGGGAATACGTGACCTCACCTGGCATCATCCATCGGAAGGGCACGCCGAGATGCGCACTGAAAAATGCCTCTATGGCATCCGCAACAGGCCGCTTCAAACGCGGCCAATTCGGCTGGCAGGTGCGCGACAAGCTGTTCAATCCATCAGGCGCGATCTGCTTGAAGCCGTCGCCGAAGTCATTCTCCAGCAGACGAACCGCGACTGGACGCGGAAGCGGCGAACTGGGCGGTATCGGAGGATCGAAGATATCGAAAGCCATTACCCCTCCTATGAACTGCTCAATATTCCACCGGGGCGCTTCTGCTCGGTGATGACCTGCAGGATCTGGTCATTAACCTGCCGGCCCAGCTCGGCACCCAGCTTCTTCTGATCATCCGGCCGCGACAGGTTTGAACCAGCCGGTGCCGACACCGAAATATTCGTTGTGATGTTGATGGTGTTGCCGCCACCGCCCGACTGCTGCGCTGCTGCGGTATTAGCGGCGCGACGAAGATTAAAGACATGGCGTGGATCGCTGGCCGTCAGGACCTCTTCGTCATCCTTCAGGACGGCCGGCACTTCGCCGGCACGGAGATAGGGCATGTCCGGCCGTTTGCCGCTGTGGTAACGCGGCGCCATGCGGTACCAGGACGGATCGACCGCGCGGGTCTGCCCGCCCTGGCCGACGACGCCCCCCTCATGGAACAGCCCTCCAAGCCAGTTGAAAATGCCGCCGAAGTTGAAGCCATCCATCGCCTTGGTGGCAAAGTTCTCAAGCGGCTTGGTGACAGCCAGGCGCAGCGCAATGCGCTGAAGATCTTCCAACAGGCCCTGCGCAGCAGCCCGCGCGCCTTTGCCCTGAATAGTCGCATCCTCGAAGGCAGTGCCAATGGCACTGGCAGCGTCGCGTGCAGCAGCCTTCTGATCGCGATACTTGTCCGCGAGATCGTCAATGATCTCACGCTGCTTGCCCAGAACCTCCGCCTGCTTCTGGGCAGCCTCGATCTCCTCGGGTGAAGTCAGCGGCGTGCCGTTGGCACGGTACTTCGCCAGGATCTCCAAAAGGGCCTTGCGCTTTTCATACTCGGTGTTGCTCTGCTGCAGGCCCGCGATCAGGAATTCGTTATCCTTGACCTCGCGCTTATAGGCCTCGCCTATGGCAGCGTGACCCTCGATGATCTTCTGCCCACGTTCCAGAGCCTGTCGCCGCTGTTCCTCTTCCTTCTGCGCCGCCTGCGCTGCGGCTTCGGTGGCCTGCTTGGCATAGTCCCGCGCCTTGCCCTCACGGTATTTCTGCTCAGCCAGATCCTGCGCTGCCGTCGCTTCCTTGGCCGTCAGCGGCAGGCCACGCTCTCGGGCCGCCTGCTCGGCGCGCTGCAATCCCTCCAGGCGGGCGCGTTCGGCGCCTGAGAGCTGAAGCGCAGCCGTCTCCTCCTTCATGAGACGAAGCTGCTTATTGACCGGATCTTCCAGTGCTGAAAGCTGGAAATTTACCCGAGACAGCGCAGCCGCGTACTCGCCGGTTGGATCGCCGCTCTCCTTTATCGCTGTCCGCAACAGGTTCTGCTGCTGTGTCAGTTGCCGGGTTTTTTCGGCAATCGGGTCAAGAGACTTACCTAGTTCTCCGGCTTGCCCCAGCATCCGGTTACGATCACCAGCCGCTGAATCATTGGCACCGGCCTGACCTGACCGCCGGCGCATTTCACTGTCCAAAAGACTTTGCTGGCGCAGCAAATCCAAAGTCGCTTTAGCACGTTCAAGCTCGCCGCTGTCAAATCCAGCCCGCATCCCCTGCTGCTGGCGATTATCGACCCGCTGCTGCAAAGTCCTGACGCGCGCTTCGGCAGCTTCAAGCTGCTGTTGCAACGTCGGCATTGTCGTATCGCTGACAGTCTGGGACGCTGATTGCAGACCGGTGACCAGCCAGTCGACTACCCCCCGGTAAGCCGTTGTCTGCTCAAACTTTTGAAGAAGGTTGCCCCACTCCTGAGCAAGCTGCTTAGTGGCCCCGATTGCCGTATCGTTTTCACTTGCACCGGCACCACCAACCCGCCGCCGCACAGCGTCTAGTCCAGCCTCAGCTGCCTTTGCTTTCTGGCCGCTGCGATCCAGCTCCTCAATCGTGCGCTTCAACTCAGGCGTTAGAAACCCCAGCGCTCGATTAAGCGCGGTTGCACCTTCAACCGGATTTTGGAAAAACTTACCCAGGGCCTCGGCGTTGCTGCGAAGATTACCGAAGCCAGCTGCAGTCAGATCCTGCGCAGTGCGGAGCAGCAGCTCAAAGTTCTGGCGACCCACGCCGCCAAACAACGTCAGAGCCTGAGCTGCATCAAGGATTTCTTCCTTGCTTGCTCGCGTCTGCTCAGATAGCTGCTGGGCAAACGTGGCAATCTCGCCACCAGTGACGCCCGCCTGGCGACCGGTGGCGTTAAGAGCTGCTTCAAGGCGCTTCAGCCGAAGCTCCTCTTCAGCCGCAGCTTTCGTTCCTGTTGCGATTGCAAGGCCGACCGCAACTGCCGTGGCGGCCACGCCCGTTCCGATAGCGCCGAGCGAAGATAGCGCAGATCCCAGCACCGGAATGCGCCCGGCGAACGCTGCGACTTCCCCGCCGACATCCTTTGCCGCAGCAGAAAGCACCTGCAGGCCACTGGATGCAGGCCCACCCGCAGATGCCAGTTTATCAAGCGCCGCCTTGCCCTCAGCGCCAAGGCCGATCAGATCGGCCTTGACCTTGCCCCCGTCGACAAGGGTCAGACGGATGGAAAGCTGCTTTTCATCAGCCATGGGCCACCTCGTCTTTCATGGAGTTAGAAGCCGTCAGAATCGTCCGGTGTTTCTAGATAAGCCTCGGCGATACCCGTGCTGATCGCCTTGATCAGCTCTTGCGCCGTATGGGCCGGCATCAGTCCGCAGAGGAGCGGCATGGCCTGCGCCAGATCCACGGCGAATGGCTTGCCCTTGTCGTCACGCCTGACCAGATCGAATTCTGCGATCAGCCAGGCCGCTAGCCCCTCTTCGGTGCGCGGCCGGTTTACGTCGTAGGGACACTCGGCACAGGCTGTTCGGCACCCACGGCAGTATCCGGGGCCGGCGCTCCAGTGCCATTTGGCGCGACCCCGGAGCCTTTTTTTTCTGCGGTCAGGTTCACCATGCCCGCCGTGTATTTGAGGAGAAAATCGGCCGGCATCTCATAGATGCTCATGACGGCTTCGAGGTTGGCCGGCGTCACCGGAGCCGGGGTGACATTGTCGTCTTCAACGATGCCGGACCAGCCGATCACTGCGTGGCGGGCAAGCACCTTAGCCCAGAGATACTGCCCAAGCGCAGCCCGCGCCGGTCCGGTCTCGATGTCGATGGCGTCATCCTTCAGCGCGCCGGCTTCCTTGGCGGCACGATAGGCCTCACCCATCCGCGCGGCCTCCTCGTAAGCCTCTTCGCGGGCGACGGACGAAAGCAGGGCTGTCAGGGGTTTCACGTGAAACCGGATACCGTCCCGGATGTCGATCCAGAACGGTTCAACGGGTTGGTTCAGACGGAGTGCCATGGGTAAAGCCTTTTCGTTGGGATGGATCAGGCGCCGACGTAGGCCGGCACGTCGTTGCGCAGCTCGACCTTCAGCATGGGCTGGGTCAGCGTCTTCGCAGCCTTCATGGCGAAGCTGCACTGGATGCCGCCAGGACCGGATACCGGCTTGCGTGGCAGCGGCAGCTTAACGTTCGGGGCCGTGAAGTAGAGCAACTCGTGATCGCTGATCTTGTAGCCGAAGCGCGGCGACAGGGAGGTGAAGTTCTTCGCCGCCTCGAAGTTGCTGCGCGTGGCAAAGCGGGTCTCCAGCGTAATCGCGCAGGTCGACTTGCCCTCATCCAAGCCGCCATTTTTGCCGTCCGACCGGATGGCGGGAATGACTTCCAGATTGTTGGAATAGGTCACCTGAGCGCCGGTCACCTCGGCGATCACCTCACCGGTCTGATCGGTGATCTCGCCATTGGCCTGCGAAAAGCGGCGGATCGCCAGCTCGGTCACCGCACCCTCGACCTGGCTGGCGGCAAACGGGCCGTCTTCGCCACGCCCCATCAGCTGGACGCCGAAGCGGGTCAGACCATCGCGCTGCTGGCGGAAGTCCAGACTGTTGACCTTGTTGTCCAGGGTGACGAAGAAGCTCGGCTCGGACGCGTCCGGATGCCCCTGCTGGGTGGCGAAGATGGGCAGCCCGGAGGGCAGCGTCATCGCCGTGGGCGTAGCTTCGCTGTCGGGGCTGCTGGACGCCGCCAGAGCCAGCGGCGCTGCCAGTCCGGCGGCGTCAAGCTGGACGATCAGTTCGGTGCCGGTATGGCCATAGCTGGCTTTGGCGATCATGGCCTCCGCCGAGGCATTCAGATCCTCGGCAAGGGCCGCCAGGGTGGCCGCGAGGCTGGCGCCGATCTTGGTCTGGTTGACGCCGGCCGTACCGGTGACGAAGGTCCAGGCCGTGCCACCGATAGAGATCGTGCTGTTGTTGGCGGGCTGATCCGTGAAGGTGAACTTGCCGCGCTGTCGCGGGCCGGCTGACCAGAACAGATGCTGCCAGCAACCACCAGTCAGGCTCTCGCCCGAACGCGTGGCGTTGCTGCCGGCGCCGGCAGCAAGTGTGAAGTCATTGCCACCGCCCCAGGTCTTGGCGGTCACCAGCAACTCGGTCGCGGTGGCGACATAGCTGGCTTCGGCGGTGTTGGCCTCGACCGAAGCATTCAGCGCGGTCGCCAGCGCCGTCAGGGTGGCGGCAAGGTTGGCACCGATCACGACCTGATTGCCGGTCGGATCGGCGGCCACGAAGGTCCAGACCGTACCGTTCAGCGTCAGGGTGCTGAGGGCTGCCGGCTGGCCCGAGAAGGTATACTTGCCCTTGGCGCGCAGCTGCCGTGAAACAGGCTCACCCAATGCGCCCTTCAACCACAGGCCGGAATACCGCACATCGATAGGCACCGCGGCGCGGCCCGACACATCGATGGTACCCTGATCCGGTTCGGTATCGTCGCGGCCGAGGCCCAGCAGATCGCTGTCATTCAGCGGCTGCTCGGCGCCATGATCGAAGTCGGCGAAGGGGATGGCGTACCAGCCCGATGCCGGCTTGACCAGCTCGGCGGCCTGGAAAGCCATATGCATTGTGGCGAAAGAGCCTTTGGCGCGCGTTGCGAGAACCATCTGTGTCTCCTGCGGATGGGTTTGGACGGGATGAAGCGGGTGAAAGAAAATGCGCGTACCGGCTCAGCCGGTGGCGTGGGGCGTGGTGTACTCGATGCGGATAGGAACAGAGACGAAGCGGAACGGCGTGCCACGCGCTCCGGTCTTGGCATCGACAGGCACTTCATCGCTGCGCTCGGCGGGACGGAGCTGCACATCCTCCGCAAGCCCACCCAGGGTACGGATGGTGGCGAAGGTGGCTTCCAGCTGCTGCAAGATGCCATCGGCGATCAGGCGGCGGTCGGCTTCGTCCTTGGCGCTGATGGCGATCTCCAGATCCGCGAGATGCTCGAAGATGTAGATCGGCTGCGACAGGCCCAGCAGCGTCTCCTGGATATCGCCCTTGCCGTCGAACAGGCCCAGCAGTCCGCCCTTGGGAGGACTCTCCTTACCGGTCGGGTTCCGCTCCTTGCGGCCCTGTGCCGGCACCGGCAGCGCATCGAACAAAGCCGCGAGAATCTGTTCCAACTTGGAAGCCATGGCCCGCCCCTACTTGCTGCGCCAGTTGTTCGCCAGGCGCTGCGGCAGTTCGGCCTGGCGCTTTCGCGCGGCGCCGATGAAGTCGAGAACCTTCCGCAGCTTCACCTGAGGGATCAGGATGAACATCGGCACGGCGGCCTCGGGCGCGGCTCCCGTGCCCTCTGCAGTAAGGCCGCCAAGGATGTTCTCGGTGCGTCGAACCCGGCCACTGCCGAGCAGCTTCATGCCGCCCGCATAGGCCTGACGCATCACCCGGCCATCCTTGGCGCGCTTCACCGCGCCTTCGGTGACACGGATGAACCACAGCAGACCCTTCGCCGCGCCGCCCTTGAAGGGCCGGACGAAGGTCCAGCCCTTCATGCCGCCCATCTGCTCGGGCGACAAGATCATGTCGCGCATGCCACGGAATCCGCGACGGTGATTGTAGCCGGTCGGGATGGTGAGATACCGACCGCCGTCCTGCGCGGTGATCATGCTGCCCTCGTTGTGGCCGCGCATGATGGTCGGCGCGCGGGTGAAGACAAAGGCCGTACCGCGCAGGCTGGGGCCGTTGGGATAAAGCTTCAGACGCCAGGAATTCTCCAGACCCTTGGCAAATCCGGTGGCCCGCCACTGGCTGCGCATGTCACCGACCAGCGCCTGGCCGCCGTCGCGCAGGGTGGTGAATGAGGCACGCTCGGCAGCCTTAACCTCCTCACGCATCATGGCATCGAGATTACCAAGGATCGCAGCCTGAAGACGTGCCATGGCGATCAGACCTCCTCGGCATCGTCGGTGCCGCAGAACCATTCAAGATGGTCGCTGTCGCGGCGGGGTTCGTCAGCCACCACTAGGATGCTGCCGGTCGGCAAGCCGGTATCGGAGAGCAACTCGAAGGTGTCGCCCTTCTTCAGAGACGACACCTGTGCACAACGCACATAAAGGCCGGATGTTGCCGTCACCACATCGAGGCCGCGATACAGGATGCTGGCATCGGGCCGGCAGCGCCGGATGGTCACCGTCACGCCCTCGCCCACACCCTGGACGCGATAGAGCGCCGGCACGGAGAAACCCGGCTCAGAATGGATATCGGAAGCCAACTCGGCAAAGGGATCAAGCATGGATGATTCCTTGACAGAAAGGGCTGGAAGCGAACGGCGTTCGCCATGCAGGAAAAGAGATGGGCGCCGGAAACCCGGCGCCCATCAATGGACTTAAGGAGCTTAGGTACGGCGGCCCTTGCGGAGAGCATGCGGGCGGGCGCAGATGAACATGGGGTTGGATTCCAGCTCCAGTTTCATCCACGCATTCCGGTCGCGATCCGGGATCATGCGGTAGTAGGTTTCTTTGCCGGGCTGGCCCAGAGCATCGAAGGTCGCGGCCGGTGAAGTCGCAAACTGGAACAGATCCGGCAGATCACTCGGATAAAGACGGCACTTGTCCGTTGCCAGACTGACACCGCTACCACCACGATACCGCTTCCACTGGATGCCACCCCAGTAGAACGAGTTCGGAGCCTTACCAGCCAGCTCGGCCAGCTTGGCCGCATGGAGGTAAGCCTCAATCACATCGGGGTGGCTGGTGAGATCTTCCCAGAAGGCACCGCCGCAGATGGCCGAGACGTTGATCTCGCCGGGGAAATTACCGGCAAGACTGTCCTCAATCGAGTTGACCACACTGGTGCACTTCTTGCGAAGGGCACCTTTGACCGGCGAAGCATTATCGAGATCGAAATCGATCTCGGCCTCCTCGGCGATATTGAACTTCGTGTACCAGTTGTACACGAGATTGCCGTTGGTGTTTTTCACCAGACCCTGGATGGCATTCAGCATGTGGAACTCGAAGGTCAGCTCGGCTTCGTTGCGGAGCTTTTGACCACGAGTGGCAACTTCTTCCATCACCTGAACCAGTTCGCTTTCGCTGCCGAAAGCCCGGATATCACGCACTTCAGAAGCATGAATGACATCACCCTTCCGGAAATGCCGGGTGCGGAAGTCGATCAGCTCGCGCTCATCGCCCTCGCCCTGCATTTCGGGCGCTCCCTCCTCCGAGAATGGGATCAGGGTCAGAAGCCCGTCACGCAGTTCGACAGCGCCCTGCTTGGTGCGCATCGGCTTCGGCGTGAACAGGTTACCGGTACGCAGAAGGCTCGGGCGATAAGCCAGATTCTCCAGCGCCAGCGTCAGCTCCATCATGGAGAAAGGACGCTCATTGAAAATATCCATGGATGCCATGGCTGCAGTCTCCTTGTGCTGTGGGATAGGCCGCCTGGCGTCATCGACAGGGGCAGAATCGAACCGGGCCGCATAAAGCGGCCCGGACTACTCGGTTACTCGGATCGTTTGATTACTGGGCGGCGAGGAACTTGGTAGCGGCAGCCTTGGAAAGGGCCGCCGCAATCTCACCCTCTTCGATATCGTCCGGCCAGACGATCTCCGCCTTGTTGACGGTGCAGAGACGGGTGTGCGCGACGGCATCGGCATCGGCGTCAGTGGCATCGACATGGTCATAGAGGATGCCCTCCAGGATCTCGCTGCCGTTCTGGCCGTCCTGGTTGAACTTGACGTACTTATTGGTGGGCACAGCCTCAGAGACGGTGACCGTGAAGGTCTCACCGGCAACGGGATCAGTGCCGGCATCCGTAATGGTCAGCGCGCTCAGGCCCCCACCGGCATAGGCCGTGTTGCCCGTCGCGACGCCGATATGCTCACCATCAGGGTCCGAATGGTCCCACTTGGACGCCGTCGCGGCACCACCGACGATGCAGCGGAAGGTATGCACACCGGGTTTGGTGGTAATGGCAGCCGTGGGAGATGCCGTGATCGTCGCAGCGGCCGGAGCAGGAACGCCAGCCGCACCGACGGCAGTCTTGGCACCTTCGGAGACCTTACCCAGAGCCTGACCGGGGCGGAGTTTGCCCTGGCCGGACGCGATCACGATGGCTTCACGGCTGATATCGCCGTTGCCCTCGGCAATGAGATAGCCACCCGCATTCGGGAGCTGTTCGGTAAAGGTAGTCATGATCTTCTCCTTGAGAAGGGATGAAAGAATGGTGGCTGTTGTATCGAGGCCTCAGGTCTCGATTACGACTTGAAGGTCTTGTTCACCTTGTTGACAACATCGGCCCAGGCAGGAACCGCAGACTGAGCGCCGCCACCGCTATTGCCAGGCAGGATCTCCGAGCCTCCGGACGCCGACGCCTTGATGGCAACGAGCTGTCGGCGCACATCGACCAGCGAACTCTGCTTGGCAATGAAGTCGGCCGCCATCTGCGGTTGACCGGCAAGGTTGCACAGCTCCGCCACTTCGGCGGCGTAAGCGACCCCATCGGCACGGGTGGCGCCGAGTTCAACCACGGTGGCAGTGGCCTGAGGCGCAACGGGAGCGGCAGCCAGAGGCTGAGGCAGCGGGGCTGCCGCGATAGGCGCGGGAGACGGAGCGACTGGGGAAACAACGGGCTGCACGGTGGCCTGGGGCTGCGGAGCCTCAGTCTGGGCAGGAACGATATGCACGGCAGACTGGCCGGCCTGAAGCGCGGCAGCAGCAGCGGCCGGAGTAAGCGGAGCAACGGGGGTAGTAGTCGGAAGCGTCATGGTGGTTCTCCTCGTGCCGCCGCCGCAGCTCGGTTGCGTCAAAGCCTGTAAGGCGCACCGCGGCGGCGGCGCCAGGTCAAAAATCAGATGGCGCTAGACAGCGCCTCAAGCACAGTGGTGAAGCTGCCGATGCCGTCAGCAAGACCTCTTTGGATTGCTTCATCTCCGCGATACCAGTCGGCCTCTGTCGCGCGAGCACCCTCGATACCAAGGCGCGGACGGCCAAGCCCAACCTGATGCAGCAGGGCTTCGTTGGTGGCGCTGATATCTTCCATCAGTTTCGCCATGAAGCGGTCACTGCCGCCGATATGGGGGTTCCCGTCAGTCTTATGCTTCCCAGCCTGAACGAAGGTCCAACGCAGCCCGAGCTTCTTGTCATATTCGGTCTGGTCAAGAACCATGGCGTAAGTGCCGATTGATCCAAGATAGGCTCCCGGAGGCGTGAAAATCAGCGATCCCTGACTGCATAGGAGATAGCCCGCGCTGCAGGCCATCTCATCCACCACAGACCAGAGCGGCTTCTCAGCGCGCAACTCGCGCATAAGTCCAGCAAGCTCATAAGCTGAATCGCTCGCCTCGCCACCGGGCGTATTGTAGACCGCTAGGACCGCGCGAATGCCCTTGTCGCGCCGTGCTTCGTCAACCTCGGTGCGCAGGTCCGCATAGGATCGCAGACCGCTCGGCGGTGATGCAGTGGCCGTAGCATGGCAAAGCGTGCCATCGATTGGTATGATCGCTACGCCCCGTTCGGTTACCGCATAAGACCGATCAAGATCCTTTCGAGCGCCGGGTACATTCGGAAAATAGGCGCCACGCGGCATATCATGATCGTCCATCGCCATCGGCATCGGCAATGCGTTCAAGGATGGGCCAAGACCGTGCATGATGGTGCGCAGCTTGCCTTCATCGATCATCAAGGGCCGGTTGAAAATGCGACCGGCCACATGCGGATACTGCTTGGACGTTGGCTTGCGCATCAGGCAGCTCCCCGTTCACGACGCGGTTCGGCGGGATTCTCGTCTTCGTCATCGCTGGGCGAAGGAGAAGTCAGATACTCAGCCGTGTAAGCATCCAGCGGGCGACGGCCGTCGCTGACATACGAAAGGTCAAGCCCATCGGCGCGCTCATTGTCACGCGCCATCTGTTCGTCGATTTCTTCAGCGGAAAATCCGAAGCCCGCTACCGCCTGACTGCGGGTCAAAAGGCCAGCACGGATAGCCAGGACCAGGGCCTTGATTTCCTTTTCCGGATCGACCCAGCTCCAACCCTGAGGGCGCCACTCTACAAGGCGATAGAGATTCAGGTTCTGCCGATATTCAGCCGGGGATACATCGATCGCACCGCTCAACACAGCCGCATCGAGCCAGCGGTTCCAGACTGGGCGACAGAACTGGAACACAAGAACCGCGTGCTGCCACTGCTCCATGGCGCGGCGAAATTCAAGCAGGCCGGCTCTGATCGATGAATAATTGACCCCAGTCAGGTCGCCAGTCAGCTGCTCATAGGTGATGCCAAGGCCTGCCGCGATAGCCCGAAGCACCCAACGCATAAAGTCGCTGTAGCCCTCCCCCATCCCAGGCGCTTCAGCAAACTGTACCTTCTCACCAAACTTGAGAGCTGTGAACATACCTGTCTGGGCTTCCACCAGATCGGCCGTACCATCGGCTGATGTGCCCAGCAGTTTGCCGATGGCGGACGCGGCATCTTCCGATGTTTCGGCTGCTGCACCCAGAGCGGCAGCGTCCTGATAGATAAAACCTGTATGCTTTGACGCTCGGCTTTTGCGGCCGAGTTCTCCATCTTCATACTGGTCGAATTCACGCAACCTCAGCAGCACGGGTGCTATATCGGACATGCCCCGGATCTGGCCTGGCCGCAAAGGCGTGAATACGTGCAGAATCTGTTCGGCAGGAACACGAACCAGCTCAGCACTATTGCCAAGCAGCGACAGCTCGCCCGGATGCTCACGATAAAGATGGTACGCAGCACGGCGCCCGAACTGGGTGAACTCGATACCCATTCTCATCAGGTTGCCGTTCGCAAGACGCATGGTTCGGTCCTGCGGCAGATGCTCGGCGCACAGCAGCTGGATCTGCAGCGGGACACTCAGTCCATCTGAAGGGAAACGCTCACGGAAACGGCCCAAGCCTTCCCCGGCTTGCTTAACCTCACCCGCCACCATGGCCTGCTGACCGTAAAAGTCTGTCAAGCCATCGGCGTCCGATTCGTCGGTCCATCGCTCGAATGCGTCTCGCAGCATCTGGCGACGCTTCGGATCAGGGTGTTTGGATATCGGTACGATACCCGTGCCGACTGCATTCGCCTTCCACCGGCTGAGCCCCTGCACAACCCACGGGTTGTTCCGGGCCATTGCGTTGGCCTTCGCACGCAAGTCGGCGGCAGAACCCATCAGAATGGAGTTCACGGATTGATGCGTCGGGTACCAGCCAATGTTGCGCCGGCCCCGTCCCGCCGCATCGTAGGCGGGTTCTTGAGAGAAAGACTGCGCAGCCTTACGCAAGGCGCTGACAGCCATGTTCCGGAACATGCCCATGTCAGACGCCCTTCGTGGGAACTGCAAAGATTGTTCGGCGGGTACGGGCGCCCTGTACCTTCAGGATCCGCTGCTCGATAGTCGCGAGCGCGATTTGAAGGTCTGCGATTGACCGCTTTTCTACAGACTTGCCATCTGCCTGTACCCGCTGATTCGGGTTGCCGATAGCCTTAATGAGTGCGTCGCGTTGGGCTTGCAGCTCGGGAAGTGAAGCCATCGTGACCTCCAGTTCAGGTTCTTAACCGCGTCGGGCGAACGCCGTTCGCTATTCGCCGTGTAGGCTTTGGAGAAGAAACCGAGGCAGAAGACGCATTAAAGCTCACACCCTCGGGGGGGCCAGTCGAAGGCGTAGCCGGTGACGTCGTGGACGAAGGAGCGTCAAACAGATCTTCCAGCTCGCCCTGCTGATTGGGAGCCAGCACTTCGAGTTCGGCTTCAAGCCGATCCCAGGTCTCATCCGAATTGCTACGGAACCCGACACGGATTGCTGCGGCTTCGGCGTAGTTCGCCGTGTCCAAAACCTCGTTGCGGCGCCCCTCGATGACATCCCATTTGAATCCGGCCGATGCATTCTTCTTGTTGCGCGGCACACGTTTTTCGCTGCAGAGCTGCTCGAAGTAGTTGTCGCCCATGCCAACCGGAATACCGAAGTATCCACGGGCCATCGGGTCTTTGACTGTCAGGAACTGATACAGCGCCATTTTCATGGCGCTGGTTCCGACGTTGAAGAACCTGCGGCTGTACTTGGCCGGGGTTCCGTCCTTCTTGCGTTCGCGCTTTACTCTTGCCAGCAAGGGCGCGCCATCTGAGTTGGCTCCGCGTACCATCATGACCTTGCTTTCGGGATGCCGGCGCACCCAGTCGGCCACGTCATCGGTCCAATGATTGCCGTCGATGGCCAGCCGATCTGAAAGTCGCCGTTTACCAAAGCTGTCAGGCCAGGTGCGCTTCAGGAGTTCATCCAGCTCGCGCCGAGTGTCGGCCTCGCTGATATGCCCCTGTATGACACCGTAATCGACCGTCCAGCGTCTGAGATCCCGACCCCAGGCCATCGCATGCCATTCAACGCGGTCGCCCTGACAGTCAACGCCGATAGTGAAGATAAGGCCACCAACCGGAATGACACCGCGCCGATGCTTGACCAGCTGCGCCACAGCCTCTGCCCGGTCGCGGATCTCCTCCCAGGCCGGGGGCGCACCAGCGCCGCGATACGGCAATCCAAGCCAGTCGTTCCAGAAAATCTGTTCGGCGGCTGGATCGCCGACAGCTTCGAGGAATTTCAGGGCAAGACTGGTCCAGCTCACTTGCGGGGCATAAACCAGCCAGATGTGGAAACTGTAATTGCCGTAAAGCGCGGCGCTCGGGTTATGCGCGATCCACTCGGCACCATTCGCCGGATCGATCATCCAGTCGCGATGTTTCTCGCGGATCTCCTCACCGCAGGATTGGCACTTGAAATGCGATGCCGCAGGATCCTCTTCGTCTACAACGAAATGTTCCCATTCCAGCGGCTGTTTGACCCGACAGTGTGGGCAAGGAACGTGATAGTGGTGCTGGGTACCGCGCTGAAAGTTTCGACTGATCTTGCAGCTGTCTTCGATCAGCGGAGTGCTGATCTTGAAAATCTTGCCCCAGGCAAAAGCCATTGTGCGGCTGTCCGCCTGGCTCTCGGGATCGCCTGCAGTATTGACCTCCCATTTCGACAGATCGTCCTGGACCTGCCGTGACATCGACAGCATAGATAGGCCGGCCGCCGAGTTAGCACCTCGAACAGTGATGCTGCCCTGACCGTCGATACGTTCCTGATAGAGTGTTGAATTCGCGCCTTCCCGAGACGGGTTGTCGGGGAAGAGGCTGTTCAGGGCTGGCGTCTGGCGGATCATCGCCCGCCATTTGGTCTGCACCCAGCTGCGAGCGTTGACCTCGGACGGGTGAACGTAAAGGAAAGGCCCAGGATCGAGCGAAAGGCTGCCGCCTAGAAAAATCTGCGCCAGCACGGTGCCGCCAACCTGCGCAGACTTGCGCATCGACACCACGCGCGCCGGATGCTCCGGCCCCAGGACCTCAAGGACGTAATTGAAGAACGGGAACTTGCGCCGGTCATAGAAGCCAGGAAACGGGCTTTCAGAACCGAACTCGATGTTGCTTTCAGCCCAGGCCAGCAGATCGACAGGCGGCGGCGGTTCCAGGACATCGGCCATCACGTCCAGAGCGATCCGCTCCGGGTTCGCCAGGAATGCCGGATCGTGGACCGCGCCCATGTCGCCGCCTCTCAAGTCTCTGGTGGCGTCTCCTCTACAGGAGGCTCGGCATCGTCTGCCGCCGCTTCAAGCTCAGGATCGGCCGCTAGCGCCGGAGTGTCGCGGGCTTCGTTCCGCGCCTTCTCCGCCTGATCCTTGCGCCACTCGCGCCATACCCTTTTCAACGCCACCGTCATCAGGCGCTCGTCCGCGAAGCCGATCTGCTCGCACAGCGCCTTTGCCCAGTCTGGAATGCCGTTATCGACCGAAGAGACGAACGCGCCGAGCCGACGACGGAAGGTAAGCTGGGCCTGCTCGGAGATTGTGTACTTGCCCAGCTCCTCCGCCATCTCGCGGCGTTTCTGCTCGGCCGTCATTTCTGCCGTGTCGGCGCGCGCCGCGACCAGGCGGCGCTGATCCGAGTTCAAGACTTGCGCCAGCAGATCCTGCTGCGGGCTTGCAGTTGCTGGTGACGCTGCACTCGACGGCGGTTCGGCGCTTGCGGTCATCCGGCCGCCCTGAGCGATCACCTGATCCGGATCGAGAGCGCCGCCCAGCTGCACATTGGCGATGCTCGCAATGATCATCGCCTTGCGGCCCTCGCCGACAAGGGCGGGGCCGTGGATCTGGCCGGCAGCGATGTACTGCGAGATGCGGCCAGGCGAAACCTTGCGCATCATGGCGAACTGCGACTTGGAAACTGGCTGCTCGGAGGTCTGCATCGCTCGCATGCCTCAAGTCGCTAAACAGGTTCTTTAGGCTCAAGTTTAGGCTCTCAAATCACCTAAACCCATGGAAGATCACGCGCCCTTGCCGCCTGCATACCTTAAACTCTGGGGAAGGACCCATTCACGGACCTTCATCATTGGTCGTTAAGGTCCATGAATGCCGGCATTAACGGACGATTGAAGTCCGGATCATCGGCATTCTGATGTGTAGGGCGGCGCTCTATGAGCCTACGGTCTTGCCGTTCCCATCGGGTGCTGGGAGCCTTGCGAGCTGTACCAGACCGCCCTCTCAGGTATGCCGGGAAATGAGAAGCGCCCGCTCGGTTTCCCGGCGGGCGCACGAATCAACTGTTGGAACTATGTCAAGGGTACCCCTCAGTGTCAACGGGACGCGCCGACACTGAATACTGTCGAGACAGCAGCGCGCGCGACAGCAGCTCCTCGCAAAGCCAGGGCGAGAACGAGGGAACTACCTCGCTGACCTCATGGTGGGTCATGCATGCAGCATGACGACGCATGGTCTTTGCCAGTGCATCCAGAGTTTCAGCCCACATCCGATACTGCCGGCGCGCCATCACCACGGCTTCATGGTGATCGACAGGCCGCACCCGCACCACGTCAACCCAGCACAGCAACGGATCACCACGACGGTTCTGCTGGCGGGCCTGATCGATGGCCACCACTTCATGCGGCTTCAGCTGCACCTGCTTGGGTCGCAGATGCGTCAGCGCGTCGTATGACCGGAAGCGCTCGACCACACCGGCCGGCTCATCGGCGCCAGCCTGCCACTGATCGGGCACATAGCGATACCGAGCATCCGGCCGCCAGTCCGGCTGCTGCCCGGCCTTGGCGCACCGGATCACCAGGCCAACAGCCTCTTCATCCGGCATGGCCGTCAGGGTATCGAACACGGCTTCGGCATCTGGGTGCACGTCACCCGTGGTCCGCGTCACCCGCGCCGAGGTATCGACAAAGCAGCCGAGCGAACCGAACTGCTCAGTCCGGTAACAGCCATCGGTACTGACGCGCTCGAAGGGCCGGCCCATCGCTGCCGATTCAATCTCGAAC
Organism: Ferrovibrio sp. GW821-FHT12D07; assembly: GCF_058807275.1. Taxonomy (NCBI): domain Bacteria; kingdom Pseudomonadati; phylum Pseudomonadota; class Alphaproteobacteria; order Rhodospirillales; family Rhodospirillaceae; genus Ferrovibrio; species Ferrovibrio sp. GW821-FHT12D07. The sequence continues at coordinate 1,847,049 of NZ_JBXAQN010000001.1, read as the reverse complement.
AGCGCCGTGTTGCCGCGTGCGTACATGTCCGCCTTCTGATCACGGATGGCCCATTCAAGCAGGGCCTGGATGCTCAACACCCGCTTACCAACCAGCTTCCTATGATCATAACTCAGCGCAATCGCGTTCATGCCGCCCCCCTCGCCTTGTGGCCCATCGCCTCGATGCGCCAACGCTTCTTTCCGTAAACGTGATCCAGTACGGCCGGGTACTCACGATGCACCCAGTCGCGCACGAAACTGTTGGGTGCCTTCAGCACCGTGACGCCTTCAACCACGCCGGCCTGCTCCAGTTGCCCGATCCAGGAATTCAGCGTGGCGATATGCGGCAACGCTTCCAGCAGTGCCCGCGCATGGGCCTGCATGCTGGGCCGCAGCATCAGGCTACCGCCATTCTGCTGGGTCATCAGCGGCAGGCTCAGCTGCTCGGTGATGGCAGCGCCCATCGAGAACCGGAATACCCAGATGGTGTTCGGTGCCGACTTCAATGTCCGCATCTGCAGCTTGATGGTCCGCTTCAGCGTGGCTTCGCTCGCACCGACCGAGAACCAGTCGGCGATGATGCCGAGCTGCACGCTGCGATCCTTGGTCGGCTCAGCCGCTCCAGCGAACGCCGTTCGCCTAGCCGAAAGCCAGAACTCGTAGACGCGGGCACAGGCCGCTTCCAGCTCGGCACCAGCCAATGGCGCATGCTCACCCTGCCGAGCAGCCTTTCCATCCGCCTCACCAGCCCGTCCATCCTCGCGCGCGTCACTCGCGCCCGCGTGAGTCCCACGGGTGGTGGTGGTGGATAAGGATGTTTCCACTTGGTGAGATGGTAGAGAATCTTCTACTGCGCACGCGCCCGCGTGAGGCGGAGCGCCGCTTGGGGGGGACGCCGAGGGGACCGGGGGGGACAAAACGGCAGCCTCCTCGCGCGCGCCTACGCGAGAGCCGGAAAAACCGCCATTTTCCATCGCTGGCGCGTCCAAGAAGGGGGACAATTGGGGGGATTTGAGGGGGGACGGCTGATCGTCGAAGCGAACGAACCGGCCATCCGCATCGAGATAGCCCTCCTCGCCCTTGTCGCGCGCCCGCTTGCGCCGCTTCTTGACCATGTCGCGCACCGCGCGCCGATCCTTCGGGGTCAACAGCACAGGCATTTCGGCTGGCGCAAGCGCCACCGCAGCAGCATCGACACGGCTATGATCGCCGAGCGCCTGGCAAAGGCCGATATGCGCCCATATGACCATACCGCTGGAATGTCGCACCCGACGCCAGCCGGCCATCACGGAGGGCTTCACACGCCTCCAGGCAGGCAACTGGACGCCAAAGCCGGCAGCATCGCAGAGGATAGCCTCGTCATCGGGAAGCCCGCCTCGCCACGGGGATTGCGGATCGGCAGCATGCGCCAGAAGCAGCGCGAGCGCGCCGATCCCCCGATGATCGAGGCCATCGTACCAGGCCAGATTGATGCAATCGAACTCGGTCAAGCTACAGCCTCACAAACCAACAGGATCCACCGGCCCCCGCACATACCCCATGCGCTGAAGCATGCGGCAGACTAAGTTCCAGATATGGAGATCGTGACGCGGCCAGCCCTCGATGCGAGAGGTCTTGCTCACCTGGCGCCGATCAAGCGACGCGGAATCCCGGCCGACCAATGTCCGGCCGTCGTAATTGCCGTGGCTCTCGGTGCCGCGCCCGTCATTGCAGATTTCCATCCGCGCCAGTTCGGTGACGGAGCCATTGATCGCTGAAACCAGTTCGACCCGAACCCTGATCATGCCGCCACCTTCAGGCCGAGATGGGCCAAGGCGGCATCACGCCCGAGAATGGCGCGCAGCTTGGCATACGGCCGGCGCAGATCCTGAGGGATTGGATGGGGGTGGCGTGCCTTGGTGGCTCGCGCGCGGAAGCCTGGATCGGCCCACAGCGCCTTGGTGGCGTCAGAGAGCTGCTGACGATAAAGAGGATCGGCGGCACGCTGCCGCGCCGCCGCCGTCATCTTTGCGCGCGTTGACGCGCTCCTCTTCTTCCCCTTGGGCCAGCCCATCGTGTCAGCTCCGTTTGACCCGTATGCCGCCGCCCGTGGTGCTGACGGCGACACCCGTCACCAGCCCCTCTTCCTTGCGGCTGCAATAATTGCAAAGGCGATGGTCCTTGCCAGAACTGACAAAGACCATGGGACAACACATACACTTGAGGTCGCGCGGGCCATTCGGCCACAGGTTCTTGGACGTGCTGCCGAGCAGCATGCCGCTATCGGCGGTGGCCGAAGCGCGGCGCCGACGTTGACCCAGGTTGATCCCGCTCGGCATCGATCAGACGCAGGTCAGATGCGGCATGCACTGACGGATCAGGCGCGCCTGCCGAAGATTCTCCTGCTTGGCTGCCCGCCGCGACGCGCTATCGACTAGCACCACGCTATCGATCATCGAACCCAGCAGCATCGCGGCCTTCTCTGGATAGCGCTCGATCAGAAGCCGGCCACGCTCAGCCTGGCTCATGGCGGCCGCAGTCATTGCCGCGCCGCTGTTCTGGGTTGCTGTCACGACCATGCCTCGGCCTCCTCGTTGCCGTCGAAATCGTCCATAGGTGTTTCACGTGAAACATCTTGCGCGGCGGCCAGCAGATCGCTGTCCCGCCACTCGGCTGGTATGACGCGCAGCTCGCGCGGCGATAGCGCAAACACCGAGCCGGGGTTCTTCTTGCGGTCGATGGCGCGCACGGGAACGGTCAGGCCGAGGTCTAGGACAGGCGCAGCGCCCTTTTGTCCGACCTTGCGTTCGCCGGTTACCGGCCGGTATTTCAGCCGGCGCGCTTCCGCCGTCACGAAACAGGGCTGACCATGCAGGCAATGGCCCGGCAGTAGGACCGCCACGGTGATGCCCACGGGATAGCCTTCAAGCTGCGGCAGATCCAGCCAGACCATCCCGATGCGAGGGTTCACGCGCTTGGCGTTCTTAGGATGGATGCCCTTCTCGACCATCACGGGCCAGCCGCGCTTGCGAAGCATCTGGAAGAAGGACCGCACCTGCTCGGCGGCATGCGCCGGCCGTTCATCGCCCCACAGCATGTCCGGCAGATCGCGGATCGAGAGCGGCTTGCCACGTCGCAGCAAGGTCAGGCAGCGGCCGAGAGCGGAGGCCGGATCCCCGGCCCATTTCGCCTGCATGGACTTCGGAGCGAGCCTTTCGGGCTGCTCCATGAAATAGCCAGGCGCATTGGTTTCAACCGGAATGGCATCTGCGCGGTTCATTGGAACTTAGCCTCTGAACGCAGTTTCGCCTGCTCGGCCTTGGCCGCCTCAAGCTGTTGTTTCTGGTGCGCTGCTGTATCGGCCTCCAGGCGCAGTTTGACTGCGAAGAGATCGGCCTCTTCCTTGCTGCCGCGCCACTCGATCCGGTACTGGTGTGCCGAGAAACGGGCGAACATCACCAGCTTGCATGTCACCAAGCCCTTGCCGGGCAAAGAGGCCATCTCGGCGAGGCGGTCGGCGTTCTGGACTGCAACGACCGGCCCCATCTCATAGACACTGCCAGACCACTGGATGCGGACATTGCCGCGTTGCGTCTCGACCAGTTCCATCATCTCGGCCTCACGGGTTCGTAAGGCCGCCCGCCATCATCTGACCAGCGGGTATGCTCAGCCACTCTGAAGTCCTGCTCGACGGAAACATGAGCAATACACAACACAGCGGCCAGACCAGTCAGAAACGCTTCAAGGCCGAACGCATGCACGTCAGCCTCAAGTTTTATATCGATACCCCCCACCGCCATGATCAGGCCGCCTCGACCTTACGCATCAGCATCACGCGCAGGGATGCCGTGCGCGCCAGCGCCTGATCCACTTCCTCCAGGGCACGCCGAGCCTCGGGACCGGACAGACCTTCCGGCAGCGACGTCAAGATGGAGGCGACGGCCTCGACATGCTCGCGGGCGGCATCCGCCGTCAGCTCGGGAATGTCGCCATCGGACTGCGGCAGAGGCAGCACCAGGCAATGGCTGAGATGCGCCAGATCCTCAGCAAAGGCCGTGGCGCCGGCCGCCGACAGCGCCCTCACCTGCTCCATGCTGATCTGCTTATCGGGCCGTTGGGGATCGGCCAGCTCATAGGTGGCCGTCTTGCCGAGCTGGAGCGCCGCCTTGGACCGTTCTATGCCTAGCTGATCGAAAGCAGCTGAGACCACGGCCTCCTGGGTACCATACGCCCGAGGCTTGTAAGGCCGGAACCGGGGCGCGGAATTGGCGGCCACCATTCCATTTGTGCCACCGGCCCGCGTCATGCGATCACGATTCCGGGTCACGACGCCCCCCCATTTGCATCATGAGGAACCAAAGCACCATGACGGGCAGCCTGCGATTCGACGGCCGGACCGGCGGAAACCCCAAGGTCGGTACAGGCGCGAGCCACGGATTGGCGTGTACGCTTCCGGGGACGCAGGATTTCCCCGTTTTTCAAGCGTATCCAAGTCGTCTGCTGGATATCGGCACGCCGGCAAAGCTCAGCGACACTGATGCCCTTTGTCTTGAGTTCGGCCTCGATAGCCGTGCAGTTGATGCTCGGGTCCATGTGCAGGACCATATGCATTTTAACCAGAAAATGCAAATGCAGAGTGAGCGGGTGCAATGCACATCCCAACCTCCGACAATCTTGACAAGGAAAACAACCGAACCGGGGGATCAGACGGCTATGCCGCCTCGCTTACTGGATCAGCAGCGCGCCTATATCAAGGAAGCCTGCAGCAAGCTCAAGGTCGATTACACTGGGCTGGCTCGAAAGGCCGGCGTGACAGCGACTACGCTGACGCGGCCAATGAATCAGGCCGAATGGAAGTTTGAAATTTCTAAGCGCACTTTGTCCAAGATCGCAGAAGTCGCGCACATGCCGCTTTTCGATCTGTGGAGTGCATCCAAATACGGCTCAGTTAGGGACAAGTCCGGTGTGCGCCTGACTGTGGAAGTCGATGCCGAAGGCCGGCATGTGTTCATATTGCCTGCGAACGCACCCTATGCGGCAGACGTCCAGGCCCTACTTCAACTCTTCTCTGTTTTGCCTGGGGATGCGCGAGCGCAGCTTATTGAATCGCTGCGTCATCCTGACCAGATGACCGCCACCGGATCCGCCGCGGCTTCCGAAGATTTGATAATGGAAATGGCCGAACACACGGTCGACGCCACGCTCGAAAAGCGCGGGGTCAAAGTGTCCAAACATGAGCGCACTCGATTGGTACTCGAAACCGTCGAACATGTTCTTCAATCCCAGCGCCAATCAATCGCCACCGAACGGCCCGTAAAGCCTGGAAAGCCCGCCAGACGCGCGGTCAGACAGGTCTGACTGCCGCTCGCCATCCAAGTATGCGTCAACGCGGCGTTCAGCAACTTGCTTAACTAGTTTCTGCAGCATGATGAGTTGTAGGGAAACCACGTTCTCCCCAGCTCCTCGATTTTGGCCGCGAGGGTTGACCTGCATTTTGCGGCCACGACCATCCACACCCGACATTCAGCCCGTCTCCCAACTCAATTGGCCCCAAACCGCTCAGCCACACTGAAGAGTGGCGGCGTCTCTACCAGCGATCTCGACCCATCCCCATAGGCTGACATCGCGGTAATCCTGCGCAAATACCGACGCGGCACTGCGAAGAGATATTGGCCTGGATCGAAACGACCACCGCCCTCATCAATCCACACGCCTCTTTCGGCACCAGCAAAACCATAGGCTTTCTCCAGGAAAGCTCGGTGTACACGAGGCGTGATACGCGCCGTCAAGTATGTCCAGCGCCAATGCGCCAGCGCCAAGCCATGCGCCAGGCGCGCCAACCGCCATGTCGTCTCTTGCCCATGAGGCTGCTCGACATGCAGCGCGCAGGAATAGACGAGCGAGACATCGGCGATGGTTTCCGCCATCGGCGCCACCACTTTACAGAACTCGTTTCTTGGCGCTTCATGAACATAATCGCCGTAGAAAAAGCGGCGGCTTTCCATCGCGTCTTTCAAGGTCCCGTCCAGCCAGTGCAAACGCTGAACAGCTGTCCCTTCGACCTTCCCACCTCGCGTAAGCAATACAGCGATCGTTCTGTCCGGCCTGCTGTCTTCCGGCCAGAATTTGGGATTAGCATTGCGAGTCAGTCGGGTCTCGCCATCCTTTTCACGCCAGCGGGAAAAGATTTCGTAGATCCAGTCGAGGTCGCAGGTGACCTTCACTTCAAAGCCATCTGCCTGCAGACCCTCAACGAGCAATTCAAGATTATCAAGAAGCGCTGGAGCCTCGGCCGGGTTCACTTCTGGTGCCCGGTCAATCCAGTGATGTATGGCAGTCATGCGATCTTCAGTCCCGGAGCCACTTGCCTGTTAAACGGCAGCGTTATGACCAGACCATCACGACCCGGCAGCGCCATTCTTTCGTAATGGATCTGCCCCCCATCCAGGGCATACAGAGTAGGCCCCGCTAAAGCCTCAATAAGATGGACGCCAATCAACTCGGCATACCGTTGATCCTTGCGGTCCGTGATGGGCTTGCCCTCAACGCTCTTGTCCACCGGCAGAGCAGGGCCAACAAATACTGAATAAAAGACCCCGTCGATTCTCTGCAGGATCGTTGCCTCGTTCAGCAAGCCGAGGCCAGCTGCTGTCTCCAAGGGCGAAAACCCGGCCCGGTACTCTGCGAGCAGCCTTCCCCGCAGCTTATCGGTGATGCCGTCGAGGCTCATCCGTTCCGCCCGCCAGGGCCCCCTAGGCTGTCCCACCTCTCCCACAACCTCATTGTAGAGACCCGGCGCGCCCGCACGCGCCAGTTCGGCATCCATCCGGACGAGGATACCCAGACTGAATACACCCTGCTTACGCATGGCCTTGAGCGTCTGGGTATGTCGATCAATCAGCGTAGCCAGAACGGCCGGCGTCAGATTTGTGATCTGCTCCAGACGTTTAGCCAAAGCACCATCAAGACGCTCCGCAAAGATGGCGTTCAATGCCTGTTCATCTGAGGGCAAGCCCGCACTCTCGCCTAGGTATTTTTCGACGTTCACCACGTCCCTCTCCGCGTGTCGAGCATTTCCACCTTTGCGTGAAAATTTCCGTCATATTTCCTGAAGCGAGTCAATCCGCAAGTTGTATAGGCGGAAATTATCCTGTGGATTTCCGCTTTCACGAGTAAGCCTCAAAGGCCATGATATGTCCTAGATGGACTCGAAGTTGCATGCGAACGGCGTTCGCCAAGTGCGGATACATGATGTTTAAACGCCTGAAATTACTAGCCGCGATTTCAACAGCCTCATGCATAGGTTTGTTTCATCCAAGCCACAGCGCATACGCGAGTAGTCGCAACGCCAACCAGCAGTTCGACGAATGGAAATTGGCCTGCAATGAAGACCGCATGACAGATGCCATCCAATGTGGCGCCTTGGCCAAGTTGAAATCGACCGAAACCCAGATGGAGATCGGTACACTTGCCCTGCTTCCCATGTCCGGAGGCCATTGGCGAATGGTTGTCTCCACCGGCCAGAGGCTCCATCGTCTTGAACTTCGCGTCGACAAGACTCCCGCAATCACCCTTCCGGACGGAAGTTGCAATGGATCCATCTGCACCATGGATCTGGCAGAGAAGTCACAATTGCTGCAGCGCATGCGGGCCGGCGAGACGCTGCAGATAAGGCTCAACGGACTGACCGATACCTGGCTGCGGCTTTCCGGCCTGACCGAAGCGGCTACCGCGGCCAGAAAATCCCAGAAATAAGCAAAAAAAATAATCGGTTTATAGGTCATTAAAGACCCTCCAGGCTGGCGAACGCCGTTCGCCGACCCTGATGGAAAATGCGATATCCCGATAAGCTCATTTGCATTGCATGTGCATTTTTATCCGATCATGTGCATTTTAATCTCGACAATGCATATGCAATGCATATGATGCGCGACACCGCCCCATTAGAGGGCTTGGAGTCGCCATGTCGAAGTCAACACGCCAATTCCGGCCATTCATGCCGGGACCGCAGCGCACCCCTCCCGATCTGCAGGAGCGGCTGCGGTATTACGAGCGTGTAAAGGGCCGCCAGCTTCAGCTGCTGGTGCAGTCAGGCCTAAGGCTCCACCGCAAAGGCATTCCCCTCTCCTTCCAGACAATCACTGAGGCCGAACCCAGCCTCAGCCACAGCGACCTTTTGCCCACCAGGCTGATCGAAGCCGCGAACGCCGTTCGCCAGAACAACCCCGCCCTCGCTGCAGAACTTGATCGTATGGCCGGCACCCCGGCCATTGAGGAGGTGAAGTCATGATTGAGCAAAGTCTCTGGCCCAAGCTGGACGTCTATGCGCTCACCCATCGGTTTATCGATGCATCGGAATACGACTTCCAGTCCACCTGGAAGAACTGGACGCACACGATTGACCGTCTCGATATCGCGCGCGTCTTGATTCAGGGCGACTTCTATCCCGTTCCCTACAGCGAGCTGTATTTCGCTTGGCGCAAGGACCTTCCTGACGGCCGCTCCATCGAGATTACCTCGGGTGCCGATTACCACCATGCAGACCGATGGGCTTGGCGCGTTCATCTGAACGACAAATCCAACACTCCGATCTTCGCCGGCTCCAGAAACATGACCCTCACCGAAGCCATCCGCTTCGCTGATCTGGTCGAGGCCGACGCGATGCCCCCATTCGCAGGCTTGGAGATCGCTGCATGAACCGCCAGCGCAACCCCAAAGCGGCCACATTCACCGCGCCTGATCCGATGTATATCCCGGTGATGTGCAAGCTGGGCTATTCGCTCAGCATCTTCCACGACCGGCTGAACGCCCGGCGCTTCGTCTCCGAGGGCAATCCCTACGAACCCGATGTGGAATACGGCGAGGCCCTCGCTCAAGCCTGCGTCGCTGACGCTGACTATCAGCTGACCGACATCCAGTTCGACATGCCGAAATGGGTGAAGCCATGAGCGGCGGCCAGATCCTTCCCTTCCCTACTGATCGCATGGGCACCTCGCCGATGGGCGAAGACATTGCCCGCGCCTATGGACGCATAGCCGATGGCGAGGCTCCAGCGCCCATTGAGCTGATTGAGACCTGCGTCGCCACAGATCTTGAGAACTGGCGACTGCTGGGCCTGGAGCGCGACCGCCTGACGGCAGAGCTTTTCCCCAGCCTGCTGGATCCACAGCCCTTGGCATTAGGTGCGAAATTCATCTGGAGCGAACCTGCACCTGCTCTGGGAACCGACAACATCGGTCATGTCGAAGTGATCTGCCTATTCGGCCGTCAGGCCCTTGTACGTGATGCCGGCAGTGCAAGACCACCTTACTGGCGGGTGACTGACGATCTCACCCCACAGCCTCCGAAAAGCCCCTAACCGATCAACCACTGAGCCCGTCAAGGAGCGCCCCATCGCCATGTCGAAAGCCGCTGCCCAGAAGAAAACCCGCGCCAAGCCGGCCACGAAGAAAGCCGAAGCGAAGGTCGCGCCGTCCAAGAAATTCACCCAGGACTGGTTAGCCGCCAATCCCTCAATCAGCGTTCGCGAACTGTGCCGCCGCGCAGGCATCGGCGAGAAGACCGTACAGATGGGCCTGTCGGCCGAGCAGATCGGCCGCGACTTTTCCCCCGAGATCCTCGGCAAGCTCGCACCCGTGATGGGCACCGCCCGTTCGGCGATGCTTGGCGAGATCCCGCCTGCCGTAGCCCCCGGTCTTGCAGCGGCCGGCTCCTCCCAGGCCACGGCAGGCGGGTCATCTGGCGGTATCAACTGGCTTCGCCACGATCAGGTGACGCCCGACCCGGATCAGCCCCGCAAGCAGTTCGATAAGGAGGACCTCGAAAGCCTAGCCGCCAGCCTGCGCGTCGACGGCATTCTCTCCCCTGCAACTGTGCGCCCCGATCCCAAGCGCAAAGGGAAGTTCATCATCATCTTCGGTGAACGCCGTCATCGGGCTCTCGGCATTAACATCAAAAGCCGCCATACGCCCGCCGAAGCGCCTGCATATCCCGCCATCGTCAAGGAAGTCGACGCCGCGACAGCCCTGCGCATGCAGATGGCCGAAAACCTTGAACGGGCCAGCATGCATCCGCTGGAGGAAGGCGAAGGTTTCAAACGGATGCGGGATCGTGATGGCGTGCCCACCGCAGAAATTGCCGACACCTTTGGCAAGACCATGCGCTGGGTCCAGATCCGCATCCAGTATGCCGAGCGGCTTTCCAAGAATGCCAAGCTGAAATTCCTGCGTGGCGAGATGACGGCGACGGCCGCGCGAGAACTGGTCCGGGCACCCGCAGCCCTGCAGGACACCGTTCTCAAGGCCATCGTGCTGGAATCCGGTGAAATGGAAGTGCGAGAGCTGCTGCGCTCCGGCGCCATGCCGATCACCAGCGCCATGTTCAAACTGGAAAGCTATACCGGCGAATACCTGACCGAGGACGACGGCACCAAGACGCATTTCGCCGATGGCCCGCTCGCCCGCAGCCTGCAAAAGGTAGCGATCCGCAAGCGCCTGAAGGAACTCGATGGTGATGGCATCTCGAAAGGCCAGGGCTGGAAATTCGTTACCGAACAGGAATGGCATTTCCAGCCGGAAATGCATGGCTATGAACGGAGTGACGATAAGACCCGAGCCGGTGTGTTTTACGCCATCGACAACGAGACCCTGGCCTACAAGGAGATGCCGGGTTGGGCAAAGCCTCTCACGGTGAGTCAGGTCCTGGGCAATCAGCCCGGCAACAAGCCGAAGCCGACACTTCGTCAGGACTCACCCACGGAATGCGGGGGCAATGCCCTGGCTACCGGCAAGACCATGATGGACGTCTTGCAGGACAGCCTTGAGGCTGCCGCCCAGGTACGTACCGATGCCCTCCAACTGGCATGCGCAAACGACCTGCTCCCGAACGGTGCCGTGCTAGCCATGGCCACAGCCTGCTACGGTTTCTTCGATGCCACCCAGGGCCGGACCCTTCGCCTGCGGCCGGAACATGGTCGGGACCTGAATTTCCGCCTCGACGCCAAGGTCCGCGAAATCGTGCAGCCTGCCATTTTCGGCCGCCTGCTCGACAGCGATCAGCTCAGCGTCCAGCCGGGCTGCGAAGTCGAGTTTCTGCGCTGGCTTCTTGAACAGAGCGAGCTGGAAATTCCAGGCAAGTTGACTGATCGGTTGGAGTATCTCTTTCAGGTACTGATGGCCAGCACCATCGGTGATTTCAGTCGCGGCAGCCCTACGCTTGGTGCGACGCCTATGCAGATCTTCATTGCCGAGGCGGTCGGTGCGCGCGACCTGCTGCACTTCAACCTCGCTGACTATCTCAAGAGCCGCACCCGCAGCTTCCTGCTGCGTATCGCAGAACAGGCCTGCCCGGAGTTCGACGCCACCGCAGTGCCCGAGAAAATCTCAGACCTGCGGGACTGGATCGTCGTGAATGCCAATCGCCACTGGCTGCCGCCGGAGATTGACTTCCTCACAGCCGAGGAAGTCCACACGGCCCTTAGCGCAGCAAAGACGGAGGTCGCAGAGTGAAGCTGCGCCCGACCGATACCGTTGCCGAGGCGCTGAAACAGGCGCTGGCCTGGACGCCAGAATCCATCCAGATCGGTGATACCATCCCGCCGCTCGATCTCGATGACGACGAATGGATCGTTGTCGATTTCGCGGGCGGCGGTGGCAGCAGCGAGGGACTGAAACAGGCCCTCGGCCGCGAACCGGACGTAGCCCGCAACCACGATCCGGTGGCGCTGGCGATGCACGCCGCCAACCACCCCAACACAATCCACATCAAGGGCGATATTTGGGAAAGCCGCCCCAAGGTTCTGGCCAAGAAAGCCGATGGCAGCTGGCGGCGCATTGGCGCGGTCTGGCTGTCGCCCGACTGCACCGACTTCTCGGCCGCCAAGGGCGGCATGCCGCGCCGCAAGCATATCCGGGGTCTCGCATGGGAGGGCATGCGCTGGGCCGCCCTGCCCAAGCCAGCGAAGCCGCGCGTCATCATCCTTGAGAACGTCAAGGAATTCGCCCAATGGGGGCCGCTCAAGCTGCGGATGGGCAAGTCCGGTGAAATGGAATGGCACCCAGACCCCGACCGCCGAGGCCAGACCCATCGCGCCTTCGTGAAGGCATGGCGCGGTCACGGCTTCCACGTCGAATGGCGCGTCATCCGCATCAGCGGTCTGGGCGGGCGAACCATCCGCGAGCGTCTAGTGATGATCGGCCGCAGCGACGGACTGCCGATCCGCTGGCCAGTGATGACGCATGCCGCGCCGACCAAGCCCGAAGTGCGCGCCGGCAAGGCCAAGCCCTGGCTGCCGGTCGCCGATTGCCTCGACTGGAGCATCCCCTGCCCCTCTATCTTCTTAACCCGTGAGCAGGCCCGCAAGCTGGGCTGCATCCGCCCGCTCGCCAACGCCACCCAATTGCGGATCGCGCGCGGCATCGACCGCTTTGTGCTGCGCAGCGCCGAACCTTTCCTGATCAGCATCACCCACACCAAGGACTCCAAGCGCGCACCGCGCAGCATCATGGAGCCGGGACCGACGAACACCACGGCCAAGCGCGGTGAGACGGCGCTGATCACGCCCACGCTGGTGGCCTATTACGGCGAAGGCCAGGGTGGAAAGAACCGGGGCGCATCCATAGACGAGCCCTTGCGCACGCAACCCACCGAAAACCGTCACGCTCTCCTTACGCCAACTTTGATCCATCTGACACACCAGGGCGGCGACCGGGCCTACTCGGTGGAAGAACCTATTGCCACGACAACCGCCGCCCACCGTGGCGAGACTGCTCTGGTCAGCGGCCACTTGCTGAAAATTCGGGGCAACTCTCCGGGCCATGACCTGAACGACCCTATGCCGGTCAATACTGCCGGACCGGCCGAGAATCCGGCCGGCGCAGCGCACGGCCTAGGCCTGTCGGCCGTCTACCTCGCGCAGCACAATGCCGGCTGGAACGAGAATCCGGGTCATGCCGCCACCGCTCCCCTCAGCACGGTCTCGCAGAAGGGTGCGCAGCAAAAGCTGGTCGCCGCCCATCTGTCGCTGCTGCGCGGCACAGCCAAGGACGGCATGGATCTGCGCCAGCCAGGCCCGACCAATACGGCCGATGGCCACCATGAAGCAATCGCCGCCTGTTTCCTGACCAAGTATCACCGCGATGGCGGCCAATTGCAGCCGGCCACCGATCCGTTGCATACAGTGCCGACCAACGACAGCTTCGGCGCCACCCACGCTGAACTCGGCCGCGAGACCATGCTGACCGACGACGAACGCTACGCCGCCTGGTGGGTGGCGCGCTGGTTTGAGGATCAGATTCCGCCGGCCGAAACCCATCTGCTGCCCTGCGTGCCTGCGCCGCGCCGCGCCATGCTCACGGTCCGCGTCGGCGCCGATCTCTACGCTATCGTGGATATCGGCATGCGAATGCTGCAGGCCCGTGAACTGTTCCGCGCCAACAATTTCCCGGAGCACTACAAGATCGACCTGCTGGTCCCCAAGACGGTCGGGCGCAAGAACAAGCGCGTGGTGATGAAACCCATCACCAAGGATGAACAGAACCGCCTCTGCGGCAACTGCGTGCCGCCCATTCTCGCCAAGGCGGTCGGCCGCCTGCAATTCACCAAGCAGGATATTCTCGAAAGGGTTTACGCATGCTAGCCACAGATAATCCAACACGCATTGAGCTGGAGATACGGAAGATCGGCAAACCCGCTCTTGAAGCATACGCCCGCCGTGAGATCCTCGTTAACGGTGAGGTGATCGCAACCTGGGCACAGTACAGGTCCCAGAAGTCAATGCGGTTGCTTCTACTGAATGACAAACCAGCAACAGTACCCAGTACCCGAGACGGCTGGCCGAGCCATTACTACGCAGAGACCAATGACGCTTCCATGCTTTCAGAAGCCTCAAAGGCTTACTTGGCTGGCGCGATACCCACTCGGGATCAACAACTTAACGAAACCCGAGAGGAAGAAAGGAAAGAGGCCGCCACTATTGCGGCACGTGAAGCTGACAACAGACTTCGCGCTGCGGCAGGAGACTTGCTGAAGGCGGTTAAGCAACAGCACGCAGCCATACTGGAAGCTGTGCGATATAGCGCTATGGGTCGAAACTACAATTTCGAGCCCTGCATAAAGGCCTGCGAGGCTGCAATAGCAAAGGCCGAGGTCCAATCATGATCGGCCCGGTCGATATCGCCCACGTCCAGGACTTCCTGTTCGGCGGTCTGGAACGCGGCGCGCTGCACCTGCGATGGTTCGCCCACCTCGGCTGCGCCCAGCTGACCGTCAGCCCCCAGCACCGCCTCCAGATCTGGTCGCCGGTGCTGCCGCCGGCCGTCGAGACCTTCGGCTGCCGGCGTAGCCTGCGCTTCGGCCAGTTCTGCCGGGTCCTGCAGGGCCGCCTGGTGGTGCATGAGTTCGCCGAGACCATGCGCTGCGGCGCTGCATGGGGGCTGTTCTCGCCGGCACAGGAAGTCGACGGCGAGCCAATGCCCGGCCCTGGTGTCGAACGCCAGGACGAAATCGACTACCGCGTGGAGATCCTGCGCATCCGCAAGCTCTGCTCGCCGTCAGCCTATGCGATGGAGGCGCACACACTGCATGAGCTGCGCCCAGACGAACCGCTGACCATCACCCTGGTGGAACGCCAGCGGGAAGAACGCGGCAGCATCCATTTCCTCGCGCCGCAGGATGCAGACCCGCTATCTGGCTGGCCGCCCGAGGAACCGATGCAGGGCACGATGGCGAACGCCGTTCGCGATGCCCTTGCACGCCTCGATGGCCTCGCCTGGCAGAGTCTGACTGCCGCAATCACCCCATCCCGACTGAAACTGGAGGCCTGACATGACCGCCGCCACGATCTCCAAGATCCCCGCAATGCAGGCGATGGAACGGCTGTTCGATAAGACATCAGACCGAGCTGTGGTTCTGCGAGACATGCAGATTTCCCTCCCGCCCGGAACCCGGGAGATCGCCGGCAAGACGCTTGATGATGTTCTGGAGGAGCTGGACCGGCACGGCGCCACCGAACTCGAAAGCACGAACAGCTGGGAGCCCGGCAAGTTCAAATGCCAGTGCAGCATCACCGTCCAGTCATCCCGCGTCTGGGCAACCGGCTTTGGGTCCAGCCGACTGGAAGCCGCCGCCAATTGCCTGATCAAAGTCGTCAACTTCAAATCCCTGGAGAATGCCTCGTGAGAGAGTTCCTAGAGCAGATCCTCATCGGCCTGCAGACGACGCAAGAGGTCCCGATCTGGCTGACCCTGATCTATGCAGGCGTGACAGGCCTGTTGTTTTTCGTGTGCCTTCCGGTCACCGAGCGCGTCACCCGCAATCTGGAGCGTGAATCGTGGAAAATGTGGATGGGCGATATCCGCATGCTCATTCATATGGGATTCGTTGACGAGGTAGTGGCGAAATTGCGGGAAGCCAACGTCCAGCCTTCAAAACGCCGGCCGACGCCCGCCTTTGAATGGAATTACAACATGGCGGCCTGCCCGAAGGACGGCCGATGGCTGCAGCTGCTTGTGCGCGGCTGCGAGAACCCGCTCGATGATGCAGAGATTTCCCGCACGGTCGGCTTCAACCAAAAGGGTGACATCGGCGAAGACAATTGGTTGCTCGCCGGTTGGAACTGGGAGCAGGACTGCTTCACAGACGGTCATGTCGAGGATCCTCACCCAGGCGAAGGCGTAGAAGTCATCGCATGGGCGCCCATGGCGCAACTGCCGAACCCCGCTTTAGTCGAGCAGGTATTCCATGGGTAAGTCTCCCATCGAATGGACCGACCTTACGGTCAATCCCATCCGCGCGCGAAACCTACTGACAGGCAAGGTCGGCTGGCATTGCGAGCATGTGAATGCAGATTGCATCAACTGCTTTGCCGAAGGTTTCAACCTGCGCCTCGGCACAGGCCTGCCATTCAAGCCGGGCCACCGCAAGGACGTGGAAATCTTTTTGGACCGGGAGATGCTGCGCAAAGCGCTCAAGGCTTGCGCCAGCCAACAACGGCGCATGTTCATTACCTCAATGACGGACGCCAGCGCGCCTTGGGTAACAGCTCAAATGCTGGATGACATCATTGCCTTCTCAGGCCTCGCGGCGGCCAGGCGAAGGGCACAGGTCCAGATCCTGACCAAGCGTCCCGCCATTCTCGCCGAATACCTGCTGGGTGATCCCATTTTGTTGCGCAGAAAGCACCAGGAATGCGCTGAGCAGCTCACCGGGCATTTCAACCCTCAATTCAGTATGCGCCCACCGCCCTACCCCGGCGTATGGCTTGGCTTCTCAGCCGGCAGCCAGAGCCACTTTGATTCTATGTGGGCGGAAATGAAGGCGCTTGCACAGGCCGGCTGGAACATATTCGTGTCCATCGAACCGATGCACGAGCCGATCATTCTGCCGCCCGATTTTCTTTCCCTTGGGAAGCGTGCATGGGTGATCGTTGGCGGCGAAAGCAAAGGCCGCCCGAATAGTAAACCCCGCCCTACGCACCCAGCTTGGGTACGCAGCCTGCAACGCCAATGCGCCAACGTGGGCGTGCTGTTCTTCTTCAAGCAGTGGGGCCACTGGCAGCCGGGTTACGACCGCCAACGAGACGATCCCGACTGGCGCTTTTGTGACACGGTTGAACGAGAAACACCCAATGGCCAGTGGATGAACGACACTGGAGGCCAAGGCTTCCATGGGAACCATGTCGTCCGCATGACGCCTGTCGGCAAGAAGGCTGCCGGCGCGCTGTTGGACGGACGCCTCTATCAGCAGCTGCCACCGTTTCACGAGGCGGCATAATGGGCACCCGTCAATTCATCATGCGCGCCGGCAGTCAGATCGAGCCCTGCCCGAAGTGCGGCAACATCACCGAGTTCACAGCCCGAGCCGAACAGATGGCTGAAGACTCCTGCGACGTCTGGGTGATCTGCAAATGCGGTTTCGATCCCACCGCTGGCGCCACCATGTCGCGGCTTGAGGATGTCTGGGGTTCCCTTGATGCCGAAACGATCGGCTGCGCGGTGACCATCTGGAACGAGCTGATCCAGGCCGCGAATGCCATCAACGATCAAAGGCAGAGTTGATGGTTGCCTATTCCTATAACAAGCAATTCGTGCCGCATGTCCTGTCGGGTAGAAAGACCCACACGCTGCGAACCCAACGCAAGCGTCATGCCCGGCCTGGCGAAGAGATCCAGCATTTCCATGGGCCACGCATGAGGCCCGTTAAGATCGGCACTTCGATCTGTGTTGCCGTGTATCCGGTCAGGATATTTTTGTTCACCGACACCATCTTGATCGACATCACAAGCACCAACAAACAGCCGACCTTCAGGGTTGTCGACAAGCAACGCGGGCTTATGCGTTTCGCTTTTTCGGACGGCTTCGAGAACTGGCTCGAAATGAAAAAGTACCTCGCCCAAGACTTCCAGCCCGACGCCACCCTTGAGCGGGTGATGATCTGCTGGGACTTCAAGACCTTCAAACCGGCAGACCCGGTACACGCCACAACCAACCTAGAGGGGACCCAACCATGACGGCGCTTGGTAAAAACACGATCAGCGGCAAGGAGCTGCAGTCCTACATCGACCGCATCGAGAATGTGCGGAAGCAGAAAAAGTCGCTCGGCAACGACGAGACCGCCATCTTCGCAGAAGCCAAGGCCAAGGGCTTCAGCCCCGAGCGGATCCGCGAGGTTCTGCAGCGCCGCAAGATGAAGCCGCACGACCTCCAGGACGCAGAAGCTATGCTGCAGGTCTACATGCACGCCATCGGCATGGGTAAGGAGCCGCCGTTCTTCCGCTTCTTCGCCAATGCCGGCCAGGATGCACTGGCGCAGGAAACCATGGTCACCCTTCTGGGCCAGATCGCCCCCCCCCACGGGCAGGGAGACATCGTCCTGAACCTCGGCGGAAAGCAGGTCAAGATCAGCCGCAACAAGGACGGCGCCGTGGTCATCGAGGACGTCGAGGCCTTCGTCCCGCAGCAGCTCCAGCAAGCCGGCAAGAAGCCATCGGCAGCCAAGGCTCCTCTGCCGCCCGAGATCGCCGCGCTGACAAAACTCGGCGCCGAGGATCTTGGCCGGGACTACGCACGGGACAACCGACCGGTGACGGACAACCCCTTCCCCTATGGCGATGATCGCCGGCCGCATTTCGATATCGGGTGGCGACAGGAGGCCGGTTCTGACGGCTTCGGCCAGGATGAGGAGGACTGATCGCCATGGCGCGCCGGTCGGGCATGAATGAGGAACGGTATGGAGAGGTGCTGCAGCCGACAGAGTCGCAGGCACCGATCCTTGCCCGGCCAGTGCGTGATGCGTTGATGGAATGGAATCAGGAGATCCATTGCAAGGATGAGCTGCAAGCTGTGGGGTTGCTGCCGCGCAGCCGGGCGCTGTTCGTCGGCCCGCCAGGCGTCGGCAAGACGACGCTGGCCCATCGCATGGCGGCCCTGCTCGGCCTCCCCATGCTGGCGGTACGGCCGGAGCGAATTTCCAGCAAGTACATGGGCGAGACGGCGCAGAATATTGGCGCGTTATTCGATCACGTCAGCGACCCAGGCAATCCCATGCTGCTGTTCCTAGACGAGTTCGACAGCTTCGGATTCAAGCGCACGGCGGCCAGTTCTGCCGCCGCACAGGACAACAATCAATCGGTCAACACCTTGCTGCAGAGCATCGACCGGCACGAAGGCTTCATCATCGCCGCGACCAACCACGGCAACCAACTCGACCCAGCCATTTGGCGTCGGTTCCAAGTCCATATCGAACTTGATAATCCCGGCCAGCAAGAACGCCGGCTGATCCTGAACCGCTATCTGGCTCCATTCGCCCTTCCTCGACCAGCACTAGAAGAGTTGGCAACCAGCCTTGAGACGGCATCGCCCGCCCTGATCCGGCAATTCTGCGAAGGCCTGAAGCGGAATATCGTGATCGGCCCCAAGCTGAACTGGGTCATGCAGCGCGAGGCCGTCATCGAACGCATACTGGCCTCGGTTCTACCGCATGCGGATGCCGGCAAGCCGCGTCTTTGGAATAAGGGATCCAAGGACGAGGCCGTGCGCATGCTGCCGTGGCCGCTGCCCAGAGCCGAGGAAATCACCAAGGACCAGACGGCAGAGGAAAGCACGGTAGAGGCCGAGGCCGCCGTGGTGCCGTTCCCAAAAAGGCCGGCGCCATGATCATCCAGTCCACGCCGATGATCTGTAAGCCCTGCGATCATGCATTCACAGCCGAACTAGTCATGAATGCACCGACAGACGTCGCTGTCGCCAGCATGATGGCCGTGCGGTGCCCGAAATGCGGCAAAGGGCCGAAGGGAATTCTGATCGGGGCTAAGACGGTGAATGCCGTTAAGGAGGCGAAGAATGCCCTTTGATCCTACGGTTCAAGATGTTGAGCTGGCCCGCCGAATCTTTGAGCGTCTTGGGTTTGCAGTCACTGACAGCACTGGTTATCGCGTCTTATGGGCGGCGGAAGAAATTACAAAAGAACTTGATCGCCGCCGAGCAATGCAACGGTCTGCTATTGAAGATCTGGAAGCGCAGCTAAAAGGTCAACTGAACGGCCAGCACAGTCACATCTTCATTAGCTTCAATGACTTCGCTTGTAACTACTGTACCGCTCAGGAAGCAGCTGATAACGGCATGCTAAGCGATGATCAGCATGATTGGGTAAGCCCTGAAGAAAGGCAACTGGCTCTAGAGAGCAACAGCATTTGGCGACTTCAATGGTATCCAGACACCCCAGTCGGGTTCTGCGCACTTCAAGCTTCAAGCCTTAAGGTGCTGGTTGACGCCCTAAAGGCGAACGCCGTTCGCCGAAGCGGCAACGAGGGTCAGAACTGATCGTGACTATCCGCCGCCGGAGACAGCGACAGGGCATCCTGACCGCCTCCCAGGTGGCGGAGATGCATGAGCATTCCGTGACGTGGTTTTATGAACATCGTTTGGAACTGGAAGCGGCTGGGCATCCCCGTCGTGATAGCCTTCTGGGCGGCTGGCACCGGTCTGCCGTAAGGGATTGGCTTGACATCCGCGCGAGGATGACCGCTGGATTGGTGGAAGCGGCACCACCTTTGAATCCATACCAAGCCGCATTGTAGATCCGTCAACGCAAAAATGCCCAAGCTGGAACTCGATTACGTCAACGCCGTCCGCGCCAAGGGGAAGATGTATTATTATCATCGCCCCACCGGCACGCGGCTGCCTGACGATCTGACCAGCCCAGAGTTTCACGCCAGGCTCAATCAGCTCAATGAGCAGATGGAACGCCTCGACAAGGGCGACACTGTTGATGAGACGAACCTGCCAGGCAGCTGGAACGCGCTGTTTGCTGAATGGCAGCAGCATCCCAATTGGCTCAATCTGGCGCCTCGCACCCGCGAACTCTATCGCCCCCATGTCGAGGATGTGAAAGCCCGATGGGGCAAGCTGCCGGTCGGCGGTACATCGCGAGAGGATTTCATCGCGATGCGAGACAAGATCGCCAAGCCGCAAAAGGTGATCAAGATTGTCGAGGGTAAGAAAGTCGAGGTCCTGGTAACGCTGACGCGCAAGGCCGACACACGCATGGACATCCTGTCGTCTGTCTGCGCCTTTGCCCTGGACCGCGCCAGCCGGTACGGCGGCATGAAGCACAATCCCGCATTCCGGATTCCGCGCATCCACAAGAAGACTGTCGGATATCCACGCTGGCCCGAAGAGATCATCGAACTGGCCCTGGGGCAGGCCGAACCAGCCCTACGGCGCGCCCTCATGGTGCTGCTGTACACGGGGCAGCGGATCAGTGACGTGATCGGGATGCAATGGACCCAGTATGACGGCCAGGGCCTCCAGGTCATGACCCGTAAAACCCGGCGCCTGGTCTGGATACCCTGCCATCCCGCCCTGAAGGCCGTCCTGGACGAAGCCTGGGAAGACAACAAGATACTGGAGCAGCCCTCCACGGCCATCCTCCTAGCCCCTCATAACAGCCAGCCATGGCTATATGACTGGCTCAAGCACAGCATCACCCGGTTCATGAAGGCCATAGGCCGGCCGGGCTTCTCGGCCCATGGGCTGCGGAAGTCGGCCTGCGCCCGCCTGGTGGAAGCCGGATGCGATGAGCGCGAGGGCTCCGAGACGGTCGGAATGACCGTCCAGATGTTCCAGCATTACACCAAGGAAGTACGCCAGCGGCAGGTGGCGACACGGGCAATAGACAAGCTCACCAGCTTCGATAAGCGGTCTGGCTGACGGGCCGGGTTTTGGAGGAATTGCAAAACTTTTCTGGCCCCCAGAGCAGGTTTTGCAAAACCGCCCGAAAAGGGAACGGCGGACCAACGGCTAAGCCATTGATCCGCCGCTATAAATTTGGGGCGAGGAACGGGACTTGAACCCGCGACCCCCAGAGCCACAATCTGGTGCTCTAACCAACTGAGCTACCCCCGCCACAGGTACGCGCTTCATAAACCGGGGCTATTACCCGGGTCAAGCGTCCTCGGGCCGGCCCTGCGCCCCTTCCTCACAACTTTTGCCGGTAATTCAGCACCTTGTGGGGATTTTCCCACTCGGCTAAGACATTTGGCATGTCTAGCTTCCTGCTCATCATCATTGCCCTCCTGGTTGGGATACCGGGAGCTGTCTTCATTGTGCTGCAGCTTATCGCCCAGCATAAGAAGCAGATTCTGGCCTATGAGTGGAGCTCGGCCGAGGTGATCCGGCGCGGCCAGCGCCTGGATGAACTGGAGAAGTTCACCAAGACCGCCCAGAGCAAGATCGCAGAACTGGCCAAACAGAAGATCGAGCTGGAAGCCCAGGTCGCCAAGATGGAAAAGCTGGCCAGCGAAGCGGTGGCCAAGGAAGCCAACACCAAGACCTTCAGCGTTGGCGTCTTCAACCAGGAAGTCCGCCGCGCCCATATGATGGGCGAGAAGCACCGCCAGCTCGACGACAAGTGGGGCGACATCAACTACCTGGAACTGCAGGCTTCCAACGAAGATGAAGTGCGCCGCACCATGATGCGCAAGTTCCCGCCCGAGCGCGGCTTCGTCATCGAGTCCGTGCAGGAAGTCAGAAAGTAGCCTCGACGCGGCCGAGCTGCGTTGCCTGGACCGTCATCTCCAGTCCCGCTTCGTTGTCGATCTCGCCGCGCGGTGCCACCGGCCATATCCAGCTTTTGTCTGCATCGGGCAGCGCCACGCCCAGCACCGCGCTTTCGCTCAGCACCGTCTCGCCGGCCCGGCTGCGCCAGACGCGTTTCGCATCGGCCACCAGCCCGACCGGGCAGTCGAACGCGGCCAGTCCCGCCAGATGCGTCTTGAGGATGTCTCGGCCGAAACTGTCGGCACCGGCATTGGTGATTCCCTGTTTGCGCACATGATCCGTCGGCAGCAGTGGCAGCTGCGACAATATGTTCAGCGACAGCACGCAATCGGGTGGCACCGGATCGAGATCCTGCATCGCATCCACGGGGGCAATCGGCAGCGGCATGCCGCGCCGCCATTCCGCCAGCGCCTCGACCACACCGGTCACATCGGCGAGCCGCAGCTCGACATTGCCAAAGCGTTTGGCCGCACGTCGCGCGCCACCCAGCAGGGCAATGTCGAAAACGACAACGCGTCGAAACAGCGCGGAGAGTTCGGCCAACGGCAAATCGGCCAGTGTGCCCGCGCCGAGCAGCCAGACAGTGTCATGACGTTTACAGCCCTGTGCCACCTGCAAGGCGAAGGCGCGCGTATTGGCCTCGTGTTCGGCCCAGGCTTTCGCACAACGCCGCCGGCGTGACCACAGACTCACCGCCGCCTTGGCATAGCCGAGCTGTCTTGCCGCCGGCTCGGCGGCGACACCGGCCCAGATCGCCAGTTCGGCCAGCATGGCTATTCAGCCGCAGATTTGACCGGCCCGCGGAAGCGCTCGGCGATCTGCTGCGGCGTGTAATAGCCGCGTTCGATATCACGGGCGATCTCGGCCGGATCGCGTTTGGACGGATCGCCATAACCGCCGCCGCCGGGCGTGGAGACATGCACGCGGTCGCCGGTCTTGATCTCGATATCCTGGTCCTTGGACAGATGCGGCGGCACATAGCGCCGCACGCCATCAGGGTGCTGCGTCTCGATGGCGACAGTATTGAAGCCGCCGTCTTCGCCGCCCAGTACGCCGCGCGGACCGGTGCGGCCATGATCCATGACCATGGAGGCCCGCGCCTCGCCACGGCGCAAACGAATGGTGTAGTTGACGCCGAAGCCGCCGCGATGCTCGCCCGCGCCGCCCGAGCCCTCATGCAGCGAGTATTCCTCGAACAGCACGGGATAATACTGCTCCATCACCTCGATCGGCGTGGTCTTGGAAATGCCGATGGTGGAGCAGCCGTTGCTGATGCCGTCGCCGCCATGCCAGCCGCCATAGCCGCCGCCGGAAATCACATACATCACATAAGAGCGGTCACGCTTGGGGTCATAGCCGCCGAGCGCCAGATTGCCCGAGGTGCCGGCGGGCGCGGCGAACAGCCGGTCCGGCATCGCCTTGACCAGCGCGTTGAACACCGCTTCGGCAATGCGCTGACTGACCTCGGCCGCGCAGCCCGAGACCGGACGCGGATATTTGGCATAAAGGAAGGTATCGTGCGGGTCCTTCACCTTCAGCGGTTCAAACGTGCCGGCATTGATCGGCACATCGGGGAAGATGTGCTTCACGGCGAGATAGATCGATGAATAGGTCGTCGCGATGACGCTGTTCATTGGTCCGCGACAGGGTGGGCTGGAGCCCGTCATGTCGAAATGCATTTCCTCGCCGGTCTTGGTGACCTTCATCTTGATCACCAGCGGCTCGTCGATCACGCCATCGGAATCGACCACGCCTTCGCCTTCATAGACGCCATCGGGGATGGTGCGGATGCGGGCGCGCATCTGCTGGCTGGCGCGCTGCTTCAACTCCTCGATGGCCTGCGCCACCACATCGGCGCCGTAGCGGTCGAGCAAGGCCGTCAGCCGTTTCTCGCCGATGGTCAGCGCCGCCGCCTGCGCCTTGATGTCGCCGATGCGCTGATCGGCAATACGGATGTTGCTCAGGATGATGGAGAGGATTTCCTCATCGAGCTTGCCTTCCTTGTAGAGCTTGACCGGCGGCAAGCGCAGCCCCTCCTGCTCCACTTCGGTGGCATTGGCGGAAAAACCGCCGGGCACCATGCCGCCGATATCGGGCCAGTGCCCGGTATTGGCCAGCCAGGAAAACAGCTTGCCCTTGTAGAAGAAGGGCTTCACGAAGCGCACATCCATCAGATGGGTGCCGCCCAGATAGGGATCGTTGACGATATAGATGTCACCCGGCTTGGGCGCCAGCATGGGAATATTGCGGGCGCGCTCGATCACCGCCTGGGTCGAGAACTGCATGGTGCCGACGAAAACCGGCAGGCCGAGTTCGCCCTGCGCGATCAGCTCTCCCGTTTCGCCATGATAGATGCCGTCCGAGCGGTCGAGCGCTTCGGAGATCACCGGCGAGAAGGCAGCGCGGCAGAAGGTCAGGTCCATCTCGTTGCAGACCTGTTGCAGGCCGTTCTGGATGACGACAAGGGTGACGGGATCGATAGGCGTCTTCGTCATGTCGTTCTCCCTACTCTGCAGCAATGGCAACAATCAGGTTGCCAAGTTTGTCGACGCTGACCTGATTGCCCGGATCGATGACAATCGTGGTATCGAGCTGCTCCAGGATGGCCGGGCCCGCGAACTTTGCGCCGCGCGGCAGCCGCTCGCGATCATAGACCGGCGTCTCCTGCCAGCCGCAGTCATCATACCATACCGGACGGCTGCCTTTCTTCGCTCCGGCGACATCCTTGGCCGGTTCGGCAGCCAGCAGGCGATCCAGCGACAGCTGCGGCCGGCGACCGATCACTGCGGTATGAAGATTGACCAGCACGGCGCGGATTTCCGGCAGTTCGACCTCGAAGCGCTGCCAGTAGGCCTCATCGAAGGCTTTCTGCAGGGCGTCGCGGGTGATGTTTTTATCGGGCACGGCCACGGTGAGTAGATGACTCTGGCCCTGGAACTGCATGTCGGCAGTGTGCAGGACCTGGATTTCCTCGACCGGCACACCATCGCGTTCGATGGTCGCGCGGCCCTCGATGACCTGCGCGGCCAGCACTTCAGCCACCAGGCCCTCGTCCAGCACCGACAGCGGCTTGTTCACCGTGCGCACATAATCATGGCGCAGATCGGCCACCACGCAGCCCAGCGCATTGGTGATGCCCGGCCGTGCCGGGATGAGTAACTTGGGAATCCCCAGTTCGCGCGCCAGGGCGGCGGCATGCAACGGACCAGCACCGCCGAAGGCGAACAGCGCAAAGTCGCGCGGATCATGGCCGCGACTGAGACTAACCATGCGGATCGCGCCGGCCATCTTGTCATTGGCGATACGCAGGATGGCGGCAGCGGCATCATCGGTACCGATGCCGAGCGGCTTGCCCACATCACGGTCGATGGCGTTCTTCACGTCCTGCAGCGACACCTTGCTGTCGACAGCCAAGAGTCCATCAGGATTGAGACGGCCGAGCGCCAGATTGGCATCGGTGATGGTGGGGCGCGTGCCGCCCCGGCCGTAGCAGATCGGGCCCGGGCGCGCGCCAGCACTTTCTGGCCCGACCTGCAGCATGCCCGCTTCGTTGATGAAGGCGATCGAACCGCCGCCGGCGCCGATGGTATGCACATCCACCATCGGCACATGGATCGGCATGGCGTATTCGAGTTCCAGTTCCGACGAGACCTGCGGCACGCCATCCTGGATCAGGCCCACATCCGAGGACGTGCCACCCATATCATAGGTGATCACATTCGGCAGGCCGGCGGCGCGCGCGGTATAGGCCGCCGCCATCACGCCAGATGCCGGACCGGACATCACGGTATTCACCGCCGTCTCGGCCACAATGCCGGCCGCAATCGTGCCGCCATTGCCCTGCATCACCAGCAGGTCGCGGCTGAAACCCTTGCTCTTCAACTCGCCGTTCAGGCGTTCGATATAGCGGTGCAGCACCGGCTGCACGCTGGCGTTCACGCAAGCGGTCGTGCCGCGCTCGTATTCGCGATACTCCGACAGCAGCTGATGGCCGGCAGTGATGTAGCGGTTGGGCCAGACCTCGGCGCAGATTTCGAGTGCGCGCTTTTCGTGGCTCTGGTTGATGTAGCTGTGCAGGAAATGGATCACCAGCGCTTCGCAGCCGGCGTCTTTCAACTGGATCGCCGCGGCACGCACGGCGGCCTCGTCCAGCGGAATGACCACGTCGCCATCGGCATCCATGCGCTCGGGCACTTCCAGGCGCCACTGGCGCGGCACCAGCGGCTCGAAGCTGCCGGTCAGGCCATAGGGCTGTGGCCGGGTACGGCGACCAAGCTCAAGACTGTCGCGGAAGCCCTTGGTAGTGATCAGCCCGATCCTGGCCACCTTGCGCTCCAGCAGCGCATTGGTGGTGGTGGTGGTGCCATGCACGATGGTGTCGGTCTGCGGCAGCGCGATGCCGCCCTTCTCCAGTGCAGCCAGCACGCCGAAAGCCTGGTTGTCGAGTGTGGTCGGCACCTTGGCCAGTGCGACCAGGCCCTTCTCCGGTTCGATGCCGATCAGGTCGGTGAAGGTACCGCCCACATCGATTCCGACAATCCAGCCCATGCTTACGCTCCTAAACCGACAGATACTGTTCACGCACCGCCGCGTCAGCGGCGAGTTCGGCCATGGTGCCCGAATAGCGGATGCGGCCCTTCTCGATGATGTAGGCGCGATCGGCCACCATCTGGGCGAAATGCAGGTTCTGCTCCGACAGCAGCACGCAGAGGCCCTCGGCCTTCAACTGCAGAATCGTGCGCGCCATCTGCTCGACGATCACCGGTGCCAGGCCTTCGGACGGCTCATCCAGCAGAATCAGGCGCGGATTGCCCATCAGGGTGCGCGCGATTGTCAGCATCTGCTGCTCGCCGCCCGACATCCGGCCACCGGGACGGTCCTTCATGCGGCCAAGATTGGGGAACAGCTCGAACAGGCGTTCCGGCGTCCAGGTCGGCGCGCCGTCGCGCGGCTTCTGCCGGCCGACTTCCAGGTTTTCCATCACCGACAAGTCGGTGAAGATGCGGCGATCTTCCGGCACATAGCCAAGGCCCAGCCGCGCGATGCGATGCGGCGACAGGCGGTCGATGCGCGCACCGTCGAAGCTGATCTCGCCGCTCTGTGCCGTCACCAGGCCGATGACGGATTTCATGGTGGTCGACTTGCCGGCACCGTTGCGGCCCAGCAGCACGACGACTTCGCCGGGATGCGCATTCAGCGCCAGATCGGCCAGGATATGGGCGCGGCCGTAGTAGGTGTGAAGCCCCTGCACGCTCAGCATGTCAGTGGCCCTCCCCGAAGACGGCGCCCGAGCCGAGATAGACGGCCTGCACCTCCGGATTGGCGCGCACCTGCTCCGGGCTGCCCTCGGCGATCAGCATGCCACGATTGAGCACGATGATGCGGTCGGCCTGGGCAAAGACCACATCCATGTCATGTTCGGTGAACAGCACAGCGATATTGTCCTGCCGCGCCAGCTTCGCCGTCAATTCCATGAGCGCAATGCGTTCGTTCGGCGCCATGCCGGCGGTCGGCTCGTCCATCAGCAACAGCTTGGGCTGGTTGGCCAGCGCGATGGCCAGCTCGACACGCTTGAGATCGCCATAGGCCAGGATGCCGCAGGGCCGCTCGCTCTGGTCGGCCATGCCGACACGGGCCAGCAGCGCCATCGCCTCATCGCGATACATGGCATTGGCTGGCTTCCAGAAGGACATCAGCCCGTTATGGAAGGACAGCAGCGCCATCTGGATATTCTCGCGTACGGTCATGGAGTTGAACGTCGCCGTGATCTGGAACGTGCGGCCGACGCCCAGACGCCAGACATCGCGCGGCGCCAGCCCGCCAAGATCGCGGCCGTTCAGCGTCACCGTGCCGCTGTCGGGCCGGAGCTGGCCGTTCAGCATGTTGAAGCAGGTGCTCTTGCCCGCACCATTCGGCCCGATCAGCGCCAGCAACTCACCAGCCGCCACCGAGAAGCTGACATCCTGCACGGCCTTGACGCCACCGAAGGCTTTATTAAGGCCCGCCACACCCAGGACCGTCATAGCACGGCCTCCGGACGACGCCGTTGCGCGACCCACTGGCCCGCCTGCTTGAGGAAGCCGGCAATGCCCTGCGGGAAGGCCAACACGATAATGAGAATCGTGAGGCCGAGGATGGCGCGCCAGTAATTGGTATTGCGCGCGATCTCGTCCTGCAGCCAGGTGAAGACGGCAGCGCCGACGACCGGACCGGTCAAGGTCTGCACGCCGCCCAGCAGCACCATGACGAGACCGTCGACCGAGCGCGCGACCGACAGCGCCTCGGGCGAGATGCTGCCCTTGGAGAAGGCGAAGAGACCACCGGCGAGTCCTGCGAAAGCTCCGGCCAGCGCAAAGCCGAACCACTGGAAGCGCCGCACATTGATACCGATGGCATCCGCCCGCAAAGGCGAGTCACGGCCGGCGCGCAGCACATAGCCAAAGGGTGCATGCACGACGCGCCAGAGGAAGATCAGGCTGGCGATGCAGATGGTGAGTGCCACGTAGTAGAAAGCGGTGCGATCCTTCAGCCAGTCGCTGGGCCACAGACCGATCAGGCCGTTGGAGCCGCCGGTGAAGGCATCCCACTGATAGATCACCGACCAGGCGATCTGCGCAAAGGCCAATGTCAGCATCGCGAGATAGACGCCCGAGAGGCGCACGCAGAACCAGCCGAACAGCAAGGCCCCTGCTCCACCGGCCAGCGGGGCTGCGAGCAGCGCCAGTTCCATCGGCAGCTTCAATTTCAGGAAAGCCAGCGCCGCGCCATAGCAGCCCAGGCCGAAATAGGCGGCATGACCAAACGAGACCATACCCGAGGGTCCCATCAGGAAATGCAGCGTGGCGGCAAACAGCGCGAAGACCGCGATATCGATCAGCAACACCAGCAGATAGCTGTCGCTACCCAGCGGCATCAGACCCACCACCACCACCAGCGCAAAGACCGCCATCCAGAAGGTGTTGTTCAGTGGATAGAGCGGCGGCTCGATGGTGGATGCACCACGCTGCGCGCCCTGCGGCTTGCCCAGCAGGCCCCAGGGCCGCACCACCAGCACGATGGCCATGATGACGAATTCGACCACCAGGGTGAACTTGCTGAAGGAAAAGACCGTGCCGAAAACGGTGACATCGCCCAAGCCGATGCAGAAGGCCTTGGCCTGTGCGATCAGCAGCGCCGCGAGGAAGGCGCCGCCGATGGAGCCCATGCCGCCGACCACGACAACCACGAAGGCATCGGAGATGACGGTGATGTCGAGCATCAGCTGCGCCGGTTCGCGCGGCGTCTGCATCGCGCCGCCCAGGCCGGCGAGGAAGGCACCGAGGAAAAAGACGCTGGTGAACAGCCAGCTCTGGTTGACGCCGAGCGCGCCGACCATCTCGCGATCCTGCGTGGCGGCGCGCACCAGCGTGCCCCAGCGCGTACGGTTCATCAGCAGCCACAGCATGCCCAGCACCAGCGGCCCGGTGGCGATCAGCAGCAGATCATATTCAGGGAAGCGCTTGCCCATGATCTCGACCGCGCCGCGCAGGCCTGGTGCGCGGGGACCAAGCAGGTCTTCCGCGCCCCAGAAATACAGCGCGACATCCTTGATAACGAGCACCAGCGCGAAAGTAGCCAGAAGCTGGAACAGTTCTGGCGCCTTGTAGATGCGGCGCAACACCAGCACTTCGATGACAATGCCGATGACGCCGACGGCCACCGCGCTAAGCAGCACCCCGCCCCAGAAGGCCGGGATGGAACCACGGCCGAAGAAATTGATCAGGCTCCAGGAGAGATAGACCCCCAGCATGTAGAGCGAGCCATGGGCGAAATTCACGATGCGGCTGACGCCGAAGATGATCGAGAGGCCGGCGGCCACCATGAACAGCGACGACGCACCGGCGAGGCCGTTCATGAACTGGATGACGATATTGGCGAGCAAGGCCTGGTCCCGATCAGAGGTTGGAGAGAAAAGACTCCCGCCGGCCGGAACCGGCGGGAGCAGGCAAGCGTGACGTCAGGCTCAGTCGGCCGCCTTAGTCAGCAGGGCGCATCTTGGCAACCTCGGCATCCGAGGGCAGGAACTTCGCGCCATCGGCATAGTACCAGTCGGTCATGATGCCTTTGCCGTTCTTCAGGCCGAGCTTGCCGACATAGGCGCCCATGGTGGACTGGTGATCCTGCGGGCGATAGGTGATGTCGCCCAGCGGGGTCGAGTGGCTGAGACCGCTCATCGCCGCCACCAGCTTTTCCATGTCGAGCGTACCGGCCTTCTTGATCACGGCCGCAGCCGACATCACGGTGGAATAGCCGACGATGGAACCCAGGCGCGGATAGTCCTTGAACTTCGCCTGATAGGCGCTCAGGAACTTCTTGTGCTCGGGCGTGGCGATGTCCTGCCAGGGATAACCGGTCACATACCAGCCCACCGGCACTTCATCTTCCAGCGGGTCGAGATATTCCGGCTCGCCGGCCAGCAGGTTGAAGCCTTCCTTGCCCTTGAACAGGCCGCGCGTGTTGCCTTCACGCACGAACTTGGTCAGGTCGGCGCCGAACAGCGAGGAGAAGATCGCATCCGGCTTGGCCGCGGCAATGGCATCGGCCACCGCACCAGCCTCGATGCGGCCCAGCGGAACTGCCTGCTCGGTGACGAACTCGATGTCAGGCTGCTTTTCCAGCATCAGCTTCTTGAAGGCTGCTGTTGCCGACTGGCCGTATTCGTAGTTCGGATACACGATCGCCCAGCGCTTTTTCTTCACCTTCAGGGCGTCGGGCACCAGCATGGCCGTCTGCATGTAGGTCGAGGCGCGCAGGCGGAAGGTATACTTGTTGCCCTGCTCCCAGACGATCTTGTCGGTCAACGGTTCGGCACCGATGAACAGCGTCTTCTTCTCCTTGGCAAAGCTGGCAACCGCCAGGCCCACATTGGAGGGGAAGGTGCCGATCAGGAACGAGACCTTTTCACGGGTCAGCAATTCCTCGGCGATACGCACCGCGTCGCCAGTCTGGCCGTTATCATCGCGGCTGATGACCTCGAACTTCTTGCCCAGTAGGCCGCCCGAGGCGTTGATCTCTTCAACCGCGAGATCCATGCCCTTCTTGTAGGGCTCGAGGAAGGCGGCGAACACCTTGTAGGAATTCAGTTCGCCCACCTTGATGGTGTCCTGCGCCTGCGCGCCTCCGGCCACCAGGCCGTACGCAGCGATACCGAATGCTGCACTCCACTTCAACCAGGTCCTGCGGTTCATGAAAGCCCCTCCTGTGTGTGTATTGTGGAAATCCGAAACGCGTAAGCTAATGCCGTTCTATCGCTGGCCGTCCTCGCCCTTGATTTCGTGTACCTGCAGGCCGCCAACACGCGCATGCACGCGGCCGCCAGTGCTCATGGCGAGAATGAAGGCGATCTCGTTGTCACGCGGACCATCGGCAACACCCCATTCGATGGCGTCGAAATGGCTGCGCACATAGGCCGCATTGACGTGATGCAGCGGAATATCGATCCGCGCGCCCGGTCCGCCCACTTTGGTGGTCGACGGCACGATGGCCTTGGCGTTGCCCAGAATCTCGCGCATCGAATAGCCGCCGGGCACATGCCACAGCGCGCCATGCTCCAGTTCGCCGCCGGCGCCGATCAGTGCACCCTTGCCATAGGCCTCGATGGCCTTGGGATCATTGCCCAGCGCCGCGACCAGACGTTTGGTCAGATCGAGGCCGAGGGGCTTAAGCGCGTCCATCATCGGCGTGATGTCCGCTTCATATCGGCCGGCGTAAGGGTTCTTCACCAGCGCGCCAATCACGCCGCGCCGCGGCGGCTTGCCCACCTTCGGGCCGCCTTCATGGAAGATCTCGTCCGTGATGCAGACGATCTTGCGAACCTCGACCAGACTCATGCCCGCCCCATCACTTTCTGTTGCATCAGCAGGTTTTCGCCGCCGACAATCCGGTTCTCGCTCTGCAGCGACAAAAATGCGGCCTGAATCAGGCCGCTGCGTCGCAAATCTTGCGCGCACTGCACACCCGACAACAAGGCTTGCTCGATGGCAAAAACCGGCAGTGTACCTACAGTCACCGTCACCGGCAGTGCGCCGAGATCGCTATCGTCCCGCAATGAGTGTGCGGGTTGCCGCTGAATCGCGTCGTGCTCCACGGTCACCGCATTGGCGATGATGGTCGCCGCCGCATCGGCCATGGCGGCGTTTTCAGCCAGAACAGTGACCGCATCGGCGATGCCGAGCGAGAACGAGCGGCCGCGCCAGCCCGATGTGGCGATGCCGCGCGCCGGCTGGACCGAGTCGAGCGTGGCGATAGCATCCAGATGCGGCAGGTCCGGGTTGCAGACCACAGCCGCACGCAGTGCTTCTCCGGCCGAGAGATGGAAAGCGATGTCGCCGCCGTTGTTCACATAGGCGCGAGCCAGGTTATTGTCGCGCAGCATGGCGGCCAGGACTTCATCGGCCACCGAACCGGCCACCGCCGCCATCGGCGTGATAAAGACGCCGCGATGCGGCCAGCAGGCCGCCGCCATCCGGCGCGCCACCGGACCGCGGAACAGCGGATGCGCCGCGCCCAGCGGCTGCTTCAGCTCGGCCAGCTCGCTCACCAGTACGGCAAGAATATCCTGGAAGCGCGCCACGGCCTGGTCATAGGCCCGTGCCACGGCATCATGGCCACCAAACGCCTCAATAATCAGGTCGATGGGGCCATGCTGCAGATGCAGGCGGCGGCTCTGACCATCGAGCCATGTGGCGACAGGCGTGCCGGTCATGGCTGCTCCTCCGCCGTCGGCCGCGTGATCGGCCAGGGATTGTCCGCACGTTGTGCCAACCGGTTCAGGCGCCCGCCCTGCAGGACATCGGAAAGCTGCACGACGTAATCCATATGGCCGCCGAGCGCCGCGTAATCGTCCTGGCGCAGGGTGAATTCGATGGGTGCGACCAGTGCCGGGGTCGGCACATAGCCAAAGGAATTGTCAGGCATGCGCGCCACATCCACCATGTAGGTGATGCCGCCGCCGGGCCAGACATAGACCGGCGCACCACCGGATGTGACGCGGGTCAGGCGATCCTTCACCGAGATGGTGAGACGCACGGGATTTTCAGTGACGCCGGCACGCAAGCTGCCACCCGCGCCGGCCATGAACAGCACGGTGCATAGCGAGGGTTCGCAATTCTCGGCGATGCGGTCGACCACGGTGCGCACCGGCACCGGCATCTCGGCCGGCTGCGGCTTCAGCTGATCGTCCAGCACATACCAGGCGCTGTGCTCGCCAGTGGTCGAGACCATCAGCAGCTTCATGCCGGGCCAGGCCGTCTTGGCGTCGATGGTTTCGATGATCTCCAGTGGATCGGAAACATTGGTGCCGCCCCAGCCCAGACCAGGCTCCGCCACCTGGAAGTAACGACCCGGCGTCGATTTGCGGCCGCGTACGCGGATGCCGGCCAGCGGCATGTCGAGGAAGCGGCCGGCCTGATGCTCGCTCAGCACACCGGTGATGTGGTCATCCACCACGATCACCTCGTCGGCATGGCCGAGCCACTGCTTGGCGAAGATGCCGATGGTGGCCGAACCGCAGCCGACGCGCATGCGGGCTTCAGG
Source organism: Ferrovibrio sp. GW821-FHT12D07 (assembly GCF_058807275.1). Classification (NCBI taxonomy): domain Bacteria; kingdom Pseudomonadati; phylum Pseudomonadota; class Alphaproteobacteria; order Rhodospirillales; family Rhodospirillaceae; genus Ferrovibrio; species Ferrovibrio sp. GW821-FHT12D07. The sequence goes on along the minus strand of NZ_JBXAQN010000001.1, from coordinate 1,813,460 downwards.
CGTGCCGTTCACGATGGGCGGCTGGTTGGCCTGGATGGTGACTTCGGCGCCGCCATCGATCTGCACGGTAATCGCCTGCTTGTTGCACAGCGCCAGCATGGCATCGCAGGTGATGGTGCCTTCCTTCTTGCTGCCGCCGGTCAGGTGATGCACGCCGCCAAGCGACAGCATCTGCGAGCCGTATTCCGCCGTGGTGACATGACCGATGGCCTCGCCATTCACGCGCACGGCCGCCTGTTCGGGGCCAAGATGGCGATCGGTGTCGATTTTCACCTTCACGCCGCAGTAGCTGAAGATACCTTCAGTGACGACCGTGACCATGTCGACGCCGTCATGCTGCGACGACACGATGAAGGGTGCGGGCTTGTAATCTGGATACGTCGTGCCGGCGCCGATGCCGGTAACAAACACGGGGGCCGGTGCAGCGACGCTGCCATTCCAGCCTTCGGAGCCGGCGAGGAATGGCACGACCGCACCTTCGCTGGCGGCGCGTTCGGTGACCACGAGCGGATCGACGCGGGTCAGCATGCCTTCAACATTGGCGTAACGGTCGCAGGCGCCGGCCTTGCCGGGACGGATGCGGCACAGCACCGGACAGGCATCGCAGCGGACGACGTCGTCTTTCGGGGTAGTTTCGGCGACGGCGTGGCTCATGCTGTCCTCCTACTCCGCGGCCAGAGGCAAGGCTTTGAGCGCCGCATGCAGGCGATGCGGCAGCACCGGAACAGACGTGACGCGCACGCCGGTGGCATGGCGGATTGCGCCCAGGATCGCCGGTGCGGTCGGCACCAGACCCGGCTCACCCACGCCCTTGGCGCCGAAGGGGCCGAGCGGCTCGGCATCCTCGATCATGATCACGTCGATCTCTGGAATATCACCGACCGTCGGGATCAGATAATCGTGCAGGTTCTCGGTGCGGCCCGGCAGGTATTCTTCCATCAGCGCGAGACCCAGGCCTTGCGCGATGCCGCCATGAATCTGGCCTTCCACCTGCGTCGGATTGACCGCCTTGCCCACGTCATGGGCGGCGATGATCTTTTTCACCTTCACGGTGCCGAGTTCGGTATCGACCTCGACCAGCGCCATCTGCGCGGCGAAACCGTATGTGGCATAGGGCACACCCTGACCATCAGCGTCCAGCATGGTGGTGGGCGGATCGAAACGGCCCTCGCCCATCAGCACGTCGGCATTGCCGTTCAATCGCCCCTGCGTGGCGAGGTCGATGCGGCGCACGGTGCCGCCGTCTTCCACGGTCAGGATCGGACCATCCAGCTTCAGCACGGCCGTCTCGCCGGCATTGGCCAGCCGCAGAATCTGGCTGCGCAAATCCTGCGCCGCCAACTGCGCGGCCTTGCCCGAGACAAAGGTTTGGCGCGAGGCCGAGGTCTTGCCGGCGTCCAACGTCTTGTCGGTATCGCCCATGACATAGTCGATGCGGTCCATGCCGACGCCGAGCGCATCGGCCACGATCTGCACGAAGATGGTGTTCGAGCCCTGCCCGATATCGACGGCGCCGTTGTAGAAGAACACGCGGCCATCGGCGCGCAGGCTGACCTGCATGGTAGAGGGATTGGAGATCGAAGTGTTCCCTAAGCCATACCACATGCAGCCGATGCCGATGCCGCGCTGCACCGTCTTGCGCCGGGCATTGAAGGCTTCGACTTCCTTTGTGAGTGCGCGCCACTGCGGGCGCAGGGCCGCGATGCACTCGGCCAGACCGGCGGAATGCTCCAGCTTCTGGCTGGTGGCGGTCAGGTCGCCGGCGCGGATGGCGTTGATGTAGCGAATCTCCAGCCGGTCGATGCCCAGCTTGGCCGCCAGATCGTCCATCAGTGTTTCATGCGCAATGGCCGCCTGCGGCACGCCGAAGCCGCGGAAAGCCCCTGATGGTGGCGCGTTGGTGAACAGCGCACAGCTGCGGTTCTTCACATGCGGCACCAGATACGGCCCGGTCGCATGCACCGGCACGCGATTGGCCACCGTCGGGCCCCAGCTGGCATAGGCGCCGGTATCGAAATCGGCATGGGTCTCGACCGCGGTCAGACGGCCATCTTTCGCGGCGGCGAATTTCGCGGTGATGCGTGCCGGATGCCGCTTGGTACTCGACGCCATGCTTTCGGGCCGCGTGTAGATGCAGGCCACGGGCTTGTCCAGATGCCAGGCAGCGAGCGCGATCAGCGGCTGCACGGCCACATCCAGCTTGCCGCCGAAGCCGCCGCCGCAGGCCGTCGGCACAATGCGCACGCGATCGGGCGGCAACTGCATCACGCCAGCCACTTCGTCGCGATCCATATAGGGCGCCTGGGTGGAGGCGTGGATTTCGATGCGGTCGCCCACGCGCACGGCCCAGCCGGCCTCGGGCTCAATATAGGCGTGTTCGACAAAGCTGGTCTGGAACAGGCCTTCGGCGGTGGCGGCCGCCTCGGCGAAGCCCTTTGCCACATCGCCCTTGGTGACATTGCCGCGGATCAGCACATTGCCGGCCTTGTCGGCCTGCACCAGTTTCGCACCGGGCGCGGCGGCGGCAATCACGCCGCTGACCGGGTCTTCCGGCGTATAGACGATCGGCAGGTCCTCGGCTCGTACAGCTTCGACCGCCTCGCGCGGACCGACCAGCGCCACGACGCTTTCGCCCTTGTAGCGCACCAGGCCATCGGCCAGCACCGGCTGGTCCTTGGACTCGAAGATGGCAAAGCCGTTGCGCGGCACATCGGCGGCGGTGAACACACGCACCAGGCCGTATTTGCGGATTGCATCAGTGAAATCGCCCAGCGTGAAGGTCGCGCGCGCATGCGGGCTGCGGATCACGCGCAGCCATAGCGCCTCATGCGGGATGTAATCGGCGCCGTATTTCTCGGTGCCGACGACCTTGGCCACACCATCGACCTTCAGGCTGCGTGTGCCGACGGCTTTGCCTGTCTCCGGCATGTCAGGCAGACCCGGCGTACGCGTGGCATCGAGCACGGCCTCGACAATCTTGCGGTAGCCGGTGCAGCGGCAGAGCACGCCGCCAATGGCATCCATCACCTGCGCTTCACTCGGCTTCGACACTTCGGCCAACAGATCGGTGGCCGCCATCAGCATGCCCGGCGTGCAGATGCCGCACTGGGCCGCACCATGCTTGAGAAACGCCGTCTGCAGCCGCGACAGCGACCCATGCGCTTCCAGGCCCTCGACCGTGACGACCGACAGTCCGGCCGCCTGCCCCACCGGAGTCAGGCAGGCGCAGACCTGCTTGCCGTTCATCATCACCGTGCAGGCGCCGCAGTCGCCGGCATTGCAGCCGACCTTGGTGCCGGTCAGGCCCAGATCGTCGCGCAGCACATCGGACAGGCGCTTGGCGGGCGAGCCATGGAAGCTGTGCGGTTTGCCGTTGACGACCAGACGCATCGGTTCAGTTGCCCTTCTTGCCCAGCGTGGTCAGCGCGCGCCGCACCAGTACCATCGCGGCCTCGCGCCGGTAGTCGGCATCGGCGCGGATGTCGTCCAGCGGCGACAGACCATCGAAATGCTGCGGCTTCACACGATTGGCCAGCGCGGTATTCAGCCGCCGGCCGGTGAGTTCGGATTCGAGTGCGACCAGGCGCTGCGCCACCGCCGAGCAGGCGCCGACCGCCACGCTGGCGCTGGAGACGATGTTGTTGTCGACCTCCAGCATCACCGCGACCATGGCGATGGAAATCACCAGATATTCGCGTGCGCCCAGCTTGAGGAACAGGCTTTGCGCGTCTTTCTTCGGTTTTGGAATCAGCACGGCCGACAGCAATTCGCCGGACTTCAGCATCGTGCGGCGATTGCCGGTGATGAACTCGCCCAAACCCATGTCGCGGCGGCCCTTGGTGCTGCGCAGTTCGACGCGCGCGCGCATGGCCAGCAGCGGCGGCACGCTGTCGGCAGCCGGAGAGGCATTGCACAGATTGCCCGCGATGGTCCCGGAATTCTGAATCTGCACGCCACCGATCTCGCCCGCCGCCTGACGCAGCGCATCGAACAAGGGCGGCAGATCATGGGCAGCCGTCAGCTGTCCCCAGGTGACAGTGGCGCCCAGGCGCCAGAGATCGTCGGTTTCGCTGATGCCCTGAAGCTCAGGGATGGCGGTGACGTCGAGGATATCGTCATCAAGCGCGCGGCCGACGCGGGCGGGATAGTAATCCGTGCCACCGGCCAAAATCACAGGCGTCCCGGAATGCAAATGGGCTGCGCTCAGATGATCGAGCGCTTCGGCCAGATTCGTCGGACGCAGATATGACGCCATCGGTGTTGGGGCCTCCGCCGGCATACGAACGCCACGCCCACCCCCGCAGGCCGATATCGTTCGTACGCATATGATGCTGCGTCGCTGCCTCAAAAGAGTCAACGTCAAAATATATGCAGCGATTGCTCAAGGATGCGGCAGCGCAGCAAAGCCTTTCGCTGCGCGCAAAACCGCCTGATGCGATCAGGTGAGACGCTTGATAAGCGCCACGAATTGCTGCTGTTCCGCCGGAGTCAGCGGATCGAGCGTGGCCTTGCTCACCTTCGGACCGTTGGCGAGCAGACGCGCCACCAGCTCGCGGCCATGTGCCGTGAGGCTGAGGCAGCGGCGGCGCTTGTCGTTCTTGTCTGGACGATGGGAGATCAGTTTGCGACCGGTCAGACGACGAATCACGCCCTGGATGGTGGCCGGGTCCATCGCGGTCAGGCGGCCGAGATGGTTCTGCGACAGCTCGCCCATCTCGTAGAGCTTCACCAGGGCGGCATACTGCGTGGTAGTGACCTGACTGTCGCCGATCATCGCCAGGAACAGGGCGGTGTGGCGCTGATGCGCGCGACGGATCAGCTGCCCGACCTGCTCTTCCAGCACGTAGCCGTCAGGCATTGCCGTCGGTTCAGTCTTGATCTCCGGTTTAACATTCATGCCGGGCTATCCTCGCAGGCCTGCCGCCAGCTTAACCAGATGACCCGTCCGGGCCAAGGGCATCCATCAATGCATACGCAGGCGATCAGCAGGCCTTGCCAGACTAGAAGACCCTGGTGGTCGCCTCGACACCGCGCGTGACCAGGGCCAGACCACGCGAGCTGGTTTCCACAATCGTACAGGAACAATAGTCAGGCTGCATGACGACCATGCGTTCGTCGTTCAGCGCTGCGCCCAGAGCGGCGTTGATCACCATGAAATGGGTGAAGACGATGGTGTCGCTGCGACAGGACTTCATCATGCCGATCAGGCCTTCGCGCCAGGCGCGAATGATCGACGGCTGCGCCGGATATTTCTGCGTGGCGATCTGCTGCAGCCAGGGACCGCGCGCCGCCAGCCCCTTTTCCGCCACCTCGTTGGGCGTGGGGATTTCACTGAAAGCGGCGCTCACCTCGGGCACCACGCCCCAGCGGTTGGCCAACGGCATCGCGGTTTCGCGCGCGCGTTCCATCGGCGAGGTATAGATCGGCATCGGCCCGAGCGTTTCCAGAGTCAACGCGAGATCGACCGCCGCCTCCTTGCCCTCTTCCGAGAGACTGGGGTCGGGATCTTCATCAAATCGGGCTGCCGCCTTGGCATGCCGCACCAGATACAGACGCGCCATACTCCCCCCCTTACAGCAAATTCACGCGCATATTTTCGCGCGCCACTATTGTGCCGGACCACATCTGCCGCGCTTCGGCTTCCAGCGTTTCCATGAACTGGTCCTCATGATCGGGATCATGATGGAAAATCGCAAGGGCCTTGACCCCGGCGGCGCGGCTCAATCGCACGCCTTCCTGCCAGGTCGAGTGGCCCCAGCCGACATGGCTTTCATATTCCTCGTCGGTATAGGTGCTGTCGTAGATCAGCAGGTCGCAGCCTTCGATCAGACCGAGGATATTCTGGTCCGGCTTGCCCGGGGTATGCTCGGTATCGGTGACGTAGCACAGCGACTTGCCGCCATATTCGAAGCGATAGCCGGTGGCACCGTCGGGGTGATTCAGCGCCGTCGTCCGCACATGGATATTGTCGCCCAGATCGAAGCTGTCGCCGGCGCGGAAGTCGCGGCTTTCGATCCGGGCGCCCATCTTGTCGAGCGGCACCGGGAAAAAGGGCTGCGCCATCTGCGACTGCAGGGCATTGCCAATGCCGCCCTTGTCGATCAGGTGACCGGCATGGATGGTGAAGTGACGATCATCCTTGAAGGCGGGCGAGAAGAACGGGAAGCCGTTGATGTGATCCCAGTGCGTGTGGGACAGGAAGATGTCGCCCTGGGTCACGTTCCGGCGCAGCAGCCAGTGGCCCAGATTGCGGATGCCGGTGCCGGCATCGAGGATGATCGTACGGCTGCCGATCTTCAGTTCGACGCAAGACGTGTTGCCGCCGAACACCATATGCCGCGGGGACGGCGTCGCAATGCTGCCGCGCACACCCCAGAACTTCACCTTGAAGCCCATCCCCGCGATCCTTCGCTTACGTGGCCGGCAGGATCGACTCAACCAGGCGCGACCAGTAGCTGGCGCCGATCGGAAGAACCTCGTCGTTGAAGTCGTAGCGCGGGTTATGAACCATGCAGCTGCTTTCGCCGGCGCCGTTGCCGATCCAGACGTAGGAGCCCGGCTTCTCGCGCAGCATCCAGGCGAAATCTTCCGCGCCCATGCTGGGATTGACGTTGCGCAGCACGTTCGCGCCGCCCACCACCGCAGCCGCCGCACTGGCGGCCAGTTCGGTTTCTTCCGCCGTGTTGATGGTCGGCGGATAGCGGCGCTGGTAATCCAGCTTGGCGGTCGCGCCATGGCTGGCGGCAATGCCAGTGACGATCTGGTTCATGCGCGCCTCGATCAGGTCCTGCACTTCAGGCAGGAAGGCGCGCGTGGTGCCGGCGATCATCACCTCTTCCGGAATCACGTTGGTGGTATGGCCGCCCTGGATCTGGCAGCAGCTGACCACCGCGCATTGCAGCGGATCGACGTTGCGCGCCACGATATTCTGCAGCGCCAGCACCATCTCGGCGGCGATCACCACCGGATCGACGCCACGATGCGGATAGGCGCCATGGGCGCCCACGCCCTTGATCTTGATCCAGAACATGTCGGCCGAGGCCATCATCGGGCCGGTGCGTACGGCGAACTTGCCGACATCGATGCCGGGCATGTTGTGCATGCCAAACACGGACTCGCAGGGGAACTTGGTGAAGAGGCCCTCGTCCACCATCACCTTGCCGCCGGCCACATTCTCCTCGGCCGGCTGGAAGATGAAATGCACGGTGCCGTCGAATGACTTGGACTTGGCCAGATACTGGGCCGCGCCGAGCAGCATGATGGTATGGCCGTCATGGCCGCAGCCATGCATCTTGCCTTCATGCTTGGACTTGTGGCCGAACTCGTTCATCTCGATCAGGTCGAGCGCATCCATGTCCGCGCGCAGGCCAATGGCGCGGTTGCCCTTGCCAGCCTTGAGCGTGCCGACGACGCCGGTCTTGGCCAGGCCGCGATGCACCGGCATGCCGAAGGATTCGAGGGTCTTGGCAACGAATTCCGACGTGCGATGCTCCTCGAAGGCGGTTTCGGGATGCATGTGCAAGTCGCGCCGCCATTCGGTCAGCTGGGCCTTGTTGGCGACGATTTCGTCGATGAGCTTCATGGGGGTCTCCGCCAAAGAAATCTGCTGGGGAAAATTTGTCTGGTTGGGGACGATAACCGATTGATTTTGCTGTTTCTAGCGGCTCACATTGGGATTGACTCAAGGGGGCCGCTATGGTCTTGTCCGCCCGCGGACGGTGCGCATTTGCGCTGCTGCCGTCAATATAAATACGGAAATCCATGGAATTCGCCGATCTAGGCTTGAGCGAGCCTGTTCTGAAGGCTGTCGCCGAAGCTGGTTATACCACCCCGACCCCGATCCAGGCCCAGGCCATCCCGATCGTGCTGATGGGTCGCGACGTTCTCGGCACAGCCCAGACCGGTACCGGCAAGACCGCCGGCTTCACCCTGCCGCTGATCGACATCCTGGCCGGCGGCCGCGCCCGCGCCCGCATGCCGCGCGCCCTGATCCTGGAGCCGACCCGCGAACTGGCCGACCAGGTCGCGCAGAGCTTCGACAAATACGGCAAGAACTCCCCGCTTTCGATGGCGCTGCTGATCGGCGGCGTGAACTACACCGAGCAGGAAAAACTGCTGGATCGCGGCGTCGACGTGCTGATCGCCACCCCGGGCCGCCTGATCGACCATTTCGAGCGCGGCAAGGTCATGCTGACCGGCGTGCAGATCTTCGTGATCGACGAAGCCGACCGTATGCTGGACATGGGCTTCATGCCCGACATCGAGCGGATCGGCAAAATGCTGCCGCCGCTGCGCCAGACACTGTTCTTCTCGGCCACCATGGCGGCCGACATGCGCAAGCTGGCCGACAAGTTCCTCAGCAATCCGAAGGAAATCGAAGTCGCCCGTCAGGCGACGACGGCTGAATCGATTGCCCAGTTCCAGATCCAGGTGCCGCATCGCCTCAAGCGCGAAGCGCTCCGCACCCTGATCCGTAACGAGGATGTGAAGAACGCCATCATCTTCTGCAACCGCAAGCGTGACGTGGACATCCTGGCGAAGTCGCTGGCCCGTCACGGCTTCGACGCCCAGCCGCTGCATGGCGATCTGGACCAGTCACAGCGCACCGCGACGCTGGAGAAGTTCAAGAAGGGCGAGATCGGCATCCTGGTTGCCTCTGACGTCGCCGCACGCGGCCTGGACGTCCAGGGCCTGACCCATGTGTTCAATTTCGACGTCCCGACCCATCCGGAAGACTACGTGCACCGCATCGGCCGCACCGGTCGCGCCGGCATGAACGGCCGCGCCTTCACGCTGGTCGCCGGTGAGGACGGCAAGTATCTCTCTGCCATCACCCGCCTGATCCAGCGCGAAATTCCGGTGATGGAGCTGCATGGCTTCTCGCAGGAAGAAAACGCTGCAGCCGTTGCCGCCGCTGGCGGTGAAGGCGAGCGCAGCGATCGTGGCGGCGAGCGCGGTGGCGACCGCAAGGGTCGTGGCCGTGGCGGCCGTGGCCGGGATCGCGATGGCGACCGCAAGCGCAGCCAGGATCGCACCCGCGAACCGCGCGCCAGCGACGCCTCGATGGAGCCGACCGCAACCGCCGCTGCCGCCGAGCAGGCCGCCCCCACCGAGCAGGTGCGGGCCGAACAGCCGGCCGCCGAGCGTGAGCCCCGGAACGAGCCGCGCCGCGAGCGCCAGCCGCGTGCGGAAAAGCAGCCGCGCGAAGCCCGTGAGCATGCACCCCGTGACCAGGCTCCCCGTGAGAATAATCGGGGCGAACAGGGTCGCCGTGATCGCAACGATCGCGATCGTGGAGACCGGGGCCGTCGCGATCACCGCGAAGACCGCGAACCGCCGGTTGTCGGCATGGGCGACCATGTGCCGGACTTCCTGCTGCGCCCGAGCCGCCGCGCCTCCTGATCATCAGCACTGATTGCGAGCCGGCCCTGAGTTCGACTACAGTCGGGCCAGGATGAGGAAACGGAGCCGGCTATGCAGACGATTTTCGTGATGGTGAAATGCGAGCTCGGCCGCGCCTATGACGTGGCGGTGAAGGCCGTTGAAGAGGTCGAACAGGTCTCCGAGGTGCATTCGATCTCCGGCCAGTACGACCTGATGATGAAATGCTATCTCTCTGATGGCCAGGACATCGGCCACTTCGTCGTCAACAAGCTGCAGACGATCACCGGCGTGAAGGACACCTTCACGCTCATCACCTTCAAGGCCTTTAACTGAGAATGTGCCGCCCGCGTTAGCGGGCGCGACCCGCCGCGCGCGGCGTGGTGGATACCGTGCTGCCCGTCGAGGGCGAGACGGTCATGTCGATCTTCGAGCCATACAGCGTCGAGCGCGCGATCAGCACCGAAGCCACGCGATCACCACCACCCGACAGGAAGGTGAGCTGGCTGGTTTCGGCGCGCACGACCGACACTTCGGTCCAGCCGTAATTCGCCATTTCGCGGCGAATGAAATCGAACATGGAATCGGCTGAGGAATTCACGCTGTAGGACAGACGGCCGATCCAGCGGTCGCCCTCGCCCAGGATGATCGTGCGATTGGTGTCGAGCGAATAACCATCGGGCAGCGCCACGCCGGAAATCTGCGTCGGCGGGCCGCTGCCGCGCTGACCGGTCTCGGTGGAAGTGCCGCTGGAACTGCCGCTGCTGTTCCAGATGGAACAGCCCGACAGGGCGGCAACCATCAAAAGCACCACCAATCCCTTGCCGAGTGGCTTGGCTATCAGACCTGACACATTCATCGTCGCTCTCGACGTCCCCCGGCGAATCGCTTTGGTTTGTTTACCATACTTGCCCGGCCAAGTCGCCTTCACCCGCGTCCTGCACCAGTCCGACGTGTTTCGAATGTTTCGATCGATGCCATGCGAAGGCGATCTTGTCGGCTACCCGGATTTATTTTATACTTAAAATAAATCTGACGGCCCTCGGGAGGGACTCGGCATGACGGAACTGGTGACGAGGCCGATTTCCGCAGGCTCTGGCGATTTCGCCGGCCGGCACGCGCTTGTCACCGGTGCCAGCAAGGGCATCGGCTGGGCCATCGCGCAAAGCCTGGTCATGCGCGGCGCCAGCGTCACGCTCTGCGGCCGCGACCGGACGTTGCTGGATCAGCGCCGCGCTACCCTGAACGGTAGCCATCACATTGCCGTCGCCGACCTGGCCGATGCCGATGCTGCAACGGCCATGGTGCGGCAGGCTGTCGATGCGGCGGGCCCGGTCGACATCCTGGTCAACAATGCCGGCTTTGGCGCCAGCCAGGCCTTTGCGAAAATGACGGGCGCGCACTGGGACCAGATGCTGGCCGTCAATCTCTCCAGCGTCTTCCATGTCACCCGCGCCGCCATCGACGGCATGCTGCCGCGTAAATCCGGCCGCATCATCAACATCGCCTCGACCGCCGGCCTCACCGGCTATGCCTATGTCGCCGCCTACGTGGCCGCCAAGCATGGCGTGGTCGGCCTGACCCGGGCGCTGGCGCGTGAATTCGCCACAGCCGGCATTACCGTGAATGCGGTCTGCCCCGGCTATGTCGATACCGACATGACGGCGGCCACCATCGATACCATTGTGAAGAAAACCGGACGCAGCGCTGAAGAAGCCCGCGCCGAACTGGCGAAAAGCAATCCGCAGGGCCGCCTGATCCAGCCGCAGGAAGTAGCGGATGCCGTGCTGTGGCTGGCGGGAGACGCCGCTGCCTCGATCACCGGACAGGCCATCGCCATTGCCGGGGGAGAAGTGATGTCATGAGTGAAGTCCGCCAGCCTGCTCCGGCCAACGATCGTGAAACCTCGGCCACCCGCGACGACAAGCTGGAGCTGCGGCTGTGGCTGCGGCTGCTCACCTGCTCCAGCCTGATCGAGCAGAATGTGCGTGGCGCACTACGCACGCAGTTCGACACAACGCTGCCCCGCTTCGACCTGCTGGCCCAGCTCGATCGTGCGCCCGATGGCCTGACCATGAGCGAGCTTTCGGCCCGCATGATGGTGTCGAATGGCAACATCACCGGGCTCGCGGATCGCCTTGTGGAAGAAGGCCTGGTCAAGCGCACGCCGTCGCTGCGCGACCGTCGCTCCAGCCATATCAGCCTGACGCCTGCCGGCAAGAAGGCCTTCGACGACATGACGCCGGTCCATGAGGAATGGATCGACCGGATGATGAACGGCCTGAGCCGCCAGGACATGCAGCAGCTGTTCCAACTGCTGGGCAAGCTGAAGCAGTCGGTGCACCAGAACGCCGTCGACGATCAGGGAGAAAAGCAGTGACCACACTGGCAAAGGATTTCCGCCCCAAACATTTCGGCTGGTCGGTGGATGGCAAGGTCGCGATCGTCACACTCAACCGTCCCGAGCGCAAGAACCCGCTGACCTTTGAGTCCTACGCCGAACTGCGCGATACCTTCCGCGCGCTGAACCATGTCACCGATGTGAAGACCGTCGTGATCACCGGCGAGGGCGGCAATTTCTGCTCCGGCGGCGATGTGCACGAGATCATCGGCCCGCTGGTGAAGATGAAAGATGCCGGCGACATGGCCGGGCTGCTGGCCTTCACCCGCATGACCGGCGATCTGGTGAAAGCCATCCAGCATTGCCCACAGCCGGTGATCGCCGCCGTCGACGGCATCTGCGCCGGTGCCGGCGCGATCCTGGCCATGGCGTCTGACCTGCGCATCGGCACGCCACGCACCAAGACAGCGTTTCTCTTTGTGCGCGTCGGTCTGGCCGGTGCCGATATGGGCGCCTGCAACATCCTGCCGCGCATCATCGGTTCGGGCCGCGCTGCCGAGCTTCTGTATACCGGCCGCAGCATGAGCGCCGAGGAAGGCGAACGCTGGGGCTTCTACAATCGCCTCGTTGCGCCCGAGCAGGTGCTGGCCGACGCAACCGCGCTGGCGAAAGAACTCAGCGACGGCCCGACCTTTGCGCATGGCATCACCAAGACCTGCCTGCATCAGGAGTGGTCGATGGATATGGATGCCGCCATCGAGGCCGAAGCGCAGGCGCAGGCGATCTGCATGCAGACACAGGATTTCGCCCGCGCCTATCATGCCTTTGTCGCCAAGCAGAAACCCGTCTTCGAGGGCAACTGAGATGGCAGACAAGAGCTATCTGCACTGGCCGTTCTTCGAGGAGCGTCATCGCGCGCTGGCAGCGAAGCTGCAGGCCTGGGCGAAGCAGCATGCCAGCCATCATGACGAGTATGAGGATATCGATGCGGTCTGCCGGCAGTTCGTAGCGCAGCTCGGCAAGGACGGCTTCCTCGGCCTGACCGTGCCCAAGGATGGCGGCGGAACTTACGACAAGCTGGAAGTGCGTTCGCTGGCCATCGCCCGCGAGACGCTGGCCTATCACCATGGCCTGGCCGACTTCGCTTTTGTGATGCAGGGGCTGGGCTCGGGTCCGATCAGCCAGTTCGGCACGCCCGAGCAGAAGCAGCGCTGGCTGCCCGGCGTGGCCAATGGCACGAAGATCGCAGCACTCGCGATGTCCGAACCCGATGCCGGCTCCGATGTCGCCGCAGTGAGCACGGTGGCCGTGCCCGATGGGCAGGGCTATCGCCTGAACGGCGTGAAGACCTGGATTTCCAATGGCGGCATTGCCGACCAGTACACGGTCGTTGCCCGCCTTGGTGACGCGCCGGGCGCGAAGGGTCTGGCCATCTTCGTGGTCGAGGCCGGCACGCCGGGCTTCAGCGTGCCCGAACGCCTCGACGTGATCGCGCCGCATCCGCTCGGCCGGCTTGAGTTCAAGGATTGCGTCATTCCCGCCGGCAATCTGATCGGCAAGCAGGGCGAAGGCTTCAAGATCGCCATGAGCAATCTGGATGTCTTCCGTTCCACCGTCGGCGCCGCCGCGCTCGGCTTCGCGCGCCGCGCGCTGGATGAAGCGTTGAAGCGCATACATGAGCGCAAGGTCTTCGACCAGAAGCTGGCCGACTATCAGCTGACCCAGGCCAAAATCGCCGACATGGCGACCGAGATCGACGCCTCTGCCCTGCTGATCTATCGCGCCGCCTGGACCAAGGACATGGGCGCGGCCCGCGTCACCCGCGAAGCCTCGATGGCCAAGATGTATGCCACCGAAGCCGCCCAGCGCGTGATCGACGCCGCCGTGCAGCTCTGGGGCGGCCTCGGCGTCAAACGCGGCAGCATGGTAGAAAGCCTGTATCGCGAAGTGCGCGCGCTGCGCATCTACGAAGGCACCACCGAGATCAACAAGCTGGTGATCGCCGGCCAGACCTATGCAGCCTTTGCCAGCGAGGCAGGGAGCGACGCCTGATGAAAGTCCTCTCCCCTCTCAAGCTCAACGGCGTCACCCTGCCCAACCGCATCGCGGTGCCGGCCATGGTGACGCGGCTGTCGGGGGAGGACGGCTTCGTCAACCAGCCGATCATCGACCGCTATGTGCGTTACGCTCAAGGCCACGTCGGCCTGATCGTGGTGGAAGCCACCGCCGTGCATTCCAACAAGTCCGGTCCACTGCTACGACTGTCAGGTGACGAATTCATTCCCGGCCATCGCGACCTGGTCGATCAGGTGCACAGCACATCCGATTCCAAGGTCGTCCCGCAGATCATCCATTTCCTCAAAGTCGCGCGCTCGGGCTGGCGCCAGACCATCGACAGCCTGTCGAACGAGGATATCGACCGCATCATCGACGAATTCGGCCAGGCCGCGCTGCGGGCGCGCACTGCCGGCTATGACGGCGTCGAGCTGCATTCGGCCCATGCCTATACGCTGTCTTCCTTCCTCTCGCGCCGCAATCCGCGCCGCGACGACTATGACGGTCGCACGCTGGAAGGCCGGCTCGCCATGTTGGGCCGCGTCATGCAGAGCGTGCGCAAATATGTCGGTGCCGACTGGACCGTCGGCGTGCGCTTCCTCGCCGAGGAAGCGATCAAGGAAGGCTATACCGTCGAGGATGCTAAACTGATCGCGCTGCGCATGGCGCAACTCGGCGTCGATTACATTTCGCTCTCGGTCGGCGGCAAGTTCGAGGATGCCGTGCATCGCGAGGGCCAGCCGCTGTACCCCTACACCGGCTATTCGGGCGACCGCTGCATGCCGGGCGACTGGTATCCGTCACTGCCGCACGCCCATCTGGCCGCCGGCATCAAGCAGTTCATCAATGCCAAAGGCTTCCACACGCCGGTGATCTCGGTCGGCAAGATCAGCGCGCCTGCAGAGGCGGAAGCCCTGCTGCAGAACGGCCAGGCCGACATGATCGGCATGGCGCGGCAACTTCTGGCCGATCCCGACTGGGTGAAGAAGGTCGAGGAGATGCGCAGCGACCAGATCGTGCGCTGCATCTACTGCAACGTCTGCAAGCAGCTGGACGAGAATTTCAAGGAAGTGACCTGCTTCCTCTGGCCCAAGGGCCTGACGCAGGCGCCTGCCGATGCCACCGATGGCGCAGCACCACGCTGGCCCGATGGCGGTGCCGGGCTGACGGCGACTGTCGACAAGGGCCAGATCAAGTTGACCTGGAACAAGGCCGTCGCCGGCGCGGCCGCCATTGCCGGCTACAACATCTATCGTGCCGAGGGTGATGGCCATCCCCGCGTCACCGAGGCCGTCAAGTCGACCAAGCATGCCGACAAGCTGGTGTTGGGCGGCCTGCGCTACACCTATTACGTCCGCGGCCATGATGCCGCCGGCCGTGCAACACCGCCGTCAGATGCGGTGCGTATCGAACTGCCCCTCCCGTTCGCCGAACCTGCCTTGCCGTCGTCAGAGGTTCGTCATGTCCGTCCCTAAACATATCTTTGAGCCCTCCGCTCACGTCGATACATTTGCCCGCGATCATCTGCCGCCACTGGACCAGTGGCCCGAGATGCTGTGGGACACACTGCCCGAGCTGAAGGCCTATCCGAAGCGCATGAACTGCGCGACCGAGCTGCTCGACAAGCAAGCCGCAAAATACAGCGACCGCCCGGTCATCCATTATAATGACGAGGTCTGGACCTACCGGCATCTGCTGGAGACCGCCAATCGCATCGCCCACGTTCTGGTGCAGGACCTCGGCGTGAAGCCGGGCAACCGCGTGCTGCTGCGCTCGCCCAATAATCCGATGTATGTCGCCTGCTGGTTCGCGGTGATGAAGGTCGGCGCGATTGCCGTCGCCACCATGCCGCTCTATCGCTGGCGCGAACTCACCTTCATGACCGAGAAGGCCGAGATCGAACTGGCGATCTGCGACTGGCGCCTGCATGACGAGATGGAAACGACGCTGAAAGAGTCGAAGAAGCTCAAGCGCGCCTGCTATTTCTACAAGGACAGCCCGGACTCACTCGAAAGCCTCATGGCCTCCAAGCCGACGGACTTCCAGACGGTCGACACCGCCTGGGACGATGTCTGCCTGATCGCCTTCACTTCCGGCACCACCGGTCCGGCCAAGGGCTGCATGCATTTCCATCGCGACGTGATGGCGATCTGCGACACCTTCAACCGCTATGTGCTGAAACCGACGAAGGACGACATCTTTACCGGCAGCCCGCCGCTGGCCTTCACCTTTGGCCTGGGCGCGCTGGTCACCTTCCCCATGCATGTGGGGGCGAGCACGGTGCTGGTCGAGCAGTATAATCCGCAGAAGATGCTGGAGACCATCCAGGCCAAGAAGGTGAGCATCCTGTTCACCGCACCCACCGCCTATCGCGCCATGACCGACATGGCGAAGACCTACGACATCTCCTCGTTGAAAAAAGGCGTCTCGGCCGGCGAGACCCTGCCCAAGGCCACTTATCTCGGCTGGGAAGCGGCCAGCGGCGTGAAGCTGATCGACGGCCTGGGCGGCACGGAAATCCTGCACATCTTCATCACGTCTGCCGGCGACGACATCCGCCCCGGCGCAACCGGCAAACCGATCCCGGGCTATGAAGCCGGCATCTTCGACAAGGATGGCAAGCCGGTGCCGCCGGGCACCGTGGGGCGTCTGGCCATCCGCGGGCCGGTCGGCTGCCGCTATCTCGACAACCCGGAGCGCCAGCAGGCCTATGTGCAGCATGGCTGGAACTTCACCGGCGACGCCTATGTCTGCGACGAGGACGGCTACTATTGGTATCAGGCGCGCGCCGACGACATGATCGTCTCGGCCGGCTACAACATCTCCGGACCCGAGGTGGAATCCGTGCTGCTGCTGCATCCGCTGGTGCAGGACTGCGCCGTGGTCGCCGCGCCCTGCCCCGAACGCGGCCAGATCGTGAAGGCCTTCGTGGTGCTGCGCGACAAGGACAAGGCCGGCGCCGATACGGCGAAGGCCCTGCAGGATTTCGTGAAGGCGGAGATCGCCCCCTACAAATACCCCCGGGCTGTGGAATTCATCGACGCCCTGCCGCGCACCGAAAGCGGCAAGGTGCAGCGTTTCGTCCTGCGCAAGCAGGGTTGACTGGGCCGCACGGGCGGAGAGGAAAAGTGCAAGTTTCCCTCCCGTGCGTCCATTGGCCTCCCCTCGGGATTGCTTAAGGTTGCAGGCCGAAGACATGATATCGAGTCTGCACAATAGTGCTTGCGACAGGCCTAACCGGCATTATAGTACCTGTCGACTAGGGAATTAAAGGAAGCGCCGCGTGGCGGATTTCGGCCCATCTGCACCGGACCAACCGTCCGGATGGCCGCCGGAAATCCACGCAGCCTTGTGAAGTGTATCGGGACGTCCCGCCGCCTAAGGTCGGTTTGGACGCATCGTGCAAGCGTAGAGTAAGGTACGCGTACAGGGGCATTCACCGCATGACGTTGCGGCAGGGGCCATAACAGGAGCAGCAGCCCGACAACCGGGACTGCGCAGGGAGAGGACTCATGATGAAGATGTCGACTGCACTTCGCCTGACCAGCGCGCTCGCGCTCGCGGCGGTGCTGTTTGTCGCCCAGCCGGCGGCAGCCCAGGCCAACAAGAAGATCAAGATCGGTTTCGTCACCACGCTGTCGGGCCCCAACGCGGCCTACGGCGTCGACATGAAGAACAGCGTCGAGCTGGCGCTGGCCCACCTCGGCGGCAAGATGGGCGGCATCCCGGTCGAAGTCATCTATGAAGATGACGAGCAGAAGCCGGAAGTCGGCAAGCAGAAGACCGAAAAGCTGATGCAGCGCGACAAGGTCGACTTCGTCGCCGGCTACATCTGGTCGAACGTGCTGCTGGCCTCCTACAAGTCGGTAGTCGATGAAGGCACCTTCCTGATCAGCGCCAATGCCGGTCCCTCGCCGCTGGCCGGTGAGCAGTGCCATCCGAACTTCTTCGCCGCCTCCTGGCAGAACGACCAGAACACCATGGCCGCCGGCGAAGTGCTGAACCAGAAGGGCGTGAAGTCGCTCTACATCGTGGCGCCGAACTATGCCGCCGGCCAGGACATGGCCAACGGCGTGAAGTCCACCTTCAAGGGCCAGGTTGTCGGCCAGGACATGACCAAGTGGCCTGACCAGCTCGACTTCTCGGCCGAGATTTCGAAGATCCGCGCCGCCAAGCCGGGCGCCGTCTTCGTCTTCTTCCCGGGTCGCGCGGGCGTGCAGTTCTTCCAGCAGTACAGCCAGGCCGGTCTGAAGAAGGACATCCCGCTGTACTCCACCTTCACCGTCGACTCCGTCACGCTGAAGTTGCAGAAGGACCTGACACTGGACACCTACCAGACCCTGTGGTGGGCCTCTGATCTGCCGTTTGCCGCGAACCAGAAGTTCGTCGGCGAGTACAAGAAGAAGCACAAGGACACCCCGACCTTCTACGGCGCTCAGTCCTACGACACGATCAACCTGATCAATTCGGCGGTGATCGCGACCAAGGGCGACATGAAGAACAAGGACAATGTCCGCAAGGCGCTGGAAGCGGCGAAGTTTGATTCGGTTCGCGGTCCGATGAAGTTCGGCAAGAACCACTTCCCGATCCACAACATCTACCAGCAGGAAGTCTACAAGGTGTCTGACACCGAGTATGACATCCGCACGGTCAGCACGATCTACAAGGACCTGACTGACCCGTACGCTGCCAAATGCGCGATGAAATAATCGGCATCTGACCTGAAAATCGGCGGGGCGTCGGATTACACCGGCGCCCCGCTTTTACATCCGCGTCAACCTCTGTATTGAACACCGGATGTGACCTTCCACGACGAGTGCGCCCCACGCCATGCTGCTGATCTTCGAGCAATTTCTGAACGGACTGCAGATCGGCCTGCTGCTGTTCCTGTTGGCCGCCGGCTTGACGCTGGTCTTCGGCATCATGGACCTGGTGAACCTGGCGCATGGTTCGCTCTACATGATGGGTGCCTACTTCGCCGCCGTCTTCACGCAATGGACCGGCAACTTCTTCCTCGGCGCGCTGCTGGCGCTGCCGGCCGGCGCGCTGCTCGGCATCCTTGTCGAAGTCATCGCGCTGCGCACGCTCTATACCCGCGACCATCTCGATCAGGTGCTGGCCACTTTCGGCCTGATCCTGTTCTTCAATGAACTCGCGCGCCTGATGTTCGGCGTCGGCGGCATGACCATCGACCTGCCGCTCTGGCTCAGCGGCCAGATCGAGGTGCTTCCCGGTCTGCCCTATCCGTCCTATCGCTTCCTGATCATCGTGGTCGGGCTGCTTTGCGCCGGCTTCCTCTATCTGTTGGTGCAGAAGACGCGGCTGGGCATGCTGATCCGCGCCGGCGCGTCGAACCGCGACATGGTCGGTGCGCTCGGCGTCGACGTGAAGCTGCTGTTCACCCTGGTCTTCGGTCTGGGCTCGGCGCTCGCCGCGCTCGCCGGCCTGATGGCGGGCCCCGTCACCACCGTGCAGATTGGCATGGGTGACAACATTCTGATCCTGGCGCTGGTCGTGATCGTGATCGGCGGCATCGGTTCGATCCGCGGCGCCTTCATCGCCGCCGTCGCCATCGGCATCATCGACACCATGGGCCGCGCCTTCCTGCCGGTCATGCTCAGCGCCTTCCTCAATCCGTCCGAGGCCGGCACGCTCGCAACCGCGGTGTCGTCGATGCTGATCTACATTCTGATGTCCGCAGTATTGGTGCTGCGTCCGGCGGGTCTGTTCCCCGCACCCGGCCGCTGAGGAGAGTCTGTCCGTGTCCGTCCCGTCCGCTCTCCCCGTTCCCCTGCCGCGCAATTTCACCACGCTGGTCGGCCTGATCCTGCTGGCGCTGCTCGGCCTGGTGCCGGTCTATGCCGCCGTCTTCTCCGATCCCTTCCTGCTCACGCTGTTCACCCGCATCGTCATCATGGCGATTGCCGCCGTCAGCCTGAACCTGATCCTGGGCTATGGCGGCATGGTCAGCTTCGGCCACGCCGCCTATATCGGCATCGGCGGCTATACCGTCGGCATCCTCAGCTTCCACGGCATCCATGCGGCCTGGATTCAGTGGCCGCTGGCCATCCTGATCAGCGGCGTGGTCGCCGTCATCATCGGCCTGCTGTCGCTGCGCACCAAAGGCATCTTCTTCATCATGATCACGCTAGCGCTGGCCCAGCTGGTCTACTACATCGGCAACGGCGCGTTTGCCTATGGCGGCGACGACGGCCTCAACATCATGAAGAAGTCAGACTTCGGCGGCCTGATCGACCTCGGCCACAAGCCCAGCTTCTATTACCTCTGCTGGGTGCTGCTGGTCGTCACGATCTATCTTTGCCACCGCGCGGTGAACTCGCGCTTCGGCATGGTGCTGCAGGGCGCCAAGTCGAATGACCGCCGCATGGCCACGATCGGTTTCCCCGTGCACCGCTACCGCCTCACAGCTTTCGTGATTGCCGGCATGGTCTGCGGTCTGGCCGGCGTGCTGACCGCCATCTTCACCAGCTTCATCAGCCCCGCCATGATGCACTGGAGCCGCTCGGGCGACCTGATCGTCATGGTGGTGCTGGGCGGCATGGGCAGCCTGTTCGGCCCGCTGTTCGGCACCGTCGCCTTCCTGCTGCTAGAAGAAATCCTCTCCAGCTGGACCGAATTCTGGAAGATCGTCTTCGGCCCGCTGCTAGTGCTGGTGGTGATCTTCGCGCGCGGTGGCATCGATGGCGCCATCCTGCGCGGCCACACCGGCAAGCTGATGGCCGGCCTTGGCCTCTTCTACATCGTCTACGGCATCCATCTGGTCTACGAACGCAACTGGCTGGTGCCGGCACTGATCTTCGCCGGCGCACTGGGCGTATTGGCGCTGTCTATCTGGTGGGAGAAACGCGGCCTGGAGCATCACCGCACCGGAGGTCAGTCATGACTGAGCCCGTGCTGAAGGTCTCAGGCCTGGTGAAACGCTTCGGTGGCCTGGTCGCGACCGACAATCTGTCGCTCGACCTGCGCGCCGGTGAAATTCATGCCGTGATCGGCCCCAACGGCGCCGGCAAGACCACCATGATCGGCCAGCTGATCGGCGAACTGCGCCCCGATGCCGGCACCATCCATTTCATGGGCCGCGACATCACCACCATGCCGGTGCATCTGCGGTCGCAGATCGGCATCGCGCGGTCATTCCAGATCACCTCGATCTTCCCGAACTTCACGGCGCTCGACAACGTGGCCTTCGCCGTGCAGGCCCATGACGGCCATTCCTTCCGCTTCTGGACCAACGCCCGCACCGACAAGTCGCTGCGCGAGCCGGCCATGGCGGCGCTGGAACAGGTCGGCCTTGGTCATCGCGCCGATATCACCGCCAGCGTGCTCAGCCATGGCGAACATCGCCAGCTGGAAATCGCGATGGCGCTGGCGACCAAGCCCAAGCTGCTGCTGCTGGATGAGCCGATGGCCGGCATGGGGCCTGAAGACTCCGCCCGCATGGTCACCATGCTGCGCAAGATCAAGGGCAGCGTGACCATCCTGCTGATCGAGCATGACATGGATGCCGTATTCGCGCTGGCCGACCGCATCACCGTGCTGGTCTACGGCCATGGCATCGCCACCGGCACACCCGACGACATCCGCCGCAACGAACAGGTGCGCCAGGCCTATCTCGGCGACGAAGCGGAGGCCCTGTGATGACCGACCTGCTGACCGTCGACAACATCGACACCTTCTATGGCCGCAGCCAGGTGCTGTTCGGCATGAGCCTGAGCATCAAGGCGGGCGAGGTCGTCACCCTCATGGGCCGCAACGGCATGGGCAAGAGCACCACGATCCGCTCGATCATGGGCATGACGCCGGCCGCCAAGGGCCGCATCCGCTTCCGCAATGACGACATCCGCGGCCTGCCCTCCTACCGGGTCGCCAAGATCGGCGTCGGCCTGGTGCCCGAGGGCCGCCAGATTTTCCCCAACCTGTCGGTGAAAGAAAATCTGATCGCTACTGCCGCCAATCGCAATAACGCCGCGCAGCCCTGGACCTATGACCGCGTGGTGGAGCTGTTCCCCCGCCTCGCCGAGCGGGTGAATAACATGGGCAACCAGCTATCGGGCGGCGAGCAGCAGATGCTGGCTGTCGGCCGCGCGCTGATGACCAACCCGCACCTGTTGATCCTGGACGAGGCCACCGAAGGCCTTGCCCCCTTGATTAGATTGGAAATCTGGCAATGCCTGGAGCGGCTGAAACAGACCGGACAGTCTATTCTGGTTGTGGATAAGAATGTCGGCGCGCTGACCAAGCTGGCCAACCGGCATTACGTGATCGAGAAAGGTCGCGTGGTCTGGGAGGGTGACTCCGCCGCCCTGCAGGCCGCCCCGGATATCCAGCACCGTTATCTCGGCATCTGACTTATTTTCATCTTCGGCCGGATGGACAAGCGCCCGTCCGCCGCCGCAAGATAGGCGCTGCGCGGCAGGCCGGGATCGGGGGATATCGGCCCGCGCAGGGAGCCCGGCATGTATCACGACGACCTGCATCATGCAGCGGAACTCGCCCACGCGGCGGTAGCCAGCATGACGCGGTTTTCGATCCCGCCGACGCCGATCAATTTCACCATCTGGTATGAATACCACGCCGGCCGCGACCCGGCGCTGAGCCGCGCCATCGACGCCCTGCTCGCCTCCAGCAAGCCGTTTACACCCGACACCACGCTGCAGCTCTATGAGGAATTCCTCAATCCGGCGCGCATGCTGCGGGCCTCGCGCGACACCACCGAGAAGCTGCAGCACGCGATGGACGAGCTGCGCAGCTATATCGGTTCGGCCGGCGAGGACACGCGCTCCTACGGCGAGAAGCTGGAGGATTTCTCCGACAAGCTGGATGAGCACGGCAATGCGCCGGCCTTCGGCTCGCTGGTCGGCGCCATGCTGCAGGAAACCCGCAGCATGCAGGAGATCAACCAATCGCTGGAAGACCGCCTGGCCGAGACCACGGCCGAAGTGCAGCAGCTGCGCGAGCATTTCGAGCAGGCCCGCCGCGAGGCGCTGTCGGACAGCCTCACAGGTCTGGCCAACCGCAAGAATTTCGAGCAGACGCTGACGCTGTTCTCCAAGGCGGCGCAGGAAAGCCACGAGCCGCTCAGCCTGATGCTGCTCGACATCGACCATTTCAAGCTGTTCAACGATCGCCACGGCCACCAGACCGGCGATACCGTGCTGCAGCTGGTCGCCCGCACGCTCAGCGACAACGTGAAGGGCCAGGATCTGGCGGCGCGCTATGGCGGCGAGGAATTCGCGCTGCTGCTGCCGCGCACCCGCGCCGACCAGGCCATGAAGCTGGGCGACAATATCCGCGCGCTGATCGCCACCCGCAAGCTGGTGAAGCGCACCTCGGGCGAGGAGCTGGGCCGCATCACCATTTCCGCCGGCGTGGCCGAATACCGTCTGGGCGAGGCGCTCAGCAGCTTTGTGCAGCGCGCCGATGCCGCGCTCTACGGTGCCAAGAACGACGGTCGCAACCGCGTGGTTGCCGCAGCGGAAGGCGCGTCGACCCTGAGCGAGACGGTTCTCCGCTCCTGATAAATCGGCTAGCGTTCGTCCCATAACGGGAGAGAAACGCATGGCTTGGAATACCCTGATCGTCGACAAGTCCGACGGCGTCGCCACTGTGACGCTGAACCGCCCCGAGCGGCTCAACGCCATGAGCAACGAACTGATGGTCGAACTGCTGGCCGCGCTCAGCGAGATCGAGGCCGATGACAGCATGCGCTGCCTGCTGCTCACCGGCGCCGGCCGCGGCTTCTGCTCCGGCGCGGATCTCGCCAGCGGCGACCTGATGCAGGATGGCGGCCCGCCCGATCTGGGCAAGGCACTGCACACCAACTATCACCCGGTGATCCGCAAGCTCGCCGCCTATCGCATGCCGGTGGTCACCGCGATCAACGGTCCTGCCGCCGGCGCCGGCATGAGCCTGGCGCTGACCGGCGACATCGTGATCGCGGCGAAGTCGGCCACCTTCCTGCAGGCCTTCGCCAATATCGGCCTGGTGCCCGATGCCGGCAGCACATACTTCCTGCCGCGCCTCGCCGGCACCGCGCGCGCGCTCGGCCTCACCATGCTGGGCCAGCCGCTGCCGGCCGAAACCGCCGCCGAATGGGGCCTGATCTGGAAATGCGTGGATGACAGCGCGCTGATGGAGGAAGCCGGCAAGGTGGCGAAGAAATTCGCGGCCGGCCCGACCATCGGCCTGGCCCAGATTCGCAAGCTGGTGCGCCAGTCCTGGAGCAACGGCCTGGATGCGCAGCTGGAAGCCGAGCGCGAGGCGCAGGTGGTGGCGGGCCGCACCCGCGACTTCATCGAGGGCGTGATGGCCTTCCTGCAGAAGCGCGCAGCGAAGTTCACCGGAAAATGAGCAAGACGCCGCAGCAGGTCGCCGAGGCCATCGGCAGCATGGTCGTGGACCGCGATCTGGCTGGCCGCAAACTCGGCGTGCAGCTGATCGCCGTGGGCCCTGGCCACTGCGTGCTGCGCATGACCGTGCAGCCCGACATGGTGAACAGCCACGGCACCTGTCATGGCGGCATCATCTTCACACTGGCGGACAGCGCCTTTGGCTATGCCTGCAATTCCTTCAATCGCAATGCCGTGGCGCAACAGTGCGACATCACCTATCTCAAGCCTGTCGCGGTCGGCGCCGTGCTGACCGCAACCGCCGAACTGCGTGAATCGGCAGGTCGCAGCAGCATCTATGACATGACCGTGCGGGACGAGACCGGCAGCGCGGTGGCGCTGTTCCGCGGCCTGGCGCGCGAGGTGGGTGGCGAGATTATTCCGGGGCTGACGGCTTAACGGCGCCAGCGCGCTGCAGTCGACACGCGGCGCGACGGCGGCGGCACAGCGGCCTTGGCCGCACGCGCGACCTCCAGGGCGGTCCGGCCCCATTCCACCGCCTGCTCGGCATCGTCGATCAGATCGGCCGGCATCTTCCAGTAGCTCATCTGCATCGGCTTGCTGTTGCCGGCCTGATAGACGAACGGCCCGCAGTCATGCGCCAGAAAGGCCTTCTGGCTTTCGGCATCGGCCTTCAGATGGATGGTGTCGTCATGCACCAGGGCGAACATGACGCCCCGGGAATAGACCCCCGCGCCGCCGAACATGCGGCGCACGGCAATGCCGCCCAGCGGGGCGAACAGTTCCTGGACGAACTCGATGAATTCGGGACTCGCGCTCATGGGGCGGCAGACTAGCCAAACCGCCGGTTCCGGCCAAGAGCACTTTGACGCCTGCGGCAAAAATCCCTAGGGTCGCAACACCATGACTGGATATCTCTATATCGCCGCCGGCGGCGCCCTGGGCAGCATCGCCCGCTACTGGATGGCCGGGGCCATCGACAGCCGCCTCAACAACGTCAATTTTCCCTGGGGCACGGTGCTGGTGAATATCGCCGGCTCGTTCGCCATCGGCGTCTTCGCCGCCTTCGCCATGGACAGCGTCCGCTGGAGCATCAGCGACAATACCCGGCTGTTCCTGATCGTCGGCATCTGCGGCGGCTTCACCACATTTTCGAGCTTCAGCCTGCAGACGCTCAACCTGCTGCGCGACGGCCTGCTGCTGCGGGCCGGCGGCCATGTGGCGCTGTCGGTGCTGGCCTGCCTGATCGCCACCTGGGCGGGGCTGGCGCTGATGCAGATGGTCGGAAAGAACTAACCGACCTTACTGCTCTACAAACGCCTTCTCGATCACATAGTGACCGGCACCGGTGGTGCTGCCTTCCTGCCACTGCAGGCCGTCCAGCATCTCGCGCATCTCGGTCAGCATCTGCGGGCTGCCGCAAAGCATCAGGCGGTCGGCCTCGATGTTCAGCGGCGGTAGGCCTAGATCGCTGAACAGCTTGCCGCTGCGGATCAGGTCGGTGATGCGGCCCTTGTTGCGGAAATCCTCGCGCGTCACGGTCGGATAGTAGAGCAGCTTCTTCTTCACATCCTCGCCGAAGAACTCATTCTCCGGCAGCTCGTGCGTGATGTAATCCTGATAAGCCAACTCGCCCACGGTGCGCACGCCATGCACCAGCACGACGCGCTCGTAGCGCTCATAGGCTTCGTGATCCTTGATGATCGACATGAAGGGCGCGAGGCCGGTGCCGGTGCCAAGCAGGTACAGCGTCTTGCCCGGATGCAGGTTGTCCTGCAGCAGCGTGCCGGTGGCCTTGCGGCCGACGATAATCTTGTCGCCGACCTTCAGGTGCTGAAGCTTCGAGGTCAGCGGGCCGTCCTGCACCTTGATCGAGAAGAATTCCAGATGCTCTTCGTAATTGGCGCTCGCCATCGAATAGGCACGCAGCAGCGGCTTGTCGTTCACGATCAGCCCGATCATGGCGAACTGGCCATTGATGAAGCGGAAGCTCGGATCGCGCGTGGTGCGGAAGGTGAAGAGGCTGTCGGTCCAGTGATGGACGAAGGTCACTTCCTCCTCGCGCAGGTTGCCACCCGGCTTGAGCAGCGGATGGGACGCGGAAGCGGCAACGGCGGCGGCGGAATTGGTCATTGGGCTTGGCTCGATATCAGGGACAGCACGAAATACAGCGGGGCTGACCGGAACTCACGGCCTTAATCATATGTGTACATATAATATGATTCTGGCCACCCGGGTAGCCGATATTTCGCATTCCCCACTCGAAATCAAGGTTTAGTCCATATAAACATTTTATGTATGTGATTATGACCCCGAAGAAAGGCGCCGACCCAGGGCACGGCGCCTTTCGCGTCTTCAAATGCGGCGTTTACCGCCCCTTCTGTTTCCGCCAGGCCTCGAAATCCACCTTAGTCTGCGGATCGGTGGCCGGGTAAAGCCCCTTGATCGAACGGCCGCCCAGCACCTGCTCGGTGACGAAATCCTCAAACGCCGTCATCTCGACCGCCTCGGTCGCGATCTCGTCGGCGATCTCTGCCGGAATCACCATCACACCGTCGCCATCGCCGACAACCACATCGCCCGGAAACACGGCTGCATCGCCGCAGCCGATCGGGCCGTTGATCTCGATGGCTTCATGCAGCGTGAGGTTCGTCGGCGCCGACGGCCGGCTGTGGAAGGCGGGAATCTTGAGCTGCGCGATCTCGGCGGCATCGCGGAAACCGCCATCGGTCACCACGCCGGCCACACCGCGCACCATCAGCCGCGAGATCAGGATCGAGCCGGCCGAAGCCGCCCGCGCATCCTTGCGGCTGTCCATCACCAGCACCGCGCCGGGTGGGCAGATTTCCACCGCCTTGCGCTGCGGATGCTCGGGGTTCTGGAACACCGCGATCGGATTGCGATCCTCGCGCGCCGGCATGTAGCGCAAGGTGAAAGCCTCGCCCACCATGGTGGGCAGCGACGGATTGAGCGGCTTCACATCCTGGATGAACTGGTTGCGCAGGCCGCGCTTGTACAGCGCCGTCGCCAGCGTGGCGGTGCTGACGGTCTTCAGCTTGTCGCGGGTTTCAGGTTTCAGCATGCTCACGATAACGTCCTTTCAGAAAGATAGATGGGGCTACGGCCATACCAGGTCGCAGCCCCGGATTTGAACTCAGCCGCCGACCGCCCCTTGCGTGTCGACATACAGCGCATAAATCGACTGGCTCGACGCCATGAACAGGCGGTTACGCATCTCGCCGCCGAAGCAGAGGTTGGCGCAGCGTTCGGGCAGCGCGATGCGCCCGATGGCCTTGCCGTCCGGATTGAAGATCATCACGCCATCCAGATCGTCGCTGCCCATGCCCCAGCCGACCCATAGATTGCCGTCGACATCGCAGCGCATGCCGTCGGCCGTGCCCTTGCCGCAGTCGATCAGCGCCTTCATGTTCGACAGCTTGCCGCCGGCACCCACGTCATAGGACTTGATCGTGCGGGTCGGATTGCTGCGCACGTCGATGACGTAAAGCTTGCTCTCGTCGGGCGAGAAGCACAGGCCATTGGGGAACTTGATATCATCGATCACCACGGTCAGCTTCTTGGTCGCCGGGTCGTAGCGGTAGACGTTGGTCGGCAGTTCGGCATTGGCCTTGCGGCCTTCGTAATTGCCGCCGATGCCGAACGAGGGATCGGTGAACCAGATCGTGTTGTCGGATTTCACCACCACGTCGTTGGGCGAGTTCAGCGGCTTGCCTTCATACTTGTCGACCAGCGTGGTGATGCGGCCATCATATTCCGTGCGTGTGATGCGACGGTTCATGTTTTCGCAGGTGATCAGCCGGCCCTGGCGGTCGCGCGTATTGCCGTTCGGATAATTGGCCGGGCTGCGATAGGGCGAGACCGCACCAGTCTGCTCGTCCCAACGCATGATGCGGTTGTTGGGGATGTCGCTCCACAGCAGGTAACGGCCATCGCCGAACCAGACCGGGCCCTCGCACCAGCGGAAGCCGGTGGCGATGCGCTCGACGGCAGCAAGGCCCAGCCGGTATTTGCCGAAGCTCTGGTCCAGCACCTGCACGGCCGGATCGGGATAGCGTGCGGTGGGCACCCATTGCGCAAAGGCCTTGGATGCCATGGTTGCGGTGGCCAGCGCCGCCGCGCCGCCGGTGACGAATGTTCGCCGGCTTGTCTTCATGTCACTGCTCTTCATCGGTCCTCTCCCGTTTTCCCCCGCTATGCTGCCGGTGTTGACTTCACGCACTGAAAATCAATCAAGAGAGGGTCGCACCCTGCGCATCGGTGTAGAGCGCATAGACCGACTGGCTGGAGGCCATGAACAGGCGATTGCGATGCTCGCCACCGAAGCAGAGGTTGGCGCAGCGCTCGGGCAGCGCGATCCGCCCGATGGCGCGGCCATCAGGGTTGAAGACCATCACGCCATCCAGCGCGTCGTCGCCCATACCCCAGCCGCACCACAGATTGCCGTCGACATCGACGCGGAAACCGTCAGAAGTGCCCTTGCCGCAATCGATCAGCACCTTGCCGTTGGTGATGCCCTTGCCCTTCACGTCATAGGCGCGGATCAGGCGGTTGGGCGCGGCGCGCGATTCCACAATATAGAGCCTGCTCTCGTCGGGTGAGAACGCCAGGCCATTCGGCCCCAGCACGTCGTCGGCGACGACGGTCAGCTCTTTCGTCTCCGGGGCGAGGCGATAGACATTCTGCCCCACTTCCGGTTTGGCGCGGCGGCCTTCGTAATTGCCGCCGATGCCGAACGGCGGATCGGTGAACCAGATCGAGCCATCCGACTTCACCACCGCATCATTGGGTGAGTTCAGCGGCTTGCCCTCGAAGCTGTCGGCCAGCACGGTGATGCTGCCGTCATACTCCGTGCGGGTGACGCGGCGGGTCAGGTGTTCGCAGGTGATCAGCCGCCCCTGCCGGTCGCGCGTGTTGCCGTTGGCGTTGTTCGACGGCTTGCGGAAGACGCTGACCGCGCCGGACTGTTCATCCCAGCGCAGCATCTGGTTGTTCGGAATGTCGCTCCAGATGAGGGCGCGATGCTCGCCGAACCAGACCGGGCCTTCGCACCAGCGATAGCCGGTAGCGATACGCTCGACCGCCGCCATGGCAAGGCGATACTTGGCGAAGCTCTGGTCCAGCACCTGCACGGCCGGGTCGGGATAACGCGTTGCGGGAGTCCACATCAGAAGATGTCCGGTTCGCGGACCGGCGCACCGAAGCCGGTCTCAAGGAAATCGAAGTCGCAGCCCTGGTCGGCCTGCTTGATATGCTTGCTGAACATCCAGCCATAGCCGCGCTCGTAGCGCACCTCGGGCTGCTTCCAGGCCGCCTTGCGCTTGGCCAGTTCGGCCTCGGGCACATCCAGCGTGATGGTGCGCTTGTCGACATCGAGCGAAATGATGTCGCCGTTCTTCACCAGCGCCAGCGGCCCGCCGATATAGGATTCCGGCGCCACATGCAGGATGCAGGCGCCATAGCTGGTGCCGCTCATGCGCGCATCCGACAGGCGCACCATGTCACGCACGCCCTGCTTCACCAGCTTCTTCGGGATCGGCAGCATGCCCCATTCCGGCATGCCCGGTCCGCCGAGCGGTCCGGCATTGCGCAGGATCAGCACGTGATCGGCGGTGACGTCCAGGTTCTCGTCATCCACCGCCTTCTTCATCGACGGATAATCGTCGAACACCAGTGCCGGGCCGGAATGCTTGAGGAAACGCGGGTCGCAGGCGCTGGGCTTGATCACGCAGCCATCGGGCGCGAGGTTGCCCTTCAGCACCGCCAGCGCGCCTTCGGCGTAGATTGGATTCTCCACCGTGCGGATCACATCGTCATGATACACTTCGGCATGCTGGATATTCTCGGCCAGCGTCTTGCCGGTGACGGTGACGGCATCCAGATGCAGATGCGGCCTGATGCGGGTCATCAGGGCCGGCAGGCCGCCGGCATAGAAGAAGTCCTCCATCAGGTATTCTTCGCCCGAGGGTCGGATATTGGCGATCACCGGCACCTTGCGGCTCGCCTTTTCGAAATCATCGAGGCCGATATCCTGGCCGGCGCGGCGCGCCATGCCGATCAGATGGATGATGGCGTTGGTCGAGCAGCCCATCGCCATGGCGACGGCGATGGCATTCTCGTAGGCCTTGCGGGTCTGGATCACCGTCGGCACCAGGTCTTCCCAGACCATCTCGACGATGCGGCGGCCACAATCGCTGCTCATGCGGATGTGGTTGGCGTCGGCTGCGGGAATGGAGGATGCGCCCGGCAGCGTCATGCCGATGGCCTCGGTGATCGCCATCATGGTGGCAGCCGTGCCCATGGTCATGCAGGTGCCGTAAGAGCGCGCGATGCCGGCCTCGATGTCGTTCCATTCCTGGTTCGAGATATTGCCGGCGCGGCGCTCGTCCCAGAATTTCCAGGCATCCGAGCCCGAGCCCAGGATCTTGCCCTTCCAGTTGCCGCGCAGCATCGGGCCAGCCGGCAGGTAGATCATCGGCAGGCCGGCACTGGTCGCGCCCATGAGAAGACCGGGCGTGGATTTGTCGCAGCCGCCCATCAGCACAACGCCATCGACCGGATGGCTGCGGATCAGTTCTTCTGTCTCCATCGCCAGCATGTTGCGATAGAGCATCGTGGTCGGCTTGACGAAACTTTCAGAGACGGAGATCGCCGGCAGTTCGATCGGCAGGCCGCCGGCCTGCAGCACGCCGCGCTTCACGTCTTCGACGCGATGCTTGAAATGCGAATGACAAGGATTGATGTCGGACCAGGTGTTGACGATGGCGATCAGCGGCTTGCCGGTCCATTCGACCGAGGCATAACCCATCTGCATGATGCGCGAGCGATGCCCGAAGCTGCGCAGGTCGTCCGGTGCGAACCAGCGGGCGGAACGGAGCTGGTCTGGGGTCTTCTTCTTGCTGGCCATGATCTAACTCGTCGGGAAAAAAGAAATGGGGCGGACATGATGTCCGCCCCGGGGACTGCCTTGTTTTTATTCCGGCGTGATCTTGCCGACCTCGATGACGGTCTTCCAGCGGGCGATCTCGGCCGCCAGGAAGGTCTCGAACTCCTTGCCGGTGTTGGCGACGACGTCGAAGCCGATGTCGTTGAACTTTGCCTTCATGTCGGGAGCGTTAAGCCCGGCGATCATGTCCTTCTCCAGACGCGCGCGGATGGCCGGGGGCAGACCCTTGGGCGCGGCAGCTGCCTGCCAGGAATAGACCTCCACATCCTTCACGCCGGCCTCAGCCATGGTCGGCACGTCCGGCAGCGCCGCATTGCGCTTGTCGGCGGTGACGGCCAGCGCCTTCAGCTTGCCGCCGCGCACATGGTTGGCGATGGCGCCGAGATTCTGGAAGGACACGTCGGCATGGCCGCCGATCAGGTCGGTGATGGCCGGCCCGCCGCCCTTGTACGGCACGTGCACGCCTTCCACGCCGATCTTCTGCATGAACAGCGCCGCGGTCAGGTGATCCGACGAACCGGTGCCCGACGAGGCGAACGACACCTTGCCCGGGTTTTTCTTCATATGGGCGATCAGCTCAGCCACGTTGCTGGCTGGGATGTTCGGGTTGGCGACCAGCACGTTCGGGGTGCGGACCGCGACGGTGAGCAGGTCGAAGTCCTTCAGCGGATCGTATTTCAGATCCTTGAACAGCGCCGGGTTGATGCCGAAGACGCCGATCGAGCCGACCAGGATGGTGTAGCCATCGGGCGCGGCCTGCTTGAGCAGCGTGGCGCCCAGCGAACCGTTGGCGCCGGCGCGGTTATCAACGACCACCGTCTTGCCCAGGCTTTCGGTCAGCTTGGAGGCCAGGTTGCGGCCGGCGATGTCGGACGAGCCGCCCGCCGGGAAAGGCACGATCATGGTGACGTTGCGCTCGGGGTATTGCTGGGCCTGCGCCGCGCCAACGATGGTCAGGGCGACGGCAGCCGCCCCCATCAGGGATTTCAGGGTCATTGGTTTCCTCCGTTTGTCTTCTTTATGAGTCGGAGCAAACCACTAATGCATTAGTGCGTCAACCAGCGAAACCTGCTATAGACGCCCCATGACCGTCACCGTGAGCACCCTCGCCCTCACCCCCGTCCGCGACCGTTCGCGCCAGGCCGCGCCCCAGGTTTTCGAGTATCTGCGGGAAAAGATCATCGCGCTGGAGCTGATCCCCGGCACAGTGCTGTCGCGGCAGGAGCTGCAGCTGCAGTTCGGCCTGAGTTCGACCCCGATCCGCGATGCGCTGATGAAGCTGGCGGAGGAGGAACTGGTGGAAATCTTCCCCCAGCATGCCACCCGCGTCAGCCCCATCGACCTGAAACTGACGCGCCAGGCGCATTTCCTGCGCCGCTCGATCGAGACCGAGGCCGTGCAGCAGCTGGCGCAGCAGCCCGATCCGCACCTGATCGCGGCGTTGCGCCGCACGCTGGCGCTGCAGCTGTCGCTGGCCGATGGCGGCGACTTCTCGGCCTTCAACGATGCCGACCAGGCCTTCCATCGCCAGCTCTACGAGGCGGCAGACGTACCCAACCTCTACACGCTGGTGCGGCGGCAAAGCGGCCATATCGACCGCCTGCGCCGGCTCTACCTGCCGATTGCCGGCCGGCCGCGCCAGATCGTGGCGGATCACACCGCCATCGTGGACGCCATCGAGTCCGGCGACCCCGAGCATGCGCGCGCGGCGTTGCGCCACCACCTGTCGCGCTCGCTGAGCGGCAGCGCAGATCTCCGCGCCAAATACCCGACCTATTTCAGGGACTGATCACAGCACCTTGGGCAGCGCCGAGGCCAGCATGGCGAGCCCCGAGACGATCAGCAGGCCCAGCACGATGCGCCGGAAGGTGGCTTCGCTGATGCCGATATAGAGCTTCGCCCCCAGCAGCGACGGCACCAGCATCGCCGGGATCACCACCAGCAGCAGCGGCACGGTGGCCCAGGTGACGATGCCCTTGGCGACATAGGTGAGCATCACCACGGTCAGCAGGGCCAGATTGAAGTTCTGGATCACGCTGCGCTGGCTGTCCTTGGGCATGCCGCGCAAGGTGCACCACAGGGTCGGCACCACGCCGGAAAAGCCGCCGATGCCGCCCAGCGTGCCGCCGATCACGCCCACCGCGCCATCGGCGATGCGGGCTACCAGCGGGTTGGCGATGGTGATCCGGGGCAGTTGCGGCGCCAGCAGCATCAGCGGGCAGACCACCACCAGCAGGCTGCCGAGCACGATCTTGAAGACCTGGATGTCGAGCAGCGGCAGCAGGCCGGTGCCGATGGGAATGCCGGCGAGGCCGCCAGCGACGAAGGGCAGCAGCAGGCGCCAGTCGAAGCCCCGGCGGACGGTGACGGCCGACAGGACCTGACCGCTGAGGCCGCCACAGACGGCGAGCGCCGAGGCGAGCTGGGGGTCGAGCACCCAGGCCCAGAGCGACATGGCGACCAGCGCGAAGGCGAAGCCCGAGAGCCCCTGGACGAAACCGGCGAGCGCGGCGCCGAGCGCCACGATGAGATAGAGGTCCAAGGGGGATACCCGACGTCTGGGTTACATCATGTTCCGGGTAGCGGTCGGCAGGCTGACCACCAGGCCGTCGAGCGCCTCGGACATGATCAGCTGGCAGCCGAGCCGCGAGGTCTTGGTCAGGCCGAAGGCGAGGTCGAGCATGTCTTCCTCGTCGGGCTTGGCGCCCGGCAGCTTGCCGTACCAGTCGGGGTCGATGACCACATGACAGGTCGAGCAGGCCAGCGATCCCTCGCAGGCACCCTCGATATCCACACCATGCTTATGGGCAATTTCCAGCACGGAGAGCCCCAGCGGGGCCTCGACCTCGAGGCGTTTGCCGTCGGGCTGGATGAAGGTCATCTTGGGCATCAACTACTCCTGAAAGGCCGCCCGGATATATCGTCTGCGGTGCACAGCGTCCACTCACGGGGCCGGGATTTTACGGAGCGCCCTTTTGAACCAAAGCGCTTCAAGTTAAATCGTAATATCATTTATAATCATATAGATAAAATCACTTCATAATCTTCTGAATTACTTCCGCTTGCGACTCTGCAGCCCGGTCCAGACCTTGATCGCCCGGTCGATATCCGCCGCCGTGGTGGCCCAGCCCAGACTGAAGCGAACGGCCTCGCGCGCCACCTGTTCCGGCAGCCCCATGGCGGTCAGGACATGGCTGGGAGTGACCTTGCCCGACGAGCAGGCCGAGCCGGCCGAGACCGCCAGACCGTCGAGGTCGAAGGCCATGACCTGGGTCTCGGCGGGGACTCCCGGCATGCCGATGCAGAGCGTATTGGGCAGCCGGCCGAGCCGGGCCTCGGCCCCATGGACCGGGGCCTCGGGGCAGGCTTCCCGCAGGGCGGCCTCGAGCCGGTCGCGCTGGCGGGCGATGGTATGCATCTCGAGCAGGCCATGCAGCGCGGCCACGGCGGCGGCCCCAAAGCCGGCGATGCCGCCCAGGTTCTCGGTGCCGCCCCGCATCCCCTGCTCCTGCCCGCCGCCCCGGATCATCGGGGCCGGGGCCCAGTCGTCGCGCAGCACCAGGGCGCCGACCCCGGTCGGGCCGCCGAGCTTGTGACCGGACAGCGTGAGGAAGTCGCAGCCGAGCCTGCCCAGGTCGACCTCGATCTTGCCGGCCGCCTGGATGGCGTCGCAGAGCAGCAGGCCGCCATGCTCATGGACGATCTGCGTGGCCGCCTGCACCGGCTGGATCGCCCCGGTCTCGTTGTTGGCCAGCATCAGGCAGACCAGCGCCGGCTTCGGCATGTCGGTGAGCGCCGCCAGCAGCGCCTCCTGCCCCAGCACGCCATCGGCCTCGACCGGCAGTTCGCGTCCCGGGAGGCCCAGTTCGCGAGCGGGTCGCAGCACCGAGTCGTGCTCGATGCCGGCGACGATGACGCTTTTCACGCCTGCCTTCTCCACGGCCAGCCGGAACGCCAGGTTGTTGGCCTCGGTGCCGCCGCCGGTGAAGACCACGCGTTTGGGCGTTGCTTTGACCAGCGCGGCCACCTGGGCGCGTGCCGTATCGGCGATTCCCCGCGCTGCACGGCCGAAACGGTGCACGGAAGACGGGTTGCCGGGCGCCTCCAGCGCGGCCAGCAGCGCCGCCCGGGCCTCCGGCCGCAGCGGTGACGTTGCGTTATAGTCAAGGTAAGTGGAGTTCATTTCCTGCTTTTAAGCTTGAATTTCGCTCTGCCGAGTATGGTAAAACCCAAGTACGGACCCTATGGCCCGATCAACCGATTATCCAGCGCCGCTCCCCCTAGCACCGGCGTAGCCAGCCCAGAAAGCGGCGAAAGTGACGTACCGCGATGCCTGATATCATTTTTCCTGGTCCCGACGGACGGCTGGAAGGCCGTTATCACCCCGGGCCGGAAGCCAATGCCCCGATCGCCCTGATCCTTCATCCGCATCCGCTGTACGGCGGAACGATGAATAACAAGGTGACCTACAATCTGTTCCATGTCTTCGCCAAGCGTGGCTTCTCGGTCCTGCGTTTCAACTTCCGCGGCGTCGGCCGCAGCCAGGGCAGCTTCGACCAGGGCATCGGCGAACTCTCGGATGCCGCCTCGGCGCTCGACTGGCTGCAGAGCTTCAACGCCAATGCCTCGGCCGTGTGGATCGCCGGCTTCTCGTTCGGCGCCTGGATCTCGATGCAGCTCCTGATGCGCCGCCCCGAAATCGACGGCTTCATCTCGGTGGCGCCGCCGGCCGGCATGTTCGACTTCGGCTTCCTCGCGCCCTGCCCCTCGTCGGGCCTGATCATCCAGGGCACCGAAGACAAGATCGTGTCGGAGAATGAGGTCTCCAAACTGGCGCAGCGTCTCGCCCTGCAGAAGGGCATCAAGATCGACTACAAGAAGGTCGCCGGCGCCGATCATTTCTTTGAAGGCAAGCTGGACGAACTGACGGCAGCTGCCGACAAGTATGTGAAGACCTCCTTCCTGCCCACCTCGGCCCGCGCCGGCAAGGGCGCGCAAACTGCAAGCTGAAGGCTGGCGGCGAGCTGAAGACAGCCCTTTCCTCGTCATTCCCGCGAAAGCGGGAATCCAGGGCAACAGCCTGAGCATGAAATACTGGGTCCCCGCTTTCGCGGGGACGACGAGAGGCGTTTTCACTATCCACCTTCTTAAGACTGGGCCCGGGGTGACGGTCTAGGCATATGCGGCCCCCGCCCCTCTTCAGGCAGCGGATTTCCATCCATATCGGTGAGATCGACAATCGTGGGGCTGATCCGCGGCGGTCCGTGGCCGCGTCGCGGCATGACGGGGCCTGCGGCAGCCCCCATCTGCGGCTTATCCGGCGCCATTGCCTCCTTATCCGTGCTTATTCCGACCTTATTCGTCGTTATCGGCACCTTATCCGACGTTATTTCACCCTTATCCGGCACTAGCGCGGGCTCCGCCGCCACATGCGCGGCGCGTGCGGCGTTCATCCGCGCCAGTGCCGCTCTGCTCTCGGCGACCTGCGCATCCATCTGCACCTTTTCGGCGGCGATGCGTTTGCGCAGGGCCTGACTAGGATAACGGCCGGCGGTGGCGCGCAACTGCTGCACCGGCTTTTCGCTGGCATCATCGGCCGCCTGGTCTTTCAGCCACTGCAAGGCGTTGCCATTGGATACGTCCTGCAATGCATGCTGCATGGTCGCGGCCTGAAGGGATGGATATTGAATCCGGGTGAGCAGCCGCTTGCGATCCATCGCGCGCTGTATGTGCGTCGCGAAGCGCAGGCTGTGATGCAGATGGGTCCAGAGCCGCGCCTCGCTGATATCAAGCACGGCGGCGACGGCCTCGGGCGTATGCCCGCCCACCAGAAGCTCTGCGCCCTTTTTCCAGTCGATGCGGCGACGTGTTTGCACCGCGCGCGCGGATAAAACTGCGGCCTCCGGTGCCGCTTCGATCATGCCGGTCATGTCGGCCTCCTCTTGGTCAGAGGTAAATCATGTTACCAGAGCCCTGGAGAAAATGGAACAAAAAAAGAACACTATTTTGGAAAAACCCGGTTTTCCGCCATCCGGATAATCCGGACAAAAACCAACCCACGCTTTGTAAGGTTTTGTAAGCCTTTGCAAACATTACCGAATCTGCACTCCCGAATTTTCAGAACAGGTTCAGGCTGGGGGCAACGGAGGAAAAGACAATGAGCGCCCTGCAAAACCTGAAAAGCTTTCTGTTCGGCGGCGACGCCGCCCCTGAGCACAAGCCCCTGTCGCAGACCACCGCCCGGGTGCAGGCCAATGCCTCGCGCCTGCCGGCACGGCTGCAGGCAGGCAATCTGCAGATGATCGGCCTGCAGGCGATCCGTGAAGCGCTGGGCGATGAATGGCCGCAGCGGCGCGAAACCATCCACCACATCGTCGAGGGCGTGATCCGCAAGCGCCTCGATGTGGGCGACGCGCAGTTCCGCCTCGACAGCGACGAATACCTGGTGCTGTTCACCAGCCTCACCAATGCGCAGGCCAAGACCCGGGCCGCCGTGATCGCCGAGGAAGCCCAGCGCCTGATCCTGGGTGAAATCCCCGGCTGCGACATCCATATCGCGTCCGCCGTGGCGGAAGTCGACCGCGAGTTCGTCACCAGCAAGGTCGACTCCCTGCAGGAACTGGTCAATCACATCAAGGCCGGCGGCTGCACCCCGACCGCCCATGACTCCGGCGACAACATCCTGCTGTTCGGCGACGAGCCGCTGAGCGGCGGTGATCACGATGATGAGCAGCGGCCCGCGCCGCTGATGGGCGCCGGCCCCGATCTGACCGATCTGGACCAGTCGCTGACCAGCCTGTTCCAGAAAAAGACCAGCGCGTCCTTCCTGAAGGAATGCCAGGCTGCCTTCTATCCCAACTTCAGCACCAAGCGCCGGTCGTTCTCCTTCTACACGGTGACGCTGACGCATATCCCGACCGGCCGGCTGGCGGATTCAAGCGATCCGATGCTGGAAGATCCGCAGGAGCTGGAATTCCTGCTTGACCGCTATCGCCTCACCACGGCGCTGCTGGGCCTGCACCGCATGGTGACCGGCGGCCATCAGGGCTTCATCAGCGTACCGGTATCGTTTGCCACGCTGGCACAGGCGCGCACGCGCAACATCTATCTCAGCCGCTTTGCCGATCTGCCGGCCGGCCTGTTCCGCTATATCAGCATGACGATCACCAACATCCCGCACGGCACGCCGGCCAGCCGCGTCGCCGATGCGATCAATTACATCCAGCGCTTCAGTGCCAGCCGCGTGCTGGAGATCGATGCCGATCCGCGCCTGGTCGATCTGTATTCCGGCACCGGCTGCCAGGTGATGGCGACCTCGCTGCCCACCAATATCGGCGACCCGACGGCACGCGCCGTGGCGCTGGCCAACTTCGCCAAGCGCGTCGCCTGGTACAAGATGGAATCCGTGCTGTGGAATGTGTCGCGGCCGGAAGACATCCAGATCGGCACGGCGGCGGGCTTCAGCTTCCTGGTCGGCGATGCGGTTGCGCCGATGATCGCCACGCCCGGCCATCGCCAGGCGCTGCGCGCCGATCACATTCCGCCGCGCGCAACGGCGGCGCCGGCCGCGGTGGCCTGACCGGCTGCGTATTTACCAGCCTACCGCAGGTCCGTTCTCGCCCAGCAGGAAACGGACCTGCGCGACAAGGGCCACGGTGGAAAACGGCTTGGTCATCAGCGCCATGCCTGCGTCCAGCGCAATGGGGCCACGCCCCAGATCGCCATAGCCGGTGATGAACAGGATTTTCAGATCGGGCCAGCGCTCGCGCGCCAGCCTTGCGAGCTCGGTGCCGCGCATGCCGCCGGGCAGGCCGATATCGCAGACCATCAAGGCAGGCGCATCGGTGATGGCGAGCGCGCCCTGCGCCTCGCCGGCCTCTGCCACGCGATAGTCGCCATCGCGCAATTCATCGGCGATCACTTCACGCACGGCGTCATCGTCTTCGACAACAAGGATGAGGGGACGGGTGGAAGCGGGTGAGTCGATAGTCGGGGTTTCATGTTTTTCTGTCATTTACCCCAGATTGGGGCCAAATATGGTGCTCAAGGGGCACCGCTGTGATCGCGCCGTGACGCTTCGTCGCGCTAGCACGTCTACAGAGTAATATGCATCATGCCGATGCAGGTTCCGGGCTTCGCATCTTTCAAACCGTCATGCTTTCGATTTCAATCCGCCACGCCACCCAGCTCGATGCCGACGTCGTCAGTGCCCTGGTCCAGCGCACGCTGCGCGTCAGCAATGCCGCCGATTATTCGGTGGCCGAGATCAATCGCGTCTTCGCCGATTTTTCTCCCGAGCGCGTGTTGCAGCGCATCCGGCAGCATGACGTGTTCGTCGCTGAAACCGACGGCACGATTCTGGGCACCGTGGGCTATGGCGAGCGGCGGCTCTGGGCATTGTTCGTGGCGCCGGAATGCCAGCGGCTCGGCCTCGGGACAGCGCTGGTCGATCATGTCGAACGTTATGCGCGCCGGCGCGGTGCGCGCGAAATCGGGCTTTCGGCATCACTCACCGCCGTCGATTTCTATGAACTGCTGGGCTATCGCCGCATCGGCTATCGCCCGCAGGCCAGCGGCGCCACCTATGAGATGGTGAAGGCGCTGGCCTAGGCCCGGTGAGTCTTAAACCCCGTGAGTCTAAGCCCAGTGAGTCTAAGCCCGGTGCAGGCGACCGCCGCTGACGGCGGATCGCACGCCCGTCGTGCCGGGCAGGCTGAGCGGCAGACCGCGCGCGGCGCGCGCGGCGAGGAAGGCGAAGGCCTCCGCCTCCAGGCTGTCGCCGCGCCAGTCCACCGCCTCGACGCTTTCCACCGGCATGTTGAGATGCTGGGTCAGCATGGTCATCAGCGTTGCGTTGTAGCGTCCGCCGCCGCAGACCAGGCAGCGCAGCGGTCGTTGCGGCAGATGGCTCAGGCCCCGCGCCACGCTGGCCGCCGTGAAGGCGGTGAGCGTCGCCGCGCCATCGGCCAGCGACAGCCCCTTCACGGCATCGAGGCCGAAGGCATTGCGATCAAGCGACTTGGGCGGCGGCGCCGCGAAATAGGGATGCGCCATCAGTCTGGCCAGCGCATCGGCATTGACCTTGCCCTGCGCCGCCGTCGCGCCGCCATCATCATGCGGCTTGCCAGCCTGCTGCAGCATCCAGTCATCGATCAGCGCATTGGCCGGACCGGTATCGAAAGCGAGCAGGTCGGCATCTGCCGGGCCACCGACATAGGTGACATTGGCGACGCCGCCGAGATTGAGGATCAGCAGCGGCGTGGGCAGTTGCGCATATCGGGCCAGCGCCAGATGATACAATGGCACCAGCGGCGCGCCCTGCCCGCCCATCGCCACATCCTGGGCGCGGAAGTCGCTGACCGTGTCGATGCCGGTGAGCTTGGCCAGCAGCGCGCCATCGCCGGTCTGCCAGGTGCGGCGATGCGGCGCGTCGGGCGCGTGCAGGATGGTCTGGCCGTGGAAGCCGAGCCAGGCGACATCGGCGGCTTTAAGCCCGGCCATTTGCAGCAGCGCCGCGACGGCGGCCTCATGGGCGATGGTGACCACCCGGCTGACCACCGGAATCTGGCCGGCCGTCGCGGCCGGCACGCCCAGCACGGCGCGGATGGCCTCGCGCACCGCCTGCGGGTAGGGCACGGTGAGCGCCGGGCCGAATTCGGTAATGGTCTCGCCATCGGTACGCAGCAGGGCCGCATCCACGCCATCCATGGAGGTGCCGCTCATCAGACCGATGATCCAGGCGGCGTCAGCAGGGGATTTGGCGGGTTTCGGGGGCAAGGCGGGGCGCTCGGAAGCTAGGCGAGGTGGCGGCTGTATGATACATCGGCCAACACCGACCAACAACGACCAACACGTCCGACACGAGCCAGCCTGATGACCGCGTTGCACTCCGCCTTCCTGCAGACCATGACCCAGCGCGGCTATGTGCACCAGTGCACCGACCTCGCCGGCCTGGACGCCCTGGCCATGAAGCCGCAGGGCATCACCTGCTATGTCGGCTATGACTGCACCGGCCCCAGCCTGCATGTCGGCCACCTGCTCTCGATCATGATGCTGCGCCGGCTGCAGCAGGCCGGCCACAAGCCGATCGTCCTGATGGGCGGCGGCACCACCAAGGTGGGCGATCCCTCGGGCAAGGACGAAGCGCGCAAGCTGCTGACGGCCGAGGGCATCCAGGCCAACATGGACAGCATCAAGACGGCGTTCAGCCGCTTCGTCACCTTCGGCGACGGGCCGTCGGATGCGATCATGGCCAACAACGCCGACTGGCTCGACAAGCTGCAGTATATCGATTTCCTGCGCGACTACGGCCGCCACTTCTCGGTCAACCGCATGCTCAGCTTCGACAGCGTGAAGCTGCGGCTCGACCGCGAGCAGCCGCTCAGCTTCCTCGAATTCAACTACATGATCCTGCAGGCCTACGACTTCGTCGAACTCGGCCGGCGCTACAACTGCAATCTGCAGATGGGCGGCTCGGACCAGTGGGGCAACATCGTCAACGGCGTCGAACTCGGCCGCCGCGCCCAGGACATGAGCCTGTACGGCCTCACCTGCCCGCTGCTCACCACCGCCAGCGGCCAGAAGATGGGCAAGACGGCGAGCGGCGCGGTCTGGCTCAACGAGGACATGCTGTCGCATTACGACTACTGGCAGTACTGGCGCAATTGCGAGGATGCCGATGTCGGCCGCTTCCTCAAGCTGGTCACCGACCTGCCGCTGGACGAGATCGCCAAGCTGGAAGCCCTGCAGGGCGCCGAGCTGAACGAGGCCAAGAAGATTCTCGCCACCGAGGCCACCGCGCTGTGCCGTGGCCGCGAGGCGGCCGAGGCCGCTGCCGATACCGCGAAGAAGGCCTTCGAGCAGGGCAGCTTCGGCGGCGACCTGCCGGTGCTGAAGATCGCGCGCGACCGGCTGAACGACGGCATCGCCGCCTTCGCGCTGGTGCAGGAAGCCGGTTTCGCCAAGAGTGGCGGCGAGGCACGCCGTCATATCCGCGGCAATGCGATCAAACTGAACGACGTAGCCGTCACCGACGAGAACCAGAAGATTTCATCGGCGGACTTAAGCGCCGACGGCCAGCTGCGCCTCAGCTTCGGCAAGAAGCAGCATGTGCTGATCGAGGCGGCCTGACGCCTTACGGCGTCTGACGGTCGCGCTGTTCCGGCACGGGTGCCGGCAGCGGCTCGCTGCCCTCAACGGGCGGCGCGCTTACTTCCGGCGCCTGGAAGATGCGGCGCAGGAAGCCCGGCGCGATCACCGACAGCGGATTGATGGTGAACTGCGGGTCGCTCTTGGCGCCCGAGACGGCGAAGTTGACGCCGATGATGCCGTCGCCGACGAAGATATCGCCCAGCAGCGGAATCTTGCCCAGCAGCGTATTCAGGATGAAGGCCGGCACCGCCGTGCCATTGATGCTGACGCTGTTGTTCTTGTGATTGACCGTGCCTTCCAGCGTGATCCCGAGCTGCGGCCCGCTCAGGCGCGACGGCTTGATGGTGAGCACGCGGTCCTTCTGCTCGAAAGGCACCTCGCCGGTCTCGAACAGGATGCCCTCGCCCGACAGTAGCGAGGCCAGACCCGCGAAGGAGCCGATGCCGAGCAGCCGCGCCAGGAAGGGCGTGCGCACGGCAC
Organism: Ferrovibrio sp. GW821-FHT12D07; assembly: GCF_058807275.1. NCBI lineage: Bacteria > Pseudomonadati > Pseudomonadota > Alphaproteobacteria > Rhodospirillales > Rhodospirillaceae > Ferrovibrio > Ferrovibrio sp. GW821-FHT12D07. The sequence continues at coordinate 1,770,718 of NZ_JBXAQN010000001.1, read as the reverse complement.
GCACGTTCTTCATGGTCATGCGGCCGCTGAGCGGCTGGCTCGTCTGCGTGTCGTCATAGGCTGCGCGGACCTGGAGAGTCCCGCCCTGCATATCCGTGATACCGAGGAAATGTAGCACCGCGCCGGCATTGTCGGCATCCAGCGTGAGGCGGCGGCCGTTCAGCGCCGGCGCGATGGCGAACGTCATGCCGCCGGTGGTGGCGAAACCGCCGGTGAGGCTGAGCGTGTCAATGCGGGTCGGTGCGCGCTGCACGGCAATCGACAGGTTGCGCATCTCCAGATCATTGTCGATGCGGGCTTCATCAAACCGCAGCGCCAGCGCCATGCGCGGCTTCACCGTGCCGGGCGGCGTGCCGTCATTCATCGCATCTTCGACAAAGGGCCGCAGGTCGAAACGTTTGCCGGTCAGCTCAATGCGTGCATCGCCATTGGCGGCGAAGGCAATATTGCCGGTGGCGTCGCTCTCGCCATATTGCAGCTTCTGCACCTCGGCGCCCCAGCCGCCACCCGTGTTCAGCACGGCCTTGGCGCGCGCCGTCAATGACGGCCCGTTCACCTCGATCAGGTCGAACTGCACCGGCTGCTTGTCCTTGGTGCGAATCTGCACCTTGCCTTTCGATTCAACACCCGGTTCCTTGCGCATATGCGCATCGGCAATCGCAATCGTGGCCTGGGTCAGATCGAACTCGCCGCCGATCGCCACTTCACCGCCGCGACGTTCCTCGATATCCATCACCGCATCGGCAGGCCCGTCGATATAGGGCGCCAGCGGATAGCCCAGCGCCTTGCGCTGCGGCTCGTCGATGGTGCCTTTCAGGCTGTAGCGCGCCTGGATGGCGGCGCGGCTGCTGAAATCCTGCTTCCAGCCGATCTGCAGCGGCACGCCGTTCAGCGCCGCCTTGCCATTGGCCTCCAGGCCCTTGGCGTCGACCTTCATGGTCATCTCGCCATCGGCCAGATCGTAGCGCTGCATCAGCCCGGTCATGGTCAGGCCGGTCATCGCCGCATCGGCATTCACCGCGATGTCTTCCACTTTCAGGTTGTTGAACAGCGGGAAGCGGATGCGGAACTTCACTTCGCCGGTGCCGCCCACGGTGGCCGGCTTGATGCCCATGCGCGAGGGGAAGCCGAGCGGCTTCTGGTCGATCAGCGTGAGGATATCGGCGGTCTTGCCGCGCGCCGTCGATGCAATATCGGCATGCTGGTCGATATCCTGCAGGCCGGTGATCTTTGCGTTGCCCTGCCCGACCAGCACCGGACCGACCTTGGCGCTCTCGAGCGTGAGATCGAAGACATCGGCATTGAGCGTCGCCAGGCCCTTGGCTTCGGTGATATGCGTCATCGGCGGCAGGTAGTTCACGTCCAGGCCGTCAAAGACGAAATCCAGCTTCACGGCATCCGCAGGCAGGCGCTGCTCGCCCGCCACCATCTCGGGCGTCAGCTTCGCCTCGAAGCGGCCGGTGGCAACCTGGCCGCCCTTGATCCGCGTGGTCACCCAGTCGCGCGCATTCTTCGCCATCTCCGGCGGCCAGTAGGCGGGCAGCCGATCGACCGGCAGCGCGAAGAACTGCCCCTTGAGATCGAGGCCGTAGCGCTCGTCACCGCCGCGCGTCACCGTGCCGTCAAATGACAGGCGCAGGTTATCCGTGAAGCTGATGCTGGCGGCATCCAGCGCGAAGATGCCCTTGGCGCCATCGGCATGGCCACGGAATTGCGCGGCACTCAGGGACAGCGGCGCGGGGAACAGTTCGGGCGCGACGATCTGTCCGGTGCCCGCGGTGAGATTGAAATAAAGGCCCAGACGCTCGCCGCTTTCATTCACTTCCAGCGTGAGATCGCCGCTGATCGGCGCGGCCACATAGGACAGCGGCTTCAGATCGGGCACCACATCGGCGAAATCGGACGGCTCGATATCGCTGAAGCGCACGGTGACGCGCGCCAGCTTTTCGGCCGCGTTGTAATCGGCGTCGAGATTGAGATCGACATGGCGGTCGCGCCAATCGAGCCGGCCACTGGCAGAGGCGAAGACATGGCCCTCGCCGCGCTGGAAGGTGATGCGCGCCGCCGGCACGATCCAGCGCTGGTTCAGGCTCCAGTCCTCGATCACCAGCCGGTCAGCAAGAATGGAGACATTCTCGAGCTGCCCCATCGAGTCATTGGGATCGACGGGCCGCGACAGCAGTTCGAACACGCCGGCGAACATGCGCTGCGCCAGGTTGCCATCCAGCTGTTCGGGTTCGGCTACCGGCGTTTCGGGCGCCGGCGCATCGGTGGCTGCGGTCGCCGCCTGCGGCAGGCCGAACCTGAAGCGGCCATCGGCGTCGCGCACCAGCCGCGCCTCGATGCCGCTGGCATGAATGAAGCGCGGGGCGAGCACGCCGCGCAGCGCGGCGCGGCCACTGAGCATCATGTCGATATGGGGAATGATGAGGCCGACGCGATCGTCTTCGCCGCGATACTGCGCGTCGATCACACGCAGCCGGATGCCTTCATCCTGTTCGGACCAGGCCAGCACCACATCGCCGACCTCGGCGCGGACGCCCAGTTGCGGCAGGGCCAGCGCCTCGCTGATATAGGGAGCCAGATATCCGAGCGAGATCGGTCCCTGCGCGACGCGCCAGGCCAGCAGGCCGAGCAGGATGCAGACCGTCACCACTGTCGCGGCGACCGTGCGCACCACCAACCGACTCCACCGCAGAACCACCTGTTACGCCCTCGCCATTCTTATCGGGTCAGTCTTGTTTGCATCATGGCCGGACCATCGCGGCATATGCCAGCCGGCCCGGGGTCTGGCCTCGGGCTTGACCCTGACCGAAGTTTAGCCGAACTTCGACGCCACTTCGAGAGAAACGCCATGCCCGCCAATGCATTGCCGGCAAAATCGGTCAAAAAGAAGGCTGCCGTCACACCCGCGCAGGCCGGGACGCAGCGCGGCGCGGCGCCGCTGTGGAAAACCCTGCCCGAACCCCATGATCCGGAGGCGGCCGCACGCGGCTTCGAGACCTGGGCGGCGACGCTGGCCGACCTGAAGGATCGCGTGCTGGCCAAGCGGCTGACGACGGCAACCGCCAAGCCCGGCCCCCGCTCCCTGCTGGCTGCCCTGTTCGGCAACAGCCCTTTCCTGACCGATCTGGTGCTGCATGAACCCGCTACGGTCGACCTGCTGCTGACGGATGGCCCCGAAGCGGCACTGGCCCGCGCCGTGACGGCGCTGAAAACCATCGCCGCGAAAGCCAGGGAAGCCGATGCGATGGCGCGGCCATTGCGCATCGCCAAGCGCCAGGTGGCGCTGACCACGGCGGTGGCCGATATCGCCGGACTGTGGACGCTGGAGCAGATCACGGGCGCGCTCAGCGACTTCGCCTCCTTAAGCGTCGACAGCGCTATCATGGTGATCCTGCGCGAGGCGGCGGCGCGCGGTGACATCACCCTGCCGCATCCGAAAGACCCGTGTCGCGACAGCGGCTTTGTCGCACTCGGCATGGGCAAGCTGGGTGCGCGCGAACTGAACTACTCCAGCGATATCGACCTCATCATGCTCTATGACGAGGACAAGGTGCGCTACAAGGGCCGCCGGTCGGCGCTGGAATGCTATATCCGCTTGACGCAGCAGATGGTGCGCCTGCTGCATGACCGCACGGAAGACGGCTATGTCTTCCGCACCGACCTGCGGCTGCGCCCCGATCCCGGCTCCTTCCCCGTCGTCGTCAAGGTGGCGGAAGCCGAGACCTATTACGAAAGCTTCGGCCAGAACTGGGAACGCGCGGCGATGATCAAGGCGCGGCCGGTGGGCGGCGACATCGCGCTGGGCAACGCCTTCGTCAAACACCTGACGCCTTATGTCTGGCGCAAGAACCTGGATTACGCCGCCATCGAGGATATCCAGTCGATCAAGCGGCAGATCCACGCGCACAAGGGCCATGCCGAAGTCGCGGTGGAGGGCCATAACATCAAATTGGGACGCGGCGGCATCCGCGAGATCGAGTTCTTTGCCCAGACGCAGCAGCTGATTTCCGGCGGCCGTGACACACGCCTGCGCGCGCCGCCAACCTGCGATGCATTGCGCGCGCTGGTCGCCACCGAACGCCTGAGCCAGACCGACTGCGACGCGCTCATCGCCGACTATCGCTACCTGCGCAAGGTGGAGCATCGCCTGCAGATGATCCATGACGAGCAGACCCATACCCTGCCGACAGAGGCAACGGCACTGGCGCAGCTCAGCACTTTCCTCGGGTATGACAAGCCTGCCGCCTTCCGCAAGGAAATGCTGCGCGTGCTGGGCCGGGTGAAGCATTACTACGACGACCTGTTCGCCGAAGCGCCGGCGCTGGGCGCCGATGCCGGCGCGCTGGTCTTCACCGGCACCGACGACGATCCGGAAACGCTGGAAACGCTACGCAAGATGGGCTTTGGCGATCCTGCCGAAATCGCCGCCATGGTGCGCGGCTGGCATTTCGGCCGCTATCGCGCCATGCGGTCGGAACGTGCCCGTGAAAAACTGACCGCCATCATGCCGCAGCTGATGGAAGCCTTCTCGCGCACCGGCAGCGCCGACACGGCCTTCAAACGCTTTGATCATTTCCTGTCCAGCCTGCCGGCCGGCGTGCAGCTCTTCGCGCTGCTGCAGGCCAATCCCGAAGTACTGGATACGCTGGCCGAAGTGCTGGCCGCCGCACCGCAACTGGCCGATGCGCTGGCGCAGAATGCCGCGCTGTTCGACAGCCTGATCGAATATGCCGCGCATCCCGCTGTCTTTGACCGCCTTGCATTGGCCGCCAGCCTGCATCGGCAGATGCAGGCGGCGCGCGATTTCCAGGATGTGCTGGACTGGGCGCGACGCTGGACCACCGAACTGAAGCTGCAGGTCGGCATCGGCCTGTTGCGCGGCGCCATGGACGGCGTCGCCGCCGGCGCGGCCCTGAGCGCGATTGCCGATGCGGTGCTGGAAGACCTGCTGGCAAAGGTGGAAGCCGAATTCATCGCCCAGCATGGCCGCATCGCCAAATCCAGCATCGCGCTGGTCGGCTTTGGCCGGCTGGGCAGCAACGAACTGACGCTGGAATCCGATCTCGACCTGGTGCTGATCTTCGACTGCCCGGCGAAGGCGAAGGATTCAGACGGTCCGCGCCCGCTGACGCCGGGACTGTATTTCACGCGGCTGTGCCAGCGCTTCATCAACGCCATCACGGCGATGACCGGCGAAGGCCGGCTGTATGAGATCGACATGCGGCTGCGCCCCAGCGGCGGCGCCGGACCCATTGCGATTTCGCTGGAAGCCTTTGCCGAGTATCAGCGCAAGGAGGCCTGGACCTGGGAACACATGGCGCTGACGCGCGCCCGCGTGATCTGCGGCGATGCGGCGCTGTCGAAAAAGATCGGCGCACTGCGGCTCGACATCCTCACCGCCAGGCGTGACGAGAAGCGCCTGCTCGCCAATGTGGCGAGCATGCGCGCACGCATGGCGCGGCATAAGCCGGTGAAGAATCCCTGGGACCTGAAGCAGCAGCGCGGCGGCCTGATCGATCTGGAATTCATTCTTCAATACCTCCTGCTGCGGCACGCATCGGCCAAGCCGGCGATCCTGCATCCCAATCCGCTGGAGGCTCTGGCCGCGCTGCGGCAGGCCAAGCTGCTGGACCCCAAAGCGGCCGACACGCTCGACGCAGCCGCGCGGCTGTATGCCACCCTGCTGGGCGCCAGCCGCATGGTGGGCCGCGACGAGGCCGCCGATCCGGCGCAATGGCCGCCGCTGCTGGCCCGCCGCCTGCCCGCGCTGGTGAAGGCAAAAGACATGACCGCACTGACCCGGCAGTTGGAAGCCGTGCAGAAGACGGTGCACAGTCTGTTCGAGACACTGGTGGCCAAACCCGCCGCGCCGCATCTGGCGCTGGCCGATTCCGTCAACAACGATCCTGCAGAGAGCCCGCGCGATGGCGAAGAAAGCTGAACCGAAGTCCAAGGCCGCAAAGCCTGCTCCCAAGTCTGCGCCTGGCCCGCAGGTCGGAGACAAAGCGCCCGCTTTCGTCATGCCGACCGATGGCGGCGGCACGGTGTCGCTGGCCAGCCTGAAGGGCAAACCGGTTGTGCTGTATTTCTATCCCAAGGACGATACGTCCGGTTGCACGACCGAGGCCGTCGGCTTCACGGCCGCGAAGGCCAAATTCGACAAGCTGGGCGCCGTGGTGATCGGCTGCTCCCGCGACTCGGTGGCCGCCCACGACAAGTTCAAGACCAAGCACAAGCTGAAGGTCATTCTGGCTGCGGACGAGTCGGGCAAGGCGACCGAGTCGTACGGGGTCTGGGGTGAAAAGAGCCTCTACGGGCGAAAGTACATGGGGATCGAGCGGGCCACCTTCCTGATCGATGCCTCGGGAAAAGTCGCGGCCGTCTGGCGGAAGGTTAAGGTGCCCGGCCATGTCGACTCCGTGCTGGAGGCGGTCCGGACTCTGTAGAATCAATCGCTTGCCGACTTCATCCACACCCTGTGGATAACCAGAGAGACATACGTTAAGTATGTGTTCGGACGTGTATTTTTGGAAATCGTAACAGATTCTTTCTTGCATTAACCAAGTTAAATAAGTCCTAATCTCCCCCAGCCAGAGGCGGCAGTTTTCTAGATCAATCGGGGGGTTGAGTGACGCGACGCGCGAGACGGCAATGGCGGGAGTTGCGCGACCGCCTGTTCCCGGAACGGCAGATCATGTTCCGCAGCCGAGGCGACGTTCGTTACGTCGCACTCTCGAGCCGCGGCCAGATGGTCATGGCCGCGGGCATCCTCGCCTTCGCCGGCTGGGTCGGTTACGCCTCTGTCAACGTCTTCTACCGCGATGCAATGCTGGATGCGCGTGACCGCCGCATCACCGAACTGAGCCTGGCCTACGAGCGCCTCGCTTCCGACTACGAAAAGAATCAGGAGAACTTCGTCGTCGCCTCGCGCGACCTCGAGGAACGCTATCGTCGGTTGTACGACATGGCGATGAAGCAGCGCACACCTGCCCTGCCGACCGATACCGCCGATGCCGGCAAGGCCCCCAAGCCGGTGGCGCCCGCCGCGACCGCGCCGGTGGCTCCCGCCGCCAAGATCACCGCCGACGCGCCCGCAACCAAGCCTGACACCCAGGTTGCCAGCGTCACGCCGGCCAAGCCCGAGACCAAGGCCGAAGACATCGCCTCGGTCGAAGATCTGGAAGGCATGCTGCGCGAGTCCAAGGCGAAGCCGCCGGTCCCGTCGGTGAAGCCGCGCGAGATCGAGACCCGTATTCTCAGCGTGCGCGGCCACCAGCGCGACCTGATCGACGATTACAGCCAGCGCACCGAGAAGAGCACCGCCCTGCTGGAAAAGGCGCTCGCTCAGACCGGCCTGAATATCGGCGCCATGCTGTCGCGCGCCGCCGAAGCCCGCGCCGATGTCGGCGTCGGCGGTCCGCTGCGCGTTCTCAACGAGAATGGCACCACCACCGTGGCCGTCGCCTCGCTGGACCAGGTCGACCGCGACATCAACAGCCTGGAAGGCAAGCTCGGCCGCTGGGGCGAGCTGCAGGCTCTGGCGCAGCGTCTGCCGCTGAACCTGCCGTTGTCGGGCGATCCGGAAATCTCGTCGACCTACGGCCGCCGCTCCGATCCCTTCACCAAGCAGCTGGCCTTCCATGCCGGCATCGACTTCCTCGGCCCCAACCGCGCCAATGTGATGGCCACCGCCCCGGGCGTCGTGGTCTTCGCCGGCCGCAAGGGTCCCTATGGCCGCGCCGTCGAGATCGACCACGGCCTGGGCGTGAAGACGCGTTACGCGCATTTGAGCGCCATCTCCGTGCAGGCCGGCGACACCGTCGCCTTCGGCCGCCAGGTTGGCACCATGGGTTCGACCGGTCGCAGCACCGGTCAGCATCTGCATTACGAAATTCTGCTCGATGACGAGCAGATCGATCCCGGTAAATTCATCGAGGCTGGCTACCATGTTTTCAAACAGCAAGAAAACCAATCCGACGCCCGCCGCTAAGCAGCTGCCGCCCTCGATCCTGAGCGCGGGGCTGACTGTCAACGGCGACCTTCAGTCCGACGGCGAAGTGCAGATCGACTGCTTCGTCAACGGCGACGTCACCGCCGTGCGCCTCGCCATCGGCGAGAATGCCAAGGTGGTGGGCGAAGTGGTGGCCGACCAGGTGCTGATCCGCGGTGAAGTGATCGGCCGCATCCGCGCCCGCTCGGTCGAACTGGACAAGACCGCGAAGGTGCGCGGCGACATCTGGCACGAGCTGCTGTCGATCGCCGCCGGCGCCAAGGTCGAAGGCCTGTGCAAGTTCGCCGAGAACCCGCGTGAGACCGCGACAAGCGGCGCCAAGCTCAGTATCGTCTCCAGCAGCGAGCTGGCCGAAGCCACCGAGAAGGCCGTGCAGAAGGCGATCAAGAGCGGTGCCAGCACCGCCGACCTGCCGATGCCCGGCGCCGCCATCCCGGGCCTTGCCCAGGCCGCTGGCTAAAAAGTTTACAGTAGCAGCGAATGCAGAACGGCAGCCGGAAGGCTGCCGTTTCTGTTTGTGCGGGCTTTGCTTGTCTTACAGGCCTTCGACGCCGACCAGCCGCGCCGAGCTACAGGCATCGCGGATGCTCTTGAGGCCCTGGTAGGTCGGGCCGTTGTAGAAGCTTTCAAACGCCGCCACCGACGGGAATTCCAGCAGCACGATGCGGCGCGGTTCCCAGTCGCCTTCGTAAACGGTATGCGCGCCGCCGCGGGCGAGATACTTGCCGCCGGCGGCTTCCAGCGCCGGCTTCACCTGCGCCATGAAGGACTGGTACTGCGTCATGTCGCGGATTTCGACATCGAAGATCACATAGGCTGACATCCGTCACGCTCCGTAGAAAAAGAATCGCCCCGGCTGATAGGCCGGGGCGACACGTTTAAAGGAAAGCCGGCCGCAGCCGGCATGACGATTGTGTGATTACGTCGTGTCGCCGGCGCCCACCTTGGAGGCGAGCTGCGCCGCCATGAAGGCATCGAGGTCACCATCCAGCACGCCCTGGGTGTCGCTGGTCTCCAGCTCGGTGCGCAGGTCCTTCACCATCTGATAGGGATGCAGCACATAGGAGCGGATCTGGTGACCCCAGCCGATGTCAGTCTTGGCGTCGAACATCGCCTGCGCGGCGGCTTCGCGCTTCTGCAGCTCGCGTTCGTACAGCCGCGCCTTCAGCATCTTCATCGCCTCGTCGCGGTTGCGATGCTGGCTCTTGTTGATCTGGCAGGCCACCGCGATGCCGGTCGGGAGATGCGTGATGCGGACGGCCGAGTCTGTCTTGTTGACGTGCTGGCCGCCGGCGCCAGACGCGCGGTAGGTGTCGACGCGCAGGTCCTTGTCCAGCACCTCGATCTCGATGGTGTCGTCGATCACCGGATAGGCGCCGACGGATGAGAAGCTGGTATGGCGGCGCGCGTTGGAGTCATAGGGCGAGATGCGCACCAGACGATGTACGCCGCTCTCGTTCTTGAGCCAGCCATAGGCGTTGGGTCCACTGACCTTGATGGTGGCCGACTTGATGCCGGCCTCCTCGCCTTCGCTCTCTTCCTGGAATTCGACCTTGTAGCCATGCTGCTCGGCCCAGCGCACATACATGCGCAGCAGCATGGACGCCCAGTCCTGGCTTTCGGTGCCGCCGGCGCCCGCATGCACTTCGACGAAACAGTCGTTCATGTCGGCTTCGCCCGACAGCAGGCTTTCAAGCCGTGCGGTGGCGACTTCCTTCGACAGGCCCATGATCACGGCCTCGGCCTCGTCGACCACGGCCTGGTCGCCTTCGGCATCGCCCATCTCGATCAGGTCGAGGCTGTCCTGTAGTGCCGATTCCAGCCGGCGCTGAGTGCTGACGGCGCGGTCGAGACGCGTGCGATCGCGCATCAGCGCCTGGGCTTCGGCCGGCTTGTTCCAGAGCGCGGGGTCTTCCGACCGCGCGTTCAGTTCTTCGAGTTTCTTGACGGCGTTGTCCCAGTCAAAGAGACCTCCTCAGCAGTCCCAAGGACTGCTGGATCTCGTCGGCCATGGCCCTGATTTCGGCGCGCATGATACTTCCCGGCTAAAAGGCTGTTTTCGGGCCGGACCATAGGGAATCCGGCCGGATTCGTCAAACCGCCCGGCCCAGGAAGGAAGCAGCCTAGCCGCGGGCCTGCTTGACCAGCTCGCGCATGGACTCCAGCGGAATTGCGCCGGGAATCAGCTCGTTGCCGATCACGAAGCCCGGGGTGCCGTTGATGCCCAGCTTCTGCGCCAGCGCCAGATTGTCGCGGATCACCGCCTCGGTCCTGGCCGAGGCCATGTCGGCCTTCAGCTTGTCGATCTTGAGCCCGGCCGCACCGGCGAGCCGCAGCACTTCCGCCTCGTTCAGCTGGCCGCGATGGCTCATCATGGCGTCGTGGAAGGCCATGTATTTCGCGCCCTTCTCCTGCTCCATGGCGGCAACGGCGGCGCGCGCCGCAATCACGCTGTCGGGACCCAGCACCGGCAGCTCCTTGAACACCACGCGCAGCTTGGGGTCTTCCTTGATCAGGGCCTGCAGCGACGGCACCACCTGCTTGCAGTAGGGGCAGCGATAGTCGAAGAACTCGACGATGGTGACATCACCCTTCGGATTGCCGGCGACATAGGACACGCCATCATCCAGCAGCGCCTTGCGGTTCTCGGTCAGCGCCGCTTTCAGCGCGGCATTGCGCGTCTTCAGCTCGGCGGCGGCCTCGGCCACGATCTCGGGGTGGCGGACCAGGATTTCCAGCACTTCGGGATTGTTGGTCAGCAACTCACGGATTTCCGCGCGCTGCGCATCGGGGAAAGCCGGCGTCTGCTGTTGTGCAAAGGCGGGTCCTGCACCAACCAGCAGAAGGGCGACGAGGCAGAAGCGGAAAAGCGACATGGGAAACCTTCGGTGAAACGGAAGTCGGACTATGCCCGGCGCGGAACGGAAGGAAAAGGCACAAGCCTGTGAGAGAGCATGCCGGCGCCCCTATTGCCGGCGACGGTCGCGGCGGCGTTCGTCCTTGGCATTGGCGATGACGTCCTGGGCGCGCAGCCAGCCGGGCGACCCTTCCTTCATCAGGCGCACGGCCCGCTCGGCCTGGCCCTGTGCATCGCGATAGGCGCCCTGCACCAGATAGCGTTCGGCCGAAGCCAGCGAGGCCATGCCGACATCGCCCTGGCGGCCATAGGCGGTGGCAAGCTGCTGCCAGGCCCCGCCGTTATCGGGTTCGCGCAGGGTGACCTGCTTGAGGATGTCGATGGCCTGCGGCAGACGGCTGTCATCCTCCAGCGCCACCAGGCGCTGGCCAACGCCATAGGCCATCAGCGGTTCGTTCGGCAGCAGACGATAGGCCTCCTGCATCGGCGGCAGCGAGTCTGCCACACGCCCCATGTTGAGCAGGATGTCGGCCTTGAGTTCATGGAAGAAGCCGTCATTCGGATAGAGGCGGATCAGCTCATCCGTCTCGCTCAGCGCGCGGTTGAAATCGAGGCCGCGGAAATAGGCGAAGGCGCGCGCATAGCGGCCATAGAGCGAGGTGTCGCTTTCGGGATATTTGCGCAAGGTGGCCGGCAGGCCTTCCAGATAGCCGACCAGCTTGGCCTGCATGCGCTTGAAGCGGTCGATATTGGCGGGCGTGTCCGGCGCGTCGCGGAACCGCGAACGCTGCGTGCGCGCGTCCAGCGCCGACACGCGTTCGCCCGACATCGGATGGGTGCGGGCGTAAGGATCCTGGCGTTCGTAGACCAGAGCTTCCTGGTTGCCGAGGATGCGCAGGAATTCCATCAGGCCGGCCGGAGTCTGGCCGCTCTGTTCCAGATAGGTGGCGCCGGCCTGGTCGGCCGCCGATTCCTGGCTGCGGGTGAAAGCGAGGAAGTTGCGTTCGGCCACCTGCTGGCCACCCAGTACAGCAGCCATAGCGCCCTCGCCCGAGCCGGCCACGGCAGCGGCGGCGCCAAACAGCATGGACAGGATCATGGCGGTGGAGGCGGTATCGATGGCGTCGCCCATCCGGGCCAGATGGCCGCCGGCGATATGGCCGATTTCATGGGCCAGCACGCCGATCACCTGGGCCGGTCGCTCGGCGCGGATCAGCAGCCCGGAATTGACGAAAATGCGCTGGCCGCCGGCCACGAAGGCATTGAGGGTGCGATCATTGACCAGATGCACCGTAATTGCGTCATTGGACAATCCGGCCGCCCCGAAGAGTGGCGCTGCATAGGTCCGGATGGTATTTTCGATCTCGGCGTCGCGCACCAGGGAAATCCCGCCGCGACGCTGGGCCTCGGCTGCGGTCGGCAGAACCGCACTGGCGGCCGTCAACGCAGCGCAGCCGACGGCCACAAGGCGAGGACCGGCAGCAGCTAGACGAATGAGAGAACGGCGCATGGAAGACCAGCGTATGGCCATGGCGAAGCATTGTCCCAACAAAACGGCCACAACAAGGCATAGTGCCGCCTCGCGGCCGTCCAGACTAGGTAAGCATGGCCTGCTGCTGCGTCAATGCGCCCTGCTCGCCCTGGTGGGGGTATTTGCCACCGCCTGCGGTAAGGGCGACGACATGCAATCCGGCCCGGCCAAGGTCGATTACCTGAAGGGTTTTGCCGGCGGCGTGGCAGCCGACGAGCCCCGCGCGGCCCTGGTGGCCCGCGACATCCTGGCCGATGGCGGCTCGGCGGCCGATGCCGTCGCGGCGGCGGCGCTGGCCTATACGATCACCTATCCCTCCGCCGCCACCCTGGGCAGCGGCGGCCTCTGTGTGGTCAGCAATCCGGTCACACGGAAAGTCGAGACCATCGAGTTCCCCGCCCTGGCGCCGAAGGACGGCGGCCCGGTCGCCATTCCGGCGCTGGTGCGCGGACTGGGCCTGCTGCACAGCCGTCACGGCAAGCTGCGCTGGGAAGCCATCGTCACGCCGGCCGAACAGCTCGCGCGCTTCGGCGAACCGGCCAGCCGGGCCTTCATCCAGGCCGCGGTCGAGACCCAGCCTTCGGTGACCGAGAGCCCCGCGCTGCGCACCATCTTCGGCACGCGCAGTGGCCAGGTGCCGCAGGAAGGCGAACGCCGCCTGCAGATCAGCCAGGGCAACACGCTGTCGCGCCTGCGCACCGCCGGACCTTCCGATTTCTATCAGGGCGCCCTGGCGCAGGCCGTGCTGGCCGACATGACGGCGGCCGGCAGCAAGATCACGGCCGAAGAACTGCGCGCCTATACGGCCGCGGTGTCGAAGCCGATCGAAGTGCCGTTCCAGAACAGCGTCACCGTCTATACCAGCAACAATCCGGCTGGTGGCGCGGTTGCCGCCTGGCTGCTGGAGCAGTCGCAGGATGGCGGCGGCTTCCTGCCCAGCACCAACTTCTTCGGCAGCAGCAGCAGTTCGAAGGTGCGCGGCGACAAGTTCACCGAAAATCTGGGCCAGGCCTATCGCAGCGATCCGAACACCATGCAGATGAACGGCTATGGCTCGGCCAGCGTCAGCGCCATCGACTCCAAGGGCGGCGCGGCCGCTTGCGCCTTCAGCATGGGCACCTCGTTCGGCGCCCGTCTGGTCGGACGTGAGACCGGCATCCTGTTCGCCAACCTGCCCGGCGTGGCCGGCGACGAGAGCCCGTACCTGACCGCGATGGTCGGCTTCAATCCGCGCGTGGGCAATTCCTTCATCGCCGCCAGCGGCGCCGGCGGCGCACCCAGCGCCTCCGCTGCGGCCTATGGCGTGCTGCAGGCCGCGATGGGCGGCAAGGCGCGCAAGGACGCCGCCGTGCCCGCGCTGGCCGAGCCGCGCCTGTTCCAGGCCAATCCGCAATCGGTGCTGCTGGTCGAACCCAAGACCGATCCGGCGATCTACAAATCCGTTGCCGCACGCGGCGTGACGGTGAACGAGATCGGCCGGCTGGGTCGCGTCAACCTCGCCTATTGCGACAACGGCCTGCCGCGCGATCCGGCCAGCTGCAGCTTCGCCGCCGATCCACGCAGCTACGGCCTCGCCACCGGCCGCCAGTTCTGAGTGCAGCATGAAGCCGTCTAAGCGGGGCGCGATCGATCCCTTCTTCGTCATGGAAGTGATGAAGGCGGCGGCGGCGCGTGAAGCCGCCGGCGGCGACGTGATCCATATGGAAGTCGGCCAGCCCTCGACTCCGGCGCCGCGTCGCGCCGTCGAGGCGGCAACGGCGGCCATGCAGCGCGATCCGCTGGGCTACACGCTGGCGCTGGGCATTCCGCCGCTGCGCGCCGCGATCTCCAATCACTACCGCAGCTATTATGGCCTGGATGTGCCGTCCGAGCGCATCATCGTCACCACGGGATCATCAGCGGGTTTCCAGCTGGCGTTTCTCTCGGCCTTCGATGCCGGCGACACGGTGGCGCTGGGCGAGCCGGCCTATCCGGCCTATCGCAACATCCTGAAGGCGCTCGACCTCAACCCGGCGACGATCGTCACGGAGCCAGAGACGCGCTTCCAGCCGACACCCGCGCTGATCAACGCGCAGGCACCGCAGGCGAAAGGCGTGTTGGTCGCCAGCCCCGCCAATCCCACCGGCACCATGCTGGGCGATGCCGAAATGAAGGCGTTGGTGGATGACTGTGCCGCGAAAAAGCGCTGGCTGATCGTCGACGAGATCTATCACGGCATCACCTATAACGGCCGCGCGCAGTCGGTGCTGGCGCTGACCGACCAGGCCATCGTGATCAACAGCTTCAGCAAATACTTCTCGATGACCGGCTGGCGTCTGGGCTGGATGGTGGTGCCGGAAGCCCTGCTGCGCCCGATCGAATGCCTGACGCAGAATTTCTACATCTCCGCGCCCGGCATCAGCCAGGTGGCCGGCGTGGCCGCGCTCTCGGCCTATGACGAGCTGGAGGAGAATGTCGCGCGCTATGCCAGGAACCGCGAGATATTGCTGAACGAACTGCCGAAAGCCGGCTTCGACCGGCTGGCGCCTGCCGATGGCGCCTTCTACATCTATGCCGATATCAGCCGCTTCACCAATGATGCAAACGACTTCTGCAAGCGCATGCTGGCCGAGACCGGCATCGCGGCGACGCCCGGCTTCGATTTCGACCGCGGCCGCGGCCATTACTTCATGCGCTATTCCTTCGCTGGCAGCACCGACCGCATGATCGAGGCAGCCAAACGGCTGAAGGACTGGATGAAGTGACGATGCGGCGCATCGTCATCCTCGGACTTGTTCCGAGGATCCATCGGCACGTTCCGACACTCTGAAAGCGGGAATGGACCCTCGGCCAAGATGATCTTCTTGAGCCCGAGGGTGACGGTCTTTCCAAAATAAAACGGCCCGAACAAGTCGGGCCGTTTCGCATTCTGTGAAAGACGAAAGCCTTACGCCGCCGGCAGCGACTTGGCCATGTGGACCAGCTCGCGGCCCTCATACTGCTCGGAGCCGGTCTCGGCATAGCCGAGATGGGCATAGAGCGTACGGTTCTCGGTGAACTGTGCGTTCGTGTAGAGACGGATTTCCTGCAGGCCGCGCTGGCGCGCCTGTTCCTCGGCGAAGTCGAGCAGACGGCGACCGAGACCCGTGCCCTGCTGGGTCGGATCAACCGCAACACTCCAGATCAGCAGGTGATCGGCGGCCGAGCGCAGCACCAGCGCACCGGCCAGACCGTCTTCGACGCCATCGACCACCCAGACCTCGTAGGACTGCATCAGGCCGGCGGCATCTTCCGCCATCGGCTGTGGCTCGGCGCCGATACGGGGCACATACTTCACGTAGGCGCGCTTCTGCAGCGCGCCGAGGCGCGCTTCATCCTGTCCGGTCGCGCGACGGATCGCAGCTTCACTCACCGGCGCCACCAGCCCTTTTTGGCCGGTGCAGCATCAGGCGCCGGCTTGTCGGTACTGCCATCGGGCGCGACCACCACGGTCTCGAAGACCGGACCGGTGTTCTGCACGACCGGTGTGGCCGGCGTCTGTTCCGACGGCGACATGGCCGGCGAAACGGCAGGTGCCGTCGAGGTCTGGTCGACCGGAGCCGGCGCAGCCGCCACAGGGGCGACGGGCTTCGGCGCCGGACGGACAGGCTCTTCGTCGTCGAACTCGAAATTCGGCACGCCATCCAGCATCGCGCCGAGCGCGGCCGGAGTCATGCCGCTGCCATGGCCGCTGCCCTGATTGTCATCGCGACCCCGGTGATCATTCTGGCGATCATCCTGACGGGGACGGTCGCCTTCGGCACGCGGCTCACGCGGCGGGCGCGGCTCGCCATTCTCATCGCGACGACGGCGACGGCCACCACGGCGACCGCGACGGCGGCGACGGCCTTCACCGTCGACACCCTCGGTGCCTTCACCGGCAGCTTCGGCGCCGCCTTCAGCGCCTTCGGCCTGATCTTCGCCTTCATTCTCTTCGGAACCGGCGTCATCGCCAGCCTCGGCGCCTTCGCCTGCAGCGGCTTCGCCATCGGCCGAACGTTCTTCGCCATCGCGCGGACCACGTTCGCCATTGCGGCCGCGACGACGGCGACGGCGACGGCGACGGGGACCGTCTTCGCCCCCCTCTTCGCTGCCGCTGCCGTTGCCGCTGCGGCCGGTCTCGGCGCCGGCCTCCTCGGTCTGGGCTTCATCACCGCTCTCGGCGACGTCATCCTCTTCAGCGTAAGCCGATTCCTGGGTGATCGGACGCTGCGTGTCGCGCTGCATCACTTCCGGACGGCTCACTTCGCCGGGCTGACGCGTCTTGCTGCGCTCGATGCGGAAGTCCGGCGGCACCAGGCTAGGATCGGCGGCCAGAATCACGCGCATCACATAGCGGCGCTCCATGTCGCCGATACGGTCGCGCTTGTGGTTGAGCAGGTAGAGCGCCACTTCCGCCGACATCGCAACGGTGATCTCGGCCGAGCGGTCGCGGATGCCCTCTTCCTCGATGGCGCGCAGCACCGTGAGCGCGGTCGATTCAATCGAGCGGACATAGCCACGGCCCTGGCAATGCGGGCAGGGCATGGTCGAGCTTTCCAGCAGGCTGGGACGCAGCCGCTGGCGCGACATCTCCAAGAGGCCGAAGCCGGAGATGCGGCCGACCTGAATGCGCGCGCGATCGTTGCGCAGGCATTCCTTCAGCTTCTGCTCCACCTTGCGGATGTTGCGGTTCTCTTCCATGTCGATGAAATCGATCACGACGAGGCCGGCAAGGTCGCGCAGGCGCAGCTGGCGGGCGACCTCTTCGGCCGCCTCCAGGTTGGTCTTGTAGGCGGTCTCTTCGATGTTGTGTTCGCGGGTCGACTTGCCCGAGTTCACGTCGATGGAGACCAGCGCTTCGGTCGGGTTGATGACGATGTAACCGCCCGAGCGCAGTTGCACGGTGGGCGAGAACATCGCATCGAGCTGCTGTTCGACCTGGTAGCGGGTGAACAGCGGAATCTTGTCCTGATACTGCTTCACGTTTTCGGCGTGATTGGGCATCAGCATCTGCATGAAGTCATGCGCGAAGCGGTAGCCTTCCTCGCCTTCCACGATCACTTCGTCGATCTGATCCGAATAGAGATCGCGGATCGAGCGCTTGATCAGGCCGGCCTCTTCATAGATCAGGGCCGGGGCGGAGGATTCCAGCGTGCGCTCGCGGATGCTGTCCCAGCTGCGCAGCAGGTATTCGAAGTCGCGCTTGATCTCCGGCTTGGAGCGTTCCATGCCGGCGGTACGCACGATCACGCCCATGCCGTCCTGGATATCCAGCTCCGCCGTGATCGCCTTGAGACGCTTGCGATCGGCCTGCGACTGGATCTTGCGCGAAATGCCGCCGCCGCGCGCGGTGTTGGGCATCAGCACGCAATAGCGGCCGGCCAGCGACAGATAGGTGGTGAGCGCCGCACCCTTGTTGCCGCGCTCTTCCTTCACGACCTGCACCAGCATGATCTGCCGGCGCTTGATCACTTCCTGAATCTTGTAGCGACGGAAGGCGCTGGCGCGGCGACGGCGACGGCTGTCTTCCTGGTGATCGTCGCCCTTGCCGTCCTTGGCTTCGGCTTCTTCACCCTGATCGTCTTCGCCATGCTCTTCGCCGTCGACAGGCGCAGACACGGTTGGCACCGGCTCGGCCACATGCGGCACGTTCCAGTAGGCCGGCTGGCCGGCTGCATCTTCAGCGGCAGGCGCTTCGGCAGCCGGAGTCTCGGCCGCGGCCTCCGCCACCGGCTCGACAGCCGGCGCGGTCTCGACGACCGGTGCGGCTTCGGGCTCGACAACAGATTCCGCGACGGGGGCTGCGTCGTCGGCCTTGATCTCTTCGACGGTTTCGAAATCGCCCTCGACGGTTTCTACGCCGTCATTGCGATCATCGGCATCGTGATGATCGTCGCCCTCATCGCTCGCTTCGGCAGACTGCTGCTGCTTGTCGCGGCGACGGGACGCCTTGCGGGCCTCCTCGGCGGCGAGCTCGGCTTCCTCGGCTTCGGCGGCGCGCGCCTCTTCCTCGGCCTGCTGGGCGAGCAGCGCCTGACGATCCGCGATCGGGATCTGGTAATAGTCGGGATGGATTTCGCTGAAGGCCAGGAAGCCATGGCGGTTGCCGCCATATTCAACGAAGGCCGCCTGCAACGAGGGCTCCACGCGCGTGACCCGCGCGAGGTAGATGTTGCCCTTGTTTACCTGCTTGGTGGAGGTCTCGTAATCGAACTCTTCGAGCCGAGTACCCTTCACGACCACAACCCGGGTTTCCTCCGGATGGGTCGCATCAATCAACATACGCATGCCCATGAGGCACTATTCCTACGGCGCGGCGCCGCCCGCGCGAATAACAAACGGCGGCGCGCCTTTGCTATCGAAGCGGACTGCGGCCGGATCGGCCCGTCGCGGCCCTAGAGAACGGGGTGGCGGCGGTAGTGATCCTGTCGACCGGTGAGTGGGCGCTTCATCAGCAGGCCTTCTTGAGTAAAGAAGAAACGCTGAGCGCGCCGCGGCGCCGGTCTGCCGAGCCTCCGTCCAGCCTAGCCCGAATGAGAACTGGGGCTGGCGCGGGTGCTTCGAAGGTTAAATATCATCCGGTGTGTCTTGAGCGCCGCTCCGGGGTCCTTCCGCGCCAGGTCGCCTCCTTCGGGCTGAACTCTGGATGGGTGCGGTCAAACTCATCGTCGCTACGCCGACCCTTCCGCTCCCGCACCGGGACCTGAAAAACAAGGAATAAACCTTATTCCACAGGCCTTTGGCTGGACGTCCGGGTCTGACTCGGATATTCGCATCTGCATGCTACGCTTTGGCAGGGCATACCCACAAGGTCTTTCTTGCCGCGGCGCGGCAGGACGGCCCGACCTTTTCCATAATGTACTGATATTATTGATATTTTTATGTGGCTGGACGGCCGACTCGGCCACAGCTGAGCCGTTGCGCCTGACCCGGCTTCAGCTTGGGCTGAATGCCGGCCTCACGAGGCTGGTGATCGAGGCATCCGGCCCGCCCGAGGCCATGCTGGCGGCCAGTGCCGACGGGCTGGGCCTGCGGTTGACCTTCCCCGACATGCGCTGGGCCGCCCCGCCGCCCGAGACAACGGCCGGTGGACTGATCGCGGCGCTCGGGCTTCCGGTCGCGACGCCGAACGGTCCGCTCTCCATCGCCATCGAGCTGATCGAACCGGCGGTGATCGAACGCGCCTTCCGGCTGGAGCCGCAGGGACCGGCCGGGCATCGTCTGGTGATCGACCTGCGCCCGGCCGAGCCCAATGCCTTCAGCCTCGCCTTCGCCGCACCAGTGCATCTGCCGCTCGACACCGCCGTCGACATCGCACCGCCGCCGGCCACCGCGCGCGACCGCCGCCGCCTGATCGTGCTCGATCCCGGCCATGGCGGGCAGGACCCCGGCGCGATCAGCGCGTCCGGCCGCTACGAGAAGGAAATCACCCTGCAGGTGGCGCGTACCCTGGCCGCGAAGCTGCGCGCCACCGGGCGCTACACCGTGCTGCTGACGCGCGACAACGACCGCTTCATCCGCCTGCCCGAGCGCGTGGCGCTGGCGCGCGCCAAAGAGGCCGACCTCTTCCTCTCCATCCATGCCGACAGCCTGGCCGCCGACCGCGCCACGCGCGGCGCCAGCATCTACACCCGCGCCGAGGCGGCGACCGACAAGGAAGCCGAGGCGCTGGCGCTGCGTGAAAACCGCGCCGACCAGCTGGGCGACAGCAGCCGCGCCGGCGATGTGGACGATGTCGTGTCGATCCTGCTCGATCTCGCCTCGCGTGACACCGCACGGCTCAGCAGCCGCTTCGCCGGCCTGCTCACCGCGTCCTTGAGCGAGGCCGCGCCACTGCGGCGGAATGCGGTACGGGCGGCGAATTTCCGCGTGCTCTCCGCCCCCGACGTGCCGTCGGCCCTGCTGGAACTGGGCTATATCTCAAACCCCAGCGACGAGGCCCTGCTGTTCTCGGAAGCCGGCCGCGAGCGGCTGGCCGGCGCGACGGTGACCGCCATCGACCGGTTTTTTGGCGCGGAAACGCGGTAGCCGACCTCAGGTCCGGAAATAGGCCACCAGTTCGTTGAGCTGGTCTGCCTGCGTCGCCATCGCCTGCGCCGAAGCCGTGGTCTGCTCGACCAGGGCGCCATTGCGCTGGGTCATCTCATCCATGTTCGCCACTGCCGTATTGACCTCGTCCAGGCCGGTCGCCTGTTCACGGCTGGCTGCGGAAATCTCGGCAACGATATCGGCCACCTTGTTGACCGCACCGACGATCTCCTTCAGTGCGGTGCCCGCATGCTTGACCAGATCGGCGCCCTGACGGACCTGGTTGTTCGACAGCGCGATCAGCTCCTTGATCTGCTTCGAAGCCTCGGCCGAGCGTTGCGCCAGCGCGCGCACTTCCTGCGCCACCACCGCGAAGCCCTTGCCCGCTTCACCAGCCCGCGCCGCTTCCACGGAGGCATTCAGGGCCAGAAGGTTGGTCTGGAAGGCGATTTCGTCGATCAGGCCGACGATGTCGACAATCTTCCGCGCGCTGTCCTCGATCTGGTCCATGGCGGTGACGACGTTGCCGACCACGCTGCCGCCACGATCCGCGGTCGCCCGCGCCGTGGCCGAGAGCTGGTTGGCGGCTTCGGCGTTTTCGGCATTGTGCTTCACCGTCGAGGTGATCTGATGCATCGCCGCCGCCGTCTCCTCGAGACTGGAGGCCTGCTGCTCGGTGCGGCCGGCCAGGTCGGTCGATCCCGACGAGATTTCGCCAGCCGCATCGCGCACCGTGCGGGCGGCCTGGGAAATCTTCTGCATCACGTCGGACAACTGCTCCGCCGTCTGGTTCACATTCCGTTGCAGGGTGGCAAAGACACCCTGGAATTCGCCATTCACACGGTTTGTCATGTCACCGCGCGCCATACCGTCGAGCGTATGGTTCACCGCATCGACTGCGCCGGAGAAATTGTCGAGCAGCGCGTTCACGCCCTCGGCCAGCTTCCGCATCACGCCCTGCAGCGGCGCAACATCGATCCGCTGCGACAGGTCGCCGGCCGCGGCCGCGGCAACGATCAGGCCCACGGAACGGTCGATCATTTCTTCCTGGCTCACGCGTTCCCGTTCAAAGGTGACGCGGCCTTCCTCGACCTGCTTCTGCAGTTGTTCGTTTTCCAGGCCGTTCTGCCGGAAGATCTGCACCGCGCGCGCCATGTCGCCCACTTCGTCCGTCCGCTCCAGTTCCTGGATCGGCGTGCTCCATTCGCGCTTCGAGATGCGCGCCATGGCGCCGGTCAGGTTGGTGAGCTTGTCGACCAGCTGGGGCCCGACATAGAACTTGGCCACGGCCAGCGCGGCCACAATGCCAAGAACGGCCAGGCCGACCAGCACCGAGGTGCCGAGCTTCACGACCGCGAAGGACGAGCCCGCAGCATCCAGCGCCGTGGCATTGGCCTTGCCCACCACCGCCTTGGTTCGCGCCGTCAATTCGGCGGCGCGCGTGCGGCTGGCCGTCAGGGCCGCGTCAGAATTCCGGATCGCCTCGGCTTCCCGCGTGCGGACGGCGAAAATGCCGTTGTCGCCGCGACCGAGCTGAACCATGCCCTCGACTGCCGCACGCAGTTCCGGCATGGCCTTCGCCTTCTGCACGTTTTCCATGCTGCGCAGCATCTTGGTCGCACGGCCCTCGAACCGGTCCTGCAGGGTGCGCAGCGACGAGGCGGTCAGCGTCTGCGCCGCCGTTTCGGTGATGTTGATGGCCGCATTGAACTCGGAGCTGAGCTCGAACAGGCTCTGCACCAGGCCGAATTCGTTGCCCAGTGCCACCATTTCGGCAGCGATCTCCTTGCTCGACTTCTTCTCGTCGACCCCGGTCAGGCCGACGGTGACATTGAACGCCATCTCGTCGAGCAGCGAGGCGACCAGCTTGCTGAAGCCTTCATTGATCTTGTCGACCTCCGCCATCAGTTGCTTGCGCCGGGCCTCGAACTGGAGACGCGCCTTCACGCCGGCATCGACCTTGACGATTTCCGCCGAGAAAGCCTCGACCATCGTGCGGATAGCCGCGATTTCCGATGCCTCGACGCCATGATCCTGCAGGCGCTGCAGCTCGACCCCGATGCCATCCTTGATCTTGGTGATCGTGGCATAGAAGCGTGCCCGGTCGGCCTCAGTTTCCGCCGCGCTCAGCGCCGGCGCGATGGCGACCAGTTCGGAACTGTGTTCGACCAGATTGAGCGAGGTGGTGACCGCGGGCAGGCTGTTCTCGACCACGCGATCAAGCTGGTTGCCGATGCTCCCGAAAAAGGCGCCGCCGATACCACTCGATACCAGCATCAATCCTGCAATGGAGAAGAAGGCGACATAGAGCTTGGCTCCGATCCCCATCTTGCGGCGCAGGAAGGCCGCCGCATGCACCCCCGCGCTGTCTGCGGCAACGTCAGTCATGATGGCTTCCCTCAAAAATCAGAAAATGCCGGCGTGCCCCATCGCATGACGGGGCACGCCGCACAGAACTACTTCAGGCTCTTCACGGCTTTGTATTTGCCGTCGTCGCCGATGACCGTCAGGAACACGGTGTCCGAGCCCTGGTTGTCATTCGCGCCGAAGGTCAGCTTGAAACCGCCGAGGTCATACTCGCCCTTCGACAGGGCATCGAGCAGAGCCGCACGGGTCGGTTCGCCGCCCAGACGATCGAGCGCCGCAATGACCAGCCGGCCGACCAGATAGCCTTCCAGCGAGATGAAGCCGACCTGCGCGGCCGGAACATGCGCCTTGAGGGCCTTCTGGTAACGGTCAACCACCGGCACCGAGGTGTCATACGGGAACGGCACGACCTGCGTCACCACCACACCGCCGCCGTTGGTCCCCAGCGCCTCGGCCAGCGGATCAGCGCCGACGAAGGAGATGTTGACGAAGGTGGCAGCGAGTTTGAGCTGCTTGGCCAGCTTGATGAACTCGGCGGCCGGCGCATAAGGCCCGATGATGACAATCGCCTGCGGGTCTTCCTTGCGAAGATCGAGCAGGCCCTGACGCACGGCCGTGGTGTTGCGTTCGAAGGTCGCCTCGCCGGCCACCTTCATGCCGCGCTTGTCCAGCGCCTTCTGGATGCCGGCCTGTCCGGCGCGACCGAAGGCGTCATTCTGATAGAGCAGTGCGATCTTGGTATGGCCGAGATCCTTGGTCAGGCGCTCGACCATTTCCTCGGTTTCCTGGAAATAGGATGCACGCACATTCACCACATGCGGCTTGTAGGGATTGCGCAGGAACTCCGCGCCGGTGAAAGGCCCAATGAACGGCACTTTCTTTTCGGCCACGATGGGCTCCACCGCCGCAGAGGTCGGCGTACCGACCGGACCGACCAGGGCAAACACCTTGTCGTCGTCGAGCAGCTTGCGTGAGGCTTCGGCCGACTTGTCGGGTTCGTAGCCGTCATCGCGGGCAATGAGTTCGAGCTTGCGGCCCTTGACGCCGCCAGCGGCATTGGCCTCACCGAAAGCGGCGAGGATGCCATCCCGCATGCCGGTGCCCAGGCTGGATGCCGGGCCGCTGAGCGGTGCGGCCTGCCCGAAGACGATCTTGTCGGCCGCGACGCCAGGATCTGCCGCCGACGCATCGTATACGGCAGATACGGCCAGAAGGGCCGCCAGGCCCCAGATTGATTTTTGCATTGAATGTCTCCCCCTGCTGAACTCGCTGATCATGGATCGACTGCAGCTCTTTACAGTCGGCTAAACAGTCGACTAACCCGCCTTTTGGCAATCACCCATTAAGGTCAGGCCGGGCTTCCGCCCAAATGACACGCACTTGCAAAAGCCCTGTTTTCTGCTCGGATAAGGCTTCTTCTGAACCTGTGCGGAAATGTTAGCGACAAGCGCCCGCATTCATGGCGTTAAATCCCAGTAACATTGAAACTGTTATCGCCTTTGTCACGCCATAATGTTGTCTCTATACAGAGCGATCATTCGGGAGTACCTGTACGCTGAAACTCGGATCCCGACCCGGGATCGCATTGGGGAAGCCTTTATCCATGCGCCTTCTGTCGCGCTTTTTCCTGCTGATGTTCCTCGCCGTGATCGGCGTGATCGGCGCCGGCGTCGCCGGCCTTGTCGGCCTGTGGTATTACGGCCGCGACCTGCCTGACTATCAGCAGCTTGCCAATTACGAACCGCCGGTGACGACGCGGCTGCATGCCGGCGACGGCCGCCTGATCGCGGAATATTCGCGCGAGCGTCGTCTCTTCGTGCCGATCCAGGCAATCCCCAAGCCGGTGATCCAGGCCTTCCTGTCGGCCGAGGACAAGAACTTCTACGAACACAGCGGCATCGATCCGATCGGCATCGCGCGCGCCATCGTACAGAATGTGGCGAACCTGGCGCAGAGCCGCCGTCCGGTCGGCGCCTCCACCATCACGCAGCAGGTGGCGAAGAACTTCCTGCTGGGCAACGAAGTGTCGCTTGGCCGCAAGGCCAAGGAAGCCATCCTTGCCTTCCGCATCGAGAAGACCTTCAGCAAGGACAAGATTCTCGAGCTGTACCTGAACGAAATCTATCTCGGCTCGGGTGCCTATGGCGTGGCCGCCGCCGCGCTGGTGTATTTCGACAAGTCGCTTTACGACCTCACGCTGCCCGAGGCCGCCTATCTGGCCGCCCTGCCCAAAGCGCCGAGCAACTACAACCCGGTGCGCCACCTGGACCGCGCCAAGGCGCGCCGCGACTGGGTGATCGAGCGTCTGCAGGAAGACGGCGTCATCACCGTCGAGCAGGCGCGCGCCGCCATCGCATCTCCGCTGGTCGCGCTGGCGCGTCCGGATTCCGAACTGGCGCGCGCCGACTGGTTCGCCGAGGAAGTGCGCCGCGATCTGGTGCTGAAATTCGGCGAGAAGGGCCTGTATGAAGGCGGCCTGAGTGTTCGCACCACCATGGACCCGAAGCTGCAGGCGCTGGGCGAGCGCGCGCTGCGCGACGGCCTGGAAGCCTATGACCGCCGCGCCGGCGGCTGGCGCGGCCCACTGGCCAGGCTGCAGCCCACTGCCGACTGGCGCACGCAGCTCAGCGCCATGCCGCCCTTCCCCGGCCTTTCCGCCACATGGCGTGTCGCCGCCGTCACCGCCGTGGAAAACGACAGCGTCGCCCTTGGTTTCAGCGATGGCAGCAAAGGCACCCTGCCCTATGCCGGCCTACGCTGGGCGCGCAAGAAACTGGGCCCTGATCATTTCGGCCCGGTGCCGCGCTCGCCTTCGGAAGTCGTCAGCGTCGGTGACGTGATCGCCGTACAACCGCTGGAAGCCGGCAAGCCGCAGAGCGGCTACAGCTTGCGCCAAATTCCCGAAGTCGGCGGCGGCCTGGTCGCCATGGATCCCCACACCGGCCGCGTGCTGGCGCTGGTCGGCGGCTTCGATTTCAAGATCAGCCAGTTCAACCGCGCGACGCAGGCGCTGCGCCAACCGGGTTCGTCCTTCAAGCCGATCGTCTACACGGCGGCGCTGGATGCCGGCTTCACGCCCTCATCGCTGGTGCTGGATGCGCCCTTCGTGCTGGACCAGGGTCCGGGCCTGCCGCTGTGGAAGCCGGGCAACTACTCCAACCAGTTCTATGGTCCCTCCACGCTGCGCGTCGGCATCGAGAAGTCGCGCAACCTGATGACCGTGCGCCTGGCCCAGGCCATCGGCATGGAAAAGGTGGTCGACAACGCCAAGCGCTTCGGCGTAATCGACAACATGCCGGCCATGCTGTCGATGTCGCTGGGCGCGGGCGAAAGCACGCTGATGAAAATGACCACGGCCTATGCCGAGCTGGTCAATGGCGGCAAGAAGATCACGCCGACCCTGATCGACCGCGTGCAGAACCGCAACGGCATCACTGTCTATCGCCATGACAGGCGCGACTGCACCGGCTGCCTGGCCGACTGGAGCAGCCAGAGCGAACCCGCTCTGCCCGATACGCGCGCGCAGGTGATCGACAGCGTCACCGCCTATCAGATGGTGTCGATGCTGGAAGGCGTGGTGCAGCGTGGCACCGGCATCCGCATCCGCGAGCTGAACAAGCCGCTGGCCGGCAAGACCGGCACCAGCAACGACAGCATGGATACCTGGTTCATCGGTTTCAGCCCCGACCTCGCGGTCGGCGTCTTCATCGGCTACGACACGCCCAAGGACATGGGCAAGCGCGAGACCGGTTCATCCGTCTCGGTGCCGGTGTTCAAGGATTTCATGGCCGAGGCCCTGCAGGGCAAGCCGAACATCCAGTTCCGCGTACCGCCGGGCGTGCGCCTGGTGCGCGTGCAGGCCGAAACCGGCGAACTGGCCCGGCCCGGCGACCGCAATGTGATCCTGGAAGCCTTCCGTCCCGGCACCGAGCCCCAGCTGGGCGAACGCGCCGCCGTGCTGGACGGCTCCATGCAGGCCGAGCGCGACAGCATCTCGGGCGTGGGCGCCTCTGCAGGCTCTGCGCCGATCTCGGGCACAGGCGGTCTTTACTGAAGACCGGCCGCCTCTACCAGGAACAAAAAAGCCGCGCCCTGAACAGGCGCGGCTTTTCTTTTGTCCGGCGAGGCTTATGCCTTGCGCAGATACGGAATGGTGCCGGCCAGATCGCTGTCGTCGACCATCTGGAAACGGCTGTCGCTACCGGCCTTGCGCGCTGCGGCGAAGGACGCGTATTGCGGATCGGCCGCGAAGGCATTCGCCGCCGCCGCGTTCGGGAACTCGATGATCGCGATCAGGGTCGTATCCAGCGGCTTGCCTTCCATGGTCACGACATTGCCGCTGCGGGCCAGATACTTGCCACCATGCTTGTGCACAAGATCGTGAACCGACGCGGCATAGGACGGCACCCAGTTGTCGTTCGTCACTTTGATATCGGCGATTACATAAACAGTCATTGCATTGAAACTCCTGAGGGATTGTGCGGTGCGCGGGGGAATCCGCGGCCGGCGCGGCACTCTGTCAGACGTATGACGAAGCCCTCCAGTCCTCGATCTGTATCCGGGCAATACAGTTTCTGTACTGTGCGCGACACGGCGGCGCGCCTATGGTCCCCCCGCTTTTGAATGGAGACCGTCATGACCCAAGCCGGATACAAGCAGTTCTGCCCCGTCGCCATGGCTGCCGAAGTGTTGTGCACACGCTGGACCATGGTACTGCTGCGCGAACTGATCGCCGGATCGACCCGCTTCAACGATCTGCGTCGCGGTGTGCCGAAGATGTCGCCCACGCTGCTGTCGCAGCGGCTGAAGGAACTGGAAGCCGCCGGTCTGCTCGAGCGCTGCAAGGTGAAAACGGAAAAAGGTGTTTTCGAATATCGCCTGACTGCAGCCGGCCGGGACCTGCGCCCGGTGGTGGAAGCCATGGGCTTCTGGGGTCAGCGATGGGTGGAGGCGCGTCTCTCTCTCAGCAACCTGGATGTCTCGCTGCTGATGTGGGACATGCGGCGGAATCTCGATCCGACACCGCTGCCGGAACGGCGGGTGGTCATCGAGGTGATGTATTCCGACCTGCCGGCCTCGAAGCGACAGTGGTGGCTGGTGGTGGAGCCCCATGGCGAGGTGGATCTGTGCTGGTCTGATCCGGGCTTCGACGTCGACCTCTATGTCTCGACCGACCTGTGCACCATGACCGAAATCTGGATGGGTTTACTCACGGTGAAAAAGGCCGGCAGCAGGATTACCCTGACCGGCGCCCGCGAGATCGCCAGCACGATGCAGACCTGGCTGGGCCTCAGCCCCTTTGCCGTGGAACGCAAGCGCGCGGCGGCTTAAGGGTTGGAAACCGCCCGGTCCAGCCTGCCGGAGACCGGGCTAAGCCCTTGGAACAACAGGCCGCTTGACACCCTCAGGCGGCCTCTTTATACGCTGCCTTCGGCGGGCGGTTAGCTCAGCGGTAGAGCACAGCATTCACATTGCTGGGGCCACTGGTTCAATCCCAGTACCGCCCACCATTTATCTTAAATATCAAATACTTATATAATAGTTTGTCAAGCAGATTAGTCCGCGCCTAAAGCGCTGCGCGAAAAGTTAGTCGGGCTGCCGGCCGTGAATCTGCGTGAGAACTGGTGGTGCTCAGTAAAAGCATCCGTGCCCCAAGTCATATGCCTGATTCAGGAACGGACTCATTGATAGTTATTGTATCTGTTTTTGAGGTTCCGCAGCACAATCTCACCGACTTGGTGCCCAATGATCATGTGCGATTCCGCAATCTTCAACTCCGCAAGCAATTGCGCAGGATCGGCTTTGCGTTCTGCTGCATATCCACGTTGAACTGCAGCTTGTGCTGCATCCTGCATTGAAATGAATTCTAGGATTTCGGCCCCCAGACGCCCCATGATCCATAGGCGCCCCGCATGCTGGCGAAGGTCATCTGGTATCGGCAGCGTGAATCGTCGCAATAGAATGCCATGCGCAGCAACAGGCCCTTGCAGGCGGCCATGCAATTCCGTGACGTAATCTTTCAAGGGCGTGCGGATCATAATCGCTATACCGAGACCTTCATTGAACTGGTCTCGCGTCGCCGCAACTTCTCGCCGACGCTCCTGCCAAACAGCAATCATCGCCGCACCCAATACACCGGCAATTGTACCAATGCCCTGCGCCCAGGCCGCCGCCGTCTGATCCTTCCATATGGTAACAATTACTGCCCCGATCGGATCAAGTGCAGCAGGATCAAGCGAAATGATGACGATCACGCCAATAATTGCGGCTATGATTAAGCCTTCCCAAAGTTTGATGGTGCGTTTCTGAGTTGCAGTGCCGATTGCCGCTGTCATTTCTTGGCCCCCATTCGACTTTAGCCAAGATATATTCGATCATGTGAATGTCCGCACTGGCTTTGCTGGGATTTCAGCGCAGCGAGAAGGATTCCGTCGCTTCCACATCGAAGGAATAGGCGACCAGCGTCACGCCGGCCGGAATGCTGAGCCGCGAATAGCGCAGCGTCTGCGAGGTGATACGGCTCAGGTCAGGCTGGCCCTTGCGCAGCAGTTCCGAGACATGATTGTGCAGGAACTGGCCATAGGCGCGGTCGCTGAGCGTACGCAGGTCGCGCCCCAGGATGGTGCGATCGACATTCACGGCATGGGCCGCCGCCGATCCGCCGCAATGCACCGTGCGGATCGAGTCATCGGCCTTGATCATGATATGCACATAGGCCAGCAGGCCGCGTTCGCCCAGGAATTCCGGCAGCGAAATGCCGGCATTGCGAATATCGGGCGCCGCTTCCAGCAGGCGCAGCGCAATCGCATTGCCATTGGCCGAACTCATCGGCAGCGGCTGCGCCGCCCAGCCCTGGGGCTGGCGCAATTCGTCGATCAGGCCCGGAAAGCCGATGGTGGCGAAATACTCCTCCAGCGCCTCGACCTCCTGGAACAGGATCGGCTCGCGCCCGGCCCGCTTGTCGGCCAGCACCGCCGGCATCAGGCCGATGGAACTGGCGATGTCCTCGGCGCGCAGGCCGGCGCGCTCGGTCCGCCACAACAGCGCGGTATCGAGACGCTCGGCCAGACCGGCCTGCAGCGACGACTTCAGCGGCCTGATCTTCTCGTTCATGGGGTCTGTATTGTCAGGGAAATCCACCGCCACTATCGGACTGCCGTCCCGGCGGCACAATCCCCCGACTAGGCTATCTGCCGACAGTCCGGCCATGGCGGCCGCTGCAGCGCAGCACAGGCTCTGCTTGACTCTCCATGCGACGCTCTTTAGGTAAATCGATTTAGTAAATCGATACACAAACAAGAAACCGTCAGGGAAAAGGAAACATCACCATGTCGCTTTCACGCCGCAGCTTCATCAAGACCGGTACCGGGGTGGCCGCCGCCTCGCTCTTCGCCTCGCCCGCCATCCTGGCCCAGGCCGCGCCAATCACCTTCCGCGTCTCGTCCTCGATGCCGATCGATCCCAATGCCGCGCATCACGTCTGGTTCGACCTGTTCCAGAAGAACCTGAAGGCCAAGGTGGGCGACAAGATCCGCCTCGACTTCTTCCCCAACAGCCAGCTCGGCAAGGAAGCCGACGTGGTGCAGCAGGTGATCATCGGCTCGGTCGACATGATGATCACCGGCTCGTCGATCTGGGCCACGGCAGTGCCGGAACTCGGCGCGCTCGATCTGGGCTTCCTGTTCGACAACTACGCCCATGGCGCCAAGGCGCTGGATACCGGCGTAGGCAAGACCTTCGAGAGCATGCTGGACGAGCGCAAGGGCATTAGCGTGCTGGGCTGGGGCTTCCATTTCGGTGCCCGCAGCGTCTACACCCGCGCCAAGGCCGAGAACCTGGCCGGCCTGAAGAACGTCAAGCTGCGCGTGCTGCCGGCGCCGGCCTTCATCGAGACCTTCAAGATCATGGGCGCCGTGCCGGTGCCGATCCCGGTCAACGAACTCTACACCGCGCTGCAGACCGGCGTGGTCGACGGCTTCGAACATGATCCGGCCACCGTGCTGTCCAACCGCTTCTACGAAGTGGCCAAGTTCTGCCTGCGCACCGACCATCTGTTCAGTCCGATGATCTGCGCCCTGGGCAAGCGCGGCATGGCCAAGCTGACCAAGGACACCAAGGACGCCTTCCTGGCGGCCGCCAAGGAAGCGACGCTGGCCGAACGCGCCATCGCCGATGCCAAGGCGACCGAGGCCATGAAGGAACTGGAAAAGCTGGGCGTCACCTTCACGCCCTTCCCGGCCGCCGATCGCGCCGCGATCGCCAAGCCGATCTCGGAGACGCTGTATGCGCAGTTCATGACGCAGTATCCGACGACCAAACCCGTCTTCGACGCCATCGCCAAGGCGCGCGGCTAACAGACAGAACGGTCAAAAGCCCGGCCCTGCGGATCAC
Source organism: Ferrovibrio sp. GW821-FHT12D07 (assembly GCF_058807275.1). Classification (NCBI taxonomy): domain Bacteria; kingdom Pseudomonadati; phylum Pseudomonadota; class Alphaproteobacteria; order Rhodospirillales; family Rhodospirillaceae; genus Ferrovibrio; species Ferrovibrio sp. GW821-FHT12D07. The sequence goes on along the minus strand of NZ_JBXAQN010000001.1, from coordinate 1,739,527 downwards.
ACCGCGGGGCCGGCGCTACAAAGGAAACATACCGACATGAACAGCATGGCCACAGACGCGCCGATCCTTTACCACCATTACGGTCGCGGCGGCGCCGTGCTGCGCAATGGCCTGCATGTGATCGAGCATATTGCGGCCTTCGCGCTGCTGGTCGACGTGCTGGTCGTCTTCACCTCCGTGATCTTCCGCTATTTCCTGCATGACCCGGTGGACTGGGCCGAGGAGGTGGCGCGCGCCCTGATGGTGGCGCTGGTCTTCTTCGGCGCGGCCACCGCGCTGGGCCGCAGCCATCATGCCGGCATCGATGTCTTCCGCGCCGCCTTCCCGCCGCACTGGCAGGCCGCCCTGGTGCAGACCGGCCGCTGGATCGTGGTCGGCGTGGCGCTGGCCCTGCTGGCAACGACATACTCTTTACTCGAAGAAAGCGCCGGCCAGACCACGCCGCTGGGCCTGCCGCATGGCATCTATGTCTACCCGGTGCTGCTGGGCAGCCTGGCCATGACTGTCTTCGCACTGGCCAATGCCTTCGAGGCACCGCGTAGCCTGGCGCTGGGCACGCTGGTCGGGACCATCATCTTCTGCGCCGCCATCTGGGCCTGGCACAGCCTGCACTGGGCTTCGGCGCCCTCGCCGCTCGTCCTGCTGCTGGTCGGCTTCATCGGCAGCGTCGTCATCGGCGTGCCGATCGCTTTTGCGCTGGCCTTTGCCTCTCTGGTGTATTTCCTCGCCGATCCCTCGCTGCCGATGGTGATCTATTCGCAGCAGGTAGCGGCCGGCGCCGATCACTTCGTGCTGCTGGCGATTCCCTTCTTCGTGCTGGCTGGCCTGGCCATGGAAGCCAACGGCATGTCCTCGCGGCTGATCGAGCTGCTGCTGCGGCTGATGGGCCGCATGCGCGGCGGCATCAACCTGATCACCATCGTCGCCACCGCCGTCTTCTCGGGCATCTCGGGCTCGAAGCTGGCCGATATCGCAGCCGTGGGCGGCATCATCATGCCGGCCGTGCGCCGCAGCCGGCAGGACCCCAACGAGACTGCAGGGCTGCTTGCTTGTACAGCCGTGATGGCCGAGACCATCCCGCCCTGCGTCAACATGATCATCTTCGCCTTCGTCGCCAATGTGTCGGTCGGCGGCCTGTTCGTGGCCGGGCTGGTGCCGGCGGCCTTCCTGGCGCTGCTGCTGGCCGCCGTCGCCATCTGGTTCGGCGGCAAGGTCGACCCGCAGTATCTGAAGGCCAGCGACCGCTCGATGGCACAGCTTGTGGGCGGTTCGCTGGTCGCGCTGATCATGATCCTGATGGTCGGCCGCGGCGTCACCGCCGGCGTTGCCACCTCGACGGAAGTCTCGGCCTTCGCCGTGGTCTATGCGCTGGTGGTCGGCGGTCTTGCTTTCCGCGAACTGACGGTGCGCGTCACGCTGCGGCTGTTCGTGCAGTCCTCGGCCATGGCCGGCAGCATCCTGTTCATCGTGGCGGCGGCCTCCGGCTTTGCCTATGCGTTGACCATCGAGCAGATCCCGACGCTGATCTCGACCACGCTGATCGAATTCGGCCGCAACTACGGCAGCATGATGTTCGTCATCGTGGCGACGCTGGTGATGATCTTCTTCGGCGCCGTGCTGGAAGGCGCGCCAGCGCTGATCATCTTCGGCCCGCTGCTGACGCCCATCGCCGCCCAGCTCGGCGTCAACCCGCTGCATTTCGGCACCATTATGGTGATCGCCATGGGCTTCGGGCTGTTTGCTCCCCCTGTAGGGTTAGGCCTGTTCGCCACCTGCACCATGACCGGCACGCGGGTCGAGGATGTGGCGCGGCCAATGGCCAAGTATCTTGCCATCCTCGCGCTCGGGATCGTAATACTGATCGTGTTTCCGTCCTTCTCGCTCTGGCTTCCGGCGCAATTCGGTATGCATTGATCATGTCCACCATCAGCGACGTCGCCCGGCTCGCCAAAGTCTCGACCTCGACGGTCTCCAACGTGCTCAACGGTCGCACCGACCGCATGAGCAAGGAGACGCTGAGCCGGGTCGAACAGGCCGTGGCGCAGCTCGGCTTCCAGCCCAACCGCGCCGCCCGCCAGCTCAAGACCGGCCAGGCGCAGCTGTTGGGCCTGCTGGTGCCATCGATGGCCAACCCCTCCTACGGCCTGCTGGCGCGCGAGATCGAAACCGTGGCGCAGCAGCAATACGGCTATCGCGTCATCGTCGCCAATACCTACCGCAAGGCCGAGCAGGAACGCGCCTTCCTCGATGACCTGTGGTCGCAGGGCGTGCGCGGCGCCATCGTCATCTCCTCGCTGGCCGATGAGGCGCATTTCGAGGAGCCGGTGGCGCGCGGCCTCGCCGCCGTCAGCTATGACAGCCATGCGCGCCGCGATCGTCAGCCGATCCTGGATTACGTCTCGGCCGACAACGTCGCCGGCGCCGGCCTGGCCGTGCAGCATCTGGCCGAGCATGGCCATCGCACCATCGCCTTCCTGACGCCGTCCGGCTGGACCTTCAGTCGTGCCGAAAAACGCGAAGGCTTCCTCAATGCCGCGAAAGCCGTCGGCATGCAGGCGGTGATCATCGCCGGCAGCACGGCGTCGCATTACGCCGACGAGGAAATGGCCGAACTGGGCCAGAGCCTGGCTGAGCCGCTGGTGAAGCACCCCGACAAGCCGACTGCCGCCGTCGCCATCAACGACATGATGGCCGTCGGACTGATGGCGGGCCTACGCGAGCGCGGGCTGACGCTCCCCGACGACATGTCGGTGGTTGGCATGGACGGCATTCCGCTCGGGGCTTACACGGCGCCGCCGCTGACCACCGTGCGCCTGCCGCTGCCCGAACTGGCGCGCACCATGGTCGACCGCATCATGCTGCGCCTGAAAGAGCCCGACACGATGCCGGAAGAATTCCGCTTCAAGTCCACGCTGCTGGTGCGCGGCTCGGTCGCCCCGCCGGGCAAGCCGCGCCGCAGCCTGTCCCATTGATCGAGTTTCATGATGCGTATCCTGCTCTGCCACACGCCTGATGCCCTGAAGAATTATTACGGCGAGGAAGCGCTGGCTGCGCTGCGCAGGCATGGCGAGGTGCGGCTGCATGACGGTGCCGCGCCGATGACTCCGGCCGAACTGATCGCACGCGCCCGCGACTGCCAGGTGATCGTATCCGACCGCCAGACCACCGGCCCGGCCGAAATCTTTATGGCTTTGCCCGATCTGGTCGCCTTCGTGCGCTGCGCCATGGATATCCGCAACATCGACCTGGATGCCGCCAACAAGGCCGGCGTTCTGGTGACACGCGCCACCGCCGGCTTCATCGATTCAGTGGCTGAACTCGCCATCGGCTTCATGGTCGATCTTTCAAGGGGCGTGAGCAGCGCCGTGCAGGCCTATCGCAGCGGCCAGCCGCCCGCCATCCGCATGGGCGTGCAGCTCTCGACCTCCAGCGTCGGCATCATCGGCTATGGCGCCATCGGCCAGCGGGTGGCGGCCCTTGCCCATGCCATGGGCATGACGGTGCTGGCCACCGATCCCGCCGTGACGATCACGGAGCCGCATGTAGAACAGGTGACACTGTCGCACCTGCTGCAGGCGTCAAAGTTCGTGATCTGCCTCGCGCCGGCCAATGCGCAGACCGAGAATCTGATGAACGCGCAGGCCTTTTCCGCCATGAAAGCTGGCAGCTATTTCATCAACCTGGCGCGCGGCGAACTGGTCGATGAGGCAGTGCTCGCTCAGGCGCTCGACTCCGGCCATCTCGCCGGTGCGGCGCTGGATGTCGGCCGCGCACCGGATCAGATGCCGTCGCCTTTTCTGGCAAACCGCACCGACGTGATCGCCACGCCGCATATCGGCGGGCTGACCCCGGCGGCGACCCAGCATCAGGCCTTCGATACGGTGCGGCAGGTGAAGGCTTTGGTCGAAGGCAGGATGCCGGACCTCGCCGTCAATCCAGATCAGGCGACGCGGCTGAAGCGTCTCGGCGTTACGGCCTGACGGCGGGTGTTTCGAGCGCCATGCCCTTGGCGCGATCAGCCAGATACAGTTCCAGCTCGATCATCTCCGGCGCACCGTAAGCGAACGGCTCGGCGCGCACACCAGTCATGCAGTTGCGCAGGCGGCGCTGCAGCGAACCCATGCCCTGCCATTCCAGGCGGTAGATCGGATAGCCGGTCGGATGCGCCTGCGGGATCGGGCTGCCGGCCAGCCGCTTGCCCCAGTTGTCGTCATGGCATTGCGCGCAGGAGAAATTCAGTTGCCCCATCGGCGTGGAGAACAGCGCCTTGCCGCGTTCGCGCGTCGCGGCCAGACGCGGATCGTCAGGCGGCGCTATGGGCATGCCTTTCGACTGGTGGCCGATATAGGCCGAGAGCCCGAGCAGCGGCCGGCTTTCGGGCTCAAAGGCCGGCTGCTGCTGATGGGTCTGGCGGCAGAGATTGATGCGTTGTTCCAGATCAATGGCCTTGCCGCTTCTGTCGTCAAAAGCCGGATAGCGCGCGGCGACACCGCGCATGCTGACGGTGGCATCATTATGACACCCGCTGCAGGCCTTGGCAGACGCAGACGGCGCTTCGCTCCACAGGCTTTCGCCATCGGCGACCCAGAGCATGCCCGAGTTGAACGTTTCATCTTCCTGCATGGCCTGGGTCTCGCGGCTCATGAAGGTGAAGCCCGAGCGGCGCTCGGCTTTGGGGATGTCGGCAGCCACAGCGGCTGTCGCCGCCAGGCCCATCACGGCCAGCAGACCGCGTCGGATCATGTCACGGCAATGGTCATGGTCTCAGTCTGGCTGAAACCGTTGTCGCCTTCCCAGGTGAAGGTGATCGGCCCGCTGGCGGTGGCGATGGTGGTGAAACCGATAAAGGGATTGGCGGCCGTGGCCGGATGGAAATCGGCACGGAAGATTTCCTCGCCGGCATAGCGGCAGATGAATTTGCGCAGGATGTCGCGCGGCACGATCCTGCCATCCACGCCCGGCCGGTAGCCGGTTTCCATGACATGGGAAATCATCGCCTTGATCTCGATGATCTCGCCCTTCTTCGCCGTCTTCGGCACGCTGATGAGAGCTCTGGCCATGGGCGTCACTCGATGCAGGCGGCCAGGGTGACGATCACGTCGACCTGGTCGGAACGGAAACTGCCATCGCTGAACGCGCCAATCGCCGTCACACGCTGCGAGGTAGCCAGCCGCATGCGGGTCGTCACCGTGGCACGGCCGGCGCGCGGACCGAGATGGAAGGTCGCCACATTGGGTTGCGGATTCTGTTCGGTGAAGATGGCAAAGGCACGCACATGATCGGCCTGAGTCATCGGACTATCGGCCTTCAGCGTGACCGAAACCGAATTGCCGTTCTCGACCAACGGCGGCAGGTCGAGCTTGACGCGGCCCGGCTGCACCTTGGCGCCGCCGGTGAATTCAGCGATCACATCCGCCAGTTCGGCCGGCGTGGTCGACCATGCAGGTCGAACCACCAGCAGACTGGCTGCGCCGGCCATCGCCATACGTCGCGTGATGATCAGGCCTGTGTTCACTCGCGCAATCCCGTCAGAAACGCCACAACATCCTCGATCTCGGCCGCCGTCAGCACCGGCTGGTCGCGCCAGGCGGCGCCGACATGACTGAGGCCTTCGATACGATAGTAAGATGGCATGATGGTGTCCGGGTTCAACCGTCTGGAATCCACAATGCGCAGGCGTAATTGCCCTTCCGACCAGCGCGCCCCCGCGCCATTCAGCGGCGGCGCCAGGTCACCCTGGAACCGCTCTTCCGGGAACGGCCCGGTATGGCAGAGCAGGCACAGGCCCTTCTGCCGGCTGGCGACGATGGCGCGGCCGCGCTGCGCATCGCCCGGTTTCCCGGTCAGCGAGAGCAGGATCGCATCGCCTGTTACTATGTAAGCGACCGGCGGTTCGGCCCTGGCAGACAATACCGCCAGGGCCAGAACGCCGGAAACGACAGCCGTCCGAAAAATCACGCCGACTTCAGATCGGTGTTCTTCATCGGCAGGTCACGGATGCGCTTGCCGGTGGCGGCAAAGATCGCGTTCAGCACCGCCGGTGCGGCGACGGCGATGGTGGGTTCGCCTACGCCGCCCCAGAAGCCGCCCGAGGCCACGATCACCGTCTCCACCTTCGGCATCTCGTCGATGCGGATCATCGGATAGGTATCGAAGTTCTCCTGCTCGATGCGGCCATTGGCCACCGTGCATTCGCCGTAGAGCGCCGCCGTCAGGCCATAGACGAAGGAGCCTTCGACCTGTGCCGCGATCTGCTGCGGATTCACTGCATGGCCCGGATCGGTGGCCGCCACGATGCGGTGCACCTTGATCTTGCCGTCCTTGCCGACCGAAACCTCGGCACAGGCGGCAACATAGGAGCCGAAGCCCATGGTCTGGGCCAGACCGCGGAAGATGCCGGCGGGTGCGGGCTTCGACCATTCGATCTTGTCCGCCACCGCATTCAGCACCGCGAGATGCTTGGGGTGATTGGCCATCAGCTTGCGCCGCAGCGCCAGCGGATCCTGTTTGGTCTCATGCGCCAGCTCGTCGATGAAGCTCTCCAGATAGATGGCATTCTGGTTGAGATTCACGCCGCGCCAGAAGCCCGGCGGCACATGCGGGTTGCGCATGGCGTGGTCGATCAGCAGGTTCGGGAAGGTGTAGCCGATCGAGGCTTCCGCACCGCCCGCCGGATTGAGGCCCTGGAAGACCACCGGATCAAGCCCGTTGCGGATGTTCTGCGGGAAGATGCCGGCGACGATCGACTGGCCCGAGATGCGCATATGCAGCCCGGTGATCTCGCCCTTATCGTCCAGCCCCGCCGTCATCTTGCACTGGGTGACCGGATGATAGCGGCCATGAGTCATGTCTTCTTCGCGCGACCAGATCAGCTTGATCGGCGTGCCGGGCATTTCTTTGGCGATGGCAACCGCCTGACGCACCCAGTCATGCACCGCGCCGCGCCGGCCGAAACCGCCGCCGAGATGCAGCTTGTAGACTTCGCACTGCGCCGGCGGCAGGCCCGAGGCTTCCGAGGCCGCGGCCAGCGCCGCCTCGCCATTCTGGGTCGGCGTCCAGACCTCGCAACGCTGTGCCGTATATTTCGCCGTGGCGTTCATCGGCTCCATGGTGGCGTGGTTTTGGTACGGATAGCTGTAGGTCGCGGTGACAGTCTTGGCCGCGCCCTTCAGCGCCGCTTCGACATCGCCGACCTTGTTGCCAACGGCCGCTTCCTTGGCATCCAGCCCTTCCTTCAGGACGGCGGCGATGGTGGCGCTGGAAACCTTGGCGTTCGGCCCCTCATCCCATTCGATGGTCATGGCATCCAGCGCGCTTTTCGCCCGCCACCAGGTATCAGCAACCACGGCTACCGCGCTGTCACCCACCTGGACGACCTTCTTCACGCCGGGCTTCTTCATGGTGCCGGCCGCATCGAAGCTCTTCACCTTGCCGCCGAAGACCGGGCAGTCCTTGATCGCGGCATTCAGCATGCCGGGCAATTGAAGATCGACGCCATAGACCTGCTTGCCGGTCAGCTTGTCGACCGTATCCAGGCGCTTCACCGGCTGGCCCGCGATCTTCCAGTTCTTCGGGTCCTTCAGCGGCACATCGGTGGGCGGGGTCAGCTTGGCGGCGGCATTAGCCACCTTGCCGTAGGTGGTCTTGCGGTTCGACGCCTTGTGCGTGATCACGCTTTTCTCGACCGTGCATTCGGCCGCCGGGACTTTCCACTGTTCGGCCGCGGCCTGCACCAGCATCATGCGCGCCGCCGCACCGCCTTTGCGAACATAGTCATGCGACTCACGGATGCCGCGACTGCCACCGGTGGAGAAATTGCCCCAGGCGCGGTTGCGCGCGAGGTTCTGGCCGGGTGTCGGATATTCGGTGGTCACCTTCGACCAGTCGCATTCCAATTCTTCGGCAACGAGCTGCGCCAGACCGGTGAGCGACCCCTGCCCCATTTCGGAACGGGCGATGCGGACCACCACGGTGTCATCGGGCTTGATCACCACCCAGGCGTTGATCTCGGGCGCCGGCGCAGGCGTCTTTTGCTGCGCCGAGGCAAAGGGGATATGGAAGCCGACGGTGAGACCGGCGGCGGCGGACCCGGCAATGAAGCCGCGGCGGGAGGGAGTCATAACGTTCATGATGGTTCTCCTTCCCTGCGCTTACGTGCGGCCACGAGTGGCGGGCGCACTGCCTGCCATCTCGGCTGCCTGGTGGATCGCGCTGCGCACGCGGTTATAGGTACCGCAGCGGCAGATATTGGTGAGTTCGGCGTCGATATCGGCATCCGTCGGCTTGGGCTTCGACTTCAGCAGCGCGGCGACCGCCATGATCATGCCGACCTGGCAGTAACCGCATTGCGGCACGTCCTGGGCCAGCCAGGCCTTCTGCACCGGATGCGAGCCATCGGGCGACAGGCCCTCGATGGTGACGATCTTCTGCGCCTCGGTGAAAGCCGAGGCCGGCATGGCGCAGGAGCGGACGGCCTCGCCATCCACATGCACGGTGCAAGCGCCGCACTGGGCGACACCGCAGCCGTATTTGGTGCCCGTCAGCTTGAGCTGCTCGCGGATCACCCAGAGCAGCGGGGTATCCTCCTCGGCTTTGAACTCGCGCACTTTGCCATTCACGTTGAGCTTGGGCATTGCTGGTCCTCCGGATCCGCGACAGAAAGTCGGTGGGGTTGGACGTGGGCCGTCCATTATGGGGTGCACATATTACAACTCAGCCGCCCCCGTTTGCCCTAGAAAATTCGGGGCACGGAAATGTGATGCTGCAGTGCAATCCGCATGGTTCCCCGCAGGTGACCATGAACGTTGCCCATCCGGTGGTAGTGCGCCTGTTTTTTAGTCGGCAGTCCCGGGCTTTAGCTGCGCCGCTTCGCTCGCAGTTTCAGGGTCTGCAGCAGCATGGCATCACGCTCGGCGCTCAGTTCGGCAATCGAGCGACCGGCAGCTTCCGCTTCCACGCCCTGCACGATGGCGGCCTTCACCTCTTCACTCAGCTGCGGATTGCCAAGCGAGGCCCAGCGCTTTTCCTGGCTGGGACCGAGATGGTCGAGGTAATGCCGTATGCCGCCGTCGCCGCCGCCCAGGTGATAGGTCATATGCGCCCCCTGGATCGACCAGCGCAGGCCAGGACCTTCGACCAGCGCCTTGTCGACGGCCTCTACGTCGGCGATGCCCTCGGCGACGATATTCACGGCCTCCCGATAGAGCGCCGAGGCCAAACGGTTGGCGATATGGCCCGGCGCTTCACGCTTCATGCGCACTGGCACCTTGCCCAGAGCCTCGTAGAAGCCGATCACACGCCGCACGATGACGTCATCGGTGCCGAAGATTTCAACCAGCGGCACCAGATGCGGCGGGTTGAAGGGATGCGCCACGACGATCTGCGCCGGCTTCGATACGCCCTGGGTGAGATCGGACCAGGCGAAGGACGAGGTGCTGCTGGCGATCACCGTATCAGGCGCAGCATTGAAGATGTCGTTGTACAGGCGGCGCTTGAGTTCGATCTTTTCCGGTGCATTCTCCTGCACCAGATCGGCGTCAGTGACGGCGGCCGACAGCCGCTTGAACAGTTTCGCCTTGCCACGCCCGCGCAAGCCGAGCTGCGCCAGCTGTTTCCGCGCCGCCGCCATGCGCGGCCGGAAGGCTTCCAGCGCCGCCGTATCCGGGTCCCAGACCGCAACGTCGATGCCGCCGGCGGTGAACAGCGCCGCCCAGCTCGCACCGATCAGACCGGCACCGACAATAGCCACGCGCTGCACGGGCAGGGTCTTCTCTGCTGACATGATTCAATCCTTTTGGAGATCAGGCGCTGGCGGCCTGGGGGAAAACCTTGGCGACGAAGCGCGGATAGGTCTCGCCGATCTCGGCGGCGATGCGGCCGCGCATCAGGGCCAGCGTCGCCGCGTCGGGTGCGGCCGTCTGCGGCACATGATCGGGGCAATCGAAATCGAAGCCGGTATTGTCGCGCACTTCCTCGACCGTGTGACCCGGATGCACGCTGTCGAGCCGGAAGCGCAGCGTCTGTTTGTCGAAACTGAACCAGCACAGGTTGGTCAGCAGGCCAATCGGCCCGCCCGGCCGATAGGTGCCGTCATTCTTCGGGCCGGCCGAGGAGATGAAATCCACCTTCGGCACCAGCACGCGCCGCGAATGCTCTTCGCGGAACAGGATGACGCGTGGCACCAGATAATAAAGGTAGCCCGAACCGAACGAGCCGGGCCAGCGCACATCCGTCTGCGGATACTGGCCGCCAGCACCGACCAGATTGATATTGGCATGACCATCGATCTGGCCGCCGCCGAGGAAGAAGGCATCAAGACGCCCTTGGGCTGCGATATCGAACAGCTCGACGCCGCCATCGCAGAAGAAGTTATGGCGCACGCTGCCCAGGATATTGATACGCAGCTTTGGATCGCGGGCCCGAGCCAGCAACGCGCCAGCACCGGGGATCGGCGAAGACGATCCGACCGCGATGATGCGGCAGCCCTGCAACAGGCCGGCAATGGTATGGATCAGCAGTTCCTGGCGGCTGAAACTCATTCGGCAGCCCGCCGGTCATGCACATAAGTCTGGAGGTAGCGCCGGAAGCCCTCGTCCGTCTTCGCCAACTCGCCGTATTCACGCAGATGCGCCTCGTCGTAATCGTACAAGTCCCACAGGCTGAGCGGCCAGGCACCGCGCGGGGCGATCGCCACACCGCCGATATAGGCCGCGCTCAATGTGCCGGCGGCAGACTCTTCCGTCGCCAGCAGATCGACATCGCGGATCTCTTCCACCGTCACCAGCGTGGTGACCGCGGCATGCGCCATCGCCACCAGCTCGCGCCGACGACCGATAAAGACATTGCCGTTACGGTCGGCATAGGGCGCATGGAAGATCGCGACATCGGGGCGGATGGCCGGCAGCAGCACGATCGGATCGGCCTTGTCCTCGAAGGGATTGCTGATCACTTTCCAGTCGGGCCGGTTGGCCAGCAGATCGGTGCCAAGCAGACCGCGCAGCGGCATGAAGGGCAGTCCCTTGCCGGCGGCCTGGATGGCGGCATGGATGGCCGGGCAGGTCGCATCCATCATGCGGAAAGAACCGGCCTTGAGCGCGGCGGCAAACCGGGAAGCCGTGCCGTATTCGCCCAGCGTGATGGCCGAGGTTTCCAGCGCGGCGACGCAGCCGGCGCCGATCAGCAGTTCAGCCTGCAAGCCGGAAACCGGCACGCCGACCAGATGCAGATTGCGGATGCCGCGCCGGATCATGGCATGGGTGAGCGCCATCGAGACGCCGGAATAATCCGGCGGCACAGCGATCTTGGCACCGTCGGGGATCATCGCCGCAAGCTGGTCGAGACCGGTCATGGCGCCCTCCTGTTGCTTCCTCTGATCCTATTTAGGGGCAACAGGACGCGTCGTCTATACGTCTCCGGCAGCCAGAGCGCCGGCTCAGGCCGTACGCCTCGCCTTTGCGACCTTCGGTGTCTTTTCTTCCAGCAGCAGCGCGGTGAGCGCCGCCACCTTCGGCTGCACCGGCCCCTTGCGCGCGATCAGCAGCGTGCGGGCCTGATGGAACGGTGATGTTAGCGGGTGCACACCCAGCCGCGCTTTTTCAGCATAGGTGTCCAGCACGCTGCGCGGCATCAGCGCAACGCCCATGCCGACCACGGCGCAGCCCAGCATGGCATGATAGGACGACAGTTCGATCACGCGCTCGATCGGCACATTGGCCCGTGCAAACCAGGCCTCCAGCCGTTCGCGATGCGGACAGCCGGGATGGAAAGCCAGCATGCCGCGCATCTGCACATCACGGGGCGCCTTGATCGGTGGATGCCTCACATCCGTCACCAGCACCAGCTCCTCGGTAAAGACGCTGACGGCATCGAGGCGGTTGTCACTGACCGGTTCGGCCACCAGCGCGGCATCCAGCTCGCCGGCCAATACCTGGGCGATCATCTCGCGCGGTTGACCGCTATGCAGTTCGATGGTCACCCCGGGATATCGCTGGTGATAGATGCTCAACGGTGCCGGCAGGCGCACGGCAGCCGTGCTTTCCATGGCCCCGATGCGCAGAAGTCCATGCGGCGTGGTCTGGTGCAATGCCTCGCGGGCACGGTCGGCCATCGCCAGCAGCTCCTCGGCATGCTCGAGCAATACGCGCCCGGCGGGGCTGAGCTGCATCCGCTTCCCCTCGCGCAGGAACAGGTCGACCTGCAGGTCTACTTCCAGCTTCTTGATGCGCGCGGTGATGTTGGACTGGACGCGATGCAGCTGCCGGGCCGCATGGGTGATGCCGCCAGCCTGCACCACGGCGCGAAAGATGCGCAGATCGGACAATTCCATGTTCTCATCCTAAGATGGATATAATCATTATTATTCATTTTACGTGATTTACAGGAAATCGCAATATCCGCCTGCCGGCCGCCCCTCCCCATGGCCCGCGAAAGGATACCCATCATGATACTCGTTGCTTTCCGCAGCCGGCTGCGGGCCGATGCCAGCGTTGCCTATAAGGAGATGGCGCAGCAAATTGCGCCTCTCGCCGCCTCCATGCCCGGCTATATCGCCCATAAGGCCTTCGTCGCCGAGGATGGCGAGCGGGTCACGCTGGTCGAATATGAAAATGAAGCCGCGATGCAGGCCTGGGGCCGGCATCCTGATCACCTGACCGCCAAGGCGGCGGGCCGGCGTGAGTTCTTCGAGAATTACCGCGTGCAGGTTTGCCAGGTCCTGCAGGATCGTGGCGGCAGCAGGCCGACACCAAAAGCTCCGGCCACGAACGCAAACGAGCCGCCGGCGCCGGCAGCTCGTTCTTTACCCAATCCCCTGGACCTGATGCTGTCGCTGCGTCAGCGGCGCTGGCAGCGCGGCTGATCAGAAGGTCATGCGGATGCGGGCCAGCGCATTCCAGACATCCAGATCCTGGCGGCCGAGCGAGTTGTAGGCCAACTCCATCGCGCCGCTCCACGGACCGGTGGAGAAGAACTCGATGCCGGCGCCAATCTGGCCGCCGGTATCGTCGTCGCTGGTGAACTGGCCATTGCCGATCGCCTGCCCGGCGGGATGCTTGAAGTCATATTCGCCCTGCAGGCGGATGTAAGGCATCATCGTTTCCGTGGCGTAGCCGACGCGACCGCCGGCATAGAGGCGGCCGAGACGGATATCCTGCTGGGCGACGGCAACGCCGTTCGACTGGGTATAGCCGTCCTGGTCTTCCTTCATGTAGAGCACGCCGACCTTGGGCAGGAAGCGCCAGTTGCCGCTGCGATAGATGGCATTGGCGCTGCTGTTCGCGAACCAGCGCTCGGCATCGAAGCTGCCGGCGACCGTGTTGTTGCTGCCGCGCACGTCATAATCGAGCCAGCTGTAGCCAGCGGAGAAATCCACCGACCAGGTATCGTCCAGCTTGACGCCGACATAGGGCGCCAGACCGAAGCCCTTGTTTTCCAGACTGCCGCGCCCGCTGAGGAAGTTGGTGTCGATATCCAGGCTTTCGAAGGTGAAGGCCACGCCCAGCAGCACCCGGCTGGTGACAAAGCGATCATAGCCGACGATCAGGTTGGTCAGGCTGCCGTCGAAGGCCGCACCGGCCGTGCTCTGCTCGACATCGGTATAGCCGGCCTGGAACCAGGCGCCATTGGGACGTTCAGGCATGGCGGCAGCTGCCGTCGTGCGACTGGAGATATTGTTGCCGGTGTTCTGCGTCGACTGTCCCGCCGAACGGGAAGCCGGATCGTTGGACTGGGCAGCCGCCGGCCCTGCGGCGCTGATGGTCATCGTCATCAGCCCCAGACCGGCCAGGACCGCGATCACACTGCGAAACATGATATCCCCCGAAGTACTTGTGAGAAATCTGAACGCGGAGAAACAAAAAAAGTTCATCCGCACTGACCAGGCCGGTTTCAGCCATGGCTGGGCCCGCTGTCATGGCCCGCGATTTCCAGGATCAGCTTGCGCCGGACTGCCGCTTCGAAGGAGGTGTAGTCGCGGGCCGGCACGATGAAAGAGCCCGGACCGCCAATGACATATTTTTCGTAATAGTCGTCGATATCCGGCTCCATATGCAGGATCGGCAGGCCGTTGATGATGATGCCCGCGGCCACGGCGGCATCGCGCGCCTCCATCGGGGCTGGTCCGGTGTTGTTGCGGCCGTCGCCCGAGATATCGATGACGCGCCGCGTGGTCTGCACCGGCGCCTGGTCCAGCATGCGACGACCGAATTCGATGGCCCCCGTGGGCGAGGTGCCACCACCGAAGATGACGCGCTCGGCCCGTTCCATGAGCGTGGCGAAACCGGCGATATCGGCATCGCTGCGCAGGATGGTCCAGGGCAGCACGGGCGTCTGCAGGCTGTAGCCCGACCACTGGAAATAGCAGACCGCGATGGCGCCATGGATGCCGGAGCGAATGGCCTGGATAACCTGGCGATTGCGGAAGGCCTCGGCGTACCCCTTCTGCTGCAGCGCGTAATGCTCGGCATGGACGCTGCCTGAACAATCGGCCGCCAACACCAATGCAAGATCGACGGCTTTAGGCTGGGCCCGCAGCGGCCAGGGCAACATGGCTGCTGCCACTGCATGGCCCGCCCCGATCAGGAGTTTTCTCCGGTGGGGTCTGCAATGCGGATCACTGTTGTCAGCGCGGAACGGCATGCGCGCTCAGGATAGCAAGAAATGGCGGGACGTGGCGAAAGCCTGCGGCCGCCGGCTGGTAAACAATCCGTTAAGAGCAAGCCGTTGTATTAACTGAATAAAAACCACACCTTTCCTGTGGATAAGGCTGATGCTACCTTAGCCTGCATGTCAGTCATGGACGTCATCCCCAAACTTGCGGTGCAGACCATCGGCGTGGTGCTGCCCAAGGGCGGCGCTGTGCCCCAGGACCGTGCTGCGGCCGTGTCCGGTGCCGTCGGCGGCCTGCCCGGCGTCGAAATCATGCTGCAGAAGCTGCTCGAAATCCGTGGCGAGATCGGCGGCGCCGAGAAAATGATCGCCGAACGAAATGCCGCGGTTCGCGTGTTCCATGGCGCGCCGATCACCTATGACGGCTTCGGCAATGCGACCCGGCGGCCGCCAAGCTCGTCCATCTTCCTGGTCGCCTGATCCGGCAGGCTTGTACCGCCCGGCGAAAGCCGTTATTCGGCGAAGCAGGCTCTGTTTCCGCTTCAACCTGCGGCCCTTCCGATGTCTGCCTCTTCCGGCACCCCTGAAATCAGTTTCGTGATCCCGGTCTACAACAAGGCCGGGATTCTGCCGCTGGTGCTGAAGGCGCTGGCCAGCCAGCAGTTGCCGGTTCCTGCGGAATACATCTTCATCGACGATGCCTCGACCGATGCCTCGGTGTCGGTCCTTGAAGCGCATGCCGGCAGCCTTCCCGCCGTCACCATCCTGCGCAATGTGCAAAATGCCGGACCGAGTCTGCGTCTGAACCAGGGCGCGGCTCAGGCACGAGGTCGCTATCTCTGTCTGATCGATGCCGACGAGCTGATCGTGCCCGATGCCGTCACGCTCATGCATCGGCTGCTGCAGGAACGGCAGGCTGACATGATCCACGCCAAGGTCGCCAAGTCCGATCAGGAAGCCGGCAGCATCCAGCTTCTTCCGCTGGGCCGCATTCCCGAAACCGACGTCAGCGACCGGCCCCTGCATGCCATCATCCATGGCCGCGGTTTCGTGCGCATGGCCTGGCTGGTGGAGACGGCGTTGTTCCGCGCGGCCGGTGGCTGCGACGAGCGGTTGTTCATCCAGGATGAAGCCCTGCCCCTGCGCCTGGCCGTGAAAGCCCGCCGCTTCATCGATTTCCGCGGCCCGATGACCCATGCGCCGCGCATCGCCTCGCATCTGTCGGCCGACAAACGCCAGCAGCATCACGACCGGTTCTTCGCTTACTACAACCTGCTGCAGGATGCGCCGCAGTTGCCGGCTGATGAGCGCCGCCGGATTGCCGCAACCTGCACCTCCGTCACCTGGAAAGCGCAGCAGCGCAGCGCCCTGGCCCTGGGGACTGCGCCTGTGCTGCACGCCTATCTGAAAACCAGACTGGGCCTCGGCGTTTCCGCGACCTTTCTCGACCAGGCCGCCGCTGCCTTTCGCGCATTGCCCGGCATCCGTCGTCCGCAGGCCGCATCATGACCATGTCTTCCGTCTATCTTGCGACCGACACCGGCTGGACCGAGAAACTGCGTCGTCTCTGCCTGCTGCTCTTCGCACTGCTGCCGCTGCTGCTGCTGGTGTGGCGCGGCGGCGCCGATGCGGCGGCCTCGGTGATCGGTGTCGCCTTCCTTGTCGTGCTGATCGCCCGCCGCCAGTGGACGGTGATGACGCAACCGCTGCTGCTGGTCCTGCTCATCACATGGCTCATCCTCAATGTCGTCATCTCTCCACTGGCGATGCATGTCCCCAGCTCGTTCTCGCGCAGCGTCGTATGGCTGCGCTTCGTGCTGCTGTTCGCGGCCGCCACCTGCTGGCTGATGCCGTCGCGGAAAGACATGGGCATCGTGGCCATGCTCTGGGCCGCAACACTGGCCTTCGCCGCACTGGATGGAACCGTGCAATTGTTCATGGGCAGCTCGCTGACCGGCCAGCCGCTGTTCAACAACCGCCTGACCGGCCCTCTTGACCGGCCCAATATCGGCATCTTCGTTGCGCGGATCGGTCTGCCGCTGCTGGCGGCAGCCGTGTTCCTGCTGCACCGGAAAGCTCATGCCGCCAAGGGGCTGATGCTGGCCGTCCTGCTGGGGCTGGCCTTTATCCTGGTAACCGGCGAACGCTCCGCCATGGCTCTGGCGGTCGTCAGCATCCTCTGCATCACCGCCGTCATCATCGTCGCCATGCCGGGATACCGCCTGTATGGCCTGCTGTTCATCGGTGGCGCAGCGGCCGTACTGGGTACGATCGCGGCTATCAGCGAGCGCGTCATGACTCGCGTGACTGCCTTCCTGTCCGTCGTTGAGAATGTGGGGGCATCGCATTATGGCGAACTGTTCTCGGCCGGCCTGACGATCTGGCGCCAGAATCTGCTGACCGGCGTGGGGATGAAGAATTTCCAGAATGCCTGCGACCTGATCACGCGCAGCCAGATGAAATACGACTGCCCGCAGCATCCGCACAATGTCTATATCGAATGGCTGGTGGAAACCGGCATCATCGGTGCCGCAGGCTATTACGCTTTTGTGCTGCTGCTGGTCGGCGGCCTGGTCGCCATGATGCTGCGGCATCCAAACCTGCGCATTCTTGGCGCCTTTGTCGCCGGCAGCTTCACCGTGCTGCTGTTTCCCTTCACCGCCAGCCAGAGCATCTTCAGCAACTGGCCGGCGCTGCTGTTCTGGTGCGGTCTGTCCATGACGGTGGCCGTCGCCAACCTGGCCCGCCGCGGAGAGGCCTGAGCCGTGGCAATCCTGGTCATCAAGCATTCGGCGCTGGGCGACATGATCCTCGCCCTGCCGCTGCTGGCTGCAATCCGCCGCCATCATCCGGGCGAACATATCGTGCTGCTGACGACGGAGCCCTACGTGGACCTGACCCGCCGCTCGGGCTCGGTCGATGAAATCTGGACCGATCCGCGTGCACGCCTATGGCAGATTGGCAAGACCATCGCACTGATGCGTCGCATCCGGCAGGGCAATTTCAGCCGCATCTACGACCTGCAGGGCAGCCAGCGCACCAAAAGCTATTATCGCCTGCTGGGCAGCCCGCGCGATATCTGGGTCGGCAATGCAAAGGGCGTGCGGTATCACATCCCTGACCCCATTGCGCCGATCCATATCAGCGACCTGCGCGCGCAGCAGCTGGCGCTGGTCGGCATGCCTGATCCGGGCCTGCCGGACCTGAGCTTCCTGCAATCCGACGTCACGCGCTTCGGCCTGCCCGCGCGCTTTGCGTTGCTGGCGCCCGGCGGCGCACCGCACCGCCCGGCCAAACGCTGGCCGGCGCAGCAATTCGCCCTGCTGGCACAGCACCTGCTGCAACAGAGCGTGACACCACTGCTGATCGGTCGTGCCGCCGAACGCGCCGAGATCGAGGAGATCGCCGCCGCCGCGCCCGGCGCACGCAGCCTGTGCGACCAGACCTCGATTGCCGATCTGGCGACGCTGGGCCGCAATGCCGTCCTTGCTGTGGGCAACGATACCGGCCCGATGCATATCATCGCCGCCAGCGGCGCACCGTCCGTGGTGCTGTATTCAAACGAGTCCGATCCGCGCAAGGTGTCACCGCGCGGCGATCATGTGATCAAGCTGCAGCGCCCGAGCCTGCAGGACCTGCCCGCCGCCGATGTGATCGCGGTATTACCGGCTTAAATCCAGCGAATGGGCCAGCGTGCCCCCGGCCGCAGATAGCTCCAGGCCAGCACCGCGACCAGCAGGATCAGCAGTGCCGGCAGCAGCGGATAGGCGAGAAACAGCCAGCCGCTTTTCAGGTTGAGCACGATTAGCGGATTGGCGCCGGCTGGCGGATGCATGATGCCGCAGGCCTTCATCACCACGGCGATCAGCGCCACGCCCAGCCCCATGGTCCAGACATTGCTACCGAAGAGCTGCAGCAATGCAATACCGATGGCCGCGCCCAGCAGGTGCGATACCAGCACCGCGACCGGCCGCGACCCTTCATGCGTGGGAAAGCAGAACAGCAGGATGGCCGTGCTGCCCAGCGAAGTCAGCGCCAGGCCATGCTCGGCATCGATGATCCACAGCACCAGCCCCAGGCTGGGCACGATGCCAAGCAGAATCCACACGGCATCCAGAAGACTTGCCCTAGTCACGGTCGGTTTTCTCATCTTCCCTGAACAGCGGCAGCGTATCGCGTTCGGATCGCGAGGCCAGCGGTGCGCGCGGATCGGCGATCCAACCGGCGATATCACGCCATACCGTCTCTGCCTGCAGATCGCGCAGCAGCATATGCCAGCCTTGCGCATAGATGCCGATGCGCAGGTCGATGCCCGGTACAGCGCGCAACGTCCCGACATAGGCTTCGACCGGCTTTTTCGGAATGATCTCGTCCTTCACACCATACAGCAGTAACACCGGCAGCCCGGTCGGCTGTACCTCGGCGGCCTTGTCCATCAGATTGACCAGGCCGTGGATCGCATCCACACGGGTGGCCTTGATGAACAGCGGATCGCGCGACAGGCGACGCAGCATCTCGATATTGTTAGACGCCTGTATTTTCAGGCCACTGCCGGTGAAGGTCTTCCATGGGATGGTGTAGCTGGTGAGCCACAGCGCCATGCGATAATGCACCGGCATGGTGGCACGGCCCCAGACCGCCGGCGCCGTCAGTATCATGGCCTTGGGGCGATCCTTGATGGCACTGCGGTTGAGCGCATGCAGCGTCACGGCGCCGCCCATGCTCTCTCCCAGCCAGTAGACCGGCACATCCGGATGCATGCGACGCAGGGCCGCACTCAGCTCGATCACGTCATCGGCGATGCGATCCTCGCCCGGCCACAGACCGGTGAAGGGCGCACGACCGAAGCCGCGCTGGTCGGGTGCATAGATGACGATGCCGCGGGCCGACCACCATTCGGCGGCCTCGGTGAAGGCGTTGCTGTAATCGTTGAAGCCATGGATGGCCAGAATGACCGCCGTCGGCTTTCCCGTCGGCAACCAGCGGCGCAACGGCAGGA
The DNA here is from genome assembly GCF_058807275.1 of Ferrovibrio sp. GW821-FHT12D07. Lineage (NCBI taxonomy): Bacteria > Pseudomonadati > Pseudomonadota > Alphaproteobacteria > Rhodospirillales > Rhodospirillaceae > Ferrovibrio > Ferrovibrio sp. GW821-FHT12D07. The sequence goes on along the minus strand of NZ_JBXAQN010000001.1, from coordinate 1,719,924 downwards.
TGCGGCCATCGCCGGCCTGCCATTGCAACTCGGGCTCCACCGATACGACCGGCTCGATCATTCCGTCACCTGCCGGCTGCAGGCGCGGCGCGCAGGCCGTTCCCGTCAAAAGCAGGCAGACCAGCGCCAGCGTCGCGAACCCGCGCCGCAGCACTGCCATTACAGCTTACCGTCGACGGGAATGACCCGTTCGGCCGGAAAGACCAGCGTCGCCGTGGTACCGGCGCTCTTGCGGCTGGCGAGATGAATCCGGCCGCCATGCAGTTCGATCAGCCGCCGGGTGATCGGCAAGCCGAGGCCGCTGCCGCCGCCTTCACGCGCGCGCCATGAGTCACCGCCCTGCGAGAAGGGTTCGAATACCAGGCGAAGCTGGTTGTCGCTCATGCCCGCACCGGTGTCGCGGACGCGGATCGCCAAATCACCTTCACCAAGCACAACGGCGGCAATCTCGATACTGCCGCCTTCAGGCGTGAACTTGATGGCGTTGCTGAGCAGGTTGAGTAGCATCTGCCGCAGCAGGCGTTCGTCGGCATAGAGATGCGGCACCATGGCCGAAAGATTGTGCTCGAGCGACACCCCCTTGCCATCGGCGGTCACGCCGACCAGTGACATTGCCTGATCGATAGCCTGCACCAGGTTGACCTCGCTCTCCGTGAGCTCGAGCTTGCCTGCCTCGATCCGCGACATGTCCAGCACGTCGTTGATCAGCGACAGCAGATGATGCCCGCTTTTCTGGATGCCGTCGACATAATCGGCATAACGCGCATTACCTACCGGTCCGAACAGGCCCTGGCGCATGATATCGGCAAAACCGAGAATGGCGTTGAGCGGTGTGCGCAGTTCGTGGCTCATGGTCGCCAGGAAGCTGGATTTTGTGCGGCTGGCCTCTTCCGCCTGCCGGCGCGCCAGTTCCAGATCAGCGGTCATCGACCGCATCTCGGTATGTGCGATCTCGGTGGCGCGCAGCTGCCGCATCAGCGCATAGGCAAAGCCGATCACCAGCAGCCAGGTGATCACCGCAGCCGCAATCAGGGTCGAGTAAAGCCGCGAGAAGCGCTCACGCGCCTCTTCCAGACGCCGGATGCCCAGCGCATTGACGCCACCGCTGAAAACATTCAGGTCAACCGTGATGCTTCTGGTGGACTGCGCGAGCTCCATCCCCGCCACCCTGTCACCGGCTTCGAAATCCGCCACCGGCTTTTCCCATGTCTGGATCGTCCGGGCGATACGTTGCAGCACCGGATAGAGTTCGCGGTCGCTGCGATAGACCGCACCAGCCTCGCCGGCCTCGATGGTCTGCAACCGGCTGATCAGAATGTCGTAGCGTCGTCGCATGTCGGCGCGGCTGGCCTGGGGCACATCGGCCAAAACCTCCAGCAGGCTGCCGCGGAAAGCCTGATGCTCGTTGCGCATCTGCACGCCGTCCCACATCACGTTCTGGAACGAGAAGCGGCTGTATTCGGCATGCTGCATGTAAAGATAGCTGGCCAGCACGACCGACAGCGCCACCACGGTAGCCACCATCACCAGCACGAACCGCCGCCCCGCGCCCGACAGGGCCTCGGGATGCGCCTGCACTGTTTTCGGCAGGAAGCGGCGCGGCATCAGGCCTGTGCCCTCATGGCCGCACGTCCAGGCGATTCAACTGCCAGACCGAGCGCAGATAGATGCTTTCGGTGCGGAGAGCCACATCACTGTCATAAGGATAGATGATGAAAAGCGGCCCCTTGTCGCGGATGGTCAAATCCACGCCATCGGCTTTCATCGCCAGGATCACATTGTGACGCTGCACATCGCCCACAGGCAGGATGGCGGCGTAATCGTTATGCGCCAGAGCCTGGACACTGCCGCCCTGCGCGCCCACTGCCTCCAGAACCGCGCGTAGCGGCACGCCCTCGAAGCGGATGGCGGACTTCCCGTGCCAGGGCGTGGCGGTGACCACCTCGACCCAGCCCAGCTTTGTCAGCATGGCGCGGTCGAACCGGGCTTCATTGCCGACATTATGCCGCAGGATCTGGCCGCTGATCGTGAGCAGGACCTCGCCCTGCGGTGGCGGCAATGGCTCAACGGCCCGGACAGCCGGAGCAAGCAACGCAAACAGAAGGATCACGCAAGACAACTGCCGCCAGTCCCGACGCAGCAGTCCGAAGCCATTCCCGATCAAGACCCCAACCCCAATGCAGTCCCCGTTCCATCCGGAGTGACATTGCGGTGGAGAAAAATCAATAGAAGCTTTTGCTATGGCACTTACAGCGTGCGGGTCAGGCCGCCATCGACATCCAGAATCGCCCCATTAAGGTAGGCCGCCTGCGGAGAGGCGAGGAAAGCCACAGCCCGGGCAATCTCTGCGGGTTCGCCGAATCGCGCGATGCCCATGCTGCGCGGTAATTGGGCGGCGGCATCCGACTCCGACAGGTTCTGCTCCTTGGCGAAAGTACGGATTCGCACCTGCAGCCGTTCGGTGGCAATCGTGCCGGGATTGATCGCATTGACCCGCACACCATCCTGGATGCCGCGATCGGCCAGTACCTTGGTCAGGTTCATGCTGGCGGCATTGACCGAGCCGCCGATGGCGAATTCCGCCGTGCCGGTGCGCCCGCCGACGCCGATGATACTGACAATGCTGCCTGCGCTTTTGCCCAGATGCGGCCAGGCAGCGCGGCTCAACCGCATCGCGCCAAAGAATTTCAGCGCATAGCCATCGGTCCAGTCTTCTTCCGTCAAGGTGAGAAAATCGCCGCGCTTGGTGGCGCCGGCATTGTTGACCAGCAGGTCGAGGCTGCCGAAGCGCTTGATCGCGGCATCCACCACCTGCGCCGGCGCATCGGGATCGCGTAAGTCCACTCCCTGTACTAGCGCCTCTGTGGTCAGGCTGCTAGCCAATGCCTCCAGCAGATCAACCGAGCGCGCCACCAGAACCAGCTTCATGCCTTCGGCGGACAGGGTTTCTGCAATGGCACGACCAATGCCTTTGCTGGCACCAGTGACGATGGCGACTTTGCCTGCGAGTTTGAGGTCCATAAACTTTCCTCTGAGGTATGCTCAGGTTAATTTGAGACATAAGAAAACAGGGAGGCGACATGTTTCGCAACGATCTATTCCAGGGAAAACGCATTCTGATCACCGGCGGCGGCACCGGCCTGGGCAAGGCGATGGCGCAGCGCCTGATGGAGCTGGGTGCTGAACTGCATATCTGCGGCCGGCGCAATAGCGTGCTGCAGGAAGCGGCACAGGAGCTGCACAAGGCCACCGGCGGCGCAATCCATACCTATCCCTGCGATATCCGGGCGGCCCAGGCCGTGGACGAGATGATCGAACTGATCTGGCAGAAGCACGGTCCGCTGGACGGGTTGATCAACAATGCCGCCGGCAACTTCGTCGCCAAAACGGAAGACCTGAGTCCGCGCGGCTTCGATGCCATCGCCAATATCGTGCTGCATGGCAGCTTCTACGTGACACAGGCGGTGGGCAAGCGCTGGATCGCGGCGAAGCGCGGCGGCAGCATCGTTTCCATCGTCACGACATGGGCATGGACCGGCTCGGCCTTCGTCGTGCCGTCTGCGATGTCGAAGGCCGGCGTCGCGGCGATGACGCAGTCGCTGGCGGTGGAATGGGGACCCAAGGGCATCCGCCTGAATGCCATCGCGCCCGGTCCCTTCCCCACCGAGGGCATGACCAAACGGCTGGCGCCGACCGAGGAACTGGAAAAACGCCAGATCGGCGCAATCCCGATGCGACGCGTCGGCAACATGCCCGAGCTCGCCAATCTCGCCGCCTTCCTGCTGGCCGATGATGTCGCCTATCTCACCGGTGAGGTGATCGCCCTCGATGGCGGCCAGTGGCTCAACTCGGCCAGCGGCTTCGGCTATATGAGCGACCTCAGTGATGAGGAATGGCAGGAGCTCCGCGCCAGCATCGAAGCCACCAATGCGAAGGACAAAGCCAAACGCACAGTCTAATGCGGCCCCATAAACCGAAATGATATGGGGTCATGCATTGGTTGCATCGGAAACTGTAGGTATTTCAACGAAATAAAGCCTGGCAAAGGCTTCGCATTGCCGTTGCGGAAGCGCAGACTGTGCCTCTGTTTTGAGCAGACAGCAGAGGCACGGTATGAGCAGCGATCCGACCACCCGCCTTGAACATGACTCGCTTGGCGAGATGGCGATCCCGGCGGGAGCCTATTACGGCATCCAGACGCAGCGCGCGATCGACAACTTCCATATCTCCGGCATCGGCATCAACCACTACCCCAACCTGATCCGGGCGTTCGGCATGGTGAAAAAGGCCTGCGCGGCGGCCAACAAGAAGCTGGGCTATCTCGAAGCCGAGAAATACAAGGGCATCGCCCAGGCCTGCGACGAGCTGATCGCCGGCAAGCTGCATGAGTGGTTCACCATCGACGTCTTTCAGGGCGGCGCCGGCACCTCGACCAACATGAACGTCAACGAGGTGGTGGCCAATCGCGGCCTGGAGCTGCTGGGCTTCCACAAGGGCGAGTACCAGCACCTGCATCCCAACGACGACGTGAATCTGTCGCAATCGACCAACGATGTCTATCCGACCGCTGTCCGTCTGGGCGTGATGCTCAGCCATTCCGAACTGATGAAGGCCCTGGACAGCCTGGCCTACGAATTCCGCCAGCGCGGCGTCGAATTCGCCGACGTCATCAAGCTGGGCCGCACCCAGCTGCAGGATGCCGTGCCGATGACGCTGGGCCAGGAATTCGAGGCCTTTGCCATCAATATCAAGGAAGATGTCTCGCGCGGCGACGAGATCGTGAAGCTGTTCCGCGAGATCAACCTGGGCGGCACGGCCGTGGGCACCGGCATCAACACCGAACCGGAATATTCCAATCTGGCCATCGAGGAACTGACGCGCGCCAGCGGCTTCGACATGGTGCGGGCTGCCAACCTGATCGAGGCCAGCTGGGACATGGGCGCCTTCGTGCTCTATTCCGGCATGCTGAAGCGCATCGCGGTCAAGCTTTCCAAGATCGCCAACGACCTGCGGCTGCTGTCATCCGGCCCGCGCGGCGGCCTGAACGAAATCTCACTGCCGCCAATGCAGCCGGGCTCCTCTATCATGCCGGGCAAGGTCAACCCGGTGATCCCCGAGGTGGTGAACCAGGTCTGCTTCCAGGTGATCGGCAACGACATGGCCGTCACCATGGCGGCCGAGGCCGGGCAGCTGCAGCTGAACGTGATGGAACCGCTGATCGTCTACAACGTGCTCAACTCGATGCAGCTGCTGTCGCGCGCCGCCAACACGCTGGCCGAGAAATGCGTCAGCGGCATCCAGGCGAACGTGGAGCAGGCCAAACGCCATGTAGAGGCCAGCGTCGGCATCGTCACGGCGCTGAACCCCTATATCGGCTACGAGAAGTCGGCCTGGCTGGCCAAGGAAGCGCTGAAATCCGGACGCACCGTGCGCGAGCTCTGCATCGAGAAGCAGTGGCTCACCGAGGCCCAGCTCGATGACATTCTCGATGTCGCCAAGCTGACCGCGCCGCGCCGGCGGGGTCGCAAGATCGTGGCACCCCCAACCTGACCGCGTGCGGTATTCGCATTCTGCAGCAGATCGCCTGTTTGTCTTTTGACTCGGTTCCGCCGGGCTCCTAACCTCCTGTGACAAGGCTGCGTATAAGCAGTCACAGGAGGAAACCATGCCCGCACTGCACCGCCTGCCGGCGCTGTCCGTTCTTCTGTTGCTCTCTGCCTGCACGACCGCACCGCGCGACCCTTCGGCGGCCTGCGTCGGCCCGCTCCAGCCCATCGCGGCCACCAGCATCGGCCTGCCGACCAATGGCGCGGTCATTGAAAGCGCAACGCTCACGGCGCCCTCGACTGCTGCCGCGATGGCCAACCCGCCCTTCTCGCCCCTGCCGCCCGAACTGATCGTACCTGCGCTGCCCGAGCATTGTCGGGTCATCGGCGCGATCGCCGCGATTGATCCGCAGGCACCGCCGATCCGCTTTCAGGTCAACCTGCCCAGCCAGTGGAACGGCCGCTCGCTGCAATATGGTGGCGGCGGCTTCAACGGCGTGCTGATTACCGGTCTGGCCATGCCGCCGGCCTCGCGCCCCGACCGGCCACATCCACTGGCACGCGGCTATGTCACCTATGGCACCGATTCCGGCCACCAGAATGCACTGAATGTGCCGCTGCAGGCCTTTGCGCTGAATGACGAGGCCTTGGTCAACTTCTCGCACGCCTCCTACAAGAAGGTGCGCGACGTGGCGGTCGAACTGATGAAACGCCGTTACGGCAAGGCGCCGGAGAAACTGTACTTCTTCGGCAGTTCCGAAGGCGGCCGCGAAGGCCTGACCATGGCCCAGCGTTATCCCAATGACTTCGACGGCATCTTCAGCCGCGTGCCGGTGATCAACTGGACCGGACTCCAGGCTGCCGGAACCCGCATGGGCATCGCGCTGACGCAAGGCTGGATCAGCCCCGACAAGGTGAAGTTGATCGCCGATGCAGCACTCAATGCCTGTGATGACCGCGATGGGCTGAAGGACGGCATCATCAGCGATCACGAAGGCTGCAAGCGCATCTTCGATGTCACGCGCCTGCGCTGCCCCGGCCCTGCCAATCCGATGTGCCTGACGCCGGCTGAAATCCGCTCGGTACAGACACTGCATTCCTCGGTGAATTTCAATTTCGATCTCGCCAACGGCATCCGCAGCTATCCGGGCTGGGGCATCGGTGGCGAAGCGGCATCCGGCACCGGCCCGGTCGGCGGCTGGGTGAGTTGGCAGACCGGCACTGCGCCGCCCACCGTGCCCGCCACCAATGCCAGCAGCCGCGCCTGGCTCTATGGCAGTGGGGCGATCCAGTATTTCTACGCGCGCGATCCCAATTACGATCCGCGTCAGTATACCGTCGACAGTTTCCGCGAACGCACGCAGGTGGTCTCAGGCCTGATGGACTCCACCAACCCGGACCTCAGCGCCTTTGCCGGCCGCGGCGGCAAGCTGGTGGTAGCCGAGCAGATGGCCGATTACGCCCAGAGCCCCTATGCCGGCATCCAGTATTACCAGTCGGTGGTCGACAAGATGAGCCAGCCTGCCGTCGACCGCTTCATGCGGCTGTACGTCACGCCGGGTGCCGATCATGTCGGCGTCGGTGCGCCGTCGGCGGTCGACATGCTGGAAGTGGTAAGCGACTGGGTCGAGAAAGGCACGGCGCCCGGCAATCTGGTGCAGAGCGCGCATCAGCCGGCACCGCCATTTGCGATCACGGCATCGCGTCCGATGTGCCGCTATCCGATGTTCCCGCGGTATCGCGGCGGTGACGCCAGCGCGGCCGCCAGCTTCGACTGCGCTATGCCGTAAGGCTCAGGCGAAGGCCGCGTCCGCCGTCATCGCCAGCGCGTCATCGGCATCGGCGATCCATAAGGAGAGGCTGCCATCATGGGCAGTCTTCGCGCGCAGCTGGAACGGCTGCCCGTCAATCACCGGACGGCGGCCACGGAAGCTGAAACTCTTCAGCGCCTGCCCCGGCCGCAGGCTGGTGGCGAAATCCACCAGCAGCGTCGCCAGCAAAGGCCCATGAACCACCAGTCCGCGATAGCCTTCAACGGCCTTGGCATAGTCGCGATCATAATGGATGCGATGGCCGTTATAGGTCAGCGCCGAATAGCGGAACAGCAGCACCGGGTCGGCCGTGAATCGCACCTGCCACTGGTTGTCGCCCGAGGCCGTATCCGGTTCGGGCAGCGCCGCGCCCGGCAGTTCCTCGCGATAGACGATGTCATGGCGGTCGGTGACGGCGAGGCTGTCGGCATCGAAGATTTCATGCCGCACGGTGACGAAGACCAGCCGGCCGCTGCGACCGGATTTCTCTTCAATGGATTCAACCGTGGACAGCCGCCGTGTCGGTAGGCCCAGCGTCAATGGCCGATGAAACTCAAGACGACTGCCGGCCCACATGCGCCGTGTCTGGCTGCCCCAGATTTTACCCACGTCCGGCAGGAAACCGCCGAGCGCCGGATGACCGTCGCGGCCCAGCCGCTCACGGGCAGCCATGGTCCAGAAATACAGCCAGTGCCGCAGCGGCGGCAGCGGGCGATCTTCCACCAGATCGGCATCGGACTGGCCCAGCGCACGCGCCAGCGCTACACAGCGTTCGGGCAAAAAAAGATCGGCGGCCTCTTCCGTGCCGCCGATCCAATCTTTCAGAACCGTCTTTGTCATCGCACCTGACTTAGTGGCGTGACTTGCCGACCGCCTCGCGCAGCAGCAGGTAGACCTTGCCGATATCGGCAGTCACGAAGGCCGAGGTCAGCAGTTCCTCGTGCTCCACGCCCTTGGCGCCGGCCAGCACACGCTCGAATTCGGCGATGTAGCGGTCGGTGAAGTCGCGGAATTCGCCATTCTCCTGATACTTGTCGCGGATCTTGTCGAGGTCCTTCTGGTCGATCAGCTTGCGGGTGAACAGGCCACGCTCGCCCTTGTAGTAGCGGCGCCACAGGTCTTCCGACAGATCGCGATTGAGCAGGCGGCTGATATCGATGGCCATCGAGTTGAGATGGCCGGTAACAAACGCCGCCGTCTTGAGGAACTGTTCGCCGCGCAGCGCCTGAGTGGCCTTGCGCAGGGCTTCGGCCTCGATGCTGGCCGTGCGGGCCGCCTCGGCCAGAGCCTTCGAGTCCGCCTTGAGGCTGGCTTCGGCAGAGGCCGCCTCGCTGGCGGCGCGGGCCGCAGCCGACGACAGTTCCTGCGCGCGCTGGCCCAGGATTTCGGCGGTCTCGACCGCACGCGCACTGGCGCGGTCGGAGATGGCGCTGAACTCGTTGCCGGTGCGGGCCATGCGCTCGCCGATCTCGGTGACCTTTTCCGAGAGACGGCCGGCGCGGGTATCGATCTCGTCAGCCTGGCGACGGAAGCCGTCCGACATCCGATCGGTCTGCTTCATCGCATCCTCGACGATGTTGGCCAGTTCGCGCGTGCGGTTACGCAGCACTTCGCTGGCATCGTCGATACGGCCCGAGGCATTGCCCACCGCGAGGTTGATCTCGCGGGCGCGGGCGTCGAAGGTCGACCCCACCTGCTCGACGCGGCTGACCGCCTCGTCGGACACGCGGGACACTTCCTGCGCCTGGCGGCGGAAGCTGTCGCCGATATTGGCGGTCTTGAGGATCGCCGCATCGGAAGCCTCGGCCAGTTCCTGCACACGGCCGCGGAAATTCTCGCGGATGTTTTCGGCCTGGCGGGTCAGCTCGCTTGAGAGCGAGGTGAGTGCTGCGGCCTGATCGTGGATGGTGCTGCGCAGTTCCAGCGTGCGGTCGACCACGCTCTGTGCCGCTTCGCCCAGTTCGAGCGAGCGCACGCGGGCGGTGTCGCCGGCGGTGTTGATGCTGCCGGTCGCCTTCTCGGCGGCGGCATTCAGCGCCACCACTTCCAGCTGGGCCTTGTCACTCATCGCGACCAGTGCGCTGGTCTGGTTCGACGCCTTCTCGGCAAGGGTCGCCATCGCCTCTGCGACATTGACGGCCAGGTCCTGCAGGTCCTTGGCGCGCGCCTGAGCGGTGCTGCCGGCAAGCTGCGATTCCATCGCCGCACGTTCGGCGGCAGCACTCAAGGCATGCGCCTGAACTTGCGCGGTCTCACTCACCTGATGCAGACGCTGGGCGGCGCGTTCGGCGGCGGCCTGCAACTGCACGGCATCCTGACCGGCGCTCTCGCCGGCCGAGCGCAGGCGCTGGGCGGTGCGGGCGGCGGCCTGATCGAGGCCATCGACCTGATCACGGACGGTCGTACCGGTCTCGCTGATGCGCTTGGCGACGCCGTCGATGGTGACGCCGAACTGTTCGGCATGGCCGCGCAGCAGCGTGCCGGCGGCGCCGATCTGATCGTCGGTGCGCTGGGTGGCCTGGGCCAGCAGCGCATTGGCCTGCGTCATGGTGTCCTGGACCTGCGCCGCCATGTCGAGCGCTTCGCGGCCCGACTGGGCCAGGCTTTCGATGCGCGCCTTGATGGTGGCATCGGCGTCGCCGATCTTGGTCAGTGCGCGATCCGCGGTTTCATCCAGCGTGTCGGCACGCTGCTTCAGTTCGTCGCCGGTGCGCAGCGCGCGATCGGCGATCTGCTGCAGCGTCGAGGTCATGTTGGCGCCTTCGCGGCGCAGCGCATCGCCGGCCTGGGCCAGACGCTGGTCGGCCTGTTCGGCAGCGGAGGCGAGCTGGTCCGACTGGTGACGCACGAGATTGCCGGTCAGCTTCAGGCGCTGTTCGGCCTGAGTCGCGGATTCGGCGAAGGCCTCGGCCTGCTGGGTGGCGGCGGCGCCAGCCTGTTCCAGCGCGTTGGTGCGGGTGCGCATGTCGTCGGCCGACAGGCGCAGCTTCTCGGAGACGCGGGCACCCTGCTCGTCGAGCACGCCGACTTCTGAACGGATGGTTTCACCGATGTCGCGGATGCGGCCAATCGTGGTGCCGGTGGCATGCTCGATCTCGCGCACGCGTTCACGCAGCACGGTGCCGGCGGCTTCGGCGCTGTCGATCACCTTCTGGCTGGCGCTGCTGAACACCTGGCTCTCGCGGCCGAAGCTTTCGCTGGCGGCAGTGGCGCGCGCCACGGTGACTTCGGCGGCGGTGGTGATGATCTGCGCGGATTCGGCAAAGCCCAGACCAATGCGGCCGGCTTCGCCGCTGGCGCGGGTGACGGCCTGTTCGAGCGTCACGATCTTCTGTTCAAGCTGGGCAGCGATCTGCTGCGCCACTTCGGCGGCGCGGTTCACGGCCTGGTCCATCAGCTCGCCATGGCGGCGCGACAGTTCGTCGACGCGCTCGTTCTGGAACTGGATGGCGGAGGTGATGCGTGAAATTTCCGACGCCTTGTTCTGGAAGATGCCGCGTGCGGTTTCCACTTCGCGCACGATCACATCGGCGGCCTGCAGCAGCACCTGCGCCTGCGTCGACACGGTCTGGCCGATGCCCGACACCTTGGCGTTCATTTCGCTACCGACCTTGTCGGCGACGTCCACAAGCGCGCGGCTCTGTTCCTCGAAGCGGCCCGCAAGGCCCTTCACGGTACTGTCGAGATCGCGGTTGACCTGTTCGGCCGCGGCGATCAGTGCCTGCGACGACTGGTTCAGCGTGCCGCCGATCTGGCGGGCCTGCTGGGCGACCTGTTCGCCGGCGCCGGCGGCGGCCTGCATCAGGGCCTGCTGCTGGCCGGCCATGGTCTCGCCCAGATTGGCGATCTTGTCGGTGGCGGACTGCGCGGCCTCTTCCATCTCGCGCGCCTGACGACGCAGCGCACCGGCCAGCGCCGAGACGCGGCGCTCGGCTTCCGGAGTGGGATAGCTCAGGTCGAGCAGGATTTCGTGCAGGGCGGCAGCCTGGCGCTTGATCGCCATGCCGCGCCACATGTTGAGCAGCAGCAGCCAGAGGAAGGCGAGCGGAGCTGCGACGCCGGCGATGAACGCGCCCACTTCATGGGGCAGCGCATGCCAGAGATTGGTCCAGCCGATCGAGTTGTCGATGTAGAGGACGCAGGTGAGCAGCCAGAGCGCGCTGACCGCGCCGCCTGCCGCCACCAGCATCAGCCGTTTGCGCTCCAGCATTGGCTGGCCGATCAGCTCGGCGGCCCTGGCATCGGCCTCCTGCAGCGCAGATTCGCTGGCAGACTTGTTGGCATTGGCGGCCATATCGGCGCGCGGGTGTTTGATCAGCATCGCAACCTCCCCCGTCGGGGCCTGGAGACAGTCTCCGGCCCGGTCGGATCGCGTCATCTTCCGCATTGAAACACAAAAGACCGGGGCGGGGCGGAAAACCCGCGCCGGTAGCACACCATATTTAGGGTCGGAATAGTTAACAGCGCCTTGCCCGAAAGCCCGGAACAGGATTCGAAATCGTCCCTGTGAGTCCCGGGGATAACTTTTTTGAGTCACCCCGAAAAATGCTCTCCGTGCGCGACACGGCATAAAATAAGGGGGTTCACGCTACTCAGAGTCCGTCAACGGGTTTTTTTACAGGTTGAGGTCACACATCCCATTGACCCTCTCTTAACCGTGAGTACCATATGTTGTGTTCGTTGGACCTGTTTCGTGACGACGCTGCGCCGCCTTCGAGGCCGCTTTTTGGGGCTTTTACGGCTTTGAAGGTGAAAGGGCGGGGTGCGCGGCCGCCGGAATAAGGGATCAACGGGCGTAAACCTTTGGATTTTTTTGTTTTACGGCCGGGCCGGTTGACCCCGAAAGGGTACCGGGCCGCGATAATGAGGGGAAGCAAATCCGTGCTGAACACTCTGCAAACCGAACGCGGTATCCGCATCGACGTCGACCGCAGCCGCGACCGCCTGCTGACCGATTTCGGTAAAGCCACCCTGGACGACCGCTACCTCCTGCCGGGCGAGTCCTACCAGGACCTGTTCGCCCGCGTTGCCGGCCACTATGCCGACGACACCGCGCACGCCCAGCGGATGTACAGCTACATCAGCCGCCTCTGGTTCATGCCGGCCACCCCGGTGCTGTCGAATGGCGGCACCAACCGCGGCCTGCCGATCTCCTGCTTCCTGAACGAAGCCAATGACAGCCTCGACGGCATCCTTGGCCTGTGGAACGAGAATGTCTGGCTAGCCGCCCGCGGCGGCGGCATCGGCAGCTACTGGGGCAACCTGCGTTCGATCGGCGAAAAGGTCGGTCAGAACGGCAAGACCTCGGGCATCATCCCCTTCATCCGCGTGATGGATAGCCTGACGCTGGCGATCTCGCAGGGTTCGCTGCGCCGTGGTTCGGCCGCCTGCTACCTGCCCGTCGATCACCCGGAAATCGAGGAATTCATCGAAATCCGTCGCCCCAACGGCGGCGACCCGAACCGCAAGGCGCTCAACCTGCATAACGGCATCCTGATCTCGGACGCTTTCATGCGCGCTGTCGAGGCCGATGAACAGTGGGCCCTGCTGAGCCCGCATGACCAGACCGTGCAGCGCACCGTCTCGGCCCGCGCGCTGTGGATCCGCATCCTCACCGCCCGCATCGAGACCGGCGAGCCCTACCTGGTCTACATCGATCATGTGAACCGCGCCCTGCCGGAACAGCACAAGCTGGCCGGCCTGCGGGTCAAGACCTCGAACCTGTGCAGCGAAATCACGCTGCCGACCGGCATCGACCATCATGGCGTGCAGCGCACGGCCGTGTGCTGCCTGTCGTCGCTGAACCTGGAATACTTCCATGAGTGGAAGGAGCATCCGCTGTTCATCGAGGATTGCCTGCGCTTCCTCGACAACGTGCTGAGCGACTTCATCGCCAATGCCCCGGACAGCATGTCGAAGGCGCGTTACGCCGCCGAGCGCGAGCGTTCGGTCGGCCTGGGTGTGATGGGCTTCCACTCCTTCCTGCAGGCCAATGGCGTGCCGTGGGAAAGCGTGATGGCCAAGGTGTGGAACCGCACCATCTTCAAGCACATCAAGGACCAGTCCGACGCCGCTTCGCGCAAGCTGGCGGAAGAGCGCGGCCCGTGCCTGGATGCGGCCGAGTACAACATCATGGAGCGCTTCTCGCACAAGATCGCGATCGCGCCGACCGCGTCGATCTCGATCATTGCCGGCGGCGCCTCGCCGGGCATCGAGCCGAACGTGGCCAATGCCTTCACGCACAAGACCCTGTCGGGCTCTTTCTCGGTGCGCAACCGTTATCTCGAGAAGGCGCTGGAGCAGTATGGCAAGAACGACGAAGACACCTGGTCGTCGATCACCACCAACGGCGGTTCGGTGCAGCATCTCGACTTCATGTCAGATGACGAGAAGGCTGTGTTCCGCACTGCCTTCGAGATCGACCAGCGCTGGCTGATCGACCTGGCCGCCGACCGCACGCCGTTCATCTGCCAGGCGCAGAGCCTGAACATCTTCCTGCCGGCGAATGTGCATAAGCGCGACCTGCACCAGATTCACTTCCAGGCCTGGAAGAAGGGCGTGAAGAGCCTCTACTACTGCCGCTCGCTGTCGATCCAGCGCGCGGAGACGGTGTCGGGCAAGTCGGCCGCCGATCTCAACAGCAATGTTGTTTCAATCCCGCTGGCCGGCAAGGTCAACGAAGGCGAGCGCCCCATGGGCGTGCCTGCCGATGTCGAGCTGCCGCTCGCCGCCATGGCCGCCATGGCCGCCGCAGCCGCTGGCGGTCCGCGCGAGGCTGTCGATTACGACGAATGCCTGTCTTGTCAGTAAGATTGGCCTGCCAGTAAAAGGTAAAACCCTCGGGAATTAGACCGAGTTGGGGAGAAGACCACGGCCCGGAAGAAATTCCGGGCCGTTTTTTTGATTGAGCCCGGGGCCCGGAAGAAATTCCGGGCCGTTTTTTTATCTACACGCAGTCGTCATCGCACACAGGCCCGTCTCACGGAAACGACATTGGCGTGCCGCTGATCCGCTCACCCAGAGTGTCGCGCCGCATGAGCGGTCGACAAACCGGGAGACCAAAAATGAAGACGTATCTGATGGGGGCAATGGTGCTGGGCGCCATGCTGATGGCGCAGCCGGCCGAGGCACAGCTCGCCAACCGCAAGGCGATGACGCTCGCCGCCGCCGAAACCGCGCTGGCCGCCGCCAAAGCCGAAGCGGTCAAGAACAACTGGACCGTGGCAATCGCCGTGGTCGACGAGGCCGGCAACCTGCTGGCCTTCTCCAAGCTCGACAACACGCAGCCCGCCAGTGTCGATATCGCATTGGGCAAAGCCCGCACGGCTGCGCGTTTCAAGCGTCCGACCAAGGCGCTGGAAGACGCGGTGGCCGGTGGCCGCAACGTGCTGCTGGCGCTCGACGGCATCACCCCGCTGGAAGGCGGCGTGCCGATCATGGCTGATGGCATCGTCATCGGCGCCATCGGCGTCAGCGGCGTGATGTCGAGCCAGGATGCGATGGTCGCGCAGGCTGGCGTCAGCACGGTGAAGTGAGGTAACAGTCTGCGGCCCGGGATATTCTCCCGGGCCGTTTGCTGCGATCAGATATGCGTCAGCGGACGGCTGGCGGTTTTCTCGTCGCGCGCCTGCGTCTCTTCCCACAGCTCGGATGCCGCGAGGAAGGTGATCAGCAGGCCAAGCCCCAGATGGCAGGCCACCGCCTGCGACGCGCTCACGTAATCGAGCAACCAGCTCGACACGATCAGCCACAGGCCGAGCGCGATGTTCAGCCACTCTTCCCACGGCTCCAACTTCGCGATGGCGAAGGCCGAGAGCAGCATGATCGCCGCACCGACAAGAATCGCGTTCCACATCGGCGCCGGCGCATGGGTGAAACCGAGCATCCAGGGCGAGATCAGAACGGCAAGGCCGAGCAGCAGATCGGCCCAGTCCTGCCAGTGACGGTAAATGAAGGGTTTGAGCACAGCCATCGCGTACCTCCCTGCCGGGTTCGCGCTGGCGTGATTGCCGACGCAGGCCGGCTTGCAGACTTTCGCTTCTATCGTCGTCTTGTTCCTGTCGCCATCTAGGCTGTCCGACCGTTCTGCCAGATCTCGATGGCGGCGATCGCCACGACGGCCGCACCGATGCCCAGATGGGTAAAGCTCGCCGCGTGATATGGCACGAAACCGATCAGCCAGGGCGACAGCATGGCCCAGATACCGAGCAGGCCGCTCAGGTAAATTTCCCAGCCATCCAGCAGCGTGAGCGCCAGCGCCGACAGCGCGAAAACCAGCAGGCCAATGGCGACGGCATTGATCGTCGCCGCTTCCAACCCGGTATAGCCGAACAGCCAGGGTGATGCGGCCAGCAGCAGACCGAGTGCCGTATTGGCCCAGTCCTGCCAACGCCGTCCGCCTTGTGAATCATGGCGCGGATCGTGATGTGTTACGTGAGCCATGGCACACCTTTTCTCCGGATGCTTCATCCGGCCCATTTTCATGAGCAGCGTGCGGCGCCTCCCCCCGTGCGGCGACGCAGGGTTCACCATTGACATAGGGTGGTCCAGCTTCGTTTGCCAGTGGGCTGCCTCCGGTCCTATCTCTCTGGCTTATCCCGCCTGATTTTCGCGGCATTCCGCCACGGCATGCCGCGACGTCTCCCTCCTGACCGCATTCCTTCGCCGATCATCTCTCGCTAGCATGCCGCCTTCTGCGAAAAAGCGATGAGACGCGAACGATGAATCTCTGGCTGCGACTGATCTGGATGCTGCTCACGGTCTGGCGGCGCAAACGTGTCTCCATGCTGGAGACCAGCACGCTTGGCCTGATGGTCATGCCCAACGATCTCGACTTCAACGGCCATGTGAACAATGGCCGTTACCTGACGCTGGCCGATGTGGGCCGGATGGATTTCGTGCTGCGCAGCGGTGCGGGACGCGCAGCATTGGCCCAGCGCGCCCTGCCTATCGTCGGCGATTCACTCGCCAAGTTCCGGCGTGACCTGAAAGTCTTCGAGCGTTTCGACATGCAGACGCGGCTGCTCGGCTGGGATGACAAATGGACCTTCATGGAGCATCGCTTTCTGAAGCGTGGCCGCGTTCATGGAGTCGTGCTCATCCGCGGCCTGTTCCGCGGACCGCAGGGACCGATCGCGCCGGGCACCTTCCTGACGCTGATGGGGATCGCGGTTGAATCCCCGGCCCTTCCCGGCTGGGTGCAGGACTGGAGCCAGAGTTGCGATGCGCTCAGTCAGGCGCTGCGGCAGGAAGAAAGCGCCGAACCCGCCAGAACTGCCCCCTGAATAATGCGCAGGCGGGATTTACCGCCTGCGCATAAGAGACGATTAAATCTTGACCCAGCGGCGTGCGCCTATATGGCCGCCTGCAGCGGCGGCCAATAGGCCAAGAGCGACGGTGAAGAAAGCCCAATAGGTCGCCGCGGCCAGCGCCTTGGCCGTGGTCTCGGCAGCTTCCTTGGCTTTCTGCTCGGCGGCCTCAATGGTCTGCTGGATACGGGCTTCGGTCGCCTCAAGCTTCCCCTTGGCGTCTTCGACCGACGAATTGTTTACCCGTGCCAGCATTTCGGCGGCCCGGGTCTTGTCTGCATCCTGCCAGCTTCCATCCCGCAGGCGCTTGGTCATCAGGCGTGCGAGATCTTGGCCCGCCTGTTCCGGGGACATCTGGTCAGCCGGCGTAGCCGACATGTCCTCGGCCGCCCGTCGCGCCATATCGGCAAAGCGGTCGATACCGCCCTGCTGGCCCTGCTGGCTCATGGCGGCACCGACGCCGGCAGCCCCCAGACCCGTAGCCGTGCCGACACTGGCGGCAGCGACCGTGTTGGCGCCCTGCACCGCTGCGCTGGTCGCCCGCATGACCGTGGTGGCCCCGATCAGACCGACCAGCATGACGGTGATGGCCCAGACGACGCTTCCCCGCACGCAGCCATCCCGCTGCGCCAGACAGGGCACGGCATAGCCAGCAACATATCCGCCGGCGAAAAAGCCGATCACGGTGGCCAGGGTCAGCCACAGGGTTGCCAGGATGCCCGCCGTTGCGGCCTTGGGGGCATTTTCCAGCCCGAATCCGGCTGGCGTGAAGCCCACACCGGCACCCAGAAGGTGAAGGGCGGATGCAACAGCCAGTGCGATGGCGATGCCGGCAAATGCGGCGCGCCAGGAAAATCCTTCCACGTGAAATTCCACGTCATCGGGATAGCCTGTGTCGTAATGATGAGGGGTGGCGATAGTGAGGGGCATGGGAGTCTCCTTCAGAATGAAAATGGAGTATTGGCGTTTCGCGATAATTCACGGCACGGGTCTCGTTCGCGGTCGATTACCACAAGGAGTGAGGGTTTTTTTGCCGGGGCAAGGCCAGTGCCTCGATGATTCTGGCTTTCAGGACATCGAGGTCGTAGGGCTTACGAATGAGGGCACCCACGCCATGCCCGCGATCGGGTGCAACGCCGGATGTCATCAGGACGGCGACATTGGGAAAATTGATCTCGATCCACTCCGCGAGCTCATTGCCGTCCATCACACCCGGCATCTGAACATCGGTGAACACCAGATCCACCGAATGATCCATGAGCGTGTCGATGGCATCCTCAGCCGTACCGGCTTCCAGAACGGAATATCCTGCCGATGCCAGATATTCGACCGCGACCAGCCGCACCACAGGCTCATCCTCAACCACCAGAACCGTCGGCGGCCTGACAGAGGACTTACTTCCGGCATCTGTCATGTGAAACTCGATCATGGCTGGAGGAAAACCTTTATGCAGCCGTCCTTTTTCTCTTTGAATATCTCATAGGCATCCGGAGCCTTATCGAGCGGCAGCCGATGCGTGATCACGAATGAGGGGTCGATATCGCCCTTCTCGATCAGGGCCAGCAGTTCAGGCAGATATTTCTGCACATGCGTCTGTCCCATCTTCATTGTCAGACCTTTGCCGAACGCGGCGCCAAACGGCACCTTGTCGAGGAATCCGGCATACACTCCGGGGACCGATACCGTTCCGGCCTTACGGCAACAGTAGATTGCCTGCCGCAGAACATGCAGCCGATCGGTCGCCAACCCGACAAAGTTCTTAAGGCGATCGAAAACCGCATCAACCGAACCCCAGCCATGGGCCTCCAGGCCCACCGCATCGATGCAGGAATCCGGCCCGCGCCCTCCTGTCATTTCTTTCAGGCGGTCGTACACGTCGTCATCGTCGGAGAAATCGATAGTTTCCGCCTTGCCATGATCGCGGGCCATCACCAAGCGCTCGGGCACATGATCAATGGCAATCACCCGGCCGGCGCCCATCAGCCAGGCGCTCTTGATGGCCATCTGGCCGACAGGCCCGCAGCCCCAGATCGCAACCGTATCGCCGGGTTGAATATTGCAGTTCTCGGCAGCCATCCAGCCGGTCGGGAGGATATCCGACAGGAAGAGGACCTGGTCATCGCGCAGACTGCTTTCGATCTTGATCGGACCGATATCGGCATGCGGAACCCGTACATATTCAGCCTGCCCGCCGGAAAATCCGCCATAAAGATGCGAATATCCGAACAGCCCGGCGCCAGCGAAACCATTCAGCTTCGCATTGGCTTCCCTATCGGGATTGGTGATATCGCAGCAGGAAAAGAGCTGTTTTTCACAGAAGTAGCAATGACCGCAGGCAATCACGAAGGGCACAACGACCCGATCGCCCTTCTTTACGCGCGTCACGCCAGGCGCGATGTCGACAACCTCGCCCATGAATTCATGGCCAAGAATATCGCCCTCCTTCATAGCGGGAACATAGCCATCCAAAAGATGCAGATCGGAACCGCAAATGGCGGTAGAGCTGACCTTTAGGAGTATATCTCCAGCCTCTTCGACTTTCGGATCGGCAACGTTGTCGATACGCACGTCATTACGGCCGTGCCAGACTAATGCCTTCATGATGTCCTCCGCTGCATGCGGAGACCAACCGAGCGCTACAGTCAGCGTTCCTCTTTCACTGAAGTTGTCACAAGCGTATCGCATGCGCCTGTGAAACGGCATCGCTCAGCGATTTCATGCATGATCCAGAATCATGAAAATCCGGATTTGCCCGTATTCGGCGGTTCCGCCTGCAATCCGTCCTATACGCCATCACCTGCGCAGCCCGGCTTGCAAAACGCATTCTCAACATACGTCACGCGCACTGCATCCAGGATGGAGAAAGGGCGATCGAAACCTGGAACCATTATCGTGAACTTTGGTTCGCTGCATACCCAATCCTGACGCATGTCGCGCCGTGGATGACCAGGAGTACACACATGCCCAAGCAAGCAACTGTTCAGAATGAGAATGCCTCGTCGAAATCGGGAAGCCGGTCTCAGAAAGCCCTCGGACTCGCATTAACGCCAAGTCTTTCCCGCATTGCCAAGGAAATGACCGAAGCGCTGCCCGAGGAAGGCGCATCGACGGACGTGATCGCCCTGCTTAAGCAGGACCATCGCAAGGTCGAAGAGCTTTTTGAAGAATACGAAGGCGCTGAAAGTGCTTCCGAGAAAGGAAAAATCGCCAGCAAGGTCTGCCTGGAGCTGCGCGTTCACGCCCAAGTCGAGGAAGAACTGCTTTATCCGCCTGCGCATGAGGAGATCGATGAAGATCTCGTGGACGAAGCCATTATCGAACATGCCGGTGCGAAGGAGCTGATCGCGCAGATCGAGGCGATGAAGCCCAGCGAACGATTCTATGATGCAAAAATGAAGGTGCTGAGCGAGTACATAAAGCACCACGTCAAGGAGGAAGAGAAGGAGATGTTCCCGAAGCTGCGCAGCAGCGATCTCGACCTGAAGGAACTGGGAAACCAGGTTCTGATGCGCAAGACGGAACTGCTTCAGCAACTTTCCGGCAAATCCTGATCAGCCAGTCAGGACACCGTATCCCGTTATCGGGATGCCACTTGAAATGCAGATCTCATGACCTGGGCATTCGGCGCTGCATGGCGCCGGATGCCTTGGGCATTTGATAAGCGAGGGAAAATGCCTGACAGTCAGACCACGCCGCATATCAGCAATCTGGATAAGGTGCGACTGCATCAATCCATCCTTCTGAAATTTTCCCAGGTCTGCGGCCGCGTTCGCAGTATCGACAGACTTCTGGACCACGCAACCGAGCAGATCGTTCGGGCAACAGAGGTCCATCATTCGAAAGTCCTGTGTTACAGCCCGGAGGTTGCCGGCCTGAAGGTTCTCGCTGGAAAAGGCTGGCGCCCCGGCGTGGTAGGACACGCCGTGCT
The DNA here is from genome assembly GCF_058807275.1 of Ferrovibrio sp. GW821-FHT12D07. Lineage (NCBI taxonomy): Bacteria > Pseudomonadati > Pseudomonadota > Alphaproteobacteria > Rhodospirillales > Rhodospirillaceae > Ferrovibrio > Ferrovibrio sp. GW821-FHT12D07. Next base: position 1,699,331 of record NZ_JBXAQN010000001.1, on the reverse strand, counting down.
GGCGACTGACATGGATACGGCGCCGGGACGATGCTTTCAGACCAAGACGGTCGTCTTCATCAACGATATATCGGCCAGCTCGGAGTTTCGGCCCAACAGGCTGTTACAGGAGCATGGGATTCAGTCTCTCATTAATGCACCCGTCTCTGTTGACGGAATCGTATGGGGGGTCATCGAAGCCGATAGCACGCGGATCAATGCTTTTGATGAGGACGACAAGAATTTCATCCAGAGCCTTGGCTTGATCATGGCCCTGGCCCTAAAGCTCCTGAACGCGGAGAAAGATAAGGATGAACAGCACAACATCGCGAATGCCAAGATAAACAGCCTCGGCGTGCTGATGGCCGAACACAATCATCGCGTTCGGAATTACTTTCAGATGATTCTCAGTCTCCTGAGCCTGCGCAGCGGCAGAACGGCATCGGAAGAGATCCGTATCGAATTTCGCGGCGTCATGGACAGGGTCGCCGCCATCAGCCTCGCGCACGACCTGTTGAAAACCGACAGCACCGGCGGGGTGATCGAGGTCGCGACCTATCTGAGCGCCTTATGTGACAACTTCGAGCGCAGCTTTGGACAGGGGCCAAAGATTGTCCGCAGTCTGGAGGCCGCTTCCTTGCGATCCGACAGCGTGGCCCCGATAGGCCTGATCGCCAACGAGCTGCTTACGAATTGCGTCAAATACGCACGGATCGAGCGTCCAGATCGTCATATCGCCGTGAAATTCTCGATCGACCATGGTTCGCGCGAGGGAACCCTGACGGTCGAGGATAATGGTCCAGGGATGGGAGAGCAGCGCGAAGGCAGCCAGGGCCTGCGGTTCGTCCGGGCGTTGAGCGACCAGGTCAGCGGCAGGGTGAAGATCGACAGCTCTCCAGCCGGAACCCGGATTTCAGTTATTTTCCCTGTGCTCGAATAAATCCGTGCCGCAGGGCCGGAACGGGTGGCCCCACGGCTGTCACGGGGCCGGTGCTACACTCCGTGACGCTGGTCACACTGATTTATATTGTGCGCAACTTAATTGTACGCTAAGTTTCTGCCTGTCCCACACCCAGTCAACACACCCCAACCCAGGAGTTCCCCATGTCCATCACCCCGCTCTACACCACCTCCGCCACTGCCACCGGTGGCCGCGCCGGCCAGGTCAAGTCGGCCGACGGCATCATCGACATGACGCTGGCCATGCCCAAGGAACTGGGCGGCCCGGGCAATGCCGCCAATCCGGAAACCTTCTTCGCCAGCGGCTATGCCGCCTGCTTCCAGGGCGCGCTGGGCCTCGTCGCCCGCAACCAGAAGATCACGCTGCCGCAGGGCAACACCGTCACGGTGACCATCGGCATCGGCAAGGACGAGACCAGCTTCGGCCTGAACGCCAAGATCTCGGTCAACCTGCCGGGCATGGACAAGGCCCAAGCCGAGGCGCTCACCGCCGCCGCCCATCAGGTCTGCCCGTATTCGAAGGCCACCAAGGGCAATATCGAGGCGACCCTCGAAACTGTGGTCTAAACTGCGACTCCGCGACGCCGGGTGCTCAAGCCCGGCGTCGCCTAACTTCCGCAAACGCCATGTCCGCCAACGACCAGCTCAAACTCGACCATCAGCTCTGCTTCGCGCTCTATGCCGCCTCCAATGCGATGACGCGGCTTTATCGCGATCATCTGGAGCCGCTGGGCCTGACCTATCCGCAGTATCTGGTGCTGCTGGTGCTGTGGGAGCAGGACGGGCTGACAGTGAAGCAACTGGGCGAGCGCCTGCATCTCGATTCCGGCACGCTGACCCCCATGCTCAAGCGTATGGCCCAGGCCGGCCTGCTGGCCCGCAGCCGCAACCCCGACGACGAACGGCAGGTCACCATCAGCCTGACCAAGCAGGGCCAGGCCCTGAAGGCCGATGTGGCCAAGATGCATGCGAATCTGGGCTGCCTGCTGCCGCTGGAAATGGCGGATATCGGCCGCCTGCGGGCCGAGCTGCGCGGCCTGGCCGACGGGCTGATCCGGGCGGCCGGGTAATATCCACAGGCCGGGCGCCCGCCAGCCTTCCCAAAGTCATGTAATCCACAGATTCCGGCCCCACCCCTAGGGGGTTTTGGCTTGATGGACCCACCAGATATTGCGATATTGCCCCCTCAGAATCAGTGAGGAACACATGTCGCTTCTGGACTCCAAGCCCGTCTACAAGCCCTTCAAGTATCCATGGGCCTACGAAGCCTGGATGACCCAGCAGCGCCTGCACTGGCTGCCGGAAGAAGTGCCGCTCGCCGACGACGTGAAGGATTGGCAGAAGAAGCTGACCCCGGGCGAGAAGAACCTGCTGACGCAGATTTTCCGCTTCTTCACCCAGGCCGATGTGGAAGTGAACAACTGCTACATGAAGCACTACGCGCGGGTCTTCAAACCCACCGAAGTGCAGATGATGCTGGCCGCCTTTGCGAATATGGAGACGGTGCATATCGCCGCCTACTCGCATCTGCTCGACACCATCGGCATGCCCGAAGACGAATACTCGGCCTTCCTCCGCTACAAGGAGATGAAGGACAAGTACGACTACATGCAGCAGTTCGGCGTCGACACCAAGGCCGACATCGCCAAGACGCTGGCCGTCTTCGGCGCCTTCACCGAAGGCCTGCAGCTGTTCGCCTCGTTTGCGATCCTGATGAACTTCCCGCGCTTCAACAAGATGAAGGGCATGGGCCAGATCGTGTCGTGGTCGGTGCGTGACGAAAGCCTGCACACTAACTCGATCATCAAGCTGTTCCATACATTCGTGGAAGAGAACCCGGAAATCTGGACCGAGGACTTCCATCGCGAGCTCTATGTCGCCTGCTCCACCATCGTCGACCATGAAGATGCCTTCATCGATCTGGCCTTCGAGATCGAAGGTGTGCAGGGCCTGACCGCCCAGGAAGTGAAGGACTACATCCGCTGGACCGCCGACCGCCGCCTGCTACAGCTCAAGCTGCAGCCGATGTACCGGATCGAGAAGAATCCGCTGCCTTGGCTGGATGCGATCCTGAACGGCGTCGAGCACACCAACTTCTTCGAGAACCGCGCGACCGAGTATTCCAAGGCCTCGACCCAGGGCGACTGGGAAGACGCTTTCGCCTAAATCGCACGAACTGTCATCATCGACGTCATTATGGCCGGGCTTGTCCCGGCCATTTTGTTATGATGCCCGATGACCGACAGCATCCGCCCATGACCTACAGCATCAGACTGGCCCATCGCAGCGAAGCCGGCCATCTGCGCGACATCGAACGCGCCGCCGGGCAGGCCTTCATCGCGACCGACTATCCTGACATCGCCGGCTATGACCCCACCCATGGTGACGACCTGCGCGACGCCATCCTGGAGGATTGCCTGTTTGTCGCCGTCGATATTGCCGACCGGCCGGTGGGTTTCATGCTCTGCAGTGAACTCGATGACGCGCTCTATGTGCAGGAGCTCAATGTGCATCCCGATCATGCCGGGCATCGTCTTGCCGTGCCGCTGCTGGAAGCCGCCGATGCGCTGGCGCGCCGGCTCGATCTGCCCATGCTGACGCTAACCACCTTCCGCCTCGTGCCATGGAACGCACCGTATTACGCGCGGCTGGGCTTCATCGTCATTCCGACCCACGAACTCGGGCCGGACATGCGCATCGTGATCGCGCGCCAGAAAGCCAACGGACTGGACACCGCCAATCGCGTGGCGATGCAGCGTAGCGTCGCCGCCGCGGCCTAGGCGGCGGCCTTCTTGGCGCCCGCCTTGCTGCTGTCAGGTGGCGTCATCAGGTCACGCCGTACGCCATCCAGATGCGCCTGCATGATGCGTTCGGCGGCGGTGGCATCGCGCTTGCGGATCGCGTCCACCAGCTGGCGATGCTGCGACATGTAGCCCGACTTGCGTGGACGCGTGACGGTGGCCTTCTTCAGGCGCCCCCAGAGATCCTCGTCACGCACGGCATTCAGGTGATCAAACAGCGCCAGCAGCATGCGGTTGCGCGCGGCTTCGGCAATCGCCCGGTGCAGGCGGCTGTCCCAGAGCTCAAACGTCGCCGTGGTGGCGGCCGCCTCACTCTTGCGTACGCAGTAATCCATGCGCGCAACCTCTTCGGCCGAGGCGCGGAAGGCCGCCATCGCCGCCAGGCGCGGCTCCAGCACGAGACGCGCCTCCATCACCTCGTCGGGATTGGTGAAGCGCGTGATCGGACCGGGACGCGGCATCGCCGGGCGGTTGCCGATGAAGGTGCCCTGGCCGACATGACGCCACAGCACGCCTTCGGCCTCCAGCAGATCGAGCGCGCGGCGCAGCGTGCCGCGACTGATCTTCAGACTGGCCGCCAATTCGCGCTCGGGTGGTAAACGGTTCTCGCCGGCAGCGTCACGGCGGATCACCAGTTCGCGCAGGCGGGAGAGAACGGCAGTGGCGTTTGTCATGGTTTTTCACGCAACGTGGCTATTCCCTGACCTTTTAGCGGATTGGTTCTCGATCGGTCCAACTTTTTCCGTTGACCCACCGCATGTCTGCTTGCGACGCTGCCATCCGTAAAATGTACCATTTAACGATTGGTCCTTCGCTATGCGTCTCGTCACCTTCCGCCATGCCGGCGCCACCCATATCGGCGCCCTGATCGATCAGGGCAAGCAGATCGTCGATTTCCGCGCCGCCGATCCCACCCTGCCCGCCGACATGCTGGGCTTCATCGCCGGTGGCGCGACGACGCTGCGCGCCGCGCATCAGGCGATCGAAAGTGGCTTCCATCGCTTGAAGGCGACCGACTGCGAGCTGCTGGCGCCGATCCCGCGCCCGGCCCGCAACATCATGTGCGTGGGCAAGAATTATCACGAGCATGCCAAGGAATTCGCCCGCAGTGGCTTCGACAGCTCCAACACCGGCGGTGCCGAAGTGCCGAGCCATCCCGTGGTCTTCACCAAGGCGCCGTCGACCGTGGTCGCCACCGGCGCACCGATCCCCGGCCATCTCGACCCGACCAATTCAGTCGACTATGAAGGCGAACTCGCCGTCGTGATCGGCAAGGGCGGGCGCGGCATCAAAAAGGACAGCGCCTTTGCGCATGTCTACGGCTATACCATCGTCAACGACGTCACCGCGCGCGAGCTGCAGGGCAAGCACAAGCAATGGTTCCTGGGCAAGAGCATCGATGGCTTCTGTCCCATGGGCCCGACGCTGCTGACCGCCGACGAGGTGCCGGATGTCACCAAGCTGAAACTGGTCACCACGGTGAACGGTGAGATGCGGCAGGATGCCGTGGTCGCCGACCTGATCTTCGACATCCCGACCCTGATTGAGACCATCTCGGCCGGTATCGCGCTGGAGCCGGGCGATGTTATCGCCACCGGTACGCCGGTCGGCGTCGGCATCGGTTTCAAGCCGCCGAAATACCTGCAAAAGGGCGACCGTGTTGCCGTTACCATCGCGCCCATCGGCACGCTGGAAAATCCCGTCGCCTGAAATATGACCGCCCGCAGGCCGCAACAGATGGCCGGGCTCAGTAACAAACCGGAGGAAACACCATGATGAACCGCCCGCTTCGCAGTCTGCTGACCGGCCTCGCTGTCGCGCTCTGCAGCACGGCAACTCTCGCCCAGGGTTTTCCTGATCGCCCGATCACCATGATCGTGCCCTTCCCGCCCGGCGGCGTCGCCGACCAGAGCGGCCGCCCGATGGCCACCGCCATGGAAAAGGTGCTGAAGCAGCCGGTCGTGGTGAGCAATCGCCCGGGCGCCGGCGGCGCGGTCGGCATGGCCGCCACGGCGAATGCCAAGCCCGATGGCTACACCATCATGACGGCACTGTCCTCGATCTCGATCATCCCGGAAGCCGACAAGCTCTTTGACCGCCAGCCGGCCTATCGCCTCGACCAGTTCACCCCCATCGCGCTGATCACCGCCGATCCCACCGTGCTGGTGGTGCCGGCCGAGATGCCGTGGAAGACCGTCGCCGAGTTCGTGGCCGACGCGAAGAAGCGTCCCAACGAGATCGGTTTCTCGTCGTCGGGCGTCTACGGCACGCTGCATATGGCGATGGCGATGTTCGCCACTGCCGCCGATATCAAACTGAAGCATGTGCCCTATGCCGGCGGCGGACCCGCCCTGACCGCGCTGCTGGGCAACCATGTGCAGGCGCTGGCCTCGGGTCCCGGCCCGATCATCCCGCAGGTGCAGGCCGGCAAGCTGCGCGTGCTCGCCACCTGGGGCAGCGAGCGCCTGAAGGCGCTGCCCGATGTGCCGACCTTCATCGAGCTCAGCTACAAGGAAGTCGAGTTCTACATCTGGGCCGGCGTCTATGCTCCAGTCGGCGTGCCCGCCCCCGCCCTGCAGAAGCTGCAGGAGTCGGCGCGCGCGGCGACCAAGGACCCGGAATTCCTCAAGGCGCTGGAAAACCTGCAGACCCCGCTGGTCTACAAGGAAGGCGCCGAGTTCAAGGCCTTTGCCGATGCCGACGCCAAGCGCATGGAAAAAGCCGTGAAGGCGGTTGGCAAGGTCCAGTGAACGAAGCGTCTCCTGTTCGTGGTGGCATCTGGCGCAGCGACATTGTCGCTGCGCTGGCGCTGCTTCTGCTGGCGGCCGGCACGGTGTGGCAATCGCTGCGCCTGCCGCTCGGCACTTTTGCCGAGCCGGGTGCTGCCGCCTGGCCGCTGCTGCTGAGCCTACTGCTCGGCCTGCTGTCCCTCGCCATCTTCGCTACCGCCGGGCAGTCGCCGCTGTTGCGCGCCTTGCGTTGGGATGAGCGCCGCCATGCGATCTGCATTCTCATCGCCGCCGGCTTTGCCGCCGCCGCGCTGGAGACGCTGGGCTTCCGGCTCACCACGCTCGTCATGCTGCTGTTCCTGATCGGCGTGGCCGAGCGCCGGCCGGTCATCTCTACCATCCTGGTGTCGGTCGGGCTGTCATTCGGCACGTATTATGTCTTTTCACATTGGCTGAAAGTGCCGCTGCCGGTGGGTCTGTTCGGATTATGATGGCCGATACCTTTGCCAATCTGATGACCGGCTTCGGCACGGCGCTGTCGCCGGTCGTGCTGATGTATGCCGTCTTCGGTTGTGTGATCGGGACACTGGTCGGCATGATGCCGGGCTTAGGCCCGCTCGCCGGCATCAGTCTGCTGCTGCCGCTGACCTTCGGGCTGAACCCGACCACCGCGCTGGTGCTGCTGGCCGGCATCTACTATGGCTCGCAATACGGCGGCTCGACCACGTCGATCCTGATGCGTCTGCCGGGCGAGGCTTCGTCGGTCATGACCTGCATCGACGGCCATGCGATGACGCGCAAGGGTCGCGGTGGCGCGGCGCTGGCCATCGCGGCGATCGGCTCCTTCGTTGCCGGCACCGTCAGCGTGATCGGCCTGATGCTGCTGGCCCCGCCGCTGGCAGCATTTGCGCTGCGCTTCGGCCCGCCGGAAACCTTCAGCCTGCTGATCCTCGGCCTGATGGTGCTGGCCTATATGAGCAGCGGCTCGATCGCCAAGTCGCTGGCCATGGCGGTGCTGGGCCTGCTGCTTGGGACCGTCGGCATCGACACCATGTCGGGCTTCATGCGCTTCCAGTTCGGTGTGCTGGAACTGGCCGACGGCATCGGGCTGGTGCCCATCGCGGTCGGGTTGTTTGGCATTTCGGAGATTCTGCTCACCGCCAGCAACGCCATGCAGAAGGTGCCGGCGCCGAAGCTCTCTGAGATGCTGCCGACGAAGACCGAACTGCGCGAGGCCAACGGCCCGATCTGGCGCGGCACCGTGCTGGGCTTCCTGGTCGGCATCATCCCCGGCTCGGCCCATATCATTTCCTCCTTCGTCTCCTATGCGCTGGAGCGCAAGCTGTCGAAGAAGCCGCAGGAATTCGGCCACGGCGCGGTGGCCGGCGTGGCGGGACCTGAATCGGCAAACAACGCCGCCGCATCCGGCGCCTTCGTGCCGATGCTGGCGCTCGGCGTGCCGTCGGGCCCGATCCCCGCCGTGATGCTGGCAGCCCTGATGGTGCATGGCGTGGCGCCGGGGCCGCTGCTGATCGAGCAGCAGCCTGGCCTGTTCTGGGGCTTCATCGCCAGCATGTATGTCGGCAATGTGGTGTTGCTGATCCTCAACCTGCCGCTGATCGGCGCCTTCCTGTGGCTGCTGCGCATCCCCTACAGCTATCTCTATCCGGCGATCCTGGTCTTCTGCCTGCTCGGCGTGTACGCGGTGAACCAGAGCATCGTCGAGGTCTGGCTGATGATCGGCGCCGGCGTGCTGGGATATCTTTTGCGTAAACTTGAATTCGAGGTCGCGCCGGTGATCCTGGGGCTGATCCTGTCGCCCATGGTGGAGATGAGCCTGCGCCAGTCGCTCAGCATGTCGAACGGCAATTACGACGTGTTCTTCACCCGGCCGCTGTCGCTGGCGATGCTGGGGATCGCAGCCGTGCTGATCCTGGCCAGCGTGGCCCCGGTGATCTTCCGCAAGCTGGACTGGCGCAGGAAGATCGCGCTCGACCAGCCCGAGTAAACGCGGCTTTTACGCCAGGATATCGATGAAATAGCTCTGCTGGCGCAGATTGGCGACCAACGCCACGGCGGAGGCCGATTCCTGGCCCTGCGCGCCCATCAGCAGCGCGGCGGCCTGGGCCATCGTGTCGGCATCGAGGCTGCCGCTGCCAACCGCCTTGATGGCGGCAAGCTGCGACTGCTCGGCTTGGCGCAGGCCGGCCAGAGCATAGGAAGCACCCGAGGTCGATGGGATCGCGGTCATGCCGCAACCTTAGCGGAGGGTGGAATTATCCTCAACCGGCGACTCAACACATCCCCGCGACTGGGCTGGGCTGCCGCTTGTGGTTAAAATGACACCGACTCGCAAAAATGCCCCTGTTTTACAGCCATCGGACCCGATGACCGCGCTCCCGCCCAATCCCCTGCTGCCAATCCCGATCACCCAGTACCGCGAAGGCAATACCGGCGTGCCTTACGCCCATACTTTCAACAGCGGCAAGCCGGGGCCGCATGCGGCGATCACCGCGCTGGTCCATGGCAACGAGGTCTGCGGGGCGCATGCGCTGGACCTGCTGTTCCGCGAGAAATTCCGCCCCTTGCGCGGCAAGCTGACGCTGATCTTCTGCAACGTCGCCGCCTATACGCGCTTCGACATGGACGAGCCGGCCGCCTCGCGTTTTGTGGACGAGGACATGAACCGCGTCTGGGGTCCCAATGCGCTGGACAGCACGCGGCGCTCGGTGGAACTCGACCGCGCCCGCGAGATCGAGCCGCTGATCGCCGAGGTCGACCTGCTGCTCGACCTGCATTCGATGCAGCAGCCTTCGCCGGCGCTGATGCTGTCGGGCCCGCTGCCCAAGGGCCGCACGTTCGCCAACCAGATCGGCGTGCCGCCGGTGGTGGTGGCCGACCAGGGCCACAAGGCCGGCCTGCGCATGCGCGACTACGGCGGCTTTGGCGATCCGACCAGCCAGAAAAACGCCCTGCTGGTGGAATGCGGCCAGCACTGGGAACAGGGCAGCAAGACCGTCGCGATCGAGACCGTCTTCCGCTTCCTGAAAAGCACCGGCCAGGCCAGCGACGCCGATCTGGCCAGGCACGGCATCGCGCCGCTGCCGGCGCAGCCGCAGACCTTCGTGGAAGTGACCGAGGCCGTCACCATCGTGACCGAGGACTTCCGCTTCGAGCAGGCCTTCACCGGTCTGGAGTCTATTGCCAAGGCCGGGACCATCATCGCCCATGACGGCGACCAGCCGATCAAGACGCCGTATGACAACTGCGTGCTGATCATGCCGACCAAACGGCTCAAACCCGGCCAGACCGCCGTCCGGCTCGGCCGCACCATCACGGCCTGAATGCTGACGCAGCTGAAATACAGCCTGCCTGCCCTGATGATCGGGGCAGCGGGCGGCGCGGCCTTTCTGTATATGCGCATGCCGCTGGCCTGGATGCTGGGCAGCATGTTCCTGGTCGCGGTCTGCGTGCTGTGCGGCCTGGACAAGAAAATCCGCCTGACCGTCAACCCACGCCTGCGCGCCATCATGATCACGGTGATCGGCGTGATGCTGGGCAGCGCCTTCAAGCCCGAGATGATCGAGCGCGCCCGTGAATGGCTGGGGCTGATCATCCTGATGCTGGTCTATGTGCCGATCACCACGGCGCTGTGCTACGTGGTGTTCAGGAAACTCGCCAAACTCGATCCCGTCACCAGCTATTTCTCGGCCGCACCCGGCGGCCTGCAGGAAATGACGCTGGTGGGCGAGCATTACGGCGGCAACGGCCGCAGCATCATCATCACCCATGCGCTGCGCATCTTCCTCGTGGTGATGACTGTGCCGGTGTATTTCCGCTTTGTCGAAAAGCTGGATGTGCCACCCATGGCCATCGGCAGGCACATGTGGGAGCTGCTGCCGCTGGAAGCCGTGCTGCTGCTGATGTGCGGCATCGTCGGCTGGTTCGGCGCCCGCGCCTTCCGCATTCCGGCCGCGCAGCTTGTCGGCCCGATGGTGGTTTCGGCTGCCGTCCACCTGCTCGGCTGGTCGGCTGCCTCGCCGCCGCCGGAACTGGTCGCCACCGCGCAGGTGGTGATGGGCGCGGCACTGGGCTGCCGCTTCGTCGGCACGCCGCTGAAAGAGGTCGGCCGTATCGCGATCTATGCCGTGCTGGCCACCGGCGTGATGCTGGGTGCATCGCTCGGCTTCACCTTTGGCTTCGCCGACATGCTGGGGATCAACAGCGCGGCCCTGATGCTGGTGCTGTCACCTGGCGGCATGGCCGAGATGAGCCTGGTGGCGCTGGGCCTGGGCGTCGAGGTGGCGATTGTCGCGTCGATGCATGTGTTCCGCATCGCGCTGGTGGTAATCGCCGTGCCGCCGGTCTTCCGGCTGCTGCGCCTCAAGACAAAACCGAACTCTTAAACAGCCCGTTTCGTCTAACGTCTTGATCCTGCGGGGCCGGTTGCGTCCTGCCAGAGCCGGATGAGGGCCGATGCGCGCCTATGCGGAGCCAGTTCGATCCCATCAAAGCCGATTGGAGCCCGTTCAGGACCAGTTGAGTCCCATTGGGAGCCGATTGAGTCCCATTCTGTCCAATCTGTATCCGGATGAGCGCAGAGAAAAGCCCGGTGCGATTTACCGGGCTATGCGTTGAGAGGATTCACGATGGGCAAGAGCGACCTCCCTGACATAGGAAGCCCTCGCTCATCGTCAAGCCCGCACTCTCTATCTTACTCTTCCTCGTGCAACGGCCCGTAATTCGCCTTGGGTCCCTGACTGAAGGCGCCGCCCCAGGCGAGCTGGTGGCGCGGCGTGTTGAACAGATGCTCGGGCGTCGCCGGTTCGGCGAACTTGCCCTTGGCCAGGTCCTTGCGCACGAAGATGCAGTTCAGGCCGGTGATGTTGCAGCCCACCAGCTGATAGCCCTTCTTCTCGCCCAGGTCGGTCAGCGACTGCAGCGAAGCGCCGATATAGGTGTTCTCGTCATAGGCATAGGCGGGATCATAGGCGCCGACCATGCGCTGCGGCGGCGGGAAGGCGCCATTGTATTCCATGACAATGACGCGCGCCTTCACCCGCTCCATCGCGGCAAAGACATGATAGTCGTTGCCGTCGATATCGATCGACAGCAGGTCAATCTCGTCGGGGATTCCGAGTTTCGTGCAGATCGCCTCGATATTGCCGGCATCCACCGGGGTGTCATCGAGCACCAGGCGTTTGTCGGCCATGGCGGTGGCGAAATGCTTGCGCATATACGCCACCTTGGGCGCGTTGATCTCGATCCACCAGCCATGCCAGCCGGCGAGCAGGAAATAATAGGTGTTGTTCTGCAGGCCGGTGCCGACGCCGAATTCGAAGAAGCTGCGATTGCCCTCGCCGATGCGGCGGAACACCTCGACCAGCATGCCGTCTTCCTCGTTCTGCGAGCCGACCGAGAAGCCGAACCGCTCCAGCCGCTTCGGGTCGGCATAGCGCTCGTCCCTCTGCAGGTCGCGCACCAGCGACTGGTAGACCGTCAGGCTGGTGCGATGCAGCGACTGCGACATGCCGCCCAGCATCTCGTTCTGCTGGCTGAGCAGGATTTCCTGCCGGATGCCATGGATCAACTGGAAAATGCCAAGATCGCCCGGCGCGGCGGCCAGCGCCTTCATCGCCGCCGCATAGGCTTCCTTCAGGCGGTTCTGCGCATGTAGCAGCGTTGCCTGCTGGGCCAACAAATCCCGATCGTTCATTCCGTCCCCCTTGGACTGCCGGCTGTCGCCGCGCCAATCTTCATTTCATCATACAGCATGCGGCAGACCGCGACGACCGCGCGGCAGTAGGCCGGCGGATCGAGGAAGCCGGGACCGCGCTCCATCACGCCAGCCAGATGCCGGCGCCAGGACTCACGCCCGGCCGGATCATTGGCCAACGCAACCGTGCGCTCGATGTAATCCGCCGCCGAGGTGGCGATCAGGTCGCCGGCACCGATATCGTCCAGGATGGCGGCGCCATGGTTGTTGCGCAGCACCGGGCCGCTGGGCGCGATCACCGGCAGATGGGCCTCGACCGCATCGACGATGGTGGTGAGGCCGGAATACGGAAAAGAATCGAGCCCGATATCGGCGCCGCGCAGCAGCGCGATCACTGCATCGCGGCCGCCCAGCGAGGGCAGTATCTTGAGGCGATACGGGTCGCCGCCGGCCTCGGCGATCACCGTCATCCAGGTCTTGACCATATCGGACTGGCCGGGGCCGAAATGCGGCGGGAACGGATAGAGCAGCAGATAGGCATTAGGCAGGCGGCGCAGGATTTCGGCCCAGCTGCGCAGCAGCGGGCCATGCAACTTGGTGTAGTTCGCGCCCGAGGCCAGCACGATCGCGTCTTCCGGAATGCCGAGACGGGCGCGGCTGAACTGCGCGGCATCAACCTCGGTGCGAACGGGGATCGAGAAGGAAAAACCCGGGAACGGCAAGGCAATGAAACGTTCGGTGAATTCGGCGTCGAAGCCCTGTCGCTGGAAATATTCCGCGCCGAGATAAGCATCCAGATGCGGGGTGGCAGTGGTGGCGATGGTAGCCACGCAGGTAAACGTGCGGCGCGCCACGCGGCAGAGCGTGAGATAGGCGGTGAGCCCGACGCGGGCGGTGACGTCGTTGGCGTAGAACAGGATATCCAGATCGGCGGCGCGCAGGATATTGATCGCCTCGCCCAGATTGGCATCGCCCAGCACCGTGACCCGGTCGACCACGGCGCGCACCCGCGCCGCGAAGCCGGGCTGTTCGGCCGTATCCAGCACGAAGACCTCGACCTCGATATCGGCGGCGCGCGCATATTCGAAATAGGACAGCGCGCCGATGGTTTCGGGGTCCTGGCTCAGATGCTTGAGGATGATGCCGTAGCGCAGCTTGCCGCCGGCCGAGACCGGGGTGGGAAATTCATAGTCCAGCGGCGTGGGAAAATTGCTGAGCGAGAGCTGCATCAGTGCGGTGCGCCGCGCCATGAAAGCGGTCAGCGGCCGCGTGTTGTGGGTGGTGTGGCGGAAGACGGTGCCCTGCAGGAACGTCTGTGCCAGCACGGTCGCGAGCGGCCGGTTGGTCTCGGCCAGGGCCTGCAACTCGGCCATCACGCCATCGGCGTAATCCAGATAGGCGCCGGGCTCGTCATCGCCGGCGAACCAGTCGGGTGCGTTGAAGATGGCGCCCCAGACCTTGGGCGCCCCGAAGGCCTTGGGCACCAGACGGAAGGCCTGTTGGAACGCAGCCAGGGCGACGGGATAATCGCGCGCGGCCTTGGCGGTCAGGGCGCGGGTGAGCAGCTCTTTCGGATCGTTCTCGCCGGCATGCGACACGAGGCATTCCTTTCCCGGGCCGGAGCCTAGGCACAAGGGGTGAAAGGGTGGTTAAATTCCATATTAACCGGATACTTACCGCCTTTCCGCTTAATGGCGGCTGACTTGTGACGAGGGGTTGAACGGACCATGGCGGCAAAACGCGCCCTGATCACCGGCATCACCGGCATGGTGGGCTCCCATCTGGCCGATTACCTGCTGGCGCAGACGGACTGGGACATCCTGGGCATGTGCCGCTGGCGCAGCCCGCTGGACAACCTGAGCCAGATCGTCGACCGCATCAACCGCAAGGACCGGGTGCAGCTACTCTATGGCGACCTGCGCGACAGCCAGTCGATCGACGACGTGGTGAAAAAGGCCGCGCCGGATTACGTGTTCCATCTGGCGGCCCAGAGCTTTCCGCGCACCAGCTTCGAGGCGCCGCTGGATACGCTCGAAACCAACGTACAGGGCACCAACCGCGTGCTGGAAGCGCTGCGGCAGTTCCACCCCAAGGCCATCATCCATGTCTGCGCGTCATCCGAGGTGTTCGGCCGGGTGCCGCCGGAGAAGCTGCCCATCGACGAGGACTGCAGCTTCCACCCCGCCTCGCCCTACGCGATCTCCAAGGTCGGCACCGACCTGATCGGCCGCTTCTATGCCGAGGCCTATGGCATGACGGTGATGACCACCCGCATGTTCACCCATACCGGACCGCGGCGCGGCGATGTCTTTGCGGAATCGACCTTCGCCAAGCAGATCGCCATGATCGAGCAGAACCTGATTCCGCCGGTGCTCAAGACCGGCAATCTCGACAGCCTGCGCACCTGGGCCGATGTGCGCGACGCGGTGCGGGCCTATCACCTGCTGCTGACCCACAATCCGCAGCCCGGCGCCTATTACAATATCGGCGGCACCTTCAGCTGTTCGGTGCGCGCCATGCTGGACACCCTGCTCGGCATGTCGACGGCGAAGAATATCAGGGTCGAGACCGATCCCGACCGCCTGCGCCCCATCGATGCCGACCTGCAGGTGCCCAACACCGCCAAGTTCCAGGCCCATACCGGCTGGCAGCCGGAAATCCCCTTCGAGACCACGATGCGCGACCTGCTGGATTACTGGCGCGCCCGGGTCGGTGACGGGCAGTCGAAATTCCTCACGCGTTGATCCGGCGATGACGACGAAAGTCCTGGTCATCGGCGCGGGCGGCTTCACCGGCCGGCGTGTGATGGCGCAGCTGGGCGCCACGCCGGCGCGCTGGCAGCCAGTCTCGGCGCGCGAGCATGGCCTCGATCTTACCGACCCGGCCTCGATCGGCCGCTGCCTGGATGCCGTGCGGCCCGATGCGGTGCTCAACCTGGCAGCCATCGCCACGCTGGCGGTGACGGATCGCGACCCGATCTTCGCGGTGAACGGCTTCGGCGTGCTGAACCTGCTGGAGGCCCTGGCGGCGCGGCGCTTTGCTGGCCGCGTCATCACCGCCAGCAGCGCCTATGTCTACGGCCCGCTCGATCACCGCGCGCCGACGCCTGAAAACCAGCCGGTGCGGCCGCACAATCTCTATGCCTGCGCCAAGGTGCTGGCCGAGAGCTTCTGCGCCATGCATGCGCAGGACCTGGATATCGTGGTGGGCCGCGCCTTCAATGCCATCGGCCGCGGCCATCGCGACAGCTTCCTGGTGCCCAAGATCGTCCGGCATTTCCGTGAGCGGGCGCCGCGGATCGAGCTCGGCAACACGGCGGTGGCGCGCGACTATACCGATGTGCGCGACCTTGCCCGCATGTATGAGGCATTGCTGATCGCGGAAGCCCCGCCGCGCCTGCTGCATCTGTGCAATGGCGCGGCCGTCAGCATCGACAGCCTGATCGCCACGCTGACCGAACTGACCGGCCATCGCATCGACGTCACCGTCAATCCGGCCTTCGTGCGACCCAACGACGTGCTGTACCAGTGCGGCGCCACCGACGGCCTGAAAGCGCTCGGCTTCCAGTGGCAGCATGATCTGCGCGATACCCTGCGCTGGATGCTGGACGAATAATCAGATCAGGTCTTTGCCAGCTTGCCATCGCGCCAGCTATAGACGCAAAGTTCGGGCAGCGGCACGATCAGCCTGCCGCCGGCCTTCATGTAGTCTTCCTCGCGCTTGAGGAATTCATTCAGGAAGCCGTAGGGCAGCACCAACATGTAATCCGGCTTGGCGGCGCGGACCTCTTCCTCGGACCGGATCGGGATGCGCGTGCCCGGCGTCACCAGGCCCCATTTGCCGGGATTGCGATCAGCCGCCGCGAAGATGTCATCCTCGGTGAAGCGGCAATGCTGCAGGAAGGTATTGCCGCGCGTGGATGCGCCATAGGCTGCCACCGTCTGGCCCTGCTTGCGGATGCCACGGATTAGCGCCGTCAGCTTCTGGCCGAATTCTTCGATGCGGCGTGCGCAGGTCTCGTAGGTGGCGACATCCTCCAGTCCGACCTTGGACTCGCGGTCGCTGATGTCCTGCACAGCGGGCGTGCGGGTATCGCGATGGCCGCAGAACAGCCGGATGCTGCCGCCGTTGATGCTGTTGAAGCTGGCATCGTTCAGGTACAAGCCGTGCATGTTGACCAGCCGCTCAAAGGTGCGCAGCGTGTAATAGGCGACATGCTCATGGCTGATCATGTCATAGCCGATATCGAGGATCATGTTGCCGGTGTAGTTCATCTCGACCACCCAGGTGCCATCCGGATCGAGGCAGGCCTTGATGCTTTCGATGAAGCTGTGCGGATCATCGAGATCGTAGAACATCGATATGGACGTGATCGCCTTTGCTTTGGCGCCACTCAGGACAGGCTTTACCGCATCGGCCGAGAAATAGGTGTTCACCTTGGCGACCGTCTTGTCCGTGATCGACAGGATCGCATCGGAAGGATCGACGCCAATGCGCTTCAGGCCATCAACGCCATAGCTCAGCAGCAGCGTGCCGTCGTTGCAGCCAATATCGATCACCGTGTCGCCGGCGGCCAGGCTGACGCGCTGCTTCACCTCGGCGGAGATTCCGGCCAGATGGTCGCGCATGGTCTGGTTGATGCCGGAGCGGTACCAGTATTCGGCATACATCAGGCCCGGATCGACGGTGTAGCGCAGCTGCAGGAACTTGCAGTCGCCGCACAGGATCAGGTCGAGCGGCACCGCCAGCGGATCGGGCTGCTCGGGCTTGCGGAACACACCGGTGAGAACCTGGGGTCCGAGCGAGAACAGCGGCTGCAGATGCTGCGACCCGCAAAGACGGCATTTGGCGATCGGGCGATAGGACTCAGACATGCAATGTCCCTAACTGGAAATAATAGTCGAGCCGGTGGTGTCGATGCGCAGCGGAATCATCTTCAGCGGCTGCAGCGCCTGGGTGACCGCCTCACGGGCCTTGGGCGGCACCAGCAGCAGGAAGAACCCGCCCCCGCCCGCGCCACAGAGCTTGCCGCCCAGCGCGCCATGCTGGCGCGCAGTGGCATAGAGCGCATCGATGGTATCGTTGCTGACCTTCTTCGACAGGCTGCGCTTGGTTTCCCAGCCCTCATGCAGCATGGCGCCGAGATCGCGCAGCATCTGCACCGGGTCTTCGGTTTCCAGCACATCCACCGCCTGGTCAGTCAGGGTCAGTAGATGTTCGAGCGCGCGACTGATCGTCTTGCGCCGGGTGTTTTCCATCTGCTCGTCCAGCGTATCGGACGCGAAGCGTGCGATACCGGTGAAGACCAGGAAAAGCGACTGTGACAGGATTTCCAGCGACCCGCCGCTGATCCGCACCGGCGAGATCTGGGTGCGGTTGGTGCGAAAATCGAAGCGGTTTATGCCGCCGAAGGACGCATGATACTGGTCCTGCAGGCCGACATTCTCGCGCAGCAGGTCGCGCTCGACGAAAATCGCCTTCTCGGCCAGATCGTATTTGGTGAAACGCAGGTCGAGCAGTTTGGCCGCCATGTTGAGGAAGCCGACCGTGAAGCTGGACGAACTGCCCAGGCCCGAACGGGCCGGCAGGTCTGACAGCACGGTGATGTCGAGCGCCTGCTCAATGCCGTAATGCGACAGCACGGTGCGCACCACCGGATGCTCGATCTCGGCGATGCTACCGACACGCTCGTGCCGGGAATAGCTGACGCGGTATTTGTAATCGAGGAAGGTGCCGAGCTTCAGCGCGCTGATATAGATATACTTGTCGATCGCCATGCCGACCACGGCGCCGCGATTCTGCTCGATATATTCGGGGTAATCCGTGCCGCCGCCGAAGAAGCTGACGCGCAACGGTGTGCGACAGGTTAGTAGCATTCACCCCCCTGCGGACCCGGCAGCCTCCGGCAATTCCGTCTGGGCGCGCCGGTAGTCGTCGGGCACGCCGATATCAATGAAATATCCGTCGCAACGATAGGTCTGGACGCGTAAATTTCCAGTTAAACGACCCAGAAGGTCGGCCTCCAGCGAAAAGGTCTGCGGCAGGTCGAGTTCTTCGAACAGCGCCCGCCGCACCGCATAGACCCCCGCCCCCATCAGGCCCGGCTGTCCCGCCGCGCCGCCGGGCTGGAATCCGGTGGCCCGGCCGGTCGCATCGGTCTGCACCAGCGAATAGCGCGCCCCGTCAGCCACCGCGCGGACCGCCAGGACAAGGTCGGCTGCGCTGGCGCGGTGATGGGCCAGCAGCGCCTGGTAGTCGATGCCCAGATAGGTATCGCCGTTCAGCACCAATGCATCCTCGGTCGCGATCCGCGTCAGGGCCTGGCGGATGGCGCCGCCGGTGCCCAGCGGAACCGGCTCGCGCAGATAGTCCAACCGCAGGCCGCGATAGGACGGGCCGATGGCCTCGATCGCCTCGGCCATGTGATGCACAGCGAGAACGGCGCGGCTGACGCCCTGGTCGACCAGTGAGTCGAGCAGATACAGCAGGAAGGGTCGCCCGGCGACGGCCGCCATCGGCTTGGGCAGATCGTCGACCAGGCCGCGCAGCCGGGTGCCGAAGCCTCCCGCCAGAATGACCGCTTCGGCGTTCCGGGCCATGGGTTACGGCACCGTCTTGGTGATCTCTGGCAGCATGAAGTCGAAGTCGCAGCCCTGCTCAGCCTGCGTCACCGTGTCGAAATACAGGCGTTCGTAACCGCGACGGCCCTTGCCGGTGGGCAGCGGCGGCAATGCCGCACGCCGCTTCTGCAATTCGGCTTCATCCACCAGCAGGTCGATGCGGCGGCCTTTGGTATCCAGACGGATGCGATCACCGGTCTGCACCAGCGCCAGCGGGCCCCCGGCCGCGGACTCAGGCGAGATATGCAGCACGATGGTGCCATAGGCCGTGCCGCTCATGCGCGCATCGGAAATACGCACCATGTCCTTCACGCCCTGCTGCGCCAGCTTCTTCGGGATCGGCACATAGCCGGCCTCCGGCATACCCGGCGCGCCCTTGGGGCCGGCATTGCGCAAGACCAGGATGTCGTCGGCCTTCACGTCGAGGTCGGGTGAGTCCAGACGCGCCGCCAGATCGGGCAGGCTGTCGAACACCACGGCGCGGCCTTCATGCTGCAGCAGGTCCTGCGTCGCCGCCGCCTGCTTGATGATGGCACCGCCGGGCGCGAGATTGCCGCGCAGCACTGCCATCGCGCCGTTCTTGTAGACCGGATCGGCAATGGTGCGGATCACGTTCTGCGGCCAGCTCTTCGGCGCATCGTCGATATTCCGCTGCAGCGTCTTTCCCGTCACCGTCATGCAGTCGAGATCGAGCAGCGGCTTGAGTTCGCGCAAGATCGGGGTGAGACCACCGGCCTTGTACAGATCTTCCATGTAATGCTGGCCGGTCGGCTTGAGATCGACCAGCACCGGCGTTTCGTTGCCCATCTTGTCGAAACCTTCGAGATCGACCTCGATGCCGCAGCGGCCTGCCATGGCCGTGAGGTGAACAAGCGCATTCGTCGAACCGCCGACAGCCAGCAGCACGCGCAGCGCGTTCCTGAAGGCGCCCGGCGTCATGATCTTGTCGGGCGTCAGGCCCTCGGCCGCCATCTGGACCGCCCGCGCCCCTGTCTGTTCGGCCAGCCGCCGGCGTTCGGCATGCACGGCGGGCACCGATGCGCCGCCGGGCAGCATCATGCCCATGGCTTCCACGGTGAGCGCCATGGTCGAAGCCGTGCCCATCACGCCGCAGGTGCCGATGGTGGGCGCGAGTTCGGAATTCACTTCGTTGATCTCGGCATCCGTCACTTCGCCACCGCGATAGCGCGCCCAGAAGCGGCGGCAATCGGTGCAGGCACCAAGCTTTTCACCGCGCCAGCTGCCGGCCAGCATCGGGCCGGTCACCAGCATGATGGCCGGGACGTTGGCGCTGGCAGCGCCCATCAGCAGCGCCGGCACGGTCTTGTCACAGCCGCCCATCAGGATCACCGCATCCATCGGCTGGCCGCGCACCATCTCCTCGGTGTCCATCGCCATCAGGTTGCGGAAATACATGCTGGTGGGGTTGGAGAAGCTTTCCTGCAGCGAGATCACCGGGAACGGGATCGGGATGCCGCCGGCCAGCATGACGCCGCGCGAGGCGGCCTCGATCAGGTCGGGTACGTTGCGATGACAGGCGTTGTAGCCGGAATCGGTGTCGACAATGCCGATGATCGGCTTTTCCAGCGCCTCGTCGGTATAGCCCATCGCCTTGATGAAGGCCTTGCGCAGGAAGACCGAGAAGCCGGCATCGCCGTAATTGGCGAGATTACGCTTCATGCCTTTCGCCGCCTGCTGGGGGACCGTCTTATCGGTGGGCTTGCTGGTCATCATCTCACTCCCGGGGACTGCATCTGTTTTAGCGCGTCGAGCTTGCAGGCGCCAGTCACACTCCTGCCGTCACCCTCGGGCTCGTCCCGAGGGTCCACCCCAATCATCCGCGCATCGGGACGCACAAATGGACCCTCGGAATAAATCCGAGGGTGACGGTCTATGCGACGGAAGTCAGCGCTGGTTCGGTTTCTGGGCCAGGATGAACAGCCGGCGGAAGGGAAACAGCGTGCGGCCGTCCTCTTCCTTGGCATAGGCCTGCGCCACGCGGACGCGATAGTCGGCCTCAAACGCACTGCGCTCGGGTTCCTCCAGGCGATCGAGGAACTGCTTGAGCCAGGTGCCCTTGGTGTATTCGGCCACCGGATTGGCCCCGGTGAGCACCTGCAGATACTCGGTCTCCCAGATTTCCAGCGCCGCCGTGCGCTCGCTCAGGATACGCCAGTAGACGGCGGGCTCGGCGACCGGCTGACGGCGCAGATGCGGCTCCAGCCGCGACCGCCAGGGACCGAGCTCGATGGTGTCGGTGATGGTGGTATGTGACTTGGCGCCGAAGTTGCGCGGCATCTGGATGGCGAGCCAGCCGCCGGGCTTGATGCAGTCGAGCAGTCCGGGGATCAGCGTCTCGTGATCGTTGAGCCAGTGCAGCGTTGCGTTGGAATAGAGCAGATCGACGGGCTGCTCAGGTCGCCAGGTCGCGACGTCAGCCTCGATGAAGGTAGCAGCCGGATAATCCTTGCGCGCGCGCTCCAGCATGGCGGGCGACGAATCGATGCCGATATGCTGCGCCTGCGGCCAGCGCTGCTGGATCAGCGGCGTGAGGTTGCCGGCGCCGCAGCCCAGATCGACCACAGATGCGGGCGCGGTGAGCGGCACGCGGGCCAGCAGGTCCACAGCGGGGCGGAGCCGCTCGCCGGCGAATTTGAGGTATTGCGTCGGGTCCCAGGACATGGACACTAGGGTACTGAGGGATGGGAAACCGGCAAGGAAAATCATTATGAATTCTTCTCAAGAGACGCTCGATTGGTCTCAACCCCTGCGGCTCAGCGGCATGCAGGTGAAGCCCGCCTATATCGACGGCAACGGCCATATGAATGTCGGGTACTACAATGTGATTTTCGACGAGGCGCTGGACGAGCTGATCAAGCCGCTCGACCTGGACTGGGGCTATGTGAAGCGCACCAACCTCTCGACCTTCGCGCTGGAAACGCATGTGTCTTATCTGCAGGAGGTGGTGGAAGGCGATGCGCTGGACTTCACCTTCCAGCTGCTGGATGCCGATGCCAAGCGCCTGCACTGTTTCATCGAGATGCATCACGCGACCAAGGGCTATCTCGCCGCCACATCAGAGCAGATGCTGGTGCATGTCGACCTTGCCACGCGCAAGACCTGCCCCTTCCCGCCCGAACACCAGGCACGGCTGACCCGCCTGCTGGAAGCACATCGCAAGCTGCCCCGCCCACCGCAGGCAGGCCGCAGCATCGGGATCGTGCGGAAGTAATTCATGTCACCCGAATGAATCCCGGCCCACGCTTCGCTTGGCCGGGATGACGCATTCGTCTACTTGATCTCGACCTCGACGAAAGCCATCGGCTTGTCGCCGGCGTTGGTCACGTCATGAGCGATGCCCTTGGGCCGCGAGTAACTGCCGCCAGCCTGCATCTCGACGCGGCTTTCATTGCCATCCTTGTCGATGATCTTCAGCACCGCATCGGTCAGATAGGTCACGACGTAAGGGTATTCATGCACATGGAAGCCAGTGGCGGCGCCGGCTGCGAAATCCCAGCGCGTGACGCGCACACGCTCGTCATCAGCCTGCTGGGTCGGAACCGCGGAACCTGTCGTCTGACACATGGGAAGCTCCTTCGCTGGCCAATCCTAGGGCGCGATGGCGGAGCTGGACAAGCGGGGAATTGTCCCGCTGCAATCGATGCTATTTGTCCTCTGGGGCCTTCTTGCGCAGGCTGGCGCGCAGCGGACGACCCTGCGCGATTGCCTTCAGCATGCCGCGGAAGGTGTGCACCTCCTGGCTCGCCAGCGGCACACGCTGCAGGGCCGAGCGCAAGTTGCGCAGGATCGCGCCTCGCTTGGGCTCGACATTGTGGAAGAATGCCGACTGGTTCAGCTCATCCGCCAGATGATCGAACAGGCCCTGCAGCTCTTCCTGCGTGGCGAAACCACCGCGCACCGTGTCGAGCCGGCTGGGTGCGGTATCGTCGGCGGCCGTGAACCATTCATAGCCGAGCAGCAGCACGGCCTGAGCCAGGTTGAGCGACGAGAAGCCGGGATTGAGCGGCACGCTGATGCCTGTATGAGCCAGCGCCACATCCTCGTTGTCCAGCCCGGTGCGTTCGCGGCCGAACAGAATGCCGACGCGGAAGCCGTCAGCCTCTTCATGGCGCATGCGGGCGGCAGCTTCGCGTGGCGTGACCACCTCTTTCATCATGTCGCGATGCCGCGCCGTGGTGGCGTAGACACGATGCAGGTCGGCGACGGCGTCGGCCGTGCTCTTGAACACACTGACCGCATCCAGCACCGGATCGGCCTTGCTGGCCAGTACATAGGCCGCCGGATTGGGCCAGCCGTCGCGCGGATTGACCAGGCGCAGCTCGGTGATGCCGCAATTCAGCATGGCGCGCGCGGCAGCACCGATATTCTCGCCCAGCTGCGGCTCGACCAGAACGATCACCGGTCCACGCCGCAGCGGACCCGGCGGCGCGAATTTACCCAGCTTGGGACGGTTGGTCGGCATTACTTGCCAGAAATCATTTGCTGGGCTGGGCGCCGTCGCGCAGCAGCTTCCACTGGATCGAATCCATCAACGCCACAAAGGCGGCATCGATGATGTTGGGCGACACGCCGACGGTGAACCAGCGATTGCCCTGCCCGTCGGCACTTTCGATCATGACGCGCGTGGTGGCCTCGGTGCCGCCATTGAGGATGCGGACCTTGAAGTCGACCAGCCGCAGGTCATCGATAAAGCTCTGGTAGCGGCCGAGGTCCTTGCGCAGCGCGTGATCGAGCGCGTTGACCGGGCCGTTGCCTTCGGCGACCGAGAACAGCGTCTCGCCATCGACATCCAGCTTCACCGTGGCTTCCGAGATGGTGACCAGTTCACCGCGCGCATTATGGCGGCGCTCGACCATCACGCGGAAGCTGCGGATTTTGAAGAAGTCCGGCATCTGGCCGAGCGTGCGACGCGCCAGCACCTCGAAGCTCGCCTCGGCACCGTCGTAAGAATAACCTTCCGCCTCGCGCTGCTTCACGTCATCCAGCAGCGCATTCAGCCGGCTGTCGTTTGCATCATAGGTGATGCCGGCCTCATCCAGCCGCACCAACAGGTTGGAGCGGCCGGCCTGATCGGAAATCAGAATCTTGCGCTGATTGCCCACGGTTTCCGGCGGAATATGCTCGTAGGTCTTCGGGTCCTTCATCACGGCCGAGACGTGAAGCCCGCCCTTATGGGCAAAAGCCGAAGCGCCGACATAGGCCGCATGGCGGTTGGGTGCGCGGTTCAGCAGTTCGTCCAGCACGCGCGAAGTGCCGGTCAGATGCGTGAGGTCCTGTTCGGTCAGACCGATATCAACATGCTCGGCGAACCAGGGCTTGAGCATCAGGGACGGAATCAGCGCGACCAGATTGGCATTGCCGCAGCGCTCGCCCAGACCGTTCAGCGTGCCCTGCACCTGACGCACACCGGCCTTGACCGCGGCCAGCGTGTTGGCGACGGCATTCTCGGTGTCGTTATGGGTGTGCACACCGAGCCGCGACCCGTCGCCCAGCTTGGCCACGACCTCGCCGACGATGCGTTCGACCTCATAAGGCATGGTGCCGCCATTGGTGTCGCAGAGCACGGCCCAGCGCGCGCCGGCATCCAGCGCCGCCTTCAGGCAGTCGAAGGCAAACTTCGGGTTGGCCTTATAGCCGTCGAAAAAGTGCTCGGCGTCGAACATCGCCTCGCCGAATTTCTTATGCGCCGCCGCGATGCTGTCGGAGATCAGTTCGAGGTTTTCGGCCAGCGTGATGCCGAGCGCGACATCGACCTGGAAGTCCCAGCTTTTTCCCACCAGACAGGCAGCATCGGCGCTGGCATTCAGGATCGCGGCAAGGCCCGGGTCGTTATCGGCCGAGCGGCCCGGCCGCTTGGTCATGCCAAAGGCGACGAACTTCGAGCGCTTCAGGCCAGGCTTGGCCGAGAAGAATTCGGAATCGGTCGGGTTGGCGCCGGGCCAGCCGCCCTCGATATAGGCGACGCCAAGCTTGTCGAGCGCCTTGGCGATGGCGCGCTTGTCCTCGACCGAGAAGTCGACGCCCTGGGTCTGGGCGCCGTCCCGCAATGTCGTGTCGAACAGATAAACGCGGTCCTTGGCCATACCTCTTACTTCCCCTTCAGGCGCTGCGCGACACGGTCGCGGCCGATCAGCGGCAGCAGCGGCGCCATTTCAGGCCCCTTGTCGCGTCCGGTCAAGGCCAGCCGCAGTGGATGGAACAAAGCCTTGCCCTTGGCACCCGATTTCGCGGTGATCGCCTGGGTCCAGGCCTTCCAGGTGGTCGCATCCCAGGGCTCGGGCGGCAACGTCTCGGCGGCCGCAGCCACGACGGTGGCGTCTTCATGGATGGTCGCGATATCGCCGGCGACAATCGGCCACCAATCGGCTGCCTCGGACAGCCTGCCGATATTGCCACGGACGGCGAGCCAGAAGCCTTCGGTGGCACCAGCCGGCAGACGGTCGCGCGCAGCGACGAAATCCATGGCATGCAGCAGCTTGGCGTTCAGCAGATCGAGTTCATGCGGATCGAGACGGGCCGGCGCGCGGCTGAAGCGCGACAGGTCGAAGCCGGCCACCAGATCGGCATTGCTCAGATGCGGTTCGACCGGATCGGCGGAGCCCAGACGGGCGAGCAAGGAATTCAGCGCCATCGGCTCGTAGCCCTGCTCGCGCAGGTCAGACAGCGACAGCGAGCCAATGCGCTTGGACAGCCCACCACCGTCCGCATCCAGCAGCAGCGAGAAATGCCCGAACACCGGCACGGCATAACCCAGCGCCTCGAACAGCTGGATTTGCGCCGCCGAGTTGGTGACGTGATCCTCGCCGCGAATGATATGCGTGATCCCGAGGTCGCCATCGTCGACCACGGAGGACAGCGTATAGAGCGGATAGCCGTCCGAGCGCACCAGCACCGGATCGCTCAAAGACGCCGTATCGATATCGACGCGGCCATGCACCAAATCGCCCCAGCCAGTGATACGGTGCTCCAGCTTGAAGCGCCAATGCGGCTTACGGCCTTCGGCCTCCAGTTTCGCGCGCTCGTCGTCGGTCAGTTTCAGCGCGGCGCGGTTATAGACCGGCGGCTTCTTCTGGCTGAGCTGTACCTTGCGGCGCAGTTCTAGTTCTTCCGACGTCTCGTAGCAGGGATAGAGCCGGCCGCTGCTTTTCAGTTTTTCCGTCGCCGCCGTGTAGAGCGCGAAACGGTCGGACTGCTTGGCATAGCGGTCCCAGTCGAGGCCAAGCCAGCGCAGGTCTGTCTCGATACCCTTGGCGAACACATCCGTCGAACGCGCGGTGTCGGTATCGTCCAGCCGCAGCAGAAACGTGCCGTCGTTTTTACGCGCGAACAGCCAATTGAGCAGCGCGCCGCGCGCGTTGCCGACATGCAGCCGGCCCGTGGGGCTCGGCGCGAAACGGACAGCAACGGGACTCATTTATTCTGATCCCGGAAGGCGTTGGTAATGGGATAGCGGCGGCCGCGACCGAAATTGCGCGCGGTCAGGTTGACGCCGGGCGGGGCCTGGCGGCGCTTGTATTCGGCGATGTACAGCAGATGCTGGATGCGACGCACGACATCCTCAGGCTGGCCCTTGGCGACGATCTCGCGGACCGGCATTTCCTTCTCGACCAGCATTTCCAGAATGGCATCGAGCTGCTCATAGGGCGGCAGGCTGTCCTGATCGAGCTGGTTGTCGCGCAGCTCGGCCGTCGGCGGACGCTCGATAATAGCTGGCGGGATCACCACGCCTTTGGGGCCGAGACTATTGAGCGGCATATTGGCATTGCGCCAGTGCGACAGCTCGTAGACCGTCATCTTGTAGACGTCTTTCAGCACGCTGTAGCCGCCGCACATGTCGCCATAGAGCGTGGCATAGCCGACCGACATCTCGGACTTGTTGCCAGTGGTCAGCACCATATGGCCGAACTTGTTGCTGAGTGCCATCAGCGTCACGCCGCGGATACGCGACTGTAGATTCTCTTCGGTGATATCAGGTTTGGTGCCCTTGAAAGCGGGGCTCAGCATGCTTTCGAAAGCCTCGAAGGCCGGCTCGATCGCAATGGTCTCGTAGGGCACGCCCAGCGCCCTGGCGCAGTCGGCGGCGTCATCGAGGCTGCGCTTCGATGTGTATTTCGACGGCATCATCACGCAGCGCACGCGGTCGGGTCCCAGCGCATCGACGGCGACGGCGGCCGAGATGGCGGAATCGATGCCGCCCGACAGGCCCAGCACCACGCCGGGGAAGCGGTTGCGGTTCACATAGTCGCGCAGGCCCTCGACCATCGCCTGATAGATGCTGGGCAAGCGCTCCATCGGCCTTTCCACCTTGCCCGGCTGGCAGACCCAGCCGTCGTTGCCGCGATGCCACTCGCTGACCGTGAAGTCATCGAGGAATTCCGGCTGGCGGATGGGCAGGCTGTGATCGGCGTTGACGACGAAGCCACCGCCATCGAAGACCAGCTCGTCCTGGCCGCCGGTGCGGTTGACATAGAGCAGCGGCAAGCCGGTCTCGACCACGCGCGCCACCACCAGCGGCAGGCGCTGGTTCCACTTGTCGGTCTCGAAGGGTGAGCCGTTCGGCACCACCAGAATCTCGGCGCCGGTCTCGGCCAGGCATTCCGACACATCGGGCAGCCACATGTCTTCGCAGATCATGACGCCAAGGCGCACGCCGCGGAAGACAACCGGACCCGGCAGCGGACCAGCCGTGAAATGGCGCTTCTCATCGAAGACGCCGTAATTGGGCAGTTCGTGCTTGTGCCGCACAGCCACGATCTGGCCGCCATCGAGCAGCAGCGCGGAATTGTATAGCTTGCCGTTCTCGCGCCACGGCGAGGTGACCAGCGCGGCCGGGCCGCCATCGGCGGTCTGCGCGGCCAGTTCGCGCACGGCGGCCTCGCAGGCTTCCTGCACCGAAAGGCGCAGCACCAGGTCTTCCGGCGGATAGCCGCAGATCACCAGTTCAGGCATCACCACCAGATCGGCCCTGGCCTCGGCGGCGCGGGCACGGGCCTGCTCGACCAGCTTGCGGTTGCCGGGGATGTCGCCCACGGCCGGATTGACCTGGGCCATGGCGATGCGGAGACGGTCGACGGGGGCGGCGGACATGGTGTCGAAATGGGGTTTAAGGCTGTCGGGACCGATACTTAACGTTACGGCAGGCTTATCTCAAGCCGGCTGCCAGTTTACAGTGGCCGGCAAGGGATTAGATAGCCCGCAGAGCTGCCAGGGAGGCCTCAATGTCCGCGAAAAATACTCAAGTTCTGATGAAACAGCACCCCAAGGGTGCCGTCACCGAAGCCGATTTCGAGATCGTCCAGCGCGACATCCCGAAGCCCGGCCCGGACCAGGTGCTGGTGCGCAACGTCTACCTCTCGCTCGACCCCTATATGCGCGGCCGCATGGATGCCGTGCGGTCTTACGCCGCGCATCTCAATCCGGGCGACATGATGGGCGGCGGCACGGTTGGCCAGGTGATCGAGAGCAATGTCGAGAAGCTGCCGGTCGGCACCTATGTCAATGGCATGCTGGGCTGGCAGGGCTATGCGGTGGCCAAGGCCAACGAGCTGCGCGTGCTGGACCCCAAGGTCGCACCGATCTCGACCGCGCTGGGCGTGCTGGGCATGCCGGGCTGCACGGCGCATTACGGCCTGATGCAGATCTGCGAGCCCAAGGCTGGCGAAACCGTCGTCGTCTCGGCCGCCTCGGGCGCCGTGGGTTCAGCGGTCGGCCAGATGGCCAAGATCAAAGGCTGCCGCGTGGTCGGCATCGCCGGCGGCAAGGACAAGTGCGACTACGTGGTCAACGAGCTCGGCTTCGATGCCTGCATCGACTACAAGGCCGGTGACATGCATGCCGCCTTCAAGGCGGCGACGCCCGACCGCGTCGACGGCTATTTCGAGAATGTCGGCGGCGACATCATGGAGATGGTGTTCGGCCGGCTGAACAGCTTCGCCCGCATCGCGGTCTGCGGCCTGATCTCGGGCTATGACGGCAAGCCGCATGCCTTCACCGGCGTGCGCCATATTCTCGTCAACCGTGCAAAGGTGCAGGGCTTCATCATCTCGGAGCATATGCCCTACTGGCCCGGCGCCATCGGCGAGATGGCCGGCTGGATCAAGCAGGGCAAGCTGAAATACAAGGAAGACATTGCCGAAGGGCTGGAGACCGCGCCCAAGGCCTTCATGGGGCTTCTCACGGGCAAGAATTTCGGCAAGCAACTGGTGCGCATCAGCCCCGAAACGCTGTAACCTCCCCTACAAGCGTATTCATAAAATGCCGTTTCGCGGAGGGAAAACCATGTTCAATCGTCGCCAGTTCATCGAGCTGGGCAGCGGCGCTGCCGCCCTTGCCCTGCTGCCGCAGGCCGGCTTTGGCCAGACCTGGGTGCCGTCGAAGACTGTTACCGTCGTGGTGCCCTACCCGGCCGGCGGCCCGACTGACAGTCTCGCGCGCCTGGTCAGTCAGGAGATTGCCAAGGACCTGGGCCAAACTGTGATCGTTGAGAATGTACCCGGCGGTGCCTCCGCCATCGGTGCGAACCGCGTGGCGCATGGTCCGGCCGACGGCACGCAGCTCATTGCCAGCACCAACCAGACCTTCTCGACCAACATCTCGCTGCTGCCCAATGGCGGCGGCTACGATCCGGTGAAGGACCTCGCGCCCATCGCATTGCTGGCCGACCTGCAGCATATCCTCGTCGTGAAGAACGATCTGCCGGTGAACAGCGTGGCCGATCTGCTGGCGCTGGCGAAGAAGGACCCGGGCAAGATCAACTGTGGCTCGACCGGCCAGGGTTCGGCCTCGCATCTGACCCTGGAACTGTTCAAGTCCAAGGCCGGCGTGAACCTCACGCATGTGCCCTACAAGGGCTCGGCGCCGCTGCTGCAGGACCTGCTGGGCGGCCATGTCGATTGCAGCTTTGCCACCACGCCCACCGTGCTGACCCAGATTCAGGCCGGCAAGCTGCGCGCCATCGCGGTGGCCTCGCCCAAGCGCTCGCCGCATCTGCCCGAGCTGCCGACCGTGAACGAGGCAGGCGTGAAGGGTGTGGAAGCCGATGCCTGGCTCGGCATCATGGCGCCAGCCGGCGTGCCGGCAGCGGCACTGGCCCGTTATCGCCAGCTCGTGCTCAACGTCATGAAGAGCGAAGAGGTGCGCGCCACCTTCATGAAGCAGGGCATGGCCGTGAACGTGAAGGACGACAAGGCCTTTGCCGCCTTCCTGCAGGAAGACATCAAGCGCTGGGCCGAAGTGATCAAGACCGCGGACGTAAAGCCGGAGTAACCGGCGCATCGCTGCCGAACGAAAAACGCCGCCGGGAGCAGTTCCGGCGGCGTTTTTGATTCAGGGGCTTTGCGTTCAGCGGCGCAGGAGGAACTCGCGGCCAACCTTCACGCTGGGCACACCGTCATAGGCGACGATATCGGCGGTGGCATAGGTTTCCACCCAGCTATCGGGCAGATACGAGCCGGTGCCGACGATGTCGATCGGAGCCGAGACGCTGGCCATCACCTTGCATTTGGCCGCATTGAAGCCCGACGAGGCGACAATCTTCACGTTGAAGAAGCCGGCGCGATCCAGCGTCGAACGCATGTGATAGATGGCGGCAGCGGAAACACCGGTGCCGACCAGCCAGCGCAACTCATGCTCGGTGCGATACTGGCGGATGGCGTTGGGCACATGGCGTTCCAGCACGGCGTAGGATGCCTGCGGATCAAGGCCTTCGATATACCGGCCGCCGTGGGTATCAAGCCGCACGGCCAGACGGCCCTCGTTGGCCGCTTCAGGGAAGCGGTTACACACGGCCAAAGCATCGGTGACTTCCTGGCCGTAATAGTCGACCAGCACGGTCATCTGCTCGCCCGGAAAAGTCTCGGCATAGAGTTCGGCCGCGCGCAGGGTCGAGCCGGCATAGCCGATCAGGGCATGCGGCATGGTGCCGAAGCCCTTTTCGTTGCCAAAATAATGTGCGGTGGCATCGGTGGCGTTGCCGATGAAGCCGGCAGCGCCGACATCGCGACGCGCCGCCTTGCCGCCGACGGACGCCGCATAGGCCATCATCTCGGCCATCTCGGCGCCGGCGCAATGGCGCGCATCCATGGCAAGGAAGCGCACATTGGGCAGATCGCAGCACATGGAATAGGCGTTGTAGGCGGCGACGCAAGCCGCGCCCAGCTTCTGCAGGTAGATGGTTTCCAGATCGACAATCTGCGACATCGGGCCGCTGATATACAGCAACGGCTCGCCGGCACCGACCCAGGTACCTTCTTCATGCAGCAGTTCGATGCCGAACTTGGCGCCGCGCGCCGCGGCCACCTTCTCCACCCACTCCACCATCAGCTGCGGGCAGAAGATCACCGGACGCCGCATGAAGACGGCATAGGTGACCGACTTGTCGCCGGTCTGCTGGACGATTTCCTTGGTCTTCTTGAAATAGGTGTCGGTATGCGCCGCGATCTGGCGCTCCAGCTCGGCCGCCTGGGCAGGTGGCACGAGCGGAGTCACAGAAGGCTTCTGGTCAGGCTTGTGCGGCATGGCGCTGGCTGCCCCGGTTCATGCGTTCGAGCTTCAGCATCTCGGCAATCAGGAAAGCCAGTTCCAGCGACTGCGAGGCATTGAGCCGCGGGTCGCAATGGGTGTGGTAGCGGCTGGACAGGTCGTCATCACCGATGGCCTGGGCACCACCCATGCATTCGGTGACATCCTGGCCGGTCAGCTCCAGATGCACGCCGCCGGCATGGGTGCCTTCGGCCAGATGGGTTTCGAAGAACTGGCGCACTTCCGACAGGATGCGGTCGAACGGACGGGTCTTGAAACCTGACGTGGAGGTCAGCGTGTTGCCGTGCATCGGATCGCAGGACCAGACGACGCTGCGGCCTTCCTGGGCCACCTTGCGC
This sequence comes from Ferrovibrio sp. GW821-FHT12D07, assembly GCF_058807275.1. Taxonomy (NCBI): domain Bacteria; kingdom Pseudomonadati; phylum Pseudomonadota; class Alphaproteobacteria; order Rhodospirillales; family Rhodospirillaceae; genus Ferrovibrio; species Ferrovibrio sp. GW821-FHT12D07. The sequence goes on along the minus strand of NZ_JBXAQN010000001.1, from coordinate 1,667,627 downwards.
ACCAGCGCCGGCAGATGCTTCTGCACCTTGTCATGGCCCATGCGGGCGATGAGAGTGAGACGGCCGGGCTTGTTCTGCGGATTGAGCAGGTCGATCAGGCGGATCAGTTCGTCCGGATCGGTGGTCGGGCCGCATTTCAGGCCGAGCGGATTGATCACGCCGCGCAGGAATTCGACATGCGCGCCATCGGGCTGACGGGTGCGGTCACCGATCCACAGCATATGCGCCGAGGTGTCGACCCACTCGCCCGAGGTGGAATCCACGCGGGTCATCGCCTGTTCATAGCCCAGCAGCAGGGCCTCGTGGCTGGTGTAGAAATCGACCGTGCGCAGCTCCGGGGTCTTTTCCGGGGTGATGCCGCAGGCTTCCATGAAATCCAGCGTCTCGGTGATGCGGGCCGCCACATCCTGCCAGCGCTCGGCTTCCGGACTCTTGGCGACGAAGCCGAGATTCCAGCCGTGCACGCGATGCAGGTCGGCGTAACCACCAGAGGCGAAGGCGCGCAGCAGGTTGAGCGTCGCGGCGGCCTGGCTGTAGGCCTGCAGCTGGCGGTTCGGATCGGGGATGCGGTTGGCCGCGTCGAAATCCATGCCGTTGATGATATCGCCGCGATAGCTCGGCAGCTCGACATCGCCGCGCTTCTCGGTATCGGACGAACGCGGCTTGGCGAACTGGCCGGCCAGACGCCCGACCTTCACCACGGGCAGCGCCGCACCGAAGGTGAGCACAACGGCCATCTGCAGGATGACGCGGAAGGTATCGCGGATGTTGTTGGCGCTGAATTCAGCAAAGCTCTCGGCGCAGTCGCCGCCCTGCAGCAGGAAGGCGCGGCCCTCGGCCACCTTGGCCAACGCAGCCGTCAGATTGCGCGCCTCGCCGGCAAAGACCAGCGGCGGATATTTCGACAGCTTGTCCTCGGCCGCCGCGAGAACGGCGGCGTCGGGGAAAGCCGGCACCTGCTTGATCGGTTTGCTGCGCCAGCTATCCGGCGACCATTTGCGCGCACTCATGGGGTAACCTCAGACCTAACTGCTTCGTATGCCTACAAGTTTTGGGATACCCTACAATAGGGCCAGCAGGGGCGCTTTTCCAGCCGCCTTGGCGCGACGGCCGGCACAAATCGGCAAATTGGCAAGCCTTTGAACCGATTTAGGCTTCCGGCAGCTCTTCCTTGGGCTTGAGCGGCCGGGCCGGGTTGCCGGCGACCGTGGTATGGGCCTCCACATCCTTGACCACCACCGAAGCCATGCCGATCAGGGCGCTTTCCCCGATCTTGGTATAGGGACGGATGGCCGCCGCCCCGCCGATGAAGGCGTTGCGCCCGATCTCGACGAAGCCCAGCACGGTGATGCCGGACGAGAGCGTGGCGAAGTCGCCTACGCTGGAGTGATGATTGATCACGGTATTCTGCAGGATGATTACATGGTCGCCGATGGCGGCCTCGGCGCAGATCACACTGTTGGCCATGATCGCCGTGCCGACACCGACCTTGCAGTTGGGCGAGACGGTCGCCGTGGGATGAATCACGGACTCGAATTTCTCGTGCGGAATCTTGGCCCGCAGGTTCACGTCGGGCTTCTTGGTGTAACTGGTCGCGCTGGCGATGCCGTTGATGAACTGGCAGTCGGCGAAGTCGCGCGCCTGGTCGATGCGGCCCAACACGGGATAGCCGAGCACCTTCTTGCCCTGGTTCGCCGGGATGTCGTCAAGGAAGCCGCGCAGGTCATAGACCTGGCCGCGCAGGCTGCGGCGGTTGATCTCGTCCACAGCATCGAGGATCGACAGCGAGTTGCCGCCGGCGCCAAGGATGACAAGCGGAATGGCTTTCATGATGCAGGTCCCTCTTCCGGTTTTTTCGCATCCGCCAGCACCTGCATGAACCGCTGGCTCATGCGGGTGGAATCCGTCAGGTAGCGTTTGAAATAGACCTTGCCCGCCGCGCCCACGGCCTTGCGGAAATCAGGCTCGCGCGCCAGCCGGTTCGCCAGCGCCACATATTCATCAACGGTATTGGCATAGAGCAACGGCCCGCTGCCATCGGTTGGTGCCAGCAACGCACGAATCTCCGTCGCTGTCGCGCCATTCTCCTGCAATGGCCGCAGGAAATGCATGCCGTACTGGGTTTCCGACGCAGCGTAAGACAGGAAAGCCGTGCCGGCCTCCAGACCCTGGATGCCGGTGAGGCCGCAGCCGAAGGGGAAGCTTTCGAGGAAGACATCCAGCACGCGGGCATAGACCGGTGTCTGCACCCAGCCGATGAAGTGGCAACGGTCGGCCACGCCGGCAGCATCGAAATGCGACTGGATGGCCGGGAGGCGTTCACGCCCGGTCCACAGAAAGCCGGCACGCGGATTATCGCGCAGGATGCGCACCACGGCATCGAGGAACGGCGCGGCATTCATCTTCTCGGTCCGCGCCAGCGTCCCGAACAGGACGTCGTGCCGGGGGAAAGCCCGCCGTGCCTCGGCGACGTCGCGGTCGGTGACCGGCACCGAGGGCTGCGACATCATGAAGGGCACAACCTGCCAGCGTTCGCCATGCAGGCTGCGTGTGGTTTCCGACCAGCTGCCGTAGGTTATGAAGCTGTCGATTTCCGGAATCTGGAAGGGATGAAACTTCAGCGTCCAGAACACCTGCACCGGCGCGAGACGCATCGCCAGCGCAAACGGCGCCGAAGCCGGCGCAGAAACCCAGACGAAATGGCTGATGTCGGTTTCGGCGATATGGCGGCGCAGCCACTGCATCTGCGCCATGAAATCGTGCGGCGGCGACATCTCGTTTTGCAGATTGACGATCTGGCAGCCGGTCGCCTGTACCAGCGCATCCAGCTTGGGCAACGGGACGCCAAGATTGTAGACCACCGGCGTGTCGTGCCAGGGCATGCCGCGCGAACGATACGCCAGCACTTCCAGCATCGCTTCGGTATGGCCGAGAATGCTGGAACCATAAAGCAGGAAAGCAGTGCGCCAGGGCCGTTGCACCGTGGGTTGCCACAGTGAATGCGGCAGTGCCGGGTCCTGGAACTGGCGCCCGTAAGCCACCACCGGGGCGAGCCAGGACTGGAAGCAGGCCCGCGCATGCGCCTCGGTCTCGATCTTCTTGACGAAACTCTGGTACATGCCGATCAGCAGATGCTCGGTCGTATCAGGCGGAATCCTGCCCTGCCGGATCACATCCGCCAGCAGGGCGGCAAGATGGTCGCGTGCCTGGGCGGCCAGTTCATGCTGGCCATGGTCATGCGCCAGACTGCCCAGCGTGAGCAGGGCGTTGATGTCACCGGGATTCTGGTTGGCCGCATTGATCGCCGCAGCAAGTGCGGGAGGAATGCCTGGCGGCGCGGCAGCGGCATTCATGGGCAAGGTCCCTTCATATACCCCCTCGTAACCGGAGGGAATTTAAGAAAGCTTAACCGGCCGCCGGAGAGGGGGAAATGGCCTTCATGATGCAGATCCCTCTTCCGGTTTTTTCGCATCCGCCAGCACCTGCATGAACCGCTGGCTCATGCGGGTGGAATCCGTCAGGTAGCGTTTGAAATAGACCTTGCCCGCCGCGCCCACGGCCTTGCGGAAATCAGGCTCGCGCGCCAGCCGGTTCGCCAGCGCCACATATTCATCAACGGTATTGGCATAGAGCAACGGCCCGCTGCCATCTGTGGGATTGAGCAGCGCGCGGATTTCTTCTGCTGCCGCGCCATTTTCCTGCAGTGGCCGCAGGAAATGCATGCCATACTGGGTTTCCGACGCAGCGTAAGACAGGAAAGCCGTGCCGGCCTCCAGACCCTGGATGCCGGTGAGGCCGCAGCCGAAGGGGAAGCTTTCGAGGAAGACATCCAGCACGCGGGCATAGACCGGCGTCTGCACCCAGCCGATGAAGTGGCAACGGTCGGCCACGCCGGTACGATCGAAATAACTCTGGATGCTGGGCAGATGCTCCTGCCCGGTCCACAGAAAGCCGGCGCGCGGGTTATCGCGCAGGATGCGCACCACCGCCTGCAGATAGGGTTCGGAATTCATCTTCTCGGTCCGCGCCAGCGTCCCGAACAGGATGTCGTGCCGGGCGAAAGCCTGCCGCGCCCTCACCACATCCTCGGCGGATACCGGCGCGGACGGGTTGGACATCGTGAAGGGCACAACCTGCCAGCGTTCGCCATGTAGGCTGCGTGTGGTTTCCGACCAGCTGCCGTAGGTGATGAAGCTGTGGATTTCCGGAATCTGGAAAGGATGGAACTTCAGCGTCCAGAACACCTGCACCGGCGCGAGACGCATCGCCAGCGCAAACGGCACCAGCGCAGGCGTCGAAACCCAGACGAAATGACTGACGTTTTGCTCTGCCATATGCTGACGCATCCAGCGCACCAGGACCGAGAAGTAATACGGTTCCGGCGTATGGTCGCGTATGTTGACGATCTCGGCGCCCGTCGCGCGCACTAGCTCGTCCAGTTTCGCAGATGACGGCCCCATATTGTAGACCAGCGGGATATCATGCCAGGGCATGCCGCGCGGACGGTGTCGCAGCACTTCCAGCATCGCCTGGGTATGACCCAGGATATCGGCGCTGCTGAGCACAAAGCCGGCGCGCCAGGGACGCTGTGCCGTGGGTTGCCACAGTGGATGCGGCAGCGCCGGGTCCCGGAAGGTCCGGCCGTAGGCGGCGACAGGCTCCAGCCAGGACTGGAAACAGGTCCGGGCATGCTCCTCGGTTTCGATCTTCTTGACGAAGCTGCTGTAGAACCGCTGCATGACATGCGCGATGAGGTCCGGCGTTGCCCGCCCCATCGCGATGCGGTCGGTTACCATGCCGACGATATGGTCGCGTATCTTGGCAGCCTGATTGTGCTGGCCGTAGTTGTGCATCAGATCGCCAAGATCAAGCAGCGCGCCAAGATCGCCGGGCTTCTTGTTCACGGCGTCGACAGCAGCGGCCAGATCAGGCGGGATGCCCGGCGGTGCAGCGGTGGTATTCATCAGATGCAGGCTTTGGCAATATGGCAGGGAAACATCATCCTACCCGCATAGCCGAACGTAGTTAAGAAAGCTTAAGCAGAAGGGCCATCTGATTTGATGAAGCCACGGTATTTGCGCTGCACTGGCCAGACCGGCGGCTTGCGCTCGAGCCGCTTGGCCAGCACATAGAGCGCGGCATTGGGCTGCGGATTGAAACGGGTGAAGGCTTCCACCGGGAATTCCTTCTGCCCATCCATGATGCCACCCGTGACACTGCTCATATACTGGATCTTGAAGCCGTTATCGCCGAGATAGTCGGGATAGATGGTCGGGCAGAAATTCCAGAAGCCATGATTCATGCGGGTCATCGGCGCCGCATGCACCAGATGGCCACCCACCGCCACCGCCTCGCAGGTATTGCGGAAGGCCATGCCAACATTGAAGCAATGCTCGCAGGTGCCGGTATCGATCACGATGTCGAAACGCGCCTGCAGGTCGACCGGCAGCGGTTCATTCAGATCGACGATCACTTCCATGCCGCGCACCACCGCCACATCGGTGACGGTGACGTCGATACCCAGCGCATCGAGCAGGTCGAGCGTGTCGTAGATCGGATCGGCCCAGCCTTTCAGGCCATGCCAGCGGATGATATCGGCCGCATCGGCGCGCTGGGGCACACTGGCGATCAGCTCAGGCCCGAACAGCGCCTCCAGTTGCGCCTTGGGCACCAGCAGGTCGGGATAGGCGAGCGCCAGCGCCGACAGCCGCTTGGGGCCATTCGGCCTGCTGCGCTGTATCTTGATCGTTTCAGACAGCAGGTTGAGATAGAGGGAGTCGATCGCCATCGTTCAGGTCAGTCCGACTCAGATGCTGAAAATCTTGCCCGGGTTCATCAGGTTATCCGGGTCCAGCGCTTTCTTGATCGCGCGCATCACCGCCACCGCCTCGCCATGTTCGGCGGTGAGATACTTCATCTTGCCCCGGCCGATGCCATGCTCGCCAGTGCAGGTGCCTTCCATGCGCAGCGCCCGGTGCACCAGACGCTCGCTGAAAGCCTCGACAGTTTCCACTTCCTGCGGGTTGTTGCGGTCGACCACCACCGAGAGATGGAAGTTTCCGTCGCCGACATGGCCCACGAGAGGCGCAGTCAAGCCGGTCTTCACCACGTCTTCCTTGGTCTCCAGGATGCAGTCGGCCAGACGCGAGATCGGTACGCAGACATCGGTCGCCATGATCTCGCAGCCCTTGCGTAGCGCCTTGCAGGCATAGGCGGCGTTGTGCCGCGCTTCCCACATCTTGGCGCGTTCTTCCGGCTTCACGGTCCACTGGAAGCCGTTGCCGCCATGGTCGCTGGCGATGCCCTGCACCATCTCGGCCTGCTCGCCCACGGAGGACTCCGTGCCATGGAATTCCAGCATCAGCAGGTTCTGCACCGGCAGGCTGAGCTTGGAGTAGTCGTTGATCGCCTTGACCTGCACATCGTCCAGCAGCTCAATGCGCGCCACCGGAATGCCGGCCTGGATGGTCTGGATCACGGTGTTCACCGCACCTTCCAGCGTATCGAAGGAGCAGGTCGCCGCCGACATGGCTTCCGGGATGCCGTAGAGCTTCACCGTGATCTCGGTGATGATGCCGAGTGTGCCTTCCGAACCCACATACAGGCGTGTCAGGTCATAGCCGGCCGCCGACTTCTTGGCGCGTTTGGAGGTGCGGATGATGCGGCCGTCGGCCGTCACGACCGTGAGCGCCAGCACGTTCTCGCGCATGGTGCCGTAACGCACGGCATTGGTGCCGCTGGCGCGCGTCGAAACCATGCCGCCGATCGAGGCATCAGCGCCCGGATCGATCGGGAAGAACAGCCCGGTATCGCGCAGGTGTTCATTGAGCTGCTTGCGGCGCACGCCCGGCTGCACGACGACATCCAGATCCTCGGCATTCACCTTCAGGATCTGGTTCATCTGCATCAGGTCGACGGTGACGCCGCCCTGCACGGCGGTCACATGGCCTTCCAGCGAGGTGCCGGCGCCATAGGGAATGATCGGCAGGCCATGGGCGGCGCAGATATTCACGATCTCGGCCACTTCCTCGGTGCTGCGCGGAAACACCACGGCGTCCGGTGGCGACGGCGTGGCCCAGGATTCATCGCGGCCATGCTGGTCACGCACCGCCTGCGCGGCGCTGAAGCGATCGCCCAGCAGCTGCTTGATGGCGTCAAGCGCCGCCTGCGTGGCGGCGGGGGTCAAACGAGGCTGGGCAGCGGCGACGGGGGCCATGGCGTTTCTCCTTGATCCCCCTAGAGGTAACGCTTTGCCGACAGCATAGCAATCCGGTGAACGCGCACAAAGCCACAGAATACGCGCCGTTTTGCTGCACTGCGGGTGGCGAGCAAGCGCTCCATGCGCTATGTAGGCGGCATGTCCGCCGACCCCTTCGACCTCTCCGGATTCGAGCCGGAAAATAGTCCTGCGCCGAATGATCCGGCGGCCGCGGCCGCGATGCCGGCGCCCGACTGGCTGACGCGGCTGAACGAGGCCCAGACCGAGGCAGCGAACCATCTGGATGGCCCCCTTCTGGTGCTGGCCGGGGCCGGTACGGGCAAGACCCGCGTGCTGGTCTCGCGGCTGGCCCATATCCTGTATCGCCGACTGGCCTGGCCAAGCCAGATTCTGGCTGTCACCTTCACCAACAAGGCCGCCCGCGAGATGCGCGAGCGCGTCGAGAAGCTGGTCGGCAACGCCGTCGAGGGGCTGTGGCTCGGCACCTTCCACGGCATCTGCAACCGCATCCTGCGTCGCCATGCCGAACTGGTCGGCTTGAAGCCGAATTTCACCATCCTGGATGACGACGACCAGTTGCGCCTGCTGAAGCAGCTGATCGAGGCCGAGGGCCTGGACGAGAAGCAACTGCCGCCGCGCCTGCTGAAGGGCCAGTTCGACCGCTGGAAGGATCGCGGCTATGTGCCGGGCAAGATTCCCGACAGCGAGACCGGTTTCGCCGAAGGCCGCGGCGCCAAGCTCTATGCCTTCTACTGCCAGCGCCTGCTGCAGTTGAATGCCTGCGACTTTGGCGACCTGCTGCTGCATAACCTGACGCTGTTCCGCGAACACGAAGACATCCTGCAGAAATACCAGCACCAGTTCCGCTACATCCTGGTGGATGAATACCAGGACACCAACGTGGCGCAGTATCTGTGGCTGCGGCTGCTGGCGCAGAAACACAAGAACATCTGCTGCGTGGGCGACGACGACCAGTCGATCTATGGCTGGCGTGGCGCCGAGGTCGGCAACATCCTGCGCTTCGAGCAGGATTTCCCCGGCGCCAAGATCGTGCGGCTGGAGCGTAACTACCGCTCGACGCCGCATATCCTGGGCGCGGCCTCGGGGCTAATTGCGCATAACGAAAGCCGGCTGGGCAAGACGCTGTGGACCGACCTGAACGAAGGCGAGAAGGTCATCGTGCAGGGCGTGTGGGACGGCGATGAAGAAGCCCGTCTGGTTGGCGAGGAAATCGAGACGCTGGAACGCGCCAAGGTTTCGCTGAATCAGATGGCGATCCTGGTGCGCGCCGGTCACCAGACTCGCGCGTTTGAGGAACGCTTCCTCACCATTGGCGTGAAGTATCGCGTGATCGGCGGCCTGCGCTTTTACGAGCGCCGGGAAATCCGCGACGCCATCGCCTATTTCCGCGTGATGATGCAGCCCGATGACGATCTGGCCTTCGAGCGCATCGTCAACACACCCAAGCGCGGCCTGGGCGACAGCACCATGCAGACGCTGCACAAACTGGCGCGCGCTGCAGAAAAATCCTTGACCGCCACCCTGCACGAGCTACTGCAGACCGACGAGATCAAGCCCAAACAGCGCAACACGCTGCGCAAGCTGCTGGATGATTTCGAGCGCTGGCGCCGGCAGGCCGGCGAACTGCCGCATACCGAAGTGGCCGAGATCATCCTGGAGGAATCCGGCTATATCCAGATGTGGCAGGACGACAAGTCGCCCGAAGCACCGGGCCGGCTGGAAAACCTGAAAGAGCTGATCAGCGCGCTGAACGAATTCGAGAATTTCGCCGGCTTCCTCGACCATGTCGCGCTGGTGATGGATACCGAGAATTCCGAAGACGCCGAGATGGTCAGCCTGATGACCCTGCACGGCGCGAAAGGCCTGGAATTCGATTACATCTTCCTGCCCGGCTGGGAAGAGGAACTGTTCCCCAGCCGCCGCTCGCTGGAAAACAACGGTGTGGCCGGGCTGGAGGAAGAGCGCCGCCTTGCCTATGTCGGCCTGACCCGCGCCCGTAAACGCGCGCAGGTGACATTCGCCGCCAACCGCCGCATCTACAACCAGTGGACCTCGGCGATCCCCTCGCGCTTCCTGGAAGAACTGCCGGCCGAGCATGTCGAGCAGCGTTCGCAGGCTGGCCTGTATCGTGCCGCGCAGGGCCTGGGTTATATCGGCGGCGGCTTCAGCGAAGAGGCTGCGGCCACGCGCAGCAGCTATCAGGGCACGAACTGGGATTTCTCGCGCAAGAAGCCTGCCGGCGTGATCGAGGGGCGCGCACGCCGCATCAGCGATGACGACGTGGTGCAGCGCAGCCCCGACGATACCGCTTTCCATGTTGGCGACCGCGTCTTCCATCTGAAATTCGGCTACGGCAAGATCCGCAGCGTCGACGGCAACAAGCTGGTGATCGGCTTCGAGAAGGCCGGCGAGAAGCGCGTCATCTCCTCCTTCGTCGAGAAAGCCTGACCTTTCGCATGCCCGTCTCTCCTGAATTCTGGTCGGTCGAACTGGATGTGCCGGTCGATCTGGTTGCCGCCGCCGAAGAGATGCTGGGCGATGCCGGCGTCGCGGTCACGTCCTATGAAGTGCTGAAGCCCGGCGTGGCGGTCAGCCCTGACTGGCGCGTGCAGGTGCTGTTCGATGCGCCACCGGACAAAAAGGACTGGAAGCGCCGCCTGACCGAGATTGCCGGCGGCCTGGACATCCCGGCCGTGATCAGCTTCGGCCACCTGCCCTCGAATGACTGGGTGCGCCATACCAACAAGTTGAATGCACCGATCCGCGCCGGGCGATTCTTCCTCTATGGCGCGCATGACACCGATGCGGTTCCGTCAGGCAGCCTCAGCATTCTTTTGGATGCCGGGCTGGCGTTTGGCACCGGTCGCGCGCCATCCACCTTTGGCTGCATGCTGGCCATTGATGACCTCTGCCGTGTGAAGACGCCGCGCCGCATGCTGGATATGGGCACCGGCTCGGGCGTGCTGGCCATGGCTGCCGCGAAAGCCGGCGCGCAAGCGATCATCGCCGCCGATATTGATCCGGTGGCTGTGGATGTGACACGCGAGAATGTGCGGCTGAATGGGTTGAGCGCCCGCATCGCGGCCATGACTGCGAGCCGCCCTGACGATCCTCGCCTGACGACGGCCGGGCCTTATGATCTGGTGGTGGCGAATATCCTGGCCGAGCCGCTGTGCCGCATGGCGACAGGCCTGAGCCGTCTGGTGGCGCAAGGCGGCCACCTAGTGCTTTCCGGCCTGCTGGCCAAGGAAGAGCGCCTGATCGTCGCCCGTTACCGGGCGACAGGTCTCACTCTTGCGCGGCGTATCCCGCGTGAAGGCTGGCACACACTCGTCTTCTCACGCCGCGCTTAAGCGCGGCGGGGTGTGTTCAATCGTCGCTGATTAAGCGGCGACGACGTCTTTTTGCTTCAGCACCTGAACCTTCACCGCGCCGGCATCGTCATTCGAGACTTCGCCGCGATAGATCTCGCCGGCCACCGCGGCCGGGATATCCGAACGGCTCAGACCCATGTCGTGCAGGGTGCGATCATCCAGGCCACGCAGTTCGGCTTCGGCGGCGGCGCGCTGCCACAGGGCCGAGACATGCTGGGTGAACGCCGCGATGGCATTGCCGAGCGACTGGCCGGCCAGCGCCACGCGGATGTCCTTTGACGGAACGCCCAGGGCGAGCAGGTCTTCGCGGCTAAAATCGGCAACGGTGCTGGCGGTAGGCTGGGTGCCGAACAGGGCCTTCAGGCCACGGCGGATCGCCATGGCGATGTAGCGAGCGCGGGCCCGGCGGGCTTCGCGTTCCAGTTCGACGAAATCGGTCAGCCCCAGATATTCGTGGCTGGCCAGATTGAGGACGGGGACTGTGGTCTCAATACGCGGGTTCATGGCTATCTCCTTTGCTTTGGAAAAGCCGACCCGGGTGTTCCTCAGCCACACCTTGCATTCTTGAAGTACGTCAGTATGGCTGACACAAATATTGCACTGCACCATTTCAATGGCAAGATCAAAAATATAAATTCTTGTTAAAAATCAATTGTGTAAGTTTTTTGACCAGCTGCCTAAATTTTCCGCCTGCTGATTAGTCAGCCGGAATCCACCTCACCTGTTGCGGCTATGCATCACCAGCATGGCAGGCAGAAATAAAAAAGGCGCAGCCGAAGCTGCGCCTTTTTGACTGACCGGGCCGGCCGCTCCGCCCCCACGGGGGGAGGAGGATTTTGGAGACGGACAGCGCCCGGCTCCGGCCAGAAAAAGTAAACCTTAGGCCGCTTCGCGCGGCACCAGGCGGATAAACTTGGGGGTCGCGGCGTTCTCGTTCACAGCGGCGTTGACCGGGCGCTCGATCAGGCCGGCAACGGCCGCCGGGATCTGCGAGCGGCTCAGGCCGATGTCGCGCAGCATGGCATCATCGAGGCCGCTCAGCTCATGCATGGCGCGCTGACGGGCGAGGAAGCCCTTCACGCGGGTGCCGGTGCCCTTCAGGGCGGTCCAGGCGTTGAACACGAGGTCGGCGATGGCTTCGGCGCGGATACGACGCGCGTAGGCCTCGATCTCGGCCTGGCTCATCGGGGCCAGGTTAGCCGGGAAGGCGAAAGCGGTCTGGTTGCGCAGGGTGGTCATGGTAGTCTCTCTCCATTCAGTGGTCCGGGCAGTCTGTGCATCGCGGCCACGTCGACAATATTGCACTGCACCCTTTAAAAATCAATGACTTAGCTATGAGTTGTTTGCCGACGCAGCAATGCACGAAACGCATACCTCGGTCTGGACTTGCGGTCCGGAGCGCCCCATAATTCCCACGACACGGCAACGGGTTATCCATGACTCTGCAGCAGCCTGCCCCCCTCTCCGCCCTTCTTGCCGGCCTGCCCGCCGTGCTTACAGATTGGTTACGTGGCATCGCCGCTGCGCCGCCCGTCTTCGGCGGATTCCCCGGTCTGGCCCTGCTGCCTGCCGACTCAGGCCTGCCGCGTGAAAAGGCCGAAAGCCTGGTGGCCGAACTGGCCGCGCGCTTTGCCGCTGCCATCGAGGATCGCAGCGCCGTGGCCGCACGGCTGGCCGATCTGCGCGCCGAACTGGCCCATCGCGGCCTGGCCGGCCTGATCGTGCCGCTGACCGACGAATACCAGAGCGAATACGTGCCGCTTTGCGCCCAGCGCCTGAGCTGGCTGACCGGCTTCACCGGCTCAGCCGGTCTTGCCATCGTGCTGACCGACAAGGCCGCGGTCTGGAGCGACGGGCGCTATACCCTGCAGCTGGCGCAACAGGTCGACGGCGCGCTGTTCGAACGCCTGCATATCAGCGACCAGCCGGCCGCCGAGTGGCTGAAGGCCAACCTGAAGGCCGGCGACAAACTCGCCTACGATCCCTGGCTGCATACCGAAGGCGGCGTGAAGACCTTCACAGTGGCCTGCACGGCCATCGGTGCCGAACTGATGCCCGCCACCACCAATCCGATTGATGCGGTCTGGATCGACCAGCCGCCGCCGCCGCTGGGTCCCGTGCGCGTGCAGGACGTGGCGCTGGCTGGCCGGCATACCGCCGACAAGCGCGCCGACATCGCCAAGGGCATCAGGGACCGCAAGGCCGATGCGGTGGTATTGACCCTGCCGGAATCGATTGCCTGGCTGCTGAACATCCGCGGCAGCGACGTGCCGCATACGCCGCTTCCGCTATCGATGGGCGTCCTGCACAGCGACGGCGCGGTCGACCTCTATATCGATACGCGCAAGCTGGATGCCGAGGTGAAAACGCATCTGGGTGATGTGCGCCTGCATGACGCTTCCGCCTTCCCGTCTGCGCTGACGGCGCTGGGCGAGGCGCGCAAGACCGTGCAGGTCGATCCCGCCACCAGCGGCAGTTACGTCTTGCAGCGACTGGAAGCGGCCGGCGCGACGCTGATCCGCGCCGAAGACCCCTGCCTGCTGCCCAAGGCATGCAAGACCGAAGCCGAACTGGATGGCAGCCGCGCTGCCCATCGCCGCGACGGCGCGGCGGTCAGCAAGTTCCTTGCCTGGCTGGATGCGCAGAGTGCAAAAGGCGCCGGCATCGACGAGATCGCAGCAGCCGAGAAGCTGCAGAGCTTCCGTCGTCTATCCAACGATCTGCGCGATCTTTCCTTCACCACCATCTCGGGCGCAGGCTCGAACGGCGCCATCGTGCATTACCGGGTGACGGCCGAGACCAACAAGCCGCTGGAACCGGGCAACCTCTATCTGGTCGACAGCGGCGGCCAGTATCCCGACGGCACCACCGACATCACGCGGACTGTCGCCATCAGCGAACCCAGCGACGAGATGCGCGACCGCTTCACCCGCGTGCTGAAAGGCCATATCGCGCTGGCGATGGTGAAGTTCCCCGAAGGCACCACCGGATCACAGCTTGATGCGCTGGCGCGCCGGCCGCTGTGGGAGGTCGGCCTGGATTACGATCACGGCACCGGCCATGGCGTCGGCAGCTATCTTTCGGTGCATGAGGGCCCGCAGCGCATCAGCAAAGTCGGCAACACCGTGGCGCTGAAGCCCGGCATGATCATTTCCAACGAGCCGGGCTACTATAAGACCGGCGGCTACGGCATCCGCATCGAGAATCTGGTCGCCGTGCGCGTCGAGACCGAAAAAGCCGAGAGCGGCAAGCGCTGGCTCGGCTTCGAGACGCTGACGCGCGCGCCGCTGGATCGCCGCCTGATCCAGCTCGACCTGCTCACGCCGGCCGAGGTCGGCTGGGTCGATGCCTATCACGCGCTGGTCTGGCAGGAGATCGCGCCGCTGGTGGATGACGACACGCGCGACTGGATGAAGCAGGCGACTGCGCCTTTAGGCGCATAAGAATTGGCGCGCCGCTCGGCGCATAACAAAAAAACCGGAGAAACGCACGATGCTCGATGCACGGATCAAGGCGGCGCTGGAACTGGTGACTACCGCCACGCTCACCACCGTCCTGCTGAAAAAGGGCCTGCGCAATGTCTGGCTGCGCGGCGCCAAGCCACTGACCCCGCAGAAGCGCATCGTCGGCGAGGCCTTCACGCTGCGCTTTGTGCCGGCACGCGAGGATCTGGCGACCCCGGCGAGCTGGGCCTCGCCCAAATCGACCCGTGGCGCGATTGAAGACATGCCAGCCGGCTGCATCGCCGTGGTGGATGCCATGGGCGTGAAAGATGCCGGCATCTTCGGCGACATTCTCTGCGCGCGCATGCAGAAGCGCGGTGTGGCGGCTCTGGTCACTGATGGCATGGTACGCGACGTGGCCGGTGTGATCGGCACCAAACTGCCGGTCTGGTGCGATGGCGCAGCCGCGCCGCCGTCGGTGGCCGGACTGACCTTTGTCGACTGGCAGCAGCCGATCGGCTGCGGCGGCGTCGCCGTCTATCCGGGCGACGTGATCGTGCTGGACGATGACGGCGCGGTGCTGATCCCGCAAGCCATGGTCGAGGACGTCACCAGAGAATCGATCGAGCAGGAAAAGCTCGAGACCTGGATCATGGGCGAGGTCGACAAGGGCACGCCGCTGCCCGGCCTCTATCCACCCAACGCCGAGACCAAGGCGCGCTACGAAGCCGACATGAAGAAGGGCTGAGCCCTAGCTGCGCAGCCAGCGCGGCAGGCGGTAGCGGCCGCGCGTGCTGGCGCGATCGCCGAGCGTCGAACAGGCTTCGTGATAGCCCAGCTCCAGCCGGCCGGCCCTGATGCCGAATTTCGTCAATACGGCCTGCATGTCGTCGGTGCCGGCGTCACTCATGGCGCGCAGCAGGATGCTGGCCGAGGCCGCCGCGTCGCTGTCGGCCAGATGATGCTGCAGCTCGACGCCGATATGCTGCGCTACCGTGGAGAGCTTGTGGTTCTCCAGATCGGGCCAAGCGGCGCGCGCGACCTTCACCGTGCAGAGGAAGGACAGCGTGGGCCAGGGCTGGCCGTAATGTGCCAGCGCCGCGCGCAGCACGCCGATATCGAAGGGCGCGTTATGGGCCAGCAGCATCGGCACGGCCTCCAGATGCGGCAGCAGCTCATCCCAGATAGCGGGGAATTCTGGCTCATGCTCCACGTGATAGGGGTAGATGCCGTGGATGGCGATGAAGCTGGGATGAAAAACCATGTCATGCGGCCGGACCAGCCGATGCGCGGTATGGATCACCTGCCCGTCTCGAATCCAGGCGAGACCAATCGCACAGGCGCTGCCCGGCGTACTACTGGCGGTTTCAAAATCCAGCGCGATGGCCGTCGCGCCAGTGACGGCCTCGACGGAAGGAATGGCGCGATTTTCAAGCATGGCGTCAGCCGCCGATCAGGACGAGCCAGTCGTCTTCGCTCAGGACCGGCACGCCGTGCTTCTGCGCCTCGGCCAGCTTCGAGCCCGCACCCGGGCCTGCCACCAGATAGTCGGTCTTCTTCGACACCGAGCCCGCTACCTTGGCGCCGAGCGACAGTGCGCGTGCCTTAGCCTCGTCGCGGGTGAATTTCTCAAGACTGCCGGTGAAGACCACAGTCTTGCCGGCTACGGCTGAATCCGTCGACGGTTTTTCGGGCGGCACGACCTCGGTCAGTTCTTTCAGCAGATGGTCAATCACCTTGCGGCTCTGCGGCCGGATGCAGAAGCCGAGGATTGCCTCGGCCACCACATCGCCCATCTTGTCGATGCTGTTCAGGTCGCCCCAGGCCTCGCCATGGCGCTCCTTCGCCTCGTCCATCGCCGCCAGCCAGCGGTCTGGCGTCTCGTAGTGCATGGCCACCAGACGTGCGCGCTCCTGCCCGACATGACGTATGCCAAGCGCGAAGATGAACCGGTCGAAGCCGATGGTGCGGCGCTGCTCGATGGCGCGAATCAGATTGTCGACCGAGGTGTCGCCGTAGCCGTCCTTTTTGCGCAGGTCGGCGGCGTATTTCTTCGGCAGCTTGAAGATATCGGACGGTTCCTTGACCCAGCCCCATTCGTAAAAGGCGGCGATCTGCTTCTCGCCGATGCCCTCGATATCGAAAGCATTGCGCGAGACGAAATGGCGCAGGCCTTCCATCGCCTGTGCCGGGCAGCTTACACCGCCGGTGCAGCGACGGCGCACATCCGCTTCGCCCGCAGCATCGACCTCGCGTTCGGCCGGCTGGCCACAGACCGGGCATTTGGTCGGGAAGTCGAATTCGCTGGCGCCCTTGGGACGCTTGTCGAAGACGACGCTGACCACCTGCGGGATCACGTCGCCGGCGCGCTGGATGATCACGGTGTCGCCGACGCGTACATCCTTGCGCCTGATCTCGTCTTCATTGTGCAGAGTAGCGTTGGAAACCAGAACACCGCCGACATTGACCGGCTTCAGCTTGGCCACCGGCGTCAGCGTGCCGGTGCGGCCGACCTGGATATCGATATTCTCCAGCAGCGTCTCGGCCTGCTCGGCAGGGAATTTATGAGCGACGGCCCAGCGCGGACTGCGGCTGACGAAGCCCAGACGCTCTTGCCAGTCGAGGCGATCCACCTTGTAGACCACGCCGTCGATATCGAAGGCCAGTTTTGCGCGCCGCGATGCAATGTCGTTGTAATAGGCCATCAGGTCGTCAACGCTGTGACAGGCCACGACATGGGGGTTGAGCGTGAAACCCCAGCTGTCGAGCTTCTTGCGCACATCGCTGAGCTTACCTGTGAAGGGCTCGGATACTTCGCCCCAGGAATAGCCGAAGAAGCGCAGCGGGCGCTTCTCGGTGATCTTGGAGTCGAGCTGGCGCAGGGAACCCGCCGCGGCATTGCGCGGATTGGCGAAAATCTTCTGGCCGGCGGCTTCCTGGGTCTCGTTCAGCGTGAGGAAATCGGCGCGCGTCATATAGACTTCGCCGCGCACCTCCAGCACATCGGGCCAACCCTTGCCACTGAGCTTGTGCGGCACATCCTGCTTCAGGGTGCGGATATTGGCGGTTACATCCTCGCCTTCCTGGCCATCGCCGCGCGTGGCAGCACGTACCAGCTCGCCCTTCTCATAGCGCAAAGACGCAGAGAGGCCATCGATCTTGGGTTCGGCGATCAGGGTAAGGTCGTCGCCCTCTTTCAGATTCAAGAAGCGACGGATGCGGCCGAGGAAATCGGCGACGTCTTCCTCGGCAAAGGCATTGTCGAGCGACAGCATCGGCTTGCTGTGGCGTACCTTGGCAAAGCCCGCCACCGGGGCCGCACCGACGCGGCTGGAGACGCCCAGCATGGTCTTCAGATCGGGGAACTGCGCTTCGAGTTCGAGCAAGCGCTTTTTCAACGCGTCGTATTCGGCATCCGAAACGCTGGGCGCATCCTGCTGGTGATAGCGCTTGTCATGGGCCGCGATTTCCTCTTCCAGCCGGGCATGTTCCAGCTTGGCCTGACGGGGGCTCAATTCGGCCACCGGTTTCGCGCGCTGACGACTCATTCTTACGCTTCCCGTTTACGCTTCTTGGCCAGCAAGCAAACTGTCGGCGGCGGCACGCGCCGCATCGGTAATGGTCGCGCCTGCCAGCATGCGGGCGATTTCCTCGCGGCGGTCGTCGGCCTTGAGCGGCGACACTTCCGTGAGCGTCGTGCGGTTCTTCGCCGTGCCGGCTTCCCGCTTGGCGATGCGCCAATGCTGGTCACCCTTGGCTGCCACCTGCGGGGAATGGGTAACGACCAGCACCTGCACGCGTTCCGCCAGCAGCGCCAGCCGCTGCCCCACGGCGGCGGCCGTCGCACCGCCGACGCCGCGATCCACTTCGTCGAAGATCAGCGTGCCGGCCGAGCCGCGGCCGGCGAGCACCACGCGCAACGCCAGCATGAAGCGGCTGAGTTCGCCGCCCGAGGCGATCTTGGCCAGCGAGCCCGGCGCAGTGCCCGGATTGGTTGAGGCCAGGAACTGCACGCGGTCAGCGCCTTCGGGGCTCCACTGCTCGGGCGGCAAAGCCTCAACCGATGTGGAGAATTTCGCCGCGCCGAGCTTCAGGGGCGCCAGCTCGGCAGCCACCGCCTTGTCCAGTTTGGTCGCGGCCTTGCGGCGTGTTGCCGATATAGCGCCGGCTTTTGCCTGATAAGCTGCCTTCGCGGTTGCTGCCGCCTTTTCCAGCTTGCCGATGCTGGCGGCGGTATTGTCGATCAGGTTCAGGCGTTCGGCATACTGTTCAGTCAGCTTCGCCAGATCATCGACAGGAACATTGTGCTTGCGGGCGGCTGCGCGCAATGCGAACAGGCGCTCCTCGGCGCGTTCCAGCTTCTGCGGATCGAGATCGAGATCGCGCGCCGTCTGTTCCAGCGCCGCTGCCAGATCACCGGCCTGCACCAGCACGGCATCCGCCTGCGCCACCAGCGCATCCAGCTTGCCCGCCGCCTTGTCGGACACGCGTTCCAGCGCGCGCAGGCAGGTGCGCAGCCGCGCATCGACGCCGCCGCCCTGCTCCAGCGCCGACTGCGCTTCCTGCATGGCAGCAACCAGCTTCTCGCCAGACTGCAGCAGGCTGCGCTGAGCCGCCAGTTCCTGCTCCTCGCCCGGCTGTGGTTTCAGCGTTTCCAGCTCGGCCACCACGTGACGCAGGAAATCCTCTTCGCGCCGCGCCTGATCGGCCGAGAGCAGTGCATCGGCCAGCGCCTTTTCGGCATCGCGCATCGCCTGATGGGCCATGCGCAAACTGGCGACATCCTTCTCCAGACCGGCATAATCATCCAGCAGCGCGCGATGAATGGTGGCATCGGTCAGGCCCTGCTCGTCATTCTGGCCGTGGATTTCCACCAGCGTGTCGCCGATGCGGCGCAGCAGTGCGACGCTGACCGTCTGGTCATTGATGAAGGCGCGGCTCTTGCCGTCCTGCCCCACCACGCGGCGCAGCACCAGTTCGCCATCGCCGGCATCCAGCGCCTGCTCGGCCAGCACATCGAGTGCGGGATGTTTCTTCGGCAGATCAAAGCTTGCTGTCACCACGCCCTGCGCGGCACCGCTGCGCACCAAGCCGGCATCGGCACGGCGGCCAAGCGCCAGGCCCAGCGCATCGAGCAGGATCGACTTGCCCGCACCGGTTTCGCCGGTCAGCACGCCAAGGCCCGCCGAGCAGGCAAGATCCATCTTTTCGATCAGGACAATGTCGCGGACGCCGAGACTGGTCAGCATGAATGAGCCCGCGGTTAGATCAAAAGATATTCCACCAGGACTTCTGGTTGGCGGTCTTGACGCCGGGAGCGACCTCGCCGGTGACCAGCGTGAACGTGTCGACGTACCATTCGCTGCCCGGATAGTTGTAGCCGAGCACGGCCGCGACGTTCTGCGCCTCGTCCACCACGCCGAGCGACATGTAGGCCTCGGCCAGGCGATGCAGCGCCTCTGGCACATGGGTGGTGGTCTGGAATTTCTCGATCACCATCTTGAAGCGGTTGATCGCGGCGATCTGCTGGTTCTGCCGCAGGTAATAACGGCCGATCACCATTTCCTTGCCGGCGAGATGGTCGCGCGTCAGGTCGATCTTCAGACGGGCATCGCGGGCATATTCGCTGGTCGGATAGCGGCGCACCACTTCCTCCAGCGAATTGAGCGCCTGCTGCGTGATCTTCTGGTCGCGGCCGACATCGGTGATCTGTTCGTAGTAGCAGATCGCGGTCAGGTAATAGGCATAGGGCGTTTCGCGACTGCCCGGATGCAGCTGGATGAACCGGTCGGCCGCCGAGATCGCTTCGGTGTATTTGTTGTTCTGATAGTAGGAATAGGCCGCCATCAACTGGGCCTTGTTGGCCCAGACCGAATAGGGATGCTGACGCTCGACTTCATCGAAGCCATTGGCTGCCTCTTCCCAACTCTGGTTGGCGACCGCGTCCATGGCGATGTTGTAGAGATCCTCCACCGGCCGCTCGACATAGGGCTTTTCCTTGGCGCCACAGGCCGCGAGGCCCAGCAGCAGCAGGGCGGCAATGGCGTGGCGCGCGGAGGAAAGAAGCCGCGACGAATCCGGACGGGGATACATTGGCATGGCGGGATTGTGCATGCCCCCCGGTCAAAATCAAGAATGGGGGTGAAATCAGGAACATTTCCTGTGATTCGCGCCAGACTCGGTCCGTTTTCCGTGGCCCGGGAAGCTGCCCGCTCCGCCCGGCTACGCCTTTCGTACACCCCCTACGGGTGACCCGCCTTATGTATTCATTATTATTAAGCTTTTCCGGTTTATCCCGACCCTATACTTCTGAACGATTTCCACCTGCGGCAAATTCGCCTATTACATGTATAGCTACCCGGTTTTGGACGGTTTCCGCTTGGGGTTAATCCCGCGTCACGAGTAAGTGGCGGTCTTTGGCGGGAAGAAATGGCACCGATCAGTACTTGGCAGCAGTAGTGAGATTTCGTCAGAATCGGTCTAGATTCCGTCAGGATCACTCTGCTACTGACCCGTGTGGGTTGAACAGTTTCATGGTCCAGTCCGTGGACCACGCCATGAGGTGACATCGATGGGTAAGATCGCAACGCGCGTCGACGAGTATGTGGGTGAACGCATCCGGGCGCGCCGTACCGAACTCGGCCTGACCCAGGAAGAGCTCGCCAATTCGCTGAAGATTTCCTACCAGCAGGTCCAGAAGTACGAGACGGGCGCCAACCGCGTCAGCGCCGGCCGCCTCTTCGAAGTGGCCCAGCGCCTGCAGGTCGACATGGCCTTCTTCTTCGAGGGCCTGGAAGCCCGCCTGGAAAGCAAGCCGATGGAGCATGGCGGCAAGAACCGCTCGACCATCGAACTGGTGCGCAATTTCAGCGATATCGAAGACACCACCATCCGCTCCGCGGTGGCCGGCCTGATCAAGAGCATCGCCAGCCGCTACAAGGACGAGGAAATGGGCACGGCCGACTGAGCCGCCCCGTCTCCACCGACACGGCATAAAAAAGCCCCGCAGTGAAAGCTGCGGGGCTTTTTGTTTGTCTGCGGTCTGTCGCTTAGAGCGAAGCCTCGGCGGCAACGGCCGGGCGCTGACGCGCACCGCCCATCTCGGCGGCCGGAATAAGGCGGGCGGTCTCGCGGCCCTTGGTATGCGTCGTCCAGACATAGGCGCTCTGGTCGGCGAACAGGGTCTTGAGCAGCTTGTTGTTCAGCGCATGGCCCGAACGGCGGCCTTCGTAGCGGCCGATGATCGGCGCACCGGCCAGATACAGGTCGCCCAGGGCGTCGAGAATCTTGTGGCGGACGAATTCGTCGTCGTAGCGCAGGCCATCGTCGTTGAGGATGCGGTCATGCCCCAGCACCACGGCATTCTCCAGCGAACCACCGCGGGCCAGGCCCATGGCGCGCAGCTGCTCGACTTCCTGCACGAAACCGAAGGTGCGGGCGCGGGCGATATCAGCCTTGAAACGACCCGGCTCCAGCTGGAACTCGGCGCTCTGGCGGCCGATCATCTGGTTGGCGAACTCGATCTCGAAATCGATGCTGAAGCCTTCAGACGGCATCAGCGCGGCGCTGGCGGCGCCATCGCGCACTTCCACGGCCTTCAGAACCTTGAGGTACTTGCGCGGCGCGACCTGCTCGATCACATCGGCGCATTCGATCAGGAAGACGAAGGGCGCGGACGAACCGTCCATCACCGGCACTTCCGGACCGTCGATATCAATGAGGACGTTGTCGACGCCCAGACCGGCCAGCGCGGCCATCAGATGCTCCACCGTGCCGATCGACACGCCTTCGCCGGCGGCCACGGTCGTGCACATGCGCAGATCGGTGACCTGGTCGAAGCGGGCGCTGACCAGCGGACGGCCCGGGAGATCGACGCGACGGAACACCACGCCCGTGTCGGGCGCGGCCGGATTCAGCACCATATGAACTTTGGAACCGCTGTGCAGGCCGATGCCGGAGCACTTGATGCGATTCTTCAAGGTCTTCTGGGCGATCTTGCCGGTGTTCAGCACACTGGAACTCCTTGAACCGGATCGCGAATCGGACAGACCCGCGCACAAACGAAACCGGGGATGGTTGTAGCAACCACCCCCGGGAACAACAAATCACTCTATGTAACCAGATGTAACGCTGGCGGACCTTACTAAGTCATTAATCCGTCAGCGTGATTCATGGTTAATTGGCCTGACGGCGCAGGAAGGCCGGGATGTCCAGCAGATCGTCCTGCGGGCGGCTCGGCGCCGGACGTTCGGCCGCCGAAACCAGACCGAGATCGGCCTGACGCGGGGCGGCCGGGGTCTGAACCGAGACCTGGGCGACCGGGGCCTGTTCCTGCATGACCGGCTGGGCCACGGGCGCAGCCGGAGCCGGGGCGACCGGACGGCTGAACTGCGGCTCGGCCTGACGCATGACCGGCTGGGCTTCCACATCACCGCCGCGGCGGGCCGCGCCGGTGATGCGATCGAACAGGCTGGCCTTCTTCTTCGGTTCGGCCGGCTTGTTGATCATGTCGGCTTCGGCGAAGGGATCGGGCTGACGCGGCATTTCCATCGAACGCCCCGTCATCTGGGGCATCGCCTGGGCGGCCGGCGGCACGAAGGACTGCTGCGCCTCGGCGACATGCGCCGCGAACGGACGGGCTTCGATCGCCGGGGTCGCCGCAACGGCGGCGGCGGCATCGGCAACCGGCTGAGCCAGCGGCGCGATCACCGAAGCCGGCAGTTCAGCCGGCGGCGGCAGATCGAAATGCACTTCCGGCAGAGCCGACGGATACACATCCGGCACATGTTCGAGTTCCGGCAGCGCCAGCGCGGTGGCGCCGACGCTCATCGGCTGCGGCGCCTGAACGGCGGGCGCAGCCTGCATGACAGCGGCCTGCGTCGTAACGGCGGGCTGCGGCATGACCGGCTGGGTCATGGCGGGCATCGCCGGGCGCGGAGCCGCGCCGAAGGCGATCGGCTTGGCCTGCGGCGGGGTCACCAGACGCAGCGACGGCGAAGCCTGCGGCTGGCCGGCAATCTGCGCGGCGGCATCGATGCCGGTGGCGACCACGGAGACCCGCATGCGGCCTTCCATGTTGGCGTCCAGCGTCGAACCGACAATGATGTTGGCCTCCGGGTCCACTTCCTCGCGGATGCGGTTGGCGGCTTCATCGACCTCGAACAGGGTCAGGTCCGGACCACCGGTGATATTGATGAGCACGCCACGGGCGCCCTTCATCGAGATATCGTCCAGCAGCGGATTGGCGATGGCGCGCTCGGCGGCCTCGATGGCGCGATGCTCGCCCTCGGCCTCACCAGTACCCATCATGGCCTTGCCCATCTCGCTCATCACCGAACGGACGTCGGCGAAGTCGAGATTGATCAGGCCGGGCATCACCATCAGGTCGGTGATGCCGCGCACGCCCGACTGCAGGACGTTGTCGGCCATCTTGAAGGCGTCGGCGAAGGTGGTCTTCTCGTTCGCCACCCGGAACAGGTTCTGGTTCGGGATGATGATCAGGGTGTCGACATACTGCTGCAGCTCGCGGATGCCGGCATCGGCCAGCTTCATGCGCTGGCTGCCTTCAAACGAGAACGGCTTGGTGACGACGCCGACCGTCAGGATGCCCATTTCCTTGGCAGCCCGGGCGATCACCGGGGCAGCCCCGGTGCCCGTGCCGCCGCCCATGCCGGCGGCCACAAAGGCCATGTGGCTGCCCTGGAGATGCTCCAGGATCTGGTCGATCGATTCCTCGGCGGCCCCGCGGCCGACTTCCGGCTTGGCGCCGCAGCCCAGACCCTGGGTCAGCGCCGTGCCGAGCTGGATGCGCCGATCGGTGAGCGACATGTTGATCGCCTGCGCGTCGGTATTGGCAGCCACGAACTCGACGCCCTCAAGCTGGGCCGCGATCATGTTGTTGACTGCATTGCCGCCGGCACCGCCGACGCCGAAGACGACGATACGGGGCTTAAGCTCCCGCGTGGTCGGCATGGTGAGGTTGATACCCATGTTCTCCTCCAGGGTTTAACTGTTGCAATTACCAATGTCACCGCGCGATGCAAGTGACATCGTAAAAACCGCGTGGATGCTGAGTGTTTTGATCATCATCTTGGCCACGCGATTCAGTACTCAGAAGTTTGTGCGCAACCAGCGGCCGATTCGTGACACCGCTCCACTGGGTGCAGGTTCAGGTTCAGGCAGTCGAATGACTCGTTCGGCGGCCTGTTGCTGTGCGTACGAAAGGAGTCCGGCACAGGCCGAGAAGGCCGGACCACCTGTTGCTTCTGCCAGACCGCCGACCCGGATCGGGCGACCGAGGCGAACCTGTTTGTCGAGGGTGCGGGCGGCGAGCTCGCGCACGCCCTGGAGCTGGCTGGCGCCACCGGTGAGGACCACGCGGCGGCCGGCTAGCTTCTCGAATCCGGACTGGACGAGGCGCTCGCGCACCTGTTCCAGGGTCTCTTCCAGCCGGGGCTTGATGATCCCGGTCAGGATCGAGCGCGGTACCTGGTTATGGGCATGGTCGTCGGTCTCGCCCACCTGCGGCACGTCGATGGTCTCGGTGTCGTCGGACGGGCTCGGCAGGACCGTGCCGTAAAGGGTCTTCAGCCGTTCGGCATGGGCGAGCGGGGTGGAAAGCCCCCGGGCGATGTCATTGGTCACGTGATGCCCGCCCAGCGGCACGACATCCACATGGACCAGCTGGCCGTCATAGAAGACCGCCAGGCTGGTGGTGCCGCCGCCCATATCCAGCAGCGTGACGCCCAGGTCCATCTCGTCCTCGACCAGGCAGGCCAGGCCGGCGGCGAAGGGCGAGACGATCCGCCCGGCAATGCGCAGGTGGCCGCGCGCGACGCAGGTGGCCAGGTTGCGCAGCGGACCGGAGCCGGCGGTGATCACATGCATGTTCACGCCAAGGCGTTCGCAGGCCATGCCGCGCGGGTCCTTGATGCCGCGCGAGCCATCGATGGTGTAGCCGACCGGGATCGAATGGACGATTTCGCGGTCGCCGGCATGCTCGTGGCGGCGGCCCTGATCGAGCACCAGGCCGACATCGTGGTCGGTGACCTCATGGCCATCGATGGCGACTTCGACGCCGACGCTGTGCGACTGCGGGTTGCCGGCATTCACGCTGACGAAGACGTCGCGGATGGTTTCGCCGCACATCCGTTCGGCGGTTTCCACCGCGGCCCGGATCGACTGTTCGGCGGAGTCCATGTCGATGACATTGCCGTTGCGCAGGCCGCGCGACAGCTGGTGACCGATGCCGATCACCCGCAGCGTGCCGCCATCGGCCCTGGCGATGAAGCAGCAGACCTTAGACGATCCGACGTCCAGGGCGGCAATCAATCCGTTGCGCGATACAGCCATGGTCCTACTTCCCCTCGCAAGTAATGCGGTGTGTCATGTGCGCTTCCCGGCTTTCTTCGGCGTATTCACCGGTGCCGGCGCTTCCGCTTCAGGGTTGAGCTGCACAATCAGGCGGTCGTCCAGTCGCAGGTCGACCACCTTGATGTCGCGGCGCAGCAGGCCATGGCTGCGCTCCAAGTCTATCAGTCGGGCCCAGGCCTGGGCCGGCGCGTCTTCCGGCAGGCGGGCGACGACGCCATTGTCGAATTCGATGTCCCAACGGCGGCCACGCACGCGGATCGCGTTGACCACGCGGCTGGCCAGAACCGGTTCGCTCTGCAGCATCTCCAGCAGGTCATGCGCCTTGTCTGACGCGCCGGCGCCAACCAGCAGGAAGAGATGATGGAATTCGGCGCGGTCGCCCTCTTCCAGCACCTTACCGTCGGTGTCGATCAGGTAGACGCGGCCATCGATCTGCCAGCGCGCAAAGGCTTCGCGCTCGACGATCTCGATATGCAGCGTGTCGGGGAGCTGGCGCCACACGGTCGCCTGCCGCACCCAGCCGATGGCCTCGACGCGACGGCGCACGGCATCCAGATCAAGACTGAGGATCGGCTCGCCGCGCTCGACGCCGACGGCTTCGGCCAGCGTCTCGATCGGCGTGTGCATGCGGCCCTGCAGGTTCACTTCGCCCAGGCGCATGTCGACGGTGGCACCGGCCTCGCCGATGATGTCCTGCGCGGCAAGACGCGCCTGCACCGGCAGATTGGTGCGGAACCATACATAGGCGCCTCCACCGATGGTGCCCGACACCAGCAGCACGGCAAGCGTCTGCTTGACGCGGCGCCACAGCACCGACTTGGGCTTGCGGCGCGCCGGCGGCAGCGGACGGCAATAGCCCTTCGGGCGCACCGGCGGCAGCATCGGTGCACAAGGGGCGCAGGGACGGTCTTCAGGCAGCACGACTAGCGATCGCATGAGGCGTCCTCCACCATCCAGCGCACCAGCTGGCCGAACGAAATGCCCTGATGGGCGGCGATCTCGGGCACCAGCGACAGCGGCGTCATGCCCGGCTGGGTATTGATTTCCAGCAGGTAGAACTTGCCCGTGCCGCCCTGCGTGTCGTCGTAGCGCCAGTCCGAGCGTGTCACGCCGCGGCAGCCCAGCGTCTGGTGCGCCTTCAGCGCCAGCGCGCAGATATGGTCGTAGGTGTCCTTGGGCAGCGGCGCCGGCATCAGATGCGTCGCCTTGCCGTCGGTATACTTGGCTTCGTAATCGTAGAAGCGGCCATGCGCCTTGATCTCGATGGCGCCCAGCACGCGATCGCCCATCACCGCGATCTGGATTTCGCGGCCAGGGATATACTGCTCGACCAGCACATGCTCGCCGAAATGCCAGGTGCTGTCGTCCTGCGGCTGGTAGTTGTCGCCGTTGAAGACGATATGCACGCCAACGGATGATCCCTCGTTCAGCGGCTTGATCACATAGGGGAACGGCATCACCGGACCGGCGCGGAAATCGCTGCGGTGCACGACACGGCCATCGGCCATCGGCAGGCCGTGATTACGCCAGACGTCCTTGGCCATCGGTTTGTTCATCGCCAGCGCCGAGGCCAGCACGCCGGAATGGGTATAGGGAATGCCCAGCACCTCGAGCAGCCCCTGCACAGTGCCATCCTCGCCATAAGGGCCGTGCAGCGCATTGAAGGCCACATCGGGCTTCAGCGCGGCCAGCTTGGCGCCAAGATCGCGACCGACATCGATCTCGCTGACCTTGAAGCCCTCTTCCGTCAGCGCCTTGGCCACGGCACGACCGGACGTCAGCGAGACTTCGCGTTCCGACGACCAGCCGCCCATCAATACCGCTACATGATTTTTCATGCGCGGGACTCCTTACCAATGCGCTTGATTTCCCAACGCAGATCAATGCCGCTCTGCGCCTTCACTTTTTCCCGCACGGTCTCACCCAGCGTCTCCAGATCGGCCGCCGTGGCGTTGCCGCGATTGATCAGGAAGTTGCAATGCTGTTCCGAGACCTGCGCATCACCGACAACAAGCCCGCGGCAACCGGCGGCATCGACGAGCTGCCATGCCTTGTGGCCTTCAGGGTTGGCAAACGTAGAACCGCCCGTGCGCGAGCGGATCGGCTGGCTGCCTTCGCGGGCAGCCTGGATTTCGTCCATGCGCGCCCGAATTTCGGCCTTGTCGCCAATGCGGCCCTTGAGCCGCGCGCCGAGGAATATCCAGTCGGCCGGCACGCCGCAATGGCGGTAGCCGAATTTCATCTCGGCCGGCGACAGACGATGCAGATTGCCCTGCATGTCGACAGCTTCGGCCCAGATCAGCACATCCTTGAATTCAGTGCCGTAAGCGCCGGCATTCATGCGCAGGCCGCCGCCGACCGTGCCCGGAATGCCGCGCAGGAATTCCACACCGGTGATACCAGCCATCTGTGCGGTCTGCGCTACATTCACATCCAGCGCGCCGGCGCCAACGATGATCTCGTCACCGTCAGCCTCAATCTCGACAAAGCCACGGCCCAGACGCACCACCACGCCATCAACGCCGCCATCGCGCACCAGCGTGTTGGAGCCGACGCCCAGCACAGTGACAGCCGCATCTGCCGGCTTGTCCTTCAGGAAAGCGATCAGATCATCACGATCGGCCGGGCGGAACATCACCTCGGCCGGACCGCCGACGCGGAACCACGTGATATCGGCCAGCGGCGCAGCTGCAGCCAGCCGACCGCGCACGGCGGGAAGCCGTGCGATCAGATCGTCGTGGCGGATTTGCGCCGCAGCCATCATGCGGCCCCCTTGTCGTAGAGGGCCTGCAATTCGCCGGGCAGCGCATTGGCCCAGGTCGTGATACTGCCGGCACCGAGGCAAACGACGAGGTCACCGGCGCTGGCCTCCTGTGCGGCAAGCGTCGCGAGCTGCTCAGGCGACGACAGCGCCAGCACACGGCGATGGCCGCGATTGCGCAGGCCCTCGACTAGGGCATCGCGGCTGACGCCATCGATGGGTGCTTCGCCGGCGGCATAGACATCGGCCACGATCACCGTATCGGCGTCGTTGAAGCAGCTGCAGAAATCCTCGAACAGGTCGCGCAGCCGGGTGTAGCGATGCGGCTGCACCACGGCGACCACCTTGGCTTCGGGGCGCTCACCCACGGCCAGACGCGCCGCCGACAATACGGCAGAGATTTCCACCGGATGATGACCGTAATCGTCGACCACCGTGATGCCGCCGGCCTCGCCGGTGATGGTGAAGCGGCGCTTCACGCCACCGAAGCTGCCCAGCGCCTTTTTCACGACCTCGCCGTCGAAGCCCATCTCGCGGGCGATCGCCGCCACTACGAGAGAGTTCTGCACGTTATGGCGACCAAACATCGGCAAGCGGATATCGGCAATCGTCGTGGTCTCGCCGGTGCGGGCGCGATCGGTGCTCTGCACATCAAAGATGGCGCCGCGCGCATCGAAGCGCACGTTCACGGCGCGGACATCAGCCTGCGGTGAGAAGCCGTAGGTAACGACACGGCGGTCGGTGATGCGGCCAATCATCGCCTGCACTTCCGGATGATCGATGCACAGCGTGGCGAAGCCGTAGAAGGGAATGCTCTCGACGAACTGCTTGAAGCCGTCGCGCACCTTGTCGAAGGTGCCGTAATGGTCGAGGTGCTCAGGGTCGATATTGGTGACCACGGCAATGGTGGCGGGCAGCTTGAGGAAGGTGCCGTCGCTCTCGTCGGCTTCCACCACCATCCATTCACCGGCACCCAGACGCGCATTGGTGCCATAGGCATTGATGATGCCGCCGTTGATCACGGTCGGGTCCATGGCCGCGGCTTCCAGCAGGGCAGCGACCAGCGAGGTGGTCGTGGTCTTGCCATGGGTGCCGGCAATGGCGATGGCCCATTTCAGGCGCATCAGCTCGCCCAGCATTTCGGCGCGACGCACCACCGGGATCAAGCGTGCACGGGCCGACTTCACCTCCGGATTGTCGGGCTTCACGGCCGAGGAGATCACCAGCACTTCGGCATCAGTGACATTCTCCTCGCGATGACCCTCGAACACGGTGATCCCGAGGTCACGCAACCGCTTTACATTATAGTTGGCCGAGAGATCGGAACCCTGCACCTGGTAACCCAGATTGTGCATGACCTCGGCAATGCCCGACATGCCAATGCCGCCAATGCCGACAAAATGGATAATCCCGATATCGAGCGGCAGCGATCTCATGCCGCGGTCCTTTTCATGCTGTGATCTTTACTGGCGCTATCAGCCTTCACGGGCTGCTGGCGCTGTTCGGTAGCGGTGCGCTCGACCAGATCGGCCAGCGCCTGTGCGGCCAGCGGGCGGCCGACGCTGCGCGCCGCTGCTGCCATTTCGGCGAGCCCTGCTGCATCATTGAGCAGATCGGCGAAGGCAGCGGTGGCGCGCTCGACAGTGAACTTGTCCTGGGCGATGACCAGTGCGCCGCCGGCATGGGCCAGCGCCTCGGCATTGGCAGTCTGATGATCGTCCATCGCATGGGCATAGGGCACCAGCAGCGCCGGGCGACCGATCACGGCAATCTCGGCCGTGCTGCCGGCTCCAGAGCGGCTGACCACCAGATGCGTGGTGGCGAGGCGCTTGTCGACATCGGTGAAGAAGGTCGCGGTCTCAGCCGTGATGCCGGCGCCGTCATAGGCGGCGCGCACGCGAGCCAGATCTTCCGGGCGGCACTGCTGCTGCAGCTTCAGGCGACGGCGCAGATCGGCCGGCAAAGCGCCGAGCGCGGCCGGCACCACATCAGACAGCACGCGCGCGCCCTGGCTGCCACCCATCACCAGCACGCGGAGATTCTGTTCCGGCGCATGATAGGGCACATCGGCGGCGGCCAGGATCGCCGGACGCACCGGATTGCCGGTCACGGTGACGGTGGTATCGGCGGGCAGGAAATGCGTGGCCGGGAAAGACGTGGCGATGCGAGCCGCAAAGCGTGCGACCAGCCGGTTGACCCGGCCGAGCACGGCATTCTGCTCGTGGATCAGAATGGGAATCTTCCTGATGCGAGCGGCCAGCAGCAGCGGCAGTGCCGGATAGCCGCCGAAGCCGACCACGGCGGCAGGACGTGTGAGGTTGAGCAGCGACAGCGCCGCAAACACGCCGCGACCGATCTCGACGATGCTGAGCAGCTTGCCCGGCAGCGAACGACCGCTCGGCGTGCCGGCGGGAATACGATACAGCGGCAACTCGGGCAGGTTCTGGCCAAAGCCGGTGCCGCGCGTATCGGTCACTAGACCGACGCGATGGCCGCGACGCAGCAGTTCAGCCGCCAGCGCCTCGGCCGGGAAGACATGGCCACCGGTGCCGCCGGCAGCGAGCAGGATTGGATTTTCCGCGACTGTCTTCATCGCGTCACCCCGTTGTCGGGACGCCAGCGGGTCAGCGCCAGCAGCATGCCCATGGCAAAAGCGAGCGCCAGCAGCGACGAGCCGCCATAGGAGATGAAAGGCAAGGTCATGCCCTTGGTCGGCAGCAGATGCAGGTTCACGCCGATATTGATCACGGCCTGCAGACCAAACTGAGTCGTGAGACCTGCGGCGGCGAGCAGCACGAACAGGTTGTTCTCGGTCATCAGGCGCGAGAAGCAGCGCAGCACGATGAAGGCGAAGACGCCGACGATGAACAGGCAGGCGAACAGGCCGAATTCCTCGCCGGCAACGGCGAAGATGAAATCGGTATGGGCATCGGGCAGCACGCTCTTCACCGCGCCCTCACCCGGGCCACGACCCCAGATGCCTCCGGTGGAGAAAGCCTCCATGGCACGTTCGATCTGGTAGTTCTCCTTGCTGGCGGGATCGAGGAAACGATCGATGCGGCTCGCCACATGGGGGAAGATCAGGTAAGCGCCGAAGATGCCAGCCAGGCCCATGGCACCCAGTGCAAGGACGAGGACGATCGGCAGCCCGGCGATGAAGAACTGCGCCATCCACACGGCACAGACGACCACCGCCATGCCCAGATCGGGCTGCAGCAGCAGGATGCCGACGGTGATGCCGCAGAGCGCGGTCGAGATCGCCCAGCCGGGGAAGCCCGTGCCCTTGCGCCATTCGGCGAACAGCCAGGCGGCCACCACGGCGAAGGCCGGCTTGACGAATTCCGAGGGCTGGATCGACAGGCCACCGAAATTGATCCAGCGATGCGCGCCCTTGACCTCGACGCCCATGACGAAGGTCAGGCACATGCCGACCAGCGCGCCGAGGAAGACCACCATGGCGACGCGGCGGATGCCGATGGGATCAAGCAGCGAGGTGCCCACCATGATCAGCAGGGCCGGCATCAGGAAGACGATCTGACGCTGCACGAAGTGGAAGCTGCCCAAGCCGATGCGATTGGCCACCGCCGGCGAGGCAGCCAGCGTCAGCACGGTGCCGACTGCGATCAGCACGGCGATGGCGACCAGCAGCCAGCGGTCAACGGTCCACCACCAGCGGCCCAGCACGGAGGTATCGGTGCGTGAAAACGTAATCATGCTGCAGCTCCTTGCTCGAAGCCGCTGCGCGCATGCACCAGGCGGATGAACTCATCGCCGCGATGCTCGAAGCTCTTGAACTGGTCATAAGACGCGCAGGCCGGCGACAGCAGCACCACGGCATCCTTCGCCTTGTCCTTGCGGGCAGCGGCCAGCGCATCGTCGAGCGCCTTGTCCAGCGTGCCGGCAACAACATGCGGCACCGCGCCGCCCAGCGTCGCCGCGAAATCCTGCGCCGCCTCGCCGATCAGGCTGGCGCGGCGGATGCGCGGGAAGAATTCCTTCAGGCCGGCAATGCCGCCCTCTTTCGCCTTGCCGCCGGCGATCCAGTAGATCGTCTCGAAGGAGGCCAGCGCCTTGGCGGTGGAATCCGCATTCGTCGCCTTGGAATCATTGATGCAGGCGATACCGTCGACGCTGCCGACGCGCTGCAGGCGATGCTTCAGGCCCGGGAAGCTGGCGATGCCGGCACGGATCGCGGCCGCATCCAGACCGGCAGCGCGAGCAGCGGCATAGGCGCAGGCGATATTCTGGCCGTTATGGCCGCCCGGCAGGTTGACGAAATCGAGGGCAAACACTTCTTTGCCGTTGTCGTAGAGCTTGCCGTTCACGGCGCTGACGCCATCGTCCAGCACGCGCAGGATCGACACCGGCACGATCCTGCGGCCGTTATTCTCGGCTTTCAGGACGGCATGGATGGTGCGGCAATGATCATCATCGACGCCGATCACGGCGGTGTCGCCAGCACCCTGCCCCGCGAAAATCCGCGCCTTGATGGCGGCATAATTATCCATGCTGCCATGACGATCGAGATGATCCGGCGTGATGTTGAGCAGGATGGCGATCTGCGCCTTCCAGCCCGGCGTCAGGTCAATCTGGAAGGACGACATCTCCAGCACATAGACGCCGTCCGTCGCGCTCTCAAAGGGCGGCAGGTCGAGTACCGGCATGCCGATATTGCCGCCCATCGCCATGCTGCGGCCGGCGGTCTTCAGGATATGCGCCAGCAGAGCCGTGGTGGTGGACTTGCCGTTGGTGCCGGTGACGCCATACACAACCGGCTTGAGTTCACGCAGCAGCAGTTCGATATCGCCGATGATGGGCAGGCCGACGCGCTGCGCCGAGGCCACCACCTGATTGGGCACCGGATGGGTGAGCGGCACGCCGGGTGCCAGCGCCAGGCCGGCGCACCCGACCAGCGCACCTTCATGCAGCTGCATCGGCTGGAAGCCGGCAGCGGCCGCGGCGGCGCGCGAGGCTTCGTTGTCGTCCCACAGACGAACTTCCGCACCGCCGGCAATCAGCGCCCGCGCCGTGGCCAGCCCGCTGCGCGCGAGGCCGAACACTGCCCAGGTCTGCTTTGCCGTATGCGTGAGTGCGATCATGCGTCGATCACCGCAGCTTCAGGGTGGAGAGGCCGGCGAGCGCCAGGATCACCGCAACGATCCAGAAACGGATCACGATGGTCGGCTCTTTCCAGCCCTTCTTTTCGTAATGGTGATGTAGCGGCGCCATGCGGAAGACGCGCTTGCCGGTCAGCTTGTAGCTGGCCACCTGCACCATGACCGAGACGGTTTCGAGCACAAACAGGCCACCGATGATGGCCAGAACCAGCTCGTGCTTGACGATCACGCTGACGGTGCCAAGCGCGCCGCCCAGGCTGAGCGAGCCGGTATCGCCCATGAAGACCATGGCCGGCGGTGCGTTGAACCAGAGGAAGCCGATACCGGCGCCGACCAACGCACCGCAGAAGACGGCAAGCTCGCCCGCACCGGCGACATTGTGGATCTGCAGGTAGTTGGCGAAGACCGTATTGCCGACCAGGTAGCAGATCAGACCGAAGCTGGCGGCGGCGATCATCACCGGCACGATGGCGAGGCCATCCAGGCCATCGGTCAGGTTGACGGCATTCGACGCACCGATCATGACGAAAGCGGCAAAGGGAATCATGAACCAGCCGAGATTGAGCAGCACGTCCTTGAGGAAGGGCACGGCCATGCTGGTGTTGAGCGGCGCGGCGGCGATCTGGTTGATCCAGACGGCGGCACCGCCGGCGATGATCACCTGCAGCACCAGCTTCATCTTCCCCGGCACGCCTTTGGGGTTCTGCTTGCTGACTTTCAGATAGTCGTCATAGAAGCCGATCATGCCGAAGCCGAAGGTGACCAGCAGCACCACCCAGACATAGCGGTTGGTCAGATCGGCCCAGAGCAGCGTGCCGACACCAAGGCCAAGCAGAATCAGGAAGCCACCCATGGTGGGCGTGCCACGCTTGCTGATCAGATGACCTTCAGGGCCGTCCTCGCGGATTGGCTGCCCCTTGCCCTGCTTGGCGCGCAGCCAGTTGATCAGCGGTTCGCCGATCACAAACGACAGCACCATGGCGGTAAGGATCGCGCCGCCGGTCCGGAAGGTGATGTACCGGAAAAGATTGAGGACGTTGAAATCGTCCGCCAGCGGATACAGCAAATGATACAGCATACGTCTAAGCTTTCCTTACCATCCGTTGGCGGCGCGCGGCTGCGGCGCCGGGTTCAGCAGGTCTTCCACAATCTTGCCCATGCGGCTGCCGAGCGAGCCCTTGACCAGCAGCACGTCGCCACTACGGATCGCACGGCGCAGCGGCTGGATCAGCTCGACCGAATTGGCGGCATGATGGCCGCGCATCTGCGCCGGCAGGCCATCATACAGCGCGCGCATCAGCGGGCCGGACGCGAAGACGAGATCGATCTTCTCACGCACCAGGTCCTCGGCGAGTGCAGCATGGGCCGCTTCGGCATCGGGACCGAGTTCCAGCATGTCGCCGACAACGGCAATGCGGCGACCGCGCGTATTGCTCGGCTTGGCCATCGCCAGCACGGCATAGGCGGCGCGCATACTGGGCGGGCTGGCGTTGTAACTGTCGTCGATCAGCTCGATGCTGCCGCCGTCGCGCCAGTCGAGCGTATGACGCTCGCCACGGCCCTTCGGCGCGGTGACGCCGGCCAGTGCCATGCCGGCCTCGGCCAGATCGGCACCAGCCAGATGGGCAGCAGCCAGCACACCGAGCGCGTTCAGCACCCAATGGCGGCCCGGTGCGCCGATCTTGAAGGTCATCGGATGGCCGAGGATATCGGCGGCGACGCAGGAGCAGGCGCTGTGCGGCGCGTATTTCACCAGACGCGCCTGAGCTTCCGGATGCTCGCCGAAGCCAATGACTTCCGACGCGCCGGCCGCACGGGCGGCAGCTGCGACGCGCTCGAACTGCGCATTGTCGCGGTTGATGATGGCGATGCCACCCGGCTCGAGACCGGTGAAGATTTCTGCCTTGGCATCGGCGATACCATCGATGCTGTCGAAATTCTCCAGATGCACGGCTTCCACCGCCGTGACGATGGCGATATGCGGCCGGGTCAGCTTCGACAGCGGCGCGATCTCGCCGGCATGATTCATGCCCAGCTCGATGACGGCAAAGCGGCTGTCGATCGGCATGCGGGCCAGGGTGAGCGGCGCACCCCAGTGGTTGTTCAGATTGCCGATGGTGGCATGGGTCGCGCCCTGCTCGGCCAGCACATGGCGCAGCATTTCCTTGGTCGAAGTCTTGCCGACACTGCCGGTGATAGCGATGACCTTGGCGCCGCTGCGCTGACGCGCAGCCGAGGCCAGTTCATTCAAGCCCTGCAGCGTGTCCTTCACCTTCAGCAGATTGGCGCCGGGCAGCAGCGTTTCAGGTCCCTTGTCGACCATCGCGGCAGCCGCGCCCTTGGCGAGCGCATCGGCCACGAAGACATGGCCGTCGAAATTCGGACCACGAATAGCGATGAAGAGATCGCCGAAGGCAACCGTGCGGCTGTCGATCGAAACACCGGTGGCCGTCCAAAAGCCGTCGCTGTTGCCTTGTGTGGCAGAAGCGGCTTCGGCGGAGGTCCAGAGCGCGAAAGCTTCCATTAACCTTAACCTCCGTATGGTGCGCTGCCCGAACCAGTATCTGCATCGATTGCAGACACAGCTTCGCGGGCAACAAGCAAGTCGTCGAATGGGCGGACCTCCGTGCCGACGATCTGTCCCTGCTCGTGGCCCTTGCCGGCCAGCAGCAGCAGATCGCCCGGCTGCAGATCCTTCACGGCGGTGAAGATCGCATCGCGGCGGTCGCCAATTTCAGTCGCGTTCGGTGCAGCAGCCGTGATGGCGGCGCGAATGGATGCCGCCTCCTCGCTGCGCGGATTGTCGTCGGTGACATAAACCTTGTCGGCCAGCTTGGTCGCGACCGTGCCCATCAGCGGACGCTTGCCGCGATCGCGGTCGCCGCCGCAGCCGAACACCACGACCAGACGCTGCGTGGTATGCGGACGCGCGGCCTTCAGCACGGTTTCAAGTGCATCCGGAGTATGGGCATAATCGACAAAGACGCTGGCGCCATTCTTGCGCTGCGCCGCCTTCTGCATGCGGCCCGGCACGCCATCGAGAGTGCTCAGTGTTTCCCAGGCTTCGGCGATATGGCCGCCGCAGCCGAGCACCAGGCCGAGCGCCGCCAGGACATTGCCGGCCTGGAAACTGCCGACCAGCGGCAGATCGACCAGACGGCGCACGCCGAAGGCTTCGACTTCCACATCCAGGCCGCCGGCATGCGGCACGGCGGAGAGCAGCTTCAGTTCGGTGCCGAGCAGACCATAACGGATCAGGCGCTGGCCGCGGTGGCGGCAGAGGTCTTCCACCTGCGCGCCCATCGCCGCATCCATGTTGATCACCGCAGTGCCGCCGGCTGGCAGCAGCGTATCGAACAGCCGCAGCTTGGCGGCGAAATAGGCTTCGACCGTCGGATGGTAATCCATATGGTCGCGGGTCAGGTTGGTGAAGGCGGCGGCCTGCGGCTGGATGCCGTCCAGACGATACTGGTCGAGACCATGGCTGGAGGCTTCCAGCGCCAGATGATCGACGCCGGCCTTGCCTGCGATGTTCAGCAGCTCGTGCAGCCGCACCGGATCGGGCGTGGTATGCGCGACCTTCTCGTCGATGCCGGCGCCATGCAGGCCCAGCGTGCCCAGACTGGCGCTCTTCACACCAAGCTTCGCCCAGATTTGCGCGGTGAAATGCGCCACCGACGTCTTACCGTTGGTGCCGGTGACGGCGGCAATATGTTTTGGCTGCGCATCGAAGAAGGCAGCGGCCATCAGGGCCAGGCGACGGCGCGGATTGGCATCGGTGACAAACGCAATCTGGTCGGCATAAGCCGGATCGACATGATCGCTCAGCACGGCGACGGCGCCCTTGGCGCGCGCATCGGGAATGAAGCGATGGCCATCGGCTTGCGTGCCCTTCAGCGCGGCGAACAGATAGCCCGGACGCACGGCGCGGCTGTCGGCGGTCAGACCGGCGACATCCAGGCCCGCAGCGCGCGGGTCGAGCGGAAGATCGGCGCAAAGATCACTGAGACGCAAGTTTCTTCTCCTGCGTCTTCGGCGCGACGGCCGCTGCGGGAACAGCGGAGGGCGCGGCATTGAAATTCGGCATCGGCTGGCCGGGGATCGGCACATACATGGCCTGCTTCATCGCCGGCGCGTTCTCGTCCACCGGCGGCACACCCAGCATCGGCGCGATGCGGTTGATGATGCGGCCGGCAGCCGGTGCGGCGGTCCAGCCGGCAGTGGCGAAACCGTAGCTGCTCTTGTTGCCCTTCGGCTCGTCAACCATCACCTGCACGATGTAGCGCGGATTATGCATCGGGAAGCCGGCAACGAAGGTGTTGAAGTTCGCTTTCTTGTTATAGCCGCCGCGCGCGTTGACCTTTTCGGAAGATCCGGTCTTGCCGCCGACCATATAGCCGTTCACTTCCGCCTTGCGGCCGGTGCCCTCTTCCACCACCAGCAGCATCAGCTTACGCATGACATCGCTGACATCGCGGCGGATCACCTGGCGGCCCGGCGCGGGCAGGCCCGGCGGACGCTTGATCAGGGTCGGCGGATGCAGCACGCCGCCGTTGACGATGCCGGCGGTGGCGGTGGCAAGCTGCAGCGGGGTGACCGACAGGCCATGGCCGAAGGAGACCGTCATGGTCTCGACGGTCTTCCAGTTGCGCGGGATCAGCGGCGCGCCGACTTCGGGCAGCTCGATGGCCGGCTTGTTCAGCATGCCCATGCGGCCCATGAATTCGCGCTGGCGCTCCGGGCCGACATCGACAGCCATCTTGGCCGAGCCGATGTTGGACGAGTACATGAAGATTTCCGGCACGCTCAGCCAGCGGTTCTTGGCGTGATCGTCCTTGATGGTGAAGCGCGAAATCTGGATCGGACGGCTGGCGTCATAACCGCCGCTCAGCTTGACGGTGCCGTAATCCAGCGCCATCGCCGTGTTCAGCGTCTTCATGGTCGAGCCCATTTCATAGACACCGAGCGTGATGCGGTTGAACCGCGACTCCGTGCTCGCCGTGCCGGGCTCGGCCGGATCGAAATCAGGCAGGCTGACCATGGCAATTACTTCGCCGGTATGGATATCCAGCACGATGCCGCCGCCGCCGATGGC
Source organism: Ferrovibrio sp. GW821-FHT12D07 (assembly GCF_058807275.1). Taxonomy (NCBI): domain Bacteria; kingdom Pseudomonadati; phylum Pseudomonadota; class Alphaproteobacteria; order Rhodospirillales; family Rhodospirillaceae; genus Ferrovibrio; species Ferrovibrio sp. GW821-FHT12D07. The sequence continues at coordinate 1,629,224 of NZ_JBXAQN010000001.1, read as the reverse complement.
GTTGAACTGCTCGACCACCTTGGCGACTTCGTCGCGCACCACATGCTGCACGCGCACGTCGATGCTGAGTTCCAGCGGATCGCCGGTCCGGGAAGGATCCTTTAACTGTTCATCGAAATACTGTTCGATGCCAGAAATGCCCTTGCCGTCGATATCGGTATAGCCGAGCACATGCACGGCCAGCGGGCCCTGCGGATAGACGCGGCGCTGTTCGTTATGGAAATACAGGCCCGGCAGGCCGAGGCGGTTGACCTCATACTGCTCACGCGGGGTCAGGCCGCGCTTGAGCCAGACGAAGCTCTTGCCCGAGGCCAGCTTGTTCTGCATCTCGCCGGCCGACAGCTCAGGCAGCACCTGGGCCAGCCGCACGGCGACTTCCTTCGGATTCTGCACCTTGCGCGGATCAGCATAGAGCGAGGCGATCTTCAGGTTGGTCGCCAGCATGTTGCCGTTGCGATCAACGATGGGCTGACGCTCCATCAATGCCGTCTTGGCGACCAGTTCGGGATTGCTGCCGCGCGCCAGTGCCGGCTCACTGCCGCCACGGATCACGGTGAGTTCGACCAGGCGGCCCGCCAGCAGGACGAAGGCCAGCGAGAAAAGACCGATGCCGATGACCAGACGGCCGCGGCTGGCATCCAGCGCCTGCTTGGCCGCACCATCCAGGCGCACCAGCGCGGGATTGCCGGGCATGTCGGCCGGCGTGCAGGGCGCACGGGCGGGACGCATCTGCGGACGGGCTTCAGGTTTCGGGTGACGACGGAACAGTCCCATCTTACTGGGCCCTCCGCGTGTCTTTGCCGCCGCGCTGCATCGCGCCGAGCACGGCCGCGACTTCGGAATCGAATGCCGCCGGCGCATCGGCCTGCGGCTTGGCGGCAACCTGCACCTGCGGTGCGGATGACGGAATGGCGGCCTGCATCGCGGTCGGCTGCACCGGCAGCGTCTGCGGAGCCGCAGCCATCGGCGGCAGAACCGGCGCCTTCTGGGGCGCGGCAGGCGCCGTCATCGGCGCGCCGCGATCCTGGCGCCAGGGCAACGCATCGATGCCGGCGATATCCTTGGCAGTGGCCGACCGCATCTCGAGCAGGCGCTGGGCCTTGCTCTGCAGGTATTCCGGACGGCTGAGATAGCTCCACTCGGCCTGCAGCACGCCGATGGTCTCGCGCTCCTGGCTCAGCGCACGGTTCATCTCGATCAGTTCGTCTTCCAGACGCTGCACTTCATAGGAAAGCTGGTAGAGGCCGAAGGACACGGCAGCCAGCAGCAGCAGGGCGATCAGGGACAGGCCGCGACTCATGCCGCCTCCTGCATGTCGTCATCGGGCCAGGCCGGCGCGGCGGTGCGCTTCGCCGCCCGCAGCTTGGCCGAGCGGGCACGCGGATTAGCGGCGGTCTCAGTCTCGCCCGGCGCCATTGCACCCTTGTGGATCAGCGTGAAGGACGGCGCATGCTCGGCAGCGGCGGCCTGCGGCAAATGGCGCGAGCTGCCGGTGGTCTTTCCGGTGCGACGGTCGAGGAATCGCTTCACTACGCGATCTTCCAGCGAATGGAAGGACACGACGGCGAGACGGCCCTCGGGCTTGAGCAGCTTCTCGGCGGCGGCAAGGCCGCGCTTGAGCTCACCCAGTTCGTCATTCACGACAATGCGCAACGCCTGGAAGGTGCGGGTCGCCGGGTTGATGCCCGGGGTGGCGCGCACGACGCGGGCGACGATATCGACCAGCTGCTTGGTGCGCGTGATCGGCGTCTCGGTGCGGGCAGCCACAATGGCGCGGGCAACCGCGCGGGCGCGGCGCTCCTCGCCATAGAGGAAGATGATGTCGGCCAGTTCGGCTTCGTCGCGGGTGTTGACGATGTCGGCAGCGGTCTCGCCGCGATCCGACATGCGCATGTCGAGCGGGCCGTCATGCTGGAAGGAGAAGCCGCGGTCGGCCTGGTCGATCTGCATGGAGGACACGCCGATATCCAGCGCGACGCCATCGACCGCAGTGATGCCGATGTCGGCCAGCAGGTCGGCCATGTCGCCGAAGCGGCCGGCCAGAAGGCGGAAACGTCCGGGATTGGCGGCAGAGACGCGGTCGACGTGACTCTGCACGGTGGGATCGCGGTCGATGCCGATCACCTGGCACTCCGCAGCGGCCAGCAAGGCCGAACTGTAACCACCTGCCCCAAAGGTACCATCCACAAGCAGGTCACCAGCACGCGGGTCGAGCGCCGAAACCACTTCCGCACACATCACGGAGAGATGAACCTGCGTTGCGGCTTTTTGATGGCCGTTTGCGTCCTGTGAACCGAAACGACCCACCGGGCTCACGATTTCGCCCCTTGATCGCCGGCTGCTCCGCCGCGCAAATAAGCGGCGGCCTTGGCGCGCGCTTCGGCGGCGCGCAGATCCCAGGCCTTCGGTTCCCAGATCTGGAAGCTGTGCCGGCGGCCGACGAAGACCGCTTCGCCCGGCGAAGCGAGGCTGGCGTGTTCAAGGAATTGCGGGCCGAGCTGGACGCGGCCTTCCTGGTCTAGGTTCAGCTCGCTGAGAAAGGGCAGCAGGCCGTCGATCAGCATCTCGCGTTCGGGATGCAGGTCGGGCAGCTCGTCGATGCGGCGGTTGACGCCATCCAGGTAGTCGCGCCCGCCAGCGACAAGCGCCGGAGCAGCGATATCGGGGCCGAGAATCAGGCCGCCATCGGGATGTTTACGGGTCAGCAGGGCACGATATGGCGCTGGCACGGAAACCCGTCCCTTGGCGTCAATCCGGTTTCGAAAGGTTGAGAGGAAGAATTCCACTCAGCCGACCCCTACGCTTCGATCCCGGCGAAACACCCCCCTTGGGTGGCCATAACCTGGGATGAGATGGGGTAGCATGGGTTTCTATGGGCGTCAATGGAAATTAACGGTCTGTTATGGTCAATCCAGCCAATGATCTCCGAGACTTGCGGCTAATATGATCCTAATAAAATCCCCTAATGTTCTCTTTTGTTCTCACAGAGATTGCTTGTCTCCCGCCCCGTCGCGCATTACACCGGACAGGGTTACGGGGACGGGATGAGAGCTCAAAACATGGTGAGAGTGGAGCGCAACCCTAGGGATGGGGTGACGTGGGTGTTTCTCGCCCTTCTGGCAGTGTGCCTGCTGCCGCTGGCGGCCTGGGCGGCCGTCAATGAGTTCCTGCCGCGCGATGTTCCGTCGCTGAAACGCTTTGCCATCGTCGCCAGCACGGCCAACAACCAGTGCGTCACGGCACAGCTGGTCAACAACGACACACGCCGCCTGCGCGCCGCCGCCCTGCTTTCGTCCTGCGATTTCACCCTCAACAACCAGACCCAGGGCTTTTTCATCAGCCGGCCGCTGCAGCCCGATGGCTATCAGATTTTCTTCGCCGCCAATCCGGACTACTGCCTGGCGATGGAGCCGCGCGCGCGCCTGCTGGTGATCTCGGCCTGTGCACGAAATACCGAGATGCTGAACGAACTCCCGCAGCTGTGGGATGTGAAGAATGGCGGGCTGGCGCTCAAGGCTGGCGACAAGAAATGGTGCCTGGATACACGCGCCAAGCAGGGCTTTTCAGCATTCTTCGAACCGCATTTCAGCGAATGCCCGGACCAGGTTCCGGACGCCTTTCTGCTGCGCGTGAACCGCTGATCCTTATCTGACTTCAATCGTGGCCGTCTGCGGCCGCGCTTTCCGTCACTCGGTCAAAGCGCGCCTGCCAGTCGGGCAGCGCCATCTGTTCGACCGCCGCGAGCTGCCGCAGGGCGATCCGCAGCGCCGTGCGGCCCTCGCGGGTTTCCGGCGCGGCAAAGTCTGACGCCGAAACGCGATTGGCGACTGCCGTCTTCACGGCACCCTTCACCGCCATAAGCTCCGCCACGCCGTAGCGACCCAATAGCTGCTGGAATTCGGCATGCAAGCCAGGACTGAACGGACGGCGCATGCCCATCTGGTCCTTCTGCGGATGCGGCGGGAAAAGATGCATGCAGGGGACCCAGCCTTCGGGGATCGGATTGGTGGCGGCATGGGTGCGACCATGCGCCAGCAGCTTGGGCAGCAGATGCGTGTGCGGTCCGTCCGGACTCTTGCCGCCGGGTGTGGGGATCGGCTGGAACACCTCAACGCGGCCGAAACGACAGATGAAGACACGATGCGGGCTGAGTCGCGGCATGGCGGGCGCAGCCGGATTGCCAAGCTCCAGCAGCGGGCGACCGACACCGGACCGCAGGATGGTGATGGCGTCCGGATCGGCGGTGCGCACACAGGCATCGATCTGCAGGCAGTCGAGCCCGAGATCGAACAGGATGGCATCACGATCTTCGGGCCGGATGGCGTCACGGTCAGGTCCGAGCTCAGTCAGCACCGTTCGCTGTGACATAGCGCAGGCCGCTTCCGGCAGGCAGAGCGCAACAGCATGATTCCAGCTGTCGGCATGGCTCGACATCGTCTCATAGGCGATGGGCCGCACCGCATCGGTCAGATCGATGCGGATGGCGCCGCGGTCGGTCGCGACTGAAAGCGGCGTTTCGGTTTTGCGTAGTGCTTCACCATCATCGAACATGAATTCGGCAATGGCACCGAAGGTGCCAAGGCTCCATGAGGCAGCATGGTCCGACAGGTAGCGGGCGATCAGGGGCGGGAGCGTGCTGGTCATGGACGTCCTAAAGTCGGTTGTCGGGGATAATGAAAGGCTTGCTGTCCGCACCACCGCGCTGAACGGTCACGCGATATACTGCCGCAATATTTTCGTCGTTCAAGACCTCGGCCGGCGGGCCATCGGCCACCATCCTGCCCCGATCCAGCAACGCGACGCGATGGCAGAAGCGCATCGCCAGGCCAAGATCGTGCAGCACGACGGCAACACCGGTACCGCGCGCGGCTGCCCGCGCCAGCAACTCCATGACCTGCAGCTGGTGATACAGGTCGAGGGCCGCGCCGGGCTCATCGGCCAGCAGGATGTCCGCACCAACCGCCAGCGCACGCGCCAGCAGCACGCGACGCTGCTCACCGCCCGATAGCGTGTCGAAGCTGCGGCTCATCAGATGCGCCACGTCACTCGCCTCGATGGCAGCCGCAATGGCGGTGTGATCGGCAGCGGACAGATCCTGGAAGCTGCGGCGATGCGGCAACCGTCCAAGTGCCACGACAGCTTCGGTGCGCAGCGGCCAGTGCACGGTGCTGCCTTGCGCCAGATATGAAACTGTCTTCGCCAGCTCAGCCGGTGTGATCTCGGCAGCCCGCTTCCCGTCATAGAGTACACGGCCGTCTGCCGGTTCCAGCAGGTTGGCGAGAATGCGCAACAAGGTGGTCTTGCCGGCGCCATTGGGACCGATCAGGCCCAGCACTTCGCCCGCCCGCACATCGAGGCCGACGCCATCCAGGATCGTGGCGGTGCCTACGCGGTAAATGATGTTCTGCGCCTGGATTTTCATTACGCCTCACCCATTACGGCTCACTGCGGCGCAGACGCCAGATCAGCGAAAACAGGAACGGCGCACCGATCAGCGCCGTGACGACGCCGAGCTTCAGTTCCGGCCGCAGCATGGTCAGGCGGATCAGGATATCGGCCGCCATCACCATGGACGCGCCGCCCAGGCCGCTGACCAGCAGCAGGCGGCTGGGCTGGTTCGACACGAAAGGCCGCAGCAGATGCGGCACCACCAGGCCGACGAAGCCCACGGCGCCGCAGACTGCCACCGAGCTGCCGACCGACAACGCCGTGCCGGCAATCAGCAGACGCCGGAGGCCAACAATGCCGATGCCGAGCGAACGCGCTGTATCCTCACCCAGACTGAGCGCATCCAGCGCACGGCCGCGACTGAGGATCATCAGCCAGCCCGGCACCATCAGCGGCACGGCGAGCCAGACATGCTGCAGGCTGCGGTCGGCCAGCGATCCCATCAGCCAGTACATGATCTCCAGCGCCGCGTAAGGGTTGGGCGCGAGATTGAGCGCCAGCGCCGTCATCGAGCCGGCGAAACTGTTGATAGCGACGCCGGCCAGGATCAGCGTGGTAGTGGTCGCGCCCTTGCCCGCGATGCGGAACAGCACCAACGAGGCCAGCGCCGCGCCGATAATGCCGCCCAGCGGCAGGGCCAGCGCGAAGCTGCCGGCCAAACCGAAGTAGAACACCACGACCGCACCGAAGGCGGCGCTGCCCGACAGGCCAATCACACCGGGTTCGGCCAGCGGATTGCGCAACAGACCCTGCATCGCCGCACCGGTCATACCAAGCGTGAAGCCGACCATGCCCCCCAGCAGGGCACGCGGAAACCGCAACTCGGCAAGAACGAGTGCCGGCAGCGTGGAGCGGCCGGCGAGTAGGTCGTCAAAGGCTGCCGCAAGATCGAACTGTGCATAACCCACACCCAATGACGCCACAAAGAGCACCAACATCAGCAGGACCAGACCCGGCACCAACCAGGGCGATGCCTTATGATCGGGAAGGATTACGGTTTCAGACTTCATTCACGGCCCCTCCCTCTTTGCCGAACGGCCGTGGCGAGAATGTCGATGGCAGTGACCATCTCCGGTCCGGCACAGCTCCACAAACGCGTCGGCACATACAGTAGCTTTGTATCCGGCAAATGCCGCAAAACGGGATGATGCAGCACCTCATAGGCAAGCGCCGGCGTCTGCCGCGGCTCGCCATCCAGGATGATGTAATCCGGCGGTGTCATCGCGATGACTTCTAGTGGCACCTGGCCGTAGTTTTCCCAGCCCTTCTCTGCCGCCAGATTGCGCAGGCCGGCATAGGTGAGGATGTCATCGACCAGAGATCCGCGGCCCATCGTGAAGCCGTTGGTGCGATAGACGATGGCTGTCGGCGAGTCCGGCGTCACCGGCACGCGCAGGCCGGCCATGCGTTGCTCGATATCGGCAACCATCGCTTCAGCACGGGCCTCTTCACCGACCAGCCGGCCGACCTCGCGGATATGGGCCTTAGCGATGCCGAGCGTAGCCGGCACGCCAAGGTCACGTGGCATGAAGCCTGTTTTCTTCAGCAGGCCAACCGTTGTGCGCGTCGTATATTGTCCCGCCAGCACCATATCGGGATTGGCGGTGATCACTTCCTCGGCCAGACCGCGATTGGCAACCAGACCAGCCGCAAGATCGGCGACATTGGAGCCCTGCCGGTTCTGCGCCAGCCAGGTGACAGAGCGGATGCGGTTAGGCGTGACCAGACGCACGGCCAGTTCATCGGTGCAGAGATTCAGCGACACGATCCGCGCCGGCTTGTCTGAAGCCAGGGCCGATGTCGCGAAAACCATCGCCGTTATGAAAGCAGCTACCCGCAGAATCGCCTCCTTCATTCAGATATGGTGGAGGGATCGCTCCCTCCACCACACATGTCTTTTAGAACGTGGCCCGGACGCCGACATAACCGGCGCGACCAGCCGACTGGAAGCCGTAAACCTCCACATACTCACGATCGAGTAGATTCTCGATCCGACTGAATAGCTCCACACTGTCGGTCACCTTGTAGGCCGCCCCCAGGTTGATCAGGGTATAAGCATTCAGGGTCACGCGCTGAGAGGGGAAAAGCTCGAAATTACTGTCAGCCGCGCGGCCGTTATACAGTACCCCGAGATTGACGCTCGTCCGGTTATCCTCGAAGCGGTAATGGGCGTTGAAGCTGCCTGTCTGTGACGGACGGCGGATCAACTGATCGTTTCCTACACTGTCGCCTTCGGTGTTCATGTAGCCATAAGATGCGCGCAATGTCAGGCGCTCGATCGGCTCGATCGCACCCTCCAGTTCGATGCCCCGCACCATGTTTTCACCAGGGTTATTGATCGAACCATTGAATGCGGCATTGCTGCCGATCTGGTTTTTGATCTGCTGGTTGAAATATGTGACACCAACCATGGCCTTCTTGTTCCAGAAGACCTGATCAATACCAACATCCCAACCCTTGGTTTCTTCCGGTGTCAGGTTCGGATTGCCTGTGAAGGTGGGTGTGAAACCGTACAGCTCGAACATGGTCGGGTTCTTGACGCCGGTGCCCCAGCTGCCACGAACCTTGGTGTCAGTGCTGAGAAACTGGTAGGCCGCCGTCGCACGATAGGTGCGTGAATCCTGAAACAGGTCGTTCCTGTCCTCGCGGACTGCGCCGGTCAAGAACAGCTGGCGGAAGAAATCGACCTTGTACATGCCGACAAAGCCGGTGCTGTCGATCTCCACCGTCCGCTTCGGATTGAGCGAGCTGCTCTCGAAGGTCTCTCTTTCCTGCTCGGCAAGGACAGTCACCGTGTGGCGGGCATCGGCGACCGAAGGCGTCTCGAACAGCACGTTGGTCTGATAGTCGTATTTGGTCTTGTCGCCGCGATTGAAGCTGGTGATCACATCATTGGTCAGACCATGGCGCTGGTTCTTGGTATAGGCGGTGCCGAGGACATGCTCCCAGTGGCCATCCAGCAGCGTCAGCTTGCCCTGAGCGCGGCCAAACAGCTGATTGCCCCGGGTTCGCGTATTGGTGTCGACGGGGACAGAGGCAATAGTGCCATCCGTCTCGGTTTCAAATCCGGTATAGCGGCCGGCAAAATCGAAAGTCAGGTTCTCCAGTGCATCGAAGCCGAACTTGGTGAACATGGTCTGGTTCTCGTACCCGTCGGCCTCGTTGTTGCCCCGGCTCTTCAGAGACTTGGTTTCGCCGCTGGTGCGGTAATCCACACCGCTGAGCAGGAAGTTGTAACGCTCGCCGCCGCCGCGCACCGAGGCATTCGCCTGGTAGGTATTGAATGAACCACCTTCAAGCGCGGCATTGAAAACCGGCTTCCCTGCACCGCGCCTGGTGACGATGTTGATCAGGCCGCCGGCGGCATCCGAGCCATACAGCGCGCTTTGCGGGCCGCGCAGAACTTCGATGCGTTCCACATCGGCGGCCAGCATATGGGCAAAATCGAATTCCGAGCCGCCGGCCGTATCGTTGACCTCAATGCCGTCGACCAGCACCATCGTCTGATTGCCCTCCGAGCCACGGATGCGGACCTGGGTCAGGCTGCCGACGCCGCCGGTACGGTTGACCGCCAGGCCGGGCACCTCACGCAGCACATCGGAGATCAGCTGGGTCTGCCGCCGCTGCAGCTCCTCACCGGTGATGATGGTGACGGCACTGCCAACTTCCGAGATCGGCGTTTCGGTCCTGTTGGCTGCAACGGAGATCGCGGACAGCAGCGTCGGCGCGTCGCTGGTTTGCGCAACTGCACGCCCGGCGCCAACCATCAATACGGCGGCAGCGGTGAGCAGGAGAGGAAAATGATATCGAGACGGATTGCGGCCCTGATGGGCCAGATTGAACGCAGTCATACAAACCTCGGCGATACGCCATGTGGCACGTCACCGCGTTCGAGGTCTGCTCCTGTAGGTCCGCGCAAAACAAGGACGCACAGGTTGGCTAACCCACCGAGACACCCTGCCCGATGTGATCGCGTGTGACCACGGATGACGGCAGGTCTCCTGGCTCGCGGGTCATCGTCTTCTGTCACCTTCCCAGAGCTTTGCGGCTCCAGTGGTTATTGACAGCAGACTCTCCGCTTACAGTTGCAGGGGCAGCCACGGAATTGAACCGTGTTCCCAGTTAGGCCCTTACGGGCACCGTCGGGCAGGAACCTGCCCGGCCCGGCTTCGCTTGTCAATCGTATGAATGGCGCCAGACGGCCTGTAAGCCGGGTTCTGTCCCCCTGTCTTGCAACAGGATGGACGGCCATTCCTCTGGGGTGCCCGTTACCGGACACCTCGCGCGACCGACCCGGATGGCGGACCGAAAACCGCCCTGCAGACTTGCGCCTGCCGCCATCCCTATTTGGTCTTGCTCCCGGTGGGGTTTGCCATGCCGCTTCCGTTACCGGTCGCGCGGTGCGCTCTTACCGCACCCTTTCACCCTTACCATCAGTCTTGCGAGTGATGGCGGTCTACTCTCTGTGGCACTGTCCCTGGGGTCACCCCCGCCGGGCGTTACCCGGCACCGTGTTTCCGTGGAGCCCGGACTTTCCTCGACGTTTTGACACGCCGCGGCCGTCCAGCCGTCTGGCACCGGGCGCACAGGTAGGCCCAAGCCGGGCATCCGTCAAGGTAAAGAGTCAGGCCGTCTTCTGGCTGCTGACGCGGCGCACCGTCATCTGCTCGGAAATATGATGGATCAGGCTGGTGGTCTCGGCGTCGCTGACGCCATCCACCTGGTCCTGGCGCCAGTGGCGCTGGAAGGCCTTCACGGCCGCTTCGGTCAGTGGGTCGTACAGGCCGCTGCCCTCGATGGCATAGCCGATCTTGTCGAGCGCCACCTGCAGTTCCAGTACCGCGCCGCCGCGGTCGCCCGCGCGCATTGCCGGCGCACTGCCCGAGACCCGGAACTCCTTGCTCCACCACCGGCCGAAACCGGCGGCATGCAGCCGGCGCCAGGGGAACAGTTCGCCTGGATCTTCCTTGCGGCTGGGCGCGATATCGGAATGGGCGACATAGTTGCCCGGCATCACGTCATGCCGTGTGGCGATATCCTTGAGCAGCGCAATGAGGGCATCGATCTGAACAACAGGAAATTCACGGTAACCAAATTCGTGGCCGGGATTGACCAGCTCGATGCCGATCGAGCGCGCATTCACATCGCGCACACCACGCCAGAAAGACACGCCGGCATGCCAGGCGCGCTTGTCCTCGGGCACCAGGCGATAGATCGTGCCATCCTCGTCGATCATATAATGCGCGCTGACCTTCGCTTCCGCATCGGACAGACGCTCCAGCGCGGCCGCAGCGCTCTTCATGCCGGTATAATGCAGCACGATCATGTCGACCGGGCGCTTGCCGCTGCGCTCGTCGAAATTCGGAGAGGGATGATCGATGACCGGAAGCATCATTCGCCTGCAGCTTTGGCCGGAGCCTCGAGCGCGGCCTTTTCAGGGGTCACGCCACGACTTTCGGCAACCTTGCTTTCCCTTAGGGCGACAATCAAGACACCCACGAGGGTTACGATTGTGCCCACAATCACACGCGTACTGAGCTGTTCGTCCAGAAAATAGACGCCGGCAAAGACGCCGAAGATCGGCGCCAGGGTGAAGCCCGGATTGACGATGTTGATCGGATACCGGCGCAGCAGGTAATACGTGCCGCCATGACCGACCAGCGACACGGCGAGGCCGGCATACAGGATCGCGCTCCAGTGCCAGGCATTGGCCGCCAGCGTCTGCTCAATATGGTTATCTTCCAGAACCAGTGAGATCAGCAGCAGGCTGGGCGCGCTGATGATGCCGACCCAGGCTTGCATAGTGAAGGTGTCGACATCCCGGATGCGGCGCACCGTAATCTGGCCGAAGGAATAGACGATCACCGCAATCAGGATGAAGATGATGGCGGTCTGGTAGTTCATCACCTTGGGGTCGAAACTGATCACCAGCGTGCCGCTGAAGGCCAGCGCGATGCCCAGCGCCCGCTTCCAGCGAATGCGTTCACCCAGCAGCAGCATGGCCATCAGGGTCACGATCGGCACGCCGAGCTGGGTGACGACGGCAACCACCGCGACATCATCGGCTTTGGCGATCCCCAGGATGATCAGGGAGAAATGCAGGGTGCCCATGCAGAGTGCGGCGATCAGCACATTACGCATCTGGCCCGGCTGCCATTTCAGCCAGGGCAGCATCAGCAGCGCCACAAGGCTGAACCGCAAGGCCGTGAACAGCACCGGCGGAAAATGATTCACCGCGAGCTTGGTGACGACAAAATTGCCGCCCCAGATCGCGCATATAAGCAGCATCAGGGCCAGGTGCTGGGGCTTCATGGGGCGGGACCCTAGCAAAGTCGCCCTGTCACGGGCTACGCTTCTTTCTTATGGGGCCATGCAATGCCTGCATGGGCGGTATGCGGCTCTTTTTCGGATCGGGGGTCTGCCCGGTTTCGAGGCGATACGGACAGGCAATTGGCTATGGCAAAAGCAAAGACATCAACGCCCGGTAAAAAGCCCGCCGGCAAGGCCGTCGCCAAGACTGTTACCCCGCCGATCACGGGCCCGTCATCGCGCCGCGCCATCGTCTCCTCCGCCCATCTGGCCAGCGGTAAACTGGAAGGACTGAGCGAGTTCGAATTCGCCCTGATGATGACGGGCAATGCCTTCAGCCGCTGGATCGTGCGCTGCATGACTGCGGCGGGCCAGGGCGACCTGGCGGCGCTGGACGTGATGGTGCTGCATGGCGTCAATCATCGCGACCGGCCCAAGCGCCTGGCCGACCTCTGCCTGGTGCTGAATGTGGAAGACTCCCACACCATCAACTACGGGCTGAAAAAGATGGTGCGACTGGGCCTGATTGCGGGCACCCGGCGGGGCAAGGAAATCTTCTACAGCACGACCCCGAAAGGACAGGCGCTCTGCCTGGAATACCGCAAGATCCGCGAACAGCTCCTGGGCGAGGCTTTCGCCCTGATCGGCGGGCCGCGCGGCGACCTCTCCCGCATGGCGGACCTGATGCGGGCACTGTCGGGCATCTATGATCAGGCCGCCCGGTCTGCGGCCTCGCTGTAGGCCATCCGGACGACGTTGACAAATTATCAACGTTTTGTAACCGTGCCGTCTCCGCCTTAATCGACCTCCCGGGAGTTTCCAGATGTCCCCGTCCTCATCCGCAACTGCTACCCCCCAGGATGCTCAGTGGGAATTCTGGATTGACCGTGGTGGCACCTTCACCGACATCGTCGGCCGCAAGCCTGATGGCGAGATCGTCACCCATAAGCTGCTGTCAGAAAACCCGGAGCGCTACAAGGATGCCGCTGTACAGGGCATCCGTGACCTGCTGGGCCTGAAGGCCGGCGACACATTGCCCAGCGGCAAGATCGCCGCCGTGAAGATGGGTACGACGGTGGCCACCAACGCGCTGCTGGAGCGCAAGGGCGACCGCGTGCTGCTGCTGGTATCGGAAGGCTTTGCCGACCAGCTGCGCATCGGCTACCAGACCCGGCCCAAGCTGTTCGCCCTGCATATCCAGCTGCCCGAGATGCTGTACGAGCGCGTGGTGGAAATCCCCGAGCGCGTGCGCAATGACGGCAGCATCGAGACACCCCTCGATCTCAAGGCCGCCGAGGCCGCGCTGAAGGCCGCCTTCGCCGATGGCATCCGCTCGGTAGCCATCCTGTTCATGCATGGCTACCGCTATACCGAACACGAGGCCAAGGTCGCCGCATTGGCGAAAAAGCTCGGCTTCACGCAGGTCTCGGCCAGCCACCAGGTCTCGCCGCTGATCAAGTTCGTCAGCCGCGGCGACACGACTGTGGTCGATGCTTACGTTTCTCCCATCCTGCGCCGCTACGTCGATCAGGTCGGCAGCGAGCTGGATGCCGCCAACACGGCGCTGCGCCTGATGTTCATGCAGTCCAACGGCGGCCTGGCCGACGCCAATTTCTTCCAGGGCAAGGACAGCATCCTGTCCGGCCCGGCCGGCGGCGTCGTCGGCCTGGTCGAGACCTCGACCCGCGCAGGCTTCAAGAAGATGATCGGCTTCGACATGGGCGGTACGTCGACCGACGTCAGTCATTATGCCGGCGAATACGAGCGCGCGTTCGAGACCATGGTGGCCGGCGTGCGCATGCGTGCGCCGATGATGATGATCAACACGGTCGCGGCCGGCGGCGGCTCGATCCTGCATTTCGATGGCGCGCGCTATCGTGTTGGGCCTGACTCGGCTGGCGCCAATCCCGGCCCGGCCTGCTACCGCCGTGGCGGACCACTCGCTGTCACCGACTGCAACGTGGTGCTGGGCAAACTGCAGCCCGATTTCTTCCCTGCCGTTTTCGGCCCCGATGGCGACCAGCCGTTGGACGATGCCGTGGTGAAGACCAAGTTCGCCGCCCTGCAGGCGCAGGTGAAGGCCGAGAGCGGCGACACCCGCAGCATCGAAGAGATGGCCGAGGGCTTCCTCGCCATTGCCGTCGAGAACATGGCCAATGCGATCAAGAAAATCTCGGTGGCGCGCGGCTACGACGTGACCAAATACGTGCTGTCCAGTTTCGGCGGCGCCGGCGGCCAGCATGCCTGCCTGGTGGCCGATGCACTGGGCATGACCGAGGTGCTGCTGCATCCGCTGGCTGGCGTGCTGTCGGCTTATGGCATGGGCCTGGCCGACCAGCGCGTGCTAAAGGAGAAATCCGCCGAAGTGACGCTGCAGGAGTCCGCCCTGCCCGGCCTGTCGAAGGAACTGGATGCACTCAGCACCGACTCTCGCAATGAGATGCTGAAGCAGGGCGTGGCGCCTGAAAAGATCACGGTAATCCGCAAGCTCCATGTGCGCTATGGTGGTTCCGATTCCGCTTTGGAAGTCGAGTTCGGCACCCTAGCCGAGATCAAGACGGCGTTCGAGACGGCGCATCGCCAGCGCTTTGGCTTCATCAGCCCGGAAAAGGCGCTGATCGCCGGCAGCGTTGCCGTGGAAGTCGTCGGCCAGGGCGAACGCGCGCCGGATGCGGTGGAAAAGATCGTCAATCCGCGTGCCCAGGACGCCATCCCGACACTGGCAAAAAGAAAGGCCTATATGGCCGGCAGCTGGCGCGACACGCCAGTCTATGATCGCGCCGCCATGCGCCCAGGCGAGATGATCAAAGGCCCGGCCATCGTGATCGAGCCGACCAGCACCATCGTGCTGGAGCCGGGCTGGCAAGCGAAATTGACCGAGCGCCGCGACCTGGTGCTAAAGCGCGTTGATGCCCTGCCCGAGCGCAAGGCGATTGGTACGTCTGTCGATCCGGTGATGCTGGAAATCTTCAATAACCTGTTCATGTCGATCGCTGAGCAGATGGGCAGCGTGCTGGAGAAGACCGCCTATTCGGTCAACATCAAGGAGCGCCTCGATTTCTCCTGCGCCATCTTCGATCTCGACGGCGAACTGATCGCCAATGCACCGCATATGCCGGTGCATCTGGGCTCGATGTCGGAATCGATCAAGACCGTGATGCGCCGGCGCGCCGGCCAGATGAAGCCGGGTGATGTCTATGTGCTGAACGCGCCTTACGCGGGCGGCACGCATCTGCCCGACGTCACCGTCATAACGCCGGTCTTCGACAAGGCTGGCAAGGATGTATTGTTCTATCTGGGCAGCCGCGGGCATCACGCCGATATCGGCGGCACCACGCCCGGCTCGATGCCGCCTGACTCGCGCACCGTGGAAGACGAAGGCGTGCTGCTGGATAACGTACTGCTGATCGATGGCGGGAAGTTCCTGGAAGCCGAGATGGTCGAACTGCTGAAGGGCAGCAAGTATCCCTCCCGCAATCCGGCACAGAACATCGCCGACCTGAAGGCGCAGATCGCCTCCTGCGAGAAGGGTGCGCAGGAACTACGCAAGATGGTCGACCAGTTCGGCCTCGAGGTCGTGCGCGCCTATATGAACCACGTGCAGGACAATGCCGAAGAATCCGTGCGCCGCGTGATCAGCCGCCTCAAGGACGGCCAGTTCACCTATCCGATGGATGACGGCTACGAGATCAAGGTGAAGGTGACGGTCAACCACAAGGATCGCACCGCCAAGATCGACTTCACCGGTACATCCGGCGTGCATCCGACCAACTACAATGCGCCGACCGCGGTCTGCGTCGCCGCCGTGCTCTATGCCTTCCGCTGCCTGGTGGATTCCGACATTCCACTGAATGGCGGCTGCCTGAAGCCGCTGGAAATCATCATCCCGAAGAACTCGATGCTGGACCCGGTCTATCCGGCCGCCACCGTGGCCGGCAATGTTGAGACCAGCCAGTGCATCACCGATACCATCTTCGGCGCGCTGGGTGTCATGTCGGCCGCCCAGGGCACGATGAACAACTTCACCTTCGGCAACAACGAATACCAGTATTACGAGACGATCTGCGGCGGCAGCGGCGCAGGCGCGGATTTCGACGGCTGCGATGCCGTACACACCCATATGACCAATGCCCGCCTCACCGATCCCGAAGTGCTGGAATTCCGTTTCCCCGTGCTGCTGGAATCCTTCCGCATCCGGCGCGGCTCAGGCGGCAAGGGCAAACACAAGGGTGGCGACGGCACCATCCGCCGCATGCGCTTCCTCACCGACATGGTGGCGACGTTGCTATCCTCGCATCGCACGGTGCCGCCGTTTGGCCTAGAAGGCGGCGAGAATGGCGAGACCGGTCGTCAGTGGGTCGAACGCACCTCGGGCGCCAAGGACGTGATGGAAGGCCGCTGCTCGACGCCGATGCAGCCGGGCGATGTCTTCGTCATCTCCACGCCCTCGGCCGGCGGCTTCGGCAAGGCGGCAGCCGTGAAGCAGGCGGCGGAATAGTCAGTCGCGCTTCTCAGGCGCGTTTCAGTGCCAGCCTATCCACGATCAGCGCCGCAGACTCCGCCGGCGCCTGCCTGCCCGTATCCACGCTGACATCGGGTTTGGGCATATGTGAGGTGGCGAAGACACCGGCCGCGTCCAGTCGCTCATAGACCTCATGCGAAGTCAGCTTGCCGCTGCCCTGACGTGATTGACTGTCGATGCGGCGATAGACTTCTTCTGTCGCGCAAGTCAGTTCGACGAACTGCACCCGGCCGCCGGCGATGTGCACGGTCGACAACGTGCGCTGGATGAATTCCGGCTGCACCGTGGTCTCGGGCGCGAAGGTGAAGATCATCCCCGGCGCCTTCATCGAGCCCATCCGGGCAAAGACCGACAGCCAGATTTCCTCGCGCAGCCCCACGAAGGCCGGACTGCCGAATTCGAACACCGAGAGCAGCAGGTCGACGGTCAGATGATTGTGAAACAGCTTGTAGCCGGTCAGCGCCGCCAGTTCGCGCGCCACCGTCAGCTTGCCCACGGCCGGTTTTCCGTAAAGAAACAGCAGATGCATGGCGACAGAATAAAGCCAGGCTGCGCTGCGTCAAACCGTCTTCTGCCACAGTTCGGCCACAGCTTCGTGCCTAAAAGGCGTGGTAACCGCCAAGCAGGCTGTTGGGGAAGACAACTTGCATCGCCGCGTCCGCGTATTTGCCGCTGTCCTGTCCGCGCTCGCCGGCGCGGCATGGGCCGGGACCGTGCGGTCTCAGGATGCGCCGCCCACCTGCCCACTTTTCACCAGCCCTGCCGCCCCTGCCTATTGCCACGTCGCGCTTCCACCGCCGCTGCCAGACGACGACCTGCCCGACGTGGTGCCACTGACCTACGATCCCGGCAGCGGCCTCCGGCTGCTCACCCGCCGGCCATTGTTCAGCCCTCAGGATGTCAGTCTGCTGACGCGCTATGGCAGTCTCGACACCCCCGAGGCAAACCGCGACCTGCAGATCGGCACACGCCAGATCGACGAGGCTGCCGCCCTGGAACCAGGTTCGGTATCCCGTGCCTATGACGTGCCGTTGCTCGACGGCCTCGACCTGAACAACACTAGCGCTGTCAGTCAGCGGCCCGGCGATCCCGGGGCCGACAACGCGGCAAAATCAGTGAACAGCAAGTTCGGCCTGGCATTCGAAGAATACGGCCTCACCTTCCGGTCCAATCCGGATGCCGCCGTGAACTGGAGTGAATTGGCCGGCAGCAGCAGCCGTCGTTTCGGCATCGACAATTCCGTCTCGGCCATGATCGCCCGCGACCTGACGCTGACCCTGTCCACTGCCTATGACACCCAGTCCAGCGCCGGCAATCCCGCCTCGGCCAGCAGCAATGAGCGGCACCGCATTGCCATCGCCCAGCACTTCGTCAGCGGCTACAAGGTCGGCGCCTCGGCCCAGCGCCGCAACGAATATCGCTTCCAGGAAGAACGCGATCTCAACATCCTCGGCCTGCAACTCGGTGTGCCGCTGGGCGAAAACCTGAACCTTACCGCCAGCCATGAATTCGGCCTCGGCGAGAAGCGCAATCTGGGCACTGCCAATGCCGTGCCGTTCTATGGCCAGCAGCAGACCCTGGACCTGCAATTGCAATGGACACCCGCCCTGCTCGCCCGCAAAGCAATGACCATCATGGCCGGTTATACCGTCACCCAGGATGAAATGTCGGGTGCCGCCGATCCCTACCTGACGCAGGCGCGGCTGAACCTTGCCATGCGCTTCTGAGCAACGCTCTGACGTAACGTCACGCTTACAAATGCAGGGATCGCTGCTACTCTTGCCGGCAACGGGAGAGAAGCCATGAGCGTACAGCCAGCCAATCCGTCCATTGCTGAGACCCATGAGGTCTACAATCAGCCGCCGGCGCTGGAGAATTACAATCTCTACACCACCGACCGCGCCCTGATGGCGGCGGCCGAGATCAACGGTGCTGGCTGGGCCAAGGACCGCCTCACCGTCTACGGCAGCCGGCTCGGCGATGCCGAGACCATCGAGAATGGCCGGCAGGCGAACAAGAATCCGCCGCAGCTCAAACTCTTCGACCGCTTCGGCCACCGCCGCGACGAAGTGGAATTCCATCCCGCCTGGCACAGCATCATGAGCCTGATCATCGGTGAAGGCCTGCATTCCGCGCCCTGGGCCGAGCCCAAGGCCGGCGCCCATGTGGCGCGCGCGGCAGCCTATATCATGCATGCGCAGATCGAACCGGGCAGCCAGTGCCCCACCACCATGACCTATGGCAGCGTGCCGGCGCTGAAAAAGGACAAGGCGCTGGCCGATGTCTGGCTGCCAAAAATCTATTCGCGCAAATACGACGGCAGCAACAGGCCGGCGACCCAGAAGACCGGCGCGCTGATCGGCATGGGTATGACCGAGAAACAGGGCGGCTCGGATGTGCGCACCAATTCCACCGTCGCCATTCCGGTCGGGAGCGGCGGCCCGGGCGCGGAATACCTGGTCACCGGCCATAAGTGGTTCTTCTCCTGCCCGCAGAACGACGCGCATCTGGTGCTGGCCCAGGCGCCGGGGGGCTTAAGCTGCTTCTTCGTGCCGCGCTGGCTGCCGGACGACAGCAAGAACGCCATCCTGATCCAGCGCCTGAAGGACAAGGTCGGCAACAAGTCGAATGCCTCATCGGAAGTGGAGTTCCGCAACGCCCATGGCTGGTTATTGGGCGAGGAAGGCCGCGGCGTGCCCACGATCATTGAAATGGGTACGTATACGCGACTGGATTGCGCGCTCGGTTCGACCGGACTGCTGCGCGGCGCCGTGGCGCAGGCCGCGCATCACGTGGCGCATCGCCGCGCCTTCCAGCGCCATCTGATCGACCAGCCGCTGATGACCAATGTGATAGCCGACCTGGCGCTGGAATCGGAAGCCTCCACGCAGCTGGCGTTGCGGCTGGCACGCGCCTTTGACCGCGCCGACAGCGATCCGGCCGAGGCGGCCTTCCGCCGCCTCTGCACGCCGGCGGTGAAATACTGGATCTGCAAGCGCGCCCCCAATGCCGTGGTGGAAGCCATGGAGGTGCATGGCGGCAACGGCTATGTCGACGAAGGCCCGCTCGGCATGCTGTACAAGGAAATCCCACTCAACTCGATCTGGGAAGGCTCGGGCAACGTGATGTGCCTGGACGTGCTGCGTGCATTGCAGAAAAGCCCCGACGGGCTGGAGGCTTATTTCGCCGACCTGATCGCCGCACGTGGCAATGACAAGCATCTGGATGCGGCGATCAACGATCTGAAGACGGAATTCACCGACCAGACCGAGATCGAGCATCGTGCCCGCCGTGTCGTGGAAAAGATGATGGTCACCCTTCAGGCCGCACTCCTCGTGCGCCATTCCACCGCTGCAGTCGCCGACGCCTTCTGCGCGTCGCGGTTGGGGGGCGACTGGGGGCACGCCTATGGCACGTTGCCCAAGGGCGTCGATACCCGCGCGATCGCCGACCGGACGCTGCCGGCCTAGGCGCTCGCTGCTTCCGTGGTGCTGACCGGGGCCTTCTCTTCCGCCGGCACCCGTACCTTCAGCGCCTGCGGCGCCACGGCGTAGCGGAGCGGGCCTTTCAGCATGTCGATCTCGCCGTCATTGGCGACCGGCTTGGTGCGCCGGAAATCGATGCGCAGGTTATGCGCCTTGATCACTTCCAGGGCCGGATCGCTGTCCAGCGTGCCGAGGAACAGCTTGGCCAACTGGCTCGCCGAACCGAGCCAGCTTTTCTCATGACTCATATACAGCGTCAGTTCACCGCTCTGCAGATCGGCGCGGCTGAACAGACGGCCGGCGTTGAATTCATAGCTGCCCACCGCCACTACCAGGGCCGGCGACAGGATTTCGCGACGCTCGCCATGATGCTCGATCGTGATTTCCATCATCCGGTGCCGTCGCACCGCGCGCCAGGCCGAGCGCAGCATGGCTGGCCATTTGGTCAGTCCGAACAGGCGCCGGCGCCGTTCGCGGTCGACGATCATTTCCGGATAGAGGCCAAGCGCCGACTTGTTGAGGAAGATGCCTTCACCGACGCGGCCGACATCGATAGGCGCCACTGTGGCATTGCAGAGCGCCGCCACCGCATTGCCGATCTCCAGCGGAATGTTCAGGTCACGCGCCAGCAAGTTCATAGTGCCCAACGGCAGCACGCCCAGCACGATATCGCGCTTCATCGCCAATGCGGCCGCCGCCCGCAGGGTGCCGTCACCGCCACCGACCCAGACCTCGTCGCTGGCCTCAGCCGCTGCGATCAGGCTGCGCGACAGCCGCCGCGGTGGCACGACCTGCACGTCCACATCGGGCCGCCCGGCGGAAGCGGCACTGTCACGGATCAGGGCGCGCAGGGCATCCGCACCATACTGGCGCGCCGTGCCGGACTCGGCGTTAATGACAATGGTAGTGGCCATGTGGATCCTGAAACGAAATCGGGGCCGGTGACTGCACGCCACCGGCCCCGACATAACGATCATCTCCGGGGAACACTCCCCCGGACACAGTCTCGGTGATTACTTCTCCGGCGACGGCGGTTCAGGCTTCTTGCGGTCGCGGATGTCGCTGAGCGCACTGCGCTTCTGCGCCCGGCGCGACAGCATGTTGAGGGACTCCACCGCCACCGAGAAGCCCATCGCGCCGTAGATCAGCATCTTGGGAATCTCGACGTCGAAGCCTTCAGCCACCAGCGCGAAGCCGATCATGACCAGGAAGGACAGGGCCAGCATCACGACATTGGGGTTGTTGTTCACGAAGCGCGCCAGCGGTTCGGCCAGCGCCACCATGATCACGACCGACAGGATCACGGCGACGACCATGATCTCGATCTCGCGCGACAGGCCTATGGCGGTGATCACGCTGTCGAGCGAGAAAACCACGTCGAGGATGGCGATCTGGCCGATGGTGGGCCAGAAGGCCGGGAACTTCTTTTTCACCACCACGCCGTCCTCGCCATGAACTTCCTCATGGGTGGGGGTGACGCGCTCGTGGATTTCGGTGGTGGCCTTCCAGATCAGGAAGAGACCGCCGATGATCAGCACCAGATCGCGGCCGGAAATCTCGATATTGAAGACCGTGAACCAGGGCTGGGTCAGGGTGATCAGCCAGGCCGCCGACAGCAGCAGCATGATGCGGGTGACGACGGCGCCGATCAGGCCGAGGCGACGCGCCATCGGCTGCTGTTCGATGGGCAGGCGGCCGGTGACAATGGTGATGAAGATCAGGTTGTCGACGGCGAGAACGAGCTCAAGGGCGACCAGGCCCACGAGGGCGATCAGGCCCGACGGCGTCATGAAAACGGAAAAGTCGATGGAATCCATGTGTCTGTCTACCGAACGGGATGAGGACGTTTAGACGTCCGACATCACTGTCATCCCGTTCATGCCAGCCAGAGGGGCCCGGACGTGATGCGGAATGTACCCAGAATTACGGCAATTTCAAGGCAAAACCCCTTCAAATCAGGAATTAGTCAGGTTTGCGGCGATAAACATATTCGTCACAACCGGAACCAAAAAATCCAATCCCGGCAGACCTAGTGTGGCTGCAAACCTGCTCAAATCCCAAATCACTCATCATCCGCGCAACATCCACCGGAGAAATAGATTCATAAGGATAGCCACCCAGCCAGTCATGAACGTCATGGCGGTAGTCCATTCCACGCTTGCTTTTGTAATCATTCACGTAAGCGTTAAAATCTCGGCCGACAATGCGAAATGCCGATCGCATGAGTGCAATGTAAATGTTTTGCGCTCTCGTTTGCGATCGCCGCGATGCGCCAGAATACCAACGCTTTATAAATTTCCACACAAAACACAGTGGTGTTTTCCGATACAACGCAAAAGCAAATATTCCATCAGGGGTGACCATCGCCGTCGCACATCGGATGGCTTCATGCATGGCACCCGTGTGATGCAACACACCCCAAGAATATACGATATCAAAATGGCCGAACCGCGTGGGCTGCATATCAAAGACACTACATTGGTAGCTTTCAGTTTGTGCACCTTCAGCAAACCGCGCCAATACTGCCTTTGTTGTACCTACCGAGTCTGGATCGATATCTAGACCAACAATCCGCACCGCGCCCAACATATATGCGCCGACCGCGTGAAGGCCCGAGCCGCATCCTATGTCAAGAAAGCTACGCTTCGTTATCGTATCTGGGCCAAGCAGACTGACCAGACCCTGACGCGCCTGCTCTAATCTGCCAGCATCAATCAGATCGGCATAACTCGCCCAGTTTCTGCCAAAGGCAAAATGAGTTTCAACAGCTTTCAGATCATTCTTCATAGAATTAGCATCGTTCTTCCATCTGCAGCTTTCAATCTGAAAGTTTCGATAATCTGCTTTTGACTGCTTGCAATTCTGTAGTCGCCTGCCGGATGACCTGTACAGCGCCCCAGAGCGCCAGACCAGCCATCAGCGCCGCCACCGCCAGATCGGGCCAGGGTGTGCCGGTGGCGAACACACCGCTGGCGGCCAGCAATACGGCGAGGTTTCCCAGCGCATCGTTGCGACTGCAGATCCAGACCGCGCGCATGTTGCTGTCGCCATCGCGGAAGCGGAACAGCAGCACGGTGCACAGAATATTGACCGCCAGCGCCGCGACGCCAATTACGCCCATGGTGGCAGGCTCAGGCACGGTGCCGGTCAGCAGATGGCGGATGACCATCACGGCGACCCAGAGGCCGAACAGCCCCATGGTGATGCCTTTCAGCAGCGCGGCACGCGCGCGCCAGACCAGCGCCAGCGGAAGTACTGCCAGCGCGATTCCGTAATTGGCGGCGTCGCCGAGGAAGTCGGCGGAGTCGGCCAGCAATGAGGCCGAGCCGGCACTCAGGCCCGCACCCAGTTCCACGACGAACATGCCGGCATTGAGCAGCAGCGCAATCCACAGCACGGGCTTGGCCGCACCGGCGCTATGATCATGACCGCCCGGACCATGGTGATGATCATGCCCATGATGATCATGATCGTGATTATGGCTCGGACCGCAGCAGCTCGCACCCATGGTTTACTCCCTCTCCGCCAGATGACCGTGAGGCTCGGTCACATGGGCAATCATGTCGTCGAGCATGTGACGCACATGGGCGTCGGCCAGCTCGTAGTGAATCTCGCGGCCCTTGCGCACCGCCTGCACCAGCCGTGCTGCCTTCAGCAGCCGCAGGTGATGGCTGGCCAGTTGCGGCGACAAGCCGGCAGCAGCGGCGGCCACACTGGCCGGCGTACCGCCGGTCTGCAGCGCGAGCACCAGCTTCAGGCGGCTGGGATCGCCCAGCAGACGGAACATGTCGGCGAGCTGGATCGTGTGCTGGTCTTCAATGTGGAATGAGGTCAACATTTAAATAACTGTTTAAATGTTTAAGCAATGAATGTCAAGCGGGTCAATTGAGCCCTCGCCAGTCCCCGCGTGGCGGGTCTATGCTGTTCAGGCACAACGATAAAAACCACAGCCGCCGCGTGATGATCCGTATGTCTCGCCTGACTTTATGTTCTCTTTATGTTTCACGTGAAACATCCCCCTTAGAGATAGCGGCCGCATGATCCGCGCCCTCATCTGGTGGCCGCTCGATTTCATGGGTCGGCACGCAACACGCTTCCTGTTCGGCGGGGTGCTGGTCGGCCTAGCTATACCGCCGCTGGCCAGCCTGCTGCGGCCAGGCCTGGTGGTCTTCCTGCTGCTGCCGCTGACCCTGGCCCTGATGCGGCTCGACTGGAGCGCCTTCCACGCCTATGCGCGGCGGCCCTGGCTGTTCCTGCCGGTGATCGTTTTCCTGCTGCTGGTCAGTCCGCTGCTGGTCTTCGCCGTGCTGATGCCGCTTGGCCTGCCACGCCCGCTGATGGAAGCCATCGTGCTGATGGCGGCAGCGCCACCGATCACCGGCACAGTGGCAATCGCGCTGATCCTGGGGCTGGATGCCGCCTTCGCTGTCATCGCCATGGTGCTGGCTACCGCACTGGTGCCCTTCACCCTGCCGCCGCTGGCGCTGCTGCTGCTCAATGTCGAGGTGCAGATGTCGCTCGTGGAATTCATGGGGCGACTGGCGTTGATGGTCGGCGTGGCCTTTGGCGCAGCGCTGATCGCGCACTGGGAGCTGCCGCCGGGCTGGCTGCAGAAGAACAAGCAGCTGATGGACGGCAGTTCGGTGCTGGCGCTGGTGCTGTTCGCCATCGCCATCATGGACGGCGTGACCGACAAGCTGATGGCCCAGCCAGGCTATGTGCTGCTGGCCACCGCGGCTGCCTTCATCGCCAACCTGGCGCTGCAGGCGCTGGGTTATCTCGCCGGGCGTTTTGTCTTGCGCCTCGATCAGGCCGCCGCACTCACGCTGGGGATTCTCACGGGGAACTGCAACATGGGGCTGGTGATGGTGTCGCTGGCCGACCGTGCCGTCTTCGACATGGTGGTGTTCTTTGCCATGGGGCAGCTGCCCATGTACATGCTGCCCGGTTTGCTGCAGCCTTTGTATCGGCGTGTCGCCGCGCGCGTATCCTGACGCCCATATCCTGCTTAGGGGAGTTAAAGCCATGCCTACATTGCTGATCACGGGCGCCAATCGCGGCATCGGGCTGGAACTGACCCGGCGCTATGTTGCCGCCGGCTGGACCGTGATCGCCACCTGTCGCGATCCGCAGGCCGCCACCGCACTGAAGGCCATTCCGAGTATCACCGTCGAGGCACTGGAGGTCACCGACTACGCGGCCGTCGATGCGCTGGCGAAGAAATACGACGGTACCGCCATCGACCTGCTGCTGAACAATGCCGGCATCTATGGCCATCGCGACGGCGCGCTGGCGATCAGCGACTTCGACACCTACCTGAACGTACTGCAGGTCAACAGCGTCGCACCGATGAAAATGGCGCTGACCTTCCTGCCGCATCTGAAAGCCGCCAAGGGAAGCAAGATCGCCACCATATCCAGCCGCATGGGCTCGATCGCGGCAGGCGGCGGCGGCTCCTACGTCTATCGCGCCTCCAAGGCCGCCATCAACGCCGCCATGCATAACCTGGCGCTCGATCTCAAATCTGCCGGCATCGGCGTGATCGTGCTGCATCCGGGCTGGGTCAAGACCGATATGGGTGGTCAGGGCGCGGACATCGATGTGCAGACGAGCGCCGCCGCGCTGCAGCGCGTGATCGATGGCGTGACGATCAAGGACACCGGAAAATTCTTCAACTACGACGGCAGCGAGATTCCATGGTGAGCAAGAGCATCCTGATCACGGGCGGCAGTCGCGGCATCGGCCGCGCCGTCGCCATCCTGGCCGGTACCCGCGGCTGGTCGGTCGGCGTCAACTATGCCGACAACGAGAAAGCCGCCCAGGACACGGTGAAAGCCGTGCAGACTGCTGGCGGCAAGGCGATTGCCATCAGGGGCAATGTCGCCGTGGAAGCCGATGCCATCGCCATGGTGGAGGCGACGGTGAAGGCCTTCGGCCGGCTTGACGGCCTGGTCAACAATGCCGGCGTGGTCGCGCCCACCGCCGACCTGATGGACATGAGCCTGGAACGCCTGCAACGCGTTTTCGACATCAACATCCTGGGCAGCTTCCTGGTCGCGCGCGAAGCCGCCCGGCGCATGGCGAAAAGCAAGGGCGGCAAGGGCGGCGCCATCGTCAACCTCTCCTCGGCAGCGGCACGACTGGGCTCGCCCAACCTGTTTCTCGATTATGCCGCTTCGAAAGGCGCCATCGACACCTTCACGCTCGGCCTGTCGAAAGAACTGGGACCCGAGGGCATTCGCGTGAATGCCGTGCGGCCGGGCATCATCGAGACCGATATCCATGCCAGCGCCGGTGAGCCGGATCGCGCGGCGCGCCTCGGCAAGACCGCGCCGCTGGGACGCGCCGGCACGGCCGAGGAAGTGGCGGAATCGATCCTCTGGCTGTTGGATGATGCTTCATCCTACGTCACCGGCGCCCTGCTGGACGTCGCCGGCGGACGCTGACCGCTTAACCCGGCGGGAATGTATTTCCGCTTGCGATATCGGTCAGCGTCAGCGTGATCGGTGGATTGCATTCCGATGCCGGATCGCCCGACAGCGTGCGGGGACCCTGTGGCGGCTTCAGGATAGAAGTCGGGCAGCCGGTACAGGTGATCGCCTGCCATGTGGAATTCACGTGGAACCAGCTATCGAAGCCAACCTCGCATTGGCTGGCCGTACACTGGTTGTATATCACATTGGTAGCGCCGATATTGCAGAACATCCAACGTGGATCCGGCGCCCAACCAAAGCCGACAGCCCGCGCCGGATTCTCTCCGCCGGCCTGATCAACGACCGTGACGTTGAACGCCGTGCATCCATCGAATGTGATGGTTTCGCCCCAGGCACTGAAGCCTGCACTCTGCCTGTCCTGCGGATTGATCGCCTGGATGTTGCTCACGGAACACCCCAGAATCCGGATGTCCGCGCCATAGACCTCCAGACCGGTGGCCTTGGCGCCAGTGTTATAAGGCGCCGGACCATCAAGAACATTGGTGGCGGTGAAGTTCTTGACCCCGACCACGCCGGCTACGAAGACGGACATGCCATGGGCATCGTCATTGCAGCCCGTGATATTGCTGGCGCTACAGTCCACAAATGCCAGCTCGACGCAGAGCATAGGCACGAAGCCGATCGAGGTATGCCCCATCGTCCGGATATTGCCTCCGAAATGCGTCACCAACGTATCGGCACTGCAGCCAGAGGTGTTGATGCCGCGCGAGAGGATATAACTGTAGCCCTGTGCCGACCCGTCATAATTGGTCAGGTGATTGACCTGGCAATTGGTCAGCGTCCCGCCCACGGTGGTCGTGAGCTGAATACCCGCGCAGGAATCCGATGTGACATACATGTACTGCACGATGCAGTCAGAAATACTGACATTGACGCCCATATCGACATGGATACCGGCAGGACTGGCACCGCGTTTCGCCAGATTGGTGAAATTCATCCCGCTGATGGTGATGTTCTGGACGGATAGCCCGCCAACCGTGTCGGCATAAATGCCATAGAAGCACATATTGAGCAGCATACCGTCCTGGATGGTCACGCTTCCCGCATTCTGGACGGATATCCCTACGATCTGCTGGCTGTTGTCCTGCACGACAGCCGTCAGACTGTGGCCGCCCAGGTCCAGCGTCACGTTATCGCAGGTGATGGTGATCGCGGCGCAGGCCGCAGACGGCGCCTCCCAGGTCAGATCGCCACTGAAGGTATAAGTCCCCGGCTGCGAGATGGTGATGCCCTGCGGCGGAATGCTGTCGATAGTATTGCTCGCCTGCAGGCTTTGTCCGCGCTGCTGGCGGATGGCAGACCTGATCTCGGACCGTGCGGCCGACCGGTCATATCTGGCAACAAAGGCCTTCTTGTCGAGATTCCTGAAAATCTCGTAAGAGAAAATCTTGTCGATGATGGCTTGCGTATGATCCGACGTCATTCAGCCCCCGGCATGAGTTGTTGCTGCTACACGGCTCCCCAATAGAGGCCATGCACGCGAATATCTCAACAAGAGTAGAGACGGGCATGAGAATGTATGCACATGGCAAACCCTGATGTGCATGCGATCGTATTAGAACGTAATGATACGGACCGAGTGGAACGCTGCCGGACGATGCGTCGTCCGATGTGGCCGTCAGGCGCTGCGCGGCTTACCCGAAGGTAGCGAAAGCCTGTGGGCTCGGATCGCCGTGGAATTTCTCGACCACCATCACGTAGTCGACGCCACCGTTGCGGGCCCGCGCCGCATCGAAATGCTGGCCCCACCAGCCGATCGGCTTGAGCGTGACATGCGCATTCTCACCATTGGGCAGAATCTTGCCAGCCGGATAGATGGCGACACCGGCATAGACGAAATGCCGGGCATAAGCGAACAGTTCATCCAGCACCCAGGGGATATCCTCCTCCGGGATATGTTCGAGTACATCCGTGCAGATCACGGCATCGAACTTGCCTTCGGGCAATGTGGCGTGCGGCGCATAACCAGGATCGTAAAGGCGAATCTCATCCAGATTCCATAACGCCTTCAGCCCGGTGACCTGTCGGCCTTCACAACATAGACCTGGTATCGTACTCTTCCGCCTTGCCTGCCCCGTAATCCAGCAGGGTGCGCGAGCCGCAACGCCGAATCAACCCCATGATCGAGCCTATGAATCGACAGGCTGCGCCCGTCGAACATCGTCTCAGCCTTCATCTTGTGTAGAGCATTGCCCTCATCGTGCATCTGGGCGTAATAGCCAAGCAGCTCCGTGAAGCGGGGACTAGAGGATTGGCGATTGCATGACATCGTTCCGTTCAATCCAGATAAAGCTTCATGCCGACATGGCTCGCCTTGAAGCCGAGCCGCTCATAGAGCCGATGCGCACCCTGCCGGCTGTTGTCGGAGGTGAGCTGCACCAGCTTGCAGCCTTTTTCTTTAGCACGATCGGCCGCATGACGGATCAGCTGCGAGCCCAACCCCTTGCCACGCAGCCGTGAGTCGATACGCACGGCTTCAATCTGCGCGCGCTGTTTTCCCAGACTGCCCAGCCCGGGCAGGATCAGCAGCTGCAGGCAGCCGACGATGGCATTGCTGTCGTCCAGCGCCAGGATCACCTCGGCGCCGATCTTCTGCAAACCGTCGAACGCCTTGCCGTATTCCGACGGCAACGGATCGGTGTACCGCTCGCGGCCGCCACCCAAATGATCGTCAGCCAGCAATCGCACGATCTCGGGGAGATCGGCCGCGGTGGCGATACGAAAGCTCAACGTCACTCCGCGGCCTCTGCAGAATCGCGGGCGGGATCATAGGCCAGGTTCGGTGCGAGCCAGCGCTCCATGACGCTGAGCTCCATGCCCTTGCGCTTGGCGTAATCGGCGACCTGGTCGCGCTCGATGCGGCCGATGCCGAAGTAGGTCGCTTGTGGATGGCTGAAATACCAGCCGCTGACCGCGGCCGAGGGCCACATGGCAAAGCTTTCGGTCAGCGTGATGCCGGCATTCTCGGGCGGCTTCAGCAGCTCGAACAGCGTGGCCTTCTCGGTATGGTCCGGGCAGGCCGGATAGCCCGGCGCCGGACGGATGCCGCGATACTTTTCGGCGATCAGGTCTTCATTGGGCAGCGCCTCGTCGGCGGCATAACCCCAGAAGTCCTTGCGCACGCGTTCATGCATGTGCTCGGCAAAGGCTTCAGCCAGGCGGTCGGCCAGGGCTTGCGCCAGAATGCCGGAATAGTCGTCCTGCTTCGCCGTGAACTCGCGTTTGATCCAGTCATCCAGGCCGATGCCGGCGGTGACTGCAAAGGACCCGACATAATCGGTGATGCCGGTATCCTTCGGCGCGACAAAATCAGCCAGGCAGTGATTGGCCCGGTCGCGGTCGCGCTTCATCTGCTGGCGCAGCATGTGCAACTGGGCGATTTCCTCGCCCTTGCCGGCGTCGTCGAACAGAACGATATCGTCGTCATTGATCTGGTTGGCCGGCCAGAAGCCGATGACGGCCGAGGCCTTGATCGGTTTTTCCTCAACGATGCGCTTCAGCATCGCCTTCGCATCCTTGAACAGGCTGCTAGCCGCTTCGCCCACTACCGGATCCTTCAGGATGTCGGGATACTTGCCGCGCAACTCCCAAGAGGCAAAGAAGGGCGACCAGTCGATGCGCGGAATCAGGTCAGCGATCGGATAATCCTGGAATACCTTCACGCCGAGGAATTTCGGCTTGGGCGGCTGATAGCCGGTCCAGTCGATCTTCACCTTGTTGCGGCGGACATCAGCGATCTTCTGGCGCGGGCCAGTGCTGCGCTCGCGCGCATGGATCTCACGGATCTTTTCATATTCGTTGGCGATCTCGCCGGTATAGACCGGACTGTCGTTGGCAGAGACCAGACGACCGGCCACGCCCACTGCGCGCGAGGCATCGGTGACATAGACCACAGGGCCCTTGTAATTGGGCGCGATCTTGACGGCGGTATGCACCTTCGAGGTGGTGGCACCGCCGATCAGCAGCGGCAGGGCAAAACCTTCACGCTGCATCTCGCTGGCGACATAGCACATCTCGTCCAGGCTGGGAGTGATCAGGCCGCTCAGACCGATGATATCGACCTTCTGCTTCTTCGCCTCTTCCAGGATGCGGGCGCAGGACACCATCACGCCAAGGTCGATCACCTCGTAATTGTTGCACTGAAGCACCACGCCGACAATGTTCTTGCCGATGTCGTGCACGTCGCCCTTCACGGTGGCCATCAACACCTTGCCGTTGGTCTTGGCCGGGCCGCTGTTCTTTTCGGCCTCGATGAAGGGCAGCAGGTAGGCCACCGCCTTTTTCATCACGCGGGCCGACTTCACCACCTGCGGCAGGAACATCTTGCCCGCTCCGAACAGGTCGCCCACCACATTCATGCCGTCCATCAGCGGACCTTCGATGACCTCCAGCGGCTTGGCCACGATGTGCCGCGCCTCCTCGGTGTCTTCATCGATAAAGTCGGAAATGCCATGCACCAGCGCATGGGTCAGGCGCTCGCGCACCGGCTTCTCGCGCCAGGACATGTCGATTTCCTGGGTCCGCGCTCCGCCCCTGAAGCGCTCGGCGATTTCCAGCATGCGCTCGGTCGCATCCGGACGGCGGTTGAGCAGCACGTCTTCCACGCGCTCGCGCAGCTCGGCCGGGATATCCTCATAGACCGGCAACTGGCCGGCATTGACAATGCCCATGTCCATGCCGTTCTGCATGCCGTAATACAGGAACACGGCGTGCATCGCCTCGCGGACCTGCTCATTGCCGCGGAAGGAGAAGGACACGTTCGAGACGCCGCCCGAGATATGACAATGCGGCAGGTTCTCGCGGATGCGCTTGGCGCCCTCGAAGAACTCGACGGCGTAGTTGTTATGTTCCTCGATGCCGGTGGCGACCGCGAAGATGTTGGGATCGAAAATGATGTCTTCAGGCGGGAAGCCGACCTTCTCGGTCAGCAGCTTGTAGGCACGGGCGCAGATTTCATACTTGCGGTCGGCGGTATCGGCCTGGCCCTGCTCATCAAAAGCCATGACGACGACGGCGGCGCCATAACGTTGAACCTTGCGGGCGTGCGCGAGAAAGGCTTCTTCGCCTTCCTTCATGCTGATCGAATTGACGATGGCTTTGCCCTGCACGCATTTCAGGCCGGCCTCGATCACGTCCCATTTGGAACTGTCGATCATGATCGGCACGCGCGAAATATCCGGCTCCGAGGCAATGAGGTTCAGGTATTTCACCATCGCCGCCTTGGAGTCGAGCATGCCCTCGTCCATGTTGATGTCGATGATCTGCGCGCCGTTCTCCACCTGCTGGCGCGCCACGGTCAGGGCCGCATCGAAATCGTCATTGAGGATAAGCTTGCGGAACTTCGCCGAGCCGGTGACATTCGTCCGCTCGCCAATATTGATGAAGACCGGGCCATTGAAGCCACGGTTCTCGGATTCAGGGGAAAAAGACTCGTCGATATCGGTCATGCGGCGGGCACAGCAAAGGGTTCAAGGCCGCTCAGCCGCAGCTGCGGCTGAATGGTGGGAATACGGCGCGGCTTCCGGCCCGCCACGCTTTCTGCGATGGCGCGGATATGGTCGGGCGTGGTGCCGCAGCAGCCACCGACGATATTCACCAGGCCGTGTTCAGCCCATTCGCGCAGATGCTCGGCCGTCTCATGCGGCGGCTCGTCATATTCACCGAACTGATTCGGAAGCCCGGCATTGGGATAGGCGCTGACAGGCACGTCGGCGACACGGCTGAGCTCGGCGATATAAGCGCGCATCTGCTGCGCCCCGAAGGCGCAGTTCAGACCAACCGAGAACGGCTTGGTGTGGCGCAAGGAATTCCAGAAGGCCTCGGTGGTCTGGCCCGACAGCGTGCGGCCCGACAGATCGGTGATGGTGCCTGAGATCATGATGGGCCATTCTTCACCCAGTTCATCAAACAGCTCGTAAACGCCAAAGGCGGCAGCCTTGGCGTTCAGCGTATCGAACACCGTCTCGATCAGCAGCAGGTCGGCGCCACCCTCAATCAGGCCACGCGCTTGCTCCTTGTAGGCATCCTTCAGCTCATCAAAGCTGATATTGCGGAAATCGGGGCGGTTGACGTCAGGCGACAGCGAAGCCGTGCGATTGGTCGGACCGATGGCGCCGGCGACAAAGCGCGGCTTGGATGGGTCCTTCTTGGTGTATTCGTCGGCAGCCTGGCGCGCGAGTTTCGCGCCTTCCTTGTTGATGTCATGCACGGCAGCTTCCAGGTGATAGTCACCCTGGCTGATCCAGGTGCCGCTGAAGGTGTTGGTCTCGATGATATCGGCGCCGGCGTCGAGGTATTCCTTGTGCACGTCGAAGATCACGTCGGGGCGCGTGATGTTCAGGATGTCGTGATTGCCCTTGAGATCGCTGTTGGCGCCCTTGAAGCGGTCACCGCGATAATCTTCCTCGGTCAGCTTGCGCCGCTGCAGCATGGTACCCATGGCGCCGTCCAGCACCAGGATGCGCTCCTTCGCCGCCTTGGCGAGGGCGGCACGACGGGCCTTGCGGTCATCGGCAGTGGTCATGACGCTACTCTCCTTACGCTGCGGCCTCGCCGGCAATCGCCGGCTTGGGCCGCACGCCAAGCACATGACAGATCGCATAGGTGAGATCGGCACGGTTCAGCGTGTAGAAATGGAATTCGTCGATGCCGGCCGCGAGCAGCCGACGGCACTGTTCGGCCGCCAGATGCGCCGCCACCATGCGACGCGTCTCGGGATCGTCATCCAGGCCATCAAACTGGTCGGCCATCCAGGCCGGCACACTGGCGCCGCAGGCGGCCGAGAACTTCACCACCTGGCGGAAATTGGTCACCGGCAGGATGCCCGGCACGATCGGTACCGTGATGCCGGCCGAGCGCGCGCGGTCGAGGAAGCGGAAATAGACGTCGGTATCGAAGAAATACTGCGTGATGCAGCGGGTCGCACCAGCATCCACTTTGCGCTTCAGATGTTCGAGCTCGACGCGGGGCGACGCGGTATCGGGATGGCCTTCAGGATAGCAGCCGACGCTGATCTCGAAATCGCCAATCTTCTTCAGCCCGGCAATCAGGTCGGTGGAATTGGCATAACCTTGCGGATGCGGCGCAAAACCACCGGTGCCTTCCTGCGGATCGCCGCGCAGGGCAACGATATGACGGATGCCGGCTTGCCAATAATGCTGGGCCACCTCGTCGACTTCACCCTTCGAGGCGCCAACGCAAGTGAGATGCGCGGCCGGCTTCAGGCCGGTTTCCTTGAGGATGCGCACGACGGTGTTATGGGTGCGTTCACGGGTCGAACCGCCGGCGCCATAGGTGACCGAGACGAAACGCGGCTCAAGCGGCGCGAGGCGCGTGACGCTACGCCACAGGCTTTCTTCCATCTCCGCCGTCTTCGGCGGGAAGAATTCGAATGAAACCTTCAGCGGACCGGACCGCCGGGCGGCATGGGCATTGGGTTCCGGGATCGTCATTCTGCAGCACTCTTGTGAGAGGAAGAGATCGAGGCAACGGCGCCGCGCTTGACGGCATGCCAGATATGAACGGTGAGCGACTGGCCCGGCAATGCGATCACCGGATCGGCCTCCAGACCGGCCGAGGCGCACCAGCCGCGCAGTTCGGCATCCGAGAAGCCAAGGCGCCGATGGGCATGGCGGGCACGCAGGTCTTCCAGGTCATGCGGCGCGAAGTCGATCACAACCAGACGGCCGCCGGGCTTCAGCACCCGCACGGCTTCCTGGATCGCCTTCTGCGGCTCGTCGGCGAAATGCAGCACCTGGTGGATCACGGCGGCATCGACGCTGGCGCTGTCGAGCGGCAAGGCATACATGTCGGCCTGACGCACCTGGCAATGCTTGATACCGGCGCGCTCCAGATTGGCGCGGGCGATGCTCAGCATGTCCCGGCTCAGATCGACGCCGAGGCCGCGCTTCACATGGGGACTGAGGATTTCCAGCAGCCGGCCGGTGCCGGTGCCGATATCCAACAGGTCATCGACCGGTGCACCCTGCCCCAGCAGCCGCAGCACGGCGGCCTCGACCTGGGCCTCATCCACATGCAGCGAGCGGATTGCCGACCACTGGGCCGCGTTGTCGCGGAAATAACGTTCGGCGGTTTCGGCGCGCGTACGCTTCACAGCAATCAGACGCTCGGCATCACGGGCCAGCGTCGCATCGTTGCGCGGCAGCAGCCCGCTGACCGCACGCACCAGCGGCGCACCCGACAGGCGATCGCCGACACGATAGAAGGCCCAGGTACCTTCGGGCACGCGCTCCAGCAGGCCGGCCTCGCAGAGCAGTTTCAAATGGCGGGAGACGCGCGGCTGGCTTTGGCCCAGTATCTGGGTGAGCTCGCTGACCGTGAGTTCGCCCTGGGCGCAAAGCGCCAGAAGCCGCAGGCGCGTCGGCTCGGCCGCCGCCCGCAGGGCGGCCATCAGGGTGTCGAGGGTCAGGGCTGACTCGGTCATGGGATAAATATAAACATATCTTTATGTATTTGTGTAGTACCAAAAGCAGGGCAAAAAAGAATCATCGCCATATAACTATCGTCAGGCTATGGTTCGGCCGCGTTCCCGCCATAATCAGTTGTCAAAAAAACCATTCTCTTCCGCCTCTTAGTCGGGATTCCCCATGCCGTCAGCCCTGCTTTCCCGCCGTTTTCTCCTGATCGCCGCTGCCACCGGTCTTTTCCTCGGTCTGCAGGCCATTTCTGTCGCCTCGGCCCGGGCCGCAGCCCCCGACCAGTTCATCCGTGAAGTCGGTGGCGACACCCTCAAGGCTCTGGGCGACCGCTCCCTGACCCAGGAGAAGCGCGAAGGTCTGGTCCGCACTCTGATGACCACGCATCTCGATCTGGATGCCGTCGGCCAGTTCTGCCTCGGCCGTTACAACCGCGGCCTGACCGACGCCCAGAAGCAGGAATATCACGGCCTGTTCCTCGACTACCTGGTGAAGGTCTATTCGCAGCTGCTGTCGCAGTACAACGGCGAGACGCTGGACGTGCGCGACGGCGTCAAGGCTGCCGGCAGCGAACAGGTGGTGGAATCGCAGATCAACCGCCAGAACGGCCCGCCGATCCGCGTCGAGTGGAAGACCCATGAGAAGGACGGCAAGCCGCTGGTCACCGATGTAGTGGTGGAGGGCGTGTCGATGGCCTTCACCCAGCGCCAGCAGTTCGAATCCGTGATCCAGAACAATGGCGGCAAGGTCGAAGCACTGTTCACCGCGATGAAGAAGCAGATCGCCGGCCGCCGCTGACGCGCATCATGCAGACATGAAAAAGCCGGCCGTCTCGCGATGGCCGGCTTTTTCTTTATCCTGACGACAAATCAGGCCATGGCGGCGGCGGAGGTCAGCTCCAGCGCATAGCCGGCCGACCGCACCGTGCGGATCACATCCATCTCGCCATTGCCGTTCAACGCCTTGCGCAGGCGACGGATATGGACGTCCACCGTGCGCTGCTCGACATAGATGTCGCGACCCCAGACCGCATCCAGAAGCTGGTCGCGCGACAGCACGCGACCGGGATGCTCAAGGAAATAACGCAGCAGGCGGAATTCCGTCGGGCCCAGATGCACGTCACGGCCGTTGCGGGTGACCTTGTGCGTGGCGATATCCATCACCAGGCCGCCATAGGTCAGCACCTCTTCCGCCAGTGCCGGCCGGATGCGGCGCAGCACCGCACGGATGCGGGCCAGCAGTTCGCCCGGTGAAAACGGCTTGGCGATATAGTCGTCAGCGCCGGCGTCAAGGCCGCGCACGCGATCGGCTTCCTCGCCACGCGCCGTCAGCATGATGATCGGCACATTGCGGGCATTGGGATCGCGGCGCAGCTGGCGGCAGACCTCAAGCCCCGATAGACGCGGCAGCATCCAGTCGAGCAGGATTAGGTCCGGCATATGTTCAGCCACCTTCAGCAAGGCCTGCTCGCCGTCCATCGCTTCGTCGACGGTGTAATTTTCCTTTTCCAGGTTGTAGCGCAGCAGCGCCAGCAACGCCGCTTCGTCCTCGATCACGAGAACGCGCGGCTTGATGGAGATATTCATCGCTGGCCTCCCGGCGCATTCACCACGGCATAGGCCGTATCGTCGCCCTTCGGGCGGTCTTCCTTCTGCATCTCGCCCGTCACCGTGTAGTGGATCAGTTCGGCGATATTGGTGGCATGGTCGCCGATGCGCTCGATATTCTTGGCGATGAACAGCAGATGCGTGCTGCTGGTGATGGAGCGCGGATCCTCCATCATGTAGGTCAGCAGTTCGCGGAACAGGCTGGTGTACAGTTCATCCACCTCTTCATCGCGAGCCCAGACCGCGTCGGCCTTGGCGGCGTCCGCAGTAATATAGGCGTCCAGCGTGTCCTTGATCAGGGCCTGCACCAGGGCAGCCATGCGCGGAATGGCATGCACCGGCCGCACCAGCGGCGCCTGGTTCAGCGCCACCGCGCGCTTGGCGACATTCTTGGCATAGTCACCGATGCGTTCGATCTCGGACGAGATGCGCAGGGCCGAGACCACAATGCGCAGATCGTCGGCCATCGGCTGGCGCCGGGCCAGCAACTCGATGGCGAAATCGTCAACCTGGTTGCGCAGGGCATCGATCTTAGTATCGCTCTTCACTACCTCAGCAGCCAGATTGCTGTCACGCTTCACGATCGCCTCGACGGCGGCGGAAAGCTGTGATTCAGCCAGGCCACCCATCTGCACGATGAGGGTCGACAGCTTCTTCAGCTCGTCGTCGTATTTCTGAACAATATGTTGCGGCATTTTCTATGTCCTCACTCTGCTCAGCCGAAGCGACCGGTGATGTAGCCCTGCGTCCGCTCGTCCTTGGGATTTGTGAAAATCACCCTGGTATCGTCCGTCTCGACCAGATTGCCCAGATGGAAGAAGGCGGTCCGCTGCGACACGCGTGCAGCCTGCTGCATGGAATGGGTGACGATGACGATGGTGTACTGCTCGCGCAGCTCGTCCATCAGTTCCTCGATATGGGCCGTGGCGATCGGATCCAGCGCCGAGCAGGGCTCGTCCATCAGGATCACTTCCGGCGCCACCGCGATGGCGCGGGCGATGCACAGGCGCTGCTGCTGGCCGCCCGAAAGGCTGGTGCCTGACTCCTGCAACCGGTTGCCGACTTCCTTCCACAGACCAGCCTGCTTCAGCGAGGTCTCGACGATATGGTCGAGATGATCGCTGCTTTCGGCCAGACCGTGAATGCGCGGCCCATAGGCGACATTCTCGTAGATCGACTTCGGGAACGGATTTGGCTTCTGGAACACCATGCCGACCCGGGCCCGCAACTGCACGACATCGACCTGGCTGTCATAGATGTTCAGCGCATCAAGGCGGATATCGCCGACCACGCGGCAATCGCGGATCGTATCGTTCATCCGGTTGAGGCAGCGCAGGAAGGTCGACTTGCCGCAGCCCGACGGACCGATCAGCGCGGTGACCGCACGAGCCGGGATGTGCAGGTCGACGTCACGCAGAGCCTGCTTTTCGCCATAGAAGACGCCGACCTTCTGCGTCACCATCTTAACTTCGATCTCGGACTGGCGGAGATCGACACCGCTACCATTCTGCATGAAAAGTCCTTATGGCTCCGAAAGGGATATAACGTACAGACACGATTACCAGCGACGCTCGAACCGCTTGCGCAGCAGGATGGCGGCCAGGTTCATCAGCAGCAGGAAGACCAGCAGCACGATGATGGCAGCCGAGGTTTTCTCGACGAAGCCGCGCTCGGAACTGTCGGCCCACATGAATATCTGCACCGGCAGCACCGTGGCGGCATCGACCGGCGTGGCCGGGATGTCGACGATGAAGGCGACCATGCCGATCATCAGCAGCGGCGCCGTCTCGCCCAGGGCATGGGCCATGGCGATGATGGTGCCGGTCAAGATGCCGGGCATGGCCAGCGGCAGCACGTGATGCAGCACCACCTGCAGCGGGGAAGCGCCAAGGCCCATGGCGGCCTGACGGATCGAGGGCGGCACCGCGCGCAGAGCGGCGCGCGAAGCGATGATGATCACCGGCAGGCTCATCAGCGCCAGCACCAGGCCGCCGACCAGCGGCGCCGAGCGCGGCATGCCGAAGAAGCCGATGAACACTGCAAGGCCGAGCAGGCCGTAAACGATGGAGGGCACGGCCGCGAGATTGTTGATGTTGACCTCGATGACCTCGGTCCAGCGATTCTTCGGCGCGAATTCTTCCAGATAGACCGCCGCCATGATACCCAGCGGGAAAGCGACCAGCAGGGTCACCAGCAGCGTGTAGAAAGATCCCACCACACCGCCCCAGACACCGACCAGTTCCGGTTCGCGGCTGTCGGCCCCGGTGAAGAAGCGGGTGTTGAACCGCAGCTCCAAATCGCCCCGCGCCTTCAGCGCATCGATCCAGGTAACCTGATTGTCCTTGACCCGGCGCTGTTCTTCAGGCGCGGCGGTATCAACCTGCTTTTTCACGAAGACGTCGATGTCGGACGATGTCGGCAGCCAGACACTGACGGTCTGTCCGATCAGCGTGGGATCGGCAACCACCATGCGGGCAAGCTGTGATTCAGCGCCGGCGCTGACCAGAGCCTGCAGGCGACGACGGTCGCCGCGGCTCTGCACCTCGGGGAATTTCTTCTGCAGGGTCTCAAGGATGATGCCGCCGTAATTGCCCTGCATGATCTTGCGCGGATCGGTGGTGCCCACCGGTGCGATCTGCTCGGCGCTCAGCGCCACATCCAGACGGATATGAGTCTGCTGGAAAGCCGTGAAGCCGGCGCTGGCGATCGTGGACAGCAGCACGCAGAGCGCGGCGACCGAAAACAGGATGGCGGCCAGGCCGATGAATTTGAAGCGGCTTTCCGCAGCATACCGGGCGCGGAGACGCTTGGTCGCCTCCTCCGTCATATGCACGCCGGGCGCCACGGTGGTCAGATCCCGGTTCGGAGCGGTGTCGGCAAGAATATCAGTCATATTGCTCTCGGTATTTCTTGACG
The DNA here is from genome assembly GCF_058807275.1 of Ferrovibrio sp. GW821-FHT12D07. NCBI lineage: Bacteria > Pseudomonadati > Pseudomonadota > Alphaproteobacteria > Rhodospirillales > Rhodospirillaceae > Ferrovibrio > Ferrovibrio sp. GW821-FHT12D07. The sequence continues at coordinate 1,590,008 of NZ_JBXAQN010000001.1, read as the reverse complement.
ATGCGCAGGGCAACGATGTTGAGGCTGAGCGTGACGATGAACAGCACGAGGCCAAGGGCGAAGGCCGCCAGCGTCTTCGGGCTGTCGAACTCCTGGTCGCCAACCAGCAGCGACGCGATATGGACGGTCACGGTGGTCACCGCCGCCAGCGGGTTGGCAGTCAGGTTGGCCGCCAGACCGGCGGCCATCACCACGATCATGGTTTCGCCCAGCGCACGGCTGAAGGCGAGGATGATGGAGGCGGCGATGCCGGGCAGTGCGGCCGGCAGGATCACGCGCTTGATGGTTTCCGACTTGGTGGCGCCAAGGCCGAATGAACCATCGCGCAGGCTCTGCGGTACGGCATTGATCACGTCATCGGACAGCGACGACACGAAGGGAATGATCATGATGCCCATGACCAGGCCGGCAGCCAGCGCGGATTGCGAGGCGACGGCCAGGCCGATGCTTTCACCGGCCTCGCGGATGAATGGCGCAACCGTCAGCGCGGCGAAGAACCCGTAGACCACGGTCGGGATGCCGGCCAGAACTTCCAACGCGGGCTTGGCAAAGGCGCGCACCTTCGGTGCGGCGTATTCCGCCATGTAAACGGCGGCCATCAGGCCGACCGGCACAGCGACGATCATCGCGATGGCAGCGATCAGCAGCGTACCGGCAAACAGCGGCACGGCGCCAAAGGCACCCGAGGAGCCAACCTGATCGGCGCGGATCGCCATCTGCGGCGACCAGGTGAGGCCGAACAGGAATTCCATCGGATTGACGGCGGCGAAGAAGCGCAGCGCCTCGAAGACCAGCGACAGCACGATGCCGATGGTGGTCATGACCGCGAGCGTGGAACTAATGATCAGCAGGATATTGGCGACCTGCTCGACCCGGTTGCGTGCCCGGAAATCGGCGGTGATGCGGCTGCGGCCATACAGCAGGCCACTGACGCCCAGCGCCAGCACGATCACCCACAGAGCGGTCGTGCCGATCTGGCGCAGGCTGATGTAATGCTCCACCACCGGGCGGATGGTTGCATCAGCCTTGTCGAGCGGGATGTTGCCATAAGCCATGTTGCGGATGTCGGAAATAACCAGGCCGAGTTGGTCGGCCGGCAGGCGACGGATGGTTTCCGGCAATTCGGAGATCACAAGCTGGCGCACCAGCGCATCTTCGAAGGAAATCCAGATGCCGAACAGCAGCAGCGCCGGCAGGCCGCACCAGACCACGACATACCAGCCATAGAACATAGGCAGGGAGTGCAGGTTGCGGATCTTGTCCCCGGCGGAAACCAGCGCGCGGGACTTACCGAGGTGGTAGCCGACGATCGTCAGTCCGAGAAGAACCAGTAACAGCAGCGGCAGTGACATCGTCTTCCCCGGGGCATATGCGGCGTAATCGAAAACGGAACGTCGTGAAAAAGTCCCGGCGGCCGGTCACCCGGCCGCCGGAGCCGTTCTTACATAGCCAGGTTGGTCAGGCCGGTGACCTGCGAGCGGACTGAGTCCAGCTCCTTCTTCGGCATGGCAACCAGGCCCTTCTTCTCCAGGTAGCCGCCCTGCGCCATAGCGCGGTCGCTGACATACTCGGCGAGGAATTCCTTGATGCCCGGCACGACGCCGATATGGGCCTTCTTCGCATAGACGAAGAGCGGACGCGACACCGGATACTTGCCATCGGAGATGGTTTCGAAGGTGGCTTCCACGCCGTCCACCTTGGCGCCCTGCAGCTTGTCCATGTTCTCTTCGAGGAAGGAGAAGCCGAACACGCCCATCAGGCCCTGCTGGCCCGAGGCCAGACGCTGGACGATCAGGTTGTCGTTTTCACCGGCTTCGATGAAGGCACCGTCTTCACGGATCTTGCCGCAGGCGGTGGCCTTGGCCTTGGCGTCGGCAATGGCGTTCACTTCCGGGAACTTCTTGCAGCCGACATCCATCACCAGCTCGACGAAACTGTCGCGGGTGCCCGAGGTGGGCGGCGGACCCATCACTTCGATCTTCCAATCCGGCAGGCTGGCATTGACCTGCTTCCAGGTCTTGTAGGGATTGGCGGCAAGCTGGCCGTTCACCGGCACCTGCGCGGCGAGCGCCAGCCAGATGTCTTCACGCTTCAGATCGACGGCGGTCGAGCCCTTCTTGAGGGCGACGGCGATGCCATCGAAGCCGACCTTCATCTCGACGATGTCCTTCACGCCGGCAGTGGCGCAGGCTTCGAACTCGGCCTTGGTCATGCGACGCGAGGCATTGGTCATGTCGGGGTGCTGGGTGCCGACGCCGCCGCAGAACAGCTTCATGCCGCCGCCGGTGCCGGTGCTCTCAACGATCGGGGCCTTGAAGCCGCCGGTCTGGGCAAAACGCTCGGCCACCGTGGTGGTGAAGGGATAAACGGTCGACGAGCCGACAATGCGGATCTGGTCGCGCGCCTGCTGCGCAGCGACCGGTTCAGCCAGACCGAGCGACGCCACAGCGGCCAAGCCGGCGAAAAGGAGAGCCTTGTTGATCACGGTATACCTCATCGTGGTTTCCTCTGACGCACCGGATGTGCGCCGGGTGGCGGGAACGCCTGACTTGCGCTCCCAACCGGACGAGGGGGTGACAGTGTCTCGACCGGCGCCGCCACTCGTAGGGTGACCCGGTGACATGGATATTTCAGTTGTATGTCACTGATATGACAACGCTAGACCGTCTCAGCGGTTGTCTCGATTATATCGGGAACGTTCGGCATACGAATAATGAACTCGCTGCCCTGGCCGAGCTCGGATTCAATGACAAGCCGGCCCCGATGGCGGTTCACGATGTGCTTCACGATGGCCAGGCCAAGGCCCGTTCCACCCAAATCCCGGCTGCGTGCCGAGTCGACCCGGTAGAATCGCTCGGTCAGGCGTGGCAGGTGTTCGCGCGGGATGCCCTCGCCCTGATCGCGAATCCCGACCTCCTGCCCCTCGCCCGTCGTCACCGGCCCAAGCCGCACGGTCACCGTGCTTTCGGCCCGGCCGTATTTGATGGCGTTGTCGATCAGGTTCTGGAACACCTGCATCAGCTCGTCGCGGGCACCGCGCACCGGCGGCAGGCGGTCGTCCAGCGACAGCGCAATCTGGATTCTCTTGGCCTTGGCCTGCGGTTCCAGCGCGGCGGCAGCGTCGCGCAGCAGCGGCGCCAGCGCCACCGGTTCCGATGGATGGTCGTGCTCGCGCATCTCGATCTGCGACAGCGACAGCAAATCCTGGATCAACCGCGACATGCGACCGGCCTGGTCGCGCATGATGCCGAGGAAGCGTATCCGCGCCGGCTCGTCATCCTTGGCGGGCCCCTGCAGGGTCTCGATGAATCCCACCAGCGAGGCCAGCGGCGTGCGCAGCTCGTGACTGGCATTGGCGACGAAATCGGCGCGCATCTTCTCAGCCTTGCGTAAGGCCGTCAGATCATGCAGCGCCAGCACGGCCACCGTATCTTCGCGGGCCGCCGGCAAGGCCACGACACGCAGGGAGAAGCTGCGGCTGTCCGGGACCGGCAGGGTCAGGTCGACGGCGCTCATGCCGGTTTCGCCGCTCAGGACTTCATCGGCAGCCTGCAGCACGGTGGGATGGCGTAGCGCTGCCGTCAGATCGTTGCCGACAATGTCATTGCCGAAGAATTTGCGGGCGGCAAAATTGGCGCGCGCAATCGTGCGCGTGCCATCCAGCAGCAGCACCGGATCGGGCAGCGCGTTGAGGATCGCATCCGCCGTGGTGCTCTGCAGCGCGATCTGGCCTTTTTCATCCAGCAGCGTATTGCGCAGACGCTCCACCGTCACGCCCAGTTCACCGATCATGGTCAAAGCGCCCCAGTCGCTGCTGGTGCGGCTTTCCACACCAGCAATCTCGTCGGTGCTGCGCAGCACGCGCCAGGCGACCAGCGTGTGCCACCCGGCGAAGACAGCGACGATGCCTAACAATGCAGCCAACAGGCTCCAGGCTGCTCGCGGGGTCAGCGCGCCACCCAGCCAGGCCAGTATGACCACGACCGCAATCGGCAGACCGAGCATCAGGAACAGTGCGAACCAGCGCGTCAGCGGGTATCGCATCTTGGGCAGGGTCTTTTCGCCAGTCTCGCTCATGCAGAAGGTCGCCACTGCAGCAGTGCATCCACCAGACGTCGCAGCACGGCTGCCAGAGGCGCAGCGCGCTGGACATCCCAGTGTTCCAGGTTTGCCTCATCCATATAGCAGCTTTGTGCCATTTCCAGCTGCAGAGTATGCACGCCATCGGACGGCTGGCCGTAATGACGGGTAATATAGCCACCCTTGAAACGACCATTATGGATATGCGTGAAGCCTTCGGACTGACTCAGCACACCATAGGCAACCGCAGCCAGGTCAGGCTCACAGCTGCGGCCTTCGTTCGTCCCGAGATTGAGATCAGGCAACTTGCCCTGGAAGAAACGCGGCGCCTCCGAAACGATGCTGTGGCCATCCAGCAGAATGGCATAGCCGTGACGTTTGCGGATAATGTCCAGCTCGGCAGCAAGACGCTCGTGATAGGGGCGCCAATAGGTATCGGCACGTGCCGCGATCTCGCCTGCGGCCGGCGCTTCGCCATCACGATACAGCGGCATGCCGTCGAACCCTCCGGTCGGACAGAGTTCTGTATTGTCGGCGCCTGGATACAGCGCGCGACCGGCGGGATCGCGATTGAGATCGACCACATAGCGCGAATGCGTGGCGACCATCAGACCAACGCCCGCCGCAGGTGCGAAGTCATAGAGCTTCTCGACATGCCAGTCGGTATCGGCCAACCGCGCAGCATGCGGCGTCAGCCGTTCAGCAAGGCCCGGACTTAAGCCCAGGCCGGCATGCGGAATATTCACCAGCAGCGGGCTGCGGCCAGGCGACAGAGTGAACAGGGCAGCATCAGTGGTCATGGCCAGCAATCAGGTCAAACAACGAGGCGTCATAGGTAGCAAAGAGCCCGACAAGCGCAAGTTGCCAGCGCCTGCATAAAATTCCCATAAAAAATAAAATCTTCATAAACAAAGTGAGTCGCCCGATACCCTGCATTCCGGTTTGCCCCTAGAGTGCCGCCCCGCCGCATCATTAATCTTTATTCCTGACATCAAGGCCCTCTGTGATGGATTTCTCGCTCCTCGGTTTTACGCTCTCTCCCGCCCAGCTCAGCGCCCTCTTCGAAGTCATCATGATCAACATTGTCCTCTCGGGCGACAATGCGATCGTGATCGGTCTGGCCGTTGCTGGCCTGCCCGAAAAGCAGCGTAACCAGGGCATTCTCTGGGGCATCATCGGCGCCACCGTACTCCGTCTGCTTTTCACTGGGATTGCAGTCCAGCTGATGGCCGTCATCGGCCTGATCCTGCTCGGCGGCATCCTGCTCTTCTGGGTTGCCTGGAAGATGTTCTCCGAACTGCGCCATCAGGCTGCGGAAGAGGCCGGTCAAGCCGACGATGCCCCCAAGTCGATGAAGCAGGCAATCATCCAGATCGTCATCGCCGACGTGTCGATGTCACTCGACAACGTGCTGGCTGTTGCCGGCGCCGCCCGCGCCTATCCCTATATCCTCGCCTTCGGCCTGATCCTGTCGATCGCGCTGACGGCAATCGCCTCCAAGGCCATTGCCAAGCTGCTCGATAAGTATCGCATCCTGGGCTACGTCGGTGTCGCCATCATTTGTTATGTCGCTTTCGAGATGGTGTGGGACGGCGGCTTCCAGGTGCTGGCCGCCACCGGCCTGGACGAGACGCTGCACCTGCAGAATCTCAAGCCCCACTAAGCACACACGCACGAATACCCCGATCCGCGCCGTTCCCAGGGACGGCGCGGATTTTTTATGCGCTTTTTACGGTTGGGGAGCGGTTTCGCCTTCGCCTGCCGGCGCTGCCTCGCGTGCCTTGCGGGCGCGGAAGCGATCGATAGCCGAGGCGACTTCGCCGGCCAGTATCGAGGCATCCTGGTCGGGATTGAAAAAGACCAGCACGGCATCCGACAGGCTTTTCAGCAGGTCGAAGGATTTCTTCCAGTCCGCGGCAAAAGCGAAGGCCTCGCCCTGCTCCGCCATTTGCCGCGCCGGCACCAGCAGGCGGTCGCAAATCTGCGCGACCGACGCCAGGGCGCTATTGCCGACCCGACGCTGGATCTCCTCGGCCGAGACGATCAGATCGCGCAGCATGGTCAGAGTTTCCGGCGTCGGCGGCGTTTCCGCCTTGTAGAGCGGCACAATCTGCTCCGCGACGAATGAGATGCGGAAAGCCGAGGCGCGCAGGCGCTGCTGGTTGATCTCCTCATTGGCGGCCATGATGCCCTGCTGCAGCAGCTTGGCATCGATGGGTTCACCGGTCAGCTTGGCGCGCATGGGATTGGGCACGGCAATCAGCGGCACGGTGCTGTCGCGCCGGGCGTCCGCCTTGCGCCGGTCAGGCCCGATGTAATCCGAGGTGACGACGAAGGGCTTGCGGTTCATGCCGACGGTCTCGATCCGGTCGAGCAGCGCTTTGGTGGACAGCGGCTTGATCAGCAGATCGTCGGCACCGGAGTCGACGATCCGGCGCACCATGGCATGTTCGGCTTCCCAGGTGGTGAGGATGACCGGCAGATAGGGATTGATGCCGTTGAGCCGACCCTGACGCAGATCGCTGACCAGCTGGACGGCATTACCGCCGGGCAAGCTGACATCCATGAACACCAGATCGGGCTGCGCCACGGCGATCAGATCGGCGAAGCCCTCCAGGTTGTCGAATTCGCGGAGACTTGTGTAGCCGGCTCCGATCAGCGCCTGCCGGTACAGCGAACGTGTACCCTGCGCCGGATCGCCGTAAAGTATGCGTACATCATTGCGGCGCTCGGAAGCCATGCCCCGACTCTACGGAGGGAGCATGACAACAACAAGAGACAGTTCGTTGCCGCCAGACACAAATGCAGGGTGTTCGATTATCGCAGCCTGCCGGTTCAGCGCTGACGCGGCTTTGCCCTCGTGGTCGGCTGCGCCGCCAGCGGGTTTTCCGGCCAGTCGTGTTTCGGGTATTGGCCACGCATCTCTGCCCGCACAGCGCGATAGCTCGACTGCCAGAAACGGGCCAGATCGCTCGTGACCTGCAATGGCCGGCGCGCCGGCGACAGCAAATGCAGCAGCAGCCTGACCTTGCCGCCCGCCACGGCCGGCGTATCGGCATAGCCGAACATCTCCTGCAGCCGCACCGCCAGGACCGGCACGTCACCGGATGCATAGTCCAGCGGGATATTGGAACCCGATGGCACGCGCCAATGGGTCGGCGTCTCGGCATCGAGCAGCTTCTGCTGCGCATAATCCAGCTGCCCGGTCAGCGCCGCATGCAGATCAATACTCGATAACTGAGACAGTTTGGTGATGCCGTCCAGATAAGGCGCAAGCCAGTCGTCCAGCCGTTCGCCTAGCGCCGCATCGCTCATATCGGGCCATTCGGCTGCCTTGGGCAGATGCGTCCGCAACAGCGCAACGCGCGCCTGCCATTGCCGCAATCCATCGGTCCAGGGCAGTGTCGCCGCGATGCCTTTCTTGCGGATCGCCTCCAGCACCGCAGTCCGGATGGCATCGGCGGGAGGGTCGCGCAGTGGTTTTTCCCGCAGCACCAAGGCGCCGATCCGTCGTTGCTGACGCGCCAGCACGGCTTCGCTGCGGTCGTCCCATTCAACATGCTCGCGTGTCGTGATGGCGGCGGCGAACTGCGTTTCGATCTCTGCCTCGCTTAAAGGCGCGGCCAGAAAAACCCGCGCATCGGCCTGCGCTCCGTCGACTTCGGCGATGGCGAGATAATCCTGGCTGCTCAGGGCATCCAGCGCATCGAGCTTGGCACCACGACCGCCGCTGAGCAAGAAGCTGCCCGGTGCACGTCGCTTGGCGATGCGGTCAGGATAGGCCAGCGCCACCAGAATGCCCGCCTCTTCCACCGATCCGGCATGCGGCGTCGCCTTGATCTGGCGTCGCCAGTCGCCGGCCAGCTTGCGGATCTGGCGCACGGCATTCATGTCGACGCGCAGGCCGTGCGGCGTCGTATCGCGTTCTGACTCGCCGGCGACGATCTCCAGCCGCCAGCGCAGATCGGCGTCGCGCGGTGCACCCTTGGGTACCTTGGCGATATCGCGTTCGCCCAGCAGAGCCGCCAGCGCGCAGGCCAAACCGCCCAATCCCATCTCGTTGCCGTGGATCACCATATGAGCCAGTCGCGGATGCAGCGGCAGATCGGCCATCGCCCGGCCATGCGGCGTGATCGCGCCATCGACAGCCAGCGCGCCCAGGTCCTGCAGCAGGCTTTGCGCATAGCGCATCGCTGCTGCCGGCGGCGCATCCAGCCAAGACAGCGCATTGGCATCGCGCACACCCCAGGCGGCCAGATCGAGCGCCAGCGAGGTCAAGTCGGTGACGGCGATTTCCGGCGCGGTGAATCTGGCCAGCCCGCCATGCGCCGCTTCGGCCCAGAGGCGATAGGCGATGCCGGGGCCAAGGCGACCGGCGCGGCCGCGACGCTGGTCGGCCGAGGCCTGACTGACGCGCAGCGTTTCCAGCTTTGCCATGCCAGTACTGGGCGAAAAGCGCGGCTGCCGCATGTAGCCGCTGTCGACCACCACGCGCACGCCTTCGATGGTGAGCGAGCTTTCTGCAATCGATGTCGACAGCACGATCTTGCGCTGACCGGCGGGGCTGGGCTGCAGCGCCAGGTCCTGCTGCGTGCCGGACAGATCGCCATAGAGCGGATGCACCTGCACGCCGGCCGGCAGCCGGCTGTCGCCGAGCTGCATTTCGACGCGGCGAATCTCGGCCATGCCGGGCAGGAATACCAGGATGTCGCCCTGGGTTTCATCCAGCGCCTGCCGCACAGTATCGGTAACAGCCGCATCCAGACGGGCCTGCGCCGCCATCGGGCGCCAGCGCGTTTCGACCGGATAACTCTGGCCCTCACCCGTCACCACCGGGCAATCGCCCATCAGGCGGGCAAACGGCGCCGCATCCAGCGTAGCCGACATGGCGATGAGCTTGAGATCGGGCCGCAGCGCCGCCTGCGCCTCCAGGCAGAGTGCCAGCGCCACATCGGATTCCAGACCACGCTCGTGACATTCATCGAACAGCACGGCGCTGATGCCCTGCAATTCGGGATCGCGCTGCAGGCGGCGCAGGAAGACGCCATCGGTGTTCAGCTCCAGCCGTGTTTTCGGTCCGACCTTGCTGTCGAGCCTGACGCGATAACCGACGGTATCGCCCACCGCCTCGCCCAGCAGATCGGCCATCCGTTTGGCCGCCATGCGTGCAGCCAGCCGGCGCGGCTCCAGCACGATGATGCGGCCCTTCTGCGACCAACTCTCATCCAGCAGCGCCAGCGGCAGCACCGTGGTCTTGCCCGATCCCGGCGGCGCCTGCACCACCAGATTGGCCGACTGTGTCAAAGCCGCACAAACAGCGGGCAGTACGGCCTGGATCGGCAGCGCATGAGAGAGTTGCGTTTTTTGCAATGTTCGCGAGTCCGACAACCTGAAATATTAATATTTTAGCGCTACACAGAGCAGATGTCCGAAGTTCCTGTCGTCACACCGGCCCCCGCCATGTCCCCGTTGCTCAAAGCCATGGCGATGATGATCGGCTCGACGCTGTGCTTTGTCGCCATGCATGCCTTGGTCGCCAAGGTGTCGCAAGGCCTGCCCCCCATCGAAGTGGCGTTTTTCCGCAACCTGTTCGGCTTTGTGGTGCTGTTCCCCGCGATCGCCCGCAGCCGGTTTCGCGCTTTTAAAACCACCAAGATCCATCTGCATGCCGTGCGTGGTGCGCTGAACAGCACATCCATGATGATGTTCTTCACTGCGCTGGCGATCACGCCGCTGGCCGAAGCCACGGCGCTGTCCTATACCGCGCCGCTGTTCATGACTGTCGGCGCGGTACTGATCCTGGGTGAAACGCTGCGCGCCCGCCGCATCGCCGCCCTGGTGATCGGCTTCGTCGGCGCCCTGATCGTGATGCGGCCGGGCTTTGTGCCGATCGGCCTCGGCCCGCTGCTGGTGCTGGGCTCGACCGTGCTCTGGGCCGGCTCGATGATCGACATCAAGATTCTGGCCCGCACCGATTCCAGCCTGACCATCGCCACCTACATGGTGGTCTTCCTGATACCGATCACTTTTGTGGCAGCACTGTTCGTCTGGCAGTGGCCGACCATGGACCAGTTGCTGCTGCTGTTCATCCTCGGCGCCTGCGGCTCGGCCGGTCACATGCTGTTTACCGAGGCCTTCAAGTATGGCGATACAACCATGCTGATGCCCCTGGATTTCACCAAGCTGATCTGGGCGGCCATGGTCGGCTTCATTTTCTTCGGCCAGGTGCCTGATATGTGGACTTGGATCGGCGGCGCCGTGATCTTCGGGTCTGCAACCTACATTACCTATCGCGAGCACCAACTGGCCCGCCGGGCCGCCCGGGAAGCAGCCAATAGCCCTGCAGAACCCGACCTGGCGCGAAGTTAGGCATAAAATTTCTTAATTTCCCTCGCAACGCTTTGCACGCCCGAGACTATTTACAATCGGGGGGGAATCCCGTTTGATTTGCACCGCGTCCGGAAGACCGGCCGTCAGGGAGCAAAAACCAAACGAGCGTTCGGGATAATGGCCGACGACTACATTCTTGCGACTTCAGGTCTGACCAAGGAATTTGCCGGCTTTATTGCTGTCAAGGACGTCAACCTGCGTGTGAAGCGCCACACCATTCATGCTCTCATCGGCCCGAACGGTGCTGGTAAGACCACCTTCTTCAACCTGCTGACCAAGTTCCTGCCGCCCAGTCGCGGCACGATCACCTACAACGGTCGCGACATCACAGCGGAAAAGCCGGCGGACATCGCCCGCGGCGGCATGGTGCGCTCATTCCAGATCTCGGCGGTGTTCCCGCATCTGAGCCTGCTGGAAAACGTGCGCATCGCCCTGCAGCGTCCGCTGGGTACCAGCTTCCATTTCTGGAAGTCGGAAAGCAGCCTGAACGCGCTGAACGAGCGCGCCGAGGAGCTGCTGACTGCCGTCGGCCTGATCGAATACCGTCGCCACACGGCCGTGGAGCTTCCCTATGGCCGCAAGCGCGCGCTGGAAATCGCCACGACGCTGGCGCTCGATCCGGAAATGATGCTGCTGGACGAGCCGATGGCCGGCATGGGCCACGAGGACATCAACAAGATTTCCGACCTGATCAAGAAGGTCTCGGCCAACCGCACCGTGCTGATGGTCGAGCATAACCTGAGTGTGGTCGCCAAGCTGTCCGACACCATCACGGTGCTGCGCCGTGGTGAAATCCTCGCCGAAGGCAACTACGAGACCGTGTCGAAGAACCCGGAAGTCATCGAAGCGTATATGGGGACCGGCCATGCACAAGGCTGAACTGGCCGTATCCGACCTGAATGCCTGGTATGGCGAGAGCCATATCCTGCACGGCATGCAGTTCGAGGTGAACAAGGGCGAAGTCGTCACCCTGCTGGGCCGCAACGGCGCCGGCAAGACCACGACGATGAAGGCCGTCATGGGCATGATCGCCAGCCGCAAGGGCTCGGTGCAGTTCGAAGGCCAGGAGCTGATTCAGCTGCCGTCGAACAAGATCGCCAAGATGGGCATGGCCTTCTGCCCCGAAGAGCGCGGCATCTTCTCCTCGCTCAATGTCTACGAGAACCTGACGCTGCCGCCGATCGTCAAGAACGGTGGCATGAGCCTGGATGAAATCTATCAGATCTTCCCGAATCTGAAGGAACGCTTGAAAAGCCAGGGCACCAAGCTGTCTGGCGGTGAGCAGCAGATGCTGGCCATCGGCCGTATCCTGCGCACGGGCGCGAACTTCCTGCTGCTGGACGAGCCGACCGAGGGTCTGGCCCCCGTCATCGTGCAGCAGATTGGCGCCATGATCCGTCTGCTGAAGCAGAAGGGTTACACGATCCTGCTGGTAGAACAGAATTTCCGCTTCGCCAGCACCGTGGCTGATCGCCACTACGTCGTCGAGCACGGCAAGGTCATCGACATGATCCCGAATGATCAGGTCGCAAGCTCGACCAAAAAGCTTGAAACATATCTCGGTGTTTAACAGGCAGGTTTAACCAAGGAGGAAACGATGCGTTTAAAGACATTGGCTGTTTCTGCGGCAGCATTGCTGGCCGCCGGCAGCGCCCACGCCCAGTTTACCGACGGCGTGATCAAGATCGGCGTCCTGAACGACCAGTCCGGCCTCTATGCCGATCTGTCGGGCCAGGGTTCGGTCTGGGCCGCCCGCAAGGCGGTTGAAGATTTCGGTGCCGCCGCCAAGGGCCTGAAGGTCGAGGTGGTCTTCGCCGATCACCAGAACAAGCCCGACATCGGCTCGAACATTGTCCGCCAGTGGTATGACGTCGACAAGGTCGATGTTGTTGCCGACGTCCCGACCTCGTCGGTGGCGCTGGCCGTCAACCAGATCAGCCGCGAGAAGAACAAGGTCTTCCTCGGTTCGGGCCCGGCCTCGTCGGATCTGACCGGCAAGGCCTGCTCGCCCAACACCGTGCACTGGACCTATGACACCTGGGCTCTGGCGAACGGCACCGGCAAGGCCCTGGTGAAGACCGGCGGCGACAGCTGGTTCTTCCTCACCGCCGATTACGCTTTCGGTCACGCTCTCGAGCGTGACACCAGCGAACTGGTGAAGAATACCGGCGGCAAGGTTCTCGGCGCCGTGCGTCACCCCTTCCCGGGCACCGACTTCTCGTCCTTCCTCCTGCAGGCGCAGGCTTCGAAGGCGAAGGTCATCGGCCTGGCCAATGCGGGCGGCGACACCATCAACTCGATCAAGCAGGCGGCTGAATTCGGCATCACCGAAGGCGGCCAGAAGCTGGCGGCGATGCTGATGTTCATCACCGACGTGCATGCGCTGGGCCTCAAGACCGCCCAGGGCCTGACCTTCACCGAAGCCTGGTACTGGGATCTGAACGACACCAACCGCGCCTTCGCCAAGGAATTCGCTGCGGCGAACAAGGGTAACTACCCGTCCATGGTGCAGGCCGGCGTGTATTCGTCGGTTATCCATTACCTGAAGGCCGTGGAAGCGATGAAGAGCGACGCTGACGGCGCCAAGGTTGTGGCCAAGATGAAGGAACTGCCGACCGACGATAAGCTGTTCGGCAAGGGCAGCATCCGCGTCGACGGTCGTCACATCCATCCGATGTACCTCTTCGAAGCCAAGAAGCCTTCGGAGTCGAAGGGTGCGTGGGATTACGTGCATCTGCGCGCCACCATCCCGGCCGAAGAAGCCTTCCGTCCGCTCAAGGACGGTGGCTGCGAGCTGGTGAAGAGCTAAGTCAGTAAGTCTACGGGGCGCCGGCCGGGCAGGCCGGCCGGCGCTTCCGCCTTTATTCTCTCGGGGGACACTGCATGTTCGAGTTGTTGGGCATCGCGCCGCAAATGCTGTTCGGCCAGCTTCTGCTGGGCCTGATCAACGGCGCTTTCTATGCCATGATGAGCCTCGGGCTGGCGGTCATCTTCGGCCTGCTGAACGTCATCAATTTCACCCATGGCGCCCAGTACATGATGGGTGCCTTCGCAGCCTGGATGCTGCTCAACTGGCTCGGCATTCCCTATTGGGGCGCCCTGATCCTGGCGCCCGTCATCGTGGCCGCCACCGGCATCCTGCTGGAAAAGCTGTTCCTCAAGCGCCTTTATCATCTTGATCATCTCTATGGCCTGCTGCTGACCTTCGGTCTGGCGTTGATGATCGAGGGCTTCTTCCGCAAGCAGTTCGGCTCGTCGGGCCTGCCCTATGCCAACCCGCTGCCCGGCGGCATGCGCCTCGACTTCATGTTCCTGCCCAATTACCGCGCCTGGGTCGTGGTCGCCTCGTTGGTGATCTGCTTCGGCACCTGGTTCATGATCGAGCGGACCAAGCTGGGCTCCTACCTGCGCGCCGCCACCGAGCGGCCCGATCTGGTGCAGGCCTTCGGCATCAACGTGCCGCGCATGATCACACTGACCTACGGCTTCGGCGTCGGCCTGGCCGCGCTGGCCGGCGTGCTCGCCGCGCCCGCCTATAACGTCAGCCCGGTGATGGGCTCGAACCTGATCATCATCGTCTTTGCCGTCGTCGTCATCGGCGGCATGGGCTCGATCCTGGGTGCCATCATCACCGGTTTCGCACTCGGCATCATCGAGGGCCTGACCAAGGTCTTCTATCCCGAAGCCTCCAACACCGTCATCTTCATCATCATGGCCATTGTGCTAATGGTGAAGCCTGCCGGCCTGTTCGGCACCCAGAAGTAAGGGGTCTCTGCCATGTCCACCGCTGCCGCCCCTGTCACGACTACCGTCAAGCCGGGCACCAGTCGCAAGAACCGCGATCTGCTGATCTTTGCCGGTTTCATTGCCGTCGCCCTGGTCGCGCCGGCCGTGGTCTATCCGGTCTTCCTGATGAAGGTGCTGTGCTTCGCGCTGTTCGCGCTCGCCTTCAACCTGCTGATCGGCTATGTCGGCCTGCTCTCGTTCGGCCATGCCATGTTCTTCGGTTTCGCCGCCTATATCAGCGGCCATACCGTCAAGGTGCTGGGCTGGTCGCCCGAACTCGGCATTCTGGCCGCCACCGCCTGCGCCGCGGTGCTCGGTCTTGCCACCGGCCTCCTCGCCATCCGCCGCCAGGGCATCTACTTCGCCATGGTGACCCTGGCGCTCTCGCAGATGGTGTTCTTCTACTGCGTGCAGGCCAAGTTCACCGGCGGCGAAGACGGCATCCAGGCGATCCCGCGCCGCGCCCTGTTCGGCCTGATCGAGACCCGCAACGACTACAGCTTCTACTATGTGGTGCTGGCGATCTTTGCCATCGCCTTCCTGATCATCTGGCGCACCATCCATTCGCCCTTCGGCCAGGTGCTGAAGGCGATCCGCGAGAATGAGCCGCGTGCTATCTCGCTGGGCTATCGCGTCGATCACTACAAGCTGGTCGCCTTCGTGCTCTCGGCCGCGCTGGCCGGTCTGGCCGGCGCCACCAAGGCGCTGGTCTTCCAGCTCGCCTCGCTGACCGACGTCACCTGGCAGATGTCGGGCGAAGTGGTGCTGATGACGCTGGTCGGCGGCATGGGCACCGTGTTCGGACCGATCGTGGGCGCCGCCATCATCATCACCATGCAGAACTACCTCGCCGGCTTCGGCGAATGGGTGCTGGTGATTCAGGGCGCGATCTTCGTGGTGGTCGTGATGGCCTTCCGCAAAGGCATCGTCGGCGAAATCCAGGCCTGGTGGCAGCGCCGGACCGATCAGGCCTGATCACACCGATCTATCGGATAAGAAAAAGCCCGGGTTGATCCCGGGCTTTTTTTATTGGCGCTGCGCAATCTGTTACCGGTCGTTCTGCCGCAGGATCAGCCGCAGATACTCGCCATAGGTATTCTTGCCATAGGTGGCAGCCATCTTCTCGACCTGGGCAGCATCGATATAGCCCTGACGCCAGGCGATCTCTTCCGGCACCGCGATCTTCAGACCCTGGCGTTTTTCCACAGTGGCGATGAAGTTGCCGGCATCGAGCAGGCTGTCGGGCGTGCCGGTATCCAGCCAGGCGAAGCCACGGCCGAACAGTTCGACATTCAGGCTGCCGCGCTCGAGGTAAACGTTGTTGAGATCGGTGATCTCCAGCTCGCCCCGCTTGGATGGCTTGAGCGACGCAGCGATCTCGCAGACCTGCTTGTCGTAGAAATACAGCCCGGTGACAGCCCAGTTGCTGGGAGCGGGATTGGGCTTCTCGATGATCGCCTTGACGTTCTTGTCGGCATTGAGGTCCAGCACGCCATAGCGCTCGGGATCCACCACCCAGTAGCCGAAGACAGTGGCGCCCTCTTTCCGGCTGGCCGCACGTTGCAGGATGGTGCCGAAGCCCTCGCCGTAGAAGATGTTGTCGCCCAACACCAGCGCACAGGGCTCGCCGGCGATGAAGTCGCGACCGATGATGAAGGCCTGCGAGATGCCCTTGGGCTCGGGCTGCACGGCATAGGAGAT
The DNA here is from genome assembly GCF_058807275.1 of Ferrovibrio sp. GW821-FHT12D07. NCBI lineage: Bacteria > Pseudomonadati > Pseudomonadota > Alphaproteobacteria > Rhodospirillales > Rhodospirillaceae > Ferrovibrio > Ferrovibrio sp. GW821-FHT12D07. Next base: position 1,574,051 of record NZ_JBXAQN010000001.1, on the reverse strand, counting down.
CGAGACGCCCCACTGGCTGCCATTGCCCAGCAGATTACTGAATGCTTCGGCATCGCGCGGCGTGGTGATGACCAGAATCTCCCGAATGCCGGCCAGCATCAGTGCCGTCAGCGGATAGTAGATCATCGGCTTGTCGTAGATCGGCAGCAGCTGCTTGCTGGTCACCGTGGTCGCCGGATGGAGCCGGCTGCCGGTGCCGCCGGCCAGGATGATGCCCTTCATGATCTGGCTCCCGCTCTATTTCGATCCGAGGCCGATACGGCCGCGGTCATAAGCCTTGCCGGCATCGCGGCACCAGGCGGAATTATCGAGATACCATTGCACGGTGGCAGTCAGCCCGGCCTGCAAATCGTAGCTTGGCTTCCAGCCCAACTCGCGCTCGGCCTTGCTCGGGTCGATGGCATAGCGCGCATCATGCCCTGGACGATCCGTCACATAAGTGATCAGTGAAGCGTAACCTTTGCCGTCCTGGCGCGGCACCAGATTGTCGAGGATGGCGCAGAGCCGGTTGACCAGATCGATATTGCGCTGCTCGCCCTTGGCGCCGACCAGATAGGTCTCGCCGGGACGACCCTTTTCCACGGCCAGCTGCAGCGCGGCTGCATGATCCTCGGCATGGATCCAGTCGCGCACCTGTAGACCCTTGCCATAGATCGGCAGCGGCTTGCCCTCCAGTGCGTTCAGCACGGTCAGCGGGATCAGCTTTTCCGGGAACTGGTAGGGGCCGTAATTGTTGCCGCAGTTGGTGATCAGGATCGGCAGGCCGTACGTGCGGCCGAAGGCGCGTGCCAGATGGTCGGACGAGGCCTTGCTGGCCGCATAGGGGGAATTGGGCTTGTAGGGGCTGTTCTCGTCGAACAGGCCGGTGTCGCCCAGCTCGCCATAGACCTCGTCGGTGGAGACCTGCAGATGACGGAACTGCTGCTTGGCGGTGCCGTCCAGGCCGCGCCAGTGCTCCAGCCCGGCTTCCAGCAGCACCAGGCTGCCATTCACGTTGGTCTCGATGAAGGGTGCGGGGCTGTCGATCGAGCGATCGACATGGCTCTCGGCGGCCAGGTGGTAGACGGCCTCGGGTTTGACCGCGGCATAGATTCGACGGATCGCCGCCCGGTCGCAGATATCGACCTGCTCGAACTGGTGGAGCTCCGGATTCGGCAATTTGGCCAGATTGTCCGGATTGCCGGCATAGGTCAGCTTGTCGATGGTGACGACACGGCGCTTTTGGGCATTCAGGCGGCGGACAAGGGCGGAGCCGATAAAGCCGGCGCCACCGGTGACGATAACGGTCATTGGCGGATCTCCCTATGGAAATGTATACCGGACGGGCTTCCGGCCTGAAAGACTTGGTCAATACCTGACAGCTTCTGACCGATCTGCGGGTTGGCGACGGCCGGCCGGAGCCCCATATTGGCAGCCATGAGCCAGCCCCCCAGCATCCAGCCCTCCGTGACGGAACGGGAAATCGAGGACCCGGATCGCTTTGCCGATGCCAACTTCCCCGATTTCACCCCGCACCGGCCGCCGCGCCCCGACAAGAGCGAGGGCGGCATCGCCTATGACCTGCAAGCCCCCTACGAGCCCAAGGGCGACCAGCCGACCGCCATTGTCGAGCTGACCGAAGGCGTGATGAAGGCGGAACGGGACCAGGTGCTGCTTGGCGTCACTGGGTCGGGCAAGACCTTCACCATGGCGCAGATCATCGCGCGCACCGGCCGGCCGGCCCTGATCCTGGCGCCGAACAAGACGCTGGCGGCACAGCTCTATGGTGAGATGAAGGCCTTCTTCCCCAATAACGCGGTGGAATACTTCGTCTCGTACTACGACTACTACCAGCCTGAAGCCTATGTCGCCCGCAGCGACACCTATATCGAGAAAGACTCGTCGGTAAACGAGCAGATCGACCGCATGCGCCATTCGGCCACGCGCGCGCTGCTAGAACGCGACGACGTCATCATCGTCGCCTCGGTCTCCTGCATCTACGGTATCGGCTCGGTTGAAACCTATTCCGAGATGACGCTGAACCTGAAGGCGGGCGACCGGCTTGATCGCGACACGCTGCTGCGCCGGCTGGTCGATCTGCATTACCGCCGCAACGACACGGCCTTTGCCCGTGGCGCCTTCCGCGTGCGCGGTGACGGCGTGGAAATCTTCCCTTCCCACATGGAGGATCGCGCCTGGCGGCTGTCGCTGTTTGGCGACGAACTGGAAAGCATCGTCGAATTCGATCCGCTGACCGGCCACAAGACCAGCAGCATGGAAGCCGTGAAGCTTTACGCTAACAGCCACTATGTGACGCCGAAGCCGACGCTCAACCAGGCCATCGAGCAGATCAAGATCGACCTGCGCCAGCGGCTGGACCAGCTCAACAAGATGGGTCGCCTGGTGGAGGCCCAGCGCCTGGAACAGCGCACCAGTTTCGATCTGGAAATGATGGTGGCGACCGGCGCCTGCGCCGGCATCGAGAACTATTCGCGCTACCTCACCGGCCGCGGCCCTGGTGCGCCACCGCCGACCCTGTTCGAATACCTGCCCGACAACGCGCTGCTGTTCGTCGATGAAAGCCATGTCACCGTGCCGCAGATCGGCGGCATGTTCCGCGGCGACTTCCGGCGCAAGGCGACGCTGGCCGAATACGGCTTCCGCCTGCCGTCATGCATCGACAATCGCCCGCTGCGCTTCCGCGAGTGGGAACAGCTGCGTCCGCAAAGCATCTTCGTCTCGGCAACGCCGGGCAAATGGGAAATGGAGCGCACCGGCGGCACCTTCTCCGAGCAGGTGATCCGCCCCACCGGCCTGATCGATCCCATCACCGAGATTCGCCCGGTCGAACACCAGGTCGACGACCTGCTGGCCGAATGCAAGGAAATGGTCAAGAAAGGCCATCGCGTGCTGGTCACCACCCTGACCAAGCGCATGTCGGAAGACCTGACCGAATACATGACCGAAGTCGGCCTCAAGGTGCGCTACCTGCATTCCGATATCGAAACGCTGGAGCGCATCGAAATCCTGCGCGACCTGCGGCTCGGCGTGTTCGACATCCTGATCGGCATCAACCTGCTGCGCGAGGGCCTGGATATTCCAGAATGCGCACTGGTTGCCATCCTGGATGCCGACAAGGAAGGCTTCCTGCGGTCGGAGACCTCGTTGATCCAGACCATTGGCCGCGCCGCACGTAACGTGGAAGGCCGCGCCATCCTCTATGCCGACAAGATGACCAACAGCATGCAGCGCGCACTGGCCGAGACCGAACGGCGCCGCATCAAGCAGCAGGCCTATAACGAAGAGCATGGCATCACGCCGGAGAGCGTGCGCAAGCATATCGGCGATATCCTGCAGTCGGTGTATGAACAGGATCACTTCACCGTCGATGCCGGCGACGCCGCCGGCGGCCATCTGGTCGGCAACAACCTGAAGGCCCATCTGGCCGAACTGGAAAAGCGCATGCAGGATGCCGCCGGTAACCTGGAATTCGAGGAAGCTGCGCGCCTGCGTGACGAGATCAAGCGGCTTGAAATGAACGAGCTGGAAATCGGTATCCAGAACCGCAAACCGCTTGGCCTGTCAGAAGAAGCGTCGGCCGCGCCGCGTCCCGCCGGCCGTTCGACCGCCGGCCGTGCCGGCTCGCGTCGCGCCTATCGGGGAAGCAAACGCTGATGACTTCGGTTTCTCCGCTCGCTCCCACCGCGCTGGTCACCGGCGCCGGCCGCCGCATCGGTCGCGCCATCGCGCTGTATCTGGCCGGGCGCGGCTATCATGTCGCCGCCCATTGCAACAGCTCGCGCAAGGATGCTGAAGCGCTGGTCGCCGAGATCATGCGAGCCGGCGGCAAGGCAGCCATCGTGCAGGCCGATCTGGGCGATCATCAGGCCGTCAGCGGTCTTGTCGACCAGACCCGGGGCGCTCTCGGTCCACTCTCGCTGCTGGTCAACAACGCCTCGCTGTTCGAATACGACCATGTCGAGACGGCCACCGAGGCGAGCTGGGACAGCCATCTGGACATCAACCTGAAAGCCCCATTCTTCCTGTCGCAGGCCTTTGCCGCCCAGCTGCCGGACGGCGTGCTCGGCCAGATCGTCAATCTGGTCGACATGCGGGTCTGGCGCCTGACGCCGCATTTTGCCTCCTACACGGTGGCCAAGGCCGGCCTGTGGACCCTGACCCAGACGCTGGCCATGGCGCTGGCCCCCCGCATCCGGGTCAATGCCATCGGCCCCGGCCCGGTCCTGCCCAGCCCGCGCCAGAGCGAGGCGCAATTCCGCAAGCAATGGGAGGGCACCCCGCTCCAGCGGGGGGCCGAACCAGGCGAGATTGCCGCAGCCGTCGGTTTCCTGCTTGACGCCCCGGCCGTCACGGGCCAGATGATCGCCCTGGATGGCGGCCAGCACCTGCCTTGGCAGCAAAGCGGCCGCCCCTTGAGCGGCCAGCCGGGCGAACCGGAGGAGTGACATGACGATCCATGCGCGCGCCCGGGCTGCCTGGGCTGAAATTCCGGTCCCGGCCATCACCGAAGCCAGCCAGCCGGCCCGCCGGGTCTTTGTCCGTGACCTGCTGCTGGACGCCCTGATCGGCATCTACCCGGAAGAACGGACCAAGCCGCAGAAGCTGCTGGTCAATCTGGAACTCTGGGTCGCCGAGACGCCGGGCGAGCCGCCGCGCTCCTATGCCGAAGTGGTCTGCTACGAACAGCTGGTGAAGCGCACCAAGATTCTGCTGGCCGAAGGCCATGTCGATCTGGTGGAAACCCTGGCCGAACGCCTCGCAGCCATCTGCCTGGAAGACGAACGGGTGCTTCGTACGCGCGTGCGGGTGGAAAAGCCTGATGCCATTGCGGAAGCCGCCGGAGTTGGCGTCGAGATCGAGCGCCGGCGCGCCTGAAGCCTTCACGCAGATTCATTACATCTTTGTGTTAGCGCTTGACTCTGCGTGCCATTTCTTGTTGCCGGCCGGGTTATACACAGGCTGCAAAGCATGGCTGAGACACAGTCGCACCGATTCGGTCATCTGTGGATAAATTGCAGAATCCTTGGTTTCTCATAGCATTGGGGATCGCACTCACCCTCGAGGCTTACACCGGAGTTGCCATATAAGGGCAGCGATGCGTCCTTAAGGTTGGGGTTTCCCCACAAATTTATCCACAGGCTTGGGACGCTTTTGTCAACGCCGTGTAATCATTAGGTTTTTGGCAGTATGGTGCGTGGTATGACTGAGCTCGATCCGGTGTCACAGTCGCAACCTGAGGGATTGCTGTCGGTCGAGATCGGCGCCACGGCGATCGCGCGACACCTGCCTAACCTGCCGGCAGGGCCGGGCATCTACCGGATGCTCAACGCCAAAGGCGAGATTCTCTACATCGGCAAGGCGCGCTCGCTGAAGAAGCGCGTGGCCAACTACACCAAGCTGCAGGCGCTCACCATTCGCATCCAGCGCATGGTGCGCCAGGTCTGTGCTGTCGAGGTGACCTCGACCCATACCGAAGCCGAAGCGCTGCTGCTGGAAGCCAACCTGATCCGGCAGATGCAGCCGCCGTTCAACGTGCTGCTGAAGGACGACAAATCCTTCCCCTACATTCTGGTGGCGCGCGACCATCCCTACCCCAGCATCAACAAGCATCGCGGCGCCCGCGACATCAAGGGCGACTATTTCGGACCCTTCGCCTCCACCGGCGCCGTGCATGTGACGCTGAATGCCATTTCCCGGGCTTTTCCGCTGCGCAGCTGCACCGACAGTGAATTCGCGGCCCGCACCCGCCCCTGCCTGCAATACCAGATCAAGCGTTGCACGGCCCCCTGCGTGAAGCGCATCAACGAGGCCGATTACGGCGCCATCGTGAACGAGGCCCGCGACTTCCTGCGTGGCCGCAACCACCAGATTCTGGATACCTGGAAGGTCCGCATGCAGCAGGCGGCCGACGAGCGCGACTACGAGGCCGCTGCCGAAATGCGCGACCGCATCCGCGCCCTGGCCCATATCAGTCAGAAGCAGGACATCAATCTCAGCGAGATCGAGGATGCCGACGTGATCGCGGTCCATGCCGAGGGCGGCCAGGTCTGCGTCCAGATTTTCTTCTTCCGCGCCGGCCAGAATTTCGGCAACCGCGCCTATTTTCCTGCTCATACCCGCGACGTGGAGATCAGCGAGATTCTCGACGCTTTCATCGGACAGTTCTACGCCCAGCGCGAAGCACCGCGCCTGATTCTGCTGAGCGATCCGGTGGAGAATGCCGATGTGATCGAAGAAGCGCTCAGCCAGCACAGTCGCCGCAAGGTGGAGCTGCACGTGCCCCAGCGCGGCACCAAGCGCGATCTGGTGCAGGCCGCCGTCACCAATGCGCGCGATGCGCTGCGGCGTCGTCTGGCCGAAGCCGCCTCGCAACAGCAGCTGCTGGCCGGGGTCGCCGACCTGTTCGGTCTGGAAGCGCCGCCACAGCGCATTGAAGTCTACGACAACAGCCACATCATGGGCCGTCATGCCGTCGGCGCGATGATCGTCGCCGGCCCGGAAGGCCTGCGCAAAAACGCCTATCGCAAGTTCAACATCAAGGGCGAGGATGTCGAGCCCGGCGACGACTACGCGATGATGAAGGAAGTACTGGGCCGGCGCTTCAAGCGCTTGCTGAAGGAAGACGCCGAAGACGAAAACGCCGCCGACTGGCCCGATCTGCTGCTGATCGATGGCGGTAAAGGCCAGTTAAGCATTGTGGTGCAGGTCATGCAGGAGCTCGGCGTGGACGTGCCGGTGGTCGGCATCGCCAAGGGCCCCGATCGCAATGCCGGTCGCGAACAGTTCTTCCTGCCCGGCCGCGAGCCCTTCATGCTGGAACCGCGCCATCCGGTGCTGTTCTTCCTGCAGCGCCTGCGCGACGAGGCGCATCGCTTCGCCATCGGCACCCACCGCGCCAAACGCGCCAAAGACCAGGTGAAATCCCCGCTGGACGAGATCGCCGGCATCGGCGCCGCGCGCAAGAAAGCGCTGCTGCTGCATTTCGGCTCGGCCAAGGCGGTCTCGCGCGCGGGCCTGAGCGATCTGGAGGCCGCGCCGGGCGTCAGCAAGGCTGTGGCCAAGAAAGTTTACGATCACTTCCATGGCGGCTGATCGTCCTCCCTGCACCGGTCCGACACTGGTCCGATCTCCCTGCTCATGCGATAATCCGGCGTCATGCTGAACAGCCTGCCCAATATCCTGACCGTCTCGCGCATCCTGGCGATTCCGGCGATCTGCGCGGCCTTTTTCCTGCCCGACGCCTGGAGCGCCTGGGTGCCACTGGCGCTGTTCGCGGCCGCCGGCATTACCGACTGGTTCGATGGGTATCTGGCACGCAAATGGGGCCAGATGTCCGACCTTGGCCGCTTCCTCGATCCGGTCGCCGACAAGCTGCTGGTCGCCGCCGTCATCATGATGCTGATTGCCTTCGACCGTATCGACCGCATCACCTGCGTCGCCGCCGTGGTGATCATGTGCCGCGAGATCACCGTCACCGGCCTACGCGAATTCCTGGCCGAGCTGCGGGTGAAGGTCCCCGTGTCCCGGTTGGCCAAGTGGAAGACCACGGTGCAGTTGATCGCACTCGGCTTCCTCATCGTCGGCGATTACGGACCCGAGATTCTGCATGTGCGCTTCACCGGTGAAGTGGGCCTGTGGATTGCTGCCGTGCTGACGCTCTACACCGGCTGGGATTACCTGCAGACCGGCCTGCGCCACATGGCAGCCGAGCCCGAGAGCCCCAAAGGGTCGGACTGATGCAGATTCTGTACTTCGCCCTGCTGCGCGAGCGGGTTGGCATGGCCGAGGAAACTGTCACACCGCCGGCCAGCGTGAAGACGGTGGGCGACCTGATCACCTGGTTGCGCGGCTGCAGCCCCGGTCATGACGCTGCCCTTGCCAATCCTACGCTGGTGCGCGTCGCCGTTAACCAAGACTATGCTCAACTGGACCAGGCCGTGCAGACCGGCGACGAGATCGCCTTCTTCCCCCCGGTCACCGGAGGCTGACGCCATGACCGTGCGGGTTCAGCGCGAGGATTTCGATACCGCCGCCGAACTGGAGCGCCTCACCGCCGGCCACACGCAGGTCGGCGCCGCCGTGACCTTCACCGGCCTTGTGCGTGAATTCGCCGGCAATGCCGGGCCGCAGCGCATGACGCTGGAGCATTATCCCGGCATGACCGAGCGTCAGCTGGAGGCCGTGGTCAGCGAGGCCGAACGCCGCTGGCCCCTGGATGGCTGCCTGGTGATCCATCGTTATGGTGAACTGACCCCCGGCGACCGGATCGTCCTGGTGGTCACAACCTCCGCGCATCGCCAGGCGGCCTTCGAGGCCAGCGCATTTCTCGTCGACTGGCTGAAGACCAAGGCGCCTTTCTGGAAGCTGGAAGAGACCGGCGGGGACCGCCGCTGGGTCGAGGCCAAGGCCAGCGATGACGAGGCCGCTGCCCGCTGGAGACGCTGACATACGGGCGTACTACTATTGTCGCGCGTAAATTGCAGTTTACTGGGTCGCCTGCCTATGGCATGTCCTAGGCATGGCCGTTGCTCAAGCGCCCACTGTGATCTTCACCGCTCAGATTTTTGCCTGACTCATGTCCTCGTCTGATCCTCATGTGCCGGAGACCGAAGTGATCTCATCGATCACTTCTGACCGGATCAGAAGCAAGTCGCTACGCAATTTGCTGAGCTATTGGGAAGCCAAGGAGGCCTATCTCGGCCGCTTGCCGGCCCGGGCCGACCTGCAGCCCGACGAGATGGTCCCCTTCCTGCCCTTCGTTGCGCTGATCAACGTGCAGCCCAATGGCAATCCGCGCTTCCAGTTCCGTCTTGTCGGCACCGGCATCGTCGGGTCGATGGGACGCGAGACCACCAACCGCTCGGTGGACGAAGGTCTGTTCGGCGCCAATGCGGTGATCGTCGAGGCTTTCTTCAACATTCCGCTGGAGAGTCGCGGCGCGGCCTATGCCGCCGGTAAGTACACGGTCGCCCCCAGCGGCCGGATGCTGGGCTTTGAGACCTTGCTGTTGCCGTTGTCGGGGGATGGCCAGACGATCGACATGCTACTCGGCGGCCTGGTCGGCGAACGCATCCAGCGCGACGAACAGATTTGCGGCTTCCAGTACGACTACTATTGCCCCGTGGTCCAGGCCACGCGCTGAACCGCTGCGACACCCTGAAAATGAAAACGGCCGCGCATCGCTGCGCGGCCGTTGCCTTGTCGGCTTGCAGCAGCGATCAGGCCGCCTTCTTGGCCCGGGTCGCGATGTCGAATTCGCCCAGCAGGGTCTGGCAGATCTTGCCCGGCGTGAACTTGTACTGACCGATCTCGCTCACCGGCGTGACTTCGGCAGCCGTACCGGTCAGGAAGCATTCGTCAAAGCCGGCCATTTCCTCGGGCTGGATCGCACGCTCGATCACCTCGATGCCGCGGCCCTTGGCCATGGCGATCACGGCGCGGCGGGTGATGCCGTCGAGGAAGCAGTCCGGGGTCGGCGTATGCAGCTTGCCGTCCTTGGCGAAGAAGATATTCGCGCCGGTGGCTTCCGCGATCTGACCGCGCCAGTCGAGCATCAGCGCGTCCTGGTAGCCTTCACGCTCGGCCTTGTGCTTGGACAGCGTGCAGATCATGTACAGGCCGGCCGCCTTGGCCTTGGTCGGTGCCGTGTTCGGGGCCGGACGACGCCAGTCGCTGATCTGCAGGCGCAGGCCCTTCATCTTGGCTTCCGGCGAGAAGTAGCTCGGCCATTCCCAGACGGCGATGGCGACGTGAATCTTGTTCTGCTGGGCGGCGACGCCCATCATTTCCGAACCGCGCCAAGCCACCGGACGGACGTAGCAGCTCGGCATCTTGTTGGCGGCAATGGTCTCGCGGGTCGCGCGATCGATCTCTTCCACCGAATAGGGCAGCGTGAAGTCCATCAGCTTGGCCGAGTCGATCAGGCGCTGGCTGTGTTCGGTCAGGTGGAAGACCTCACCGTCATAGGCGCGCTCGCCCTCGAAGACGCAGGAGGCGTAATGCAGGCCATGGCTCAGCACATGCAGCTTGGCGTCCCGGAAGGGAATCAGCTTGCCGTCGAACCAGATAAAGCCATCACGATCATCATACGGGATAAGGGACATGGACTGCTCCTTGGCGAAACCGGTTGGGTATTATTATTACGCTGTTCTGGCCCGGAAGGTAACTATATGAGCAAATTATGTCAACACTGCTGACATAATTTTCCGACAGGCAGGGTATCCTACATCGCTTCAGCCACCTTGTGGCCGGCTATGTCTTTGCCCCATATAGAAGATCATGACCGACCTGAAATCGCTGGCAAACCCATTGTTCCTGCGCGAAGACGAACTTCGCCAGGCCGTCGAACTGCTGTTTTACGCCTATCGCGATTTCACCCGGGGACCGGACGAGATTCTGGAGCGCTACGGCTTCGGCCGCGCCCATCACCGAGCCCTGCATTTCATCAGCGGCAATCCGGGCATCACGGTGGCCGAACTGCTCGCGATCCTCCGCATCACCAAACAGAGCCTGTCGCGCGTGCTGTCGGCCCTGATCGAGGGCGGCTTCGTACGCCAGCAGCAGGGCACGCGGGATCGCCGTCAGCGTCAGCTGTTCCTGACGGATCAGGGCAAGCATCTGGAACGGCAGATCAGCACCGTGCAGCAGGCCAAGGTGGCACAGGCCTATCGGGAAGCCGGGGCCGAAGCTGTTGCCGGCTATCGCAAGGTTCTGGCCGGCCTGATCGACGAAGAGGATCGGCCCGCCATCCTGCGGGCGATCCAGCGGCGCTGATCATGGATATGGCCGAACCGCATATCATGGTCGTCGACGACGACGAGCGCATCCGCACCCTGCTGTCGCGCTACCTGGCCGGCCAGGGTTTCCGGATCACCAGCGCGGAGGACGCCGCCGACGCGGCCAGCAAGCTGACATCGGTCAGCTTCGACCTGTTGATCGTCGACGTGATGATGCCCGGACAAAATGGTTTTGAATTCGTGCGCAGCCTGCGCAGCAAGCAGAACACCGTCCCCGTGATCCTGCTGACCGCACGCGGTGAAGCGGAAGACCGCATTCAGGGCCTGGAAACCGGGGCCGACGATTACCTGCCCAAACCCTTCGAGCCACGTGAGCTGACCCTCCGCATCAACGCCATCCTCAAGCGCGCCGCGCGTCCTGCGCCGGTGGCGGCGGCGCTGCCGATCCGGTTCGGCGATTTCAGCTTCGATTCCGTGCGCGGTGAACTCAAACGCGGCGAGGAAGCTGTGCCGCTGACCACCGGCGAGGCGCAGCTATTACGGGTTCTGGCGCGCGCGCCGGGACAGACTGTGCCACGCGCGGCCCTGGCCGATTCCGACACACCGGGTGAAAGTCGTGCGGTCGACGTCCAGATCACCCGTCTGCGCCGAAAGATCGAGTCCGACCCGCGCAACCCGCGCTTCCTGCAGACGGTCTGGGGCGAAGGATATGTGCTCTGGATCGAATAGGCCGCGGTGACCCTGCATGATGCAGCTTAAATTCCTGCTGCCCCGCAGTCTGTTTGGTCGCTGGCTGGTCCTGCTGGTGGCACCGATCGTGGTGCTGCAAGCGCTGCTGACCTACATCTTCTACGAACGGCACTGGGACAGCGTCACGCGTCGCCTGGGTCTGGCTGTTGCCGGCGAGATCGCCGTCCTCATCGAAACACGCGAGAATCATGCCGATCCGGCCACGCTGACCGAACTGATGCAACGCATGAGTTCCGGCCTGGAACTGAACACCGTCTTCATTCCGGGCGTCGATTTCCCCACCGGCATCCCGGCCCCGCGCCGGTATTCGATTCTTGACCGCATGCTGTTGCAGGCGCTGAGCGAACGCGTCCAGTGGCCCTATCATATCGACACGCAGCGCAACGACCGCACCATTGTCATCTATGTGAAGCTGCCTGACAGCCTGCTGCAGGTCACCCTGCCCGAGAGCCGTGTCTTTTCCACCAGCACCTATGCCTTCGTGATCTGGATGGCAGCGGCATCGGTGGTGCTGCTGGGTATCGCCGTGTTGTTCCTGCGCAACCAGATCAAGCCGATCCGCCGCCTGGCCGAGGCCGCCGATGCCTTCGGCAAAGGCCGCGAGATCACTGAATTCCGGCCGGCCGGCGCCGAGGAAGTGCGGGCGGCCTCGCGTGCCTTCCTGGCGATGCGGGACCGCATCCGGCGGCATATCCGCGAACGCACCGATATGCTGGCCGGCGTCAGCCATGATCTGCGCACCCCGCTGACGCGGATGAAACTGCAGCTTTCGTTGATGCCGACGGACACCGAGATAGACGAACTGAAGCGCGACGTCGATGAAATGGAGAAGATGGTCGGCGCGTATCTCGCCTTTGCGCGCGGACAGAGCGAGCAGCCGGCCGAGCCGACGGATTTGGGCAACCTGATCGCCGAGTTGGCCGATGACGTGCGCCGTCGCGGCCGCGAGTTGCAGATCGACATGCCGCAGGGCCTGACCCTGCCGCTGCGCCGCCTCAGCTTTAAACGCGCCCTGTCCAACCTGGTAGAGAATGCCCTGCGCTTCGGCCGCCAGGTTCGCCTTGGCGTCACCCGCCATCCCAATCGCGTCGAGATCAGTATCGAGGATGATGGTCCGGGCCTGCCCGAGAAGGAACGCCACAAGGTGTTCCGACCCTTCTATCGCCTGGACCAGTCACGCCATGGCAGTGGCAATGTCGGCCTTGGACTGACCATCGCCCGCGATGCCGTTCTGGCACATGGCGGCGAGATCGCCCTGGGCCAGTCTCCGCTCGGCGGTCTGATGGTGACTATCCGGCTGCCGATCTGACGATCGGGTGGCCGGTTGACTGCCGTTCAATTTTTCTTGATCGAGACTATTCCGCCGGCTTTGGCGCCGGCTCGGCGACGCTGAAGCGCCGTTCGGCCTGGGTCCGGCCATTGCTGTCTTTCAGCAGCACCGCCCACTCGCCGGGGAAAATGCGCGCTTGCGACCAGATGCGCCAGTTGCGGCTGACATCGACGCGCGCCTTGGAACGGCCGACTTCCTGGTCATTCCGCATCCAGTAAAACCAGAAGGTCTCCCCGCTGCCGACCTGCGTGCAGTCTAGACGCGCAAAGGCATAACCGCGCTCCGTTGCAGGCGGGTAGTTGCCCTCGACAACTCCCTGCGGCTCCAGATTCAGCACGTTGCGGGTCAGGGCGAACTGACGCACCACGCAATCATGCTCCTGCGCGGCCGCGAGCCGGGGAGAAGCGATGAGCAGGGTGGTGAGTGCGAGAGCGAGAGATAAACTGGTTTTTTTTGTCATTGAGCTGGTCCGTTGGCCGATTGTCGGCTGTGGCCGTGACCGGGTCAATACATCCGCCCGCCATTCGGCACCGCCTGACCGGGGCCGATCAGGACCACCTGCCCGTCAGAATCGGGCAAGCCCAGGACCAGGATCTCGGACATGAAGGAGCCAATCTGGCGCGGCGGAAAATTTACCACGGCCAGCACCTGCCGGCCGATCAGGCTTTCGGGCTGGTAGTGCCGGGTGATCTGTGCGGAGGATTTCTTCACCCCCAAATCACCACCGAAATCGACCCAGACCTTGATCGCCGGCTTGCGCGCCTCAGGGAAGGCTTCCGCGCGCAGGATGGTGCCAACGCGGATATCGACCTTGTGAAAGTCCTCAAAGGCGATAGTGGCAGTCATGTCTGGTCCGGAAATGGAAACGGGCGGGTTTTTGTACCCGCCCGTCATCCATCTGGCAAATTATGCCGCCGCGTTCACTTCTTCGGCTGGGCAAAGGCTTTCTTGAATTCTTCCAAGTTCTCGTTCATGCGCTTGTTGATCAGCTCGAAAGCCTCGGTATTGGTCTTGGACAGCATGTCCGCCAGCTCGCGCAGATTGCCCACGGCCTTCTCCACCGCGGCCTTGGCCGCATTGGCGTCCGGCACCGTCGTCGCGCCGCTTTTCAGCGTGGTGGTGGCATCGGCCACGGCTTCCTGGAAAATCTCGGCCTGGCGCTTCGCCAGCGCCTGATAGCCTTCATAGGCACGCTTGTTGGCGGCGGTCAGCGCCTCGATATTCTTCTGCTGGGTCGCCGCCAGGGCGCTGGGGTCGATGCCCGGCACCTTCATATCGGCAAACATCTTGGTGACGTCGAAGCTGGCGAAAGGATTGGTGAAGTCTGGCTTGGTCATTTATGGGCTCCCGGGCGTTTGTTTGAGGTTGTGACCGCGGCAAAAATATAAGCGCCCCGGCCGGCCGTCAATGCAAATTGCTGCATTGCACAATAACAATTTCAATGCCTTATAGCTATCCCACAGCCTTTTCCCGCATACGCGAGAATGGGCCGCGGGCGGTCAACCACCGCAGTCCCTGCCCCAGCCGCTTGTCGAGATGCGCCATGGTGGACCCCAGATCGGGGCTGTCATCCTTGAGCCAAACCCGCAGCGTGTCGAGGTAAATCCCGCCGAGCAGCTTGCGCCGCATCATGCCGGGAAAACCGCCTGCATCAAGATCGGCAGCCGCCAGGGTCCAGTCGAGGCCCCGCCGCAGGCCACCATTGAGGAACACGGCCAGTGCGACCGGATCGCCCGGTAGTTCGCGCGCCAGCACACGTATGGCGTCCTTGTGCGGCGCCAGCGCATCGAACCGCGCCATCACCGCTTCAAACAGCTTGTCTTTCACGGCATCGGGACCAAGGTCGGCCGACCGTCCACCTGCCTCGTCGACGGCGGCCAGCATGGCTGCATCGACCCGACGAGCGTAGGCGACAAGCAGGTCGCCCTTGGACCCATATCGTTCATAGAGGGCGCTGAGCGACAGGCCGCTGGCTTCGGCAACCCGGCCCAGCGTCACGCCATGCCAGCCATCTGTCGCCACCAAGGTCAGCAACACATCGACCGGATCTTCGATCCGGCCGCCGCTTCCCGTTGCAGCGGAACCTGCCGGCACCGGTTTGCGCTTGGGTTTCGCTGCCTTCCCTGTCTGGGCCATGGCGGCCTCCTTGTCTGGCGATCCCGCCAGTCTGGTGAACGTCGGGACTACCGGCAAGTTCAGATCAGCCGGCCAATTCCTTCGACCGCCGGGTGGCGGCCGCTACAGCACGCTGCATCAGCCCAGCCAGCCCGCCATCAGCGGCCATCAACACATCGAGCGCGGCCTGCGTGGTGCCATTCGGGCTGGTGACGTTCTTGCGGAGCTGCGCCGGCGGTTCACTACTCTGGTTCATCAGCAGGCCGGAACCGTAAACCGTGGCCTTGGCCAGCCGTGCCGCCAGGTCGGCCGGAATCCCCACCGCCTTGCCGGCCTCGGTCATGCATTCGGTCAGCCAGAAGACATAGGCGGGACCGGAGCCGGACACCGCCGTCACCGCATCGATCAGGGCTTCCTCATCAACCCAGCCCACCTCACCCACGGCAGACAGGAGCTGGCCGCAGAAGTCGCGCTGTGCCGCGCTTACAGCGGCATTGGGACAACAGACGGTAATGCCAGCGCCAACAGCCGCCGGCGTATTCGGGATGCTGCGCACGATCGCCGCCTTGCCGCCAAGCAGCTCATTGAGCCGCGCAATGGTTTTGCCGGCCGCGACCGACAGGAAGCAGGCACCCTGCATGGCATGGACAGCATAAGCCGGCGCGACGTCATCCATGACCTGAGGCTTCACGGCAAGGATGATCAGGGCAGGTTTGAAATCGGCGGGAATGGTTGCGGGGGTTTCGACCTTGCGCACACCATTAGGTAAATCCGCGACCGGATTGGGTTCGACGACGACGATGTCGGTTGCCGGGATGCCTTGCCGCACCCAGCCGGCCAGCAGGGCACCGCCCATCTTTCCACACCCGGCCAGAATAATGCCCTTTGTCATCCCATTCTCCCCAGCACGCGAACTCGCGGCAGGGTAACGGGATGTATGGGCCGGGTTAAGGGCTGCGGGGTGTTTTTATGCTTCGCCCACGCATTCAAACATCGCCGCAGCCACCGCGTCTTCCGGTGTGCGGCCGCCCCAGACCAGGAACTGGAAAGCGGGATAGAAGCGCTCGCATTCCGACAGGCCGATTTCCATCAGGTCTTCGATCTGCTCCGATGTGGCGCCCAGGCCGCCGCGCAACAGCAACGCCTGACGGAACACCACCATGCCCTCTTCGATCCAGTAGTCGAAATGACCGATCAGCGCCTTCTCGTTCACGTAGGCGAGCAGCGAATGCAGGTCGCGACGGCGGTTGGCCGGCACCTTCATGTCGAAGGCGCAGGTGAAGCTGAGCGCACCAAGCTCCTCGCGCCAGGAGAACCACATCTGATGTTCGCAGTAGCGGCCGGAGACTCCGACGGTCAGTTCGTCCTGCCCCTGGCGGTCGAACGGCCATTCATGCTCGCCCACGATCTGCTCGACCAGGTCGAGCGGATTGAGGCGGCTGGAGGTTTCGGTTTCGATCAGAGTCCGCATGCGCTAGCGCTCCCCCTGTGCGGTGGGCCGGTTCTCGGCAGTAAGCTCGGAATGGCTCATCGGGATTGAATGGCGGCTGAGAGTGGAAGTGATGGGATTTTGGGCCCATCCGGAGACGGCTTCAGCCTGCGCCGAGTATGCCCCCATACCCTCGGCTGACCATAGATGTTGGTGTTGCGACGCGAAACACACCATAGATTTAGAATATGCGGGGCATGATGGGGGTGCAACAGCAGATTTACGAAAAATTCATGAAATTCGCCTGATCCGGGCTGGGCTTAGGCCGGATCGCCGAATCCGGTGTTCTGTTTGGATTCCAGCGCGGCGAGGCGCTCGGCCAGGCGGATATTCTCTTCCCGGGCTGCGGCGGCCATGGCCTTCACGGCTTCAAATTCCTCGCGGGTAACCAGTTCCATCTCGGACAGCGCTCGTTCCAGGCGCTGGCGGAAGGCCTGCTCCACCTCGCCTTTCACGCCCTGCAGCGTGCCCAGCGCGCCGGTGGCGATGCGGCTCAGATCGTCGAGCAGGCGATTATCGGTCTGCATGGCGCGACTCCAAGGGTCAGATACCCCTTCCGATATGGCCGCCCGCAGGCTGCACCGCAAGCGCCCAACCTGTGCATTACTTTGTTTTCCACAGCTATTCCGGGCCTCAGACGGAGTCGGCCGAGCAGTTGGAAAGACGGGGGGCGGATGGTAGTTTCGCCGCCCACGCCAAGACCTTTACCGGCAGATCAATCGTGACCGAACAGACCACCACCGAAACCGCCGTTTCCGGCGAGCGCGCCAATCGTGAAGCCAAGCTGCAGCAGCTGCGCCAGCTCGGCCTGGATCCGTATCTGGCGCCGAAATTCCCCAAGTCGCACAAGAACGCGGCCGTGCACGAAGCTTTCGCGCATTTACAGCCCGATGAACGCGCCGAAGATACGGTGGCCGTGGCCGGCCGCGTGATGGCGATCCGCAACAGCGGCATGTTCATCGACCTGGTCGACGACACCGTGAAGCTGCAGGTCTACACCGGCAAAGAAGACGTGCAGGGCCGCTTTGCCCCGATCATGAAGGCGCTCGACCTGGGCGACATCATCGGCGTGCGCGGCAAGGTGCGCCGCACCAAGCGCGGTGAGATCACGGTGGATACCGACGAGATCGTGGTGCTGTCCAAGGCGCTGGAGCCGCCGCCGGAGAAGTGGCACGGCCTGAAGAATGTCGAGCAGCGCTACCGCCATCGCGAATACGACCTGATCGGCAACGAGGAAAGCCGCACCACCCTGCGCACCCGTTTCCGCGTGATCCAGACCGTGCGCCAGTTCCTGAATGGCGAGGGCTTCCTGGAAGTCGAGACCCCGATGCTGCACAGCATCCCCGGCGGCGCCATCGCCAAGCCGTTCGAGACCCATCACAACGCGCTGGATATCCCGCTCTACATGCGCATCGCGCCGGAGCTGCATCTCAAGCGCCTGGTGATCGGCGGCCTGAGCGAGAAGGTGTTCGAGATCAACCGCTGCTTCCGCAACGAAGGCATCTCGCCGCGCCACAATCCGGAATTCACCACCATGGAACTCTATCAGGCCTATGCCGATTATGAGGACATGATGGATATCGCCGAGCGCACCATCGCGCAGGCGGCGATCACCGCCACTGGCAGCACCAAGGTGAAGTTCGGCGAGCACGAGATCGACTTCACACCGCCCTTCCGCCGCGCCACCATGCTTGGCCTGATCGAAGAACACGGCAAGGTGAAGCTGGAAGGCTTGGATAATGCGCAGGCGCGCGATGCGGCCAAGAAGGCCGGCGTCGAGATTGCGCCGAAAGCCAGTTGGGGCAAGGTGGTCGAAGCCTGCTTCGAACATTTCGTCGAACCCAACCTGATCCAGCCGACTCATGTAGTAGCCCTGCCCAAGGCGATCTCGCCGCTGGCCAAGGCCAATCACGCCAATCCGTCGATCGCCGAACGGTTCGAGACCTTCTGCAACACCTGGGAAATCGCCAATGCGTTTTCCGAGCTGGCTGATCCGCAGGAGCAGCGCGCCCGCTTCGAGGACCAGCAGAGCCAGCGCGACGGCGGCGATGACGAAGCGCACCGCATCGACGAGGATTTCCTGAAGGCCCAGTCTGCCGGCATGATGCCGATGGGCGGCCTCGGCCTTGGCATCGACCGCCTGGTCATGCTACTGACCAATTCGCAGACGATCCGTGAAGTGATCGCCTTCCCGACCCTGCGCCCGCGCGCCGAAGGTGTCGCTGGCGAAACCGCGGACGAGTGATGCTGTTCACACTGGCTTTCCCGGTCATCGACCCGGTCGCCGTTGCCATCGGGCCATTCGCCGTCCGCTGGTATGCGCTGGCCTATATCGTCGGCCTGATCGCCGGCTGGCGCATCGCCATGCGTCTAGCCGCAAAGCCAGGCAGCACGGTAACGCCGGAACAGATCGACGGCTTCCTGCTCTGGGCCACGCTCGGCGTCGTGCTCGGTGGCCGTCTCGGTTATGTGCTGTTCTACAATTTCGGCTACTACCTGCAGAATCCGGTCGAGATCTTCGCGGTCTGGCAGGGCGGCATGTCCTTCCATGGCGGCATGCTGGGCGTCATCGTGGGCATGTACCTCTACTGCCGCCTTACGAAGATTCCTTTCCTTGCCTTCACCGACATCATCGCCTGCGTAGCGCCGGTCGGGCTGTTCTTCGGTCGTATCGCCAACTTCATCAACGCCGAGCTCTGGGGCCGCGTGGCACCCGACTTCTCGCTGGCCATGGTCTTCCCGGGCGGCGGCGATCTGCCGCGCCATCCGAGCCAGCTCTATCAGGCCGTGATGGAAGGCCTGGTCCTGTGGTTGCTGATCAATGGCCTGCGCTGGAAGACCGATGCAATGAAGCATCCGGGCGTATTGTCCGGCGTGTTCCTGATCGGCTACGGCATGGCCCGCATCATCGGCGAGTTCTTCCGTGAACCTGACCGGCAGATCGGTTATCTGATCGGCGGCACCACAATGGGACAATGGCTGTCCCTGCCGATGGTGGTGATCGGCCTGGGAATCGTGGCATGGGCGCGGCGGCGGCCAGCGGCGTGAGCGCCGCTCCCCTGGTCGAGATACTGCGCCGCCGCATCGCGGCGGAGGGGCCAATCACGATCGCCGCATGGATGGCTGATTGCCTGTTGCATCCCGAACATGGCTATTACCGCAGCCAGCAGGCCATCGGCCTGCATGGCGACTTCACCACCGCGCCCGAGATCAGCCAGATGTTCGGCGAATTGCTGGGGCTGTGGGCCGCCGATACCTGGCAGGCCATCGGCGCGCCGGCGAAATGCTATCTGGTCGAACTCGGCCCCGGTCGCGGCACCCTGATGCGTGATGCCTTGCGGGCCGCGCAGGCACTGCCGGCGTTCCGCAAGGCGTTGACCCCGGTGCTGGTGGAAGCCTCGGCCCGCATGCGCGAGCAGCAGCGGACGACTCTGGAAGGTGAAACCGCCGTCTGGCACGAACAGATCGCCGCCCTGCCCAAAGACGCGCCGCTGATCGTGCTTGCCAACGAATTCCTCGATGCGCTGCCGGTGCGGCAGTTCCAGCGTGGCGACGATCAGTCATGGCACGAGCGCTGCGTCGGTCTCGATCCCGAAGGCGGCTTCCGCTTCCAGCTCGATCCGCGCGCCCTGCCTTTCGACGACCTGCTGCCTGCCGTCCTCAAGGATGCACCGCCGGGCGTCATTCTGGAATCGAGCCCTCCGGTGCGCGCCGTCGCCGTCGAAGTAGCGGCGCGACTGAAACAGCAGGGCGGCGCGGCACTATTCATCGATTACGGCTATGCCAAGCCTGATTTCGGCGAGACCCTGCAGGCGGTTTATCGTCATGCCTATGCCCATCCACTGGAAAACCCGGGCCTGGCCGATCTGACTGTGCATGTCGATTTCGCGTCTTTCGCGCTGGCCGCCAGCCGGGCCGGTGCAATCGCCCATGGCCCGGTCGGCCAGGGCGAATTCCTCAACCGTCTGGGCATCGCCGCCCGCGCAGCGAAGCTGAAGCAAAGCAATCCGTCGCAGGCCGGCGACCTGGATCGCGCACTGCATCGGTTGACCGCGCCCGAAGCCATGGGCACCCTGTTCAAGGTTCTGGCGCTGACCGCGCCGGAGTCGCCCATACCGGCAGGCTTTGCATGACCGTCGCCCATCTGGATATCGCGCCTGTCACGGCACCGCTGCTGGCCGGCACCCGTCACGGCTTTTTCACGCGGCGCGGCGGCGTCTCGCAGGGTCTTTACGCGTCGCTGAATTGCGGACCCGGCTCATCCGACGATCCTGCCAATGTGGTCGCCAATCGCGGACGCGTCGCCAAAGCGCTGGATGCGCCGCATGGTCTGGCCTCGCTGTATCAGATGCATGGCCGCGAGGTCGTCGTGGTCGGCGAGGATTATGACATGACCGCGCGACCCAAGGCCGATGGTCTGGTCACCACGCGCCGCGGCGTGGCGCTGGGCGTGCTGTCGGCCGATTGCGCGCCCGTGCTGTTCGCCGATGAAGCCGCCGGTGTGATCGGCGCCTGCCATGCCGGCTGGCGCGGCGCACTGGCCGGCATCACCGACGCTACGATCGAGGCAATGGAAAAGCTGGGGGCCGCACGCAGCCGCATCCGCGCCGCCATCGGCCCCTGCATCGGACAAACGTCTTATGAGGTCAGCGATCCCTTCCGCGCCGAATTCGTGGCAGCGGATGCGGGTAACGCCGCGTTTTTCGGCCCCGGCAAACGCCCGGGCCATTGCCAGTTCGATCTGCCGGGCTACCTGCTGCAGCGTCTGCGCCGCGCAGACATCACGGCGGAAAATCTGGGCCTCGATACCTGCGGCGATGCAGCCCGCTTCTTCAGTTATCGCCGCATGACGCTGGCCGGCGAGACCGATTACGGCCGGCAGGTGTCGGCCATCGCGCTGCCGGCATGATCCTGCGATGCCGCATCTGTTTTTCTTTGTTGCCCTTTGCATTCTCGGTCTGATGGTGAGCTGTGTTATCGGTTAAACGCCTTCCTCTGCTGATCGCTCTCGCAAGCCTCGCGGCTTGCCAGCCGTTGCCGCAGCCGTTCCAGACCGACAGCCGCGCCAAGGCGGCCAATACGCTGGTGCGCCCGGTCGGTGAAACCAGCCTGTTCATCGCCTCGGTAGCGGGCCTGCCCGAGGCGCGCGGCAAGGCGGTGGCGGAGGCTCTGGCTGCCGCGCTGGCCGACAAGGATGTCCCGGCCAGCGCGCTGGTGCGCAACCGCCTGTCGTCGACCCTCACCGTGACGATGGATGAGCGCGGCCTGTGGCGCTGGAACGAGCGCCAGCGCGACGGCACCGAACTGGGCGAGCCTGCCCGCCCCCTGGGCGTGGCACCCGAGCGCCTAGACGATCCCGGCGTCAGAAAGCAGGCCGCCCAGGTGATGGCAACGGCGATTGCCAACCGGCTGAACGAGGCCCTGGCCGCTGCGATGCCGGCCGAAACCGGTCCGGCCAAACTGGCGGTGCAGGAATGCACGGGCGCGCCGGGCGACGGTAACCGGGCCTTGCGCCAAGCCATGCGCGAACTCCTGATCCTGGGCGGCCAGCCGCCGGTGACCGAGGGCGCCGACTATGTCATCGGCTGCGAGGTGAAAGTCTGGCAGGACACCGCCAATTCCGAGCGGATCACCATCGAATGGGTGCTGAAAGGCGCCGATGGCAGTCGTCTGGGCGAGGTGAAACAGGCCAATCGCATCCCCCGGGGCCAGCTGGCCCAAGCCTGGGGGAACACCGCCCATATCATCGCCCAGGGCGGCTGGCAGGGCCTGAGCGAGATCATCGAGACCAAGCGCCGCGGAAAACCGCTGGTTCCGCCCTTAAAATCCTGATTTATCTGGATTTTTGCCGGTTTACAGGCTGGTCCTCGGCGGCTATAGTCCGCGCGATTTTCTCCGGATTCCAGCCCCACTCAGAGCGTAGTCATGAAGGTTTTGGCGGGTAACTCCAATCGTCCGCTTGCGGAAGCCATTGCGGCTTATTTGTCGGTTCCGCTCGCCAAGGCAAGCGTGCGTCGATTCTCCGACATGGAGGTCTTCGTCGAGATTCACGAGAACGTCCGCGGTGAGGACGTCTTCGTGATCCAGTCGACCTCGTATCCGGCGAACGACCATCTGATGGAACTGCTGGTCTGCATCGACGCGCTCAAGCGCTCGTCGGCCCGCCGCATCACCGCCGTGCTGCCCTATTTCGGCTATGCCCGCCAGGATCGCAAACCCGGTCCGCGCACCCCGATCTCGGCCAAGCTGGTCGCCAACCTGATTACCGCCGCCGGCGCCAACCGCGTGCTGACGCTGGACCTCCATGCCGGCCAGATCCAGGGCTTCTTCGATATCCCGACCGACAACCTGATGGGCGGTCCGGTCCTGACCGCCGATATCAAGCAGCATCTGCAGGGCGATGACCTGATGGTCGTGTCGCCTGACGTCGGCGGCGTGGTGCGTGCCCGCAATATCGCCAAGCGCCTGGATGCCGACCTGGCCATCGTCGACAAGCGCCGCGAAAAGGCCGGCGTGTCGGAAGTCATGAACATCATCGGCGATGTCGAAGGCCGCCGCTGCATCTTGGTGGACGATATCGTCGACTCCGCCGGCACGCTGTGCAATGCCGCCGATGCGCTGAAGAAGCATGGCGCCAAGTCGGTCTTCGCCTATGTGACCCATGGCGTGCTGTCGGGCGGTGCGGTTGCCCGCGTCACCGCCAGCCAGCTTGAAGGCCTGGTCATCACCGATTCCATTCTGGCCACCGAAGCGGTGCGCTTGGCCCGCAACATCCGCCAGGTCTCGATCGCGCCGCTGATCGGCGAGGCGATGCGACGGATCAGCGAGGAGACTTCGGTCTCGAGCCTGTTCGATTAAGTTTCAGAGTTTCGGCGCGCGGCACCCCTGGAGGCCGGCGTCGGAAACGGACCGGCATGGTGCCGGCGCCGTATCTAAGCAAGGAGCGCAATCATGCGTGACGTAACTACCATCGCCGCCGAGGCGAGGTCGAGGGCCGGCAAGGGGACCGCCCGTGCAACGCGACTGAAGGGTCGTGTGCCGGGGGTCATCTATGGCGAAAAGCAGACCCCCGAACTCATCTCGGTCGAATCCCGTGAACTCCTGAAGGAGCTGCACAAGGGCAGCTTCTTCTCCCGTCTGATCACCATCAATGTTGGTGGCAAGACTGAGCGTGTGCTGGCCCGCGACGTGCAGCTCGACCCGGTCTCCGACCGGCCGATCCATGTCGACTTCCAGCGCATCGGCAAGGACTCGAAGGTCCGCATCTTCATCCCCGTGCATTTCCTCGACCAGGACAAGTCGCCGGGCCTGAAGAAGGGCGGCGTGCTGAATATCGTGCGTCACGAAGTCGAATTCTTCGTGCAGCCCGACAGCATTCCGGAGAGCATCTCGATCAGCCTGGACGGCATGGATATTGGTCATTCGATCCATATCTCGGCCTTCGCGCTGCCGAACGGCATCAAGGCCGTGATTCAGGATCGTGACTTCACCGTCGCGACCATCGCTGCCCCGACCAAGGAAGAAGAAGCCGCGCCGAAGGTCGAAGCTGCTGCTGCCGCTCCGGCGGCGGGCGCTGCTGCCGCTCCGGCGGCGGGCGCCAAGGCTGCTCCGGCGGCGGCTGCCAAGCCGGCAGCCAAACCGGCAGCCAAGAAGTAACCTGCTGCGGGCGGCGCA
Source organism: Ferrovibrio sp. GW821-FHT12D07 (assembly GCF_058807275.1). Taxonomy (NCBI): domain Bacteria; kingdom Pseudomonadati; phylum Pseudomonadota; class Alphaproteobacteria; order Rhodospirillales; family Rhodospirillaceae; genus Ferrovibrio; species Ferrovibrio sp. GW821-FHT12D07. The sequence goes on along the minus strand of NZ_JBXAQN010000001.1, from coordinate 1,549,957 downwards.
TCGCTGGTGCGCCGCCCGTCACTTCTCCCCCTTCTCACTGCCGGACGCTGAACCGCCATGCTGCTTCTCGTCGGACTGGGCAACCCGGGCAGCGAGCACAAGCGACAGCGCCACAATGTCGGCTTCATGGCCGTCGAGGCCATCGCCGAACGCCACAATTTCCAGCCGTTCAGGAAACGCTTCCAGGGCGAGATCGCCGAAGGCGTGCTGAACGGCACCAAGACCCTGCTGCTGAAGCCGCAGACCTATATGAACCTCTCGGGCAAGTCGGTCGGGGAGGCGGCGCATTTCTACAAGATTCCGCCGCAGCAGATCGTGGTCGCCCATGACGAGCTGGATCTCGCCGCCGGCAAGATTCGCATGAAGGTGGGCGGCGGCCATGCCGGGCATAACGGCCTGCGTTCGATCGACGCGGCCATCGGGGCCGAGTATCGCCGCCTGCGTATCGGCATCGGCCATCCCGGCAAGGATCGCGTGCTGGGGTATGTGCTGCAGAACTTCCATACGGACGAGCAGGTGTGGCTCGATCCGCTGCTGGATGCCATGGCCCGGGAGGCCGGCTATCTGGCGAAGAATGACGACACCGGCTTCATGACCCGGGTGGCCCTGCTGCTGCAGCCGCCCAAGGAAAAGACAGCCAAGCCGGACAAGCCCGAGCTGAAGAAGGCCGGGCCGGACAAGACCAACAAGACAGACTCAAAGGACGCGTAACATGGGTTTCAAGTGCGGGATCGTCGGCCTCCCCAATGTCGGTAAGTCGACGCTGTTCAATGCGCTGACGCAGACCGCGGCGGCTCAGGCAGCCAATTACCCCTTCTGCACCATCGAGCCGAATACCGGCCTGGTCGGCGTGCCGGACGAGCGGCTGGACGTCCTGGCACAGATCGTCTCGTCCCAGAAGATCATCCCGACCCAGCTCACCTTCGTCGATATCGCCGGCCTGGTGCGCGGTGCATCCAAGGGTGAAGGCCTGGGCAATCAGTTCCTCGCCCATATCCGCGAGGTGGATGCGATCTGCCACGTGCTGCGCTGCTTCGAGGATGGCGACATCACCCATGTCGAGGGTCGCGTCGATCCGGTGACTGATGCCGAGACGGTGGAAACCGAACTTATGCTGTCCGATCTGGAAAGCCTGGAGCGCCGCGTCGACCAGACCGCCAAGCGCGCCAAGCAGGGTAATGAAGAAGAGAAAGCCCGCCTCGCCGTGATGGAAAAGGTGCTTGTCGCTCTGCGTGACGGCAAGCCGGCCCGTACCGTGGTGCCGACCGAGGACGAGAAGAGGCTCTACAAGGAGCTGATGCTGATCACCGCCAAGCCGGTGCTCTATGTCTGTAATGTCGAGGAAGCCTCGGCCGCCGAAGGTAATGCCTTTTCGGCCAAGGTGAAGACCAAGGCGGACGCCGAGGGCGCTGCCATGGTGGTGATCTCGGCTGCCATCGAGGCCGAAGTGGCGCAGCTCGACAGCGACGAAGAGAAGACCGCCTTCCTGGCCGATCTGGGCCTGAAGGAAACCGGCCTGACCCGCGTCATCCGCGCCGGCTACGGCCTGCTCGAGCTGCTGACCTTCTTTACCGTCGGTCCGAAGGAAGCCCGCGCCTGGACCGTGCGCAAGGGCGCCAAGGCCCCCGAATCCGCCGGCGTCATCCATACGGATTTCGAGAAGGGCTTCATTCGCGCCGAGACGATTGCATACAATGATTATGTGGCCGGCAAGGGCGAGGCCGGTGCCCGCGACGCCGGGAAATTGCGGCTGGAAGGCAAGGAATACATCGTGCAGGATGGCGATGTCCTGCATTTCCGGTTCAACACATAAGAGCTGCAATGAAGTATCTGGAAGACTTCATCGTCGGGCAGAAGGTTACCTACCCGCCCCGTACGGTGAGCGAAGACGAGATCATCGCTTTCGCGCGGGCCTATGACCCGCAGCCTTTCCATCTCGACAAGGAGGCCGCCAGACAGTCGCTGTTCGGGGGGCTTTGCGCCTCTGGCTGGCACACCGCCGGCCTCATGATGCGCATGCTGGTCGACAACATGATCGGCCAATACGCCAGTATGGGATCACCCGGCGTCGACCAGCTCCGCTGGGTCAAGCCGGTCTTTCCCGGCGACACGCTGCAGCTCAGCGGCGAGGTTCTGGACGTGAAGCCCTCGCAGTCCAAGCCCGACCGCGGCGTCATTACCTCGCGCTACGAGATGCGCAATCAGAAAGACGAAGTGGTGCTCACCATGCAGGCCAAGGGCATGTATGCCCGCCGCCCGACCGCGTCCCGAACATCGGGGAGCTGAGGCTGGCCATGCAGTATTTCGAGGACATCACCATCGGCGCGGTGCGCGATCTGGGCAGCCACACCTTCACCGAATCCGCCATCATCGAATTCGCCCGCCAGTTCGATCCCCAGCCCTTTCATATCGACCCTGCGGCGGCAAAGGCTTCGGCCTTTGGCGGCATCATCGCCTCGGGCTGGCATACCGCCGCCACGGTGATGCGCCTGATCGTGGATAGCGCCGACGAAGTGGAGGCGAGCCTGGGATCGCCGGGCTTCGACGATCTCGCCTGGCTCAAGCCCGTACGGCCCGGCGACACCATCCGCGCCCGCATGACCTGTACCGAGAAGACGCCGTCGCGCAGCCGGCCGGATATCGGCTCGGGCCGCTTCCTGATCGAAGCCTTCAACCAGCAGGACGAACTGGTGATGCGCTATACCAGCATTGCCATCTTCCGCTTCCGCAACCCTCCCGCCAAGACCGCGTAAGGATCCAGATCATGGGTACGATGACCAGCCTGACTGCTGCCGACGGCCACCGCTTGGGGGCCTATATCGCCGAACCGAAAGGCGCGCCCAAGGGCGGCGTTATCGTGATCCAGGAAATCTTCGGCGTGAACGGCCATATCCGCGCGGTCAGCGACGGCTATGCGGCCGATGGCTATTACGTGGTGGCCCCGGCGCTGTTCGACCGCGTGCAGCCCGGTGTGGAACTGGGCTACAGCGCCGACGACGTGGCCGAGGGCCGCGACATCCGCGGCAAGATGGTCTGGGATACCGTGCTGCAGGATGTGACGGCAGCTTTCTCTGTCGCCGCCAAGGCCGGCCGCGTCGGCTGCACCGGCTACTGCTATGGCGGCGGCGTCACCTGGAAGATGGCGCATGCCCTGCCCGGCCTTGCGGCATCGGTCGGTTATTACGGCGGCCCCTGGGGCGAGCTGAAGGACGAAGCGCCGAAGGCGCCGGCCCTACTGCATTTCGGCGCACTGGACAAGATGATCCCGACCAGCCTGGCCGAGGAGATGAAGGCAAAACACCCCTTCATCACCACGCATATCTACAACGCCGACCACGGCTTCAACTGCGACCAGCGCGCCACCTATGACGCGACGGCCGCCGTGATCGCCCGCCGGCGCACGCTCGCTTTCTTTGAAGCCCTGCTGTAACGCGCGTCAGCCGCGGCTGGAGAATTCCAGGAAACAACCATGCGCGGCCTCGGCCGGTACCAGCACGGTGCCGTCCAGGCTGCGTACATGCGCGATGCCGGCAGCCTTGAAATAGGCCGCCGCAGCCTCAGTGTTGTGCACCCGGAACCGCAGGCCGGCCACATAGGGCGTCGCACGCGGTGTATGCTCCAGATCAGGCAACAGCGTGTCGAGATCGTCAGGCGTGACAAACAGGATCGTCTCGCTGCCAGTCCGGACGGCCAGCATGCGGTCGGTGCGCACGGCGGAACCCGCGCCCACCAGCTTCTCGTAATCCAGTTCCAGTGCGGCCGGGTTGTCGGTCACCACGATGACGCCGCTGATATGCTCGGCCCCATTGGGATGCACCAGCCATTCCGGCTTGCGCAGCATGTCCGGCGTCAGGTGCTGGCACAGGAACAGCGACAGATCGGGCGCAGCTTCGGGCGGCAGATGCACCAGGCTGAACGCCGGCAGCACCGTGCCTTCGGGCAACTCCAGTTCGCGCTTCAGGTCCTGCGGTTCCGACGGCTTGAAGCCCGAGGCTTTCAGCTCAGCCACGGCAGCGGTGGAATTGTCGATGTTGAGCGCCACCTTGTGCACGCCCTCACCCTTGGCCTGCAGCGCCTCTTCCATGCCGGCCGTGAAACCGCCCGGCACCGCGATGCCCAGCAGTTCATGGTAGTTGGTCGGAAACATGATGCAGTAGTTGCCAGTGGCCCAGCCGATATGCCGGCCACGCGGCGTGATCGCGAAGCCCAGCTTCGCGAACGTGCGGCGCGCGGCCTCAAGGTCGGTGACGGCCTGAACAGTATGATCGATACCGGTAATGCGATGCGCCACTTTAGTCTTCCTTTGGCCTAGTGGCCCTCGAACTCGCAGAGCGACAGGACCTGCACGCCCAGCACCTCCAGTTTCTTGCGGCCGCCCAGTTCAGGCAGATCGATGATGAACGAGCAGCCCACCACATTGCCGCCATGGGCACGGATCAGCTTGATCGCCGCTTCAGCCGTGCCGCCAGTGGCGATCAGGTCGTCGACGATCAGGATATTCTCGCCCGACTGGATGGCGTCGATGTGGACTTCCATCGAATCCGTGCCGTATTCCAGCTGGTATTCCTGCGCCTTGGTCTTCCACGGCAGCTTGCCGCGCTTGCGCACCGGCACGAAACCGACCGAGAGCTGATGCGCAATGGCGCCGCCCAGAATGAAGCCGCGCGCCTCGATACCTACCACCTTGTCGATGCGGGTGCCGGCCAGCGGCTGCACCATCTCATCCACAGTCTTGCGGAAGCCACGGGCATCCTGCAGCAGTGTGGTGATGTCGCGGAACATGATGCCCGGTTTGGGATAATCCGGGATGGCGCGAATCTTTTCCTTGATGCCCTGCATATCGGGTCCTCTGTTCAAGCCTTCAGTATGCGGCCAGCTACCGCATCGAGTTTCTTCAAAACCTTGGGATCCCGCTTTTCCGGCGCCGTGATCAGTGCCGTATCCAGCACGCGATCGCAGCCCTGCGGGCAATGGCCAGGACGATGCCGCAGATGCGGCATGGCTTTAGCCACGAGATTCTGGCCCTTCTCGGCATTGTCGAGCAATACGCGAATGACGGAGGCGACATCCACATGATCGTGGTCGGGATGCCAGCAGTCATAGTCGGTGACCATGGCGACCGAGGCGTAGCAGAGCTCGGCCTCGCGGGCGAGCTTGGCTTCCGGCGCGTTGGTCATGCCAATCACGTCGCAGCCCCAGCTCTTGTACAGGAAGCTTTCGGCCTGCGTGGAGAATTGCGGGCCCTCCATGCAGAGGTACGTGCCGCCGCGCTGCACGGCGATGCCGGCGTCCTTGGCCGCCGCTTCCAGCCCATCGCCCAGCCGCGAACAGACCGGATGCGCGGCCGAGACATGAGCGACCATGCCGGTGCTGAAAAAGCTCTTCTGTCGCATGAAGGTGCGGTCGATGAACTGGTCGACCATGACGAAGGTACCCGGCGGCAGATGCTCCTTGAACGAGCCGCAGGCTGAAACCGAGATCACGTCATGGCAGCCGACGCGCTTCAGCGCATCGATATTGGCGCGGTAGTTCACTTCCGACGGCGAATGCACATGGCCACGGCCGTGGCGCGGCAGGAACACCAGTTCAGCGCCATCCAGTTCGCCAAACAGCAGTTCGTCGGACGGATCGCCCCAGGGCGTCGCCACCTTGCGCCATTTGGTATTCTTGAGCCCGGCCATGCCATAGATGCCACTGCCGCCCAGCACGCCGATACGGACCGGCGCGCCAATCTTCGCCACATAGGGCTTCTGGACGCCGCCAGCTTTTTTGGCGCCGCGCACAGAGCGCGCAGCAGCCTTGGCCACGGCCACCGCCGAGGTCGTCACCTTTGCAGTCCGGGCCTTGGCTTTCGGCTTGGCCTTAGCCTTTGCAGGTCGGGCCTTCGCCGGTTTCCGGGCAGCCGTCTTTTTCGCTTTTGCCATGAGGGAAACTCCGTCGAACTCGCTTGGCGGACTCGCCTAGAATACCGCGCGCGACTTAAGCAAACCGCCCCCTGCGGCGCAACAAAAAAGGCCGCCGTTTCCGGCGGCCTTTTGTATCGCTGCAATCGCAGCAGATCAGTGCAGCTTGGCCCAGATGCGCTTCTTGGCCGCAAAGAACAGGCCGCTCAGCACCACCAGGAAGATGATCACCTTGAAGCCCATGCGCTTGCGGTCTTCCAGCTTGGGCTCGGCGGCCCACATCAGGAAGGCGGATACGTCATGCGCCATCTGCTCGACATTGGCCTTGGTGCCATCGGCATAGGTCACCTGGTCGTCGTTCAGCGGCTTGGGCATCGCGATCTGATGACCCGCGAAGTACTCGTTGTAGTTCAGGCCCTCGCCCAGCGCGAAGCCGGCCGGAGCGTCCTTGTAGCCGGTCAGAATGGCGCGGATGTAATCCGGGCCATGCACACGGGCCTTGGCGATCAGCGACAGGTCGAGCGGATAAGCGCCGCCGTTGGACGCACGCGCCGCCTTCTCGTTCGGGAAGGGCGACGGGAACTTGTCGGAAGCCAGAGCCGGACGCTTGAACATCTCGCCCTGGTCGTTCGGACCGTCAGTCACCTCGAAGGTGGCTGCCAGAGCCTTCACTTCCGCATCGGTGAACCCGATGTCCTTTAGATTGCGGAACGCCACATACTTCATGGCATGGCAGGCGGCGCAGACTTCCTTGTAGACCTGATAGCCACGCTGCAGTTCAGCGCGGTCAAAGGTGCCGAAGGGGCCGTTGAAGCTCCACTTCTGCGCCGGCGGCACCACGTCGGTGCCGGCAGCCAGGGCGGCCGGAGCGGCCAGACCGAGGGTCAGGGCCGCGAGGATCGCACGCATCGTCATCGTCTTCATGGTTCGATCCCCCTTCACGCTTTGCTGCCGGCGGCGCCGTCCTTAAGGACGGCCTCGCTGATGGAAGCGGGCAGCTTCAGCGGCTTCTCGAACCAGCCGACCAGCGGCATCAGAACAAGGAAGTGCGCGAAGTAATAGATGGTGCAGACGCGGCCGATCACCAGCGCCAGACCTTCCGGCGGCAGGCCGCCGGCATAGGTCAGGCCGACGCAGGCAATCACGAAGACCCAGAACAGCTGCTTGTAGATCGGACGGAACTTGGCCGACCGCACCTTGCTGGTGTCCAGCCAGGGCAGCAGGAACAGGATCAGGATCGCGCCGAACATCAGCAGCACGCCACCCAGCTTGTCGGGCACCGAACGCAGGATCGCGTAGAACGGCAGGAAGTACCATTCCGGCACGATATGCTCCGGGGTCACCAGCGGGTTCGCCGGAATGTAGTTGTCCGGATGGCCGAGGAAATTCGGAGCATAGAACAGGAAGAAGCTGAAGAAGATCAGGAACACGCCGACGCCGAACGCATCCTTGATCGTGTAGTAGGGATGGAACGGGATGCGGTCCTGCGGGCCCTTGGTGTCGATCCCCAGCGGGTTGTTCGAGCCATGCTGGTGCAGGGCCAGAATGTGCAAGATCACGATGCCGACGATCACGAACGGCAGCAGATAGTGCAGCGAGAAGAACCGATTCAGCGTCGGGTTGTCGACGGCGAAGCCGCCCCACAGCCAGGTGACGATCGGTTCGCCCACCAGCGGGATGGCCGAGAACAGGTTGGTGATCACGGTGGCGCCCCAGAAGCTCATCTGGCCCCAGGGAAGCACGTAGCCCATGAAAGCGGTCGCCATCATCAGCAGGAAGATGGCCAGGCCGAGGAACCACAGAATCTCGCGCGGCGCCTTGTAGGAGCCGTAGAAGAGGCCGCGGAAGATATGGATGTAGACCACGATGAAGAACATCGAGGCGCCGTTGGCGTGCATGTAGCGCAGCAGCCAGCCGTAATTCACGTCGCGCATGATGTGCTCGACCGAATCAAAGGCCATGGAGGTGTGCGGCGTGTAATGCATGACCAGGACGATGCCGGTCAGGATCTGGATCACCAGGCAGAGACCGGCGAGCGAACCGAAATTCCACCAGTAGCTCAGATTCTTGGGCGTCGGATACTGGGTGCCGACCATATGGTCGAGCGTGGAGAAAACCGGCAAGCGGTATTCGATCCACTTGACGAGCGGGTTGGCGAAGAAGCCGGAATTGTTGTCAGCCATCGGTTGGGGTCCTTAGCCGATGCGGATGCGGGTATCGTTGACGAAGGCGTATTCCGGAATCGGAAGATTCGCCGGCGCGGGGCCTTTGCGGATGCGGCCCGAGGTATCGTAGTGCGAACCGTGGCATGGGCAGAACCAGCCACCGAAATCGCCCTTCTGGCCCAGCGGCACGCAGCCCAGATGGGTGCAGACGCCCATCATGACCAGCCACTCGGGCTTCTTCACGCGGTCGGCATCCTTGGCCGGATCCGGCAGCGCCTCGGTATCGTCCTTCTTCGCCTGGGCGATCTCGGCAGCAGTCCGGTGACGCACGAAGACCGGCTTGCCGCGCCACAGGATGGTGACGCTCTGGCCGGCGGCGATCTGGCTGAGATCGACTTCGGTGCTGGACAGCGCCAGCACGTCGGCCGACGGATTCATCTGATGCACGAACGGCCATACGGCAGCTGCCGCACCCACCGCGCCAAATGCCCCTGCAGCGATGACAATAAAGTCCCGCCGGGTCGGCTCGGTCATCCCGGCCGTCTGGGTCCCTGTCCCTGCCATAGATCCCTCGAAGATAATAAGACTTGGAAACGTGACGCGATATTTCTCACTATATGTTGGCGAAGTCCAGCACTTAGCCGGACGCATGCGACAGGTTGCCGCAGGGGTCTTGAGGTTGGAATCCCCCCGGCAAACCGCGAAAAAAATGGCACACCTTCGCCCCGTCCGAAGCCCCGATTCAGAACCCTGTTTGGAAGGCCATGCGGCTCGCCCTTTTTGAACCTGACCTGCCGCCCAATCTGGGCACGATTCTGCGTCTCGGCGCCTGCCTGGAAATACCGGTGCATGTGATCGAGCCCTGCGGCTTCCCCTTCTCCGTCCAGACGGTGCGCCGCAGCGCGCTCGATTACCTGGAGCATGCCGAAATCCACCGGCATGAGAGCTGGGAGCGGTTCCTGGCCGAGAAACCGCCCGGCCGCCTGCTGCTGATGACCACCAAGGCAGCGGTGCCCTATACGGAGTTCCGGTTCGCGCCGGACGACATTCTCCTAATGGGACGCGAAACCAAAGGTGCCCCTGAGTATGTGCATGACGCCGCCGATGCCCGGCTGGTGATCCCGATCCGCGCCGGGTTGCGCTCGATCAATGTCGCCACGGCAGCGGCCATGGTACTGGGCGAGGCCCTGCGGCAATGCGACGCCTTTCCGCAGCGCGGTCCCGCCGCGCATGCTGGGCCCTGATCTGAGGAAAGAGAGTAAGTATGACCGATACTCTGCATGCCGATCCGGCGATCGCCGACCGCCAGCGCCGCGCCAGCAGCTGGTTCGAGGAGCTGCGCAACCAGATCTGCGCTGCCTTTGAAAAACTGGAAAACGACCTGACCGGTCCGCTCAGCGACCGGCCCGCCGGCCGCTTCGAACGCAAGGCCTGGGATCGCCCCGGCGGCGGCGGCGGCGTGATGAGCGTGATGCACGGCCGCGTCTTCGAGAAGGTCGGTGTGAACATCTCGACCGTGCATGGCGAGTTCAGCGAGGAGTTCCGCAAGCAGATCCCCGGTGCCGCTGGTGACGGGCGTTTCTGGGCCTCGGGCATCTCGCTGGTGGCGCATATGCAGTCGCCGAAAGTGCCCGCCGTGCACATGAACACCCGCTTTCTGGTGACCAGTAAGGCCTGGTTCGGCGGCGGCGCCGATCTGACGCCGATGGTGCCCAATGAGTCTGACACCACCGACTTCCATGCGGCCCTGAAGGGTGCCTGCGACCGCTTCGACCCGGGCTACTACCCCCGGTTCAAGCAATGGTGTGACGAGTATTTCTTCCTGCCGCATCGGAATGAGCCGCGCGGCGTCGGCGGAATCTTCTTCGACCAGCTCGACAGCGGCGATTGGGAGCGTGATTTCGGATTCACGAAAACGGTCGGCGAATCGTTCCTCGAATCATACCCAAAAATCGTCCGCAAAAACCTGAATCAGGCATGGTCGGAGGCCGAAAGAGAGCATCAGCTGGTCCGTCGCGGGCGCTATGTGGAGTTCAATTTGCTCCATGATCGCGGCACCACTTTCGGTCTGAAAACCGGTGGCAACACAGAAGCGATCCTGATGTCGATGCCACCGATGGTGAAATGGCCTTGATTAAAAAGACCAGATTCCACGCGGGTTTTCTACAGCTCGTAATTCTTGCAAGTTGTCGCGTGCGTTTTACTTGAGCAATGCTTTTTCGTTCACGCGACGCGTCGACGAGTGCTGTAATCGGGACGCGCGTTTAACCAATTTTTAAGCGCGCGCAAGATTTAGTGGTTAAGACTGGAGCGTTGTGCTACAGATATACGTGTTCGGGAAACATTTCCCGAAAACTTCGTTGCGGTGAAAACCGCACTCTAATCCATGGAGGAGAAACTCATGGCTGCGAAGAAAAAGGCTGCTAAGAAGAAGGCGGCGAAGAAGGTTGTGAAGGCTAAGAAGGCCCCGAAGGCCAAGAAGAAGGCGACCAAGAAGAAGGCCGCCAAGAAGAAGTAAAGTTTAGTTTCTGAGTTTGTGGCCTCGAGCTCCACATCGACGTCCGGGTTTACGGCGCCGACGTGGAGCTCGAGTTCTTTTAGGGGCTTTGCGGCCATTACTGTAAAGCCGCAACGACTTTAGTCCCATTCGCCAGAAATCTGGCAAACCTCATAAAAATCAATCTGTTAGATAAAAGCCCTTATTGCTGGGCCATGGTCTGCACGCGTTGCTGCAGGCGCAGCAGGCAGGCTTCGCGGTCGGGCTGGAATTGCTCGTCTGCCCACCACTCTTCCAGTTCGTTCAGCAACGCGCTGACTGTCGGTCCGGGGGTGAACCCGACCGCCAGGACATCGGCGCCACGCAATGGAAAGACCGGCCGACGCCATGTTGTCGTAGCGATGGCTCGCTGCACTGCAAAATCATCGGACAGCAATCCGGCACTGCCGGCCAGCAGCACATGATCGCGGCATCGCTCGGCCCCGAAGCGGTACAGCCCCCGTCCCCAGTCTGATTCGTCGACGATCGCCGGATCGAAAGCCGTCCTATCAATGGAGAGAGGCGTCATCAGGGCCGTCAGTCGCAGACGCTGGGCATTCGAAAGCTTCAGCCGTTCAGCAATGCGTTCAGCCAGGGCCGCATCCCGGCCCTGGAACAGGATGGCCAGCCGCGGCCAGACCTCGGGCTGCAGATCGCTGCCCGCTGCCACGGCGTCCTGCAGCTCGACCAGCCGGCGGAATACATGGCCATCGAAGCGGACACCAGGCAGCAGGGCCGGCAGCACGCCGCTCTCCTGCATCAGGCCGAGTGCCGCGGGCGCATTGGGCAGCGCCAAAATCTTCAGCAGCTCGTCGCGCACCCGCTCGCCCGACAGCCGCTCCAGCTGATTGGCCGCAGCCGCGCAGGCCGCCAGCGCAGCCGCATCCGGCGCACCTTTGGCAAAGCGGGCATGGAACCGGAAGAATCGCAGGATCCGCAGATAATCCTCGGCCACGCGGGCATTCGCGTCACCGATGAACCGCACGATGCCGGCAGCCAGGTCGGCGCGGCCGCCGGTGAAGTCATGCAGGGTGCCGTCCGCGTCGGCATAGAGCGCATTGATGGTGAAGTCGCGCCGCCCGGCATCCTCGGCCCAGTCCGTGCCGAACAGCACCGTGGCATGGCGACCATCAGTTTCGATGTCGCGCCGCAGGGTCGTCACCTGGAAGGTCGCCGGCGGCACCACGGCGGTCACGGTGCCGTGAGCGATACCGGTCGGCACGGCCTTCAGCTTCGCCTTCTCCAGCCGCTTGATCACCGTCTCGGGTGTTTCGGTGGTGGCCATATCGACGTCGTCGGGCTGCAGGCCCAGGATGGCGTCGCGCACGCAGCCGCCGACAAAGCGCACCGTGGCGCCCCCGGCCGACAGCGCCTTCAACGCCGCCTGCGTCGGCGGCGCCGTCATCCAGCCGGGCGGCGTTATGCGCTCTGGCAGGGTCATGACCTGACTACTGTCCGATCCGGCCGGGCACGACCTGGCCATTCTCGAATCGTGCCGGCGCGTAGGGACCGAGGTCTTCCTCGAAGAAAGCACCCCAGACCACGAAGCTCAGGATCATCAGCAGCAGGCCGATTGCGGCGAGCCAGAACCAGGGCGTCGCCTCCGGCCCATCCTTGCCGCTGCGCTTCACATGCCAGATGTACAGGCCGTAGAGCACGAACGGCAGCAGCAGCGGCAGAATATGGACGATGATGCGGCTCACGGCCGGCTCTCCTCTTGGGGCTCGCCATGCAGCAGTTCATGCAGGTTGCGCAGCATGCCCGCCGTGGCACCCCAGATGTAATAGTCGCCATAGGGCATGGCCCACCACTGGCGCTCCATCCCGTTGAATACGCCTTTATGGCGTTGGTGGTTGCGTTGGTCCATCAGGAACGCGAACGGCACCTCGAAGACCTCGGCCACCTCATCCCGAGCCAGATTCAGGTCGAAGCCCGGCTTCACCAGACCGACCACCGGCACCACGACAAAACCGGTGCCGGTCACGTAAGGCTCCAGCGCACCCAGCACGGTGATATGGCTGCGATCCAGTCCGATCTCTTCTTCCGTCTCGCGCAGCGCGGTGGCGATCACATCGGGATCTTCGGCATCGACGCGCCCGCCAGGAAAACTGATCTGGCCGGCATGGTTGGACAGATGCGCGGTGCGCTTGGTCAGGATCACCCGCTCGCCGTCCTCATAGGCCACCACCGGCACCAGCACGGCGGCCGGCATCAGCGGGCCTCGCTTCAGGGGCTCGAAATTCGGATTGAGCTGGAAATCGCCCTTGGGCACGGCCTGGAAGTCGCGCGGAATCGCATCGAAGCCCGGCACCGGCTGCAGCCGCGCGCGCAGATGCTCGATGGCTGGCGTGCTGTCGATCACCAGGGCAGCGGCGGATCTCATGCCGCCTCTCCCAGCACGAAGAACTGGCCTGCACTCGTGACGCCCAGCACGGTGCGGCCATCGACGACGCGCTCTTCCGCCAGTTCCACCAGCTGGTAATAGACGGTGCGTGCGATCAACGCATCCAGCCGGTCGCGAACCAGCACGTAAGGCGAAGGCTCGCCGCTCTGCGGATGGATCGTCACACGTAGTGGATGCTCGGCATCCAGCGGCACGACATCGTCGACATTGGTCCTGAAGCCGATCAGGCGGCTGTCGCCCTCGCCGGCAATCGTCAGTTCCACCGCCAGGAAAGGCGCATCATCGACTCGGATTTGACATTTCTCGGCCGGGGTCACCAGAACGAAACTGTCATCTGGCTCGCGGCGCAGGATGCTGGCAAAAAGCTTGACCATGGCGGGACGCGGAATGGACGTTCCCATATAGTACCAGCTTCCGTCCCGCGCGATCCGCATGTCGATCTGACCGCAAAATGGGGGGTTCCATAGGTGAACTGGCGGTTTTTTACGCAAGCCGTCCTCGCCGCCGAACCGGGCGATCACATCCTGGAGAGTGGGTACCTTGGCTGAGGTGGCGGACATATAAGTCATCTGGGCTTTCGTTTCGCTTCTACTATATACTCATTCCCATGCACAATTTGAGCGATACCGCCGAACATATCGTCCCCGAGATCGAACGGATCGGGGGCCGGCTTGGTACCGCCCGTGACGCCGTCGGCCGGGTCATCTTCGGTCAGGGCGACGTGGTCGAGGAAACCCTCATCACATTGCTGGCCGGCGGCCATGCCCTGCTGGTCGGCGTGCCGGGTCTGGCCAAGACCAAGCTGGTGGAAACGCTGGCCAAGGTGCTGGGCCTCGATGCCCGCCGCGTCCAGTTCACGCCTGATCTCATGCCGGCCGATATCGTCGGCTCGGAAGTGCTGGAAGAAAGCGAAACCGGCCGCCGCTCGTTCCGCTTCATCCCCGGTCCGGTCTTCTGCCAGCTGCTGATGGCCGACGAAATCAACCGCGCCAGCCCGCGCACGCAGTCTGCCTTGCTGCAGGCCATGCAGGAGCGCCAGGTTTCGGTCGCAGGCCAGCGTCATGACCTCCCGGCGCCCTTCCATGTGCTGGCAACCCAGAATCCGCTGGAACAGGAAGGCACTTATCCGCTGCCCGAAGCCCAGCTCGACCGCTTCCTGTTGCAGATCGACGTGCGCTATCCCGACCGCGAGGCCGAGCGCCGCATGCTGTTTGCCACCACCGGCGCTACCGAAGACCCCATCCCCACCGTGCTGAATGCCGGCGAACTGATGGCGGCCCAGCGTCTGGTCCGCCGCATCCCGGTGGGCGAAAGCGTGGTCGAGGCCATTCTGAACCTGGTCCGCAACGGCCGCCCGGAAGAAACCACGCTGCCCGGCCTGCGCGAACAGATCGCCTGGGGCCCCGGCCCGCGCGCCAGCCAGGCGCTGATGCTGGCCGTGCGCGCCCGCGCGCTCCTGCAGGGCCGCCTCGCACCGTCCATTGAAGATGTTCTGGCGCTGGCCGGCCCGATCCTCCGCCACCGCATGGCACTCACCTTCGCCGCCCGCGCCGAAGGCGTCACTGTCACTGACGTCATCAACCGCCTGACCGCTCCCTTGCAATGACAGGGGCGGCAGCGGCCGGGGCAGTAACAGCCAATGCCCGGCGCCAGCGCGCCGAACATTTTGCCGCTTTCCTTCCGCCTCTGCTCGTCGCTGCCGAGCGCGTTGCCGCTACCGTCGAACAGGGCGTGCACGGCCGGCGCCGCGTCGGTCCCGGCGATGCCTTCTGGCAATTCCGCCGCTACAGCCAAGGGGATGCACTCACTCGCATCGACTGGCGCCAGACCGCCAAGCGCCAGCAGGCCTTCATCCGCGAAAACGAATGGGAAGCCGCCGAGAGCGTCTGGCTCTGGCGCGACCCGTCACCCTCCATGCGCTGGAAGTCGCCGCAGGGCCAGGAACAAAAGGACGAACGCGGCGACCTGCTGCTGCTGGCACTGGCCAGCCTGCTGCTGCGCGGCGGTGAGCGCGTGGCCCTGCTCGGATATCCGCAGCGCCCATCCTCGGGCCGCCTGGTGCTGGAGCGCCTCGCGGAACGCCTGATCCGCTCGCGTTTCGAAACCGCCGAAGCCAGCCTGCCGCCGGTACATATGCTGCCGCGCTATGCCCATGTCGTGCTGATCGGCGACTTCCTCTATCCGGTGCCCGAGATCGCCGCGCGCCTGCGTGCGCTGGCCGATATGGGCGTGAAGGGCACGGTAGCCCGTATCGTCGATCCGGCCGAGGAAGACTTCCCCTACAAGGGCCGCACGCGTTTCCTCGGCCTGGAAGGCGAAGACCCGCTGCTGGCGCCGCGCGCCGAGGTGATGGGCGATGAGTGGCGCAGCATGTTCGCCGCCCATCAGGCTGAACTGGCCGAGATCTGCCGCCGGCTCGGCTGGCGCCACCTGAAGCATCGCACCGATCGCCTGCCGCAGACCGCGCTGCTGGCCATGTATCAATCCCTGCAGGGCGAACGCGCCCTGTCGGCAATGGGACGCTGAGCCATGTTTTCGCTCGGCGCACTTGCCTTCGCCACGCCCTGGGCGCTTGCCGCGCTTGCCGCCCTGCCCGTGCTGTGGTGGCTGCTGCGCATCACGCCGCCGCAGCCCAGGCTGGTCACCTTCCCGCCGCTGCGCCTGCTGCAGCTGCTGCGCCCCAAGGAAGAGACGCCGGCCCATACACCGCTCTGGCTGCTGATCCTGCGGCTGCTGATCGCCGCGCTGGTGATCCTGGCGCTGGCCGAACCGATCCTCAACCCGCAGGCTGCCCAGCGCGACGGCAATGCGCTGGTGCTGGTGATCGATGATGGCTGGACCGCCGCGCCGCGCTGGCGCGAGAAGCTGTCGCGCGCCAATGACGTTCTTGAGTCTGCTGAACGCGATGGCCGCCCCGCCCTGCTGATCACGACAGCTGCGCCAGCCAGTGGTGAGCAGATGCAGGCCGGACAGCTGATGCCGGCCGCCGAATTGAAGCCCGTCGTTGCCGGACTGCAGCCCAAGGCCTGGCCGAGCGATCGCGCCGCCCTGGTGCAGGCCCTGCAGCAGGCGCGTCTGCCGGACTCCGCCGATATCGTCTGGCTAGCCGATGGCCTGCGTGACGATGACAACGGCGAAGCCGCCTATACGCTGGCGGAATGGCTGGTGCGGCTCGGCCCCCTGAGCGTCATCATGCCGTCTGCCGGCGACGGTCCGCTGATCCTGCTGCCGCCGGTAACCAACACGCAGGGCGATATGGTGACGCTGCGCCGCCCCCCGGGCGCCAATGAGGAACTTGGCGTGACCTTGCGCGCGGTCACCGATCAGGGCCGCGTGCTGGCCCGCGACACCGTCACATTCGCCAGCCGCTCCGAGACAGCGTCATACAAGCTCGACCTGCCGACCGAGCTGCGCAACCAGCTGGCGCGACTGGAGATCGAGCAACAGCCCAGCGCCGGCAGCGTACACCTGCTGGATGACCGCTGGCGTCGCCGCCCGGTCGGACTGGTTTCCGGTGGTGCGGTGGAAACCCGTCAGCCGCTGCTGGGCGACCTGTTCTATCTGGAACGCGCGCTCACCCCCTATGCCGAACTGCGCACCGCCGCGATCGCCGAACTGCTGCAGCGCGAGCTGGCCGTGGTCGTGCTGGCCGATGTGGCCCAGGTGGTGGCGAGCGAAAGCCGCCAGCTTGACGACTGGATCGACAAGGGCGGCGTGCTGCTGCGCTTCGCCGGGCCGCGCATGGCTGAAACCAACGACAGCCTGTTGCCGGTGAAACTGCGACAGGGTGCGCGCCAGCTCGGCGGCGCGCTGTCCTGGTCGCAGCCGCAGCGTCTGGGCAATACGCCCGAGACCAGCCCCTTCTACGGTCTCTCCGGCGGCAATGAAGTCACCGTGAGCCGCCAGGTGCTGGCCGAACCCGAACCGCAGCTCGGCGACAAGACCTGGCTGCGGCTGGAGGACGGCACGCCGCTGGTCACCGCCACCCAGCGTGCCAAAGGCTGGCTGATCCTGGTTCATACCAGCGCGAATGCGGTGTGGTCTGATCTGGCGCTCAGCGGCTTCTATGTCGACATGCTGCGCAAGGTGATCGACCTGTCGCAGGGCGTCGCCACCACCGGCGAGACCGCCGATGCGCCGCTGCCGCCGCTCAGCGTGCTGGACGGCTTCGGCCGCAGCGTCGAGCCCGGTCCGGCCGTACAGCCGCTGCCGCCACGCAGCATCGCCGGCACCAAGCCCAGCCCACGCCATCCGCCTGGCTGGTATGGCCGCCTCGACAGCCGGCAGGCGCTGAATGCGACCACGGCCGATACCAGACTGCAGCGCATCGACCGCTGGCCGGCTGATGTCACGCTGATCAATCTCGACAGCACCGC
Source organism: Ferrovibrio sp. GW821-FHT12D07 (assembly GCF_058807275.1). Lineage (NCBI taxonomy): Bacteria > Pseudomonadati > Pseudomonadota > Alphaproteobacteria > Rhodospirillales > Rhodospirillaceae > Ferrovibrio > Ferrovibrio sp. GW821-FHT12D07. Next base: position 1,532,573 of record NZ_JBXAQN010000001.1, on the reverse strand, counting down.
ACGCGAGACGCACCTGCTGCCCTGGCTGCTGGGCGCGGCCCTGCTGCTGTTCCTCGCCGACTGGCTGATCGGCCTGGGCCTGCGCGGCCTGTTGCCGCGTTTCCAACGCCCGGCTCTCGCCGGTGCGGCACTGCTCGGCCTGCTGCTGGTGTCGGCGCCTTTTGCCGCCGATGCCCAGCCGCGCCGCAGCACGCTGTCCGCCAATGATGAATTTGCACTGAAAGCGTCGCTTGAACTGCGGCTGGCCTATGTCGTCACCGGTCAGGCCGATATCGACCAGATGAGCCGCTCAGGCCTCTATGGCCTGACAGAAGTGCTGTTCCGCCGCACCTCGATCGAGGCGAGCGAACCGCTGGGCGTCAACCTGGAAGCCGACGACATCTCGCTGGTGCCGTTCCTCTACTGGCCGGTGACGCCGCAGCAGCCGCAGCTCTCCGACGCCGCGCTGCGCCGGCTCGACCAGTTCATGAAGACCGGCGGCCTGATCCTGTTCGACACCCGCGACCAGGCGATGGGCCTGAGCGGCACGGCCGCCAGCCCCAACACCGAAAAGCTGCGCCAGCTGCTCGCGCGCCTCGACATCCCGCCGCTGATGCCGGTGCCCGACGATCACGTGCTGACCAAGGCATATTACCTGCTGCAGGATTTCCCCGGCCGCTATTCCGGCGGCACGCTCTGGGTCGAGCGCAATCCCGGCGGCGACAAGGACGGCGTCACCTCCATCGTCATCGGCAGCCACGATTTCGCCGCTGCCTGGGCGATGGATGCCAACGGCCGCCCGCTGGCCGTCACCGTACCCAACCTTCCGCGCCAGCGTGAATATTCATATCGCTTCGGCGTGAACCTGCTGATCTACACACTCACCGGCAACTATAAGGCCGATCAGGTGCATGTGCCGGCACTGCTCGAGCGCCTGGGGAATTAGTCCAGCGGCATGAACAGCACCTTGACCTTTGATTTCTCGCCCCTGCTGCCCTGGCCGCTGCTGCTGGCCTGCATCCTCGCGGCTTTGCTGCTGACCGGCATCGGCCTGTGGCGGCGCGCGCGCGGCACCCTGCTGCGCGCAGCCGTCGCCCTACTGGCCATCGGCACGCTGGCCAATCCGGTGGCGCGCAAGGAAGAACGCAGCACCCTGCCCGATATCGCCGTGGTGGTGGTGGATGAAAGCCCGAGCCAGGGCATCGGCGACCGCCGCAAGCAGACGGAAGACGCCGAAGCCGCGCTGCGCGAGAAACTGGGCGCGATCGAGAATCTGGAAGTGCGCGTGGTGCGCGGCGGCAAGCCAGCCAGCGAGAATGCCGATCGCGACGAAGGCACCAAGCTGTTCTCGGCGCTGACCATGGCGCTCAGCGACCTGCCGCGCCATCGCCTCGCCGGCAGCATCCTGGTTACCGACGGCCAGGTGCATGACCTGCCGGGCGACATGGCGGCGGCGCAGGATGTGACCGGCGCGCCGGTGCATGTGCTGCTGACCGGCCAGCCCAACGAGCGCGACCGCCGCCTGGTGGTGCGCAATGCGCCGACCTTCGGCATGGTCAACCAGGATCTCAATGCCACCCTGCGCGTCGACGATACCGGCGCCGCGCCGAACGAGACGGCGCAACTGCGCTTCCGCCAGCAGGATGCCGGCGAGCAGATGATCACCGTTCCGGTCGGCCGCGATGTCACCGTGCCGTTTAAGCTGCCGCGGGCGGGCCGCAGCCTGCTGGAATTCGAAGTCGCGCCGATCCCGAACGAACTGACGCCGCTGAACAACCGCGCGGCACTATCGGTGAACGGCGTGCGCGACCGCCTGAATGTTCTGCTGGTCACCGGTGAGGTGCATGCCGGCGAGCGCGTCTGGCGCAACCTGCTGAAGGCCGATCCCAACGTCAACCTCGTTCACTTCACGATTCTCAGGCCGCCGGACAAGCAGGACGGCACGCCGATCCGTGAGCTGTCGCTGATCGCCTTCCCGATCCGCGAACTGTTCGAGGTCAAGCTGAACGATTTCGACCTGATCATCTTCGACCGCTACCGGCGGCGCGGCATTCTGCCGACGGCGTATTACGAGAATATCGCCCGCTATGTGGAGCGCGGCGGCGCCTTCCTCGAGGTCTCCGGGCCGGCTTATGCCACGCCGCTGAGCATTTACCGCACGCCGGTGTCAGACATCCTGCCCGGCCGTCCGAACGGCACTGTGCGCACCGAGCCCTTCACACCGCAGCTGAGCGCCACCGGCAAGCGCCATCCGGTGACGGCCGGCCTGCCGGGATCGGTGGGCGAAAACGGCCAGCCGAACTGGAGCCGCTGGTTCCGCGTCGTCAACGTAGATATCACCCGCGGCCACAGCGTGCTGGAGACGCCCAATCGCGAACCGCTGCTGGTGCTCGACCGGGTCGAGAAAGGCCGCGTGGGGCAGTTCTATTCCGATCATATCTGGCTATGGTCGCGCGGCTTTGAAAGCGGCGGCCCGCAGGCCGAGGTTCTGCGCCGCCTGTCGCACTGGCTGATGAAGGAACCCGACCTGGAGGAAGAGGCGTTGCGCGCCGAGGCCAAGGGCGGCCGTCTGGAGATCGAACGCCAGAGCCTGAAGGAAAGCCGCGAGCCGGTCACTATCACCCGCCCCGATGGCTCGGAAGCCAAACTCACCCTGGAAGAACGCGGCAACGGCATCGCCAGCAATATCCTGCCGGTCGATATGCCGGGCATCTACCGCGTGAAAGACGGCGACAAGGAAACAGTTGCCACCGTGGGCGCGATCAACCCGCGTGAATTCGCCGATGCCCGTGCCACGCCGGCGATTCTCAAGCCGCTGACCGATGCCAGCAATGGCAGTGCACACTGGCTGCGCGATGGCGTGCCGGATGTGCGCATGGTCGAGAAGCCGACGCGCATCGCTGCCCGCGAGCAGGCCGGCCGCAACTGGATCGGGCTCTATCGCCAGAACGACTATGTCGTCACCGGGCTGACGCTGACGCCGCTGGCCCTGCCGCTGGCGGTGCTGACCGCGATGCTGCTGGCGCTACTGCTGATGTGGCGGCGCGAAAGCCGCTAGAGACGATTATGCCGCCTTGCGCTTGCGCGGCGGCTTGCCCACCACGCCAGCCACACCCTTCAGCGCACCCGGCGCCAGTTCCATCACCTGGAACCGCTCACGCTCGACCCAGCCCGGCATCTCCAGGCCACGGTCTGCGGCGCCGACAAAGCCGAAAGGTTCGTAATAGGGCTTGTCGCCGACCAGGATGCACAGGCCGTGACCGAGCCGCGCCGCCGTGTAGAGGCTGTGCCGGATCAGCGCCCGGCCGATGCCCTTGCCCTGGTAATCGGGATGCACGGCCACCGGGCCCAGCATGATGGCCGGTGTCGCGGCATCGCCGATGCTGACCGGCCAGTAGCGGATCGAACCCAACACCATGCCATCCTCGTCGCGCACGACGAAGGCCAGCGGCTTCATATGAGACACGCCCTCACGCAGCCGGTAGACGGTCTTGCGCGTGCGCTCGGACCCGAAGGTGAGATCCAGCAGGGCATCGATCTGGGCGGCATCCGTGGGCCGCTCCGGCAGAATGGGGTACATGACTTTGCTTCCAGCAACGAGTTCTGAGACCAGAGGCGGACGGGCGGCCTTAGCCTTGCGTCCGGTTGGCCGGCGCGTGCTCATTGGAAGCGGATTGTCGGGAATTGGTGGCGACTATGACCCAGCTTCAGCGCGCACGAGCGGCCGTAACGCACCGCTTTCGCATTTGCTGCTGCGGTGCGCCAATACGGGCTCGTCGATGTCGCCACTGGCGGGTCATGAGACAGAATCCTGTTGTCGCAAAAGGTCGATAGCATAGCGGTCCGGGGGCGTAAACCCGGTTTCATAGGGATTTCATACGGCAGGCGCGGGCTGTGTCCGCCAGAACACACTCCCAGGGCGGCTCGGGGCCGAACTTTTTGGCAAAGAAGTCGATGAAGGCCCGCACCTTCGGGGTCAGATACCGCTGGGCCGGATAGACGGCATAGATATTCAGCGGCGCAGGCTCATAGGCTTCCAACAGCGGCACCAGCCGGCCGGGCGCCACATCCGGCCCGACGATGAAGCTGGGAAGCCGGGCGATGCCATGACCGGCAAGGGCGGCATCACGCAACGAGTCGCCGTTGTTGGTGGTCAACCGGCCCGACACTTTCACTGCATAGGGCCCGCCCGGCCCCTCATAGCGCCAAGTGTCCGGCTCGGGCAGGTATTTGTAGAGCAGGCATTCATGCTGGCGCAGATCGTCGGGCTTCAGCGGCACACCGGCCTTGCGCAGATAGGATTCGGCGGCGCAGGTGATCGGGCGCACCGGGGCCAGACGCCGCGCCGTCAGCGTGGAATCGGTCAGATTGGCGCCGATGCGGATGGCCACATCCACCTCCTCTTCCAGCAGATCCACCGTGCGGTCGTTGAAGGTGAGGTCGACCTTCAGCTCCGGACAGAGCGCCAGCAGTTCGGGCAGCAACGGCGCGACATAGGCCAGGCCGAAGCTCATCGGCAGGTTCACCCGCAGCAGGCCGCGCGGCAGCGCCTGCAGATTCTGCACGGCGGCATCCACGGCTTCCGCCTCCTGCAGCACGCGCTGGGCATGCTCCAGCACGATGCGGCCGGTCTCGGTCAGCGACAGCTTGCGGGTGGTCCGCTGCAGCAGCTGCGTCCCCAGCCGCTGCTCCAGCCGGGAGACCTGCTTGGAGACGGCGGATTTGGAGAGGCCCAGGGCACTGGCCGCGCCGCTGAAGCTTTCCAGCTCCACGACCCGGGCAAAGACAGCGAGATCAGCCAGATGGTCCATACTGTTTCCTTATGGAAACAATTATATTCCAAATGCAATATTGTTTCAATAAACGAAAGGCATACCTTGGCCGTCAAGACAAACAGCCACCCCCGACCGGACACAGGCCGGATAACAGGAGAGACAATCATGACCAAGGTTCTGGTGCTTTATCATTCGATGTACGGCCATGTTGAAAAGATGGCCGAAGCCGTCGCCGCCGGTGTCCGCGAGGTCCCGGGTACCGACGTGACGATCAAGCGCGTGCCCGAGACCATGCCGGAAGAGGCCTTCAAGAAGGTTGGCGGTAAGTGGGACCAGGCCGCGCCCATCGCCACCCCGGCCGAACTGGCTGACTATGACGCCATCATCTTTGGCACCGGTACGCGCTTCGGCAACATGAGCGGCCAGATGCGCAGCTTCCTCGACCAGACCGGTGGTCTGTGGGTGAAGGGCGCGCTGGTCGGCAAGGTCGGCAGTGTCTTCGTCTCCACTGGCACCGGTGGGGGCAACGAGACCACGGTCAGCAGCTTCCACACCACCCTGCTGCATCATGGCCTGGTGATCGTCGGCCTGCCTTATGCGATCCCGGAAACGATGGACGTCAGCGCGGTGAAGGGCGGCTCGCCGCTCGGCGCCGGCACCATCGCCGGTGCGGATGGCAGCCGCAGCCCGAGCGAGACCGAACTCAAACTCGCCCGTTTCCAGGGCAAGCATGTGGCAGGTATCGCCACGAAACTGAAGGCTTAACTCTACAGACTCCGGCGACGGCTGATATGGTCGGCCGTCGCCGATGGAGGTTCCCATGATGCATGTTGTTCCTTTCGACAAACTCGGCCGCATGAACATCGACTGGCTGAACAGCCGGTTCCACTTCAACTTCTCCGGCGTCGCCGCGCCGATGGGTTTCGGTTTCGGTCCGCTGCGTGTGTGGAACGATGACGAGATTGCCGCGCAGTCGGGCTTCCCGATGCATGGCCATCGCGACATGGAAATCATCACCTATGTCACCAAAGGTGCGATCAGCCATGAAGACAGCCTGGGCAACAAGGGTCGCACCCCGGCCGGCGATGTGCAGGTGATGTCCGCCGGCACCGGCATCATGCATTCGGAATTCAACGCCGAAGACGAAATGACGCATCTGTTCCAGATCTGGATCGAGCCGCGTCAGGCCAAGCTGAAGCCGCGCTGGGACCAGGCGCAGTTCCCCAAGACGGACCGCGCCAACCGGCTGGTGCCCCTGGCTTCGGGCGAGGATGCAGTGCTGAAAGCAAATGCCGGCACGCTGCTGATCCATCAGGACGCCACGCTATTCGGCGCCCTGATCGAAAAGGGCAAGTCGGTGACCTATGAGCAGCAGTCCGATCGCATGGGCTATCTGGTGGTGGCCGAAGGCACCGTCACGGTCGACGGCAATGTGCTGAAGACCCGCGACGGCGCGGCACTCGCTGGCGATGAGCCTTGGACGATCGAGGCTCCGGACGGCGCGGAAATCCTGCTGTTCGACCTGCCGCGTCCGAAGCAGACGAACTAGTCCGTCTTCTTCATCTCTTCAGGCCCTGGGTGGCGCAGGCCACCCAGGGCTTTTTCTATGCGCTCGATATCGCCCAGGAACAGCGTGTTCGGCCCGCCGAACGGCAGCCCGACCCCACTTTCCTTCAGGGATTTCATGATGGCGAAGCGCAGGTCGCTTTCGATCAGATGCCGGCGCTCGACATCGGCGATATGACCCCGCAACGCAAAGGTCAGTTGGCCGGAAGACAGATCACGGAAGATCACCTCCGGCGATGGCATGCTGAGGATTTCTTCGTGATCCTTCAGACAGCCCAGCAGCACCTCCTTGGCTTTCTCGACATCGGCGGCATAGGACAGCGGCACATTGATGTCGATCCGGCCCAGGCGATTGCGGTGCGTCCAGTTCATCACCGACTGGGATATCAACTCCGAATTCGGAATGATCACCGAGGCACGCGGGAAGGTTTCGATCTCGGTCGAACGCACGTTGATGCGGCGGACATACCCTTCCTTGCCACCCACCGATACCCAGTCGCCCACCTTCACCGGCCGTTCGATCAGCAGGATGATGCCGGAAACGAAGTTGTTGACGATATTCTGCAGGCCGAAACCGATACCCACCGTCAGGGCACCGGCAATGATCGCCAGATTGGAAAGATCGAGGCCGATGGCGCCGATGCCGGCCACGATGGCCAGCAGATAACCAACATAGGTCAGGCCGGTGACCATCGAGTTGCGCACGCCGGGATCGATGCCGCTCTGCTGTTCCAGCCGCGCATTCAGGCCGCCGCTCAGGAGCCGCGTGATGCCGATGCCCACGACCAAGATCATCAGCGCCGCGAGAATGTTGCCCAGCGAGATCGTCACCGGGCCGATCGTCACGCCATAGAACAGTTCCAGCGTATAGCTGATCAACGTCGCGCGGCTGACGCCCCAGGCCAGCGCCAGAAACACCAGCAGCAGCATGAACAGTACGATATCAGCCAGCAGGCCGAGCAGCAGGCGCGAGGTCGTGCTCAGCGGGCCGCTCAAGCCCAGACTCTGCCGCCAGATCCGGAAGCGACTTTCCGGATTCTCTGCCAGGTTGGCCAGCCCGTCACGGATCGCATTGCGCACCAGCACATAGGCGGCCAACGCCAGCGCCGAGCCCAGCAGTCCGTAGGAAATATAGGCACCGACGCTGTAATACCCGAGCAGGACAGCGACCAGACAGAACAGGTTGAGCGTGAAATTCACGCCCGCCATCAGGCGCAACGGCCGCCAGTCATCGGGCAGCGTACGCCACAGTCGCGGATCGGCGAAAGCCAGGTTGGCCACCACCAGGAAGATCGCGACGGCGGCGATCACCAGGTCGCGGCCGGCCGTGCCGAAATCGGGCACACGCGACGGTGCAACCAGCAGCGACACCAGAACAATGCCGATGACGAAACCGCCGGTGCGACGCAGCAGGCTCTCACGCCCGGGTTTGGGCAACGGGATCAGCGCCCAGGCCGGCTGACGTGGCGCCAGCGCCGCCTGCGCCAGACCATAGGCCAGCAGTGCAATGGTGAAGGCCTGCATCATCGTATAGAGCATGCTGCCGACCAGGCCATTGGCCCAACCATTGCCAACCAGCACGCCGTAGCCAGCCCAGAGCACCACCAGCGGCACGGCGGTGCGGCGGATCAGTTCAGTAAAAGCCGCAATCGTGCGGCGTACCGATGACGGATCTTCGCTTCCCGGCTGGATGCCGTATTGCCGCCGCAGCCAGCGCTGTGCCGGCATCAGCAGGCCGATCGACAATGCAGTGACCAGCACAATCTGCAGCAACGTCGTGGTGGTCGACCGACGTTCATCATTGGCCTGCCACCACTGCTCCGGTGCCGCCAGAACCTGTGCCGACACGGCCTGCACCTCGGAAAAGCCGTCGCGCCAGAAAGCCGGATTGAATGGTGACGGACCACGATAGATCAGCTGTCGGGTGAACTGCCGCCGCGCCTGATCGGCGACCTCGTCCTGCAGCGCCACGATGCGGGCCAACGCCAGTTCGGCCTGCTTCACGCTGTCCTGATTTGCCTGCAGCCGTGTCGAGACCTGCCGGCGCGACTCAGATACCGCGGCCGACTCACGCAGCTGCCCCGTTGCCGGCGCAGGCCCCAATGCATCGAGCTGAATCTGCGTTGCCGTCACGGCCTGCCTGAACAGGTCGCGCTCCTGTGTGGCGGTGACGCGCAGACGATCCAGATCGGTGCGCAGCACGGCGAAATCATCGTCGTTCAGGCGCGGATCGCGCAACTGACGCTCGATGCCCCCCAGCACGGCAGACCAGTTGGTCTGCGCCGGACGATCAGAGGTAGCTGGTGATGCCGGCTGGCCGAACGCCGGCAGGGTGGTCAGCGGACTGATCAGCAGGGCCAGCAGCAGAAGAACGGAACGTGCGAGAGAGGTCATGCGGTCGGACATCGAAAGACGGAGGATGCAATTGTGATAGCCCGGCGGCCGGGTACGGTTTGCAATCTACCCTGTCTGACCCGCGAATGGGGCAAAAACTGGGCCGTCATTAATCACCGCAAGCGTGCGGACCGCGCCTTGACTTCAATGGCCGCGCTGTCTTTGCTGGCTGCATGGCCGAACGACTGGATTGCGATATTGCCGTCATCGGCGCGGGCGCCGGCGGCATTGCCGTGGCGACCGGGGCCGCCGTCATGGGCGCGCGCACGATTCTGATCGAACGCGGCCGCATGGGAGGCAATCGCCTGCATGGCGGCGATATTCCGGCTGCGGCGCTGATCGCCGCCGGCCACCATGCCGTGGCCTGGCGCGCCACCGAAGCCTTCGGCATCCGCCATGACGACCCCGAGATCGACTTTCCCGCGGTCATGCACCGCGTGCAGGCGGCCATTGCCGCCCAGGCGCCGAACGATTCCGCCGAACGGTTGTCGGCATTGGGCGCCACCGTCCTGCAGGGCGAGGCACGCTTCACGGCGGCCGATCGCCTGACGGTTGGCGACACCGTGATCCGGCCGCGCCATGTGGTGATCGCCAGCGGTTCGCGACCGGCCATTCCCCCAATCGAGGGTCTGGCCGGCATTCCCTACCTCACCACCGATACGCTGTTCTCGGCCCTGACCGAACGGCCGCTGCATCTGCTCGTCATCGGTGGCGGACCCAGCGGCGTCGAACTGGCGCAGGCCTTCCGCCGGCTGGGTACGCGCGTCACGCTGATCGAACGCCTGCGCTGCCTGAACCGCTGCGATCCCGAACTGAGCGGCCTGCTGATCGACACGCTGCGCGCCGACGGCGTGATCGTGCATGAACAGACGGAAGTGATGCTCGCCGAGAATACTGCTTCGGGCATCGTGCTGACGCTGCAGCATGCCGATGGCAGCAGCACGCGCATCGCCGGTTCGCACCTGCTGATGGCGACAGGGCGTGTGCCCAACAGCGATGATCTCGGTCTGGAGGCTGCCGGCGTGCACCACGATGCGCGCGGGATCGCCGTGGATGGACGACTGCGCAGCAGCAACCGCCACGTCTGGGCCGTGGGCGATGTCACCGGCCTCAGCCCCGCCACCCATACGGCGCGGCATCACGCCACCATCGTGCTGAAGAACATCCTGTTCCGGCTGCCGGTACGCGCCGATCAGGCCATGCTTCCTTACGTGGTTTACGGCGATCCGGACTATGCCAGCGTGGGCCTGTCCGAATCCGAGGCCCGCGCCCGCCATGGCCGCATCAATATCCTGCGCCAGACCTTTGCCGCCAACGACCGCGCCCAGGCCGAGGGCCGCGTGGACGGACAAATCAAGGTTATCGTCACGCCCGGGCGCGGTCGCATCCTTGGGGTAACCATTTCCGGACCAATGGCGGCCGACCTGATCCAGGTCTGGCAGCTTGCCATCGGCAAGGGGCTCGGTGTCGGCGCCCTGCAGGGCCTGCCAATACCCCATCCGACTCGTGGTGAGGCGGGCAAAGCTGCAGCCGGCGATTTCTACCGTCCGCGACTGTTGAGCCCGATTCTACGTCGCATGGTTCAGTTGCTCGCCCGTTTCGGCTGACGCTCTATAATAGCACTCATGAACGGAGGGGTTCCTGAGAATACGATGCCGCGACGGCCGCGCCAGATCAGCGCGGCGAGCCTGTCGCGTCGCCTGCTGTTCCTCACCCTCATCTTCATCGCCATCGTCGAAGTGCTGATCTATCTGCCGGCGATGGCGCGGTTCCGCATCAGTTATCTGGAAGCCCGCATCGAACTGGCCGACCAGGCGGCGCTGGCCCTGCTCGCCGCGCCCGACGGCATGGTCAGCAGCGAGCTCGAAGCCGAACTGCTGCGCAATGTCGGCGGCAAGCTGGTCGCCATGCGGCAACGGGAACGGAACGCATTGATCCTGAGCGACCGGCAGGAACTGCCGATGCTGGGCAAGCCGATGGACCTCGCCAACTGGATGTGGTGGGAAGCCATCACGGATGCCGGCATGACCCTGAGCGGCCGCGCCGATCCCTTCCTGCGCGTGCTTGGCCCCTCTCCGCGCGATCCGCAGACTCGCATCGAAGTGGTGCTGCCCACCGAACCGCTGGCCGAGGCGCTGCGCGAATTCTCCTGGCGCGTCTTCTGGCTGTCGCTTGCCATCGCCATCTTCATCGGCGCACTGGTCTATATCAGCCTGCAATGGCTGCTGGTGCGGCCGATCCTGCGCCTGATCGACAGCATCGTCGGCTTCCGTTCCGCGCCGGAGGACGCGCGCCAGATCATCCGGCCTTCGTCACGCCGTGACGAACTGGGCCTGGCCGAGCGCGAATTGCAGATGATGCAGCAGGACCTGCGCCAGGCCCTGACCCAGCGCATCCGCCTCGCCCAGCTCGGCATCGCCGTCAGCAAGATCAGCCATGACCTGCGCAACATGCTGGCCTCGGCGCAGTTGGTCTCCGACCGCCTGGCCACATCGGACGACCCCACCGTGCGCCAGGTGGCGCCGCGGCTGGTCTGGTCGATTGACCGCGCCATCGCGCTCTGCGCCCAGACCCTGCGCTATGGCAAGGCCGAGGAGCGCGCGCCTGAACCGCGCCGCATCCTGCTTCACCGGATGGTCGACGACATCGCCGCCGGTCTGGGCGTTGCCGATTGCGGCGAGATGCGCTGGCACACCGCCATCCCGCCCAACCTGGCTGTGCTGGCCGATCCCGATCACCTGTATCGCGTGCTGAACAACCTCGCGCGCAATGCCGCCCAGGCAATGTGCGAAGGCGGCGACATCCGTATTGCCGCCGCCCTCAGCGGCGATGCCGTGGTCATCGAGGTGGCCGACAGCGGCGGCGGCCTGAGCGATGCCGCCCAGGCGCATCTGTTCGAGCCGTTCCGGGGCGGCCGCACCGGCGGCACCGGCCTCGGCCTGGCCATCGCGCGCGAACTAATCCGCGCCCATGGCGGCGACCTGGAACTGGCGCGCACCGGCCCGCTGGGCACCACCTTCCGCATCATCCTGCCGAATCCGGCCGAATAGCGCGCAGAACCGGCGCCGCCATCACGATATGGCTAACGCCTTTTAACCATATCCCTTAACTGGATATTCAATCTGCATGACGCGATAATGCGGGGCGGCCAGAACGGCCATGGCTGACTCCGACGGAGTCTCGCAGGAGAGAAACCCATGCGTAGGATTTTGAACGCGATCATTCTTCCGCTGCTGTGCGCCGGCCTGTTGGCAGGCTGCTCCGACACGCGCGACAACCTGACTCCCGCCGCACAGTGGGGTGCAGTCGGCCTCGGCTACGAGATCGTCAAGACCAAGATCGAGCGCCGACTGGAGATCAGCTGCAATCCGCTGAACATCGTCAGCGACGGCACCTACTGCGTCAGCAACTACAAGCCGACCGACCGCCAGGAAGTGTATTGCTTCAAGACGCTGGGCGGCGTCGACTGCTACGCCGAGCCCGATCCCTATTCGCTCGAAGGCCGCCAGCTGCCGGCGCAGCCGCGCGCGCTCGCCGATCCACGCATGCCGATGACGCCGCCGGGCCGCCGTACGCCGCCCCCGCAGGTCGCCACTGCCCCGATCGGTGCCGAGCAGGTCGCCGAACCGGCCATGATCGAACCGGCGGCGAGCGACAAGCCGGAACGCCCCGCCGCCGGCGCCAGCGAACTTCCCGCCCCGAAGGCGATGTAGGAGCGACACTGCGTCACCACTGAAGAGGCCAGCGCACAGTCATGCCTACCTAAAGGGCTATTTCCTCTCCCTTACACCTACCATAGGGTTCACCGATAATGTGACCTGGGAGGGGATATGAAGCGTTTCCTGCAGCTTTTCGTTTTTGCAGCCTTACTGATGCCTGGAATGGCTGCCGCCAACGACCCGACTTTTGGCGACAAGGCGCTGTCGGTCGACGACATCCGCGCCCAGTTTCAGCAGAAGCTCGACGCAAACCCGCAAGCTAAGCCCTACATGCTCGTTGCAGATTGGACGCCCATAGAATGCGCCGACATCTGGGGACCCGCTGCACAGCCCCAAGATAAATGCCTGGCCGGCCCCTCATTCGTTGGCGGCCAGCAATGCCAGTTTCAGAACTTCGCCCTTTTCCGTAATGCTGGTAAAAACGAAACGATCCTGCAGGCCCTGCTGCCTAAGGAAAGCCGGTGCGGCGTGAACTCAGGCAGTCCGTCTGCCGATCAGAAGTTCATCAAGGACCTGATTGAGACAGCTTATGCGCCGCAAAAATATAACAGCGTGAAACTGGTCGGTAATGCCCATACGCTGGAATTCACTGCCGCCGGCAAAAACTGCATCGGGTTCCGTGAATATGGCAGCCCCGCATCTGCTCCGGGCAACCCCATGGCACTCTATAGCTTCTCCATACTAGGATATCTGTGCGATTCCGCTGGTGGCAGCTATGACAAGACACGGATCGAACAGGAACTGAAAACCGTGCGGCCGAAAGGCTTCTGACGCCCGCCTCAGTCTTCCGTCAGCGCCGACAGGCCGAGCAGCGCACGCCGCCGCAGCCACAGGCTGGGGCGATAGCGGTCGTCGCCGGTGATCGCCTGCAGCTGGGTCAGGATGGTGTGCACCGTCTCCAGCCCCATCGCATCAGCCAGTGCCAGCGGGCCGAAGGGATAACTCAGGCCCAGGGTCATCGCACGATCGATATCGGCCGGACCGGCGATGCGAATCTGCGCCATCTCGCAGCCCAGATTGGCCACCATGGCGGCAATGCGCTGGCCGATGAAGCCAGGGCTGTCATGGATCGCGGTCACGGCACGGCCGGCGGCATGGAACTGCGCCACCAGCCCTTCCAGCAGATCGCGTCGCGCCCCCGGGGCACGCATCAGCGTCAGCCGCTTGTCCAGCTTGCCGGCGATGTCGACAGCGAACAGCCGGCGATGGTCGAAGCCGCGGCGGGCGGCATAGCCCGAGCAATCCTCGCCCAGCAGGGCGCAGAGGATCGGGCTGTCACCGTCATCAAACCCGCTCACTTCGAAACCGAAGCTGCGCAGCAACTCGCCCAGGGCCTCGTCATCCTCGGCCAGGGCGACGCGCAGGATCGGAGGGGCGCTGGCCGGCGCATCAGGTGATTCCGTGATGGCCTTGCCGTCCTCGCCATAGGCGAAGAAGCCCTGTTTGGTCTTGCGGCCGAGCTGGCCGCTTTCCTTCAACAACTGATGCAGCGGCGAGGTCGCCAGCCGGCGGTCGTAGAAATAGCCCTCGTGAATGATCTCGCTAACCGGGAAATTCACATCGATGCCAGTCAGGTCCATCAACTCGAACGGCCCCATGCGGAAACCCCAGTTGTCGCGCATGACCGCGTCGACCTGGGCCGGCGTCGCCACGCCCTCGGATACGATGCGCAGGGCTTCCTGCGTATAGGCGCGACCGCCCAGATTGACCAAAAAGCCCGGACTATCCTGCACGACAACCGGCTGCCGCCCCATGCGCGTCCCGGCTTCGACCAAGGCGGCGATGGTGGCATCGCTGCTGCCCGGCGCACGGATCACCTCGACCAGTTTCATCAGCGGTACGGGGTTGAAGAAATGCAGGCCGGCGATGCGGTCGCGATTCTGGCAGGCGCTGGCGATGGAGGCGATGCGTAGCGATGAGGTGTTCGAGGCCAGCAGGCAATCCGGACGCACGATGGCTTCCAGCTGCCGGAAGACCTCCTGCTTGATGCCCAGATTCTCGACGATGGCTTCCACCACCAGATCGGCTGGCGCGAAAGCCTTCATGTCGTCGACCACACTCAGACGCGCTTTCGCGGCATCGGCAGCGGCGGGCTCCATGCGGCCTTTCACCACCATTTGGTCCAACTGCATCAGCACTGCGTCGCGCGCCTTGGCGGCCGCGCCTGGTGCGGCATCGAACAGCAGCACCGTCATGCCGCCGGTCATGCCGACCTGCGCGATGCCACGGCCCATGGCGCCTGCGCCAACCACGCCAAGTGTCTGAATTTTTTGCCTAGATTCGGCCACAATTGCCTCCGGATTTCGCCGCACATCCTGCCCAGATGGGTCTTGAACCGCAAGCCGCGCCACCCCACATCTTCATCGTTGGAGTGCCTATGAATCAGGGCTCCGACAGGCCTCGCTTAGACTTAAGGAGTCCGTGATGACAACCAGAGTATCTCTCTTTTCCAGCCCGTTGCTGCTGGGCTTCGACCATGTGGAGCGGATGATCGAACGTGCCACCAAGGCCGGTTCGGAAGGCTATCCGCCCTATAATATTGAACAGATCGGTGAAGACGGCCTGCGCATTACGTTGGCTGTGGCCGGTTTTGGCCCGGCTGACCTGTCGATCACCGTGGAAGACAACCAGCTTGTCATTCGCGGCAAGCAGTCCGATGACAAGGAACGGATTTACCTGCATCGCGGCATTGCCGCGCGGCAGTTCCAGCGCAGTTTCGTGCTGGCCGACGGCATTGAGGTCACCGGAGCCGAGCTGGCCAATGGCCTGCTGCATATCCAGCTCCGCCGACCCCGGCCGGAACCTCAGGTCCGCACCATCGCTATTAATACGACAGACGGCGGTCGCAGCGACACCCTGGGTGTCAGCGATAAAAGCCGTGGCAGCGTCTAAGCACTCTGCCGAAGGAGAAAAACATGGCCACCCCCAGTAACCACGATACCTACGTCAACACCCGTCGCATGCAGGACGCAATGACCACTGAAACCTTCGCCAATCTCGGCGCGCCGGATCTCGCCTATATCCGGCCGGTGCAAACCGAGGAAGGTCTGGTCTGGGGCGTCTATGCAGCCAATGGCAACCAGCTCGGCTGGGCACCCGAACGCGATCTTGCATTCGCCGCAGCCCTGCAAAACGAACTGATGGCCGTCAGCGTCCACTGACGGCCATCAATAAGATCGGCTGCGCCGCTATCAGGCGGCGTGGCTGGTCGGGCTGTCGGTGAGCAGGGCGTAGATCGCATCAGCGCTCTCGGCGCCGCGCAGCTTCTCGCAAACCGCTTTGTCGCGCAGCAGGCGTGATACCCGCGCCAGCGCCTTCAGGTGATCGGCGCCGGCGGCTTCCGGCGCCAGCAGCAGGAAGATCAGGTCCACCGGCATTTCGTCGATGGAATCGAAATCGATCGGACGCTCCACGCGGGCGAACAAACCATACAGCTTGTCCAGGCCGGCCAGGCGGCCGTGCGGAATGGCGATGCCATTGCCCACGCCCGTGGTACCGAGCCGCTCGCGCTCCAGCAGCGTATCGAAGATCGCACGCTCATGCTGGCCGGTGATCCGGGACGCACGCGCCGCCAGTTCCTGCAGCGCCTGCTTTTTACTATTGGCTTTGAGATTGGCGACAACGCCGTCAGGACTCAAAAGCTGAAAGATTTCCATGGGGAGAGATGCCTCTGCGGCTGCCGTGGCACTACACCGGGTCGCTGACGCGACTCAGGCGAGGTCTCCAACGGCAGACTGTTGACGCGTATGATGGTTGCGTCGCTTGCGCTTGTCGCGCCGAACCTGTTTGGCCAGCTTCTCCAGAGCTTTGTCGAAGCTGGCGTAAATTTCCGCATCCTCGCCTTCCGACTGCATGGCAATGCCGGAACCGACATGCACCGAGCAATGGCAATGATACATCGAGCCGACGCGCTTGAAGACGACCTGCGCTTCGATGGCATTATCCATATACTTCGATACGGATGTAGTGAGGTTGTCCTCGACATAGTCCCGAAGGGATTCGCCGAGGTCGAGTTGCTGTCCGGACGTCAGGATTTTCATGATGCGTCGAAACCCGAGTTCGATCGGTCAGAGCATGATTGTAGTACGGCGGCTCGCGCCCGTCATGCGGCGCGGACCATAGACAAGGCAATTCCCCCTGTCAACCGCATCCATCCTCCCTAACCTATTGATTCCAATGATATCTGCAGCCGAAAATAGCTGTGGATATCGCTCAAAGGCGACGGTTTGGACCCGCGTCAGGGCTGGGCCGATTCCGGCTTGGTGCGGAATATCTCGGCCAACCCCTCCGGACTCGATATGGTGACTTCCAGATCGCGTATCAAGCCGTTGGAGATGCCGTAGACCCAGCCATGCAGGCTGAGGTCCTGGCCGTGATGCCACGCATTCTGCACGATGGTGGTCTTAGCCAGATTGGCGACCTGCTCGCGGACATTCATCTCGCACAGCGCGTTCAGGCGCCTGTACTCGTCGACGATGGCGGTGAGATCGTCCTTGTTGCGGTCGAAGACATCGCGGATCGGCCGCAGCCAGTGATCGATCAGGCCCAGTTGCTGGGGCTGCATCGCCGCACGCACGCCGCCGCAGCCGTAATGGCCGGTGACGATGACGTGCTTCACCTTCAGATACTCGACCGCATACTGCAGAACCGCCAGACAGTTCAGATCGGCCGGATGCACCAGGTTGGCGACGTTGCGGTGGACAAACAGCTCGCCCGGGTCGAGGCCAACGATTTCATTGGCCGGCACCCGGCTGTCGGCACAGCCGATCCACAGATAGGCGGGATTCTGCTGATGCGTCAGCCGATCAAAGAAACCGGGATCGACCCGCAGTTTCGACATCGCCCAGTCGCGGTTGCTTTCAAACAGCGGCGCAATATCAGCCATGGATACTCCTCAGCCCACCTTCAGCAGGCCGGCCTTCTTGAGGCGGCGGCGCTCCACTGACGAGGGAATGTTCATTGCTTCTCGGTATTTCGCCACGGTGCGGCGGGCGATGTCGACGCCCTTGCCCGCCAGCATTTCCACAATCTTGTCATCCGACAGCACATCTTCCGGCGGTTCGCCATCGATCAGCGACTTGATGCGATGGCGGATCGATTCCGCCGAGAAAGCCTCGCCGCCATCGGTGGCGGCAATGCTGGCGGTGAAGAAATACTTCATCTCGAAAATGCCGCGCGGGGTCGCCATCGTCTTGTTCGAGGTGACGCGGCTGACTGTACTCTCATGCATCTCGATGGCTTCGGCCACGGCACGCAGGTTCAACGGCTTCAGATGCGACACGCCATGGCGCAGGAAGGCATCCTGCTGGCGCACGATCTCGCTGGCCACCTTCAGGATGGTCTGGGCGCGCTGGTCCAGCGACTTGACCAGCCAGTTGGCCGAATTCAGGCAGTCCGACATGTAGGATTTGGCCTGCTTGACCTCCGCGATCTTGGTGCCGTTGGCACCCTTCTCCACCTTGGTGACGCGGGCGTAGTACCGGCTGTTGACCAGGACGCGTGGCAGTGTCTCGGTATTCAGTTCCACCGCCCAGCTGCCGTCATTGGCACGGCGGACATAGACATCAGGCACCAGCGTCTGTACCGGCTCGCCGCCGAACAGCAGGCCCGGCTTCGGATTCAGTGCCCGGATTTCCTTCACCATGTCGCTGACGTCTTCCTGATCGACGCCGCAGATGCGCATCAGGCCGGCGATATCGCGCTTGGCCAGCAGTTCCAGGTTGTCCAGCAGCGCCTGCATGGCGGGGTCGAGACGGTCGCGTTCACGCAGCTGCAGCGCCAGGCATTCCTTCAGACTGCGCGCAAAGATGCCCGCCGGCTCGATGGTCTGCAGATCGAGTAGCACGGCCTCGACCTCGTCGGCCTCGATGCCCAGCCGCGCGCCGATGTCCTCCAGTGATTCCGTCAGGTAGCCCGCATCGTCCAGCGCATCGATCAGGGTCTGGCCGATCAGGCGGTCGGTGGCATTGGCCGGCATCAGCAGCCACTGCTCCTGCACATGATCGCGCAGGTTCAGCGTCTCGGACAGCGTCTGTTCAAGACCGTTCTCGCCATCCTCGAAGCGGGAATTGCCGCCGCTGCCGGTGATGTTGTTGCTGCTCAGGCCCTGCGTATCGGGCCCAGCGGCATCGTAGCCGCTGTCGCCATTGAAGGTGTTGCTGTCGACCGTCGCATCGACATCCATGCTGTCGCGCGCCTTGTCCGAGATCGCATCCGATCCCAGATCCAGCCGCTCGGCCGGACCATCGCCATCGGCGACCTCGAAGGCATCGCGGGCATCTTCGCCCGGCCCGTCGCCATCGATGCGTTCCAGCAGCGGATTGCGCTCCAGCTCCTGCTCGACATAGGCGGTGAGTTCAAGATTGGAAAGCTGCAGCAGCTTGATCGCCTGCTGCAGCTGCGGCGTCATTACAAGGGCTTGACCCTGCCTGAGTTCGAGACGCGGACCCAGTGCCATGGCTAAGCCGTCACCAGCTGAACCGCTCGCCGAGATAAACGCGCCGCACATTCTCATCGGCGACGATTTCGGTCGGGCTGCCTTCCATCAGAACCTTGCCATCATGCAGGATGTAGGCCCGGTCGATGATGTCCAGCGTCTCGCGCACGTTGTGGTCGGTGATCAGCACGCCGATGCCGCGATCCTTCAGATGCGACACCAGTTCGCGAATTTCGCCCACCGCGATCGGATCGATGCCGGCCAGCGGCTCGTCCAGCAGCATGAAGGACGGCTGGGTGGCCAGCGCACGGGCGATTTCGCAGCGGCGACGCTCGCCGCCCGATAGCGCCAGCGCCGGCGTGCGGCGCAGATGGGTGATCGAGAATTCCGCCAGCAGGTCTTCCAGCATGGCCTCGCGCCGGTCGGTCTCGGGTTCGACCAGTTCCAGTACCGCGCGGATATTCTGCTCGACCGTGAGGCCGCGGAAGATCGAGGCTTCCTGCGGCAGGTAGCCCATGCCGAGGCGGGCGCGGCGATACATCGGCAGGCCGGTGATCTCGTGGCCATCCAGGGTGATGGCGCCGTGATCGGGATTGATCAGCCCGGTCATGATGTAGAAGGTCGTGGTCTTGCCGGCGCCGTTGGGGCCGAGCAGGCCAACCGCTTCGCCACGCTGCACATACAGCGAGACATCGCGCAGCACCGGGCGCTTCTTGAAGCTCTTGCCCAGACGATGCGCCGCCAGTCCCGGTGTGGGATTTTCCGAGGCCAGCCGCAGGTCCGGCTTCATGTCGTCCCGGCTGCTCATCGCCGCTGCCCTTGAGTCCCCTGGCCGGAACTTGCCGGCGGTTGCTGCTGGGCGTTGTTGGGCACGATGACCGCCTGCACACGACCGCCGGTGGTGAGCGGGTCGCAGGTGCTGCGGCCGGTATCCTGGTGCATCACCACGCGGGCGCAGCGCACCGTGCTCTGGTCGCTGCTCAGCAGTACGTTGCCGGTCAGCGTGATGGTGTTCTTGTCGACGTCGTAGATGCCAAGCTCGCCCTGCGCGCGCTCGCGCGGCGTCGAGACGAAGACATTGCCCTTGGCTTCCACCTTGGTGATCGAACTGGCATCGGGGCCACCGGGCACGATCGACGGGCCCGGTTTCTGCTGTGCGGGGCGCTGTTGCGCCGCCGGCTGGGCTCCGCGTTCGCGGTAATGCACGAACAGCTCGTCCGAGCGCAGGCGGCTCTCGCCCTGCACGACGTCGACCTTGCCACGGAAGATCGCCATCTGCTTGTCCTGCTGCACTTCCAGGGTGTCGGAGGAAATGTTGACCGGCTGGTCACTCTTCTGACGCGCACCCATGTTGAACTGCGCCGCCGCCGGCAGGCTGTAGGCCGCCACGAGTGTTGCGAGAAGCAGTGTCGAAGAAAGCCGCATCACGATCAGCCCCGTTTTTCCTGGGCGAAAATCTTGGTCTTCACCCCGTTGATGAACACCACCACCTTGCCGCCGTCGTAAATCCGCATGCCATTGGCGTTGATGGTGCCCATGCCCGTCTGTCCCCAGACCTTTTCATCGCTGGAGATCACCTTGGTCTTCATGTCGACCTCGGCTGAGTTGCCGTGCATCTCATAGCCCTGGTCGCCAAAGAGGGAAATGTTGCCGAACAGGGTCAAGGTTTCGCTGGTGCCGTTGTAGATGCCCGTATCGGATGACAGCGCCCACCACTGGCCATTGTTCATGGTCAGGTCGGCCTGCACGCGGTCGAGCGTCACCTGCTTGTCGTCCTTGGGGTCCTGGATGGCGCGGTCGGCGGTGACCACATAGGGTTGGCCGCTGGAATCCGAACCGCGATAACGCGGGTTGTTCATCACCAGGGCGGCATTCTCGCTGTCCACCGCCGTCAGGCTCAGCGACAGCAGGTTCTGTCGCTTGGTGAGCTGCGGCCAGGCGAAGATCGCGGTGATCAGACCCAGCGCCATGGTCGGCAGGACGAATTTCATGAACCGAACGAAGCGGCGGCGGCGCGGAATCTGCGACAGCGCGCCGGCGGCATCGCGATGCCGGAAGCCGGTATTGCGCTCGCGCGCTTCCGCCCTGACCTGATCCGGTCCTGCTGCCATCACCGCATTCCTCATGTGATTCCGGCACGCACGCAATCGTGCATATGCAGGATGCCCACAGGACGCGTGCCATCGACCACAAAGAAAGCAGTGATGCGGCGGCGGTTCATCTCACCCAGCGCTTCGCCGGCAAGCTGGTTCGGGCCGATGGTGATGGGATTCTTGGTCATCACCGCCTCGACCTTCTGGCTCAGCAGATCGCCCTCGATATGGCGGCGCAGATCGCCGTCGGTGACGATGCCCAGCAGCCGGTCCTTGTCGCGGCCGGTCTTGCCCACGATGCCGATACAGCCGAAGCTGCGGCCGGCCATGGTCACCAGCGCCTCGCGCATCGGTGTGCCCACGGCCACCAGCGGCATCTCGGCGCCGCTATGCATCAGGTCCTTCACCTTCTTGAGCTGCGTTCCGAGCTTGCCGCCCGGATGGAAGACGCTGAACTGGTCCTTGGTGAAGCCCTTGCGTTCCATCAGACCGACGGCGAGCGCATCGCCCAGCGCCAGCATCATGGTGGTGGAGGTGGTGGGTGCCTGCGCGATCGGGCAGGCCTCTTCCACCGGCGGCACCAGCAGCACCACATCGGCCGCATCGCCCAGGGCCGACTTCGCCTTCTTGGTCATGGCGATCAGCGGAATGGCAAAGCGCTTGGCATGGGCGATTACATCGGCCAGCTCATGCGTCTCGCCGGAATTCGACAGGCAGATCACCACATCGCCCGGCATGATCATGCCCAGGTCGCCGTGGCTCGCTTCGCCCGGATGCACGAAGGCCGCCGGCGTGCCGGTGGAGGCCAGCGTCGCAGCGATCTTGCGCGCCACATGGCCGCTCTTGCCCATGCCGGAAATGATGGCGCGGGCATGCGAGCCATCGTCGCGACTGACCGTCATCAGGATGTCGAGCGCCTTGGTGAAGTTGGTATCCAGGTTCGCGGCGAGCGCGGCCAGGCCATTGGCTTCCATCAGCAGGACGCGACGACCGACCTCGATATCGGGATTGCCGCCGGCCGGCCGGCGGCTTGAAACCTGCACGACCTTGCCCGCTGACGCCCGGGTCTTACTCCGGACGGCGGCCGCTTTCCGGGGAGTAGCCCCGGAGGTCTTCGCACGTTTTTTTCCGGCCCGCTTAACACGCGCGACGGAGGGTGCGGATGCCATGATCTATCCACCACTGACGAGACACTAACAAGAATCGTGCCAAGTATGGAGAATCAGGCCTGCAAATGCAAACCGCATGACCGGTTCGCGACCAATTTCAGCAGGTTGTGGAAAAAATCGCCTTTCGGGCTAAAAGCCCGAAATCAATGGGATCAGTGGGCGAAAATATCGTCCTCGGGCCAACCGGCGAGATCAAGTTCGGCTCGGGCGGGCAGGAACCCGAAGCAGGCTTCGGCCAGGGCCATGCGGCCTTCGCGGGACAGCATGCCGTCCAGCACGGTCTTGAGCTGATGCAGGTTCAGCACATCCGACGCGGCATAGCGCTGCTGCGCTTCGGTCAGGTCATGCGCGCCCCAGTCGGACGACTGCTCCTGCTTGGAAATCTCCACCCCGATCAGGTCGCGGCAAAGGTCCTTCAGGCCATGGCGATCAGTGAAGGTGCGTACCAGCTTGGAGGCCGTGCGGGTGCAATAGACTGGCGTGGTATTGGCGCCGACATACTGCTTCAGCGCCGCGAGGTCGAAACGGGCGAAGTGAAACAGCTTCAGGATTTTCGGGTTTTCCAGCAGGCGCTTCAGGTTCGGCGCGTCATAGCCGGTACCGCTGCGGAACTGCACCAGGTGGGCATTGCCGTCGCCGCCCGAAAGCTGCACGACGCAGAGACGGTCGCGCAGCGTGCGCAGGCCCATGGTCTCGGTGTCGACAGCCACCACGGCGCCGAGATCAAGGCCGTCCGGCAGGTCATTCTGATATACGGTGATGGCCATTTTTTTGCGGTGCTCTCTCTTGCGGGCGCGTCCGGAACTCACGGCGCGGCAATCGAGGAATTGGTGCCCAGGATAAGACTCGAACTTACACGACCTTTCGGTCACTAGCACCTGAAGCTAGCGCGTCTACCAATTCCGCCACCTGGGCAGGGTGGGACAACCGAGGCCGTCCCGACCGAGGCGTGTGTTTACGGCTCCGCCCTGGAGAAGTCAAGCGCCGTCCCATGGCAATTTCAGGCCTTTTCCCGACCATGAAGCCCAAGGCTTGCAAGGACTTCCACCGCTGCGGAAACTGGGTCCGGATTGTCAGCGAAAGACGAGTGGCCGGGTAAAATGGATAGCGTGGAATGTCTGGTGATCGGGGCCGGGGTGGTCGGTCTGGGCGTGGCCCGGGCCCTGGCCAGGCGGGGTCGCGAGGTGGTGATCGCGGAAGCCGCCGGCCTGATCGGCAGCGAGACCTCCTCGCGCAATTCCGAAGTCATCCATGCCGGCATCTACTATCCGGCCGGCAGCCTGAAGGCCCGGCTCTGCGTCGAGGGCAAGGAGGCCCTCTATGCCTATCTGGCCAAACGCCATGTCGGCCACAAACGCTGTGGCAAGCTGATCGTCGCCGCCGATGACAGCCAGATCGCAGACCTGGAAGCGCTGAAGGCAAAAGCCGAAGCCAATGGTGTGATGGATTTGCAATGGCTCACGCGCGAGCAGGCGTTGGCGCTGGAGCCACATCTGCATTGCACGGCGGCGCTGCTGTCGCCGTCCACCGGCATCATCGACAGCCACGGGCTGATGCTGGCCTATCAGGGCGAGGCCGAGGAACACGGCGCCATGCTGGCGCTGAATGCGCCCGTCATCCGCGGCGAAGTCGCCAATGACGGCATCATTATCGAGACCGGCGGGCCTGATCCGATGACCCTGAAGGCAAAGCTGGTGATCAACAGCGCCGGTTTTGCCGCGCAGGGCATCGCCGCGAAGATCGCCGGCGTGCGGTCCGACAGCATCCCGGGCAGTTACTACGCCAAGGGCAACTACTTCATCCTGTCCGGCGTGAAGCCGCCGTTTTCGCGACTGATCTATCCGATCCCCACGCCCGGCGGCCTCGGCACTCATGTCACCATCGACATGGGCGGCCAGATGCGCTTCGGACCCGATGTCGAATGGGTCGATGCGGTGGACTACAACGTCAACCCTGCACGCGGCGACAGCTTCTATGCAGCCGTGCGGCAATACTGGCCCGGCCTGCCCGATGGCGCGATCCAGCCCGGCTATGCCGGCATCCGCCCCAAGCTCAGCCGTGCCGGCGGCAAAGGCGACGACTTCGTCATCCAGGGACCCGAGCAGAGCGGCGCACCGGGCCTGATCAATCTCTACGGCATCGAAAGCCCGGGGCTTACGGCCTCGCTCAGCATCGGCGAATACGTTGCCGATCTGGCTGATCGCAGCCTATGAGCACCGCCACCTGTCTGCTCGACGGCAAGTTCGATCTGGCGGAATCGCCTGTCTGGTCGGTGGCGGAGCAGAAGCTGTGGTTCATCGATATCCATGTCGCCCATTTGCACTGTCTCGATCCGGCGACGCAGGCGCTGGAAAGCTGGGACATGCCGGCGCATATCGGCTGCATCGCACAGGCCGCCGCTGGCGGGCTGATTGCGGGCCTGCGTGACGGCATCTGGAAACTTGCGCCGGTCAGCGGCCGTCATCGCAAACTGGCGCCCGCGCCGTTTGATTCAAGCCTGATCCGTTTTAACGATGGTCGCTGCGACCGCCAGGGCCGTTTCTGGTCCGGCGGCATGACCGACAACCGCCAGCCGGAGACCGCGCTCTACCGCTTTGATGGCGACGCGCTGATCCGTCAGGACTTGGCCGGCAGCATCGCCATTTCCAACGGCCTCGCCTGGAGTCCCGATGGCGTGACGATGTATCACGCCGATACGCCAACCTGCTGTGTCTATGCCTATGATTACGACGTGAAGACGGCTGCGATTTCCAACCGCCGGCTGTTTCTCGATCTGCGCGCGGCCGGCGAACGCCCCGACGGTGCGGCGGTCGATGCGGCCGGCAATTACTGGGTGGCGCTGTATGGTGCCGGCAAGGTCGTGCAGTTCTCGGCTGCCGGCGAACGACTGCGTGAGATTCATCTGCCGGTGAAGGCGCCGACCATGCCCTGCTTTGGCGGTGCGGACACGAAAACGCTGTTCATCACCACGGCGCGGCAACGTCATACCCCCGAGGAACTGGCCGCCATGCCGCTGGCCGGCGGCATCTTTACGGCACGCGTCGATATTCCGGGACTGCCCGAAACGCCCTGGATCGACTCTTCCCGGGCCGGCTGATGCATTTTTCTTGTGGATCGCTAAGCTGACCGGAAAAGAATGATCTTCCGGGAGCGATCATGACCGAGACGCAAGCGCCTGCCCTGCTGTGGACGCCGTCAGCCGACCGTATCAGCCGCAGCCAGCTGCGCCGCTATATGAACTGGCTGGCCAAAGAGCGCGGACAGAGCTTCGCCGATTACGACGCGCTGTGGCGCTGGTCGATCGACGATGTCGAAGGCTTCTGGGCCTCGCTGTGGGATTACTTCCAGATCAAGGCCGCCAAGCCCTATGACAGGGTGCTGGCCGACCGCACCATGCCGGGTGCGAAGTGGTTCACCGGTGCGGAAGTGAACTATGTCGACCAGGTGCTGCGCCACGCCACCGACAAGAAACCGGCGATCCTTCATTCTTCCGAGACGCAGCCGCTGCAAGCAATGTCCTGGACCACGCTGCGCGGCCAGGTCGCTTCCGTGGCGGCGCATCTGCGTCAATCAGGCGTGAAGCGCGGCGACCGCGTGGTGGCCTATGCGCCCAACACGCCGGAAACCATCGTCGCCTTCCTTGCCACCATCAGCCTCGGCGCGGTCTGGTCGGTCTGTTCGCCCGATATGGGCTTGAACGCGGTGCTCGACCGTTTCCGCCAGATCGAACCGGTGGCGCTGTTCGCCGTGCCGTCCTGTGATTACGGCGGCAAGCATTTCGACAAGGGCGATGTGCTGACCGCGCTGGTCGAGGCGCTGCCCACGGTGAAAAACCTGATCCTGATGCCGGGCAAGACTGCCCATGCCCTGCCTGGTCGCGTGCAGACCGCTGAATGGCCCGGCATCATCGCGCAGCCGGCCGAACTGAAGGTCGAACCTGTGCCCTTCGATCATCCCCTCTGGGTGGTCTATTCCTCGGGCACGACCGGACTGCCCAAGCCGATCGTGCACGGCCATGGCGGCATCCTCATGGTCATCATGATGATGAATGCCTTGCACAACGACCTGCATGCCGACGACATCTTCCACTGGTATTCCAGCACCGGCTGGATCATGTGGAACGCGCAGGTGTCTGGCCTGCTGGTCGGCGCGACCATCGCCATTTATGACGGCAGCCCAAGCTGGCCCGACTGGAACCGGCTGTGGCAGTTTGCCGGCGAGGTGAAAGCCACGTTCTTCGGTGCCGGCGCGGCTTTCTACGCCAACTGCCAGAAGGCCGGCGTGGAACCGCGCAAGGTCGCTGATCTTTCGACCCTGCGCACGGTGGGCTCCACCGGCTCGCCGCTGTCGGAAGACAGTTATGCCTGGATCTACGATCAGCTCGGCAAGGATATCTGGCTGTCGCCGATTTCCGGCGGCACCGATTTCGCCGGCGCTTTCGTCGCCGGCTGCGTGCTGATGCCGGTCTATGCCGGCGAGATGCAGGTGCGCTGCCTGGGCGCGGATATCCAGGCCTTCGACGATCAGGGCAAGCCGCTGCAGGATGAAGTGGGCGAACTGGTCTGCGTGTCGCCCATTCCCTCGATGCCGCTCTACCTGTGGAACGACAAGGATGGCCAGCGGTATCGCGACAGCTATTTCGACATGTATCCGGGCATCTGGCGGCATGGCGACTGGATTCGCATCACGCCGCGCGGCGGCGCGGTGATCTATGGCCGCTCGGACGCCACCATCAACCGCTACGGCCTGCGTCTGGGCACATCTGAAATCTATCGCGCCGTCGAGGAACTGCCCGAGATACTGGATAGCCTTGTCGTCGACCTGGAATATCTGGGCCGCGACAGCTACATGCCGCTGTTCGTGGTGCTGCGGCCGGGCCTGACCCTGGATTCGGCGCTGAAAGACCGCATCAACCAGGCGATCCGTAAGGCGGTGTCGGCGCGCTTTGTGCCAAACGATATCTTCCAGGTGGCCGAAGTACCGCGCACGCTGTCAGGCAAGAAGCTGGAAGTGCCGGTGAAGAAAATCCTGCTCGGCCAGGCGGCCGACAAGGTGTCCAATGCCGGCACCATGGCCAACCCGGGCAGTCTGGCCTGGTATGTCGATTTCGCGACAGAGCGCGCCAGAACCGGAGCCGGCATCACGGCAGCGTGAACGCCGGCAGTCCGGCTTTGTAGCGGTTGTCACAGCGCAGAGTCATCCAGTGCGCGATCCAGCCTCGTATCTCCCGCACGCAACCGGCATGGGCCGGTGGCGCTGAGAGGGAGAGCTTCCAATGACCATGCCCCAAACCGGTCTTGTCGTTCCTGAAGAGACCATCGTTCATCCGCGCCGCCATTTCCTGCGTACCGCCGGCACCGCCACCCTGTCGGCCACCGCCGTCGCCCTGCTGATGGGCTGCGAAAGCATGGCCCGCAACACCATGGCCAATCCGGCCGAGGATGTGAAAATCCTCAACACCGCGCTGGGCCTGGAATACCAGGCGATCACCGCCTATCAGATCGGTGCCGAAACCGGCCTGCTGCCAGCACCCGCCCTGTCAGCCGCCGTGCTGTTCCAGAGCCACCACAAGGAACATGCCGCTGCTCTCGACGCGACGGTGCGCAAGCTCGGCGGCATGCCGGTCGGCATGCCGGACAAGGCCGCGGTCGCCACCGCGATCAACGCCGCGTCGATCAAGACCGCCAATGACATCCTGATGGCCGCCGCCCGCCTCGAGAAGGGCGCCAGCGACACTTACCTGAGCGTGATTCCGGCCTTCAATGATGCGCAGCTGGCGAAGATTGCCGGGCGCATCGCCGCCGACGAGACCATGCACTGGACCGCGCTGCAGGCCGTGATGCAGCAGGCCCTGCCGCCCAAGGCCCTGAGCTTCGGCGCGTAAAGACGTAAACGCGACGGCCTGCCTGTCTCAACAGGCGGGCCGTCAGTTCTTCTGGTCTTTTAACTGGGCGCGTCTTGCCAGCAGGATGCCGACCAGCACCACGATGCCACCACCGATCTGCAGCGGAGACAGCCCTTCGCCCAGCCACAGCCAGCCGAAGAAGGCCGCCGTCACCGGCTGGATCAGAATCACCAGCGACGAGAATGACGCCGGCAGATGGCCGAGAGCATAGGCGATCAGCCCCTGTCCCAGCGCATGGCTGATCCAGGCCAGGCCGAACAGAACGGCCCAGCCATTCAGGGACGACGGCAGCAGATATTCACCCATCAGCCAGGCAGCCGGCAGCAACACCAGCGCGGAAACAAGGCTCGACCACAGCATGATGTCCTGCGTGCCGTGTCGGCCGCGCAGCTTGGCCACCGCGATCATGTAGGCGCCATAGAAACAGGCCGTGGTCAGCGCCAGCAGATCGCCGAACACATTGTCGCCGCCGACCTGGAAGCTGGAACCGACCAGCATCATCGCACCGCAGATCGAGACCAGCAGCGCCAGCAGGAAGGCGCGACTGACGCGCTCGCGCAGCACCAGCCAGGCGCCCACCGTCACGACAACCGGCGCGAAATTCGACAGCAGTGTCGAATTGGCCACCGAGGTGTACTGGATTGCCAGATGCCAGAAGAACAGGTCGCCGGCGAACAGCAGACCGGGGATCAGCAGCAGCGGCAACGGCGGCAGACCGGTCGTCGCGCCCTCCGTGGGGCGGAAGCGCCAGACCAGCCAGAGCGGCGGCACAGCCAGCATCGTGCGGTAGAAGCCGGTCGCCGTCGGGCCCACTTCCGAGAGCCGCACGAAAATCGGCGAAAAAGCGATGGCGATGGCACCCAGCACAAGGGCGGCGAGCGCAAGGCGACTGGCGGAACTGGCGGCGGATGACATGAACGGGGCTGCTGTGTGTTTTGTTATAATCCCGGGCTTAGCGCCGAAGTCGGTCAAACACAACCGCGATGCTGCCTTCCTTTTGCGCAACATACTGAACAGACACGTTCTTGTGCGCTGCGGTAGCGGCGAATAAGGGTTGATTTGCAGCCGTGCCGTTCCGTATCGTCTGGACGCTGCTTTTCAGACCGCCGCATCAAAGCGGCATCCAGGAGGAAACAAGAATGAAACGCCTTATGTTTGGCGCGGCGCTGGCCGGCCTGCTGTTCGCTTCGGCTGCTGTCCCCAATAGTGCTTGGGCGCAGACCAAGAATCTCTCGATCGTCACCGGCGGCACCGGCGGTGTCTATTATCCGCTGGGCGGCGGCCTCGCCAACCTGCTGACCAAGCATGTGCCCGGCTGGCAGGCGACGGCCGAAGTCACCGGCGGCTCGGTCGACAATCTCAAGCTCGTCGGCGCCAAGCGCGCCGATATCGGCTTCTCAATGGCCGATGCCTCGCTGGATGCCTCGCGCGGTGAAGACAAGTTCAAGGGCGCCGCGGTCAGCCATCGCACGCTGGCCGTGCTCTATCCGAACGTCATGCATGTGGTGACCACCGTCGCCAGCGGCATCAACACCATGGCCGACCTCAAGGGCAAGCGCGTCTCGACCGGTTCGGCCGGCTCGGCCACCGAAGTCATGGCCTTCCGCGTGCTGGAAGCCGCCGGCCTCGACAAGGACAAGGACATCAAGCGTGAGCGTCTGGGCGCCGCTGAATCGACCAACGCGGTCAAGGACGGCAAGATCGACGCCTACTTCTGGGTCGGCGGCGTGCCGACCTCGGCGGTCACCGACCTTGGCGCCACGCCTGGCGTGAAGCTGAAGCTGGTCGATCATTCCGATGTTGTCGCCAAGATGAACGGCAAGTACGGCCCGCTCTATGCTGCCGGCACCATCCCGGGTGGCACCTATCCGGGCCAGGACAAGGACAACGCGATGTCCAGCGTCTGGAACATTCTGTTCGTCGCCGACAACATGGATGAGACCACGGCCTACAACATCACCAAGACCATCTTCGAGAAGCGCGACGAATGGGCCCAGGTGCATGCGGAGGCCAAGAACGTCAAGCTGGAAAGCCAGAAGAAGGCCAATACTCCGGTCCCGTTCCATCCCGGTGCGCTGAAGTATCTGGCTGAAAAGGGCGTCAAGGTCGAATAACGACCGCTCTCATAAACACCGCGTAAAACCACAAGAGCCCCGCCGCAGCATTGGCTGCGGCGGGGCTCGCTGTTAAAAGACTGGGCGTTACTACAGGGTATGCCGCCGGACCAGGGCGCATCAGGGGGAGTCAGAGATGACGCAGGAAACAACCAAGAGCAGCACCGAGGCTATGATTGAGCCCGGCGCGCTCGACAAGGAAACCCAGCGCAAGGTCGAGGAATATATCGAGCAGGAAGAAGGCGCAGCCAATCGCCTCTCCGGCTGGACCGGCCACCTGATCACCGCCATCGCCGTGACCATGACCCTCTTCCACATGTATGCCGCCTACGACATCGTGCCGACCCAGGAGCTGCGCCCGATCCATGTCGGCTTCGTCATGCTGCTGGTCTTCCTGCTCTATCCCGTGGCGCTGCGCTTCCGCGACCGCATCCGCTGGTGGGACGTGCTCACCGCGCTGATCGGCGTCGCCACCATGGCCTATCTCGTGATGGGCGGCGACGACCTGACTGACCGCGCCAGCCTGCCAAACCAGACCGACGTGATGGTCGGCACCGTCTTCATCATCTTGATCCTGGAAGCCACCCGTCGCACCACCGGCCCGATCATGCCGGTCGTCGGCATCCTGTTCATTCTCTACGCGATGTTCGGGCCCTATCTGCCGGCGCCCTGGACCCATCGCGGCTACGATGCCGAACGCCTGGTCGGCCATCTGTTCATGACGCTGGAAGGCATCTTCGGTTCGGCCGTCGATGTGTCATCCAGCCTGATCATCCTGTTCACCATCTTCGGCGCCATTCTTCAGTTCTCCGGTGCCGGCAAATTCTTCATCGACTTCTCTTTCTCTGCCATGGGCGGCAAGAGCACCAGTTCGGGCCGCGCCATCGTGCTGTCCTCCTTCCTGCTCGGCGGTCCGTCGGGTTCGGGCGTGGCCACCACGGTGACGATCGGCTCGGTCGCCTGGCCGATGCTGAAGAAGTCGGGTTATGTCGCCTCGGCGGCCGGTGGCCTCCTGGCTGCTGGCGGTCTGGGCGCGATCATCTCGCCGCCGGTGCTGGGCGCCGCCGCCTTCCTGATCGCCGAATTCCTCAAGATTTCGTATCTCGACGTCATCCGCATGGCCGCCATCCCGACCGTGCTCTATTATTTCTGCCTTCTGGCAATGGTCGAACTCGATGCCGGCAAGTACAACATCGCCGATGTCGATCTGGGCAAGCGCGACAGCCTGTGGACGCTGACCAAGCGCTATGGCTACCACTTCAGCTCGCTGTTCTCGATCGTCATCCTGATGCTGTTGGGCTTCTCGCCCGTGCTGTCGGTCTTCTGGGCGACGATTGCCGCCATCGTGGTCAGCTATTGCCGCCGCGAAAGCGCGCTGACGCCGAAGAAGCTGATCGATGCGCTGGCCGCCGGTTCGGTCGGCGTGCTGGGCACGGCTGCAACTTGTGCGTCGGCCGGCATTATCGTCGGCGTGGTCACGCTGACCGGCCTGGGACTCAAGTTCAGCGCCATCGCCATCGCCTATGCCGGCGGCAGCCTGGTGCTGACCGCCATCTACACGGCGCTAATCGTGTGGATCGTCGGCCTGGCCGTGCCGGTGACCGCCTCCTACATCATCTGCGCAGTCATCGCCGCGCCGGCGCTGATCCAGCTCGGCGTGCCGGACTATGCCGCGCATATGTTCATCTTCTACTACGCCGTGCTGTCGGAAGTGTCGCCGCCCACCGCGCTGTCGCCGTTTGCGGCAGCCGCCATCACCGGCGCCGACCCGTACCGCACGACGCTGCAGTCATGGAAATACACCATGCCGGCCTTCCTGGTGCCGTTCGTCTTCGTGCTTGATCCGAACGGCGTCGGCCTGCTGCTGGAAACGCCCAAGGGCGGCGACTGGACGCAGATCGCCACCGTCACGCTGGCCACCGCCATCGGCATCTGGGCCTATGCGGGCGCCACGCAGGGCTGGCTGTTCGGCAAGACCGGCTGGCCGGTGCGTATCGCGCTGATCGTCGCCGGCACGCTGCTGCTGTTCCCGACGCTGATCGACGCTTTCTTCGACGTCATCACCAAGGAGCAGATCGCGCCGCTGAAGATCGCCGGCGTGGTGCTGGCCTTCGGCCTCGCGGCCTACCAGCGGCTGCGGGCGAAAGCCCTCGCCGCCTCCTAAGCGGCAGCCTTGCTTCCCACCGGCGCGGCTTCGCTGCACCGGTGATGCAGCGCCAGCAGCAGGTTGCCGAGCAGCGGCAGGGCATAGGCCGCTGCGATCGCACACCAGTAGACCGCCTCGCGGTTGCTGACCTTTTCCAGCAGAAGCGCCAGAACCGGCAGGCTGAGCAGCAGAAATGCCAGTAGCGCCTCACCACCCATGCGCATGGTGGCGGTCGCGCCCCGGATATCGGCAAAGCCGGTGGCGAGCGCGTAATGCGCCAGGCCGTCGCCATCCGCCGCTGTGGCCGGGCGCTGCCAGAGCGAAATCAGGCGCAGGCCCAGGAAGCCGACCAGCGGCAGCAGGAAATAGTCGATCGGGAAATCGCGATAGCGGCCGGCCGCCACCAGCATGATGCCGTGATAAATGACCCAGAGCGACAGCAGGCCGTACACCCATTCCGCCATGCGCATCCGCGCCAGCGCCGGTTCGGCACGCAGCAGCTTCAGGCCGCGCGGCAGCTCGGTCAGGCGCAGGCCCAGCGACGTCATCGGCAGAGCCGGACGCACGCCGCCGCGCAGACGATCCAGCACCTCGCGCAGCAGCAGCAGCGCGAACAGGCCTTCCGCGCCGATCAGCAGCGCGGCCTGCGCGTTGTGCATCATGGTGTAGTTGTATTCCAGGCCATGCTCGATCGCGGCAGCCAGCAGCGCACCCAGAATCTGGGTGAAGGCGACCGTCACCGCGATGGCGGCAGGCGGCAGTGCGATCACCGCCTGGGCATGCAGCACCAGCACGATCAGGCTGATCAGCACCGCCAGGCCGGCAAAGAGCGGCCATTCCGGCAGATTGGATACCTTGCCGCCGACATCGAATTTCGGCTGACGCAATTCGTTCAACACGCCCCAGGCCGCGCCCACGGTGCCTTCCAGCTTTTCCTTCCACGGCTGGTCGAAGGCCTCGACCAGGTTGTAGGACAGCCCTTCCTGCTGGGCCAGACGCATGAAATCGGCGATGAAGCCCGCGGCTTCCGTGCGTGACGGGACGGCGTCGCGGCGCGAGCGGCCTTCCGATGGCCAGCCAACCTCGCCAATGGTGATCGGCTTGCCCGGCAGCTTGGCCTGCACGGTGCGGTAGACATCCATGATATGCGGCATCGAATGCGCGGCCGCGATCGGTGTGTCTTCCCAGTAGGGCAGGAAATGCACGGTGACGAACTCGACTTCGTTCAGCAGTTGCGGGAAGCGCAGCCAGAACTCCCACACATCGGCATAGGTCACCGGCTGCTTCACCGCCGCCTTCACCTTGCGGATATAGGCGATCAGTTGGTCGACGGTCAGGTCCTTGCGCAGCAGCACCTCGTTGCCCACCACCAGCGACTTGATCGCATCAGGGTAGCGGTTGGCCAAGTCGATGGCGGCCTGCACTTCCTTGTCGTTGATGTCGAATTCCGGCCCAAGCCAGACACCCTGCATCACATTGAGGCCCAGCTTCCGCGCTTCCGGCGGCACGATCTCCAGGCCCTCGCGGGAAGTATATGTCCGGATGCCGCGCGCGATGCCTTTCAGGCTCTGCAGATCCTCGATCACCTGATCAGGCGTCGGATAAACCTTGTTCAACGGGCCTTGTCCGCGCCGGAACGGCGCAAATGACACGCTTTCGATCATGCCCAGCGCTGGTCCGCTGGGCTTATGCCCCACCTGCACCGGATGATTGGGCGCCCACCAGCCGGCGACATTCACGGCAGCGGCAATGGCAATGCAGGCCAGCAGCCACAGAAAGCGGGAGGCCGTCCTGGATGTCGGCGCATGCATGATTGTTATCCGTCGTGACTTGAGTGATCGGTTACTGCGCGGGACTGCCCTGCTCGCTCGGCGTCGTGGCGGGCGCCGGGGCAGGAATGGCAGCCGTCTTGCTGGGCGGCTTCGGCGTGGTGCTGATGAAGGCCAGCACCAGCGAAGCCCAATACGGCACCGACTGCGCCCACATCACCACCGCCCACAGCCGCGCTTCGGGGTCTTCGCCGCCCTGGAAATTCCACATGCCGATACCGGCCAGCAGCAGCAGCACGGCGATCAGGGTTTCCTCCTGCGCCATGATGAAGGCCTGCACGACAGCAGCCTGGTCCTCATGCTTGGGCGTGCGGATGAAGGGCAGCTTCGAGGTGAACAGGCCGTAGATCATCGCCTTGGCGATGGTGTAGGTCAGCGCCAGGCCGGCGAGACCCGCGCCCATGCGCTGGCGGAAGCTGCAGGGCACGCGGATTTTATACAGCCACAGGAACTGCGCCAGCTTGGCGCCGAACACAGCGACGACCGGCAGCAGGAACAGCGCCAGCGGCAGTTCGAAATACTTCGGCAGGATCAGCACGCCGACCGTCCAGGCCAGCGAGGCGATGGCAAAGATCAGACCCAGCGCATCGGCGAACCACGGCAGCCAGCCGGTGACGAAATGATAGCGCTGCATCGGATCGAGCTTGCGCTCATCACCCGGCAGCATGTCGCGCCAGTGGCGCTTGATGATCTGCACTGCGCCATAGGCCCAGCGGAAGCGCTGGCTCTTGTAGCCCGAGAAGGTGTCAGGGGTCAGGCCATAGCCGTAGCGTTTGTCGGTGTAGACAGAATGCCAGCCGCCGGCGAGCAGGCGCAGGCCCATCTCGGCATCCTCGCAGATGCACCACTCAGCCCAGATGCCGACATGATCGATGGCGGCCTTGCGCACCAGCGTCATGGTGCCGTGCTGGATGATGGCGTCGCGCTCGTTGCGCTGAACCATGCCGATCTGGAAGAAGCCGGCATATTCCCAGTTGATGTATTCCTTGAAGCGATCGTCGCGCCAGTCATAATGATCCTGCGGCGCCTGCACGAAGCCGATATCGGCGCGGTCGAAATACGGCACCAGCGACTTCAGCCAGTCGGGCTCGACCAGATAATCGGCATCGATCACGCCGACGATCTCGACATCCTTGGCGGTATTGCGCAGCGCGAAGTTCAACGCGCCGGCCTTGAAGCCCTTCAGCGGCGAGACGTGGAAGAACCGGAATTTCTCCTCACCCAGCTGCTTGCAGTATTCCTCCACCGGACGCCAGACCTTCTCGTCCTTGGTGTTGTTGTCGATGATCATCACATCGAAGTTCGGATAATCGAGCCGATTCAGCGCATCCAGCGTGCGCTTCACCATTTCCGGCGGTTCGTTGTAGCAGGGGATATGGATCGACACCTTGGGCCAGGCGCGCTCGACATCGGTGCGGAACGGCAGGAAGTGGCGCTGCCGTCGGCTTGACCAGATCACTTCTGATAGCTCAAGCCCTTCGGCCAGCACCACCATGAACAGCAGCAGCAGCAATGGCAGCAGCATCGCCCACATCAGCGCGATGCCTGGACTCATGTAGGTGCGCAGGCCGGAATCCACCACCATCACCAGCGCGCTGGTGATGACCTGGATCAGCGCGATGAAGAAGACGCGACCCGAGAAGCGCAGGTCGGACCAGCGCGCCAGGAACCAGGCCATCAGCGGCAGCGCCAGCAGGATCGAGGCGGCGGCAAGCTGCGGCCAGTGCGGACGGTCGCTGACCGGACCCGTCATCGGGAATTTCGGCGTGCGGTCGGCATTGAAGACGCCCCAGTAGGCGCCGACCGAGCCTTCGATGTTGCGCTTCCACGGCTGGTCGAAGGCTTCCTGGATGTAATAGTCGAGGCCGCGCTGGTTGGCGATATTGAGGAAGCCGCGCAGGAAGGCGGCCTGGCTGGT
Organism: Ferrovibrio sp. GW821-FHT12D07; assembly: GCF_058807275.1. Classification (NCBI taxonomy): domain Bacteria; kingdom Pseudomonadati; phylum Pseudomonadota; class Alphaproteobacteria; order Rhodospirillales; family Rhodospirillaceae; genus Ferrovibrio; species Ferrovibrio sp. GW821-FHT12D07. The sequence goes on along the minus strand of NZ_JBXAQN010000001.1, from coordinate 1,496,530 downwards.
CGGGCTGGGCACGGCGTCGCGACGCGTGCGGCCTTCCGACGGCCAGCCGATTTCGGTGATCACCACCTTCTTGGTCGGGTAGGCGTCCTTCACCTGCTGATAGCGGCTGAGCGCATATTCCACAGCCTTTTCCGGCGACTGGCCTTCCCAATAGGGCAGCAGATGGATGGCGATGAAGTCGACTTCACGGCCAAGCTGCGGATAGCGCAACCAGATATCCCAGGTTTCCGGCGTCGACACTTCGACATGGCGGCCGCGGTTGGCAAGACTGGTGCGCACGCGGCGGATATACTCGACCAGGTCCTGGATCGGCATGTCGGCGCGCAGCAGCGTTTCATTCCCGACCAGCACGCGCGTGATGTTCTGCTGCGCGATCACGGTCTCGATCAGTTTGTTGATCTCTTCCTCGTTGCGCTCCAGGCGGCCGTCGAGCCAGCTGCCCTGCATCACCTCGAAACCGTAGCGGCCGGCGATCTCGGCGATCTTGCCCTGGCCATCCAGCGTCGAGTAGCTGCGGATGCGCTTCACCTGGCCGGAGAGGATCTGCATGTCCTGCTCGATATCGGCATCGGTCGGGTATTTGTTGTTGCGCGGATCCTGGTCGCCGCGGAACGGCGAGTAGTCGACGCCGCTGATCACCTCGCCCCAGGCCCGCGGTTCGATGGGCCGGTTCATGTAGGCCCAGCCGGCCAGATTGAGGACGGCGACAATGAGAAGGACGAACAGTCCCGAATAGCGCATGGCAGACTTGGACACGGATGCCCCGGAGCGAAGGAGGAAAACCAAGACGAAATGACTGAGCCGGAGCAACCCGTATCGGCCCGGACCGCCTGCACCGGTCGACCCGGCTGGCAGTCTGAATAGGCAGGCAATATGGCGGCTTTACGGCGGTCGCCGGACTATAGGGGCGGTCCGGAAAAGAGTCGAGGGGACGGCAGTTTACCGCCCCTTAAGACTACGGCCCGGGCTGGACGGGAGGCCAAGGCGGAGATCGTCCGTCTTCGTCGCGCGCAAGGCGAAGGTTGAACGCGCATCCTTGGTCATCGGCAGGGCCGTAAGCTGGGCCGTCGGCAGCCACGCAGCCCACCAAGTCGATCAGGGTTCAAATTCCGCACTATATGCCGTGAATACTGTGATTTATGGACATTTATCGCTGAAATGTTCACACGGCAGGCGGGGGAGTCACGACATGTGGCGCCGTTGCGGCCATCCTGCATCCGCCGACCGTCGGAGTCCGTCCATGTCCACCGATAACAGTCTTCCCGCCCCGCCTTCCCCCATCGCCTCGGCCGAGCCGGGCCGCCTGCTGGGGGCCGCCGCCGGGCTGGCGACGGTCATGCTCTGGGCCATCGGCCTGATCGCCACCCGTTTCGGCGTCACCGGATCGCTGTCGTTGTGGGATGTGGTCTTCCTGCGCATGGCGCTGCCGGCGCTGGTGCTGGCACCCCTGCTGCTGCGCCTGCCATCCCTGCCGCCCGCCGGATCCAACCGCAATCGCCAGTTGCTCCTGCTGGCAATTGTCGCCGCCGGCGCCGGCCTGCCCTTCATGCTGACCGGCAGCAGCGGCATGCTGTTCGCACCAGCCGCGCATGCCGGCGCGCTGATGCCCGGCAGCATGCCGCTGTTCGCCGCCTTGCTCGCCGTGATCTTCCTGGGCGAGCGCTTCACTGCCCAACGCCGTGCCGGCACGCTGCTGATGCTGCTGGGCGCCATCGCCATCGGTGGCTGGCAGGTGGTCCATGGCGACGCCGCCACCTGGCGCGGCGACCTGATGTTCGTCTGCGCGGGCGCCATGTGGGCCTGCTACACGGTGGCGATGAAGAAAAGCGGCATCGGCGCCTGGCAAGCTGCCGCTATCGTCTTCACCAGCGCCTTTGTGCTCTACACGCCGGTCTATCTGATCTGGCTCGACAGCCGGCTGCTGACTGCGCCGGTCTTCGAGATCGCCGTGCAGGTGGCGCAGTCGATCGGCTCCGGCCTGCTCAGCATGGCGACCTATGGCTATGCCGTGCGCCGCCTGGGCGCAGCGCCCGCCGCCGCCTTTGCGGCACTCACCCCGGCGCTGACCGCCCTGCTGGCCGTGCCGCTGCTCGGCGAATGGCCCGAGACCGCAACCTGGCTTGGCATTATCGCCGTCAGCCTCGGTGTCGCGCTCGCCAACGGGGCCTTTTCCCGGTATGCTCGAAACTAACCTGCAATGAGGTTAGACAATGTTCGACCATATTTCCATCGGTGTGCGCGACATGGCGCGCGCCAGCGCCTTCTATGACGCCACCCTGAAACCGCTGGGCTACATCCGGCTTTACCAGGGTGATTATGGCGTCGCCTATGGCGCGCAACATCCGCAATTCTGGATCGACCGCACGGATTCGCCGGTGCCGCCCGATCCGAAATCCTGTTTCCATCTCTGCTTCCGCGCCGAAAGCCGCGCCGCCGTCGATGCCTTCCACGCCATGGCGCTTCAGCATGGCGGCACCGACAACGGCCCGCCGGGTCTGCGCCCCCAATACACCCCCACGTATTACGCCGGCTTCATCATCGACCCGGACGGATATCGCATCGAAGCGGTGTGTTACGCCGCCGATTGAGTCATAGTGCGCGGATGCTGGATCACATCGACAAAGTCTTCATCCCTGAAGCGTCGGCACGCAGCGATGTCGAGATCTACCAGATGTGGGAGGTCTTCAAGGCGGTGAATGCCAAGGTGAAAGCTGGCGGCAAGGTCGTCAGCCTGCTCGCCGGCGAACCGACCCTGCCGCCGCCGCAGGCCGCCATTGCTGCTGCGCAAGCCGCGCTCTCCAGCGGCAAGCCGCTCGGTTATACCGAGGCGCTGGGCATCCCGGCACTCCGCGAGGGCATTGCGCAGCTCTACAAGCATCGCCACGGCCTCGACATTCCGATGGCGCGCGTCGCCGTCACCGTCGGCACATCGGCGGGCCTGATGCTGGCCTTCCTCGCTGCGTTTTCGGCCGGCGATACCGTGGCGGTGGTCGAGCCGAGCTATCCGGCCTATCGCGGCACGCTGAAATCCATCGACCTTGTGCCGTATCGTCTGGCCACCGATGCCAGCACCGGCTACCAGGTGACGCCGGCGATGATCGCCGCCCTGCCCGATCATGTGAAAGGCGTGGTGATCGCCAGCCCGGCCAATCCCACCGGCACGATGCTCTCTGCTGCCGACCTGCAGGCGATCTACGATACCTGCCGGCGACGCGGCCTCTGGTTGATCGTGGATGAGCTCTATCACGGCGTGACCTACGACCGCCCGGCCGACACCGTGCTGGCGGCGGGCAACGACGTCATCGTCATCAACGGTTTTTCGAAATACTGGGGCATGACCGGCTGGCGCATCGGCTGGCTGGTGCTGCCCGAGCGGCTGGTGCAGCGCATCGAGGGCCTGCACGGGTCGTTGCAGATTTCCGCACCGACGCTGTCGCAGCTGGCCGGACTGGCCGCGCTGGACGCCGATGCCGAACTGGTCGGCCGCGTTGCCGCCTACAAGCGCAACCGCGACGCGCTGCTGGCCGCCTTGCCGCGCTGGGGCATCACGCGCTTCGCGCCGCCCGATGGCGCCTTCTATCTCTATGCCGATGTCAGCGGCTTCACGGATGACTCTGTCGCCTTCTGCAAACGCATCTTGGAAGAAACCGGCGTGGCCACCGCGCCCGGCGTCGACTTCGATACAGCGGATGGTCGCCACTATCTGCGGCTCAGCTTCTGCATGGATGCCGCCATCGTGGACGAGGCAATCGAGCGCCTGGAGCCGTGGTTCAAAAGCCTGAACCGGCGTTGATCAGTCGCGCCGGCCAGAAGTAGCACGCCGCTGCTGCATGCATTGCGCGACGAAGCTGTTATAGCTGCGATAGTCGTAAATAGGGACTTCCTGCACCTCACAGACAGTCTTGGTATAGGAATCGCAATTCCGATCCTTGGCGCTGCAGGATTCCACCGGGCGACACACGCGCTCCCGCCGGTATCCCGTCACCTTGATCCATTGGCGATTTTGTGTCTCGCAGATTTCCAGATCGGTGTGTATTGGAAGGCATTCACTGCGACCGGGAAACAGGCTGCAATGCTGGTCATAGACCTCACACCCCGACAGCAGCAGCGTCACAACAATCAACAGCGCCCGCATCAGAATAGCGGCCGGTTGAAGTAGATGTCGTAATTGGCCAGCCCCTGTTGGCGCATGCATTGCGACACGCCAGCATTGTAGGCGGTGTAATCGTAGATCGGTTCATGTGAGGTGCTGCAGCGTTCGTACCCACCCCAGCATTTGCCTTTCTTGTTGCACTGTTTAGGCTCTTGCCGGCAGGTCGTCTCCACCCGCTCGCCCACCTGGCGAATCAGGAAGCGGTTGCCCACCTTGCACTGATCCCAGTCTTCATAGGCGGCGTAGCATTGCGCCTTATTAGGCAGCGATCCGCAGTGATAGTCGGCGCAGCCTGACAGCAACAGAACAGGCAGCGCAACCAGCGCTGTACGCACGCACCAACGATAAAAGGTAGACATGGCCGTTCCCGACGCGGGCGAGGGCTTCCATGCATCAGCCGATCTTGTCAGGTCGACGCGCCCGCCATGGGCGCGCCGGTCTTTTTTATGGAAGCCTGCCTGATGAAAATGCTGCCGCCGCTTGATGGCGGAATTGCGGCAGCGTTACTTCAACCTTAGTCGATCTGCAGCAACTGCCATTTCAGATAGGCGCTTTCGGGCAGATGCGGATGCACCGGGTGATCCGGCCCAGCGCCGCCGCTATAGAGAATCCGCCCCGTCCGGCCGGCCGTGTTGAGCCCGATGGCGATTTCCTTGGCGAAGACCTCGCCCGGCAGCAGATACGCGCAGCAGGCGACGAACCAGATGCCGCCCGGCCGCACCAGCGGTGCCGCCAGCTTGGCCAGCTTGCGATAGGCGCGGCTGCCCGGCCCGAGGTCCTTGCGGCTTTTGACGAAGTTGGGCGGATCGGTGACGACGACGCCGAACTGCGCCTTCTCGGTGTTCAGCTTCTCCAGCGCGAGGAAGGCCTCGGCCTTCTCGAAGGATGCGACCTTGGCCAGGCCATTGTCCTTCGCCGCCTTGGTCGCCTGTTCGATGGCGAGTTCGGAGCGGTCGATGCCGCGCACGCTTTTTGCGCCGGCCTTGGCGGCCGTGAGCGAAAAAGCGCCGCTGTTGCAGTAGAGGTCCAGCATGTCCTGACCCTTGGCCAGCGCCGCCAGCTTGGCGCGCGCCTCGGCCAGATCGAAATACCAGCCGGTCTTCTGGCCTTCGAGCAGATCGAGCGCAAAGCGCGCCCCGCCCTCGTCCACGCCGGCCGGCTTGTCGAGACTGCCGGCCGCGAGGCGGATCTCCTGCTCCAGCCCTTCCAGGCCGCGCACGGGAGAATCGTTGCGCAGCACGATGGCGCGCGGCTTCAGCAGCGCCTGCAGCGCCTCCAGCAGAGCCGGCAGCAGCGTTTCGGCGCCGGCGGTGTTGGCCTGCACGCTCAGCACGTCGTCATAGCGGTCGATGACGAATCCGGGCATGCCATCCGCTTCCGCGTGCACCAGGCGGTAATACGGACGGGTGAAGCAGCGTTCGCGGAGGTTGAGCGCGGCCTGCAACCGCTGGCCCAGGAAGGCGGCATCGACTCGCTCGTCGACATTCCCGCTCCATAAACGGGCGGCAATCAGCGAATGCGGATTGAAACTGGCGACTCCGAGTCCCCCGCCATGCGAGTCGTACAACCGCACAAGGCTGCCGGGTGGAAGCGCCTTGGCTTGCGCGTCTAGTGCAATCTCATTGGAGTACACCCACGGATGGCCACCCCTAACACGGCGCTCTTCGCGCGGTTTCACGCGCAGAACGGGCAAAGCATTGATGGGCATGGACAAATCCTCACTGAATGGTCTATCAGCGCACAGCGGAGTCTGCTCTGCGCAAAATTTGAAAGCGAACCTTAATCGATGTTCACCCTGCACGACCAGTTGCGCCGCGACACTTTCGCCGTGTGTCGCATGAAGCTCTGCCTCGTCCAGCTGATGAATGACAGCCAGTATCCCTGGCTGATCCTGGTCCCCGCTGTCGAGAACGTCACCGAGATCGCCGACCTCAACGAGAAGCAGCGCAAGCTGCTGATAAACGAAATCGCCCAGGCCCAGCGCGTGCTGCAGCATTGCTACAGCCCCTTCAAGCTGAATGTCGGCGCGCTCGGCAATATGGTGCCGCAGCTGCATGTGCATGTGATCGCCCGCACCAAGGAAGACCCGGCCTGGCCCGGTCCGATCTGGGGCAAGCAGCCGCCGGTGCCCTATGACGATGCCGGCCTGCGCGCCGCCATCGCCAAGCTGCAGAACGCCTTCATCACGCGCGTCTGACCGCCTATACTGGCCATCATGGCTGGCGACTCCCTGACACCTGATTTGATCGAGCTGATCGGCATGATCGCCGGCCTGCTCACCACGCTCGCCTATGTGCCGCAGGTGGTGAAGGTCTGGCGCAGCCGCTCGGCCCGCGACATCTCGTTGGGCATGTTCCTGCTGATGAATACCGGCATCGCGCTCTGGCTGGTCTATGGCCTGCTGATCGCCTCGCCCGGCCTGATCGGGGCCAATCTCGTCTCGCTCGGCCTCACGGCCTCGGTGCTGGTGGCCAAGCTGAGGTTCGACCGCCCAACCAGCACCATCACTGGCCAGTAAGGCCGCTGCATCGTATAACCGGCTCATGCGCCGCCGGGATTTCCTGAAGACATCTCTGGTCCTGGGCACCGCCGCCGCGGTCGCCCCGCTGCAGGCCGTGCAGGCCCGCGAAACCGGCGGGTTTTTCCGCATCCTCACCGGCTCGGCCCATACCACCGCCTTCCCGGTCGGCACCACGGTGGCCGGCGTCATCTCGAACCCGCCGGGCAGTCGCCCCTGCGACAAGGGCGGCTCCTGCGGCGTGCCCGGGCTGATCGCCGTCGCCCTGACCAGCCAGGGCAGTGTCGCCAACCTCGCCGCCATCGGCAATGAAAGCATCGAAAGCGGCTTTGCCCAGGCCGATCTGGTCGCCAGCGCCTGGCAGGGCGAGGGTCTGTATTTCCGCCGCGCCAAGCAGGCGAACCTGCGCGTGCTGGCCAACCTCTACCCTGAGACCATCCATCTGGTGGTCCGCCGCAACAGCAACATCGGCGATATCCGCGACCTGGTGGGCAAGCGCGTCTCCATCGACCGCGTCGGCTCCGGCATCCGCTTCAACGCCGAGATCATCCTCACCGCCCATGGCCTGCGCATGAACCAGCTCCGCGTGCTGGAGGTCGATCCGGGCGAGGCCGCCGACCTGATGGCGAAAGACGAGCTCGATGCCTTCTTCCTCGTCTCCGGCCAGCCGGCGCCCACCGTGGGCGATCTCACCGACCGCGGCATCGCCAGCCTGGTGCCGCTGTCGGGCCGCCAGATCGAGGGCGCGCTGCGCCGCCATCCCTTCTTCAACCGTGATGTCATCCCGGCTGGCACCTATAACAACGTGCCCGAGACCGAGACGCTGGGCATCGGCATGCAATGGGTGGTGCCGGAAAGCCTCGATCCCTATCTGGTCTATGAAATCCTGCGCGCGCTATGGCACCCGCGCAACCGCAAGCCGCTCGATGCCGGCCATGCGATGGCCCAGCGCATCCGGCTGGGCACGGCGCTGCTGGGCATTTCCATTCCGCTGCATGCAGGCGCCGAGCGTTTCTATCGCGAAATGAAGCTGATCACCTGACGCTGGGTCCCATCATGAAAAGCAAACGTGTTGTGCTGCACGCATTCGGTGCACCCGAGGTCATGCAGATCGAGACTGTCGACCTGTCGCCGCCGGCTGCCGGCGAAGCGCAGATTCGCCAGACCGCCATCGGCTTCAATTTCATCGACGTCTATCAGCGCAGGGGCGCCTATCCGCTGCCCTCGCCCACCGGCCTTGGCCATGAAGCGGCCGGCGTGGTGGAAGCCGTCGGCGACGGCGTGACAGGGATCGCTGTCGGCGATCACGTGGCCTACATGAATGCCGGTGTCGGCGCCTATGCATCCGCGCGTAATGTGGCCGCAGACAAACTGGTGAAGATTCCGGCCGGCATCAGCGACGAGGCCGCGGCCGCGCTGCTGTTCAAGGGCATGACCGCGCAATATTTGCTGCGCAAGACGCACAAGGTGGCACTGGGCGACCTGGTGCTGGTGCATGCCGCGGCCGGCGGCGTCGGCCAGATTCTCTGCCGCTGGGCCAAGGCGCTGGGCGCCGCCGTGATCGGCACGGCGGGTGGCCCGGCGAAATGCGAGATCGCGCGCAAAGCCGGCTGCGACATCGCCATCGACTACAATCAGGATGACTGGGCGGAAAAACTGCTCGCCGCCACCGGCGGAAAGAAGGTCCGCGTCGCCTATGATTCAGTGGGCAAGAGTACGGCGGTGAAGACGCTTGACCTGATCGCACCCTTCGGCCTGCTGGTGATCTATGGCGCGGCCTCTGGTCCTGCACCTGCCTTCGAGCCGGAACTGCTGAACAAGAAGGGCTGCCTGTTCCTGACCCGGCCGTCAGTCTTCCCGCATAATGCCGACCCGGCCACCTTCCGCGCCAATGCAACCGAACTGTTCGATGCCATCGCCAAGGGCCATGTGCTGCCCGAGATCGGTGCGCGCTTCACGCTGGACCAGATCGTCGACGCGCATAAGGCGGCAGAAGCCCGCGCCACGACCGGCGCGATTGTGATGACGCCGTAAAACCTTGCCTCAATGCCCCGGCAGGACGTCTTCCTTCGCGCCGGCGGCGATCCATTCCTGCATCGCCGGCATGGCATAGATCGCATTCACGTAAGCCTCTGACACCGGGTCCATCGCGATGCCGTAGGTGCGCAGGCGCGTCGCCACCGGGGCGTACATTGCATCTGCAATGGTGAAGGGACCGAACAGGAATACACCCTCCGAGCCAAAACGGCCGCGGCAGTCCTGCCAGATCTGCTGCACGCGGGCGATGTCCAGCTTGGCCTCGTCGCTGGCGGCCCGCGGCAGACTACCCAGTTTGTTGATATCCATCGGCAGGTCGGTGCGCAGGTTCGAGAAACCGGAATGCATCTCGCACATCACGCTGCGCGCCACCGCGCGGGCGCGGGCATCCTCGGGCAGCAGCTTCGCCTCGGGCCAGGTTTCGGCGACATATTCGCAGATCGCCAGACTGTCCCAGATCGTAAGATCGCCATGCTTGAGCACCGGCACGCGACCGGCCGGCGAATGCAGCAGGATGTCTGCCTTGGTTTCCGGTCGACGCAGGATGATCTTCACTTCCTCGAACGGCTGGCCAGCCGCCTTCAGCGCCAGCCAGGCCCGCAGGCTCCAGCTCGCATGGTTCTTGTTGCCGATGATGAGGGTGAGATCGCCCACGGGATTCTCCTGAATCATTGCCCGTCATTATTCCGTTATACGGGCCGAAACCTTATAAACGAGGCTCTGCCTGTCGCCCACTATCCTGAGGCTTCGCCGTGCCTGCCACCCTGATCACAAAGTCGAGCACTGCCCTTCCCGTCGAGACCAGCACCGCCAGGCAATGGACGGCGCGCCTGTCGAAGGAAAAGGGCCTGGTCGCCGGACTGGCTGCCAGCCAGAGTTTCGCCGCCAAGCCCGGACAGGTTCTGGTTGTGCCCGATGCAAAGACCGGCAAGCCGGCGCGGATCATGGCGGGCATCGGTGAAACGCCGGACCTCTGGTCCTATGCCGCCATCGCCGCAGCCCTGCCGGCTGGCGATTACAAGCTGACGGATACGAAAGCCGGCGATGTCGCGGCGCTGGGCTGGGCGCTGAATGCCTATCGCTTCGACCGCTACAAGAAGATCGACAAGAAAACCGTGCGCCTGGTCTGGCCGGCCAAGGCCAACCAGCAGCGCGTGACGGCGTTGCATGACGGCATCGTGCTGGCGCGCGACCTGATCAACACCCCGGCCAGCGACATGGGCCCGGCCGAACTGGCGGAAGCCGCGCGCGGCGTGGCGCTGCTGGGCAATGCGGAGTTCAACGCCATCATCGGCGACGACCTGCTGGAGCAGAACTATCCGATGATCCATGCCGTGGGCCGCGCCTCCACGCGCCTGCCGCGCCTGATCGACCTGCGCTGGGGCAACCCCAAGCATCCGAAGCTGACGCTCGTCGGCAAGGGCGTCTGCTTCGATACCGGCGGCCTCGATCTCAAACCGTCGGCCGGCATGCTGATGATGAAGAAAGATATGGGCGGCGCCGCGGTGATGCTGGGGCTGTCCACTGTCATCATGGCAATGAAACTGCCGGTACGGTTGCGCCTGCTGATCGCCGCCGTCGAGAACAGCGTGTCGGGCAATGCTTTCCGTCCGGGCGATGTGCTGACCAGCCGCAAGGGCCTGACAGTCGAGATCGGCAATACCGATGCCGAAGGCCGTCTGGTGCTGGGCGATGCTTTGGCCGAGGCCGATTCCGAGAAGCCCGACTGGCTGATCGACGCGGCAACGCTGACCGGTGCTGCACGCGTCGCGGTCGGCCCTGACCTGCCGCCATTGTATTCCACCGACGATGCGATGGCGCAGGCGCTGCTCGATGCGGGTCTTGCCGTGAACGATCCGCTGTGGCGCATGCCGCTGCATGCCGGCTATCGCGAATATATCGAAGGCAAGGTCGCCGATATCAGCAACTCGGGCGACACGCCCTTTGCCGGCTCGATCACCGCCGCACTGTTCCTGAAGGAATTCGTCGAGAAGGCGAAATCCTACGCGCATCTCGACATCTATGCCTGGAGCGCGAAGTCGCGTCCGGGCCGTCCGCTGGGCGCCGAGGCCACCGGCCTGCGCGCGCTGTATGCGGCCATCGAGAAGCGTTACGGGAAGAAATAAGACCGTCTGAAGGCGAGTCCCGGCGGCCTGCGGCGTCCTAGCTGGCCGAAAAGCCCTATTTTCTCACAGCGATCACCGGAATCGGGTCAGGGGTCACAACCCGGTCACAGGCGTCACAGCCTTGTCGGCGGCGGAAAACCGGGCTTTGCCGTAGCTTCTCTCCATACAGTCGAGGCTCGATAGAAAAGCCTCACGAAAAACAAGGAGACGACCATGACCATCCCCGGCGCCGCCTTCTTCCTCGTCCTGGCTATCCTGCAGTTCTTCATTATCGCTGACGGCCTGGTGTCCTGGTTCCATATCGACTGGGTCATTGCCGCCAATTTCGCCGCCATGCTGAGTGGCGTGCCGTTATTCGCCGCTTTCAATCTGATGCGCCGCCACCCTGCCCCCGCCCGTCGCCGGCGCATCTGATATTTCCAGCTGAAGCCTATTTCAAACTGAAGCTTTTCAAACTGAGTGATACCTAGCAGCGTCGACCGGCCCGGAGCCCACCCTCCGGGCCGGTTTTTTTATGCGCTCCCATTCGTGCACCGATGGATTACCGACGCGCCGATCCCATATCGGAGACACGCTGTTGCCCATCGTGAATCTTCTGTGCGCTTCTACCCCGATCGAACGGGACAGAACTGGCTCTCAATGGGACGCAATTGGCCCTGAATGGGACTCAATTGCGGCATTAGGTAGCAAGCGCACCTAGTGCCCAGGAGGCTCCATGAAGTGGCTAGTCGGCGTATTCCTGGTCGGGGTGGGCATCTTTCACAACGCTCCACACGCCATCAGTATAGAATCTATAAAATCTGGTGCGGCGCATAATGCCGATGTCATCCTCATAGAGAATGTAGCCAGTCAGGATTCCAGTGTTGAAGCCCTGCATGTTCCAAACCTCAGCCCCGCTATTAGCGGCAATTGGTCCAACCATCTGGCCCGGTTTGATGATGTTCGGAATTTTGCAAATCTGATTACCAGTGACTTTGACGGGATTCACCGATGGGATCTCGCACTTCAACATTACAAGGCTACCAACAATCTTAGCGTCGGACGCCCCTATATTCGCAATTTGAAATTCAACACTAAATGGCTGCCCACTGCCGGGCGCTTTGACTTTTATGTGCCGAATAATCAGCTTCGGCCGGAACTGCAGGATCAGGTTTTTATTAGCGATTTCAGTCGCGATAACAGCCGCTTTTGCAGTCTTCCTAGTTTCATGAAGCGTAATACCCAGAAAAACGAGACCAAGGAATCCGATGACGAACTGCGCAATCGTGAGCAGCATTATGCCAAACGCATAATCCGCCATCGCAATCTGAGCTTTGAGATCCTCGTCCTCGCGATCTTCTTTCCGCTCATCGGCGGATTTATCGCAATAGGTGCAGGTTATTGGGGCATACCAAGCATCAACGCTACGTCGAAACTCGGAAAGAAAATCCTTTATTGCGCCTTCGTGACGATAGGTTTTTTGACTGCCTACGGCTTGTGGTTGTGGCCGTTTTGGTTCTGGCGTTTGAGCATGAACTGGCCCTAACAGCAGAAAGAAGGATGCAATCAAGCATCCTCCAACCGCAGCGATGTGCAGCCAATTGCGACCAGACATTGGATTAAGAAGACCCCCGTGAACCCGCCTCGGCTGATCTTGTTCTTAATGTTGGCCTCTGTCTCGGGGATTCCCATGGCGGTCAGCTTCTCGGCCAGGTCCCGATAGCCGACATTCCGGCGCTTCAGTTCGCCCTTCAGCAGCCCCTTAACCCGTTCTGCCCATTCAGCTTCTGGCATTTTAAGTCTCCAAATATGATATTTAAGTATCATATTCGATTACCTTGGTATTGACAACTGATTACCCATTTCGTATCTATATTCGGTGTCATAAGCATCGAATATGGATACCTTTCAATGACCCAGCACTTCCTTCTCTCGAAAGCCGCCCGCACCCTGAGCCTGGCTCAGGTCATGCGCCTGTCGGACGAGGAGGCCTATGCCACCTTCAAGGCGATCCGCTGGGCCGAGAACCAGGGCGCGCCCGTTTGCCCGCGCTGTGGCTGCGTCACGATCTATGCCTACCGCGCCCGCCGCATCTTCAAGTGCAAGGGCTGTGACGCCCAGTTCTCGGTCACCACGGGCACGATCTTCGCCAGCCGCAAGCTGCCGATCCGCGACCTGCTGGCCGCGATTGCCATCTTCGTGAACGGCGCCAAGGGCATGTCGGCGCTGCAGATGAGCCGCGACCTGAACGTGCAGTACAAGACCGCCTTCGTGCTGACCCACAAGCTGCGCGAGGCGATGGCGGCTGATGTGAAAAACCGCACGGTTGGAGGCGATGTCGAGATCGATGGCGCTTACTTCGGCGGCTACGTGAAGCCCGAGAACCGCAAGGAAAACCGCTTGGATCGCCGGTATTCAGAGAACCGCAGCGGCAAGCGCCGTGTCGTTGTGGTCATGCGCGAGCGCGATGGCCGCACGGTGCCGGCCGTGTTCAAGGCCGAAGCCGATGCGCTCGACATGATCAAGGCACGCGTGGAAGCTGGCAGCACGGTCTATGCCGACGAGGCTCCGTGCTGGGATGGCCTGCATGCGAAGTTTGACACCAAACGCATCAACCACAGCGTCGCCTTCCGCGACGAAGACGCCTGCACCAATCAGGCGGAGAGTTATTTCAGCCGTCTGCGACGCGCCGAGATAGGCACCCACCACTGCATCAGCGGCAAGTATCTGGTGGCCTATGCGGTCGAGATGGCATGGCGCGAGGATCACCGCCGGGTCAGCAATGGTGCGCTGTACCAGCTTGCCGCCAAGGCTGCGCTGGACCATCCGGTGAGCCGCCAGTGGAAGGGCTACTGGCAGCGCGCTCGAGTCGCTGCTTAAGGGCAGAAAAGGCCAGTAAATACGCCCATCCAAACTTCGTCGGCCCAAAAGGCTGGCGATCATCAAGCGACTGAAATAACCTCCGGAACGGCGCGGCACCTTTGCCCGCCGGGGCTTGATAACCCCTCGGTTAGCGGTGTTGTGCGCCGCAATAGCACTCCTCGACATCCGGTCGGGGAGGCGTAGGTGTATGTCCAAGGCGAAAGCCCAAAGACCTGCGCGGCCTTCTAACCGAGGCTTATCAACTCCCCGATCATGAGAGCGGGGGCGCGATCCATGGATTCGCTGGAAAAGACGGCGTTGGAATTGGCGGAGGCGACGGACCGCCTCATCGCCGAGATCAAATATCAGATCGGGCCGCTGGTCTTTAATATGCGAAAGCCGATCCAGGCGGCGGAAAAGGCCGCAGCCGATCTGCGCCGTAGCCTGGGCAAGCCGCTTTAGATCAGCCAGCGCCTCGCCGGCCAGCATCTTGGTCAGGGGAATGCAGGCGCCAGCAATGAGCTTCAGCAGCATCATGCAGACAGTATGGATTGATGTTGTAGAAGGGGCTTGCGCGTCGACGCGTAGCTGGTATCACGCGATACCAGATTAGGCAGCCTGCTTAGGTTCAGCGGTAAGCTGTTCAATGATCGGTCGATAGCGCGGCGAAAAAAGAATGCGTTGGACCCACACCTCGGGCATGCGCAGCTCCGTCGCAATCCCGTGATCCGTAAGATGGTCCTTATGATCGCCCTGCAGTTCACGGCGTGCCAAAAATTCAACCCGCTTCGATTCTGGGCACATCAAGGCCGCCGCCATCCACATAGCGAGATATTCAGAGTCCAACTCCGGTGAGCGAACCGGGGCCGTGGTCTGTTCAAACGCTTGGAAAATGGCTTCCAATTGGGCGCCAGTGCCGACTGACTGCATCGGATCGTCGAAGATGTGCATCATCTCCTTGATCTCGACGAACCGCTTCCAGCAGTAATTGTTATCGCGACCCACCACGATTACGTTGCGACCACCGACCTGTTGAACCACAGGGTGATTGTTGTTCCTGGCCGAGAGGTAAAAACCCCTGCACAGGTTCAAATCCAAACCGCTTTCAATGGAACGGAACGGTGAATCGGGCGCGATTTCGCGAATACAGGCCCGCAAGACCTTCCGGCTGATCTTCGGGGTAAGCGTCTGACAGTGGTGATATAGATACCGGAAACTCATCAGACTGCTTCCCCGCAGCTCTTATCGACTGAATAGAAAGATCAGTCTTCCTCGTCGATATACTGGAAGTCGCCACCCGCAATGCGCGCGAGAGATTTGTTAATCTCTTCGGCCATTTGTTCAGATGTTACTTCCCGGCTGCTGCCTGGGAACAGCTTGAAATTAGACGCAGCGAGACCATCCTCATCGAAGAGGACGGCCTTGGCCTGCTCCAGTTCGCTCTTGGTCTGCGTTGTCATTGTAGTCTCCATAGTCCTGACATTGGGACACGGCCAATCAGCCTCCTCCTGAATCTTCATCCAGAATATGGCTGCTTTTAGTCGTCCCCTTCACGGCATCGCTGCCGCATGGGGATAATTGGTGTGTAACCGGCGCCCCGTCAACAGTCATTTTCGTGACCATACAGGGCTAAACCCTTAAGAACCCATGAAAAAATGGGGTTTTGAAGCAATAAGGTATTACCTTTTTTGCAACGAAAATAACGCTTTACATGCTGATTCAGCCGAGATAGGCGACCAGCTTTCTAGGGGTAATTGTATGCGGAAATAAATGCGCATAGCAGGCATTCCGTGGGCTGATGGTATCCCGTTTTCGGGAATATTTTCCACAGGTGGCCAGCGCGCTGGCCACGGGGCGCATTTCGGAGCCTCTAAACGGGGTCGATTCTGGCCTGTTTTAGATACCTGAACAGGTGGGTTTGGCGCACGCCGTGCGCGGCGGCGTGGTCGGTGGTCAAAGCATTGGGCGGAACCGCAACCTAAAGCGCCACTCCCCATATCGCGTACTGTCCCAAGCCCGACTAGATCACTCCCCGCTTGCGGCAGCCATACAGGCAACTGCCCACCCGCCGAACCGTCGCGCGCACTAGACGCCGGTCCTCGGTGTCGATGCCTCGGGCCGTCATCAGCCGCAGGGCCAACTCCCGGGTGCTGGCCCCAGGCGTCTCCCGGAGGTAGCCGAGCAGTTCACGGGCTAGCTGCCCCCGGCCGGCTTTCTGGTACAGCGGCAGCGGCGATAGGGTAACGCGATCCAGATCGGCCTCCGGATCCACGACCCGTAGCGCCGCCTCTATGGCCCGCAGGTCGCCCATGAGCCGTTTCAGGTAGTCTTCCGTCCGCAGGACCAGGCTGCTGATTTCGGCGTATTTGGCCCGCAGGCCGGTGATCATGTGGCTGTCCGTCATGGCGGGCAGGATAGCCCCGGATGGCCGGAAATCAGCCCAGGCGCCAAGGTGTGTTTGCTACCGAATGCCGCTCAATTGGCTCCGAACAGGCTCCAACTGGCCTCGAACAGGCTCGCATTGGCCTGCAACAGGCCGCAATCGGCCCTGCACGGTCCATACAGATCAGTGGTTTGGTGGAAAAACCCTCAGGCGCGCGCGGTACGGCGCGCCAGTTTGTGGCTGTACATCATCTGGTCGGCGGCAGCCAAGGCTGCGCCCGGATCTTCGCCGGGCTTCAGCGGATAGACGCCATAAGCGGCATCCAGCGGCAGGGTCTTGCCCTCCCAGTGCAGCGGCCGGCGGCGGATCGCCTCCGCCAGCTGGTCGGCTTTTTCGCGCCCCTGCTGCGCGTCGGTCTCGCTCAGGATGACGCCGTATTCGTCACCGCCCAGCCGCGCGATGATGTCGACCTCGCGGGTGTTGTCGATCAGGATCTGGCCGACCTGGATCAGGGCGGCGTCGCCGGCGGAATGGCCGTGCTTGTCGTTGATCTCCTTCAGGCCGTTGAGATCGAAGTAGATCAGGCAGGAGGGACGATTATAGCGTTCGACATGCGCCATGGAGCGCGACAGCTCGCGTACGAAGGCGCGGCGGTTGTACAGCGGTGTCAGGGTGTCGCGGTCGGCCAGGCGCTCCAGTTCGGCCAGCCGGCTGCGCGTGCGGTTGAGTTCGGTGCGCAGCTGGTCGACCTCGCCCATCAACCGCATGATCGCATCGCGCACGCGCGGCGTCAGCTCGACCTCGGGGATGCCCATCACGGTGGCGGTGGCGCCGGTCTCGGAAACCGGCCGTGCGCTGACAGTGACCGGGCCGCCCTGCGGCGCCACGGGACGCACGCCGCCAGCCGACGTTCCCACCTGGGTCGTCGCGACGGGGCGCAGTCCTACCGGTCGGCTGTCCTCGATCTTCGCCATGCCTGCCTTTTCCGCCGCCCATCCGGACGGCAGCCTGCGTTATTACTGCCGCAGGCAGCGTTAACAAACCATGGATCGGGGCGGCTTGCCACCGCGGCTGTTTTCCGCCGGAAAGCCCCCGGCAAGGACCGCTTTACAGTCCAACCCCGCTCCCTATAATCCGCCGCTTTCCGCGACAGGAGTAAAACGATGGCGCCGCGCCAGGGTTCGCCTGCCACCCGCAAGTCAGCCGGGAAGGCCAGCAAGACGACCGCCGGAAAGGCTAACCGCCCGCTGGTCGGCATCATCATGGGCAGCCAATCCGACTGGGCCACCATGGAGCATGCCGCCGAGGTGCTGGCCGCGCTGGGCGTTCCCGCCGAGCATCGCATCGTTTCGGCCCACCGCACCCCGCAGCGCCTGTATGACTATGCGCATGCGGCAGCCGGTCGTGGCATCCAGGTGATCATCGCTGGTGCCGGCGGCGCCGCCCATCTGCCGGGCATGGCGGCCGCCATGACGCATCTGCCGGTGCTGGGCGTGCCGGTGGAAAGCAAGGCGCTCAAAGGCCTCGACTCGCTGCTGTCGATCCAGCAGATGCCCGGCGGCATTCCGGTCGGCGCGCTGGCCGTCGGCAAGGCCGGTGCGATCAACGCGGGGCTTCTCGCTGCCGCGATCCTGGCGCTGAACGATGCCGCGCTATCCAAGCGCCTTCAGGCCTGGCGCGCCAAGCAGACCAAGGCGATCAAGGTGGCGCCGGTCGCCGAGACAAAGAAGAAGACAAAGTGACCGCACTCGCGCCTGGTAGCGTCATCGGCATTCTGGGCGGCGGCCAGCTCGGCCGCATGCTCGCCATGGCCGCCGCGCGCATGGGCTATCACTGCCATATCTACGCGCCGGAGAACGATCCGCCGGCTGCCGAGGTCGCGGCGAAAATCACGCGCGCCGATTACACTGACGATGCCGCGATGGCCGCATTCGCCAGGGCCTGCGCGGTCGTGACTTATGAATTCGAGAATATCCCGCTCGATCCGGTGGCGAAGATCGCCAAGCTGGTGCCGGTGCGTCCGGGCACCGAGGCGCTGCGCATCACGCAGGACCGCATCTTCGAGAAGGAATTCTGCAACAGCCGCGGCATTGCCACCGCGCCCTGGCGCAAGGTGACCTCGGTCGCCGAGCTGAAGGCTGCTATTGCAGCGCTCGGCCTGCCGCTGGTGCTGAAGACCTGCCGCATGGGCTATGACGGCAAGGGCCAGGTGAAGATCGCCAAAGCCGAGGAAGCCGAAGCCGCTTTCGCCGCGCTGAAGTCGGATCACCTGATCGCCGAGGGCTTTGTCTCCTTCAGGCGCGAACTCTCTGTGGTGCTGGCGCGCGGCATCGACGGCACGGTCGTCTCCTGGGGCCCGGTGGAGAATATCCATCGCAACCACATCCTGTGGCGCACCTATGCGCCGGCGACCATCACGCCCGATCTGGCGGCCGAGGCCGAACGCATCGCCGCCAGCCTGGCCGAGGGCCTGGGCTATGTCGGCGTCATGGCGGTCGAGCTGTTCGACTGCGGCGATCGCATCCTGGTCAACGAGATGGCGCCGCGCGTCCACAATTCCGGACACTGGACCATGGATGCCGCCACCACCTCGCAGTTCGAGCAGCATATCCGGGCCATCTGCGGCCTGGCCCTGGGCTCGGGCGAGCGGCTCTGCGACGCCGTCATGGAGAACCTGATCGGCGACGAGATCGAGGCCTGGCCCCGCCTGCTGGCCGAGCCGGAAACCAAGCTGCATCTCTACGGCAAGGCCGAAGCGCGGCCGGGCCGGAAGATGGGCCATGTGAACCGGCTCTACCCCAAGGGGCGCGCCCCACAACCTTAAGTCTCGGTAATGTCCGCCCATTCCCCTTGGCGGGGGGACCCAGCTGAGCTATAGTAAGGTTAACGTTTTTAACCAAACCCGCCGAGAACGGCGGTCTTCCCGGTCCGGTGCCAGAAGGCGTAGCATGGACTGGCGGAGTGAACGATCATGGCGATCGACAGCGTAGGTTCGTCCCCGGCCATTGCGGCGCAATTCGCTCCGCGGCCGCAGCAGAATACCCTGAGCAGCGGCACGGATAACCGCGCCGTCCAGAATTCCCAGGAAGAGAGCAGCAGCCGCGTTGCGCCGCCGCCCGCCGAAAACACCGCCGGCAGCAGTGTCGTCGTGACCGCGCAGCCGCAGGTCAATCCGGGCATTCAGCAGCTCAAGCCCGGCGCGAACGACGATCAGAGCGATATTTCGAACGCCCCATCGCCGGCCCGCGAGCGCAATGAAGCCAGCGCACCGAACCCGCAGAGCAACACCGGTTCGGCCCTGAACTACAGCGCCTCTGGCGCGGCAAACGGCCCGAACAGCATTGGCCCGGCCGGCCGCAATCTCAGCCTGTCGGTCTGAACCGGCGTCTGTCTGAAAGCTATACCCGCCGCGGATGGCGGAATGGATTGGGCAAGCGGTCGAACAGCTTGCCCAATTTGCTTTTGGCCTGCTGAATCTTCATGACATCGCCCAGACGCCGGTCGAGGAATGCGGCCGTGGCCGCAAAGCCTTCCGACTTGTCATCCAGCCAGTACAGCAGCGTGGCGGCATAGACGCCGCCCAGCAGCATGCGCTTGGTATAGAAGTTGAAGTCGGTCGCGGTGTCGCCGGCGGCATACCAGATCGCATCCACCGTGCGATAAAGCTGGCCCAGCGCCTTCGGTCCCTGCTGCGGCAGGGCTTCCAGTGTCAGGGCGCGCCGCACCGCCTCACGATGAGCCGCCACCAGCTCCAACCGCACCAGCACCGCCGTCTTCACCCGGTCACGAATCTTCATTGCCGGCAGGTCGCGGCTTTCCAGCGCACGCAGCATGGCGCGATCGGTCTCGGCCACCCAGAAATCCAGCGCATCGGTCGCGCCGCCCGGGAAAGCACGCACGACCAGGGCCGAATCCTTGCCGCTGTCCTGGGCTGCCTGGGCCAGCGCCTTGGCCGACCAGCCATCGAAAGGCACATGGGGCAGCAGCGCCTCCAGCAGGGCGCGCTTGTCGTCGAGCAGATGATCCGTGTCGCTCATTCTTCCTGCTCCTCTGGTCGCAGACTGGCCCGGTGCCGCAGTTCGCTCTCGAAAACCAGATCCTTCAGATCGGTCATGCGTTGCGGATACAGGATGCCGTCCAGATGGTCCAGTTCATGCTGCACCACCCGGGCATGCCAGCCGCTAACCTCCCGGGTCAGCGTCTGCCCGTCGGGCAGGGTACCCTCATACCGGATACGGGTATAACGCGGCACCAGCCCGCGCAGCCCCGGCACCGAGAGGCAGCCCTCCCAGGCCATATCCTGCTCCTCGTCCAGCGGCTCCCAGTGCGGATTGACCAGGGTGACCAGCTCGCGCTTCCCGTCGCCCTCGTCAGGGGTAAGGAATACGGCTACCCGCAGCGGCACATGCACCTGCGGGGCCGCCAGTCCCTGCCCCGGCGCATCGATCATGGTATCGACCATGTCTTCGATCAGTTGCCGGATTTCCGGGGCAGTCGGGTCGGGAACCGAGTCGGCGGGGCGCGCCAGAACCGGATGTCCCATCTTCGCGATCTTCAGAATAGCCATGCCCGAAGCCTAAGCCAGCCGGAGGGGCTGGCCAAGCCGCCAGATCACCTTTTCCGGTCAATAACTTACTGGAAGCCCTGAATCCCCATTCCCAACCCACAAAGCCGCTTCACAAAGCCCTGGCACCGTGTTAGAACCCGCCACCTGCCGGGGCCCCGCCCCGCAACCGCATTTCTATTGCCAACCCGAAGGATGGGACCGACGTGCAAGTTCTGGTTCGCGACAACAATGTCGATCAGGCCCTCAAGGCGCTGAAGAAGAAGATGCAGCGTGAAGGCATTTTCCGCGAGATGAAGCTGCGCGGTCACTACGAGAAGCCCTCCGAGCGCCGCGCCCGTGAAAAGGCCGAGGCGATCCGTCGCGCTCGCAAGCTGGCCCGCAAGCGCGCCCAGCGTGAAGGTTCGGTCTAAAGACCCGCGCGCACGATAAAGTTATGAACGAAGCCGCCTGTCAGGGCGGCTTTTTTCATGGCAGTTTCCTGCGACGAATTCGCCTAGACTAAGACAGCGATAACAACGGAGCCCGGCGGCGTGTCCCAGAATGTGCTGCTCCTGCAGGGTCTGAATCAGCTCGACCAAGGCATCAGCATCTTCGATCGGGCGCTGAAAGTCGTCGCCTGTAATCGCCGCTATCTCGAAATCCTCGATCTGCCCGATCATCTGGGCGTGCCCGGCACATCGCTGGAGGCCCAGTTCCGCTACAACGCGGAGCGCGGCGAATATGGCCCCGGCAATGTCGATGAGCAGGTGCGCGAGCGCATGGCCATGGTCGGCCAGTTCCAGCCGCATCATTTCGAACGCGTCAGACCCGACGGCATCGTGCTGGAGATTCGCGGCGCGCCCCTGCCCGATGGCGGCTGGCTCAGCATCCATACCGACATCACCGCCCGCAAGAAGACCCAGCAGTTCCTCGCGACATCCACACGCGTGACCGGTGGCTATACCGGGGACCAGCTTCTGGATGTCGTGGTGGCCAATATCAGCCACGGCATCACGCTGTTCGACATGGACCTGCGGCTGCTGGTCTGCAACAGCCTCTTCCTGAAGATGTTTGATCTGCCGCCCGAACTGGGCGAGCCGGGGACGTCCTTTGAAGCCTATATGCGCCGCAATGCCGAGCGCGGCGAATACGGCGGTGGCGATATCGAGGAGATTGTGCGGCAGCGCGTGGAGCGCGCCCGCCAGATGAACGCGCATCGCTTCCAGCGTACCCGTCCCAATGGCCGGGTCATCGAAGTGATCGGCACGCCGATCCCCGGCATCGGCTTCGTCACCAGCTATTCCGACGTCACTGAGCCGCGCCGCGTACAGGACCAGCTGCGCGAACTGGCCGATACGCTGGAGGCCCGCGTCGATGAACGTACGGTGGCGTTGACGCGCTATATCGCCGAACGCGAGGCGACCGAGCGCGAACTGCTGCAGGCCAAGGAAATGGCCGAGGTGGCCAATCGCGCCAAGAGCGCCTTCCTGGCCAATATGAGCCATGAATTCCGGACGCCACTGAATGCCATCATCGGCTTCTCCGAATCCCTGCTGGCCGGCTATTTCGGCGAGATGACGCCCAAGCAGCGCGAATATGTCGACGACATCCACAAATCCGGCGGCCATCTGCTGCAGCTCATCAACGACGTGCTCGACCTGGCCAAGGTGGAAGCCGGCCGCATGGAACCACATATCGAGCCACTGAACATCCTGCATGTGGTGACCGACAGCCTGGAGATGATGCGACTGCAGGCCGAGCGCGCCGGCGTCGAGGTCAGCGCCGACATGCCCGACGGCCTGCCGCCCCTGCATGCCGACGAGCGCATGGTGCGCCAGATGCTGCTGAACCTGTTGAGCAACTCGATCAAGTTCACGCCCGAAAGCGGCAAGGCCTGGGTGTCGGTACAGCTGAAAGACCAGTATTTACAAATCGCCATTCACGATACCGGCGTCGGCATGGCACCGCAGGATATCCCGAAAGCGCTGGCGCCCTTCGGTCAGGTGCGCGGCGTGCTGACGCGCGAGCATCAAGGCACCGGCCTTGGCCTGCCGTTGGTGAAATCGCTGGCTGAACTGCATGGCGGCTATCTGGAGCTGCAATCCGAACCGGGTCGCGGCACGGTCGCCACCATCAGCCTGCCGCTGCGCCGCCCCGAGCCGGCAAAACCAGAACCGAAGATTCTCTGATCCACCGTTACGGGCAGACGGCGCGCGCCTCGCGCTGCAGGACGTCGTAACGCGCTGCCGTGTCGTCGGGGACCGAGAGCGACAGCAGGAAAGCCAGCAGGTCTCCGGCCTCGCCCGCACTCAACCGCAAAG
The DNA here is from genome assembly GCF_058807275.1 of Ferrovibrio sp. GW821-FHT12D07. Classification (NCBI taxonomy): domain Bacteria; kingdom Pseudomonadati; phylum Pseudomonadota; class Alphaproteobacteria; order Rhodospirillales; family Rhodospirillaceae; genus Ferrovibrio; species Ferrovibrio sp. GW821-FHT12D07. The sequence goes on along the minus strand of NZ_JBXAQN010000001.1, from coordinate 1,473,605 downwards.
GCTTCAGGATCGCTTCGCCATCGGCATGCAGGCGATCTTCGTCCAGCTCGGAATAATGCTCGATCACATCGCGCAGTCCGGCCTTGCTGCCGTTATGCATGTAGGGCGCGGTGACAGCGAGGCTGCGCAGGCCCGGCACCTTGAATTCGCCCCAGTTGCGATGGAACTGCGCCAGATGCCGCACCGGCACGACGGCCTGACCATCCGGATCGTCGTTATACGGCCCCAGCAGGTTGAAGCGATTGTCCTTCAGCCGGGCGATGCCCTGATGGCGGCCGGGATCGACACGCCGCGCCCCTGAACCGTTCTGGCCGCTACCGACAAAGAACGGCAGGCCGGCATCGTGGAATTCGCCATTGGTGAAATTCGGGCCGACATGGCAGGTGGCGCATTGCCCACGACCGGTGAACAGCGCCAGACCGCGCTGCGCCGCTGCGGGATACTGCGCCATTGCCGCCGTATCGTTAGCTGCCAGTGCATCGCGAAATGCATCGAAGGGCGTGCGCGGCGAGATCAGCGTTTCCTGGAATGCCGCCATGGCCTTGGCCGCCACGACGAACAGCGCTTCGTCATTCAGCGCGGCCGCATCGGACTGCACGGTTCGCGCCAGGCAGGCCAGCGGTTTGTCCTCGCGCAGCAGCCGCGCCGTGGCTGCAGTCGATCCGCCCATTTCCTCGGGCGCCAGGATGGGACGGATGGCGGCGGCCCAGAGACTGTCGCTCGCCCCGTCCCAGCCATGCCAACGCTGCAACCGTGCGTTCAGCAGGCCGGGCGCGTTGCGGTCCAGCGGCTGCAGGCCCAGACTCTGTGGCCGTCCATCGCCCCAGCCCTTGTCGGGCTGATGACAGGTCTGGCAGGCGATATCGCCACGCGCAGACAGGCGCGGCTCGGCAAACAGCACAGCACCGAATCGGATGGCCGCGGCATTCCCGGACAGGCGATTGGTGCGATCGGGCTGGGCCGCAGGCGGCCATGGACCATGGCTCTGGATGCGGCGCATCTGTGCGGCATCGAAGGATGGCGCATCCGACGCCATCGCCGTACCGCAGACCAGCAGCAGGAAAACAGCGACCAGCAGCCGGATCATTGTGCGTTGTAGCGGAAGGTCAGCCGTTCCGAGCGATCCGCACCGGCGAATTCAAAGCTGAACTCCCATTCACCCGGCATGTGCAGCAGCAGACCTTCGGCGCGATAGACGCCCCAGTCCCGCTTGGCGATTTTCGCCTGATAGTTCATGCCATGGCGATGCGCCGGCATCTGGGCGTCGACCTGAGTCAGGCGCGGCAGTTCGGCCATGCGGCCATCGCAGATCATGATATCCAGCGCGAATGGCGCATTCAGCGGAATCGGCACCGGATCGGACTGCACGATCAGCTTGAAATGCGGCCCCTCGACGATGCGGGCGCTGACCGGGATGTCGGCGCAGGCCAATGCAGGCGCAGTCGCCGCCGTCAGCAGGATCGCGGCCAGAATGGATGCCGGAGCGACCTGCCGCATGTTCATCGTTCCTGCCGGAATCCGGTGCGGGCGAACAACGCCTCGGCATTGCGATAGGCGATCTTCTCGGCTAGCGGCAGCGGCAGATCGGCAAGCCAGGCGCGCGACCACTTGGCATGCTCCTCGATGTAGTGCCAACGCTCGGGCGTGAAGGTATCGGTGCCGACCATGAAGCGGTCGGGGAAAGCCTCGAAGACGGCGCGCCAGCCGGCATCCACCTTGCCACTGGCAGCATGATCGTTGCGGAAGGCCAGGTCGGCCCAGAGATTGGGATAGCGCTTCAGCAGGTCGCGCACCGTATCGGGCCGGTCGAAGCCGGAATGGGCCCAGAGGACCAGAGCATCGGGGTCCTGCTTGAACAGACGCTCGATAGCATCGACATCGCTATGGGCATGCAGGAACAGCTTGTGCTGCTTGGCCAGTTGCACCATGCGGCGCGGAACCGGCAGGTCGGCATCGGCGCCGTAAAGATGGAATTCGCCGATCCCGACATAACGATACTGTGCCAGGCGGCTTTCCATATGGGTGATAATCGTATCGTCGCGGAACCAGGTGCCGATCTCGCCACGGCTGCGATAGGGCCGCAGTTCAGGCACGATCAGGTCAGGTGCCGCCTTGTAAAGCCGCTGGGTGCCCTCGTCGCTGGAACTGGAGACCAGCACCTTGCGCAGGCCGGCGCGCTTCAGGATGGCAATGGCCTCATCGGTGGGCACCACGGTCCAGGCATCATGGCTGTAATGCACATGGGCATCGATCAGCGGAATCTGGGCTGACTGCGCTTGCGCGGCCGTGCCGAGGCCCAGAAAGATGACAATGGTGAGAAGGCTGTGGCGAATCATGGCGCGGCTCCGGTTGCGGCGGCCAGTTTACGCCAGTTTTACATCCCCGACACCGTCACAAAAACGCCAGCGGCCCCGCAGGTTAATGCGGGGCCGCCTGATTCGCGCCATGGAAGCGGGGTTATTTGCCCCAGATCTCGTCGGCCAGTTCGACGATCATCCGCAGCTTGGCCCACTGCTCATCCTCGGCCAGCACATTGCCCTCTTCCGTGCTGGCGAAACCGCATTGCGGACTGAGACAGAGCTGGTTGAGATCGGCGTATTTGGTCGCCTGCTCCAGACGCTTCCTGATGTTGTCCTTGGTCTCGAGCTGGCCGGTCTTGGAGGTGACCAGGCCAAGGATGACCTGCTTGTTGCCCTTGGGCAGGTAGCGCAGCGGCTCAAAACCGCCCGAGCGCTCGTTGTCATATTCCATGAAGTAGCCATCGACCTTGATCTTGTCGAGCAGCACTTCGGCCACCGGCTCGTAACCACCCTTGGAGATGAAGGTGGAGCGGAAATTGCCGCGGCACAGATGCATGGTGATCTGCATGTCCGACGGGCGGTCGGCAATCGCCGTGTTGATCATCTCGGCATATTTCATCGGTAGCGTGGCCGGATCGTCACCACGCTGGCGCGACAGCTCGATCTGCTCCGGATCGCAGAGATAGGCCAGATTGGTCTCGTCAAGCTGCAGGTAGCGGCAGCCGGCGGCCGCAAAATCCTGCACGGCCTTCTTGTAGGCTTGCCCCAGGTCGCGGAAGAAATCGTTCAGGTCCGGATAGACATCCTCCGGGATGGCATTCCGACCGCTGCGGAAATGCAGCACGCTGGGCGACGGAATGGTCATCTTCGGCGTCGCCTTGGCATGCGCCTTGAGGAATTTGAAGTGATCTACCATCGGATGGCCGGAATAGCCGATTTTGCCAGTGACCTTCACCCCCTCGGCGCGGGTCTGCACGCCGGAGAACTGAATGCCCTGTTCGGCATGGGTGTAATACTCCACACCATCCAGGCCGCCGAGAAAATCAAAGTGCCACCAGCTGCGGCGGAATTCGCCATCGGTGATGCTCTGCAGGCCGACATCCTGCTGCTTCTTGATCACGGCCTCGATGGCCTTGTCCTCGACAGCCTTCAGTTGCTCGGCGCTGATCTTGCCATCCTTACGCTGGGCGCGGGCCTCTTTCAGCTCCTGCGGGCGCAGCAGACTGCCGACATGGTCGGCGCGGAACGGCGGCTTCTGGCGTTGCATCGGTCTCTCCCTCAACTTTTATACGGACAATATTAATGGGTGTTATTGGAAACGGCTAGCCAGCCATCCAGTTTCGACGGGTCGGCGCGCAGGCTGGCGCTATCGGCCGCATGCACGATACGGCCACGCTCCAGCACCACGACCCGGTCAGTGATGGCCAACAGTTTTTTGGCATTCTGTTCGACAATGATGGCGGACTGACCCTCGTCGCGGGTGATGCGGACCAGCGCGGCCAGCAGTTCCTCCACAATGATCGGGGCCAGGCCTTCCAGGGGCTCGTCCAGCAGGATCAGCTTCGGGTTCAGCATCAGGGCGCGTCCGACAGCCAGCATCTGCTGTTCGCCGCCCGAGAGCTGGTTGCCCATGTTGCGGTGGCGCTCGGCCAGGCGCGGAAACATCTCGAAGACCCGGTCCATGCCCCAGGGGCCAGGGCGCGCCACGGCGGTGAGGTTTTCCTCCACTGTGAGCGAGCGGAAGAGATTGCGCTCCTGCGGCACCCAGCCGATGCCGGCCGCCGCGCGGCGGTCAGACCGCAGACCGGTGATATCCTGTCCGGCCAGACCGATTCTGCCGCCGCGATACCGGGTGGCGCCCACCAGCGTGTTGATCAGCGTGGTCTTGCCCGCGCCGTTGCGCCCCAGCAGCGCCAGCGACTGTCCGGTCGGCAGGTCGAAACTGACGCCATCCAGCACGATGGCCTCGCCATAACCGGCGCGCAGGTTCTCTACGGTGAGCAGTTCAGACATCGACCAGCTCCTCGCCGAGGTAGACTTTCTTCACGCGCGGATCGCGGGCGATCTCGGCAGCCGGACCTTCCACGAACAACCCGCCATTGACCAGCACCGAGATGGTTTTCGCAAAGCGGAAGACCAGCTGCATGTCATGCTCGATCAGCACCAGGGTCACGCTTTCGGGCAGCGCCGCGATCACATCCAGGATCTGGTGCCGCTCGGTTTCCGGCACACCGGCCGCCGGTTCGTCCAGCAGCAGTACGGCGGGTTTACCGGCCAGCGCCACGGCGATTTCCAACAGGCGCTGCTTGCCATAGGCGATCTCGGCCGTACGGCGGTCACGCACATCGGCCAGACCCAGCTGCAACAGCAGGGCCTCGGCTTCATCGACCAGATCGCGGCGCAGGCCGACCGGACGCCACCAGCCGGTGGCCGCATCCTCGCGCTCGGCAATCGCTAGCACGATGGTCTGCAATGGCGTGAGATCGGCGAACAGCTGGTTGATCTGGAAAGTGCGCGCCAGCCCCAGTTTGACCCGCTTATGCGCCGGCAGGTCCGTGATGTCCTGCCCCTGCAGCAGGATGCGGCCCGCAGTCGGCTGCAGCACACCGGTCAGCAGGTTGACGAAGGTGGTCTTGCCCGCACCGTTCGGCCCGATCAGCGCATGGCGCGCGCCGGCTGGCAGTTTGAACGTTACGTCATTGGTTGCGATGAGCCCGCCGAAGGCCTTGCGCAAGGCTTGGGTCTCGAGAACGACGCTCATTGCGCGCCACCTTTCCCGAGGTGATGCATCAGCCAGTCGCGCACCATCCGGGCAAAACCGGTAATGCCGCCACGGCCGAACAGCACGACGGCGACCAGCACCAGGCCGATCCAGAACTGCCAGTATTGCGGCGTGATGGCGGCGAGCCAGTCATACATGATCTTGAAGGCGACAGCGCCGATGATGGCGCCCCACAGGCTGCCGCTGCCGCCCAGCACCAGAACTAGCAGCACGTCGGCCGAGCGGTGGAAGTCCAGTACGTCGAGCGAGACGAACTGCGTGGTCTGCGCCAACAGTGCGCCGGCGATGCCGGCATAGACGGCGGCAATGGTGTAGATGGTCACCAGCCGCCGGTTGGCCGGTACGCCCATGGCGCCGGTGCGCAGCGTGTTGCCCTTGATGGCCCGCAACAACAGGCCGAAGGGTGCATTGACCAGCCGGCGCGCGACATAGAACAGCACGAACAGCACGGCAAGGCTGTAGCCGTAGGCGACCTTGCCGAAGATGTCGAATTCAAACAGGCCCAGCACCGGCCCCATCACGACGCCGGTGAGGCCATCGGCGCCACCGGTGATGGTGCCGTATTTGTTGGCCAGTTCGCGCAGGATCAGCGCTACGCCGAGCGTCACCATCAGACGGGTCAGATCGCTGCCGCGCAACACCAGGAAGCTGGTGACGAAGCCGAGCAGACCGGCAACAAGGCCGGAGATCAGCAGGCCGCCGAGTGGGTCCTGGAAGCCATGCTTGGCCAGCAAGCCAGCCGTGTATGCGCCAAGGCCAAAGAAGGCGGCATGGCCGAGCGAGACGATGCCGGCATAGCCGAGGATGAGGTCGAGCGAAACGGCGAACAGCGCCAGGATGGCAATTTCGTTGAGCAGCAGGACTTTCGTGGGCGCCAGCCACAGCAGGGCCAGAGCGAACAGCCAGAAAGCAATCTCCAGCGGACGCCAGCGCGCCGGCGCCAGCAGCGAGCCGCTGGCCGTCGAGGTATCGGGCCGGAAGTAGGACAGCAGGGCGGACATCGGGCGGGGCTCAGCGGACATGGGCGCGGCCGAACAGGCCCTGGGGCCGCACGATGAGCACCAGCACCATGATCGTGTAGATGATGAAGCTGCCGACCGTGGGCACGTAATACTTTCCCGCCACATCGGCAATGCCGAGCAGGACCGAAGCGAGGAACGGTCCGGTCAGCGTCGTGGTGCCGCCGACGCTGATCACCACCAGGAAATAGATCATGAACTTGACCGGGAAGCCGGGATCCATACCGAGGATTTCAGCGCCCAGCACCCCGCCCAGGCCGGCAAGCCCCGACCCGAAAGCAAATGTGAGCGTGAAGATCAGGCTGACATTGATGCCCAGTCCCTGCGCGACGCGAGCATCGTCCACGGCGGCGCGCAACTGACTACCGAAACGGGTCTTGCTCAAGGTCAACTGCAGCGCCACGGCCAAGACCAGGCAGATGCCGATGACGAACAACCGGTAGACGCCGACGCTGATACCCAACACTTCGATGCGGCCACGCAGCATCGGCGGCAGGCTGATCAGCTGCTGCTGTGCGCCCATGAAGAAATCGACAGCCGAAATCGCCATGAACACCAGGCCGATGGAGAACAGCACCTGGTCGAGATGGCTCTTGGTATAGAGCCGGACATACAGCGTACGCTCGAGCAGGGCGCCGAGCGCCGCCGAAAACAGGAAACCGGCCGGAATGCAGAGGAAGAAGGACACGCCGTAGCGGTTCATCAGTACGACGGTGAGATAGCCGCCAGCCATGGCAAAGGCGCCATGGGCGAGATTGATGAAATTCATCAGGCCGAGCGTGACCGACAGGCCGCAGGCCAGGACAAACAGCACCATGCCATAGGCGAAGCCGTCGAACAGGATAGTCAGCACAGAACTCTCTTTCGTGAAACGGCCGGCGGTGATGAGCCGCCGGCCGCCATATTACACGATAGCCGCGTTACTTTTTGGCGGCCTTGACCGGATCCTTGACCACTTCGATGGTAGCGAATTCAACGTTATAGAGTTCGCCATTCACCTTCTCGACCTTGCGGACATAGACATTCTGGATGATGTCGCGGGTTTCCGGATCGATGGAGACCGGGCCGCGCGGGCTGGTCCACTTCATGCCCTTCATGGCGTCCAGCAGCTTGGTGCCGTCGGCATCGCCATTGGTCTTCTTCAGGGCTTCGTAGATCAGGTGCATGCCGTCCCAGCCGCCGAGGCCGTGAAAATTGGCGCGCATGCCGGTCGCCTTCTTGAAGTCCTCGACCAGCTTCTTGTTCTCGGGCGAGTTATGCGCCGCCGAATAATGATGGGTGGAGACTACGCCCAGCGCCGTATCGCCCATGCCGTTCAGGATGTCGTCATCCAGCACGTCGCCGGTGGCGATCAGCTTGATGCCGTCCTTGGCGAAGTCGCGTTCAGCAAACTGCTTCATCACCGCAGACCCCGCACCCGAGGGCACGAAGACGAACAGCGCATCCGGCTTGGCATCCTTGGCGCGCTGGAGGAAGGGCGCGAATTCCGGGTTCTGCAGCGGTACGCGCAGCTCGGCCAGCACTTCGCCGCCATTCTTGATGAAGGTTTCCTTGAACGCCTTCTCGGCGTCATGGCCCGGGCCATAATCCGACACCAGCGTCACAACCTTCTTGATGCCGTTCTTCGGTGCCCAGTCTGCCATCGGCGCGGCGACTTGCGGCAGGGTGAAACCGGTGCGCACGATGTAGGGCGACTGCTCGGTGATGATCGAGGTGGCCGCGGCCATCACGATGGTGGGCACCTTGGCCTGGGTCGAGATCGGTGCAGTGGCCAACGCCAGCGGAGTGAGACCGAAGCCGGCCAGCACATTCACCTTCTCGCTGACCACCAGCTCCTGGGCAATGCGCTTGGTGACATCAGCGGTGCCGGTGTCGTCCTTGACGATCAGCTCGATTTTCTTGCCGGCAACCGTGTTGCCATGCTGCTGCATGTACAGCTTGGCCATGCCCTCGATCTGGCGGCCAGTGGAGGCGAAAGGCCCTGTCATTGGCAGGATCAGGCCGATCTTCACCGTCTGCTGCGCGTAAGCACCAGCCGAAACAGTGAGCCCGATGGCGGTCACGGCTACGGCCGCAAGGAGATGTCTGCGATTCATGGTTTCCTCCGTTTATTTTTATGAGGTGCAGTTCGCTATTCGCACGCGAGTACACCTATCCAACACTTGTTTTGGACTTTGGCGGAACCGATAAAAGATGCAAGGAGAATCTAGGTGAACTTGACTGAGAGCGAACGGCGCCGCCCCCTTTGCCTCCAACCCGCAATTGAGAAAGCCGATGTCGATACATACACCCGTCTGGCAGCTCAGTGCCGCCGATCTCCATGACGCCTACGAGGCCGGCCAGCTCTCGCCGGTGGATGTCACGGCGGCATTGCTTGACCGCATCGCGGCGATCAATCCGCAGTTAAACGCCTTCGTGCATGTGGATGCCGATGGCGCGATGCAAGCCGCCCAGGCCAGCGCCGCACGCTATCGGGATGGCAAAGTTTTAAGCGCGCTCGATGGCGTCCCTGCTTCGGTGAAAGACAGCCTGCTGGTCGGCGGCATGCCGGCCACATGGGGCAGCCGCCTGCTGGAAAACAATATGCCGGCCGAAGACGAATTGCCGGTCGCGCGATTGCGCGCTGCCGGCGCGGTGCTGCTGGGCAAGACCAACCTGCCGGAATTCACTGTGCAGGGTTACACCGACAACCTGCTGTTCGGACCTGCTGGCAATCCCTGGAATCCCGATCTGACACCTGGTGGCTCCAGCGGCGGCGCGGTATCGGCGGTCGCTGCCGGTCTCGGCCCTATTGCGCTGGGCACCGATGGCGGCGGTTCAACGCGGCGACCGGCCGGCCATACTGGTCTTGTCGGCTTCAAGCCCGGTACTGGCCGCATCCCGCGCAATGGCGGATTCCCGGAAAGCTACTACGACATGGAAGTGGTCGGTCTGTTCGGCCATACCGTCAGTGACGTCGCCGTCACGCTGTCGCTGCTGTCCGAACCCGATCCACGCGACCGTCATTCACTGGCCTATGCAGGTATGACGCCGGGGGTGGCACCAGCTCATCCGCGCATTCTGTATATCCCGCGTTTCGGCGACCATCCGGTCGAACCCGCCATCCTGCGCAGTGTCGACCAGGCCTCGGATCGCCTGCGTGAAATTGGCTGCCAGATTTCCGTCGGCATCCTGCCTTTCGACATCGACGCTGTGACTGCGACAATGGCAACGCTGATGCCGGCAGGACTGGCCATGGCTGTGGATCGCATGGGCGGCCCGGAGCGGATCACGCCGAGCCTGTTGCCGATGTATGAAACCGGCAAAGGCATCAGCGGCAGCGCCTATCTCACTGCGCTGAATGCTGGCACGGAACTGCGTCGCCAGATGGCTGGCTTCTTTGCGGATTACGATGCGATCCTGACACCCTCGGCAGCAGCACAACCCTGGCCGAAGAGTACGGTCTATCCCGATCGTATCGCCGGCCTGGAAGCCGGACCACGCGGACATGCGATCTATACGGGCTGGGTCAACCTGGCGGGTCTGCCGGGCATCGGCCTGCCGGGACAACCGGATGCGGCCGGCCTGCCCATCGGTTTCCAGCTGATCGGCGGCTTCGGCAGCGATGCGATGTTGCTGGAGATCGGGCTGCGCTATGAGGCGGCCGCACCGGAAACCCGGCGCTGGCCGCCCTTATTCCCGTAAAGCTCAGAGGCCGAGGATCAGCTTCGACATGATGTTGCGCTGAATCTCGTTCGAGCCGGCGTAGATCGTGACCTTGCGCATATTCAGGTAACGCGCGGCAACACCATCGGCATAATCCGGCCCGATGATCGGCTCGTTCGAGCCTTCGACCAGCGGCGTATAGGGCGCGGCGTAATACCCGATCGCCTCGGCCGACAGATCGCTGACCAGCTGCTGCAGTTCGGTGCCGCGTGTCTTCAGCATCGACGAGGCTGCACCGAGATTCTGGCCACTCTTGGTGCCACCCAGCACGCGCAGCTCCAGCATTTCCATGGCCATGATGCCCATGTCCGCATCGGCCAGCTTGGCGGCGAAGTCGGGATCGGCAGCCAGCGGCTGGCCGAACTTCTGCTCGGTCTTGGCGATCTTACGCAGATGCGACAGGTGCCGCTTCAGATGGCCCGAATAGGCATTGCCACGCTCGAATTCCAGCAGGTACTTGGCGCAGGTCCAGCCCTGGTTCAGTTCACCAACCAGATTCTCCTTCGGCACCTTCACGTCGTCAAAGAAGACCTGGTTGACCTCCTGCATGCCGGGCGAGGATTCATCGATGGTCACAATCGGCGTGATGGTGACGCCAGGCGACTTCATATCGATCAACAGGAAGGAGATGCCTTCCTGCGGCTTCTTGGTCTGCGCGGTGCGCACCAGACAGAAGATCATGTCGGCATGCTGGGCCTCAGAGGTCCAGATCTTGCTGCCGTTGCAGAGAAAGTGATCGCCCTTGTCCTCGGCCTTCATCTGCAGGCCCGCGAGATCGGAACCTGCGCCCGGCTCGGAGTAACCCTGGCACCACCAGGTGTTGCTGGCGATAATGTCGGGCAGATACTTCTTCTTTTGCGCATCCGTGCCGAACTTCATGATCACCGGGGCCAGCATGCGCGGGCCGAAAGGCACGGTGATTGGTGCACCGGCCGTGCTCATCTCCTGCTCGTAGATATAGCGCTGGGTCGGCGTCCAGCCGGGGCCGCCATGCTCGACCGGCCAGTTCGGTGCGAGCCAGCCCTTCTCGTTCAATGCCTTCTGCCAGCGGATATGCAGATGCTTGGCGATATAACCAGTGCGCGTGCGTGCCATCGCCGCCTGCATCTCGGCATCGTAATGCTTCTTGATGAAGGCGCGGACCTCGTCGCGGAACGCCAGTTCTTCAGCGGTGAAATTCAGGTCCATGTGATTGCCTCCCAAAGCTCGTCTTTGTCGCAGAGTACAGCAGGAAATAGGGCCTGCAAACCGTGCCGCAGAGGCAAGGCACGGTTGCCGCAGCGTCAATCGGCAGTTGCCTGCGATGCCGTGCCACCGGCCTTGAATCGCCGGGGTGCGACGCCGGCCCGGCGCGTGAAAAAACGCGTAAAATAGGCCGGATCGCGGAAGCCCAGCGCATAGCCCGCTTCGGCCACCGTCATTGAGGTGTAGAGCAGGTTCCGCTTCGCCTCGATCATCAAACGCGCGTGAATGACATCCAGCGGCGCCTGAGCCGCAACGCGACGGCAAGCGGCCGTCAGGCGCTTTTCCGTTACGGCAAGATCGGCGGCATAGGCGCTGACCGGACGATGCTCGCGATAATAGGTTTCGACCAGTATCCGAAAACGGGCGAACAGCGCCGCATCCGCGTCCTGGGCCAGCGCCTGCTGACGGTCGGCCTGGCGCTGCCGCGCCATGGTGATGAAGATCAGACGCACATGGGCGGCGATGGCTTCCATCTGGCCCAGCGCGTTCCAGCGGAATTCTTCGGCGATAGCCGCGAAGTGATCACGCAGCCGCGCTGTCTCGGGTGTCTCCACCTCCAGCGGCAGCAGCACCGGCCCGGTCATCACCGGCGCCAGATCGGCGCTACCGCGCGGGCCCAGGATATCGCGGGCAAAACTGTCTGAGAGCGTGACCACCCAGCCCTCGGTGCCGGGTTGAAAGCGATAGCCATGCACCACACCCGGCGGCACGGTTACCAGCGTGGGCGCCGCGAAATCCAGCACAAGACTGTCGGCCCGCAGCTGCCCGCCCCCGCCGGTGGCCAGCAGAAGCTGGAACAGGTTGGAATGGCGATGCGGTGCGATGTGCCAATCGTGCAAGAGACTGCGGGCTGCAATGGTTTCCACATGCAGGAAATGCAACCCGGCCTCTTTATCAGCCTCGCCATAGAGGAAGAATCTCGGAATTTTTTCAGCCATTTACACTGAAACCCGCCCCATATCCCTGTTCTGCCCGGCGAAGGATCCCTCGCCGACCCGCCGCGGAAAAGTACAAGATAAGCGCATCTGCGTCCATTTCCCTTGCGCGGGCGCCGGGCCATCTTCCTGACCGTTATCCGGGAGAGAGATTCGCATGCGTACCCAAGTCGGGATTATCGGCGCCGGCCCGGCCGGTCTTCTGCTGTCGCACCTGCTGCATCTGGCCGGAATCGAGTCCGTGATCCTGGAAGCCCGTGATCGCCCCTATGTGGAAGGCCGCATCCGCGCCGGCGTGCTGGAACAGGGCACTGTCGATGTGCTGAACGATACCGGTCTCGGCGCGCGCATGAACAAGGAAGGCCTGCTGCATCACGGCACCACGCTGCGCTTCCGTGGCCGCAACCACCATATCGATTTCGTCGACCTGACCGGCAAAGCCGTCATGGTCTATGGCCAGCATGAAGTGGTGAAAGACATTATCGCGCAGCGCCTGAAAGACGGCGGCCAGATCGTCTTCGAGGCCGCCGATGTGGCTGTACACGACATCACCGGCGACAGCCCGCGCATCACCTGGACCGACAAGGACGGCACGGCCAAGACACTGGACTGCGACTTCATCGCCGGCTGCGACGGTTTCCACGGCATCTGCCGTCCTGCCATTCCGGCCGATGTGCTGAGGATTTACGAACGCGTCTATCCCTTCGGCTGGCTGGGCATCCTGGCGCGATCGAAACCGGTGCAGGAAGAACTGATCTACAACCAGCACGAACGCGGCTTCGCGCTGTTCAGCATGCGCTCGCCCGAGATCACGCGGCTGTATCTGCAGTGCCACCCCGAGGAAGACATCGCCAACTGGCCCGATGACCGCATCTGGGAAGAGTTGCACAAGCGCCTGGATGGCGAAGACAAGCTGAACCTGCAGGAAGGCCCGATCATCCAGAAGGGTGTGACGCCGATGCGCAGCTTCGTTGCCGGACCGATGCGGTATGGCAAGCTGTTCCTGGCTGGCGACAGTGCCCATATCGTGCCGCCGACCGGGGCGAAGGGCATGAATTTGGCTGTGGCCGATGTGCGCTACCTGTCACGTGCACTGGAAGCGCATTATGGCAAGAAGGGCAGCGCGCTGCTGGACAGCTATTCCGACATCTGCCTGCGTCGGGTCTGGAAGGCTCAGCGCTTCTCATGGTGGATGACGTCGCTGCTGCATCGCTTCGACGAGCGCAGCGACTTCGAGAACCAGGTGCAGCTCGCCGAACTGGATTATCTGGTCACCTCGCGTGCCGCGATGACCAGCCTGGCCGAGAATTACGTCGGCCTGCCCTTCGAATAAGCGGCTTACCAGGTTCCGGTATGGACCAACTGCGACGCATAGGCCGGCGCTGACCAGCGCAGCGGCAGCACGTCGTTCAGCCACATGCCGCGATCGACTTCAAAGCGCATCAGCCGCTGTGCCCCTTCGAAAGCCGCGACCTCGGTCCCGTCCCAGATGATGCTGGCGCGGCCGGTCAACTGCAGCACATGGCCGGTGGCGTAGTCGACGAACAGCAGGCCGGCGACCGGATTGCTGGCGATGTTGCCCAGCGTGTTGAAGAAATTGTTGCCGGAGAAATCCGGCACGGTGAGCACGCTGTGCCCCTCTTTCTCGGTCAACCGCACAAAGCCGGGCCGACCGCCACGATGCGAGACATCCACGCCATGCACCGGATCAATGCCACTGGCGCCGGCAGCCGCCGTGGCGATGAAGAAGGTATCGGCCTGCCGGATCAAAGCTGCTGCCTGCTCTGATATCCGAGCCTCTTCCGCATGAGCCGTCGGCGCGATCTCTACAGTGTCGACGAAGAAGGGCTGCCGCGCCTGGATATACTGCGGACAGTTGCCGAAGCTCTGCGTGACCTGCACGACAAAACCACCGGGATCGCTCGATAGCACGCGGCCATTGGCGCGATTGCGCCGCCGGGTTTCCGGCTGCAATCCCAGCAAACCGAGCGGCGCGTTCTTTGTCAGATTGCGCGCCAGCGGATCGCCGGGCAGCGGCGCAGCACTCACGGTCAGCAGCTGCGGATCGGGCGTACCGATGAAACCCGGCCGTCCAACCAGGATCGAGGCCCAGGGCCGCCGCTTCTCATCCAGGCTGCCCACGATCAGGGTGGGAAGCTGGACAAAGAATTCGCGATGCTGCTCCGGCATAAAGTCGCGCAGTGCACGGCGGCCCGCCATCTCCATGCGTTCGCGTACGCCAGCACGCGCCTGCAGTGCCTGTTCGCCGGCATGCCAGGGCGAACCTTCCGGCCAGCCCGGCAGTCCTTCATTCGGATTAGCAGCCATGATGGCCTCCTGCGATCAGGCCGCGACGGCGCTGCGCGGCATGCCGACGAAGCCGGGCAAGGCTTCGATACGGCCGAGCCAGGCCCGGATATTCGGATACGGTTCCAGCGACACGCCACCCTCGGGCGCATGCGCCGTGTAGGAATAAAGCGCGATATCGGCAATCGTGGCGTTGTTCCCCACCAACCAAGACTGGCTGGCCAGATGGGCATCCATCACAGCATAGAGCTGGGCGGCGATCTGCTTGGTCCGGTCGTGATCGAAGGGTGCCTTGAACAGCACAACCATCCGCGCCGCAGCTGGCCCGGATGCCAGCTGGCCCGCAGCGACCGAGAGCCAGCGCTGCACCTGCGCGGCCTGCACCGGATCGCGCGGCAGCCACTGGCCACTCTGGTCATAGCGCGAGGCGAGATAGACCAGGATGGCATTGCTGTCAGAGATCACGACATCACCGTCCTCCAGTACCGGCACCTGGCCGAAAGCGTTGCGCGCCAGAAAATCCGGCTGCTTCTGCGCCTTGTTGACCAGATCGACATCGATGCTGGTGAAGGGCAGTCCCAGCAGGGAGAGGAAAAGTTCGGCGCGGTGGGCATGGCCGGAGAGCGCGAAACGGTGGAGGCGGAGCGACGGGGCAGTCATGGCGGGTCCTCGGGTTGGATCAGGCCCTCACTATGGTCTTGCCTTGAAAATACTTAATATGGTGATTTGACAATATACTATTACTAATATTGAAATAATAAGATGGATCGCCTGGACGCTATGCGCGCCTTCGTCGCCGTTGCCGAAGCGCAGAACTTCACACAGGCCGCCCGGCAGCTCGGGCTATCGGCGCCCGGGATCACGCGCGCCATCGCCGCACTGGAAGACCGGATCGGCACCCGCCTGCTGCACCGGACCACCCGCGTCGTGCGTCTGACCGAGGCCGGCACCACCTTCCTGACCGATTGCAAGCGCATCCTGGCCGAGGTTGATGAGGCCGAAGCCTCGGCCGCCGGCATGCATGGCGCGCCACGCGGCACGCTCAGCCTCACCGCCTCGGCCATGTTCGGACGGATTCATGTGGCGCCGGTGATGCTGGACTTCCTGCAGCAGTATCCGGACGTGACGATGCGCAGCCTGTTCGTCGATCGCGTGGTCGACATCATCGACGAAGGTTTCGATGTCGCCGTGCGCATCGCGCATCTGCCGGATTCATCCCTGAGCGCTGTGCGCGTCGGCACCGTGCGCCGCGTGATCTGCGCCTCGCCCACCTACCTTGCCCACCATGGCATCCCGAAGCAGCCGGCTGATCTGGCCAGTCATCAGGCCTGCCTGTTCTCGGCTTTCCTCGCCCCGCAGCCCTGGGTTTTCCAGAATGGCGGCCGCAGCGAAACCCTGCTGCCGCCCTCGCAACTCGTGGTCAATTCAGCGGATGTGGCGATCAGCGCCGCCCTTGCCGGCCGCAGCATCACTACTGTTCTGTCCTATATGATCGCACCCTATCTGCTGAGCGGAGAATTGCAGATCGTACTGGCCGATTACGAACTCCCAGCCATCCCGGTGCATCTGGTGCACCGCGAAGGCCGCCGCGCCAATGCGCGAGTCCGGGGCTTCATCGATTTCGCGGCGTCACGCCTGCAGACGGCTCTGAGCGGTCTGCCGCAAGGCTGATCAGGCAGCTGCCAGCTCGGCGAGGCGAATGCAGCGTGCCTGATGCTGGTTCCCGACAATGACCGGGTCTGGCGTCGCCACCAGGCAACTGGGCTCCGCATATTTGCAGCGCGGCGCAAAGGCGCAGCCGGGCGGCAAGTTGGCCAGATCGGGCGGCGATCCCGGGATGGCATCCAGGCGCGCCGTCGACATGGCGTCATGGGCACGCGATGCCAGCAGCCCCTGTGTATAGGGATGACGCGGATTGCGGATGATATCGCGCACGCTGCCGGTCTCGACGATGCGCCCGGCATACATGACGGCGACGCGATCGGCCATCTCGACCGCCACGCCGATATCATGGGTCACCAGGATCACCGACAGGCCGAGTTCACGCTGCAGGTCGCGCAGCAGCAGTAGGATCTGGATCTGCACGGTGGCGTCCAGCGCCGTGGTCGGCTCGTCGGCCAGCAAAATCTTGGGATTGCACGCAAGCGCCAGCGCAATCATGGCGCGCTGGCGCATGCCGCCCGACATCTCGTTCGGATAGGCGTCCAGGCGACGTTCCGGCGAAGGAATGCGCACCTTCTGCAGCAGAGCCAGTGCCCGGGCATAGGCTTCGCTTTTCGACACCGATTCATGTCGGCGGATGCTTTCCACCATCTGCGCACCGACCGTATAGACCGGATCGAGTGCCAGCAGCGGCTCCTGGAAGATCATCGAGGCGGTCTTGCCGCGATAATCGGCCAGGGCACGGCCGGACAGCGCCATCACATCCTGTCCTGCCGCGATCACGCTGCCGCTGCTGCGGGTGCGCTTTTTCGGATGCATGTTGAGGATGGAGCGCAGGGTCACGCTCTTGCCCGAGCCAGACTCGCCCAGCAGGGCCAGAACCTCACCGCGCGCCACACTCAGCGTCACGCCGTTGACGGCATGCACGGGCTTGCGGCCACCGGTGAAGGTGACGGTGAGATCGCGGATATCGATCATGGGTGCCGGTTTCTCACTCATTCCGCAGCCTCCCGGGCCGGGCCAGCCGCCGAATGCCCTGACCCCGCCTCATATATCAGGCAGGAAACCTGCTGCGCCGAACCGGTGACGGCCAGCTTCGGCACCTCGACACTGCAAACCGCTTCGGCGCGGGTGCAGCGCGTATGGAAACGACAGCCCGATGGCGGATTGATCGGATTGGGCGGATCACCATAGAGCGGCGCCTCCATGGTGCGCGCGTCGGGATCCATCGCCGGCATGGAGGACAGCAGCGCGCCACTGTATGGATGGGCCGGCCGGTCGAAAATGTCATTCGCCGTGCCGATCTCGGCTACCTTGCCCAGATACATCACCATGACGCGGTCCGAGATGAAGCGAACCACGTTGAGATCGTGCGAAATGAAGATGTAGGTCAGGCCGAAGGCTTCCTTCAGATCGAGCAGCAGGTTCAGGACCTGTGCCTCGACCGACTTGTCGAGCGCCGACACGGCTTCATCCAGGATAACCAGGCGCGGCTCCAATGCGAGGGCGCGGGCGATATTGATGCGCTGGCGTTGGCCACCGGAGAGTTCATGCGGATAACGGCCGGCGAAGCGGTTGGGCTCGAGGCCGACGCGGGCCAGCAGGTCATGGGCGCGGCCGATGGACTCGCGGCGCGACACGCCATGCACCTGCGGCGCAAAGGCGATCGAATCCTCGATGGTCAGGCGTGGATTGAGCGAGGCGTAGCTGTCCTGAAACACCATCTGCACTTGACGGCGGTATTCCTGCAGGGAGAGCTCCTGGCCCACGACTTCGCCGTCGAAGATGATATTGCCCTGATCCGGCTGGATCAGATGCATCAACAGACGTGCCGTGGTGGACTTGCCGCAACCGGACTCGCCCACGATGCCTAGCGTCTCACCCTTCATCAAGTCGAAATCCACGTTATCGACGGCGCGGACCACAGCTGTCGTGCGGCCCAACAGGCCCTTGTTCACCGGGAAATGCTTGACCAGACCGCGCACGGTGAGCAGCGGTTGGCGCGGGCCGCCCCGATCACGCGGGTCAAGGGAGATATCCTGATCGATCACGCTCATGCGCGTACATCCATGGCTGACCGCAGGCTGTCGGAGAACAGGTTGAAGGAAATCGATGTGATGAAGATCATCGCACCGGGCAACGCCGCGACCATTGGATTCACATAGATCGCGGTCCGCAGCGTGTTCAGCATCAGGCCCCATTCCGGCTCCGGCGGCTTGACGCCTAGACCGAGGAAACTGAGACCCGAAGCCAGGATCATCGAGACCGAGATCAGGCTGGTGGCGTAAACGAAGATCGGGCTGAGCACATTGCCCAGCACATGCACCCGCACGATGGTCGGGCCGCCGGCGCCGCTGGCGCGCGCCGCTTCCACGTAATCGCGGTTGCGCACCTGGGTGGTGACGCTTTCCGCAACGCGGGTGATCGGGGGCACGAAGACGATGGTCAGCGACACCAGCGCATTGGTGATGCCGGCGCCCAGCGCACCCGAGAGCGCCACGGCCAGCAGCACCGAAGGAAAGGCGTAGAAGATGTCGATGGTGCGCATGATGGCGGTGTTGAGCTTGCCGCCGACATAGCCTGCGAAAATGCCCAGCCCCGAACCAATGACAAAGGCCATCAACACCGGTGTCACGCCCATGAACAGCGACAGCCGGCCGCCGTAGATGAGACGAGAGAGCATGTCGCGGCCGAGTTCGTCGGCGCCGAGCGGATATCCCGGCGTACCGATCGGACGCAGGCGCCGCAGCATGGAACCTTTGATGGGATCGGCCGGCACGATATAGGGTGCCAGAACAGCCATCAGCACCAAAGTCACGATCAGCACCAGCGCAACCATAGCCACCGGATCGCGGCTCAGGCGCCGGATCACACCGCGCCAATAGCCATCCGATACCTGGATGGGCGCTATCGTCACCTTGTCGTCAAACGCACCGACGGCCATGGTCAACTCCGCTGGATGCGCGGGTCGAGCGCCGTCTGCAGCACGTCGACCAGAAGGTTCAGCATGACGAAGAACATCGCCAGCACCAGGATGGTGCCCTGCAGCAGCGGCAGATCGCGCTGGAAGATGGCGGCATTCAACAGGAAACCGGTACCCGGCCAGGAGAAGACCGTCTCGATCAGGATCGAACCCCCGAGCAGGTAGCCCAGCTGCAACCCCATGACGGCCAGTGCTGTCGGGGCCGTATTCTTCACCACATGGCGGAAGATGCCGCGATCCATCAGGCCCTTGGCGCCGAGCGCCTGGACGAATTCCTGCGACAGGATTTCAGCGACTAGCGCGCGGATGGTACGGGCGATGACGCCCATCGGGATCACCGACATGGTGACCGCCGGCAGGATCAAGTGGCGGATATGCGCCCAATCCCAGGACCAGTCCATCGAGCCACCCGGTCCCGCGCCGGTGGCCGGCAACCAGCTGAGCTGCACGGAAAACAGGATCACCAGCACCATGCCGAGCCAGTAATGCGGCACGCTGACGCCGAGGACCGAAAGGAATGAGGCAATGCGGTCGATAACAGAGTCGCGGAAATAACCGGCGACAAAGCCGAACAGCGCACCGAAGAAGAAGCCGATCATGGTAGCGACGGCCGCCAGCATCAAGGTATTGCCCACGGCGCGCGACACTTCGGTAAGAACGGCGCGGCCAGTGGCGATCGAGACGCCCAGATCGCCAACCAGAACCTTACCGAGCCAGATGACGTATTGCACCGGCAGCGGCTTGTCGAAGCCGTAGATCACCCGCATCTCGGCCTGCAGCTCGGCTGTCGCATCCACCGGCAGGACAGCGGTGAGCGGATCGCCCGGCGTGATATGCACCAGCATGAAGCAGACGAGACTGACGCCGAAGGCGACAGGCAGGACATAGATCAGCCGTTTGATGGCATAAATCAGCATGGGGCGCCGGTTCTAAAAGATAAGAGAAAGGCCGGCCCTGCTGGTCAGGGCCAGCCGTCAACTCACGTCACTTGGTCATCGTGATAGGCGAGAAGTCCTGGAACCAGTTCTGCGCCTGCACGAAGCCCTTGACCTTCGAGGTCATGGCACGCGGATTCACGTCATGGGTGATCATCAGGAAGATGGCGTCATCCACATACTTCTCGTGAATCTTCTGCATCACCTTGGTCTGGCCGGCCGGATCGAAGGTGTTGCGCACCTCGTCAAACAGCTTGTCCATGTCCGGATCGCAGTAATGGCCCCAGTTGGTGCCGGCCGGCGGCGCCAGGTTGCACTGCAGATGGCGGATGACGCCGGTGAAGGGGTCCTGGATGAAGTAGCTGTAGTTCATCGCCGTACCGCCGCGCGAGCTCTCATGCTTGGAGCCGGCGCGCCAGATGTTGATCAGCGTGTTCCACTCGACCACCTCGAACTCGATCTTCAGGCCGATTTCCGCCAGGTTCTGCTGAACGAATTCGTTCATCGGCAGCGGCAGCATCTGGCCCGAGCCCGAGGGCGAGATCAGCACCTTGGCGGTCAGCGGCTTTTCCGGGCCAAAGCCGGCTTCCTTCATCAACTTCTTGGCTTCGACCAGATCGGTCTTGACCTTGAAGCTGGGATTACCGAACCACTGGTGGCCCGGCGGGAAGAAGCCGGTGGCCGGGATCATCAGCCCACTCAGCAGTTCCTTCATGCCTTCGCGATCGACGGCCAGGTTGGCGGCCTTGCGCACACGGATGTCGTTCCACGGCGAACCCTCGGCGCGCGACAGATGCCAGGTCCAGTTATGCGGATAGGCATTGGTGATGATGGTGAAGCCGCCGCTCTTCAGCGAGGCGACCGTGTCCGGCGCCGGAGCCTCGATCCAGTCGACCTGGCCGGACCGCAGCGCGGCGACGCGGGCGTTCGGCTCGGGCAGCGGGATCACGACCAGCTTGTCGAGCTTCGGCACGCGGGCCTTATCCCAGTAATCCGCATTCGGCACCATTTCAGCGCGCTCGCGCGGTACGAAGGCGGTCAACTTCCACGGGCCGGTGCCGGACGGGGTCTTGGCAAATTCGTCCCAGGTCTTGACCTTCTCGAACTGCGCCTTGGACGAGAACATGATCCAGGCCAGCTGGTAAGGCAGCGTGGCATCCGGGCTCTTGGTGATGATTTCCAGCGTCAGCTTGTCCACCGCCTTGTAGCTGGCGATTGCCGGGATGCGCGAACGGCCTTGCGCCGACTGGCGCGGATCGAACTGCGGGGCATCCTTGTTCAGCAGCTTTTCAAAGTTCCAGACGGCGACTTCGGCGGTCCATTCGCTGCCGTCATGGAATTTCACGCCAGGACGCAGCTTGAAGGTCCACTTGGTCTTGTCGGTGGCATCGGTGCCCCAGCTCTCGGCGAGGCCCGCGACCAGATCAGAGGGTTTGTCGGACTTACTCAGGTCCCAGTTCACGAGGGCGTCATAGATGGTATAGCCCATGAACCGCATGCCTTCGCCGCCATTGTCGGTCTGGCCGGTGGTCAGCGGGATGTCGGAGGCGGTCATGCCGATGCGCAGCACGCCCTGCGCCAGCGCGGGCGCCGCCGTAAGGCCACCCAAGGCCGCAGCCGTGAGCAGGCCGAGAAGCGTCGTGGAAACTTTTTTGCAGGCCATGGTCTTCACCCCAGGTTGGAAGATGGGGATGAAGACGCAAGGTCCATGCCACGAACGAAGAACTTGATTCTACGCACACAAATGAGAACGCCATCGGGCGCTGCTTATATGGAATCCAGTGTTGCCCGGAAAATAAGCAGCGCCCGACAGGCGAGATTGGTTACGCGCAGTGGTTCAGCTTACCGCGGGATCCGGTCATAGGTCGGCTGTTTCGCTTCAAAAGCACCACCGAGTCGATACAGCATCGCTTCATCAAACGGCTTGCCGATCAGCTGGAAGCCAACCGGCATTCCGCCACGCACGAAACCGGCCGGCACCGTCATCGAGGGCAGGCCGAGATAGTTGATCGGGCGGGTGAGCCGCGTGAGCGAGGCGATGGTCTTGGCAGCTTCAGGCTTTCCGGCCACATCTGTCTCGGCAATCGTCGGTGCCGGCTTGTCGGCGACGGGCGCAAAGACTGCATCGGCACCGTTCATGGCCTTCAGAAATGCCGACGTCGCCTCACTGCGCCAGCGCTGCGAGTCGATATAGTCCACCGCACTCAGGGCCAAACCGTTTTCCAGACGCCCACGCACCTGATCGCCATACAGGTTGGGCCGGGTGCGCAGCCAGGATGCATGCAATGCCGCGGCTTCAGCCGAGATCATTACAAATGAGGCTGCCGTGATCATCTCCATGTCGGGCGGCGTCATCTCGACGACCTTCACACCCAGTTTGGCAAAGACCTTCAGCGCACCCTCCAGCAGTTCGGCACTGGGCTTGTTCAGCTTGTCCCAGAAATAGCGGCGCGGCACGGCAATCTTCAGGCCGCGGACGGTGCCCGATTGCACCGCCTTCACATAGGTATCAACCGGGCGGGCGCTGGCCGTGGGATCACGCGGATCGGCGCCGGCCAGGATTTCCATCAGCAAGGCGCTGTCTTCCACGCGACGTGTAAGCGGCCCCACCGTATCCAGTGAATAGCTGAGCGGCATGGCAGCGGCACGGCTGACCCGCCCCCAGGTTGGCTTCATGCCGACCAGACCGCAGTAATGTGCGGGCTGGCGGATCGAGCCACCGGTATCGGAGCCTAAGGCACCGAACACCATGCGGGCGGCCACGGCCGCGGCCGACCCGCTGGATGACCCACCGGTGATGCGGTCAGTGTTCCATGGATTATGGGCATGGCCATAATGATAGTTGTGGCCGGTCGGACCGAAGGCAAATTCCGCCATGTTGAGACGGCCCAGATCGAGTGCACCCTCAGCGTCCAGGCGCTGCAATGCCGTGGCGGTCTCGGTCGCCTTCCAGTGCCGGCGGATGGCCGAGCCGCAGGAGCTTTCCTTGCCAGCACGATAATACATGTCCTTGTGCGCCAGCGGCACGCCCGCCACACGGCCGAGCTTCACACCGCGCTTGCGCGCACGGTCCACCGCCTTGGCCGCCTTCAGTGCTGCATCCGCTTCCAGCTTCAGGAAGGCATTGGTCTTGGGCTGCCATTCAGCAATGCGCGCAAGACTGGCTTCGGTCAGGGCTTGGGCGGTTACCTGCCCCTTGGCGACGGCACGGGCAGCCTCGGCCAGGCCCAGATTGATCAAAGCAATATCCGATGTCTTCTTGCTCACTTGCGGCCGCCTTTCATCGCGGTCTTTTCCAGTGTCTGCGGAAACAGGCCTGGTTCGCGCTCGAACGCCAGCTTGTGGGCTACGGTGCGGAATTTTGCAACGGCGACGCCAAGGCTGCCGGCGATGATATCGGCACGGCCGGGACGCAGTTGCACGCCAGCCTCGGCGAACAGACCGGCCACCAGCGGTGGCGGCAGGGCAGCGGCTGGTTTTGCCGGCGGAGTGATCGGTGTAACGACGGCTTTCTTCGGTTTCATGGCGGCGGCTCGGCTCCCTTGCGCGCGGTGATCAGCCCATAATGCTGCGGCATGCGATGAACTGCAAAGTTGAAAGTGGTGGTTTTGTAGCTGACGCAGGCATCAAGGTCGCAAACCGCCACCGCCAGCTCGTCGCCCTCACCCCGCGTCGCCGCAACCGTCATGCCCGAGGGCGCGATGATCTGCGTGCCGGCAATCATCGGCACACCCTCCTCGTTGCCAGCCTTGGCGACGCCGACAACCCAACAACCGTTCTGATAGGCGCCGGCCTGCATGACCAGTTGATTATGGAACAATGAATGCGCGTTATGATCGGGCGCAGGCGGGTTATGCACTGGCGTGTTGTAGCCAAGCAGGATCATCTCGGCACCTTGCAGGCCCATCATGCGATAGGTCTCGGGCCAACGCCGGTCATTGCAGATACACATGCCGAGGATGCCGCCAAAACCGCGCCAGACTTTGAAACCTGTATCGCTGATATCGAAATAGCGCTTCTCCAGATGCTGGAATTCACGCCAAGGCTCATGCTCGGCATGGCCCGGCAGATGCACTTTGCGGTACTTACCGATGATCGCACCATCCTTGCCGACCAGGATGAAGGTATTGAAATGCTGTCCCTCCGGTGTCAACTCGGCATAGCCGAGTGAAAACCCTAGTCCCAGCCACCGCGCCTCGTCGAATAGCGGCTGCGTGGCTGGCCCCGGCATCTCACGCTCGAAGAAACTGTCGATTTCGGCCTGATCGGTCATGAACCAGCGCGGGAAGAAAGTCGTCAACGCCAGTTCCGGAAAGACGACCAGATCACACCCCATCCGTTTGGCCTCGCGCAGATGCCCGATCAGGCGCTCCACCACCCGAGGCCGTGTTTCGCTGCGGGCAATGGGACCAAGCTGGGCCGCGCCCACCGTGATCAGGCGCGTCATGTCATGCCCCTTGCGGTTGAGACCGGATCTCATGCCGAAAGCACATGAATGAGCAGAAACGCGGAAGACATGGATCCGATCTTTGTATGCCGGTCCTGAACAAGCAAGGAGCCTGCCAGCGCGCCGCGACCATGAAAGCTGGTTCTGCGGCAGTGCAGCACAGGTGATGATGATCAAAGCCTATGCAGATGCCCGCCTTCCGGGCTTAAATCGCAGCACCGTATTGCCCACTCAGGACACCGATCATGCAAGACACTGTGCTGGCCGCCTGCCTGCCCGAGGATCACCAGCAAGCCACGCTGGTCGGTCGCGCCTGGATTGCCGGCAATCCCGCAGGCCCCGTGGTTGCGGCCTTGCGTGGCGAGGATGTCGTCGATCTCTCTGCACTTGCCGCGACCAGCAGCGAACTGCTTGATCTCGACCAGCCGGCCACTGCTGTGGCCAAAGCAATCAAGGCTGCCCCCCGCATCGGCGCGCTGGCTGACCTCTTGAAGAATACCGCGACGCTGACTGCGCCCTACCTGCTGCCGCCCTGCGATCTACAGGCTGTGAAGGCTGCCGGGGTCACCTTCGCCGACAGCCTGATCGAACGCGTGATCGAGGAACAGATTCGCGGCGATGCCAGCCGTGCCGATGCCGTACGCGCCGAGATCGCCGCCGCCATGGGCGGCGAACTGGCCCGCATCAAGCCCGGCTCGCCCGAAGCCATGCGCCTGCGGGAGACATTGATCAAGCGTGGCGGCTGGTCGCAGTATCTGGAAGTCGGCATCGGGCCCGACGCCGAGATATTCACCAAATGTCAGCCCATGGCCTCGGTCGGCACCGGAATGCCTGTCGGCATCCATCCGGACTCGACCTGGAACAACCCCGAGCCGGAAGTCGTGCTGGCACTGAACAGCCATGGCAAGATCGTCGGCGCCACATTGGGCAACGATGTGAACCTGCGCGATGTGGAAGGCCGCAGCGCGCTGCTTCTGGGCCGGGCCAAGGACAACAATGCATCATCCGCGATTGGCCCGTTCATCCGTCTTTTCGACAATCATTTCACGCTTGACGACCTGCGCCGGGTCGAGGTCAGCCTGGTGATCGAGGGACAGGATAATTTCCGCCTGGAAGCCAGTTCGCATCTGGCCCGCATCAGCCGCGACCTGCCCGATCTTGCCGGCCAGGCCTTCGGCAACAGCCATCAGTATCCCGATGGCGCGATGCTCTATACCGGCACGATGTTTGCGCCGATCCAGGATCGCGGCGCACCGGGTATGGGCTTCACACACAAGCCCGGCGACGTGGTGATCATCCGCTCGCCCCGTCTGGGTGGCCTGGTCAACCGGGTCGAGACCTGCGACCGCCTGCCACCCTGGACCTTTGGCAGCCGGGCGCTGATGCGTAATCTCGCGCAGCGCGGCCTGTTACGCTAAACTGTCTGCATAAGTCCGTGGGAGGACATCATGCTGGATCGGGTATCGGCGGTCATCCGCCTGAACGAAAACGATAATGTGGTCGTGGCGCGGGCCGAACTGCAGCCCGGCATGAGTGTGGAAGGCGGCAATGTCACCTGCCGCAGCATCATTCCTGCCGGCCACAAGGTCGCCACAGCCCCGATCGCGCAGGGCGAAGCCATCCGCAAATACAACCAGATCATCGGCTTCGCCTCCATGCCGATCGAGCCCGGCCAGCATGTGCACAGCCACAACATGGTGATGGGCGATTTTGATCGCGACTATGCCTACGGCGCCGACATGCGCCCGACGCTTTATATCCCCGAAGATCAGCGCGCCACCTTCCAGGGCTACATGCGCGACAATGGCAAGGCCGGCACACGCAACTATCTGGGCGTGATCACCAGCGTGAACTGCTCCGCCACCGTGGCCAAGTATATCGCCGACTATTTCAAGGGTGATGCCCTGCGTGACTATCCCAATATCGACGGCGTGGTCGCCATCGTGCATGGCACCGGCTGCGGCATGGCCGACAAGGGCGAAGGTTATGGAAACCTGCAGCGCACGCTCTGGGGCTATGCCCAGCATGTGAATTTCGCGGGCGTGATGATGCTCGGCCTAGGCTGTGAAGTGGCGCAGATCGACTTCATGATGGAAGCCCAGGGCCTGAAGCACAGCCCGCGCCTGAAGAGCATGACAATCCAGGACAGCGGTGGCACCCGCAAGACGGTGGAGCGCGGCATAGCACAGCTGAAGGAAATGCTGCCTGATGCGAATGCCATCCAGCGCCAAACCGTGCCGGCCTCACATCTGACGTTGTGCCTGCAATGCGGCGGTTCGGACGGCTATTCCGGCATCACCGCCAATCCGGCTCTGGGCGCAGCCGCCGATCTGCTGGTTCGCCATGGCGGCACGGCCATCTTGAGCGAGACGCCGGAAATCTACGGTGCCGAGCATCTGCTGACCCGCCGCGCCGAAAACCGCGAGATCGGCGAGAAGCTGATTTCGCGTATCCGCTGGTGGGAGGAATACTGCAAAAGCAATGGCGGCTCGATGGACAACAATCCCTCGCCCGGCAACAAGAAGGGTGGTTTGACCACCATTCTGGAGAAGTCGCTGGGCGCAGCTGCCAAGGGTGGTACCACCAATCTGCGCGGCGTCTACAAATATGCCGAACCGGTGGATACCAAGGGCTTCGTCTTCATGGACACCCCCGGCTATGACCCCTGCTCGGCGACCGGACAGATTGCGGGCGGTGGCAACATCATCTGTTTCACCACCGGCCGCGGCTCGGTCTTCGGGGCCAAGCCGGTGCCTTCAATCAAGCTGGCGACCAACTCAGCCATGTATCGCCGCATGGAAGAGGATATGGACATCAACTGTGGCGCCATCCTGGACGAAGGCATCAGCGTGCCGCAGATGGGCCAGCAGATTTTCGACAAGATCATCTCAGTGGCTTCGGGCCAACAATCAAAGAGTGAAGAACTGGGCTTCGGGGATGCCGAATTTGTGCCCTGGCAGATCGGCGCCACAATGTAGCCACATCGGCGGAACCCCGCCGTTTCCGCCCCAGGCAAGCCACCGAATGGTCACTTCCCATTCGGGATGCGCCTCGCGATGCTGATGGCTTCCCGCCACTCAGCCACAGGCCCCCTCCATGCTTCGCCCTGTCAAAAACTGGATTCGAAACACTTCCCGTGCGATGGGCTATGACATCGTGCCGCTGCGTGATGTGAAGGACCGCGATTTCGCGATCCATCTGGGGCAGCTGTTCCGCTTCCTGAAAATCGATTGCGTGCTGGATGTTGGGGCCAATACCGGCCAGTACCACGATTTCCTGCGCGACAAGGTCGGCTACCAAGGCCTGATCATCTCCTTCGAGCCGGTCAGCCGGAATGTCGCCACCCTGCAGCAGCGTCGCTTAAATGATCCACACTGGGAGATTGTTGGCCATGCCCTGGGCCGCAATCGCGGCTCACTGCCCATCCATGTGATGAAATCCGACCAGTTCAGCTCCTTCCTGACACCGGATAATTCCGCCGTGCCGGAATTCAACGGCCTGAACGAAGCCAGCCATACCGAAATCGTCGCCGTGCACCGTCTGGATGAAATCCTGCCCGAACTGCAGCGCCGCCACGGCTTCCACAATGTCTATTTGAAGCTGGATACCCAGGGCTTCGATCTGGAGGTTCTGGGCGGTGCCACGGCAATCCTGCCGAACATCTCCGCCCTGCAGAGCGAAGCCTCGATCATCAATATCTACGAAGGCATGCCGGGCTACATGGATACGATCAAATACCTGAACAATGCCGGTTTCGATATCTCGGGCCTTTATCCGATCAGCCGCGATCCGGGCATGCGCCTGATTGAATTCGATTGCGTAATGGTCAATCGCAGCACCGCACGGGATCAGGCCAGAATGTCTGCCTGATCGCAGGCCATCTGATTATTCCGCTGCGGCCTGATACTCGACACGATCGATCCGCCGTAGCAGCTCGGTCGTATCATCGCCGGCAACGAAGCCGCTGCTGGGCGTATCCAGAAGTCGCTGTTGCGTTTCATCATATTCAGTCTGCGTCAGCGTGAGAAAAAATCGCACGAGCGCGTCTTCGTAGGGCTCCTCGAAACTCCACCCCACTTTCGCTTCATCCACCAGTCGCCCTACTTCAAAGCCACGTGCGGTAAGACAGGGCACACCGAAATAACCGGCCTCGTAGAACCGGCAGGGCAGTAACCAGCGGGAATTATGCGCCGTGTGCTCCAGATCGATGGCCCAGGCGAAATCAATATCACCATAAACATCAGGAAGATCGCGGGGATTCACATAGTCTCCGTCGTAGACCAGGTTATCCAACCGGGCAATCGCATCCATCAGGTAACGACGGTCCACCGTGGTGAAGATGCCGCGAAAGCGAAACAGCACCAGCCCCTGCAGGCGTTCGGCCAACCGGATAATCAGATCGATGGTGTCGCGACCGCGGATGAGGCCGCAATACCCCACCACCCAGCGGTAGCGCTCACGTCCCGCCACACCACGCTTTTCCACCGGCCGGATGCCGGTGACCAGCGGTACATTGGCCGGCAGCTTGTTTTCCAGCAAAAACCAGGCGCCGTCATAGCCTTGCAGCGGCTTGAAATAATGTCGGAGAAATCCGGGAGATGACACCACCAGAAGATCCGTGCGACGCAAACCGAAGCGTTCCAGTGCCCGCAGCAGGCGTGCCCGCCAGCCATCACCGACAAAGGCCGGCTGGACATCAAGAATCTCATAAATCAGTCGCGCGGATTTTCTCGCAAACAGACGCGCAAAAATTGCCAGCAGCAGTTGGTCAAGATTGCGGGCATAGAGAACTTCGGCTGTCTTGAGTTTCCGGTACTGGGCCAGAACGCGCGGGAATGCGCCCAGAAGGGCAGCGACCCGCTGCAGGTACCGGAAATCATACGTCCGCCCCAGATAGATGTAAGGCCAGGACGGCTCATAGCCGCGATTGTAATTGTCGCGGCGAAAGCCAAAGACCTGCAGCTGGTAGCCATGCGCCAGAAACGCCTCAGCGCGCTTGACGGTGCTCACATCACTGACATCGGGCGCGAAAAACACCACAGATTTTTTCTTGCGGACATGGCTGTGCATGCCTGTCTCCAGATAGCGGACATTCGGTCTTGTTGCTTTGCGATAATAGGGATGCCGTGCTGGGCAAAGGTGTGATCAATCTGTGCTTGAAACGGCCACAAAAACGCCACGTTTCCGCATCTTCCGCCTACAGAAACATACCATTTTGCAGTGCAGTTGGCGGTCACAGGTTGATCACTGGTGATCCGGGAATGAGTGAGCTTGCATACGCTTACGTTTCCTCCTTTCCCGAATCAGGTTTTGAACCGTGAGCACGACTGCCGCCGAGGCGACACGAAGCGCCAACGAACACTTCGGTATTCCACATGCGGGGACGCGTCGTTTCGAGCGCGTCGCTGTCAGCAGCATTTTCGGCGATCCCATGGATCGCCGCACCTGGTCGGCCGCGCCTTACAATGTGGCGCGCGGTCTGCAGGAGCGTGGCATCGCCGTGGAAGGCATCCATTCTGGCGGCCCGAAGAGTGAGCGCGGACTGCTGGCGCTGCAGTACATGATGAAGGGCTATGGCCGTCCACGCACCAGCGAGGCCGTCCTGCGCATGCGCGCATCCCGCGAGAAGGCAGCCGGCCGGCTGGCCGAAATCGCCCGCCGGCGCCGCATCCGCCACATCCTGCATACCGGTACGCTCGACCTACCGCCAGCTGACCTTGATGACGGCGTCAAACATTACCTCTACTGCGATCACGACTGGGCCCTGTCGCTGCAACATCGTACCGACATGACGGGATACAGCCGCCGCGCGCTCGAGGCCTTCGAACTGCTGGAGCGCGAGGCGCTGGCCAGTGTGGAGCATGTCTTCACCTTTGGTGCCTATGTCCGCGACCACCTGATCGCGCATTACGGCCTGTCACCCGAGAAGGTCACCGTGGTGGGCTCCGGCATGGGACAGATCGAACCCTACGACCAGCCCAAGACCTATGACCGGCCAAACCTGCTGTTCGTCGCCAAGCATATATTTGCAGCCAAGGGCGGCCTGCTGCTGCTCGAAGCCTTCCGTCTGGCGCAGCGTGAGCGGCCGGAACTGACGCTATCCATCGTGGGCGACGAACGCAGCCGCAGCTTGGTGCCGGATCTCCCGAACGTGCACTTCCATGCCCATCTGCCCTGGCGGGAATTGCAACGGCTGTTCCGCACATCGACGCTGCTGACTCAGCCAATGCTGAACGATCCCTGGGGCCAGGTTTACCTGGAGGCCATGCTGTCGCGCACGCCCGTCGTCGGCCTGCGTCGCAACGGCCTGCCGGAAATCACTGAACACGGCCGCCATGGCTTCCTCGCCGATCGCGCAGAACCCGAAGCGCTGGCTGCCGTCATTCTCGACGCATTGTCCGATCCTGACCGCCTCTACGAGATGGGCTGGAGCGGCCAGCAGCATGTCCTGTCGTCCTATTCCTGGGACGCCGTGGCCGACCGCATCGCCTTTACAGCCTGACCTGACTCCCCTCCCCGCAGACACCCAACAGAAGGAAACCCCCATGTCGAACAAAACGGCTCTGATCACCGGTGCCACCGGCCAGGATGGCGCCTATCTCTCCGAGCTTCTTCTGGAAAAGGGCTACACGGTCCATGGCGTCAAGCGGCGCTCTTCCTCAATCAACACCCGTCGCGTCGACCACCTGTATCGCGATCCGCATGAGGAAAACGTGCGCTTCTTCCTGCATTACGGCGACATGACGGATTCGTCCAACCTGATCCGCCTGATCCAGGAAACCCAGCCCGACGAAATCTACAATCTGGCGGCGCAGAGCCATGTGCAGGTCAGCTTCGAGACACCGGAATATACCGCCAATACCGATGCCATCGGCACGCTACGCCTGCTGGAAGCAATCCGCATCCTGAAACTGGAGGACAAGGCCCGCTTCTACCAGGCCTCGACATCGGAGCTGTATGGCAAGGTGCAGGAAATCCCGCAGCGCGAGACCACGCCATTCTACCCACGCAGCCCCTATGCCGCCGCCAAGCTCTATGCCTACTGGATCACGCTGAATTACCGCGAGGCCTATAACATGCATGCCTCGAACGGCATCCTGTTCAATCACGAAAGCCCGATCCGCGGCGAAACCTTCGTCACCCGCAAGATCACCCGCGCCGTGGCCGCCATTGAAAGTGGCATACAAAATCGCCTGTATCTCGGCAACATCGATTCCAAGCGCGATTGGGGCCACGCCCGCGACTATGTCGAAGGCATGTGGATGATCCTGCAGCAGGACAAGCCCGACGATTATGTGCTTGCCACCGGTGAAGTGCATAGCGTGCGCGAGTTTGTCGAACTGGCTTTCAACAAGATCAACCGCCCGATCGAGTGGGACGGCAAGGGCGTCGATGAAAAGGGCTATTGCAGCAAGAGCGGCGATATCCTGGTCGCAGTAGACCCTGAATACTATCGCCCGACCGAGGTCGACTTCCTGCTCGGTAGCCCCGACAAGGCCTGGCGCCAGCTCGGCTGGCAGCACAAGACCAGTTTCGAACAGCTGGTCACCGAGATGGTCGAAGCCGATCGCGCGGCTTTGAAGCAGAACCATGACGGAGCCGGAGTGCTGACCTATGCATAAACAGACCACCTACTCTCTGGCCGGCAAGCGCATCTGGGTTGCCGGCCATCGCGGCCTGGTCGGCTCGGCCGTCGCTCGTCGCTTGCAGGAAGAGGATTGCGAAATCCTGATGGCACCCCGCCAGCAGCTCGACCTGCGCAACCCGGAGTCCGTGAATATCTGGCTCCGGGAAACCCGGCCGCATGCGGTGATCGTAGCAGCCGCCAAGGTCGGTGGCATCCATGCCAATGACACCCGGCCGGCTGAATTCCTCTATGACAACCTCATGATCGAGGCCAATATCATCGAAGCCTCGAAGCAGTATGGCGTCGAGAAGCTGCTGTTCCTGGGTTCGTCCTGCATCTATCCCCGCATGGCGCCGCAGCCGATTCCGGAATCGGCCCTGCTGACCGGGCCGCTGGAACCGACCAACGAATGGTATGCCATCGCCAAGATTGCCGGCATCAAGCTCTGTCAGGCCTATCGCAAGCAGTATGACTGCGACTTCATCTCGGCCATGCCGACCAATCTCTATGGGCCGGGCGATAATTTCGATGTCATGCAGGGTCATGTCATTCCGGCACTGATGTCGAAAATCCATCGTGCCAAGGAAACCGGTGCCGAGGCCGTCGAAATCTGGGGCACCGGGAAGGCCATGCGTGAGTTCCTGTACGTGGACGATGCCGCTGATGGCATCGTACATCTGCTGAAGCATTACTCCGGCCATGATTTCGTCAATCTGGGCACCGGGTTTGAAATCTCGATCCGCGATCTTGCCGGCCTGATGTGCCGGGTCATGGGCTATCGGGGCAAGCTGGCCTTCGATACCAGCAAGCCAGACGGCACACCTCGCAAGGTGATCGACACCACGCGGTTGCGCGAACTGGGATGGCAGGCCGGTACCAGCCTCGAAGCTGGCCTGGCCACGACCTACCAATGGTACCTGAATCATCATCTGAGCGGGCTGCGGGCAATCGCTTGAGTGACGCTCCCTCCATTGATCCACTGGCTACCGATCATCTCGAGACCGATCTGGGCCGGCGCAGCCTTCGTGGTGCCCTGATCTCCTTCGGGAGTCAGGGCATCCGCTTTGCCGCCCAGTTCGGCGGCACCATTATCCTCGCCCGTCTGCTGCCACCTCATGCCTTCGGCCTGATCGCAATGATCGCAGCGCTCACCGTGCTGCTGGATCTGGTGAAGGAACTGGGCCTCTCAGCTGCCACTATCCAGCGTCCGAATATCACGCAGGAACAGGTTTCCACTCTCTTCTGGATCAACACTGCTTTTGGCCTAGGCCTTGCTGGACTGCTGGTACTGGCGGCACCTACCATTGCGCATTTCTACGGCGAACCTGAATTGGCGATGATCACCTGTTGGCTTGCCGCCGGCTTTGCCTTGAGCGGTCCCGCCATCCAGCACTGGGCGCTGCTGCGCCGCCAAATGCGTTTTGCCGCCATCGCCGGCATCGAGACCGGCGCGGAACTGGTTGGCATGGCGCTGGCGATCTGGCTGGCGCTGGACGGCTGGAGCTACTGGGCGCTGGTAGCACAGCGTCTCACCGTTCCCGGCATCACACTGATCGCCACCTGGCTGCTCTGCCCCTGGCGCCCCGGTCTGCCCAGCCGTCAGGCCGACCTTCGCGATTTCGTCCGCTTTGGCGCATCGGTAACCGGCTTCAACCTCATGACGGCGGCATCACGCAGCCTGGATCAGGTGCTGATCGGTTGGCTCTGGGGGCCGGCGCTTCTCGGCTTCTATGAACGCGCCGCCAAGCTGGTGCTGGTGCCGGTCAACAACATCAACGCACCACTCTATGCCGTCGCCATGCCAGCCCTGAGCCGTCTGGACGGCCAACCCGAACGTTATCGTGCGGCCTTCCTGCTGATTCTGGAAAAATTCGCCATGGTGACCATGCCGCCAGCTGCGTTGGCTATGGTCACGGCTGACTGGGTGGTGGCCGTCCTGTTCGGACCGCAATGGCATGAGGCCACCGGCTTTGTGGCCTGCTTCTCTGCCGCGGCTATCACCCTGCCGATCACCCTTGCCATCGGCCTGCTGTACCAGTCACAGAACCGTCCAGGCGAACTGCTGCGCGCCGCCCTGATCGATTCTCTGCTGGTCGCGGCCGCCATCCTGATCGGCCTGCCCTTCGGCCCGCTGGGGATTGCCATGGCCTATGCCGTCGCAGGGCTGGTAGCGCGCCTGCCGATGGCCTGCTGGCTTGGCGGCCGCCAGGGTCCGGTCACCATGCGTGACATGCTGCCGGCGATCCTGCCGGCACTGGGCGCCGCTGGCGTCACGGCTGGTGGCATCCTGCTGCTGCGCATGAGCGGCGCCATCGGCCAGCATGGCCCACTGGGCAATCTTGCGATTGCCGGGCTGCTTGGCATCCTGATGATCTTCGGGTGTTTCCTGGCCATTCCGCGGAGCCGGCGCGCGTTGGGCTTCCTTTGGCACCTGCCACAGCGGCTGCGTCACGGGCCGGTTTCGCCCAGTTAAAGAATGACCGGGCTAGACGCCCACGACACTGCCGTCCTCATCCCGCTCCGGCCGGCCCTTCTTGATCCGCAGACGACCCTGGCGGTCCACCCACAGACGAAAGTCACCAAGCTGCATCAGGTTGCGGCTCTGCCAGCCGCCGCCGCAACGCAGGCCCACGCCCTCGCTGCCCATCTCGGTGGCCTCGAAACCGCCATCGCAGGTCAGCGCCCCGCTGCATCCGATCACAGTCGCGGCACTGCGCGGATCGCCGCGCAAGGTGGCAAGACCGGCACCGGCCGCCTTGGCATCGCCACTGCCGCTGCAACCCACCATCACCAGCCGTCCGGTCAGCGTGGCGCGCAGCAAGCCCGTCTGCTTGAACATCGAATAAGCGGTGCAGCCGACCACGGTGCCAAAGCCCTGCAACCAGATGCCGGTATCGCCATGGCTGAAATCCGATACGCCTTCGTGATTGTTCTCGAAACCACAACTGGTCAGCAGCGTGCAGCCATTCTCGGCCACCAGTCCGAATTTCTTGTTCAGCAGAAAATAGCTGCCATGGAAACTGACGTCGTAGCAGCCATCCAGCAGTGCCGCGCCATGCACTCCATTCTCGCCGAACACGCCGCCGATCACCCGCACAGCCGACAGGATGCCCTTCCCGCCAGCCTCATGGTGAAAAGCGGCGCCATGCCCCTTGTTGCCGCGGAAGTAGCAGTTGATCAGCTGGCCCTCGAAAACATTGCCGGTCAGCTGACAGCCATTCTTGCCGCAGCCCTGTATCACCAGATCGCGCAGGCAGAAATTATAGAGGAAATTCTTGTTGCCATTGCAGACCAGCCGGATGCCGTGGCCATCACGGCCACTGCCGTGGATATCCAATCCATGGATCAGCAGAAACCGGAAGGTCGACTGACTGTTCACTTCCAGAACCGAGTCACCATTCTCGATGGCAGATATGATCCGTGCACCCAGGCCGAAGATCCCCGACTGCCGGGTCACGTTGCCCGTCGGCGCAATCCGCAGTGTCCGCGTGATACGGTACTGGCCTGGCGGGATCAACAGGATGCCGCCATCCTTCTGCGCAAAGGCCGCGTCCAGTCCGGCTTGCAGTGCCGCCGTATCATCGGCCACGCCATCACCGATCACGCCATGATCGGCGGCCGATACCAGCTTGCCGAAGGGCATTGACGAAGCCGTTGGGGTCGCTTGCACAGAGGGCATCCCCATGCCGGCCGCGAGTGCCAGCCCGCCACCCAGGGCGAGAAGATCTCGACGCGGAACGGCAGGACCGGTCATGGCTGCAACAGCGGCCGTACCCCACGCAGGCTGCGTGCGTGACGTATCTTTGCCTTCAGGAGCGGTTCGGCCGGCACCTGGGGATTGATGCTTGGCACTGGAACGCGCTGGTGCAGGATGGCCAGCGCCGCGGCCAGCAGCAGGACGACCCAGGTCTTCGGACTGACATAGGCGCCCGAAGCCTGGCCGAACACGGCCCAGACGATCCAGCAGAAGAAAATATTCGGTGTTCCAAGGCTCCGCAGCCACAGCGACAGCCCACCCAGCAGAACTACGCCCCAGACCAGGCCAAGGTAAATCCAGTGCAGCCAGAAATAGTTGGTCAGCACCTCGGAAATCTTGTTGATGCGCCAGCCAGCCGAGAAGTGGGAGGACTTGACGAAGACATTCAATACCAGGTCGGCAATATAAGGCTCGCTGGTCAGGCCCGCCCCCGCCCAAGGGTAATGCTTCACCACTTCCATGGCCACCAGGGCCGGGCCAATCACACGGTAGAAGAAGCTGGGATCGTTGCCGCGCGTGATATCGCCCAGGCGTTCGGCATAGATGGTGGCGCCGACCAGCGCGAATACGACCAGCAGGGTGCCGCCGAAGACCAGAATGGCGACCCGGTAGCCCGAGCCAAACTGCCCGATCGGCGGTGTCGACGGGAGGACGAAGAAATAATAAGGCGGCAGCAGCAGCAGCGAGAGCAACAGCGTCGGGCCCGGCATGGCCACAATGCCGGCAGCCAGCAGGCCCAGAAAGATGATCAATTTATGACGATGTTGGGATATCACGAACCAGGCAAAGGTGAACAGCGTGTACCCGAAGGTCACCGCCGAAGGTTCGGAAGTGAACAGCTTGGGGCGCACCTTGCCATAAAGCAGTTCGTCGCGCCGGTCCGAGTCATAGATGCCGGAATCATAAATCTTCTGGCGCACGGCATCGCTGACCACATCCAGACCGGCATAGCTCTCCAGCAGACTGCCCACGAGGATGAAAAGGCTGAATCCAAAAAACAGGGTTGTGAGCTGCTTGCGACTGGCCTGCAGCATGGTCAGGAACATGGCGTAGCCGATCACGAAGGAATATGTGATCTGGATAATGCCATTGAAGCGTTTTGGCAGGTTCGCCACGTTGGTGGCCGAGAGGCTGGCTGCAACATACAGCAGGATAATGCACAGGATTGCGGCCAGATGGGCTGGCTGTATCTGGTCGCGACGCCGCCAGAGCATGATGATGCCAACAATGCCAGAGGGCGCTGCCGGGAATGGTACCTTGTCGGTGACGGCAATCGACACGCCGAGATAAATTCCGACGAAGAAGATGACGAGCAACATCATATCGACGCCGCTCAAGCGCGGCTCCGATATGATGTTCAGGTTGATGGTTTTCATCAGGCTGCCATCGCCGTCATTAAAGCCTCGCCACGGCTTGTCCAGTCGAAGCGGTCGCGACAGGCGTCATAGGCCCGTTCCTGCAGGCTGTTGAGCCGGTCGCAATCGTCCATCACCTGCAGAACGCCGCGCGCCAGCGCTTCGTAATCCTCATATAGCAGGATGCTGTCATCCTGGCGCAGCGGCACGCCGGACACGGAACCGTCCAGGGCCAGAATCGGCATGCGGTTGAAGATGTAATCCAGAACCTTCAGCTTGAAACCGCCGCCATGACGTTCCGCCACCAGGGCGATACGCGCCTCCTCCATGAAGCTTGGCACCTTGTCGACCGGACCGGTGAATTCCGTCGCCAGCGCCTTGCGCCGCATCTGGCTCAGGAACCCCGCCTCGGCGCTGCCGATAACCTGCAGTTCCGCACCCTGTGCAGCAAACATCGGATCGGCGATGGCGACGAACTGTTCCAGGTTCATGCGCTTGGCGATCCAGTCGAAACTGCCCACGATGATCGCACGCCGTGGTGTATCGGCGGTGATGCGCCGGCGATCCGTGCGGACACCGTCATAGCCAGGCGTCAGGACCTCGATGCGGCGGGCCGGATAGCGCGCGAGGTAGCGGGCCGCATCCTCGGCCGTGATGGCCGTAACCAGATCGACAGCATCGACCAGGGCATTCTCCAGGCGTGCCGCCTTCATGGCGTCGTATTGCAGCACCTGCCGTTTGAGGAAATTCTCCTGCTCCCGGGCCACTTCCCGGCGCAGGCTGGCCTCATGGTTATGCGACACATAAACCAGCTTTGGTCGCTGACTGCGGCTGGGATAGTGCCGCAGCACCGGGGCCAACGCCCAGCCGACCGACAGGCTGTCGAAGACAATGGCGTCCCAGCGCTCTTCCCGCAGTTTCAGAGACAGCAGGTGGCGCAAATCCGGGGTCCAGCTCCGGTCCGCCATATGAGGCAGCACCGAAATCAGGCTCTGGAAACTGGAACGGGGCTGGTGACCGGCCAGCCACCAATGCACCCCATGACCGTTCAACCGTCCGGCCGGACGCGGTGGTGAATCCGGACGCGCCAGTCCCAGGACATGCATATCGGCTCCGGCGGTCGTCATCGCATCGATGAGACCGCCGGAGTAGATGTATTGTCCGTTGTGACGCGGCTCAGGGTCCGCGAGGGTCAGCCAGAGACATCGCATAGAGGGTGGCTCGCCTTCTCAATAAGCCTTGGTTCCGGTGAATCCGCCAAAAACGGTGCGGATGATGATCTGAACGTCCAGAAGCAGGGACCAGTTCTTGATGTAATGAATATCGTGCTCCACGCGCTTGCGGATCTGCTCCACCGTTTCGGTTTCGCCCCGCCAGCCGTTGACCTGGGCCCAGCCGGTGATGCCCGGCTTCACGCGATGGCGCCAGTCGTAGTTCTGCACGGCATCCTGGTAGAGAACGCCGCCAGCCTTGCACAGGGTGGCATGGGGACGCGGTCCCACCACTGACATGTCGCCGAGCAGCACATTGAAGAACTGCGGCAGCTCGTCCAAGCTGGTGCGGCGGATGAAGGCACCAACGCGGGTTACCCGCGGATCGTTGCGGCGTGTCAGCTGGGTCGCGTTCGGGTCACTCGCCTCATGATACATACTGCGAAACTTGAAGACCTCGATCAGCTGGTTGTTCAGCCCGTAGCGCTTCTGCCGGAAGATGATTGGCCCCGGCGTCTCGAGCTTGATCGCGACGGCGATAGCTGCCAGCAACGGCGAGATCAGCACGATGATGGCCGCCGCGAAAAGACGATCCTCCAAGGTCTTCACCACGCCTTCCCAGTCGCGGAACATCCGGCGCTCGACACACATCAGCGGCACTCCGCAGAACAGGTCGGCCTTGTGGTCCTCCGACAGGTTCAGACCATAGGGATCAGGGCAGACGCAAACATCGACGGCGACACAGCGCAAACGCGCCATCGCTTCCTCCAGGCCATGACCATCGGTCATCGGTGTCGCGATCAGGACCATGTCGATCTTCCCGCGACGGATATCCTCGATCAGGTCATCGCCGTTGCCACGAACGATATGGCCGCGCCAACCGGCAGCCGACTGGGCCGGGCGGTCGTCGTAGAGGCCGACCATCACGGCATCCTTCTCGCGACGGCCGACAATACGACGTAGCAGGGCCTGACCAGCAGGACCGGCACCCAGAATGGCAACACGACGGCGCAGTCGCCCGGCCTTGCGCCAGTAATCCATCCGCATGGCAAGCGCACCTCGCCCCACCAGCGGCAGGAACAGGCCAATGGTGAACCAGAGCAGCAGCCAGACCCAATTATATTCGGCCCCGGCTCCACCGCTGGCGACGAGAGCCAGCGCCATCACCACGGCACTGGCGCCCCAGGCACCCAATACCCTCGTCCAAGCGACACTACGCTGCCGCAGGACCTCGATCCGGTAGCTGCCGGCCAGATGCAGGGTATTCATCGCCACCACCGCGCCGAACAGCGAAAGGACAATGTAATAGGAAGCCGTCATGGTCAGGTCGGGTGCGGCCAGCCCGAAGGCTGTAAGACCGGCAACCAAGATCACCACAGCGTCGTACCCGCGCAGCAGGCCGCTCACGATAGGCAGCGAGATCGGTGCCGTTGGTGCCCGCTCCAGCGGGCGATGGCCAACGCGGATAGTGCGAGCCGCCTGATCAGCGGCACGGCCCTGCGGTGACTGGGGATACGGTATCGCAACCGCAGCCTGCGTGGGCTTTCTGGAAGCCGCCTGCTGCTTGCTGGAGATCGAGCCCGACATAAGATCGAAGGACATGCGCTAGCTCCGTAATCGGCTTCACATCACGCTGGACATAACGTCCAGCTGTATCTGGTGTGATGATGCATAGAGAGCGAGCCTGGACTTGTGACCAAGCTGGGGTTGTTCGCGCCGCAGTGCAGCAATGCGACTAAGATATTCGCAGTGTGCCGAAAACCTGTTCAGCGAATGCCTGCGGTGTGTGCTGTGACACAAATGAGTCAGCGGTCTTCGCATCGTGAAAATTCTGTGGCCCTTGCGTGACCATGTCGGCAATGCCCCGTGCCAAACGCGCCGGATCAGTGGCATCAACCGCAAGGCCCAGCCGGTTATCCTGCACCAACCGCCCTACAAGGCCGTAATCCTGTGTCAGCAGCGGCTTGTGTGCTTGCGCAGCCCAGAGCAGAACGCCGCTGGAACCAACAAAGCGCTGATACGGTGCCAGCACGACGTCGCAGCGGCGCACCATGGCGGCGATTTCCATGCTGTCGAGCCAGCGATTTTCCAGATGCAGCCATAGGCCGGGACGGTCCTTCTTCAACCGCCCCAGACGTAATGACAGGTCGCGCTGGATATCTCCCGACACCTTGCCCGCCATGATGACGGCGACCTTCTCACATACCCTGGGGTCTAGCAGGCGCAAGGCATCGACCAGATGCAGAATACCCTTGCGCTCGGTCAGCACACCAAACAGCAGGAAAACCACCCTTCCCTCCGGCACCCGAACCGGGAGGCTGTCGTCATTGGCCGCAGGCGCCTTAACCGGAAAGACCGGATCGGGAACCGTACGCACCTTGTAGCCGCCCGCATAATGTTCGACTGCGTAATCGGGGAAAAACGGATCCAGGGTCAGCACCACCGATACGGCGGGATTGCGAAGCATGCCCCTGTACAGCAAATGCTTGCGCCAGTCGCGCAGGGTCTCGGCCGGAGTCGGGCGATACGGCGTCGGCCCCATGACATGGTAATGCACGGACGGGCGGAACAGGATGCCGCCGAGCTTTGCCCTGCCCGCTCCCAGGCCGAGGCCGAGCGGCAGGGACAGGTGATCCAGCGACAGGAAATATCCGAACTCCGCTCCGGTGCGGCGCAGATAACGTCGCATCACCCACCAGCGCGCCAGGCCGCTGAGGGCCAGCCGGCGATGAGTGCAGTACTTACGCTCTTGCGCGGTGAGTTCGATGAAGCGAACGCGACGACGCAATCCGGGTGGAAGGCTGGTCGACAGCCGCATCCGCAATGCTGGCGGCAGAACCAGCCAGATACGGTCGACATTCTGCTGCCGACTCAGGTGGTGCAACAGATGCTGCAGCCATTCTTCGGGGTGGCCGTCCTGGTCAGGCTCGAGGATCAGGAGGTCACGCTGCGCCCGCTCCTCGACATCGCCCTCCCGGCTGAGCAATGTGAGCATGTGATCCAGATTATCGAGAACCAGCTTGCGGTCGTGATGACGTTCCACGTAGCGCCGGCCGCGCTCGCCCATCTCCTGGCGCAATCCGGCATCATCCAGCAGACGTTCAACCCCCTCAAGTAGGGCTGCCGGGTTGTCCGGCGGAACGCAGAGGAAAGCCTGACTCTCTGCCTGCAACGCCCAAAGTGCACTACCGGGCAGAGCCGTCGTTACGAAGCAGCGGCTGGCCGCCATGATATTGTAGATTTTCGAGGGCACGGCGAAGTTCGCGCCATCGGGCTTCTGCGGCACCAGATGGACATCGCCGGCGCCCAATGCCTCGCTTAGGCGTTCGCGTGGCAGCAGGTCTTCCAGACGTACGTTGGTCAGATTGCGCTCGGCAATCGCCGCAGCCAGCATGGCGCGTTCACCGCCGGCACCGCGCAGAATGAAGGTGACATCCGGGCGCTCCAGCTTCAGCCGCTCGGCCAGCGCCACAATCTGTTCCAACCCCTGCTTGCGGCCGAAATTGCCGCTATAGGCCAGCACAGGTCCCCGCCGCGCCGGAATCGGCATGGGCGTAATCGATTCGCTATCAATCCAGATGGGCAGCAATTCGGTTTTCGTCGTGACGCCCAGCAGGCGCAGCTCGATCGCCATCTCTTCCGACAGCACCAGAACCAGATCGACCCGGTTCAGCACCAGCCGTTCGCAGAAACGCATCAGCGTCACCAGCAGGCCAAACCGGACGATTCCGAGCCCCTGGGCCAGACCGGACTGGATGTCATGGACCAGCGCAACATGCCGGCCGCCGCGCGCGGTCGCCAAAATTCCGAGCAGGACCGTGAAGATCGAGGGACAGAGCGAGATCACCTCTTCATGCCGCTGCAACCGGCCGCGCAGCAGTGCCCAGATGCCACTGAACAGGAAAGCCAGCTCGGCAGCGATGCGCATCAGTGCCGACCGTTTCTGCGGCAGCCAGCTATGGACACGCTCGACCTTCACGCCGGAAATGGTCTGTTGCACCGGGGGGGCGTCATTGAAGGCCCGGTAATCGTCTGCGTCTGGGTAATGCGGCAGACCGGTGAGAACCGTCACCGGCCGGCCGCGCTCCACCAGCCCTTCGGCCATATCCGTGCAGAAGGGGCCGGACCCTATGACCTCGGGGGTATAATGCTGGGTGACCAGAAGAACCGGATCGCGCAGGTCGGCCTGCCGCATCGGCTCAGCTCCACTCACCAGGCTTCACCAGAACCGGCCGGTCGTATTCATAATTCATGTGGCTGTAGCCGTATTTCCGGTAACCCTTCGGATCGACCCGGCTCATCACCACACCGGCGATATCGGCCTGCACCTCGACCAGTTCCTTCAGACCTTCCATCACGGCATCGCGCGAGGTATCACCCCAGCGCACCACGAAGGCCACCTTGTCGACCATGCGCGACAGGGTCAGGACTTCCGCACCGACCAAGACCGGCGCTGTATCCAGCAGGATCATGTCGTAACGGGGCGCCAGCGCCTGCAGGATCAGCTTCATGCGATCCGAGGTCAGATACCGCATCGCCTGCGGCGTGAACACCCCGGCCGGGATGATATCGGCACCAGACAGCGTATCCGTGAAGATGCAGTCATCCACGCTGTCTGGCTGGTCACAGAGCAGCTCGGCCAGACCGTTGCGGTTCTGACACTGGAACAGCTTGTGCAAGCGCGGATTACGCCAATCGCAGTCGATCAGAAGGACGCGGCGGCCATGGCTGGCCAGCATGCGGCCGAGTGAGCCGACCATGACCGACTTGCCCTCGCCCGGCACGGCCGAGCCGAACATGATGGTCTTGGGCGACTGCGCCGCTTCCGACAGCTCCAAGCCGATATGCAACTTTCGCAACGCTTCGCTGTAAGGCGAGACCGGTTTGCGCAGCACATGGGCGATCGGCGTCATCGCATTGTTCAGCGTCGGCACCATGGCAAGGACCGGAAGGCCGGTCATCGCCTCGATCTGGTCGCCGCGCCGGAAGGTGCGGTCAATGCCTTCACGCAGCAGAGCGTAGACCGTGCCGATGATGGCGCCCGCCAGAGCACCCAGGAAGATCAGCAGTGTCTTCGGCGGGAAGCCCGGTCGTGCCGGCGGTGCGGCCGAAGAGATCAGGCGGGCATTCGGCTTTTGTAGCGTATCCTGCCCTATGGTTTCCTTGGCGCGCCCCATCATCTGCTCCAGCAGATTACGGTTCACGGTGGCTTCGCGCTCCAGTGCATTCAGACGGATGGATTTCTCATTCACGCCACCGGCCTGATTCTGCAGCTTGTCGAAATTTTGCTTCAAGGCGTCATACCGTGCCGTCGTGCTGCGCGCTTCATGACGCAGGCTTTCAATGGTGCGACTGACTTCTGCGGCGATCTTGCTGCGAATATCAGCCACCTCGGCCCGGGCGCTGACCACACGGGGATGCTGCGGCCCCAGGCTGCCCTGGATATCCGCCATGCGGCGTTCAGCCTCGGCCTGCTGGCCTTTCAATTGCTGGATCACCGGTGACTGCAGGACCTGCGGCACGCTCTGGTTATCTATACCGGCCCGACGCAGGCTTTGCGCCTCACCCAGGCGGGCGTCGACCTCGGCCTTGGCGGTCTGGGCGATGATCAGT
The DNA here is from genome assembly GCF_058807275.1 of Ferrovibrio sp. GW821-FHT12D07. NCBI lineage: Bacteria > Pseudomonadati > Pseudomonadota > Alphaproteobacteria > Rhodospirillales > Rhodospirillaceae > Ferrovibrio > Ferrovibrio sp. GW821-FHT12D07. The sequence goes on along the minus strand of NZ_JBXAQN010000001.1, from coordinate 1,429,722 downwards.
TGGGTATTCAGCTCGGTCATCTGCTGCGCCGTCACGCTGGTGCTGGCACCCTGATACAGATTGTTCTGGCGACGATAAGTCTCGACTGCCTGGTCGGACTTCTCCACCTGGTCGCGCAGGGCCGCGATACGGTCGGCCAGGAATTTCTCGACCTCGTTACTGGCTTCGACCTTGTCGCTCTTCTGGCGCGCCAGATAGGCACTGGCAAAGCCGTTCGCGACGGATGCTGCCGTATCAGGCGCAATCGAACGGCCTTCCACATTGAGCACATGCGACCGGCCAAGCGTCGTGACATCGATTTTTGCCAGCAGCGTGTCGATCATCGTATTCATATGCTGCTCGGCCTTGGCCTCGACAGAAAGCTCACCTTTCGGATCGGCCTGCTTCTGACCTGGCATATAGGCTTTGATGGCATCCGGAAGATAACGAGTCGGGTCCAGATAGCTGATCCAGCTCGGTTCAGGACGTAGGGCTGGATTGAATTCCGGATTTTCATTCAGCCGCAGATTCTGGATTACCTGGCGCGCCACGTCGCGCGACTGAACGATATATGCCTCGTTCTGGATGCGCTCGGCATCCGGACTCATATCGGCAACGATCGCCTCGATATTCAAGGCCCGCATGGCCGGCACGCCGACCAGGATTCGGGCATTAGCGATGTAATGCGACGGAATCTGCCGCACCACCATGATGGCAATCGCCGCAAAGATCAGCGTGCTGACCGCGATGGTGACGCGATGCCGCCACAGTCGCCGCAGCATGTCGGCGAAATCGGCATTCTGGGTCTGTTGCGGCACGTAGACCGGTGGCGCCGCATACGTAGCGGGCACCATCGGGGCTGCGGGCTGCAGGCGACTGGGGAGGCGATCAGGTAGGGGCATCAGAAATACCGCTCTCGAACAGTGATGATATCGCCCGGTAAGATGACGGTTTCAGGCGTTGCCGTGATCTTCGCCTTGTTGCCATCCTGGCCGGAGCGCATGACGTAGAACGAGTTCTCCCGGGCGCGGTAGGTAAACCCGCCCGCAAGCGCCACGGCATTGAGTACCGACATGCCATTGACGAAAGGATAGCTGCCCGGTGTACGCACCTCGCCCACAATGTAGAACGGGCGATAAGTCAGGACTTCAACGCTGACACTCGGGTTCTTCAGGTAATCCGGGGACAGTTTTCCGATCAGGGCCTTTTCCAGTTCGGCGGCAGTCATGCCACCGGCCTGCAACTGGCCGATCAGTGGAAACGACATCTGCCCACCGCCATCAATGGCATACTCGCCTGTCAGTTCCTGCTGGCCGAAAACGGTCACACGGACCCGATCGCCCGAACCGAGGCGATATCCTTCCGCGCCAGACGGCAGGGAAGAGGTCTGCGGATTGGCGGACGGACCACTGGCGGCAATCGGCTGCACACTCTGCGCCGCGACCTGACTAGTGGTGATGATTGCGCCCAGAGCCAGGGAGAAGGCCAAGGCAAGGGCGGTGAATTTACTGGCTACGGCACCTAGGGAATTGCTCATGACCGGCACCTCTGCTGATAGCGAAGAGCACGGCGTGGCAAGACAGCATAGACCTGCGGGAAGCGCCGTGCAGGTCTATGCTTCTATCAACAAAGATTTTGGAGCGGTGTGACCAAACGGAGGCCTCTTTGGCGCGAAAAACGCGCCAAAGAGGGCAAAAATCAAAGATGGCTGCTGAGCCGCAGCATCAACACATTTTCGTCAAAATCACTGCCGGGGATATTAGACTCGCGCGTGCGGTAGCTGTAGCCGCCCGAGAGCGAGAAATTCCGGCTGATCAGATATTTCGCGCCCAGACCCGCCAGATAGTAATCATCGTCGCGGGTGATGCCCTCGAAGGAATCATTCTGGTAGCCCAGCGATGCCGTCAAAATCAGATTGCGCAACAATTCATGATCGGCACGCACTTCGCCGCGGGTCGAGAAATAGCCCGGCGAATTCGCCAGCGTGGTTTCCTCAATATCGCGGTCCAGCGTGCCGGTAATGGTGGTCAGGCGCGTCACATTCCAGGTCAGCTTCATACCGCTGGCCCAGCCGCCCATATCACCCAGGCGGGAGTCGCTGTACTTCTGCTGCCGGTAACCGGCATAGGCATCCAGGAAGATGATGCCGGTGAGGTCATACTGCGCGCCGGCACCGAGCAGGTAGCCGTCGGAATCGCGGTTGAAGCCGCCGGTGAGCTTTTCATATTCGCGGGTGTTATAATTGCCCAACAGGTAGACCTGACGCAGCGGCCCGATCTCGTAGCCGGCCTTCAGGCCGGTCTCGAACTGGTCGCGATCACGGCCGCTCTGGTCGAGCACCGCGCCGGCAGCGTTGCGCACATTCTCATAGCGGTAACGCTCGGCCTTTCCGTCGAGACGGAACTGGAGCCGGTTGAATTCCTTTTCCATGGCCAGATTGCCGCCGGTGACATTGTATTCGGTCGGCTCGACACCACCCTGGTTATCCGGCGAGAAGCGCGGTTCATGGCGCACCTGATAGCCCGCGCCGCCGAGGAAGCGGAAATCGCGCAGCACATCGACCTTGCCGTCAGCGCTCAGCGTATAGTCGGTGAAGTTTTCATCGTCATGGTCCCAGTAGCGAACCACGCGGCTGTCGGCATGGAAGTTCAGGGCGTGATTGTTCCAGTTCGACCGCAGATCGAGGGTCGGCTCGATCGAGGTGATGAAATCGCTCTTCTCGTTGTTCGGTGTGGCGAAGATGTTGCTGTTGTAGCTTTCCTGCACCGAGAGATCCGGAAACAGGAAGAAGCCCCCCATCCGTACGCCGACGGGATCATAGTCCGGCCGGCGGCGCCCCATGACGGTGTCACCGCGATCAACGTCCGTCGGACTCTGGACATCCTGGGATGCACGCGGAGGCTGCTGCGCCGAAACCGGCTGACCAGACAGTATAGTTATACTTGCGGCGCTGAGCGCCAGCGCGCCCGCCAAGCTGAAAAACCGCATTCGCCGGCTCCCCCACTAGAAAAATGTTGAATCCCAGTCGCTTATACCACGACTTGGTGTTTTGTCGAAACCCGTTGATGCCAGGCCCAGGCCGAGCTCACCATGGTTTCCAGGGCAGAATAACGCGGTTCCCAGTTTAAAAGTTGCCTGGCGCGGATCGGATCGGCCAGCAGGGCCGCTGGATCGCCCGCCCGGCGGGGCTCGATCCGAACCGGAATGGGGGCCCCGGTTACCTGTCGGGCAACGTCAATAACCTCGCGAACAGTTGTGCCAGCACCATTTCCGAGATTGAAAGCATGAGCCCCGACGGAACGGTCCATGTACCGAAGCGCCAGGACATGAGCATCGGCCAGATCGCTGACATGAATATAGTCGCGGATGCATGTACCATCATGGGTGGAATAATCATCACCATAAATCGCGATGTGGTGTCGCCTCCCGGCCGCCACTTCCAGCACCAGCGGGATCAGATGGGTCTCGACCGGATGGGCTTCGCCGATCTCAGCCGAGGCATCGGCACCGGCGGCATTGAAATAGCGCAGGGACACCGAGTGCAGGCTATAGGCACGCGCATAGTCCTGCAGGATGCGCTCGATGATCAGCTTGCTGCGACCATAAGGGTTGAGGGGCAGTTGCGGATGGGTCTCCGGCATCGGTGTCACTTCCGGCTCGCCATAGACGGCAGCTGTGGATGAGAAAACGATGCGATCGATGCCATTGCGACGCATGCCATCCAGTAGACTGATGCTGCCGCTGACATTGCTGCTGTAATAGATCGCCGGATCGACAACCGATTCACCGACTGCAATCAGACCGGCCAGATGGATAACCGCCAGTGGGCGGTATTTCTGCATCACCTGATCGAGCCGCGCGGCATCGAGCAGATCGCCCATTTCAAACGGCCCCCACCGCACCGCCCAGGCATGACCAGTGCAGAGGTTGTCATAGGTGATGGGCAGGTAGCCGGCCTCGAAAACGGCCTTGCAGACATGACTGCCGATATAGCCAGCTCCGCCAGTGATCAGCAGGGCCGGCCGCCCAGAATCCACCTTGGCGTGATCAGCAGCGACCATAGCTGTCCACCAGGCGAACGATATCGTCCTCACCCAGATAGGCGCCCGACTGCACCTCGATCAGATGCAGCGGCAGCTTGCCCGGATTCTCCAGCCGGTGCGCGGCGCCAATCGGGATGTAGACCGATTCATTCTCGCGCAGCAGCAGGCTTTCCTCATCACGCTGCACCAGCGCCGTGCCGCAGACCACCACCCAGTGCTCGGCGCGATGGTAATGCTTCTGCAGGCTTAGCTTTGCGCCCGGCTTCACGGTGATGCGCTTGACCTGGAAACGATCGCCGGTATCAACCGAGCGGTACGAGCCCCAGGGGCGGTAGACCGTGCTGTGAGAGACAGATTCAGAGCGGTTGCGCTGTTTCATCTGGTCGACCAGACGAGACACTTCGTCGACCCGGTCGGCTTTCGCCACCAGCACCGCATCATCGGTCGAAACGACAACCACATCATCCAGGCCGATCACAGCCAGCAGCTTGTCTTCGGTACGTAGGTAGGAATTGTGAACGTCACGGCTCAGCACGTCGCCGCTGACCACATTACCCTCCCCGTCGGCATCGACAGCTTCGCGCAATGCCTTCCACGAGCCGAGATCGCTCCAGGCCATGTCCACCGGGACCACGGCGGCGGACTTGGTATGCTCCATGACCGCATGGTCGATCGAGAGTGCCGAAGCCTGACGGAAGGATTCCGCATCCAGACGGAAGAAGCCCAGATCGTCCTTGCCCCGGTTCACCGCCTGCACGCAGGCGTCATACATATCGGGATGCAGGCGCTGCAGCTCTTCCAGATACCGCTTGGCCGAGAGCAGGAAGATGCCGCTATTCCAGCAATAGGCGCCGCTATCGACATACTGGGTGGCCGTCGCGACATCCGGCTTCTCGACGAAGCGGTCGACAACACGCACATGATCGCTGCCATCTAGCAGCGGCCCAACCTTGATATAGCCGTAACCAGGCTCGGGGCGCGACGGCTTGATGCCGAATGTCACCAGGCGGCCATCGGCCACGGCGGCCAGGCCGGCCTGCACGGCACGATGCAATTCTTCCGGCGCACCGATGGAGTGATCGGCCGGCTGCACCAGCATCACGGCCTGCGGATCCTGTTCCACCAGCCAGAGCGCAACGGCCGCCAAGGCAGGCGCGGTGTTGCGGGCGGCGGGTTCGAGAATGATCTTTTGTGCCTCATGACCGACCTCGCGCAACTGATCGTCGATCAGAAAGCGATGATCGTCATTGCAGATCACAACAGGGCCGGCGAAACCCAGATCGGTACCACTGCGCCGCACTGTTTCCTGCAGCAGGCTGCGCTCCGACATTAGCGGTAGCAACTGCTTGGGGTAAGCCGAGCGCGACAGCGGCCAGAGGCGCGTTCCGGATCCGCCGGCAAGGATCACCGGATGAATACGGAAAGTGGTTTGATCCAAAACCCGACTGGATTCGATCACGGCATTCATTGTCGACCTCATGATAACAGGGGAAAGGCAGTCCGACTATGTCGACGCCCCTGAGGTCTAGCCAGTGATCAAGCTGTGTCTGCTGCGGTGCGAATTGTGGCAGAAATTTAGCGCCAGAAATTCAACGCATGGCGGGCAGGATGATTCGCACACTTAAACCGCCACCAATCCGATTCACCGCATTGATATTACCGCCGATGGCTTCCATGTTGCGACGGACAATCCATAGGCCGAGGCCGGCATTGTTCGAGGTGCTGCCATCGCTGTGGGTCACCTGATGACGGCCCGTTTTCGGCCGCAACGAGTAATAGCGATCGAAGATATGATCGACCTTGCGTGGATCGACACCCGGCCCTTCGTCATCCACATGCAAATGCAGATTGTTACCCTCACGGAACAGATAGACGGCAATCGTGCCCCTGGGCGGCGAGAAACTGATGGCATTGTCGAGGATATTCTCGAATGCGATATCCATCACACCAATGCCGGCACGCAGTACGGCGCTTTCCTCCAGCGTACGCACCAGCCGGATATCGCGTTCAGCCAGAATGTCGCGATACCGCAGCAACGCTTCCGCCACCACCTGCGTAAGATCGATGGGTGGACGCGGCGAGTCGATCAGATCCGCGGTGTTGTGGTCGAACCGCTGCGCGGCATTGACCATGGCATTCAGTCGGCTGAGCGAAGCCTCGATAAGGCTCACGGCCCGCACGGCGCGACGGCTGTCTTCGGGTAGAATGCGCTTGATCGGCTCCAGCGAGGCCTGAATCGTGCTGAGCGGGCCCTTGAAGGAATGCGCGTTGTCTTCCGCCGTCTGGCGGATATCCTGGGCGATGTGACGCAGGTCGCGCACCAGATGGTCGAAGTCCATCGCGACGCTGGTCAGTTCGGGCACAACGTTACGGTCGGCAAAGGAATATTCCGTCATGCGGCCCTGACGGATCTCGCGGGCAACACGGCGGAAATGATGCAGGCTGCGCCAGACGCTGACGGCGATCAGCATCGCCAGCAGGGCAAAGGCAAAATAGATTGCTGCAGCAATGCGGATTTCCCGGGTCTGCCAGTATGAACGTCCGATCGAGACATTGACGAATTCCGAAGTGGGATGCGCCGAGATCAACACCCAGCAGCCCCAGCGCGATTGAATCGGCAGGATAGAGGTCATGATCTCTTCATGACCGTCGGGCTGGCGATAGCGGATGTCGGTTGGCTTGTCCCAGGCACAGCTCTCGGCCAGATGCGCCAGGATGCCGCGCTGCGCCAGGGTTTCCAGCTCGGTGCCGATCTGCTCGGGCCGCGCCTCAGGCGTAGAAGCGATATAATAGAAATTACCCTCTCCGCTGCCGGTGGTCGGCGGGCGGAACATAACCTTCAAAAGAGTGCGGCCATCATTGAATCGCTCCAGCTCGCTATTGAGCGACTTATGGGGCGGGCCATCAGGCCGATCCAGAATTGGCGCCAACGCCTGTGCGATCAGCCAGCTGCGTTGCTGAATGCCGCGGCTGACCAGATCACGCCGCTGCTTATCCGCGCTTTCGAACTGCCCATAGAGGACAATCGGCAGCGCGATAAACACCGCGATCAGGGCGACAAGCTTGATGGTCAGCGAGGCGCCGTAGCGGCGCAGCGACAGACCCTCAGCTTGCCTGTTGTGCAGCCGTACGCCAGCGGTAACCGAAGGCGAGGAAGTTTTCGATCTCGCCGAAGTCAGCGTCGATGGCTCTGAACTTGTTACGGATGCGCTTGATGGAGGAGCGGACATTGGTGCGATACCCGTCTTCGCCGGCTCCTGCGATGAAGCCCGCATGATGGACACAGTCGTATATGGCCCGGTAGGTAGCATATTCGCCTGCGTTCTGGACCAGCAGGTGCACGATGTTGAACTCAACCACAGTCAGATTCACATCGGTGTCGCGCCAGTAGGCACGGCTGATTCTCGGCCGCAGCACAAGGTTGCCACTTTCAATCAGCTCTTCACTCTTCTGCTCCGGTAATTGCTTGCCAGCCTTCACAATCAGGTTGAGGCGCTTGGCCAGAATCTCGGCGCCCCGCGATTTGTTGACGAAGTCCACCGCGCCATTCTCGAGCGCCGCGTTCTCATAGGTGGCGGCCAGCATGCCAGTCAGAAACACGACCGGCACCATGATGCCGCGACGGCGTGCCTGCCCCAGCAAATCCAGACCAGTCACGCCCGGCATGCGCCAGTCAAGCAACATGACATCGCTGCTGTTGCCCTGCGCGAAGTACTCGAACATCGCCGCGCCTTCGGACATGCCGACCACATGGAAGCCAAGATCGGTCAGCTCTCCACTGATTGCCTCGCGATAGTCGTCATCGTCATCCACCAGCACAACACGAATGCCATTGCCCTGCGCGGCAGTCAGATCATCTTGCGCCGATACGGGAGCGAAGGCCTGCGCTGCATTGACGTTTTCTCTGTTCAGTTCCGTCATTGCCATTCACCTCATAGCTGAGAACTCGGAAGACCTGGGTATGAACGTCCGGATAGAAGGACACATCGAGGGTGCATTGGTCGTAGCGGTACCGCATCACCTTGCCGGGTGGACGGGTTTCTTCCGCCGACGGCGTCCCGAACAGTTTCTGCGTCTGGTCAATATCCATACCGACGAGATCGCCGCCACGGACACTGACAGAATCGGTGGACACGGAGGGGGCGGAGGTCGATGCCACAGCCGTCGGACTGCCTTGCTTGACGGCTTGGGTTTTGGCCGCCGGACGCGATGTGGAAGCGCCGCCAGCCGTACCCATCGGCCACTGGCGCGCATCGCAAGCCGCCAGAGCGAGCAGGCATGCGCCAAGGCCCAGCCACTTCGATCCAAACCCTTTCGGCCCAGACCATACGGTCTGTCCGGTCAGTGATCGGCCGTCTGCGGCCATAAATAAGCCTCCCGTCATGTGCAGGAGCCACAACAGGCCTCCTTACCGCATGCCGCGTAAAAACATGTGCACCACTCGCCCTTAAGGCTCGCAGCGTTTCCTTCCCGAGTTTCCCCCTGAGGCCCGCCAGAGTGCGCTGACGGTGTATCGGCTTGAAATCTCCGCAATCAACGACGTAGCGGAGCGAAAGTTCTCTGAACCCAAGCCTTTTCGATCACAATTCGATCATCGGACCGATGCCAATCTTATGAGCGGTACATGCTTGTTCAAGACTGGTGAGGCCATTCTGTGGCTGGGCCACAAAATGATCACACCGCATGGTCACAGACAGATTGCCGGAAACACGCGATTACCACACACCGCGCCCATCGTTTTTCTCATGATATGCGGGTCGCTTCGACCCCAGACGACTTCATGCAAAAAACGATCAGGAGTTCACGATGGTCTCCCCTAAGTTCGATTTCAGCATCCTACGCGAATACGATATTCGCGGTATCGTGGGAAAAACACTGCATCTCTCTGATGCCCAGCTTCTTGGCCAGGCCTTCGGCACGCTGGTGCGGCGCCAAGGTGGACGCAGCGTGGCGCTGTGCCGCGATGGCCGCCTGAGTTCTCCGCAAATCAGCCGTGCTTTCTCCAAGGGCCTGAAGATGGCGGGCGTCGATGTGCTGCGAATCGGCCTCGGGCCGACGCCGATGCTGTATTTCGCCGAGCATCACCTGCAGGCCGATGCTGGCGCGATGATCACCGGTTCGCACAACCCACCCGACTATAACGGCTTCAAACTGACCATCGGCGGCAAGACGATCTATGGTGAGGATATCCAGAAGATCGGCCAGATCATCCGTGAAGGGAATTACTCCACCGGCCTGGGCCGTACCCATCGCCGTGCAGTCAGCGGCGCCTATGCCATGCGCCTGTTGCGCGATGCCGATCTGGCGCGGCCGCTGTCGATTGCCTGGGATCCGGGCAACGGCGCTGCCTGCCCCATCGTCGAACGCATCACCAAGGGCCTGCCCGGCCGCCATGTGGTGCTGAATGGCGACGTCGACGGCACCTTCCCCAATCACCATCCCGACCCGACCCTGCCCGAAACCCTGGACCAGCTGCGTGAAACCGTGCTGTCGCAGAAGCTGGACTTTGGCATCGCCTTCGATGGCGATGGCGATCGGCTGGGCGTGATCGACAACCAAGGCAACGTGCTGTGGGGCGACCAGTTACTGATGATCTGGTCGGAGGAAATCCTCCGCCGCCAGCCCGGCGCCACTATCATCGCCGATGTGAAGACCAGCCAAAGTCTGTTCGACACCGTCGAACGTCTGGGTGGCAAGCCGCTGATGTGGAAGACCGGCCACTCGCTGATCAAGGCCAAGATGCGCGAGACCGGCGCATTGCTGGCTGGCGAGATGAGCGGCCACGTCTTCTTCGCCGACAAGTATTTCGGCTTCGACGATGCTCTCTATGCCTCGATCCGGCTGATGAACATCGTCTCGAAAGGCCAGCGCAGCCTGGCCGACCTGTATGACCGCCTACCGAAAAGCATCAACACCCCCGAACTGCGCTTCGAGGTCAGCGAGGAACGCAAGTTCCCCATTATTGAACAGGTCCGCAACCGCCTGCGCGCTGCCAATGCCGATGTGAACGACATCGATGGTGTGCGGGTGAAAACCGAGGATGGCTGGTGGCTGCTGCGCGCTTCCAACACCCAGAATGTGCTGGTCGCACGCTGCGAGGCCAAAGATGAGGCCGGCCTGGAACGCCTGAAACAGGCGCTGGGCAAGCAGCTGGCCGGCGCCGGCATTCCGGCTGGCGAGATCGACGGCATCCTGCATGACGGCGAGCCCAGCCATCGCGCCCCCAGCGCCAGCGTGTCCGCCGTCGCCTGATAAACAAGGCCTGTCGCGGCTATCCGCGGCAGGCCTTTCCCTTATCCGACGCTCATCAGACTGGCATTGCCGCCGGCAGCGGCCGTATTGGTGCTGATGCTGCGCTCGGCCAGCAGCCAGTGCAGCGGATAATCGCCGTTCGCATCGGCTCTATGGATCGGCAATACCCTCTGCCCTCGCCCGGCCACCGTCTGGGCCAGACGACACAAGGCATCGCCATCACCCTCGAACAGGATGGCCCCCGCCACCTCCGCTTCACCAACTGATACAAACGCTCGCAGGTCCGCCGGCAACCCTTTGATCAAGGCCGCATGCGGCATATCTTTTCTGATCACCACGCGATTGCCCGTGGCGAATACGGCTGCCATTTGAATCAGCAGGCCATCCTGGCTTTGCGCGTGGCAGAAAATATCGCCGCGCGGCAACAGGGCATACAGGTTGCGCTCGCCCACCGGCCCCGGAAGTTCGGCGCCAAAGCCCAGCGGACTGCGCTCCATCGCGACCTTGCAGCGCTCGGCCGCAGCCACATGGCCCTGCTGGCCCAGCCAGGCCAGATAGGACCCGGCCGGCGCATGGTCGCCCTGCCCCTTCATTGCCAGTGCAGGCACCGATGCCAACAGACGATGCATGTAAAGCGGTCCACCGGCTTTCGGCCCGGTGCCTGACAGGCCATGGCCGCCGAAAGGTTGCACGCCCACTACTGCACCCACGATGTTGCGGTTCACATAGAGATTGCCGGCCTCGATCTGCTGGGTCACATGCGCGATCGTTTCGTCGATGCGGCTGTGCAGGCCGAAAGTCAGACCATAGCCGGCCGCATTGATCTCCTCGATCAGGGCATCCAGGCGGTCGCGCCGATAGCGCACCACATGCAGCACCGGACCGAAGACCTCCTGCCGCAGGTCAGACACGCGATCCAGTTCGATCAGGGTTGGCGGCACGAAGGTGCCCTGCTTGCCGTGCAGCGGCAACTGTTCGATGCGGCAACCTTTGGCACGCATCTGCTCGATATGCCTGAGGATCGACTGGCGTGCGGTCGCCGTGATCACCGGACCGACATCAACCGACAACCGGTCCGGCGATCCGACGGCCAGCTCCGCCATCGCACCCTTCAGCATGGTGAGTACGGCGTCGGCGATATCCTCCTGCACGCAGAGAATGCGCAGTGCCGAACAGCGCTGGCCGGCGGAATCGAAGGCAGACACCAGCACGTCACCGACCACCTGCTCCGGCAGCGCCGAAGAATCGACGATCATCGCATTCAGTCCGCCGGTTTCGGCAATGAACGGCACCGGCCGACCATCGGGATTGAGCCGCTGGGCCAGCTGTGCCTGGATCAGCCGCGCGACTTCGGTCGAACCGGTGAAGATCACGCCGCGAATGCGTGCATCGGCCACCAGCGCCGCACCGATATCGCCCTCGCCCGGCAGCAGTTGCACGGCTGCGGGCGGAATGCCGGCCTCCCACAGGATCTGAACGGCCTGAGCGGCAATCAGCGACGTCTCTTCCGCCGACTTGGCCAGCACCACATTGCCGGCCGCCAGTGCCGCAGCGACCTTGCCCGTGAAGATCGCCAGCGGGAAATTCCAGGGACTGATGCAGGCGATGGCCCCCAGCGGTCGGTGCGTGTCAGGCGAGAAATCTGTCACGGCATCGGCGTAGTAGCGCAGGAAATCGACAGCTTCGCGTATCTCGGCGATCGCATTGGGCAACGACTTTCCGGCCTCGCGCACGATCAGGCCAAGCAGTTGCGGCATGCGCACTTCCAGCAGATCGGCAGCGCGACGCAAGCATTGCGCCCGCTCCTCTGCTGGTGTGGCCTGCCAGATCTGGCCGCCAGCCATCGCACTATCGATCGCAGTTTTGACGACTTCAGCGGTGGCATAGCTCACCATCCCGACGACATCGCTGCGGTTGGCCGGGTTGCGCACCGGATGCGCCGTTCCCTCAACGGCTCCGGCAGCCAGCATCGGGCCGGCGCGGTAGATCATGTCATTGCCGGCCAGCAGTGCAGCCGATAGCGACGCCAGGCGCTGTTCGTTGGACAGGTCTATGCCGGCGGAATTCAGCCGTGTGCCCAGCATATCCCGCGGCAAGGCGATCTTGGGGTGCGGAGACCCCGGCGGCTCGATAGCCTTCGCCATGCCCACAGGATCGGCGATCAGGTCATCGATGGCGATCTCGGCATTGGCGATCTGGTTGACGAAAGACGTGTTCGCGCCGTTCTCCAGCAGGCGCCGCACCAGATAGGCCAGCAGCGTCTCATGCGTGCCGACCGGCGCATAGATGCGACAGGGTCGATTGAGCTTGTCACGGCCGACCACTTCCTCATATAGCGGCTCGCCCATGCCATGCAGGCACTGGAATTCATACTGGCCGGCATAGTAATTCGCACCCGCCATCGTGTGGATAGTGGCCAGCGTCTGCGCATTATGGGTCGCGAACTGCGGATAGATTGCATCGGGCACCGCCAGCAGCTTGCGGGCGCAAGCCAGATACGACACATCGGTATGGATCTTGCGCGTATAGACAGGAAACCCTTCCAAGCCGTCGACCTGCGCACGCTTGATCTCGCTATCCCAGTAGGCACCTTTCACCAGACGCACCATCAGGCGATGGCTGCTGCGCCGGCCGAGGTCGATCAGCCAGTCAATCACGAAGGGCGCGCGCTTCTGGTAGGCCTGCACCACGAAGCCGATGCCGTTCCAGCCGGCCAGATCGGCATCGAAGCAAAGCGCCTCCAGCAGATCGAGCGAGATTTCCAATCGGTCGGCTTCCTCGGCATCGATATTGAGGCCAATATCATATTGTCGCGCCAGCAGCGTCAGCGCCTTCAGGCGCGGCAGCAGTTCGGCCTTCACCCGTTCCAGATTGGCGCGGTTGTAGCGTGGGTGCAGCGCCGAAAGCTTCACCGAGATGCCCGGCCCCTCATAGATGCCGCGCCGCGCCGCTGCCCGGCCGATGGCGTGGATGGCCTGCTCGTATTCGGCGTAATAGCGCTGCGCATCGGCCGCAGTGGCCGCCGCCTCACCCAACATGTCATAGGAATAGCGGAAACCCTGCGCCTCGAATTTCCGGCTGTTGGCCAATGCCTCAGCGATGGTCTGACCAGTGACGAACTGCTCGCCCATCATGCGCATGGCGATATCGACGCCCTTGCGGATCAGTGGCTCACCACCTTTGGCGATCAGCTTGGTCAACGCTGTCGACAACCCCTTGCCGCTATTGGTCGCAGCCAGCCGGCCGGTCACCAGCAGCCCCCAGGTGGCGGCATTTACGAACAGCGACGGGCTGTGCCCCAGATGGGCCTCCCAGTCGCCCACGCCGATCTTGTCGCGGATCAGCGCATCGCGGGTGGCGCGATCCGGGATACGCAGCAGTGCCTCGGCCAGGCACATCAGTGCCACGCCCTCCTGGCTCGACAACGAATATTCGTGGATCAGCGCTTCGACACCGCCGCCTTCGCTCTTGCTGCGCAGGGTTTCGACCAAGCGATGCGCCAGCTGTTTTGCGGAAGCAAGCATCGGCTTAGGTAGTGTGGCCTCCGCGATCAGCAGCGGCAGGCATTCCGGTTCGGGCCGGCGATAGGCCGCCGTGATCTTGGCGCGCAGCACGCTCTGCGGCTGGATCGTTTGGGCGAATTCGAGAAATGGCGGTTGCGCGGTATCGGCCGGTGCTTCCAGCAGGTCGATGGTCGATCTGCCCTCACCCAGCAGGTCGTCCAGCGCATCACCGCGTTCGACGCGATCCAGCATGGAGAAGATGCCCTGCTTGATCAGCCAGTGCGGCGACCGCCCGATCCCATCGGCCGCCCGCTTCAGCCGCGCCCTCAGGTCTTCATCGATCTTCACGCCAATGGTCGTTACCGGCATGGCCGTTCCCCCGAAATCGGGCCATGGACTCGCTCCGCAGCCGTTCCGTTACGCTGCCGGTCAGGCGCAACCGAGTCAAGATATGAGGCGCAACCTAACTTGACGTCTTAAATGAAAAACCCCGTTTTTCAGTCTTTTTGATCAATAATGTTCTCATTATTAATGCCAGATTCCGGAAAATTCGCGAATTTAAAAAGAACATATTGCGCTCAAACTGGATCAAGATTAGAACATGAGAACATTCTGATCCGGAGGCCCGACATGACCCGCCTTGCCACCATCGAACGTCTGCGCGACCGCCTGTCCCATCTGGCCTTCGAGAATGCCTTTCTGCATCCGGGCGGCACCATGCGGTTCGGCCTGTCGCAGATCGACCGGGTTCTGCCCGGTCATGGCCTTGCCTGCGGCGGCCTGCATGAACTGACCGGCGACTACACCGCCATCACCGTTTTCCTGGCGGCGCTGACCAGTCGCAATCCGCGCCAGCAGCCGGTGTTGTGGATCACTCCGGACCAGCAACTGAAGGCGCCGGCGCTCTCGCGTCAGGGCCTGGACCATCGCCGCCTGACCATCGCCTGGACGCATCGCCCGGCCGACCGCCTCTGGGCCATGGATCAGAGCCTGCGCGAACTGGGTTACGGCGCGGTGATCGGTGAATTCGATACGCTCAATGAAGAAGACATGCAGCGCCTGCAGATGGCCGCTGCGCGCAGCAACAGCGTCGGCATCGTGGTGCGTCGCGACCGTCAGCCTTCGGCCCTGGCCGCTACCCGCTGGCGCATCGACGCGGCGCGCAGCGATGGCCGCCTGATCTGGCTGCAGGTCACGCTGGAGCGCAGCAGCAATGGCCGCGGTGGTTCATGGCTGCTGGAATGGAATCCGGAAACCCACAGCTTCCGCCTGCTGGCAGACATGGCACAGCGGGATTTCGCCGCAGCGGCGGAATAATCTGTTTAGTGACCGACGGCGCGCCGGGTCTGTATCCGGCGCTCCAGCACGGTCTTGACCACCAGCGCGATCAGGGCGATCAGCGTCAGCGTGCTGGCGGCAGCGAAAGCACCTGCCGCGTTATAGTCGTGATACAGCAGTTCGACCTGCAACGGCAGTGTGTTGGTCTCACCGCGCACATTGCCCGACACCACCGAAACCGCACCGAATTCGCCAATGGCGCGCGCGGCACACAACACCGTGCCATACAGCAGCGCCCAGCGGATATTGGGCAAGGTAACGCGCCAGAAGGTCTGCCAGCCGCTGGCGCCCAGTGTCACGGCCGCCTCTTCCTGTTCGGTGCCTTGCGCCTGCATCAGCGGGATCAACTCTCGCGCCACGAAGGGACTGGTGACGAACAGCGTGACCAGGAAGATCGCCGGCAGCGCGAACATGATGCGCAGGTCCAGCCTTTCCAGCAGCGGGCCGAGCAGGCCCTGGCCGCCATAGAGCAGAATGTAAATCACGCCGGCCACGATCGGCGAGATCGAGAAGGGAATCTCGATCACGGTCAGCAGCAGTTTCTTGCCACGGAATTCGAATTTTGTGATTGCCCAGGCCGCCGCTACTCCGAACAGGATATTGACTGGCACCACAGCCACCGCGACGACGACAGTCAGCAGGACCGCCTGCAGGGTTTCACGATGCAGGATGTTGGCGATGTAGGTATCGAGCCCCTTGGAGAAAGCCTGAGTGAAGATCAACACCACCGGCACCAGGATGAACAGCAGGGTCAGCAGGATGCCGGCACCGATCAGCAGGCGTGGTAGCCAGCGTCCACCCTGCGGCGGCTGATAGGCGGAAACGACCATGTCAGACCACTTTCCGCCGGTAGCGCGTATGCCAGGCCTGGAGCGCGTTGGTCAGCAGCAGGATGGTGAAGGCGGCCGTCAGCAGCACCATGGCAATGGCGGCGGCGGCCGGATAATCAAATTCCTCAAGCCGGATGAAAATCAGCAGCGCGGCGATTTCCGTCTTCAGCGGCAGGTTTCCGGCGATGAAGATCACGGCACCAAACTCACCCAGGCAGCGCGCGAAGGCCAGCGAACAACCGGTGAGATAGGCCGGGAAGATCGCCGGGAAGATCACCTTGCGGAAAATCGTGCCACGATAGGCGCCCAGCGTCGATGCGGCTTCCTCCACATCGGGCTGGATATCTTCCAGCACCGGCTGCAGCGTACGCACCACGAAAGGTGCGCTGGTGAAGGCCATGGCGATGGCAACGCCGGTGATGGTGTAGACGACCTGGATGCCGGCACCATCCAGCACCTGGCCATACCAGCCGTTCTTGGCGAACAGCGCTGTCAGCGCGATGCCGGCCACTGCCGTGGGCAGCGCAAAAGGCAGGTCCATCAACGCATCGATGAAACGTTTACCGGGGAAGTCGTAACGCACCAGAATCCAGGCCATCAGCAGGCCGTAGACCGCATTGAAGACCGTTGCCAGGGCGGCGGCAGCCACGGTGATCTCCAGCGAGGCCATGGTGCGCGGGCTGGTGATCAGGCGCCAGAAACCACCGAAGCCGATCTCGGTGGATTTGAGCATCAGCGCCGCCAGCGGCAGCAGCACGATCACCGCCAGATACAGCAGCGTGCTACCAATGGTAAGGCCGAAGCCGGGGAGAACATGCCGGACCCGGGGTCCGGCATGCTGTGTCACAGTCGTCATGAAACTATGCCTTGAGAACCGCGATCAGCGGTTGACGAATACCTGGTCGAGGATGCCGCCTTCGGAGAAGTGATCCTTGGTGGCCTTCTCCCAGCCGCCGAAGACATCGTCCACCGTCACCAGCTTCACGGCCGGGAACTGCGCCTTGTATTTCTCGGCCACCTTGGCGTTGTGCACACGGTTGAAGTTCTTGGCCAGAATGTCCTGGCCGGCCTCGCTGTAGAGGAACTGCAGGTAAGCCGTCGACACCTCGCGGGTGCCGCGCTTCTCGGCCACCTTGTCGACCACGGCGACCGGGAATTCCGCCAGCACGCTGAGCGACGGCGTCACCAGGTCGAACCCTTTGTCGCCGTATTCGCGGCGGATGCCGTTGGTCTCGGACTCGAAGGTGATCAGCACATCGCCGATTTCACGCTCGACAAAGGTGGTGGTCGAACCGCGCCCACCGGTATCGAAGACCGGCACATTGGCCAGCAGCTTCTTCACGAAATCCTTGGCTTTGGCCTGATCGCCCTTGGACTGTTCCAGCGCGAAGGCATAGGCAGCCAGATAGGTGTAGCGCGCATTACCCGAGGTCTTCGGATTGGGGAAGACCGACTTCACGTCCGGGCGAACCAGATCGCCCCAGTCCTTGATGTTCTTCGGATTGCCCTTGCGCACCAGGAAGGCCGGCAGCGAATAGAAGGGTGAAGCGTTGTTAGGGAATTTCTTCTGCCAGTCCTTGGAGACGAAATTGCCGCGGTCAGCCAGGATCTGCACGTCGGTGAACTGGTTGAAGGTCACCACATCGGCCTGCAGGCCTTCCATGATCGAGCGCGCCTGACGTGAGGTGCCGGCATGCGACTGTTTGATCTCCAGCGTCTGGCCGGTCTTGGCTTTCCACTCGGCGGCAAAGACCGGATTGATCTGGACGAAGAGCTCGCGCGCCACGTCATAAGACACATTCAGGATGTCGACCTGCTTGTCCTGCGCCATGACAGGCATGGCTGCAATGACAAAGGCTGCCGCGAGGCTGGCAATACGGATCATGACGGATTTCCTTTTTTGGGTATTCAGTGCGTCAGGCTGAGCGCCGCGCGTGTTTCTGTCGCAGGCTGCACCCGGGCATGCGGCGGCGCGAAGATGCGGCCACGCAGAATCTGCAGCCGCACGGTATCGCCGCGACGCAGGGGACGGTCGCGCATGGCTTCACGCGACAGCTCCACTTCCACCGTGCGGTCCACACCCGGCAGTTCCACATCGTAGCGGAAGCTCGGGCCATTCGAGGCCGTGCCGGCGATCCGCGCCGTAGCGCTGCTGTCGGGCAGCAGGTCGATTTCATGCGGGCGCACAAAGAGCGTCACATCGCCATCGCCAGCGGCAATACGGCCAACAGCAGAAGCATCGGCATTGGGCAGCACCAGGCGGCCATTCTGCAGGGCCGCCGGCAGCTCGTTCACACCGCCCAGGAAACGGGCGACGAAAGGACTCGCGGGATGTTCATAGATTTCATCGGGCGTGCCCACCTGTTCGACGCGACCTTCGCCCATCACCACGACGCGATCGGCCAGCTCGAATGCCTCTTCCTGATCATGGGTGACGAAAATGGTGGTGGTGCCAAGCTGTTCATGCAGCTCACGCAGCCAGCGGCGCAGGTCCTTGCGCACGCGGGCATCCAGCGCGCCGAAGGGTTCGTCGAGCAGCAGAATCTTGGGCTGGATCGCCAGCGCACGCGCCAGCGCCACGCGCTGCCGCTGACCGCCGGACAATTGGGACGGATAGCGATTGCCCAGACCGCCGAGCTGCACCAGCTCCAACAGCTGGTCGACGCGGGCGGCGATTTCATTCTGGGCCGGACGCAGGTCGCGCGGCCGCACCTGCAGGCCGAAGGCGATATTGTCGGCGACTGTCATATGCTGGAACAGCGCGTAATGCTGGAACACAAAACCAACCTGGCGGCGTTGCGGTTCAAGCGACAGCCAATCCACACTATCCACGCTCACCTGCCCTGCATTCGGCCAGTCGAGGCCGGCCAGAATACGCAGCAGCGTCGTCTTGCCCGAACCGGACGCACCTAGCAGGGCGATCAGTTCGCCATCGGCAATTTTCAGGTCGATGCCGCGCAGCACAGGCGTGCTGCCGAACTGTTTGACGATGCCCTGAATGTCGATGGTCATACCCCTGGAACCCTTCATGCGCCTGCCGGACCGACCCGGTTCTTGGCGGGACGGAGAGTTCCACATATATGGCAGAGCGTCAATTTTTTTTAACTACGAATTATTGTTAATTTATTTTTTTAACAAATATAATATGTTTAATATGAAAAACAGGCCGCTAATACAACATAAGTGACTGTTTCTACTTTAATTCTTGATCTGCTTGGCAAGGAGCGAGGCTGCAAAAACGCTTGGCTTTTCAGCCTGCTTGGGCCAATTCCGGTGTCGGCCGTGTGGTTTCGCCGCTATCAGTCCGGAAACGCAGCCGGGCCATGGTACCCCCGCCGCCCATCCTGCTGACCTCGATGATCCCGCCGATCTGATCGGCCAGGGTCTGGGTCAGCTTCATGCCGGAATCGCGACCACGAGCGAGCGGCATACCGATGCCGTCATCCATCACCGTGATCTCGGCTTCGGTTTCCCAGCGCAGCAGGGTGATGGCAATACTGCCTGCCCGTCCATCGGGGAAGCCGTGCTTCAGCGCATTGGTCAGGAATTCCAGCACGATCAGCGCCGCCGGCACCGCTTGCTCCAGCGCAACCTCCACCTTGTCGGTCTCGCACCGGACTAGGATGCCCTGCTCGGGCGGAACGATGCCGGGGTTGTTCGCCATAGTGCGCAGGAAAGCGCCAAGGTCGATCCGGGAATACTCCGCCGTGTTGTACAGCAGATTGTGCACCTCCGAGATCGCCCAGACCCGCTTGCCGATTTCCTTCAGCGTGCTGGCCGTATCGCCCGCGGGTGCGCGACTGCGGGTATAAATCAGGGCTTGGATCATCTGCAGATTATTGTGGATGCGATGATTCATTTCCTTGAGCAGCGTCTCCTTGAACCCGGCAACGCGGCGGGCATCATCGAGCAGCTTGCGGTCAAACTCGGCCAGCTGTCGCGCGCGATCCGCTTCGATGCGCTTCACGACGGCTGATAGCGCGATGGAACCCAACAGGGCGAGAACCACCAGAAAAGCCACGATCGGTGCCATGTCCGTGGCAACGCCGCGAATCAAAGTCGACCGGGAAAATCCCTGGATGGCATAGAGCGGAAAATTCTCGATCTTCTGATACGCATAAGTCCGGCCGACGCCGTCCATATAACCTGGCGCATCAAAGATGCCCGCATCGGCCCGTGCGATGGCACTCATCACCGGACCATCAGGCCGCATGGTCGCGGCTGGTGCATTCGGATCAGGGCGAACCAGCAGCTTGCCATCGGCCCGCAGCAGGAAAGCCGCGGCATCAGGGCTGGCGCTGACAGTGGACAGGAAATCCGTCAGGTTCTTGATCTCGATCGAGGCCGTCGCAATACCGCGAAAACCGTCCCCGGACAGCCGGCGACCCAGCAGCAGCGTATCCAGGTTATTGGGCCGCAGAACGATGCGGTCGATAAAGATCGGCAGGTCATGATCACGCAGGGCGGTGAAATACTCCCGCTCGCTGATGTCGAGCATCAACGGATAGGTCCGGCTGCCGGCACGCGCCTGGCCATGGGGCCCGACGATGCCCAGGCTGGTGGTGAATTCAAACCCCGCATCCAGAATGCGCAACTTGCGATGCAGCATCTCCTCGTTGGCATCCGGATCTTCAGAGACGATGTTATCGATCTGCAGCAGCAGCAGCTTCTGGCTCTGCATGATGCGCAGAACATATTCATTGATCAGGGCGGTGTTCTGCCGCGCGCTCTCGATGGCCACAGCGCGCTTGTCAGACCAGACCTGCCACGCCCAGATCGCCGCCACCGCCAGCGGCAACAGGCCGATGCCGATGCGGAACCATCGCAGTGACGGCGCGTATTCTGCTACTCGCCAAGACATTGCAGACGTCCTTCCGCAAAGCGCCAGAGAATGGGAACTGGAACGGAGCGACAGTGTAGCCTATCTCCTCCATCGTGGAAGTGATCCCGTGCTTCGCGCCCAAAACGGGTATAGGGACCGGCGCTATCAATGGTCAGGTAGAATAAGGGATTATTCTTGGCAAAGATTTGTCGCCCTATGGCAGATTGAAGGCTGCAACCTGAGACGAACTCCATGCGCCCTGCCTCTTCACCCTCTGCCCGCTGCGTCCTGGCGGTCGACGACGATCGACTGCTGCTCATGACCATGCGCACCATGCTGGAATATCTGGGGCATACCGTTTTCGAAGCCGTCTCCGGCAGTCAGGCACTCAGCATCCTTGCCCGTGAAAAAGCCATCGACCTCGTCATCACCGATCAGTCGATGCCGGGCATGACGGGCGTCGAGCTTGCCGAGTGCATCCGAGCGGCGACGCCCGATATGCCGATTATCGTGGTAACCGGCTATTCCGACCTGCCCACCGGCGTAGCCGTGGCAAAGCTGCACAAGCCGTTTTTCCCGGAAGAACTGGCCCAAGCCATCGCGCGCCTGCCGGCGAACACACCGGCGTAAGTCAAAAACAAAAAAACGGCCCGCCTTCAGTCCTGAAAGCGGGCCGCTTCAATCCGCGAATCCTTGCCGATCAGATATCCAGATTGGCGACGTTCAGTGCGTTGCTCTGGATGAAGTCGCGGCGCGGCTCCACCACATCACCCATCAGCGTTTCAAAGACGTTGTCGGCATCCTCGGCATGGTCGACCTTGACCTGCAGCAGGCTGCGCGCCTCGGTGTCCAGCGTGGTTTCCCACAGCTGCTCCGGATTCATCTCGCCCAGGCCCTTATAGCGCTGCATGGTAATGCCCTTGCGGCCGGCAGTCTGCACTCGCTCAAGCAGGTCGAGCGGCCCGCGGATCTTGTGCAGGTCATCCTTGCGACGCAGCTCGGAGGCATTCAGGTAGGTCGCCTGCAGCTCGCCCGCCATCTCGTTCAGCTTGCGCGCCTCGGCTGAGCGGAACAGCTGGCCATCCAGCAAATAGCTTTCGGTATAGCCACGCAAGGAACGCTTCACGCTGAAGGCGCCATCGCCCGTGGGCTCGCAGACCCAGCCACGCTCCAGTTCCGGCGCCAGCATGTTGAGGCGCTTGGCCAAAGCTTCGGCCGTGGCCGCCGCCTTGACCGGATCGGCGGCGATATCGGTCTGCAGCATGCCGAGGATGGCAGCCTGCTCGACGATCCAGGGATTGTAACGCTTGCCGATGGCGGTCAGCAGCGCGCGCGAAACACGGGCATGCTCCAGCAGGACGCGCAGGTCGTTGCCAGCACGCTGGCTGCCGTCCTGCAGCTGCAGGACCGTGCCTTCCATGCCTTCGTTGATCAGGAATTCTTCCAGCGCCGGCTCATCCTTCAGATAGCGCTCGGACTGGCCGCGCTTGACCTTATAAAGCGGCGGCTGCGCGATATAGAGATGGCCTGCATCGATCAGCGGCTTCATCTGGCGATAGAAGAAGGTCAGCAGCAGGGTGCGGATATGGGCGCCATCCACGTCCGCGTCAGTCATGATGATGATCTTGTGGTAGCGCAGCTTGGCCGGATCGAAATCCTCATGGCCAATGCCGGTGCCCAGCGCGGTGATCAGCGTGCCGATTTCCTGCGAGGACAGCATCTTGTCGAAACGCGCGCGCTCGACATTCAGGATCTTGCCGCGCAGCGGCAGGACGGCCTGGAAGGCGCGGTTGCGACCCTGCTTGGCGGAGCCACCCGCCGAATCACCCTCGACGAGGAAGAGTTCGGCCTTGGCCGGATCGCGTTCCTGGCAATCCGCCAGCTTGCCCGGCAGCGAGGAGATATCCAGCGCACCCTTGCGGCGGGTCAGCTCACGCGCCTTGCGGGCAGCTTCACGCGCAGCAGCGGCTTCCACCACCTTGCCCACGATGGTGCGGGCATCGGCGGGATGCTCTTCGAACCAGCTGGTCAGCAGTTCGTTGACCAGGCTTTCCACCGCCGGACGCACTTCCGACGACACCAGCTTGTCCTTGGTCTGCGACGAGAATTTCGGATCGGGCACCTTGACCGACAGCACGCAGGTGAGGCCTTCGCGTGCGTCATCGCCGGTCAGCGTGACCTTTTCCTTCTTGGCGATGCCGCTTTCATTGGCATAGCCGTTCACGCAACGGGTCAGCGCGCCACGGAAACCGGCCAGATGCGTACCGCCATCGCGCTGCGGGATGTTGTTGGTGAAGCACAGCATCGTCTCGTGATAGCCGTCGTTCCATTCCAGCGCCACTTCAACACTGATGCCGTCGCGTTCGCCGCGGATGGCGATCGGCGGCTTGTGCAGCGGCGTGCGGTTACGATCCAGATAGGTCACGAAAGCCTCGACGCCGCCTTCATAGCGCAACTCGACGCGCTTAGGCTCGACGCCGCGCAGATCTTCCAGAACGATCTTCACGCCGGTGTTGAGGAAGGCCAGCTCACGCAGGCGGTGTTCAAGCGTGGCGAAATCGAATTCGGTCTTGGTGAAGGTTTCCGCCGACGGCAGGAAAGTCACTTCCGTGCCGCGCTTGCCATCGGCCGCGCCGACTTCGGCCAGCGGAGCCTCGGCTTCGCCATGGCGGAAGCGCATGTGATAGGCCTTGCCGCCGCGCCAGATGCGCAGGTCGAGCGTGACCGACAGCGCGTTCACGACCGAGACGCCCACGCCATGCAGGCCGCCCGACACCTTGTAGGAATTCTGGTCGAACTTACCGCCGGCATGCAGCTGGGTCATGATGACCTCGGCCGCCGACACGCCTTCCTCGGGATGGATGTCGACCGGGATGCCACGGCCGTTGTCGCGCACCGTCACCGAACCATCGGGATTGAGGCCGACATAGGCTTCGTCGCAATAGCCAGCCAGAGATTCGTCGATCGCGTTGTCAACAACTTCGTAGACCATGTGATGCAGGCCGGTGCCATCATCGGTGTCGCCGATATACATGCCCGGGCGCTTGCGCACCGCATCCAGACCCTTCAACACCTTGATGGCGGAGGAATCGTAATTCTCGCCGTTACCGTCGTTGCCCTGCGGCATCACTGCTTCGCTCATATCCTACAACCTCAACGTATCGGGGCGCGCGACGTCACAACGCCGTCGGCCACCGTGAAAAACTCGGCCTGGCCGTCGAGCCCTGCAAACAGGTCCTCGTCCGTCCCGGTCAACCAAACCTGCCCGCCAATGGCGAGCAATTCCTCGTACAGCGCCGCACGGCGCGTGCCGTCCAGATGCGCCGACACTTCGTCCAGCAGCATCAGCGGCGCCACATGGCGACGTGCACGGATCAGCCGCGCATTGGCCAGCGTAATGGCGATCAGCAGCGCCTTCTGCTCGCCCGTCGAGCATTGTGCCGCCGGCTGATCCTTGTCGGCATGCCACACCGCCATGTCGCTGCGATGCGGCCCCTCGGTCGCCGTGCCGGCGTCGCGATCGATGCCGCGCCGCTCGGCCAGCAGGCCGCGAAACTTCTCTTCGGCCGCCAGCGCCGGCATATCGGCGAGCCAGCCCTCGATCAAGCCCTGTGCCGCCAGCCGCGCCTTCGGAAACGGTCCCGTCGCCAGCGCCATGCCGGCTTCCAGTCGGGCGAGTCCCTCGCGCCGCGCTGCGGCCACCGCCAGGCCATGCTCGGCCATCTGGCTTTCCAGCGCGCCCAGCCAGCGCGCATCCGCATTGCCGGCCTTCAGGAGGCGATTGCGTTCGCGCGTCGCACGCTCATACGCCGCCACCTGACGGGCATGGCCGCTGTCCAGACCGTAAACCAGCCGGTCCATGAACCGCCGCCGCGTCGACAGCCCGTCGACGAACAGACGATCCATCTGGGGCGTCAGCCACACCACATCAAGATAGTCCGACAGCCCGTTGGCGCTGCTCGCCGCCTCGCCGTTGATACGCACGACGCGGCGCTCGGAACTCTCATCCTCGCCTGTACCTTCGGCCAGACCGGTGCCGATGGCGACCGGACCGACATTGCTGGCCAGTTCCGCATGGGCGGCCCAGCGACAGGACGAAACACTGCTGCGACTAACTTCCGACAGCCTGGCGCGGCGCAGGCCGCGGCCGGGACTGAGGAAGGACAGCGCCTCCAGGATGTTGGTCTTGCCGGCCCCGTTCGGACCGGTCAGCACCACAGGCGCGCCGCTCAAA
The DNA here is from genome assembly GCF_058807275.1 of Ferrovibrio sp. GW821-FHT12D07. Classification (NCBI taxonomy): domain Bacteria; kingdom Pseudomonadati; phylum Pseudomonadota; class Alphaproteobacteria; order Rhodospirillales; family Rhodospirillaceae; genus Ferrovibrio; species Ferrovibrio sp. GW821-FHT12D07. Next base: position 1,404,721 of record NZ_JBXAQN010000001.1, on the reverse strand, counting down.
TGCAGCTGCAGCTCGGCGTAGTTGCGGAAATCGCGCAGACTCAGCGACAAAACGGCGCTACCGCCTGCTGCCTCGCCTTCGTAAGACCCTTCCGCAACCCGTACCGCGCTGCGCACCAAAATCAGACTCGCATCGGCATCAGCACATAGAGCGCATCGTCGTCGCTCGGATCGCGGACAACGGTGGGCGCCAGCGCATCAGCCAGCAGGAACCGTACATTCTCGCCTTCGATCTGCCCGGCGATGTCGAGCAGATAGCGGGAATTGTAACCAACCTCGACCGGCGCGGCGCTATAGGCGGCCGTCAGCTGCTCGGAGGCCGAACCCTGGTCGGGGCTGGTGGCCGACAGCTCGATGCCATCGGGCTTCAGCGACATCTTGATCGCGCGGCTCTTCTCGGTGGAGATGGTGGCAACGCGGTCGACGGCGGCAGCGAAGGCCTTGCTGTCGACTTCCATCACCTTGTCGTTGTCACGCGGAATCACGCGCTCATACTCGGGGAAGGCGCCATCGATTAGCTTGGACACCAGTACCAGGTCGCCAATGGCGAAGCGGATTTTGGTGTCGCTGAGTTCGATGCGGGCTTCGTTCGAGCCACCTTCCAACAGCTTGCGCAGCTCGCCCACGGTCTTGCGCGGCACGATCACGCCCGGCATGCCGGCGGCGCCGGCAGGCAGCGGCGCTTCGACGCGGGCCAGACGATGGCCGTCGGTGGCGACTGCACGCAGCATCGGCACGCCGGCGCTGCTGGCGGCATGGACGTAGATGCCGTTGAGGTAATAGCGGGTCTCTTCGGTCGAGATCGCAAAGCGCGTCTTGTCGATCAGGCGGCGCAGTTGGTCGGCCGGCAGGCTGAAGCCATGCGGCAGTTCGCCGGCGGCCATCACCGGGAAGTCTTCCTTCGGCAGGCAACTGAGCTTGAAGCTCGACCGGCCGGCGCGTAGATCGAGGCGCTGCTCGGATGCCGTGAAGGTCAATTCGACCTCGGCGCCTTCAGGCAGCTTGCGCACAATGTCGTAGAAGGTATGCGCGGCCACCGTGGTGGCACCGGGCTTCGAAACTTTCGCTGGCAGCTTCTCGACCACGGCGATATCCAGGTCGGTGGCGGTGAGCGCGAGCTTGTCGCCTTCGGCTTCCAGCAGCACGTTCGACAGGATCGGGATCGTGTTGCGGCGCTCGACCACGCTCTGGACGTGGCTGAGGGCGGTCAGCAGGACGGCACGCTCGATAGTGAGTTTCATAGCTGAAAACCGGTCTGTTTTTGTTGCTTTGCGGCAGCCTCCTGCCGAGTCTGTTAAGTATATCAAAGGGCTTACTTACACGCGAGGGATTTGCCCCCGTTTTGACCCGTTTTTGCATATGCGAAGGGGCCGCCTTCCGGCAGCCCCTAAACACATTCAACTATCTGATTTTCCTAGATAAAGTTGAAAAATCAGCTTTCGAGTTTGCGGCGCAGCAAATCGATATCTTCCGCGAAGGCGGCATCGATCTCGCGCAGCTCCTCGATCTTGCGCACGGCGTGCATCACCGTGGTGTGGTCGCGGCCGCCGAATTTGCGCCCGATTTCGGGCAGTGAACGCGAGGTGAGCTGCTTGGCCAGATACATTGCCACCTGACGCGGACGCGCAACGGCGCGCGCACGACGCGGCGAATGCATGTCAGCGAAGCGGATCGAGTAATGCTCGGCCACGCGCTTCTGGATTTCCTCGATCGTCACCTTGCGGTCGTTGGCGCGCAGCAGGTCCTGCAGCACTTCCTGGGCCGAGGTGACGGTCACCGGCTTGCCGACGAGGCTGGCATAGGCCGAGATGCGGTTCAGCGCGCCTTCCAGCTCACGCACATTCGACGTGATGCGACGGGCGAGGAATTCCAGCACGTCCTGCGGGATGTTGGTCAGGCCGTTCTTCTCGGCCTTCGCCTGCAGGATCGACAGACGCAGCTCGAAATCGGTCGGATGGATGTCGGCGACCAGGCCCCAGCCTAGGCGCGAGCGCATGCGCTCCTCGATGCCTTCCAGATCCGACGGCGAGCGGTCGCCCGAGACGATGATCTGGCGGTTCTGGTCGCAGAGCGCGTTGAAGGTGTGGAAGAACTCTTCCTGGGTGCTTTCCTTGCCGGCGATGAACTGGATGTCATCGATCATCAGCACGTCGACCGAGCGGAACTGCTCCTTGAAGGCCATCGTGTCCTTGAAACGCAAGGCCCGGATGAACTGGTACATGAACTTCTCGGCCGAGAGATACACCACGCGGCGCTCGGGGAAGCGCTGGCGGATATGCCAGCCAATGGCATGCATCAGATGGGTCTTGCCCAGGCCCACGCCGCCATAGAGGAACAGCGGGTTGTAGGTCACCGTCGGGCTTTCGGCCACGCGCAGGGCAGCGGCACGCGCCAGCTCGTTGGACTTGCCGGTGATGAAGCTCTCGAAGGTGAAACGCGGATCGAGCGGCGCGGACAGCTCGCGCTCGATATCGTCCATGTCGCGGACCTGCAGGGTCGGCAGGCCAGCCATGGCGGGCTTGACCGGAGCCGGACGGCCGGCGACGGGCGCGACGGTCTCGATGATCGGGTTGCCGGCGACGGCCGCCTTGGTCTGCGGCGCCTGGCTGGCGCCGGTCGGGCGCACATGGATGATCACGCGACGGATCTCGGCATTTTCCAGCCGCCAGATTTCGCGCAGACGCTCGCTGTAATGATTGGCGACCCAGTCGCGCATGAAACGGGTCGGCACGGCCAGATGGACGTCGCCGTCCTTGGCCAGACCTTCCTCGGCCAGCGCCAGCGGCTTCAGCCAGGAATTGAAGGCGGCATCGCCGAACGAGACGCGCAGACGGGCGCGCACGCGCTGCCACTGGACGTCGAGCGGTTCACCGGTGACGGACTGGCGCGGGCCCTCGGAGAGGTCCGGCATGGAGGCAGATTGCGGCTGCGGATGCGACGACTTGACCATGACCGACCTCAGCTCTGGATCCAGGCGAGACCGGCAGCCTTCCAGCCACTCAATCGTCCACGATGTTTTTCAGTATCAAGATCGCCTTCGAAACCGCCGGCGACATTAAAGCAGGGCGCAAAACCGGCGGCCGTCATCGCCTTGGCGGCGGCGCGCGAACGGGCACCCGAACGGCAGATGAAATACAGCGGCTGGCCCGGCTTGATGCCCTGGGCGCGCAGTTCATCGGCAAAACGCGGATTAACACTCATCTCAGGATACATCTGCCAGGATACGAGGACAGGACGCTTGGACAGCTTGCCGAGATCCGGCGCGCCGACGAAGCTCCATTCCGGTTGGGTTCTTACGTCGATCAGCTGAGCGTTCGGGTCGCTAGCGAGCTGGTTCCAGGTTTCGGTCGTCGAGACATCGCCTGCATAGTCATCATCCCCCGCCTTCACCGAAGCCAACATCCCCAAACCTCGCGCCACGTTTGTTGTTTTAAAACTGTATTTTCGTCACGCGTGCCGGCGCGTATCAGAAGAACTTCCCACCATCGGTGGAGCGCTTTTCTTGCGCCCTTGAGAGGTGTTGCAGAACCCCGTCTGTGCGCGTCAGCCGGGGCATTAAAGTGAAATCGCAGGGGCCACGCAAGCGGACAGATGAAGACTCCCCGAAAAAAATTTTCCCTGTGGCAGAATTAGAACTTGTCATTGCAATCCGCGCTTGGGCGCATAGCGAACAGCTATAGCGCACGGACTAATGCCCTGACTAATCCCCGGGGTGTAAAACGTCTGTGAACGCGGCAGTTGCACGCTCAAGACCTTCGCAGTCGCATAAAAAAACATCGCCCGCTGCAGAGCAGACGGGCGATGTTTCGATCACTGCGAGACCATGACGCGCGCGTGAAGCGCGCGGCAGGAATCAAGCCATAGCTTTGACGCGGGCGTTCAGACGCGACAGCTTGCGCGAGGCGGTGCGCTTGGCGACCACGCCGGTGGTGACGCTCTTGTCGAGAGCAGGCTGCGCCTGCTTCAGCGCGTCGGCCGCAGCCTTCTTGTCGCCGGCAGCGATTGCTGTCTCCAGCTGCTTGACGGCGGTACGGACCTTGCTGCGACGCGCGCGATTGACGGCGGTGCGCTTCTTGGTCTGGCGGGCGCGCTTCTCCGCGGACTTGTGCTGAGCCATAGCTTGCGATTTTCCGATAGTTGTTACAGCCTTGCGGCGAAATTCAAGGCGGGCGTTATAGCCCCGCCCCCGGCAGGCGTCAACCCTGCAAACATCGCATTTTCCGAATGGTTTACAGCCCGATTCCCGCCGTTGCGACATGTCGCCGGCAGGGCGGGGCCGCTTGCGAGCCGCCACCGCCGCCGCCATAGTGCCGCGATGCCTGACATCGCCTTGATCGCTCAAGTTATCTACCTGCTCGGCGGTGTCGCAGGCCTGATCCTGATCATGCGCAGTCCCCTGCCCGCCGCCCTGTTCTGGGGCACCGGTATCGTTCTGCATGTGGCGCTGGCGGTTGCCGAATTTGCCGCCCTTGTCGGCTGGCCCGGCCTGGCCGGACTGGAATCCGACATCCGCTACCTCGCCTTTACGCTAGGGCTGACCGGTCTGGCCTTCGGTGCCCTCTTCAGCCTGATCGTACCCTCGGGCAGTCCGCGCCTCCTGCTATACAGCGGCATCGCGCTGGCGGTGCTGATGGGCGTGGCCGCCGACCGGCTGCCGATCGGCGCCCTGCCGCTGCCCCTGATCCTGCTCGGTATACTCCTGCTGGCTGTGCTGGTGGGCCTGCGCCACCGCCCGGCCCCGGCCCGCTGGCTGCTGCTTGCCGTACTGGCGCTGGCGACCACCGAGTTGGCCCGTTACGGCTATCTCGGTCGCCTGCCGGTTTTGGCAGCCGGTCTGGGACATATCTGCTTCGGCATCGCCCTGGCAGCCTTCGGGATGACAGCGCACAGGGCGCGCTGAAGGCACGGGTCCGCTAATCCGCCGACGGAGCCATTGGGACCAATTCAGTGACTTGCCCGAATTTATTTTAGATATAAAATAAATCGCACGCCGGTCCGACATAAGGACCTAGCCAGAGTTCGGGGAACAGCATGCGCGTGACCATTGTCGGAGCCGGCCCGGCCGGCCTGTATCTGGCCCTGCTGATGAAAAAGGCCGACCCCGGCCATCACATTGCCGTTTACGAGCGTAACCAACCCGACGACACCTTCGGCTTCGGAGTCGTTTTCTCCGACGAAACCCTGAACCAGTTCCTGGCCGAGGATGCCGGTACCCATCAGGCGATCCGCAATCATTTTGCCTACTGGCATGAAATTGACGTGATCGCCGGCGGCGACCGCATCCGCTCCGGCGGCCACGGCTTCTGCGGCCTCGCCCGCAAGGTGCTGCTGCAAATCCTGCAGCAACGCTGCACCGAGGTTGGCGTCAGCTTGCATTTCGGCGCCGAGCAGCAGGACTTCGAGGCATTGCGCCGCGACTGTGACCTGCTGGTCGGCGCGGATGGCATCAACAGCCAGGTGCGCGAACACTGGAAAGATACCTTCCAGCCCAGTCTGGACTGGCGCCCCAACAAATTCGTCTGGCTCGGCACGACACTGCCGCTGGATACCTTCACGTTCATCTTTGAAGCCAACGAACATGGCATGTTCCAGGTGCATGCCTATCGCTTCGAGGACGGCCTCTCAACCTTCATCGTCGAAACCACGGAAGAAGCCTGGGCGCGCGCCGGTCTCGACAAGGCCAGCGAAGCCGACACCATCGCCTATTGCGAGACGCTGTTCGCCAAGCACCTGAACGGCCACAAGTTGCTGAGCAACCGTTCGATCTGGCGCAACTTCCCGACCGTCAAATGCCGCCGCTGGGTACATGACAATGTCGTGCTGATCGGTGATGCAGTGCATACCGCACATTTCTCCATCGGCTCGGGCACCAAGCTGGCCATGGAAGACGCCATCGCGCTCAGCCGCACGCTGAATGCCGGCCATGCCACGGTGCAGGATGCCCTGAAGGCCTTCGAAGAGGCGCGACAGGCGGAAGTCTCGATTCTGCAGCATGCCGCGCAGGTATCACTGGAATGGTTTGAGCATACAGATCGCTACGCGTCCTTCGAGCCGATCCAGCTGGCGCTCAGCCTGCTGTCCCGCTCCAAGCGGATCACCTACGAAAATCTGAAACTGCGCGATCCGGCATTGATCGCCCAGGTCGACCGCTGGTTCGCCGAGAAGACCGCACGTGAACAGGGCTTCGCGCTACCCAAGAGCGGCCATGTGCCGCCGCCGATGTTCTTGCCATTCCGCCTGCGTGACATGACAGTGGAGAATCGCGTCGTCGTCTCGCCGATGTGCCAGTACTCAGTGAAAGATGGCATCCCCGACGACTGGACGCTGGTGCATCTGGGCAGCCGCGCCATCGGCGGCGCCGGGTTGATCATCACCGAGATGACCGACATCGCCGAGACCGCGCGCATCACGCCGGGCTGCACCGGCCTGTGGAATGAAACACAAGCAAAAGCCTGGCGTCGCATCACCGATTTCGTGCACGGCAATAGCCGGGCCAAGATCGGCGTGCAGCTCGCCCATGCCGGCCGCAAAGGCGCAACCTGCCTGCCCTGGGCCGGCGGCTATGACCAGCCGCTGCCGGAAGCCGAAGCCTGGGAGATCGTGGCGGCCTCGGCCATTCCCTATCTGCCAAACAGCCGGGTGCCGCGGCCGATGACGCGGGCCGACATGGATGCCGTGCGCGACGATTTCGTGGCGGCGACGAAACTGGCTGGCAGCGCCGGCTTCGACATGATCGAACTGCACATGGCGCATGGCTATCTCCTCTCCAGCTTCATCTCGCCCCTGAGCAACACTCGCAATGACGAGTACGGCGGCAGCCTGGAAAACCGCATGCGATTCCCGCTGGAGGTTTTCGACGCCATGCGGGCGGTCTGGCCCAAAGAGAAACCGATGTCGGTGCGGTTGTCGGCCGTCGACTGGGTGCCCGACCGCGGCCTCGACGTGGAGGACTCCGTTGCCATCGCGAAAATGCTGAAGCAGCACGGCTGCGACCTGGTCGATGTCTCGGCTGGCCAGACTTCGAACGAGGCCCGGCCACAATACGGCCGGATGTTCCAGACTCCCTTCGCCGATGCCATCCGGCAGGAAGCCGGCATCGCCACCATTGCTGTCGGTGCGATTACATCGGCCGATCAGGTCAACACCATCGTGGCCTCGGGCCGTGCTGATCTCTGCGCACTGGCGCGGCCGCATCTGGCCGACCCCTACTTCACCTTGCATGCTGCAGCCGATTACGACTGGCGCGGCATTTACTGGCCGCCGCAGTATCATGCCGGGCGGGACCAATTGTACCAATTGCGCACTCGCGAACGCGAAGAAGCAAAAGCCACGGACTCTTTCGCAAAGCAGCGCGCGCGCCGGGATGAAAACTGACAAACACTGTCGCATGCTGAATAGTCTGGTGTAGGCTCGCGGCTCGTCCTGCACCGGAGTTCAGACCACATGCGTGACCTGCATCTGCCCGGCCGTTCGGTGGCCATGGGCCGCCACGCCGCCGCCGCCACATCGCACAGCCTTGCTACGCTCACCGCCATCGAGATCCTGCGCCGCGGCGGCAACGCCACCGACGCCGCGATTGCCGCCTGCGCCGTGCAATGCGTGGTCGAGCCCGGTTCTACCGGCATCGGTGGCGACAACTTCGTGCTCTATGCACCGGCCGGCACCGACACCACCAAGGGCGGCAAGGTCTACGGCCTCAACGGATCGGGCCGCGCGCCCAAGGGTCTGAGCGCCGATTACCTGCTCAAGCAGGACATCAAGGAAATCGGCCTGACCTCGCCGCATGCGGTGACCATTCCCGGCGCCGTCGATGCCTGGAGCAAGCTGAACACGCGGTTCGGCAAGCTGCCGTTGGCCGAGCTGCTGCAGCCGGCCATCGATCTGGCCGAGAAGGGCTTCGCCGTCACCGAGCGCGTCAGCACCGACTGGCATCGCAACGAGGCCAAACTGAAGGCCGATCCCAACACCGCACGCATGTGGCTGAAGGATGGCCTGCCGCCCAAGGCCGGCGAGACCTTCCGCCAGCCCGAGCATGCCAAGGTGTTCCGTGAGATCGCCAAGAACGGTCGCGATGGCTTCTATACCGGCTGGGTCGCCGAAGACATCGTGCAGTATCTGCAGAGCGTCGGCGCTACCCATACGCTGGAAGACTTCGCCACCCAGGAAGCCTACTGGGTCGATCCGATCGCGACCGCCTACAAGGGCGTCGAGATTCTGGAGATTCCGCCGAACGGCGTTGGCATCATCACGCTGCTGATGCTGAACATCCTGAGCGGCTTCGACCTGGGCAAATACGATCCGGTCGGCGTCGAGCGCTTCCATATCGAAGCGGAAGCCACGCGCCTCGCCTTCCAGGCGCGCGACCTTTACGTGGCCGATCCGGCTTTCGGCGATGTGCCAGTCGAAAAACTGCTGTCGATGGCATTCGCCGACGAACTGCGCAGCCGCATTGATCTGAAGAAGGCGATGCCGGCGCCAGGGCCCGTCGGCGGCCAGGCCTATCGCGACACGGTCTATCTCACCGTGGTGGATGCCGAAGGCAATGCCTGCTCCTTCATCAACTCGCTGTTCTGGCCCTACGGTACGGGCTTAAGCAGCCCCAAGACTGGCGTGCTGCTGCAGAACCGCGGCTGCGGCTTCAAGGTGCAGCCCGGCCATCTGAACTGCGTCGAGCCGCTGAAGCGACCGCTGCACACCATCATTCCGGCGATGGCGCTGAAGGACGGCAAACCCTGGCTCAGCTTCGGCGTGATGGGCGGCGGCTTTCAGCCGGTCGGCCAGAGTCATGTGCTGACCAACATGGTCGACTTCGGCATGAACGTGCAGGAAGCCATCGACTGCGCGCGCGGCTTCCATGTCGCCGGCAAGTTCGAGGCCGAACGCGGCATCCGCGAGGATGTGCTGCTGGGCCTGTCCAGCCTCGGCCATGAGATCAAGCAGTCCGAGATGCCGCATGGCGGCGGTCAGGCCATCCTGATCGACCGCGTCAACGGCGTGCTGCAGGCCGGCTCCGATCCGCGCAAGGACGGCTGCGCGCTGGCTTATTGAACAGGAAAGCGCGGCGAGCCTGGCTCAAGCGTGACACCGGTGGCGTTCACGGTGAACGACACCAGATGATAGAAGCCGACCAGCGCGATGATCTCGATCAGCTGGTCGGCTTTATAATGCGCGGATGCCGCCTGCCACAGCGCATCGTCCACCGTGCCGGTATCGACCAGCGCATCGGCGATCCGGACCAGCACTGCTTCCCCGTCATTCCAGGCGGATGCATCGCCATGCAGGGTGGCGCGGATTTCCGCCTCGCTGAACTTCGCCTTGGCGGCGAAGAAGCCGACATGCACACTCCATTCGTATTCCGCCTTCAGCCGCGCCGTGGTGCGCAGGATCACCAGCTCGCGCTGGCGCAAGCTGATCGAGCCGCGATCAAGCAGGCCGCCGCCGGCCCAGCGCGTCAGGACGCGCGGGTTATGCGCAACGGTGCGAAATAGCGCGATATCAGCCGGCATCTGCGCCAGTGCTGCGGCGGCCTCGGCGGAATAGGGCTGCTGGATGGGATCGAGACGGGCCATGACGGAAACCTCCTGCTGTGCTACAGAATTCGTAGCGCAACCTAATGCTACTGTTTTCGTAGCACAAGAGCGAAAACCGCGGAGAAATGCCATGACGACGCCCCTGCCTCGCCAGCCCGTGCGCGGTTCCCGGTCCGGCCGGCCGGTCATGGCCGCTCTGGACCTGCTGGGGCGGCGCTGGAGCCTGCGTATCCTGTGGGAGCTGCGTGAGAGCGCCCTGACCTTCCGAGCGCTCCAGACGGCCTGTGGCGAGGTTTCGCCCAGCGTGCTGCAACAGCGGCTGAAAGACCTGCGGGCGGCCCGATTGCTGGACCATGACGGCAGCGGCTATGCGCTCACCATGACGGCCCGCCGGCTGATGCCGACGCTGCTCGCCCTGCAGGACTGGGCCGAAGTCTGGTCGGAAGAGTTAGAGGAAAAGCAGTAGGCCGATCAGCACGAAGGCGAGCAGGATCACCGTCTCGGCCAGGATAAGGGCGAGCGGTTTCCAGCCCAGCGCGAAGAGTTCGGCAAACGAGGTCTTCACGCCAAGCGCCGCAATGGCGACCAGCAGGCACCAGCGCGAGACATCTGACACGCCCTCCACCAGCACCGGCGGCAGGGTCACGATGCTGCCCAGCACCACCAGTGCGACAAACCCGATCAGGAAATGCGGCAGCAGCGGCTGCGTCTGCTTCATGCCGACTTCGCCCGTCTTGCGATAGATCAGGCCGATGCCGACGACGACCGGCAACAGGCAGGCGACGCGCACCAGTTTGACGAAGGTGGCGACATCGCCGGCCTGCGGCGAGACAGTGAGGCCTGCGCCCAGCACCTGTGCGACGTCATGAATCGTGGCGCCGAACAGCACGCCGGACGCGGTTTCCGACAGACCGATGGTTTTCGCCAGCAGCGGATAGATCACCATGGCCAGCGTCGACAGCGCGGTTACGCCGATCACGGTAAGCAAGGTCAGGCGTTCGGATTGCGGCGAGCGCGGCAGGGCGGCAGAAATCGCCATCGCCGCCGATGCGCCGCAGATACCCACGGCACCACCTGACAACAGACCTTCGGAACTGCTACGGCCGGCGAATCTGGCCAGCAGCAGGCCGCTGCTGATGGCAACCACCACACCGCAAACGGCCAGCAGCACCGGCACCGGGCCGAGATCGGCGATGCGCTCAACCGTGATGCGGATGCCAAGCAGGGCCACGCCGATGCGCAGCACGCTGCGCGCGGCCAGATCGATGCCGGGCCGTACGCGCGGATCGGCACTCAGGAAATTGAAGGCCATGCCCAGCAACAGGGCAAGCAGGAAGGGTGGGCCGCCGTAGTGGTCGGAAATGAAACCGACCGCGAGCGCCACGGTGGCCGCAACTGTCAGGCCCGGCAGGGGATGTTTAAGTTTTTCTATCGGGAAAACAGGCAAGACACGGGAATCCGTTCAGCGGAAAGGTTCGCAGCCAATGATCCAATGTGCCAGCGAATACCGGCGTCCACGCGTAACCGGCTTGACCTGATGGAGGGTGTAGCTGGGAAATACAGTCATGGCCCCGCGTTCACGTGGGGCGTTTTCGACCTTTTCGCCGCCGCTATACAGCGCCAGCTCACCACCGTCGTAATCGGCAGGGTCTGAAAGCTGGATCACCACGCTCAGCTTGCGCAGCGAGAAGGGTTCTTCCAGGCCGATATCAACATGCCCGACATAATGCTGTCCGGTCTCATACCGGGCGATCTGCATCGGTTCCGCGCCATCGAGCTGGAAATTCCAGAGTTCGCGATTGGACTGCAGCGACAGCCCGACAACCTTGTCGTATATCCAGGCACCCTCTTTCTGCGGCACGAACGTAACCGCGGAATTGCGTGCCTTCACATTGATGGTGACCTCGTCACCCACGGTTCCGTCCCGCAGGGTGGTGGCTTCTGCCAGGGCGATAATGCGGTCACATTCCTCCGGCGTCAGCACGACTCCGGGGAAAGCGAACATCGGCAGTTTACGCATCAGAAGCCGCGTTGCTGGCGGTTACGCTCAAGCTGGTCGCGCGGCAATTCCAGGCCGACCAGGATTTCCACCTGGGTGGTCCGGCGGCCGGCCAGCGGAATGGTCTGTTCCAGGTCTTCGGCCACCACGACGCGACGCTGGCCTTCCTTGAAGGGCACACGGGCGACGAAGCGTTCGCGCGTCAGCACGTTCTTGTCACTGTCGACGATGGCGACGAAATACGGCACCTGGGCTTCAGCCCCGCTGGCGGCCGGGCCACGGGTGGCGGCCACCTGCAGCGCAAAGCTGATCGTCACGGCCTTGATGTTCTTGGGGTCGTCGTATTTGCAGCCGCCATTGTAGTCGAGAAGCTGCACGTCATAGGCGACATCGGTGAGATCGCGGCCCGGGCCATCGCGATACTGCGTGGCCTTGAAGGCATCACCCAGGATGCCGACCTTCGGGCAAGGCGGCAGGTTCGGCGCCTTGTTCGAGCAGCCGGCCAGAACAACGCTCAGGCCGACAGCCACAACAGCAACCAGCGAAGAACGGGAAAAGCGCAGGGTCATGACGAGCCGTTACCATCCGGGAGAGCGCTGCGGAACGGCCATCCGGGTCATGGCGGCCTTTCCTTCACGCGACGAGTGTATTAGCTTGCCGGGCAGATTTCCCGGGGCTTCCCTGTATAGAAGAGCAGCCCCCGGGAGACAAGCGACAGGCCCGCAACCCGTTGATCCGGCCCAATGATCCACCCCGGCGATCTGACCGGACTGATTAACGACCCCAGACCCTTGAACCGATGAACCCTGACCGTCCTTCGATCGCCCTTGTCCTGGCAGCGCCGCGCGGCTTCTGCGCCGGCGTCGACCGGGCCATCCAGATCGTCGAGCGTGCCCTGGAGCAGTTCGGCGCACCGGTCTATGTGCGCCACGAGATCGTGCATAACCGCTTCGTGGTCGACAGCCTGGCCGCCAAGGGCGCCATCTTCGTCGACGAACTGGATGAAGTGCCGGCCGGCGCCCATGTCGTCTTCTCTGCCCATGGCGTGCCGAAATCCGTTCCCGCCGATGCCCAGGCCCGCAAGCTGTCCTATCTGGACGCCACCTGCCCGCTGGTCAGCAAGGTGCATCGCGAGGCTGAACGCCATCATCGGGAAGGCCGTCGCATCATCCTGATCGGGCATGCCGGCCACCCCGAGGTGATCGGCACCATGGGCCAGCTGCCGCCCGATGCCGTGCTGTTGATCGAAACCATCGCCGATGTCGCCACGCTGCAGGTGAAGGACGGCGAACCGCTGGCCTATATCACCCAGACCACGTTGTCGGTGGACGATACCGCCGACATCATCGCGGCGCTGAAGCAGCGCTTCGCCCGGATCGAAGGGCCGAAGAAGGAAGACATCTGCTACGCCACCACCAATCGTCAGGTCGCGGTGAAGGCGATTGCGGCCCACAGCGAAGCGGTGCTGGTGATCGGTGCGCCGAATTCATCCAACTCGCTACGACTGGTCGAAGTGGCCAAGCGTGAGGGCTGTCGCATTGCCCTGCTGGTGCAGCGTGCCGTCGATATCGACTGGGCGTCGCTCAAGGATATAAAATCCGTAGGCATCACGGCCGGCGCCAGCGCGCCGGAAGTGCTGGTCGAGGAAGTGATCGCCGCCTTCCGCGAGCGGTACACCGTCACTGTTCGCGAGATCGAGACCGCCACCGAGGCCGTGCAGTTCAAGCTGCCCGCTGCGCTTGACGCCTCTGCCGCCTGATCGTCCGCACCCATGGCCGTCTACACCGAAATCGACGAAGACCAGCTCAATGCGCTGCTGAAGCGCTATGACATCGGCTGCGCACTGTCGGTCAAGGGCATCGCCGAGGGCGTGGAGAATTCCAACTACCTACTCGGCACCGAAACCGGCAGCTATATCCTGACGCTGTACGAGCGCCGGGTGAAACGCGACGACCTGCCCTATTTTCTCGGCCTGATGAACCATCTGGCCGGTAAAGGTCTCGCCTGCCCGACCGCGCTGCATGATCGCGACGGCAATACGTTGAACGAAGTGGCCGGCCGCCCCTGCGCCATCATCAGCTTCCTCAACGGCGTCTGGCCCAGGAAGCCGACTGCGCGTCATTGTCAGGAACTGGGCGCGGCCATGGCCCGCATGCATGTGGCTGGCCAGGACTTCCCGATGAACCGGCCCAACGCGCTCAGCGTCGACGGCTGGGCCAAGCTGGTGGCCGACTGCGAAGGCAACGCCGATACCGTGCTGGCCGGCCTGGGCCGTGAACTGGCGCGTGAATACGACACCCTGAAGGCCGCATGGCCCGAGACGCCCGGCCGCGCCGGCGACCGGCCGCTGCCGCATGGCGTGATCCATGCCGATCTCTTCCCCGACAATGTGTTCTTCGTCGGTGAGAATTTCAGCGGTCTGATCGACTTCTATTTCGCCTGTAACGACTATTTTGCCTATGACCTCGCCATCTGCCTGAATGCCTGGTGCTTCGAGGCCGATAGCGCCTTCAACGTCACCAAGGCAAAAGCGTTGATCAACGGCTATGAGAGTGTGCGGCTACTGACCGATGGCGAAGTGCACACCCTGCCACTGTTCGCGCGTGGCTCGGCGCTGCGCTTCCTGCTGACCCGGCTCTATGACTGGCTCAACCAGGTGCCGGGCGCATTGGTGAAGCCGAAGGATCCGCTGGAATACTGGAAGAAGCTGAAATTCCACCGCCAGGTGCTGGGCGCTTCCGCCTATGGCATTGAACGCTGACGATGCCTGACGCGCCACAGAGCGTTGAAATCTTCACCGACGGCGCCTGCCTCGGCAATCCGGGTCCGGGCGGCTGGGCCGCGCTGCTGCGCTATGGCGAGACCGAGAAGGAAATGAGCGGCGGCGATCCGGCCACCACCAACAACCGGATGGAGCTGCTGGCGGCGATCATGGCGCTGGAAGCGCTCAAAAAGCCCTGCATCGTGTCGCTCTATTCCGACAGCCGCTATGTCATCGACGGCGCCACCGGCTGGCTGCGCTCCTGGAAGGCGCGCGGCTGGAAAACCGCCGACCGCAAGCCGGTGAAGAATGTCGACCTGTGGCAGCGCTTCGAGGAAGCCGTGCTGCCTCATACGGTGAGCTGGCACTGGGTGCGTGGCCATGACGGCCATGTCGAGAATGAGCGCGTCGACGTCCTGGCGCGCGACGCCGCCACGGCCATCGCCGGCGACAGCATCAAGCCGCCGAAAAAGAAAAAGCCGGCCCGGTAAACCCGGACCGGCTTTGGTCGTCTGCCTGCGGGCTTTAAATCTGGCCGAACAGGGTATTGGCATCCGACACTTCGAAGGCGCCGGGCTTTTCTAGGTTCAGTTGCTTCACGACGCCATCATCCACCAGCATCGAATAGCGCTGCGACCGCACGCCCATGCCGCGGGCGGTGAGGTCGAATTCCATGCCGATCGCCTTGGTCAGCTCGCCGGCGCCATCGGCCAGCAGCACAACCTTGTCGCCGGCATTCTGGGCCTTGCCCCAGGCGCCCATCACGAAGGCGTCGTTGACCGAGAGGCAGGCGATGGTGTCCACGCCCTTCTTCTTCAGGTCGTCATACTTCTCGATGAAGCCCGGCAGATGCTTGGCCGAGCAGGTCGGGGTGAAAGCGCCCGGCAGAGCGAACAACGCCACCTTCTTGCCCTTGAAGAATTCTGCGGGCTTCACCGCCTGCGGACCCTGCTCGCCCATCACATAGAGCGTGGCATCGGGGATACGGTCGCCAACCTTGATGGTCATGATTTCCTCGTCTTGGTTTGAATCTTTTGGCCGATCTGCGCCGTCTGGAACGGCCGGGGTAAAATGAGCCGGCCCGGCGTCAGATACAAGGCCCGGCCAGCCTGTTCACCGGCCCTTGATACCTCTCAAGGCTGGACCACCAGTTCGGCGGACAGGGATGACTCCACCAGCGTCAGCCGCAATGGCCGGCCCAGCGCACCCGGCGGCAGGGTCGCCGGAATTTCAAACCGCACCTCGCGGCCATCATTCATCAGGGCCACCTGTGGCCGTCCATACCAGCTGTCCGGTGTACCCTCCACGAACAGGTCGGGGTTGCGCAGGGGCGTGGCGCTGCGCAGGGCGACCACCAGATGGTCGGGCTTCTGCTTCAGGAACTGCAGGCGCAGATCGGCAGCGGCGGCGGCCACCGGCACACGGCGCTTCCATTTGATCAGTGCCGCCAAGTCTTCGGCCATCAGCTTGCCTGGCGTATGTTCCAGACGATCGGTACGCAGGATGCAGATCTCCTTGCACACGCCGTATTCCAGGCTGAGGTGCAGCTTCACCGGTTGCGCGGCATCGCTGCGCTCGATCTGGATCGGCAGCACGACGTCATCGGTGTAGCCATAGATGTCGCTCTTGCCGAGTGGGATGCGCTGCGGGGCCGGCCACTGCACATCGGCGCGTGCGAGGTTCTGCGACATCGACCAGTCGAACTGCGCAGGCACGCCGCCTTCGCCCGGCGTGCGCCAGTAGAATTTCCAGCCCGCCGCGAGTCGGATCGACAGGCCGACCTCATCGCCATTGCCCTGCACAAAAGCCAGACGCACCGGAACATGGGGCAATTGCACCCCTTGCGCTGACGCCAGGAATGGCCAAATGACAAGAAAAGCGGCAGCCGTCGGGGCTACGGCGCGAATGGCGCGGCAGATCAAGGATTTCATATCCCGAGTCTGTCTTTTGGCCTGCCAATTGCAAGAGGTCTGTCAGGCTGGCCGTATGGACAAGCCGACCGGCTGGGGTAACATTCAGGTGAAACCGGAGCGTGTCACATGACGGACAGCAGCGAAGCCAAGGCGATCTCGGGCTATCTGGAACGGCAATTGCTGATCGCGATGCCGACCATGGGCGACCCGCGTTTTGCGCGCACGGTCATTTATATGTGCTCGCACAATGCCGAAGGCGCGATGGGTCTGGTGATCAACAAGCCCTATCCCGGCCTCACCTTCCCCAATCTGCTGACCCAGCTCGGCATCGAGCCATCAACGGACAACGAGATCATCGTGCGGCTGGGCGGCCCGGTCGAAACCGGACGCGGCTTCGTGCTGCATTCAACCGACTACATGAAGCAGGGCAGCGTGAAGATCGATGAGTCGATCGGCATCGGCCTGA
Organism: Ferrovibrio sp. GW821-FHT12D07; assembly: GCF_058807275.1. Taxonomy (NCBI): domain Bacteria; kingdom Pseudomonadati; phylum Pseudomonadota; class Alphaproteobacteria; order Rhodospirillales; family Rhodospirillaceae; genus Ferrovibrio; species Ferrovibrio sp. GW821-FHT12D07. The sequence continues at coordinate 1,388,053 of NZ_JBXAQN010000001.1, read as the reverse complement.
CCGCGACGCTGGATGTGCTGCGCGCCATCGCCAGCGGCACCGGTCCGCAGCACAGTCTGTTCGCGCTCGGTTATGCCGGCTGGGGTGCAGGACAGCTCGATAACGAAATCCAGGAAAATGCCTGGCTGGCGGCGCCGGCCGATTTCGACCTGATCTTCCACCCGGAACTGGAAACGCTGTGGGATCGCGCGGTGCGCAAGATCGGCATCGACGTGGCCAAACTGGCCAGCGTGTCAGGCCACGCCTGATACTGCCGTCTCCGGATCGGTAGCCAGCCGCGCATAGAGCTGGTGATCGCGCCACACGCCATCGATTTTCAGGTATTCCCGCAACACGCCTTCACTGCGAAACCCGGCATGCGCCAGCAGACGCCGGCTCGGCGTATTTTCCGGCAAACAGGCGGCTTCCAGACGATGCAGCTTCAGTAGCTCGAAGCAATGCGCCGCCATGGTGCGCAGCGCCTCGGTCATATGTCCTTGCCCCACATGCGGCTTGCCGATCCAGTAGCCCAGCTCGCCGCATTGCGAAGCGCCGCGGCGGATGTTCGACAGCGTGATGCCGCCGATCAGGCCGTCATTGCGGCGCAGGTAGATGAAATAGGCCTCGCCATGCTCCTGCCGGCGCAGGCGCTCGAACCAGGCGAGCCGACGGCGAAAGCCTTCGCGCGTGAGGGAGTCTTCCGCCCAGGTCGGCTCCCAGGGCTGCAGATGCTCGCGGCTGATCGCACGCAGCGTGGCCCAGGCTTCGTAATCGTTGATCTCGGGCGGCCGCATGTAGATGCGTTCGCCATGCAGATGCGGGCTGACTGGAGGCAGGAAGCGGCCGAAAAGCATCGTGCTTCGCCTCCCCCGCCCCGCCGGCTTTAGCCGAACCGCGCCGCGAAGCGCGCGTAGGATTCAAGCTGCTGCACCGGGCCGAGCGCTGCCACCGTCGGCGGCGCCGAGCACATGACGCGTTCGGCGACCTTCTGCACGGCCGCGGCATCCACCTTGTCGACCGAGACCAGCACCTCATCCAGATCGAGCGGACGGCCGAACAGCAGCATCTGGCGACCAAGCTGCTCGATGCGCGCACCCGAGCTTTCCAGCGACATCACCAGGCCGACCTTCAGCTGCGCGCGGGCGCGCTGCAGTTCGTCGGACTCGACCTTGCCACAGAGCTTGCCCAGCTCCTCGGCCAGCACCGGCATCAGTTCCGGCAGCTTCTCACCACCGGTGCCGGCATAGATGGTCATCAGGCCGCCGTCGCGATAAGAGGCCGGATAGGCATAGACCGAATAAGCCAGGCCGCGCTTTTCGCGCACTTCCTGGAACAGCCGTGAGGACATGCCGCCGCCCAGCACGGTGGCATAGACCTGCATGGCGTAATAATCGGGATCGTCATAGGCCAGACCCGGCAGCGCGATCGCTACATGGGCCTGCTCCAGATCGCGCACGGCGCGCTTTTCGCCGCCGCCGCCATAGAGCGCCGTCTGCTGCGCCGGACGGGCGGCACGATTCAGCTTGCCCAGCAGGCGTTCGGCCTCGGCCATCAGCATGTCGTGGTCGACCGCGCCGGCCGCGACCAGCACCAGGCTCGGGCCATGATAGAAGCGCGACAGGAAGCCCTGCAGATCCTCGCGCTTCATGCCCGTGACGCGATCCACGGTGCCGAGGATCGAACGACCGAGCGACTGGCCGGGGAAAGCGGTTTCCTGAAGATGGTCGAAGATGATGTCGTCGGGCGTGTCTTCCGACTGGCCGATTTCCTGGATGATGACCTCGCGCTCGCGCTCCAGCTCGTCCTTGTCGAAGACGGAGTGCTGCAGGATGTCGGACAGGATATCGAGGGCCAGACCGGTATCCTCGGCCATGACGCGGGCGTAATAGGCGGTCTGCTCACGCGAGGTGAAGGCGTTCAGATGACCGCCAACCGCCTCGATCTCTTCGGCGATAGCCAGGGCCGAGCGCTTCTCGGTGCCCTTGAAGGCCATGTGCTCCAGCATATGGGCGACGCCATTGATCTCGGGCGTCTCGTCGCGGGCACCGGCATCGACCCAGATGCCGACGGACACGGTCTTGACCTGCGGCATGGCCTCGGAGACCACGCGCAGACCGTTGGAAAGGGTACCGATACGAACTGTCATGACTTCACTCTACGCGCTTCGATGAAATCGCGCACCTTGCTGTAATCGTTGGGCAGCACCGTCTGGCGCTCGGGCCGCTCGAAAAGATCGGCCAGGCGCGGCGGCAGGGCCGGATGTCGCCCGGTGGCAGCCTCGACGGCTGCGGGGAATTTGGCGGCATCGGCGGTGGCCAAGGTCACCAGCGGGGTGTCGGTCGGCACGGCGCGGCTTTTGCGCTGTTCGGCGGCAACCGCCAGACCCACGGCCGTATGCGGATCGACCAGCAGGCCGTTGCCGGCCACGAAGGCGGTCTTCAGCATGGCCTTGGTTGCGGCCTCGTCGGCCTTGCCGGCGGCGAAGAGTTGCTTGGTTTCGGCCAGCGCATTCGCCGAGACCGAGAAGCCGCCATTCTTGTCCAGATCGCTCATCAGCTGGCGCACCTGCGCGCCATCGCGGCCATGCATGTCGAACAACAGGCGCTCGAAGTTGCTCGCCACCTGGATATCCATGCTGGGGCTGATGGTCGGCTCGACGCCGCTCTTGCGGTAGTCACCGCCCGAGAAGAACCGCGCCAGAATGTCGTTGCGGTTGGTCGCGACGATCAGCTTGGAAACGGGTAAGCCCATTTTCGCGGCACAATAGCCGGCGAAGATGTCGCCGAAATTACCGCTGGGCACGCAGAAGGCCGGCGCACACTCCGGGCCGCCCAGACTGAGCGAGGCCGTCACGTAATAGACGATCTGTGCCATCACGCGGGCCCAGTTGATCGAATTCACCGCAGTAAGGCCGGCCTGCTCGCGGAAAGCAGCATCGTTGAACAGCGCCTTTACCATCGACTGCGCGTCGTCGAAGGTGCCTTCCAGCGCGATAGCATGGACATTGGCATCGGCGACGGTGGTCATCTGCCGGCGCTGCACGTCCGAGACGCGGCCATGCGGGAACATGATGAAGATGTCGAGATTGGCGCGGCCGCGGCAGCCCTCGATGGCGGCCGAACCGGTATCACCGGACGTCGCGCCCACGATGGTCGCGCGCTTGCCCGAACGCGCCAGCGCCCAGTCGAACAGCCGGCCGAGCAGTTGCAGCGCCACATCCTTGAAGGCCAGCGTCGGACCATGGAACAGCTCGAGCACCCAGTCATTGTCGCCGCTCTGGCGCAGCGGCACGACCGCCTTGTGCCCGAAGGTGGCGTAGGCCTCGTCGATCATGCGCTTCAGATCGGGATCGGGAATGGAGCCGCCGACAAACGGCTTGATGACACGGAAGGCGACCTCGGCATAGGACAACCCGCGCATGGCGCGAAAATCCGCCAGAGAAAACTGCGGCCAGCTTTCCGGTACATACAGGCCGCCATCGGTGGCGAGGCCGGCTAGCAGCACGCCCTCGAAGTCGAGGGTCGGGGCCTGGCCGCGGGTGCTGACGTAACGCATCGTGGATCTCAGTTCAGATAGCGGGCTTTAAGATGCGCCTTGAAGGCAGCGGTGCTCAATGGTTTGCCGGTCGCCTGGCGCAGCAGTTCGTCGGTGGTGAGCAGCGAACCCTTGCCATGCACATGGGCGCGCAGCCAGCGCAGCAGCGGCTTGAAATCACCCTTGGCGATGCCCGGCAGGATCGTCTTGTCCTTTTCCTTGGCCGCCGCGAACAGCTGAGCCGCCGACAGCGCGCCGAGTGTATAGGTCGGGAAATAGCCGATCGAGCCGACTGCCCAGTGGATGTCCTGCATGCAGCCCTGGCGGTCGTTCGGCACATCCACGCCCAGCAAGGTCTGCATGCCGTCATTCCAGGCATATGGCAGGTCAGCCAGCGGCAGATCGTCGCTCAGCATCGCCTGCTCCAGGCGGTAGCGCAGGATCACATGAGCCGGATAGGTAGCCTCATCCGCATCGACGCGGATCAGGTCGGGCCGCACGCGCGCATAGATGCGCTGCAGGTTGGCATCCGACCAGGCTTTGCCCGTGCCGCTGAAAGCCTTGCGCAGTACCGGGCCGGCATAGGTCAGGAATTCCATGCCACGGCAGACCTGCATCTCGATCAGCAGGCTCTGGCTTTCATGCAGCACCATGCCGCGCGCCTCGCCCACGGGCTGGTCACGCCAGGCCTTGGGCAGGCCGAGCTCGTAGAGCGCATGGCCGGTCTCGTGCAGCACGCCCATCAGTGACTTGGTGAAATCGGCGTCTTCATAACGCGTGGTGATGCGCACATCGTCCGGAGTGCCGCCCGTGAAAGGATGCAGGCTGACATCCAGGCGGCCATGCTTGAAATCGAAGCCGAGCGCCTTCATGAACTTGAGACCCACCGCGCGCTGGGTCTCGGCAGAGAATGGCCCCTGCAAGGCCAGCGGCGCCTTGCGCTTGTCCTGCTTGGCCAGCGCCTTGTCGATGAAGCCGGGCAGGAAGCCGCCCAGATCGGCGAATAGCTTGTTGATATGCTCCGAGCGGCCGCCAGGCTCATATTCATCCAGCAGCGCATCATATTCGCTGAGACCGAAGGCCGCCGATTTCGCAGCGGCTGCCTCGCGGGTCAGTTCCAGCACCGGTTTGAAGGCCTTGGCGAAGCTCTTGAAGTCGTCGTTCTGGCGCGCCTTGCGCCAGACCATCTCGCAAGCCATCGCCGCCTTGGAGCGCGCCTCGACCAACTTGGACGACACGGCGGTGGCATGACGCCACTGGCGCTGCATCTCGCGCAGATTGGCCTTCTGCCACTGGTTCAGCTGCTTCTTCTGGGCCTCGGCCTCATCGAGCAGTTCGCCCAGCTTCGGATCGGTGATCCATTCATGGCGCAGCACGCTCAGCGTCGCCATCTGCTCGGCGCGCGAGCGGGCGCCGCCTTCGGGCATCATGGTGGACTGGTCCCAGCCCAGCATGGCCAGCGCGCCATTCACGGCGCCGATGCGGCGGAACTGCTGCTCCAGAGCCTTGTAACGCTTCATGGATGTCTATGCCTTGTTGCCGGCGTCGCGTTCCCGCCGCCGATGCCATAGCACATAAATCACCATCAGCACCACGGCACCGCTGTACCAGGTGAAGGCATAGGCCAGGTGATTGTTGGTGAAGGTGACCCGGGTATGGCCGGCCCGGGGCCAGGTGCCGGGCACGGTGACCTCGGCATCGGCATCCACGAACAGCACGGGCGCATCGGTGATGCCGGCGGCCTTCAGCATCCCGGCGGCATCGCCGTAATACCACAGGTTCCGGACCAGGTCGTTGTCGGGCGTGAACCAGCCCTTGCCCCAGGGCGCATGGCCGATGCCGGTGATGATCTGCTCGCCCGTCACCTGGCCGGGCATGCGGCGCGCCGGATCCTTGTCCTCGGCCGGCACCCAGCCGCGGCTGACCAGCACCCAGCCGGGTGCATCGCTGCGCTTGAGTGGCGTGATGACGTGGTAACCGAAATTGCCGCGTTCGGAATGCGCCAGCAGATGGGCTTCCTTGGTATGGTCGAACACACCCTTCACCACCACGCGGCGGAAGTGCCAGGCCTCGGCGTCGAGCGCGCCCGGCGGCAGCATCACCGGCGGTGCGCGCAGACCGGCCTCGGCGCTCTCGATCAGGTCGAGCTTCCACAACAGGCGCTGCACCTGCCAGCTGCCCAGGAAGAGCAGCAGGATCAGAGCGGGAATGGTGAACATGGTCGGCCAGAAGGCCGGCCGGAAGCCGAAGATTCTCACGGGTTACTCATCTAGCAATGCGATATGGGACGACGCCTTGTGGCGGAACTGCAGCGCGATCAGCACGCCCTTGAAGGGACGCAGCATACCAATGGCGCCGCCAAGGATAAGTGGGGTCCAGAGCACCAGATGCAACCACATCGGCGGCTGGAAGCGCAATTCGACCCATAACGCCAGGCCGACGACGATGAAGCCAAGGATCAGGATGACGAAGACTGCCGGCCCGTCGCCGGAATCGACCGTGGCGTAATCCAGGTCGCAGGACGGGCAGCGCGGTTTGACCGTCAGCAGCCCATCGAACAACGGGGCTTCGCCACATCGCGGACAGCGACAGCGAAGCCCCGTCGAGAACGGCGATAGCAGGGGATAGTAGGCCCCCGCTACCAGGTCGTCTTTACTCAATGGGCGGCCGGCGTACCCGAGCCCCACCAATAGATGGCGGTGAACAGGAACAGCCACACCACGTCAACGAAGTGCCAGTACCAGGCGGCAGCCTCGAAGCCGAAGTGATGGTCGGGCTTGAAGTGGCCCTTCATGGCGCGGAGCAGGCAGACCAGCAGGAAGATGGTGCCGACGATGACATGGAAGCCGTGGAAGCCGGTCGCCATGTAGAAGGTCGAGGCATAGATGCCATCTTTGAAGCCGAAGGCGGCATGGCTGTACTCGAAGGCCTGGCAGGCAGTGAACAGCACGCCCAGGATCACGGTCAGCGTCAGGCCCTGCACCAGACCCTTACGGTCGTTGTGCAGCAGCGCATGGTGCGCCCAGGTGACCGTGGTGCCCGAGAGCAGCAGGATCAGCGTGTTGACGAAGGGCAGTTCCCACGGATTGAAGGTCTCGATTGTCGCCGGCGGCCACTGGTGGCCGATGGCTTGGGTCGGATACAGCGCCGCACCGAAATAAGCCCAGAACCAGGCGACGAAGAACATCACTTCAGACGCGATGAACATCACCATGCCGTAGCGCAGGTGCAGCTGCACCACCGGGGTGTGGTGACCGTCATGCTCGGCTTCCCGGATGACGTCGCGCCACCAGGCAGCCATCGTGTAAAGCACGACCACCAGACCCGGCACGGTCCACAGATAGCTGTGACCATGGAAGGCATAGACCGAACCGATCGCCAGCGCGAAGGCGCCCATCGAACCGATAAACGGCCACGGGCTCGGATCAACGAGATGATAATCGTGGTTGCGGGCACTACTGGCCATATCAGACCCCCTGGTTACAAACGCTAGTTGGTTGAACCGGCCGCGTTGCCGCGGTCGGAAACTCGGGATTCTTCCGGCTTGCGGAAGAAGGTGTAGCTCAAAGTGATTTGGGTGACGTCGCGCGTCTTCGGATCCTTGAGAATCTCCGGATCGACGAAGAAGGAGACGGGCATGTCGACGCTCTGACCGGGCTGCAGCACCTGCTCCTCGAAGCAGAAGCAGGCGATCTTATTGAAATACTGGCCGATCTTTTCTGGCGTGACGTTGAAGCTGGCCTGACCCGAAACGGCGCGCGCCGTCGGATTGGTGGCGCGATAGAAGATCAGGGTCTCCTCGCCGGGCTTCACGGTCACTTCACGCTGCACCGGCTGGAACTTCCACGGCATGCCCGGTGCGATATCGGCGTTGAAGCGCACGGTCACGGTCGCCTCGTCGGGATCGGTCACGCCCGGCGCCGCCTTGGCGCGCAGTGGCGTGCCGGCGAAACCGGTCATGCGGCAGAACATGTCGTAGAGCGGCGCGGAGGCGAAGGACAGCCCGACCATGCCGGCAAACACAGCCACGCAGGCAAAGGCCACGCGGCGGTTCTTCTGCTGCTGCTCGCGCGTCAGGCTCATGACGGATGAACCCCCGTCATCTTGGCGATGGTGATGAAATAGAACAGCACCACCAGCGCGCCGAGCGCCAGCGCCAATGCGATATTGCGCGCCCGGCGGCGCTTGTGATCGTTGGGCTGCGACATGGCGGTCACGCTCCCCAGCCGAGGCTGTGTTCGGCCAGCAGAAGGGCGAACAGCAGGAACAGGTAGAGGATCGAATAGGCGAACATGTGCTTGGCGGCGCGGTCGCCGGTGCCGCGCCAGATGCGCACAGCCAGCGCCAGGAAGATCGCGCCCAGCACGGCAGTCACGCCGCCATAGAGCGGGCCGGCCAGTCCGAGTGCCCAGGGGCTGAGCGTCAGCGGCACCAGCAGCAGGCTGTAGATCAGGATCTGGCGGCGGGTTTCGCGTTCGCCGGCCACGACCGGCAGCATCGGCACGCCGGCGCGGGCATAGTCGTCCGAACGATAGAGCGCCAGCGCCCAGAAATGCGGCGGCGTCCACATGAAGATGATGGCGAACAGCAGCACCGGCAGCAGGCTGAGATCGCCAGTGACGGCGGCCCAGCCGATCATCGGCGGGAAAGCGCCGGCGGCGCCACCGATCACGATGTTCTGCGGCGTGCGGCGCTTCAGCCACATGGTGTAGACGAAAACGTAGAAGCCGATGGTCAGGGCCAGGATCGCGGCGGCGACCCAGTTGACGGCCAGCGCCATCACCAGGATCGAGGCGACCGAAAGCACGCAGCCGAAGCCGAGCGCTTCCTCACGGGTGACACGGCCCTGCGGGATCGGACGACCCTGCGTGCGCTGCATCACCGCATCAATATCGGCGTCGTACCACATGTTGATGGCGCCCGAGGCGCCGGCACCGATGGCGATGCAGAGCAATGCCGTGATCGCCAGGGTGGGATGCAGATAGCCTGGCGCAAGCACCATCCCGACCAGGCCGGTGAAGACGACCAGCGACATCACGCGCGGCTTCAGCAGCGCGAGATAGTCGGCCGGACGGGCCTCGCCAGACTGGGCATAGGCAGCATCGAGGCCGGCATTGCCGGCCTCGTTACGCTGTGAGATGAAGCTCGCGTCGGTCAAACCGATTGCTCCCGAAACTCCGGCCTTACTTGATAACCGGCAGCTTTTCGTACTGGTGGAACGGCGGCGGCGAGGTCAGGGTCCACTCCAGAGTGGTCGCACCCTCGCCCCACGGATTATCGGCAACCTTCTTCTTGCGGATGAAGGCGGCGATCACTGTACCGACAAAGAACAGCGTCGAGGCGAAGGCGATATAGGCGCCGATCGAAGCGACATAGTTCCAGCCGGCGAAGGCATCCGGATAATCCGGGATACGGCGCGGCATACCCTGCAGGCCCAGGAAGTGCATCGGGAAGAACAGCAGGTTGACGCCCAGGAAGGTGGTCCAGAAGTGGATCTTGCCGGCGGTCTCGCTCAGCTCGTAACCCGACATCTTGCCGAACCAGTAGTAGAAGCCGGCAAAGATGGCGAACACGGCGCCAAGGCTGAGCACGTAGTGGAAATGCGCCACCACGTAATAGGTGTCATGCAGGTAGGTGTCGACGCCGGCATTCGCCAGCACGACGCCGGTGACGCCGCCGACCGTGAACAGGAAGATGAAGCCGATGGCGAACAGCATCGCGACGCTGAAGCGGATCGAGCCGCCCCACATCGTCGCGATCCACGAGAAGATCTTCACGCCGGTCGGCACCGCAATCACCATGGTGGCAGCGGTGAAGTAGGCGCGGGTGTCGACGTCCAGGCCCACGGTGTACATGTGGTGCGCCCAGACGACGAAGCCGACGACGCCGATGGCGACCATGGCGTAGGCCATGCCGAGATAGCCGAACACCGGCTTCTTCGAGAAGGTCGAGATCACCTGGCTGACAATGCCGAAGCCGGGCAGGATCAGGATGTACACTTCGGGATGGCCGAAGAACCAGAACAGATGCTGGAACAGGATCGGATCGCCGCCGCCATCGGGCTTGAAGAACGAAGTGCCGAAATAGCGGTCGGTCAGCAGCATGGTGATGCCGCCGGCCAGAACCGGCAGCGACAGCAGCAGCAGGAAGGCAGTGATCAGCACCGACCACACGAACAGCGGCATCTTGTGCAGGGTCATGCCCGGCGCGCGCATGTTGAAGATGGTGGTGATGAAGTTGATCGCGCCCAGGATCGAGGACGCGCCCGCGATGTGCAGGCTCAGGATGGCGAAGCCGACGGCCGGGCCGGGATGGCCGACATCCGACGACAGCGGCGGATAGATCGTCCAGCCGCCGCCCATGCCGAGACCGCCAGCCGGGCCTTCCACCATGGTGGAGAGCAGCAGGCAGCCGAACGAGGGGATCAGCAGCCAGAAGGAAATGTTGTTCATGCGCGGGAAGGCCATGTCCGGCGCGCCGATCATCAGCGGCACGAACCAGTTGCCGAAGCCGCCGATCATCGCGGGCATGACCATGAAGAAGATCATGATCAGGCCGTGGCCGGTGACCAGCACGTTGAACAGATGGTGGTTGCCGGCAAGGATGCCGTCACCCGGGTTCATCAGTTCGGCGCGCATCAGCACCGAGAAGAAGCCGCCGATCAGCCCCGCCATGACGGCGAAGATCAGGTACAGCGTGCCGATGTCCTTGTGGTTGGTCGAATACATCCACCGACGCCAGCCGGTCGGCAGATGATGATCGTCGTGATGGTCGTGGGCCGCGTGGGCGTGAGCCTGAGCCATGACGTTCCCCTACTCTATCTGATGCGATTACTGGGCGACGCGCGCGTCGGCGAGACGCGGCGACACACCGTCGACAGTGGCGAATTTCTGCTTCGCTTCCTCAGCCCACTTGGCATAAGCGGCCTTGGAAACGACCTGCACCTTGATCGGCATGTAGCCGTGATAGGCGCCGCAGATTTCCGAGCACTGGCCGTAATAGGTGCCTTCGCGTTCGGCGCGGAACCAGGTCTCGTTGGTGCGGCCCGGCACGGCGTCCTTCTTCACGCCGAAGGCCGGCATGGCCCAGGCATGGATGACGTCGGCGGCGGTGACCAGCAGGCGGATGTTGGTATCGACCGGAACGACGACGATGTTGTCGGTCTCCAGCAGGCGATGCTGGCCGGCCTTGATCTCGTTTTCCGGAATGATGGTGGCATCGAAGGTGAAGTTGCCGTTGTCCGGATATTCGTAGGACCAGTACCACTGCTTGCCGATCGCCTTGATGGTCAGTTCGGCATTCTTGGTCTTGTCGCCGAAATACAGCAGCTTGAAGGACGGCACCGCGATCACGATCAGGATCAGGATCGGCACCACGGTCCACAGCACTTCGATCAGCGTGTTGTGCGAGGTCTTCGACGGCACCGGGTTGGCACCGGCGCGGAAGCGCCACACCACGTAGACCAGTAGGGCCAGCACGAAGAGCGTGATCAGCGTGATCACCCACATCAGCAGGTCATGGAAGGTGTGCATGTCGCGCGCGACCGGGCTCACGGCGGGCTGCATGCCCAGGAGCCACGGCGCCGGCAGGCCCGGCGTCTGCTCGGCGGCCATGGCGGCTGCCGGAAGCATGGCGACAAACGCGGCCACAGCCGCAACACGGCGGGCGGCCCAGCGGACGGCCGCAAACGAATTCCACCCCATCGTTCAATACCCTCGCTTAATGACTTGGGAGTCTGACTCTATTTCGAGGCCGGACCATACACCGGCCCTTGCCGGCCGCCCAGTCTGCCGGCGGCGGTCGGAGGGCATTCTGCGACGATTTGTCGCTCCGCCCGCACAGGCCCCCGAACCACCCCCTTAAGCATTGATTTGGCTTGCGCTTGCGCCATCGCGACCAGCCCCCTAATCTGCCCTTTCCTGGGGGCCAGAGGCATGCTCGATCCGAACCAGCGGAAACTGACGCAGGACATACTCGACTGGCTTGATCGGCCCGCATTCACGGTAGAATACGGCCCCGGTGATGACTACCGATACGTGTCCTGCAACACCGCTTACGCCGCTTTGACGGAGATGAACGCTGAAGCCCTGACCGGTCAGGGCCTGTCGGCGGGCTTTGCCCTGGGCGAAGTCGACAAGGTGCGCGAGCTGCTCGACACCACCCGCCGGGAAGGCCGCCGCCAGATCGGCAACACCCTGATCCGCTGGGCCAATGGCTGGCTCTGCCAGGGCCTTACCGTCGCCCCGCTCAATGACAATGACGGCCGCGTCGCTGGCCTGATGGTGATCGCCGAGGCCAGCACGCCCGAAAAGATGCACCAGGTCGCCCTGCAGGTGGCCGAGTACAAGCTGCGCGATTTCGCCGAACTGGCATCGGACTGGTTCTGGGAAACCGATGCGGATCATAAGTTTACCTGGATTTCCGAGTCATCGGCGACGCATACCACGGCGCTGCGTGCCCAGTTCCTCGGCCGCTGCCGCTGGGAGGTCGCCGTCCAGGGCGATTCCGAGGCCGACCTGCTGTTCTGGGACGAGCATCGCCGCCAGCTCGACCGCCACGAGCCCTTCCGCGGCTTCCGCTACTGCTCGATCAACACCGGCATCGAGCTGTGGATCGAGATCAACGGCAAACCGGTCTTCGACGCCAGCGGGCGTTTCATGGGCTATCGCGGCTCGGGCCGCGACATCACCGAACAGTACCGCCAGCAGCGCCGCATCGAAGCCGCCCTGCGCCAGGCCGAGGAAGCCAGCCGCGCCAAGAGCCAGTTCCTGGCCAATATGAGCCATGAGCTGCGCACGCCGCTGAACGCCATCATCGGCTTCTCGGAAATCATCCGCGACCAGATGTTCGGCTCGGTCGGCATCCCGCGCTATGTCGACTACGCGCGCGACATCAACGGCTCGGGCACCCATCTGCTGGCGCTGATCGGCGACATTCTCGACATGTCGCGCATCGAGGCGGGCTATTACGCGCTGGATGAAAAGGCCGTCGATCTCTCGGCCGTCATCACCTCGGCCCTGACCATGGTGCGGCCGCAGGCCGAACGCGGCGGCATCTCCTTGCGCAACCTGTCGCCCGACAGCCTGCCGCAACTGCGCGCCGACGAACGCGTGGTTAAGCAGGTGCTGATCAACCTGCTGGGCAACGCCGTGAAATTCACGCCCGGTGGCGGCACCATCGATGTGATCTTCCGCCAACTGCCCGACGGCACGCCGGCGCTGACCGTGGTCGACACCGGCATCGGCATTCCGCCCGAGCGCCTGGAACATATCTTCGAACCCTTCCAGCTCGCCAAGGCGGAAGTGGCGCGCCAGCATGGCGGCACCGGCCTTGGCCTGTCGATCAGCAAGCGCCTGATGGAATTGCATGGCGGCTCGCTGATGCTGAGCAGCACGATCGGCAGCGGCACGCAGGCGCAGATGACCTTCCCCGCCTGGCGCATGCTGTCGGATGTGGACGAGAACTGGACGCCGCCGGAGCAGCCGAGCACGCCGCCGCAGCCGCCCGAACCGCCGCCGGCCGCCATCGCACCGGTGAAGCAGCGCGTCGCCGAGCCCGCCGCCACCCATGAAGGCGGCCTTGGCGACACGCTGCGCGAATTGCTCGCCACCATGAACGAGGGCGTGTTGAGCATCGACGGCCAGGGCCTGCTGGTCAGCGTCAGCGACACCTGCGCCCAGATGTTCGGCTACCAGCCTGACGAACTGGTCGGCCAGAATGTGAAGATTCTGATGCCCGAGCCGTTCCGGTCGGGTCATGATTCCTATGTGCGCAACTATCTCACCACCAAGCGTGCCAAGATTCTCAACCTGGGTCGCGACACGTTGGGCCGCAAGAAATCAGGCGAGATTTTCCCGATCCACCTCAGCGTCGGCGAATACAACGGCGAGAACGGCGCGGGCTTCGTTGGCATCGTGCGCGACATCTCCGACCGTCGCGACGTCGAGCTGCGCGCCGAATTCGCCAGCCGCAACGATCCGCTTACCGGCATCCTCAACCGCGCCAGCCTGATCGCCGAGACCGAGCGCATGCTGGGCGCCCAGCATCGTCTCGATGGCGGCCTGTGGGTGCTGTTCAACCTCGACATGGACGGTTTTCGCGACATCAACGAGGGCTTCGGCTACCACATCGGCGACAGTGTGCTGAAAAGCACCGCCGACCGCCTGGCCGAAGTGCTGCCGCGCGAAGCGCTGGTCGGCCGCATCGCCGCCGACCAGTTCTCTGCCCTGGCCGCCGTCACCGATCTCAACAACGCGCTGAACCTGTCGCAGGCCTTGCATGCGCACCTGACCAAGCCGCTCACCGTCGAGGGCCGGGTGGTGACGCTGAAGGTCAGCATGGGCGCGGCCATCATCGACGATCCGTCCGAGAAGATGAGCGATGCGCTGGCCAAGGCCGAACTGGCGATGAAGCTGGTGCGCGCCGCCGGCGGCGATTCCACGCGTTTCTACAGCCCGGAAATGACCCGTGCGGCCGAACGCCGGCTGCGGCTGACCATGAATCTCGACGCCGCCATCACGCAGAACGAATTCCATGTCGTCTACCAGCCGGTGGTGGAGACGACGAGCGGCGCGATCTGCGCCATCGAGGCGCTGCTGCGCTGGCACCATCCCGATCTCGGCGCCATCTCGCCATCGGAATTCATCCCGCTGGCCGAAGAAACCGGCTCCATTGTGGCGATCACGCGCTGGGTCTTCGCCCATGTCTCGGACCAGATTCGCCAGTGGCTGCGCGACGGCGTCGAACCGCGCCGCGTCTTCGTCAATGTCTCGGGCCAGCAGTTCATCCGCGACGACCTGCCCGCCCATTTCCGCAAGATGGCGGCCGACGAACCCGAACTGATCCCCTTCCTCGGCATCGAGATCACCGAGCAGGCCGCGATCCAGAACATGGAAGCCACTGTGCAGGCGATCCGCGAACTTGCCGAGATCGGCATCGACGCGGCGCTGGACGATTTCGGCACCGGCTATTCAAGCTTGAGCTACATCCAGCGGCTGCCGATCCGCAAGATCAAGCTCGACCGCGCCTTCATCGCCGACCTGCCGGGCAATGATCGCGACATCGCGCTGGTCCGCGCCATGATCGGTATGGCCAACGGTCTTGATCTGCCGGTGGTGGCCGAGGGTGTGGAAACCCCGGCGCAGCGCGATTTCCTGCGCGGCGTCGGCTGTAGCGAGCTGCAGGGTTATCTGATCAGCAAGCCGGTCCCGCCGGCCGAGATCACCGCCCTGCTGAAAACCAGCGACAGGCGCCGCCGTTAGGCGGAAAAGGATTTGGTGCCGCCGTTACGGCGACAGGACGCCGGTCACAGCCGCGCTATCCGGGCAGACGGGGGCTGTATTTTCCTTAACCCCGACGCCATATAATTCCCGACCGCTTTCCCCTGACGAGGTCCCCATGGCCGCCACCACTGCCCAGGAACTGTTCTTCACCCGCGCCGGGCTCGACCGTACGCGGCTGGACGGCATTGTCGGCGATGCGCTGCATGGCGCCGATGACGGCGAGCTCTTCCTGGAATACAGCCAGTCCGAAAGCTTCAGTTTCGATGACGGCCGGTTGAAATCGGCTTCCTATGACACCACGCAAGGGTTTGGCCTGCGTGCCGTCTCGGGCGAGCAGACCGGCTATGCCCATGCCTCCGACCTGAGCGAGGAGGCGATCAAGCGCGCCGCCACCACCGTCCGCGCCGTGCGCGATGGCCATGGCGGCGAGATGAGCGGCCCGCCGCCGGCCACCAACCGCCATCTCTATGGCAACGACAATCCGCTGAACGAAATTCCCTTCGAGCAGAAGGTGGCGCTGCTGCAGGCCATCGACGCCTATGCGCGCTCCAAGGACCCGCGCGTGAAGCAGGTCTCGGTCTCGCTGGCCGGCAGCTGGCAGGCGGTGGGCATCCTGCGTGCCGATGGCAGCCTGATGCAGGACGTGCGCCCGCTGGTTCGTCTGAACGTGGCCGTTGTCGCAGGCCAGGGTGACCGCATGGAAACCGGCAGCCGTGGCGCCGGTGGCCGCGTCGGCTACAGCCGCTTCTTCGATCCGGTCCACTGGCAGGCTGAAGTGGACGATGCCCTGCGCCAGGCACTGGTCAATCTGGATTCCATCCCGGCGCCGGCCGGCGAAATGAAAGTCGTGCTTGGTCCGGGCTGGCCCGGCGTGCTGCTGCATGAAGCCATCGGCCACGGCCTGGAAGGCGACTTCAACCGCAAGAAGACCTCGGTCTTCTCCGGCATGGTGGGAGAGCGCATTGCGGCAAAGGGCGTCACCATCGTGGATGACGGCACCATCGAAAGCCGCCGCGGCTCACTCAGCATCGACGATGAAGGTACACCGACCGAGAACACCATGCTGATCGAGGACGGCATCCTGAAGGGCTTCATGTACGATCGCATGAACGCCCGCCTGATGAACGTGAAGTCGACCGGCAACGGCCGGCGGCAGTCGTTTGCCCATAATCCGATGCCGCGCATGACCAACACCTACATGCTGGCCGGCGACCGCGACCCGGGCGAAATCCTCGCCGGCGTCGACAAAGGCATCTATGCGGTGAATTTCGGCGGCGGTCAGGTGGACATCACCTCGGGCAAGTTCGTCTTCTCCTGCACCGAGGCCTATATGGTCGAGAACGGCAAGGTCGGTGCGCCCATCAAGGGCGCCACCCTGATCGGCGCCGGCGCCGAGGTGCTGAAGAAGGTGACCGCCGTGGGCAACGATCTGGAGCTGGATGCCGGCGTCGGCACCTGCGGCAAGTCGGGCCAGGGCGTGCCGGTGGGTGTGGGTCAGCCGACCCTGCTGATTGAAGGATTAACGGTGGGCGGAACCGCCAAAGCCGCGTAAACTATCCACAGGTATCCGAGGGGGAAGGTCCCATGCCCGCCAGCCTAGGCAAGACACATAGCAGCGCCGATCTGCTCAAGCACGATCCGGTGTGGCAGCGCATCCGCGAGGAAGCCGCCGTCGTCGCCCAGCAGGAACCGCTGCTGGGCAGCATGGCGCATTCCGCTGTACTGCATCACGAGCGTCTGGAAGATGCGCTGAGCTACATCCTGGCGCAGAAGCTGGGCAGCGCCGAACTGCCGGCGCTGGGCCTGCGCGAAGTGATCGAAGAAGCCTTCGACTCCGATCCCGATATCGGCCATGCCGTGCGGGCCGACCTGGTCGCCGTGAATGAGCGCGATCCGGCCTGCCGCAGTTTCCTGAAGCCCCTGCTGTTCTTCAAGGGCTTCCAGGCGCTGCAGGCGCATCGCGTGGCGCATTGGCTGTGGCACCAGCGCCGCGAGACCATGGCCTTCCTGCTGCAGAGCCGCAGTTCGGAAACCTTCGCCGTCGACATCAATCCGGCCACCAAGTTCGGTCGCGGCATCCTGATCGATCATGGCACCGGTGTGGTGATCGGCGAGACCGCCGTGATCGAGGATGATGTCTCGATCCTGCAGAACGTCACGCTTGGCGGAACCGGCAAGGAAACCGGCGACCGCCATCCGAAGATCCGTCGCGGCGTGCTGATCAGCGCTGGCGCCAAGATTCTCGGCAATATCGAAATCGGTGAAGGCGCCAAGATCGGCGCCGGCAGCGTGGTTCTCATCCCGGTGCCGCCCCATTGCACGGCCGCCGGCGTCCCGGCCAAGATCGTGGGCAATTGCGAGTGTGAGCAGCCCTCGCGCGAGATGAACCACAGCTTCCCCGATCACCGCAACGACTGAGTCCTGACATGCGTCGGCTGGCTTTTGTCCTGCTGCTTCTCGCGGCCCAATCTGCTGCGCCACGGCCCGTTGCCGCGCAATCCCTGATCGGCGCGCTGGAATGGCTGCCGCCCGGCAGCCTGTCGGTGCAATCCCTCAGCCAGCGTCCGCAGGAATCGCTTGAAGGCGGCGAGAAGCAGAGCTTCTACGTCGAGTTCGGTCGGCTGGCCTTCCGCAGCCCCGACATCCTGGGTGGCACCGCGCGCAAGGCCGGGCTGTCCTGTCAGGCCTGCCACGCCAACGGCCATGCCACCACGGCCTTCTTCATCCCCAGCCTCTCTGACAAGCCGGGCACCATCGACGTCAGCAACGCCTTCTGGAACCTGCGCGGCGAGGATGACCAGTTCAATCCGCTGGAAATCCCCAGCCTGCGCGGCGTGAAAACGAAAGAGCGTTTCGGCCATGACAAGCGCATGGGCTCACTGCGTGAATTCACCCGCCGGGTGATCGTGACCGAGTTTGCCGGCGCCGAGCCGGACGGCCTGCTGCTGGATGCGCTCGTTGCCTATCAGGAAAAATTGCAGCCGGTCGCCGCTACTGAAGAGCCCATCACGCTAAAGGGAGACCTTAATGATCTCGTTCGGGTCGGTACGACAATCATCGTTCCTCTTCTAGAAGAAGATGTTGCCCTGACCAACCGCACCATCACCATGGTCCGCGGCCAGATCGGGTTTATTCATGAACGATTTGAAGGTTTCGCAGAAGCTCAGAGTTTGCTCGAGAACTGGTCACGCCGCCTTGCCGCTATCGACCAGCAGGCTCAAGTAGGGCAATGGCCCGCCGCTCGCCAAGCCCTTTGGGATTTGGGCGTGGAAATAATCTCAGCACCAAAGGCGCTGCGCGATGCCGAAGCAAACTCGCTTTACAATGCAGAGCGCCTGAAAACTTGGATCAATACGCCAGCTCGGTGAAGGCCGGATCGACCGACTGGTTCCAGCGGCCGTTATACAGCTTCAGCAGCGCTTCAGCCGGCGTCTCGCCGCTTTCCACGATGCGCACCAGCGGTTCCAGGAAATGCGTCTCGTCCTCGCCAGCCGGCGACAGGCGGCTGCGCGCCTTCAGCCCGCCCATGGCGATCTGCACCATCTGCTCGGCATAGTGCTTCAGCGGCCGTCCGCGCAGTGGCGTGTGCAGGCCGTATTTCGGAACATCCAGACGGAGCTGCTCGCGTTCGGCCAGCGTCCAGTCACGGCACAGGTCCCAGGCCGCATCCAGCGCGCCCTGGTCATACAGCAGGCCGACCCACAGCGCCGGCAGGGCGCAGAGCCGCGACCACGGACCGCCATCGGCGCCGCGCATCTCCAGGAAGCGCTTCATGCGCACTTCGGGGAACAGCGTGGTGATGTGATCGGCCCAATGCCGCAGCGTGGGCGTCTCGCCCGGCAGCGCCGGCAGCTTGCCCGCCATGAAGTCGCGGAAGCTCTGGCCCGAGGCATCGACATAGGCGCCGTCGCGATAGACGAAATACATCGGCACATCCAGCGCATGATCGACATAGCGCTCGAAGCTCATGGAATCATCGAAGACAAAGCCCAGCATGCCAGTGCGGTCGGGATCGGTATCGGTCCAGATCTGGCTGCGATAGCTCAGGAAGCCGTTCGGCTTGCCCTCGGTGAAGGGCGAGTTGGCGAACATCGCGGTGGCCAGCGGCTGCAGCGCCAGGCCGACGCGGAACTTCTTCACCATGTCGGCTTCAGAAGCGTAATCCAGATTCACCTGCACCGTGCAGGTGCGCAGCATCATGTCGAGGCCCAGATTGCCCTTCTTGGGCATATAGGCGCGCATGATGTCGTAGCGGCCCTTGGGCATCACCGGGATATCGTCGCGACGCCATTTCGGGTTGAAGCCCAGCCCCATCATGCCGAAGCCGAGTTCGGTGCCGATCTCGCGCACCTGCTTCAGATGCGTCGAGACCTCGATACAGGTCTGGTGGATGGTTTCCAGCGGCGCGCCGGACAGTTCGAACTGCCCGCCCGGCTCCAGCGTCACCGACTGGCCGTTCATGGTCAGTGCGATGACCTTGCCGTTCTCTTCGACCTTCTCCCAGCCGAAGCGCTGCATCTCTTCAAGCAGACGCTTGATCCCGACCTTGCCCTCATAGGGCAGCGCGCGATAGTCCGCGTTGTTGAAGGCGAATTTCTCGTGCTCGGTGCCGATGCGCCAGTCGGCGGCCGGCTTCGATCCTTGGGCGAGGTATTCGACAAGCTGGGTCTTGGATGAGATCGGCGTCTCAGGGGCCTGGGCCGGTCCGGACATGCAGGAAACCTCGGGTGATTTTTATTATCGTTACGCTGGCTGGACGGGGCCGGACAGAGCGGGGTTCAAAGACTGTACCGGGGCATATGGGGCAGTTATTGGTTCGTGTCTAGTACCGGAATACCGCGACTGGATGACAGTCCGGCGTTCGGCGGATGGTATAACCGCCGCCTAAACAACCGGCCCAATTTCGCCGGCCCGCCTAATTCCGCCGGGCCGATTGTAAAATGGCCAGGGCGGCAATGGCCGCTGTCTCGGCCCGCAGGATGGTCGGCCCCAGCGAAACGGCCCGGGCCTGCGGAACAGCCGCCAGACGCTGCAACTCTTCCGGCGCAAAGCCGCCTTCCGGCCCGATCAGCAGCGCGCAGGACGCAGCCGGCGGCAGGGCCTGCGCCGCCGTCAGCAGAGGCTCGGCATCCGCACGTTCGGCACAGACCAGCAGGCGACGATCGGCCGGCCAGTCCTGCAGCAGTTTCTCCAGCGTGACTGCCTCGGCCACGGCCGGCACATCCAGCCGTTCGCATTGCTCGGCCGCCTCGCGCGCATGGGCGGCCAGACGCGGAGCATTCACCTTCTGCATCTGCACGCGCCGGGTGATCACCGGCAGCAGGCGGCCGACATTCAGCTCGGTCGCCTTCTCGATGATGATCTCGATGCGACCCTGCTTGATCGGCGCGAAGCAGAGCCAGATATCGGGCGCTGCCTGATGGGGACGCAGCAGTGCCTCGACGGTCAGGCGGCAGGCCTTCTTGCCGGCTTCGGCGATGACGGCGCGGAACTCGCCGTCCCGGCCATTGAACAGCGCGACTGCCGCGCCGGCCTCCAGCCGCAGCACATGGCGCAGGTAATGCGCCTGCTCCTCGGCCAGCAGGATGCCGCCGCCGATGCTCAGATCGTCGGGAACGTAAAGACGGGTCCTGGTCACGTCGGTCATTAGGCTTGTCTGGTGCCAATAGCTGGACTACAGCAGCGTTATGACAAAGCCCGGCCCCGAAGTCACCGATCAGGCCCCCGCCGACGCTGTCGCTGGCCATTGGGTCGAGCGCTGGCTGCCGGCCGGCCTGCGCCCTTATGCCCGGCTGTCACGCCTGGATCGCCCGATCGGCACCTGGCTGCTGCTGCTGCCGGGCTGGTGGGCCATAGCATTGGCCCGGCGCGAAGGTCAGGACCTCGATATCGGGCTGATTATCCTGTTCGGCATCGGCGCACTGGTCATGCGCGGCGCCGGCTGCACCTTCAACGACATCGTCGACCGCGATTTCGACGGCAAGGTCGAACGCACCCGGCTGCGCCCCATCCCCTCGGGCCAGGTCACTGTCCTCCGGGCCTGGCTCTGGCTGGCGCTGCAGGCCCTGATCGGCTTCGTCATCCTCATGGAGATGAACGGCCTGGCCATCGGGCTGGGCGCGGCCTCGCTCGGTCTGGTCGCCATCTATCCCTTCATGAAGCGCGTCACCTGGTGGCCGCAGTTCTTCCTGGGGCTGGCTTTCAACTGGGGCGCGGTGCTGGGCTATGCCGCCATCGCCGGCCGGCTCGACTGGGTCACGCTAGTTCTTTACGTCTCGGGCATCGTCTGGACGCTGGGCTACGACACCGTCTATGCGCTGCAGGACAAGGAAGACGACGCCCTGATCGGCGTGAAGTCCACCGCGCGCCTGTTCGGCCGCCATGCCCGCCTGTGGATTGCCGGCTTCTATGACCTGACGCTGGCCGGCCTCGCCCTTGTGGGCTGGATGGCGAGCCTGGGCTGGCCTTTCTGGGTCTGCCTGGGGCTGGCCGCGCTGCACTTCGCCTGGCAGGTGCTGACGTTAAAGCCCGATGACAGCGCCGACGGCCTCGCCAAATTCCGGGCAAATCGCGATGTCGGTCTGATCATCTTTGCTGCCTTCTTATTGGGCTAGCGCTGCCCCAGCATAGTCCTTGGCGAAGCAGGGTCTCTTGCGTATGGTGCGCGCCATGACCCAGCGCCGAATCACACCGCAGGACTTCGCGAGCCTGTACAAGCAGTACAACGCCAATCTGGCTTTCGTGGATTGCGGCCGCAAATGTGCGCCGCTGAACAATGGCCAGCCGGTTTGCTGCAGCACCGAGAACGCCATTCCGGTGGTCGACAAGGCCGAGTTCAAGCTGCTGAAAAGCCGCACCGACCTCTGGTTCAGCTACAAGCCCAATGACGCCGCCTCGCGCAAGATCGTCAACGAGCTGACCGACAATGCCTGCGCGGTCGAGTGCAAGGGCGCCGCTTTCTGCGAGCGCGACAACCGCACCATCGCCTGCCGCTCCTTCCCCTTCTATCCCTACCTGGACAAGACCGGTAAGTTCATCGGGCTGACCTATTACTGGGATTTCGAAGATCGCTGCTGGATCATTTCCAATATGCAGGTGGTCGAGCGCAAGTTCGTCCAGGAAATGGTCGCCGCCTTCGAGCGCATCTTCAAGCTCGACCAGGAAGAATACGAGACCATGCGCGACCATTCGGCCACCATGCGCCGCGTGTTCAGCCGCAAGGGCAAGATCATCCCGGTGATCCACCGCGACGGCGGCTATTTCAAGATCAAGCCCAAGGACGGCGGCAAGCTGACCGCCTGCACGCCGGACGACTTCAAGAAGTTCGGCCCCTACAAGTCCGAAGCCGCCTATATCAAGGCCGTGAAGGCCGCCGGCGGCAAACTGGAGCCGGTCCCCAAGGGTGGCTATCTGGCACCCTGATCCGAGAAGAGGAACGTCCCGAGCAGCACCCAGCGCCGGGCATCCTTCTCTTTCTTCGGCTTCGCCCGCAGCGGCGTGGTGTAGTGCCAGAACGGCAGCCGATAGGCTGTCACCAGTCCGGGCTTCTGCGTCACCTCCACCATCTCGGTGAAATGCCCGGTCTTGGCGTAGACCAGATACTGGTCGCGCACCGCAGGCGTGGCGAAGCTGACATGCACATCCAGATAGCCGCGTGCAGCCTCCGGTTCTTCCGGATGATGGTCGGTATGCGGCCCGGCATAA
Source organism: Ferrovibrio sp. GW821-FHT12D07 (assembly GCF_058807275.1). Taxonomy (NCBI): domain Bacteria; kingdom Pseudomonadati; phylum Pseudomonadota; class Alphaproteobacteria; order Rhodospirillales; family Rhodospirillaceae; genus Ferrovibrio; species Ferrovibrio sp. GW821-FHT12D07. The sequence goes on along the minus strand of NZ_JBXAQN010000001.1, from coordinate 1,365,554 downwards.
TCGCCGGCCGCATAGGCAATCGCCTGCAGGCCATACTTCTTTTTCAGTGGACGGCCGGCCAGAGCGGCGGCAAAAGCGCGATAGCTCTCCGAGCGCAGGCAGCCGATCAGGCCGATACCAGTCGCGACCTTGAAGGCGCTGGAGCGTGCATTGTCCAGATGGGTGGTGCGCTGGCGCATCGTCTTGGGCAGGGCTTCCGCGTAATTCTGCGTCTGCTCCCAGATCGTCTCGGGCGGGATCGGCTGCGCCATCTCGCGCAGTTCGGACAGCAGCGCCTTGTCGAGCAGGCCGGAGACGGCTCGGGCCTGGCGCGGATCGATCATGCCATCCAGCGCCAGGAAGCGCGTGCGCGGGTTGGCCAACGCGCCGGCCTGCGCATGGCGGCCAGCCAGCAGCGCGCGGCCCTTGGGCGTCAGCAGGTCGGCGAATTCAGCGGGAAAGCGGCGCATGCCATGGGCTTAAGCCCGGCTTAAGCCCTGGTCAAGCACTGGTCTGGCCGATCCCCGCCGCCTAATCTCCGGCCATGGAGTCCACCACCTCGCCGCGCGACCTGCGCATCGCCCAGATCCTGCTGTTCGTCACACCCGCCATGTTCACCACCAACATGGTGCTGGCGCGTGCCACCGCCGGCCTGATCCCGCCGGTGGCGCTGGCCGAAATGCGCTGGATCGGCGTGGTGCTTCTGCTGCTGCCCTTCTGCGGCCGCGAACTCTGGCAGGCCCGCGCGCAGTTGTTGCGCGACTGGCAGCAGCTCGCCATGCTCGGTTTCCTCGGCATGGGCATCTGCGGCGCCGCTGTCTACTACGGTGCGGCCACGACGACCGCCACCAATATCGGACTGATCTACGCCACCTCGCCGGTGCAGATCATCCTGCTCAGCCGCGCGCTGTTCGGCGAGGGCTTCAGCCTGCGCCAGGGGCTCGGCACGGCCATCGCACTGCTCGGCGTGCTGGTGATCATTCTGCGCGGCGATCCGGCGGCACTGCTGCATCTGAGCTTCTCGGCCGGCGACCTGATCATCTTCGGTGCCTCGGTCTCGTGGGCGCTCTACAGCGTGCTGCTGAAGCACTGGCCGAGCTCCTTGAGCGTCACCGCGCGTCTGGCCGCCATCGCGCTGGCTGGCGTGCTGGTCATGCTGCCGGTGCAAGCCTGGGAACTGGCCGTGATCGGCCCGCCTAGCTTCGACCTGCCCACGGTGGCTGCCGTGGCCACGCTCATTGTCGTCCCCGGCGTGGGCGCCTACGCGACTTTCAGCTACATGACCAAGCATCTGGGGGCCAGCCGCACCGCCCTGATGCTGTATCTGTCGCCGATCTATACCGCCGCCATGGCCTGGCTGCTTCTCGGCGAGGCGTTTGCATTCTACCATTGGCTCGGCGCGGCGCTGGTTCTGCCGGGCCTCTACCTCGCGACCCACAAGCCGGACCAAGCCTGATGCCCTATGCCTCGCTTCGCGATTTCATGACGCAGCTGGAGCAGCGCGGCCGTCTGGTGCGCGTGACCGAACCGGTCTCCACCGTGCTCGAGATGACCGAAATCCAGACCCGCCTGCTGGCCGAAGGCGGACCGGCGGTGCTGTTCGAAAAGCCCGTGCGCGCCGACGGCACGCCCAGCGACATTCCGGTGCTGGTGAACCTGTTCGGCACGGTCGAACGCGTTGCCTGGGGCATGGACCGTGAGCCGGCAGAGCTGAAGGATATCGGCGAGACGCTGGCCTTCCTGCGCCAGCCCGAACCGCCCGGCGGCTTCCGCGAAGCGCTGAACCTGCTGCCGCTGGTCAAGACCGTGATGGCAATGCAGCCGAAAACGGTGAGCAGCGCGCCGGTGCATGAAGTCGTGCTGCAGGGCGACGACATCGATCTGAACGCGCTGCCGATCCAGACCTGCTGGCCGGGCGAGCCGGCACCGCTGATCACCTGGCCGCTGGTGGTGACCCAGGGTCCGAGCAAGACGGACAAGACCGACCGCTTCAATCTCGGCATCTACCGCATGCAGGTGCTGAACAAGAACCAGACCCTGATGCGCTGGCTCAAGCATCGCGGTGGCGCGCAGCAGCACCAGCGCTGGAAGCAGGCCGGCAAACGCGAGCCGTTTCCCGCCGCTGTGGTCATCGGCGCCGATCCCGGCATCATTCTTTCCGCTGTCACGCCGGTGCCCGAGACATTGTCGGAATACCAGTTCGCGGGTCTCCTGCGCGGAAAGCGGGTCGAGCTGGTCGACTGCAAGACCATTCCGCTGAAAGTGCCGGCCGAAGCCGAGATCGTGCTGGAAGGCCATGTGTCGCTGGAGGATTACCGCGACGAAGGCCCCTATGGCGACCACACCGGCTATTACAATTCGGTCGAGCAGTTCCCGGTCTTCACCGTCACGGCGATTACCCGCCGCAAGCAGCCGATCTACCTGAGCACCTTCACCGGCCGGCCGCCGGATGAACCCAGCGTGCTGGGCGAGGCGCTGAATGATGTCTTCGTGCCGCTGATCCGCCAGCAGTTCCCCGAGATCGTCGACTTCTGGCTGCCGCCCGAGGGCTGCTCCTATCGCGTCGCCGTGGTCAGCATAAAAAAGGCCTATCCCGGCCATGCCAAGCGCGTGATGATGGGCGTGTGGTCCTACCTGCGCCAGTTCATGTACACCAAGTGGATCATCGTGGTGGACGACGACATCAATACCCGCGACTGGAAGGATGTGGTCTGGGCGATGTCGACCCGCATGGACCCTGCCCGCGACATCACTTTCGTCGAGCACACCCCCATCGACTATCTGGATTTCGCCTCGCCGGAATCCGGCCTTGGCAGCAAGATCGGTCTGGATGCCACCAATAAATGGCCGCCTGAGACGAAGCGCGAATGGGGCGAGAAAATCCGCATGGACGAGGATGTGATCCGCACCGTGACCGAGAAATGGGCCAAACTCGGCCTGCCCGGCAGCGGCAAGCCGATCTGGAAATGATCAATTCGGCCTGTCCTGTGGCCTAAGTCACAGGGCGGCCGATTGACGGCAGTCTCGTTCACTGCTGCAATCGCCTGATAGAACAGGGATTTAAGGGTGATGTCCATGCGGCTGCTGAAGCGCCTGCATGACCTGATGCACACACGAATCTGCGGCGGCTGGCACAAGGTGCAGCCCGACGCCGCCGAGGTCGCGCGTCTGCAAACCGCCTTCCAGGCCGAGGAATACGACGCGCTGCGCATGACCATGGGCCTGCGCTTCGCCGTCTGCTTTATCGTCGCCTGCATCCTTAGCGTCGAGATGGGCTTCCCGCTCGCCTATAATTACTACGGCTATCTCGGCGGCTTCGCCTTCTCATCCTACCTGCAGATGCTGATGCGCAAGCCCGGCACCGACCAGCCATGGATGCTCTGGCTGTTTCCTTTCATCGACATGGCGCTGCTCATCGCCGCCATCGCCCTGCCCAATCCCTTCGATATCAATCCGCTGCCGGCGCCCATGCGGCTCGGCTTCGACACCATTCTTTACGTCGCGCTGTTTGTCGTGCTGTCGGCGCTGGGCCAATCTCCGCGCGCCGTGCTCGCCACTACGCTGGCCGCTGTGATCACCTGGACCATCGGTACCATCTATGTCGTCATGCAGGACGGCGTCACCTTCGGCAGCCGCTTCGACAACATCCTGCATATGCCGGTGCAGGACCGCATCGCCTACATCCTCGACCCCTGGAATGTGCGGCTGGGTGAATTCCTGCCGCGCATGATCCTGATCAGCATGATCGGCATCCTGCTGGCCGTATCCGTGCAGCGCGCCCGCCACCTGATCGCCCGTCAGGTGGAAAGCGAACGCGCGCGCCGCAACCTGTCGCGCCACTTCTCGCCGCATATGGCCGAGGAACTGTCGAAGATGGATGACGCGATGGGCCAGGTGAAAAAACTGGACGCCGCCGTGCTGTTCGCCGATCTGGTCGGCTTCACGCAGATCGCCGACGACCACACGCCCGAGCAGACCATCGCCATCCTGCGCGAGGTACACCAGCGCCTCACCCGCGCCGTCAACGACAATGCCGGCACGCTGGACAAGTATCTGGGCGACGGCATCATGGCCTCCTTCGGCACGCCGCGCCCCGGCCCGCGCGATGCCTCTGCCGCCCTGCTGGCCGCCCGCGCCATGCTGCGCGAGATGGAGCATCTCAATCGCCAGCGCAAACTGCTGCACCAGACGCCGCTGCATCTGGCCGTCGGCATCCATTACGGCCCGTTGACGCTGGGCAATATCGGCGACGAGACCCGGGTGGAATACGCCCTGATCGGCGAGACCGTGAATGTGGCGCACCGGTTGGAACAGATGACCCGCTCGCTGAATGCCCAGCTCTGCCTGAGCCAGGCCTTCATCGACAAGCTGGGCGATGAAACCCGCGGCGATCTCGGCGCCGTGCGTGATCTGGTGGCGCTGAAGCCGCAGCCGATCCGCGGCCTGCGCGACCGCATGGTGCTGTGGATCCTGTCCCGCCCGGCGCTGTCGCCCGAGCCTGACGCACCGGAAGCCATTCCCACCATTCACTGACTGGCCAGCCTGCTGACCGGCCCATGGACTAGCGCTGCGGCCCGAAATACGGCAGCCTGAGCACATGCCGTTCCGTCCACCGCTCTCCCTGTTCCGCAAAGCCAAACCGGCTGATCGCGACCTGCTGCCCTGGTGGCATCCTGCCAGCCTGATGCGGGCCGGATGGAATCTCGCCTTTTCCGCCGGCCTGGGCGCCGCCATTGGCGCCATCCTGCTCGACCTGGCGGCCCAGATCGCGGCCAAGCTGGCTGGCGGCGACTGGATGGAGTGGCACGATCCGCTCAAGCCCTTTGCCTGGGCCATCGGTTGTTTTGTCGCCTTCGTTGCATATATGTCCTACAGGATGGACGATAAGACCGATTGATCCGTCTCCCACCGTTTTTCAAATTGAGCCCGGAATGTCCGATACCGCCCAGCGTGCCGCCAAGGCACAGACCCTCGTTGCCGACCTGATCAAGGCTGCCCGCAAGGCCGGCGCCGATGCGGCTGATGCGCTGTATTACGAATCACGCTCCCTGGGCGCCGGTGTACGCCATGGCAAGCCCGAGGATGTCGAGAGCTCGGAAGGCCGCGATCTTGGCCTGCGCGTGCTGGTCGGCAGGCAGCAGGCCTGCGTCTCCACCACCGATTTCGCCGCCGCCACGCTGGACGAACTGGTGACCCGCGCGGTCAGCATGGCGCGCGCCGCGCCCGAGGACAAATTTTGCGGCCTGCCTGATGCGAGCCAGCTGGCGACGCAGCGGCAGGACCTGGATCTCTTCGACGGCGTCGAACTGGAAATGCCGCAGTTGCTGGAACGCGCGCGTGAGGCCGAGGCAGCGGCTCTGGCCGTCTCCGGCGTGACCAATTCCGACGGCGGCAGCGCCGGTCGCGGTTTCAGCATGTCGGCCTATGCCAACAGCGAAGGCTTCAGCGGCGCCAACTGGGCCGGCTGGCACAGCCTTTCGGTCTCCTGCATCGCCGGCAAGGATACCGGCATGGAAACCGACTATGAGTCCGAATCCCGGCTCTACCTGTCCGACCTGCCCTCGCCGGAAGAGATCGGCCGCAAGGCCGGTGAACGCGTGGTGAAGCGTCTCAATCCGCGCAAGCTGGACAGCAAGCCGATGCCGGTGGTCTACGATCCGCGTGTCGCCATTGGCCTCGTCGGCCACCTGACGGGCGCCATCAACGGCGCCTCGGTGGCGCGCGGCACATCCTTCCTCAAAGACAGGATGGGCGAGATCATCTTCGCACCCGGCATCACCATCATGGACGATCCGTTGCGCAAGCGTGGCCTGCGGTCGCGCTGGTTCGATGGCGAAGGCGTGGCCAGCGTGCCGCGTGCACTGGTCGAGGACGGCCGCCTGCTCACCTGGCTGCTCGACTGCGCCACCGCGCGCCAGCTCGGCCTGACCAGCACCGGCCATGCTTCGCGCGGGACATCCTCGCCGCCCTCGCCCGGTGCCACCAATGTCTACATGAAGGCCGGTAAACTCAGCCCGGCCGAACTGATGGCCGATATCAAGGAAGGACTGTACGTGACCGACCTGATGGGCCAGGGCGTGAATGGCGTGACCGGCGATTACAGCCGCGGCGCCGCCGGCTTCCTGATCCGCAACGGCCAGATCGCCGAACCGGTGTCGGAAATCACCATCGGCGGCAACCTGAAGCAGATGTTCATGAACATCACCGCCGCCAACGACCTGCGCTTCCGCCATGGCGTCGATGCCCCCACCCTGCGTGTCGAGGGCATGACGGTCGCCGGTCGCTGATGAGCATCCTGACTCAGGATCGCGATCTCCTGCTCGCCGCCGTGCGCGAGGCCGGCGCGCTGGCGCTGGGCTATTTCAACAACGGCGTGAAGTCCTGGCACAAGAAGCCGAACGATCCGGTCTCGGAAGCCGATATTGCCGTTGACAGGCTGCTGCATGAACGGCTGGCCGTGGCCCGTTCCGATTACGGCTGGCTCAGCGAGGAAAGCGAACGTCGTCCCTCACAGGGCCGTAGCATCTGGGTGGTCGATCCCATCGACGGCACCCGCGCTTTTCTTGAAGGCAAGCCGGAATTCACCGTCTGCGTCGCCCTGCTGCAGGATGACCAGCCCATCCTCGCCGCCATCTACAATCCGGCCAGCGAGGAATTCTTCGAAGCTACCCATGGCGGCGGCGCCAAACTGAACGGCAAGAGCATCCATGCCTCGGGCCATGCCAGCCTGATGGAAGCGCGCTTCCTTGCTTCGCGCCGCACCTTTGAAAAGCACGGCTGGCTGAGCCGCGCTGCCAAGGCCGATTTCGGCTATCGCAACTCCATCGCCTATCGCATGGCGCTGGTGGCGGCCGGCAGGTTCGATGCCGCCATCAGCCTGACCGAGAAAAGCGACTGGGACATCGCCGCCGCCGACCTGCTGGTGCGCGAGGCCGGCGGCCGCGTCACCACGGCCGATGGCGCACCGCTCACCTACAGCACCGCGACGCACCGGCATCCTTCGGTAATCGCCACCGGCGCTTTCGTCTTCGACGACCTGGTCGACCTACTCAAGACCCGCAAGTCTTGATCGGCGACCAAGGCGCCCTACCTCTGAAGCGCCGCTGTTGCCCATCGTGAAGACCTGCCTGTCCGGAACGGGACAGACTTGGCCCGAACTGGCTCCGAATGGGACTCAATTGGTCCTGAATGGGCTCGAACTGGCTCCCAATTGGCTCTCAATGGGACGCAACAGGCCCTGAACGGGCTTCAATCGGCCCGCACCGGATCAGTGATTACAGCGACTTAGCGTTTAAGACGCGCGAATCCAGATGGCCCTGGGCGGCTATGCCGCCCGAATCCAGATAGCATTATCGTGGAATGCGGCGCCGCCATTGGGCTGGGCGGCATCGGCGCCGGTCAGCGCGTTGATGCCCATGCCGTCGACGAAGGCCGCATGCGGCCAGATGCTTTCCACCACCACCACGCCGCGCTGCACGCCGTCATACAGCTTGGCATGGATGCGGATGTCACCGCGCGTGTTGCCGATCCGCACCAGATCGCCATCGGCGATGGTCAGCGCCGCCGCGTCCTCGGAGTGAATGAACAGCGTCGGGCGGTTTTCCTTCTTCACCGATGTCGGAGTTTCGGTGAAGCTGGTGTTGAGGAAGTTGCGCGCCGGCGAGGTGATCATGCGGAATGGATGCTCCGCCGTCGCCGTCTCGATGCTGAGCCAGTGATCGGGCAGCGCCGGCATGCCCGCGGCATTCGGCCCCATGCCCTTCCAATCGGGCTTGAAACGGAATTTCTTGTCGGGCCAGGCGAAACCGCCGAGGAAATGCGCGGTGTCGAAGTCCGGCTGGCAGTCGTGCCAGCGCTGCGCGCGCAAGGTCGCCACATCGGGCCAGCCCGAGGCCTTGAGAGTCGCCTCGACGATTTCTTCCGCCGTCATGTCAAAGCCCGCATGCGTCGCACCCAGGCGTTTGGCCAGCTCCGAGAGCACATAATGATTCTCGCGCGCCTCGCCCGGTGCTTCCACCAGCTTCGGCCCCAGCAGGATGTGCTGCTGCCCGCCGGCCTGGTAGATGTCATCATGCTCGGTGAACATCGTCGCCGGCAACAGGATGTCGGCCATCTTCGCCGTGGCGGTCATGAACTGCTCATGCACGCAGGTGAACAGATCCTCGCGCTCGAAGCCGCGCTTGACCAGCAGCGATTCCGGCGCAACTTCCATCGGATTGGTGTTCTGGATCAGCAGCGCGGTGACCGGCGGACCGTTCTTCAGGGCTGCCGCATCGCCGGTCAGCACCGGGCCGATCTGCGACTGGTCGAGCTGGCGGATCGTCGGGTCGACCGCATCCAGGCCATCGATCAGTGTCTTGTCCCAGTGGAAGATCGCGCCGTTATTGTGGAAGGCGCCGCCACCTTCGTATTTCCACGCGCCGGTCACGCTGGCGATGCAGGTGGCGGCATGCATGTTGACCGCGCCGTTGCGGCTGCGCGCAAAGCCGTAGCCGAGCCGGATATAGTGCCGGCGGCGCTCGCCCAGCAGATGCGCAAAGGCCTCGATCTCGGCGGCCGGAATGCCGGTGATGGCTGCGGCCCATGCCGGCGTGCGGCTCTGCAGATGCGCTTCCAGCTCGGCCGGCGCGTCGGTGTATTGCGCCATGTAGTCGCGGTCGGCCAGGCCGTCGCGGAACAGCACATGCATCACGGCACAGGCCAGCGCGCCATCGGTACCCGGCCGCACGATCAGCGCGATATCGGCCTGTTGGGCGGTGGCATTGTGATAAGCGTCGATCACAACGATCTTGGCGCCGCGCTCCTTGCGGGCGCGGATCGCGTGCGTCATCACGTTGACCTGGGTATGCACCGCATTGGTGCCCCAGATCACCACCAGATCGCTTTTCGCCATCTCGCGCGGATCGGGACCGCTCAGATGTCCCGTCGCGGCGATGAAGCCGGCACGCGCCAGCGTCACGCAGATGGTGGAATGCTGGCCGGAATATTTCTTCACATGCCGCAGGCGATTGATGCCATCGCGCTGCACCAAACCCATGGTGCCGGCGTAGTAGTATGGCCAGACACTTTCACTGCCATGCTTCTTCTCGGCCGCCAGGAAAGCCTCGGCCGTGCGGTCGAGTGCTTCCTCCCACGAGATCGGCTTGAACTGCCCGCTGCCCTTCGGACCGGTCCGCAGCATGGGCTGCAGCAGACGCTCCTTGTGGTTGGCGCGTTCGGCATAGCGCGCGACCTTGGCGCAGATCACGCCGGCGGTGTAACTGTTCTCTTCCGCGCCACGCACCTTGCCGATCTGGCCATTCGGCAGCAGCTCGATCTCCAGCGCGCAGGTCGAAGGGCAATCATGCGGGCAGGCGCTGTGGCCGATGGTCGGCTTGGGGGCGAAAGGCGCGTTCATCTCAACCTGCCAACTATCTCAGACGACTTGGGCTCAGATTCTGTTCGGTGACACCGAGATCAGCCACATCCTGCGGCAGGCCCCGGCCCTGCGCCAGCGCTCCGGCGACCCGGGCCATGGCGGCAGATGTCTGGATACCATAGCCGCCCTGCGCCGCCAGCCAGAAGAATCCTGATTTCTGCGCATCAAAGCCGCAAACAATGGTGCGATCAGCGACGAAACTGCGCAACCCCGCCCATTTCGCCGCCAGACGACGCACCTGCAGCGTGGAGACGGCTTCCAGCCGGTCGACTGCGATGGCGATATCCATCTCGTCCGGCTGCGCATCGGTGGGCTCGGAATCTGTCTCGTCGCAGGGCGAGAGCAGGATGCGGCCGGCGTCAGGCTTGAAGTAATAGGCTTCGTCGGCGTCGATCACCATCGGCCAGCCATGAATATCAGTGCCAGCCGGCGGATCGAAGGTGACGGCGGTGCGCCGCTTCGGCTTCAGGTCGATGAGCGCGGCGCCAGCCATCTGCGCCACCACATCGCCCCAGGCGCCGGCAGCATTGATCACCACCGGCGCCGAGAATGCGCCCCTGGTGGTTTCGACAATCCAGTCGTTGCCTGCTGCTTGCTGCAGGCCGGTGACCTCCGCATCAGTGATCATGCGGCCGCCGGCTGCCGTCATGGCGCGCAGGAAGCCGTTATGCAGGGCATGCACCTCGATATCCATGGCATCGGGTTCCGACAGCGCCCCACCGGCGATGGCATCGGGCTTCAGCACCGAGACCTGCGCTGCGGTTTCGGCAGCCGAAATCCGCTTCACGCTCGGCACCAGCCTGCGCATGTCCTCGTATTTGCGATCCAGCTCGGCCGCCTGCTCCGTGCTGCCGATATGCAGCGCGCCGCGCGGCGTGAGGATCGGCACGGACGCGAAGCCGGCCGGCGGGTTCATCAGGAAGTCGCGGCTGGCAACCGTGAGCGCGCGGATCGGTGCATTACCGTAGGTTTCGGCGAACAGCGCCGCCGAGCGGCCGGTGGTGTGATAGCCCGGCTGGCTTTCGCGCTCGAGCAGGACAATCTTCTTGCCCTCACGCGCCAGCGTGTAACCCGCACCGGCACCGGCAATCCCGCCGCCGATAATCACCACGTCACAACGGTCCGTCATGCGATCCTCTTTCAGTCCGGGGAGCGCCGCAGCCATTCTGTCGGGCCGTCAGCGTTCCTCGACTATAGGACCCGGCATCCGCCATAACCAATGCCTTCAGGTCATGACACGATGTCTGAAAACTCAATCCTGCGACGTCAGACCCCGCCGAAGCAGAGGTATTTCAGCTCAACGAAGCTGTCGATGCCGTATTTCGAGCCTTCGCGGCCATGGCCAGATTCCTTGATGCCGCCGAAGGGCGCTTCGGCCGTCGAGATCAGGCCCTCGTTGATGCCGACCATGCCGTATTCCAGCTTCTCGGCCACGCGCCAGACCCGGCTGATATCGCGGCTGTAGAAATAGGCGGCCAGGCCATACACGGTGTCGTTGGCCAGCCGGATCGCCTCGGCCTCGTCCTTGAACTTGTAAATCAGCGCGACGGGACCAAAGATTTCTTCCTGCGCGGAATCCATCTTCGTCGTGGCGTCGACGATCACACTAGGCTGGTAGAAGGTGCCGCCCAACTCATGGCGTTCGCCGCCGACCAGCACCTTGGCGCCCTTGGCCTTGGCATCGGCGACCAGCCGCTCGACCTTGTCCAGCGCATCCGTGTTGATCAGAGGTCCCTGATTGACACCATCGGTGAAGCCCGGACCGGTCTTCAGTTTCTTCACGGCCTCGGTCAGCTTCTTGGCGAAGGCGTCGTAAACACCTTCCTGCACGAAAAAGCGGTTGGTGCAGACGCAGGTCTGCCCGGTATTGCGGTATTTGGAGATCATCGCGCCGGTCACGGCGGCATCAACATCGGCGTCGTCGAACACGATGAAGGGTGCATTGCCGCCCAGCTCCAGCGACAGTTTCTTGAGCGTATCCGAACTCTGACGCATCAGAATCTTGCCGACCTCGGTGGAGCCGGTGAAGGAAACCTTGCGCACGATCGGATTGGTGGTGAGTTCGGTGCCGACCTCGGCGCCATGCGACGAGGTGATGATATTGAACGCGCCCTTGAGGATACCGGCTTCGGCCGCCAGATGGGCCAGCGCCAGGGCGCAGAGCGGCGTGTCTTCCGCCGGCTTGACCACCACGGTACAGCCGGCGGCCAGTGCCGGCGCAACCTTGCGGGTGATCATGGCGATCGGGAAATTCCACGGCGTGATCGCCGCCACCACGCCGATGGGCTGCTTGATTATCACGATGCGCTTGTCGGCAGCATGACCGGGAATGGTGTCGCCATAGATACGACGCGCTTCCTCGGCAAACCACTCGACGAAGCTGGCGCCATAGACCACCTCGCCTTTGGCCTCGGCCAGCGGCTTGCCCTGCTCCAGGGTCATCAGCGCACCGAGATCATCCTGGTGCTGCAGGATCAGGTCGTACCATTTGCGCAGGATAGCTGTGCGCTGCTTGGCAGTGAGCGCCGCCCAGCCGGCACCCGCCGCCGCTGCCGCATCAATGGCGCGTTTGGTTTCGGCACGGCCCATATCCGGCACTTCGGCGATCACCGCGCCATCGGCAGGATTGGTCACCTTGAAAGTCTTGCCGCTATCAGCCCCTACCCAGGCACCGTCGATATAGGCCTGACGACGCAGCAGGTCGGCATGTTTGATGTGGGTCATGGCGGCGCTCCTCTTGTTTTGCGAAAAGGTAGCGCGCGTGCCCCCGCCCTTCCAGTGGCGGGGCCGTGATAATGCTGCAATTTCAGCGGTTATTCGGCCAAACGGCCGTCACGCAGGGCGCGTGGCTGGAACGGAAACACGATCTTGCGATCCGGCGTCAGCAGCGCCGGCTTGGCCCTGTCCTTGTAATCGACCCGGGCCAGCAGGTCGCGGATCAGGTTCAGCCGCGCCATGCGCTTGTCATTCGCCCGCACGACGGTCCAGGGCGATGCCGGCGTGCTGGTGCGGCTCAGCATGACATCGCGTGCCTTGCTATAATCCTTCCAGTGTTTCAGCGCCGCCTCGTCGATCGGGCTGATCTTCCACTGCTTGAGCGGATCCTTGCGGCGCGCATCCAGCCGGCGTTTCTGCTCGGCCTTGTCGATATCGAGATAGTATTTGAACAGCTGGATGCCGGACCGGATCAGCATGTCTTCAAAAACAGGGACGGTTGCCAGAAAATCCTCGTATTCGCCCTTGCTGCAGAACCCCATGACGCGTTCGACGCCGGCGCGGTTATACCAGCTTCTGTTGAACAGGACGAAATCGCCGGCAGCCGGCAGATGCGCCACATAGCGCTGGAAATACCACTGGGTCTCTTCGCGGTCCGATGGCTTGCCCAGCGCCACCACCCGGGATTCGCGCGGGCTCATATGCTCCAGGATGGCCTTGATCGCGCCATCCTTGCCGGCGCCGTCGCGGCCTTCCAACAGGATCAGCAGCTTGCCGCCGGTGCGGATCAGGTACCGCTGCAGGCGGACCAATTCAATCTGCAGGTCGCGCAACTCAGCGCGATAGTCGCCCTCGCTGCCGGCCTTGCTCACATGCCCTCCGGCAGTGGAATGAACTCGGTCTCACCCGGCACCTTGTCGAAACGGCCCGCACGCCAATCGGCCTTGGCCCGCTCGATGCGATCTTTTGACGATGACACGAAATTCCACCACAAGTGCCGTTCGCCATCCAGCGGTGCACCGCCCAGCAGCATCAGCCGCGCCGAGCCATCCGCCGTGATCTGCGGCCGCGCGCCGGGCTTGAGCACCAGCATGTTACCGCTCTCGAACACCACACCATCCAGCATCACCTTGCCGATGGCGACATAGACGGCCTGTTCCTCATAACCATCCGGCAGCGGCACGACCGCGCCATCCTGCAGCTGGGCATCCAGATAGAACATCGGCGCGAAAGTCTGCGCGGGAGCGGTGACCCCGAAAGCCGTGCCGGCGATCAGGCGCAGGTGGACGCCCGGCTTCTCGATCTGGGGCAGTGTGCTGGCCGGATGATGATGGAAAGTCGGTTCGGTTTCCTCATGGCTCTGCGGCAGCGCGAACCAGGACTGGATGCCGTGCAACGGCGAGCCGGACTGGCGAATTTCAGGTCGGGTGCGCTCTGAATGCGCGATGCCGCGACCGGCCACCATCCAGTTCACATCGCCCGGCCGGATCGGCTGCACCACGCCCAGACTGTCGCGATGCATGATCTCGCCTTCGAACAGGTAAGTGACCGTGGCCAGACCGATATGCGGATGTGGCCACACCTCCAGGCCATGGCCGGGCTCGAACTGCACCGGCCCCATATGATCAAAAAAGACAAAAGGCCCAATATGGCGGTGTTTGGCCACCGGCAGCACGCGGCGGACACTGAAGCCCTCACCCAGATCACGCAGCCGCGGGGTGATGACCATATCGACGGATTCAGGCAACGCAGCGTCGGACATGTACGGGAACCTCCGGCTGCAGATTACTGCCAGCGGCCATCCCGGACAATGGAGTCCAACCGCTGCAGATGCGGTGCGATATCCATGTTTTGTGCAGCCAACCAGGTATCGTCACAGTAAGTGCGTGCATAGCGCTCACCGCTGTCACAGAGCAGCGTGACCACACTGCCGCGCTCGCCCGCCGCCTTCATCTCACACAACAGTTGCAATGCGCCGACAAAGTTGGTGCCGGTGGAACCACCGACCTTGCGGCCCAGCAGGCGCGACAGCAATCGCATGCCCGCCAGCGACGCCGCATCAGGCACAGTCACCATGCGATCCACGACTTCAGGCTGGAAGGAGGCTTCCACGCGCGGGCGGCCGATGCCTTCGATGCGCGAGGCGCGGTCGCAGACCAGCGATGGGTCGCGCAGCCGCCAGAAGTCGTGGAAGACGGAATATTCCGTATCGACCACACAGAGCTCGGTGGCCATGCGATTGTAGCGCAGATAGCGGCCGATGGTGGCGGATGTGCCGCCAGTCCCCGCGCCCACCACGATCCAGCGCGGCTCAGGATGCTCCTCATGGGCCATCTGCTCGAAGATCGATTCCGCGATGTTGTTGTTGCCGCGCCAGTCGGTGGCGCGCTCGGAATAGGTGAACTGATCCATGTAATGTCCGCCGCATTCGCGGGCGAGCCGCTCGGCCTCGGCATAGACATGGCCGGCCTGCTCCACCAGATGGCAGCGGCCACCGTAGAATTCGATCTGCGCGATCTTTTCGGCTGAGGTGGTCTTCGGCATCACCGCGACGAAGGGCAATCCCAGCAGCCGGGCGAAATAGGCTTCCGACACGGCAGTCGAGCCGGACGAAGCCTCCACGACGGTAGTCTGCGGACCGATCTTGCCGTTGCACAGGCCATAGAGAAACAGCGACCGCGCCAGCCGGTGCTTCAGGCTGCCGGTGGGATGGCTCGATTCATCCTTGAAATAGAGCGTGAGCCCGGCAAAGGCCGGCAGCTCGAGACGGAAGAGATGCGTATCGGCTGAACGGTTGAAATCGGCCTCGATGCGGCGGAGCGCCTCGTTGACCCAATCCCGCGGATAAGAATTCTGAACCGGGGCGACGGACATGCGATGGTTCCTTCTGGCTGGCCTTAAGCCATAGCCATCGGATCCTCTGCCGCCAAGCCTTTCACGAGATTTTTCTGTGCAATCCCGATCAGTGAGTCGGCCCGATGATCAGGTTGGGCAGGAACAGCGAGAATTGCGGCACATAAGTGACGAGGAACAGCGCAGCCAGTAGCGCGCCGTAGAATGGCCAGATCGTCTTCATCACATGGCCGATCGAGACCTCGCCGATGGCGCAGCCGACGAACTGCGTGGTGCCAACCGGCGGCGTGTTCAGGCCGAGTGCACAGTTGATCAGCATCAGCATGCCGAACTGCACCGGCCCCATGCCGTACTGCATGCAGATCGGCAGGAAGATCGGCGTGCAGATCAGGATGGTTGCTGCCATGTCGAGGAAAGTGCCCAGCACGAACAGGATCAGGTTGACCAGGAAGAACATCAGCCAGGGATTGGTGGTGATCTTGGACAGCGCCTCGCCGGTCAGCTCGGCCACACTATACAGGCTGATCAGATAGCCAAACGTATTGGATACGCCGATTAGCAAGAGAACAATACCAGTGGTCTTCACAGCCTTGGCAGCCGCCTTCAGCAGTTGAGGCCAGGTCAGGGACTTGTACAACAGGGTCGCCAGCAGGATGGCATAGACCACCGCGATGGCGGCAGACTCGGTCGCCGTGAACACGCCGGTGAGAATGCCGGTAATGATGATGACGACCACGAACAGGCCCGGCAGGGCAGCCGCACCCGAGCCCAGCACTACAGGCCAGCCCGGGAAGGTGCCGGCGGGATAGCCGCGCCGGATCGCCACCAGATAGGCCGCCACCAGCATGCAGAGCGTGAGCAGCGCCGCCGGGATCATGCCGGCCACAATCAGCGCGGCGATCGAGACCTTCCCGCCGGCGGCCAGCGAATAAATGATCATGTTGTGGCTGGTCGGCATCAATGCGCCGACGAGCGAGGCATGGGTGGTGACGTTGACGGCGTAATCCGCGTCATACCCTTCCTTCTTCATCATCGGGATCATGACGGCGCCCATGGCCGAGACGTCGGCGACCGGCGAACCGGATACGCCGCCGAACAGCGTGCAGGCCACAACATTCGACATGCCGAGGCCGCCGCGGATATGGCCGACCATGTCCTTGGCGAATTTCACGATGCGGTCAGCGACGCCGCCGTAGAGCATCAGTTCACCGGCAAAGATGAAGAACGGGATCGCCAGGAAGGAAAAGATGTTCATGCCAGCCGACATGCGCTGGAACACGACGGCCAGCGGCAGGCCTTCATAAACGATGGCGGCGACCGCCGAGAGTCCGATTGCGAAGGCGACAGGGACGCCGAGAACCAGGAAGCCGAAGAAACTGACGGCCAGAATGGTCAGTGCCATGACGGGCGAACCTCTTTGCCCGCGAACAGGGCCAGGATGTGCTCAAGCGAGAATAGCGTGATCAGCACGCCGGCAATCGCCAGGGGAATGTGATTGAGGCCCTCGGAAAGGCCCAGGTTCGGAATCTTGTAGGGCATGACGGATTCAGCCAACAGCCAGGCATTCCAGCCCATGACGATGCCGAAGACTGCGACCAGCACATGGATCAGAATCTCGACCCAGATGCGGTGCCGCTCGGGCATGATCATGACCAGCACCGATTCAAGGCCGATATGGCCTGCATCGCGCACGCCCACGGCAGCGCCGAACATGGTGACGTAAAGCACCAGGACCAGGGCGAAGCTCTCGGCCCAGGTGGGCGTGTCGTTCAGCACATAACGGCCGAAGACCTGGTAGGTAACGACGGTGACGATGCCCAGCAGGCCCGCCACCGCCACATACATGCAAAGCCGGGAAATCCAGGCATTGAGCGCATTCAACAAACTCAGCATGGATACTCCCGGCTTCGACTGTTGCTGTATGCGACTTAGTTGCTGTCGTGAATGCGCTTGACCAGCGTCTGCAGCTTGGCTTCGCCGGCAAACTTGTCATAGACCGGCTTCATCGCATCCTGGAACGACTTCTTGTCGACATCGGTGGTGATCTGCGAACCGCCAGCTTCGACCGTCTTGCGCGACGCCGCCTCGCGCTCGTCCCACAGCTTGCGCATGTAGGGCACCGAGTCCTTGGCGGCCTGACGGATCACCGCCTGCTCTTCCTTCGACAGGCCGTCGAAGATGCGCTTCGAGAACACCAGCAGCTCCGGCGCCAGCGAATGCTCGGTCAGGCTAAAATGCTTGGCCACTTCGTAATGGCGCGCATTGTCGTAGGACGGCCAGTTATTCTCGGCCGCATCCACCACGCCGGTCTTCAGCGCGGTGTAGATTTCGGCATAGGGCAGCGGCGTGGCGTTGGCGCCCATCGCCTGGATCATGGCGACCCACATGTCGGACTGCTGCACGCGGACCTTGAGGCCCTTCATGTCGGCCACGGTCTTGATCGGCTTCTTGGTGTTGTAGAAGTTGCGCGAACCGCTGTCGTAATAGGCCAGCCCGATGAAGCCCTGCGGCTCCAGCGTCTTCAGGATGTCCTCGCCCACAGCGCCATCCAGCGTGCGGCGCATATGCTCGGTCGACTTGAAGACGAAAGGCAGCGCCGGGACGATGGTCTCGGGCACGATGTTGTTGAAGGCGGAAATGTTGACGCGCACCATGTCGAGCGCGCCGAGCTTGGTCTGCTCGATGGTGTCCTTCTCCGAGCCGAGCGCGCTCTGGCCGAAGACCTTGATGCTGTGCTTGTTGCCGGTGCG
Organism: Ferrovibrio sp. GW821-FHT12D07; assembly: GCF_058807275.1. Lineage (NCBI taxonomy): Bacteria > Pseudomonadati > Pseudomonadota > Alphaproteobacteria > Rhodospirillales > Rhodospirillaceae > Ferrovibrio > Ferrovibrio sp. GW821-FHT12D07. Next base: position 1,347,839 of record NZ_JBXAQN010000001.1, on the reverse strand, counting down.
CTCGGCGATCAGCTTGCCCATATAGGCGACCGCCTGCACGGTGGGATAATCCGCCGGATGCACGTCGGCGGAGCGGAATTCCTTGGCCGAGGCCGCGCCGGCGAAACCGGTGGCGATGGCGAGCCCAATAAGGGCGCGGGTTGCTGTGCGCATGGTCATTATATCCTCCCTAAGCGACCTTTAGTCGTCGTGTTATCATACAACAGTTTTAAGAATTAGAGTCAACGGGCCGACCACCACTTTCCCCTCACTCTCAAGTATTACCCAGTTTTATGCCGTTTTTATGTGAAACAGGCATGAGTTGCGGATCCTAGCTCCGACTCGGTCATGTGCGTTAATTTCCCAAACCCATCAGTTGTCATACAAGTAGACGGATGCTACAGCTTGCCCCAAGGGGAAGGCCGACCGCTGGCCGTCCGGATTTGAGGAGCATGCCGTGACGGCCCTACGCCGACGCGAAACCCTGACTTCGCAGCTGAGCAAGTCGCTGACCGAGCGCATCGCCAAGGGCGTGCTCAAGCCCGGCGACAAGCTGCCGAGCGAACAGGAACTGATTGGGGAATTTGGCGTTAGCCGCACCGTAGTGCGGGAGGCGATCTCGTCCCTGCGCGCCGCCGGCCTGGTCGCTACCCAGCAGGGCGTCGGCGCCTTCGTGCAGGCTGCCGCCGCCGCCCAGCCCTTCCGCATCGACGAGACCAGCCTCGACCTGATCAAGGAAGTGATCAATGTGCTGGAGCTGCGTACCGGCCTGGAGGCCGAAGCCGCAGCACTCGCTGCCCAGCGCCGCAAGCCCGAACATCTGGAAGCCATGCGCCAGGCGCTTGACCGCATGGCGCGGGCGATCGCTGCCTCCGAAGACGCCGTGGCGCCGGACCTGGATTTCCACCAGACCATCGCCGAGGCCACCGGCAACGTGCATTTCACGCATCTGTTCGGCTATCTCGGCGCGCTGATGATCCCGCGCGCCCGCGTGCAGACTTTCCGCTTCTTCGCCGATGACCGCACCGCCTATCTCAATCGCGTCAACAGCGAGCATGAAGACATCTATCAGGCGATCCTTCGTCAGGACAGTGATGCCGCCCGCTCGGCCATGCGCCTGCATTTGAGCAATAGCCGCGAGCGCCTGCGCCGCGCCATGGAACAGACGCGGGATCAACCCGCAGCACGCGGCTGAAGCCGCCTCCCCGTTTTCGTTCAGAGGTGAAACATGGAACCCAATGCGCTGAAGGCCGCGATCTCGTCGGGGCTGCTTTCCTTCCCGGTGACCGATTTCGATGCCGCCGGCAATTTCGAGCCCAAGGGCTATCGCCGCCGCCTGGAATGGCTGGCGCCCTATGGCGCGACCGCCCTGTTCGCCGCCGGCGGCACTGGCGAATTCTTCTCGCTGGCGCCCGATGAATACAGCGCCGTAGTGAAGATCGCCGTCGACACCTGCAAGGGCAAGGTGCCGATCATCGCCGGCACTGGTTATGGCACGCGCCAGGCCATTGCCTATGCGCAAGAAGCCGAACGCCTGGGCGCGGCCGGCCTACTGGTGCTGCCGCATTATCTGGTGGAAGCTGATGCCGAGGGCATCAGCCGCCATGTCGCCGCCATCTGCAAGAGCGTGAAGATCGGCGTCATCGTCTATAACCGCGGCATCTGCCGCCTCGGTCCGGATCATCTGGCCAAGCTGGCCGACCAGTGCCCCAACCTGATCGGCTTCAAGGATGGCATTGGCGATCTGGAGTTGATGGTGGCGGTGCGCCGCAAGATGGGTGACCGCTTCAGCTATCTGGGCGGACTGCCGACAGCCGAATTCTTCGCCGCGCCCTACAAGGCGATGGGCGTGCCGGTCTATTCCTCGGCCGTGTTCAACTTCATCCCGAAGACCGCGATGGACTTCTATCGCGCCATCGCCGCCGATGACATCACCACCTGGACCAAGATCCTGGACGAGTTCTTTATGCCCTATTCGGCGATCCGCAACCGCCGCCCGGGCTATGCTGTCAGCATCATCAAGGCCGGCGCACGGCTGGTCGGCTATGATGCCGGCCCGGTGCGCACCCCGCTGGTTGATTGCAGCGAAGAAGAGCACAAGATGCTCAAGACCCTGATCGACAAGATGGGCCCGCAATAAAAGACCCAAAGGAGAAAACGACGATGAAGCGCGTTCTGCTCACCGGCGCCAGCGGCGGCGTCGGCACCCGTCTCCGCCAGCTGCTGAAACCCCTGTACCCTGAACTGGTACTGAGTGATCTCAAGTCGCCCGCCGACCTGCGCAGCGACGAGGAATTCATTGCCGCCGATCTGGCCGATTACGGTGCGGTCGAGAAAATCGTGAAGGGCATCGACGGTATCGTGCATCTGGGCGGCTTCTCGGTGGAAGGTCCCTGGGAAACCATCCTGAATTCCAACATCATCGGCTGCTACAATCTGTTCGAGGCCGCGCACAAGGCCAGCACCAAGCGGGTCGTCTTTGCCTCGTCCAACCACGTGATGGGCTTCCATCCGCGCAGCAAGAAGATCGATACCGAAGCCATTCCCCTGCCCGATACGCGCTACGGACTCAGCAAGCTCTTTGGCGAAGGTCTGGGCTCGCTCTATGCCTACAAGCATGGCATGGGCGTGCTGTCGATCCGCATCGGCAACTTCGGCGACAAGCCGATCGACGAGCGGCGCCTGGCGATCTGGCTGCGGCCCGATGATCTGGTGCAGCTGATCCGCCTCGGCCTGGAAAAGCCCGGCCTGGTCTACGAGGTCGTCTACGGCATGTCCGACAACAAGCGCGCCTGGTGGGACAACAGCCATGCGCTGTCGCTGGGCTACAAGCCGGCCGGCCAGTCGGAAGACTTCGCAGCAGAAGCCATCGAAGCGCAGAAGTCGCTGCCGGTCGATCCCATCGGCGGCTATTTCCAGGGCGGCACACCCTTCTGCAGCCAGGAATTCGATGGCGATTTCGAAAAACTGAAAAAGCTGCCTTAAGCGGAGCGCATCATGACCTATACCCGCGTCTTTACCGGCCCCAAGCCGAAGCTGCAGATGCCCAAAGGTGCCTGCGACACCCACATCCATTTCTACGATGACCGCTATAAGCCCCTGCCGAATACGCCGACGCCGCCGGCCGTGGGCGTGGCCGAGTATCGTCAGGTGATGGACTGGCTGGGTATCGAACGCGTCATCGTCGTGCAGGCCAATGCCTACGGCGACGATAACCGTCTGGTCATGGATGCCACGGCCGAGCTGGGCGACAAGGCCCGCGCGGTCGTCGTGGTGAAACCCGGCGTCCCTGACGCCGAACTCGAGCGCCTGACCAAGGGCGGTGCGCGCGGCCTGCGCACCATGAACCTGCTGGGCGGCACTCTGAAACTGGATGTGGCCGAAGAGATGGCCAACCGGATCGCGCCATTCGGCTGGAGCATCCTGCTGCAGCTCAACGGCCGCGAACTGCCCGAGCATGAGGCGATGATCAAGCGCCTGCCCTGCCGCGTCGTGATCGATCATGTGGGCAAGTTCATCGACCCGGTGCCGGTGGACCACCCCTCCTTCCAGTCGCTGCTGCGCCTGGTGGATACCGGCAATGTCTGGGTCAAGTTGGCCGGCGTGTATGAGACCTCGAAGACCGGCAAGCCGACATACGAAGACGTCGGCGCACTGGCCAAGACGCTGGTGAAGCACGCGCCCCAGCGCATGATCTGGGCCAGCAACTTCCCGCATGCCCAGGCCGACAAATTCGGCTATCCGGACGAAGCCGCCCTGCTCGACCTCATGCTTGACTGGGTGCCCAGTGAGGCGGACCGGAAGCGGATTTTCGTCGATAACCCCGTCGAACTGTACGGTTTCTAGGCATTACCGGTTATTTCACTTGACGGCGGGCGCTCCAGACTCCATATAGCGCCTGCCGTTCGACCGTCAGATCTTCTTCTGGGCGTCGATGGCCTTTCGCGCCGGGCCGCGTGAACGAGGAGCACTCCAACCGCTCTTTCGTCCTGCCAGCGCCTTCAGTTCTCTTCATATACGACCCAGGTCACGCGGGGCGTTTCATCGGTCCCCGCGTATGACCGTTGTGCTGCAGGCGGAATCCCGCCCCGCGCCGTCGTACGCCTTGTTTCAAGGATTTTCCTTTGACTACTTTCAATGACCTTGGTCTCGACCAGGCCCTGCTCAACGCTATTGCCGCGGGCAAGTACACCCAGCCGACGCCGATCCAGGCGCAGGCCATTCCGCCGGTGATCGCCGGCCGCGACATCCTCGGCATCGCCCAGACCGGCACCGGCAAGACCGCTGCCTTCGCCCTGCCAATCCTGCAGCGTCTGGCCGCCGGCAACCGTCGTCCGGCGCCCAAGACCTGCCGCGCGTTGATTCTGAGCCCGACCCGCGAGCTGGCCTCGCAGATCGCCGACAAGTTCCGCGCCTATGGCCGCGAGACCAAGCTGAATGTCGTCACCGTCTTCGGCGGCGTCGGCATGCACCCGCAGACCCAGGCATTGCATCGCGGCGTCGATATCCTCGTCGCCACGCCGGGCCGCCTGATCGACCATATGCAGCAGGGCAACCTGAAGCTCGATCAGGTCGAGACCGTGGTGCTGGACGAAGCCGACCAGATGCTGGACCTGGGCTTCGTGCATGCCATCAAGCGCATTTCGCAGGCACTGCCGAAGGTGCGCCAGAGCCTGTTCTTCTCGGCCACCATGCCGCAGAACATCGCCCAGCTCGCTGCCGGCTTCCTGAAGGATCCGGTCCGCGTGGAAGTTACTCCGGTCGCCACCACGGCCGAGCGTGTCGAACAGCAGGTGATCTTCATCGAAGCCGAGCGCAAGCGCGCCCTGCTTGCTGAAATCATGGCCGACCCGGCCATCACCCGCGCCCTGGTCTTCACCCGCACCAAGCATGGTGCCGACAAGGTGGCCCGTCATCTGGTCGGCGGCGGCGTCCCCGCCGCTGCCATCCATGGCAACAAGTCGCAGAGCCAGCGCGAGCGGGCCCTGGCCGATTTCAAGGCCGGTCGCATCCGCGTGCTGGTCGCCACCGATATCGCCGCCCGCGGCATCGACGTCACCGGCGTCAGCCATGTGGTGAATTTCGAACTGCCGAACGTGCCGGAAAGCTACGTCCACCGCATCGGCCGCACCGCGCGCGCCGGCGCCGCTGGCCAGGCGATCTCGTTCTGCGCCCAGGACGAGCGTCCTTATCTGCGTGACATCGAGCGCATTACCCGCCAGCGCATCGTCACGACCGACCGTCGCGGCGACACGAAACTGGCAGCGGCCACTGCTGCCGAGCCCAAGGGTGAGAACCGCCCGCAGCAGCAGCGTCCGCATGGCCAGAACCGCAACAACCCGCGCGGCAACAACCAGCGTCGCAGCGAGGGACAGCGTCACGGCGGCCCGCGCAGCGAAGGTGGCGGCGGTCAGCGCGACGGCCAGCGCCCGCAGCAGAACCGCCCCAAGCAGGGCGGCCAGGGCCAACGCCCCCGCCACAATGGTGGTCAGCAGGCCAAGGCGACCACGCACTGACCTTTATTCTGCATAGCAGATACGGAAACGGCGCCTTCACGGCGCCGTTTTCTTTTCGGTCAGGTACAGCGGCCTCAGGTCTTCAGGCCATCCTTCTCCATCTGGACGAAAACTTCCTCGGCCCAGTGGAAGGCGCTGTTGCCGGCCGGCACGCCGCAATAGATCGCGGCCTGCATGATCACTTCCTTGATCTCGTCGCGCGTCAGGCCGTTGTTGAAAGCCGCCTTCACATGCAGTTTGAATTCGTCGGGACGATTCAGTGCGATCATCATCGACAGCGTCATGCAACTGCGTGTCTTGCGCTCCAGGCCTGGCCGAGTCCAGATTTCACCCCAGGCATAGCGGGTGATGAAATTCTGGAATTCCTCGTTGAAGGGCGTGATCTTGGCTATTGAACGGTCGACATGGGCATCGCCCAGAACGGCGCGCCGCACCTTCATGCCGGCATCGTAACGCTGCTTATCGTCCATGCGCACTCTCCTCAGCCGGCCAGGAAGCCGGTCAGTTCCTTGGTGAAATCGGCCACCACTTCCACATTGGACAGATGCGCGGCCGGCAATTCGACATAACGGGCACCGGGGATGGCATCGGCCGCCGCCTTGCCGTCGGCAGGTGGTGTCGGCACATCATGAGTGCCGGCGATCACCAGCGTGGGCGCACGGATAGCAGCGATGCTTTCGCGCTGATCCATGTCGCGCACGGCCTCGCAGGCCAGACAATAGCCTTCGGGATTGGTCGACAGCAGCATGGCCGAGACCTTTTCCACCACTGCCGGATTGGCCTTGATAAAGGATTCGGTTAGCCAACGCTGGATTCCGCCCGGCGTGATCGCGGCCATGCCGCTTTTGCGCACTGTGGCGATACGGTCATTCCACACCTGCGCCGTGCCAATCTTGGCCGCCGTGTTGCACAATACCAGCTTGCTGAAGCGATCTGGTGTATGCACGCCCAGCCACATGCCGGTCATGCCGCCCATGGACAGGCCACAGAACATCGCCTTCGGAATATCCAGCGCATCCATCAACGCAATCACATCCCTGCCCAGGCGATCAACCTGATACGGCGCCTTGGGGACCGAAGACTTGCCATGACCACGCGTGTCGTAGCGCAGCACACGAAAACGCTGCAGCAGCGCCGGCATCTGCGGGTCCCACATGGTGTGATCGGTGCCCAGCGAGTTGGACATCACCAGCACCGGTGCATCTTCCGGGCCTTCCAGCCTGTAATGGATGGATACGTCATCATCGGTGGTGATGTGGGACATGGAACTCTCCTGAACCTTTACGGCTTGCGCGCCGCCAGCACACGGTCGACGAAGCCGGTCGCGACGCCGCTGTAACCCAGCGGGTCAAACAGGCGGTCCAGCGCAGCACGGTCGATCTGCGCCATGACGTCCTTGTCTTCGGCCAACACATCGCGCAGATGACGTTTCTCGGTGACGGCTTTCTTCGAGGCTGCTTCGACCAGCGTGTGCGCCGCGCTGCGGCCGATCTTCGCGCCCAGCACCATGGTCACGGCCTCGGCCATGATCAGACCATCGGTCGCATTCAGATTCTCTCGCATCCGGTCAGCCTGCACTTCGAGCCCGGCAATGGTGTCTGCCATCTGCTGCAGGGCACCGGCACTGATCTGCACCAGTTCAGGCAGGGCGGTCCATTCGGCATGCCAGCCCCCCAGGCCGCGTTCATGCTCCTGTGCCATGCCCGACAGCAGGCTGCCGGCCAGATGCGGCGCACGGGTGGCAGCCGCCAGCACGCAGGCCGCCGTCACCGGGTTGCGCTTGTGTGGCATGGTCGACGATCCGCCGCGCCCTTCGCCGGCGGGCTCGAAAGCCTCGCCCACATCGGTCTGCATCAGCAGCGCGATATCGCGCGCCATCTTGCCCAGCGTTCCGGTCAGCAGGGCCAGCAGGGCGCCCAGTTCAACGACGCGGTCGCGCGCGCCATGCCAGGGCATCGCCGGCAGGCCGAGCTTCAGATCAGCGGCCAGGGCTTCGGCCACGGCGAGACCTTTATCGCCCAGTGCTGCCAGCGTGCCAGCCGCGCCGCCGAACTGCAGCACCAGCAGGCGCGGTTTCAGTTCATTCAGGCGATCGCGGTGACGCTCGACGGCATCGAGCCAACCAGCAACCTTGAGGCCGAAGGTGATCGGCAACGCATGTTGCAGCCAGGTGCGCCCCACCATCGGCGTCTGGCGGTGTGCCTTCGCCAGAACGGTGAGAGCAGCCGAAAGCCGCGACAGATCGGCTTCGATCAGACCGACAGCCTTGCGCAGCTGCAGAACCAGCCCGGTATCCATCGCATCCTGGCTGGTGGCGCCCCAGTGCACATAGCCGGACGCCTCCTTGTCCTTGGCTGCGACCTTAGCGGTCAGCGCCTTGACCAGCGGGATGGCGGTGTTGCCGGCGCGCGCCGCCGCCTGCGCCAGGTCATCCAGATCATAAAGCCCGGCATCGCATTGCGCCGCGATAGGCGCAGCGACTGCGGCCGGGATCACGCCGGTCTTCGCCTCGGCACGGGCCAGTGCGGCCTCGAAATCCAGCATGCCCTGCAGATGGGCGCGATCGGTGAAGACCGCCCCGATGGCCGTGCCGTGGAATAGCGGGCCCAGCAGGCCCGTCTTGTTATCGTTTGTCATGGATGCATGTTGCTGAGCCGCGACCGGATCAGCAATCGAAAAAGACGGTTTCTTGCGCACCCTGCATGTGGATGTCCCAGCGATACTCCGCCTTGCCGGCGATTCGCTCGGCGACCAGGCTCGGGCGCCGGCCGGCATCCTCGATCAGACCTAGAATCGGGTCGTTGGCGTTGGCGGCGGTCTCATCGGAGAAATAAATGCGGGTATAGAGATGCCGCAGCATGCCGCGCATGAACAGACAGACCACGATATGCGGGGCCTGCTGGCTATTGTCGCCGCCCGGCACGGTGCCCGGCTTCACGGTGGTGAAGCTGTAGCGGCCTTCCTTGTCGGTCGGCACGCGGCCGAAGCCAATGAATTTGCCATCCAGCGATTTGGACTGGGTGTCTTCCGGATGGGCGTATTTGCCATCGGCATTGGCCTGCCAGAATTCCAGCAGCGCATCGGGGATCGGCTGGCCTTCACCATCGAAGACGCGGCCGGAGATCACGATCTTCTCGCCCTTGGAAGCATCCTTGGCGATATCGGCGACAGTGATGACGGTGAGGCCGAGATGCAGGTAGGGGCCGACCGTCTGCGAGGCAGTGGGAACGAGCGTCATGACAGAAAATCCGTGATCAGGCGTGGGCCGGCGTGGCGTCGCGGCCGCGCAGAACGATATCCCAGCGATAGCCGAGGGCGAATTCGGGGATGGTGGATTCCAGATCGAAGGTGGCGACCATGCTGTCGCGCGCGCGCTGGTCGGTCACGCAATTGAAGATCGGGTCGAGCGGCAGCAGCGGATCGCCCGGGAAATACATCTGCGTCACCAGGCGGGTCATAAAGCTGGGGCCGAACAGCGACAGGTGGATATGCTGTGGACGCCAGGCATTATGATGGTTGCGCCACGGATAGGCGCCAGGCTTCACGGTGACGAAGCGGTAGCGGCCCTCGTCGTCGGTAACGGTGCGGCCGTAGCCGGTGAAATTCGGATCGAGCGGCGCATCATGCTGGTCCAGCGCATGGCGATAGCGACCGCAGGCATTGGCCTGCCACAGCTCGATCAGGGTGCGCGGCACCGGCCGACCGGCCTCATCCACCACACGGCCCGAGAGGATCATGCGCTCACCCAGCGGCTCGGAGGCATGCTGCTTGGTCAGGTCGTTGTCGGTCGGACCGACCAGCTCATGACCGAACAGCGGGCCCGTCACCTCGGATAGCGTATGCGGCAGCAACACCAGCGGTTTGCCGGGCGCGCGCTTGATTGAGGACTGGTAGGGGGCATGCAGGTAGTTCGGCTGGGTGCCCGCTGCGGGGCGCTTGTAGCCGCTGATCTGGGACATTGGTTTCCTCCTGACTCTTTGAACCTTTATAGCCCGCTGGAGCGGATTTGACGCTCGTTTCGTCAAAAATTTCGACATTTCCTTGACTTAATGTGCGTATAACGCACAATAGTTTTATAAAGAAACATTACGGGGAGGTCGTCCGACGATGTCAACGACCATCAATGCACGCGACTTTTCGACCTCGCTGGCCCGCGGCCTGCGGGTCATCACCGCCTTCGACCGCGACAATGACGAAATGACGCTCAGTGAAGTCGCACGCCGCGCCGACATGACGCGCGCCGCCGCCCGCCGCTATCTGCTGACGCTGTGCGAGCTTGGCTATGTCACCGGCGACGGCAAGTATTTCCGCCTCACCCCGCGCGTGCTCGAGCTCGGCTTCGCCTTCCTGACCTCGATGCATATCTGGGAACGTGCGCAGCCCTTCATGGAACGCCTCACAGAGCAAGTGAACGAGTCCTGCTCGATCTCGGTGCTGGAAGGCAGCGATATCGTCTATGTGGCGCGCGTGCCGACCAAGCGTATCATGTCGGTGGCGCTGGGCATTGGCACCCGCCTGCCCGCCTACTGCACCTCGATGGGCCGCGTGCTACTGGCCGATCTGCGCCCCAGCGAGCTGGACCAGTATTTCACCGACACCACATTCGGCGCACTGACGCCGCATACCATCACCGACCCGGAGCGCCTGCGCACAGAGATCGGTGAGGCGCGCCGCGTCGGCTATGCCATGGTAGACCAAGAACTGGAGATCGGCCTGCGCTCGATCGCCGTGCCGATCCGCAACCAGGCCGGCCGCGTGCTGGCGGCAATGAATGTCAGCGGCCATGCCACCCGCATCACCGCGGAGGAAATGCAGCAACGCTACCTCTCGCCGCTGCTCTATGCCGCCGAAGGTATCCGGATGGCCCTGGCTTGATAGACTTGGCGTAATGACGAAGATTGCCCCCGGCCATATTATTGTCTAAGCACAGATATGGCCTCGCCCCGTCGCAAACCTGCCACCACCGCTTTGGTCGCCGATACTGATCCGGCCGTCGATCTCGGCCCGTTGCAGGGCCTGCTCGGCTATCGCCTGCGCCGTGCCCAGCTCGCGGTGTTCCAGGACTTCCTCATCGTGATGAAGCCCTTCGACCTGCGGCCGGCGCAATTCTCGGTACTGGCCATCATCGACGCCAATCCGGGCCTGAAGCAATCCCGTGTCAGCGAAGCGCTGGGGATCAACCGTGCCAATTTCGTCGCCCTGCTGGATGAACTGGAGCAGCGTAAATTAGCGCGTCGCGAACCCGCGCCCGACGACCGTCGTTCGAACGCACTCTACCTGACGCCGAAGGGCGAGACGTTCCTGAAGGACGCCTACAAGCGCCTGCTGATGCACCATGAGAAACGCGTCGAGGCCGTACTTGGTCCCGACAAACAGCAGTTGCTCTCTCTGCTGGAAAAGCTCAACACGCTTTAATCCCTCACTGCGTCCGGATTCTCGATCAGCAACGCAATACCCTGGCCGCCGCCGATGCAGGCCGAGGCCACGCCGTAACGCAGGCCGGACCGCTTCAGCTCGCGCGCGACCGTCACCGAGAGTCGGATACCTGTCGCCGCCAACGGATGGCCGATGGCAATGGCACCGCCATTCACGTTCAGCTTCTCGCGCGGAATATTCAGCGCCCGCATGCAGGCCATCACCTGCGCCCCGAAGGCCTCGTTGATCTCGAAGCGGTCGATCTGGTCGACGGTAATGCCAGCCTTGGCGCAGAGCGCCTGGATCGCCGGCACCGGACCGATGCCCATGACCTCGGGCTTCACGCCGACACTGGCACCCGCCACGATGCGGCCGAGCGGCGCCTTGCCCTTAGCCTTGAGATAGCCGCCCGACACGACAATGGCGGCAGCTGCACCATCCACCACGCCTGATGAGTTGCCGCCGGTCTGCACGCCGCCGAAGGCCGCACGGATCTTGGCCAGCGCCTCCACCGGCGAGGGCCGTACGTGAGTGTCTTCACTGACCTCGGGCGCCTTGCGGCTCATCTTGATGCCACGGCTGTTATAGCCGGACAGCGCGAACTCCTCGCTGCCAACACTGGTGATCTCCCCGGCAAAGAATCCGTCCTTCTTCGCTTTCACGGCGCGACCGAAGCTTTCGGCCGCATAGGCATCCACCTCTTCGCGGGTGATCTGGTATTCGCGCGCCAGATTCTCGGCCGTGTCGCCCATCATGATGCCGGGCGCCGGATCGATCAGGGCTTCCCACAGGAAGTCCTTGAATTCCACCTGCCCCATGCGGAAGCCGTTGCGATGGGTGTAGGACGCCACCGGATTGCGGCTCATCGATTCCGCGCCGACGGCCAGACCAGCTTCGGTCTGCCCCAGCATGATCTGCCCTGCCACCTGCATGATCGCCTCGATGCCGGTGCCGCAGACCCGCTGCACCAGATGCGCCGGCACTTCGAGTGGCACGCCGGCATAAAGCCCGATATGACGCGGCAGCATGTAGGCATCGTAGGACGCCTGCGCCATGTTGCCGGCGACGACCGTGCCGATATCGGCAGCCGGCACATCGGCTTTCTTCAGAGCCTCACGCGCCACCTTGATGCCCAGATCGATGGGCGAGATATCGGCCAGCGGCCCCATGTAATCGGCAAAGGGGGTGCGCACGCCATCCAGCAGCCAGATGTCGTTATAGCTTTGGGCAAGGCCGGGATTAGGCGACATGGGCGATTCTCTCGTTGGCGGTGATGACACGGTCTGAGGGAGAAGTGGCATAGAGGTCTTCGACCAGCGCCACGCGATGGTTCAGCACGGCGCGCTGATTGATCGATCCCTTGTCGGTGACCTCGCCGACATCCAGCGAGGGCAATTCGTCCAGCAGCACCAGGCGCTCGATGCGGCTGGCGCTGCCGGTAGCCTGGGCGATGAAATCGGCCAGCAGACGGGCAAAGGCCATCCGCACCTGCGCCGCATGGGCCAACTGTTCGACACCAGCATTCGCCGGCAGGTCGGGGCAAAGGGCGCGGCAGTTGTCGAGGTCGAGAATAACCAGGCCGGCCAGAGCGTCGCGGTCATGGCCGGCGATCACCACATCGCGCACATAGGGCGCAAAATGCGCGATGAACCTGCCGCGCAGCGGTCCGACACTGACCCAGGTGCCACTGGTGAGCTTGAAATCCTCAGAGATGCGGCCATCGAACATCAGGCCCTTCTCAGGGCTAGCCGGATCGATGAAGCGCGCCGCATCCCCCATCATGTAATAGCCTTCATCATCGAAGGCCTTGGCGCTGATCTCAGGCATATGCCAGTAGCCGGGCGTGACATTCGGCCCGCGCACACGCACTTCCAGTTTCTGGCCATTCGGCACCAGCTTGAGCTCCAACCCCGGCGCCGGCAGACCAATCACGCCGGAGCGATCCACCGGCCAGTTGGCGCAGAGCGCAAAAGGCGCGGTCTCGGTCGAGCCCAGTCCGCTGATGATCGGAATCCGCACGCCGATGGTCTCGACGGCCAGCTCTTCCAGCGCGGTCCAGACATGCTGGGGCAGCGCGGCGCCGGAAAAAAAGATCATCTTCAGGCGGCTGAAAAAGGTCTCGCGCAGCTGTTTGTCGGCGCGCAGGTATGGCACCAGCATCTCAAAGCCCTTGGGGACATTGAAATACACCGTGGGTGCAATTTCCTTGAGATTGCGCACAGTGCGTTCGATCAGCGCCGGCACCGGCTTGCCGTCATCGATGTAAAGCGAGCCGCCGTTATACAATGTGATGCCAATATTGTGGTTGCCGCCAAAGGTGTGGTTCCACGGCAGCCAGTCGATGAAGATCGGCGGCTCCTCGGCAAAAACCGGCAGGGACTGCGCGATCATCTGCTGGTTGCTGCACAGCATGCGCTGTGTGTTGATCACGCCTTTAGGCATCCCGGTGGAGCCCGAGGTGAACAGGAATTTCGCCACCGTATCCGGGCCGACCGCATCATGGACTTGTTCGACCGCAGCCGTGGCCGGCGTTGCCAGCAGAGCCTCGAAGGCGGTCGCAACCCGGCCGGCTACGCCGGTCGTCACCACCACTTCGACATTGGCCGGTACAGCGGCAGCAATCGCCTTGGCAAAGCGCGCACCATCGGCGGCAAAGACCAGACCGGGCTTGAGCAGACCCAGCACATGTTTGAGCTTGGCAAAGTCGGTCGAGACCAGCGCATAGGCCGGCGAGATGGCTGCCGATGGTACGCCGACATACTGCGCGGCCAGCGCCAGCTGCAGATGCTCGAGATCATTGTCTGACAGGATCGCGACCGGGCGTTCCGCAGACAGTTTGCGGTCCAATAGCGCCTGACCGATGGCGCGCACGCGGCCGAGCAGGTCGCCATAGGTCAGTCGCCGCCACTCGCCGTTCCCGTCACGCTGCGCCATGAAGGTGCGGTCGGGCGCCACGCGGGCCCAGTGCACCAGCCGCTCGGTCAGCTTGTCGGGATAGGCGTCCAGCGCTTCGGGTGAGCGCATCAGGATGGTGCCGTCAGGCAGGCGCGTCAGTTCGGTATCGGCGCGACCGTAGCGGACCTGACGATGCGGATGCGTCATACGCGTTCACTCCTCCCGAATGACCCGTAATGACTGGCCGACCGCTTCCGGAAGCCGGCCCGGGTCGCCCGCTGCGGTATACGCAGTCGGGCCTATAACGATTGTCAGTCCTTGCCGACTTTGCCGGCCTTCTTCTCCAGGAAATCCTTGATGCGCACCTTCGCCTCCACATCAGCCTGGGCGATGGAGGAAATCATCGCTTCCATCATGTAGCCGGCTTCAGGCGAACTGTCGGCAATGCGCGGCAACGCATGCATCACAGCGAAATTGGTCATCGGTGCATTGGCGGCGATCTTTTTCGCCAGTTCCATCGCTGTGGCCATGCCCTGACCCTCGCCAACGAGATAATGGGTCAGGCCGATGCCGTGGCCTTCCTCGGCCTTGTAGACGCGGCCGGTCAGCATCATGTCCATCATGCGCGCAACCCCGATGAGTTTGGGGATGCGCACCGAACCGCCGCCGCCCACAAAGATGCCGCGCTGGCCTTCCGGCAATGCATAAAAGGTGCTGGCCTCGGCCACACGGATATGGGTGGAAGCCGCCAGTTCCAGGCCGCCGCCGATCACCGCGCCATGCAGCACCGAAATCACCGGCACCTTGCCGAACTGGATATGACGGAACGCTTCATGCCACATGCGCGAATGGAACACGCCGTCCGTGGAGGACAGTTCCTGCGTCGCGCTCAGATCCAGCCCGGCAGAGAAGTGATCGCCCTCGCCGGCCAGCACTACAACCTTCACGCCATCGGGCGGACTGAGGAAAAAGGTCTGCAGCCCAAGAACCGTGGCGTTGTCCAGGGCGTTACGCTTTTCAGCCCGCTTGAGGGTCAGCAGAGCGATATCGTCCTGCACAACCACACCCAGGGTAGGCGGCAGGCTGAATTCGGCGGTCGGACGGCGGTCAACAGGATCGAGACGCATGGCGGTTATCTTTTTTGTCCGGTAAAGAATTGTTATGAAGCATAACTATTTTGTCCGGAATGGCAAGAGGACTGAATCCCGGCCGAAAACCGCGCCGTCCCTGCGGAAGCATCAGGCATGATCATTCTGCGCACGGATATCCCCTGCCGTCTGGATAACCTGCGCTGGGGACGTTTCCACACCCTGGTGGTCGTGGCGCTGGGCATCACCTGGATTCTGGACGGACTGGAGGTCACGCTGGCCGGCGCTATGGCCGGTGCCCTGAAGGAAAGCCCAAGCCTGGCCTTCAGCAATCTGGAAATCGGCCTGGCCAGCAGCGCCTATCTGGCCGGTGCCGTGCTGGGGGCTCTGTTCTTCGGCTGGCTGACCGACCGGCTGGGCCGTCGCAAACTCTTCTTCATCACGCTGGCGCTGTACGGTCTGGCGACAGCGGGCACGGCCCTCTCATGGGATATATGGAGCTTCGCGCTGTTCCGGTTCCTCACCGGCGGCGGCATTGGCGGCGAATACACCGCCATCAACTCCACGATCCAGGAATTGATCCCCGCCCGCTATCGCGGCTGGAGCGACCTCACCATCAACGGCACCTTTTGGGTTGGTGCAGCGCTCGGCGCCAGCGGCACCCTGGTGCTGCTGGATACGGCGTATTTCGGACCTGACTGGGGCTGGCGCATCTGCTTCCTGATCGGCGCGGTTCTTACGCTGCCCATCCTCGCCATGCGCCTGTGGCTGCCGGAAAGTCCACGCTGGCTGATCATCCATGGCCACCACGTCGAAGCGGAAGCGATTGTCAGGGACATTGAGGCAAAAGCCGAAGCGATCCCGACGGCAGAAGTGAGGCACATCAACATCCGGCAGCGCGACCATGTGAGCCTGCGCGAACTGGCCGATATCCTGTTCCGCCAGCATCGCCAACGGGCACTGGTCGGCCTCTGCCTGATGGCGGCGCAGGCCTTTTTCTATAACGCGATCTTCTTCACCTATGCCCTGGTGCTGACGGACTTCTATGCCGTGCCCTCGGCCGATGTCGGCTGGTATATCCTGCCCTTCGCAGTAGGCAATGTACTGGGGCCGCTGCTACTCGGCCGCCTGTTCGACAGCGTGGGGCGCCGCCCCATGATCGCCGGCACCTTCATCATCTCCGCGCTGCTGCTGGCGCTCAGCGGCTGGCTGTTCCAGCAGGACCTGCTGACCAGCCGGACCCAGACCATGGCCTGGACGGTGATCTTCTTCTTCGCCTCTGCCGCCGCCAGCTCGGCCTATCTCACGGTGAGTGAAACCTTCCCGCTGGAAATCCGCGCGCTGGCGATTGCGATCTTCTACGCGATCGGCACCGGACTCGGCGGCGTTGCCGCTCCGGCGCTGTTCGGCGCGCTGATCGAGACCGGCTCTCGCAACAGCGTCTTCGCCGGCTACCTGTTGGGCGCAGGCCTGATGCTGGTCGCCGGCATCGTGCAGGCGATCTGGGGGACGGCCGCGGAGCGCAAGGCGCTGGAAGGCGTGGCGCGACCGCTAAGTGCCGTCGATTAGGCTATTGTCGGTCTGGGCCTTCACGGTGCTTTTCTGCACGGCCGCCGTTTCACGCAGCTGACGTTCAATGCTGCCGAACACATGCGTGATGATGGCGCTCTGGTCATTCTTAGCGTCACGGCGGGTCTCGCTGTCCTTGGCAATAATCAGCGGGCGACCGCCCACTTCCACCTCAACTGACAATGCCAGCGGTGGCTTGGCGCCGCCAGCACTGCGATGGGGGATTTCCGCCACCACGCGGCAACCGATGATGTTGGAATGAAACTGCTCCAGCCGGTTGAGGCGATCCAAGATGGCATTTTCCAGAGCCGGAGAACTGTCCATGTTGCGAAATACGATCTGCGGTGCGCGCTCCATGCTTAGCGATCCTGCTGGTAACCCTGATTATGCGTATTCTGCCTGATGTTGCCCTGCTGACCGACCTCGGAATGATCCTTCGCCGCCTGAGCTTTCTCCTGCTGCGCCATATCATCCGCGCGACGGCGGCGACGCAGACGCGAGTGATCGGTATCGGCAGACGTCGGGTCTTTCACCGATTGTGGTTTTCCCGGTTTGGCTTGCTGTCCCATGGCGCTCTCCTTTGCCTGTTATCAGGACAACCCGCAAAGAAAAGCAGAGTTCCAAAAACGGGATCGCAGAAAACAGCGGATAAGCCTTTATCTGCTGCGACAATCTGACCGGAACGTGCGGGGTGCGAGACCGTTGGTTAAAGGTTACCACAGCACAGACAGGAGAGCATCATGGACAAGGATCGCATCGAAGGCACGGCCAAGCAGGTCAAGGGCGCCATCAAGGAAGGCGCCGGCAAACTGACCGGCGACGCTAAGCTGCAGACCGAGGGCAAGGTCGATAAGGTCGAAGGCAAGATTCAGAATGCCGTGGGCGGCGCTAAGGATGCACTGCGCGACGCTAACAAGCCGCGGCACTGACTCCACTGACTGAATGCGAAAAAGCCGGACACCCGAAAGGGTGCCCGGCTTTTTTCATGATCGACTGCGCGGATGAAGGTGGTGCCCCAGGCCGGACTTGAACCAGCACACCCTTGCGGATAACAGATTTTGAGTCTGTCGCGTCTACCAATTTCACCACTGGGGCCCGGCAGTCGGCGGCCGGATATTACCGGAGGCGCGGCCCGAATCAACCACCGGCCCGCACGTAAAAATCCCCGAAAACATATCTTTGTCACGCAGTTGCGACCGGACGGCGCATGGACAAGGTGCGATGGCTCCGGCATACACGTAGCCCGTTCGGGAGAAATCCAAGCCGTGTTCCGCAGCCTTTACGACTGGACCATGCGTCAGGCCGCCCGCCCGCGGGCCGACCGCGCGCTTGCCGTGGTGTCCTTCCTGGAAAGCTCGGTCTTTCCGATCCCGCCCGATGTGATGCTGATCCCGATGTGCTTGGCCAACCGCCAGCGCGCTTTCTACTACGCTTTCGTTTGCACGGCCGCCTCGGTGATCGGCGGCCTGTTCGGCTATGCCATCGGCTATTTCCTGATCGAGACCGCCGGCCGCTGGATCATCGACCTCTACGGCTATGGCGAGAAATGGCATGCCTTCGAAGCCGCCTATGACGAATGGGGCGTCTGGATCATCCTGATCAAGGGGTTGACGCCGATCCCCTACAAAATCGTCACCATCGCCAGCGGTGCCGCACATTTCAGCTTGGGCGTCTTTGTGATCGCCTCCATCGTCACCCGCGGCGTGCGCTTCTTCGTTCTGGCCGGCCTGTTGCGTGCCTATGGCGCCCCCATTCAGGCCTTCATCGAGAAGCGGCTGGCTATCCTGGGCTGGATATTCCTCATCGCCCTGATTGGCGGCTTCGTTGCCGTGCGCTATGTCTTCTGAACCATGATCGATAGCCTGCTAAAGCCCAATCGCTCCGGCCTGCTGGTCGCCCTGGCCCCTGCCGGCACGCTGGCGCTGGTGCTGATTGCGCAATACGGCTTCGGCCTGCCGCCCTGCGAGATGTGCCACTGGCAACGCTGGCCGCATATCGCGGCCGTGGTCTTCGGTCTGGCCGCGTTCGCACTACCGCGCTGGCGCGTGCAACTCCTGTCCTTGGCTGCCCTGAGCTTTGTCATCACCGGCGGCATCGGGGCGTTCCATGCCGGCGTCGAATGGAAATGGTGGCAGGGCCTGACCAGTTGCAGCACCACGTCCAGCGCCACCACGCTGGAAGACCTGCGCGCGCAATTGATGGCCACGCCGGTCGTGCGCTGCGACGAGGCAGCCATCCGCGTGCTTGGCCTGTCGATGGCCGGCTGGAATGCGCTGTGGTCGGCAGCGCTGGCCGTCTTCGCCCTGCTGGCTGCCAGGAGGGCTGCGTGATGCAGAAGCGCCGTCTCGCCGGTGATCCTAATCCGCGTCAGCTGCTGGCACGCATCCTGCGCGTCGATCATGCCGGCGAATACGGCGCCAAGCGCATCTACGACGGCCAGCTGGCCGTACTGAAGAAATCTCCCGCAGCGCCCACCATCCGCCACATGGCCGAGCAGGAGCAGGCGCATCTAGATGCCTTCGACCGCCTGCTGCCCAGGCATCGCGTGCGCCCCACCCTGCTGTCGCCATTGTGGCATGTCGGCGGCTTCGCACTTGGCGCCGCCACGGCAATGTTGGGCGAAAAGGCTGCCATGGCCTGCACCGAAGCGGTGGAGGAAGTGATCGACTCCCATTATGCCAAACAGGTCGAAGCGCTGGGCGAGGCCGAACCCGAACTGCGCGAAACGATCGAGAAATTCCGCGCCGACGAGGTGAACCACCGCGACACCGCGCGCGCCGAGGGCGCGGCGGAAGCACCAGGCTACACGCTGCTGTCGAAGGGCATCAAGGCGATCACCCGCGGTGCCATCTGGCTGTCCGAACGCGTTTAAACAGCGAGCGCCGTTACGGCTCCAGCTCGCTGTCCCAGTAAAGAAAATCGCGCCAGCTATCGTGCAGGAAATTGGGCGGGAAACCCCGCCCGTTACGCTGCAGTTCTTGCACGGTCGGCATATGCGGACGCATGCGCGGATGCATATGGCAGTCGTCGGGCATGCGGCCGCCCTTGGCCAGATTGCAGGGCGCGCAGGCCGCCACCACATTGTCCCAGCGCGTCAGGCCGCCGCGCGAGCGCGGGACCACGTGATCGAAGGTGAGCTCATGTCGGCTGCCGCAGTACTGGCAGGAGAAGCGGTCGCGCAGGAACAGGTTGAACCGGGTGAAAGCGGGGCGACGCGCCGGAGCGATGTAGCGCTTGAGCGCCACCACGCTGGGCAGGCGCATGCTGAAACTGGGAGAGCGGATTTCCTGTTCGTATTCCGACAGAATGGTGACGCGGTCCATGCAGACCGCTTTGACCACTTCCTGCCACGGCCAGACCGACAGCGGGAAATATGAGAGCGGCTGGTAATCCGCATTCAAAACCAACGCTGGACAACTCTCTGGGGTCATCGTCTCCCTCAGGTCCGTACGCCGAATGTCATTACCATATGCGGGGTTACCGCATCATGACAACCACCTTATTTTGTAAGCTCGCAGGCTTATCCACATGGGACACACCGATTACCTAGCCCCGGAAAAGCTTTCGGCGAGGAAGCGGCCGCCCAGGTCGAGGCCATGGCCGTCGATGCCATGGCCCAGACCAGGGCTGACATGGAAACGGGCCGGACAGCCGGCGTCATTCAGCGCCTTCAGGGCCGCATGCATGGCCTCCATCGGCACGACCTCGTCAGCATCGCCATGAATCAGCAGGATCGGCGGTCGGCCACGAATCTGCTTCTCCAGTCCTACGCCGCCCAGCAATGCGCCGGAATAACCCAGGATCGCTGCAGGCACCGGATCGCGGCGCAGGCCCACATGCAGCGCCATCATGGTGCCCTGGCTGAACCCGACCAGCGCCAGATCGGCAGGCTTCAGATTGTGCCGCTTCAGTTCGGCATCCAGGAACTGCTCCAGTGCCGGCGCAGCCTGTTCAGCCGCCTTCTGCATAGTGGCGTAGATTCCGGCCGTGTACTGGGGATCGCGACGCAGCAGATTAGGATCGTAGGAGTCGAGCGCGAACCACTGCCGGCCGCCCATCATGCCCGGTGGAAAACCCGGGATCATCGCCGGCGCATGCGGTGCGGCAAAAGCAACGTCGGGCAGCAGGCCGCTCCATTGCTTGCCCAGTTCGATCAGGTCGTTGCCATCGGCGCCATAGCCATGGATCAGCACGACAAGCTTACGGGCCGGGCCTTTGGCGGCAGGCAGTCGGGGGCCGTCAATCGTGGTCATGGCGGAGCCTTTGCATTGACATGGTCTGTAGTGAGGCGATTGCGCGCGACGGCATAATAGCGCCAGAGCAGGCGTGCGGCGACGCCGCGGTGTGGCCGCCAGTTTTCCGCCATCCGATCCATCTTCTTCACGTCCGGCCGCGTCTTCAGGCCGAAGACCTGCTTCACCGCTTCCTGCAGCGCCACGTCATGCGCGGGCCAGATATCCTCGCGATCCAACGCGAACATCAGGAAAATTTCCGCTGTCCAGCGGCCAATGCCCTTAACCTCGATCAGCATCGCCATCGCGGCATGATCGTCGAGTTTCGGCAACAACTCGAAGTCGATGGCTTTGCTTTTCGCCGCCAGCGCCATGTTGCGGACATAGCGCACCTTTGGGCCGCTGAGGCCGCAGGCCCGCAGGCGCGCCTCGCTCAGCTTCAGCACACGCTCGGCGCTGAACACGCCATTGGCACGGCCCTGCACGACGGCCTCCAGCCGGCCCCAGACGGTGTTGGCGGCGGCGACCGAAATCTGCTGTTCGATCACAATACGGCACAGGGTGGCGAAATCGGCGGGGCGGCGACGGTCGGTGATGAAGCCGACCATGGCATGCACATCCGCGAGCTTCGGCTCGCGGGCGCAAAGCTGCGCCAGTGCCTGCTTGGTGCGCTTGCGGTTATCGGCCTTTGCGGCGGGGAGAGGCTTTGCCATAAGCTGCCTGTGGAGAGAATCGCTGCATGCAGTCTGACATCGTTACGCGTTGCGCGCCAAGCCCGACCGGGTACCTGCATCTGGGCCATGCCTATGCGGCCGGAATCGCCTTCCTGCGTGCGCGACAGATGGGCGGACGCTTCCTGCTGCGCATCGAGGATATCGACGGTACACGGTGCCGGCCCGAATTCACCGATGCGATCCTGCAGGACCTGTCCTGGCTCGGCCTGCGCTGGGGACAGCCAGTGCGCCGCCAATCACAGCATTTTGACGATTATGCACGCGCGCTGGATCAACTGCGGATGCGTGACTTGCTTTATCCTTGCTTCTGCACGCGCAAACAGATCCAGGCCGAGATCAATGCGGCCGGCCAGGCGCCTCATGGCTTTGAAGGCGCGGTCTATCCCGGCACCTGCCGGCATCTGTCCGCGGCCGAACGTGAGACCCGCATGGCGGCCGGCGAGGCCTATGCCCTGCGGCTGGACATGCATGCTGCTTGCCGGCATGCCGGGCGCTGGCCCCTGACCTGGCGGGACGAAACCGCTGGCGAACAGTCAGTAACGCCGGAACTGCTGATCGGCGGTTTTGGCGATGTGGTGTTGGCACGCAAGGAAACCCCGGCCAGCTATCATCTTTGCGTCAGCCATGACGACGCGCTGCAGGGCATTACGCTGGTCACGCGCGGCGACGACCTGTTCGCAGCCACGCATCTGCACCGGTTGTTGCAGGCGCTGTTCGGCTGGCCAGTGCCGGCCTATGCCCATCATCCATTGCTGCACGATCAGAGCGGCGAACGGTTGGCCAAGCGAAAGAATGCCCCTAGCCTGCGCGAGATGCGCGACAGCGGCCTGAGCCCCGCTGCGGTCTGGCGACAGGCTGGTCTGGAGCCAGCTGCGTTTTCCTGAAACGAAAAAGGGCGCGCCGTGATGGCGCGCCCCGATCTTGCCCAGACGATGCTGGTGGGGTTACTTTACGCCACCCAACGGCAGTGAATAGGTAATGAAGGCCGTCTCGGTGCCGGGATTGCGCTCATAGATGCTGGCATTGGACATATGGCTGATGCCGATACCGAGCCGCGAGCGATTGTCGAAACGATAGCTCAGTTCCAGCTGCGACTTGAATTCGATGGCGCCGCCCAAATCCTTGCCGTCATCGCCCTTGTGATAGGCGCCCGGTGCGAAACTCGGCGTCAGCACCCAGCGGCGGCCGAGATAGATATCCACCAGAACGCCGGCATAACCGTAGAGAGCACCGTCACTGGTGCCCATCACGCCGATGAGCGGCTTGAAGATCCAGAACTTCTCACCATGGCGGTATTCGACGCGACCCTCGAAGGCGTCATGGTCATCATGAACATCGTGGTAGCCCGCGGTGAAGGTGACAAAGGATGGATCGCCGCTGCCCTCGCCGGCCTGAACCGCAGGCGCAGAAACCATCATCAGCGCAGCCGCAAAAACGCCTGCCGCGAGCTGCAAGCACACAGAATGACGCATAATCCTCATCCCCCGTCTGGCCGGCCGGATTGATCCGGACCTGGCGAAATTACCCTCTTCCGCAAGCATATTAGCCAGAGAATCATCGCATCGCCAAGGGGTTATCAATTCTCGGCACCTTGCTTGACACGTTGAATTCTCGCCACATTTCCCAGGCAAAAGACTTCCATGCGTTTTCTTCGCCGCCTTGCCGCCGTCTTCAGCATCGCCGTCCTGGCTGTGCCCGCCTTCTATGCCCTGGCTGCGCTGGGACTGGGGTTGCTGCCGGCACCGTATCGCGATGCCCTCCCCGACCAGCCAAAGGTGCCGGTCTACTTGGTATCCAACGGCTGGCATGTCTGGGTTGCACTGCCGGTCCATCAGGAGGGCGCCGACTGGAGCAGCTGGCTGGCTGGCAATCAGGGGCCCGCTGCCAGCGGCACTGCCGGTCAGATAGAAGCCCGGGATTATGTGGCCTTCGGCTGGGGCGACCGGGATTTCTACCTGAACACCCGCCGGCCGGTCGATTTCCGGCCTGACCTTGCCGCCGCTGCCCTGCTGGGCCGGGGACCGGCCGCCATGCATGTCATGCGCATCGACCAGCCCGATATCGAATCTCACCGGGTGCGCCGCCTGGACGTCGATTCGCTGCAGTATCATGCCCTGGTCGCCTATATCCGGGCCGGCTTCAGCCCGGGGCCGGACGGCCGCCCCCGCCAGATTCCCGAGGCCGGATTCGGCGCGGAGGATGCCTTTTACGAGGCCATCGGCCGCTACAGCCCTTTCCGCACCTGCAACGAGTGGATCGGAGCCGGTTTACGCGCCGCCGGACTGCCCACAGGCTGGTGGACTCCACTGCCCTTCGGGCTGATGTGGAGCCGGTCTTGACATCAAACTGTCACACTTCTGAACAACACCCGATTTTGCTGAATTCGGATGGGTTTTTGCCCCGTGATCAAGCCGTGCTCGCCTTGCGACTCAGCTTCAAAAACGGTAAACCCGGCCCCGAAAAAAGAGCGGTCGCGGGCACCCCGCCCGCCCCTCGTCACGCCATCCCACGGAGATCAGGAAAATGACGGTTCGGGTTGCGATTAACGGTTTCGGCCGCATCGGCCGCAATGTGCTGCGCGCCATCATCGAAAGCGGCCGCACGGATATCGAAGTTGTCGGCATCAACGATCTGGGCCCGGTGGAAACCAACGCCCATCTGTTCCGCTATGACAGCGTGCATGGCCGCTTCAATGGCAAGGTTGAGACCAAGGCCGATGGCATCGATGTTGGCCGTGGCTTCATGAAGGTCACTGCCGAGCGCGATCCGGCCAAGCTGCCCTGGAAGGAGCTGAAGGTCGACATCGCGCTGGAATGCACCGGCATCTTCACCGACAAGGAGAAGGCCGCGCTGCACCTGACCGCCGGCGCCCGCAAGGTGCTGGTCTCCGCGCCTGCCACCAATGCCGACCTCACCGTCGTTTATGGCGTGAACCACGACCAGCTGAAGCCCGAGCACACCATCGTCTCGAACGCGTCCTGCACCACCAACTGCCTGGCGCCTGTCGCCTTCGTCCTCGATGCCGCCGTCGGCATCGAGAAGGGCTACATGACCACGATCCATGCCTATACCGGCGACCAGCCGACGCTGGATACCATGCACAAGGATCTCTATCGCGGACGCGCCGCGGCGCTGTCGATGATCCCGACCACCACCGGTGCCGCCAAGGCCGTCGGCCTGGTGCTGCCGTCGCTGAAGGGCAAGCTGGACGGTTCGTCCATCCGCGTCCCGACCCCGAACGTGTCGCTGGTCGACTTCAAGTTCATCTCGAAGAAGAACACCACGGTCGAAGAGATCAACGACGCCATCAAGAAGGCTGCCGCCGGCAAGCTGAAAGGTATCCTCGACACCAACGACCAGCCGCTGGTCTCCAGCGACTTCAACCATAACCCAGCCAGCTCGACCTTCGACCTGAAGCAGACCACGGTCATGGAAGGCAATCTGGTGCGCGTGGTGTCGTGGTACGACAACGAGTGGGGCTTCTCCAACCGCATGTCCGATACTGCGGTGGCGATGGCCAAGCTCTAAGCGGCCGCTGAGCATGCCGGAGTTCCGCACTCTCGATGACGTCAACGTAGCCGGCAAGACCGTGCTGGTCCGCGTCGATCTGAACGTCCCGATGAAGGACGGCAAGATCACCGACGACCTGCGCATCAGCCGCATCCTGCCCACCCTGCATGAACTGTCGCGCAAGGGTGCCAAGGTTGTCGTGCTGTCGCATTTCGGTCGGCCTGACGGCAAGCCCGTGCCGGAGATGTCGCTCAAGCCGGTGGCGGCTGCGCTCGCCACTGCACTGGGTTCCTCCATCGCCTTCGCCGAAGACTGCGTCGGCGACAAGGCCAAGGACGCCATCGCCAAATTGAAGCCCGGCGGCGTCGTGCTGCTGGAGAACACCCGCTTCCATGCGGGCGAAGAGAAGAATGACGGCGCCCTGGCCAAACAGATGGCCAGCCTGGGCGATATCTATGTCAACGACGCCTTCTCCTGCGCCCATCGCGCCCATGTCTCGACCGAGGCTCTGGCGCATCTGCTGCCGGCTTATGCCGGCCGCAACATGGAAGTGGAGCTCAAGCATCTGCAGGCCGCCCTTGAGCAACCGGAGAAGCCTGTTGCCGCCGTGATCGGCGGCGCCAAGGTTTCGACCAAGCTGGAACTGCTGGGCAACCTGCTGGGCAAGGTCGACAAAATTATCATCGGCGGCGGCATGGCGAACACCTTCCTGTTCGCCCAGGGCCGTGAGGTGGGCAAGAGCCTGTGCGAGAAGAACCTCGCCGATACCGCCCGCGACATCCTGCGCGATGCCGTGACGCGGGGCTGCGCCATCATCCTGCCCGATGACGTGGTCGTCGCCCGCGAGTTCCGCCCCGGCGCTCCCAGCAAGGTGGTGCCGGCCGAGCGCGTGCCGGAAGACCAGATGATCCTCGACATCGGCCCGGTGGCCGCGGCTCGCCTCGGCACCATCCTGGCGGATTGCAAAACACTGGTCTGGAATGGCCCCCTGGGCGCCTTCGAGACACCGCCCTTCGATGCCGGCACGGTCACCGTGGCGCGCACGGCAGCGGCGCTGACGGCCTCTGGCCGCCTGCTGAGCGTGGCTGGTGGCGGCGATACCGTTGCGGCCCTGCGCCATGGCGGGGTTGCGGAAGAGTTTTCCTATGTTTCCACCGCTGGCGGCGCCTTCCTGGAATGGCTGGAAGGCAAGCCGCTGCCGGGCGTGGCCGCCCTGTCGGCCACGGTAGCCGCCAAATGATCGCATGATAAAATCCGGCCCCGAGAAACAGGGGGCCGGATTTTTCGTTTAAACGACCTCGAATTCTGACGTATCGGGAGCTGACACAATGAACCTCAAGGAACTCAACAAGATCGCCGTTGGTATGGTCGCGCCGGGCAAGGGCATCCTCGCCGCCGACGAAAGCACCAGCACGATCGAAAAGCGCCTCTCCAGCATCAACGTGCCGTCGACGGAGGAGAACCGCCGCGACTATCGCGAGATGCTGTTCACCGCCGCCGAGTCCGAAAAGTACATCTCGGGCGTCATCCTGTATGACGAGACGCTGCGCCAGAAGGCCAAGGATGGCACGCCCCTCGTAGACATCCTCAATAAGCGTGGCATCATTCCCGGCATCAAGGTCGACAAGGGTGTACAGACGCTGGTCGGCAGCGCCGACGAGAAGATCACCGAAGGTCTCGATGGCCTGAGCAAGCGCATGGCCGAGTACCACCAGCTTGGCGCCCGCTTCGCCAAGTGGCGCGCGGTGCTCAACATCGCCAACGGCAAGCCGAGCCGTCAGGCCCTGGTCGCCAATGCCGAGGCGCTGGCGCGCTATGCCGGCATCTGCCAGGCCAACAACATCGTGCCGATCGTCGAGCCGGAAATCCTGATGGACGGCGACCATGATCTGGCCACCAGCTTCGCTGCCACGGAGCGTACGCTACAAACCGTGTTCGAATACCTCGCTATCCACAACGTGCAGCTGGAAGGAATCATCCTGAAGCCAGGCATGGTGATCCAGGGCGAACAGTGCAAGAAGGTCGCCAGCATCGACGAAGTCGCCGATGCCACCGTGCAGGTGCTGAAGCGCTGCGTGCCGTCGGCCGTGCCGGGCATCGCCTTCCTGTCGGGTGGCCAGTCGGATGAGCTGGCCTCGGCGCATCTGGGCGCCATGAACGCGCGTCACCCGAACCTGCCCTGGGCCCTGACTTTCTCCTATGGCCGCGCCCTGCAGGCCTTCCCGCTCAAGCTCTGGGGCGGCAAGGCCGCCAACGTGGCGAACGCGCAGAAGGGCTATCTGCATCGCGCCCGCCTGAACGGCCTGGCCGCACTGGGCAAGTACGAAGCCAAGCTGGAGCAGGACTTCAAGGCCGCGTAAGCGACCTTTTGCATCCATCACATGACGACGGCCCCGGTATCGCTACCGGGGCCGTTTTCATTTCAGGCTATTGCTGTGAGGCAGCCCAGTTACGCAGCCTTGGGCTGCGCTTCGATCACCGTGCCGCCCACGGTGCCGCCAATGGTGCCGCTCTGGGCGGCCGTGTTGATCTGAATCTGGCGCGGCTTCTTGGCTTCAGGCACCTCGCGCTTCAGCGCGACATGCAGCAGGCCGTCCTTCAGCTCGGCGCCGATCACCTTCACGGTATCGGCCAACTCGAAGCGGCGCTCGAAGGCACGGCGCGCGATGCCGCGATGCAGATAGGAAACCTGCTCTGCATCAGCGGACGACTGCTCGGCCGCCTTGCCGGTGACGATCAGGCTGTTTTCCTTCACCGTGACATCAAGCTCGGCGTCGCTGAAGCCGGCCACCGCCATGGTGAGGCGATAGGCGTCTTCGCCACGCTTCTCAATGTTGTACGGGGGATAGCTGGTGGCCGCCTCGTCGACGCGATTGGCCAGCTCGAACAGCCGGTTCACATGATCGAAACCGACGCTGGAACGCAGCAGGGGGGAAAGATCGAAAGCACGCATGAGTCATCCTCCTTCAAGCGATGAGTCGTTTGCGCGGCCCGCCATGAAAGGCAGGAGGCATTCCCGCATTAGCGCCGGGCCGCCGTGACGGCCGGACCTCATCTTGAGCATCCGGCACGACACAGAGGTAGGGAGCGCGGACGCACCCTTCAAGAGGAGGAAGGATTAGAAATTTTCAGGCCGGAAAACCGCGCCCGGCTGGCAGCATAATTACCCGATGGAAATCGGGTACCACTTGAAATCGGCGAGTGCACGGCCGCGCAGGATATCGACCACATGCTTGGGCCCGACGAATTCCGGCGCCAGGCTCGGGCCCTGGGCGGCCAGAACCAAGGTGGAATTCTTGAACAGCGGCTTCATGGAGGCGAGCGACCGCCCTGCCATCTCATCGGTGGCAATGGCCGAATAGGAAACGTAGATCACCGTGATGATCTCGTCGCCGAGCTTGATCGAAGCAGATTGATAAACTTGGGCCATGAAGTGCGCTGTTATCGTGATGTTGGTTTCGCGCTTGGTCAGCCTATAGGCGTAAGGCCTCTATGGTTAATGAAATGTAGGGTCCGGCAAAATATGCTTGAGAAAGCGTCCGGACACAGAAAAGGCGGCCTCGGAACCCGGGCCGCCTTCAGACCGGACCAAAATCCGGCAAAAATCAGGATACGGCTTACTTCTTCAGGCCGAAAGTGCCGAAGCGCTTCTTGAACTTGGCCACCTGACCGCCAGCCTCGTTCAGACGGGCCGGACCGCCGGTCCAGGCCGGATGCGAGGTCGAATCGATGTCGAGCATCAGGGTGTCGCCCAGCTTACCCCAGGTCGAACGGGTGGTGTAGACGGTACCGTCCGTCATCTGCACCTTGATCTCGTGGTAGTCGGGATGAATCTCGGCCTTCATGACAGTTCTCCTGGGCCTTCCCGTGGAAAGCCCGAAAATTCCTCAATGGGCCGGCGTTATAACCAGAACCAGCCCCCCCTGCAAGCCCGAAGACCGGGCCGTCGAGACGTTATAGGAATTGTATTAATATCAATGCCTTACCTATCGGCTGGCCGCGACCTTCCGGCGCCGCTCAAACTCGGCCGGATCGACAAGATCGAGTCCGAGTTTGTCGATCCCGTCCAGGATGGGAATAAAGCCGTTCAGGCTGCTGTTCCGCCTGGCCTCATCGGAGGCCCAGCCCAGCACGGCGATGCCCACCAGGTTGCCCTGCCGGTCGAGCAGCGGACCGCCACTGTTGCCGCCGTGGATCGGCACATCGGCCTGGATCAGGTCGTGCAACTGGGCCGGTGGCCGCGCCGGGCGGAAGGCACTGATCACACCCCGCGTCACCGTCCAGCCAAGCTGTTTGGATTGCGGCGCGCCGATGGCATAGACCTCTTCACTCACCTTGGCCGGCGTCTCGCGAACCGGCAGGGCCGGATGGCGGTCACCCTCGATCTTCACCAGTGCGACATCGCGCGCGCCATGGCGCTGCACAACCTCGCCGGCCACAGTCTGGCCGGATAGCAGCCGCACCCGTACAAACCGGTCGGCGCCGACGACATGGCTGTTGGTCACGATCAGGCCATCCGCAGAGACGAGAAAACCAGATCCGTGCCCGACGCTGTTCTCGATCAGAACTGTCGCACTGCGGATGTAATCGATCCGCTGTGCGATAGGCTGATCGAAGAGCTTCTCCCGTGACAAGCCGCGGCGTGCGGGCGACGCCGCCATGCCGCGCGATCCAGCCAGCGTTTCGCCACGCCGCATCAGCAGATCGCGGAATTTCGGATCGGCTGCCAGGCGGTTCAAGGCGTCGGCAAACACCAGTTGCATCGGCAATCCGGCATCAAGCGGCAGAACGATTTCGGAGTCGTACACTCCTTCACCTTCCCACTGCCCGATGATCGTGCGGCGCACGGGATCATAAATCTGCCAGTCGATGGTGATTCTGGCTTTGGGCCGCAGACCGATCGCCTTCTCGGTGATGTGGTTGCAATTGAGCCGGCTCTCAAGATGAAAATCGGTAATGCTGGCGCCGACCTGAATATCCGCGCCATCGTTCTCTGTTTCGATGAACAGTCGACCCGCTTCATTCGGTACGCGGTAACCGTGACCTGACATCACCTTGCGAAAAGTATCCTGCCACTCGCGCGGACGCTCCAGATTCCGGCTACCAGTGTGATAGACCGGCCCGCGCTTAACGCCTTGGCATTGACCATAGCCACTGACCAGACCGATTTCCTTGCCGCGCGGCACATCGAACTGGATGCGCGTCAACTGAAGCAGGGGGCGATTGCCACCCATGTCTGCGCTGCTTGCCATCGGCTGCACCGTTTCGCCACTGGCCAGCACGACCGGCTTGGCCTCGATGACAGGCAAGACACCCGGTGGTGCGCTGGGCGCGCACCCAACGACAAAGATGAAGACAATGGCGAGGACGAGAAGCCTTGGCATGGATTGCTCTTTTGTGTGAGCCGACGGACCCCCAGAGAATAGAACATATATGGAAATTTAAAAGATCATATCAGGATCATACAAGTGCATGCGCTTGCAGCCCGTCACAAGCCTGCGCGGTGCCGCAGCGGTCGCGTTGTGACCCGGGGAAGCGGCGTCTATAACCGGCTGGTATTTCAAGCAAAGCGCAGAATCGATGCCGTCTTCCGCCACGTCTGACCCGAAGCGCGCCAACCTGAATGCGCTGGGACCGGTTTTCCGTTTCGTCGCGCCCTATCGCTGGATGGCCGCGGGTGCTGTTGTCGCCCTCGTCGTTGCCGCCGGCGCCGTGCTGGGTATCGGCCAGGCGATCCGTCGCGTGATCGATGTCGGTTTCGGCCATGGCAACGGCACCTATCTCGATCTTTATTTCGGCGCCCTGTTCGGTGTGGTGGCGGTCCTCGCGGTCGCCACCTTTGCGCGCTTCTATTGCGTGACCTGGCTGGGCGAACGTGTGGTCGCCGACATCCGTCGCGCCGTCTACACCCATGTGCTGAAACTGAGCCCCGCCTTCTTTGAATCGGCCCGCACCGGCGAGGTGCTATCGCGCCTGACTACCGATACCGAACTGATCCAGTCGCTGATCGGTTCGTCGATCTCGGTGGCGCTGCGCAACCTGCTGCTGTTCCTGGGCAGCGCTGTCCTGCTGGTGATCACCTCGCCGCGCCTCACGATGCTGGTTGCATTGGTGATCCCGCTGGTGGTCCTGCCGATTGTCATTCTCGGCCGCCGCCTGCGCAAGCTGTCGCGCGAAAGCCAGGATCGCATCGCTGATCTTTCTGCCCAGGCCGGTGAAACCCTGAACGCCGTCACCACCGTGCAGGCCTATACCTACGAGGCCCGTGAAAGCGCCCGCTTCTCGATCAATACCGAAGCCGCTTTCAACACGGCAGCACGGCGCGTCCGGGCGCGTGCCTGGCTGACCGCACTGGTCATGCTGCTGGTCTTCGGTGCCGTGAATGCCGTGATGTGGATCGGCGGCAAGGCCGTGTTCGCCGGTGAAATGTCAGGCGGCGAACTCAGCGCCTTCGTCTTTTATGCCATCATCGGTGCGTCCTCCGTCGGCGCGCTGTCAGAAATCTGGGGCGATGTGCAGCGTGCAGCCGGGGCTGGCGAACGCCTGATGCAGCTGCTGGCCACTGAGCCCGGCATCCAGGCACCCGCCGATCCGCAGCATCTGCCCGCCCTGCCGTCGGGCCGACTGCAATTCGACGCCGTGCGCTTCCACTATCCAGCGCGGCCGCAGACACCGGCGCTGGATGGCCTGAGCCTGGACATCAATGCCGGCGAAACCGTCGCCATCGTCGGGCCTTCCGGCGCTGGCAAGACCACGCTGTTCCAGCTGCTGCTGCGCTTCTACGATCCGGATGCAGGCCAGATTCGCTTTGACGGCATCGACATCACCCAGCTCGATCCGGTGGCACTGCGCCGCCATATCGGCCTGGTCGCACAGGAGCCGGTGATCTTCGGCGCCAGCGTGGCCGAGAACATCCGCTACGGCCGGCCCGAAGCCAGCGACGCCGAAGTGCAGGCCGCCGCCGAAGCGGCTGCGGCGCATGGTTTCATCCAGGGCCTGCCGCAGGGCTATGACACCTATCTGGGCGAACGCGGCGTGCGCCTTTCAGGCGGCCAACGCCAGCGCATCGCCATCGCACGCGCCCTGCTGCGCGATCCTCCGGTGCTGCTGCTGGACGAAGCGACCTCCTCGCTGGATGCCGAGTCCGAACGCAAGGTGCAGGCAGCACTGGAGCGCCTGATGCAGGGCCGCACCACACTGGTGATCGCGCATCGCCTCGCCACCGTGCAGAAGGCCGACCGCATCGTTGTCATGGATAATGGTCGCATTGTCGCCGCCGGCCGCCACGACACCCTGATGGCCGAGGATGGTCTTTACGCGCGCCTCGCCCGCCTGCAGTTCATGCACGGAATAGATACAGGCGGGGCAGCCGATGCCGCGTAGACGCCGCGACGAGAAACCGCTGCCCGGCCGCCTGCTGCGCTTCTGGTGGAAATTTGCGCTGGCCGGCCTGGTCGTCTACATCGGTTACATCATCTGGATCGGCGGCGCCTTCCGCAGCGCCGATGCCTTCACAGCCGGCCAGTGTATGGCCGTCGATGCGCCGCCAGGGCCGGAGGACATGGCCATGCTGCCAGGTGGCAGCGGCGTCATCGTCTCAAGCCAGGACCGTCGCGACCGGTCGGCGACCGGTGCGCTCTATCTTTATGATCTGAGCAGCCGGCCAGGACGATTCATCAAGATCGACACGCCGCCCGCCATGCCGTTCCATCCGCATGGCCTCAGCCTGTTTGCCGCTGCCGACGGCCAGCTGTTCCTGCAGGTGATCAACCACCGTAGCGCCGACAAACACACGGTGGAAATCTTCACCGTGCATGTCGCCGCTGGCGCCGCGCCGGTGCTGCGGCATCGCGGCAGCGTGGCCAGTGACCTGTTCGTCCATCCCAACGGTATCGCCGCTGCCGGGCCGGAAGCCTTCTATCTGACCAACGACCGCGGTGCCGGCCCCGGCTGGATGCACACGGCAGAAAATCTGCTGCAGTTGGCGCGCTCCACCATCGTCTACCATGACGGCCGCGGCGCGCGCGTGGTGGCCGACGGCATCGCCATGGCCAACGGCATCGAGGTGACAGCTGATGGCGGCACGGTGCTGGTCGGCTCGACCCTATGGCGGATGGTGTTGGCCTTCACCCGCGAACCCAGCAGCGGCATGCTGCTGCGCAGCGGCAGCCTTACCCTGCCCGGTGGCGCCGATAATATCCGTCGTGATGGCAATGGCGATCTCTGGGTCGCAGCCCACCCCAATTCCTTTGCCTTCATCGGCCATGCCATGAGTGCCGAGAAGCAGAGCCCCAGCATGGTGCTGCGCCTCAGCCGCGACCCGCGCGGCGTTGTACGGACGGCGCAAGCCTTCGGCGATCCCGGCACACTGCTGTCAGGCGCCAGCACAGCCGTGCAGCATGACGGCCGGCTGCTGATCGGCGCCATCTTCCAGCCCACAATCCTGGATTGCCAGCTGGATGCCGCGCAGCTGCGCGAAACAGAAGGCTAAAGGCGATAGGCGCTGCACTGGTCGACGCGCAGCACGCTTTCCTGACGGAACCTGCTTTTGTAATCGAGGACAATTTCATCCAGTCGGCCGTTGCTCTCGCGGCTGCCGCGGTGGGCGACGGTCAGGATATAAGCCGGCTCCCGCACCGTATTGCCGTCCCGGGTCGAGCGATAGAAGCCATGACCGTCATGCACGGTGAAGCCGCCTGGAAAACGCGACACGATGGCGCTTTCGACAAACCCCTTCCAGTTATCAACATCGACATGGGCAACATTGCCGTTCTCGTTGATATGGGTGCCGAAATAAAGCTGCGTGGTCTGCTGGCGGCACAGCGCCAGTGGCGACAGCCAAACATAGATACCGCCGGCCACCGTGACTGCCAGCGCCAGGATGGCGGCAGCCAGTGCGAAAATCGCCTTGGCCTGCAGCGCGCCCAGACGCTCGCCGACTTTCAGGAAGGCTTCCTCGAACATCGGGCTATCTTTCGGTCAGCTTCAACTCGATGCGCCGGTTGCGGCGGAAGGCTGTCTGGTCCTCGCGCGCATCCAGCGGCTGGAACTCGCCGAAACCTGTCGCAGCCAGCCGCTCGACTGGCACGCCCTGGCTGGCGAGGAACTTCACCACCGAAATGGCGCGGGCGGCCGACAATTCCCAGTTGGAAGGGAATTGCGCCGTATTGATCGGCTGCTTGTCCGTATGGCCATCGACGCGCAACACCCAGGGCAGGTCGGTGGGAATCTTGCCGCTGATGTCGATCAGCGTCCTGGCCAGCCGGGCAATCTGCTCGCGCCCTTCGGGCTTCAGTTCAGCCGCACCGGAGTCGAACAGCACCTCTGACTGGAAAACGAAGCGATCGCCCACGATCTGCACGTCACGCCGGTTGCCCAGCGCCTGCCGGAGACGACCGAAGAATTCAGAGCGGTAATTGGTCAGTTCATCAACCTTGCGCGCCAGCGCGGCATTCAGGCGGCGACCCAGGTCGCTGACCTGCGCCTGGTTGTTCTTATCCTTCTCTTCGCTTTCCTTCAGGATGCGCTCGATCTGGGCCATCTGCTCACGCAGGGCCAGCAGCTGGCGATTCAACAGGTCAACCTGGCTGCGCGCGTCCTGGGTCAGGCGCTTTTCCTGCTCCAGCTGCCCGGTGTTCGACACCAGCTTGCCCTGCAGATCGACCACAATCTGCTGCTGCTCGGTCAGCTTCTTCTCGGCTTCATCAGCGCGCGCCTGGCTGTCGGCCAGCACAGCGGCAAGCTGATCGCGCTCGGCATTGGCGCTGCTCAGCGTGGCCTGCAAACCCGACAAATCGAGCCGCAGCTGCGCGTTATTGCGCTTTTCCAGCGACAACTGGTCGACCAGCCCGGCCAGTTCGCTGCGCAAGCCATCAATGGCCTTGTCGCGTCCGGAAATCGCGTTGGCGAGGAAGAACTGTACCAGCATGAACACCGCCAGCACGAAGACGATGACCATCAGCAGCGTAGACAAGACATCCACATAGCCGGGCCAGGGACCCGCACTCTGGTGATCGTTGCGCCTGCGGCTGAGCGCCATGGCTCAATCAGCTCCGGCGCTGGGTGTCGGCGGAAGCGGCGATGGTGCGCGACAGCAGCTTGATCTCCGAACGCATCTCGTCGACCAGCTTGGCGCGGCCCTGCGCCGCATCATCCAGCAGGCGGCTCAACAGGATGTCGATATTACGCAGGTGGCCGCGGCTGGCAGAATCGAAGCCGCCGCTTTCGGTGCCCTGCGCCAGCTTGGCCATGATCGGCTTCATCTCGATCTGGTGTTCGGTCAGTTTCAGCAGCAGACCCTGTTCAGCCCGCATCTGCTCGGTAAGCAGACTGAGCTTTTCATTCAGCTGCATCAGTGCCGCGCCGCTCTGGCCGCGATTATCTTCCGAGCGAGCCATTGTACGTTGAAGGTTGTCGAGACTGTCGGCCGTCTGTTCCAGCAACGCCTGCACATAGGCTGGCACCGACTGGTCGCCTTCCATCACCGCGCCACCGCCGACGCGGGTGAAGCCGGCTAGCCATTCTTCCAGATCGTTGTAGAAACGGTTCTGCGCCTGACCGGCCTGCAGATCGAGGAAGCCCAGCACCAGCGAACCGGCCAGCCCCAGCATGGAAGCCGAGAAAGCCAGGCCCATGCCGGTCAGCGGTGCTTCCAGGCCGCCCTTCAGCTTGCTGAACATCACGTTGATGTCTTCGCTGGCATTGAGCGAGAGGCCGTTGATGGTGTCGCTGACGCCGTTGATGGTTTCGAGCAGGCCCCAGAAAGTGCCAAGCAGACCGAGAAACACCATCAGGCCGATGAAGTAACGCGAGATATCGCGCGACTCATCTAGGCGTGAGCCCACAGAATCCAGCAGCGCGCGTGTCGCTGCCGCCGATACGGAACTCCGCGGCCCGCGATTGGCCAGCATACGCGACAACGGGGCCAGCAGGCTGGACGGCTCTCCGATCTTGCCTGCGCCGGTGCCACGCTGCGCCTGCTGCCAGGCTTCGACCCAGCTGGCTTCCTGGCCGATGATCCAGACCTGGCGGAAGGAATAGAGAATGCCAACCACCAGCACGAAAACGATCAGGCTGTTCAGCGCCAGATTGGCCATGAAGGCACGCAGCAATGTGTTGTGCAGCAGTGCGATCACGACGCCCACAGCGACGAGGAACAGCATCATGCGAAACAGGAAACGGCCCGGCTTGGTCATGCAATCACCCTTCCGCATTTGCCGTATCGATGGAATACGGCATTTTCACGGCGTGCAGCACAGAAATCGGCTGTTCGCCGCGAATCAAAACCCTGTCCGGCCATGATCGCCCAGGCCGAATAGCGGGATCAACCGCAGGATGGTGACGAAACCGGTTTTCAGGACAGCTTAGCGGCCGACCGAAGAGACTTCGACCCGGTCAGGCGAGCCGTCGCTGGGTGCACCCAGGGCACGGACATCGATGCGGGTGGAGCGAATTCCCTTGTCGATCAGATACTGACGGACGGCCAGCGCGCGGGTGAGCGACAGGCGACGCGCGCCGCTGCCGCCATCGCCGGCACTGTTGGCCGCATAGGCGCGAATCTGCAGCCGGTCTTCGCCGGCGACATACTGTTGGGCCAGCGCATCGAGCGCCGACAGGTTGCCGGGCAGGTCGCCCTGACCGGACGCGAAGGCAATGGTAGTGACGCCGCCCTGGACGCCGGGTGCAGGCGCCGGGCGCGGGGCAACCGGCGCGGCCGCCATCTGCTGCGGAGCCGGCGCGGGAGTCGGTACAGGTGCGGGCGCTGGTGCAGGCGCCGGCGGCGCAGCAGCAACCGGCGGCGGCACGGCCGGAGCCGGAGCAGGCGCAGGAGCCGCAGCCTGCGGTGCAGGCGCGGGAGCCGGTGTAGGCACCGGCTCAGGAGCGGGCGCAGCAGCCTGCGGGGCCGGCATCACCGGCATCGGGCCGCCGGGCACGGTCGCCTGCGGCATTGCAGGCGCGGGAACAGGAGCGGGCGAAGGCGTCGGTGCTGCAGCGGGAGCCGGCGCGGCGGCCGTGGCCACAGCCTGACGGGCCGGTGCCTTGCGCGGCTTGGCCGCTACGACCTGCTGACGACCGGTTTCGCCGATCAGCGGCTGAGGGCCTGCCGGTTCGGCCGGCAGACGGCGAGCCGGTGTCGCAGCAGCGGCGCCACGGGCACCTGTCGCGCCCAGCAGCGGCGTTGCAGGCACAGCGTTGCCGCGGCCGCGGCCAAGCTGATCAAGCGCCTGAAGATTGATTTGGACGTTACCGCTGCCGATCACGGTCTGCGCCTGAACAGGCACAGCCAGCGTGAAAGCCAGCGAGACGGCAGCAAGCGAAAGCGGAACCGGCTTGGCGGCCATCGGATTATTCCCCCTAACCCCAGAGATGGCGGGAACGATAGCGGAGGCGAGCGAGTCCGACAACCCGGCAGTACACCCCGGAAGGGTATTTCACAGGTTTGGGAATGGTCCGGACGACAGGCCCGATCAGGCCTTGATCAGCTTGCTGAGCGGGCCATGCAGGACATCGTTCGCAGCAATGATCCGACCAGTCTCCAGCATCTTCTCGCCACCGGCGAAATCGGTGACGGTGCCACCGGCTTCGCGCACCAGCACGATGCCCGCCGCGATGTCCCAGGGCTGCAGGCCGGTTTCCCAGAAACCGTCGAAGCGACCGGCGGCCACATAGGCAAGGTCCAGCGCCGCCGCACCCATGCGACGGATGCCGGCAACCTCGGCCATCACGGTACCCACTTCCTTCAGGAAGGGCTCATGGCCCGGCTTGCCATGGAAGGGAATGCCGGTGCCGAATACGGCCTCAGGCAGTTTGCGACGGGCCGACACGCGGATGCGGCGCTCGTTCACATAGGCGCCAGCGCCCTTCTCGGCCCAGAAGAGTTCGTCGCGCACGACGTCGAGTACGATGCCGGCGACCAGTTCATCCTCACGCTGCACACCGATGGAGATGGCAAAATGCGGAATGCCGTGCAGGAAATTCGTCGTGCCATCGAGTGGATCGATGATCCAGAAGCTTTTGCCATCCTTGGCCTCGATCCGGCCGCCCTCTTCCATGACGAAGCCGAATTCCGGCCGCGCCTTGGCCAGTTCCTGCTGCAGGATCTTCTCGGCCTTGCGGTCGGCGGCGGATACGAAGTCAGCCGGACCCTTCTTCGAGACCTGCAGGTGCTCGACTTCATTGAAATCGCGGGTGAGGCTGCGCTGCGCTTTACGCGCGGCGTTCGCCATCGCATTGATCAGGGCGGATCGCAGGGCCATGGGAAAAGCTCTTTCGGAAAGGCGCGGAACCTATCAGCGGTTCCCGTGCTTGGCAATCGCTCCATTGAAGGCTTTCACTGCCGCCGCCGGGCCATTGGGATGGCGCCAGACACCGGCCGAAACCGCCAGGAAGTCGGCCCCGGCCTCGATTAACGGCGCGCAGTTCTCCACCGTGATGCCGCCGATGGCCACACAGGGGATTTCAAACAGGCCAGACCACCATTCCAGCAGTTCGAGCTCGGCCCGAGTCTTGGGTTGCTTGGTCTCGGTGACGAAGAAGGCCCCGAAGGCCACGTAATCGGCGCCGGCCTCGCCGGCCTCCATCGCCAGATGGCGCGAATCATGACAGGTGACGCCGACGATGCGATCCGGCCCGAGAATGCGGCGCGCCTCCTCATAAGGCGCGTCTTCCTGCCCGATATGCACGCCATCGGCGCCCAGCTTGATCGCCAGATCGGGACGATCATTGATGAGCAAGGCGACATCGTATTGATGACAGACAGGCAACAGCGCTTCGGTGGCATGACGGAAGGCATGATCGCCAGCCGTCTGCTCGCCTTCCTTCAGCCGCAGCTGCAGGCAGGCGACATCGCCGGCATCCAATGCCTTCTTCAGGTCCTCGGCAAAGACCTTGGGCTCGATCACTGGCGGAGTGATCAGATACAGGCGCTGTACGGGTTCAGTCTTGGCTGTCTTTGTCATTCACTCAACCGGCAATAAAGCTTTTCAGGGCATCCAGTGTTTCATCGGGACGTTCGCCCATCATCAGATGACCGCAGCCCGGCAGCACGTCGATGCGGCCATTCTTGAATTCCTTCACCCAGCCGCGTGCAGCGCGCAGCGGCGTCATCTGGTCGCGCTCGCCGGCGATGATCTGGGCCGGCATGGCAACTGCGGCCACCGCCTGCTTGCCATTGTCATAGCCGTTGCAGACGCGGAAGCCCTGCGCCAGCACGCTGCGCGGCGCGCCGTCGATCAAACGGATACTGCTGGTCAGCAGATAGGAGCCGGGCACCTTGTTGCCGCCAATCTGGTTGCGCTTGGCGATCATCCAGTCATTCATCAGCTCAACCGCGGTATACGCGCCCTGATCGGCCAGCGCCTGCAGCTCGGGATTGACCACCATCGGATAGCCAAAGCCCAGCAGCGAAATCCTGCTGACGCGCGATGGATGCCGCGCCGCGGCTTCCAGGGCAATCAGCGCGCCCATCGAATGTCCCACCAGCGACGCCTGCTGCACACCGGCTGCATCCAGCAGCTGCGGCACCCAGTCGGCAAAGGCGCCGACATTGTCGGGCATCGCACCTTCGGATCGGCCATTGCCCGGCAGATCGACCGCCAGCACGCCATAACCGTGATAGGCAAACCAGCGAGTCTGTAGCGCCCAGACCGTATGGTCGCAGGCATTGCCATGCATGAAGACAACGGTGGGCTTGGTCTTGTCGAAATCCTTGCCACCGGTGGCGGCGAAGACCTTCTTGCCCGCTACATCAAACCACATCGACTTCGTCTCCGCTCTTATTCCGCCGCCGCTTTCGCGGACTTCTGGGCCGCGCGCAGCGCCTGGTTCAGATCGTCGATCAGGTCCTGGCTGTCTTCCAGGCCGACCGACAGACGCACCAGTTCTTCACCGATGCCGGCGGCTTTCAACTCAGATGCACTCATCTGCTGATGCGTGGTGCTGGCCGGATGGATCACCAGCGACTTGGCGTCGCCGACATTGGCCAGATGCGAAAAGACCTGCAGCGCTTCGATCAGCACGCGACCAGCTTCGCGCCCGCCCTTCACGCCAAACGAGAAGACCGCGCCGCAACCGTTGGGCAGCAGTTCTTTCGCCAGCGCATGATCGGGATGCTCGTTCAGTTCGGGATACGACACCCAGGCGACAGCTGGATGACTTTTCAGGAAGGCCACCACCTTGCGGCTGTTCTCGACATGGCGCGCCATGCGCAAGGGGAGCGTCTCGACGCCCTGCAGCAGATGGAAGGCATTGGTCGGCGACATGCAGGCACCGAAATCGCGTAAACCTTCGGCGCGCGCCCGCATGATGAAAGCAGCCGGGCCGAATTCTTCCGCGAAGTCGAGGCCATGATAGCCCGCATAAGGCTCGGTCAGCGTCGGGAACTTGCCAGATGCCTCCCAGTCGAAGCGGCCGGAATCAATCAGCGCGCCGCCGATGGCGACGCCATGACCGCCGAGGAACTTGGTGGCCGAATGCATGACCAGATCGGCGCCATGCTCAAAGCCCTTGAACAGATACGGTGTGGCGAAAGTGCAATCGAGCATCAGCGGTAGGCCCGCGTCATGCGCGATCTTGGCCACGGCCGGCACGTCCAGCACTTCGAGGCCGGGATTGCCGAGAATCTCGCCGAACACCAGCCGTGTCTCCGGCTTGATCGCCGCCTTCCACGCCGCATGGTCGCGCGGATCGACGAAAGTGGTGGTGATGCCGAAACGCGGCAGCGTATGCACGAGAATGTTGTAGCTGCCGCCATAGATGTTGCGCGAGGCCACGATATGGCCGCCTTGTCCCATCAGTGTTGCGATGGCGAGGTGCAATGCCGCCTGGCCCGAGCTGGTGCAGACAGCACCGACGCCGCCTTCAAGGGCAGCGAGACGCTCTTCCAGTACCGCGACCGTGGGATTGGAGATGCGCGAATAGATATGGCCGCCGCGTTCAAGGTTGAACAGCGCCGCCGCATGGTCGGCATCGCGGAAAACATAGGACGTGGTCTGGTAGATCGGCACCGCACGTGCGCCGGTCACCGGGTCAGGCTGCTGGCCCGCATGCAGGCTGAGCGTATCGAACCGCAGGAATTTCGCTTCCAGCATGGCGGCCTCCCGGGATTGTTATCTGTCCGGGTCCTTAATCCATGCGTGCCGGAGTGAAGTCAAGCCAGCCCCCCGGAAACCGCCGCAGACATAAAAAAGAGGCCGCCGGACGGGCCGGCGGCCTGCAAAGTCATCAACAACAGGGAGGAAACTATGACCGAACTAAATCTCAGTGAGGTCAGTATGGCCGGGCCCACTTAAGATTTCGTGAAGTGGGGCGCTTCCTGTATGGTCGGCCCATGACAAATCCGGCCGCCGTGTCACACCCCTCGCCCGATGAAGCCCCCGAAGGCCTGTCGGGTCCCGTGCAGGACCGGCTGCTGGATGCCGCCCTGACCTGTTTCCGGCGCCTGGGCAGCAAGCGGACCCGTATCGAGGACATCGCCGCCGAAGGCGGCATCGCCCGCACCGCGGTCTATCGCTATTACCCCAACAAACGCGCCATCGTGGCCGCGCTGGCCACCCGCTGGCTGGCCGAGGACGAGACCCGGCTGGCTGAAATCGCACGCGACCACGGACGCAGTCCGGCCGCACGGTTACAGGCCTTTCTGCTTGCCGATGCCGAATGCACGCGGCGATATTTGAGCGATCCCTGCCTGGTCGAAGTGCTGGACGAGGTGGTGCAGAACCTGGGCGCGATCTTGCTGCAACATCGCAATCACATCCGCCGTCACCTGACCGGCCTGCTGGCCGAGGGCAGCATGGCGGGCGCCTTCCGGGGCGAGCCGGCCGAGAAACTGGCCGTGGCCATCGACGACCTGATGAGCCGCTTCCATGACCTCCGTCTGGCCGCCCAGCTGGATAAAAATGTATGGCGGGACCGGGCTGCAGCGGCGGTCGACATGATCATGAGAACTGTCCGCGCACGCTGATCAGCTTTGACATATGACAAATAATGTCATATGTCAAATATAATGAACCCCTTTCAGAAAATCCTGATCCGGCGGGGCATGGCCGTCATGCTGACGATTTCGGCCGGCCTGGCCCGTCGCCCGGGTCGTCCGGAGCAAGCGGATCGGACTGGCCAGCGATCTGGCCGGACTGGGGCTGGCCTGGCAGCGTGGCTTTCCCACAGCCAAGCAGGTGCCGGTCGACGCTGTCACGCCGGATACCGTCTATGCCCGCATCGAAACACCCTGCCCGCTGCGCGGCAGCAGGCAGACATCGGCCTGCTGGCGGATGATGGAATACGACCGCGCGGTGGCGAAAGCAGCCGGCGGGCAGTTCATCGTGCTGCAGAGCCAAGCCGAGCCGGGTGTGACGACCTGCCATGTCGCCCTGCGCTGGGCCGATGCGTCCAGCAGCGACCTGGCGCCGGCGCATATCCGCGCGCCGGAAACGCCTACTTCTTGAAAAAAGTGGCGGCGGTGCCGCGCGCCGCCTGCTTCTGCTTGATCACACCGCGGATGGTGACGATCTCGGCTTCCAGATCGGCAATGCGGCTTTCGAGATCCTCGATCGACATGACGTCGAATTTGGGCGGCGCCGGTTTACGCGATTGTGCTTCATCCCAGTCCATGCCGTCCTCCCGTCTGTACCGGTCCATCCTAATCGGCCGGCAAAGTCACAATAAAGCGAAACCTGCCGCCTTGCCGGACCACCGGCAGACGGTTAGATCAAAGATCGCCATACGGAGAAAGCACCATGTTGCCGCAGCAGATGACCGTGATCGAGATCAGCCAGCCGGGCGGACCCGAGGTTCTGAAACCCGGACAGCGCCCGCTGCCCCAGCCCGCGGCTGGTGAGGTGCTGATCAAAGTCGCCGCGGCCGGTGTGAACCGTCCCGATGTGCTGCAGCGTTCGGGCATGTATCCGCCGCCGCCTGGCGCACCGGATTTTCCGGGCCTGGAAGTGGCGGGCGAGATCGTTGCTGTGGGCAGCGGCGTTCAAAGATGGAAGCTGGGTGACCAGGTCTGCGCGCTGGTTGCCGGCGGCGGCTACGCCACCTACTGCATCGCACCGGCCGAACAATGCCTGCCGGTACCCAAGGGCCTCGACATGGCCGAAGCTGCAGCGCTGCCGGAGAACTGGTTCACCGTGTGGACCAATATCGCCGATCGCGGCCAGCTGAAGACCGGCGAAAGCATTCTCATTCACGGCGGCGCATCGGGCATCGGCGTTGCGGCAATCCAGCTCGCCAAATTGCTTGGGGCGAAACGCATCTTCGCCACTGCCGGCACCGACGAGAAATGCCGCTTCTGCGAAAGTATCGGTGCCGAGAAGGCGATCAACTACAAGACCGAGGATTTCGCCGCACGCATCGGCGAACTCACCGATGGCAAGGGCGTCGACGTCATCCTCGACATGGTTGGCGGCAAGTATTTCGCACCCAACATCAAGAGCCTGGCCGAGGAAGGCCGACTGGTCATCATCGCCGTACAGGGCGGCCCCAAGGGCGAGGGCGACCTGAGCCTGCTGATGCGCAAGCGCCTGACCGTCACCGGTTCGACGCTTCGGCCCCGGCCGGCGGCCTTCAAGGGCACCATCGCCAGGGCGCTGGAAGAGAAGGTCTGGCCCGCCTTCGCCGATGGCCGGTTGAAGGCCATCATCGACAGCCGCTTCCCTCTGGATCAGGCCGCCCAGGCCCATGCCCGGATCGACCATGGCGACCATGTGGGCAAAGTTTTGCTAACGATTTGAATTAAAAACAATGGCTTAGCCAGTATCGGGCGGTTGCACCGACAGGCCGATGCACTATATTGTCGCGCGATTTCTTACAAAGCCCCGCGGGTGGGGTCGCCCCTTACGTTTCTGATCGGGCCCGACCGCCCGGACCAATGAGGATTTACCCATGGCGTTGCCGTTGATGCCGAAAGCCACTGCCGTGTGGCTGATCGACAACACGAAGCTGACCTTCGACCAGATCGGCCGCTTCTGCGGCCTGCATCCGCTGGAAGTGAAGGGCATTGCCGACGGCGAAGTGGCAGTCGGCATCGTCGGCCTCGACCCGGTCGCCAACGGCCAGCTCGCCCCGGGCGAGATCGAGCGTTGCGAAACCGATGCTTCTGCCGACCTGCGCCTGCTGGCGCCGAGTGTGCCGCTGATGCGCCAGAAGACCAAGGGTGCGAAATACACCCCGGTCTCCAAGCGTCAGGATCGCCCGGACGCCATCGCCTGGCTGCTCAAGTATCATCCGGAAGTGCCGACTGCGCAGATCCAGAAGCTGCTCGGCACCACCAAGGCGACGATTGATCGCGTGAAGAACCACACGCATCCGAACTACGCCAACATCAAGCCGCGCGATCCGGTCTATCTCGGCATCTGCAGCCAGACCGAACTCGACCGCGTGCTGATACTCGCGGCCAAGCGCCGCGACAACAAGGAAAAGCGCGACGCGCGCGAAGCCCGGGCCAAGGCCCGCACTGAAGCGGCGCCCGCGGCGCCGCCAGCTACCGGCACCAGCGAAGAGTGAGATCAAAGGCTCTGGCATCCGCCAGAGCCTTTTTCACATCAGCCGCACGAGACCGTTGGTACGAGCCTGCGAATCCTTCTGAACAGAGGGATGCCGCATTCAAACCAATCCCCCGCAATGGTTCGAGCGGCGGTGCGAT
Source organism: Ferrovibrio sp. GW821-FHT12D07 (assembly GCF_058807275.1). Classification (NCBI taxonomy): domain Bacteria; kingdom Pseudomonadati; phylum Pseudomonadota; class Alphaproteobacteria; order Rhodospirillales; family Rhodospirillaceae; genus Ferrovibrio; species Ferrovibrio sp. GW821-FHT12D07. Next base: position 1,303,262 of record NZ_JBXAQN010000001.1, on the reverse strand, counting down.
CATCTTTCTGATTACGTAGCGCGCAGCCTCTGCACGCCTGCCGAGCGGATCGCCCACACCAAGGCATGCCGTGGCGTTATCGGTTCATTCACGAAAGCCTAGGCACTGCAACGGGATTCCGGTATAGGCTGACGTCAGGAGAAGCCGGAACAACGACCATGAATTGGCACCGGCAGAACAGGGTTTCGGGGCGTCTCTAACTCATGTTGGTCTTTATCATCAGACGACTGATGCAGGCGGCCCTCGTCATGGCCGTGATGTCGGTGCTGGTCTTCATCGGCATCTACATGATCGGCGACCCGCTCGCCATTCTCGTCAGCCCGGAAGCCACCGAGCTCGACAAGGAAGCGATCGCGCGTGCGCTCGGCCTCGACCGTCCCGTCTGGGAACAGTATCTCGCCTTCGTCTTGTCGGCGTTGAAGGGGGAATTCGGCAAGTCCTTCGTCTTCGGCCAGCCCGCGATCAACCTGATCCTCGAGCGCCTGCCGGCGACGCTTGAACTCGCCCTGATCGCCACCTTCCTCTCGGTCGTCATCGGCGTGCCGCTCGGGCTTTACGCAGGCCTGCGCCACCAGACCGTCACCGCGCGCGCCATCATGGCCGGTTCGGTGCTGGGCTTCTCGCTGCCGAACTTCTGGGTCGGCCTGATGCTGATCATGGTCTTCGCCGTGCAGTTCGGCTGGCTGCCGGCTTCAGGCCGCGGCCCCACCGTGGAAGTGCTCGGCATCCACGTCAGCTTCCTGACGCTGGCCGGCTGGAAATACCTGGCGCTGCCGGCGCTGACGCTCGGCCTGTCGAAATGCGCGCTGATCATCCGCCTTGCCCGCGCCACCGCGCGCGAGGTGATGCTGATGGACTATGTGAAGTTCGCGCGCGCCAAGGGCCTGAATGAGCGTCGCGTCATCGGCGTGCACATCCTGAAGAACATCATGGTGCCGATCGTCACCGTGACCGGCCTGGAGCTCGGCAGCCTAATCGGCTTTGCCGTCATCACCGAGACGATCTTCTCCTGGCCCGGCACCGGCAAGCTGCTGATCGATTCCATCGTGCATCTCGACCGCCCGGTGGTGGTGGCCTACCTGATCGTCGTCGTCTTCCTGCTGGTGATGATCAGCCTGATCGTCGACATCCTCTATTCCGTGCTGGATCCGCGCGTACGGCTGGGAGAGGTGAAATGAGCCAGGCTCCCGCCGCAGCCACCGCCACGACCGGCGCGCCTCTGGCCAAGACCGAGGCGCCCTGGAAGCGTGTCGTCGCCGATTTCGCCGAGAACAAGCTGGCCGTCTTCGGCCTCGTCATGCTGGCGCTGTTCCTGCTTGCCGCGTTGATCGCGCCGCTGATCTCGCCGCAGAATCCCTATGACCTCGCCATCCTCGACATCATGGATGCGCGCCAGCCGCCGGGCGAGAAGTCGGGCGATGGCTTCACCTTCATCCTGGGCAGCGATGGCCAGGGCCGCGACATGCTCAGCGCCATGCTCTACGGCCTGCGCATCAGCCTGATCGTCGGCGTGGTGTCGGTGGTGGTGGCGCTGGCCATCGGCGCCGTCGCCGGCATGCTGGCCGCCTATAGCGGCGGCAAGATCGATGCCCTGATCATGCGCATCGTCGACATCCAGCTGTCCTTTCCCGCCATCCTGATCGCGCTGATCCTGCTTGCCGTCCTGGGCAACGGCGTCGACAAGGTGATCATCGCGCTGATCGCCGTGCAGTGGGCCTATTTCGCCCGCGCCGCCCATGGCGCCGCCCTGGTCGAACGCAACAAGGAATATGTCGAGGCGGCGCGCTGCCTGGGGCTGAGCCGCACCCGCATGCTGCTCAAGCACCTGCTGCCTAACTGCATGCCGCCGCTGATCGTCATCGCCACCATCAACATCGCCCGCGCCATCACGCTGGAAGCAACCCTCAGCTTCCTCGGCCTGGGCGTGCCGGTGACCGAGCCCTCGCTCGGCATGCTGATCTCGAACGGCTTCGACTACCTGCTCAGCGGCGTCTACTGGATTTCGCTGTTCCCCGGCGTGGTGCTCACGCTGGTCATCATCGCGATCAATCTGGTCGGTGACCAGCTGCGCGACGTACTCAACCCCCGCCTCAAGCGCTGATCCAGTCCATGACCGCCACGCTCCAGGTCGAAAATCTCGAAACCCAGTTCCCGAGCCGCGACGGCATCGTCCGCGCGGTCGACGGCGTCAGCTTCTCGGTTGAGGCTGGTGAAATCCTTGGCCTGGTGGGTGAGTCCGGTTCCGGCAAGTCGATCACCGGCTTCTCGATCCTCGGTCTGATCGACCAGCCCGGCCGCATCGCTGCCGGCAGCATTAAGTTCAAGGGCGAAGAGCTGACCACCGCCGGTCCGGAACGCCTGCGCGACCTGCGCGGCGCGCGCATCGCGATGATCTTCCAGGATCCGATGATGACGCTGAATCCGGTTCTGCGCGTCGATACCCAGATGATCGAAACCGTGCAGGCGCACGAAAAGGTCAGCGACAAGGCCGCCCGTGCCCGCTGCATCGAGGCGCTGCAGGCCGTCGGCATCGCCGCGCCGGAAGATCGCCTGAAGTCCTATCCGCACCAGTTCTCGGGCGGCATGCGCCAGCGCATTGCCATCGCCACGGCGCTGCTGCACAAGCCTGACCTGATCATTGCCGACGAGCCGACCACGGCGCTGGACGTCACCATCCAGGGCCAGATTCTGTACGAGATGCGCAAGCTCTGCCGCGATACCGGCACCGCCCTGGTCTGGATCACCCACGATCTCTCGGTCGTGGCCGGCCTAGCCGACCGCATCATGGTCATGTATGCCGGCAAGATCGTTGAGACCGGCCCGATCGCCACGGTGATCGAACGTCCGCAGCATCCCTATACCCGCGGCCTGATCGGCTCGGTGCCCGGGGCCATGCCGCGCGGCAAACGCCTGTTCCAGATTCCGGGCATGGCGCCCGCGCCGCTCAACCTGCCGCCGGGCTGCCGCTTCAAGGCCCGCTGCAGTCGCGCCGATGCCCTCTGCGACACCATGCCCGATCTGACCGAACTGCATCCGCAGCACAGCGCCCGCTGCCACCATCCCTTCGAAGCCAAGCCGCTGTCGCCGGCGGAGGCCGTGTCGTGAGCACCACCATCCCCATTCTCGAACTGAAAGCCGTCTCCAAGCGCTTCGTCTGGCGCCTGGATATTGCCGCCAAGATCGCCAACCTGTTCGGCGCCGGCATGAAGGAGCGCGCCGTCCATGCGGTGAACCATGTCGACCTGTCCATCCAGGAAGGCGAAGTGGTCGGTCTGGTGGGGGAAAGCGGCTGCGGCAAGTCCACACTCGGTCGCATCGTCGCCGGCATCCTGGACGCCACCGAGGGCACCATCAACTATCGCGGCAAGGTTGTGGCCGACCGCAGCGTGGAAGAACAGCGCGCCTACAAGCTGGGCGTCCAGATGATCTTCCAGGACCCCTACGCCTCGCTCAATCCGCGCATGCGCGTTGAAGAGATCATCGGCGAGGCGCCGGTGGCGCATGGCCTGATCAAGCGCAGCGAGATGGGCGCCTATGTCGAGAAGATCATGCTGCAGGTCGGTCTCGACCCGCGCTATCGCCGCCGTTATCCGCACCAGTTCTCCGGCGGCCAGCGCCAGCGCATCGGCATCGCCCGCGCGCTTGCCGTGCAGCCCAAGTTCATCGTCTGCGACGAGGCAGTCGCCGCCCTCGACGTCTCGATCCAGGCCCAGGTGCTGAACCTGTTCATGGACCTGCGCGAGCAGCTGGGCCTGACCTATCTGTTCATCAGCCATAATCTCTCGGTCGTCGAGCATATCTCCGACCGCGTGGTCATCATGTATCTGGGCCGCGTGGTGGAAAGTGCGCCGACCGAACAGCTGTTCGCCGCACCGAACCATCCCTATACCCAGGCGCTACTGGCGGAGGCCCCCAAGCTGGTGGCCGAGCGGCGCGACTACATGCCGGTGAAGGGTGAAATCCCCTCGCCGCTGAACCCGCCGCCGGGCTGCCATTTCCATCCGCGCTGCCCCAAGGCTTTCGCGCGCTGCAAAACAGAAGTGCCTCCTTTGAAAGAGATTGCGCCGGGCCGCCTGTCCGCCTGCCATCTGAATGACGCGGCTGCCTGATTTTTATCACGGCCCGGCCTTTTATCACGATCCTGTCACGGCGGAATTCCCCCAAAAACGGAACTTGAGACCTCGCCTCCAGTTTGGTCAGTGAATGGCGTTTGCAGAACGCAGACGCACACACCGCAAAGGAGGCCGCTATGCGCAAGGCCATCTTCACCAGTGCATTCGCGTTCACCACTGCTCTCGCCATCAGCGGAACAACCACCACGCCTGCGCAGGCACAGCAGCAGATGCTCTGTGGCCTGCGTGATGAAATGGGCAAGATGCTGAATCAGCGCTTCGGCGAACAGCCGCAGGCTGCCGGCGTCGTCGGCGACCGCGTCGTTGAACTGCTAGTCTCGCAAAGCGGATCTTGGACGCTGCTGATTACCAGCACCGACGGGCGCGCCTGTGTGGTCACCGGCGGCGAGGACTGGACTGATCAGCCGGTGAATACGCCCAGCAAGGTAAAGGCCGACAAGGTCAGAATCGAGTCGACCCTGTAAGCCTCTCTCCTCAGGCCGGGCGCTTCACCCGGAACCAGGCGGCGTAGAGCGCCGGCAGGAACAGCGCCGTCAGCATCGTGGCGACCAGAAGACCGCCGATGATGGTATAGGCCATCGGTCCCCAGAAGTTGCTGGTCGACAGCGGGATCATGCCCAGGATGGCGGCCAGCGCCGTCAGAACGATCGGGCGAAAGCGGCGCAGCGTGGCATTGACGATCGCCTCCCATGGCGTCTCGCCCGCGCCGATATCCTGCTCGATCTGGTCCACCAAGATCACCGAATTCCGCATGATCATGCCGGCCAGCGCGATGGCGCCCAGCATGGCGACGAAGCCGAAAGGCACGTGGAAAACCAGCAGGCCGAGCGTGACCCCGATCAGGCCCAGCGGCGCGGTCAGCAACACCAGGAACATGCGCGACACCGACTGCAGCTGGATCATCAGAAGCGTCACCATGATCATGATCATCACCGGCACGACCGCGCCGATGGAGGCATTGGCCTTGGCGCTCTCCTCGATGGCGCCGCCCATCACGATGCGATAATTCGGCGGCAACTGCTTGCGTAGGTCATTCAGCTTCGGCTCGATCTGCATCGCCACCACCGGTGCCTGGATGCCGTCGACGATATCGGCACGCGCTAGGATCACCGGCTGACGGTCGCGCCGCCAGATGATGCCCTCTTCCAGCGCATAGCGGATTTCAGCCACCTGGCTGAGCGGCACCGGACGGGTACTGTCGGCGCCAGCCACATTCAGGTCCTTGATGCCGGTGAGACTGAGGCGTTCGCTGGCTTCCGAGCGCGCCACCACATCGATAAGCTCACGGCCTTCACGATACTGTGTCACTGTGATGCCTGACACGATGGAGTTCATCGTGGTGGCCAGGTCCTGCGAGGAAATGCCCAGCAGACGCGCCTTGGCCTGGTCGACATCCAGCAGCACCGTCTTGGACAGCTCGTTCCAGTCCAGATTGACGTCGCGGGTATTGGGATTGGCGCGCATCACGTCGGCGACCTGAAAGGCGATGCGGCGCACCTCCATCGGATCGGGACCGCTGACACGGAACTGCACCGGGAAGCCGACCGGCGGACCATTCTCCAGCCGATTGACACGACCGCGCAGCAGGGTGAAGTCTTCCTGGAAGGCCTTGATCAGGCGATCGCGCACGCGTTCGCGCTCGGCATCACCTTTGGTCAGGATCACGACCTGGGCGAAATTCTCGTTGGGCAGCTGCACATCCAGCGGCAGGTAGAAGCGCGGCGAGCCGCTGCCGATATAGGTGGTGAAATTCTCGATATCCTTGTCACCCTTGAGCAGCGCCTCCAGGTTCAGCGCCTCGGCCTCGGTAGCGGCAATGGATGCGCCCTGTGGCAGACGCAGATCGACCATCAGCTCAGGGCGGTTGGAGGACGGGAAGAATTGCTGCTGCACCAGGCCAAAGCCCAAAACGCTGAGCAGGAAGATGCCGCCTGTGGCGCCGATGACGATCCAGCGACGGGCCACGCACCATTCCACCACCGGGCGGACGAAGCGGTAGACGCCGCGATGGTAGACATCCTCGCTGTGGCCATGACCGGCCTTGGGCGTAGGCAGGAGCGTGTAGCCGATGAAGGGCGTAAAGATCACCGCCACCACCCAGGAGACCAGCAGCGAGATGGTGACCACGGCGAAGATCGAGAAGGTGTATTCGCCGGCCGAGGACTTGGCGAAGCCCACCGGCACGAAACCGGCGGCCGTAATCAGCGTGCCGGTCAGCATGGGGAAGGCCGTGGTGGTGTAGGCGAAGCTGGCGGCACGGAAGCGGTCGAAGCCCTGCTCCATCTTCACCTGCATCATCTCGACCGCGATAATGGCGTCATCCACCAATAACCCAAGCGAGATGATCAGCGCACCCAGCGAGATACGGTGGAAATCAATGCCGAATATCTGCATGCAGACAAAGGTGATCGCCAGCACCAGCGGGATGCAGAACATGACCACCAGACCGCTGCGCAGGCCGAGGCTGAGGAAGCTGACACCCAGCACGATCACCACGGCTTCCAGCAATACCCGCATGAATTCCGAAATCGAGCGCTGCACCACGGTCGGCTGGTCGGCCACCTTCTCGACCTCGATGCCGATCGGCATATCGGCCTTGATCCGCGCCATGGTGGCATCGAGCTGCTTGCCCAGCTCGATCATGTTGCCGCCCTTGGCCATCGACACCGAAAGCCCGATCACGTCCTGGCCATTGAATCGCACATGGGCGGTCGGCGGATCGGCATAGTCCCGCTTGATCTCGGCGATGTCGCCCAGACGGATTAGCCGGCCATTGGCCTGGAATGAAAGCTCCTGCAAGGCGCGCGCGGTGGACAGGTCGCCGCTGACCCGGGTAGCAATACGGTCCGACGCCGTCTGCACCACGCCCGAGGCCGTCTGGCTATTCTGCTGCTGGATCACGCTGATGATCTGCTGCGGATTGATGCCCAGGTTGGCCAGCTGTTTGTTCGAGAATTCGATGAAGATGCGCTCGGGCTGCACGCCCAGCAGGTCAGCCTTGCCCACATCGCGGATGCGCAGCAGTTCCTCGCGCACGTCCTCCACGTAATCCTTCAGCTCGCGGTGAGTGAAACCATCGGCGCTGAAAGCATAGATGGTGCCAAAGGTGTCGCCGAATTCGTCGTTGAAATACGGACCCTGCACGCCGGCCGGAAGGTTCTGGCGGATATCCCCGACCTTCTTGCGCACTTCGTACCAGACGCCGGCAACCGCTTTTGGCGGCGTGCTGTCGCGCAAGGAGACAAAGATTGTCGACTCCGCCGCCTTGGAATAGCTGCGCACGTTGTCGAGATACGGCGTCTCCTGCAGCTTCTTCTCGATCTTGTCGGTGACCTGCTGCTCGACCTCGCGTGCAGTGGCGCCCGGCCAGTTGGTGCGCACGATCATCACCTTGAAGGTGAAGTCCGGATCCTCGGCACGGCCAAGCTGGACATAGGACATCGCGCCCGCCGCCAACAGCAGCACCATCAGGAAGCCGATCAGACTGCGATGGCGCAGCGCCCAGGCGGACAGATTGAAACGGTCTTCCGGGCCGGTGTCTTCCGGCTGGCTCACGACTTGATCCCCGGCAGCATGGTCGTCGACGAAGTCGACCGTGTCTCGGGCAGCAGGCGCACGGTCTGGCCCGGGATCAGCTTGTGCACGCCAGCCGTAACCACCTTCTCGCCCGCCTTCAGGCCATCGGCCACCAGCACGGCTTTCTCGATATAGGCGGCGACACGCACCGGGCGCAGTTCGACCTTACCCAAAGAAGTACTGCCTGGGCCACCGTTGCCATCAGCGCCGACATAGACCCAGACCGCCGGCTTGTCGCCATCCTGATAGAGCGCGGCAAGCGGCAGGGCCACCACGCTGGCATCGGCGCGGCGCATGATCGCCACGGTCGCCGTCATGCCCAGCCGGATATTCGGTGGCGCGGCCTGCACGCTGACCTTCACGGCGTAGGTGCGCGTGGCCGGATCGGCGCCTGGCGCGATTTCGCGCACCACACCGGCATATTCCTTATCGGGCTGGGCCCAGAGGCTGATGGCAATGCCGGTGGCCTGACGCAGTTCATCCAGCCGGTTCTCGGAAACGTTGAACACCACTTCCTTTTCTTCCGGCCGCGCCAGCTTCATCACGGTCTGGCCCGAGGCCACCACCTGCCCGCTCTCGACGCCGATGGCGGTGACGACACCGTCGGCATCGGCATGCAGCTCGGTGTAATCCATCTGGTTCTGCGCAACCCGCATCTGGGAGCGCGCGCTGTCGAGCTGAGCCTCGGCGGTGTTGTAGGTATTCTGGCGACGATCCAGTTCGGCCTGGCTGATCACCTTGCTGTCGAACAGCTTCTTGTAGCGATTGAGTTCGGTTTGGGCCTGATTGAAGTTGGCCTGCGCGGCGCTCAGCTGCCCGCGGGCATTCTGGATGGCGAGCCGCGTGTCCTCGGGATCGAGGCGCGCGAGCACCGTGCCTTTCTTCACTTCCGAGCCGATCTCGACATAGCGCGCGACGATCTTGCCGCCGACCCGGAAAGCCAGGTTGGTTTCATAACGGGCACGCACTTCGCCGGTATAGCTGGAGCGGCTTTCGAAAATCTGGGGCGAGACGGTGGTGACCCGTACCGGGCGGACCGGTTCGGGCGGCGGCGCATCCTGGCCGCAGGCGGCCAGCAGCAGCACGGGCGTTAGGGCCGCGGCCATAACAGCGAGTTTCATGGAATTGAGCTTTAGAGAGTTCGCACGCATCGCCGCCTCTTCTGCGGACGGCCGGGCGGGAGCGCCTCTACACTGCGATGTCGATAATCCCCCGAACGCCGTACGCTACTGTTCCTGCTTCCCTGCCGGCAGCACCGCTCTGTCGGCGGTATCCGTCGGCTTCAGCAGCCCGTCTTTCGCGCGTTCCAGAACCCACACCCGGATCGCACTGGAAAGATTGCCGGTTCGGGCTGAGTCGATATCGCTGACCACCTGATTGATGGTCTTGCCGTCTGCGGCGGCCAGCACCTGCATCGCCTCCCAGAACGCCTGTTCCAGGGAGATGCTGGTGCGGTGCCCGCCAACAACGACGGAGCGTTTCTTTACCGTCGTCGGCATATCGAACCTGCCCGGCCAGAGGGCCGTGACCGGGGCTGCTTAGCATCGGGATATGTCCGCGCCAAGACAGCCTTCCCGGTCGGCGTGATGGCCGTCACCAGTTACCCTCAGGAAAGTTGGGCACAGAACTCCTGGATGCGGCCGCAGGCATCTTTGAGCGCTTCGGTTGACGTGGCGTAAGAGATGCGGAAGTGCGGCGAAAGACCGAAGGCCTCGCCGAAGACGACAGCGACGCCCTTCTCTTCCAACAGCGCATTGGCGAAATCGAGATCCGACGTGATCTTCACGCCGCCCTTCGAGGTCTTGCCGATGGTGCCAGCGCAGCTCGGATAGACGTAGAAGGCGCCTTCCGGCTTCGGGCAATGGATGCCCTTGGCCTGATTCAGCATACTGACGACCAAATCGCGGCGCTGCTTGAACACGGCGTTGTTCTTCGGGATGAAATCCTGCGGGCCGTTCAGCGCTTCCACAGCAGCCGCCTGGCTGATCGAGGACGGGTTGGAGGTCGACTGCGACTGCAGGTTCGACATCGCCTTGATCAACTGCACGGGACCGGCGGCATAGCCGATGCGCCAACCGGTCATGCAATAGGCCTTCGACACGCCGTTCATGGTGAGCGTGCGCTCATAGAGTGCAGGCTCGACCTGGGCAGGCGTGGTGAAGACGAAATTGTCGTAGACCAGATGCTCGTACATGTCGTCGGTCAGGATCCAGACATGCGGATGGCGTACCAGCACGTCGGTCAACGCCTTCAGCTCGTCACGCGTATAGGCGGCGCCCGAGGGATTGGACGGCGAGTTCAGGATCACCCACTTGGTCTTCGGCGTGATCGCCTTTTCCAACGCTTCGGGGCGCAGCTTGAAGCCGTCATCTGCCTTGCCGGTCACGAACACCGGTGTACCACCAGCGAAGTTGACGATATCGGGATAGCTGACCCAGTAAGGCGCCGGAATGATCACTTCATCGCCGGGATTGATGGTGGCCAGCAGCGCGTTGAACAGCACCTGCTTGCCGCCGGTGCCGACGCTGATCTGCTCGGGCTTGTAGTCCAGGCTGTTCTCGCGCTTGTACTTGGCGACGATCGCCTGCTTCAGCGCGACGGTGCCGTCGACATCGGTGTAGCGCGTCTCGCCGCGATCGATCGCAGCCTTGGCCGCGTCACGGATATTGGCCGGGGTCTCGAAATCGGGCTCGCCCGCGCCGAGGCCGATCACGTCGCGGCCGGCGGCCTTGAGCGCGCGGGCCTTCTGGGTGGCGGCAATGGTGGCAGACGGCTTGATGCGACCGAGAGCATCGGACAGGAACGGCATGACGATTGCGACTCCTAGGCGCGAAAAACAGAGGGGAAAGGCGGGCGAACCATACGTCTGGCCTCTGGGCGGTGCAACATATCAACTTGTCGCCCGACAATGTTTTGCCGCAAAAGCAAGCAATGCGGCCGCAGCTTGGGCAGTAATCCTGCCCCATCCGTAACGGACTGGTTTTTGAACCGGTTTCCGGGCTTGCCCACAGGGCCCATGGCTGGTCCTGGAATTGCATGCGGATTGCCCCGGGCCTGTGCCCGATTCGCCCTTGGCGGGTGTGCAACCCAAGGCATAGACTGCCGGGCCTGCAACCGACCCGACTCGCAAAGATCGGCCAGGATTAACAGTTCTACGGGGAGACTATCGATGACCTTCGCGCGCAGCATGACCTTTGCGGCGGCCGGCCTTGCGCTGGCACTGGGAACCGCCGGCACGGCCGTTGCCCAGACCAAAGTGAAATTCACCCTCGACTGGGCCTTCCAGGGCCCGACCTCGGCCTTCCTGGTCGCCGAGCAGAAGGGTTACTACAAGGCCGAAGGCCTCGACATCACCATCGATGCGGGCCAGGGCTCGGCCGGCGCGCTGCAACGCGTCGCCACCGGCGCCTATGAAATGGGCTTCGCCGACATCAACGCCCTGATCGAATACAACGCGAAGAACCCCGATGGGCTGGTGAAGGCCGTGATGATGGCCTATGACGCCCCGCCGTTCGGCGTCTACGCGCTGAAGTCGTCAGGCATCAAGACGCCGAAGGACCTGGAAGGCAAGAAGCTCGGCGCGCCGGTCTTCGATGCGTCGTTCAAGCTGTTTCCGGCCTACGCCGCCAAGGTCGGCATCGACCGCAGCAAGGTGACCAACATCAACCTGACCCCGCCGCTGCGCGAACCCAGCCTGAAGAACGGCAGCGTCGACTTCATCAGCGGCCATTACTTCTCGTCCATTCTCGACCTTGAGAAGATCGGCGTGAAGGAAAGCGAGATCATCGCCTTCCCCTATGCCGATGCCGGCATGGACTTCTACGGCAACGCCATTGTCGCTTCGCCGAAGTTCATCAAGGAAAACCCTGCCGCCATCAAGGCCGTGGTCAAGGCGACCATCAAGGCCTGGAAGGAAATTGCCGCGAACCCCGACGTGGGCATCAAGGCGACCAAGACCCGCGATGGCCTGACCGACGAAGCGCTGGAACTGCGCCGCCTGAAGCTGTCGCTGGAGCGCAACGTCATCACCAAATACGTCAAGGAGAACGGCTTCGGCGGTGTCGACATGGCCCGCCTGCAGCGGTCTTCCGATGCCGTGGCCGCCGCCACCGGCCTGGAAAAGGCCCCGAAGGCCACCGACCTCTTCGAGGAAGGCTTCCTGCCGCCCAAAGCCGAGCGCATGATGCCGTGATCGGATGACCGAAAACGGGTACAGTCAGGCGGCGGGGGAAACCCCGCCGCTTTCTTTTGTGCCTTCCCCGGTCCGTCTTTCGCAGTTCGCCAACCATAACAATGACCGCATCCTCCCGGACCAACTGGCAGGCGGTGTTCGCCGTCCTCGCCGCCGGCATCATCGTCTCCATGCAGATCGGCAAGCTGCCGCCGCTGTTGACGCAGCTGCGTGCCGAATTCGGCCTGGACCTGGTGCTGGGCGGACTGCTTGCCTCCTCGGTCAACCTGATCGGCGCCTCGCTCGGCATCATGGCCGGCTTCGCCAGCGACCGGATCGGCCGCCGCAGCGTCAGTCTCGGCCTGCTGATCGCAGCCTGTGGCAGCGCCCTCGGCGCTTTCGCCCCTGATGGCGCGGCCGGCACCATTCTGCTGCTGGTCGCGCGCCTGATCGAAGGCCTGGGCTTCGTGCTCACCGTGGTCTGCGGCCCCAGCCTGATCGCCGCATCCAGTCTCACGGCCCAGCGCAGCCTCGCGCTCGGTTTCTGGAGCAGCTATATGCCGCTCGGCGTTTCCGGCGGTCTGCTCGGCGCACTGTTCGTCAATCTCGGCCTGCTCGACTGGCGCGACCTGTGGCTGGTCATGGCCGGCATCCTTGTCATTGCCGCCATTGCCATCGACCGCCTCACCGTCGGCGCGATGCTACCCAAAGCACGCGGCTTCAGTGGCGCAGCGCTGCGGCGGCCCGGCCCCTGGCTGCTGGCCGGCTGCTTCGCCTGCTACACCACGCAATGGTTCTCCATCGTCACCTGGATGCCGACCTATCTGCATGACAGCGGCCTGATCGGCGATACCGGCATCGCCATCGGCGTCGCCATGGTGGTGCTGGTCAATGCCGTCGGCACGACGACCTCGGCAGCGCTGATGCATCGCGGCCTGCCGCGCTGGGCCATCATCGCCACCGTCAGTCTTGGGATGGGTATCTTCGGTGTGCTGTGCTTCGCGCCCGATCTTCCCGTGCTGCTGCGCATTGCGCTTGCCATGGCCGCCAGCGGCTTCGGCGGCATGCTGCCAGCCGCCGTGCTGGCCAGCGTGCCCGGACAGGCCCAGAATCCGGCCGAGATCGCCACGGTGAACGGCATTGTCGTGCAATTGCTGAATATCGGTTCCTTCATAGGCCCGCCGACGCTGGCGGCCCTGGTGACGCATTTCGGCGGCTGGAGCGACGGCCGCTGGCTGCTGCTGGCGGCGGGCTGCATCGGCCTGCTGCTGGCACTGGGCCTGCGCGCATTGGACAGGAAGGCCGGTGCATGAAGAACAAATACGATCGCGGCGACGCCTACCTGCTGCTCACCGTCATCATCTGGGGCAACACCTTTCCCACGGCGAAATACGTGCTGGGCATCATGCCGCCCAATGTCTATGCCTCGACGCGTTACATGCTGGCGGCGCTGACCCTGATAGCGGTGCTGGCCTGGCGCGAAGGCCTCAGACTGCCGCAGCGCCGCGACCTGCTGGTGCTGACCGGCTTCGGCTTCCTCGGCATCACCATGATGCAGCTGCTGTGGACCAATGCCCTGGCGCTCAGCACGGCCTCAAAAGGCGCGATCCTTGTCGCCACATCTCCGATCTGGGCGATGATCTTCAGCAGCCTGCGCGGCCAGCGTCTGCCGCCGCTCGCCTGGGGCGGTGTGCTGCTGTCCTTCTGCGGCGTCTTCCTCGTGATCAACAACAGCCTGACCGCCATCACGGTGGGCGGCGGCCATGTCATCGGCGACCTGATGTTCCTGATGGTCGCCTTCTGCTGGGCGCTCTATTCCGTACTGTCGCCGCCCTATCTCGCGCGTCTGGGCGCGCTCTATGTCTCGGCTTGGTCGATGCTGTTCGGCGCCCTGTTGCTGATCCCCACGATGCTCTGGGGCTGGAGCGACATGCACTGGGACGCCATGGGCACCGGTCACTGGGCCAGCTTCCTCTACACGGCGATCCTGGCCGGCGCGCTGGGATATGTCTTCTGGTACGAGGGCATCCGCCGGATCGGCGTCGCACGGTCGGTGGTCTATTCCTACCTGATCCCGGTCTTCGCCATGCTCAGCGCCGTGGCATTCCTGGGCGAGCATATCTCGACGGCGCAGCTGATCGGCGCAACGGTGGTGATCGCCGGCCTAGTGCTGACCCGCGCCACCGCGACGAAATAAAACTCAGCTTTCAGCCGAGAAGCAGAGCGCGGCACTGCCATCGGCCAGCGTCACCGGATCGACGGCGAGCACGAACAGGCCTTCGGCTTTCGCCATCTCGCGCAGCTCGGCTTCCGTGCAGACATTCGCCGGCAGCAGGCCGATGAAGGCGCCGGCCAGCGCCAGCGCGATCTTCACGGCCGAGAACAGCAGCGGCAGGTCGGAGACCAGCGGCGCCAGATCGGTCGCCAGGATCAGATCGAAATGATCCGGGCGGTTTTCCAGGAACGGAATGATGTCTTCCGCCTCGCTGTCATCGTAGATGCCAGCCTCGAAAGCGCGACGGCTGCGCGCTTCGTCAGGCGACACCATGTCCAGATGCTGGGCCATGCCGCGCAGGGTCAGGATATGCTGGCCCAGATAGCCACCCAGATCGACGGCCCAGCCGACAGTGAAACCCTCGCCGATGGTGCGCTGCGCGGCTGCCAGCACCACTTCCGCGCCCAGTGAATCCAGGCCGGTCAGCAGTTCTTCCGTCGACAATGCAACTTCGGCGCCGGGTTCATTGGCGGCCAGCCGGCGCAGGGCAAAGACAAAGCCTTCGACCGGACGGTTTTCTTCCCGACGCAGCACAGTCTCTTCCAGGCTGATTACGGCAAAGCCGGCCTCAGAGGCGCGCTTACGCAGGTAAGCCTCGCCATGCTGGTAACGGCCAGTCTTGGTCGCGTGATACCGTGCACCCGTACCGCGCTCCACCGTGGCGACGAAGAATCCCCCGTCCTGCAGGCCGTCATGCACAGCTGTGAAGACCATGCGCAGATCGCCGAAATAGGACAGCACATCGGCGGCCAGCACCAGATCATAGGCCGCCTTACGCTTTTGCAGCGTCGCGACGATCTCGCCGACAATCAGTGTGTTGTAGCTGCCACGCTCCCTGGCCTTCTCTACCATGCGCGAAGACAGGTCGACGCCATCCAGCCGGGCGCAGAGCTTGCGCACTTCCGGACCCAGCAGGCCGGTGCCGCAGCCTAGGTCTATGGCATGCTCCGCTGTGGCGCCGTCCAGCACCGCGCGTGTCGCCGCGGCGACCTGCTGCGGCGCCTTGTAATCGAGCCAGTTGACCAGCTTGTCATCGAAGCTGTCAGCGAAATTGTCGAAGAGTTTCTCCACATAAGCCGCATCGGGCTGGTCGGGCGCGACGCCTGACAGCACGGCGATCATGTGGCGGGCCTCAGCCTGCTCGGGCTGCACGGCCAACAGGCGGCGATAGGTCACCAGCGCATCGGCGCGACGATCCAGCCGCACCTGCAGGCGCGCCACGGCATGCAGCAGAGCAACAGAGTCGGGATTGTCGCGTAGCGCCTGTTCCTGACGCGAGAGCCGCGTCGCCAGACTTTCATCCAATCGTAACTGCGCCAGCGCCGCATGCAGCGGATCGACCGGCGCTTCCGCCATCACCGTCACCGGCTGCACCGGCACCTTCACGCCGCCCAGATGCATCAGCATGTCACTGATGCCGCCGGCACCGGCCTTGGCGACCAGCGGCTGGCCCGCGGTCGGCGCGATGCCGCCGCCGGCTTTTTTCTGGGCCCGTCGCTCTTTACGGTTCATGGCCGGTTCATCAGACCGGCTTAGCGCCGCTCGAGTGGCTTGTACTTGATGCGGTGCGGCTGGTCGGCATCGGCGCCGAGGCGACGCTTCTTGTCGGCCTCGTAATCCTGGTAGTTGCCCTCGAACCACTCGACATGGCTGTCGCCTTCGAAGGCCATGATGTGAGTGGCGAGGCGATCGAGGAACCAGCGATCATGGCTGATCACGATGGCGCAGCCGGCAAAGGATTCCAGCGCCTCTTCCAGCGCACGCAGCGTATCAACATCCAGATCGTTGGTCGGTTCGTCGAGCAGCAGCACGTTGGCGCCGGTCTTCAGCATCTTCGCCAGATGCAGGCGGTTGCGTTCACCGCCCGACAGCATGCCGACCTTCTTCTGCTGGTCGGCGCCCTTGAAGTTGAACCATGAGCAATAGGCGCGGCTCGGCACGTCGCGCTTGCCCAGCGAGATCATGTCGTTGCCCTCGGAGATTTCCTCCCAGACGGTCTTCTTGTCGTTCAAGGAGTCGCGGCTCTGGTCGACATACCCGAGCTTGACGCTTTCGCCCACACGCAACTCACCCTGGTCCGGCGGCTCGCCGCCGGTGAGCATGCGGAACAGCGTGGTCTTGCCGGCGCCGTTCGGGCCGATGATGCCGACGATGCCGCCCGGCGGCAGCTTGAAATCGAGCTTGTCGATCAGCAGGCGGTCGCCGAAGCCCTTCGACAGGCCCTCGGCCTCGATCACCACATTGCCCAAGCGCGGACCGGCCGGGATGGTGATGGAGACCGCATCGGCGGCCTTGTCGTTCTGCTGCTGCAGCATCTCTTCATAGGCCTTGAGGCGGGCTTTGGACTTGGCCTGGCGCGCCCGCGGGCTCTGGCGCACCCATTCCAGTTCCTGGGCCAGCGACTTGCGGCGGGTATCCTCTTCCTTGCCTTCCTGGGCCAGGCGCTTTTCCTTCTGTTCCAGCCAGGAGGAGTAGTTGCCCTCCCACGGAATGCCCGAGCCGCGATCGAGTTCGAGAATCCAGCCGGCGACGTTGTCGAGGAAGTAGCGATCATGGGTGATCGCCACCACGGTGCCTTCATATTCGTGCAGGAAGCGTTCGAGCCAGGCGACCGATTCCGCATCCAGATGGTTGGTCGGTTCGTCGAGCAGCAGCATGTCGGGCTTCGACAGCAGCAGGCGGCACAGCGCCACGCGGCGCTTCTCACCACCCGAGAGCTTGCTCACATCGGCCTCGCCCGGCGGGCAGCGCAGCGCGTCCATGGCGATCTCGACATTGCGCTGGAGATCCCAGGCATTGGCGGCGTCGATCTTTTCCTGCAGCTCCGCCTGCTCGGCGATCAGCGCATTCATCTCGTCATCATCGGTCACTTCGCCGAACTTCATCGAGACTTCCTCGAAGCGGTCCAGCAAAGCCTTGGTCTCGGCCACGCCTTCCATCACGTTGCCCAGCACGTCCTTGGAGGGATCGAGATGCGGTTCCTGCGGCAGGTAGCCGATCTTGACGCCATCGGCGGCCCAGGCCTCGCCGGTGAATTCCTTGTCCAGGCCCGCCATGATCTTCAGCAGGGTGGACTTGCCGGCGCCGTTATTGCCCAGCACGCCGATCTTGGCGCCCGGCAGGAAGCTGAGCCAGATGCCCTTGAGGACCTGCTTGCCGCCCGGATAGGTCTTGGCCAGAT
The DNA here is from genome assembly GCF_058807275.1 of Ferrovibrio sp. GW821-FHT12D07. NCBI lineage: Bacteria > Pseudomonadati > Pseudomonadota > Alphaproteobacteria > Rhodospirillales > Rhodospirillaceae > Ferrovibrio > Ferrovibrio sp. GW821-FHT12D07. The sequence goes on along the minus strand of NZ_JBXAQN010000001.1, from coordinate 1,285,926 downwards.
CCTTCATCACGTAAATGTACTGATACGACGCCATTTTTCGCTCCGGGCGTTGGAAGTCTAAATCCGGCCGAGTTGTACAGAAACGGGGCTACGGGGGCAATGCCGGGAGCCCTGCAAACGGGGTTCAGGCCACCATCAGGGCTTTCACATGGGCTGCCGTGGCGCTGGCCAGGGCCCGCAGGTCGTAACCGCCTTCCAGGGCCGAAACCAGCCGGCCCTTGGCCGTCCTGTCAGCCAGCGCCACCAGACGCTCGGTGGCCCAGTAATAATCCTGGTCGTTGAACTGCAGCTGCGCCAGCGGATCGCTGGCATGGGCGTCGAAGCCGGCCGAGATGATCACCAGTTCCGGCGCGAAGGCTTCCAGCTTCGACAGGATGCGTTCGAAGGCGATGTGGAATTCGCCCGAACCCGCATAGGGCGGCAGCGGCACGTTGACGATATTGCCAGCCACGCCCTCTTCATTCACGCGCCCGGTGCCGGGATAGAGCGGCATCTGGTGCGTCGAGGCATAAAAGAGATCGGCATCAGCTGCGAAAGCCGACTGCGTGCCATTGCCATGATGCACGTCGAAATCGATCACGGCGATGCGCTTCAGGCCCCAATGGGCGCGCGCATGCTGGGCACCGACGGCAACGTTGTTGAACAGGCAGAAGCCCATGGCCTGTTCCGGCTCGGCGTGATGGCCCGGCGGCCGAACTGCGCAGAAGGCATTGCGCAGCTCGCCCTGCATCACCGCATCGATGGCGGCGCAAACCGCGCCAGCGGCGCGCAAGGCCGCCTCGCCAGAGCCTGGTGAAATGATGGTGTCGCCATCGATGGCGCTCAGGCCACATTCCGGGATGGCCCGCAGCATGCGCTCGACATAGTCGCCGGGATGGACGCGGGCGATCTGCTCCGGCGTCGCCCGCGGGGCCTCGCGGCGATCCAGATAGGCGAAATCCTCGCCCTCCAGGCGGGCCAGAATAGCCTGCAGCCTTTCCGGGCATTCCGGATGACCATCTCCCGTATCATGGGAAAGGCAGGCGGCATGGGTGAACAGCCCGGTTACCAAATCAGCACCATGACCATCAATTCATCTCCTCCCGGCCGGCCCGACACAAGAATTTCAAGTGAAACCGCAGGACCTTGCACCGACCCACGTATACAATAGATCATACGACTGCCGAAATCAGCAGGACCACCGTCAGGCGGCCCTGAAACGGCAGTTCCGGGGGATTTACGGGGTACGCCAGCAAGCGGCCCCGTGTGAACAGGGTGGTAGAGGGCAATGAAGCTTTGGGGTCAGGTCCTGGTGATCGGCGTGCTCGCGACCGGCGGCGCGCTCGGCTATGCGTATCGTGACAGCCTGCCGTTCATTGGCAGCGGGCAGGCGACCCCCAAGGCCGCCACCGGCGCACCGGTCATTCCGGTCGAGGCCGTGCCGGTCCGCCGCATGGACATCACCCGCACCATCGAGGCCGTGGGCACCGCCCAGGCCAATGAAGCCGTCGCCATCACCGCCAAGGCCACCGGCATGGTGGAGCGCCTGAACTTCCAGGAAGGCCAACTGGTCAAGGCCGGCGTCATCCTGGTCGAACTGGAAGCGGCCGAGGGTGCCGCCAATATCGGCGCGCTACGCGCCGCCCGCGACGGGGCCAAGCTGGCCTATGACCGCGCCAAGCAGCTGATCGAGACCAAGACCGTTGCTCAGGCCCGCCTGGACGAACTGAGCAAGGCCTATGAAGGCGCCGAGGCGCGCCTGCGTGCCGAGCAGGCGAAATTCTCCGACAGCGTGATCAAGGCGCCGTTTGCCGGCAAACTCGGCCTGCGCCGTGTCAGCCTCGGTGCACTGGTGCGTCCGGGCGACATCATCACCACGCTGGATGATACCAGCGTGATCAAGCTGGAATTCGAGATTCCGGAAACCGTGCTGAGCGGCATCGCCATCGGCAACACGGTGAGCGCGAAAGCCGCTGCCATGCCCGGCACCAAGTTCGAGGGCGTGGTCAGCACGGTCGACAGCCGCGTCGACCCCACCACCCGCGCCGTCCGCGTGCGCGCTCAGATCCCCAATGCCGACGACATGCTGAAGCCCGGCATGTTCATGACCGTGGCGCTCAGCATGGGCAAGGTGCCGGATGCCATGATGGTGCCCGAAGAATCGCTGCTGGCCCAGGGTGGCGAACAGTTCGTCTTCATCATCCGCGACGGCAAGGCTACCCGTACCCGCGTCACCATCGGCCAGCGCGTGCCGGGTCTCGCCCAGATCACCAACGGCCTGCATGCTGACGACCAGATCGCCGTGACGGGCCTGCAGCAGCTGCGCGACGGTTCGCGCGTGCGCCAGACCAACACGCAGTCGGGCACCCCGCCGATCTCGGGCGCCGCACCTGCAAAGTCCGCCAGCTAAACCGCGCCGCACGGGAACGCAGTCATGGTCCTCTCCGACGTTTCGATCAAGCGCCCGGTCTTCGCCACCGTGCTGTCGCTGGTGCTGGTGATCTTCGGCCTCTTTGCCCTGCGCGGCATGGCGGTGCGTGAATATCCCGATATCGATCCGCCGGCGGTGAACGTCACCACCATCTACCGTGGCGCCTCGGCCGAGATCATCGAAAGCAAGATCACCCAGGTGATCGAGGATTCGGTCGCTGGCATCGAGGGCATCCGCACCATTACGTCGGCCAGCCGCGAGGAATCCAGTTCGATCAGCATCGAATTCAACCTGACCCGCAATGTCGATGCCGCTGCCAACGACGTGCGCGACAAGGTCGGCCGCATCCTGTCCAAGCTGCCTGACGAAGCCGACCAGCCGATCATTGCAAAGACCGAAGCGGATGCCCGCCCGATCATCTACATCTCGCTGTTCTCCGAACGCCTGAACCTGCTCGAACTGACCGACTATGCTGACCGCTTCCTGGTCGACCAGCTGTCGGTCATCGACGGCGTGGCCTCGGTGAACATCTACGGTGCGCGCCGCTATTCCATGCGCGTCTATCTCGACCGCATGGCCATGGCGGCCCGTAATGTCACGGTGCAGGACATCGAGGAAGCGATCCGCCGCCAGAATGTCGAGTTGCCGTCCGGCCGCATCGAAAGCAACATGCGCGAATTCACCGTGCGCGCCGAATCCGGCCTGCGCACCGCCGCCCAGTTCCGTAACATCGTGCTGCGCGAGCAGGACGGCTACCTGCTGCGTCTGGGTGAAGTGGCCAAAGTAGAGCTGGGCGCAGAAGACGAGCGCACCGAGCAGCGCATCAACGGCGTCACGGCCATTGGCCTCGGCGTCATCCGGCAGTCCAAAGCGAATGCCATGGACATTTCCAATGGCGTCGTCGCCACCGTGGCACGTCTGCAGGGCAGCCTGCCGACCGGCGTGCGCATGGAAGTGACCTACGACCAGTCGAAATTCATCAGCCAGTCGATCTATGAAGTGTTCCACGCGCTCACCGTCGCGCTGGCGCTGGTGATCGGCGTGATCTTCCTGTTCCTGCGCTCCTGGCGCGCCACACTGATCCCCGCCGTCGCCATTCCGGTGTCGGTGATCGGCTCCTTCATGGTGATCGGCGCGCTGGGCTATTCGATCAACGTGCTAACCCTACTGGCACTGGTGCTGGCCATCGGCCTGGTGGTCGACGACGCGATCGTGGTGCTGGAAAACATCCATCGCCGCATCGAGCTGGGCGAGCCACCCTTGCTGGCGTCTTTACGCGGCGCACGCCAGATCGGCTTCGCCGTCATCGCCACCACCGTGGTGCTGATCGCTGTGTTCGTGCCGATCTCGCTGATGGATGGCAATACCGGCCGCCTGTTCCGCGAATTCGGCATGTCGGTCGCGGCCGCCGTGATGTTCTCGGGCTTCGTCGCACTCACGCTGACCCCGATGATGTGCTCCAAGCTGCTGCACGACGCCAAGGAAGAAGGCTGGTTCTACCATGTGACAGAGAAGTTCTTCGTCGGCATGAGCAACGGCTATGGCCGCATCCTGCGCCTGTCGTTGGGTGCGCCGATGATGGTGCTGGCCATTGGCGCCGCCGTCTCGGTCGCCGCCTTCCTGATGTTCAAGGTGCTGCCGCGCGAATTCGCGCCGACCGAAGACCGTGGCGTCTTCTTCGTCATTGTCGACGGCCCTGAGGGCGCGTCCTATGACTATACCCGCAAGGCCGTCGTCGCCATCGAGCAGGCACTCGAGCCCTTCATCAAGTCGGGCGCCGTGACCGTCGTGCAGTCGAATGTCGCGCCAGCCTTCGGCGGCCGGCCCTCGCCGGTCAATTCCGGCTTCATCGTCGTCCGCATGGCCGACTGGGGCGACCGCGACGTGAAGCAGCAGGAAGTGGCCCGCCAGGCCTTCCAGAAGCTGCTGACCCTGACCTCCGTCCGCGCCGTCGTCGTCAATCCGCCAAGCCTTGGCCTGCCGGGCGCGCAGGCGCCGGTGCGCTTCATCCTGGGCGGCTCGACTTATGCGCAGCTCGACGAATGGTCGGATCGCGTGATCGAGCGTGCCCTGCAGAATCCGAACCTGCTGGGCGTGCGCAAGAACTATCTGCCCAACCGCCCCGAGGTGCAGGTGCAGATCGACCGCGACCGCGCCGCCGATCTGGGCGTGCCGATCGAGACTATCGGCCGCACGCTGGAAACCATGCTGGGCTCGCGTGAAGTGACCAACTTCCAGCGCGATGGCAAGCAGTACAAGGTGCTGGTGCAGGCGCCGGTCGAACAGCGCGTCACCCCGAACGACATGAACAACATCTATGTGCGCGGCAGCAACACCGGCGGCAAGCTGGTACCGCTGGCCAGCCTGGTGACACTGAAGGAAGGTGCCAACGCGCGTGAGCTAAACCGCAATGACCGCCTGCGGTCGGTGATGATCGAGGCCTCGATGGTGCCCGGCTATACGCTGGGTCAGGCATTGGATTATCTGGATGGTGTCGCCGCCGAGGTGCTGCCGCCGGAAGTGCGCATTTCCTATGCCGGCCAGAGCCGCGAGTTCAAGGACTCCTCGTCGGCGATCTTCGTCACCTTCGCGCTGGCGCTGATCGTGGTGTTCCTGGTGCTGGCCGGCCAGTTCGAAAGCTGGATCCATCCGATCATCATCATCCTGTCGGTGCCGCTGGCGGTGACCGGCGCACTGGCGGCCCTGCTGCTGGCGGGCCAGACGCTGAACATCTACAGCCAGATCGGCATCATCATGCTGGTGGGTCTGATCGCCAAAAACGGCATCCTGATCGTGGAATTCGCCAACCAGCTGCGCGACGAAGGCCGCGATATCTACGACGCCGCCGTCGAAGCCTCGATCGCCCGCCTGCGCCCGATTCTGATGACCACCATCGCCACCATTTTCGGCGCGGTACCGCTCGCCTTCGCCCATGGCGCTGGCGCCGAATCGCGCTCGGCACTCGGCTGGGTCATCGTGGGCGGCATGACCTTTGCCACCCTGCTCAGCCTGTTCGTGGTGCCGGTGCTGTATCTGCTGCTGGCCCGGTACACCAAACCGGCCGGCTTCATCGCCCGCAAGCTATCGGAGCTTGAGCAGCGTCCGGATGTGGATAACAAGGCCGCGCCGGCCGAGTGACCTCCTCGTAAGGTCAGGTTATCAGTTGATAACCTAGACTCTGGGGGGGCGGGCCTTTCCTATACCGGGACCCGAATCTTACGCGTCCCCAACAGGCTCATGACCCATCCCGATTCCAAGAAAAACACGCCCGATCAAGCATTTGGTGCGGCGGTCGCCAGCGCTCAGGCCGCCGTCGCCGGTCTGGCGGACCAGTATATCGGCTGGGTTACCGACGACCTGAAACGGCTGGATGTCGCGGTCGCCGCGGTAACCGATGGCCGCAACGAAACCGCCCTGCGCGAGGTCTATGGCGTCGCCCACGACATCAAGGGACAGGGCAGCACGTTCGGCTACCCCCTGATCACCAGCATCAGCCAGCTGCTGTGCCGCTATACCGAAGATGCCGTCCATCACAGCAAGGTCGACCGCGATGTCATCGATGCGCATGTCGCCGCGCTGCGCACGGTGGTCGACAACCGCATCCAGGGTCATGCCGGCGAGCTGGGTGAGGAAATCGTCGAGGCGCTGAAAGGCGCCGCCCAGAAGACTTTCGAATAAGCGCCGAGCGAATAAGCCTCAGGCCTTGTCGGCGGTGCGCCGGAACGGACCGGCATAGCCGGGACGCAGCTGCCGGCGCCGGTCCGGCCCGAAATAACCGTCATTGCGGACGAACTTGCGCGGTCGCTCGATGATCTCGCGCAGACGTGCCTCCACCGTCTTGGGGGCCAGCGGCAGCACCAGGATTTCATGCACGCCGGCCTGCAGCGCCTGCCCCACGCGTTCGCGCGTCACAGTCTGCGTCACCAGTACCACCGGCATGAAGGGGCTCGGCGAGGCCTCGTCGCGCCGCAGACGGCGCACCAGGCTGAGGCCATCCTCGCCCGCCAGTTCCCAGCGACATATCACGATATCGAAGCCCGGCTCGTCCGGTTGGGCTCCGCTCAGCACCGTCCAGGCCTGCGTCACGCCGGGCACGAAACGGGCATCGCGGATTTTCAGGGTGGTCAGCAGCCGCCGCCATGTGATGATGACGGCGGGGTCGGATTCGACGATCAGCAGGGCGAGGCGACTCAGGTCATAGGGCATGCAAGGTCACGCACCTCACTGCACAGGTCATTCACTTCACAGACCCAGTTTACTTCACAGACGCCGTTTACTTCACAGATCATTGACGCGATCTCTTCTGCTTCGCCGATTGCCCCCGCCCCGGCTTTGCACCACTCTATAGCGCATTATCCCCAGCCTGCGACAGAGCAGCGGAGCAGAAATGTCCACCACCACCCTCTCCGATACCGACATGCATTTCTATGAGCCGTCCGCCGGCCATGGCCTCAAGCACGATCCTTTCAAGGCTATTGTCGCCCCTCGCCCCATCGGCTGGATTTCGTCGCGCGATGCCCAGGGCCGTGTCAACCTTGCGCCCTACAGTTTCTTTAACGCGTTTTTCGACAAGCCACCGATCATTGCCTTCGGCAGTGCCGGCTGGAAAAACAATGAGAACAACAAAGACAGCGTCAGCAATATCGAGGCGACCGGCGAATTTGTCGCCAACATGGCGACCCGGCCGCTGGCCGAGGCGATGAACAAGACCGCGGCCACCGTGCCCCATGAGGTGGATGAGTTCACCCTCTCCGGCCTGACACCGGCGCCGTGCCGGAACGTAAAGGCGCCGCGCGTGGCCGAGAGTCCCGCGGCGCTGGAATGCAAATTGCTGCAGGTGCTGCCGCTGAAGGATCTGGACGGCAATCCGCTGCAGGGCTGGATGGTGCTGGGCCAGGTCGTCGGCGTGCATCTCAACAAGGCCTATATCAAGGACGGCCTGTTCGACACCAGCGCGGCGCGGCCGATCATGCGGGCCGGATATATGGCCGATTATTTCGAAGCGACGCCGGAAACGATGTTCCGCATGGTGCGCCCGAAATAGCCCGAGAATCTGTCTCAGCATCGCGATCCGGCCACTCAACTGACCGTGAACTGCGGCCGCCTGCGACCCCTCGCCGCGCCTGCAGGCCTTCAGGCCCTCTAGCCAGCCGGTCGGGCGAGACGCTAATATCCGGCACCAGCAACGATTTTTCCGGCGGACTGTTCTTCCGGCGACCAGGCATCAGCCCCATGGACTACGAAGCCCTCTTCGGCCAGGCGGTCGAAACATTGCGCGCCGAAAAGCGCTATCGGGTGTTCACCGAACTGGCCCGCAACTGCGGCAGTTTCCCGGTGGCCGAGAACCATAGCGGTATCGGTCCGGCGAAGATCACCATGTGGTGCTCCAACGACTATCTCGCCATGGGCCAGAACCCGGTGGTGATCGAAGCTATGCAGCAGGCGGTCGCGCAGTTTGGCGCCGGCGCCGGCGGCACCCGCAATATCTCGGGCAACAGCCACGCCATCGTCGAACTGGAACACGAGCTGGCCGACCTGCACGGCAAGCAGGCCGCGCTGGTCTTCATGTCGGGCTATATCGCCAACCAGACTTCGCTGGCCACACTGGCCAAGCTGATGCCCGGCTGCATCATTCTCTCGGATGCCGACAACCACAACTCGATGATCGAGGGCATCCGTCATTCCGGTGTCGAGAAGAAGATCTGGCGCCACAACGACGTCGCCCATCTGGAAGAATTGCTGAAAAGCATTCCGGCTGACCGGCCCAAGCTGATCGCCTTCGAGAGCGTCTACTCGATGGATGGCGACATCGCGCCGATCCATGCCATCTGCGATCTGGCCGACAAGTACAATGCCATGACCTATCTGGACGAGGTCCATGCGGTCGGCCTCTATGGCAATCGTGGCGGCGGCATTGCCGATCGTGACGACGCCATGCACCGCATTCACATCATCCAGGGCACCATGGGCAAGGCCTTTGGCGTCGTCGGTGGCTATATCGCCGGCAGCAGCACCATGATCGATGCGGTGCGTTCTTATGCCCCGGGCTTCATCTTCTCCACCGCCATGCCGCCGGCCATCGCCGCGGCCGCCACGGCCAGCGTGCGCTATCTCAAGCGCAGCCAGGTCGAACGTGCCCGCCACCAGGAGCGGGCCGCCACGCTGCGTCGCATGTTGATCAATGCGGGCCTGCCGGTGCTGGTCAACCAGAGCCATATCGTGCCGGTGATGATCGGTGACGCTGCGCTGTGCAAGGCCGCCTCCGACCTGCTGCTGGCCGAGCACGGCATCTACATCCAGCCGATCAACTACCCCACCGTGCCCCGCGGCACCGAGCGGCTGCGCATCACGCCGACGCCGGTTCATACCGACGCCATGATGCAGGCGCTGACCACCGCCCTGCTCGACGTCTGGCAGCGGCTGGGGCTCCGCCGTCAGGCCGCCTGAGCCGTCCGGAGCATCTTATGCTCCGGAATACTTCGCGATATTACGAGATTTAAACCTTTGTAAACACTACCCCTATTAGTACCCATTCAGTACTAAAGGGCTATGACGCAGCAAATCTACAATCCACTGGCCGCCTTCGGCTTCACCGACTTCCATGTGCAGACACTGGCGGTCCGGCTTGCTGTGCCCCAATTCGTCTACGTCTCCGGACCGGCCGGCGGCGGCAAGACCAAGGCGGCCCTGATGGTGGCGCTGACGTATTTCCAGACCCTGAAGCGCCCCTACCGCATCGATGGCCAGGACATGACCACGGCGCAGATCAAGCAGGCGGCGACCGAGCGCAACCACGGCATCATCTTCCATGACATGGCCTCGCCGCATGACTACATGCGGGCGGGCTATTGCGTCGACTGCCGCATGATTTCGATCGGCATCGCCTTCGACGGACCATCCAATGGCGAAGCGGCCTATGCCCATCTGCTGGGCCATCTGCCCACGTTGGTCATGCGCCAGGACGTCACCGCGATCGGCGTCGATCGCATGGTCGACGATGCCGGCTACGAACGCTACAAAATCGACATCCACACCACCTGAGCCGGCCCGCGGCGGGAACAGCTTGACCCGCCCGCCCCGCTCCGCATGATGGGGCCCCGTTCAGCCCAGCCATCATCGCGATCTCATGACCCAGACCCCGACCGCCACGCACCCCGAATTGCAGCGTCTGCGCAACAGCATCGATAATATCGATGCTGCGCTGATCCATCTGTTGGCCGAGCGGTTCAACTGCACCCAGCAGGTCGGTCGCCTGAAGGCCACCGAGAAGCTGCCACCAGCCGACCCGGCCCGCGAGGCCCAGCAGATCGCCCGCCTGCGTCAACTGGCCGAGAGCGCCCGGCTCGATCCTGATTTTGCCGAGAAGTTCCTCGCCTTCATCGTCAAGGAAGTGATTCGGCATCACGAAGCCATCGCCCAGGAACACAAATAAGAAAAACGGCGCGCAGCCTTCGCCGCGCACCGTCTGTCCGGGCTGCGATGGGAGGACGACTAGATGCGTCCCATCAGCAACAGCACGATCACGATCACCAGGATGAGGCCGACGCCGCCACTGGGGTAATAGCCCCAGCCGCTGCTGTAGGGCCAGGTAGGCGCCGCGCCGATCAGGAGAACGATCAGGACGATGAGCAGAATGGTGCCGATACCCATGAAGACCTCCACGACTTAAAAAACAAATGGATGAAAATGCGAACGCCGGGGCGGCGGACCGCCCCGGCGTTTTTCGGTATCAGGCCTTGCGGCCCATCAGCAGGAGCACCAGACCACCGAAGGCGGCAGCACCGCCACCGACGAGGTACCACATAGTGCGGTCGGTATAGCGACCGGTGAAGGTCTCGCTGATCTGGTCCATCGGTGCATCGGACGCATTCAGTCCGAAACCCAGCAGGATCAGGCCGGCGACGAGCGCCATGGCGCCCAGAACACGTCCCATCGGCATGGTGGCGCGCTCCTTACTTCACAACCAGGTCGTTCTTCACGGCCTTCACACCCTGCACATTGCGGGCGATCTGTTCGGCGCGCGACTTGGACGCGGCGGTATCGACGAAGCCGCTGAGCTGCACGGTATCCTTGAAAGTCTCGACACTGATCTGCGAGGCCTTGGTCACCGGGTCGTTGATCAGGTTGGCCTTCACCTTGGTGGTGATGGCGGCGGAGTCGACGTATTCGCCGGTCGATTCCTGCTTGGTGGTGGAGGAGCAGGCCGAGACGGCGACGGCGCCGCCCAGCATCATCACGACGGCGAGGCTGCGGGAGAAATGCGAAAGCTTCAACATGGTGTCTTCCTTTTCTGCAATGAGACAGCGGTTAATAGAAATATAGAAATATCAGCCGGTCAGAATCAGACCTGGAATGAGCCCCGGTCCGCCTGAAGCCATGACATCGGCCTCAGGCGGACCGGGAGACCTGCAGGGTTGTGACGGTGCGGCCCGTCACTTCCATGCGGGCTTGCCGAGATTGATGTCGTCTTCGTCGGTCAATGCACCGGTGGCCGCGCCGGCCGCACCGCCCAGCACCGCACCGCCCAGCGTATTGCCGGTCAGCGCGCCACCCACGGCACCTACGCCGGCGCCGATGGCGCCACCGGAAATAGCACGGTCTGACTTGGACTGGCCGCAAGCACCCAATGCGCCGCTGGCCGCGATCAGCGCAACGGCCGCAGCCGCGGCCATAAGACGATTTTTCGAAAGATTGATCATGACTGCCTCCTTGGCATCGGCACAAACACCGCAAGCGGAGCCATGCCGTGGCGTTTCTTAACAAACGGCTGGTTACGCTTGTGGTTCCGGCCGTTACCGGATGCGAGTCATCCGATGAATGTCATATGGGCGCCAATTGCGGCGACCAAGCGGTGGAAACCGCTTGATCCCACAAATCTCACAGGAATGATGCCCGGAATCCGCGATGAAACCGCACCTGCGAGTCGTCGCGACGTCGCAGCGCGGAATACTCCTCATGGGCGCATTTTCTGGCGCGAAGACAGGCTTTCTGTGGCGCATCGGCCACGTGACAAAATTGAAACCTCGCGCCGAAACATCCGAAACCACCCTCTGTTTGACTTCACTTTTTCGACCACAGCATGGTCGTCATGGTTGCGGTCTTCCCCAGACGCATCCCGCGCAGCAGCCCTGTCGCGCACCAATCTTCAAGGAGAAAAACCGGATGCGTTTCCACATGATCTGCAAGCTGGCATTCATCGCCAGCCTGGCGATGACCGGCATCGGCTTCGATGCTGCGGCCCAACAGGTGAATGAGAAAAAGGCCGGCGACATCATGCTGCGCGGTCGCCTGATCGGCGTGCTGCCCGACGAGAGCTCGTCGACCACCATTGGCGGGAACGTCGATGTCGGCAATCGCTGGACCGGTGAAGTCGACGTCAGCTACTTCCTGACGCCGAACGTGGCCTTCGAGCTGATCGCCGCCACCACCAAGCATTCTGTGCGCGCACAGAATACCGCCATCGGCAATGTCGATGCCGGCGATGTCTGGGTCCTGCCGCCGACGCTGACGGTGCAGTACCACCCCTTCCCGGCGGCGACACTGAGCCCCTATGTGGGCGCCGGCCTGACCTATGCGATCTACTACAACCAGAGCCGTGGCCAGCTCAACAGCATCGATTACGAGAATGACCTGGGCTATGCACTGCAGGTCGGCCTCGACTACAGCCTGGGCAACAACTGGTATCTGAACGCCGACGTGAAGAAGCTGTTCATCAGCACCACTGCCAAGATCAACGGCGGTGCCGTGCGCGCGGATGTCGATCTTGATCCCTGGGTGGTCGGCGTCGGTGTCGGCTACAAGTTCTGAGAAACCCGTAGCGCCGCGCCAACCCCACATTCCGGGCACGTCACGCCCCGGACGGCGCAACGCCTCCGCCAAGAACTGGCGGAGGCGTTTTCATGTCCGGCCGAACGAAGACTGGTGGTTTTAGACGAAGAAATCCGGGATCAGGTCGGTCTCGGCGGTGCCGGGATAGCGATAGCGCTCGAAATGCGTGAGGCCGGCGCTGCGCAGCACCTCATCGTCGATGAAGAACTGCCCCGTGGTCTCACGCGATGGCCTGGTCAGGATCACATGGGCCGCATCAGCCATGATCTCCACCTTGCGGCATTTCTTGCGCAGCTCCGGCCCGGTGATCACGTTCATCGCATCGGTGTCGATGGCGGTGCGCGGCCAGAGCGCGTTCACGGCAACGCCTTTTTTACGGAATTCACCGGCCATGCCCAGCACGCACATGCTCATGCCGAACTTGGCCATGGTGTAGGCGACATGCGGCTCGAACCAGCGCTCTTCCATGTTCAGCGGCGGCGACAGGTTGAGGATATGCGCATTGTCGGATTTCAACAGATACGGCAGCGCCTTCTGGCTGCACATGTAAGTGCCGCGGATATTGATCTGGTGCATCAGGTCGTAGCGCTTCATCGGCGTCTCAAGCGTGCCGGTCAGCGAGATGGCGGATGCATTGTTGACCAGGATATCTAGGCCGCCGAAAGCTTCTGCTGCCTGCGCCATGGCCGCTTCGACCACGGCCTCTTCACGCACATCCACCACCAGCGGTAGCGCCTTGCCACCAGCCTTCTCGATGGCCTCGGCCGCCGTGTAGATGGTGCCAGCCAGCTTGGGGTGCGGTTCGGTGGTCTTGGCGGCGATGGCGATGCTGGCACCGTCTTTCGCTGCCCGCAGAGCGATGGCAAGGCCAATGCCCCGGCTGGCGCCGGTGATGAACAGCCGGCGGCCTTTAAGCGACCCGGTCTTGATGACTTCGGTCATGACGTCCCTCCCCTTTATCTTTGCGCCATTCTAGCGCGGCGGCGAACAGGGGCAAAGACGGCCGTAGGGTTACTTCTTGGCCGGAGCCTTGGCTCCCACCCAGACACCGCCGCTGCGGGTGCACTGCGGGCCGATATCGGGCGCCGCACCTTCATAGAAATAGGTCTTGATCGCGGCCTTTTCCGGAATCTGGCTCAGGTCGCCGGGCTCCTGTCCCTGCATCTGGCGGATATTGGCCTGGGCCTTCCGCAACGTGGTGGTGCAGGAGCCGACCGCGCTGGCCGGGCATTTGGTCAGTTTCATCGGCACGAGTGTGAGCTGCTCGTTCGACACGGGACGACACATGTTGTCGAGGGTGGCGATCGGCATCTCAATCACCTCATGGCACTGCACCATCTTCGGACCGCCAGACTTGGCCAGATCGACGGTCTGCTGGCACGCCTGGGCAAACACGGATGACGAGGATGCAAACAGAGCCAAGCCGAGGATGACGGCCAGCCAGGAAGCGGATTTCATTGCCAATGTCCTTGAAGTGGAAAATGTATGCCCGGCATTCATAATGCCGAAATGCGGTAATGTTAAGGCTACTGCGCCGCTTCAGCCGCCGTATCGGCGGCGTAGAACTCATACAGACCGGCTGCGGTCTCACGGCGCTGGATGCGGCCGCCGCGCATCAGATGATGCAGATGCGCCAGCGCCTCGCCGGCCGCCAGCGTCATATGGTCCTTCACATCGCGGCGGAACAGCAACGGCAGCGTTTCGACCACCGTATGGGGCTTCTGGCGCAGCGCCGCGACCAGCGCCTCCAGCCGCACATCGTGATGCTGCTTCAGCATTGCCGTGCGCAGATGCACGCCGATGAAGGGATCGCCATGGGCCGGCAGCACCAGCACATCGGCCGGCAGCTGCGCGAACTTGTCCAGCGAGTCGAGATACTGCGTCAGCGGCCCAGCTTCAGGCTCGCCCGGATAGACGCCGATATGCGGCGAAATGCGCGGCAGAATCTGGTCGCCCGAGATCAGCAGGTTCAGCGCCGGGCTGTATAGGCAGGCATGCTCGGGGGAATGCCCCCGACCGACGATCACCTGCCACTCATGGCCGCCGATCTGCAGCGGCTCGCCTTCGACGATACGGTGGAAGCTGCGCGGGATCGGCGTCACCGCCTTGGCGAAATTGCCAAAGCCACGCGCCTTCAGCGCCTCGAGCTGCTCGGCCGAGAAGCCCAGCCGCTTGTAGAAGGCGATCACATCCTCGGGCACGTCGGGCGAGCTTTCCAGCTCCAGCATGCGGCCGAAGCTCCATTCGCCAAATGTCATCCACAGCGGTGCGTTGAAGCGCTCGTGCAGCCAACCGGCCAGGCCCAGGTGATCGGGATGGAAATGCGTACAGAGCAGGCGCGTGATCGGCTTGCCCTTCAGGTGACGCTCCACCACCTGCTCCCAGATCGCCTGCAGCTTCGACGAACGCAGGCCGGTATCCACCAGCGTCCAGCCTTCGGTTTCCTCGATCAGCCAGAGATTGATGTAATCCAGGCCCGGGATCGGCACCGGCATCCGCAGCCACAGCACACCGGGGCGCATCTCCATCACTTCGGCATCGCCCGGACGCCCCGCGCCAACGGCGGCGAAGGGATAGGTCAGGCTGCCCTGATCGGAGACGGCGGTACCGTCGATATTGGGGGCACTATCGGCCACGCGGCTGGTCCTGGTTAAAAGTCATGGGGCTGTTTTCCCCAGTCTGCCGTTTACGTAAGCAGCAAACAAGCGAAGTCCAGCGATGACGTAGCGTCAGCGCCAGTATCCGTGACGGATTAACTGCGACTTATGCGCGCAGCAACTCGGGCGTCACGTCGGCCAGCACGGCGCTGCCTTCGGTGGCGCCACGGCACAGGCCATCCACGCTGCTCAGCACCTGCTCCGCGAAAATGCGCGCCGAGACGATCTTGGCGGCAAAGTACGGATCGGAACTGCCGCCCGCGATCTCGGCTTTTGCGGCCAGCGCCTGACGTGCCAGCAGCCAGCCGCCCACCGTAGTGGCGAAGGCGCGCAGGAAGGGCGTGGCGCCGGCAAGAGCGGCTTCGGGGTTTTTGGCCACCTGGCCGCCCATCCAGACCGAAGCCTTGGCGAGCGACTTCAGCGCACCATCCAGATTGGCCTGCATGCTGCCAAAGCCCTCGCCGGCTTTGGCGAGTTCAGCGACCGTTCCGGCGACCTGCGTGAACAGCGCCTTCACTGTCTCGCCGCCATTCAGCGGCAGCTTGCGCATCACCAGATCGATGGCCTGGATACCGTTGGTGCCTTCATAGATCGGCAGGATACGGGCATCGCGATAGTGCTGCGCTGCGCCGGTCTCCTCGATGAAGCCCATGCCGCCATGCAGCTGCAGCCCCATGGACGCGACTTCGCAACCGATATCGGTGGCCCAGGATTTCGACAACGGCGTGAACAGTTCCACCATCGCCTTCCAATTTTTGCGCTCGGCCTCGTCGGGATGATGATGCGCGCGGTCGATGGCAGCAGCGTTGAGATAGATCAGGCTGCGGCAAGCCTCAGTCAGGCTGCGCATCAGCATCAGGGTGCGGCGCACATCGGCATGCTCGATGATCGCCACATGCTGCTCGGCATTCATGCCGGGATGACGGCCCTGCTTGCGCTGCTCGGCGTAATCCAGCGCCTGCTGGTAGGCGCGCTCGGCAATCGCCAGACCCTGGCAGCCCACCGACAGGCGCGCATTGTTCATCATGGTGAACATGCAGCGCATGCCCTGATTCTCGGCGCCCAGCAGCCAGCCGATGCAGTCGTCATTGTCACCATAGCTCATGACGCAGGTCGGGCTGGCATGGATGCCCAGCTTGTGTTCCAGCGAGACGACGCGCGCATCGTTGCGCTTGCCCGGCTTGCCATTCGCATCGGGAATGAACTTGGGCACGATGAACAGCGAGATGCCCTTGGTGCCGGGTGGCGCATCCGGTAGCCGCGCCAGCACCAGATGCACGATATTCTCGGCCATGTCGTGTTCGCCATAGGTGATGAAGATCTTCATCCCCTTGATCTTGTAGGTGCCATCGCCCACCGGCACGGCCTTGGACTTCAGCGCGCCGACATCCGACCCCGCCTGCGGTTCCGTCAAGTTCATCGAGCCGGTCCATTCGCCCGACACCATCCTGGGCAGATACATCGCCTTCTGCTCGTCGGTGCCATGCGCGATGATCGCGTCGATGGCACCCTGGGTCAGCAAGGGACAAAGCGAGAAAGCCATATTGGAGGCCTGCACCATTTCCTGCGCCGCCATGGTGACGGCCCAGGGCATGGCCCCGCCGCCCAGCTCCTCAGCGAACGGCATGCCGTTCCAGCCGCCATCCACGAACTTCTTGTAAGCATCCTTGAAACCGGGCGCGGTGCGCACCACGCCATTGTCGATCTTGGCGCCATGCTGGTCGCCACCGCGATTGAGGGGCGACAGTACCCCAGCCGCGAATTTCGCCGCCTCTTCCAGCACCGCCGAGACGGTCTCGCCATCGGCATTCTCCAGACCGGGCAGCGTGGCCAGTTCGTCCAGGCCGGCGATCTGCTCCAGCGTGAAGCGCATGTCCTTGAGGGGGGCAGCGTAATCCATCTCGGGTCTCCCTGACCGCAATCTCTCGTTCTTACAGCAGGGATAATATGGTCCGGGATGCCTAGCAAGGCCGAGCCGCCTCCGCATAGACTACGGCCATGGTTGACATAACGATTTCAGAGGCTAGCACGCGACTGCTGGCCGGCGAGGTGGTCGCGATCCCCACCGAAACCGTCTACGGACTGGCCGCCGACGCTACCAATGCGTCTGCGGTGGCGAAGATTTTCGCCGCCAAGGGACGCCCCGATTTCAATCCGCTGATCAGCCATGTCGCCGATATCGCCCAGCTCGACGAGCTGGTGCTGCTGGACGATCGCGCCCGCTTGCTGGCGAAAGCCTTCTGGCCTGGCGCACTGACCCTGGTGCTGCCACGCAAACCGGCCTGCCCGATTACGGATACTGTCTCGGCGGGCCTGCCCTCGGTGGCGCTGCGCATGCCAGCGCACCCGCTGGCGCGCGACCTGCTGGCGCGCGTCGCCCGTCCCGTCGCCGCGCCGTCGGCCAACAAATCCGGCCATGTCTCGCCCACGACGGCGCAGCATGTGCGCGACAGCCTGGGGCCGGAGATCGCCGTGCTGGATGGCGGCGCCTGTCCGATGGGTCTGGAATCCACCGTGGTGGGTCTTGCCGGCCGCGAGACCCTGCTGCTGCGGCCCGGTGGCGTGACAGCCGACCAGATCGAAGCCGTGTTGGGTGAAAAGTTGGGCGCACCGCAGGATGCGAAAATCCAGTCGCCCGGCATGCTGCTCAAGCATTACGCCCCGCACCTGCCGGTGCGGCTCAATGCTGCTGCACCGCAAGGTAAGGAAGGCCTGCTCAGCTTCGGCAGGCCGCCCGCCGGTTATGCCACGGTGTTTGCTTTAAGCGAGACCGGCGACCTGCATGAAGCGGCAGCCAAACTCTATGCCGGGTTGCATGCACTGGATCAGGTCGCGGGACTGGATGGCATTGCCGTCATGCCCATTCCACAGCAGGGTGTCGGCCTTGCGATCAATGACCGCCTCGCCCGCGCAGCCCGTGGACGCTGACCCTCAAAGCGCTAATATATTCACCATGAACGCACCGATCGCCACACCGCTTTCCACCGCCCTGCTCGACCGCTTCAAGGCCCTCGTCGGCCCGAAGGGCTGGATCACCGATCCCGACATGCTGGCGCCGCATTTCCGCGAGCCGCGCGATCTGTATATCGGCATCGCGCCGATGCTGCTGCGTCCGGCCAATACGGAAGAAGTGGCCGCCATCGTGAAGCTGGCGCGCGAAACCAAAACCAAGCTGGTGCCGCAGGGCGGCAATACCGGTCTGGTCGGCGGCAATATTCCCTTCATGGGCAATGACGAGATCATCCTGTCGCTGCAGCGCATGAACAAGGTGCGCGAGATCGACCCGCTGAACGACACCATCACGGTGGAAGCCGGCTGCATCCTGCAGCAGGTGCAGCAGATCGCCCGCGAGAATGACCGGCTGTTCCCGCTCTCCATCGGCTCGGAAGGCAGCTGCACCATCGGCGGCAATCTCTCCACCAATGCCGGCGGCAATGCCGTGCTGCGCTACGGCAATACGCGCGAACTGGCGCTGGGGCTCGAGGTCGTGCTGGCCGACGGCCAAATCTGGAACGGCCTGCGCGCCCTGCGCAAGGACAATACCGGCTACGACCTGAAGGACCTGTTCATCGGCGGCGAGGGCACGCTGGGGATCATCACGGCCGCGGTGCTGAAGCTGCATCCGCTGCCCAAGGCGATGGCGACGGCCTTCACGGCCGTGCCGAATCCCGCTGCCGCCATCGAACTGCTGGCGCTGTCCAAGGCCGCCACCGGCGGCCAGGTCACCGGCTTCGAGTTGATGGCGCGCCTGCCGCTGGATTTCGCACTCAAGCACAATCCCGGCACTGTCGATCCACTGGCGGAGAAGCATCCCTGGTATGTGCTGATGGAATATTCGTCGGGCCGCGACGACGGCAATATCGGCGAGACCATGGAGTCCGTGCTGGCCGAGGGCTTTGAGAAGGGCCTGGTGCTGGATGCGGCAATTGCGCAGTCAGACACCCAGCGCGCCGCTTTCTGGAAAATCCGCGAACTGCTGTCCAGCTCGCAGAAGCCCGAGGGCGGTTCGATCAAATGCGACATCTCGGTGCCGGTGTCGCGCATGCCCGAATTCCTCGAGCGCGCCACCAAGGCGGTCGAAGCACATGTGAAGGACTGCCGCGTGGTGGCGTTCGGCCATATCGGCGACGGCAACGTGCATTTCAACGTGTCGCAGCCGGTTGGCGCCGAGCGCGCGGAATTCCTGAAGAACTGGGATTCCGTGCACCAAATCGTGCATGACATCACCCATGGCATGCAGGGTTCGATCTCGGCCGAACATGGCGTCGGCCGCATGAAGATCGACGAGATCGTGCATTACAAGTCGGCCATCGAGATCGAGATGATGCGCAAGATCAAGCGCGCCTTCGACCCCGACAACATCCTCAATCCGGGCAAGGTCGTGAACCCGTAAGGTTCACCTGCCCTCTCACTCGGCTGCCCGCACTGCCCGGTTGGGCAACAGCTTCTGTCCGGCTAACACTAGCGCCAGCAGCACGATGCCGCCCAGATCGCCGATCCAGCCTGGCACCAACGTCATCGCCAGCGCGCCAGCAATCAACATGGCGCGTTCGTAAGAGCGTAGATGCATGCGGAAATAGCCGTGCAGGCCGCCGGCTAGCATGGCGATGCCGATGCAGGCCGAAATGGTGGCGTGCAGGATTTCATGCCACTCGCCGATCATCAGCAGCGCCGGCTGGAACACGAACATGAACGGCACGATGAAACCGGCGGCGCCGATCTTCACTGCTGCCCATCCGGATTTCCACAAATCCGCCTTGGCCAGTGAGGCCGCGGCATACACCGCCAGCGCCACCGGCGGCGTAATGGCCGAAAGGATGGCGAAGTAGAAGGCGAACATGTGCGCGGCCGGCTCGATCACGCCGAGCTTCATGATTGCCGGCACCATCAGCGACACCATGACGATATAGGCCGGCGTGGTTGGCATGCCCATGCCGAGGATGATGCCGGCCACGGCTGTCAGCACCAGCGCCAGCAGCAGGCTGTTCTGCGACAGGCCGATCAACCAGTTGGTGAAGGTGAGACCAAGGCCGGTCAGCGTGATCGAGCCGATCACCAGGCCGGCGCAGGCGCAGGCCATCGCCACCGACAGCGTGTTGCGCGCGCCGTCTTCCAGTGCCTCGGGGATCAGATCCCAGCGCAGGCCCTCGCGCGTGCTGGCGCGCAGCAGCGCCACCGGGAAGCAGGCCAGCGTGCCGGCCAGCGCGCAGTATGGCGCGGAATAGCCCATGATCATGCCGCCAAGGATGATGGCGATCGGGATGAACAGATGGCCCCGCTCTTTCAGCACCAGCAGCAGCTTTGGCACTTCATGCGCCGGCAGGCCGAGCAGGCCCTGGCGCTTGGCCTCGAAATGCACGGCACCGAAACAGGCGACGTAGTAGAGCAGGCTGGGGATCAGCGCCCAGACCGTGACCTGAAAATAGCTGACCGCCAGGAACTCGGCCATCACGAAGGCGGCTGCGCCCATGATCGGCGGCATGATCTGGCCGCCGGTGGAGGCGACGGATTCGACGCCGGCGGCGAAATGCTTGGTGAAACCGGTGCGCTTCATCAGCGGAATGGTGATCGGGCCGTCGACCATCACATTGGCGACCGCCGAGCCCGAGATGGTGCCGAACAGCGAACTCGACACCACCGAGACCTTGCCAGGCCCGCCAGCCTGGCGACCGGTCAGGGCGAGAGCGAAATCCATAAACAGCTTGCCGGTGCCGGTGCGCTCCATGACGCTGCCGAAAACAACGAAGATGGTGACATAGGAGGCCGAGACGGCCAGCGTCGAGCCGAACACGCCCTCGGTGGTCATGTAGAGCTGGTCGAGCAGCGTCAGCGGGTCGACCTTGGTGACGAACAGCGCATGCGCCATGAAGACCAGCGCTGTGATTGGCAGAGCCCAGCCGATGACGCGACGGGTAGCGTCCAGCACCACGATCACCAGCGCCAGGCCGGCAACGATATCGAGCGGCTTGAGGTCGTCGATATAGATGATGCGGTTGATGAAATAGTCGTAGTTGATGAATAGGTGGCCCAGCGCCAGCGCGCCACCGGCAAAGAACAGGGCATCCAGCCACGCGAAACGCCGCTTGCCGTCCTCGCCCACACTGACAAAAGGATAGAGCAGGTAGATCAGCACCATCGCAAAGGCCAGATGGGTGCCGCGGAAGATCAGCGCTTGGGGCGGGCCCATGGCGATCACCCACATATGATACAGCGCCATCGTCACGCCGATCGGCATCACGATGCGCCCGATCAGGGTCCTGCCTTCCATGTCACGCTCCCCCCGGAATCAAAAAAAGCACCGGCGCCGCCGTATAGACGGCACCGGTCAGTCGCCTCAACTGATCACATCGGCGGTTATTTCAGCGTGCCGACTTCGCGGTAATATTTCGCCGCACCCGGATGGAAGGGGACGCCGATATCCTCGGCCATGTCCTTCACTGTCATCTTGGCCATCGCCTTGTTGATCGCCACCATGTCGGACATCTGCGTCGCCATCGCCTTGGTAATGGCGTAGATCTTGTCCTCGGGCAGCTTGCACGACGTAATGAAATGCGCCGAATAAGCGATCGCCGGCACATCGGAATCCTGCTTCGGATAAGTGCCGGCCGGGATGGTGCCCTTCACATAGCCGGCGTTGATCTTCTTCATCGCCGCCACTTCCGAGTCAGACACCGGGACCAGCTTGACGCCGCGCGATGAAGCCAGGTCCATCACCGAGGCCGCCGGAATGGTGGTGCCCAGCGTGAACACCTGCGCATGACCGTCCTGTAGTAAAGCAGCAGCATCATTATACGATGCCATAAAGTTGACCTTGGCCATGTCGTTATACGACAGGCTGTTGGCTTTCAGGATGTCGGCCGAGATGGCTTCCGCCGTGTTGCCGCGGGTCTGCACGGCAATCGTCTTGCCCTTGGTATCGGCCACCTTCTCGATCTTGGCGTCGGGCAGGCTGACGATCTGGAAATACTGCGGATAGAGATTGGCGATCTGGCAGACGTTGCTCGCCTTCTTATCAAAAGGCGCACGGCCTTCCAGCGCATCGACGGTGGAAGTCGAGTTGCCGAAGCCGAACTCGACTTTGCCTTCCTCGATGCCTTTCACATTGGCGATACCGGCGCCCGGCAGAGTCTGGATCGTGCTGCCCGGTAGCGCTTTCTCAAACATCGCCTTGAAGGTGCCGCCCATCGGCACCCAGACGCCGCCCTGCGGTCCGGTCATCAGCTTGTAGGTTTGGGCTTCCGCACCGGCTGCGGCCAGTCCGGTAAGAATAGTCGCGACGCCGATAGCGCGCGTGATGCTGCCATACTGCATGTCGTCCTCCCTTTATGTAATTTTTATGCGGGAAGTCTGCGTATGCGTTATCGCTGCGTCAAGCAGAGATCAGAACAGGCTGCCTTGTTTCGGCGCCTGTTGCAGCGCGTCATGCGGCAGCAGCGCGCCATCGCCCAGGATATGCACAACGCTCGCACCGCGCTGCAACAAGGCCGGCGTCACCAGATGGGTGCGATGGCAATGCCGCGGATCGCGCTCGGCGCACATCATCGCTGTGGGTTGAGCGGCAGCAAGATCAAGGAGTTCGCCGATGCCGGCACCGAAAACCGGCTCCGGCGCACGCGGTTTGCCGCCCAGCGCCGCGCCCAGCCAGCGATACTCGATCCCCGCCGCCTCCAGGCTGCGACGCAGCGCCTCGCGGTTGAAGTGCGGGGCGAAGCGGGAGGCAGGCGCCGAGCGGATATCGGCCAGCAGCCGGATGCCGTGCGTCTGCAACAGGGCGACGAACTGTTCCGCCGTCTGGTTGGAATGACCGATGCTGAAGACGGTGATCTCCACGCGTTCAGCCTTCCTCGCCCCAGGCCAGCCGGTGCGCATGCCGGCGGATATCCGGCGGCCAGGCCGCCGTATGCTCCGTGAAACGCTGGCGATCCGCCGCGAACAGCGCGCGCGTCGCCTCCTCGAAGCCCGGCAGGTTACCCGCCATGGCCGACATGAAGCGATAGGCGGTCTCCTGCGCAGCGCGCGTCTGGCTCTGGCCGCCATCCTCGCGCCGGGCGCGATCGACCAGCCGACGCAAGGCATGCGAAGCGCCGCCGGGCTGTGCCGCCAGCCAGTCCCAGTGCTGCGGCAGCAGCGTCACCTCGCGCGCGACGACGCCCAGCCGGGGCCGGCCGCGACCACGCCCGGCTGCCTCGGCCAGCGGCGGTGGCGCCAGCCGCGCGATGATCTCGGCATCGCTACCGCGCAGGTCGAGGTCGATCACCGCGCCGGTCGCGTCGTCGAAAGTGAGAATGGCAACCGTGGGACTGCCGGCAAGCGCGGCTTTGACCGCCAGCGCCACAGCGGGCAGCGCGCCACTGGCAAGGTGGGTGTGGCCGGCAAAGGCGGTACAGAGATGGGGGATCGGATCGGACATGTCGAATATTTACCCGGATAAAATCATTGTGTCAATATTATCCGGGTGATATATCCACGCTCCCGACTGGAGCCTCATCATGGATAAGCAGCATCGCAAGGCAGCCCTCGCCGCCTACAAGGAGCGCAAGACCGCCGCCGGCATCTTCGCCATCCGCTGCCGGCCGACCGGCCAATGCTGGGTCGGTCAGGCCCCTGATCTGGGGACCATCCAGAATCGGATCTGGTTTTCGCTGCGGCAAGGCAACCACCGGCATCGCAGCCTGCAGGCCGCGTGGCAGACCTGCGGTGCGGAGGCCTTTTCCTTCGAGGAAATCGAGCGGATCGCGGGGGAAGACGTGGCCTATGCGCGCGAACGGATTCTGAAAGAGCGGCTGGCGCGGTGGTGTACCACGCTCAAGGCGGAGCCTTTGTGATACAAATCACTGTTACCTAACGGTAACCATAGCATGATTCGACGGGGTTGATCCGTTTCAATATATACGGGCCAGTCCGGAAGACAGGCAGCCGGACCTTGGGGGATTACACAATGAAGCGTCGCGTCAAGATCGGCCTTTCGGTCCTGGCTCTGGCCGTGCTGGCCGGCACCGGACTTTATCTCGTGAAGGGGCGCCAGCCGGCCAAGGCTGTGGTGACCGCCACGACCAAATTCGACGGCCTGGAATTCTCGCCTGCCGATCTGGTGCAGGCCAACCGCGCCAACCTGCGCCAGGTGGTGCGGCTGAGCGGCAGCCTGCAGCCGCTGAACCAGAGCATCGTGCGCGCCGAAGTGGCTGCCGTGGTGCAGGAGATCACCGTGCGGCGCGGCGAGCGCGTGAAGAAGGGCCAGCTGCTGGCCCGCCTCGACACCGCCGATCTCGCCGCCCGCCTGCGCGAGAAGCAGAGCAATCTCGACAGCGCGAAATCCGCGCTCAACCTCGCCCAGATCAATCGCGACAAAGCCGTCACGCTGAGCCAGCGCGGCATCAAGTCGCAAACCGCCATGGATGAAGCCGAGAATACCTGGCGCAATGCCCGCGCCACCGTCGCGGCGCAGGAACAGCAGCTCACCATGGCGCGCAAGGCGGTGAACGACGCCGCCATCTATGCGCCCATCGACGGCTTGGTGGCCGACCGCCTGGTCAATCCGGGCGAGCGCGTCGCCGTGGATGCCAAGCTCTTCGCCATCGCCGATCTCGACAATATCGAGGTCGAGGCACTGGTGCCGGCGCGTGACGTGCCGCAGTTGAAGGTCGGCCAGAAGGTGGCCCTGCATGTCGAGGGCTTCGCCGATCGCGTCTTCGACGGCCAGATCGACCGCATCAATCCGACAGCGCAGACCGGCTCGCGCTCGATCCCGGTCTTCATCCTGCTGCCCAACCCCAATCATGTGCTGCGCGGCGGCATGTTCGGCGCCGGCGATGCCGTGCTGGCCGAGGCCGCCGGCATCATCGCCCTGCCGCAGGAAGCGGTGCGCCGGGAAAACAACGATGCCATCGTCTATGTGCTGAAGGACGGCCGCCTGCAGCGCCGCACCGTCACCGTCGCGATCAGCGGCACCGCCGAAGGCCGCATCGGCATTTCGTCGGGCGTCGAGGATGGCGAAACGGTGGTGGCCACGCCCGGCCTGCGCCTGAACGACGGCCTCGCCGCCCGTATTGCCGGCCGCTAAAGCCGGCCCTGGAGAAAGAACAGCGTCATGTGGCTGACCCGCATCAGCGTCAATAACCCGGTCTTCGCCACCATGATGATGGCGTCGCTGCTGGTGGTGGGCCTGTTCGCCTATGTCAAGCTCAGCGTCGAGCAGTTCCCCGATGTCGAATTCCCCATCGTCGTGGTCAGCACCGCCTACCCCGGCGCCACGCCCGAAAGCGTGGAAAGCGAAGTCTCGCGCCCCATCGAAGACGCCGTAAACACCATCAGCGGCGTGCGTACGCTCACCTCGCGCTCGCTGGAGGGCCGTTCCAGCGTCATCATCGAATTCGAACTGACCGTCAATGCCATCGCCGCCGTGCAGGATGTGCGCGAGAAAATCGCGCAGGTAACGCCGAAATTCCGCGACGAGATCAAGACGCCCGAAATTACCCGCTTCTCGCCCGACAGCCAGCCGGTCGCCTCGATCACCGTGCGCAGCGAGCGCCGCGACCTGCGCGAACTGACCACGCTGGCCGACCAGGTGGTGCTCAAGCGCCTGCAGACCGTGCGCGGCGTGGGCCAGGCCTTCATCGTCGGCGGCGTGAAGCGTCGCATCAACATCCTGCCCAATCCGGAAAAGATGCAGGCCTATGGCGTGGGACTGGACCAGCTCGTCGCCGTGCTGAAATCCGAGAACCAGCAGATTCCGCTGGGCACCCTCACCCGCCCGCAGACCGAATTCATCGTGCAGATCGAGGGCCGCGTCATCGACCCGCACCGGCTGGCCGAACTGGTGATCGCGCGGCGCGGCAATACCTCGGTCACTGTGGGCGACATCGCCACTGTGGAGGACGGCTCCGAGGAAAAGGAAGCCGTCGCCATGTTCAATGGCGACCGCCAGCTTTCGATCAGTTTCATCAAGGTGCAGGGCTCCAACACGCTGCAGGTCATCACCGGCCTGAAGCAGGCCATGAAGGACCTGCAGGCCGACCTGCCGTCCGACATCTCGATGCAGTTCATGCGCGACGACAGCCGCGCCATTCTCTCTTCGGTCAACGGCGTGCAGCGCACCCTGATCGAAGGCGCGATCCTGACCGTGCTGATCGTCTTCCTGTTCCTGAATTCCTGGCGCAGCACCGTGATCACCGGGCTCACGCTCCCGATTGCCGTTATCGGCACGCTGGCCGCCGTTCACGCGGCCGGTTTCACGCTCAACAAGCTGACCCTGATGGCGCTCTCATTGGCCATCGGCATCCTGATCGACGACGCCATCGTGGTGCGCGAGAACATCACGCGTCATGTCGCCATGGGCAAAAGCCATCGTCAGGCGGCGCTGGATGGCACTAACGAGATCGGTCTGGCCGTCCTGGCCACCACCTTCTGCATCGTCGCCGTCTTCCTGCCGGTCGCCTTCATGGGCGGCATCATCGGGCGTTTCTTCCTGCAGTTCGGCATCACCGTCACGGTTGCCGTGCTGATCTCGCTGTTCGTGTCGTTCACGCTCGACCCGATGCTGTCCAGTGTCTGGCATGACCCCGACAGCATGCCCAACCCCAAGCGCGGCCCCGTCGGGCGAATGGTCGGCCTGGTCGACAAGGGCATGGAGCGTCTGGGTCGCGTGTATCGCCGCATCCTGGGCTGGAGCCTGCGCTGGCGCTGGGTCGTGCTGGTGATCGCCGCCGTCAGCTTCTTCGGCAGCTTCGCCCTGCTGTCCAAACTCGGCACCGAATTCCTGCCCGAACCCGACCTGTCGGAAATCCTGGTCGAAATCACCACGCCGCCCGGCGCCGCCATCGACTACAGCGAAGCCAAGCTGCGACAGGCGCAGGATGCACTGAAGGAATTCCCCGAAGTCGAATATTCCTTCGGCTCGCTGAATGCCGGGCCGTTCTCGCGTCGCAACGTTGCCTCGCTCTATGTGCGCTTCATCCCGATCGACCAGCGCAGCAAGACGCCGCAGCAGATGGCCGTGCAGTTCCGCGAACGCCTGGGCCAGATCGCCGGCATCGACAACATCAACATCGGCCTGCCCAATCTGGGCGGCGGCCTGAACAAGCCGATCATGATCGCGCTCAAGGGCCAGGACATCGCCCAGCTCGACAAGCTGTCGCAAGACGCCATGGCCATCATGCGCACCGTGCCCGGCGTGGTCGATCTGGAATCCAGCCTGAAGGCCAACAAGCCCACGGTGGCGCTGGACGTCGACCGCGCGCTGGCTGCCGATCTGGGCGTCAGCACCAATGCCATCGCGGCCACGCTGCGCCCGCTGCTGGCCGGCGAGGAAGCCGGCACCTGGAAGGCGCCGGATTCGGAAGACTATGATGTCTTCGTGCGGCTGCCGCGCGACGACCGCACCGGCATGCCCGACCTGAACCGCATCTATGTTGCCTCCACGCAGACGAATGCCGACGGCAATCCGAAGATGGTGGCACTGTCGCAGGTAGTGAAGATCACGCCCTCGTTCGGCTCGACCCAGATCAACCGCCGCGACCTGGCGCGCGAAGTGCTGCTCACCGCTGCCACTGACGGCCGCCCGGTGGGCGAGGTCAGCCGCACCATCCAGGCCAAGCTGGAAGAGATGGACATGCCGCCGGGCTACCGCTTCTGGTTCGGCGGCGCTTCCAAGGACATGAAGGAATCCGCGGGCTATGCGGCCGCCGCCCTGCTGCTGGCGATCATCTTCATCTACCTGATCCTGGCCTCGCAGTTCGGCAGCTTCCTGCAGCCCATCGCCATCATGGTGTCGCTGCCACTGTCGCTGATCGGCGTGATCCTCGGCCTCTGGGCCTGGGGTTCGACGCTGAACATGTTCGCCATCATCGGCTTCATCATGCTGATGGGTCTGGTGACCAAGAACGCCATCCTGCTGATCGACTTCGTCAACCACTCCCGCCGCGAAGGCCTGTCGCGCACCGACGCCATCCTGGAAGCCGGCGAAATCCGCCTGCGCCCGATCATGATGACCACGCTGGCCATGATCTTCGGCATGCTGCCGCTGGCTTTCGCGATCGGCGAAGGCGCCAAGCAGACCGCCGGCATGGCCCATGCGGTGATCGGCGGCCTGATCTCGTCGACGCTGCTGACCCTGATCGTGACGCCGGTGATCTTCACCTATCTGGATGATCTGGGCGCCTGGGCCAGCCGCAAGCTGAAATCCAGCCATGCCAGTGCCCTTGATGACGTTGGGGCAAAACACCCCACCGAATAACCGGGGACCGAATAATCGGCCTAAAAACCGAACTTGATCGATCCATCGCGCTTGTCACATACCTGTCGTCCGCCCATATCATCATGGACGGATAAAAACGGGAGGACAGCATGGCCCAGACCGCTGCAGCGACAACGATCACCAGTTTCGAGGTCAACAAACAGGACCTGGCGAAGACCCGTATCGTCAACACCACCCTGCAGGCTGGCGACCTGAAGCCCGGCGAAATCCTCCTGAAGGTCGACAGCTTCGCCTTCACCACCAACAACATCACCTATGCCGGCCTGGGCGAGCAGATGTCCTACTGGGCCTTCTTCCCTACTGGCGATGCAGCCTGGGGCAGCATCCCGGTCTGGGGCTTCGGCGATGTGATCGCCTCCAATGCCGACGGGATCACGGTGGACGAACGCATCTATGGCTACTTTCCGATGGCCAGCCATGCGGTGATGCAGCCAGGCAAGATCACTGACAACGCCTTCCGCGAATTCGCGCCGCATCGCGCCAAGCTGCCGCCGACCTACAATCATTATATGCGGGTGACCAGCGATCCAGCTTTCGCCGATCCGATCGGCGTGTGGCAGCCGTTGCTGCGCCCGCTATATGCCACATCCTTCTTCATCGACGACTTCCTCGCCGACAATGATTTCTTCGGTGCGAAGACCGTGGTGATTTCCAGCGCCTCATCAAAGACTGCCTTCGGCCTTGCCCACGATCTGCACAAGCGCAAGACGGTGGAAGTGATCGGTGTGACCTCGGCCAAGAACCGCGCCTTCGTTGAGGGCCTGGGCTGCTATGACCGCGTGATCGCCTATGGCGAATTGGCCAGCCTGCCGAAGCAGCCCACCGTGTATGTCGATCTGGCCGGCAGCAGCGACCTACGGCGCACCGTGCATGAGCATTTCCGCGACGACCTGAAATACAGCTGTGCCGTGGGCCTGTCACATGGCGACCTGAATCCGCCAGGCGGCAAGAACTTGCCCGGTGCCGCGCCGATCTTCTTCTTCGTGCCCGACCATGTCGTCAAGCGCAACAAGGATTGGGGCCCCGGTGCCCTAGAGATGAAACTGGCAACCGCCTGGAGCGATTTCATGCCGTTCCTGCAACGCTCCATGACGGTGCGTGTGGGTAATGGCCTGTCGAATGTGGAAGCCGTCTACCAGGCGGCGCTGGCCGGCAGGATGAACCCTGATGAAGGCCACATGCTGAGCCTGTGGGATTAAGCCAGCAGCTTGGCCAGCAATCCGTCCAGCACAGCGCGGCCGTCTTTGGTGGCGACGATCTTCTCCGGGCTGCGCTCCAGCAGGCCGGCCTTCACCAGCGGCGCGCTGCGCTCTGCCGGCACCACCGCATTCAGATCGAGGCCGGTGGCGGCGCGGAAATTCTCGGCATAGACGCCCTCGCGCAGGCGCAGCCCCATCATCAGGGCTTCTTCGGCGCGCTCGGCCTGGCTGACCGGCGTCTCGCTCTCGCGGCCATGACCTAAAGCTTCCACCTGCTCCAGCCAGGCCTCGGGCTTGCGCCGCGTCGTGATGCCGGCCCAGTGCCCATCACGAAGGATGCGACCATGGGCACCGGGACCGACGCCGATGTAATCGCCGCTGCGCCAGTAGACGAGATTGTGCCTGCTCTCACCGCCGACCATCCCTTCTGAAGAAGGCCGGGCGTGATTGGAGATCTCATAGGCCGGCATGCCGGCATCTTCCATGATCGCCTGCGTCACGTCATAAAGCGCCGCCTGCGCATCGGCTTCCATCGGATGCAGCACGCCGCGCGCCACCGATCCGGCAAAGCCGGTATTGGGCTCGATGGTCAGGGTGTAGAGCGAGAGATGATCGCCAGCCAGCTTCAACGCTTCGGTCAGTTCGGCGCGCCAGCTCTGCTCATCCTGCCCGGGCCGGGCATAGATCAGGTCGAAGCTGTAGCGCGGCACGGCCTTCTGCGCGGCTTCAATGGCGCGGCGCGCCTCGCCCGCATCATGGGCACGACCGAGGAATTTCAATGCCGCAGCATCGAAGCTTTGCACGCCAATCGACAACCGGTTGACGCCGGCCGCAGCAAAAGCGGCGAACTTACCGGCCTCGGCCGAATTCGGATTGGCTTCCAGCGTCACTTCCGCATCGGGTGCAACAGTCCAGTGCCGGGCAATGCGTTCCAGGATTGCCGCCGCCGTCTCCGGCGGCATCAGCGAGGGCGTGCCGCCGCCGAAAAAGATCGAGGTGATGGTTTCACCGCGACCTACGCCGTTCTCGGCATAATGATCGAGCTCGGTTAGGTAAGCCGCCTGCCAGCGCCTGGCATCCACCTGCTCGCGCACATGGCTGTTGAAGTCGCAATAGGGACATTTGGAGACGCAGAATGGCCAGTGCACATAGAGGCCGAAGCCGCGCCGGGGGACTTTGTGCGGATCAGCCGAAGCAGGCATCGATCAATTGCCGGAAGGCCAGCGCGCGATGACTGATCGCATGCTTCTCGGCCGCCGGCATCTCGCCGAAGGTGCGCGTCTCGTCATTCACATGCGGCCGGAACATCGGATCATAGCCGAAGCCATGCAGGCCGCGTGGCGGCCAGATCAGCCGACCCTGGATGATGCCCTCAAAGCTTTCGACATGGCCGTCGGGCCAGGCCAGGCTGAGCGCGCAGACGAACTGCACGCCAAACGGCGGCTCGGCGCCCTTGTCTTCCACGGCGCGCCAGACCTTGTCCATCGCCTTGCCGAAATCCTTCGAAGCCCCGGCCCAGCGCGCGGAGTAAATCCCCGGTGCACCATCCAGCGCATCAACGCTCATCCCTGAGTCATCGGCTAGCGCCGGCAGATTGGCAGCAGTCGCGGCGGCGAGCGCTTTCAGTTCGGCATTGGCGATAAACGTGTCGCCGGTTTCTTCCGGCTCGGGCAGGCCCAGTTCACCGGCCGAGATGGCGCGCACCTTGTAGGGCGCGATCAGGTCGCCGATCTCGCGCACCTTGCCCTGGTTATGGCTGGCAATGACCAGCGTTTCCCCAGAGAAACGGCGACGCATGGTTACTTCCCCACCGCCTGGCGCTGCAGGATCATCAGTTCGCCGACGCCCTTCTTGGCGAGTTGCAGCATCGCGGTGAATTCGGCTTCCGAGAAGGGATTCTTCTCGGCGGTGCCCTGCACCTCGACGATGGCGGCGGTATCGGTCAGCACGAAATTGGCATCGGCCTGCGCCGTGCTGTCTTCCGGATAATCCAGATCGAGCACCGGCACACCGTCGCACAGGCCGCAGCTGACGGCGGCAACCTGGCCGATCAGCGGAATCTTGGCAATCGCGCCATCCTTCAGCAGCTTGGCGAAGGCGAGATGCAGTGCCACCCAGCTGCCGGTGATCGCGGCGGTGCGCGTGCCGCCATCGGCCTGCAGCACGTCGCAGTCGAGACGAATCTGACGCTCGCCGAAGCCGCTGAGGTCCGTGACGGCGCGCAGGCTACGCCCGACGAGGCGCTGGATTTCCTGGGTGCGGCCGGACTGCTTGCCGCGCGAGGCCTCGCGGTCGGTGCGGGTATGGGTCGAGCGCGGCAGCATGCCGTATTCCGCCGTCACCCAGCCGCGGCCGGTGTTGCGCAGGAAGGGCGGCACCTTTTCTTCGACGGTGGCAGCGCAGAGCACATGGGTCTCGCCGAACTTGATCAGGCAGGAGCCTTCGGCATATTTGGCAAAGCCCGCTTCGAGACGGACGGGGCGCAGCTGATCGGCGGTGCGGCCACTCGGGCGCATGGCGGTATTCCTTCGCGAATAACTCTGAAAAGCAGCGGCTTTTCTATTGCAAATGCATGCATAGGACAAGCCGCGCTTGAGCCGGACGGCCCGATGCAATATCACCGGAGCATAACCGATGGCGTCCCGCCGGACCAGCAACCCGCCGCCATCAGGGGGAAACATCATGTCGCGTCCGCTTTGCCTGCTCGCCGCCGCCATCCTGATGCCGGGCCTGATTCTGACCGCTCCCGCCGTCCGGGCCGCCGAGGACGACGAGCATGACAAGCCCGGCAAGACCTATGCGGTCGGCGATCTCGACATCACGCTGAACCTGGATGCTGCCTTCGGGCTCTTTTCGGTCGCCAATGCGCAGAATGGCCTGGGCAGCCTGTCGGCCGGGGCCAAGCGCCGGGGCGGCCGCGACTGGGCCGAGGGCTTCATCGCGCCAGGCCTCGCGCTCGACTATCACCTCAATGACACGACGATCTACGGCAACCTGAAGCTGCTCGGCTCGGCCACACGCGGCGAAGGCGAGGCCCAGCGCACCAGCGTCACTGGCCGGCGGCCCGAAGCGCTGGAGCTGGATGAGGCCTATATCGGCTGGAAGTCCGGCCTGGCGTTTGCAACTTTGGGCGAGGATGCCGTCGATGTCTCGGCCGGCCG
Source organism: Ferrovibrio sp. GW821-FHT12D07 (assembly GCF_058807275.1). Classification (NCBI taxonomy): domain Bacteria; kingdom Pseudomonadati; phylum Pseudomonadota; class Alphaproteobacteria; order Rhodospirillales; family Rhodospirillaceae; genus Ferrovibrio; species Ferrovibrio sp. GW821-FHT12D07. The sequence goes on along the minus strand of NZ_JBXAQN010000001.1, from coordinate 1,253,419 downwards.
TCAGGGCTTCGTGATCGGCGACGGCTTTCTCATTGCCGACGGTACACTCGACAGCTTCCGGCGCGGCAACTACGTGATCGGCCCGCGCGCCGGCTTCGACCGCACGGCGATCGCGCGACTCAACACCGCACCGGTACGCGCCGATGTCTTCCACCTGCGCAACGGCAGCGATCAGGATTTCCTGCGTGGTCAGGACGACGCCGCGACCAGCCTCTACGGCGGCAACGTCGAATGGTTCGGTTCGGCGCATAAGGACCATGGCCGCGCCGAGTATACCGAACGCCTGTGGTATCTCGGCGCCACCGCGCTGAAAATCCATGACGCCGATCGCGGCGTGAATGCCAACCGTGACGGACTCAGCGTCTGGTCGGTCCGCTCGGGTGGCACGGTGTTCGCGCCACTCAGCGATATGTTCAAGGATTTCGCGCTCTACAGCGAATATGCGCGGCAGAGCAACGATGTGGGGGCGACGACCGTGCGTGCCAATGCGTGGTATGTCGAGCCGCAGTATCGCTTCGGCGACCTGCCCTGGACGCCGCGCATCAGCTATCGCTACGCGCATTTCAGCGGCGACGGCAACGCGGCCGACAATCGCAGCACGGCCTGGGACACGCTGTTCATGGCCGGCGGGCCGCGCGGTTATGGCAGCTGGGACCAGGGCGAGATCTACCAGCGCTATGTCGGCACCAACACCAACCTCAACACCCATATGGTGCAGCTGAAATTGCAGCCGGCCGACGACCTGAGCCTGGGCGCGATCTACTACCGCCATTCATATGACAAGCCCGACACTGCCAACGGTGTCACTAGCGACCGCCTGCTGGACGAGGTGAATCTTTTTGCCGTCTGGGAGACACCGCTGAAAGGCCTGAGCGTCAATGCCGTGCTGGGCGCGGCGAAAGCCGGCGATGGCCGTCGTCAGTCGCAGGGCAATGCTGATGCCACCGACCGCACCACCTGGCTCGGCCAGTTCATCCTCGCCTATCAGTTCTGAGCGGGCGCGGGTAACATCTCGATCATCGCGCGCGCGATCTCGCGCTCGCCCATGATCACCGTGCCGGCGCCATGCTCGACCAGATGGTCGACCTCGGCATCGGCATGGGCGCGCGCCACGATGCTCAAACTCGGATTCTCCGCCCGCGCCGCCTGCACGATGCGCCCAGCCTCGAAGACGTTGGGAATGGCGAGGATCAGCTGCCTGGCCTGCGCCAAGTTGGCCGCCGCCAGCATGTCGGCCCGCGCCGCATTGCCGACGATCACCTCGATGCCCTGAGCCTTCAGCTCGCGCACCAGCTTTTCGGAATCCTCGATCACCAGGAAGGGCAGTTTGCGCTGGCGCAGCGCGGCGCCCACCAGGCTGCCGACCCGGCCATAGCCGATCAGCACCACATGGCCGCTCAGCCCCGTCTTCACCGGCACCAGATCGGGATCGGGTGAGACGGATGCCGCTGTCGCCTGCGGCGCGGATGCCGTCTTGCCGATATCCTTGCCCAGCTTGCGCTCCAGCCGCGGCTTGAGTTTGTCCAGCATCACGAACAGCAGCGGATTGAGCAGGATCGACAGGATCGCGCCGGCCAGTATCAGGTCACGGCCCTCTTCTGGCAGCAACTTCATCTCGGTGCCGAGCGCCGCGAGGATGAAGGAGAATTCGCCGATCTGCGCCAGGGATGCCGAGATCAGCAGCGCCGTCCCCAGCGGGTGGCGGAAGGCGATCACGATGAAAAAGGCCGCCAGCGACTTGCCGATCACGATGATCCCCAGCGTCGCCAGCACCGGCAGCGGGTTTTCCAGCAGGATCACCGGATCGAACAGCATGCCGACCGAGACGAAGAACAGCACGGCGAAGGCATCGCGCAGGGGCAGCGATTCATTGGCTGCCTCATGGCTGAGCGGCGACTCGCTCATCATCATGCCGGCGAAAAACGCGCCCAGCGCAAACGACACACCGAACAGCTTGGCCGCGCCGAATGCCACGCCCAGCGCAATCGCCAGCACCGCCAGCCGGAACAGCTCGCGCGAGCCGGTATGCACGATGTAATGCAGAATCCAGGGAATGACGCGGCGGCCGACCACCACCATCAGCACCACGAAGGCCGCGACCTTCGCCAGCGTGATGCCGACCGTCTTCAGGATATCGGCAGTCTGCGGTGCAGGCCCGGCACCATCAGGCATCATCAGGCCGCCGAGTGCCGGCAGCAGCACCAGCGCCAGCACCATGGCCAGGTCTTCGACGATCAGCCAGCCGACCGCGATGCGCCCACGATCGGTTTCCACCAGCCGGCGCTCCTGCATGGCACGTAGCAGCACGACGGTGGATGCAACAGACAAAGCCAGGCCGAAGACGAAGCCGGCGCCCATGCCCCAGCCCATCGCCCAGGCCAGTCCCATGCCCAGCAGGGTGGCGACGGCGATCTGCACCACCGCGCCCGGGATGGCGATGGCCTTCACCGACAGCAGGTCTTTCAGCGAGAAATGCAGGCCGACGCCGAACATGAGAAGAATCACACCGATCTCGGCCAGCTCGTTGGCCAGGCCCTGGTCGGCGACGAAGCCCGGGGTGAAGGGACCGACGAACACACCGGCCAGCAGATAGCCCACCAGCGGCGAGACCCGCAGGCGATTGGCGATGGCGCCGAAGATGAAGGCGAGCACCAGGCCCATCACGATGGTGGCAATCAGCGGTGTGTGATGCGGCATCCTTCGGGAGCCCCCCTCATTTGATTTTATCTGTGCCGTTTAAAATATGGCGCGCATCCCCTCACTTCAACCGAACGTGCATGCGTTTATCGCGACGATCCGCGCAAATCTTGAGAACATCGCGGAACATTCACCATCATACGACCCTGCGATGCACCACATGAAAGCCCTCGTCCGGCTGCGGCGCGAGGAAATACGATGTGATGACATCGAACTCGGCATCGCTGGCGGTGAAGTCATGCCGGCCTTCAGCATTGCGCTGCCGCAACCGCGCACGGCAGACCTCGTCGGGTGCATCGAGGTAATACAGCCGGTGATCGACGCCGGCGCGGTCGATGATGTCGCGCATCCAGGCCCGGCTGCTGCGTGTATTGGCGGGAAAGTCGAGCACCACCGACAGGCCGGCCGACAGCAGGCTTTCGACATGCGGACCCATCACGGCGCGCAGGCGTCCGGCGCAGCGGACGTAATCCGCCACCGAGACAATCTCGCCCGGATAAAGCCGCGCCAGCCAGTGATCCTCGGCAATCGTCACCGTATCCGGCATGGCGCCGAGTTCGGCCGACAGCGTGGACTTTCCAGCCGCGATCTTGCCGCACAGGAGATGCAGGACGGGCGGCATGGCTTCACTTCACCGCATCCGGCCGCAACCGGCGCGCCACATCGTTGAGCGACATCTCCTCCTGCTTGCCGCCGCGCCAGCGCAGCGACAGCGTGCCGCGCTCCATCTCGCGCTCGCCCACCACGCCGACCAGCGGCACGCCCTGCTCATGCGCCTCGGCGATCTTGCGGCCCAGACGTTCCTGCCGGCTGTCGGCTACCGCACGCAGGCCCTCGCGGCCCAGCGCCGCCACCGCCTTGCGGGCATAACCCTCCTGCGCATCGGTTACATTGGCGATCACGATCTGCTCGGGCGCCAGCCAGAGTGGCAGCGCACCCTGGTAATGCTCCAGCAGCATGCCGATGAAACGCTCCATGCTGCCCAGCACGGCGTGATGGATCAGCACGGGTCTTTTTCTGCTGCCGTCGCTGGCCACATAGCTGACATCCAGCCGCTCGGGCAGCACGAAATCGAGCTGCACCGTACCGCATTGCCAGGAGCGGTCATGGCTGTCGCGCAGATGGAATTCCAGCTTCGGGCCATAGAAAGCGCCGTCGCCGCTCTTGATGGCGAAATCCAGCCCCGCCCGCCGCGCCGCCATGGCAAGGCCAGCCTCGGCACGATCCCAGGTCGCATCGTCACCCGCACGCTTGGCCGGCCGCGTGGCAAAGAAGACCAGCGGCGCGCCGAAGCCGAAATCGCTGTAGATGCTGCGCAACAGCTCGCAGAAGCGCTGCACCTCCTGCTCGACCTGCTCTTCCGTGCAGAAGATATGCGCGTCATCCTGCGTGAAGCTGCGCGTGCGCATCAGCCCCTGCAAGGCGCCCGACGGTTCGTCGCGGTGGCAGGCGCCGAATTCGCAATAGCGCATCGGCAGGTCATGCACCGAGCGCAGCGTCTTGGAGAACACCTGGGCGTGGCCCGGGCAGCTCATCGGCTTCAGCGCAAAGGGGCGATTACCGCTGCTGAGGCGATACATTTCATTGGCGAACTTCTCGGCATGGCCGCTCTGTTCCCACAGGCTGTAGGACAGCAGCTGCGGGGTGCGGATTTCCGCGAATCCCGCCTCGCGCATGCGGCGGCGGATGTAATCCTCCACCACGCGATAAAGCGCGAAGCCGCGCGGATGCCAGAACACCATGCCGGGGCCTTCCTCCTGCTGGTGGAAGAGGTCCAGCCGCGTGCCGAGCACCCGGTGGTCGTAGGCGTCCATCTCCGAAAATCGTCCTGGATTCAGGCTGTTCATCTTGGGTCTCCATCGTGGAAGAGACCTGCCGGTGATGAACGGGACCCCAGAAACACCGAGGCCCCGTCCGTCGCCGGCGGGGCCTCTGGGTTTCACTGCTTGTGCGTTTATCTCTTCACGCGCAACGACCCAGGGCACCGCCGGTGGCGGTAACCTTAATGGTAGCTACGGTGAGAATAATGCTCTGCATGGTGCGCGGACGGTAAGCGGAGAGCGGGAATGCGTCAAGCAAGAAAATTACGGTGCCAGCTTTTCGCGTTTTCTCTGCGCCAGAATGAAGGCCTTGCCGCCTGCCAGCCGGCCTAGCACCGGTGCCGTTTCATCCAGCACGCGCCAGACCGGCGTCAGGCTTTTCGCCGGCGCGCCGGCCGCCTGCGCCTCCAGCATGGCCTCGGCCACGATCCGCAGCATGAAGCCCATGGTGATCGGGCAGGTGACCTGTGCCCTGTATTTGCGGGCCAGCCGCTGTCGCAGCGTCGGGATATCCATGCCCTGCCCGCGCGGAATGCTGCGGATGAAGGCATCGACCACCTGCGGCGAAGGCACCAGCATGACCTGGCCGCGCTTCATGCCGGCGATATCGATGGGTACCGGCTTCACCTGGTGCGGCCGGCCATCACGCAGCTTGTCGGTCCAGCTCTTCGGCATATCACCTCAGCGGCAGACAGATATCGGTCAGCAGTTCGGTGGGCGGCACCTCGCGCGGATTGTTGAGATAATCCTCGAACACCGGCGCATCGGCGGCCTCACGGCCCGATCGCACCAGCCATTCGCCATAGAGCCAGTCATAGGCCGCCTTCATGTCCGAGTAAGGCCCCTTGTGGCGCAGCACGGCGTAGTCGCCGCCACGCAAATCCGCGCGCTCCAGCGGCGGCTCGACCGGAAAATCACCATCCGGCACGATCACGCCGGCGGCCGAGCGCAGCTCCGCTTCCGGCACCGATGTGGGATCGGAGTAGAACAACCCCTTCATGCACAGGCCCGGCCGGATCAGGTTGCGCGCGGCCAGTGTGCCGAACAGCGTCTCGAAGGCGCGGCCGATCTCCATGTATGAACCCTTGTGCGGAATCACGGCCAGCTCGGCGGGCTTCAGCGTCTTGATGGCGACATCGCGCATGATGGACACTCCTTTGGGCGAAGACGGCATGGTGAAGCGGGTATGGCTGCCGCGTTTGCGGTATTCCGCCGGCGGCATGTGATAGGCGTCCTTGAAGCTGCGGCTGAAGGCGGCGAGGCTGCCATAGCCGGCGCGCGGCCAGATGTCGTCCAGCGCCATCTGTGTCTGCGCCAGATCGGCGGCGGCGCGCTGCAGGCGCAGGCGCTTCACCGTGGCAGCCACGGTCTCGCCATAAACCGCCTGCCAGATGCGGTGCCAGTGCCAGGGGGACAGCGCGGCCACATCGGCCAGCGTGTTGAGGTCCAGCTCGGCATCCAGGTTGGCATAGATATATTCCGTCACACGGGTAAAGCGCCGGATATAGCTCGCCTGATTGGTTGAATCGGATGTTGTGAAGTCGGTCATGCTCGGGTGTTCCTGTCTGATAAAGAAACGCTAGCACGGGGCCGTTTGATAAATCTTGCGAAGATGCGGCCGGTTCCCACAGGATGGCCGCCCGGAAAACTGGAGTTCGTGAACAATGGCTACCGAGCACGACACGCTGTACAGCCTCAACGAAAACTACATCCGCAGCGTGGCCGAGTCCGATACAGTCTGGTTCGAACAGAACCTGTCCGCCGATTTCCTGAATTCCAATCCCGATGGCACGCTGGCCGACCGCGCCGGCTTTCTGGCGCAGATCGCCAAGCCCTCGGCCGCAAAGGACCTGCGTTGCGAGGATGTGCGCATCCGCATCATGGGCAACACCGCGCTGATCCATGCGCGCACGGTCTATACCAAGCCCGACGGCAATGCCGGCCAGGGCCGTTATACCGATATCTGGATGAAGCAGGCTGGCGCCGGCACCTGGCTCTGCGTCGCCGCTCATGTGACGCGCGGCTAGCGCGCCTGCGCCAGCCGGCCGTCCGACGCATAGTATGAAAACTGAACTTGCAACCGGTCATGGCGACACTCCATACAGCGCTGCCAGGTCGATGCGGACACTCCGAACGCTGCGATCACCAGTAAGATTTGCCGCAGGACCGTACAGTACCCATGAGCAAGACAGGCAAAGATACCCGCGTCACCATCATGGAGACAGCGGAGCACCTGATCCGTACGCGGGGCTATCCGGCATTCAGCTATGCCGACCTCGCCACGAAAGCCAACATCACCAAAGCCAGCGTCCATTACCACTTCGCCACCAAGGAAGACCTGCTGAAGGAACTGGTCAACGACTGCAACCTGCGCACCGACCAGTTCCTCAAGGATCTCGACCACCAGCACCCGAGCCCGGTACGGCGCCTGCACGCCTATGGTGAGGTTTTCCTGCTCTACTTCCATGAAGGAAAGCTGCCGGTCTGTTGCGCCCTCGTAGTCGATCTCATGGCCGTGCCCGAGTCCGTCCATCCGAAGATCACCGGGATGCTGGAGATGCAGATCAACTGGCTGGCCGGCGTGCTGAAGGAAGGCATCGCCAGCGGCGAGATCGCACCTCATATCGATCCCGTTCCCATGGCGAATGCGCTGATGAGCACGCTTGAAGGCGGTGTTGTCGTGGCATGGGGCACGAAAAGGCCCGACCCGGTGCTGGCGGGCTTCGACATCATGATGCGCGGCATCGAGAAGCCGTAACCGGCGTCCCCGCGCCCGGCGCAGGTCAGCGCGCGTTGAGAAACGCCAGCACCGCCGCATTGAACACGGCCGGGCGCTGCTCGTACATCGGATGGCCCGCACCCTCGATCAGCAGCCGCTGCGCATCAGGCAGCAGCCGCTCCATCGCATCCAGCACTTTCGGGAAGTGGCCCTTGGTCAGTGCGCCGCCGACCAGCAGCACCGGCATCGCGATGCTTTCGATCTCGTCTTTCATGAAGGACGGCCGTGCCTCGCGCTGCTGGCCGATCAATGTCGTTGCATTGTCGCGCGCCATCTGACGAAAGCGTTCGCTGCCGTATTTCCAGGCACGCGGCCCGCCCACCGCGGTGACAAACAGTTCCAGTCCCGCCTCCACATCGCCGCGCGCGATCAGGTCGGCGCTGTCGGCAAACATCTTGCCCAGGCCCGCGCCCGGCGGCGGCGCGCCATCATCGCTCAAAACCGGATCGAGCTGGCCACCAGGTTCGCAAAGCACCAGGCTGCGCAGCAACTCCGGGTGATGCTGGGCCACGCGGAAAGAGACATGACCGCCACGCGAATGGCCGACCAGATGCACCGGCCCGGCGCCGAGGTCCCAGATCAGCGCCGCGATATCCTCGGCATGACGGTGAATCTCGTAACCATCGCCTTCCCCATTCCACCGCTCCGGCCAGCAATGCCGCAGGCTGAGTGCCAGCACGCGATAGTCTTGGGCGAACGGCTGCATCTGCGCGGCCCAGATGCGCTGGTCGCAGAGCGAGCCATGCACCAGCAGCAGCGGCGTGGCCGACGGATTGCCGGCTTCGAGATACGACAGGTCATAGCCGTTGATGCGGCGGCTGCGCTGGACGGGATCGGCGACGGGAATGCTCATCCCCGGGGTTTTAACAAAACCGTTCCCCGGCGGCCATGATTGATGTACACTTTATGTTCTCATTTCTGCTGTCGGAAATCGTGAATCACACCATGCCGTCTGAACGGGCTTCACTTGGCCCGGCTTGGCTCCGTATGGGACAGAATTGGCTCTGAATGGGACTCAATTGGCCCTGAATGGGCTCCAATTGGCTCTGAACGGGCCCGAATTGGCCCCGGACTGGCCCCGGTGCGGCACCCCGGGGCCAGAATAGTTTCTGTAGAACCAGCTAGTTAGCCGTTTGCATGCCCTTCTCGGCCAGGATTTTCGCCGTCTGCGGCCCCGCCAGGTAGTCCAGCAGGGCTTTCGCCGCCGCCGGTTGGGCCGCTTTAGCGCTCAGGCCGGCGGTATAGGTGGTGTAGCTCTGGATATCGGGCGGCAGCGGACCGGCCAGCACGACGCCTTTCACCGGCAGGATTTCGCTGATCTGCTGGATCGCCACCTCGGCCTCGCCGGTCACGATCTTCTCGGCCGAGAAGCCGCCCGGCACCAGCACCGATTTCGGCGCCAGTTGCTCGGCGATGCCCCACTGCTTGAACAGGTTGGCCAGATAGATGCCGCTGGTGCCGCCGGACGCCGGATCGACATAGGTGATGCCCTTGGCCTTCAGCACCAGCTGCCTGAAGCCTTCGGCATTGGAGAGATCGGGTTTCGCCGCGCCCTCCTTGATGCCGACGCCGATGCCGACGCGGGCAAGGTTGGTCTTGCTCTCGGGCCGGACGAAGCCTTTGGCGATCACGCCTTCGATAGTGGCCGGCGTCATCACCACGAGATCGAAAGTGACGCCGCCCTCGATGCGGCGCGCCAGGCCGCCAGCGGTGTCGCCATCGACCAGCACCTTATGGCCGCTCTGCGCCTCGAAGCCGGGCAGCGCAGCCAGCAGCACCTGCTTGAAAGCGCCGGCGGTGAGCATGCTGATCTCGGCCGCCTGCGCAGGCAATGCGAGGAGGACAAGCAGCAGGGCAGAAAGCATGCGGATCATGACGGACCTCCCAGTTTTATCTGGAAGGCTGTTGTACGCCCGCCCGCAGAACGGGCGGCATCACGTCGCTGTGAGTTTATGCGGCCGTTATTTCACGCCCGTTACTTCACAACCGTGAACTGGATGCCGAACCAGCGGAAGCGGCCCTGTTCGCTGCTCGGCACGCTGCAGGAAATGCGGTCGCGCGGCGGCTTCAGCGCGTCCGGTGCATGCAGTTCGTAGCGGCGCTCGGTGATGACTTTCGGCTGGATCGCCTTGCCCTCGCCGGTATAGCAGACCATCTGGTTCAGCCGCTCGATGCCCGGCGCCACGGTGAAACGCAGTGTCGGCGGATTGGTGGTCTGGCCCAGCTTCACCAGCACGTCGGCGGGCTCGACATCGGTCACCGGCAGCGGCAGCGCATTCAGCGCCTGGCGCACGCGGTCGACGCTGCCGAAATGCTCGTTCATCGGAAAGCGCGGCAACCAGAACATATCGTGCTTGGGATGCGCGACGCCGGAATGCTGGCCGAAGGCGACGCTGTAGCCGATATCCTTCGCCAGTTTCAGCGTCTTCAGGTCCCACTCGCCGAAAGGATAGGCGAACAGCGTCGGCTTCTCGCCCAGTTCCTTCTCGAACAGCGCCATGGATGTTTCGAGATCCTCGCGCGCCTTTTCAGGGCTGAGCGCGGGCAGCGAGGGATGACGATGGCTGTGCGCACCGATGGTGACGCCCTCGGCCTTCATCTGGCGAATCTGGTCCCAGGTCAGGTAGCCCTTCAGCTTGCTGGTCACCGGTTCGGTGGCGACGAACAGCGTGAACGGCAGCCCGGCCTTTTTCAGGCGCGGCCAGCCTTCGGTGAAGGCGGAGATATAGGCATCGTCAGCGGTGATGGCGACGGCGCGGTCGGGCAGCGCCTCGCCGCTTTTCAGCTTCGCCACGATCTCGGGCAGTCCCAGCACTTTGTAGGGGCCGCTTTTCAGCTCGGCGATATGGGCGTCGAACTGCTCCAGCCGGATGTTGGTGCTGGGCACCGTATTCTCGCCGAAGCGGTGGTACATCAGGATGCTGGCATGATCCGCGGCCAGGACCGGGCCGGAGAGCAGAACCAAGGCGGGCAGGATGGTGCTGAGTCGGGATTTCATGGCCGGGAGTGTAGCCCTATCGGCCCCCCTGGGGGAGTGTCTGAGGGGAGACTCCCCGGGGCATTTCCGTTATAAGCCCGGCCCATGAACGCCCTCGCGAAAAACCCGGCGCCGGTCTTCTGCGCCATCGACACCGTGGACATGGATTTTGCCGCCCGCTGCGCCCGCGCCGCCTCCGCTGCCGGCTTCGGGGTCAAGCTCGGCAAGGAATTCTTCACCGCCCGCGGCCCGGCCGATGTGCGCGCCGTGGTCCCGGCCGGAACACCGCTGTTCCTGGACCTGAAATTCCACGATATCCCCAATACGGTGGCCGGCGCCGTGCGCTCCGCCGCCGCGGCGATGGGCCCGATGATGCTGACCGTGCATGCCTCCGGCGGCCCGGCGATGATCCGCGCTGCCGTCGAGGCCGCCAAGTCGGTCGGCGCCCCGCGCCCGCTGATCCTGGCCGTCACCGTGCTGACCTCGCTGGACGCTGCCGACCTGGCCGCCATCGGCGTCACCGGCGATGTCAGCCAGCATGTGATCCGCCTCGCCCGCCTGGCCCAGCATAACGGCGCCGACGGCGTGATCTGCGCCGCCACTGAAATCTCGCTGCTGCGCCAGAATTGCGGCCCGAACTTCAAGCTGGTCGTGCCCGGCATCCGCCCCAAGGGCAGTGCTGCCGGCGACCAGAAGCGCGTGATGACGCCGGGCGACGCGATCAGGCTGGGCGCCGACCATCTGGTCATCGGCCGGCCGATCACCGAAGCGCCCGATCCGGAAGCCAGCGCGCGCGCCATCGCGCAGGAACTGGCAGAGGCCGCCTGACATGGCGCTGTTCACCAAAATCTGCGGCCTGAACGACGAGACCGGTCTCGCCACCGCGGTGGATAACGGCACCGACATGCTCGGCTTCATCTTCTTCCCGCCCTCGCCACGCAATCTCTCGGCCGAGCAGGCGGAAGCCCTGCTCAACCTGGTGCCCAGCGGCATCGACCGCGTCGGCGTCTTCGTCGATCCGGAAACCGATTTCCTCGACACCATCCTGGCGAAAGCCCGCCTCGACCTGCTGCAGCTGCATGGCGACGAGACGCCGGAACGCTGCCGCGCCATCAGCGTCTATTTCGGCCTGCCGATCATCAAGGCGATCAAGGTCTCGACCAAAGCCGACCTGAAGAAGGCCAAGGATTACGAGGATTGCGTCGACTGGCTGATGTTCGACGCCCAGGCACCCAAGGATGCCAAGCTGCCCGGCGGCAACGGCATCGCCTTCGACTGGACCATCATGAAGGGCGCGGAATTCAAGCGGCCGTGGATTCTGTCCGGCGGCCTGACGCCGGACAATTTGCCGCAGGCGATCCAGCAATCCGGTGCCAAGGCCGTCGACGTATCTTCTGGCGTGGAAAGCGCGCCCGGCAAGAAGGACCCGAAAAAGATCGAGGCCTTCCTGGCCGCGGCCAAGACTTTGTAAGAGGCAAGTGATGACGGCGATCAATTCCTATCGCACCGGCCCCGATGAGAACGGCCATTTCGGCAAGTTCGGCGGGCGTTTCGTCGCCGAGACGCTGATGCCGCTGATCCTGGAGCTGGAGAAGCACTACAAGCAGGCCAAGGCCGATCCCGCCTTCAAGGCCGAGATGGACTATCTGCTGCGCGACTATGTCGGCCGCCCGAACCCGCTGTATTACGCCGAGCCGCTGACCCGGCATCTGGGTGGCGCGAAGATTTACCTGAAGCGCGAAGAGCTGAACCACACCGGCGCGCACAAGATCAACAACTGCATCGGCCAGATTCTGCTGGCCAAGCGCATGGGCAAGAAGCGCATCATCGCCGAGACCGGCGCCGGCCAGCATGGCGTGGCGACGGCGACCGTGGCGGCGCGCTTCGGCCTGCCCTGCGTGATCTATATGGGCGAAGTGGATATCGAGCGGCAGCAGCCCAACGTCTTCCGCATGCGCCTGCTGGGCGCCGAAGTGCGCGCCGTGAAATCCGGCTCGAAGACGCTGAAAGACGCGATGAACGAGGCGCTGCGCGACTGGGTCACCAACGTGCACGACACCTTCTACATCATCGGCACGGCGGCCGGCCCGCATCCCTATCCGCAGCTGGTGCGCGACTTCCAGTGCATCATCGGCGAAGAGACCAAGGAGCAGATGATCGAGCGCGAGGGCCGTATCCCGGACAGCTTGGTCGCCTGCATCGGTGGCGGCTCGAATGCCATCGGCATGTTCCATCCCTTCCTGGATGAGCGCAGCGTGCAGATCTATGCCGTCGAAGCCGCCGGCGAAGGGCTGGAGACGGCGCGCCATGCGGCCTCGCTGGCCAAGGGCGTGCCCGGCGTGCTGCATGGCAACCGCACCTTCCTGCTGCAGGACGAGGACGGCCAGATCACCGAGGCGCATACTATTTCCGCTGGCCTCGACTATCCCGGCATCGGCCCGGAGCATGCCTGGCTGCATGAGGTCGGCCGCGTGACATATCTGTCAGCCACCGATCGCGAGGCGCTGGATGCCTTCCAGCTGCTGTCCCGGACGGAGGGCATCATTCCGGCTCTGGAATCGTGCCACGCGCTGGCGCAGGTGATCAAGCTGGCGCCCAAGCTGCCGAAGGATCATCTGATGGCGGTCTGCCTGTCGGGCCGTGGCGACAAGGACATCTATACAGTGGCGAAAGCCCTGGGAGTGACGCTGTGAGCCGCATCGACAAGCGTTTCGCTGACCTGAAAAACCAGGGCCGTGCCGGCCTGGTCACCTTCATCACCGCCGGCGATCCGGATCACGCCACCTGTGCCCGCCTGCTGGCCGAGCTGCCGGCTGCCGGCGCCGATGTGATCGAGCTGGGCATGCCGTTTTCCGACCCGATGGCCGATGGCCCGTCTATTGAAGCAGCGGGTTTGCGTGCACTCGCCAACGGTGCCAGCATGAAGACGACGCTGAAGCTGGTGACCGACTTCCGCAAGAAGGACGACGCGACACCGATCGTGCTGATGGGCTACTTCAATCCGATTTCGGCCTACGGTGTCGACAAGTTCCTGACCGATGCCAAGGCCGCCGGCGTGGATGGCCTGATCATCGTCGACCTGCCGCCGGAAGAGGACAGCGAACTCTGCCTGCCCGCCGTGAAAGCCGGCATCCACTTCATCCGCCTGGCGACGCCGACCACCGACGCGGCCCGCCTGCCCGCCGTGCTGGCGAATACCTCGGGCTTCCTCTACTACGTCTCCATTGTCGGCATCACCGGCGCGGCAGCGGCCGATCCCGATGCGGTTGGCAAGGCGGTTGCGCGAATCAAGCAGCACACGAAAATCCCGGTGGCCGTCGGTTTCGGCATCCGTGACGGCAAGCGCGCCGCCGAAATCGCCGCGGTGGCCGATGCCGCCGTGGTGGGCACGGCCCTTGTGGAACGCGTGGCCGAGGCCCAGATTAAGAAAATCGATCCGGCCAAGCATGTGCTGGAACTGGTACGCGAACTGAGCGCAGCCGTACGCGGCGTCGCCAAGGTCGCGGCTTAAAGCAAGGAAGATTGCGATGAACTGGCTGACCCGTACCGTCCTGCCGAAGATCCGCGAATTCACCGCGAAGAAGGACACGCCGGACAATCTGTGGCGCAAATGCCCGAACTGCCAGCAGATGATCTATGCCAAGGAGCTGGAAGAGAACCAGCATGTCTGCCCGAAATGCGATCATCACATGCGCGTCGGACCGAAGGAGCGCTTTGCCGCGCTGTTCGACAGGGGCGAATACCAGACCATCGAACTACCCGACGTGGTGCAGGACCCGCTGCACTTTCGCGATTCCAAGAAGTATCCCGACCGCCTGAAGGATGCGCGCAACAAGACCGGCCAGAAGGATGCCTTCGCCGTCGCCCATGGCACGCTGACCGGCCAGGATGTCGTCATCGCCGTACAGAACTTCGCCTTCATGGGCGGCTCGATGGGCATGGCCACCGGTGAGGCGCTGATTACCGCCTCCACGTTGGCGATCAACCAGAATGCCGCCCTGATCCTGTTCGCCGCCGCCGGCGGCGCGCGCATGCAGGAAGGCATCCTCAGCCTGATGCAGATGCCGCGCACGGTGATCGCCGTGCAGCGCCTGCGCGAGGCGCATCTGCCCTTCATCGTCGTGCTGACCGATCCGACCACCGGGGGTGTCACGGCCTCTTACGCCATGCTGGGCGACATCCAGGTCGCAGAGCCGGGCGCGTTGATCGGCTTTGCCGGCCCGCGCGTGATCGAACAGACCATCCGCGAGACCCTGCCCACCGGCTTCCAGCGCGCTGAATACCTGCTGGAGCACGGCATGCTGGACATGGTGGTGCATCGCCGCGAGCTGCGCGAAACGCTGGGGCGTATCGTCGCCCTGCTGCTCGACCCGCAGCCGAAGGCCGATGTGGTGGCGCTGCCGCGCCCGGGCCTGGAGATTCCGCCGACCGGCGAGATTCCGCATGGCTCCGCCGGCAAACGCGCCCGCTAAACCGGACCCGATCCTGCAGCGCCTGATGGCGCTGCATCCCAAGGCGATCGACCTCTCGCTGGACCGCATCCGCGCCCTGCTGACGCGGCTGGGCGATCCACATCTGCATCTGCCACCGGTGTTCCATGTGGCCGGCAGCAAGGGCAAGGGTTCGACCACCGCCTTCCTGCGGGCCATGGCCGAGGCCGCCGGCTATCGCGTGCATGCCTATACCTCGCCGCATCTGGTGCGGTTCAACGAACGTATCCGGCTGGCCGGCCAGTTGATCGACGATGACCGGCTGGTCGCGCTGCTGGAACAGTGCGAGCGCGTCAATGCCGGCATGCCGATTACCTTCTTCGAGATCACCACGGCGGCAGCCTATCTCGCCTTCGCGGAGACGCCGGCTGATCTGGTGCTGCTGGAAACAGGACTGGGCGGCATCGCCGACACCACCAACGTCATCCCGCAGCCGGCGCTGACGGCGCTGACGCCGATCGGCATCGATCATGTCGCCTTCCTCGGCGATACGATTACCAAGATCGCTGCCAACAAGGCAGGCATCCTGAAGCCCGGCGTGCCCTGCGTGGTCGGCCCGCAGCCATCGGACGCCATCACTGTCATCGCTGCACGCGCCACCGAAACCGGCTCGGCGCTGTTCCGCCATGGCCGCGACTGGACGGTGCGCGAGACGGCTGATGGTCTGGTCTGGCGCGACAGCATGGTGGAACTGACCCTGCCCCGCCCGGCCCTGCTGGGCGCGCATCAAGTGATCAATGCCGGCATCGCGATTGCCTGCGCCCGGCACCTGCCCGGTTTCACCATCTCCCCGGACGCCATCGCCGCCGGCCTGCGCCAAGTCGACTGGCCGGCCCGCATGCAGCAACTGACCAAGGGACCGCTGGTGGATCTGCTGCCGCCCGGGACAGAACTATGGTTAGATGGCGCGCATAACGCCATGGCAGGCGAGGCGCTGGCCGATACCCTGAAGCAGTTGCCACCACGGCCGACCTGGCTGCTGGCCGGCATGCTGAACACCA
The DNA here is from genome assembly GCF_058807275.1 of Ferrovibrio sp. GW821-FHT12D07. NCBI lineage: Bacteria > Pseudomonadati > Pseudomonadota > Alphaproteobacteria > Rhodospirillales > Rhodospirillaceae > Ferrovibrio > Ferrovibrio sp. GW821-FHT12D07. Next base: position 1,237,655 of record NZ_JBXAQN010000001.1, on the reverse strand, counting down.
AGGATGCGTCAGGTTTCCTCCGCCCCCTGGCGCCCGGCCTGCAGGGCGCGCGCTGCATCGCCATTCCGGACGAGGCCAACAGCCTGTCGGCCGAAGACCTCGCGGATGCCGCCCGCAGTATCGGTCTGGCAGCAGAACCCGCCGGCAGCGCCGAAGCTGCCATCCGGCAGATCGCACAAACGATACGGGCCGATGCTGCTTCAGCACCGGCCCGCGTCATTATCTCCGGCTCGCTGTACCTCGCGGGCCGGGTCTTATCCGATAATTCTTAGATCGCCGAGTTGATCCACTCGACGATGCGGCTCTTCGGCATCGAGCCGACCTTGGTCGACACCGGCTTGCCATCCTTGAACAGGATGAGTGTCGGGATGCCGCGCACGCCGAACTTCGACGGAGTCATCGGGTTCTCGTCGATGTTGACCTTGGCGATGGTCAGCTTGCCGGCCATCTCGCTGGCGATCTCGTCCAGCGCCGGGGCGATCTGCTTGCACGGGCCGCACCATTCGGCCCAGAAGTCGACGAGCACAGCGTCAGAGGACTTCAGGACGTCGCTCTCGAAGGAGGCGTCGGTAACTTTGGTCGGCGCGGACATGGGGGAACCTCTTTGGAATGGTTGGGCCGGAGTCGCCATGACACAACGAATCCGACCATCGAAGGTTAAAGGTAAGTAGCCCCCCGGAGACCGTCAAGCTGACGCCCATCACAGCGCCGGGGGCGGGCCAGTACTCGGCAAATTTTGCCCAACCCCATGATATTACTGGAAAAGCAGGGAAATTTAGAGAAAATCAAGGGTGGACAAGCCGCGTTTCGGGTTGTTACAACTGGTTACAGTCCAGCGGGCCAAGGCCTGCTTTTGTTAATAATTGAAGAGTTACGGGGGAAGGATGACAGGGGGATACGCACAGACGCTGCGTCAGTTCCGCAGCCTCTGCCGAATTTCCGCTCTTGCGTTGCTTTTGGGCAGTGTCGCCGCCTATGCGCCGACTGCTGACGCTCAGCCGCGCGCCGGCCAGACCAAGTCCTCGATTGCCCCCAAGCCCGATTCCAAGCCTGCCAAGGCCACTGCCCCGCGCAAGCTGAAGTCCGCCGAACCGGCCCGTCGCGCCGCCGAGGCCGACAGTACCGGCTTCACCATCGATGGCCGCCGCGTGCGCGTCGATATCGTGAAGGCCGAGACCGACATGCTGGGCCCGGACGGCAAGACCCCGGCCGTGCTGATCCTGCACGGCGCCCATGGCCTGGGCGACGGCTCGCTGTTCTACCCGCAGGCCAAGGCGCTGGCCGAAAAGGGCATCACCGCCTTCGTCATCCATTACTTCGATGGCATTCCGCAGGCCCGCAAGGCCGCCCCCACGCTGCATGACGAGCGCGAGCGGGTGATCGCCGAGGCTGTGTCCTACGTTTCCAAGCAGGCCTATGTCGATTCCGACCGCATCGGCGTCTTCGGCCTGTCGCTGGGCGGCTTCCATGCGCTGGCGCTGGGCAGCCGCGATCCGCGCATCCAGGCCGTGGTCAACGTCGTCGGCGCGATGCCGTCGGAAGTGCAGCGTCGTGGCGTGCACCGCATGCCGCCGACGCTGGTGCTGCATGGCGACAAGGATGCCACCGTGCCGGTGCGCCGCGCTTATGAACTCGCCAACCTGCTGGGCGAAGTCGGCGCCGAACACGAAGTCATGATCTACAAGGGCCAGGGCCACACCTTCCGTGGCGATGCCCAGAGCGACAGCATCACCCGCACCGTCGGCTTCTTCGAGCGCTATCTCGGCACCGACCGCGGCCTGCTCGACAAGGAGCTGGAGATCGACCTGGCACTGGCGCCGGTGGTGCCGGAGGCCGAGACGCTGCCGATCCGCGCGCTGACCATCGCCGACGAAGCGCTGTGGGCCCAGGCCGAACAGGGCGCCGCCGCCGCCATCCCCGGCAACTGAGCCACGCGGCTTTCATTCATCACGCATTAAAAAAGGCCGCTGGTAACCAGCGGCCTTTTTTTGTCATTCAGACTTGCGGCTGCTTACGCAGCGTTGGCTTCGTCGCGCTCGGCGGCAGCCTTGGCTTCCGGATCGAGGACCGCTTCCAGTTCGCGCTCCAGGCTCGGCTGCTCGCCATTGCCGCCATCGGCGGCGTTGCCGGTGTTGCCATCAGCTGCCGGCTGCTGGGCCTGCTGACCGCCCTGCTGGGGCTGCTGCTGGTTGCCATTCTGCTGCTGATTGGCGGCGCGCTGCATCGGCGTCACGCCCTGGGCCAGCATGATGCGGTAATAGTGTTCCGCATGCTGGAGGTAATTCTCGGCGGCGACGCGGTCGCCCGAGGCATTGGCGTCGCGTGCCAGTTGGCAGTAACGCTCGAAGATATTCGTGGCGGTGCCGCGCACCTTCACTTCGGGGCCATTGGAGTCGAAGTTGCGGTGGGAATTGTTCATTCCGCTGTTGTTACCGCCGCCGCCTCCGCCGCCTCCGCCGCCACCATTATGCGGCCTCCGGCCCTGAGGACGGCCGCCACGCTGACGATTCTTATTGTTCACGGGTCATCTCACTTGTTTTCAGTAAATTGCGCGGTCAGGCATCATGCGCACACGCATTGCGTCGCTACCGCGCGCCATGCGGTCGGCCTCTCGATGAAACTTCAGTCGAAGAGGCGATGACGCTGCCTGCCTTATTCGCCCCTGGTTAACACCCGAAGGCGGGTTCCTTGGGACCGCGTCACCCCGAATCCCAAGATAAGCGGGGGCAGAGGCCATGCCAACCCTTTTTTCAGGGAATTCCCGAGGCTTCGTCACAATTGAGGCCTGAATTCAGGCCGGTTTGCGACCGGTAACGACGCGCCCGATGCCCGACAGATCGGGGAGGACCGCGATTTCAGCAAAGCCCGCCCCGGCCAGCAGGGTGCTCACTGCGGCATCTTGTCCCATGCCGATTTCCAGGGCCACGATGGCCCCGGGCGCCGCCAGGCGCGCCAGATCGGGCATCAGCAGCCGATAGGCGTCCAAGCCATCGGCACCGCCATCCAGCGCCAGATGCGGATCGTAATGCCTGACTTCGGGCTCCAGCGTTGGCACCACCGCGCTTTCGATATAGGGCGGATTGCTGATCAGGATGTCGAAAGCGCCCTCGACGCCCGCGCCCCAACTGCCCTGCCGGAAGGCAGCGCGCGCCGAGAGACCGAGGCTTGCCGCATTCTCCTGCGCGATGGCGAGCGCGGCCGGCGACAGATCGACGCCAAGACCGCTGGCGTTACGCAGTTCATGCAGCAGGCTGAGCAGCAGGCAGCCCGAGCCGGTGCCGAAATCGACCAGGCGCAGCGCCGCCTGTTTGTCCGGCACCGCCGCCAGTACGCCGGCGACCAGCGTTTCGGAATCAGGGCGCGGATCGAGTACATCATGGCTGGTGCGAAACTCCAGGCTCCAGAATTCGCGGCGGCCGATGATCTTCGAAACCGGTTCGTGTTGCAGCCGTCGCACCAGCAGCGCTTCGAAGGCAGCGATGGCTTCCGGTGTGAGCAAGGCGGCGGAATCGAGACGGAGGCGATTGGCGCTGATGCCGCTCGCCTGCTCCAGCAGCAGGATGGCATCCAGACGCGGCGTCTCGGCCACATCGGCCTGCTTCAGACGCTCGGTGGCGGCCGCGATCACCGCACCGATCGTCTGTTTCTCAGGCATTGTTGAGTTCGGCCAGACGACTGGCCTGATCCTCGGCGATCAGCGCCTCGATCACATCGTCCAGCGCCTCGCCCGTCACCACCTGCTCGATTTTATAGAGCGTGAGATTGATGCGATGATCGGTCACGCGTCCCTGCGGGAAATTGTAGGTACGGATGCGCTCCGAGCGATCGCCCGAGCCAACCTGGCCCTTGCGGTCGGCGGCCCGCGTGGAGGCCAGACGCTCGCGCTCGGCCTCGTACATCTTGGCACGCAGCAGCTTCATCGCCTTGGCCTTGTTCTTGTGCTGCGACCGCTCGGTCTGCTGCGCCACCACAATGCCAGTCGGGATATGGGTGATGCGCACAGCGGAATCGGTGGTGTTCACATGCTGGCCGCCAGCGCCCGAGGAACGATAGACGTCGATGCGCAGATCGCTCTCGTTGATGTCGATATCGACATCCTCGGCCTCGGGCAGCACGGCCACCGTCGCGGCCGAGGTATGGATGCGGCCCTGCGTTTCGGTATCGGGCACGCGCTGCACGCGATGCACGCCGGACTCGAATTTCATCCGCGCAAAGACGCTGCGGCCGGAGATCGTCGCAATCGCTTCGCGGAAACCGCCCAGTTCGGTATCGGCGATACTTTCCACTTCAAAGCGCCAACCATGCTTGGCGGCATAGCCGCGATACATCTCGAACAGGTCACGCGCGAACAGCGCCGCCTCGTCACCGCCGGTGCCGGCGCGCACTTCCAGGATGGCGTTCTTCTCGTCCGCCTCGTCCTTGGGCAGCAGCATGATCAGCACGTGGCGCTCGGCCTCGGGCAGCACCGCCTGCGCGGCCTTCCACTCGGCCTCGGCCAGGCTGCGCATCTCGGAATCAGATGCCGGATCGTCGCGCATCACGAGGAGATCAGCGACCTCCTGCCGCAGCCGCCGCCATTCGGCAATCGCCTGCACCAGCGGCTCGATCTCGGCATATTCCTTCAACAGCTTGACGAAAGCATCGGCCGCAAGACCGCCGGCGGACATCTGCGCCTGCAGCATCTCGTAGCGCTCGATCACCTTGTCGAGCTTGGCCTCCGGCAGGCCGGCAGCATCCATGATCAGGCCTTCAGGCTGGCGGCAAGATTGGCGAGCGGGACTTCGGTTTCCGTGCCGCTCTTCAGGTCCTTCAGCTTGGCCACGCCCTTGGCTAGCTCGTCGTCGCCGATCACCACGGCATGCGTGCAGCCCATCTTGTCGGCGCGCTTGAAGCGCTTGCCCGCATTGCCCTTGTAGGCCAGCTCGATGGCGATATCGGCGCGGCGCAGATCGGCAGCAATCTTCACGGCGGCGGCTTCGGCCTTCTCACCGATCGGAATGATCGCGACCGTATCGGCCAGCACCGGCTTGGGGTCGCTCAGCATAACCAGACGCTCGATGCCACCGGCCCAGCCGATACCCGGCGTCGGCTTGCCACCCAGCTGCTCGACCAGACCGTCATAGCGTCCGCCGGCCAGCACCGTGCCCTGCGCACCCAGCATGTCGGTGGTGAACTCGAAGGCCGTATGCGTGTAGTAATCCAGGCCACGCACCAGACGCGGGCTGACCTTGAACGGCACGCCATTGCCGGTGAGGCCATCCTGCACGGCCTGGAAGAAATCGCGCGCTTCCGGCGTCAGGTATTCCTGGATCAGCGGCGCATTGGCCACCAACGCGCGGTCGCCCTCGTCTTTAGAGTCGAGGATACGCAGCGGGTTCTTCTCCAGGCGCTTGCGGCTGTCTTCCGACAGCTTGTCGACATGGCCGCCGAAATACTTCACCAGCGCATCGCGGTAACCGACGCGGCTTTCCGGATCGCCCAGCGTGTTCAGCTCCAGCACGCATTTGTCGAGAATGCCAAGCCGGCGCAGGATCTCGGCGGCCAGCGCGATCACTTCGACATCGGCCTGCGGCTCGGGCGCACCCAGCACTTCCACGTCGATCTGGTGGAACTGACGCTGACGGCCCTTCTGCGGCCGCTCGAAGCGGAACATCGGACCCCAGGCAAAGGTCTTGAACGGCACATGCTGCAGCAGGCCGTTCGAGATGAAGGCGCGGCAGATGCCGGCGGTGTATTCCGGACGGAGCGTCAAGCCCTCGCCGCCCTTGTCGGTGAAGGAATACATCTCCTTGGAGACGACATCCGAGGTCTCGCCCATCGAGCGCGCGAAGACATCGGTGAATTCAAAGATCGGCGTCGACATCTCGCGATAGCCGAACAGGAATGCAGCCTTGCGCGCCGTGTCCACCACATGGCGGAAACGGTCATAATCGTCAGGCAGGATGTCATGCGTACCGCGCACGGGCTGCAGCTGCTGGGCCACGGCGTGTCTCCGTCTTTGAAAGGTGGATAGCTAAGACGCGGCGTCGGCCGCGTCTTCGGATTGCTTCTTGGCGGCTTCGATCTCGCGCGCCTTGTTCTCGACCAGCTCAACCAGATGCGCGACGATGTCCTCGTTCTGCAGCCGGTGTGCCGGCTGGCCGGCGAGATAGACCTGATGCGTATTCTTGCCGCCGCCGGTGAAGCCGATATCGGTCTCGCGCGCCTCGCCCGGGCCGTTGACCACGCAGCCGATCACGCTCAGCGTCATCGGTGTGGTGATATGGCCAAGGCGCTGCTCCAGCACCTCGACCGTCTTGATCACATCGAAATTCTGGCGCGCGCAGGACGGGCAGGAAATCACGTTCACGCCGCGATGGCGCAGGTTCATCGACTTCAGCATGTCGAAGCCGACGCGCACTTCCTCTTCGGGTGCGGCCGAGAGCGACACGCGCAGCGTATCGCCGATGCCCGACCACAGCAGCATGCCCAGACCGATGGAGGATTTCACCGTGCCGATGCGCTGGCCGCCGGCTTCGGTCACGCCGATATGCAGCGGATAGTCGCAGGCCTCGGCCAGACCCTGATAGGCGGCGACGGCCAGGAAGACATCGGATGCCTTCACGCTGATCTTGAATTCGCGGAAGTCATGGTCTTCCAGGATGCGTGCATGATCCATGGCGCTTTCGACCATGGCTTCCGGGCAGGGCTCGCCATATTTCTCCAACAGGTGCTTTTCCAGCGAACCGGCATTGACGCCGATACGCATCGAGCAGCCGTGATCCTTGGCGGCCTTCACCACCTCACGTACACGGTCGGCGCTGCCGATATTGCCGGGATTGATGCGCAGGCAGGCAGCGCCAGCCTGGGCGGCCTCGATGGCGCGCTTATAGTGGAAATGGATGTCGGCGATGATCGGCACCTTCGACTGGCGCACGATCTCTTTCAGCGCCCTGGTCGAATCCTCATCCGGGCAGGAGACGCGCACGATATCGGCGCCGGCCTCCTCGCAGCGGCGGATCTGGTCCACCGTGGCGGCCACGTCGCTGGTCAGCGTGTTCGTCATGGTCTGCACAGTGATCGGCGCGTCGCCGCCCACCGGCACCTTGCCGACGAAAATCTGCCGCGACTTGCGGCGCTGAATATCGCGATAGGGTCGGATGCTCATGGTCTGGTTTCCGTCCGGCTCAGCTGGGACTCAAGAGGCCTGCGGACGCGGCGTAACATGGCGTCTTTACCGGGTGATGGCAAGGTGGCCACCTGCCGGAAGCCTTCCTGGACGCTAGCCCTGGCGCTCGCCGCCCGGGTTCTTCAGGCGCTCGGGATCCAGCGAAATACCGCGCTTCACCTCGCCCTCGTTGCCCAGCGGAGCCATGGTCTGGCCATCCACCACGATCCGCACGCCGCCGGCATTGCCGGTCAGCAGGGTGAGGCCGGCGCGGTCAGGCACCTGATAGCGTTCGCCGGCATTCAGCAGCCGGGTGAAAACCTGTTCGTTGTTCGGCCCGCGCACCTGGATCCAGGACGGCGCGACCGCCTCCAGGCGGATGCGGCTGGCGGCCTCGGTGGCGCCATAGCTGGTGGCGGCAGACGGAGCGGTTGCGGGCGCGGCGGCAACGGCCGGCGGCATCTGGGCAACAGGCGCCGGGATAGCGGGGACCGAGGCTGTCGAAGTCGGGGCTGCAGGCGTCGGCACGGGTGCAGGCGCCGGCGGGGCGGCCGTCACCACGGGCGGTGACGAGGCTGCGGGGGGCGGCGTCACGGTCTGCGTGGCCGCAGGAGCCGGGGTCTGGGCAGGCGCTGCCGGTGCGGGCGACGGCACAGGCAACGGCGCGGTGGCCACGACCGGCGGTGACACCGGCGGCGGCAGCACCATGGGGACAGAGGGTGCGATCGGCTGCGGACTGGGCACCAGATCGGCAAGACGCGACGGCACGGCCTCGATCAGTTCATGCCCGATGCGCAGTGCTTCCTGATGGCGATACCACAGGCCGTAAGCGACGGCGGCAATCACCAGCGCGCCCAGCACCAGCCACAGACGCGGCGTGCGTTCTTCCGGGCGCGGCAGCGGGAAGTTCAGCACGGTACGCTGCACCGTGCCATCGGCTTCGCCCTGATAGGTCTTCAGGACCTGTTCGGGATCGAGGCCAAGGAATTCTGCATACTGGCGCAGGAAGCCGCTGACATAGACCGCGCCGGGCAATTCGGCGAAGCGGCCTTCCTCGATGGCTTCCAGATAGGGACGACGAATACGCAGGCGTGCGGAAACATCAGCAAGGGCGAGGTTTCGCCGCTCACGCACAACCTTCAGGCTATGGCCGACCCCCTCGTAACGTCCCCCGACACCGAGGGCGCCCGCTACGGCCGACTGTTCGCCGGACTGGCTATTCATTGTTTTCGCCCGCCTTGTTCGTATGGCCATTTTACGTCAATTGGGCAATGAAGCCAGCTATTTCAAACAATTACGCCATTTTCCCGGGCAAATTCTTCCAGGGCGGCCCGCATACTACGCTCGGGTGAACCGTAGTGCTTAGCCATAAAATCAGCCAAACGGGGAACATCCAGGCTACGGAGCATTTCCTTGACCGGACCAATCGCATTGGCCGGCATGGACAGGCGGCGGAAGCCCAGGCCCAGCAGGGCCATGGCCTCGAGCGGGCGGCTGCCCATCTCGCCGCACATGGTGACCGGCTTTTCGGCCGCATGGCACTGCTGCACCACCCAGTGGAGGAAGCCGAGCATGGCCGGGCTCAGCGGATCATAGCGGTCGGCCAGCTTGGGGTTGCCGCGGTCGGCGGCGAACATGAACTGCATCAGGTCGTTCGAGCCGACCGAGATGAAATCGACCAGCGGCAGCAGCGCCGGCAGCTGCCAGGCCAGTGCCGGCACTTCCAGCATGGTGCCGACCGAGACCTTGAGCGGCACGACCTTGCGCAGATTAACCAGACGCTGCACCTCGCGGTCCAGCAGGCGACGGGCGCGGCGGAATTCATCCACCTCGGCAATCATCGGGAACATCACATGCAGGTTGCGGCCCGCCGCCGCCTCCAGCATCGCGCGCAGCTGCACCTTCAGCAGGCCGGGACGATCCATCGCCAGGCGGATCGCACGCCAGCCCATCGCCGGATTCTCTTCCGGATACTTCACCAGATACGGCAGCACCTTGTCGCCGCCGATATCCAGCGTGCGGAACACCACCGGGCGGTCGCCGGCATGCTCGATGACGCGGCGGTAGATCGCAGTCTGCGCTTCGGCCTTGGGCAAGGTCGGTCGCACCATGAACTGCAGCTCGGTGCGATAGAGCCCGATGCCATCGGCATTGGTCTCGTCGAGATGGCTCAGATCGATCAGCAGGCCCGCATTGACCAGCATGGCGACGCGCATACCGTCGCGCGTGACCGGTGGGTCTTCGCGCTGGGCGGCGTATTTTGCCAGCCGCGCCTTGCGCAAGGAAACGCTCTGGTGGAAGGCGTTGACGACATCGGAGACCGGACGGACAAAGACCTGGGCATGGTCGCCGTCGACCACGACGGTATCGCCCGGCTCGACCTTGGCGATCACGCCCTCGACACCACCCAGCACCGGAATGGACAGCGCACGCGCCACGATGGCGACATGGCTGACGCTGGAGCCTTCTTCCAGCACCACGCCCTGCAGCTTGCGGCGGTCATAGTCCAGCAGCTCGGCCGGCCCCATCTGGCGCGCAAACAGGATCGCGTTGTCAGGTAGGTTCTCGGCCGCCGAATGCTGCGGTTTGCCGGTCAGATGCAGCAGCAGGCGGTTGGCCAGATCGTCGAGATCGGCCAGGCGCTCGCGCAGGTAAGGATCGGTGATCGCCTGCATGCGGTGGCGCGTATCGCCCTGCACGCGCAGCACGGCGGCCTCGGCCGTCAGGCCGGATTCCACTGCCTGATGCAGCTTGGACAGCCAGCCGGTGTCATGGGCGAACATCTTGTAGGTTTCCAGGATGTCGCGGCTCTCGCCGACAATGTCGCTGTCGGGCGCATCCAGCATCTTGTTGACCTGGTCCCGCATCGAGGTAACGGCCGCATCCAGCCGCTCCTTCTCGAACGGAATATCGTCGGCCATGGTCTTTTCGATATGAATGCGCGGCTCGTGCAGCACGGCGATGCCGATCGCCAGGCCTTCCGACAGCACGCGGCCATCGGCGCGGAACGGCATCGTCGAAATGCGATTGGTCGCCGCGATATCCTCGCCGCCCGAGAGCTGGCCCGAGGACACCATCTCGGCCAGCACCATGGCGATGGTTTCCAGCGCCTCGGTTTCCTCGTCGGCATACTGGCGGCGCGTCTTGTTCTGCACGACCAGCACGCCGATGACGCGATTGTCGCGCAGCAGCGGCACGCCGAGCAGCGAGTGATAGATTTCTTCGCCGGTTTCCGGCTTGTAGGCGAATTGCGGATGGTTCTGCGCATCCGCCAGCGCCAACGGACGCGCATGCGCCGCGATATCGCCGACCAGACCTTCGCCCACGCGCAGGCGCGTCTTGTGCACGGCGTCGGGGTTCAGACCCTCGGTGGCGTAGAGTTCGAGTTCGTCATTGCGCAGCAGATAGACCGAGCAGACTTCGGCGACCATGTTGGCGCCGATATTGCGCACCACGCGGGCCAGACGTTCGTCGACGGTGCCGGCTTCCGCCATCACCTCACGCAGACGGCGCAGCAGGCCACGCGGCCCGGGTGCTGATGCCCGTCCCGTCGGCGTCACAGCCCTTCTCCGCTCTTTACCGGAGAGGCTGGTCTGGTCTGCCCTCCCCGCATCGGCCCTCCGGGGTCATTCGGCGTCGAGGCCGAAGGCGGTGTGCAGAGCGCGCACCGCAAGTTCAGTGTAGTCGGCGCTGATCAGAACGCTGACCTTGATTTCAGACGTGGTGATGGCCTGGATATTGATGTTCTTCTCGGCCAGCGCCTTGAACATGATATGCGCGACGCCTGCATGGCTGCGCATGCCCACGCCGACCACCGACACCTTGATCACATTGCGATCCGGCACCAGCTTGGCCCAGCCCAGGCTCTTTTCCTGCTTCTCCAGAATCTGCACCGCGCGATCGAGATCGCCGCGACCCATGGTGAAGGTCATGTCGGTCTTCTTGCCGTCCTCGGAGATGTTCTGGACGATCATGTCGACGTTGATGCCGGCATCCGACAGCGGCCCGAAAATGCCGGCCGCAATACCCGGACGATCCGCCACGCCGATCAGGGTGACCTTGGCTTCATCGGCGGAATAGGTGACACCCGAAACGATCTGCTTTTCCACGATCTCTTCCTCATCGACAACCAGCGTGCCGGCAACATCCGCGAAACTCGACAGAACCTGGGTGCGCACCCGGTGGTTCATCGCCATTTCCACCGAGCGGGTCTGCAGCACCTTGGCCCCCAGTGAGGCCAGTTCCAGCATCTCCTCGTAGGTGATCTTATCCAGCTTGCGGGCTTTTTTCACGATGCGCGGATCGGCTGTGTATACGCCGTCCACGTCCGTATAAATGTCGCACCGGTCGGCCTTCAGCGCCGCGGCCAGCGCCACGGCCGAGGTATCCGAGCCGCCGCGGCCCAAGGTAGCGATCCGCTCGCCCGGGCCAACGCCCTGGAAGCCCGCCACCACCGGCACCACGCCCGCGGTCATGTCCTTGATCATGGCGGCACCGTCGATTTCCTCGATCCGGGCCCGGCCATGCATGTCATTGGTGCGGAGCGGCACCTGCCAGCCCTGCCAGGACCGGGCCTTCAGGCCGGCGGCCTGCAGGGCGATCGAGACCAGACCGGTGGTCACCTGCTCGCCGGCAGCGACGACCGTGTCGTATTCCTTCTGGTCATGGACCGGATCGATCTGCTTGCACAGGTCGACCAGGCGGTTGGTCTCGCCGGACATGGCAGAGACCACCACGGCAACCTGGTTGCCGGCGTCCACTTCCCGTTTCACCTTGGCGGCCACATTCTTGATCCGGTCGACCGAACCAACCGATGTGCCGCCGAATTTCATCACCAAGCGCGCCATGTCGCTCGATCCCGTTTCACGATACGTTGTCGATAGCTGACCGGCGGAACCTTGCCGGCAAAAAGGCGGGTCCTTAATACTCTCGGGGCCGGCCCGGAGCAAGCCGACCAAACGTAAAAATCCCCTGTTTTTGCCTGATCTTGCCGGACCCTCATGACCCAGACTGCCGCCAGTATCGACCCTGCCGAAATCGAGCGTTTTTCCGCCCTCGCGGCCGAGTGGTGGGACCCGCAGGGGAAGTTCCGTCCCCTGCACAAATTCAACCCCGTCCGGCTGGGTTTCATCCGCGACCGAATCGCTGCGCATTTCGGCCGGGACGTTGCGTCAGACGGCCCCCTGACCGGCCTGCGGCTGCTGGATATCGGCTGCGGCGGCGGTCTGGTTTCCGAGCCGATGGCCCGGCTGGGCGCGGCGGTCACCGGAGCTGACGCTGGGGAACGCAATATCGGGGTGGCCAGCCTGCATGCGGCCGAGGCCGGGGTGGCGGTCGATTACCGCTGCACCAGCGCCGAGGCCCTGGCCGAGGCGGGCGAGCAGTTCGACGTGGTGCTGGCACTGGAGGTGGTGGAGCATGTGGCCGACCTGGCCGGCTTCCTGGCCGCCTGCGGCCAGATGGTGAAGCCGGGCGGGCTGCTGATCGCCGCCACGCTGAACCGCACGCCCAAGTCATTCGCGCTCGGCATTGTGGCTGCCGAATACATCCTGCGCTGGGTGCCGCGCGGCACGCATGACTGGAAGAAGTTCCTCAAGCCGCATGAACTGGCCGGCAGCCTGCGCCACAGCGGCCTGACCCTGAAAGAGGTCGCCGGGGTGAGCTACGATCCGCTCAACGACCGCTGGAGCGTGGGCACGGATACAAGCGTGAATTACATGCTGATGGCGACGAAGGACACCTAGGCGTCGCTGCGCGGCAGCCAGGGGATCATGGCAACGTCGACGCCCTCGTCCACCAGCTCTTTCGCCTCTTCCTTAGTCGCTTCGCCGTAGATGTTGCGCTTGTCGGTTTCGCCGTAGTGAATCTTGCGCGCCTCTTCGGCGAACTGGTCGCCGACATAATCGGCGTTCTTCTCGACATGATCGCGGATTTCGGTCAGCGCCTGGCGCATCATCGCGACTTGTTTTGCTTCCGAGGCTGCCTTTTCCGCTTTCGACTTGCCGATGCGCGGCGCCATCGGCGCCTTGCTCACCTTGCGCGAGTTGCAGACCGGACAGACAACCTTGCCCGACGCCGCCTGTTCGTCATAGGCGGCGCTGTCAGAGAACCAGCCTTCGAAGACATGGTCCTTGCGGCATTTGAGTTCGTATTTGATCATCGCGACGGCAGGATTGGGTGATTCGGCGCTGCGCCAAGTCTCTCAGGGGATGTAACAGTTTATACATGGGGCAGTCGTAGCCGTGCAACAAGGGGCTCAGGACGGGAATAGGCCTGCGCCGTCGGACTGGATCCGGCGGTTCGCGCCGCAGGTTGCAGCCGGCGGCAGCGTGCTCGATGTCGCCTGCGGCAGCGGGCGCCATGGCCGACTGTTTCTGGGGCACAATCATCCGGTGGTTTTTCTCGATCGCGATCTGCGCGGCGTGCTCGACCTCAAGGGCGATGTGCGCGCTGAACTGATCGAAGCCGATATAGAGGCCGGCCCATGGCCCCTGAAAGATCGTCAATTCAATGCCGTCGTCGTGACCAACTATCTCTGGCGGCCGTTGTTTCCTGCACTGCTGGAAGCCGTGCAGCCCGGCGGCCTGCTGCTCTACGAGACCTTCATGCGCGGCAACGAACGCTTCGGCAAACCAAGCAACCCGGACTTCCTGCTCAAACCCAATGAACTGACCGAGGTCTGCAAGGATGGCTTCGATATCCGCGCCTTCGAGCAGGGCGAAGAGACGAGCAGCGTGCGCCAGAAGATTTGTGCGGTGAAGCTGTGAGTCTGGACATCGAGACCGAACGCCTGCGGCTGCGCCGTTTCAATGGCACCGACTGGCAGGGGCTGGCGCGCTTTTATGCCGACGACCAGGTGATGCGCCACATGCTGCCCGGCCGCGGCCTGTCCCGCGAACAGGCGCAGGACCGCGCCAAGAGCAACATCCACAATTTCAACGACCACTGGGACCGGCGCGGCTATGGTGTCTGGGCGGTGACCGATCGCGCCAGCGGACGCCTGCTGGGCCAGTGCGGCCTACGCTGGATTCCGGAAGCCGAAGCGACAGAACTGCTGTACCTTTTCAACAAGACCGTCTGGGGCCGCGGCCTCGCCACCGAGGCCGGCCACGCCGTCCTCGGTTACGCTTTCGAGACTGCACAGCTCTCCGCCGTGATCGCGCTGACCGCGCCGGAAAACCGCAATTCGCAACGCGTGCTGGCTAAACTTGGCTTTGCCTATGCCGGCGAACAGCCGCTATGGGAGCGGATTGTCAGCTGGTTCAGTTTGCCGCGTGAAAGCTGGAACACAACGCAACCGCAAAGCGCACGTTCCTGAGCGCGATCCTGATTTCCGAAATTTGCTGTTGGGCCGCGCGTCCGTGAGGCGTAGCATCGCGCTCATGACGATAGATATCGAGCAACGCCTGCAGCATGCCATCCAGGTGATCCGCGAAGCCGGGAAGCTGGCGCGCGGCTTCTACGACAATCGCAAGGAGCTGGTGATCCAGCTCAAGGGCGTGCAGGACTTTGTCAGCCAGGCAGATTCGGAAACCGAAGACCTGATCACCTCACGCCTGCTGTCGGCTTTCCCGCATGACGGCATCCTGGGCGAGGAACGCGGCCGGCGCGGCGGCGAGACCGATGCACTCTGGGTGATCGATCCCATCGACGGCACCGCGAATTACGTGCGCGGACTACCGTATTGGTGCATCGCCATCGCGCTGGTGGTGCGCGACACGCTGGAACTCGGCCTGATCTACGATGTGATGAGCGACCGGCTGTATACGGCGCGGCGCGGCCATGGCGCTTTCTGCAACGGCAAGCCGATCATGGTGAGCGGCACCCAGCAGATCGAGCGCGCCTGCATCGGCGTCGGCTATGGCCATGGCGAACCGGCCGACATCCATGCCGCCATCATCGACAGGCTGCTGCGTGCCCATTGCCAGTATCGCCGCCTGGGCAGCGGCCTGCTGCTGATGGCGTTGGCCGCCGAGGGCGCACTGGATGGGTTCTATGAAGCGCGGATGAAGCCCTGGGATGCGCTGGCCGGCCTGCTGATGGTGCGCGAAGCCGGCGGCATCACCAACGATTACGATTTCGACGGCCAGACCAAGGCCGAGCCGGTGCTGGCGCTCAATGGCGCACTATGGGCACCCTTCGCCAAGGCAATGAACCTGTCCCTGCCTGCCTATTCGGCGGCGCGGCCCGAGAGACGCGTCGGCAACGCATAGACCGGATCGTGGTTCCAGGCCGGAATCTGCGCCCGCGCCTTGGCCACGTCCGCCAGATCGATCTCGACCACCGTGACGCCGACGCCTTCACCCATATCGGCCAGCACGCGTCCCCAGGGATCGACGACCAGCGAATGACCGTAGGTCTGGCGGTTGCCCGGATGATCGCCCCACATGGCGGGCGCAACCACAAAGGTCCCCGTCTCGATGGCGCGCGCCCGCATCAGCACATGCCAGTGCGCCTTGCCAGTGGTGCGCGTGAAGGCAGCCGGGATCGAGATCACTTCCGCGCCGGCCTGCGCCAAACCGCGATAGAGACCGGGGAAACGCAGGTCATAGCAGACCGACATGCCGAGATGGGCAAAGGGCAGCGGCACCACCACGCCATCGGCGCCCGGCGCGATCGAGTTGGACTCGCGATAGGTTTCGCCTGACGGCAGGTCGACATCGAAGAGATGAATCTTGTCGTAGCGCGCCGCGATCTTGCCGTCCGGATCGAGTAGGAATGAGCGGTTGAAGTTGCGGTTGGCACCCTCGGGCTTGATGGCCAGCGAGCCGATCAGCAGCCAGGTCTTCAGCTCGGCCGACAGCGCGCGAAATGCCTGCAGCGCCGGATGGCTCTCTTCCGGCCGGCCGGCAGCGACGCTGGCGGCGGCATTCACGCCCATGAAGCCGGAATTCTCCGGCGTGGCGATGAATTCAGCGCCGTCATTCTTCGCCTGACGAACCAGGGCCGAGACATGCGCGATATTCGTGCTCATGTCATCCCAGATATTGGGCTGTACCAGACCGATCTTGACCTTCGTCATCGCCGCCCCGTTTGGTTTGCTTGTTAAGCCGCCAGCATCGGATCGAGCTTGCCGGCGCGTTCCAGTTCGTACAGGTCGTCGCTGCCGCCGACATGCTGGCCATTGATCCATATCTGCGGCACGGTGCGGCGACCGCCGGCCTTTTGCGTCATCTCGTCGCGCTTGGCAGCATCGTAAGAGACATCGATCTCCTCGTAGGTCTGCCCCTTCTTCTCGAGCAGCGCCTTGGCGCGCGCACAATAGGGGCACATGAAAGTGGTATAAATCACGATATCGGCCATGACATCCTCGTTTGAAGCCCCTCAGCTTCCGACCCGATTATATGGTGCCCTGTTCGGCGCGAACAACCCGCGCCAGCGTCAGCACATCCACGGCCGCCGCCCCGCTCCGGCGCAAAACCCGGCAGCAGGCGGAAACCGTTGTCCCGGTGGTGAAAACATCATCGATCAACAGCACGCGCCGACCCCGGATCGCCTCGGCCGCGCCCTCGCCCGGCGTGATCGCCCCGGCTAGCACCCGCCGCCGTTCGGCCCGGCTGAGCCGCCCCAGGCTGCGGGTCGGCTTTGGCCGTTCCAGCAGATCGAACCGCACCGGTTTTCCCGCAAGCCGGCCAAGCTGTGCCGCCAGCAGGGCCGACTGGTTGAAGCGCCGCCGCCACAGCCGCCAGCGATGCAGCGGCACGGCAACGATCAGGTCGCAGTCCTGCAGCAGTTCCGCGCCGGCTGTCTGCATCAACGCAGCAAGTCCCGGCACCAGATCAGTGCGGTCGCCGCGCTTGAACCGCAGAACCAGATCGCGACCACCGCCGGCATAGGTGAAGACCGCGCGTGCGCGATCAAAGCGCGGCGGCGTCTGCAGGCAGGCGGCACAGACCAGGCCTTCGGGCACCGGCATCGCATAGGGCAAGCCGCAGGTGGGACAGCAGGGCGCGGCAATGAAGCCGACGTCGGGCCAGCACTGCGCGCAGAGCCGGCCGGGTTCGTCCACGGTGACGGTACAAAGCATGCATTGCGGCGGCAGCAACGTGTCGACCGCGCCGCGCCAGAACCGGCGTAGCGCCCGCATGGGCAGCAAAGGGTTTTCGATCTGCAGCATGGTCGGTATGACGCAACGGAAGACCGGCATAAGGATGCATGACGCGCGCAGCCGGTCCCGGTATGGTGGCAGAAAAGCGGTGCGGAGGAAACGAAAGCATGAGCGGCCAGACAACGGGCAGGACCATACGCATCGGCGGCGCATCGGCCTTCTGGGGTGACAGCATGGTGGCCGCGCCGCAGCTGCTGGCGTCGGGTCAGGTCGACTATCTGATCTTCGATTATCTGGCCGAGATCACCATGTCGATCATGGCGCGCATGCGCGCGAAAGACCCCACACAGGGTTATGCCACCGATTTCGTCGCGGTCACCCTGAAGCGCCTGCTGCCTGAGCTGGCGCGACGCAAGGTCAAGGTCGTGGCCAATGCCGGCGGCGTCAATCCCGCCGCCTGCGCCGCCGCCATCCGCGCGCTGATCGCGGAGGCCGGGCTGTCGCTGACAGTCGGCGTGGTGCTGGGCGACGACCTGATGGCCGATATCGACACATTGAAGCCACAGCTTGAACCGATGGACAAAGGCGCGGTGGCGCCGGAGCGCTTCATGTCGGCCAATGCTTACCTGGGCGCCGCGCCGATCGCCGCCGCGCTCAAATCAGGCGCGGATATCGTGGTCACCGGCCGTTGTGTGGATTCCGCGCTCTGCCTTGGCCCGCTGCTGCATGAATTCGGCTGGGACCTGCAGGATTTCGACCGCCTCGCCGCCGGCAGTCTGGCCGGCCATATCATCGAATGCGGCGCGCAGGCCTCGGGCGGCCTGTTCACCGACTGGCAGAGCGTGCCGGACTGGGACAACATCGGCTACCCCATCGCAGAGATTTCCGAAGACGGCAGCTTCGTCGTCACCAAGCCCAAGGATACCGGCGGCCTGGTCAGCTTTGGCACTGTGGCCGAGCAGCTGGTCTACGAGATCGGCGATCCGGCCTGCTATCAACTGCCCGATGTCACTTGCGATTTCACAGCCGTGCAGATCGAGGAGATCGCCGAACATCGCGTGCGTGTTTCCGGCGCGAAAGGCCGCCCGCCATCGGATCGCTACAAGGTCTCGGCTACCTATATGGACGGCTTCCGTGCCGTCGCCCATATGACCATCGGCGGCATCGATGCACGCGCCAAGGCCGAACGCTCGGCCGAGGCGATCCTGAAGCGCACACGACGCATCTTCACCCAGCTCAATCTCGGCGACTATCGTGCCATCTCGATTGAAATCCTCGGTGCCGAGGCAATGTATGGTTCGCAAGCCGGTTCGCATGCGCGCGCCAGCCGCGAGGTCGTGATGAAGCTGGCGGTCAGTCACGAGAGCAAGACGGCGCTGGAGATTTTCAGCCGCGAGATCGCGCCGGCCGGCACGTCGTTTTCACCCGGCACCACCGGCTTCTTCGGTGGCCGGCCAAGCCCGCAGCCGATTGTGAAACTGTTCTCCTGCTTCATCGTCAAGACCGCGCTGCCGCTGACGCTGGATATGGCCGGTATGGCAGTCCCCCTGGATATTCCGCTGATCAGCGGTGACACCATCGGCGCGCCCGCCGGCAAGCCGGTACAAGGCGCCCTGCCCGTCACGACTGCGACCGTACCGCTGATCCGATTGGCTTACGCACGGTCAGGCGACAAGGGCAATGACAGCAATATCGGCGTGATCGCGCGCAGGCCCGATTACCTGCCCGCCATCCGCGCGGCGCTGACCGAGGCCGCCGTGGCCGGGTATTTCAGCCATCTGGTCGAGGGTCCGGTCGAGCGGTTCGAATGGCCCGGCATCCACGGGCTGAATTTCCTCATGCATGGGGCGCTGGGCGGTGGCGGCATCGCATCCTTGCGCAACGACCCGCAGGGCAAGGCTTTTGCCCAGATGCTGCTGGATTTCCCGGTGCCGGTACCGGCTTCCTGGAATCTGTAAGAGTTGGGGGGCTTTAATGGCTGCGCAAAAGGCGGATAGTGTGGCCGGGGCACCGGCCCTATCTTGGTCCCATGACAAAAGCACAGCGACTGCCCACAGATATCGAATTCGCAGCGATCCGCAGCAATGACAGCGCAGCCGACGGCCGGTTTTTCTACGGCGTCAGCAGCACGAAAATCTTCTGCCGCCCCTCCTGCATCAGCCGCGCCCCCAAGCGCGAGAATGTCCGCATCTTCGCCACGACGGAAGCTGCAACAGAAGCCGGCTATCGGTCCTGCAAGCGCTGCCGCCCGGACCAGATGCCGAAGGCCGATGCGCGGCTGGAACGCGCCCGCGCCCTGATCGACCGCCGGCTTGCCGCCGGGGAACCCACCCCCACGCTCACCGAACTGTCCAAGGAGGCTCACATGGGTGCGACACATCTGCAGCGCCGCTTTGCGGCAACCTACGGTCTCAGCCCGCGCGCCTATGCCGAAGCACAGCGCGTGACCAACCTGAAGCAGGA
The DNA here is from genome assembly GCF_058807275.1 of Ferrovibrio sp. GW821-FHT12D07. NCBI lineage: Bacteria > Pseudomonadati > Pseudomonadota > Alphaproteobacteria > Rhodospirillales > Rhodospirillaceae > Ferrovibrio > Ferrovibrio sp. GW821-FHT12D07. Next base: position 1,217,997 of record NZ_JBXAQN010000001.1, on the reverse strand, counting down.
ACTGCGCCAGGGCAGCGGCGTGACCGATGCGATCTATGGCGCCGGTTTCGGCGCAGCCAGCCGCGTCTATGAAAAGGCCGACCGCTGGCTTGGCATGACCCCGGCCGATTATCGCCGTGGCGGTGAAGGTCTCACGCTGGAAGTCGCGATCCGCCGCACCACGATGGGGCCGACGCTGGTGGCCGAAAGCCCGCGCGGCATCGCGGCCCTGCTGTTCGGCCAGAGCGACAAGGCCATGCTGGCCGAACTGCGCGATGAATTCCCCGCTGCCGAAATCCGTCGCAACGACAAGGCCGGCGCTGCCGCCTATACGGCGCTGGACTCCATCCTGGCCGGCAAACCTGCTCCGCGCGGCCTGCGACTGGACCTGCGCGGCACGCCGTTTCAAATCAAGGTCTGGACCGCCCTGCAAGCCATCCCGGCCGGCGAGACTCGCAGCTATCAGCAGATCGCCGCCGCCGTGGGAGACCCGAAAGCCTCTCGCGCCGTCGGCTCGGCCTGCGGCAACAATATCCTGGGCGTGCTGGTGCCCTGTCACCGCGCATTGCGCAGCGACGGCAGCCTGGGCGGCTATCGCTGGGGGCTGGACCGCAAGGAAAAGCTGCTCAGCACCGAAGGCGTCGAATTCGAACCGGCCGAATAAACGCCGGGCAAAACCAGTCGTCGCATTTCCGAAGTCACAATTGGGGTATATCCTTGCCGGAACGTCCTGCCGGCCATGCATTGTCGGGCGCTTGCAGTCGGTTAGAATAGTTCTAAATTAATAATCCGGCCCGGAAAATCAGGCCAAAAAATCAGGAAGGAGTGCCCCATGGCTGTCGCAATCGACATCGGCATTGCCGATAAGGAACGCAAGAAAATCGCCGATGGCCTGTCGCGCCTTCTGGCCGACACCTACACGCTCTATCTCAAGACCCATAACTATCACTGGAATGTCGAAGGCCCGATGTTCCAGACGCTGCACACCATGTTCGAGGTGCAGTACACCGAACTCGCCCTGGCCGTGGACCTGATCGCCGAACGTATCCGCGCGCTCGGCCATTATGCACCGGGCTCCTATGCGCAATACGCCAAGCTGTCTTCCATCAAGGAGGAAACCAGCGTTCCGGCGGCGCAGGACATGATCAAGGACCTGGTCAAGGGCAACGAAGCCGTCAGCAAGACCGCCCGGGCGATCTTCCCGGTTGTGGAAAAATCCTCCGACGAGCCAACCGCCGACCTGCTGACCCAGCGCATGCAGATCCATGAAAAGACCGCCTGGATGCTGCGCAGCCTGCTGGAAAAGAAGTAAGCGCCTAAAATACGTCCCTAAAAATACTTCGGTGACCCTGTAACGTTTCGCCCCGTCTCACCGAAGCTTGATTGGAAGCCGGCCTGCGACCCATTAGGTTCACCCCTACCGGTTGCAGGCCGGACATTTTCGGGAGCGGAGCACGCATCATGCTGATCAAACGTCGTCGTGGCTGGGAATTGCCGGAATCGATGGCCACGCCGGAGGCGCTGTTCTTCGACCGCCGCAAGCTGCTGCTCGGCCTCGGCGCCGCCGGCCTGATCGGCGCCACCGGCCTCAAGGGCGCCCGCGCCGAGACCGCCACCGACCTCTACCCGGCCAAGCGCATCGACACCTACAAGCTCGATCGCGAGATCACCGAGGAAAAGACCGCCACCACCTACAACAACTTCTACGAATTCGGCACCAGCAAGAACATCGTCAAGCCGGCGCAGGCGCTGACCATCAAGCCCTGGCAGGTGAAGATCGACGGCATGGTCGCCAAGGAAATGACCGTCGATGCGGAAGACCTGATCCGCAAGATGCCGCTGGATGAACGCCTGTACCGTCATCGCTGCGTCGAGGCCTGGGGCATGGCGGTGCCGTGGAGCGGCTTCCCGCTGAAGGCGCTGGTCGATTACGCGCAGCCCACCTCGGGCGCGAAATACCTCAAGATGGAAACCTTCTCGCGTCCGCAGGAAGCCAGCGGCCAGAAGCAGTTCTGGTATCCCTGGCCCTATGTCGAGGCCGTGACCATCGAAGAGGCCCGCAACGAACTGGCCTATATCGCCACCGGCGTCTACGGCAAGCCGCTGCCCAAGCAGATGGGCGCGCCGCTGCGTCTGGCGCTGCCGTGGAAATACGGTTTCAAGTCGGTCAAATCGATTGTGCGCTTCACCTTCACCGACCAGCGCCCCAAGACCTTCTGGGAAGCGCTGGGCCCCAGCGAATACGGCTTCTGGGCCAACGTGAACCCGACAGTGGCGCATCCGCGCTGGAGTCAGGCCAGCGAGGAGCTGATCGGCACCGGCAAGCGTGTGCCGACGCAGATGTTCAACGGCTACGGCGAACAGGTTGCCGACCTCTACAAGAATGCCGGGCCGGGCGAGAAGCTTTTCATGTAATCCGGTCTCGGCTATCCATCACGGATGGCCTTCGATCTGATCATTTTCGACATGGATGGTACGCTGGTCGACAGCGAGCCGCTCGCCAACCGCGTGTTTCACGAGAAGCTGCAGCCGCATGGCCTGCCGAAGGACGTGGACGAGGCCTGCCTCGCCCGCGACCTGACCGGCCTCAGCCTGCCGAGCTGCTACGCCTTCCTGCGCGAGCGCTACAGCATCATCCTGCCCGATGATTTCGAGGATGACCTGCAGGCCGAAACCTATCGCCGCCTGCGCAGCGACCTGAAGCCCATTCCCGGCGCCCCGGCCATGCTGGACCAGGTGAGCGCACCCAGATGCGTGGCGTCATCATCCGAGCTGGACAAGATCGCCCTCAGCCTGGAACTCTGCGGCCTCAGCCATCATTTCGGCGCGCATTACTTCAGCGCCCAGCAGGTGAAGCACGGCAAGCCCGCGCCCGATCTCTATCTCTATGCCGCAGCCCGCATGGGCAATGTGCCGCCGGCGCGCTGTGCGGCCGTGGAAGACAGCCTGCCCGGCGCCACCGCCGGCATCCGCGCCGGCATGACGGTGTTTGCCTACCGGCCCGATGGCGATGGCGAAGCCTTCACCGCCATGGGCTGCCGAGTCTTTGGCGACATGCGCGACCTGCCGGCGCTGCTGGCTTAAGGGCAAAAAAAAGCCGGCCTGGGTTACAGGCCGGCAAAGTCTTAACAGGGAGGCTCCGCGCGAGACGCGCGGACGGCCGAAACAGCGGGGGAGCTGTCGCGGCCAAGTTTCTGGCCGAAGCCAAAAACCGGGAGATGCTGCGACGCAACATCTGACAGGCAATGATTTACCGCCTGTCGACTGCTTTGAGTATCCAGAGAATTGGCAACTCAGGTATGCGGCCCGTGCATAACTGGTTGGTGAATTAAAGCGTAGTCGAATCAGCGGATTACCGCGCTCGGTCCCGGTGGGAAATGCAGGCGGACCGTGGTGCCGCGGCCTGGTGCGCTGTCGATTTCCAGGCTGCCGCCATGCAATTCAATCAGGGCTTTGACCAGCGGCAGACCCAGGCCGGTGCCGCGCATCTGCGACACCAGGGCGGAATCGATCCGGCCGAAAGGCTCGAGCGCCTTCTGTACGTCGGTTTCATCCATGCCGACGCCGGTATCCGTCACCGCGACCACGGCGCCGCCATTGGCGCCGGTGGTGATGCCGAAACGGATCTGGCCGCCAGACGGCGTGTATTTGACGGCGTTGGACAGCAGGTTGACCAGCATCTGCTTGGCCAGTCGCTCGTCCGCGAACAGCCTGACATTTTCGGGCGCCGGATCGGCCTGCAGGGTGACCAGCCGGTCGGCCGCCATCGGCCGCAGCAGGGTGGTGCAGTCTTCGACCAGCCGGGCCCAGCTCATATATTCGGGCACCAGCTTCATCTTGCCGGCCTCGACCTTTGAAAGATCGAGGATGTCGTCGATCACCGCCAGCAGATGGCGGCCAGCAGCCAGGATGTCGTTCGAATAGCGATCATACTGCGGCACACCGGATGCACCCAGCAGCTGCAGCGACATGATCTCGGAGAATCCGATGATCGCATTCAGCGGCGTGCGCAGCTCGTGGCTCATATGCGCCAGGAACTGGCTCTTGGCGCGGTTGGCATATTCGGCGTCCTGATGCGCCTTGAGCGCCGCCGTGCGCGCCGCCTCCAGCGTCTCGGTGCGGGCAGCCAGACTGTCATTGGCCTCGCGCAATTCCCGCTCGCTGCGTTTCAGCGGGCTGATGTCGGTGATCAGCGAGGCCGTGCCGCCCGATGCCAGGCGGAAGTCGCGAATCTGCAGCCAGCGCTTGTCGCGCGTATCGTAGAAGATATGCGGCTCTTCGCGGGCGGCGCTGAAGATGCGCATGCGCGTGGCCGCCCAGTCTTCGTAATCGGTATAGACGCCGGCTGCAGCAGGCGTCGGCCGCACGGCCACCGAGGCGCGGCAGATGTCCTCATGTGACAGGCCGCCGATCTGAGCCAGCGGCACGCCGATGATATCGGCATAGGCCTTGTTGCAGACCAGCAGCCGGGCATCCTGGTCGAACAGAGCCACGCCATCGGGGCCGACGGCGAGTGCATCGCTCAACCGTTGCTCCGCCTCGCGCAGTTTCTGCTCCGAGGCCTTGCGCTTGGTGATGTCGTTCACCACCACCAGGGCTGCATCCTCGCCGATATAATGCATCGGCACGGCGGCCATGGTCGCCCAGATCACATTGCCCTGCGCGGTGGCGACCTGCACCTCTTCGGCCGGCTGCGCCGGTTCGGCGAAAATGCGGCCGCGATGGGCGGGGTCGAGGACATAGCGCGGCGTGGATGAAGATGCGCCCCCATCCTCGATGCCGAACAGCTCGGCCGCCGGCCGGTTGCTGTAGAGGAAGGCGCCGTCTTTGCGTCGCGCCACCACGATGGGGAATGGTGCGGTATCCAGAATCGAGCGCAGGCGACGCTGGGCTTCTTCGGCATTGGCGCTGACGCGTGTTCGGTCCTGCAGCGTGGTGCGCAGGCGCGCCACCATGTCGGTGGTGCGGCGGAAATACCGGTTCAGACGCAGGGAGAAGCTGAGCAGCAGCAGGATGCCGACCAGGCCGATACAGCCCAGCAACTGGTCATCGCCAACTGGGCTGAGCAGCAACAGGATGCTGCCAGGCAGCACCGCCAGAATAATGACGGTCGCGGAAATCGTGAACTGCACCGAAGCGGTGAGGCTTAGCGAAGCGATGCTGCAGATCAGGCAGACCAGCGCCAGCATCGGCCCCGGCAGCACCGGCAGCCGCACCACGAAGGCCAGCGCCACGCCCAGCACGATGCCGTTGAGGGCATAGACGGCGACCAGACGCCAGCGCCACACCTGCGGGATGGTGCGCCGACGACGATCGGCCATGAACGCGCGATGCGTCAGATATTGCAGGCCGACGACGCAGATGGTGGCGGCCAGATAGGCCAGACGCATGGTCTGCTCAAGATAGCCCTGCAGCAGGAAGGCGACGGCCAGGGCGACCGCAACCTGCGCCAGCATGTCGACAGGCCGGCGAACGCGTATCAGCAGTTCGTTACGGCCTGCGCTGCCGCTGCCCGGATCGGATTGCCACGGCATGGTCAGTAGCGCCAGTCCGCCACCTTGCGCAGCAGGAAGTCGCGGAAGACGGCAAGCCGCTTCGTGTTGCGCAGCTCTTCCGGATACACGAGATAGGTATCGAAACTCGGGCCGTCGATATTGGGCATGACGCGCACGATGCGCGGATTGCCCTCGACCATGTAATCGGGCAGCGCCGCGATGCCCAGTCCACTGGCCACCGACTGCATCACGCCATAGACATTGTTGACGGTCAGGATCGGGTCGCGCGGCGACACCGGGTCGCCTACTTTCAGCAGCCAGTTGATGTTGTTGAAATGCGCCGGCGCTTCTTCGCCATAGACGATCAGGTGATGGCGATCGAGGTCCTCGATATTCTGCGGCGCGCCGTGGCGGGTGACGTAATCGACCGCGGCATAGACGTGATTGTGCACGGTCAGCAGCTTGCGATGGATCAGGTCGACCTGGGTCGGCTTCCACATGCGGATCGCCACATCGGCCTCACGCATGGAGAGATCAAGTTCGCGGTCGTCCACTACCATCTCGATGCGGATATCGGGATAGAGGTCCATGAATTCCTTCAGCCGCGGCGCCAGCCAGACGGTGCCAAACGCCACCGTGGTGGTGACGCAGAGCTCGCCCGACGGCTTGTCCTTGGCGTCGGCGATCATGGCTTCGGTGACGGCCAGACGCGCGAAGATCTCGCGCGCGGTGCGGTACAGCAGCTCGCCCTGCTCGGTCAGGATCAGGCCGCGGGCGTGGCGATGGAACAGCGTGGCATTGAGCTGGCTTTCGAGCGCGCCGATCTGGCGGCTGACCGCCGACTGGCTCAGGCCGAGAGATTCACCCGCATGAGTCAGACTGCCGGCCTCGGCCACAGCATGAAAGATGCGCAGCTTGTCCCAATCAAGCGCTGACATACGTCCCCCTCAAATAACCGGCCCCCGCCCGAACGGGCGGCGTCAATCCGCCGCTTCGGCCGCCGGCTGCGCGTGATGCGCGATGAACTTCTCCGCCTCCAGCGCGGCCATGCAGCCAGTGCCGGCCGCCGTGACGGCCTGGCGGTAAATCTTGTCGGCCACGTCGCCGGCGGCGAACACGCCAGCGATGCTGGTCTGCGCCGTGCCGGGCTTGGTGGTGAGATAGCCTTCGGAGTCCAGCGGCAGCTGGCCCTTGAACAGTTCGGTATTCGGCGTATGGCCGATGGCGACGAAGAAGCCGTCGGTGGCGATCTCCTGCGTGGCGCCGGTCTTGACGTTCTTCAGCCGCACGCCGGTGACGCCCTGGCCCTCGGCGCCGAGAATCTCGTCGGTCGCATGATCCCAGATCACCCTGATCTTGGGATGCTTGAACAGCCGCTCCTGCAGGATCTTTTCGGCGCGCAAGGAATCACGACGATGCACCAGCACCACCTCAGTGGCGTGGTTGGTGAGATACAGCGCCTCTTCCACGGCGGTGTTGCCGCCGCCGACCACGACAACCTTCTTGCCGCGGTAGAAGAAGCCGTCGCAGGTGGCGCAGGCCGACACGCCGAAGCCCTGGAAGGCCTGTTCGCTTGGCAGGCCCAGCCATTTGGCCTGGGCACCGGTGGCGATGATCAGCGTCTCGGCGATATAGGTGTCGCCGCCATCGCCCTTGGCGACGAAGGGCCGCTTGGAAAGATCGACCGACACGATGTAGTCGTTGATGATGGTGGTGCCGACATGCTTGGCCTGCGCCTCCATCTGCTCCATCAGCCAGGGGCCCTGGATGGTCTGCGCGAAGCCCGGATAATTCTCGACATCGGTGGTGATGGTGAGCTGGCCGCCCGGCTGCAGGCCATGCACCAGGATCGGCTGCAGCGAGGCGCGCGCGGCATAGATCGCCGCCGTCAGGCCGGCCGGGCCGGAGCCGAGAATAAGAACCTTGGTGCGATGGGTCGTGGCCATGGAAGTCGGACTCCGGACTCGGTGTTTAGGGCGCTGAAAACGGCTGTTTGGCGATTATGGCAGCCGTGCGGGCCAGCGCCAAGAGGAAGCCCGGCAAGTGGCTGGGAATGCGGCTTTTTCGCCCCATCAAATGACGGGACTGTGACGCGCTTCCCGCGACTCGCGAACAACCATATAGGGCAGCCCGCCGGGGGTTGCCGGCCTAAAAGCCGAACATGTGATCGATGCAGAAGCTCTCGGCGCCGTTCTGCAGGCCGTGGAAGCCGAACAGGCGGCAACTGGCATCGCGCACCTGCACCCAGCCGCCCGCGCCTGCCGTCTGGCGTTCGGCCGCCGTGAAGGTTTCCGAAACCCGGAAGAAACGCGAGCCGCCATAGGGAATGGCGAGCGGGCGTTCAGCCACCTTCTCGGCCTTGGCATTGAACAGCGTCAGCGTGGTCTGCGACACGTCCTGGCCGTAAGCATCCTTGGGCAGCGAGGCCGGATAGACCAGATGGCAGATCGCATCGAAGCGCGCTTCGCCCAGACGCAGGAACAGACGCGTGGTCAGGCCCGGCGGACGATGGGTGTAGCTCTGCGGCTCGTCGCGATAGGTGATCGGCATGTTGTAGATATGCGCGCCGAAGATCGTCTCGGCCGCATGGCCGGAGCTGCGCTGCTCATACAAACCGAGCGCATGCAGCCAGCCATCGCCCTCGCCGCCATCGCGGAAATCGTAGAGATATTCGATATGGCCGTAGCCGGAGCGCAGCGAGGCGCTCGCCTCCTTCAGCCAGGCATCGGTATCGACCGGATGGGAATCGCGGCGCGCCAGCCGGCCCATGTATTTCTCGGCCGCCACGCTGCCATCAGCATCATAGAGCACGACGCGCAGCGGCAGTTCATGCTGCGTGGTCGCCATCGGCGTGGGCAGGGTGACCGTCTTCCAGTCCTGCACCGGCAGCACCGGCAGGGGCATGATGTAGCCCTTCCCCAGCAGCGCTTCCAGCTTGGGCAGGTTGGCATCGGGCTTGAGATCGGTGCGCTCGACATTGGCATGGGCGATGCGGCGCTTGCCCGCCCGCATTGATCCATTCTGGCCATTCGCTTTCTGCACGATCTCGTAACGCGGCCGGATCAGGTAGCGGCCGGCCTGCAGTTCGATCTGGTCGGGGAATTTGGCATTGGGCAGCAGCCTGCCCAGGTCGACGGGGGTGGTGCCAAACGGCGGCACCTCTTCCGGATACCAGGCAGTATCCTGCGAGCCGACGATATTGATGCCGAGGCCGCCGGCCGGAATGGCGACCGGATGGCTGTTCTGCACCCAGAGCAGCAAACGCTCGCCGTCTTTCGGCGAGGGAATGCCGGCATAGAAATCGGCCGGCCAGGCATTGGCGTCGTGGCTGCAGCTCAACTGGCGACCGGAGTCCGAGAAGCAGTCGAGCGCGTATTTCACGACGTCATGCCCCTTGATGCGGATGGCGTGGATGAACAGCGAGCCGGCGAAGTCATCGAGACCGAAGCGCTTGCGCACATCGCGGCTGTCGATCAGCACGCTATGAAACGGGCCGGACGTTGCCGTAGAGAGCGATTCCGTCCATTCGGCCAGCACGCTGCCATCGGGCGCGAACAGGCAGAGCCACAGCGCCGGGTCGGCGGCGCCATAGCCGGTCCAGTAATTCGCGGTGACAACCTGCGTGTGCAGCATATCGACGCCGTCGTCATCCCTGCCGTCGCGCAGGAAGGCGAAGTTGGTGGCGAAGTTGATCGGATCGAGATAGCGGCCGGGATTGGACAGCCATTCCTTCGGCAGCCGCATCGCATCCAGCGTGAAGACCTTGCAGCCCGGGGGCAGCAGGCGCGCGATCTGCGCCTTGTGAATCTCGGCGTCAAAGGCCGCGATCAGCACCGCGTCGGGCTTTGCCGCGCCGATGGCGAGGACCGTCTGCACGCTCTGGCCCAGACGGGTTTGCCCCAGGTCTTCCACGCGCTGCACGAACACGCCGGCGAGATTGGCGCGCGGGATCGGGAAGAAGGTGTCGAAATGCTCGGCCACCGGCTGCGGCTCGGGGTCGTAGACGGCGAGGCGGGCAAAGGGGCTGAGGTCGGCGACCAACTGGCGCGCCAGCGTGGCGCTCTTCGGATGGCCCAGCGCCTTGAACAGGCTGTGGCCGCCGAAATTGTTGCCCGGCCGCCAGCCGCCCTTGGCGTCGTTGTTGGTAAAGGTGTCGATCTTGAGCGCCATCTGGCCCCGTCACTGAATCTTGATTCGGCACTGTAACTCCGGTGCCCCCGCCCCGGCCTGCAGGGCAGCTTTAGCATCTGGGCCGGATGGTGGGAATCGGCATGTCCCCACTTTGTCGGCCCGGCTTCCTTCCGCTTCGTTTGTCTTCGTTTTGGTTCGTTTCGCTTCGTTTGCATTCGTTTCGGTTCGTTTTGCTTCGTTTGGGTTCGGCCGGAAAGTGCCGGATCGGGCCAAGGCCCTGAAATAGAACATATAATGTACATTATATGGGAATAAAGTCAAATCCGGATGCCGGTAATATTATTTCGACACGCACCCTTGGATTCTTGCGCGTTTTTATAATATTATTGCGTCAACCTCCCAAACCGAGAAAATTCCATGCAACGCGTCAAACTCGACCTGATTGACCGCAAGATTCTGACGGACCTGCAGGCCGACGGCCGCATGACCAACGTCGAGCTGGCGCAGCGGGTCGGCATCTCCGCACCCCCCTGCCTGCGCCGCGTCCGCGCGCTGGAGGAGGCTGGCTATATCAAGGGCTACCACGCCGACCTGAACCCGCAGCAGCTCGGCTATGGCGTCACCGTATTCGCCATGGTCGGCCTGAACAGCCAGGCCGAGCATGACCTCGTGGCCTTCGAGCAGACCGTGGCCGGCTGGGCCCAGGTGCGCGAGTGCTTCATGCTGGCCGGCGAGAATGATTTCATCCTGAAGATCGTGGCGCGCGACTGGGACGCCTATCAGACCTTCCTGACCAAGGAGCTGACGGCGCTGACCAATGTCGCGCATGTCAAAACCGCGCTGACCATCCGCTGCTCGAAAAGCGAACCCGGCGTGCCGGTGGATATGCCGGTGGGCGAAGACGCTGCGGGGTGAAGCTGCTCTCGCATAGAAAAATACTGCCTTGCGAATCGTGTTTGCTGTCATAATTCAAAGTTGACGGTACGCAGGGACGCATGGGCCAGAATACGCAGCTATTCAAAGACCAGATTGTTGGGGGAACTCGCCTAGACCGGCATGGTGAGCGTTTTACTAAAGACGACCTTGAACATTACAGCGCTAAAATGTCGGGGCGCCAGCTTCTACACAGCCACCATAACATGGCCATGCCCCCTGCTGGCTTTATTGAAAACCTACGTGTAGTGCCATCAAAGATTGAAGCGGGTGAATGGGACCTGATCGGCGACATTACGGTGCTAGCCGACACTTTAGAAGAAGTGAAAGGCGGCTTTAGCATCTCCATGACACGGCGTTTGTTCGAGCGAGAAGAGGCAGACGCCGCTATTTTCTTACCCTATCCACATTACAAGGACGAACAGTTGATTGCCGATCTAGCTTCTGATTCAGAGCTAGATGTTGGCAAGTGGCTGCAAAAATCTGCTGAACTCACAATCGGTGCGTTGCTCGTAATGGGGGTCTATGGCGCTGGTACATGGTTGTTCAAAAAATTTGCCGACGCAGCTTTTGATGAGGCATTTAAAAGCCAGATTGCACCCCGCCTGAATAGCCTTCTTAACAACACACAGCCCGCTTTAGAGAAGAAAGGCATCCATCTCGAACTGACCCTGCCAATTGAAGTGGCCCAAAACACTATCATTGAGCTCCGTATCATGCCGTTGCCGGGTTCAAACGGCAGTCGTCTCACTACAGAAATCGCCCACGATGCAGCTCGCAGAGCAAATGACGCTGTGATTGCGAATGGAGCACCACCCACAAAACTTAAGCGAGTTGTTGTAGGGTATCGGAAAGACGCCACAGAGTCTGAAGTGCTGAGGATTGACCCTCGGATAGATATCAAGAGCTGACTCCAAAATAGATACCGATTGAAATCGGATTGGAAACAGCAGCTCTTGATGCGGCAAGAGCACATGGTATCGCTATCAAATTTTCCGAAAAGTGGCGTCCCCACGGGGATTCGAACCCCGGTTTGCGCCGTGAGAGGGCGCCGTCCTGGGCCTCTAGACGATGGGGACCCATAAGCCGCAGCGGGCCGGAGCCTGCGCGAGGTCGCACCAGATACAGGACGTCCCCCGCAGGCGCAAGGGGTTTCCCCCACCAGTCCGGCAATAACCCCAGTCCCGCCAGCGGTTTGCCAGCCATGCCGAGTGAGCCGGAAGTCCTTGGCCGGGCGCTTTATTTTGTTAAACGAGACGCTTGCATCGGGTTTTCGGCTGGGTATAGTGCGCGCCTGCAACCGGCACCCCGCCGGTTGACCGGTCTTTAGGGACCGGCCGGGTTTCCCGGACATGACGACACCGGTTCAGCCGGACGCCGAGCGGGCGTAGCTCAGGGGTAGAGCACAACCTTGCCAAGGTTGGGGTCGAGGGTTCGAATCCCTTCGCCCGCTCCAAATTTCCAAACGCACTGAATGATCGCCGCAGCCTCTAGGCTTTGCGGGCTTTCGTCCTGCGCGCGCCGCTTTTGCTTTTTTGGCCCGCCGGCACATCGCGCTGCGTCGCCGCATCGAGGCAGGCGCGCAGGCCGGCGCGCGCCGCGTCGATCAGGCCCGCCTCGCCGCCGTTCCTGGCATCGCCGCGCGTCGAATAGACGACATGCACCGAATAGGAAAACTCCGGCGCGCCAGCCACCAGATGCAGCCGGCCTTCCAGCAGATACGGCCGCGCCACGCTGTAGCGCAGATAGCCGCTGCCGCCGGCGCTGAGCAGATAGCCGAGCGCCAGCGGCCCCAGCGAGATCGAGACGCCGGGATTGACCAGATCGGGAAACGCCGCCTGCTGGCTGGTGGCGAAGGCCGGGCCCCAGTCGACATGCACATAGCTGTCATGGCTGGGCGCGGCCGTGCGCGAGGTGCTGACCATGACCAGCTTTTCCTCGGCCAGCAGTTCGACCGCGAGATCGGCCAGCGGCGGCGGGCTGTAGACCACGGCCAGATCGAGCGAACCGTTCTGCACCTTGTCGAGCAGCGGTGCCTGCGGGCCGACCTCGGCGCGCAATGCCGTCTGCGGATGCTGCTGCCGCATCCAGATCAGCCAGTTGGTCAGCAGCGGACTCCACAGGCTCGATTCACCGCCGATGCTGATCGCGCTGGCATGGCCCGCCGGCAGCGCCACGCGCTGGCGCGCCCGTTCCCAGACCTGCACGAGCGTCAGCGCGTCGCGCTGGAAGCGTTCGCCCGCCGCGGTCAGGCGCGCGCCGGATTTGTTGCGCACGAACAGCCGGCTGCCGAGCGCATCCTCCAGCGCCCGGATGCGCGCGCTGACCGCCGTCTGGGTCAGATGCAGGCGCTCGGCGGCGGCGATGAAGCTGCCGCTGTGCACGATTTCCAGAAAGGTGCGGGCGAGATCGATATCCATCGATTCATATCAATATTCTTGCTGATAAATTGCAATGGAATTCATTATCCAAATCTTATCAGGCGACGGATTCTGGAGGCCGCGCATTCTCTTGCCGCAGGAGCCCGTCATGTCCCCGTTCCCGTCGCTGTCCCTTCTGGATGCCGCCGTTTTCGCCGACCTGTTCATCGCCATCAACGTGACCGCCGTGGTGTCCTATCGCTTTGGCTGGCGCAGCACGGCGCTGGGCATCATGGCCGGCATCGGCATCACGCTGCTGGTCGCGCCGCTGCTGGAGCCCGGCGATGCCGGCATCGCGACGCACTGGCTCTCGGCCCTGCTGCTGCTCGCCTTTGGCATCTATCTGCAGCATGTGTTCCTCGGCGGCCTCGACCTGCGCGATGCCGGCAGGCCCGTGCCGACGGTGAACAATGTCGGCTGGCGGCACCGCGCCAATCTGCCCGGCCTGATCCTGGCCGCCTGGGCCGCGGTGGCGCAGGGGCTGGCGGTGCTGGAGACCTGGCAGGGTCCCGCCTCTCTGGACAAGGCCTGGCCCGTATCGACAGAGCTGATGCTGGGCCTGGGCATCCTCGGCCTGATGGGCTGGGCTTTCAGCAGCACCGGCCTGCTGCGCCGCATGCCGGCCTATGTGGCCGATGGCGTCGCCGCCTTCATCATCACCGCTTATGGTGCCTGCTTCCTCGTCTTCGCCTTCAACGGCGCGTGAGCGGTTACGCTGAGGACTGGGCGAACCCATTCCGGACCAATCTTTCCACCTGCCGCAGGCATCGCATCCCCGCTAGACTTCCCTTCACAGGCTGAGGCCTTGGGGCACTCAAGCCGGCTGGAGGAAACGATGCGTGCGATGCTTTGCAAGGCCGTCCTGGCGATGGCACTTCTGTTCACCGCTGATGCCATGGCGCAAGGCGCGCCGCCGTTGAATGAACTCGCACCGAAGGGCCCGGTGCGCGTCGCCATCGCCATTTCGCCCGCACCCTCGGCGCTGTACGCGATCAAGACCGCGGATGGCAGTTTCAAGGGCGTGACGGTGGATCTGGGCAATGCGCTGGCGAAGAAGATCGGCCGGCCGGTGCAGTTCGTGCCGTATCTCGCCTCGGGCGAGATCACGGTGGCCGGCGACAGTGACGCCTGGGACGTCACCTTCATGCCCTATGATGCCACGCGCGGCAAAGCGGTGGATTTCGGCAGCGCCTATCACCTGCTGCAGAGCACCTATCTCGTGACCGCCAAAAGCGGCATCAAGACCCTGGCCGAGGTGGACCGCGCCGATGTGCGCATCGCCGGCGTCGAAGGCACCGCCACCGGCCGCGCGGCGGCGGCCTCGCTCAAGCAGGCGAAGATCATCTCGATTCCCGGCGTCGATGCCGGCGTGGCCATGCTGAATGCCGGTGCGGCGGAAGCCATCGCGCTGTCGCGGGAGTCGCTGACCGGGCTGCTCGACAAGATTCCGGGCTCGCGGATTCTGGATGGCGGCTTCCTCAACTCGGTGACCGCCGTCGCCGTGCCGAAGGGCAAGGCCGCCTCGCTCGCCTATGTCAGCGCTTTCGTCGAGGACGAAAAAGCCAACGGCAATGTGCGCAAATATTTCGACGCCATGGACCTGAAAAGCTCGCAGGTGGCACCCGCCGGCATGAAGCCGCAATAAGTGCTGCGCGCGGCGATCATTGCTGTTGCGACGGCGCTGATCGGCGGCGCGGCCGTCGCGCAGCCGTATGAGGAACTGACGCCGAAGGGGGCCTTGCGCGTCGCCATCGCCGTCTCGCCCGCGGCATCCGCGCTCTATGCGGTCCAGGAGCCGGACGGGCAATACAAAGGCGTCACCGTCGACCTGGGCAAGGCGCTGGCGGCGGCGATCAACCGGCCGGTGCAGTTCGTGGTCTATCCGGCGACCGCCGAGATCGTGAGCGCCGGCGATCAGGATGCCTGGGACGTCACCTTCATGCCGCATGAGGCCCAGCGCGCCCGCGCCATCGATTTCGGCAACGCCTATCACCTGCAGCAGAGCACGTTTCTGGTGACGGCGCAGAGCGGCATCACGCGGCTGTCTGACGTGGATCGCCCCGGCATCCGCATCGCCGGCGTGGAAGGTGCAGCAACGGCGCGTGCCGCCGCGCTGTATCTGAAGCAGGCGACGCTGCTGCCGCAACGCGGCGTGGCCGAGGCGGCCGCACTGCTGAAGGACGGCAAGGCCGACGGCATCGCGCTGGGCCGGGAGTCGCTGCTGGGCTTGCAGGCGCAGGTGCCGGGCACGCGCGTGCTGGATGAAAGCTTCCTCGAAACGCCGACCGCCGTCGCCGTGCCGAAGGGCCGCGCCAAGGCGCTTGCGTTTGTCAGCGCCTTCATCGAGGCACAGAAAGCCAGTGGCGCTGTGCGACGCGCGCTGGATGCCATGGGACTGACCAGTTCGACTGTTGCACCCGCAGGCCTGAAGCCATGACTGACGCCGCCGCGATCATCGATGCCTATATGGCCGCCTGGAACGAGGCGGACGCGGCAAAGCGCATGACGCTGCTCGAAAGCTGCTGGGCCGAGGATGGCATCTACACCGATCCCGGCGTGCATCTGACCGGCCGTGCGGCCTTGAGCGCGCGCATCGGCATGAAGCAGGCCGAGCGGCCGGGCGCCAGGCTGGTGCTGCTGAGCGGCGTGGAGCATCACCACGGCCTGCTGCGCTTTCACTGGCGGCTGATCACCGCCGATGGCACGCCGGGGCCGAAGTCAATCGATATCGGCGAACTGGGGCCGGATGGGCGATTGATCCGCATGATCGGCTTTTTCGGCCCGCCGCCGGCCGACAGAGACTGACCCGGGCCTCACCGGGATTGACTGGGCCCCGGCATCTTCTTAAGTCTGGTGGCATGATCCAGGAAATGAGCCAGCGCAGCCGCGACATCCTGCGGCTTGTGGTCGAGACCTACATGACCACGGGCGAGCCCGTGGGCTCGCGCTTCCTGTCGAAAAAGCTGGAACACCGGCTGTCGCCGGCCAGCATCCGCAACACCATGGCCGATCTGGAAGAGGCCGGCCTGCTCTATGCCCCGCATACATCGGCAGGCAGACTGCCGACCGAAAGCGGGCTGCGGCTGTTCGTCGACGGTCTTTTGCAGATGGGCGACCTGACCCAGGACGAGCGCAGCTCGATCGAGGGCCGCTGCATGTCGTCGGGCCGCGGCTTCCAGGATGTGCTGACCGAGGCGACCACGGTGCTGTCGGGTCTGTCGGGTCATGCCGGCATGGTGGTGGCGCCGAAGGTGGATGCGCCGCTGCGCCATGTCGAATTCGTGCCGCTGGGCCCGGGCAAGGCGCTGGTGGTGATGGTGTCGGACTCCGGCCAGGTCGAGAACCGCATGCTGGACATCCCGACCGGCTTCACGGCCGAAGCGCTGGCCGAAGCCGGGCAGTTCATGTCGCAGCGCCTGAAGGGCCGCACCGTGGCCATCGGCCGCAGCGAGATACTGAAAGAGCTGGAGCAGCGCCGCGCCGAACTCGACCAGCTCTCGGCGCGCGTGGTGGAAGCCGGGCTGGCCGTGTGGGGCGGCGAGCCGGATCGCGGCACGCTGATCGTGCGCGGCAGCGCCAACCTGCTGGATGACGTGGCGGCGATCGCCGACCTGGAACGCATCCGCAATCTGATGGAAGAGCTTGAGAATACCGAAGAGATGCTGCGGCTGATCGAGCTGACCCAGGGCGGCGAAGGCGTGCGCATCTTCATCGGTTCGGAGAATACGCTGTTCCGCCGCGCCGGCTGTTCGCTGATCGTGGCGCCGCTGCAGAACCAGCAGCAGCGCATCGTCGGCGCCATCGGCGTGATCGGGCCGACGCGGATGAATTACGCCCGCGTGGTGCCGATGGTGGATTTCACGGCCCAGGTGGTCGGCCGCCTGCTCGGCTGACTGTATTTTGACGGCGGATTGCCCGCCCACCCCTTTTAAACCGGCCCCGCTCTCCGTATATGCAGGGGCCTGTAAAGAGACCCGAAGATCATGAGCCAGACCGATAACGACCGCATTGAACCCACCCTGTCGACCGGCCCCCAGCAGGCCGAGACCCAGCCGCAGGCCGCGCCCGCTGAGGACGCGCTGGCGAAGGCGCAGGCCGAGGTGGCCGAGCTGAAGGACCGCCTGCTGCGTCAGGCCGCCGATGCCGAGAACCTGCGCAAGCGCCTGGATCGCGAGAAGGAAGACGCGGTCAAGTTCGCGTCGGGCAAGTTCGCCAAGGACGTCCTGAGCGTCGCCGACAACCTGCGCCGCGCGCTGGAGAATGTGCCGAAAGAGGCCGGGACATCCGAGCCAGTGCAGAATCTGGTTGCCGGCATCGAGGCGACCGAGCGGGAACTGCTGTCGGTGTTCGAGCGGCACGGCATCGCCCGCATCGACCCCAAGGGCCAGCGCTTCGATCCCAACCTGCATCAGGCGATGTTCGAGATCGAGGACCCGACTGTGGCCGCAGGTACGGTGCTGCAGGTGATCGCGGCGGGCTATGTGCAGCAGGGCCGCCTGCTGCGCGCCGCCATGGTGGGCGTATCCAAGGGCGGGCCACAGCCCGATGCCCAAGCCGGCCAAACCATCAATACGCAGGTCTGAATCGCCCAGATGAGTTAACTGGCCAGCCACACGCTGAAGTGGACGGGAATTGCGGTTCCCGTCACACACCTCGACAAATCCGGGTAAACATCCGCCTTTGTCAAAAAAGCGCAATCTGCCTGACCGATAGTCCCCCCGAACGACGGGGGATCACCGGTGGACATGATGACATCCGAGGCGCTCGAGACGATCGGGACGGTGGCCGTGCCGCTGCCGCCCGTACCCGCCACCATGCGCTGCGAGGATGTCGATCTCCGGTTCCAGGCCGATCCCGACCTGGGCGCGCTGGCCGTGGTGGACGGCACGCGCCCCGTCGGCCTGATCAACCGCTATGACCTGATCACCCAGCTCTCCCGCGATTTCGGCCGCGCGCTCTATGCCAAGAAGCCGGTCGGCGACCTGATGGACCGCAACCCGCTGATCGTCGATGCCAGCATCAGCGTCGACAAACTGGAAAGCCTGATCGCCGACGAACACCAGAGCGCACTCTTACGCGGCTTCATCGTCACCCGCGCCGACCGTTATTACGGCGTCGGCACGGCCTTGTCGCTGCTGCAGCTCGGCATGGCGCGCAGCGAACGGCGCAATCGCGCGCTCGACCGCGCCCGCCAGCAGGCCGAGGAAGCGTCTTTGAGCAAGACGCGCTTCCTGGCCAACATGAGCCACGAACTGCGCACGCCGCTGAACGCCATCATCGGTTTCGCCGAGATCATCCAGAAGCAGATTTTCGGCGCGCTGGGCAATGACCGCTATGTCGAATACGTCAACGACATCCAGTCCAGCGGACAGCACCTGCTGGGCCTGATCAACAACATCCTCGACATGTCGAAGATCGAGAGCGGCAGCTGGCGCATCCAGCCCGAGATGACCGATCCGGCCGAGATCATGGAAGCCTGCATCCGCACCTTCCGCGAACGCGCCGAAGGCCGTGGCGTGTTCATCAGCATGATGGTGGATGCGCGGCTGTTCGAGGGCTTTGTCGATCGCCAGGCACTGCGGCAGATCCTGCTCAACCTGGTGTCCAACGCCGTGAAATTCACGCCGCCCGGCGGTCGCATCGAAGTGGGCTCCGCGCCCGACGAGGATGGCGGCTTCACCGTCTGGGTCACCGATACCGGCATCGGCATCGCGCCCGAGCATATCTCCATCGTGCTGGCGCCGTTCGGCCAGGTCGAGAACGACCTGACCCGCCAGTATGAAGGCACCGGCCTGGGCGTGCCGCTGGTGAAGTCACTGGTGGAGATGCATGGCGGTCGCTTCGAGATCAATTCGGCATTGGGCGAAGGCACCACCATGCGCGCCTGGTTCCCGCCACCCCCCGGAGGCATTCTGGGCGGCAATCAGACCATCATGTCGACGCTGACGGGCGCGTCACCCGCCGCAATGTCAGATTGATGCGGCCACCGCCGGGAATCAGCCGGCTGGTGCCTTCCATCACGCGGTCGATGCCGTGATAGGCCAGCCGCGCCTTGCCGCTCAGCACCAATACATCGCCGGATGCCAGCTTGAACGAGCGCGTCGGATCTTTCCGGGCCGTGCCGCCGATGCGGAACAGCGCGTCATCGCCGAGCGAGATCGAGACCACCGGCGCAGTCATGTCGATCTCGTCGCGATCCTGATGCAGGCCCATCTTCGCTTTTGAATCGTAGCGGTTGATCAGGCAGCATTCCGGCACATGGTCGTAATCGGCCACCGACCACCAGACCGACAGCAGCGATTCAGGGATCGGCGGCCAGGCCAGGCCGGTCTCGGGGTGTTCGGCGATGTAGCGGTAGCCGCCGGCCTGATCGGAATACCAGCCCAACGGGCCGGCATTGCTCATCGCCACACTCATGCGCTTGCCGGTCTTCGGCATCATGGCGTGGTAAGGCGGCGCGACTTCCAGCAGGGTCAGCACCGTCTGCGCGAGCGCGCGCTGACGCTCCCGGTCGAGCAGACCGGGGAAGAGACGGAAGCCATCCAGAGACTCGCGCGGGGGCATGGCACCAATGTGGCGCGCTGCCGCCCGCTGTCCAGTGCCGACTCCGGCGGGCTCAGGCGATGGCGAGGTCGCCTGACTGGATTCGCTTCACGCCGGCGGCCTTCATCGAGGTCCATGACTTGGCCAGCGAGCCCTGCGCATCGATGCCGCGGCAAGCATCCTCGATCACGAAGGTCTCGAAACCCTGCTTGCGCGCATCCATCGCCGTCCAGGCAACGCAGAAATCGGTGGCCAGGCCGACCACAAAGACGCGCTTGATGCTGCGCTGTTTCAAATAGCCACCGAGCCCGGTCGAAGTCTTGCCGTCGGCCTCCATGAAGGCGGAGTAGCTGTCGACGTTCTTGTGGTAGCCCTTGCGGATCACCAGCTGTGCATGCGGGATGCTGAGGTCTTTCACGAGAGACGCGCCCTCGGTGCCCTGCACGCAGTGGTCGGGCCACAGCACCTGGTTGCCATAGGGCAGTTTCACGGCTTCAAACGGCTTCTTGCCGCTATGCTGCGAAGCAAAGGACACATGGTCGGCCGTATGCCAGTCCTGCGTCAGCACCACATTCTCAAAGCCCTTGGCGATCTTGTTGATCAGCGGGACGATCACGTCGCCTTCTTTCACGGCGAGGCTGCCGCCGGGCACGAAGCAGTTCTGCACATCGACCACGATCAGCACGCTGCCGTTGCCGGGCTTGATCTTGGCAGCCGCAAAGCCGCCGTTCGCCAGGCCGAGCGACAGAGCGCTCGCACCCCAATACATCGAACCCAGACCCATCATCATGTGACGCCGGTTGATCATGAGACATCCCCGCTGTTGGTGAATAGCCGGGACCAAGCAAACGCCCTTTGTTTCCGGGCGTCCAATGCTTTTTTCGCTGCTTGCTATTCGGGCAGAGTGACGGCCGGTTTGCGGGCAGCCTGCCAGGAATGCGCGCTGTAGATCAGCAGCGCGCCCCAGATGCAGCCAAACGCTACGGCATGAATCGCGGTGAAGGCCTCGCCCCACAGCAGGACAGCCAGCAGGAACTGCAGGCTGGGCGACAGATACTGCAGCAGGCTCATGGTCGCGACCTTGAGCCGCCGCCAGCCGGCGGCAAACAGCACCAGCGGCGCAGCGGTGACCGGCCCGGCCAGCAACAGCAGCACATGCGTCCAGCCATCGGCAGCGCCGAACACACCGGTGCCCTGCCCGCCCAGCCAGAAGAGGTAGCCCAGCGCAAAGGGCAGCAGCACCATGGTCTCGATAGTCAGGCCGATCAGGCTATCGACGGGGAAGCGCTTGCGCAGCAGGCCATAGAAGCCCCAGGTGACCGCAATCAGGATCGACAGGTAGAAGCCATCATCGGCGGTGCCGGCCAGCAGCACCAGCACGCCGATGCCGGCCAGGCCGAAGGCACCCCATTGCACGGCGCTGACGCGCTCTTTCAGTACCAGCCGGCCCAGCAGCACGGCAAACAGCGGGTTGATGTAATAGCCCAGACTGCAGGCCATCACCTGCCCGCGATCGATGGCCCAGACGAAGGTCAGCCAGTTGATCACCAGGAAGACCGCCGTGCCGGCCAGCACCAGCCGCAGGCGGGGATTGTTCAGGATTGCCCACCATTCGCGCCGCTTGCCGAAGGCCAGGACCAGCCCGAGGCAGAGCAGGCAGGACCACAGGATACGATGGGCATTCAATTCCAGGGTCGGAATCCCGGCCGCGCCGGTGGCCTTGAAATAGATCGGCGAAATTCCCCAAAGAAAATAACCACCTAGGCCCAGCGTAATGCCGGACCAGGGGATGCCGGATGCCGAGGTGGCGGAATGGCCGGGACCGGCCGGGCGAGTCGGGGCCGGCTGGGGGGCGCTCTCGGACATCGGGTTTCCTCAAAACTCCGGGCCCGGGGTGGGCAAATCGCCCGTATGGCCCGCTTTTCTGGACATTTTTTCGACCCACCCGTTGCGGGACGGAGGGGGCCCTCTTACATACCCCGCGAACGCTTGAACCAAAAGGGGTCCGCCCCGGCGCTTCCCTCATGAAGGCCGTCTCGGACCGCCGCCAAAAGGAGTGAGATTATGGCCAAAGTCATTGGCATCGACCTGGGTACCACCAATTCCTGCATCGCCATCATGGATGGCAAGACGCCGAAGGTTGTCGAGAACGCCGAAGGCGCGCGCACCACGCCGTCGATGGTCGCCTTCAGCAAGGACGGCGAGCGCCTTGTCGGCCAGCCGGCCAAGCGCCAGGCCGTCACCAATCCGGAAAACACGCTGTTCGCCGTGAAGCGCCTGATCGGCCGCGCCTATACCGATGACGCGACCCGCCGCTTCACCGAGATGGTCCCCTATAAGGTGGCCAAGGGCGACAACGGCGACGCCTGGGTGGAAGTCCAGGACAAGAAATACAGCCCGAGCCAGGTCTCGGCCTTCATCCTGCAGAAGATGAAGGAAACCGCCGAGAGCTTCCTGGGCGAACCCGTGACCCAAGCCGTGATCACCGTGCCGGCCTACTTCAACGACGCCCAGCGCCAGGCGACCAAGGACGCCGGCCGCATTGCCGGCCTTGAAGTGCTGCGCATCATCAACGAGCCGACTGCGGCCGCGCTGGCCTATGGTCTGGACAAGACCAGCGACGGCAAGAAGATCGCCGTCTACGATCTTGGCGGCGGCACCTTCGACGTCTCGATCCTCGAGATCGGCGACGGCGTGTTTGAAGTGCGCTCGACCAACGGCGACACCTTCCTCGGCGGCGAAGATTTCGATCTGCGCATCGTCGACTATCTGGCGACCGAGTTCAAAAAGGAGCAGGGCATCGACCTGCGCAGCGACCGTCTGGCGCTGCAGCGCCTGAAGGAAGCCGGCGAAAAGGCCAAGATCGAACTGTCGTCGGCGACGCAGACCGAAATCAACCTGCCCTTCATCACCGCCGATGCCTCGGGTCCGAAGCATCTGGTGATGAAGCTGACCCGCGCCAAGCTGGAAGCCCTGGTCGACGACCTGATCCAGCGCACGATGGAACCCTGCAAGAAGGCGCTGAAGGATGCCGACCTGACGGCCGGCGACATCGACGAGGTGGTTCTGGTCGGCGGCATGACCCGCATGCCCAAGGTCATCGAGTTGGTGAAGCAGCTGTTCGGCCGCGAGCCGCACAAGGGCGTCAACCCGGATGAAGTGGTCGCCATCGGCGCCGCGATCCAGGCCGGCGTGCTGCAGGGCGACGTCAAGGACGTGCTGCTGCTCGACGTCACCCCGCTGAGCCTCGGCATCGAGACGCTGGGCGGCGTGTTCACCAAGCTGATCGAACGCAACACCACCATCCCGACCAAGAAGAGCCAGGTCTTCTCGACCGCCGAGGACAACCAGGGCGCGGTGACCATCCGCGTCTTCCAGGGCGAGCGTGAGATGGCAGCCGACAACAAGCTGCTGGGCCAGTTCGACCTGGTCGGCATCCCGTCGGCCCCGCGCGGCGTGCCGCAGATCGAGGTCACCTTCGACATCGACGCCAACGGCATCGTGCATGTCTCGGCCAAGGACAAGGGCACCGGCAAGGAACAGCAGATTCGCATCCAGGCTTCGGGCGGTCTCTCGGAAGACGACATCAAGAAGATGGTGCGCGACGCCGAGGAGAATGCCGCCGAGGACAAGAAGCGCCGTGAAGCTGTGGAAGTGAAGAACCAGGCCGAAGCCCTGATCCACGCCACCGAGAAGACCATCGCCGATCTGGGTGACAAGGCTCCGGCGGCGGAAAAGGCCGAAGCCGAGACCGGCATCACCGAGCTGAAGGCGGCGATCGAGTCCAACGACGCCGAGGCGATCAAAGCCAAGGCGACGTCCTTGAGCCAGATCGCCATGAAGCTGGGCGAGGCGCTGTACAAGAACCAGGGCGATGCAGCCGGCGCTGACGGCGCAGCTGCGGCCGGCGGCGAACAGGCAGCCGGCGGCGGAGCCTCCGCCGGAGCCGAGAAGAAGGACGACAACGTTGTCGATGCCGACTTCGAAGAAGTGAAAGACGACAAGAAAAAGAAGTAAGCGCCGGGCAACCGGCCAGCCCGGGCGCCGCGAAATCCAAGCGGCGCCCGGTTTTGCTTCGGGGGCAAATTATTTTCTGAATTAGGGCGTGGCGCCCGGGACCAGCTTGATGGCGACCAAACGCGATTATTACGAAATTCTTGGGGTGGCCAGGACCGTCAATGCGGAAGACCTGAAGAAGGCTTTCCGCAAGCTGGCGATGCAGCATCACCCCGACAAGAACCCGGGCGACAAGGAGGCCGAGCACAAGTTCAAGGAACTGAGCGAGGCCTACGAAATCCTGAAGGATGACCAGAAGCGCGCGGCCTACGACCAGTATGGCCATGCCGCCTTCGAGGGTGGTCGCGGCGGTGGCGCTGGCGGTGCCGGCTTCGACTTCACCTCCTTCTCCGACATCTTCGACGACCTGTTCGGCGAGTTCATGGGTGGCGGCGGTGCGCGCGGCGGACGCGGCAACGCCAATCGCGGCTCGGACCTGCGCTACAATCTCGAGATCACCCTGGAAGACTGCTATCGCGGCAAGGCGGCGGCCATCCGCGTGCCGACCTCGATCGCCTGCGAATCCTGCGACGGCTCGGGTGCCGAGGCCGGCGCGCAGCCGATCGCCTGCCCGACCTGCAAAGGCCATGGCAAGGTGCGTGCGCAGCAGGGCTTCTTCACCATCGAACGCGCCTGCCCCACCTGCGGCGGCGCCGGCCGCGTGATCGAAAAGCCCTGCAAGGTCTGCGGCGGTGCTGGTCGCGTGCATAAGGAAAAGACGCTCAGCGTCGACATCCCGCCCGGCGTGGATGAAGGCAACCGCATCCGGCTTTCGGGCGAAGGCGAGGCCGGCATCCGCGGCGGCGCACCGGGCGACCTCTATGTCTTCCTGAGCGTGCAGCCGCACCGGCTGTTCCGCCGCGAAGGCCAGCACCTGCATTGCCGCGTGCCGGTCTCGATGACCACGGCGGCGCTGGGCGGCAGCGTGGAAGTACCGACGCTGGATGGCGGCAAGGCCCGCATCACCATTCCGGAAGGCAGCCAGACCGGCAAGCAGTTCCGCCTGCGCGGCAAGGGCATGCCCTCGCTGCAGCAGTCAGGCTTCGGTGCCGGCCATGGCGACCTTTACATCCAGGTGATGGTCGAGACGCCGGTGAAACTTTCCAAGCGCCAGCGCGAGCTGCTGGAAGAATTCGCCCAGCTCGACGGCGAGGAAAGCAGCCCGGAAAGCACCGGCTTCTTCGATAAGGTCAAGGAGATGCTCGGCGGCAAGGCCGAGTAGGCACAGCCCCTCTCCTACCCGTGACGAACGGCCGCCAAGTCGCTAGACTGGCGGCCGTTTTCGTTTGTCCGCCCGAGGGGAAAGTTCATGTCCGCAGTTCGCATCGGCATCGTCGGCATCGCCGGCCGCATGGGCCAGGCGCTGGTGCGCGAGATCGCCAATACGCCCGGCGCCGCCGTCGGCGGCGGCACGGAGCGTCCCGGCTCGGAATTCCTCGGCAAGGATCCCGGCCTGCTGGCCGGCGTGGATGCGACCGGCGTACAGATCATCGACGATCCGGCCGTGATGTTCGGCAATGTGGACGCCGTACTCGACTTCACCGTTCCCGCCCTGCTGCCGCAGCATGCCGCCTTGGCCGCCCAGGGCCGCACCGCCTATGTGGTCGGTACGACGGGTCTGGAGGCCGAACATTTCGCCGCCCTGGAAAAGGCCTCGCATCACTGCGCCGTGGTGCAGGGCTATAACATGAGCCTGGGGGTCAACATCCTGGCCGGCCTGACGCGCCAGGTGGCGGCCTCGCTGGGCGAGGACTGGGATATCGAGATCGTCGAGATGCATCATCGCATGAAGGTCGATGCGCCAAGCGGCACTGCCATTCTGCTGGGCGAGATGGCGGCGCTGGGCCGCGGCAAGCCGCTGGACAAGATTTCCGATCGCGGCCGCGACGGCATCACCGGTGCCCGCAAGAAGGGCGACATCGGTTTCGCGGCGCTGCGCGGCGGCAATGTCGCTGGCGAGCACAGCGTGATCTTCGCCGCCGATAACGAGCGTATCGAACTGACCCATAAGGCGACCGACCGCAGCATCTTCGCGCGCGGCGCGGTGCGGGCGGCGGTCTGGACCCATGGCAAGCTGCCGGGCCTGTACCGCATGGCCGATGTGCTGGGCCTGAACTAGACGGTTTCGAGGTCGCGGATGCCGGCATCGGGCGGCTGGCGCCAGCGCCACAGCGCCTGACGCAGCGCTTCCGCCAGCACGCGGCGTTCGTCGGGGCTCAGGAAGGCGCCGAGCGTGAGCGCGCGGCCATGGCTCCAGACACGCAGCCGGGCACTGTCGTCATCCTCGCATTCGACCCGCAACCAGTAGGGCTGCAGCCGCCAGACCTTTTCCCGGCCGTAGAGATCGACCCGGCGCACCACCAGCGCCTCGCGCTCCAGCCGGATGTATTCGCGCGCCCGAGCCTGGCGATAGCTGTATTTGAAGGCGAGCCAGACCAGCACCACATCGGCACCGCAGAACATGAAGACCGGCCAGGCGCCGAACAGCCAGAAGGCCGTGCCGGCGGCGAAGTTCACCAGCACCACGAAGACCATCAGGCTGATGAAGCCGCGCGGCCCCAGCGAGCGATGCGGCTTCAGCATGATCTCGAAGACCGGCGGCTGAACAGGCGTCGTTTCCATGACAGGCAGGCTAATCCGGCCGAACCAATCCGCCAAGCGGAAGTGAACCATCCAGCCGGCCATCAAATCGCCGTGACCCCCGGGAAAGCCTCGATTATACTCATGTAATCAACGCCTTCAGGACACCCGTTCGATGACCAGTCTCGCCCCCACCATCACCCTGAGCGACGTGCGCGCCGCCGCCGACCGCATCCGCGGCGCGGTCGCCGAAACGCCCTGCCTGCATTCGCGCACGCTGTCGGACCTGACCGGCGCGCAGGTCTGGCTGAAATTCGAAAACCACCAGTTCACGGCGAGCTTCAAGGAGCGTGGCGCGCTGAACAAGCTGCTGCAGTTGACCGAGGCCGAACGCAAGCGCGGCGTCATTGCCATGTCGGCCGGCAACCATGCGCAGGGCGTGGCTTATCATGCGGGTCGCCTCGGTATACCGGCAACCATCGTGATGCCGAAGATCACGCCCTTTGTGAAAATCCGCCATGTGCGCGCCTTCGGCGCCCGTGTGGTGCTGGAAGGCGAGACGCTGGCGGAATCGGCCACCATCGCACACAAACTGGCCGCCGAGCAGAACCTCGTTTTCGTGCATCCTTACGATGACCCCGCAATCATCGCCGGCCAGGGCACGGCGGTGCTGGAGATGCTGCAACAGGCCCCGAGCATCCAGGACCTGCTGGTGCCGGTCGGCGGCGGCGGGCTGATCGCCGGCATCGCCACGGCAGCCAAGTCGCTGAAGCCCGATCTGCGCATCTTCGGCGTCGAGGGCGAGCTTTACACCGCGATGTACCAGCAGATGCACAACATGCCGGTCAGCGTTGGCGGCATCTCGATCGCCGAGGGCATCAGCGTGCGCGACATCGGCCTGGCGCCGATGGATGTGGCACGCCGGCTGGTGGATGACGTGCTGATCGCGCGCGAGGCCGATATCGAACGCGCCATCGTGGCGCTGGTCGAGATCGAGAAGACCGTCGCCGAGGGCGCCGGCGCAGCCGGCCTGGCCGCGCTGATGACCCAGCCCGAACGCTTCAAGGATCGCCATGTCGGCATCGTCATCACCGGCGGCAATATCGACACCCGACTGCTCGCCTCGGTGTTGATGCGCGGGCTGGTGCGCGATGGACGGCTGGCCCGCGTGCTGGTCACCACCGATGATGCGCCGGGCCGTCTGGCCAAGGCGTCGGGCGTGATCGGCGCGGCCGGCGTCAATATCGTGGAGGTGGCGCATCAGCGCCTGTTCACCCTGGCCTCGGCCAAATCCACCGAGATCGAATTCGTGGTGGAAGCCCGCGACCGCGCCCACCTGCAGGACCTGCTGAAAGCGCTGGCCGAAGCCGGCCTGCCGGCCAAGATCGAGGAAGCGGACTGAATTGACGTTGCGGCAGGTTTGCCCCGTCGCCAAGAACCCGGCTATCCTCCGGTCAAAGAAACCGGGAGGACATCATGGGCCGCGTAGCCAATAAAGTCGCGCTGATCACCGGCGGAGCCTCGGGGCTCGGCAAGGCCACCGCCATCATGCTGGCCAAGGAAGGCGCGAAAGTCGCCGTCGCCGACCGCAACCTGGATGGCGCGCGCGCTGTCGCCGACGAGATCGGCAAGGCCGCCATCGCCGTCAGCCTGGACGTCACCAATGAGCAGCAGTGGCTCGCCGCGCTGGACGTCGTGGATGCCGCTTTCGGCAAGCTGAACGTCATGGTGCATTCCGCCGGCGTCGGCGTGATGAAAAGCGTGGAAGACATCAGCGTCGAGGAATGGCATTTCGTCCACAACGTGAACCTGCACGGCCCCTTCCTCGGCATCAAGCACGGCCTGCCGCGCATGAAGGCCCATGCGCCGGGCTCGATCATCATTATCTCGTCGGTCTCGGGCATCATCGCCGGCCACAACATGTCGGCCTACAACACCTCGAAGGCCGGCGCGCGCATGCTGGCCAAGACCACGGCGCTGCATTGCGCCAAGCGCGGCTACAACATCCGCTGCAACTCGGTGCACCCCACCTTCATCGACACGCCGATGGTGCAGGGCATGATCCATGCTGGCGGCGATCCGGCAGAACGTCGCCGCAAGCTGGAAGCGCAGGTGCCTCTCGGCCGCCTGGGCGAAGCTGACGACGTGGCCAGTTGCATCCTGTACCTGTCGTCGGATGAGTCGAAATTCGTCACCGGTACGGAATTCGTACTGGATGGCGGCATTACCGCCCAGTAACCGGGACACCTGTCCGGACCAATCGGCGCTGGTCCGTGGCAGCGGTCACAGGTGACTGGCAAGTAATCTTCTCAGATCAGGCGAAACCCGCCATAGTCGAGGCATGAACGCCATGGCGGACAGGCCTTCCATCCTGATGATCGTGCATCAGGAAAGCTCCGATCCCGGTCGCATCGGCGAGAAGCTGCGCGGCCTTGGCTACCATCTCGACATCCGCCGGCCCTGCCTGGGGCAGGACTTGCCGACCAGCATGGACGGCCATGACGGCTGCGTTGTCTTCGGCGGACCGATGTCGGCCAATGACGACCATCTGGATTTCATCCGCCGCGAAATCGACTTCATTCCCAAGGCTGTCGCCAGCGGCAAGCCTTACCTGGGCATCTGCCTCGGTGCGCAGTTGCTGGCGCGTGCCGGCGGCGCGAAAGTCGCGCCTCACCCGGATGGCTGGCATGAGATCGGCTATTACACGATCAAGCCGACCGCGCGCGGCCGCGCCTATATCCCCGCGCCGCTGCCGATCTTCCAGTGGCATGGTGAAGGCTTCGATCTGCCGCGCGGCGCCGTGCGGCTGGCCTCTACCGGCTGGTTCCCCAACCAGGCCATGCGCATCGGCAAGACCGCCTTCGGCCTGCAATTCCACCCGGAAGTGACGCAAGACATGATGGAACGCTGGGCGCGCGGCGCCGGCCATCGACTGGTGCTGCCCGGCGCGCAGGCGCGCGACCAGCTCCGCGCCAACTGCGCCAGATACGATGCCGGAATCAGCAGCTGGCTCGATGGCTTCCTGACGCGCTGGCTCGAGTCAGGCGCGCGGTCAGGTGTCGCGCTGCAGGATCGCCGCAAAGAATCCGTCGGTGCCCTGGCGGCCGGGTGACAGGCTGAGATAAGGCCCCGGCACCGGGCAGGCGCTGCCCAGCAGTTTCGCCCAGACCTCATTGACCGCGACGATCCGGAAATCCGGATTGCGCTTCATGAAGGCCTCGATCTGCTCCTCGTTTTCCTGGCGCAGCACCGAGCAGGTGACATAGACCAGCCGGCCACCATCGCGCACCAGCTTTGCGGCGCGATCCAGGATTTCGGCCTGGCGCGGCACCAGCTCGTTCAGGTCGCGCTGCTCCAGACGCCATTTCGCATCCGGCTTGCGCCGCCATGTGCCAGTCCCAGTGCAGGGTGCATCGACCAGCACGCGATCGGCCTTGCCGGCATGACGCTTCACCCATTTGCCGTCGATCTCGCGCGTTTCGGCGTTATGCACGCCGGCGCGGCGCAGCCGCAGTTTGGCCTGCGTCAGCCGGCCGACATTCACATCCATCGCGACCAGACGACCGTTGTTGCCCATGGCAGCAGCCAGCACCAGCGTCTTGCCGCCGGCACCCGCGCAGTAATCGACCACGAATTTCGCGCCCTTGGCATCGACAAGCTGGGCCGCGAGCTGCGAGCCCTCGTCCTGCGGCTCGACCAGGCCCTCGGCATAGGCCTTGGTATTGTTGGCATAGGCGCGCGGCGACAGCCGCAGGCCCACCGGCGAATAGGGCGCGTGCTGGCTGGACAAGCCTTCGGACTGCAGTGCGGCGGTTGCGGCCTGGCGCGTGGTCTTCAGCGTGTTGACGCGCAGATCAAGCGGCGCCGGCCGCAGCATGGCGGCAAGCTCCAGTTCCAGATCGGCGCCGAAACGCTGCTTGAACAGCGGCATGATCCAGTCGGGCACGCTCATGCGCGCCGAAAGCGGCATGTCGGGATGCTCCAGTGTATGGCCTTCCAGCCGGCGCAGCAGTGCCTCGACAGCATCGTCGGGCGCGAACATCTGCAGCAGGCCATCGGCCTTGGCGCCCATCTGCAGGATGCGGTAGGCAGACAGACGCAGGCGGTTGTCGGGCGGCAGCGCGGTTTTCCCCTGCGTGATCCACCAGTCGATGCGACCGCGCAGGCGCAGCACGTCTTCCGACAACTGGATCAGCGCATCGCGTTCGGCCTCGTCGAAGCCGCGATGATGATCGCGCATCCACTTGTGGCGCACGCGATCAGCCGGCTCGCGGCTGGACGAGATGGCATCCAGCAACGCAATCGCGCCCTCGGAGACCTTGCGGCTGCCCATCGGGCGCAGATGGCTGGGACGGCGATCCTTCAGACCATTGCCGCCCTTCACGGTGCGGCTGTCGCGCTCCGGACGATCAGGACGGAAGGCCGAACGGTCTTCGCGGCGCGGACGGTCGTCGCGAGATCGATCATCGCGGCGCGGGCCGCGCTCACTCCGCGCGTCGCGATCGCCCCGGCTGTCATCCCGGGATGGACGGGCAGGCTTGCCGCCGAACCGATTGCCCGGATGACGATCGTCGGGATGGCGCGTATCCGGCTTGGGCGGCTTGCGCGCCCGATCGGTGCCCCGATCAGTGCGATGGCCGTCGGTGCGCGGCTCCTCCACCGGGCGTTCCGGACGACGGGTGTCCTTGGCGCGAGCATCCTTGGCTGGCGGCCGCTTGGTGCCGGGAGCAGCCTTGGCGCTGCCGCCCTTTCTGAAGCCATCCTTCTTGAAACCGTCGGATTTGGACTTGAAGCCTTCGGAGCGGGCAGAACCGCCCGGCTTGGCGCCAGGCTTGGTTCCGGCCTTGCCGCCGGGCCGGGATTCGCGTGCCGGCCCCTCGCCGCGCGGCTTCTGGCCGGCAGGACGGCCTGAGGACGGCCGGCTGGAAGACGGGCGATCAGAGGATGGGCGACGGCCGGAGGGCGGACGGGGCACGGCAGGCTCGTTTGCTTTAGGGGAAATATGGCCCTGTCATAGGCTCCGGCGGCCCCCACGACAAGCATCTGGTCTGGCCCCTGCCCCATGCTAAGCTTGCCGCAACCAATCTCGAGAGACCGCGTTAATCCATCGTGACCGCTTCTCCCCGCCCGCGCTCCGGCTACCGCCTGGCCGACCTGACCTGGACCGAAGCCGCCGACCTGCTGGGAGACGACCTGCCGGTCATCCTGCCCATCGGGGCCGCCAGCCGTGCCCATGGCCCGCATCTGCCGCTGGGCGCCGACCGGCTGATCGTCGAGGCCGTGGCCGAGCGGCTGCTGGCCAGCCTTCCCGTACTGGTCGCTCCCTGTATCAACCAGGGCTTCCATCCGGCCTTCATGGATTATCCGGGTAGCCAGCATATCAAGGCCGACACCTTCCAGGCCGTGGTGACCGAGATCGTGGAAGGCTATCTGCGCCATGGCGCCGAACGCATCCTGATCCTGAACAACGGCATCTCGACCGAAGCGCCGCTGAAGCTGGCGGCGCAGGCCATCCTGCACCAGCATGGCATCCGCATCGCCACCGCCGATCTGCCGCGGCTCGGCACCGCCGTCGCCTCCAGCGATGATCTGGACGAACGCCAGACCTCGCTGCTGCTGGCGATCCAGCCGGCGCTGGTGCGGCTGGACCGTCTGCGCGCGACCGAGTCAGACGACGATGATGAGGATGGCTTCGAACATGACGAGCCGCAGCTGCTGAGCCTGCGCCTGCCCATGCGCTACACGCCGGAGGAACGGCCCGGCGGCCTGCTGAACCGCAGTGGCACCACGGGTGATGCGAGCGGCGCGACAGCGGAAAAGGGTGAAAAGATTCTGTCGGCGATCGTCGACGAAATTACCGTCGACCTGAAACAGCTCTGGCCGGATATCTAGCGCAGGCGGTCAGACGATGCGCAGGTTGCGCGCGTTGTTGCGCAGCTTCAGGTCGTTGACCGCGACTTCCAGCACATTGATGGCGCGCTTCACTTCGTCGAGCTGCGCCTTCACTTCGGCGATCTCGCTCTTGATATCGCCCAGTTCACCATAGGTGAGCTGCGCGGCGCGCTCGTTGTCGGCGAAGAACTTGTTGTAGGCGGCGAACTGTTTCTCGATGCCGCCCATGCGGGTTTCAAGCGTGATGCGAATCTGGCTGATGCGCTGCTCGAAATTGCCCAGATGCAAAAGCAGCCATGATCCCAGCCAGAGCAGGACGATGCCGCCACCCATCACATAGAACCAGTCGCTCATACATCACCTTCCGACATCGGCATTCTACCATGTCCGGACTTGCCGCGTTATCACGACATAAACAGGATATAGGGGGAAAAGGTTTCCGCGCAATCACGCCTTTGGGTGGTTAACGGGTGATGCCGCTCACAGGACGACCGTTAAAGACCACCTGGCGAATCGGATTGAGGCCGACCTGATAGGCCAGCGCTGCCGGCCGCTCGATGTCCCAGACCACGAAATCCGCCATTTTCCCCACTTCGAGCGTGCCGACCGAATCGGCTCGTCCCAGTGCCCGGGCGGCCTGTCGCGTCACGCCGGCGAAGGCCTCGGCCGGAGTCAGGCGGAACAGCGTGCAGGCCATGCTGAGCATCAGCAGCAAGGACGTGACCGGCGAGGTGCCGGGATTGCAGTCGGTGGAGATGGCGATGCCGACGCCATGGCGGCGCAGCAGATCGATCGGCGGCAGCTTCGTCTCACGCAGGATGTAATAGGCGCCGGGCAGCAGCACGGCGATCGTGCCGGCCTTTGCCATCGCCTGCACCCCGGCCTCGTCCAGATGTTCGAGATGATCCGCCGACAGCGCACTGAAGGATGCAGCCAGCGCTGCGCCATTCTGGTTGCTCAACTGCTCGGCATGCAGCTTCACCGGCAGGCCGGCGGCTTTGGCCGCCTCGAACACGCGTTGCGTCTGGGCTGGTGTGAAGCCGATGGTCTCGCAGAAGGCATCCACCGCATCGGCAAGGCCGGCCTGTTTCGCGGCCGGAATGATCGTCTGGCAGACCAGGTCGATATAGCCGTCGGCATTGTCGGCATATTCCGGCGGCAGCGCATGCGCGGCCAGCAGCGTCGTCGCGATGCGCACCGGATGTGTCTCGCCCATGCAACGCGCCACCCGCAGGCATTTCAGTTCATTGTCGAGATCGAGGCCGTAGCCGGATTTGATCTCCAGCGTCGTTACGCCCTCGGCCAGCATCGCCTTCAGGCGCGGCAGGCTCTGCGCCAACAAGGAAGCCTCATCGGCATTGCGGGTCGCCGTCACGGTGGAGCGTATACCGCCACCGGCCCGTGCGATCTCTTCATAGGTCGCGCCATTCAGCCGCAGCTCGAATTCATGAGCGCGGTTGCCGCCATAGACCAGATGCGTGTGGCAATCGATCAGCCCCGGCGTAATCCAGCCGCCGACATCATGCACGGCGGTCTGCGGTCCGATGCCATCCCTGGGCAGGTTGGCGGCCGGGCCGATCCAGGTGATGCGGCCGTCCTTCAGTGCGATGGCGCCCTTGGTGATGGCGCCGAAGCCGTCGTCGCCGGTTTTCCCGGCCATGGTGGCCAGATCGGCACCGCGCCAGACGCTGTCCCAGAACTCGGGCATCCCTCGCCTCTACGTCTTCCGTGATCCTGCGGTTTCTGCCAACTTATATATACAAGTTGGGAGACCCCGTCATGCCTCGCTTCCTGCTGCGTCAGGCCCTGCTGTCCGATGGCTGGCACAAGGATGTGCTGGTTACCGTCGATGCCGCCGGCATGATCGCCGCCGTCGCACCGCAGGCGCAGGCTGATGGCGCAACCGTTCTGGACGGCCCTGCTCTGCCCGGTCTGGCCAACCTGCACAGCCATGCCTTCCAGCGCGCCATGGCTGGCCTGGCCGAGCGCGCGGGGCCGGGTAATGACAGCTTCTGGACCTGGCGCGAGCTGATGTACCGCTTCGCATCGCGGCTGACGCCGGAAGATGTCGAGGCCATCGCCACGCAGCTTTATGCCGAGATGCTGGAAGCCGGTTACACGGCGGTGGCGGAATTCCATTACCTGCATCACCAGCCCGGCGGGCAGCCTTACGCCGATCCAGCCGAGATGAGCCGCCGCGTGCTGGCCGCCGCCGATGCCGCCGGCATCGGCTATACGCATCTGCCGGTGCTGTATCGCTATGGCGGCTTCGGCGCCAAGGAACCGCAGGAGCGCCAGCGCCGCTTCCTGCATGACAGCGATGCTTACGCGCGGCTGCTGGATAGTCTGGCGCCTGCATTCCGGAACCGCGCCGACCGTCGCCTCGGCATCGCGCCACACTCCTTGCGCGCCGTCTCATCCGAGATGCTGCATGAGGCCATCGCGGCGCTGAACCGCATCGATCATGGCGCACCGATCCATATCCATATCGCCGAACAGACGGCGGAAGTGGATGACTGCATCGCCTGGTGCGGCAAACGACCGGTGGAATGGCTGCTGGACCAGGGCATTGTTGATGCGCGCTGGTGCCTGGTGCATGCCACGCATCTGACGCCGGACGAAATGCAGCGCCTTGCCGCCTCGAAAGCCGTGGCCGGCCTCTGCCCCACGACGGAAGCCAATCTGGGCGATGGGCTGTTTCCTGCCGTCGATTATCTGGCCGCACAGGGCCGCATCGGCATCGGCTCGGACAGCCATATCAGCGTGCATGCCGCGGAAGAGCTGCGCATCCTGGAATACGGCCAGCGCCTTGTCTCGCGCAGCCGCAACCTGCTGGCCGGTGGACCTGACCGGTCGACCGGCCGTCGCCTGTTCGATGCGGTGGCCAGCGGCGGCGCCCAGGCGATCGGCCAGCCGATGGGCATGATCAGTGTGGGTCGCCGCGCCGATTTCGTGTTGCTGGACAAGGATGCGCCGGCACTGGCCGGCAAGGACGGTGATGCCATCCTGGATGCCTGGATCTTCGCCAGCCAGGTGCATTCGCCGGTTTCAGAGGTTTATGTCGCCGGCCGCCGCGTGGTTGAAGGCGGCCGCCATATCCACGGCGAAGCGTCGGCTGCGGCGTACAGGAAGGTCTTAGCCCGCCTGATCCAGGAATGAGCGGCTGCCGGGATCGCGGCAGAAGGCGATCAGGCGACGCAGGAAGGCTTCACCCTCGGCGACCTGGCTGAGCTCGATATACTCATCGGGCTTATGCGCCTCGCGGATATTGCCCGGACCGCAAACCACTGCCGGCACACCGCCGACCTGGAAGATGCCGGCTTCGGTGCCGTAAGACACCGCATGGGTCTGGTTCTGGCCCGCCAGCTTCAGCGCCACGGTCTCGGCCGGGTTGACGCCCATCGGCAGGAAGGGCGGCACATAGGCCACCATCTGCGTATCGACCTTGGCGCCGGCGTGAATCTTCTTCATCACCGGCTCGAGCGTCTCGGTGCCGTAGCGCTTCACCGCATGGAGAATCGCCTCGTCATGTTCCGGCTTCACCGAGCGGATATCCCAGACGACCTTGCACTCCTTGGCCAGGATGTTGCGCGCGGTGCCGCCATGGATTTCGCCCACCGTGATCGTGGTGTAGGGCGGCTGGAACCGCGTGTCCTGATGTTCGGGCTTCTGGTATTCGACCTGGATGCGGTTCATCTCGGCGATCAGCTCGGCCGCCACCTGGACGGCGTTGACGCCCTGATGGGTGGCTGAGGAATGCGCTTCCAGACCATGCACCATGGTGTTGCAGGCGCAGACGCTTTTATGTGCGTTGACCACCTGCATGTCGGTCGGTTCGCCGATGATGGCCAGCCGCGGGGCCGGGCCACCGCGCTTGATGAATTCGACAATGCCATGCACGCCGAGGCAGCCGACTTCCTCATCGTAGGAGAAAGCGAAATGCAGCGGCACGCTGAGCGGCTTGGCCAGCATCTCGGGCAGCAACGCCAGGCAGAGCGCGATGAAGGATTTCATGTCCGACGTGCCGCGGCCGAACAGCTTGCCGTCGCGCTCGACCACCGTGAAGGGGTCGGTTGACCAGGCCTGGCCGTCGACCGGCACGACATCGGTATGGCCCGACAGCACGATGCCGCCGACATCCCTGGGGCCAATGGTGGCGTAGAGATTGGCCTTCTTGCCGCTCTCGTCGAAAATCTTGTCGCAGGCGACGCCGTGCTGCGCCAGATAGTCGGCGATGCAGTCAATCAGTTCCAGATTGGACAACCGGCTGGTGGTATCGAAGCCGATCAGACGCGCAATCCAGTCGAGCGAGGCCTGGGAGGCGGGCGGTGTCTTGGTCATGAAACCGGTTTAGGAGCGGATCGGGTCCGGGTCAACGATTACCGGGCCCGGACCATCGCGGACCACCCCAAGTTACCGCAGCCTAGTCGTCGCGCAGGCCGCGGCCGCTGCTGCCGATCATGGAGAGGAATTCCTGCCGGGTGCGGGAATCATCCCGGAAAGCGCCCAGCATATGGCTGGTCACCATGGTGACGCCGTGCTTGTGAACGCCACGGGTGGTCATGCACTGGTGGCCGGCCTCGATCACCACGGCGACGCCGCGCGGCTGCAGCACCTCGTGGAAGGTGTTGGCGATCTGCGCGGTCAGCTTTTCCTGTATCTGGAGCCGCTTGGAATAGACCTCGACCACACGGGCGAGCTTGGAGATGCCGACCACGCGCTTCTGCGGCAGATAGGCGACATGGGCCTTGCCGATGATCGGTACCATGTGATGCTCGCAATGGCTTTCCAGGCGGATGTCGCGCAGGACCACCATCTCGTCATAGCCTTCGATCTCCTCGAAGGTGCGTTCCAGCAGCGACTTGGGATCCTCACGATAGCCCGCGAAGAACTCCTCATAGGAGCGCACGACACGATCGGGCGTGCCGCGCAGGCCCTCGCGCGTCGCATCGTCACCCGCCCAGCGGATCAGTGTGCGCACGGCATCTTCGGCTTCGGCGCGGCTCGGCCGCGCATCATCATTGGCCTTGTTCAGGGACTTCGGTGCACTGCTCACGATGGATACTCCACTAGGGATCAGTTGACCCGACGCGCCTCATGCGGGCTGTCGAGGGAAAAGGCCGGGATCGCCACGTCGAACTGCTCGCCGCTGTCGCTGACCATCTGGTAGGTGCCCACCATGAAGCCCGACGAGGTCGGCAGCGGCGTGCCGCTGGTGTATTCAAAACTGTCGCCCGGTGCCAGCACAGGCTGTTCGCCCACCACGCCCGGTCCACGCACTTCCTGCACACGGCCCTGGGCATCGGTGATCTTCCAGTAGCGACTGCGCAGCTGGACGGTCTCCGGACCGCTATTCTCGATCTTCACGTTGTAGGCCCACACATAGTAATTCTCCTCCGGCGAGGACTGCTCGTCGAGATAGATGGGCTGCACGGTAACCGAGATATGATGCGTGGTCTGATTGTACATGGTGTCGGGTATTCCCGGGCGCGCCAGTGACGAAGCACAGCCGCAGCGGCGCCATTCGTAAAAATATTAGGGGGGGACGCCGGAATGTCCAGCCGGCGAGCGTTCAATTACCCTTGAAACAACCCTGAAACAGCAACGGCCGCCCCGTGAGGGGCGGCCGTGCCGTTAAGCGTAAACCGCGAGGATTACTTGCGCAGATAGATCTGCGCGTTGCGGTTCTCGTCGTTGCGGACGCCGTCAGCAGTCGGGACGCGCGGCTTCTCTTCGCCGTTGGCAACCGTCTGAATGGCGTTCTGGGCAATGCCCTTCGAGCTCAGGTAGGAAGCGACCGCAGCAGCGCGACGCTGCGACAGACGCTGGTTGTAGGCGTTGCCGCCCGAACGGTCAGCGTTGCCTTCGATGCGCACGTTGGTCGAACCGGTGGCACGGTAGTCAGCGATGGCGCGATCAAGCACCTGCGCCGCAACCGGGCTGATGTCCGACTTATCGAACGCGAAGAACACGATGTAGGTCTCAGGCGCACGAGCCGCCGGAGCCGGGGCAGCAGCGGCCGGGGCCGGAGCCGGGGCCGGAGCAGCAGCCGGCATCGGCTTCGCAGCCGGAGCGCCGAACTTGTAGGTCAGACCCAGCATGACAGTGTGGATCTGGTTACCCAGATCGACGCTGGCAGGAGTGTTGCTCGCGAGGTTGACGTCGCCATGGTACTGGTAGCGATAGTCAGCGCTGATCAGCCAGTTCTGGTCCAGAGCGAACCAGGCGCCGGCGATGCCCTGCACGGCCCAGGTGCTTTCCTGGTCGTCCGTGGTGGCGACGCCGACGCGAGCGCCGTTACCCGAGAAGCGGGCCATGCCGACACCGGCGCCAAGGTAGGGGCTCCAGCTGTTGTCCGGCATGAAGTCATACAGGCCGTTCAGGAACAGGGTGTACATGCGAGCGTCGCCATCGACGCTGGCACCGCCATTGGCGCTGTCGAGGCCGTACTGACGCCAGGCGAGTTCGCCTTCAGCGCGCCAGCCGCCACCGAAGGCATAACCACCCTTGATCAGAGCAGCGTAGCCGGTGTCGAATTCAAGATTGGTGACAGCGCCGCCATTCTTGATGTCGGCGTCTTCCATCATCGACGCGCCAAGGCCAACGCCGATATAGGGCTGCGCCATGGCCGGAGCGGAAGCCAACGCAACCAGCGCAGCACCAGCCAGCAGAGCGACACGAATGTTCATCGAGAGTCTCCTCAAGAAAAAATGATTGGAGGTCGTCATCAGGACGATACTCCGGCAATGCCTCAACCCAAACGGACTATAGCAGCAGGCGTGCCGGCCGGAAAAAGCCTTAGGCCTCAGACTCTTGCGAATCCCGGCCCCTGTTGCATTCCGGCAACAGATCAGCCCGCCTTTTCAAGGGCATGAGTCAGATCGTCAATCAAGTCCTGCGGGTCTTCCAGGCCGACCGACAGGCGCAGAAGGTCGTCCCCGATGCCCAGCCGGCCTCGTTCCTCGGCGCTCAACCTCTGGTGCGTCGTGGTGGCGGGATGGGTGATCAGGCTTTTCGAGTCACCGAGATTATTCGAGATATCCACCAATTTCAGAGCATTGAGAAACCGGAAGGCCCCGGCCTTCCCGCCCTTCACCCGGATCGCCAGCATGTTGCCGCCGGCCTTCATCTGCTTGCGGACGAGCGCCGACTGGGGATGGTCGGCCCGGCCAGGATAGAGCAGCGCCGGAACATTGGTGGCGGGAGCCAGACCGGGGTGTCCGGCCAGGGTGTCGGCCAGCCGAGCGGCCGACTCGACATGCCGGGTTATGCGAAGCTCCAGGGTTTCCAGGCCCTTCAGCATGACCCAGGCATTGAACGGGCTCAGCGCCGGGCCAGTATGGCGCAGATAAGGGGTCAGCTCATTGACCACGAACTCCTCGCTGCCCAGCACCACGCCGCCCAGGCAGCGGCCCTGCCCGTCGATATGCTTGGTCGCCGAATAGACGACGATATCGGCACCCAGCTGCAGCGGCTTCTGCAGCACCGGGGTGGCAAAGACATTATCAACCACCACGCGGGCACCATGCTTATGCGCCAGCGCCGCGACGGCCAGCAGATCGACCACTTCCAGCGTCGGATTGGCCGGTGTCTCCAGGAAAACCACCCGGGTCTTGGGGTTGATGGCCCGCTCCCAGGCCGTGATGTCGGTGCCATCGACCAGATGCGTCTTCACACCGAAGCGCGGCAGCAGCTCTTCCATGATGTAGCGGATCGAGCCGAAGACGGCGCGGGCGGACACCACTTCATCGCCGGCCTTGAGCTGGCACATCAGCGCCGCATTCACCGCAGCCATGCCGGTGGCGGTGGCGCGCGCGGCCTCGGCCCCTTCCAGCAGCGCCATGCGCTGTTCAAACATCTCGACCGTGGGATTGCCGAAGCGGCTGTAGACGAAGCCCGGCTCCTCGTTCTTGAAGCGGCGCTCGGCAGCTTCGGCGCTGTCATAGCAGAAGCCCGAGGTCATGAAGATCGGCTCGGAGGTTTCGCCAAAGCTGGTGCGCATCAAGCCGCCGCGCACCATCTGGGTCGCCGGACGCCAGGTCTTTTCATGCTCTTTCTTGCTCATCGCCCTTGCCTCTTTCCCACGTCTCGCCCGCCACTGCCGCGGACAACAAAAAACCCCGGCACCATGAGGCCCGGGGTTTTTTGAAAACCGCCCGACCTCTTTAGCGGTTTGTTTTACGTGGTCCGCAAGCCGGTCGGCTCCAAATCACCACGACGCCCCACTTGGGCGTGGCAAGCGTGATACGGCCTGGGGCCCCTGCCCGTCAAGCCCGAATGGCGGCCGGCAGGGCAAACCCGGCCCTGCCGGCGTTAATCATTGGCCATTCATGGTCAGGGGATCGAGGCAATCTCCGTGGCCCGGGTCTGGAAGCCGTCGCGGTAATCCCGCTCGCCGTTGCAACTGACGATGCTGGCCTTGGCCCCGGGCGTGCCGCTCAGGCTGGAGAGGTGCATGGTACCGGCGGTCTCAACCCCGGACCGGAAACAGCCGATCATCGAGAAGATACTGGTCACATAACCGCGCACCAGATGCGTCTGGTAATGCCGCGAGGTGGCACTGCAGGCGACCATATTGCCGAAATTCTGGAAACCCACGCCGGCATTGCCGGCACCGAAACTGCCCGCCGACATCCAGTTATTCTCGAAGCCGCAATTCGACATCAGGGTGAAACCGTTCGGGCAGTTGGCGCCCCAGGTACCGTTCTCGAGGAAATAGCAGCCGTGGAATCCGGCGTCGGTAGCGTCGTTGACCAGCTGGCAGCCGACCTGCCGGTTCTGCCCGAAGACGCAGCCATAGAGATGCATGGCCGAGAGAATGCCGCCGCTGGGCGAGTTGCCCATGCTGAGGCCATTCTCGTTCTGACGGAAGAAACTGTTGTCGATCTGGGATTCGAAGATGTTGCCCAGCATCTGGCAGCCATCACCGCCGCAGCCTTCGATGAAGATGTCGCGCAGGCAGATGTTGTAGAGGAAGACAGCCTGGTTATCGGCGCGCAGCACCAGGCCATGGCTTTCCTGCCCGTTGCCCTTGATCTGCAGGCCCTCGATCAGGAAGAAGCGCACCACGGCGTTGCTGATCACCTGCAGCACCGGCGTGCTGTTGGTAATGGCCGACAGCAGCGTTGCGCCATGCGCGATGATGCCGACATGGGCGGCGGAATCCTGGGCGAATGCGATATTGAGGGTGGCCGTAATCTTGTAGGTGCCGGGCGGGATATCGACAAAGGTGCCCGGATCGGCGGAAATCCGGTCCAGGACAGCCTGTATCGCGGCGGTATCGTCAGCGACGCCGTCACCGACCGCACCGAAATCGACCGCGGACAACATACGTTTGACAGGAGCAAGCAGCGCCATGAGCAATCCTCCATAAGTGGCATGGAGGACCGGAAACTGGACGTCGCGGGGTTAGTTTCCCACCTTACAAACGGTCACAGGTAGCTGCACAGAGCCGTGATTACAGCAGTAACCGCATCACTCCTTGAACTCTTCTTTTTTGGGAATGCGATTGAAGGCGATCTTGGCGCCCATGAAATCGGAACGGTGCTTGGGCAGGGGACCGATACGGACCGTATCCTTCTTGTCATATTTCTGGTTCAGCTTGTCCATCGCGCTCCACAGCTTGGCGCGCTTGGCTGCGGCTTCAGCATCATCCTGTTCCAGCCCGGACGCACCGCCGAACAGGTCGAGCGTCACTTCGTCCTGCGGCACCATACCGCTGAGCCACATCCCCACCTT
The DNA here is from genome assembly GCF_058807275.1 of Ferrovibrio sp. GW821-FHT12D07. NCBI lineage: Bacteria > Pseudomonadati > Pseudomonadota > Alphaproteobacteria > Rhodospirillales > Rhodospirillaceae > Ferrovibrio > Ferrovibrio sp. GW821-FHT12D07. Next base: position 1,176,230 of record NZ_JBXAQN010000001.1, on the reverse strand, counting down.
CATATAGCGGCCGCGTGGCTTTTTCGTCTCGCGCAGCATCTGCTCCCACAGCCGTGTGATGGCATCGAGAATGACGAAGCTGTCCTGCGTCTGCGTCAGGCGAAAATCGGCGGCCCAGCGCGTGCCGTCGTCGAACCGCACTTTGGCGCCGAGACTGCTGGCGACAAACCCCAGACGCCGCAGCCGTGCACCGCCCTTCACGCCCAGGCGTCGCAGGATCAGATAGGCGGATTCGACATCGCGATTCTGCGGCGGCAGCACATGTTCGTGGCTGATCGTGCGCGTGGCATTCGATTGTTCGTAATCGCCGATGCCGCGCAGGCGCTGAACAAAGGCCGGGCCCTCCTTGCTGCCCCAGATGCGACGCGCCTCTTCCGGCTTCATGTCCCAGAGCTGCTGGATACTATCAACACCGGCATCCCGCAGGCGCTGCTCCATATTGTGGCCGATGCCGGGCAGGTCACGCAGAACCAGCGGCAGGATGCGACCGGGCAGGTCGTGCGCTTCGATGATGGTCAGACCATCGGGCTTCTGCATATCGGAGGCGAGCTTGGCCAAAAACTGGTTCGGCGCGATGCCGATCGAACACCGGATGCATTCACCCAGTTTTTCGTTGTCGCGGAGGCCGGCCCGGATTCGGTGCGAGAGCGCGATCGCGTTATCCTTCAGGCGCTGCGGCCCCATCAGTTCGCAGGAGACTTCGTCGATCGACCATGTCTTGTAGACCGGGATATGACGGTCGATCTCTTCCTCTACCAGATGATGCACCTCGACATAGCGGTCATGCCGCGCATTGACGATGCCGATGCCGGGGCATTTCTCCTTCGCCTCCCAGACCGGCGTGCCGGTCTTGATGCCGAACTGCTTGGCCTCGATGGAAGCGGCGATGGCCGAGGTGGTATCGCTCATTACCGGCACGACGATGATCGGGCGATTGCGGAGTTCGGGATTATCCTGCTGTTCGACGCTGGCAAAGAAACTGTTCAAGTCGAGATACAGGAAGCGCAGCGACGAGGCACCCCAGGCCTTTCGCGCGGCAACATCGGACTCTGAACGGGGCGGCATGGTCATGGCGGCAATCTAGCGCGCCCGTCCGTCCTGCAGAATAGGAAGGTTATCCCCGCTAGGCTCCGCACCTATTCCAGGGCCCGATATCCCAATGGAAGCTCTTGGCATGGGCCGCATCGGCATTGGGGCCAAGCACCACCGAGAAATAGCGGCAGGCGGCGCGATTGACCTCGCGCAGATACTGCCCTTCCTTGCCGCGCGCCCGGAAATGCTGGTCCACCGAAATGCGGGTGCCATCGCGCAGCAGGAACCCCCAGACATCGAAGGCACGGCCATGGCCGTGTTCGCTGATCTTGCTGCTGTTGCCGGTCATGCGCTTGCAGGTGAAGGCACCCGCATGGTTGATCTGCCCTAGCGGCTGGCCGAAGACGCGCTGCGCCTCGGGCACCAGCACCTCTTTTTCGAACTGCACCAGACGCACCGCCATCGGGCAGGTCATCTCGGCCGGCCGCACAAGTTCGACCGTGGTGCTGATCAGGCGCACGCCATTGTTGAGCGTGCAGCCGTCCTTGCCGGCCTCGGCCTGGGCGATCAGTTCGAATTTCGCACCCGTCGCGACCAGGTCGTTCAGACAGGCCGCCTGGATCACGTCGCGGCCGATCCATTGCGTGCTGGCCGGCGGCTGGGTCGGCTGCGGCAGCGACGTACGGCTCGACTGGCGCGGTGCGCAGGCCGAAGCCAGCAGCAGGCAGAGAAGGGTTATTCCGAGACGGGCAGCCACAGCACCTCCTCGATCCGGGCGGCGCCGGTCAGCAGCATGACAAGACGGTCGATGCCCAGCGCAATGCCGGCGCAATCGGGCAGACCGTGATCGAGCGCGGCGATGAAATCCGCATCGATCGGATAATCATAGCCATAGAGCCGCTTCTTGAGTGCCATATCGGCCTCGAAACGGCGGCGCTGTTCGGCGGCATCGGTGAGTTCGGAAAAGGCATTGGCCAGTTCCATGCCGCAGGCATAGAGCTCGAACCGCTCGGCCAGATGCGGCGCATCTTTCCGGGGTCGACTCAGCGCCGCCATATGGATCGGGTAGTCATGCAGGATACAGGGCGCATCCAGGCCCAGCATCGGCTCGACCTTTTCCAGCGCCACGCGGAAATAGAGATCGTCCCAGCTGTCGCCTGAATCGACACGGACACCGATGCGGGCGCAGGCTTCGCGCATCCGGACCAGGTCGGGCCGGTGCGGATCGGTGCCAATGCAGGCCGTCAGGTCCAGCTGCGCATACCGCTCGAAGGCCTGGCTCACAGTGAGATACTGCCAGGGCTGCATCACATCCGCGGCATGGCCATTCCACTGCAGCTGCGTCCGCCCGGTGGCGGTAGCAACATGGCGCAGCAGCGTTTCGCAGTCGCGCATGATGACGCGGTAGTCCACGCTGGCGCGATACCATTCCAGCATCAGGAAAGCCGGATGATGGGTGGCCGCCCGTTCGCCGTTGCGAAAAACCGGTGCGAACTGGAACAGCCGCTGCTCGCCCGCCACCAGCAGCTTCTTCATGGCGAATTCGGGCGAAGTGTGCAGATAGAGCGGCCGGGCGCTGCCGTCGGGATGCTCCAGCCGAGTCTCGAAAGCCTTCAGATGCGGCTCCAGTCCGGGCGAAACCTGCAGGGCCGGCGTCTCGACCTCGACGAAATCCAGGCTGGTGAAGGCCTCCCGCTGAGCGCGCAGGACAGCCTGCCGGACCAGCAGATTCGGCCTCCGCCGGGCATAAAGCGCCGGATGCCACCAGTTCGGGCCGGACGACGGAGCTTTGGGCGGCTGATCCACGGCGTCTCTCGGAGCGCTTTTCGCGGCGACTCGGGTTGAGGTGGGGGTCCCAACCTGATAGTTTCCGCGCGGTTTTTTCGCAAGCGGGTCCATGCAGGAACCCGCTATTGGTTTTTCGGAGATACGCTTCCATGCCCAAGGTAAACGCCAACCAGCTCCGCAAGGGCAACGTGGTTGAGATTAACGGCAAGCTGCTGGCCATCATCACGGCGCAGAACATCCAGCCGGGCAAGGGCACGCCGGTGATGCAGCTTGACCTGCGCGACCTGTCGACCGGGATCAAGACCACCGAGCGCTATCGCACCACCGAAGGTGTCGAGCGCGTCTTCATCGATACCCGCGAGTTCACCTACCTGTTCACTGAAGGCGACATGATCACCTTCATGGATGTCGAGAATTACGAACAGGTCGGCGTGCCGTCCGAAGTCGTGGGCGAGCAGGCCGTCTGGCTGCAGGAAGGCATGAAGGTCGACATCAGCCTGCATGAAGGCAAGCCGGTGTCGGTCTCGCTGCCGCAGACCGTGATCATGGAGATCACTGATACCGAGCCGACCGTGAAGGGCCAGACCGCGTCGTCGTCCTACAAGCCGGCCATCGTCGAGAACGGCCAGCGCGTGATGGTGCCGCCGCATGTCTCGTCCGGCGTGCGCATCGTGATCAACATCAGCGAAGGTGCCACCTACATGGAACGCGCCAAGGACTGATCGCTCATCAGACTGTTGCAGTTGCAACAAACCCCGCCGCAGCGATGCGGCGGGGTTTTTGCTGGTTTACACGCTTCTGTGATCAGCGGCACAGCCAGCCAGCCGCCTGCGGCCTATAACACCGCCACACCAATCATCCATCCGCTTTCCAAAATCGACTTACGGAGTCCCGCCCACCATTGGCCTGCATCTGCGCGTCATGCAGCCAGGCCGCATGAAGGGAGTGCCAAGTCATGTCGTCTTGCCCGAAAGAACTGACCTCGCTCGAAGCATACTGGACCGCGCAGCGGGACAGCCGTGGCGCCCTGCCCGCGCGCGCCGCTTTCGCGCCCGAGCATCTGCGACCCTGGTTGGGCAATATCGGCATCGTGACGGTCGAGCGCGAGACCGACGACCTGCGGTTCCGCGTCGTGTTGTCGGGCACGCGACTGGACGAGTATCGCGGGCACAGCATTACCGGCCGCTATATCGATGAGATCTGCCACAACATCTCCGCCACCAGCCCGCATTACCAGACCTGCGTGGCTACCGGCGCGCCCGTACACTTCCTGCACGACAACTCGCCCAACAGCGCCATCTACAAGGCGATGGGCAAGCTGCTGCTGCCGCTCAGCGAAGACGGCGTCACCGTCGACCGCATCCTGGTGGCGATCTATCCGCTGCAGGCCAACAACGACATGTCCGACGCTATCGGCAGCTACGCGCTGGCTGGCTGAAACCTCAGCCGTCCTGCCGCGACGGCTTGACCTGTGCATCGAAAGCCAGGCGCGCCGCATCAACCAGCGCGGTATTCCGGATCGCCCATTCCCAGACGCCACAGAGCGCTTCGGCCAACGCGACACCGGCCGGAGTCAGTTCATAATCGACGCGCGGCGGTACTTCCGCATAGACACGACGCGCGACGACACCATCGCGCTCGAGCTGACGCAGGGTTTGTGTCAGCATCTTTTGGCTGATGCCGGGCAGATGGTCGCGCAGGCGCGAAAAGCGCAGCGCGCCGCGCTCGTAAAGCTCATCCATCGCCCGCATGCTCCACTTGTCCCCGAAGCGCACCAGCAGATCGCGCACCAGGTTTTCCGCCTCCGGCGAGACGACGCAGGCGCCGTCACAAACCGCAGAGGCAGTTGCCGGCGATGCCATGGCGGGCATGGTTTCTGCCAGGTGCCTATCAGTCGATTCAAGTGCCTTATTGCTCATGGAAACCAGCGTTTTATATGATTGCGTCATGCAGACAGATAATCGCATGACGACGGCCGTGACCACCGGTTTTTCATCCGTCCATGTGATGATCATTGTCTGCGATCACAAACTTCAGTCAAAAAATCACGAGGCCGGCGACGCCCGCTGCAATATACTGCGCTGACCAGCAGGGGCCGCCCAAATGCCCCGTTTTCAAAATTCATCACCGCGGATCGCATCCGCCCTTCTCTCTTCACCGCCCCAGTGGAGGACTCCATGGCTATTGCATTTACCCTCAACGGACGTTCCGTCAGCCTCGATGTCGATCCCGACATGCCGCTGCTCTGGGCCGTGCGCGACGAGATCGGCCTGACCGGCAGCAAGTTCGGCTGCGGCATGGCGCAATGCGGCGCCTGCACCATGCATGTGGAGGGCCAGCCGGTGCACGCCTGCTCCACGCCACTCTCGGCCATCGAAGGCCAAAAGGTCACCACCATCGAAGGCCTGAACGGCAAGATCGCTCAGGCCGTACAGAATGCCTGGGTCAAGCACGAGGTCGCGCAATGCGGCTACTGCCAGTCAGGCCAGATCATGTCGGCCGTGGCGCTGCTGTCCGAGACGCCGAAGCCGAACGACGCGCAGATCGACGAGGCCATGCAGGGCAACATCTGCCGCTGCGCGACCTATGTGCGCATCCGCGCCGCCATCCATGATGCCGCCAAGACCGTGAGGGCCTGATCATGACCGAGCAGAGCAAGATTCAATTGGGCAAGATCAAACTGCCTGAAGCATCCCGTCGTCGTTTCCTGCAGGACGCGGGCGCCGCATCGCTCGGCCTCGTTGTCGGCTTCCACTGGGTGCCACGCAATGCACTGGCCCAGACGAAAGCCACCGGCCAGCCGCAGATGATCAACGCCTTTATCCGCATCGCGCCGGATAACACCGTCACTGTACTGTCCAAACATGTGGAGATGGGCCAGGGCACCTATACCGGCCTCGCCACCATCGTGGCCGAAGAGCTGGATGCCGACTGGAGCCAGATGCGCACCGAGGGCGCACCGGCCGATGCCAAGCTCTATGCCAACCTCGCCTTCGGCATGCAGGGCACCGGCGGCAGCACGGCGATGGCCAATTCCTGGGACCAGCTGCGCAAGGCCGGCGCCACCGCGCGCGCCATGCTGGTGACTGCGGCTGCCGAACAATGGAAGGTTCCGGCGAAGGAGATCACCGTATCCAAGGGCGTTGTCAGCCATCCGTCAGGCAGGCAAGCCACCTTCGGCCAGCTCGCCAAGAAGGCTGCAGGCGTGACGCCGCCCGCAGACGTGCCGCTGAAGGATCCGGCCAAGTTCGGCCTGATCGGCAAGAAGACGCCGCGTCTGGATGCCAAAGCCAAAAGCAACGGCACCGCGCAATACACCATCGACGTCAAACTGCCCGGCATGCTGACCGCGGTGCTGCAGCGCGCGCCGCTGTTTGGTGCCACGGTGAAAAGCTTCGACGCCAGCAAGGCCAAAGCCGTGCCGGGCGTGGTGGATGTGGTGCAGGTATCCAACGGCGTCGCCGTGGTGGCGAAGAACTTCTGGTCTGCCAAGCAGGGCCGTGAGGCGCTGGAGGTGGTCTGGGACAACACCAACGCCGAGAAGCGCGGCACCGACCAGATCCTGGCCGAATACAAGGAATTGGCCAAGACACCAGGTCTGCCGGCCCGCAAGGACGGCAATGTCGATGAGGCTTTCGCCAAGGCCGCCAAGATCATCGAGGCGACCTACGACTTCCCCTATCTGGTGCATGCACCGATGGAGCCGCTGGACTGCGTGGTGAAGATCGACGCAAACGGCTGCGAAATCTGGGCCGGCGACCAGTTCCAGACGCCTGACCAGATGAACGCGGCCAAGGTGCTGGGCATCAAGCCTGAGCAGGTGAAGATCAACACGCTCTATGCCGGCGGCAGCTTCGGCCGGCGCGCCACGCCGAACTCCGATTACATCGTCGAAGGCGTGGAGATCGCCAAGGCGATGGGTGGCAGCGCACCGGTGCGGCTGATCTGGACGCGTGAGGATGATGTCCGCGGCGGCAAATACCGCCCGATGTATCACCACACGCTGAAGGCGGGGCTGGACGACAAGGGCAACATCACCGCCTGGCAGCATCGCATCGTCGGTCAGTCGATCATCGCCGGCACATCTTTCGAGCCCTTCATGGTCAAGAACGGCATCGATGCCACATCGGTGGAAGGCGCGGCCAACCTGCCCTACGCCATCCCCAACATGAGCGTCGAGCTGCACACCACCAAGGTCGGCGTGCCGGTACTGTGGTGGCGGTCGGTCGGCAGCACGCACACCGCCTTTGCCACCGAGGTCTTCCTGGACGAGATCGCGATGGCGACACAGCAGGACCCGCTGGCCCTGCGCCGGAAGCTGCTGGCCAAGCATCCGCGGCATCTCGGCGTGCTGAATCTGGCCGCCGAAAAGGCCGGTTGGGGCAAGCCACTGGCCAAGGGCCGCATGCGCGGCATCGCCGTCCATGAAAGCTTCTCGTCCTATGTGGCGGAAGTCGCGGAAGTGTCGCTGAAGCCCGACGGTACCTGGAAAGTCGAGAAGGTCGTCGCTGCCGTCGATTGCGGCATCGCGATCAACCCCGACATCATCCGCGCGCAGATCGAGAGCGGTATCGGTTACGGCCTCTCGGCTACCATCAAGCCCGGCATCACCATGAAGGGCGGCGAAGTCGAGCAGTCGAACTTCCATGACTACGAAGTGCTGCGCATCCACGAGATGCCGCAGGTGGACGTGCATATCGTCCCGTCGAAGGAAAAGCCGACCGGCGTGGGCGAACCGGGTACTCCGCCGGTGGCCCCGGCGGTGGCCAACGCCCTGATGTCGGGTACCAGACAGGTCTTCCGGGCCCTGCCTTTGCCGGGCGAGGGCGTCAAATCGGCGTGACCCGCGCATAGGAACCCTTGAAAAGCCCGCAGGAATTGCGGGCTTTTCTGTTTGCGCCCCAGAGAGTTAAGCAAACCCAGCCTTGACATACACGGGCAATCGGAGGAAATAAGAGCCTTCTCTGATAATAAGAATGAGTCTCACAATGAATAAGCTTTTTGGGGGTACGGCCACTGCTCTTGGCCTTCTGCTGGCACTGCCGGCTTTCGCTCAGGATAACCAGCCCGTCCAGCTGCAGGCCCTTCAGGTGGCCGGCGACTGGCTCGGCGACGCCAATGAAGAGGTCGTGCGCACCCATGCGGGCGGCCGCAGCGTCGTGCGTCAGGACCAGTTCGAGCAGAGCGGTGCCGCCACGGTGACCGATGCGATCCGCGCCATCCCCGGCGTGCAGACCCCGCCGCCCAACGGCAGCGGGGGCGGCGACTACGCCCTCAATATCGGCATTCGCGGCATGACCTCGCGCCTCAGCGCCGGCGCCACCATCCTGATGGACGGCGTCCCGCTGGCCAATGCGCTGTATGGCCAGCCCGAAACCTCGCTGGGCGCAGTATCGCTCGGCATGCTGAAGGCCATCGACGTGGTCAAGGGCGGCGGCTCCGTGCGCTATGGCCCCGGCACCTCGGGCGGTGTGGTCAACTTCGTCACAAAGGACATCCCGACCTCGCCTTATGGCGGCGAAGTCAGCCTGCGCGGCGACAGCACGGCCAGCGACCGCAATGACGGCCGCATGGTCGGCAAGGCCGATCTTATGTTCGGCGGCTCGCTGCAGAACGGCAGCGGCATGGCCGTGTTCTATTCCGGCAACAACGGCGAAGGCTATCGCGATAACGCCGACCACAAGATCGACGACTTCATGCTGAAGGGTCGGTTCGCGCTGACCGAGAACAGCCGGCTGGAAACCCGTCTGCGTCATTACAACGCTGATGCCAGCACGCCCGGTCCGCTAACCCAGGCGGCCTACAGCGCCAATCCCTACCAGTCGACGCATTCCTACGAGCGCTTCCTCGGCGAACGTGATGAATACGTGCTGAAGTACGTGAACGAGTTCAACGGCAATTATCGTCTGGAAACCACTGGCTTCCATACCCAGAGCTTCCGCGAACTCACGATCGCTTCGAATATCGACAACCCGGCGCCCATCGCAGGCGGCAGCGACGCCACACTGAACGTGCTGGACCGCATTCCGCGCAATTACAGCGTCTGGGGCTTCGAGCCGCGCTTCACGGCCCTGGCCGAAACCGGCCCGGTCAAGCATGCCGCCTCGATCGGCTATCGCTACATGATGGAATCGACGGACGAGAAACGGTTCCGTCGCGGCGGCGCCGCCACTCCGGACGGCACCAATCCCTTCACGCTCCCTGAAGTGCGCAACCGCTATACCGACGGCTCGACCGAGGCACATGCCGTCTTCGTCGATGATGCCATGAAGCTGGGCACTGTGACGGTGACGCCCGGTATCCGATTCGAGAAGGTTGATGTGGATCGCAGCAACATGCTGACCGGTTTCCGCGACACCGAGACGTACGAGGAACCGCTGCCGTCGCTGAGCATCGGCTGGGAAATCAGCAAGGAACTGTTCGGCTATGCCAACTATTCCACCTCGTTCAACCCGGTGACTCATCTGGCACTGGGCGAGAACGCGGTGACTGGCGGTTCCAGGCTGAACCCCGAGCGGGCCAAGACCTATGAACTCGGCGCACGCTACAAGGCCGGCCCGGTGTCGTTGGAAGGTGGCCTGTTCTGGATCGATTTCGATGACCAGATCGAGCCGAATGGTCCGGGCGGTCAGAACATCAATACCGGTGCAACCCGCCATCGCGGCATCGAAACGGCGGCTGAATACGACCTCGGCGCGCTGAACGCCGCGATGAAGGGCCTTAGCATCTACGGCACCTATGCCTTCACCAAGGCTGAGCGCATGCAGGGTCCCAACAAGGGCAATGACCTGCAGCTCTATTCACCGCATGTCGCCACCCTTGGCGCCCGCTACCGCGTTCAGGAATGGACCTTCAACCTGAATGCCTATGGCCAGTCCAAGCAGTATGCCGACGATGCGAATACCGAAGCTGCCAGCGCCAATGGCAAGTTCGGCCGCATTCCCGGCTACGTGCTCTGGAACGGCCAGGCGGCCTATGACTTCGCCAATGGCCCGACCGTGGCCTTCGGCGTGGCGAATATCTTCGATCAGCCTTACTACACCCGGGCCAGCATCGAAGCCAACGGCGGCATCTTTGCCGGCGCGCCGCGTACCGCCTATGTTATGACCAAGTTCGTGTTCTGATGTAGGCATCCCCAGACAAGGCGGCGCCAGTGACTATTCGACAATTCTGGCGCCGCCTTCATCTCTGGATCGGTCTCGCCGGCGGCCTCCTCTTCGTGATGCTGGGCCTGACCGGCAGCATCCTGGTCTACCAGGATGAAATCCTCGGCCTTCTCTATCCCGACGTCATGCATGCGGAGCCGCAGGGCCCCATAGCGTCGCCGTCGCAGATCATTGCCACAGCCCAGCAGGCCACCGCAGGTCGCGTCACCCAGTTGCGCTATCCCGAAGATGCCGGCCATGCCGTGCAGGCCGTGGTCGCACTGCCCGATGGCGCTCGCCAGACCCTGCTGGTGAATCCCTATGCCCTGACCGTGCTGGGCCCCCTGCCCGGCCGCGTCTTCACCGTCATGTTCGATTTACACAGCCGCTTGCTGCTGGAGATCGGCAATGGCCGGCCCCTCATCGGCTGGCTCGGTGTGATCTTCGCGATCAGTGCCATCACCGGCATCATTCTGTGGTGGCCACGCGCCGGATACTGGCGACAGGCCCTCACCATGCGCTGGCGGAACATGTCATGGTTCCGCCGCAGCTTCGACCTGCACAAGGTCAGTGGCGCGACCACGGCCGTCCCGCTGCTGCTGCTGGCCCTGAGCGGCAGCGCCATCTGCTTTCGCGAAGCGTTGCTGCCGGTGATGGCGGCGCTGGGCGGCCAGCCGCAGGGCCGGCCGCAGCAGGCTGCACATACGGGTCCTGTCGCCCCGCTGGACGACCTGGTGGCGGAGGCACTGCGCCTTATGCCGGGTGCCCGCATCGTCTTCATCTCGCCCCCGGCGCGGCCGGGGGCCACCACGCGCATCCGCCTGCGCCAGCCCGGCGAGATCCATCAGAATGGCCGCAGCTATGTGCTGTTCGATGCCGCCGGCAAGGTGCAGGACCTGCAGCGCGTCACGGACCTGCCCGCAGCCAACCTGGTTTTCGACCAGCTGCCCTATCCGCTGCATACCGGCTATCTGTTCGGCGAGGCCGGCCGGCTGGTCGTGTTCATCAGCGGATTGCTGCCGGCGCTGTTGTTCGTTACCGGAATCGTGCTCTGGCTCAGGCGCCGCCCGCCACGCGCCCGCTGATCAGGCGCGCTTGAAGAAGCCGACGAGCCGCGCCAGTTCCTGCGCCTGACCGGCCAGTGCCTGGGCGGAAGCCGAGGTCTCCTCGACCAGGGCACCGTTGCGCTGGGTCATCTCGTCCATGGTGCCGACGGCAGTATTGACCTGATCAAGGCCGGTAGCCTGCTCGCGCGACGCCGCCGCGATTTCAGCCACGATATCGGTCACCTTCTTCACAGCGGCCACGATATCAACCAGCGAGGCGCCGGTCTGGTTCACCAGATCGGCGCCGGACTTGACCTGTGCATTGGATTCCGAGATCAGCGCCTTGATGTCCTTCGATGCGTTGGCAGACCGCTGCGCCAGTGCCCGCACTTCCTGTGCAACGACGGCAAAGCCCTTGCCGGCTTCACCCGCACGCGCGGCTTCCACCGAGGCATTGAGCGCAAGGAGATTCGTCTGGAAGGCGATCTCGTCGATCAGGCCGACGATGTCGCTGATCTTCCGGGCACTGCCTTCGATCTGGCTGACAGCCTTCACCGCATCCGCCACCACACTGCCGCCCTTTTCGGCCGTGTCGCGCGCGGCGGTCGCCAGCTGGTTGGCGGCCTGGGCATTGTCGGCATTCTGGCGCACGGTCGTGGTGATCTCGTGCATCGACGCAGCCGTCTCTTCGATGCTGGCAGCCTGACTTTCCGTACGGCTGGCCAGATCCAGGCTGCCGGATGAAATTTCAGATGCCGCTGCATGCACGGCATCGGCACTGACCGAAAGCCGGCTGGCGAAATCCTGCAGTCGTTCACCCATGCGATTGGTGTTGTCCTTCAGTTCGCCGAACACACCGGCATAATCGCCCTGCATGCTTTTGCGCAGATCGCCATCGGCAAGCGCCGCCATCACGCTGGCCATGTTGCCGACTATGCTTTGCAGCATTTCCGCCAGACGATTGAGGCGCTGGGTCACATCCAGGAAGAAGCCTTCCTTGCCCTGTTCGTCCAACCGGGTGGACAGATCGCCCGACAGGATACCGTTGACGAGGGCGCCGATCTCGGCTGCCGCGGCCTGCTCGCGGATTTCGCGCATGCCACGCGCACGCTCGGCTTCATTGCGCTGGGCCGTAGCGGTGGCTTCCAGTTCCTGTTTCTGCTGGGCATTGGTGCGGAAGGTTTCATAGGCTTCGACCAGATCACCGATCTGGTCCTGGCGCGCCTTGGTCGCGATCGTCACGCCGGTGTCACCTCCGGCCAGTCGGCTCATGGCGCCCACAACGGCAGCCAGCGGCACAGTGATGCCGCGAATGATCAGGCCGCTCAGCAGGGCGGCAACGACCAGCAGCAACAGGACAACGATAGCCTCGGTGCTCAGCGTGCCGCGTTCGGCGCTACGGATCTGCGCACAGAGCGCCAGCAGATCGTTGCCCAGGCGGTCTTCCAGCAGTTTGAGCTGGTCGATGCGCTGGGTGGTGGTCTGGAACCAGTAAGGACCCGCAATATCGCCGGTGTTGTTAGTAGCGATGAAATCGTAGCCGATCTTGCGCAGGCGCTGCACTTCGGCGAAGGAGGCATGCGCCTGTATCTGCTTGTAATAGGCAACCTGCTCCGGCTTCGCCCGCTCGGCGAAGTCGGCGAAATCGGCTTCCTGGGTCAGACCCAGGCCAACAAAGCGCTGATAGACCTCGGGCGCGAAGCTCTTGGCGGCGAAGGCGCCCGCGCCGGTGGCGCGTTCCTGGCCGGCCTTTTCCTTGCCTTCCAGCACGGCGAGATAGGCGCCCAGTGCGGCAGTCAGGTCAGGATGGCGCGTCACATCCGACAGGCCATGGATGCCACTCAGTGCCGCACGGATCGTCTGCGTATAACCGGCAAAGGACTGCGGCCCCGGCAGAGTAAGCGCGTCGATCTGGCTACGGCGCGCCGGCAACACTTCCAGCGCCTGCATGGTCTTGTCGCCCAGTACGGTAAGGGCGCGCAGGCTGGCAGTCTGCTTCAGGCGCTGCAGTGCTGTGGCAAAGCTTGCCGCCGCCTTGTCTGTATCGGCGCGCTGGGTTTTCAGTTCGGCACTGAACTGTGCGCCACGAGCACCGATGAACAGCGCACTGGCGCCACGCTCCTTCTGCAGCTCATGCACGAGCCCACTGCTTGCCACCGCATAGGCGAAGGCCTGCTCAGTCGCCTCGACTTCTTGCAGAACCTGCCAGCGGTCATACACCGATATGGCCGACATGCCGATGAAGCCGAGCGCCGGGATGGCGACAGCGATGATGATTTTTGCAGCGATGCCGAGACGCATCAGGATTCCCCGCCAACTGAATTCAATTTAACCGCGCAATCTAACGTTATATTTTTTTGCACATGCCTAATTGCTAATTTTTCAGTTAGCCCTTAACTGCGCATTTAATAGGCATTAAGCCTGTTTGAGTCGCAACAGCAGCATGTAACGCATACCTGACACAGTCGCGCACAACCACAAGGCATCTCAATAGCCCCGGTGGGCTGAGATTCCGGAAACATTTGCGACAACATTAAGATCACGGCTGCTGTACCACCGCGAACCAATCATGCTGATACAATCACGAAACCGGCGTGACACCGGTGAAACGCAAGACATGGCGACGACGCCACAGCAGCATGGCGCAAACGCCGCCCGCCAATGACAGCGGCAGCATCGCGAGATAGGTCAGACCATCAGCCTGCGGGAACAGCGGCCCGATCAGCAAAGTCACCGTGGCCAGCACCGAAGCGTTGGCGGCGGTGTAGAGTGTCTGTGCGGTCGCTGAAGCCTGCGGATCAATACCCTCTGCCAGCAGGCGCATGGCACCGAGATGCGCGCAGCCGAAAGTCGCCGCATGCAGCAGGTTGAGCACCACCAGCCAGGTGAAGTCGGTGGTCAGGCCGGTCAGGCTCCAGCGCAGCGCTCCGCCCAGACAGGCCAGCAGCAGCAGGCCGACACCGCCCATCCTCAGGGCGACACGCTGGCCGACCGCGAAGAGGATCACTTCAGCCAGAACACCCTCGGCCCAGAGGAAACCGATCTGTGCGTCAGACAGGCCGGCATTGCGCCACTGCAGCGTGCCAAAGGTATAAAGCATCGCGTGGCTGGACTGCAGGCAGGCATTGGCACCCAGGAAGGCAAGGAACAGGCGGTTACCGAGCAATAGCCGCATCGGCGCGCCAGCCAGTTTCGGGCGGTCGAGCGGTAGGCGCAGGTCGGGCAGCAGATGGCTGCCCAGCGCCAGACAGGCCATGGCGAACAGCATCAGGCCATAGATCCAGTCATCGTCACGCCCCTTCAGCCACAGGCCAGCGGCATAGGCGGTGACCAGGAAGCTGAGGCTGCCCCAGAGGCGGATGCGGCCGTATTGCAGGCCGTAGCGCCCCGCTGCCAGCACCGCGATATTCTCGCTGAAGGGCGTGATCGGGGACCAGGCAATCGCATAAGCGATCGCCAGCAGAAAGATCGACCAGAAGCCATGCGTCCACCAGAAGAAGGCGAACAGCACAAGGCATGCCCAGGACAGCATGATGATCGCCTGTCGGCGCGCGCCACTGCGGTCGACCAGATGCGCAGCCATCGGACCCGCGAACAGACGCACCCAGATGCCACTCGACACCACGGCCGAGATTTCCAGCGCGCTCAGCCCACGCGATTCCAGCCAGACCGGCCAAAAGGGCAGCCAGACGCCGGGGCCGATAAAAAGAATCGCGAAATACAGGCTGGTCCGCCACGAAATCACGCGGCGATCCTGTATCGCGGCGATTGCCGTATGGTCGCTCATCAAGCGCTCCGGTTGCCGCAGAATCAGGCGGGGGAAAACTGTTTACAATTGCGCGACAACAGTGTTTACAATCCCTTTAAGCGCGATGCACGCATCGCCGCAGCGGGGGCAAATCCGACAGGATTTCGACAGGGGGCAAATCGCAGATGCAGGCGATGACAGTCTTACACGGCCACACGGCTGACAACAGCCAGGAGCAGCCGTGATGCAAGGCCCCGCTTTCGTCAAGATCAGCGAAGTCAGTCTTGTCTACCAGCAGGCCGAAGAGCAGACGCTGGCCGTCGAAGGCCTCAATATCGATATCCAGGAGGGCGAGTTCGTCGCCGTGGTCGGGCCGTCTGGTTGCGGCAAGTCGACCCTTATGAAGTTGGTGACCGGCCTGCTGAACTGCACCAACGGCAGCATCACCATCGGCGGCAAGCCCGTGAGCGGTCCGGTACAGGGCGTGGGCATGGCCTTCCAGAATTCCACCCTGCTGCCCTGGCGCTCCACGCTGGACAACGTGATGCTGCCGCTCGAAATCGTCGAGCCGCACAAACGCCGCCTGCGCAAGGAAAAGAAAGCCTATGTCGAGAAGGCGTTGGACCTGCTCGGCACCGTGGGCCTGCGCGATTTCGCCGACAAGTTCCCCTGGCAGTTGTCTGGCGGCATGCAGCAGCGCGCCAATGTCTGCCGCTCGATCATCCATGAACCGCGCCTGCTGATGCTGGACGAGCCTTTCGGCGCGCTCGATGCCTTCACCCGCGAGGAATTGTGGGGCGTGATGCAGACGCTGTGGATGAAGAAGCGCTTCACCGCCATTCTGATCACCCACGACCTGCGCGAGGCCACCTACCTGGCCGACCGCGTCTTCGTTATGAGCAAGCGGCCGGGCAAGATCATCCTGTCCAAGGAAATCGATATTCCGCGTCCGCGCACGCTGGACACCACCTTCGAACCGCATTTCGGTTCGATCGTGCATGAGCTGCGCGAGCACATCCACTCGGTGCGCGAATCATGATGAACGAGAAGAATCTGATCCGGGCCATGCCCTGGCTGGTCACCATCGGCCTGTTCCTGCTGTGGGAAATCATCTGCGTGGTGACGCAGGTCGAGACCTTCATTCTGCCCAAGCCCACCGTGGTCTTCGAGGCAATGGTGAAGTTCGCGCCGCAGATCGCCCATCATTCGCTGCAGACCCTGATGACCACCACGGCAGGCTTCATACTGGGCGTGGTCGGCGGCGGCCTGCTCGGCGTGTTCATCGGCGCCTCGCGCCTGGTCTATGTCGGGCTTTATCCGGTTCTGGTCGGCTTCAACTCGATCCCCAAGGTCGCCCTGGTGCCCGTGCTGGTGATCTGGTTCGGCATCGGCACTGTGCCGGCGATCATCACTGCCTTTGTCATCTCTTTCTTCCCCATCGTGGTGAATGTGGCCACCGGGCTCGCCACCATCGAGCCGGAGCTGCGCGATGTGCTACGTAGCCTGGGCGCCACCAAGACGGAAATCCTGACCAAGGTTGGCCTGCCACGAGCCATGCCCTACCTGTTTGCGTCACTGAAAATCGCCATCACGCTGGCCTTTGTCGGCTCGGTGATCGCCGAGACCGTCGCCTCCAATGAGGGGATCGGCTACCTGATGCTGTCGGCATCTTCCAGCTACAATGTGCCGCTGGTTTTCGCTGGCCTGATCGTTGTCGCGGTGATGGGCGTGCTGATGTATGCTGTAGCGGTCTGGTTCGAGCGCCGCATGACCGGCTGGGCCTTCCGCGGCAGCGACCTGATGAGCTGATCCCCGCCGTTCGCGGGGGGCTAAGACCGGAGGCGGCATGTCTGAACCTGTCCGGTTCGTATCACGCGGCCAGGTGGTGGCGGTGGAACCCGATATTCCCCACACCATGACGGTCCTGGAGTATCTCCGCACCCGCCTGCGCCGCACCGGATCCAAGGAAGGCTGCGCCGAAGGCGATTGCGGCGCCTGCACCGTGGTGGTGGCCGAGGCCGCCGAAGACGGCAAGTTGAAGCATCGCGCCGTCAATGCCTGCATCCTCTTCATCCATCAACTCGACGGCAAGGCGCTGTTCACCGTCGACGATCTTGCCCACAGAGATGAAGAGGGGCACGACACCCTGCATCCCGTACAGCAGGCCATGGTCGACGCCCATGGCTCGCAATGTGGCTTCTGCACGCCCGGATTCGTCATGGCGCTGTTCGGATATTACAAGACCCATGACCAGGCGGATGACGCCAGCCTGAAGGACGCGCTGGCCGGCAATCTTTGTCGTTGCACCGGCTACCGTCCTATCCTGGAGGCCGGCCAGCGCATGTTCGAGGCCGGCCGCGACGACCGCTTCGCCGCGCAGGAAGCTGCGCTGCTGGCGCAGATCGGCAGCCTGAAGCGCGAGCGCATGCTGCGTCATGCCACGCCGCAGGGAGATTTCCTCAGCCCACGCAGCGCCGATGAACTGGCCGGAACGTTGGCTGCGTTGCCCGACGGCGAGACCTGGATTCTGGCCGGCGGCACCGATGTTGGGCTCTGGGTGACCAAGCAGCAACGCACACCGCGCAACATCGTGCATATCGGCCAAGTGCCCGAGCTGAAGCGTATCACCGATCATGGCGCGACCATCGAGATCGGCGCCGGCGCCACCTACAGCGAGGCCTTCACTGCCATCGAAAGCCTGCACCGGGATTTTGCCCGCATGGTGCGCCGGCTGGGCTCGGTGCAAATTCGCAATTGCGGCACCATCGGCGGCAATATCGCCAATGGCAGCCCAATCGGCGACAGCATACCAGCCTTGATCGCGTTGGGCGCCACGCTGACACTCCGCTCGGCAGCCGGCAGCCGCAGCCTGCCGCTGGAAGACTTCTTCCTCGCCTATCGCAAGACGGCGCTGAAGTCCGGCGAGTTCGTCGAGAATGTCACGGTACAGAAGCCAAAGCCCGACAGCCGCTTCGCCATCTACAAACTGTCCAAGCGCTTCGACCAGGATATCTCGGCTGTGCTGGCCGCCTTCCATGTAACGCTGGATGGCAAGACCGTCAGAAGCGCACGACTGGCCTTCGGTGGCATGGCCAGCATTCCGGCCCGCGCCACCCGGACCGAAGCAGCATTGACCGGTAAGCGTTTCATTGTGGCCGATATCGAAGCGGCGGCGACCGCGCTGGCTGAAGATTTTCAGCCGATGAGCGACATGCGCGCCTCGGCGGAATACCGCCTGCTGGCGGCGCAGAACCTGTTGCGCAAATTCTGCCTTGAAGTCAGTGGCGGCAAGACGATCAGCGTCGAGGCAGCCGAATGACCGCCGTCGTGCACAAGCCGGTCAAGCATGACAGCGCCACCAAGCATGTGGCCGGCACGGCGCGCTATATCGACGACCTGCCCGAGCCTGAAGGCTTGCTGCATGCCGCCCTGCATCTGAGCGACCGCACGCATGCGAAAATCCTGTCCATTGACTTAACCGCGGCCCGCGCCCTGCCCGGCGTGATCGCGGTGATCACCGTGACGGATGTGCCCGGCAATCCCGATATCGCACCGGTCGTCGGCCCTGAACCAGTACTGGCCGATGGGGTGATCGAGTTCCACGGCCAGCCGGTAGCCGCCATCGCCGCCGTAGACCTGGCCACAGCGCGGCGTGCGGCCAGGCTGGTGCGCGTGACCTATGAAGACCTTCCGGCGATCCTGAGCATTGCCGACGCGATTGAAAAGAATGCACTGTTGCTGCCGCCCCTGGGCCTGAAGCGCGGCGATGCCGCATCGGCCATCGCGAAGGCGCCGCATCATTTGCAGAGCGAACTGCACATCGGTGGCCAGGATCATTTCTATCTGGAGGGCCAGGTCAGTCTGGCCGAACCGCGCGAAGACGGCGACATGATGGTGCGCTGTTCGACGCAGCACCCCAGCGAAGTCCAGAAGCTCGTTGCGCGCGTTCTGGACACCCCTTTGCACAGCGTCACCGTGGAATGCCGGCGCATGGGCGGCGGCTTCGGCGGCAAGGAGACCCAGGCGGCGCAATTCGCCTGTCTCGCCGCCGTGCTGGCGACCAAGACCGGCCGGCCGGTGAAGCTGCGGCTCGATCGCGACGAAGACATGGCGATCACCGGCAAGCGCCACGATTTCCTCAGCCGCTATTCCGTCGGATTCGACGATGCCGGCCGCATCCTCGGCTACGAGGTGACGCTGGCGGGTCGTGGCGGCTGGACGGCAGACCTGACTGGTGCGGTGGTGGACCGTGCCGTTTTCCATGCTGATTCCAGCTACTGGCTGCCCGATGTCACCATCACTGGCCTGTGCTGCAAGACCAATACGGTTTCCAACACCGCGTTTCGCGGTTTCGGCGGACCGCAGGGCATGGCAACGACGGAATATGTGATCGATGAGATTGCGCGCTACCTGCAGCGCGATCCGCTCGAGATACGACTGATCAACCTCTACGGCACGACAATCAACAATGTCACACCGTATTTCCAGACGATCAGAGACAACATCCTGCCCGACCTGATTGGCGAACTGCTGGTCAGCAGCGACTACAAGGCGCGCCGACAGCAGATCGATGCCTTCAATGCACAGAGCCCGCACCTCAAGAAGGGCCTGGCGCTGACGCCGGTAAAGTTCGGCATTTCCTTCACCACCACCTTCCTGAACCAGGCCGGTGCGCTGGTGCTGGTCTATGAAGATGGCTCGGTGCAGCTGAACCATGGCGGCACCGAGATGGGCCAGGGCCTCTATACCAAGGTGGCGCAAGTGGTGGCCGAGACCTTCGGCATCGGGCTGGACAGGATCCGCATCACCGCCACGCGCACGGACAAGGTGCCGAATACCTCGGCCACAGCAGCTTCGGCCGGCACCGACCTGAACGGCAAGGCAGCCGAAGCAGCAGCCCTGGAGATTCGCAGACGCCTTGCCACTGTTGCAGCCCCGATCCTGGGCGTGGCGGCCGAGCAAATCGTGTTTGCCAATGGTCAGGCGAAGGGCGGCGGCAAGGCGATTTCCTTTGCCGAGCTGGCGCACAAGGCCTGGATGGGCCGTGTGCAGCTCTCGGCCTCGGGCTTCTATGCGACACCGGATATCAACTTCGACCGGGTCAACGGACGCGGCCAACCCTTCTACTATTTCGCCTATGGCGTGGCGGCGACCGAAGTGCTGCTCGATACGCTGACCGGCGAATACCGCTTCACCCGCGCCGACCTGCTGCATGACTGCGGCAGTTCGCTCAACCCTGCCATCGACATGAGCCAGGTAGAAGGCGGCTACATGCAAGGCCTGGGCTGGCTGACCATGGAGGAACTGTGGTGGGACGACAAAGGTCGCCTGCGCACCCATGCACCCAGCACCTACAAGATTCCGACCGCGCGCGATCTGCCGGAAGACTTCCGCGTGCAGCTTGTGTCGGGCCGCGCCAATCCGGCCGCCACCGTGTTCCGCTCCAAGGCCGTGGGCGAACCGCCCCTGATGCTCGGCATCTCGGCCTGGCTGGCCCTGAAGGATGCCGCCATTGCCGCCGCCGGTACAGCGAAGCTGCGACTGGATGCACCAGCGACGCCCGAACGCGTGCTGCTGGCGATCGAGGCTGCGCGCAGGCAGACTGCGGCAGGCAACAGCATGGCGGCGAAATGACCAACTGGCTCAATGCACTCGGCGATCTCGACCGGCGCGGCATCCCCGCCGTGCTGATCACCGTGGCTGCGACCGACGGCTCGGCGCCGCGCGAAGCCGGTACAAAAATGGTGGTGACGCCGGACGAGACCATCGGCACCATCGGCGGCGGTACGCTGGAATTCCGCGCCATCGAGATCGCCCGCCAGATGCTGGCCACCAAGCGCGGCCCGGACCTGCGCAAGTTTCCACTCGGGCCGTCGTTGGGCCAGTGCTGCGGCGGTTCGATGACGCTGCTATTCGAACCGCAGCGGCCCGACCTGTTCACCGTGGCGCTGTTCGGCGCCGGTCATGTCGGCAAAGCCATCGTACAGGTGCTGTCCGCCCTGCCCTGCAGAATTCGCTGGTTCGACCCGCGCCCCGACGAATTCCCCGATCACATACCGCCCGGCGTGAGCGTCGAGGTCACCAATGCCCCCGAACGCGAGATCGCCGGCCTGCCCAACGACGCCTGGCTGCTGATCATGAGCCACAGCCATGCGCTCGATCTAGGGATCGCCGCCAAGGCACTGCAGGAAGATCGTTTCGCCTATGTCGGCCTGATCGGCTCTGAGACCAAGCGCGCGCGCTTCCTCAAGCGATTCCGTGAACTGGGGCTGACCGAGCAGCAGCTCGCCCAGCTCACCTGCCCCATCGGTATCGATGGGGTGAGCGGCAAGCATCCAGGCGAGATCGCCATCGCCACGGCGGCACAGCTGTTGCAATTGCGGGAAACACGTCGGCAAACCTTGCGTGTCGTGGACGACAGCGCCGCCTGAGATCGGGCGACCTAGAGGCCGAGAATCTTCAGTTGTTCTTCCAGTTCCGCCTGGCTCATCGGATAATCCGTGCCGTTGCGGGCGTTCAGCATCATCCGCGGAGGGACATGGGCAATGTCGCGCTGGATCATCACCGCCGTGCGCATGGAGAATTTCGCGCGCCAGACCAGGGCCGTGATCAGGCGACCATTGCGGGCTTCGATGGCCTTCTGAATCACCGAGAGTGGAATACGGCCATTCTGGATCAGTGATTGGAACACGAAATTACGCTCGTTCCGCTCAATGGCGTCCTGGACCGCATCATTATCGAGCTGCTTGGCCTTGATCAGTTTCTTGACCTTGGTCTCAGCGTCCGACATCGAGGACTGACTCTCCTCTTCTGCCGCTGCCTCATCGTCTTCGGCAGCCTCTTCCTCCAGCTTCACATCGAGGCGCTTCTCCATCACCTCGCGTACGGAAGCCAATGCATCGGCCGGCAGATCCTTGCGACTGGCCAGCAGACTGAGCAGCGAAGAGGCCACAAAGCCGGCGATACGCTTGGCCGCCTTGCCCGGCAGGTTGGGCCGCTGCACCAGCGGCTCGTGCCAGGCCTCCACGCTGGGGGCAGCATCAAGGATCAGGTCGAGCGTCTCTTCCCGAATCTGGGCCGAGTCATTGGCCAGCAACGCCGTGACCGCCGAGACATCGCGTGTCGCGGCAATCACATCCGACACGCCTGCGGACAGCCCGATACGGCGGGCAATCGCCGTTAGCGCACCTGACTGCGCCGAGGAAGCAACGATCTCGCGCAAATCTTCATCGGTGAGCAATGGCGAGAATTGCAATACCGGGGTCGAGACAATCAGCTCGACATCCTGCGCCAGTTGCCGGATTAGACGATGTGGAACATCGGTGGCGGATTTCAGCGCTTCAGACAGCACGGCGCGGATGCGTGCCAGCTCGTCCATTGCCAGCAGCTCCAGCGTCTGGATCGCCAGCTCGCGCGCCTTGCCCGCCTCATCGGCCGGCATGTCGGGCAGCAGGCGGGCCACCTTCTCGGCCAGGCGCTGCCGCACCTCGACCGAGGAATCGCTGGCGAGCAGCAGATGGGCCTGCGCCGGCGTCGCCTCATTCTCGGCGATGGCGCGGCGCACCGACTCCACCTCGTCGTTGGCAAGGTAGTACAGAATCTCGGGCTGGGTGTCGGCGCGCTGCGCCAGCTTCAGTCGTTGGGCCTGATCGCTGGATGCGGCCAGCGCCTTGGCCTTGTCGTATTCGATGCCCTTGCCGCTCACGCCACCACTCCATTCTGGTCCGGCGGCAGCGCAATATGGCTGCGGCCCTTGCCGCCTTTCTTGGCGGTATACATGGCTTCGTCGGCGCGCGCGATCAGCGCTTCGGTTGTTTCCGGACCGTCCAGACGCGAGAAGACCGCACCGATGGAGAAGCCCAGCGGCGTGCCTTCGACGCCGAATTCCTTGTCCAGCTCACGCACAGCTTCATGCAGGCGCGCGGCGATCGGTTCGGCCCGGTCGCGATCCACCTCCTCAAGCCAGAGCAGGAATTCGTCGCCGCCGATGCGCGAGGCCAGATCGACGCCACGCAGCAGCCGCCGGGTAATCTCGGCTACGCCGCGCAAAACATCGTCGCCTGCCTGATGGCCACGCACATCGTTGACCTTCTTGAAGTTATCCAGGTCGAAATAGATCAGTGTGCCGCGCTTGCCGTTATGCAGATGCCGACTCAGGCGCTTGTCCAGTTCGGCCAGGAAGGCACGACGGTTCAGCATACCGGTGAGGCCGTCAGTGCTGGCCAGCTTGTCAAGCTGCTTGTGCGCGCGACGCAGGGCCTCCACGCGTTCGCGCGCCTCGGTCACATCACGCGCCACACCGCGCGTGCCGGTCCACACCCCCTTGGCGTCGCGCACCGGCAGGCAGGCAACCTCAAAGCAGCCAATGCCGCCATCCTTGCGCTGCAGAAACACTTCGGCCGCATCCAGCGCATCCTGCGCCTCGAAGGGCCAGACCGACGGCATCGGTGTGGCAGGCGTGTCTTCGGCCACGAAATCACGCGCGCTGCGGCCCTCCAGATCACGGGCGCTGAAGCCCAGCGCGCCGCGCGGTGAAACGAAGCCGAACTTGCCATCCGCCTTGGTCTCCCAGGCGAAGTCGGTGGAACAGGTGACCAGATCCTTGAACAGCTGGCGCGACTGCATCAGTGCCTGGATCAGGTTACGTTCCAGGGTGGCATCGCGCCCCAGCAGCAACAGACGGCGGACTTTCGCATCGCCAAGCACCATGAGGGTCATCTGCAGCGCCGTGCCACCACGCATACCGGGAATATCGGCGCGATCCTGGCGCGCCTGACCGTCCTTCAGGCAGGCATCGATCAGAGTGGCGAGGCCGGGTAACTGGCCGGCAGCCAGCGCTTCCAGCAAGGCGGCGGCGGATTCGTTGGCCTGCTGCACGCGGCCAGCATGATCGAACAGCACGGCCGGCCCGGGAAACTGCGGTACCAAGATTTCCGGATTCAATCCGGACCCGTCCATCGCTGCACTGCTTCCGCCCACTGCGGCTTCCCTCCCTGCGGGCCACCGTAATGCGGATGGCGGACCGGATACTCGCCATTTTAGCCGGAACCGCCTATGGTGCGAAACTGTGATCTCCTCCGCCGCACACCCCGATTCCACCCCTGTCGCCACCCGGCCGCTCACAGGTTCGTCATTGCGGGGCGCGGCCACTTGGGTCTTCGATCTCGACAACACGCTCTATCCGGCGCAGTGCAACCTGTTCGATCAGGTGTCACGCCGCATGGGTGAGTTCATCGCCCGCACCCTCTCCGTCGATCTGGACGAGGCCCGCCGGCGGCAGAAACAGTTCTTCCATAGCCATGGCACGACTCTGCGCGGCCTGATGGTCGAGCACCGCATTGATCCCGTCACCTTCCTGGATTACGTGCACGACATTGACCTGAGCGTGGTGGCGGCAATGCCGGACCTGGGCGCGGCACTGGACCGCCTGCCGGGCCGCAAGCTGATCTACACCAACGGCACAGTCGCCCATGCCGACCGCATTTTGACGAAACTGGGGATTCGCGACCGCTTCGAGGCGACCTTCGACATTGTCGCGTCCGAGTATCTGCCCAAGCCCGACATCGCCCCCTACCGCGTGATGCTGCAGCGTCACGGCGTCGACCCCGCCAGGGCCGTGATGGTGGAAGACATGGCCCGCAATCTGGTGCCTGCCGCCGCACTGGGAATGACTACGGTGTGGGTGCCGACATCGGAAGTCTGGTCGCAGCCGGCCGGGGATGATCGCAGCCATATCCACCATACCGCACCCGACCTCACCGCCTTCCTGTCCGGCCTGCCGGGCTGACGGCCGGACCGCCCTCCCGGCGGGCCAGCGGGTTGACTCATCGGCCTTGGCGGCTATTGTCTCGCGATCCCACCAGACTGCCATTTTCCCGAGGAATTTCCATGTCCGACGCCGTTCTCGCCAAGCAGCTTCAGCCCGTCATCGACGCCGCCTGGGATGCCCGCGACCAGGTCAACTTCCAGACCAAGGGCGAGGTCCGCGACGCCGTGGATGCCACACTGAATGCGCTCGACGAGGGCAAGCTGCGCGTGGCCGAGAAGATTGACGGCAAGTGGGCCGTGCACCAGTGGGCCAAGAAGGCTGTACTGCTGAGCTTCCGCCTCACCGACAACATGCTGATCTCGGATGCGCCGGGCGGCGCCAACTGGTTCGACAAGGTGCCGTCGAAATTCGCTGGCTGGGATGAACAGCGCTTTCGCGCCGCCGGTTTCCGCGCCGTGCCGGGCGCCGTGGTGCGCCGCGCCGCCTATATCGCGCCGAGCGTGATCCTGATGCCGAGCTTTGTGAATCTCGGCGCCTATGTCGATAGCGGCACCATGGTGGACACCTGGGTCACCGTCGGTTCCTGCGCCCAGATCGGCAAGAATGTGCACCTGTCGGGCGGCGTCGGCATCGGCGGCGTGCTGGAACCGCTGCAGGGCAATCCGGTCATCATCGAAGACAACTGCTTCATTGGTGCGCGGTCGGAAGTGGTGGAAGGTGTCATCGTCGAGGAAGGCGCTGTCCTGTCCATGGGCGTCTATCTCAGCGCGACCACCAAGATCATTGATCGCGCCACGGGCGAAGTTTTCGTCGGCCGCGTGCCGGCCTATTCAGTGGTGGTCTCGGGCAATATCCCGGGCAAGCCGCTGCCCAACGGCCAGCCGGGTCCGTCGCTCTATTGCGCCGTGATCGTCAAGCGCGTCGATGCGCAGACCCGGTCCAAGACGTCCATCAACGATCTTCTCCGCGACTAAAAACCTTTCATTAACGCGACACGGCGAGACTGCAGGCTCGATTATTCCGAGTCAGGCCATGTCAGAGATTCTCGCCAAGCCGCGCCGCATCGATCCCAATGCCTTCCGTCACGCGACCATCCTGGTCGCCGAGGGAGACCGCGCCTTGCGCCGCACCCTGCGCGACGTGCTGCTGGGCATGGGCTTCCCGTCCATCATCCTCGCCGGCACCTCGGCCGAAGCCATGCGCCAGATCGTGGAGCAGCGGCCAAGCGTGGTGCTGCTGGATCACAAGCTGCCCGGCAGCAACAACGGCGACGGCCTGACGCTGACCCGCCGCCTGCGTCGCGACAACGACGATCTGCCGATCATCCTGATGACGCAGTCGCCCGATGCCACACTGGTGGCGGCTGCGCGCGATGCCGGCGTGAATGAAATGGTGATCAAGCCGGTGGCCATGAATGCCTTGGTGCTGCGGCTGATGCATGTACTGAAGTCGCCACGTCCCTTCATCCGCAGTCCGGGCTATCTGGGTCCCGATCGCCGCCGGCTGAGCGAACGTCGTCGCATGGACCGCCGCATGATCGGCCTGCTGGACATGGACCCCGAACGGCGTGAAAGGGTCAGCCGCCGCAGCGCTACCGACCGCCGGCGCAAACCTACACCCTGACTTCCGATCATAAAAAAAGGCCGGTCGAGGCGGGGACATCGAGCCGGCCGGACGCCCGCAACTGGCGCCGAGTCCCTGCAGCCTAGCCATCCGCCATGACTCTGGTGTGACTCTGGCGTGAAGCCGTCGGCTTTGCTGTAATCGACCCGGGCTGCAATCGACCCGGCAGGCAATTTAGTTTGCTTGCATTACTGTCACGCATAGCTACAATCTCGCGCAAATACGAGACTGGCCACGCAGCCGGCTCAAAAAAACGACCGTGGGAGGACTGGCATCGTGGCGACATCCGCTGCGCGTACTGGAGTAAAAAGCGAGCGCCGCGCGGCCCCCGCTCCCCGTATCGATTACGGCAGCCTGCCCCATCATGTCGGCTATCTGCTGCGACTGGCCCAGCTGCGGGTCTGGGAAGATTTTTATGGCCGTCTGGGCGCAACCGGCATTAGCCCGGCGCTGTTCTCGGCCCTCATGCTGGTCGAACGCAATCCCGGCCTGCAGCAAAGCCGCCTGGGTGAAGCACTAGGTGTCGCCCGGTCCGGCGCCATGACCATGGTCGACCGACTGGAGCACCTGGGTCTGGTCGAGCGCCGCGCTGACCCCAATGACCGCCGCGCTTACGGCCTGTTCCTGACTGTACCGGGTGAACGCCAGGTGCAGGACCTGATCGCCCGGGTGAAAGTGCATGACACCCTGATCAATGCCGTGCTGTCGCCGGAGGAGCATCGCACCCTGATGCAGCTCCTGCGCAAGTTCGTCGCCGCGGCGGCGCCAATTGCCGAAGAGAAAGCCGGCGCAATGCTTTCCGATGGCGAAAACGATCCTGTAGCATCGCGTACCAAGCGGGCCGCCCAGGGTGGGCGACGCCCTCATCAATCGTAAAAACGGGAGGAACCACCATGAGCGTCAAAGTCACACGCCGTCAGTTCACGGCCACCGCCGCCGGCGCAGCTCTGCTCGCTGGCACCGCACCCTTCAACATCGGCCGGGCGCAGAGCAGCACCCTGAAGATCGGCTCGATCCATCCGCGTTCGGGCTTCCAGGCCCAGCTCGGCATCGCCTGTCAGCGCGGCATCGACCTGGCGCCGCGCGTGCTCAAGGGCATGGGAATCGACGCCAATGTCGAGATCATGAATGCCGATACTGAGTCGAACGTCGACGTGGCCCGCAGCCGCGCCGAGAAACTGATCAATGACGGTGCCAACGTGCTGATCGGCGCCTTCGACAGTGGTCAATCGGCCGCCATCGCCCAGGTCGCCGAACAGAAAGGCGTGCCCTACATCATCAACGTGGCCGCCGCCCCGCAGATCACCGAGCAGGGCTACAAGTTCGTCTTCCGCAACTTCCCCACCGCGCCGATGCTGGTGGGTGACGGCCTGAATCTGATGAAGGGCGTGTTCGAGAAGAGCGGTATCACACCGAAAACCGCCGTCCTGATGAGCGTCAACGACACCTTTGGCCAGTCGATGCAGGGCGCCATCAAGGCGATGGCTCCGCGCTTTAACCTGCCGTTCCAGATCGTTGACACCATCGCCTACGATCCGCAGGCTAAGGACCTGTCGGTGGAAATCGCCAAGGCCAAGGCGACCGGCGCCGACATGCTGATGCCGGTGACCCGCCTGAACGACGCTATCCTGATGATCCGCGAGATGGTGAAGCAGCGCTGGGAACCGCCAATCGTGATGAGCCCCGGCGCGCCGGGCTTCTACGAGGGCCAGTTCTACAAGACGCTGGGCAAGTTCTCCAATTACCTGCTGACCAACGTGCCCTGGTACAACCCGCGTTCGGGCATCACCCAGAAGCTGCTTGACGAGTTCACCAAGACCTACAAGGGCGAGCTGTTCGAACTGAACGTCGGCTTCTCCTTCGAAGCCGTGATGATCGCCGTCACCGCCTTCAACAACGCCAAGTCGACGGCTGGTGCGGCGCTCGCCGATGCGATCCGCAAGACCAACATCACCGACCACGTGATGGCGGGCGGCCCGCTGCAGTTCGATGCCAAGGGCCAGAACGTCAACATCAAGTCGGTGACGCTGCAGAATCTGGAGCAGCGCCCGAAGGTGGTGCTGCCGCTGGATATCGCGGAAGACAACCTGACTTTGCCGATGCCCAGCTGGACCAAGCGGTAACATGACTCTGACCACGCGCACCTGCCGGAACACCGATGCCTGCTGAGCTTATTTTCAACGTTGCCATCCAGGGCATATTGACCGGACTGGTCTATGGCCTGATGGCGCTCGGCTTGTCGGTGATCTTCGGCGTGGTGCGCGTGGTCAACTTCGCCCATGGCGAGATGATGACGATCGCCTCTTATGCGGCGATCATCGCCTTCGGCACTTGGAATATCGATCCGCTGGTGGCCATGGTGCCCATTGCGGTGATTCTCTTCGCGCTCGGCTATGTCATGCAGGCCGTGCTGATCAATCCCTTCATCAACCGGCCTGAACACAGCCAGTTCATGCTGCTGGCCGCCGTGGCCCTGATCATGGTCAACGGCCTGCTGATGATCTTCGGGCCCGACGCCCGCAACGTGCTGGTCGATTACGCCCTCGACTCCATCGAGCTCGGCCCTCTGTTGATCGACAAAGTCCGCGTGATCACTGCCGTTCTCGCCATGGCGATCACCGCCGGGCTGTTTGCCTTCTTCAAGCTCAGCCGGACCGGCAAGGCGATCCGCGCCTGCGCCGACAATCATATGGGTGCACTGGTCGTCGGCCTGAACGTCAAGCGACTCTATGCGCTGACCTTCGGCCTCGGCTCGGCCTGCGTCGGCGCCGCCGGCGCCATGATGGCGCTGCTCATCGACACCACGCCCAATATCGGGCCGGCCTTCACCCTGCAGGCCTTCGTCATTGTCATCGTCGGCGGCCTGGGTTCGATGCCTGGCGCGCTGCTCGGCGGCCTGCTGATTGGCCTGTCGGAAGCCATGGCCGGGCTGTTCTTCGCGCCATCGGCCAAGAGCATGTTCGGCATCGCCATCCTGATTCTGGTGCTGCTGTTCCGGCCCCAGGGCCTGCTGGGGCGCCGGGCCTAATGGAATACTGGGCATGATTGCAAGACTGACCAACGGCGTGCCGCGGCGCGCCCTCATCCTGCTTGGCCTGCTGCTGACCGTGCTGGTACTGGCGCCGCTATTCATCGGCAGCTACGGCCTCTCGATCCTGATCCTGGTGCTGTATTTCGCCTATACCGGCCAGGCCTGGAACGTGATGATGGGCTTCGCCGGGCAGCTCAGCCTCGGCCATTCGCTCTATGTCGGCCTCTCCGCCTACACGGCTGCCGCACTTTATGTGCATTTCGGCATCGGGCCCTGGGCCGGTGTCTGGGTCGCCATCCTGGTCAGCATGGCCGCTGGCCTGGTGATCGGCTTCCTTGCCTTCCGCTTCGGCATCGGCGGCGTGTACTTCGCCCTGCTGACCATCGCTTTTTCCGAATTCACCCGCGTCGGCTTTGATCATTTCACCTGGGTGAATGGCTCGGGCGGCTTCTTCCTGCCGGTGGCGCAGTACAGCGTCAATGATCCGCTGAACCTGCGCGGCTCACCGGTGATGTTCTATTATATCCTGCTGAGCATCACTGCCCTGGCCTTCGTCTTCTGCCGCTGGCTGCTAACCGGTCGCATCGGCTATTACTGGCTGGCGATCCGCGAAGAGCCCGAAGCGGCCCAGACTCTGGGCATCAACATCTTCCGCTACAAGATGATCGCGGTGGCGATCTCGTCGGGCATGACCGCGCTCAGCGGCGTGTTCTTTGCCTTCTACTACAACAACCTGTTCCCCGAGCAGATCTTCAGCATGAACCGTTCGATCGAACTGATCCTCGGCCCCATTATAGGCGGCGTCGGCTCGCTGTTCGGGCCAATCCTCGGCGCCTTCGTACTGACTGCGCTGGCCGATGGCCTGAACGAGATCATGTCGCATTTCGGTTACGAACTGCCGGGTGTGAAGCTGGTCTTTTACGGCCTCTGCCTCGCCGCAGTGATCATGTGGCTGCCCAACGGCATCTGGCCACCGCTGCGCAAGAAGCTCGGCTTGGGAGAACGGCTATGATCGAGCCGATTCTCCGCGTCGAGGGCATCTCGAAAAGCTTTCGCGGCCTGCGCGCCGTGCATCAGGCATCGCTCACCGTGCCCGAGGGCGGCATCGTCAGCCTGATTGGCCCGAACGGCGCCGGCAAAACCACCTGCTTCAACATGATCGCCGGCGTGTTCGGCCCCGATGAAGGCCGCATCAGCTTTGGCGGCAAGAGCATCGCCGGGCTACGGCCGGACCAAATCTGCCATGCCGGCATCGGCCGCACCTTCCAGATCGTGAAGCCCTTCAAGGACCTGACCGCGCTAGAGAATGTCATGGTCGGCGCGTTGCTGCGCGAAAGCAGCACGACTATCGCCCGCAAGAAGGCAGAAGCCGTGCTCGACCAGCTCGGCATGCTGGACAAGCGCGATCAGCCAGCAGCACAGCTCACCCTCCCTGAGCGCAAGCGCCTGGAAGTGGCCCGCGCATTGGCCACCGACCCCAAGCTGCTGCTGCTGGATGAAGTGATGGCGGGCCTGCGCCCCACCGAGACCGACCAGATGGTCGCCGTCTTCCGCGAACTCAATGCGAAACATGGCATGACCATCCTGCTGATTGAACACGTGATGCGCGCTGTGATGGCGCTGTCGCAGCAGGTGATCGTGCTGCACCATGGCGAGGTGATCTCGCGCGGAAAGCCGGAAGATGTCGTGCGCGATCCGGCCGTGCTGGAATGTTACCTGGGTGAGGAGGCCGTGGCATGAGCCTCACCCTCGACAGACTCGATGTTTTTTATGGCGATGCTCAGGCACTGGATGGTGTGTCGCTCACCGTGCCCAGCGGCAGCATCGTCGCCATCATCGGCGCCAATGGCGCCGGCAAATCGACCCTGATCCGCACCATCGCCGGCATCGAACGGCCGCGCGCCGGCACCATCCGCTACAACGACGCCGAAATCGGCGGCCTGCCCAGTTACAAGGTCTGCAATCTCGGTATCGGCCAAGTGGCCGAGGGCCGTCAGATTTTCCCCTCGCTCAGCGTGATGGAAAACCTGCAAATGGGCGCATTGCTGCCGCGCGCCCGGGGCAAGGAAAAGCCCACACTCGAGGAAGTCTTCAGCCTTTTCCCGCGCCTGGCCGAACGCCGCGACCAGCTGGCCGGCACCATGTCAGGTGGCGAGCAGCAGATGCTGGCCATCGGCCGCTGCCTGATGGGCCAGCCCGAGCTGATCATGTTCGACGAGCCGTCGCTGGGTCTGGCACCGGCCGTGGTGCAGGAGGTTTTCCGCATCATCAAGCTGCTGCATGAGCGCGGCATGACAGTCATCCTGGTCGAGCAGAATGTCGCCGTGTCGCTCAAGCTGGCCGACCACGCCTATGTGCTGGAAAACGGCCGCATTGTCATGCAGGGCAGCGGCGAGCAGCTCTTGCGTGATGACCGGGTGCGGCAGGCCTATCTGGGCCTCTGACCAACAAAAAAAGGCCACCCTGCGGTGGCCTTTTTCATGTCTGCGGTCCGCGCCGTTACTTGATGGTGGCGAAGAAATCGTTGCCCTTGTCATCCACGATGATGAAGGCCGGGAAATTTTCCACCTGGATGCGCCATACGGCCTCCATGCCAAGCTCGGGGTATTCCAGCGTCTCGATATGCTTGATCGAGTTCTTGGCCAGGATCGCGGCCGGGCCGCCGATCGAGCCGAGATAGAAGCCGCCGTATTCCTTGCAGGCATCGGTCACCTGCTTGGACCGGTTGCCCTTGGCCAGACTGATGAAGCCGCCGCCGTTTTTCATCAGCTCGCCTACATATGAGTCCATGCGGCCGGCCGTGGTCGGGCCGAAAGAGCCCGAGGCATAACCTTCCGGCGTCTTGGCGGGGCCGGCGTAATAGATCATGTGGTTTTTCACATAGTCCGGCAGGCCCTCGCCGCGTTCGATACGTTCGGCAAATTTGGCATGCGCCAGATCGCGGGCGACGATCAACGTGCCACTGAGCGACAGACGCGTCTTCACCGGATACTGCGACAGCTGCTTGCGGATCGCGCCCATCGGCTGGTTGAGGTCGACCTTGACCACCTCGGCCGACAGTTTGTCCTCATGCTCGGGCAGATACTGCGCCGGATTGGTTTCCAGCTGCTCGAGGAAGACGCCGTCGCGGGTGATCTTGCCCAGGATCTGGCGGTCGGCCGAGCAGGACACGGCCATGCCGATTGGCACGCTGGCACCGTGGCGCGGCATGCGGATCACGCGCACATCGTGGCAGAAATACTTGCCGCCGAACTGTGCGCCGATACCGTTATTCCGTGTGAGTTCGAGAATCTTCTGCTCGAACTCCACATCACGGAAGGCATGGCCCGACGGGCTGCCCTTGGTCGGCAAGTTGTCAAGATAGCGGGCCGAGGCGAGCTTGGCGGTCTTGAGATTGAGCTCGGCCGAGAGACCGCCGATCACAATGGCCAAGTGATAGGGCGGGCAGGCCGCCGTGCCGAGCGTCTTGATCTGAGTGTCGAGGAATTTCAGCAGCGCATCGCCGCGCAGCACCGCCGGAGTCTGTTGGAACAGGTAGGTCTTGTTGGCCGAACCGCCGCCCTTGGCCATGAACAGGAACTTGTAGGCGTCGCCATCGGTGGCATAGAGCTCGATCTGCGCCGGCAGGTTTGTGCCGGTGTTCTTTTCCTCGAACATCGTCAGCGGCGCCAGCTGCGAGTAGCGCAGGTTGGTCTCGGTATAGGTGCGATAGATACCGCGGCTCAACGCCTCCTCATCCTTGCCCGAGGTCCAGACATACTGGCCCTTCTTGCCGATGACGATGGCGGTGCCGGTATCCTGGCAACTCGGCAGGATCATGCCGGCCGAGATATTGGCATTCTTCAGCAGCTCCAGCGCCACGAAGTGGTCGTTCGGCGAGGCATCCTTGTCGTCCAGGATGGCCTTGAGCTGCGCCAGATGACCAGGACGGAACAGATGCGCGATATCGCGCATCGCGTTGAAGGTCAGATCGCCGAGCGCCTTGTCCGTGACCTGCAGTACTTCACGGTCACCGACCTTGACTACCTTCACCTCATCCGTATCCAGCTTGCGATACGGGGTGGTGGTGTCAGGGCCAAGCGGAAGCAGGTCCTCGTAACGGAACTCGGGCATTGTGGTCTCCGGGGCTTATGCTGGTGGGCCCGCGTGACGGCAGGCCGGACGGGAAATCAGGTCTTCTTCTTGCGGAAGGCGTCGAGCGCCACGACATCACCGGTCTTGCGTTCGGCATCACCTTCGGCCGCCTCGCCATCAACTGCCGGGGCATCGCCATCGGCGAGATTACCCACGGGCAGCACAGTGGCCGCACCGCTGCGCGCCGGCGCATCGGCATTGGGCGCGACGCGGAACTGCAGGCCGAACTGCACGCTGGGATCGGCGAAAGCCGTGAGCGCGGCATAGGCGATAATCAGGCGTTCGGGCACCTTGTTGAAACTGAGCGTCACCTGGAAGGACTCCTCACCCGGCTCCAGACCCCAGTACTGGTGCTGCAGCACGATGGTCATCTCTTCCGGATAGCGCTCATGCAGGTAGTCGGGCAGCTGCACACCAGGGTGGTCGGTGCGGAAGGTGATGTAGAAATGGTGGTTGCCGGGCAGGCCGAATTCGGAGGCGCGCTTGATCGCCTCGCGCACCGCGCCCCGCAGGGCGTTCTCCACCATCTGGTTGTAATCGAGCAGCTTGCCGGCCATGCCTAATCTTCTCGGGAGCTCAATGCGGTCATTACTCTTACGCCCATTTTACGCTTCGTAGCCCGGCCATTCAATTCCAAGCCGCTGCTCCGGACCCAGTCATCCACAAATAAGCGCTGATTTTTCGGTGTTATAGTGGGGGGCTTCTGTTGCCCGGCGCCCCCCGAGCCGCGCTTACCTATTAGGCAGCGAGTGCAACGCTATTGTCGTTGGCACTTAGAGATTGACCCGATAACGGCGGTATCATGCCGGGCAAAAGCTGGACCTTTACTACGCATGTCAAATCTATTCGCCCCCATCATCAACCCAGCAGCCCGGGACCTAAATCCATAGCCGAAAGGCCGTTTCCCGCCCTTATCCACAGGCTGGGCTCATGGTGGAGGCGCCGGGTACTGCCCCCGGGTCCATTACGCTTATTCTGAACAGCGTTTATCGCCATAGTCGGTTACCCGACAGGACTAACTTAGGGTGTCCGGGGTTGTTTTTGAAGCCCTCCCGGCCGGCTATCGCCGGAGGGTATTTCCGGGCCCTGCCGGGGCTTTTGGGGACTCGGCCAGCCGGTCTATAACCACCTGCCTTTCGCCCGGCGACCCGAGTCGCCGGAATGTGCCGGAGATTGCCGTATGACCATGACGCCGGAGCAGGCCGCCGAGATTGCGGCCCTGCGCAGCCAGAGCCAGACCACCCGTCGCGCCACCGTGCCGGCGCTGGAGGAAATCCTCTACGAACCGCTGCCGCTGCTCGACCATGGCTTCGTCCGCGTCATCGACTATATGGGCGACGATGCTGCCGTCGTGCAGGCCGCCCGCGTGTCCTATGGCCGCGGCACCAAGAAGGTCAGCGAGGATCGCGGCCTCATCAACTACCTGATGCGGCACCGGCACAGCACGCCCTTCGAGATGTGCGAGATCAAGTACCACGTGAAGCTGCCGATCTTTGTCGCGCGCCAGTGGATTCGCCATCGCACCGCCAACGTCAACGAATACTCGGCGCGCTACTCGATCCTGGACAACGAGTTCTACATCCCCGCTCCGGACCAGCTCGCCTCGCAGTCGAGTTCGAACCGTCAAGGCCGCGGCGACGTGCTGACCGGTCCGGAGGCCGCCCGCGTGCTGGAATTGCTGAAGCGCGATGCCAGCCAGAGCTATGCTTCCTACGAGGAGATGCTCAACGAGGGTCCCGACGGCAGCAAGCGTGACGAGGGCCGCGAAGGCCTGGCGCGCGAACTGGCGCGCATGAACCTGACGGTCAACTTCTATACCCAGTGGTACTGGAAGACCGACCTGCTGAACCTGCTGCACTTCCTCTCGCTGCGCGCCGACAGCCACGCCCAGTATGAAATCCGCGTCTATGCAGAAGCCATGCTGGAAACCGTGAAGCGCTGGGTGCCGGCCTGCTACGACGCCTTCATGGAATACCGCATCGGCGGCGCCAGCCTGTCGGCCACGGCGCTGAAGATCGTGCGGCGCATGCTGGATGGCGAAAATGTCGACCAGGCCTCGTCGGGCCTGAGCGCGCGCGAATGGCGCGAGCTGATGGCCGTGCTGAAGCCAGAAAGCTGAGTTAAACCAGCTTTATCAGAGCATCGCGCGGCCGGCATCCGCGCGATTCATCCACCAGACCACGGCGCCGAACAGGGCCGTGCCAGCAAAGACCAGTCCCAGCGACAACGCATCGCCGGCTGGTACCAGTGCGTTCACCGCCGAACCCATGCCGCCGCCGGCCGTCTGCAAGAAACCCGATAAGGCAGAGCCCGCACCAATGGTGGCCGGATTGACACCCACCGCCGAAACGACCGAGTTCGGCAGCGCCAGCCCCATGCCGACGGCCCACAACACGCGCATCGTCACGATGGCGGCAACATCGGCACCGAACAGCTCGACATAGATCGCCAGCCCGGCTGCGCCGGCCAGCATGCAGATCACGCCGGCATCAACCAGACGCAGCATGCCGATGCGGCCGCCCAGCCGCGAGGACAACATCGCACCGATGAAAAAGCCGCCGCTGCCCAGTGCAATCAGGATGCCGTAGGTGACCGGCGCCAGTCCCATGCTGCCGATCAGCACCGAGGGCGCCCGGCATTGAAGCTGTGCAGCCCGGCGAAGATTCCCAGGTTGAGCAGGCCGAAGGTCAGGAAGGCGCGGTTGGTCAGCAGGAAGCCGTAGGCCCGCATGATGCCGCGCAGCAATGGCCCGGTTTCGCCCGTCGGAGGATGGGTTTCGGGCAGGCGCAGCAGCAGGACCAGCATCACGCCCAGGGTGATCGCCCCACTGATCCAGAAGGTGGCCTGCCAGCCGAGATATTGCTCGACCAGGCCGCCCAGTATCGGGGCGACAATGGGGGCGATGGCCAGAGCGGCGCTGACCGTGGAGGTGGCCCGGGCGGCGGCCGGCCGGTCGTAGACGTCGTTGATGATCGCCCGGCCGGTGGCCATGGCGCTGGCAGCCCCCAACCCCTGCAGCGCCCGGCTCCAGAGCAGGTCGTCCAGGCTGTCGGCCAGCGCGCAGGCCGTCGAGCCAACCACCATGACGGCCAGGCCGCCCAGCAGCAGGCGCCTACGGCCATAACGGTCGCTCAGAGGCCCATAAATCAGCTGACCGCCGGCAAAGGTGATGAAATACACCGCTAGGGTTAGAGGCAGGGCATCCGCTGCTATGCCAAGCTGAAGGCCGATGGCGGGCAGCGAGGGCAGATACATGGTGGCCGCCAGGATCCCGTTGGCAAACAGGATGGTCAGCAGCGGCAGAAGACCGGCAGGGGGCGGTGGTTTCGACATGGGGGACAGGCGAGGCAGAGCCAAGGTAGAATGATGGGCCGGCCAATCCTATTTCCGGTGTCACGGATCGGTTGGCTTCGCTCCGTCCCCAGTATATATATGATCGCGCAAGTATTTCTATGATTCTCGAGAGGACCGGCACCAATGCCGGCCACCGGGCAGGGCCACTGGAGTTGAGGAAAATCCTCAATCAGGCGGCAGGGGGCAATCGGAATACGGGATGTCGGAAAAAATCGATTTCAGCCACGTCCGTTTCCTCGTCGTGGATACCAACAAACTGATGTGCCAGATCATCAAGGACATCCTGATGATGCTGGGCGCAACGCAGGTGGCTACCGCACGCGACAGCGAGAAGGCGATCGCCAGCATGCGTTCCGGCGGCGTTGACGTTCTGATCAGCGAATGGAACCTGAAGCCGCGCTCGGGCCTTGAACTGCTCGATTGGGTGCGCACCGATGGCACCTCGCCCGATCGCATGATGCCGGTGATCATGCTGACCGCCAATTCCGAGGTCGAATACGTCATTGAGTCGCGCGACAAGGGCGTAACCGAATTCCTCGCCAAACCCTTCACCGCCGATGGCGTCTATCGCCGCCTGGTCTCGGTGATTGCACGGCCGCGCGATTTCGTCAGCGTGAAGGGCTATTTCGGCCCGGATCGCCGGCGTCAGCAAATTCCTTTCGAAGGCGTCGATCGTCGGAAGCTGGATTAGGCCATCATCATGCGTCGAAACATCATCCCCAATCGCGGCGACCTGAAGCGCAAGGCGGTCAATTACAAGACCGGCCTGAGCCTGAAGCTCGACGAGGAAACGCTGAAGAAGATGGAAGACCTGCTGGAGAAATCCTCGGGTCATTTCCTCGATGCGACGGTCGAGGTTCTCAAGACCCTGCGCGAACAGCTGAGCCGCGCCGCCGCCGATCCTTCAAGCCGCGCCGAAGTTCTGGAGCATATCCGCGAGGAGGCGTTCCAGATCAAGGGCATGGGCGGCGTCTTCGGTTTTCCGCTGCTGACCGAGTTTGCCAAGTCGCTGCACGATTTCATGAAAGAGCTCACCGTTCTGGACGAGCTGCAGCAGGAAATCGTGAGCATTCACATCGACACCCTCTATGTGGTGGTGTCGCACCGGATCAAGGGTTCGGGCGGCCCGCTCGAGGCCCAGCTGCGCGCCTCCCTGAAGGCCGCCATCGACAAGGCCAAACCGGCCGCCCTCGCGGCCAAGGCCTGATCAGCCGGTTTCCAGCCATTCGCCTGCCAGAAGGCCCCCAGAAGGCCCGGCTGTGATGGCCTTCTCTGGACACTCCCCCGCCCCCGCCCTATAACCCCCGCATGCACCCGGCAAGCCCCCTTCCCTTCGTCAAGATGCACGGTCTCGGTAACGATTTCATCGTGCTGGACGCGCGCGCGCATAGCCTGCCGCTCGATCTGGCGGCCGTGAAGCTGCTGGCCGACCGCAAGCGCGGCGTGGGCTTCGACCAGCTCATCATTCTGGAAAAATCACCCAAGGCCGATGTGCTGATGCGCATTCATAATGCCGATGGCGGGGAAGTCGAATCCTGCGGCAATGCCGCCCGCTGCGTCGCCACCCTGCTGATGCGCGAAAATGGCC
The DNA here is from genome assembly GCF_058807275.1 of Ferrovibrio sp. GW821-FHT12D07. Taxonomy (NCBI): domain Bacteria; kingdom Pseudomonadati; phylum Pseudomonadota; class Alphaproteobacteria; order Rhodospirillales; family Rhodospirillaceae; genus Ferrovibrio; species Ferrovibrio sp. GW821-FHT12D07. The sequence continues at coordinate 1,137,972 of NZ_JBXAQN010000001.1, read as the reverse complement.
GCGACGCCGTCACCATCGACACCGCGGGCGGCTGGCTGCAAGCCAAGACCGGCGCCAGCGGCCTGATCACCGTGGACATGGGCGAGCCGACCTTCGACTGGCAGGGCATTCCTCTCGCCCGCGAGATGAACACCATGAACATGGCCTACAGCCATGCCGGATACGACAAGCCCGGCGCGGTGAATGTCGGCAATCCGCATGTGGTGTTCTTCGTCGGCGACGCCGAAGCCGTGCCGGTCACCGAGATCGGCCCCAAGATCGAGCATGACCCGCTGTTCCCCCAGCGCATCAATGTCGAATTCGCGCAGGTGATCGACCGTCGCCAGATTCGCATGCGGGTCTGGGAACGTGGCGTCGGCATCACACGCGCCTGCGGCACCGGCGCCTGCGCCACGCTGGTGGCCGCCGCCCGCCGCGACCTGGCCGAACGCAAGGCCGATATCGTGCTGGATGGTGGCGTGCTGACCATAGAATGGGCCGCCGACAATCATATCTACATGACCGGTCCGGCCACCGAGGCCTTCCGGGGTGAAGTGCCGTCGAGCTTCTGGACTGCGCTGAACGACGCGGCGTGATCCGATGACGGATGCCACGCGTGAAACCGCAGATGTCCTGAATTTCGGCTGTCGCCTCAACGCCTATGAAGGCGAAGCGATCCGCGCATCCCTGACCAAGCATGGCCGCGACGACATCGTGGTGGTGAATACCTGCGCGGTGACGGCGGAAGCCGAGAAGCAGGCCCGCCAGGCTATCCGCCGCCTGCGCCGCGACCGTCCCGATGCCCGCATTGTCGTCACCGGCTGTGCCGCCCAGATCAATCCGCAGGCCTTCGCCGCCATGACGGAAGTCGACCACGTGATCGGCAACCGCGAGAAACTGGATGAAAACCTGTGGAGCGGGATTGCCGCCTCCAGCCCGCGTGTCTTTGTGGGCGACATCCTGACCGATGCGCCGGCGGCGCTGCCCGCTGTCAGCCATTTCCCTGGCCGGCCGCGCGCCTATCTGGAAATCCAGCAGGGTTGCGACCATCGCTGCACCTTCTGCATCATTCCGTTTGGCCGCGGCCCCAGCCGTTCGCTGCCGCTGGGTGCGGTGGTCGAACAGGCGAAAGCCATGACCGCACGCGGCTATCGCGAATTCGTGCTGACCGGTGTCGATATCACCTCATACGGCCATGACCTGCCAGGTCGCCCCACGCTGGGCTCCGCCGTGCGGTGGCTGCTGGACCTGGTGCCGCAGATCGAACGGCTGCGTTTCTCCTCGCTCGATCCGGCCGAAATCGACAACGATCTCTATCGCCTCTATGCCAATGAGCCGCGCGTCATGCCGCACGCGCATCTCAGTATCCAGGCCGGCGACGATCTGATCCTCAAGCGCATGAAGCGCCGGCACAGTCGTCAGCAGGTGCTGGATGTGACCGCACGACTGCAACAGCTCCGCCCCGGCATCGCGCTCGGCGCCGATCTGATCGCCGGGTTTCCCACTGAAAGCGACGCCGCCTTCGAGCAGAGTCGCAGCCTGATCGAGGAAGCCGGCCTCGCCTTTGTGCATGTCTTTCCCTATTCACCGCGCCCCGGCACGCCAGCAGCGCGCATGCCACAACTACCCATTGAGTTGCGGCGCATCCGTGCTGCGGCTCTGCGCGAGACGGCGACACAGGCGATGAACCGTTTCCTGCAGAACCGCATCGGTGTCGAAGCCAGCATCCTGGTCGAACAGGAAGGCCTGGGCCGCGACGAGACCTATGCCCCGGTTGCCCTGCCTGCCCACCTGGCGAAGGGCGATATCATTGCTGCGCGCATTGCCGCCGCACGAGACGGCAAGCTGTGGCTGGAGGCTGCATGAGCGAGTCTGAAAAGAAAGCGGGCTGGTTCGGTCGCCTGAAGGCGGGGCTGTCGCGTTCGGCTGGACAACTGGGCGAGCAGATCGGCGCTTTGTTCACCAAGCGCAAGCTGGATCAGGATGCGCTGGACGAGCTGGAAGAAACCCTGATCGGTGCCGACCTTGGCGTCACGACGGCGGCGAAGATCGTGCAGGCGATCGCCAAGGACCGCTTCGACAAGGATATCTCATCTGAGGAAATCCGCGCGGCCCTGGCTGAATCAGTGGCCGGCCTGCTGCAACCGGTGGAACAGCCGCTGGCTCTGTCCGGTGAAAAACCACAGGTGATCCTCGTCGTCGGTGTCAACGGCGTGGGCAAGACCACGACGATCGGCAAGATCGCCACGCGCCTGCGCGACGAAGGCAAGAGCGTGATGCTGGCTGCCGGCGACACTTTCCGTGCCGCCGCCATCGAGCAGCTGAAAATCTGGGGCGAGCGCGCAGGCGTGCCGGTGCTGGCCAGCGAGACCGGCAGCGATGCGGCCAGCCTGGCCTTTGATGCACTGACGCAGGCGCGCGAACAGAATCGCGACGTGCTGATGATCGACACCGCCGGCCGCCTGCAGAACAAGGCCGACCTGATGGCCGAATTGGCCAAGATCGTGCGCGTGCTGAAAAAGCAGGTTCCCGATGCCCCGCATCATGTGCTGCTGGTGCTGGATGCCACCACCGGCCAGAACGCGGTGAACCAAGTCGCCACCTTCAAAGAAATCTGCGCCGTCACCGGCCTGGTCGTGACCAAGCTGGATGGCACGGCACGCGGCGGTGTGCTGGTGGCGATCGCCGACAAATTCGGCCTGCCAGTGCATTTCGTCGGTGTCGGCGAACAGGCGGCCGATCTGCAGCCCTTCTCGGCGCAAGCTTTCGCGCGCGCACTCGCCGGACTCGATCAGTAGTTTCCGAATTCACCCGGCGGATTGGTGAAAGTAGGGAAGCTCTGCTGACCTATTACCGCCTGATACTGCTTCAGCGCCCAGTGCACCGACGGGAAAGCCAGGTCGTTCCAGGGGATGTCATCCCACTTGAACAGCTTCACTTCCAGCGATTCCGGCCCGGCCGCGAAGTCCGGATGGGCCAGTGTGGCGCGGTAGATCAGCTGCACCTGACTGATACGCGGAATGTTATATACCGCCAGCAACGCATCAATCGTGATCTCGGCGCAGGCTTCTTCCCTGGCCTCGCGCATGGCGCCAGCTTCCGAAGTCTCACGTTCTTCCATGTAACCGGCCGGTATCGTCCAGAAGCCGTGGCGCGGCTCGATCGCCCGGCGGCATAACAGGATATCCCCCTGATGGGTGACAACGGCGCCGACCACAATCTTGGGGTTGACGTAATGAATCCAGCCGCAATCGCCGCAAACCAACCGTTCACGGTTGTCATCCGCAGGCACCTGCTTAGAAAAACGGAAGTCTTTGGGGTTCTGCTGCATATCGGACCGATGCTTGCAATCTCAAAGATCAATGGTAGCGAGTTTTCCCCAGACACCGCAAATTGTTGCGGGTTCCTCTGGACGGGAGGCCATCGAATAGCGTTTTATCAGTGGACTGAGAAGCAGGGGAAAACTCCTGCCCAGTAACAGGTAGGCTTGGATAAAAACATAAGAAAGGGGAGGTTCCATGTCGGGGGACAAAGCCGCCCATAACACCGGGGATATCCTCGGGGTTTTCACGCTGCAGGATGCGCCGGGGCATCTGCTGCGACGCTGCCAGCAGCTCGCGGTCGATCTTTATACGGCTGAAGTCGGCAGCAACGGGCTCACACCAAGACAATTCGCACTGCTGCTCGCGATCTACCAGAAGGCCGGCATCAGCCAGGTCGATCTGGTGCGTCAGACCGGCATCGATCGCTCGACCGTTGCCGAAATGGTGGCGCGCCTGATCAAGCGCGGCCTGCTGGTGCGACAGCGCACTGAAGCTGACCGGCGAACCAACGCGCTGGCGTTGACGCCGGAAGGCGAACGGCAACTGCGGGCGGCACAGCCGGGTGTTGCGCGGGCACAGGACCGGATTCTCGATCCGATCCCGAGCGCCAAGCGTGCCGAGTTCATCGCGCTGCTGCGCCAATTGGTCGATAACCTCGAAGCGCGCGGCTAACGCCGCCGCTTTTCAAGGTTTGTCGCTGCGCTGCAGGTTGTCGCTTAACCGCGCCTGCAGAGCAGCGATATCGATCTGCCGTACCGAACCCGCACCGGCCAGATCTAACGCCTGGGCTGCTGCCGCGCCCATGGCGATGCAGGGCCCCATCACGCGCACAGAGCTGAGCGCCGCGGGATCGCCGTCGATGCAGCGACCGGCCGCGACCAGATTGTCAGCCGCTTCCGGCAACATGGCGCGGAAGGGCACGTAATGCAGATGATCGTCGCCGAACTCTTCCCAGTGCACATCCTCGGGCCGGTTATGCAACTCGACTGGCCAGGAGCAGCGCAGGATAGCGTCATTGGGGCGCGCGCCCTTGCGGATGTCCTCGATGGCGATGCTGTGCTGGCCGACAATCCAGCGCGTCTGGCGGATGCCGAGGAAGCCGTATTGCCGCACACGCGCCTCTGAGAAGACCTCAGGATATTCGCCGCGCAGGAAATCAACCACGCGATCGGCCTGCGCGCGGCCTTCCGTCTGCGAGGCCGCATAGCCTTCGGCATCCAGCGGCGTTTCAACATGGGTCATGTTCACGGTCGCATGGCCCCTGCCGGGGAAAGCGAAGACGAAGCCGTCCCGCCGCACCAGACCGTATTTACCGCCCTGCTCGCCCAACCGCTTCTGCACCGCCCAGCGATCAAGTTTCAGCGCCGCGGCTTCATCGAAACCTTCGAGCGTGAACATCAGCGTACCCATGATCGGGCTGACCGGCTCGCGGCAGGGGAAGCCGGCAAGATAGCTGAGCGCCGCATCGCCCGAGGCGTCGACAAAGCCCTGGCCGCGCAGTTCGACGGGGCCGAAGCGGGTGGCGATATCGAGCGCCGTGATCCGCCCACCATCGCGGCGCACCTGCAGCAGTGTGGCGCCGAGCAGAACCTGAATGCCAGCAGCATGCACGGCCTGCTCGACCCAGCGCACCAGCACATGTTCTTGATAGAGTGGGATATAGGTGTTGCGGCCGCGGCGCAGATGAAAAGCACCGGCTTTCTTCAAGTGGCCAAACATCTCGTCGACGATGCCGTAGACAACCTGATAGGGTTCGGACCCATTGGAATAGAAGCCGCAGAAGGTGCCGAGCATGGAGCCGGTGGACTGCCCGCCGAGCTGCTGGCCTGCATCGACCAGCGCCACTTTGCGGCCGGTCTTTGCCGCTTCCAGGGCCGCCGAGATGCCGCTGATGCCCGCGCCGACCACCACGATCTCGGCCTCGACCACACGCGGTGTGGCAGCAGAGTGACGGACGATACGGGTTGCCGGGGTCGGGTAATCGCTCATCGCGGAATCCTTTAACGCCAGCGCAGCACGATCTTCTCGGTCAGGCTGAGCAGCGCGCTGACGGCGAGGCCCAGCAGCGACAGCAGCACCACGCCGGCGACCAACTGGTCGATCTGCATCAGGTTGCCTGCCGCCAGCACAAAGGCACCGATCCCGACCTGCGCACCGATCATCTCGGCCGAGACCACCAGGATCAGCGCAATGGAGGACGTGATCCGGAAGCCGGCGAGAATACCGGGCATGGCACCGGGCAGGATCACCTTGAAGACGATCATGCGGGTGGACAGTCCGAAGCTCTGCGCCATGCGGATCAGGTTGCGCGGCACATTGTCGACGGCTGAGAAAGCGCTGACGACCGTGGGGAAGAAAACACCCAGGCCAATCGTGGCGATCTTCGACGGCTCACCGATACCGAACCACAGGATAAACAGCGGCAGCAGTGCGATCTTCGGGATCGGGAACAGCGCCGAGACGATGGGAAGACCGACAGACCGGGCAACAACAAAAATACCCATGGCGAAACCGATGGCGACACCAGCAATGCTGCCCAGCACCCAGCCCGAGACAATACGCTTGAGCGACGCGGTGATATGGGCAACCAGCTTGCCATCGACCAGCAGCGCATGCAGCGCCTTCACCACATCGCTGGGCGCCGGCATGAACAGCGGCGGCAGCCAGCCCATGCGGCAAGCGCCTTCCCAGCAACCGATGATCAGCGCGAAGGCCAGCCATGGCGCCCAGCGCTTTGTGCCAGGCACAAAGCCCGCGCCGCGGAAAGCAATGGTGCTCTGGGTCTCAGGCATCCTGCATCTCCCGCTCGGCCACCTGGGCCTCCGCCTTGATGAGGCCCCAGAGTTCGTCATGCAGGCTGGTCAGCATGCCGGCATGTTCAGGCTTTTGCCGCTCGGCAACCGGCACCGGCACGGATACAATGCGCTTGATGCGGCCCGGCCGGCGCGACAGCACAACCACCTTGTCGGCCAGCCGCACAGCCTCATTCAGGTTATGCGTTACATAGAGCGTGGTGGTGCGTTCGCGCGCCCAGATGCGGAGCAGGTCTTCCATCAGCAGCTCGCGGGTCTGGGCATCCAGCGCCGAGAGCGGTTCATCCATCAGCATGACCGCGGGCTTCACGGCAATGGCGCGCGCGATACCCACGCGTTGCCGCATGCCGCCCGACAGCTGCTTGGGCAACGCATCGGCGAAGTCACTCAGACCGCAAAGCACTAACACCTCGGCGATGCGAGCCGCACGCTCAGCCTTGGTCAGCTTGTGATGCTCCAGCGCCAGGGCCACGTTGCCGGCGACACTGCGCCAGGGCAGCAGGGCGAAGTCCTGGAACACAAAAGTCAGTGGATTGAGGCAGCCGACCGGCGCAGCACCGATCGTGGCGATGCGGCCCTTCTGCTGCGGCAGCAGGCCGCCGACAAGATTGAGCAGAGTGGACTTACCGCAGCCCGACGGCCCGATCAGGGCCGCTGTCTCGCCTTCGGCAACGGTAAAGCTGACGCCGTCGAGGACCGGCAGGTCGCCATAGGCGTAGCCGACATCCTCGAGAACCACCTGCATGACTGAAACCTGCTCGCGGCCGTTACTTCGGCAGGTCGAGATGACCCTTCACGAAGCTGAGGTCAATGAACTCTTCCGCCTTGACCGTCTTGTCGACCAGACCCTGCGCCTGACCCCAGGCAACCTGGTCGTAGATATTCTTCACCAGCAGGCGGCCCTGCGGGTCCATGTAATTGGCGGCCACCTTCACGGTGTCGATGCTCGGCTTGGGCTCGACCCACTTTTCCAGGATTGGCATCACAGCTAGCGCCTTTTCACCGACCATGCGGTTGCCCTGCGCATCTTTGGCCAGGAACGCGGCCGCATAATCGGCCAGACCCTTCTGGTAGGCACGGACGAAACGTTCGACCAGCGGGCGCTTCTCCTTGACGATCTTGGACGAGGCGAACAGTGCGCCAAGCTGCCAGGGCGTATGCTCATGCACCCAGCCGATGATCACGCCCGCACCATCGTCCTGCAGCTTGATCGCGTTGTTGGCAGGCAGGATGGTGGCATCGACCTGACCGCCGGCCAGCGCTGCCATCATGTTGGGAATCGACTGCACCGGCTTCATCTGCACGCTGTCGAGCTTGAAGCCGTATTTGTCGGCCAGCATGCCGAGATTGTAGTGGAAGCTGGAGCCGACCGTGGTGACGGCCACGCTCTTGCCGGCGAAATCCTTGGGCGAGCGGAAGCCAGCCTCGTAAGCCTTCTTGCCAGCGACATAGGCGACGAAGTTGTAGCCCGGCTCCTCGCGGCTCTGGGCCGCGATCACCTTCAGCACGCCCTTGCCCGCGAGATTGAAGAAACCGCCGGTGAAGGCCGTCACGCCGAAATCGGCATCGTTGGATGCAACCGCCACGGCCACAGCCTGGGCGGCGTTGAAAATCTTGATATCGAGGTCGATGCCCTCGGCGTCGAAATAGCCGCGCTCTTTGGCGATGAAGACCGGCGCGGTGGAAATGAAGGGCAGCGCCGAGATCGTGACCTTGTCCTTGGACTGCGCCAGCGCGAGGCCGGGCAGGACAAGAGTGGCAGCGATGGCAATGGCGGTACGACGCGTAAAGCGCTTCAGCATGACGTTTCCCCGGATCGTTCGTATACGACGTTGGGGCCAAGCTAGACGCCGACTGAAACCGCGTCAATCAGAGCGGCCGTGATAAGCCGCCAGTCAGGAAATGCGGGAAAATCGTCCGGGATCAGACGACGATATTGACGTGCTGGCCGAGATAACCGCCGCGGGTCGGAATCGGGCGGGGCTGGCTCGGAGAGAAGGTCTGAGGCGCCAGCGGACGCTGCTCTGCAACCTGGGTGCGGATCGCATTGTCGGTATTGGCCAACTGGGCCGCGAAGCTGTTCTTGACGGGGGCAGCACCACCGACGGGAGCCTGCTGGGAGGCCTGGGGCCGGGCCGGGGCGGCCGGACGGGCACCACCCTGCAGCTGCGAAAGAGCAGAGAGAAGATTATTGCTCGGAGCGATTGCCATGCCACCCAACCTGCGGACCGGAATGGTCCTTCAAACCCGAGGGCGATTACGCGCAGGACTCTCTTAAACAGGTATTAACGGCGCACCGAGGTTATCGCCTGTTAAGCGGAATCTACCGGTTCAGACCGGCCAGCCGTTCGGTCAGTTCCCGGGCCTCGGCCGAGTCGGGCGGCAGCAGCGCCAGCAGGCGCTTCCAACGGGTGGCGGCAGCCGCCTTGTCCCCGGCCTCATAGGCTCCCCGACCAGTGAACCAGAGCGCCTGGGGGTGGTCCGGGGCGCGCTCCAGAATCGCGCCGAATTCAGCCACGGCTTCCACTGGCATCGGTTCGCTGCTGGTGACCGTGCCGCCGGCCAGGCTGAAAGCCAGCGCCAGCCGGGCGTCGATCCGGTCGGGCGCGGCGGCCACGGCGCGACGCAGCGCCTCACGGGCGGCATCGCCCTCGCCCAGCACCTCGCGGGCCCGGGCCAGTCGCAGCCAGCCATCCACGTCGCCGGGATTGTCCTGCAGGCGAGCGGCCAGACTGTCGACCATGCCGCGGATCATGGCGTTGCGGTCTTCTGCCGACATCTGCTGGGCCGCCTCGGTCTGCTCTCGCGTCGGACCAACAGCGACCGGGGCCTGCTTGGGCACCGGTACGGCCTGAGCCAGCGGCACACCCAGCCGTGGCGCCAGCTCGCGCAGGCGGCCCTGGACGGTTTCCAGCCAGGGCGCGTCGGCGGTGGCCTCGGCAGCGAGGCCATACCAGTCGTCATAAGCACCGCGTGTATCGCCTTCCTGCAGGCGCGCCAAACCGAGGTAATAGCGCGCGCCGGGATGCTGCGGATCATGTTCCAGCACGGTGCGGAAGTCGCGCTGCGCCGGCGGAGTCACCGAGCCATCGGCAGCCAGCGTCAATGCTTCAGCGCGATAGGCATAGACTTCGGCATCGTTCGGATCGAGCTCGATCACACGGGTGAAGGCGTCAACAGCCTCGCCCGGCCGATCGGTCATCAACAGGGCACGGCCGAGCAGCAGCCAGCCATCGGCGCGTTTCGGCTCCGCCGCCAGACGCTCGCGCAGCTGAACGATCATGCGCTCGGTATTCTGGCGCAGCTGTTCGCTACGCTCGGCCTGGGCGCGTGCCTCTTCCTGATTGATGAAGGCGGCCTCGGGCCGGCCCAGTATCAGATACAGGCCGCCGCCCAGCGCCGGCACCAGCAACATCACCGCCAGCAGGCCCGCCGTCGCGCCGCCAGTTTTCGCCGGCCCTGCATCGGCGGCAGCATCGGCACGCAGCAGGCGGCGCTGGATTTCCAGTTTTGCCGCGCCGGCCTCTGCCTCGGTCAGCGCGCCCCGCGCCAGTTCCTCGGTAATTTCATTGAGCTGCGCCTTGTAGACGGCAATGTCATGGACCTTGCGGTCCGACTGTTCCGTCTGGCGATTACGCAGCGCCGGCCAGAGCAGGACCACCAGGGCAAAAACAACCAGCAGGGCAAAACCGAGCCAGAGCAGCATCAGCGCGGCTCCTCGTTCTTCAGCAGGTCGGTCAGCCGCTTCTGCTCGGCGGCGTCCAGCGCCACAGCAGTCGGCGTCACGGTCTTACGCTGCCGCCGGTACATCAGGGCGATCACACCACCACCGACCAGCAGCAGGGCTGCCGGGCCGAGCCAGAGCAGCCAGGTCTGTGCATTGAAGCGGGGTTTGAGCAGCACCCATTCGCCATAGCGCGTGACCAAAAAGTCGAGGATGGCGCGATCATTGTCCCCGGCCTCCACGCGCTCACGCACGATGCGGCGCAGATCGCGCGCCAGCGGCGCATTGGAATCCTCAATCGACTGGTTCTGGCAGACCAAGCAGCGTAATTCGCGCGACAGCTCACGGGCCCGCAACTCCTGCGCCGGATCGGACAGACGGTCATCCAGATGCTGGGCTGCAGCCGGAGATGCCAGCAACAGCAGGGCGAGACCAAGATGCTTCAGCATTTCACCTTGCTCGGCCGGCCAGCCTTCAGGTCGCGCAGTAGCGGCCGGATCTTGTTGTCGAGGTCATATTCCATCAGCGGGCCGACATGCTTGCAGACGATCTGGCCTTCGCCATCGACGATGAAAGTTTCAGGCACGCCATAGACGCCCCAGTCGATGCCGACACGGCCGCTCCGGTCGGCGCCGGTGCGGGTGAAGGGATCGCCGAGCTGATCGAGCCACTTGGCCACATCCGCCGGATCGTCCTTGTAGTTCAGGCCGTGGATCGCCGCGAGATCATCGCGCTTCAGCGCCATCAGCAGCGGATGCTCGACCCGGCAGGGTACGCACCAGGAGGCAAAGACATTCACTACCTGCGGCTGGCCGTTTTTCAGATCGGTGGTCGACAAGCCCTGCATGCGGCCCTGCACCGGCGGCAGGTCGAACTGTGGCACCGGCTTGCCGATCAGGGCGGAAGGAATGTCGCGTGGATTGAGAGTCAAACCGACAGCAAGGCCGATGCCGATCACCAGAAACAGTCCGAGCGGAACAAGATAGGACAGACGCATCGACCTACTCCGCCGCAGCCGCCACACGACGACGCAGTGGCGCGCCCACGCGCAGACGACGGTCGCTCAGGGACAGAAAGCCCCCCAGGGCCATGATAAAGGCGCCGAGCCAGATCCAGGAGACCAGCGGCTTCCAGTAAAGCCGCACGGCCCAACCGCGCGTCGCATCGCCCTCGCCCACCACGGCATAGAGATCGGCCAGGGCGGAGGAATGAATGGCGGCTTCGGTGGTTTCCATCGGCGGCTGCTGGTACCGACGTTGCGCCGGCAGCATCTCGCGCACAACAGCACTGCCCTCGATCACCTCGAAACGACCCTGCATCGCCGTATAGTTCGGGCCCTTCACAGGTGTCACCCCATGGAAGCGGTATTGCACCGGGCCAACCACCACGATATCGCCGGGCTTCATCACCTGTTGCACTTCCACCTGCCAGGTCTCAGAGACCGTGATGCCCAGCACCAGCAATGCCACACCCAGATGCGCCACCGTCATGCCCCAGGCGGCACGCGGCAGGCCGCGGGCGCGCTGTAGGCTGTCGGCGAGCGGCACAGCAAAGAGTTTGACGCGCAGCGCCAGTTCGCAGAGCACACCAAGACCGAGCCACGCGACGAGGCTCAGGCCCAGCAGCGCCATGAAGCCACGACCATCCAGCATCAGCATGCCAATGCAGAGCGCCACGATCACGGCAACGGCGGCCGGCAGCAGACGAACAAGTGCTGCAGCCAGATCGCCGCGCTTCCAAGCCAGCAGCGGGCCTATCGCCACGGCGGCGATCAGCGGCGTCATCAGCGGCACAAACACGGCATTGAAATACTGCGGCCCGACCGAGACCTTAGCGCCGCTGATGGCATCCAGCGCCAGTGGATAGAGCGTGCCCAGCAGCACGGCAGCGCAGGCCACCGCCAGCAGCAGGTTGTTCAGGATCAATGCGCCCTCGCGGCTGAGCGGCGCGAAAACACCAACGGCCTGCAGCGCCGGACCGCGCCACGCATACAGCGCAAGGCTGCCGCCGACGACCAGGGCAAGGAAAGCCAGGATGAAGACGCCACGCGTGGGATCGGTGGCGAAGGCATGCACCGAGTTGATCACGCCCGAGCGCACCAGGAAGGTGCCAAGCAGGCTGAGCGAGAAGGTGAGAATGGCGAGCAGTACGGTCCAGCTTTTCAACGTGTCGCGCTTTTCCACCACGATGGCGGAATGCAGCAGCGCCGTGCCAGCCAGCCATGGCATGAAGGAGGCATTCTCGACCGGGTCCCAGAACCACCAACCGCCCCAGCCCAGTTCGTAATAGGCCCACCAGGAGCCAAGCGCGATACCGATGGTGAGGAAGCACCAGGCCGCCAGCGTCCACGGACGCACCCAGCGCGCCCAGGCCGGATCGACGCGGCCCTCAATCAGGGCGGCGACAGCGAAAGAAAACGCCACCGAGAAACCGACATAGCCGAGATAGAGAAACGGCGGATGGAAAGCGAGGCCAGGATCCTGCAGCAGCGGATTGAGTCCGCGCCCTTCCAGCGGCGCCGGCAGCAGGCGCGCGAAAGGATTGGAAGTGAACAGGATGAAGCTGAGAAAGCCGACACCGATCAGGCCCTGGATACCCAGCACGCGCGCCTTCAGCGTCGCCGGCAGATTGCCGCCGAAAAGCGCGACGGCGGCGCTGAAGATCACCAGGATCAGGATCCAGAGCAGCAGCGACCCTTCATGATTGCCCCAGACGCCACTGACCTTGTAGAGCATTGGCTTCAGGGTGTGGGAATTCTCGGCCACGTTCAGCACCGAGAAATCCGACGTCACATAGGCATAGGTCATGCAGCCGAAGGCAAAGGCGACCAGCACCGCCTGACCCATCGCGGCCTGCGGCGCCATTGCAATCCAGCTCTGGATGCCGCGCGCAGCGCCGATCAGCGGCAACAGCCCCTGCACCAGCGCGAGACAGAGCGCCAGGATCAACGCGATATGGCCCAATTCAGGGATCATGTTCCGGGCTTACGATCCGCAGCAGGACTCTGCCCGTCATTCCACTGGCCGGATTTCTTCAAGGCATCGGCCACTTCAGGCGGCATGTACTTCTCGTCATGCTTGGCCAGCACCTCGGACGCAATGAACACGCCCTGCGCATCGAGCCGACCATTGGTCACCACGCCCTGCCCTTCGCGGAACAGGTCGGGCAGCATGCCGGTATAACGCACGTTCACGCTGTTACGCAGATCGGTGACGACGAATTCGGTGACGAGGCCATTCTTCTTCACGCTGTCCTGCTGCACCAGGCCACCGAGGCGGAACCGCTTCTCGGGCTGCACCTGCTTCTCCACCATGTCGGATGGTGAATAGAAGAAAACGAGATTTTCATTGAAGGCCGACAGCACGAGGGCGGCGGCGACACCGAGGCCGCCGACCAGGCCGAGCACGGCCATCAGGCGCTTCTGCTTGCGCGTCACGCTCCGGCTCCATCACGACCAGCATCCTGCCGCGCTTCGGCATGCTCGCGTTCAGCCGCCTTCATGGCGGCCTGGCTCTGCAGCGCCAGGCCGATCAGGACCGCCAGCGCCACGGCAAAAGCCGGCCAGATGAAGGCCGCATGACCGCCCATGGCCAGGAAATCACCCAGCGAAGCCCAATACACGGAATAACCCTTTGTTTCTTCTGGCCCCTTGCGGCCAGCCAGCGGAAAATACCGCCTTACGCCTCCCGCGGCTACCCCGGCTGCTAGCCGGCGCGGCGATCCGTCGCGGTGCTGAACCGCAGGATACGGGCCTGGCGGCTGAGGATTTCCGCCCGCACCCGCAGGCTGAGCAGCCAGACGTAATATCCCTTGGCCCCGATCGCCATGATCAGCAGCGGCCAGAGGATGTCGGGGTGGATTTTCGGACCATCCAGGGTCAGTACGCTGGCCGGCTGGTGCATGGTATTCCACCAGTCCACGGAAAACTTGATGATCGGCAGATTAATCACGCCTACCAGCGCCAGGATGGCAGCGGCGCGGCCGGCGCGCGTCGGGTCATCGAAAGCTTCCCAGAGCGCGATGTAGCCCAGGTAGATGAAGAACAGGATCAGCATCGAGGTGAGCCGGGCATCCCAGACCCACCAGGCCCCCCACATCGGCTTGCCCCAGAGCGACCCGGTAATCAGACAAATCATCGTGAACGCCGCGCCGACCGGCGCCGAAGCCTTGGCCACCAGCTCGGCCACCGGGTGCTTCCAGATCAGGGTGACGCCCGAGGCGACGGCCATGGCGGCATAGATGAACAGCGCCATCCAGGCGGCGGGCACATGGATATACATGATGCGCGCCGTGTTGCCCTGCTGGTAATCAGGCGGCGCATAGAGCAGGCCCCAGCCCAGGCCGATCACAAGACCGAGCACGGCCACGCCGGCGGCCCAGGGGCGGATAACCGCCATCAGACGCAGGAAACGGGCAGGGTTGGCGAGGGCATGAAACATGGGCATGAGTTTATAGGGTGCGCGTCATTCCAAGGCCAGCTTGATCGCGCCGGCGATGGCGAAGGGGCTGAGCACGATGGCGGCAACGAGGAATGCGCCGAGCAGCAGCAGGTGCGGCGTGGCCGACAGGCCATAGGCCGAGGCCTCCACAGCACCGACACCAAAGATCAGCACGGGAATCACCAGCGGCAAGGTCAGCAGCGGCACCAGCACCGCACCGCGCCGCGCACCCAGCGTCAGCGCAGCGCCGATCGCGCCGACCATGCTGAGTGATGGCGTGCCGAGCAGCAGCGCCAGCAACAGTACCGGAATGGCAGACACCTCCATTTGCAGCAGCAGCGCCAGCACGGGTGCGATCAGGCTGAGCGGCAATCCGGTCGTGAGCCAATGCGCCAGCGTCTTGGCCAGGGCGACAAGGCCAAGTGGCAGCGGCGCCTGCGCCAGCAGATCAAGCGTGCCGTCTTCCTGATCGGTCTGGAACAGGCGATCCAGCGACAACATGGCCGCCAGCAGGGCGGCGACCCAGATCACGCCGGCAGCGATGCGCGCCAGCATCTGCGGTTCCGGCCCCACGCCGAGCGGGAACAGGCTGACGGCCAGCACGAAAAACAGCAGCGTGGTGAGCATTGCGCCCTGGGCGCCGAAGCCCAGACGCAGGTCGCGCGCAACGATGGCGAGAAAGGCACTCATGCCAACTGTCCATCCGGCAGATCCAGACGCCGCGCATCGGGCAACGGCACAGCGATATGACTGGCCAGAATGACCATGCCGCCGCGCTGGCGATGCGCATCGAGAATTGCCCCGAGCCATTCGGTGGCGGCCGTGTCGAGCGCATTGGTCGGTTCATCCAGCAGCCAGAGCTTTGCCGGGCTGAGCAGCAGGCGGGCCAGAGCCAGCCGGCGCTTCTGTCCAGCCGACAGATAGCGCGAGGGCAGACGACGCTGCCGCGCCAGACCGGCAGCGTCCAGCGCAGCAACCGCCTGTTGTTCGGCGAGCGCCGATGCCGCTCCCTGAAGGCGGGCGAAGAACGCCAGATTCTCGACCGGCGTGACCTGCGGCTTCACCGCATCCTGATGGCCGAGATAGAGCAGCCGGGCGCGATGGGCATCGGCATCCTCAGTGACCGGAATGTCCTTCCACAGCACGGTGCCGGCGGCCGGCGCGAGAAAGCCCGACAGCAGCCGCAGCAGGCTGGATTTACCACTGCCGTTCGGGCCGCGCAGCAGGAGCGCCTCGCCGGCCGCGAGGCGGAAATTCAGATCGGAGAAAAGCTGACGCTCGCCGCGGATGCAGGCGAGCCCTTGGACTGCCAACGCCATGATGCGGCGGAGTTTAGCGGTTTCCAGCGCTTACTGGTAGGTACGGAGATCGGCGATCACCTTGCCATCGTTCGGCAGGCTGCCCGGCGTCACGATCTCGACCTGGCCGCGCAGCTTGCAGACAGCCTGGACGGTCTCGGCCACGGCCTTGCCGATGGCCGCAGCATCGCCCTTTTTCAGCTCGACCTTCAGCACCATGACATCGACGTTATTCTGCGAGCTGACCTCCAGCCGGGCCTTCGCCAATTCAGGGTGACGGGCCACGACCTGGGCGATCTGGCCCGGCGTGATGAACATGCCCTTCACCTTCGTCGTCTGGTCGGCGCGGCCCATCCAGCCCTTGATGCGACTGTTGGTGCGGCCACAGGGGCTGACGCCCGGCAGGATGGTCGACAGGTCGCCAGTGGCGAAGCGGATCATCGGATAGACCAGATTGGAGAGCACGGTGACCACCACCTCGCCGACCTCGCCCGGCGCGACCGGATCACCGGTGCCCGGTCGCACGATCTCTACGATCACATCCTCGTCCAGGATCATCCCTTCCATCGCGAAGGACTCATAGGCGACCAGCCCAAGCTCCGCCGTACCATAAGATTGCAGCACATCGACGCCGAGCGCCTTGAGTTCGGCGCGGAGTGACGGCGGCAAGGCTTCGCCACCGACCAACGCCTTTTTCAGCGAGGCCGCCGGCTTGCCGAGCTCGCGGCTTTTCTCCAGCAGGATTTTCAGGAAAGACGGCGTACCGCAGTAGACGCGCGGCTGCAGCTGCGCGATGGCGTCGATCTGCAGCTCGGTATTGCCGACACCGGCCGGAAAGACCGGACAACCGATGGCATGGGCCGAGCCCTCCGTCAGGCGACCGGCCGGCGTGAGATGATAGGAAAAAGTGTTATGCACCAGATTACCGGGCCGGCAACCAGCAGCCCACATGGCACGCCCGAAACGGAACGGGTCTTTCGCCTTGGCCGTCGGATGCGGATAGGCTTCATACAGCGGGCCCGGCGACTGGAAATAATGCGCGATCTCGCCCGGCTTGCCGGCATCAAGCCCGCCCAGCGGCGGCCTGGCCTGCTGGCGCGGTGCCAGATCGGACTTGCGGGTGACCGGCAGCTTCGCCAGCTCGGCCAACGAGGTGAGCTTGCCCGGCTTCACATCCTTCAGCAGGTCGCGATAATACGGACTGGCCTTCCTGGCATGGGCAAGCAGCGCCTGTAGTGCCGCCAGCTGCGCCTTCAGGCGGGCTGCCGGCTTTCGCGTCTCACGCTTGTCGAGATATTCGTCGGCCCGGATTCTGCTTTTGGCCGGGGCTTTGTTTTTAGCCTGGGGCTTCGCCGGCTTCTTGACGGCCTTTTTCACTGCACGCGCCACACTCGTCTCCTCACAGATAATCAGGATAGCCAGCGCTTGCGGCGGCGGTAATGCTTGGTATCGCGAAAGTTCATGCGACCGCCCGATCCAAGCCCCAGATAGAATTCCTTCACGTCGGAATTCTCACGCAGCTTGTCGGCCGGGCCATCCATGACGATGCGGCCGTTTTCTAGAATATAGCCATAATCGGCATAGCGCAGGGCCATGTTTGTATTCTGCTCGGCGATCAGGAAGCTGACGCCAGTTTCCTTGTTCAGCTTGTGCACGATCTCGAAGATTTCCTCCACCAGCTGCGGCGCCAGGCCCATCGAGGGTTCGTCCAGCAGAATGGTGTCGGGTTTGCTCATCAGCGCGCGGCCGATGGCCGTCATCTGCTGCTCACCGCCGGAGGTATAACCCGCCAGCGAGTTGCGACGTATCTTGAGCCGCGGGAAATACGAATAGACCATCTCCAGATCGCGCTCGATCGCCTTGTTCCCGTCGCTGCGAGTGTAAGCGCCGGTCAGCAGATTGTCCTCGATGGTGAGATGGGTAAAGCAATGCCGGCCTTCCATCACCTGGATCAGGCCTTTCTTGACCAGCACGGAGGGATTGAGCTGGTCGATACGCTCGCCGTGATAATCGATATGGCCTTTGGTGATATCGCCACGCTCGGCGCGCAGCAGATTGGAGATTGCTTTCAGCGTGGTGGTCTTGCCAGCACCGTTAGCGCCCAGCAGGGCCACGATGCCGCCCTTGGGCAATTGCAGCGACACGCCTTTCAGCACCAGGATGACGTGATTATAGATCACCTCGATATTGCTGACGGTGAGCAGCGGCTGGGCTGTCATGGGTGGCTCGGATCAGAGAGAAAGAAAATCCCCGCCGGCGGACCGGCGGGGATGGCTTGGCTTACGACTTGGCGCAGGAGCGCGAAGCCACGTTCTTCTCGCGCTGATACTGCTCGGCACCGGCGAGGTAGAGCGGCATCAGCTTCTGGTTCTCAGGCGCGATCCAGTCGCTGACGGTCTTCCACTTGTCGCCTTCCCACTGGACGATCAGCATCTTGCCGTCGCCCTGATGGTTGTCGCAGGAAATCTTGATCGGCTGGATCAGACCCTTCAGGCCCAGCTTGTTCAGCCGGTCCTCGGTCAGATTCAGGTTTTCAAAGCCCCAGCGCGACTGCTCGCCATCCATCACCTTGTTGCCATACTGCGCCTGGGCAGTACGAAGCGCCTCGGTGGTGAACATGGCATTCAGGATGCCGCGGACATAGCCGATCTCACCCAGATGCTTGCCGTTCTGGCTGGCCAGACCCTTGTCGACCAGACGCGACTTCACCTGCTTGAGCACTTCCAGATCGCGATCGGCGCTATGGAAGGTCAGGCCGCGGAAGCCCTTGGCGGCCGGGCCGGCTGCCGTCACATCGCTATCCTGCGAGGTGTACCAACCGCCGAGAATCTTCTCGCGCGGATAGTTCACAGCCGCCGCTTCCTTCAGCGACACAGCATTCATGGCGCCCCAGCCGGTGAGGTAGACGAAGTCCGGACGCATCTGGCGCACCTGCAGCCAGATCGACTTCTGTTCCAGACCCGGCGCCGGCACCGGCACCAGTTCAAGCTGGAAGCCGAGTTCCTGGGCGTAGTTCTGCAGAACCGGGTTCGGCTCCTTGCCATAGGGGATATCGATGAAGACATGGGCAATCTTCTTGCCCTTCAGCTTGTCCTTGCCGCCAGCTTCCTTGGCGAAAAACTGGATCGCCGCCGAAGCGCCAGACCAGTAGGTCACCGGGGCGTTGAACACCCAGGGGAAGATGTTGCCGACCATCGCCGAAGCGCGACCGTAGGCCATCGAGAAGATCACCGACTTGTCGTTCGGCGCGCGGTCGATCAGCGCATAGGTGATGCCGGTCGAATACGGGCTGAAGATCGTGCCGCCTTGCGCCTTGAGGCGCTCGTAGCACTCAACACCGCGTTCGGTGTTGTACTGGGTCTCGCATTCCTCGACCTTCAGCTTAACACCGTTGAGGCCGCCATCGCGGTTGTTCAGCAGCGCGATGTAATCGGCGAAACCATCCGCCGTCGGCGTGCCGCTCGGCGCGAAGGGGCCGGTGCGATACACCATCGAGGGAATCAACTGTTCCTGCGCCGAAGCAGTATAGCTCGCCCCGAGCAGCGTTACGCTGGCCACGAAGGCCAGACACCAATGTTTGGCACGCATTTGTAGTCCTCCCGTTTGTCCCGTCCGTTCAGGCGGGTTGAGTGAAGCCTAACACGCGATACTGACCCGACAAAGTCGGGTTTTACGCACTTCAATACGGAAACGGCCAGACCCGGAGTTTTTCCTTGGTGATCTGCCACAGGCGGGCAAGGCCATGCGGTTCGACGATCAGGAAGAAGACGATCATCGCGCCGAAGACCATGAATTCGGTATGGGCAATCGCGGCTGTCGACATGTCGAGGCCGACCAGCGGCAGGCCACGCGTCAGGAAGATCGGCACCAGCAGGATGAAGAAGGCGCCGAGGAAACTGCCCAGGATAGAGCCCAGACCGCCGATGATGATCATGAACAGCGCCTGGAAGGACAGATTGATATTGAACCCGTCAGGTTCGGCCGAGCCGAGATAGACGAAGAAATACAGCGCGCCGGCGATGCCGATGTAGAAGGACGAGACGGCGAAGGCGGTGAGTTTGGCCACCACCGGGCGGATGCCGATGATCTCGGCGGCGATGTCCATGTCGCGGATCGCCATCCACTGCCGGCCGGGATTGCTGCGCACCATGTTCTTGGCCGCCAGCGCCAGCACCGACACGACACCGAGCGCGAAGAGATATTTCTCCATCGGCGTGTCGATTACCCAGCCGAACAGGTCGAGCCGCGGCACGGTGATGACGCCGGACGGGTTGTGATTGGTGAACCAGCCGATTTTCACGAACAGCCAGGGCAGGAAGAACTGCGCCGCCAGCGTCGCCACGGCCAGATAGAAGCCTTTGATGCGCAGGCTGGGTAAACCGAAGATCACGCCGACCAGCGCGGCGATCAGGCCCGCCAGAATAAACGCGACCAGCAGGTTCAGCTCAGGAATGCGGAACACCAGATTCCAGGCTGCCACTGCGCCGACGCCCATGAAGGCACCGGTACCCAACGACACCTGACCGCAATACCCGGTCAGGATGTTCAGCCCCAGCGAGGCCAGCGCCATGCAGAGGAAGGGGATGATCAGTGCGGTGTAGAGGTAGTCGGTCGCCACCAGCGGCACACCGATGAAGGCCGCCAGCATCAGCAGCGCGAAGAAGACGCGATCCTGCGGAATGGTGAAGATCGCCTGATCGGCGGGATAGCTGGTCTTGAATTGGCCGGACTCGCGATACAGCATCTGCTTCGCCCTTCCCTAGACGCGCTCGATGATACGTTCGCCGAACAGGCCCTGCGGCCTGATCAGCAGGAAGCCCAGCGCGACCACATAGGCAAACCAGTTCTCGATGCCGCCGCCGAAATACGGACCGATATAGATTTCGGCCAGCTTTTCGCCGGCACCGACGATCAGACCTCCAATGATGGCGCCCGGCACGGAGGTGAAGCCCCCCAGGATCAGCACCGGCAGCGCCTTCAGCGCCAAGCCGACAATGGCCGGCTGCATGCCCAGCTTGGAACCCCACATCACGCCGGCCACCAGCGCGACCATGCCGGCGATGGCCCAGACGATGATCCAGATCACATTGAGCGGAATGCCGACCGACTGCGCCGCCTGATGGTCGTCGGCGACCGCGCGCAGGGCGCGGCCGATGCGGGTCTTCTGGAACAGCACGAGACCGGTCAGCAGCGAGCCGGCAACGACGGCAGCCCAAAGATCGAAGGACTGGATCAAGATATCGCCGTCCATCAGCAGGATCGGATCGGTGGGAATGCCCACATCGATCGTCTGCACGCCCGACCCCCAGATTGACTGGCCGAAACCGTCGATGAAGAAGGAAACGCCGATGGTGGCCATGAACAGGATGATGCCTTCCTGGTTGACCAGATGGCGCAACACTAGGCGTTCGATGGCGATGGCGAGCAATGTCATCACGACCAGGGTCAGGATAATGGCCAGCCAGATCGGTGCACCCTTCTGGATGAAGCCGACGAAGAACAGGCCGGCGAAGAGCACCATGGCCCCTTGAGCGAAGTTGAACACACCGGAGGCTTTGAAGATCAGCACGAAACCGAGCGCCACCAGGGAATACATCACCCCGGCCATCAGGCCGCCGATCAGGACTTCGAGAAAAAATGCCATGCCTGCCTGTCCTAGTGCTGCACGCCGAGATAGGCGTCGACGACATCCTTGTTGTTCTTGATCTCGTCGGGAGTGCCGTCGCCGATCTTGCGGCCGTAATCCAGTACCACCACGCGGTCCGAGATATCCATCACCACACCCATGTCATGTTCGATCAGGCAGATGGTGGTGCCGAATTCGTCATTCACATCCAGGATGAAGCGGCACATGTCCTGCTTCTCTTCCAGGTTCATGCCGGCCATCGGCTCATCCAGCAGCAGCAGCGTCGGCTCGGCGGCGAGCGCGCGGGCCAGCTCGACGCGCTTCTGCAAACCATAAGGCAGGCGTCCGACCGGCACCTTGCGGATCGCCTCGATCTCCAGGAAGTCGATGATCTTCTCGCAGAAGGCGCGGTGTTCCACCTGCTCGCGCTCCGCCGGCCCCTTGTAGAAGGCCGAGGCCAACAGGCCGGATTTCATCTTCAGCAGCCGGCCGGTCATGATGTTGTCCAGCGTCGACATGCCCTTGAACAACGCGATGTTCTGGAAGGTGCGGGCAATGCCCTGCTTGGCCGCTTCATGCGGCCGCATGCGCTGGCGCGGCGTGCCCTTGAAGGTGATGGTGCCCTGCTGCGGGTGATAGAACCCGTTGATGCAGTTCAGCATCGAGGATTTTCCGGCGCCATTCGGCCCGATGATGGCCAGAACCTCGCGCTCGCGGATTTCAAAGCTGATATCGGTGAGCGCCTTCACGCCGCCGAAGCTGAGCGAGATATTCTCCACCTTCAGCATGACGTCGCCGATGGTCTTGCCGTTCTTTTCGGCCATCCTCGCCGTCATCATCCCGCCTTCCGCATGGGGTTTTGCACCGCCACGTCGTCGATCCTGAGCTGGGCCTTGAAGCTGCCGGTACGGCCGTCCTCGAAGGTGATCCTCGCATCCACCGCCACATCGGGCTGGCCGGTATACAGGGCTTCGATCAGGTCGCCGTAGCGCTCGGCGATGGTACGGCGCCGAACCTTGCGGGTGCGCGTGAGCTCGCCGTCATCGGCATCCAGCTCCTTGTGCAGGATCAGGAAGCGTCGAATCTGGCTGTCCACCATCGAACTGTCAGACGCCAGGTCACGATTGACCTGCTCGATGCAGCCCTTCACCAGCGCATAGACCTCGGGTCGGCCGGCGAGATCGGTATAGGAGGTATAGGGAATGGCCTTGCGCTCGGCCCATGAGCCCACCGCGGCCAGATCAATATTGATGAAGGCGGTGGCATGGTCGCGCTGGTTGCCGAAGACCACGGCCTCCTTGATGGAGGGGAAGAATTTCAGTTTGTTCTCGACAAATTTCGGCGCAAACAGCGCACCGCTGTTCAGGCGGCCAACATCCTTGGCGCGATCTATGATGCGCAGATGGCCATCGTCAGTGAACACGCCGGCATCGCCGGTATGCACCCAGCCATCGGCCGTCTTGGTCTCGGCCGTGGCTTCCGGGTTCTTGTAATAGCCCACGAAAACACCGGGACTGCGGTACATCACCTCGCCCGTCTTCTCGTCGATATAGAGTTCGATGCCGGGACCGGGCGGGCCGACCGTATCGGCCTTCACGTCGACATCCGTATGCAGGCAGAGATAGACCGTGCTCTCGGTCTGGCCATAGAGCTGCTTCAGGTTGATGCCCAGCGCCCGGAAGAAATCGAAAATGTCAGGTCCGATGGCCTCGCCGGCGGTATAGGCCAGACGCAGGCGGCTCAGGCCCAGCACGTTTTTCAGCGGGCCGTACACCAGCAGGTCGCCCACGGCATACAGCAGCCAGTCAACGAGCCCAACCGGCTTCTTTTCCAGGATGCTGCGGCCGGCGCGCTTGGCCACACCGATGAAGTATCTGAACATCGCGCGCTTGAACCCGCCCGCATCTTCCATGCGGATCATCACGGTAGCGAGCAGGTTCTCGAAGATGCGCGGCGGCGCGAAGAAATACGTCGGCCCGATCTCGCGCAAATCGGTCAGCACCGTCTCGCCCGATTCCGGACAGTTGACGCAGAAGCCGGCGATGGTCGCCTCGGCATAGGAGATGAAGTTGTCGCCCACCCAGGCCAGCGGCAGATAAGCGAGGATTTCATCCCGCTCGTCGATGCGATCGAAACTGATCGCCAGATTGGCCGAACGCACGACATTGTCCTGGCTCAGCATCACGCCCTTGGGGCGCCCCGTTGTGCCCGAGGTATAGCAGATCAGCGACAGGTCGCTGCCTTGGCCCAGATTGATCTCGGCTTTGAAAAAGCCCTGATTCTGCTGGCCGTAGGCCCGGCCGCTCTGCATCACGACATCGAGGCTGTGCAGGAAAGGCTGGGTGTAATGCCGCATGCCGCGCGGGTCGGCGAACAGGATCAGCTCCAGCTTCGGCAGGCGGTCGCGCACCGACAGCAGCTTGTCGACCTGCTCCTGATTCTCGGCCAGCACGAAGCGGGCCTCGGCATGCTCGATCACATACTGGATTTCGTCGGCTACGCTGTCCTGGTAGACCGGCACCGGCACACCGCCCAGCGCCTGGATCGCACCCAGCGCCCAGTAGAGCTGCGGACGGTTGTCGCCGATGATCGCCATCTTGTCGCCGCGGCGCAGACCCAGCGCCTTCAGGCCGCCGGCGATGGCTTCCACCTGCTCGGCCACCTCGCCCCAGGTCCAGCTCTGCCAGATGCCGAGATCCTTCTCGCGCATGGCCGGGCGGTCGCGACGATGCTGCGCGTTGTAGGCGAGATATTTCGGGATCGTGTCACGCCCCAACGGATCGCGGCCATGGGGCATTTCCCCATGCGCCCCGTGCCCGCCGGTCTTCACCGACGTCTCGGACATATTCGCCTCCTCAAACGCGGTGCAGCCGTAGCCAACACCGTCATTGTTACATCGTTGATAAGGGCACGGACCTTTGCCCGTCAAGGGGTCATGGAAGTGGCAGGACGTACCGCCTTCACCCCCTGCATCCATTGCTTAAATTTCGACCCCGGTTGAACTTTCTTCCAGCCGAAAGAGCTTGGCAAAGCCATGGTTTTACGGCACCAATTGCCCCAACCGATGCGGGACCAGCCCGCTCTGACCAGCCTTTCAATATTTGACGTTTCCGCTACGAAAGGATTGCCCCGTGAAAGCCTCCAAGAAGACCAAGCGCAAGGCCGCAAAGGCGAAGAGCCCGGCCAAGGCCAAGAAGGTCGTGAAGGCCAAGAAGGCCGTGAAATCCAAAAAGGCCGCCAAGTCGGTCAAGAAGCCGGCCAGGAAGGCGATCAAGAGCGCCAAGAAAAAGGCTGTGAAGGTCAAGAAGGCTGCGAAGGCCGCCAAGAAGGCCGTCATCCGCAAGGCCGTGAAGAAGGCTGCCAAGAAGCAGGTTCTGCGCAGCGCCGCCAAGAAGACCGCCGCGGTAGCGAAGAAGAGCCCGGCGGCCAAGAAGACCATTGGCGCCGCCCGCTCCGTGCCGATCGTGGTCGGCCAGGATACCATGAAGACCCGCCGCACCCTGAAGGTCGGCAACAAGTCCTACGCCTATTACAGCATCAAGGCTGCCGAAAAGGCCGGCCTGGGCGACCTGACCCGCCTGCCCTATTCGATGAAGGTGCTGCTGGAAAACCTGCTGCGCTATGAAGACGGCCGCAGCGTCACCGTGGACGACCTCAAGGCCGTCGCCCAGTGGCTGAAGGACAAGCGCTCGGATCGCGAGATCGCCTATCGTCCGGCCCGTGTGCTGATGCAGGACTTCACCGGCGTGCCCGCCGTCGTCGATCTGGCCGCCATGCGCGACGCCATGACCCATCTGGGCGGCGACACCAAGAAGATCAATCCGCTCTCGCCGGTCGACCTCGTGATCGACCACTCGGTGATGGTGGACTATTCGGCCGCCAAGAACGCCTTCCAGAAGAACGTCGACCTGGAATACGAGCGCAATGGTGAACGCTATGCGTTCCTGCGCTGGGGCCAGACCGCCTTCGACAACTTCCGCGTTGTGCCGCCGGGCACCGGCATCTGCCACCAGGTGAACGTCGAATACCTGGCACAGACCGTGTGGACGGGTCTGGATGGCAAGGATGAGGTCGCCTATCCCGACACGCTGGTCGGCACCGACAGCCACACCACCATGGTGAATGGCCTGGCCGTGCTGGGCTGGGGCGTGGGTGGCATCGAGGCCGAAGCCGCGATGCTGGGTCAGCCGATCTCCATGCTGCTGCCGGAAGTCGTCGGCTTCCGCCTCTCGGGCAAGCCGAAGGAAGGCACCACGGCCACCGATCTGGTGCTGACCGTGACGCAGATGCTGCGCAAGAAGGGCGTGGTCAACAAATTCGTCGAATTCTACGGCCCCGGCCTAGACGAGCTGTCGACCGCTGATCGCTGCACCATCGCCAACATGGCGCCGGAATACGGCGCGACCTGCGGCTTCTTCCCGGTCGATGGCGAGACCATCGCCTACCTGAAGGCCTCGGGCCGCGATCCCGAGCGCGTCAAACTGGTCGAAGCCTATGCCAAGGCGCAGGGCTTCTGGCGCGCGCCGAAGTCGCCCGATCCGGTGTTCACCGACACGCTGGAACTCGACCTCTCGACGGTCGAACCCTCGCTGGCCGGCCCGACCCGTCCTGAAGGCCGCGTGCCGCTGAGCCGCGCTGCGGCCGAGTTCAAGGATGCGATGACCAATTTCTACGGCAAGAAGACCGCCGTGGACTTCCGCGCCAAGGTCGAAGGCACCAAGTTCGACCTGGGTCATGGCGACGTCGTGATCGCCGCCATCACCTCCTGCACCAACACCTCGAACCCGAGCGTGCTGCTGGGTGCCGGCCTGCTGGCACGCAATGCGCTCAAGAAGGGCCTGACCACCAAGCCGTGGGTGAAGACCTCGCTTGCGCCGGGCAGCCAGGTGGTCACCGACTATCTCGCCCAGTCGGGCGTGCAGAAGGACCTCGACGCCCTGGGCTTCCAGGTTGTCGGCTATGGCTGCACCACCTGCATCGGCAATTCGGGCCCGCTGCCGGACAACATCTCGAAGGCTGTCACCGATAACGACTTCGTCGTCGGAGCCGTGCTCTCGGGCAACCGCAACTTCGAAGGCCGCGTCCATCCGCTGACCAAGGCGAACTACCTCGCCTCGCCCATGCTGGTGGTGGCCTATGCGCTGGCCGGCAACCTGAACATGGATGTCGCCAACGAGCCGATCGGCCATGACAAGAAGGGCAAGCCGGTCTACCTGAAGGACATCTGGCCCTCGAACAAGGAAATCGCCGCCACCGTGCGCAAGTACGTGACGCCCGCGATGTTCAAGAAGCGCTATGCCGACGTCTTCAAGGGCGATCCGAATTGGCGCAAGATCAAGGTCGATGGCGGCCAGACCTATGGCTGGGACAACAAGTCGACCTACGTGCAGCATCCCCCGTATTTCGAGGGCATGAGCGCGACGCCGGCGCCGATCACCGACGTCAAGGGCGCCCGTCTGCTGGCGATCCTGGGCGACAAGATCACCACCGACCACATCTCGCCTGCGGGCTCGATCAAGAAGGACGGCCCCGCCGGTTCCTACCTGACCGGCAACACGGTGCCCTATGCCGACTTCAACTCCTATGGTGCCCGTCGTGGCAACCACGAGGTGATGATGCGCGGCACCTTCGCCAATATCCGCATCAAGAACGAGATGGTGCCGGGTACCGAGGGCGGCATCACCAAGCACATGCCGGCCGGCGATGTCATGTCGATCTATGACGCCGCGATGAAGTACAAGGCCAGCGCCACCCCGCTGGTGATCGTGGCCGGCAAGGAATACGGCAATGGTTCCTCACGCGACTGGGCGGCCAAAGGCACCATCCTGCTGGGCGTCAAGGCGGTGATCGCCGAGAGCTACGAGCGCATCCATCGTTCGAATCTGGTGGGCATGGGCGTGCTGCCGCTGCAGTTCCTCAACAACATGACCCGCTTCGACCTCAAGCTCGACGGTTCGGAGAAGTTCGACATCTCCGGCATCGCCGTTGGCCTGAAGCCGCGCATGAAGACGCCGGTAACCATCACCCGCGCCGACGGCTCGACCCAGACCATCGAGGTGCTGTGCCGCATCGATACGCTGGACGAGATCGACTATTACAAGAACGGCGGCATCCTGCATTACGTGCTGCGCAACCTGGCCAAGGCCGCGTAAGCGAACACTGCAGATCGCAGAAAACGAAAACGGCCGGCCCGGGATATCTCCTGGCCGGCCGTTTTTATGCCCTGAAAAGAGGACGACCTTATTTGAGGTCGACCAGCTCGACATCGAAGATCAGCGTGGCGTTGGGCGGGATCGTGCCGCCACCGGCGCCCTGCGCGCCGTAACCCAGGCCTGGTGGAATGATCAGGGTGCGCTGACCACCCACCTTCATGCCGGCCACGCCTTCATCCCAACCCTTGATCACCCGACCGCCGCCGATCGGAAAGGCGAAGGGCTGGCCGCGATCGCGCGAGCTGTCGAATTTACGGCCCTTCTCGCCGGCGATATAAAGCCAGCCGGTGTAATGCACGATGCCCGTCTGCCCCGCGCGCGCGGTGGCGCCGGTGCCCGGCTTGGTATCGATATAGCGCAGGCCGCTGGGCGTGGTGATTTCCTGCTGGGCCGCGGCCGGCAGGGCGGCGGCAAGGCCGAACAGGATGGCGGCAGCGGCAAAGACGCGGCGGGACAACAGCATTACAGGCAGCTCCTGAAAGATTCCAGAGTTGGGAACGCTGCCGCGCGAATGCGGCGACAGCATGGCATGGCCCGCCTCAGCGGACGTTGATCAATTCGATTTCAAAGAACAGCGTGGCGTTGGGCGGAATGATGCGGCCGTTGCCGCGCGCACCGTAGGCCAGATACGGCGGAATGATCAGCGCACGCTTGCCGCCGACCTTCATGTAGTTGACCCCTTCATCCCAGCCCTTGATCACCTTGCCCTGGCCGAGCGCGAACTCGAAGGGCTGGCCGCGCTTGTAGGAACTGTCGAACATGCGGGTCGGCTTGCTGTTTTCCCAAATCCAGCCGGCGTAATGCACTGACACCATCTTGCCCGGTTCGGCTTTCGCGCCGGTGCCGAGCACGACGTCGCCCATGCGCATTCCAGACGCAGTCTGGCGCAGGTTTACGGCCTCTTGCTTGCCGCCGAGACCGATGGCCCCGAGCAATGATGAAAGCACTCCCATGCCCCTAGAATACCAAGCAAATTTGCTGATGCCCAGAGTTGTCACAGGTCTTGATGCCTGCGACTCGGGGGCATACACGTCACCGTGTAAAGTCGATCAATCCACCGTTGCCGACTGCTGAACGCCTGCAAGTGCCCCGATATCCTCCGGGACCAGATCATTTATCGGGGCTTCGGACATAGCCGGCTCCAGGCTGTCCAGCCCGTCGGCGGTCAGGAAACTGCCCATGGACTCGCGCAATTCGGCCCAGCGCAGGATTTCCAGCCGGCCGTCGGCATGCTCGACCAGGGCGGTGCAGCTCTCCACCCAGTCGCCGTCGTTGCAATAGAGGATGCCGTCGATCTCGCGGATTTCGGCATGGTGGATATGGCCGCAGACCACCCCGTCCACATGGCGGCGGCGGGCCTCCTCGGCGATCGCCTGCTCGTAGTCAGAGATGAATTCGACCGCGTTCTTCACCTTGTGCTTCAGGTAGGCCGACAGCGACCAGTAGGGCAGGCCCATGCGGCGGCGGATATGGTTAAACCAGGTGTTGAGGTCGAGGGCGAAGCCATAGGCCGCGTCGCCGAGCAGCGCCAGCCATTTGGCGCAGGTGACAATGCCGTCGAAATGGTCGCCATGGGTGACCAGGAAACGCCGGCCATCGGCGGTCTGGTGGATCGCCTCCATCTGCACGGTGATCCCGCCGAAGGCCAACCCGGCCCCCTCGATGAAATCGCGCAATGCCTCGTCATGGTTGCCCGGCACATAGATCACGTCGGTGCCCTTGCGCGCCTTGCGCAGCAGCTTCTGCACCACGTCGTTATGGCTCTGGTTCCAGTACCAGGACCGCTTGAGCCGCCAGCCATCGACGATGTCGCCGACCAGGTAGAGCGTATCGGACTCGGTATGCTTGAGGAATTCCAGCAGCAGATCGGCCTTGCAGCCGCGCGTGCCCAGATGGATGTCGGATATCCAAATGGTGCGGTAACGGGCCGGAAAGAGCGCCATATTCATCGGTCACCTGCTGGACGAATCACCATCTGAGGTAATCCGTTGGCCGGGAAGATGAATCGCGGACTCCCCGAAGTCCCGTGAATTTTCGATGACCGGAATGACGGTTCGATGACAGTCGGCAGCGCGGAAAAGCGCGCAAAGAAAAAGGGCCTGCCGCGAGGCAGGCCCTTGAAGCTTGATCCCTCAGAGAAGGATCAGACGGCTTCCTTCAGCACCTTGGAGGCGCGGAAGGCAACCTTCTTGGAAGCCTTGATCTTGATCGGCTCGCCGGTCTGCGGGTTGCGGCCGATACGAGCGGCGCGCTTGCGGACCTGCAGGATACCGATATCGCCCATACGGACGCGCTCGCCCTTCTTCAGCGACTTGGTGATGGCGGCAAAGAAGTCCTCGAACAGGGCGAGGGTCAGCTTCTTCTGCAGCTCATGCTTCTCAGCCAGCGTGGAAGCCATCTGCTTCGCAGTGACGGTAACCGTCTTGGTGGCGGCTGCCTTAGCCATGGTCTCTCTCCTCGGAATTGATGAGTCAGATGTTGTTTTTGAACGAATCGGGGGTTGATTCCCGAATCCTGCATAGCATCACCCCGCGGTTTTGCCCATCGGGTAATGCAAAAAAACCGCTAGCCATGCGGGGTTTCGAGAACCGGCACGAATCGGAGCCGCAAACCACGCGGGTTTGTCGCATCCCCCTGTGGACAGACGTGCCGTTCAGGGGCGGCTGGCGCGGAATTTCGAAGCGATCAGAAAGCTTAAGACCGACAAACTGCCGCATCCGAGCATGGCCCAGATCATTGGATACTGGCTCGGATCATGGTCCTGGCCATAGCCTACCAGCAGCGCCATGGCCGCGCCGGTCAGCATCTGCACGGCACCCGAAAGACCTGCTGCGGCACCGGCCGTACGCGGATTGACCGAGATCGCGCCAGCCGTGGCGTTGGGCAGGGTCAGGCCATTCGACAACGCCACCAGCATCATCGGCAGGAAGATACCGGGCAGGCTGAGCGGCCCGAGCCAGCTGGCCAGCGCCAGCGCCGTGATGCCGATCAGGCCCATGGTGGCGCCGGCGGCCAGCATGCGGTTGATGCCGAAACGCACGGAAAAACGGCCGGTGAGGAAGTTGCCGATCAGGTAGCCGGTCGACACGACGATGAACCACAGGCCGTAATCTGATGGTGGCAGGCCCATCACCGTCACCACCACAAAGGGCGCGCCGGCAATAAAGGAGAAAAAGACGCCAGAGGTGAAAGCCAGCTGCAGCACATAACCGCAAAAAACCGGTGAGCGCAGCAGTTCGGCATAGCCGCGCAGCAGGGCCATCACACCCTCGCCTTCGCCGCGCTGGACCAGCGTTTCCGGCAAGGTATGCAATACCCAGGCGAAGACCGCGAAACCGGCGATGCTGCAGGCGGCGAAGCTGGCGCGCCAGCCTGCCATCGTATCGAGATACCCGCCCAGCGCCGGCGCCAGCATGGGCGCGAGGGTCATCGCCATGGTGACATAGCCGATGACGGCGGCCGACCGCTCGCGATCATACAGGTCGCGGATGATGGCGCGACTGAGCACCAGGCCGGCGCAGCCGCCGATGGCCTGCAAGGCACGGCCCAGCATTAGTAGCGTGATCGATGGTGCCGCAACGCAGGCGATGCTGCCCAGACAATAAAGGCCCAGCCCCCAGAGCAGAACCGGACGACGGCCATACCGGTCGCTGAGCGGTCCATAGACCAGCTGCGCTGCGCCCAGGCCGATCAGGTAGAAGGTCAGCGTCAGCTGCACCAGGCCGTAATCGACACCGAACTCGCGGGCCAGCCCGGGCATCGAGGGCATGAAGATGTTCATCGCCATCGGCCCCAGCGCCGACATGGCGACGAGGATTACGACAGACGGCAGACGTGGGGCGGAAACCGACATGCGAGCATACAGGGGTGAACAGGGCGGGAAGCCGTGACCCGCCCATATACCGCTGTCGGCGGCGTCTTTCTACTGTGCTGCGGCCTTACGGTGCCGCGACAGCCTTGATCCAGGCCACCACCTCGGTCTTGGCCACATCCGGCGTATTGAGGTGATTGGCGCTGATGGCCAGGTACTGGTTCTTTGGGTTCGGCTTCAGGCGGTCGAAGATATAGGCCCTGCCCACCGTGGTCAGCGGATCCTGGTCGCCCAGTGCGACCAGTACGGGGATGGTCGCCGGCAGCTTCGTTGCGGCAACAGCCATGTCGCCCATGCCATCCGGATCGAAATAGGAGAGATAGGCCTGCGCCGTGATGCGCACGGCCAGCGTCTTGCCCTGGTTGTTGTCCATGTAGTCCTTGCGCGTATCGCCCTTACCAGCGGCGACCAGCGCGCGGGCCTCGTCGATACTGGCGCGGACGGCCGGATTGGGGCCGTTCGGACTGTTGTAGTAGTAATAAGGCGCATGACCTGGGGCGAGCATGATCACGCCAGCCACATCGCCGCGCTGCGCCGCATAGGCAAGCCCGATGGCCGCGCCCATCGAATGCCCGGCGAGGAACAGCTTCGTCGCGCCGCGCTGCTTCAGTTTTTCCAGATGGCCCGCGACCTCATCCATCGCCTTGGTCAGGTCGCCGTCGATATAGCGGTTCGCCGACCAGGGCATGTCAGGGATCAGCGTGACGATGCCATCGGCTTCCAGTCGCGACTTCAGGGTCTGCATGCTGGGCGTGTTTGGATTGCCCGGATTTTTGCCGTGCAGCATCAACACGCCGATCTTGTCTTGCGCCACTGCGCCATTCGCCAGCGCCACGCAGATCAGCACCGACAGTGCCGCAAAAACCGATTTCAGCATTTTCTGAATTCCCCCATGGTGTGCCGCAGCCTAGAAGCGGCACGCCGCGTGCGGCAAGGGAAAATGACGATGTCAGTCAGGCCAGCCAGCGTTTGCGGCGGCGATAGTGTTTCACAGCGTGATAATCCACGCGGCCGGTACCGCCAAGGTAGAATTCCTGCACATCGGGATTCTGCTTCAGCTGCTCGGCGCTGCCGTTCATGACGACACGCCCGTTTTCGATCAGGTAGGCCTGATCAACGATATCCAGTGCGGCCGTGGCATTCTGCTCCACCAGCAGCAGGCTCATGCCGCGCTCGCGGTTGATGCGGCTGATGGTGCCGAAAATCTCGTCCACCAGATAGGGTGCCAATCCCAGGCTGGGCTCATCCAGCATCAGCAGCTTGGGTTCGGTCATCAGCGCGCGACCGATGGCCAGCATCTGCTGCTCGCCGCCCGAGAGATAGCCGGCTTTGGCATTGGCGCGCTGGCCCAGACGCGGGAAGAAGGTGAAGACCATCTCCATCAGCTCCGACACCTTCTGCCGGCTGCCATGCATGGAGGACGCGGCGATCAAATTCTCTGCCGGCGTCAGATGGCCGAAGACACGCCGCCCTTCCAGCACCTGCACGATGCCCAGACGCACGCGTTGCGGCGCGGACAGCGCGGCAATGTCCTGTCCGTGGAACAGGATATTGCCGCGCGTAACCTCGCCACGCTCCGGCTTCAGCAGGCCGGAGATGGTTTTGAGAGTCGTACTCTTGCCGGCGCCATTGGCCCCGAGGAGAGCGACAGCGCCACCCTCGGGGACTGACAGCGAAACGCCCTTGATCGCGAGAAAGACGCGGTCGTAAGCAACTTCGATGTTTTCCAGCGCCAGCATGTCAGGTCAGTTCCCGGACTTCTTGAACTCTTCCGCGTTCTTGCGGACGAGCTCCCAGACCAGATCCTGCGAGGCGGCATACCAGTCGGTCTTGGGGACCCACTTGCTGCCATCCCATTGCGAGATACGGCCCTTGCCGCCGCCCTGGTGATCCTTGGATGTAATGGTCACCGGCGGGATCAGGCCCTGCGCATCGAAGTTGGTGATGCTTTCCAGGCCGGCCTTCAGCTTGGGACCAGTGAGCGGACCGGGGTCCTTCTCCAGCGCCAGACGGATGCCTTCCGCCACCAGCGCAGCACCTGCCACGCCGATGTTGTAATAGGACGAGCCGACCTTGGCGGCGGGACCCGCACCCTTGCCCTTGGCCACGACCTCGGCATCGATTGCCTTGATCACGGCAGCGTCCTTGCCATAGGCCGCGCCTTCAAAACGCAGCACGCCCTTGGCGGCATCCTTGCCGGCGATCTCGGTATCGACTTCCGAGAGCCAGATCACCGACAGCAGGCGATCCAGCTTCACGCCGTTGCGGATAGCTTCGCGCAGCGACACGGTCTGGCCACCACCGGCGCCCCAGATCACGGTCCAGTCAGGCTGGAAACGGCGCACGGCCGTCCACGTGGCCGACTGCTCGTTGCCCGGCGAGGGATACGGATGGATGCCGAGTTCGAAGCCTTCCTTCTCGGCCAGCGCCTGGAAGATCGGATGCGGCTCGCGGCCGAACGGCGAGTCGATGCCGACCAGGGCAATCTTCTTACCCTTCAGGTTCCCTTTTTCCTGCTCCTTGATGTACTGCAGGATATTGGTCGCCTGCGACCAGTAGAGCGGCGTCATCGGGAAGATGTAGGGGAAGGTTTCACCATCCGCGGCATCCGAGCGGCCATGGAACAGGGTCAGCATATTGACCTGGTCCTTGAGCGCGCGCGGCACCACGGCACGCGACACCGGCGTCGACAGGAAGTCGACCATCACGGCGCCTTCATTCTTCATGCGCTCGTAAGCCTCGATGCCGCGTTGCGGCTGGTTGGCGGTATCCACCACATCGGCCTGGATCTTGTAGCCCTTGATGCCGCCACGCTCGTTGATCAGCGAGAAATAATCGCGCTGGCCCTGGTTGTAGTCCGAGGTGACGAAGGTGTAGACGGCGGTGAAATCCTCGGCCAGGCCGATCTTGATCACCTTGTCCTGCGCCTGCGCGCTGCTGGCGGCAACGGCAAGTGCCGCCGCTACTCCCAGCATCTTCAATGCACTCTTGCTCATGGCGTCTCTCCTCTGTGTTTTTACTATTCTTGTTGTACGCAAATGCACGCTTTAACGCCGGGCATGGCGGAAGGGCCAGACCAGGAAATAGTTGCGGATATTGTCATAGACCTTGGCGAGCCCAAGCGGCTCGAACAGCAGGAAGCCCATGATCAGGCCGCCATAGAGAATGAGCGGGATCAGCGCCAGCACCTCGGGCGACAGCGACATACCGATCATCTTCACAATGGCGCCGACGCCATTGTTCAGCACAATGGGCGCCAGCAGCACCAGTGCCGCGCCGAAGAAGCTGCCCAGGATCGAGCCCATGCCGCCGACGATCACCATGGCTACCACCTGGATCGAGACATCGAGATGGAACTGCTCGGGCGTCACGGCGCGATAGTAGCAGAAAGCCAGGACCGCACCGGCGATGCCGCCAAGGAAAGACGAAACCCAGAAGGCCAGCAGTTTGTAGTAGAAGGCATTCACGCCGATGATGGCGGCGGCGAAATCCTTCTCGCGCACCGCGACCAGCGCACGGCCGAAGCTGGTGCGTTTCACGTTCAGCATGAAGATGGTGACCAGCACGCAGATGCCGAAGGCAACCCAATACTGCCCGGCATCGGACGTGACGGCAAAGCCCAAGACGCGGATCGGTGGCGTCTGCAGTGTCGCCTGGCTGCCGCCGCTGATCGCCGGCACATGCGAGATCACCCAGTCGACCATATATTGCATCGCCAGTGTCGAGACGGCGAGATACAGCCCCTTCACGCGCAAAGCGGCGGCACCGAAGATCAGCCCGGTGATGGCAGAGACCAGCCCAGCCCCCAGCAGCGCCAGTTCAAAAGGGACGCCCGCGCGCGCCAGATGGATCGCGCTGTAGGCCCCGATGGCCATGACAGCGGCAAAGCCCAGATGAATCTGCCCGGCCCAGCCCATCAGCAGGTTGAGCGCCAGCGCCGCGGTAGCCCAGATGATCCAGGGCAGCATGTAGCTGCCCAGATACAGCGGCGACAGCAGGAAGGGCGCGGCGGCACCCAGCAGCAACACGATCACCACCAGATAGCGGTCGAAGGGCACCGGCCAGAGCTGGCGGTCGGCCAGGTAGGATGTGTGCTTGATGCCGGAGAGACGATAGAACATGGCTTATACCCGTTCGATGTCTTCACGGCCGAACAGGCCATGCGGTCGCAGGATGACGGTAAGCAGGATTACCAGCGAGGCCACCACGTCGCGGCTGCCGCCGCCGACATAGGGATCGAGATAAGCCGGGATCACGCTTTCCAGGATGCCGACGATCATGCCGGCGATCAGCACGCCGACGATGCTGTCGAGCCCGCCCAGAATTGCCACCGCCAGTGCCTTCAGCAATAACAGCGACAGCGTCCAGTCGACGCCCTGCACCGAGCCCCAGAGAATGCCGCCCGAGGCCGCCGCAATGCCGGCCAGCCCCCAGGACAGTCCGATGGCGCGCTCGACCGAGATGCCGACCGACCATGACGCCGTCTGGTCATTGGACACTGCGCGCAGCACGGTGCCGATACGGGTGCCGAAGAAGGCCATCGACAGCAACACGAGACCCAGCGCAACGCCGCCTGAGACCAGATAGGCCGTGTTGATCAGCATCGGGCCGATGATGATGGGCGCCTGCGGGATGCCGAGATCCAGGCGCTTGATGGCACTGCCGAAGACGGCCGGAGCCAGACCGCGGAGCAGGATTTCCAGGCCCAGAGTCAGCATGATCACCATGATCACCGGCTGGCCGATCATGGAGCGCAGCGCCACGCGCTCGACCCCGACACCGACAAAGAACATGATGATCAGGCTGAGCGGCACCGCCACCCACATCGGCGCGCCGACCAGCACCAGCAGAGCCCAGGCGACGTAGGCGCCGACCATGGCGATGGCGCCCTGCGCCAGGTTGGCGATTCCCGATGACTTGAAGATCAGCACGATGCCAAGTGCAACCAGCGTGTACATCAGCCCGATCAGCACACCGTTGATGGCCAGTTCGAGGAAGAAATAGATATCCATGCTCGACTGCCCCTCAGGCCACGGTACGGATCAGCAGGTGGCGCTTCAGCACGCCGGTCGCACCGGTCTCGTAGGTGATACGGGTCTCGTATTCGATGCTGTCGCCCGGCCGATACAGCGCATCGATCACCGGTGCATAGCGTTCGTCGATCACGTTGCGACGCAGCTTGCGCGTGCGCGTCACTTCGCCGTCGTCGGGATCGAATTCCTTGGGCAGGTCGACGAACCGCCTGATGGCCAGCGCCGGCGGCAGCAGCGAATTGACATGTTTCACCACGCCGGCAATCAGGTCGCAGACACGCGGCTGCTGCGACAAATCGGCAAAGGATGTGTAGGTCACGCCGTTTTCCTCGGCCCAGTGGCCGACGGCAGCCATGTCGATGCAGACCAGCGCCGACAGATGCGCGCGGCCGTCACCAATGATGGCGGCGTCCTTCACATAGGAGCTGAATTTCAGGCGGTTCTCGATATAGGTGGGGATGTAGCGCTCGCCGGCCGCGGTATGCACCACCTCGCTGGCGCGGCCAAGCACGACCAGATCGCCGTCGGGTTCGAGATAGCCGGCATCGCCGGTATGCAGCCAGCCGCCGGCCATCGACGCCGCCGTTGCCGCATCGTCACCGAGATAGCCATCGAAGACGCTGTCGGCCCGCACCAGGATTTCGCCGTCATCGGCGATCTTAATGTCGACGCCAGGCAGCGGCTGCCCCACCGTGTGCAGCTTGACCTTGCCGCTCAACTGCGCAGCGGTGAGCGCGGCATTCTCGGTCTGGCCGTAGAACTGTTTCAGGTCGAGGCCGAGCGCGCGGAAAAACAGGAAGGTGTCTTCGCCGATGGCCTCGCCCGCCGTATAAGGCCGGCGCGCTCGCGCCAGACCCAGATGATCGCGCAGCGGCGCATAGACCAGCCATTCGCCCAGCTGCCGCAGGATGCGGCGACCGATACCGCTGCTGCGGCCCTCCAGCCGATCGCGCTCCATGCTAATCGCCAGCGGCATGAAATATCCAAACAGCCGGCGCTTGAACGGTGTCGATTCCGCCATGCCGACCTGCACATGGGTCAGCATGCCGTCCCAGGAGCGCGGCGAGGCGAAATACACCATCGGCGCGACTTCACGCAGATTGGACAACACCGTGTCCTGGCGCTCAGGGATATTGACGCAAAAGCGCAGCACGATGCCGCCAGCCAAGGTGAAGACGAAGTCGCCGACCCAGGCCATCGGCAGATAGGCCATCAGCTCGTCGCGCTCCTTGAAATAGTCGGCGGCGGCAGCGTTGCGCACGGCGGCGATGGCGCGGCGATGCTGCAGCACGATGCCCTTGGGCTTCCCCGTGGTGCCGGAGGAATGCAGCAGCACGGCGGCATCACTCGGCCTGGCACGATTGATCAGGTCGTCGCGCAAACCCGGCTCGGCCTGCAGCCGCGCGGCGCCCGTCTTGACCAGATCGTCCCAAGCCAGCAGGCCCGGCTGCGTGTAGCCGCGCAGTCCGCGCGGATCGTCATAGATGATGATTTCGGGCTGGCCGCCGGTATCGGCGCGCAGCTCCAGCAACTTGTCGACCTGCTCCTGGTCTTCGGCCAGCGCGAAACGCGCCCGGCTGTTGGCGGCGAAAAACCGGATTTCCTCGGGCGGCAGATCGGAAAAGACCGGCGCCGGCAGGCCGCGCAGCATGCCGATGCCGACAATGCCGAAATACAGTTTCGGCCGGTTATCGCCGATCACCAGCAGGCCCTCATCGGCCCGGAAACCCAGCGCGTCCACGGCGGCGGCAAAGGACAACGTCGCATCCAGATACTGCGCCCAGGTGAATTCCTTCCAGATGCCATGCTCGCGTTCGCGCATGGCGATCTCGGCCGGATGCTGCGCGGCATTGGCGGCCAGCAGCGTGCCGAGCGTGCCGGATTTGAGTCCGGCATTCACGCGCGGCACGGCCTGCGAATCCACGTCTGCCCGCGCCTCAAGCCGCATGGCGCTTCTTGCTCCCGAGATAAGCCTCGATCACCTTCGGATCGGCCAGTGCATCGGCCGGCTTGCCCTCGGCGATCTTCTCGCCGTAGCACAGCACCGTCATGCGGTCGCAGATCGCGGCGACCACATCCATGTGATGTTCGATCAGCAGCACGGTCAGGCCGCGCTCTTCGCGCGCATCAAGGATGAAGCGCGCCATATATTCTTTTTCTTCCTGATTCATGCCGGCCATCGGCTCGTCCAGGATCAGCAGGCGCGGTTCCGCCACCAGGGCGCGCGCCAGCTCGATGCGCTTCTGCAGACCCAGCGGCACGGTTTCCACCGGTTCGTTGCGCACGTCCTGCAACTGCAGGAAATCGATGATCTCCTCGACCACCTCGCGCTCGCGGATTTCATCGCGGCGCGCCCACCACCAGTAAAACAGTGTGGCCAGCGCACTGGGCTTCATGTGGATGTGGCGGCCCATCATGATGTTGTCGAGCACGCTCATGCCGCGGAACAATGCGAGATTCTGGAAGGTGCGCGCGATGCCCAGCTTCGCCACGCCATGGGGCTTGCGGCCGGTGATGTCTTCGCCCTCGAACAGGATGCGGCCCTGCTGCGGCGGATAGAAGCCGGTGACGGCATTGACCATGGTGGTCTTGCCGCTGCCATTGGGGCCAACCAGACCGTAGATCTGGCCGCGTTCGATCGACAGCGACACGTCCTTCAGCGCCACAAGGCCGCCGAATTTGCGCACTACGCCCTGGCATTCCAAACTGATTGGCGCCGCTTCCATTCCGTCTCCTCCCGGACACAGAAGCATCCGGGTCATCAGCGTTGGCTTATGGTGTGAATGCTCGTTCAGCTGATGACTGCAAAGATGATAAGCATGCGGACAGATGCCGTGCAAGCAGACCGGGTCCGCGGCACGGCCCGATACAGGTCGTCTATCGACACCTATAACGAAACTCTATGCATGCCGGCGGACAGGACAATTCGCGCCGTCTGTCGCAATGTCAGATTTCAGGTTAATTGAGAATAAACCAGCCGATTCGGGCGAATCGTATCTAGAGTATTGATAAGAAGCACCACTGTTTCCTGAGAAGAACCGGCTAAATGACCATGAATTCTGAGAATTCCGGACGTCCTCAGGGGCAGCCAATCACCCCACCAGCCTGTAGCCCACCCCCGGCTCGGTTAGCAGTAGCTGCGGGCTTGCGGAATCGGCCTCGATCTTTTGCCGCAGCTGACGGGCGAAGACCCGCAGGTATTGCACGTCATTTTCGTGCGCCGGGCCCCAGACCTGGCGCAGGATGAACTGATGCGTCAGCACCTTGCCGGCATGCTGAACCAGCAGGCGCAGCAGCTCGTATTCCTTAGGCGACAGCTTCACCGGCGCGCCTTTCAGGCTGACCTGGCGCTTTTCCAGATCGACCTGCAGGTCGCCGCTGGTGAACACCGGCGCCCCGGCAGCGGCGTTGACGGTATGGCGCAGGGCGGCGCGGATGCGGGCCAGCAATTCACCGGTGCCGAAAGGCTTGGTGACATAATCATCGGCGCCGGCATCCAATGCCGTGACCTTGTCGCTTTCATCGGCCCGAACCGACAAAACCACAATGGGTACGGCGCTCCACTCGCGGATGCGCCGGATCACATCCTGGCCATCGATATCCGGCAGGCCGAGATCGAGCACCACCAGATCTGGTTTTTCCAATGCGGCGAGCCGGATGCCCTCCTGTCCGCCGCCGGCCTCGACGATCCGGTAGTCATGCGCCTCCAGGCTCACTTTCAGCAGGCGACGGATCTGCGGTTCATCGTCGACGACCAGGATGCGTGCGCCGTCAGCCATGACTGGTCTTTTCCTCTTGCGGCATCACCGGCTGCTGTTCCAGCGGCAGGGTGACGACCATACGGGTGCCTCGGCCACCCTGTGCCGGGCTTTCGGCACGGATAGTGCCGCCATGGGCAGTGAGGATGCTGCGGCAGATCGAAAGGCCAAGTCCCGTGCCGGCCACCTGGCGGTCACCGGCACGCACGCGATGGAACATGTCGAAGACCTGCTCCAGTTCGTCGGCAGAGATACCGATGCCGCGATCCGTCACCCGCAGTTCCACGCGGTCGTCCAGCCGACGCAACGCCAGCCGGATCGGCGCGCCCCGATCGGAGTATTTCGCGGCGTTATCCAGCAGGTTGATGATCACCTGCTCGATCAAAACGTAATCCACGCGTAACAGTGGCAGATCGGATTCCTGCTCGATTTCCACAGCATGCCCCATGGTAAGCGGGCTTGCGCGTTTCACCGCGGTGGCAACGAGGTCTTCCGGATCGACCCAGTCGAGCTTGGGCTGCATGGCGCCGGATTCGATCCGCGTCATATCGAGCAGGTTGCCGACGAAGCGGTTCAGCCGCTCGGCCTCATCGCGCACGGTGACCAGCAGGTCGTCGCGGCCTTTCGCTTCGATGCGGTCGCCGAAGTTCATCAGACTGCTGGCGGCGCCGATGATGGCCGAGAGTGGCGTGCGCAGGTCATGGCTGATCGAGGAGAGCAGTGCCGAACGCAACTTCTCGGTCTCGGCGGAAACGCGCGCTTCTTCGATATCGCGATTGAGGATGGTGCGTTCGATGGCCAGCGCCGCCTGCCCGGCCAGCGCATCCAGCAGACGGCGGTCATCCGGTCCTAGAACCGGCGCGGCATCGGGGAAGCGCACCCCGAGCGCACCCAGTTTGCGTTCCACCGTGCGCAGGGGCAGGAACAGCCAGTCCGACGACGGCAACGTGCCAGTGCCGCGCCCAGCCGGCTCGCCCTTGTCCCAGGCCCAATCGGCCGCGATGCGCGCCTTGTCGTCGATCTGGTCTTCCGGTGGATAGGCAGCGCGAATCTCCAGCCGCCCCCCGCTGGCGCTATTAGGGATCAGCACCAGCGACTGCGCCTTCGACAGGGCCGCGACATGATGCACCACGGCCCAGAGGATATCGTCCTCCTCCGCCGCGCCGGTCACCGTGCGGCTGAAGGCATAGAGCGAAGCGGTGCGCGCTTCACGTATTCGCGCCGCTTCCGCCTGGGCACGGATGCGCGCCGTGAGATTGCTAGCGACCAGCGCCACGCCGAGGAAAACGAAGAAGGTGTAGATATTTTCCGGGTTAGTGATCGTGAAGGTATAGAGCGGCGGCAGGAATAGGAAATTGTAGCCCAGCACCGCCAGCACCGAACTCAGCACTGCCGCCGCATAGCCGTAGCGTAGCGCGCAGAGCAAAACGGCGATCAATATCAGCAGCGGAATGCTGGAATCGGGTAGCCAGGGACCGGCCAGCTTAACCGCGCCCAGCGCCAGCAGCGAAATGACACCTGTCGGCAGAAAGCCGTGCCAGTCGAGGCTCTCCAGCCGCGCCCGCATCACGCCGAGCCAAGATTCTTCACCCGCCGCCCCGGTGACGACATGGATGTTGATGCCGTCGCCGGCTTCGACCAGCCGGTCGGTCAGCGTGCCGCGCAGGCGATTGACCAGCCACGACCGATGACTCCGCGCCACCACGATCTCGGTGACATTGCGCTGGCGCGCCTGGCGCAGGATTTCCATCGGCACGTTGCCAGCCGTCACGGTGACGACCTCGGCCCCGAATTCCTCGGCGAGCGTCAACGCCCGATTGATCTGCGTCTTCTCGGCATCGGACAACCGGTCATGCGCCGACGTCTCGACATAAAGTGCGATCCAGGAGGCATGGCGGCGGGCAGCCAGCCGTCGCGCCGCGCGCACCAGTCGCGGCATCAGCGGGCTGGCGCTGATACAGGCCATGATGCGGTCGCGCGTCGGCCAGGGTCCGCTGATGCCGTGGCTCTGCATATGCGACAGCATCTGGCTGTCGACCTGGTCAGCCGCTTTGCGCAAGGCCAGTTCGCGCAACGCTGTCAGATTCCCTGCTGCGAAAAAATGATGCACGGCGCGCGCGGCCTGTTCGGGCAGATAGACTTTGCCCTCCTTCAGCCGCCTGATCAGGTCTTCCGGCGGCAGGTCGATCAGCTCGATCGCATCGGCCTGCGCCAGCACCTGATCCGGAATGGTCTCGCGCACCTTCACGCGGGTGATCTGCGCTACCACGTCATTCAGGCTGTCCAGATGCTGAATGTTCAGCGCGGTATAAACGTCGATCCCGGCGGCGCGGATATCCTCGATATCCTGATAGCGTTTGTCATGCAGGCT
Organism: Ferrovibrio sp. GW821-FHT12D07; assembly: GCF_058807275.1. Lineage (NCBI taxonomy): Bacteria > Pseudomonadati > Pseudomonadota > Alphaproteobacteria > Rhodospirillales > Rhodospirillaceae > Ferrovibrio > Ferrovibrio sp. GW821-FHT12D07. The sequence continues at coordinate 1,095,525 of NZ_JBXAQN010000001.1, read as the reverse complement.
GCCCGGCACATTGCTATGCGCCAGTTCATCGACCAGGACCAACTGCGGCCGGCGACGCAGCACCGCCTCCAGATCGAGTTCATTGAAAACCCGGCCACGGTATTCGACGCGGCGCAGCGGCAGCTGTTCCAGGCCGCGCAGCAGCACGGCCGTCTCCTCACGGCCATGGGTCTCGACCACGCCGACCACCACGTCGATACCCTCGCGCTGGCGTTGATGCGCAGCTTCCAGCATGGCGTAGGTCTTTCCCACGCCGGGCGCGGCACCAAGGAAGACATTGAGGCGGCCGCGCTTTTCCTGCGCGGCCGCCTGCAGCAATGCTTCCGGCGACGGTCGGCTGTCGCGATCAGATCGGTCGTCTGGCATTGGCCATGGTCATTTCGCTACCGGCCTGATCTTATCCAAGGCGAGGTTCAGCGTCAGCACATTGACGCCCGGCTCCCCGAAGATTCCCGGCTGTTCGGTATGACGATCGACCAGGCTGCGGACTTCGGCCACCGCCATGCCGCGCGCCTCGGCCACCCGTGCGATCTGCCGGGCCGCATTGGCCGGCGAGATATGCGGGTCGAGGCCGGAGCCCGAGGTAGTGATTGCGTCGGCCGGCACGGCATCCGTGCCGTTGGCGCCCTTATAGGTGCCCACATCAGTGGTGACGCGCTCGACCAGCGCTTTGGCGGTCGGGGCCAGGTTGGAACCGCTGGAGGACGTGGCGTCATAGCCCTCCTTGCCGGCCGCCGAGGGGCGCGGCTGGAAATACTGCGCGCTACTGAAACCCTGCGCGATCAGCACCGAGCCGATCACCTTGCCCTCCTGTTCGATCAGGCTGCCATGCGCCTGCACGGGAAACAGGGTCTGCCCGATGCCGGTAATCGCCAGCGGATAGGCGAGCCCGGTGATCAAGGTGAACAGAGCCATCAGGACGACAGCAGGACGAATATGACTGAGCATGGAAGCCTCCTTACGCCAGACCGAGGGCCGCGACAGCCAGATCGATCAGTTTGATACCGATGAAGGGCAGCACAACGCCGCCGGCGCCGTAGATCACCAGATTGCGGCGCAGCTGCACGGCGGCCGCCAGCGGCCGGTAGCGCACGCCTTTGAGTGCCAGTGGAATCAGCGCAATGATGATCAATGCGTTGAAGATCACCGCCGAGAGGATGGCACTCTGCGGCGAGCTGAGCTGCATCACATTGAGGGCAGCAAGCTGCGGATAGCCGGCGATGAACAGGGCCGGGATGATGGCGAAGTATTTCGCCACGTCGTTGGCAAGGCTGAAAGTGGTGAGCGATCCGCGGCTCATGAGCAGTTGCTTGCCGATCATCACCACCTCGATCAGCTTGGTCGGGTTGCTATCCAGATCGACCATGTTGCCGGCTTCACGCGCCGCCGCGGTGCCGATATTCATGGCCAGGCCGACATCAGCCTGGGCCAGCGCCGGTGCATCGTTGGTACCGTCACCGCACATGGCCACCAGCTTGCCGTCGGCCTGTTCCTTGCGGATCAGTTCCAGCTTCTTTTCTGGTGTGGCCTCGGCGATGAAATCATCCACGCCGGCCTCGGCGGCGATGGCAGCCGCCGTGAGCGGGTTATCACCGGTCACCATCACGGTGCGGATGCCCATGCGGCGCAATTCGGCGAAACGCTCCCGGATGCCACTCTTGACGATATCCTTCAGGTGGATGACGCCAAGCAGCCGACGGTCGGCCGACACCACCAGCGGCGTCCCCCCGGATTTTGCGATGCGTTCAACAGCGGTGCTGAGCGCCGGCGTGGCAGGCTGGCCGGAATAACGCAGCATGGCATCCAAGGCGCCTTTGCGGATCTCCCGGCCCTGCAGATCGAGACCGCTCATGCGGGTCTGGGCGCTGAACGGGATAAAGCTGCCCTTGCCCGCTTTCTCTATCTCGTGGCCAAGGCCGTATTTCTCGACGGCGAGCGCGACGATCGACTTGCCTTCCGGCGTCTCATCAGCCACCGATGCGAGCAGCGCGGCCTCGGCCAGCTCGCTGTCCGAAACGCCGGGCATGGCGACAAAAGCCGAGGCCATACGGTTGCCATGCGTAATGGTGCCGGTCTTGTCGAGCAGCAGAGTATCGACATCGCCGGCGGCTTCCACGGCGCGGCCCGACTTGGCAATCACATTGTGGCGGATCAGTCGATCCATGCCAGCGATGCCGATGGCCGACAGCAGCCCGCCGATAGTGGTCGGGATCAGCGTGACCAACAACGCGATCAGGTAAACGACAGGCACCGCGACGCCGGAATAGATCGCCAGCGCCTCCAGGCTGCCGGTGGTTACCAGGAAGATCAGCGTCATGCCGACAAGCAGTACGGTGAGCGCCACTTCATTGGGCGTCTTCTGCCGCTTGGCGCCTTCAACCAGGCCGATCATGCGATCAAGGAAGCTTTCACCCGGATTGACGGTGACCCTCACCTTGATCCAATCCGACAGCACTCGCGTGCCACCCGTGACGGCAGAGCGGTCACCGCCAGATTCACGGATGACCGGTGCGGATTCGCCGGTGATGGCGGATTCGTCCACCGAAGCAATGCCCTCGATCACATCACCATCGCCCGGCACAGGGTCTCCGACCTCGACCAGCACGATATCGCCAATACGTAACGCGGTAGCCGGCACGGTGGTGATACGGCCATCATTGCCAAGCTTCTTGGCCATGGCTTCGGTCTTACCGCGCCTTAAGGATTCGGCCTGCGCCTTGCCGCGGCCTTCTGCCAGCGCTTCCGCGAAATTGGCAAACAGCACGGTGAACCACAGCCAGGCGGAAATCTGACCCATCAGCGCCGGGTTCTCGCCGCCGAAAAGATCACGGACGAACAGCACGCTGCTGGCGGCGGCAACCACGGCAGTCACGAACATCACCGGGTTGCGCCAAAGCTGACGCGGATCCAGCTTGACGAAGGATTGCCCGATGGCGGTCTTCACCAGCGCCGGCTCAAAGAGTTTCTGGCTTACAACTTTGCTCATGACAATATCCTCAGAAGGTCTGGCCGGCGATCAGCAGCAGATGCTCGACCACCGGTCCGAGCGCGAGCGCCGGGAAGAAGGTCAGGCCGCCGACGATCAGAATGGTGCCGGCCAACAGGCAGACAAACATCGGGCCATGCGTGGGGAAGCTGCCGACCGAGGCGGGAACGGCCTTTTTCGCCGCCAGCGCGCCGGCCATGCCGAGCACTGGCACAATCATGGCGAAGCGGCCCAGCATCATCGCGACGCCAAGCGCCATATTGTAGAAGACCGAATTGGCGGTCAGGCCGGCAAAGGCACTGCCGTTATTCGCGGCGGCGGACGTGAAGGCATACAGCACTTCACTCAGGCCGTGCGGGCCGGCACTCAGCAATCCGGCTTGGCCGGCTTCGCTGGTCAGCGCAATCGCCGTACCGACCAGGATGACGATCGGCGAGATCAGGATGGCGAGTACCGCCAGCTTGGCCTCGCGCGCCTCGATCTTCTTGCCAAGATATTCCGGACTGCGGCCCACCATCAGGCCGGCGATGAACAACGTCGCCACGATGAAGACGGCGATGCCGTAGAAGCCAGCACCGACGCCGCCGACGATTACCTCGCCCAGCATCATGTTGATCAGCGGGATCATGCCGCCAAGTGGCAGGAAGCTGGAATGCATGGCATTCACCGCGCCACAGGAGGCCGCCGTGGTGATCACGGCGAAGAGCGAGGAGGCAAAACTGCCGAAACGCACTTCCTTGCCCTCCATGTTGCCGAGCGACGGATCGACGCCCAGCGCGGTCAGCAGCGGATTGCCACCGGACTCTACGTTGGCCGTCACCAGCACGCCGATCACGAACAGCAGCAACATGGTGGCGAAGATCGCCCAACCCTGACGCTGATCGCCGACCATGCGACCAAACACATTGGTCAGTGCCGCGCCGATCAGGAAGATCGCCAGCATCTGTATGAAATTGCTGAGCGCGGTAGGATTCTCGTAAGGATGCGCGGCATTGGCGTTGAAGAAGCCACCGCCATTGGTGCCCAGCATCTTGATCGCCACCTGCGAGGCCACCGGCCCCTGGGCGATCACCTGCTCGGCGCCCTCGACAGTATTGGCGGTGACATAGGGATCGAGATTCTGCGGCATGCCCTGCCAGATCAGGAACAGCGCGAGAAGCACCGATACCGGCAACAGCAGACCCAGCGTGGCGCGGGTCAGATCGACCCAGAAGTTGCCGACGGTTTTTGCCGATTTGCGGGCGAAGGCACGGATCACCACCAGCGCGATGCTGATGCCGGCGGCAGCCGATAGGAAGTTATGCACCGTCAGCGTCACCATCTGGCTCAGATAGCTCATGGTGCTTTCGCCGCCATAGGACTGCCAGTTGGTATTGGTGATGAAGCTGACCACCGTGTTGAAGGTGAGGTCCGGCGACAGCGCTGGCAGCCCCTGTGGATTGAGCGGCAGCACGTCCTGGAAACGCAGCACGGCGTAGAACAGCACGAAGCCGGCGATGCTGAAGGCCAGCAAGGCGGCGGAATAGCTGACCCAGTGCTGCTCGCGTTTTGGGTCGACGCCGGCCAGTGCATAGAGCGGTCGCTCGATGGGGCGCAGCCAGGCGGCTTCGCCGTTGAACAGCCGGGTCATGTAGCGGCCGAGCAGCGGCGTCATCGCCAGCAGGACTGCAATGAACAACAGCAATTGAAGAGTGTCATTCTGGGTCATGGCCACGCCTTTTCAGAATTTCTCGGCGCGCAGCAGCGCATAAACGAGATAGACGGCGAGTAGGGCGGCAATGCTGCCGCCGAGGATGAAATCGAATGTCATGGGGGCTGCGCTCCTAGAGGCGCTCACAGAGATAGGTGTAGGCGATCAGGCCGGCGAACAGGCCGAGGCCGAGAAGTAGGAAAAGCAGATCGGGCATGGGAAATGGCTCCTGTAAGCGGAAGTTAGGGTGGAGCCGGATCAGGTCGCCATGTGGAAGGCGGCCGGTCGGCATAAGGATTTCATAAAGCCGGCCCGGCAGGCGGTGCGCCTCACGCCAACTGCCGGGCCGTTCCCTCCTCCAGTGCCCAGACCGGCTCGAGCGCAGTGGTCAGGCTCGCATCGGCGGACGGGGAGAGCGGGGTCAGCGGCAAGCGCAGGGCATCGGCACAGAGCCCCAGTCGGAACAAGGCACGTTTCACCGGGATCGGATTGCTCTCCAGCATCAGCGCCTGGGAAAGCGGCAGCAGCCGTTCATGCAGCCGCATGGCTGCCGGCAGGTCGCCGGATTCGAAGTCTTCATGCAGCTGGGCGCAAAGGCCTGGCGCCACATTGGCCGCCACCGAGATGCAACCCTGCCCGCCGGCGATGCGATGATGCAGCGCCGTGGCGTCATCGCCGGACAGCTGCAGGAAATGCGCGCCGGTGAGCCGCCGCAGCCTGGCCGGACGCGACAGATCGCCGGTCGCGTCCTTGATGCCGATCACGCGCGGCAGCGCAGCGAGGCGCGCCACCGTATCATCTTCGAAGCGGCAGGCTGTGCGCGAGGGCACGTCATAGAGCAGCACCGGCAGGCGCACGGCATCATGAATCGCCTGAACATGCAGGGCCAGTCCGGCTTGCGTCGGCCGGATGTAAGGCGGCGCGCTGGCCAGCAGGATATCGGCACCCTGCCGCTCCGCCTGCCGGGCAAGGAAGACGGCACGCTCGGTGGACGGCGCCCCGACGCCCGCTATCACCGGCACCCGCCGACGAGCCACGACCGCCGCCGTCTCGACCAGCAGGGCCTGCTCCTCATCCGCCAGCAGGGCGCCCTCACCGGTGCTGCCGCCCACCAGGATCGCGCTGGTGCCACGCTCGATCTGGCGCGCAATCAGGACAGACAGGCAGTCCGCATCGACGCAGCCATTCCGGTAGGGCGTGACCAGCGCCACGATGGAACCCTGCAGACGGCGTTCGCGGTGGGACATGCCATCACCCATGCGCCAGGACGACGACACATGTGCCGATGCAATGCGTGCTGTCGACCTGCAGGCCGAGGCGTTTCATATACTGCAGCAGTCGCGCCAGCCCCTTGCGGGCGACCAGTACGGTCGCATCGATGGCAATGCGGCCAGCCTTACCGACCCGGCGCAGCGCCATTCGCACGGCGGCGTCGCATTCCTTCGGCTCGGCTATACCTGTGATCCAGGCCAGGTCGGCGGGCTGGGCATCCGGTGCGGCCGTGCTGATGCGCAGTTCCACGGCGCTGCGGCAGCCGCGATTCAGAAAGGCCAGAAAGAATGGCAGCGTGCCCCGGCCAATGACGACGATGCTTTCGCTGCGGATCGTGGGCGTGACGGCGACGAGGTCGCCAATGGTCGATGGTGAATAAGCTGCCGCCAGATTGAAACGGCACCGCTTGGGGGTGGATGACACGCATGCATTCCTTCTCACATTGTCGATGGAGAAGAGTTGCGCCGCCCCGCCTATTGGCGCCATGCGGCTTTGGGGCCGTTTTCATAAAGCGGACATAAGGAAATCCGCGGCCGGCCGTCTAATAGCCGGTCACAATGCTCTTGTCGGCGTCTTCGGAAACGCCGGTCCGATTTCTCATAAGAGTTGGGAAATTCTCAAAAGACCCGACATCTGACACGCAATTACAATGTCGGATGAGCCGGAAGAATGGCTGGGGGACTAGGATTCGAACCTAGACAACCAGAGTCAGAGTCTGGGGTCCTACCGTTAGACGATCCCCCAGCAGGGATCGGGGCGGGATATAGCCCGTCTAAAGGGGCTTTGCAACCCCCCAGTCTGGCCGCGCTAGCGCCTGAAAACACTGACAATTTCCAGATGTGGCGACCACCGGAACTGGTCAATCGGCACCGCCCGCTCCAGGCGGTAGCCGGCATCGGCCAGCACCCGGGCATCGCGGGCGAAACTGGAGGGATCGCAGGAGGCCATGACGATCAGCGGCGGGGCATCGCCTACCTTGGCAGCCTCCGCGATCTGCTGCACCTGGGCCTTGGCGCCGGCGCGCGGCGGATCGATCACCAGCGCATCCAGCTTCTTCAGTTCGGCACGACTGAGCGGCTGGCGCTCCAGATCGCGCGCCGAGGCGGTCACCTTGCCGGCAAAACCCTTCGCCGCATTGGCCAAGGCTGCAATTGCCGGCTTGTCGGCATCCACGGCCCAGACGCTCTTGCCGGCTGCAGCCAGCCGCAGCGCAAAAGCGCCGCAGCCCGAGAATAGATCAGCGACGCGCTTGGCGTCCTTCAGGGCCTCCAGCGCGACATCCGCCATCGTCTGCTCGGCCTCGGCCGTCGCCTGCAGGAAACCGCCGGGCGCCAGCGTCACGGCCGTCGTGCCGAACAACACGCGCGGCGGCTCTTCGCCCTGGTACAACATTTCGGGCTCGCTGCGCATGTCGAAGCGGAAGCTGAGACGCCCCAGCCCGATCTGCTTGGCCGCCTTGCTCAGCTCGATACGTTCCTGCACCCGCATCTTCAGCTTGCCGGTGATCAGCACATCGGGGCCGGTCTCTGTCTCGGTGACCTTAAGGTCGACGGCCCAGCCATCGCCCAACACCGGCAGCATCATTTCGCGCAGCTGCGGCAGTATGGCGACCAGGGCCGGCCGCAGCACCAGGCAGGTCTGCAGGTCGACGATCTTGCGCGTCTGCGCCTCGTGGAAACCGAGCAGCACCTTGTCTTTCACCCGACGGGCAATGAACTCGGCGCGGCGACGCGACTGATCGGGCACCGAGACCAGATCATCGACCACGGGATTCTCGAAATCGCGGCGGAGCAGCGCCGCCACCAGCTTGCCACGCTTCCAGTCGCGATAGGGCGCCTCGGCCCAATGCTGCAAGGCGCAGCCACCGCAGGCGCCGAAATGCGGGCATGGCGCATCCACACGATCCGGTCCGCCCGCTTCCAGCACACTCAGATGTGCGGCATGGCCATCGCCACGCTCCTCGCCCACCTTGGCGGCGATGCGGTCGCCCGGCACGGTGAAGGGCACGTAATAGCGCCCATCATCCTTGGACAGGACGCCATGGCCCTGCCCGCCCATGCGTTCGATCACCCCATCCACGTCACGCATGCGCATTGCCTTTCCGGGCGGCGATCAGGAATTCGCGGTTGCCTTCAGGCCCCAGGATCGGACTGGGCTCCAGGCCGATCACCTGCCAGCCGGGCAGTTCACTCCACCAGTCCTGAATGCGCGCACAGACTTCGTCATGCAGCGCGGGATCGCGCACCACGCCACCCTTGCCGACGCGCTCGCGGCCGACCTCGAACTGCGGCTTGATCAACGCCACGGCCCAGCTGCCTTCGCCCGCCAGACCAAGAGCGGCCGGCAGCACGGTCTGCAGCCCGATGAAACTGGCATCGCAGACCACACAGGAAACCGCATCGGGAATAAGTGCGGCAGTCAGATGCCGCGCATTGGTCTTTTCCATCACGACGACGCGCGCGTCATTGCGCAGCTTCCAGTCGAGCTGGCCCTCGCCGACATCGACGGCGAAGACCTTGGCCGCGCCATGATGCAGCAGCACATCCGTGAAGCCGCCCGTCGACGAACCGACATCGATGGCGGTGCGGCCCTTGGCATCGAGTGAGAAATGTTCGATGGCATGCGCCAGCTTGACGCCGCCGCGACTGACCCAGGGATGCGGCTTGCCGCGCACTTCCAGCGGCGTATCGGCCGCCAGCGCGACGCCCGGCTTGTCGAGGCGCTTTTCGCCTGAGAAGACCAGCCCGGCCATGATGGCGGCCTGCGCCTTGGCCCGGCTGTCCGCCAGGCCGCGCTCCACCAGCATTTGGTCGAGGCGAAGTTTCGGGGCCTTCATCGCGCCAGCCTACGGGTCATGACGGCGAAACGCCAGAGCAGCAGCACGGCCACCACCGCCAAGCCCACCACCAGGCCGGCCCAGACGCCAATGCCACGCATCGGCGTGTAGAAGCCGAACCAGATCGCGACCGGAAAGCCGATCAGCCAGTAGCCGACCAGCGTCATCACCATCGGCACGGCCGTATCCTTCAGGCCGCGCAGCGCGCCATTGGCCACGCCCTGCGCACCATCGACCAGCTGGAACAAGGCCGCCATGCCGAGATAGGTCAACGCCATAGTGAAGACCGGCGCGGTGTTGTCGGCCACAAAAACCGTGATCAGCAACGCACCGGCAAAGTGGAAGATCAGCGCCGTGCAGGCCATGAAAGACATGCCCATGATGATAGCGATCCAGCCGGCACGCGCCGCGCCCGGAATGTCGCGAGCCCCGGCAGCTAGGCCGACGCGCACGGTGGCGGCCTGCGCCAGACCCATCGGCACCATGAAAGCCAGCGCCGCCCATTGCAGCGCCACCTGATGGCCGGCGACTTCGGTCGCCCCCAGCCGGCCCATCAGCAGCGCCGCCGCCGAGAACAGCCCGATCTCGGCGCCCAGCGCCAGCGCGATCGGCGCACCGACACGCAGGAAGGCCGTCACACGCGCCGTCGTGCTGCGCCACCAGCCGCGCGCCAGGTGATAGCGGCCGAATTGCGGATCGCGCGCGATGTACCAGCAAAAGACCAGCAGGATGACGATATTGACCAGGCTGGAACCCAGACCGGCGCCCACCACGCCCATCGCCGGCACGATCCAGAAGCCGAAGATCAGCACGGTGTTGACGGCGGCATTGAGCACGACCGCGAGGAGCGTGAGCAGCAGCGCCGAGCGCGGCCGTTCCAGCGCCGAAACAAAGCCGCGCAGCACCATGAACCACAGCGCCGGCAGGAACATGCCGCTGACTGCCTGCATGAAGGGCGAGGCCAGCGCGATCAGTTCCTCGGGCTGGCCGATCAGCCTGAGGAACGGTTCGCTGACCATCAGCAGGCCCGTGCAGACCACGCCATACAGGCCCGTGGTGATCAGGCCGTCATGCACGGCCTGCCGCACGCCTTCCATATCAGCTGCATCATGGCCGCGCGCCTGCGCAGCGAGTGCCGGCGTAGCCATGGCCAGCCCCAGCCCCATCATCCACAGAAAACTGAAAATCGCGACGCCGAGCGCAGCCGCCCCCAGGGCTTCGGCGCTGTAATGCGACAACAACCAGACATCGGTGGTGTGGATCGCCATCTGTGCCAGCTGGGTGCCGACAATGGGCAGCGCCAGCGTGAGCGTGGCCCGCGCTTCCTTGAGGATCATGATGGAACCTGTCAGGCGCGGGCTGGAAGGACGTCGCTCGAACGGCCCAGAGCGGCAAGCGCGGTGGCGACGATCTGCGGCGCGTTCAGCCCCGCCTCGTCATACTGCTTCATCGGGTTGTCGTGATCGATGAAGCGATCAGGCAGCACCAGCGGCCGGATCTTCAGGCCATGATCGAGCAGGCCGTCATGGCTGAGGAACTGCAACACATGGCTGCCGAAGCCGCCGACCGAGCCTTCTTCCAGTGTGATCAGCACTTCGTGACTGCGGGCCAGCTGGCGCACCAGATCGGTATCCAGCGGCTTGCAGAAGCGCGCATCGGCCACCGTGGTCGACAGGCCATGGGCCGCCAGATCATCGGCTGCCTTCAGCGCTTCGGCCAGGCGTGTGCCAAAGGAGAGAATAGCGATCTTGCTGCCCTCGCGGATCACGCGCCCCTTGCCGATCTGCAGCACCGAGCCACGGGCAGGCAGGGCCAAGCCGCTGCCTTCACCGCGCGGATACCTGAACGCGGACGGACGGTCATCGATGGCGGCAGCGGTCGCCACCATATGCATCAGCTCGACCTCATCAGCCGCCGCCATCACCACCATGTCGGGCAGGCAGGCGAGATAGGCGATGTCGAAACTGCCGGCGTGAGTCGCGCCATCGGCGCCCACCAGACCCGCGCGATCAATGGCGAAACGCACCGGCAGGCGCTGGATCGCCACGTCATGCACCACCTGGTCATAGGCGCGCTGCAGGAAGGTCGAGTAGATCGCGGCAAACGGCTTGTAGCCTTCAGTGGCGAGGCCGGCGGCAAATGTCACCGCATGCTGCTCGGCGATGCCGACATCGAAGCAGCGCTTGGGGAATTTCTTGGCAAACAGGTCAAGCCCGGTGCCCGACGGCATGGCGGCCGTGACTGCAATGATCTTGTCGTCGGCCTCAGCTTCGGCGATCAGGCTCTGGGCGAAGACCTTGGTGTAGCTCGGCGGACCGGCCTGCGGCTTGGCCTGCGCGCCGGTGACGACATCGAATTTCACCACGCCATGATACTTGTCGGCGGCAGCCTCGGCCGGGCCGTAGCCCTTGCCCTTCTGCGTCACGACATGGATCAGCACCGGACCGGTCTTGTCGGTGTCACGGATATTCTTCAGCACCGGCACCAGATGCTCGAGGTTATGGCCATCGACCGGGCCGACGTAATAGAAGCCCAGTTCCTCGAACAGCGTGCCGCCGGCCACCATGCCGCGCGCATACTCCTCGGCCTTTTCGGCAATCGAGGTCAGCGTCTTGGGCAGGATCTTCTCGCCGATCTGCTTTGCCAGCTGACGCAGGCCGATATAGGAGCGCGACGACATCAGGCGCGACAGATAGGCGCTCATCGCGCCGACCGGCGGCGCAATCGACATGTCGTTGTCGTTCAGGATGACGATCAGCCGGCTGTTGGTCGCGCCGGCATTGTTCATGGCTTCATAGGCCATGCCGGCCGACATCGCGCCGTCGCCGATCACGGCAATGACGTTGTTGCTCTCGCCCTTGAAGTCACGCGCCACCGCCATGCCGAGGCCGGCCGAGATCGAGGTGGAGGAATGCGCGGCACCGAAAGGATCGTATTCGCTTTCCGAACGGCGCGTGAAACCGGAGAGACCACCCGGCTGGCGCAGCGTGCGGATGCGGTCGCGGCGACCGGTGAGAATCTTGTGCGGATAGGCCTGATGGCCGACATCCCAGATCAGGCGGTCGCTCGGCGTATCGAAGACGTGATGCACGGCAACGGTGAGCTCCACCACGCCCAGACCCGCGCCCAGATGGCCGCCGGTGACCGAGACAGCATCGATCATCTCGCGACGAACCTCGTCAGCGAGCTGCTTGAGCTGTTCCAGATCGAACGACCGGGTATCGGCCGGCGTGCGAACGGTATCCAGCAGGGGTGTGCGGTTACTGATCATTGCTGCCTGTCATGAGGCGTTAAGCGTGTCACGAGCGGCGGGTTATAACAAACTCCGCCAGCTCCTGTAAAACCACCGAACCGGGACCAAAATGCGACGAAACCCGCTCTTTGGCCGAATTCGTTAATATCCGCGCCTTGGCCCGGGCCTCAGGGGGCCCCAGCAGGCCCACAAAGGTGGCCTTGCCGGCAGCGGCATCCTTGCCCACCGCCTTGCCGACTTCGGCGGCCGAGCCTTCGTGATCAAGGATATCGTCGGCGATCTGGAAGGCGAGTCCCAGATCGGCGGCATAAGCGCGCATCACCGCGCGATCCTCAGGCTTGGCCTGCCCCAGGATCGCGCCGGCTTCGGCCGAAAAGCCGATCAGCGCGCCAGTCTTCAGCGCCTGTAGATGCGCGATCTCGTCATAGGAGAGTGGCTTACCGGCCGCCGTGCGATCCTCGGCGGCCAGATCGATGGCCTGCCCGCCCACCATGCCGCGTGCGCCGGCGGCCATGGCGAGCCCGGCGACCAGACCGGCGCGAACAGCGGCATCCGCATGAGTGGCCGGATCGGCCAGCACCGCGAAGGCCTGCGCCTGCAGGCCATCGCCCGCCAGCACAGCGGTCGCTTCGTCAAACGCCTTGTGCACGGTGGGCTTGCCGCGCCGCAGGTCGTCATCATCCATGCAGGGCATGTCGTCATGCACCAGCGAATAGGCATGTAGCATCTCGATCGCGGCCGCGACCCGCAGCGACTGCGGGCGCGACACCTTGAACAGATCGGCGCCTGTAACCACCAGCAGCGCGCGCAAACGCTTGCCGCCGCCAAGCGACGCATAGCGCATCGCTTCATCGAGCTTGCGTGTCGAACCTTCCACGGCCGGCAGCAGGCGGTCGAGCGCAGCGTCCACCGCCGCGCCGACATCCTGCATGGCCGCCGCTAATGCGGGCGACGGCTGGTCGGTCATATCAGTCTGCCTTAAAGGGCTGGGTGGCGGGCTGGCCATCGGCGCCGACCACGATCTTCTCGATCTTCTCTTCGGCGGCCTTCAGCTTGGCCTCGCAATGGCGCTTCAGCAGGGCGCCGCGGCCATAGAGGGCGATCGATTCTTCCAGATCGACGCGACCGCTTTCCAGCTTGGCAACGATCTCGTCCAGCGCCTTCAGCGCCGACTCGAAGCTCAGCGCCGCGATGTCCGCCGGGATGGTCTCCTGACCACTATCTGCCTTGGCGTCTTCCTTGGCCTTGGACATGCCGCCTCCGTTTCACAAAGCCGCCACAGTTTAGGGACTAGCTTGCGCTGCAACAACCCGTGCGCCCCCGGCTGATTCGCCGCCTGGGGTGATTCTGCGCGGCCGAAGCAATATATTGCGATTCGCGATTTGCCAACCCGGAAAGGGGTTTGACCATGTCCAAGCCGATACTCTCCGCCGCCATGACCCGCCGCTCCCTGATGACTGCCAGCCTGGCTGGCGGCGCCCTCCTGATGTCGCCCGTACCGGCTTTTGCCGCCGATGATCAGGGCCTGATCGACAGCGCCCGCATCACGGTCGAGCATTTCACCGCCGACGGCCAGATGAGCGACCTGCGTCGCAAGCTGGCCCAGGCCAAGGGCGTCTTCGTGGTGCCGCAGCTGCTGAAGGCAAGCTTCATTATCGGCGGCGAAGGTGGTTCAGGCCTGCTGATGGCCAAGACCGGCACCGGCTGGAGCGAACCCGCGATCTACACCATGGGCTCGGGCTCGATCGGCCTGCAGATCGGCGGCGAGGCCTCGGAAGTCATTCTCGTGCTGATGAACGACAAGGCAGTGGATGCCATCCTGCGCAACGAGTTCAAGCTTGGCGCCGATGCCACCGTCGCCGCCGGCCCGGTCGGCATGGGCGTGGAAGCCGCCACCACCACGAACTTCGGCGCCGACATCTACTCCTTCTCCAAGACCAAGGGGCTGGCCGCCGGCGTGTCGGTGGAAGGCGCGGTGATCACCGCGCGCCACAGCCGCAACACGGCCTACTACGGCAAGGAAGCGCATCCGCGCAACATCCTCTACGACAATCTAGTGAGCAATCCCGGTACGTCCGCGCTGCGTCAAGCGCTCACTTCTGCCGAGATGCGATGATTTCACCGGCCACATTGCAGGGCTATGTCGCGACGACCTATGCGGTGACATGGCCTGATGGCACGATGACCGGCCTGCGCCTGAATGAAACCAGCGCGCAGGCCGACGCGTATCTGCGCCAGTGCGGGGCGCACTCCCTGACATGCATCAACGCCTGGAACCCGCGCAGCCAGTGGCTGGATGCCGGTCGCAACATGGCGGCGCACCAGCGCCTGCGCCGTGATCTGACGGCGCGCGGCCTGCTCCATCTGCCGCAGCTGGGTGTGCCGGATCGCCGCAACTGGAAGGCTGAACCCGGTTTCGCGGTGCTGGACCTGGAAACGGAAAAGGCCACAGGTCTTGCGCAGACCTATGGCCAATTCGGGATCGTACGGTACGAACGCGCGGGGGTGGCGGAGCTGATCCTCACCCGCCTCGCGACGTCGAGATTTTAGGCGACCTCAAACAACCCGGCGCCGCCCTGACCGCCGCCGATGCACATGGTCACCACCACATACTTGGCGCCGCGGCGCTTGCCCTCGATCAGGGCATGGCCGGTCATGCGCGCACCCGACATGCCATAGGGATGGCCGATCGAGATCGCGCCGCCATTGACGTTCAGGCGGTCGTTCGGGATGCCGAGCTTGTCGCGGCAATACAGCACCTGCACGGCGAAAGCCTCATTCAGCTCCCACAGGCCGATATCGTCCATCTTGAGGCCGAAGCGCTGCAGCAGTTTCGGCACGGCATAGACCGGGCCGATGCCCATCTCGTCCGGCTCACAGCCCGAGATCGCCATGCCGCGATAGATGCCCAGCGGCTGCAGGCCCTTCTTCTCGGCCAGCTTGCTTTCCATCACCACGCAGGCCGACGCGCCATCCGACAGCTGGCTGGCATTGCCGGCCGTGATCACCTTGCCGGGACCGCGCACCGGCTGCAGGCCGGCGAGGCCTTCCAGCTTGGTGTCGGCGCGGTTGCCTTCATCCTTGGCCAGCGTGATGTCCTTGTAGGAAACTTCCTTGGTCTCCTTGTCGACCACCGCCATCTTGCTCGGCATCGGCACGATCTCGGCATCGAACTTGCCGGCAGCCTGACCGGCAGCGGTGCGGCGCTGACTTTCCAGCGCATATTCGTCCTGCGCCTCGCGGCTGATGCCGTAGCGCTTGGCCACGACTTCGGCGGTGTCGATCATCGCCATGTAGATCTCTGGCTTGTTCTTCATCAGCCATTCGTCGCGAGCGCGATAGGTATTCATATGCTCGTTCTGGACCAGCGAGATCGATTCCAGACCACCGCCGACCACGATGGGCGCGTTGTCATGGATCACCTGCTTGGCAGCCGTGGCGATGGCCATCAGGCCCGAGCCGCACTGGCGGTCGAGGCTCATGCCGGCAACGGAAACCGGAAGGCCGGCGGCGATGGCGGCCTGGCGCGCGATGTTACCGCCGGTCGAACCCTGCTGCAGGGCCGCACCCATGATCACGTCATCGACCTCGCCGCCCTCGATGCCGGCGCGCTTCACCGCTTCACGGATCGCATGCGCGCCCAGCGTGGCGGCGTCGGTATTGTTGAAGGCGCCGCGATAGGCCTTGCCGATCGGCGTGCGGGCGGTGGAAACGATGACAGCTTCACGCATTTTATGTCCTCCCAAGACTTGGTCTGGGGCGAACGCTAGCCCCAATCTTTTTGCGGTGCAAACGTTCCGCTACGGCAGTTTACGCGAACGTCAAGCCGGCCAGCGTTTGGCGATCTCTTCCAGCATCACCTCGGTGGCACCACCGCCGATCGGATGGATACGGGCATCGCGCGCCATGCGCTCGATCTCGCTGTCCCGCAGGTAGCCGGCGCCGCCATGGAATTGCAGGCAGTCATAGGTCACGGCATTGACCAGTTCGCCGCACAGCGCCTTGACCATCGAAACCTCGCGCACGGCATCCTTGCCCTCGCCCACCAACCAGGCCGCGTGATAGACCAGCTGCCGCGCCGCTTCCGTGCGGGCCTCCAGCATGGACAGCCGCTGGCGGATCACCTGTTTGTCGGCCAGTACGCCGCCGAAGGCCTTGCGCGTCGTCACATACTCGCGCGTGATCTGCAACGCGCGGCGGCATTCGCCCACCGCCATGGCGCCCAGCACCAGCCGCTCGTTCTGGAAGTTGCGCATGATGGCGTAGAAGCCACGGTTCTCCTCGCCCAGACGATTTTCAACCGGCACACGGCAGCCATCAAAAACCAGCTCGGCCGTATCCGAGCAGAGCCAGCCATGCTTTTTCAGCGAACGCCCGACGCTGAAGCCCGGCGTGCCTTTCTCAACGGCGAAGATCGAGATGGCGCGCGAGCCTTTCGCGTCCGGGTCGGTCTTGGCCGCGACGAAATACAGATCGGCATGCACGCCATTGGTGATGAACATCTTGCTGCCGGTCAGCACGTAATGGTCGCCGTCGCGCTTCGCCCGGGTGCGGATCGCGGCGACATCCGAGCCGGCATCGGGTTCGGTGACGGCCACGGCGGTGATCAGTTCACCGGCGATGACTTTGGAAAACCAGCGGTCGAGCTGCTGCTTATTGCCCGCATGGGCCAGATGCGGCGAGGCCATGTCGGTATGCACCAATACGGTGGCGGAGAACCCACCGAATCCTGACAGCCCGCATTCCTCGGCCAGGATCGCGGCGGCCACCGGCGACTGCTCGCTGCCGCCATAGGCTTCCGGATAGCGGATGCCGAAAAAGCCAAGCGCACCCATCTTGCGCAGGGTTTCGCGCGGCACCATGCCGGCCTCTTCCCAGGCATTGCCATGGGGCCGGACCTCGTTGTCGATGAAACGGGCGATCTGGTCACGCAGGGCGGCGTGATCGTCGCTTTCGTAGATCGTCCGCATTCATCCTCCGGCTTTTTTTATTTCAGCTGCGGCACCAGTCGTTCCAGCGCTTCCGACAGCTTGGGCAGCGAGGCCGCATAGCACAGGCGGATGCGCCCTTCGCCGGCCGGGCCGAAAGCCGCACCCGGCGCGAGGCCGACGCCAGATTTACGCGCCAGGTCCATGCAGAACTGTACGCTGTCGGTCACGCCATCGAGCGCGAAGAAGGCATAGAAGGCACCTTCTGGCTTGGCCAGTTTCACACGCGGCAGCGGCGCCAGCGCCTGATAGACCATGTCGGCAGCGCGACTATATCGTTCAACGAGGCCCTGTACGTAGTCATCGCCATCGTTCATCGCGGCGACGCCGCCCCACTGCACAAAGGTGGTGGGATGCGAGATGTTGAACTCGGTCATCTTTTCCACGGCTGCGCACAGGCGCGGCGGTGCCACGATCCAGCCCAGTCGCCAGCCGGTCATCGACCAGCTCTTGGAAAACGAATTGACGATCACCACCGGATCTTCCGGCTGCGCCAGCGTGTAATAGCTCGGCGCATGTTTGGCCGGCCCGTAGATAATCCGGCCATAGACCTCGTCGGACAGAATCCAGATGCCGCGCTCGCGGCAGAAATCCAGGATGGCCTTCAGTTCGTCTTCCGAGGCAACCCAGCCGGTGGGATTGCCCGGGCTGTTGATCATGATCAGCTTGATCGTCTCGTCGCAGCTGTCGAACAGCTGCTGCAGGTCGAGTTTCCAGCGGCCGTCTTCCTGTGCCTGCAGAAACACGTCGCGCACCGCGCCGCCCATCGCCTTGATCGCCTCGCGGCCGTTGGGCCAGATCGGGCCGATCACCACGGCGCTGTCGCCGGGTTCGATCAAGCACTGGATGGTGATCATGATGGCGTTCATGCCCGATGCCGTCACCACCATGCGATCGTGACCGACCTCCACGCCATAGGCGCGGCTGAGATAGCTGCCGATCGCATCCAGCAGCGGCGCGATGCCGCGATTGGCGGCGTAGAAGGTCTCGCCGCGCTCCAGCGCCGCAGCCGCACCCTTGCGCACGAAGGCCGGCGTCGGCTCATCGCCCTCGCCGAACCACAGCTTGATGACATCCGGGATATCGGCCGAAGCGCGGGTGACGACGCGAATACGGGAACCGGGAAGATCGAGGATACTCGAACAGATCTTGGCTTCGGACATGAGACGGTCTTGCTTACCTGGTGAGACGGGAGGCGAGGATGGAAATCATTTCATGCATGGCGGTGTCGATGTCCATCTTGCCGGCCAGCACGGCATCAGACAGGCGGTCGACATCTTCAGTGGGCAGTTCGCTCAGGCCCCGACGCAGACGATCCAGCACCAGATTGTGCAGCAGACGCCGCGTGCGCGCCCGCGGATCGGGACGCTTGCGCTTGCCGATGGCCTGGATCGCATCGGCCAGTTCGGCCACGCCCTGTCCGGCCGTGGCGCTGGTCTGCAGCACCGGCACCGGACCATGGCCGCGCTGCGCGCTCATGGCGGCGAGCTGGCGCGCCGAGCGTTCGGCAAAAGGAAGATCGGACTTGTTGACCACCAGCACATCGGCGATTTCGAGGATACCGGCCTTGATCGCCTGGATGTCGTCGCCCAGGCCCGGCGCATTCACCACGACGCGCACATCGGCGATCTCGGCGATCTCGACTTCCGACTGGCCGGTGCCGACGGTTTCCACGACGACGACATCGCGGCCCGAAGCATCAAAGACATCGATCACCCGGGCGGCGGTGCGCGACAGTCCGCCGAGATGGCCGCGACTGGCGAGGCTGCGGATGAAGACGCCCGGATCGGCGGCATGCTGGCTCATGCGGATGCGGTCGCCCAGGATGGCGCCGCCGGTGAGCGGCGAAGACGGATCGACGGCGACGACACCGACATTGAGGCCGCGCTGGCGCAGCTCGCCCACATAGGCCGAGACGAGGGTGGATTTGCCCGCGCCCGGCGCGCCGGTGAAGCCGACGACCAGCGCATGGCCGAGCCGGCCGCGGATGGCCTGCAGCACCAGCCTGGCCTCGTCGGTCTCATTCTCGACCGCCGTGATGGCGCGGGCCAGAGCCGCGCGCTCGCCAGCCAGCAGGGCCGGCAACCAGTCCGGCAGGGCGGAATCGGCGGTCGCGTTTTGCATTGGGGCAGATTACGCGCTATGTAGCCCGGGGAACAGGTTCCCCCGAGGCTCCCCGGCCCCATAACTCTTCAAAAAGCAGCATGTCCGACCGTCCCGCCATCGCCTATACCCCTCGCCGCTACGGCCCCGTGAACTGGCTTGGCCTGTGGACGCTCTACGTCAAGGAAGTGCAACGCTTCCTGAAGGTGATCACCCAGACGGTGCTGGCGCCGGTGGTGACCACACTGCTGTTCTTCGCCGTCTTCGCGCTGGCGCTGGGCGGCGCGGTGCGGCAGGTCGCCGGCATGCCCTTCATCGAATTCCTGGCGCCCGGCCTGATCATGATGGCCACCACGCAGAACGCGTTTGCCAATACCTCCTCCTCGATCATGATCTCGAAGGTGCAGGGCAATATCATCGACGTGCTGATGCCGCCGATCAGCCCGGGCGAACTGCTGCTGGCCTATGCCGGCGCCGGCGTCACGCGCGGCCTGGCCGTGGCCTGCGCGGTCGCCCTGTCGATCGCACCCTTCTCGGCCATCCATGTCCACGACTGGTTCGCGACCATCTACTTCGCCTTCGCCGGCTCGCTGATCCTGAGCCTGACCGGCATCATCGCCGGCCTGTGGAGCCAGAAATTCGATCATATGGCCGCCGTGACCAACTTCGTCGTCACGCCGCTCGCCTTCCTCTCGGGCACCTTCTACTCGGTGCAGCAGCTGCCGCCCTTCTGGTATGCGGCAGCCCATGCCAACCCGTTCTTCTTCATGATCGACGGCTTCCGCTATGGCTTCACCGGCCATACCGACGGCGACGTGCTGCTGGGCGGCGCAGTGCTGGGCGTGGTGGCCCTGCTGCTCTGGGGCCTGTGCTACCGGCTGCTGAAACGCGGCTACCGCCTGCTGCCCTGATCCTTATCCGGGCTTATTCACCCCTTATTCGATCTTATTGCCCCCTTATTCGTCCTTATTCGGGGCTTATTCGTCCTTATTGGACCCTTATTTCTTCTTATTCGCGCTTAACCGGCGTCACAGCTAGCCGACTGAATACATTAGTATGTGATCTGCCGAGAAGCTCGGCAGCAGCAAAAGAACATATATTGTACAGTATATAGGATTAAAGTCAATTTCCGCGAGCGTCGGCGATTAACGCCGCTGCTGCACCGGCTGGGGCCAGACCAGCCACAGGCCGACCATGAACAGGGCCGCCCCGGCCCAGCCGGCCGTCACCCGGTCGCCCTCGGCAATCGCCACCCCGGCGATCACAGAGGCCAGCAGGCCGAGCACGATCACGGCCTTTGCACCCGGCATCGCCGGAAATTTCGTATCGAACATGCTTCCCATCCAACTCAGCGGCGTGCCGTCCGTCCTACGGGGGCGCGCCATGTCTGCCTCACACGCACTATGCACAAAGACGGAGAAGCGCGCTGCTAAATGTGCGGTAACCTTTGACGCAGGCTTACAGCCAAGCTGCGCTGCTGCTTCACGCCTCGGCAATCACCGCGATCGACACCTTCATGCCGGGAATGCGCACCGGCATTTTCGCACCCTGCCGCGCCGGCGGGTTGGCCGGAAACCATTTGACCCATTCCTCATTCATGCCGGCGAAATCCGCTTCCTCCAGAATGATCACCGTGGCGCTGACGACGCGATCCAGCGATGTGCCGGCCGCCTTGAGGATGGCGGAGATATTCTGCAGGCACTGCCGTGTCTGGTCCTGGATCGTGTCGCCGACGATTTTTCCAGTCGCCGGATCCTGCGGCGCGATGCCCGAGACGAAGACCAGGCCTGCGGCGCGCACGGCCTGGCTGTAGCTGGGCGGCGGCGACGGCGCGGCAGCGGTTCGAATGATCTCTCTGGTCACGATGGCCTCCGGCGTTGCGCGATATGCAGGCAACGCTAGAGCAGCGCCGCCGCCCGAGAAAGAGGCGACTCCGCGCCATCAGGCTTCACGTGCCCGTGAAGCACGCCATGCAGACGATACACCTCTCCCGTCATCCTCGGGCTTGTCCCAAGAATCCATCACAACCACCCGCGCATCGGAACGCACAGATGGACCCTCGGCCAAGATGATCTTCTTGGGTCCGAGGGTGACGAGTGAAGCTAGACCAGAATCTTCTCCAGCGCCGCGCGGATTTTCGCCGGAATCGGCACCGGCTTCTGCACGCCGCGTTCGACAAACACATGCACGAAATGCCCGGTTGCCGCGGGATGCGGGTCGCCCTCACGGAACAGCGCGATTTCGTGTTTTGCCGAGGAATTTCCCAGCTTCACCGTGCGCAGGCAGCCTTCCACCGTCTCAGGATAATTCAGCGACTTGTGGAAGCGGCAGCCGCTTTCCACCAGCAGGCCGATGATGGGGTCGCTGACCATGTCGAGCCCGCCGAAGCGGATCATGTAGTCATTCACCAGCGTGTCAAAATAGGCGTAATACTGCACGTTGTTGACATGCTGGTAGACGTCGATATCCGACAGCCGCGTCGGGATCAGCAGGCTGTGTTTGTAATCGGCGCGCGTCTCGGTGCGCGGATCTTTGACGTCGTTCATCGCTTACAGCTCACCACTCATAGGGCCTGCTCATAAATCTTCAGCGCGTCGTCATAGGCGACCTCGCGCGGATTGTTGATCAAGAGGCGCTGCTGGTTCATCGCGTCCTTGGCCAGCATCGGCAGATGGTTGTGGCTGATGCCGACCTGACGGAGCTGCTTTTCCAGCTCCACATCATCGATGATCGCCTCCAGCTCGGCCAGCAATGCACCGGCGCCGGCGGATGCGGAATTGAAACTCTTGCCCGGCAGCAGGATCGGGGCCAGTTCGGCATACTGCGCGGCAGCGGCCGGCACTTCGAGGTTGAAGCGCAGCACATGCGGCAGCATCAAGGCGTTGGAGAGGCCATGCGGCACATGGAAATGG
Organism: Ferrovibrio sp. GW821-FHT12D07; assembly: GCF_058807275.1. Taxonomy (NCBI): domain Bacteria; kingdom Pseudomonadati; phylum Pseudomonadota; class Alphaproteobacteria; order Rhodospirillales; family Rhodospirillaceae; genus Ferrovibrio; species Ferrovibrio sp. GW821-FHT12D07. The sequence goes on along the minus strand of NZ_JBXAQN010000001.1, from coordinate 1,073,485 downwards.
CCGCCCACCGGATAGGCCAGCGCATGCACGGCCGCCACCGGCGCATTCGCGAATGACATGCCGGCCAGCATCGCACCCAGCAGCATCTCGGACCGCGCCGCACGATCCTTCATGCCTTCGGGCGTACACACCGTGCGGATATTCTTTGAAAGGAGACGCAGAGCCTCACGACCCAGCGCGTCCGACATCGCGTTCTTCTTGTTCTTCGACGTATAGGCCTCGATGGCATGCACCATGGCGTCCACGCCGGTCGCCGCCGTCACGCCCCGCGGCAGGCCCAGCGTGAGATCGGCGTCGAGCAGAGCGATGTCGGGCAACAGCAGCGGCGAGACCACGCCCTTCTTCTCGGATTCACCGGTCGTGATGATGGCGATGCCGGTGACTTCCGAGCCGGTGCCGGCCGTGGTCGGCACCTGGATCAACGGCAGGCGTTTGCCGCGCGCATTGCCGACGCCGTAAATCTCGGACAGCGGCTGCGTCGCCACCGGCAGGAAGGCCACCAGCTTGGCGATATCCATCGACGAGCCGCCACCGAAGCCGACCACGCCGTCGGCCTTGAAGTCTTTCGCGACCTGCACAGCCTCATGCACCAGCTTTTCCGGCGGATCGGCCTCGGTCTTGTCATAGATGGTGACGGCGATATTGGCGGCCTTCAGGCTGGCCAGGGCGGCCTCGGGCAGGCCCAGTTTCATGACGCCCGGATCGGTGACCAGCACCACCCGGCTGGACCCCAGTTCGGCCATCAGGGCGCCCAGCTTCGCGCTGGCGCCCGGCTCGCAATAGACCCGCCGCGTGGTCTCGAAACTGAGGGTCGTCATGACAGGCCTCCGGTTTTTCCCTTATGGGGCCAGAGATTAACACCGGGCCGAAAAGCCCTGCCAGCCTCGGACGCTACGGTAAGAGATGAGTAATCTGCCAATGTCAGGATGCATTCGCCGAATTGACATAAGCCCTTAAGCGCCCGTAGAGTCTGGCCTTACCGCCAGCCCGGCCGTGTAAAACCCGGGGCTGGCGTCTTATTTTCTGGGGTCCGGAATGATCCGGAACCCATTTCAGAGGAGCGTGTCGTGACCGAAGCATTGATGTCGACTTACGCAAGGACTGACCTTGCGTTCGAGCGGGGCGAGGGTTCCTACCTCTACACCGCCGACGGTCGACGTTATCTGGACTTCGGCTCCGGCATCGCGGTGACCGCCCTGGGTCACAGCCATCCCCATCTGGTGAAGGCGATCCAGGAGCAGGCGGCCAAGCTGTGGCACACCTCGAACCTGTTCCGGATTCCGGAGCAGGAGAAGCTGGCCGAGCGGCTGGTGGCGAACTCTTTCGCGGACAAGGCCTTCTTCTGCAACTCGGGCGCCGAGGCGAACGAGGGCGCGGTGAAGTGCGCGCGCAAGTATTTCGCCGTGAGCGGCAAGCCGGAGAAATACCGGATCATCACCTTCGAAGGCGCCTTCCACGGCCGCACGCTGGGCATGCTGGCGGCGACCAACAACGCCAAGTATCTCGAAGGCTTCGGCCCCAAGGTCGAAGGCTTTGACCAGGTCGCGTTCAGCCTGAAGGCGGCCAAGGATGCGATCACGCCGGAGACAGCGGCGATCATGATCGAACCGATCCAGGGCGAGAGCGGCATCCGTTCGGTTCCGACCGAGATGCTGCGTGGCCTGCGCCAGCTCTGCGACGAGCATGACCTGCTGCTGATCCTGGACGAAGTGCAGACCGGCATGGGCCGCACGGGCAAGCTGTTCGCCTATGAATGGTCGGGCATCACGCCAGACATCATCTCGCTGGCCAAGGGCCTGGGCGGTGGTTTCCCGGTTGGCGCCGTGCTGGCAACCGCCGAGGCGGCCAAGGGCATGACGCCCGGCACCCATGGCACCACCTTCGGCGGCAACATCATGGCGATGACGGCCGGCAATGCCGTGCTGGACGTGATGCTGGAAGACGGCTTCTTCGACGGCGTGCAGAAGCGGTCGAGCTATTTCATGCAGCAGCTCGTCATGCTGAAGGATCGCTATCCCGATGTGGTCGAGGATGTGCGCGGCCAGGGTTTCCTGATGGCCATCAAGACCAAGGTGCCGAACGCCGAGTTCCAGGCGACGCTGCGCGACGAGCATGTGCTGGGCGTGCTGGCCGGCGATAACACCCTGCGCCTGATTCCGCCGCTGACTGTGCCGGAAAAGGATATCGCCGAAGGCATCCGCCGGCTGGAAGCCGCCTGCCAGAAGCTGCAGGACAAGAGCAAGGCGGCCGCCGAATGATGAATGGCAGCCAGAACGGCATCCGTCACTTCCTCGATCTCGACCGCCTGCCGGCCGAGACGCTGCGCGGCATCCTGAGCCACGCGGCGCAGATGAAGGCCGGCCGTCGCGGGCTGCCCAAGGGCACCGTCGAGCCGACGCGGCCAGGCCGCGACCGGATTTTGGCGATGATCTTCGAGAAGCCCTCGACCCGCACGCGGTTGAGCTTTGACAGCGCCATGCGCCAGATCGGCGGCGAGACCATCGTGGTGCGCGCCGACGAACTGCAGATTGGCCGCGGCGAAAGCATCGCCGATACGGCGAAGATCCTGTCGGGCAATGTCGACGCCATCATGATGCGCACCAACAAGGCGCAGAATCTGGCTGAACTGGCCGCCAATGCATCGGTGCCGGTGATCAACGGCCTGACCGACGACAGCCATCCCTGCCAGGTGATGGCCGACGTGATGACCTTTGAAGAGCATCGCGGCCCGATCAAGGGCCGCAAGATCGCCTGGGTCGGCGACGGCAACAACATGGCGACGTCTCTGATCCATGCGGCCGTGCTGTTCGGTTTCCGCCTCGATCTCGCCTGCCCGCCGGAACTCAAGCCATCGCAGAAGGTGCTGGACTGGGCCGCCGAACGGCAGGGCCAGATTCGCGTCACCACCGATCCGGCCGAAGCCGTGGCCGATGCCGACTGCGTCATCACCGATACTTGGGTGTCGATGGGCCAGAAGGATGCCGACAAGCGCCATGCACTGCTGGCGCCCTATCAGGTCAACGCCGCCCTCATGGCCAAGGCTGGCAAGAACGCCATCTTCATGCACTGCCTGCCCGCCCATCGCGGCGAGGAAGTGACCGCCGAGGTGATCGACGGGCCACGCTCGGTGGTGTTCGACGAGGCGGAAAACCGCCTGCACGCGCAAAAGGCAATCCTGGCCTGGTGCTTCGGCGCCTAGGCTTGGGTCAAGCGCCGGATTATATTAGCGCCGTGAGCAGCATTCCTCTTCTTGATGACCTGTCCCTGCCGTTCCAGATCGAGCAGTGCGACACACGCGGACGTCTGGTGCGGCTGGGGCCGGCCATCGATCATCTTCTCGCGCGCCATGCCTACCCTGAACCGGTCGCACATCTGCTGGCCGAAGCGCTGGTGCTGGTCGCCACCATGGGCACGGCGCTGAAATTTGACGGCGTCTTCTCGCTGCAGGCCAAGGGCGACGGGCCGGTCTCCACGCTGCTGGCCGACTTCCGCACACCGGGCCATCTGCGCGGCTATGCCAGCTTTGATGCCGAACGGCTCGAAGGTCTTGAGCTCGGGCCGGGCGGCACATCGGCACTGGTGCCGCTGCTGCTGGGCAAGGGCTATCTCGCCTTCACCATCGATCCGAACAACGAAGACCTTGAACGCTATCAGGGCATCGTCGATCTTGCCGGATCATCCCTGGCCGACGCGGCCCATGCCTATTTCGCGCAGTCGGACCAGCTCAATGCGCGCGTGGTGCTGAGCGCTGCGCATCGCAAGGGCATCAACGGCAACCGCTACTGGCGCGCCGGCGGCGTGCTGCTGCAACAGCTGCCGCTGCAGCCGGGTGGGCTCTCGATGGAGGAACGCGGCTTCGCCTGGGAGAAAGTCACGGCGCTGCTCGGCACCACCAAGTCCGACGAACTGACCGATCCGGTGCTGAGCCAGAATGACCTGCTGTTCCGGCTGTTCCACGAGGATGGCGTGCGTGTCTTCGATGCAGCCCCGCTGGCCGACCGCTGCACCTGCTCCAAGGACAAGGTACGCGGCATCCTGACGACTTTCTCGGCCGAGGAAGTCTCCGACATGACGCAGCCAGACGGCCAGATCACCGTCACCTGCCAGTTCTGCAGCGAGCATTACAGCTTCCCCGCCGAGGCGGTCCGGGGTTAATTCCCGAAAGACTGGTTTACCGCGGCTGACGAAACCCAAGCTGCGCCGTTTCTCCCGCCGTCCGGTTCATGATCCCGCCACAGGCAGTCCATTAACGGATACGGTATTTTCCGCGACCGAATGTCTTGGCCGGGCCTTGAATTTGCCCTAATTCGCCGCCTATTTGAGGGCGGAAAACCAAGGAGAAACTCATATGCGCTCCCCCATTGCCACCGCTCGCGCCAAAGTCTTTTCAGCCCGTCTTTTTGCTGTCCTCGGATTGACCTTCGCCGTCGCCGCCTGCAGCGGCCCGCTGGAGAAATCCATTCTCCCCGAAATCACCTTCGCCGATCAGCCCAAGATCACCTTTGCCGCCAGCACCGTCGAGACCGTGCTGGAATACCAGCCGACCGCGCAGCCGCCGCATATCGAACTGGCGATTCCGCAGCCGCCGGCAAGCGTGGCCACCCGCTGGACGCGGGACCGCGTCGCGCTGGACAACAGCCAGCAGAACCGCGTCACCGTGGTGGTCCGGAAGGCCAGCGTCACCGAAACCGACCTGAAGAAGACCCCGGGCCTGCGCGGCAGCTTCACCGAAGACCAGATCGCCCGCTTCGACACCGAGGTCGAGATGGCCGTCGAGGTGCGCGATGCCCGCGGCTTCCGCGTCGGCGAGGCGACAGCCTCGGCCCGCCGCTCCACCTCGATGAGCGAAAAGGCCACGCTGAACGACCGCGACCGCATCATCCATGGCCTGGTGCGTGAAACCATGATGGATGTGAACCGCGAACTGGAACGCAACATTCGCCAGTATATGCCCCTGTATGCCCGTTAAATGGGCTTGAAGGTCAGGCAGGCGGCACGGCCTCCGGCTGCCGTTCGTACGCGAACGGAGGATTACCGGCGGTCAACCGAATGTCTAATCGGGGCCTGCCCTTAGGGTAGCTGTTTTCGGCCCGGTCGAGGTTTGTCTCGGCCGGGTCGATCTGCTAGAGAGGGCTCGAGAAAACCTCCCCCGTAGCGGAGTGGAAACGCCATATGCCGACGCCGAAAAAGCGCCCCCTGGTCATCGTGACCCGCAAGCTGCCGGATCCGATCGAAACCCGGATGATGGAGCTGTTCGACACGCGTCTGAACGTGGCGGACAAGCCGATGAGTCAGGCCGAGCTGATCGACGCGGCGAAGACCGCCGATGTGCTGGTGCCGACCATCACTGATCGCATCGACGGCTCGATCCTCGCCCATGCCGGTCCGAACTTCCGCCTGATCGCCAATTTCGGCACCGGCGTCGATCACATCGACCTCGCCGCCGCCCGCCAACGCGGCATCACCGTGACCAACACGCCCGGGGTGCTGACCGAAGACACCGCCGACATGACCATGGCGCTGATCCTGGCCGTGCCGCGCCGCCTGGTGGCGGGCGCGGCCGCCGTGCGCGACGGCAAGTGGGAAGGCTGGTCGCCGACCTGGATGCTGGGCCAGCGCATCTGGGGCAAGCGGCTCGGGATCATCGGCATGGGCCGCATCGGCCAGGCCGTCGCCCGCCGCGCGAAAGCCTTCGGCCTGTCGATCCACTACCACAACCGCAAGCGCGTGCATGAAAGCGTGGAGCAGGAACTGGAGGCGACCTACTGGGAAAGCCTCGACCAGATGCTCGCCCGCATGGACATCATCTCGGTGAACTGCCCGCATACGCCGGCCACCTTCCACCTGCTGTCCTCGCGCCGGCTCGACCTGCTGCCGCCGCATGCCTATGTGGTCAACACCGCGCGCGGCGAGATCATCGACGAGAACGCTCTGGTGCGAAAACTGCGCAAGGGCGAAGTCGCCGGCGCCGGCCTCGACGTGTTCGAACACGAGCCGGCGGTCAATCCGAAGCTGCTGGAGCTGGATAACGTCATCCTGCTGCCGCATATGGGCTCGGCCACCCTGGAAGGCCGCATCGACATGGGCGAGAAGGTGCTGATCAACATCAAGACCTTCGCTGATGGCCACGCCCCTCCCGATCGCGTGATCGCCGGCCTGCTCTGACCGAGTCGGCCTACCTTTTCTGTATACAAGATTCGCGGCGCTCCCTAGTCTCGGCCCACCGTTACGCCTGCCCGGACCCATGACACAGATCGCCTATTCCCGCGCGCCCGCCGATTTCCTCGACATGATCGCTGCTCATGGCCGCTATCTGCAGTCGCAGACCGGTGCCGTGCGCGTGGGCAAGCAGCTGCGTCTGGAGCGCGTCGATTTCGGCGCCATCAAGCTGCAGAAGAAGTTCATGAAGCAGGTGCATCTGCCGTTCTGCGGCTTCTCCTGCGCCGACCTGCGCGAAAGCGACTTCTCCGGCGCCGATCTCACCGGCTGCGATCTTTCGGCCGCCGACCTGACCAAGGCGGATTTCGCTCGCGCCAACCTGCGCGGCGCCGACCTGAGCCGCGCGGTGCTGACCGGCACCAACTTCGCCGAAGCCCATCTCGGCTACTATTCGGGCGAGAGCGGCAACCAGAATGCCAAGCTGAACGGCGCGGTGATCCAGGGCGCCAGCTTCGCCCGCGCGCAGATCCTCGGCGCCAATTTCGACAAGGCCAAACTCGAAACCGCCGACTTCTCGTTTGCCCGACTGGAGAATGTCAGCTTCAGGGGTGCCGACCTGCGCGGCGTGGAATTCGCCTTGGCCGATCTGGGCGAAGGCATGGCCGAGGCCATCGCGGCGGCCGGCGGCAAACTCGCCCCGCGCATGGAGCATGACGTGCTGCAGGAAATCATCGCCCAGCACGCACTGTGGATTGCCACCGACGGCAACCGCGGCATCCGGGCCGGCCTGCGCGGCGCCTATCTGGTCAACGCCTCGCTGGTCGATGTCGACCTGAGCGGCGCCGACCTGAGCCTCGCCAACCTGACCGGCTGCGACCTGACCGGTGCGCGGCTGATCTGCACGGACCTGCGCGGCACGAACCTGTCGCGCACCCGCGTAACCAATGCTGACTTCCGCGGCGCGCTGCTCGATGGCGCGCACGGCTTCATGCCGGTGGGCAGCCTGTAAGGCCGCATCGCTCATTCATCATGAAAAACGGCGCCATTCAAGGCGCCGTTTTCGTTTCAGGATATCCTGGTTGCTTACGCAATCGCCTGCAGTGTTTCCACGCCAGCGAGATCAACCGAGACCAGCGTCGAGACGCCGCGTTCGGCCATGGTGACGCCGAACAGGCGGTCCATGCGCGCCATGGTGATCGGATGGTGAGTGACCACCACGAAGCGTGTGCCCTCGCCCATATTCTGGGTCTGGCGCGCCATCGCTTCCATCAGGTTGCACAGCCGCTCGACATTGGCGTCGTCGAGCGGGGCGTCCACTTCGTCCAGCACGCAGATCGGCGCGGGATTGGTGAGGAACACGGCGAACAATAGCGACAGCGCAGTCAGGGCCTGCTCACCGCCCGAGAGCAGCGACATCACCTGCAGGCGCTTGCCCGGCGGGGATGCGTAGATTTCAAGACCGGCCTGCAGGGGGTCATCACTTTCCACCAACTGCAAGTGCGCCTTGCCGCCGCCGAAGACCTCGACGAACAGCTTCTGGAAATGGCTGTCGACCTTCTGGAAAGCCTCCAGCAGGCGCTCGCGTCCTTCCTTGTTCAGCGTGGTAATGCCCTGGCGCAGCTTCTCGATGGCGGTGACCAGATCGGTCTGCTCGGTGCTGAGCGCGGTGAGCTTCTCTTCCACCTCGTTGGATTCGAGCTCGGCGCGCAGGTTAACCGGGCCCATATTGTCGCGCTCCTTGCGCAGACGCTCGAGCTGGTTTTCCACCCGCGACAGTTCGGGGAAGTCTTCACCTTCGTCCACTTCGCCGGCCTTCAGCACCTGGTCGAGCGTGCAGTCGAGCACCTCGCGCACACGGATCGCCAGCTCGTCCATACTGACGCGCTGATGCTCCATGTCGGCTTCCGCCTTCACGCGCGCCTCGCGGCCGGTGCCGAGCAACTGCTCGATCTCACGTGCCGTGCGGGCGGCAAGCTGCTGCGCGGCTTCCGCATTGGCCAGATGATCGGCGGCTTCCTTGCGGTCCACCTCGGCCAGATCGATCTGCTGCTGCAGCGCGGCCTGACGGTCGCCCAGTTCCAGCGGGATCAGTTCCAGACGGGTCAGTTCGGTATCAGCCTCTTCGCGGCGGGCGGAGAGCTGGGCGATCTGGTGGCTGGCGCTCTGGTTGCGCGCATTGGCGGCGCGCATCTCGATGACGATGGCGTCCAGACGGCGACCACGGCTTTCGGACTCACGGCGGAGCTGTTCCAGCGTGGTGCGGGCATCGACCAGCGCCTGGCGCAGGGCATCGAGTTCGCCACGCACGGTGGCGATGAGCTGGCGCACCTCGTCTTCCGGCGGCAGGGCTTCCAGCGCCGCGCCATCGGCGCTGCGCACCTGCTCGGCCTCGGCGATCTCGGCTTCGGTCTGCTGCTTCTGTTCGGCCAGCGCGGTGAGCTGGGCCTGACGCTCGGCCTCCTTGCGCACGCCTTCGGCCTGGGCATCGCGGGCCTGACCCAGTTCGCGGTCGGCGCGGGCGATATCCTGGTTGGCCAGTTCGCGGGCGGTGTTGCGCTCGCGCTCGGCGGCCGTGATGCCTTGCGTCGCATGCTCGCGGGCGGTGTTGCGCTCACGCTCGGCCTGGGCGACGCCCTGGTTGGCCTGGTCGCGGGCGCCCTGACGCTCGCGCTCGGCCACGGCGACGGCCTGGCTGGCACGGTCGCGCGCTTCGGCGGCGGCGCGTTCAGCTGCCTGGACGACCTGCGACGCCTGATCGCGGGCCTCGGCGCGCGCCTGCTCGGCGGTCTGCACCACGGCAGCGGCCTGCTGGCGGGCGCGATTGCGCTCTTCTTCGGTGGCGGCGATGGCCTGACGGGCGGCGCGTTCGGCGGCAGCGGCGGCCTCCGTGGCCTGCTTGGCCTCTTCATAGGCGCGCTGGGCATCGGCCAGCTTGCCTTCGAGATCGCGCAGCTCCACGCGCAGATCGGCGAGACGATTGCGCTGCTCCAGCTTCACCGAGGCCGAGGTCGGCGCACCGGCCTTGACCGTGAAACCGTCCCAACGCCACAACGCGCCCGAGCGGGTGACCAGACGCTGGCCCAGCTTCAGGTCGGCCCGCAGGCGGGCACCATCGGCATCGTCGGACACGAGACCGATCTGGCTGAGGCGACGCTGCAGCGCCGCCGGCCCGGTGACATGACGCGACAACGGCTCGGCACCAAAGGGCAGCCCCGGCGCATCGGTGAGCGGCGGCAGCGCATCCCAGTGCATCGGCGCATTGGGATCGGTGGCGGCATTCAGTTCATCGGCCAGCGCCGCACCCAGCGCCTTCTCGAAGCCCGGCGCGACCTGAATCTGGTCGATCAGCGGCGCGAAGAGATTGCCTTCATCGATCTTCAGCAGCTTGGCCAGACCGGCCTCTTCCGCCTTCAGACGGGTGAGCTCGCCCTGCACGCCCTGCCAGGCATCACGCGACGCCTGCTCGGCCTGCGCCACACTGTTGCGTTGGGCCTCGGCTGATTCCTGACCGCGACGGGCGGCGGCGATCTTCTCGGCATGCTCGGCCTCGACAGCGTTGAGTCCGCTGCGGGCGGCTTCGATCTTCTGCGCATGCTCGCCTTCGACGGCGGTGAGCCCGGCGCGAGCCTGTTCGATCTTCTGCTCATGCTCAGAACCGGCCTGGGCCAGCACACTGCGCGCGGCCTCCACCTTCTGGCTGTGCTCGGCCTCGACGGCTTCAAGAGCCGCACGGGCCGCCTCGATCAGTCGAGCCTGCTCGGCTTCTACGGCTTCGTAGGCCTGACGCGCGGCATCGATCTTCTGCGCATGCTCGCCCTCGACCGTATCCAGCGCAGCGCGGGCGGTCTCCACGGCAGCCTGCTTGGTCTCGACCTCGGCATTGACGGCCTCGGCTTCAGCCAGCGATTCCGTCTGCGCCTGCAGGCGGGCTTCTTCCTGACCCAGTTCTTCCAGGCGGCCCTTGAGGCGCGCGAGGCGGCGTTCGCCGTCCTCGATGGCCTGACGCAGGCGGGCGCGGTTGGCCTGCTCCTGCGCGGCGCGATCGCTCAGGCGATCCAGCTCGCCCTGGCGCTCGCCCACCTTGCCTTCGGCCTCGGTGACAGCGGCTTCAGACGCAGCCTGGGTCTCGGCTTCGCCGGCGCGCTGCACCTGCAGTTCGGAGTCTTCCTCGGACAGGCGCGCGACGGTGGCCTGCGCATCTTCCGACAGCGCGGTTTCACGCGCGGTATCGGCATTGATCTGCTCCAGGCGCTGGCGCACCTGATCGGCAGCTTCCTGCGCGCGCTGCGCTTCGGCTTCCAGGCCTTCGCGGGCGACGACCAGACGATGCAGCTTGGCACCAGCCTCGGCCTCATGCTGGCGCAGCGGCGGCAGCGCCTCGGCGGCGATGCGCTCGGCCTCATGGGCTTCGGACACCTGCAGCGTGCGGTCGGCCACTTCACGCTCGGCCGCCTGCAGCGCCTGTTCGGCCTCGGCCAGGGCATGGCGCAGCGCGTCATGCTTGAGATGGAACAGGATCGCCTCGGTGCGGCGAATCTGGCCGGCGATATTGCGATAGCGGCTGGCCTGACGGGCCTGACGCTTCAGCGACTGCAACTGGTTGTCGAGCTGGCCGATCACATCGACCACGCGCTCCAGATTCTGCTCGGCGGCCTTGAGGCGCAGTTCGGCCTCATGACGACGCGAATGCAGGCCGGAAATGCCGGCCGCCTCTTCCAGCAGCATGCGGCGGTCGGTCGGCTTGGCGTTGATGATGGCGCCGACGCGGCCCTGGCTGACCATGGCCGGTGAATTGGCGCCGGACGCCAGATCGGCGAACAGCAGCTGCACGTCGCGCATGCGCACGTCGTTGCCGTTGATCTCGTAGTCCGAACCCTTCTCGCGCTCGATCTTGCGTGTGATCTCCACCGTCTCCATCTCGTTGAAGGCGGCGGGCGCGGTGCGCGTCTTGTTATCGAGGGTGAGCGTGACTTCTGCGATATTGCGGGCCGGCCGGGTGGCCGTGCCTGCAAAGATCATGTCGTCCATGCCCGTGCCACGCATGCGCTTGGCCGAGTTCTCGCCCATCACCCAGCGCAAGGCTTCCACAAGATTGGACTTGCCGCAGCCATTCGGACCGACAATGCCGGTCAGACCCGGATGGATTACAAAATCCGTCGGTTCGACGAAGGATTTGAAACCGGACAAGCGCAACTTCGTAAACTGCACGGGAACTCCCTTTCGATACTGTAGCGACTGGCGAAGATGACTTCGCCCCCTGCCCTCTTAAGGCTTCAGGGCGTCGAGCTTCTTGCGCAACTCTTCCATCGACGGCGCGCCGGCTTCGGCCTTGCCATTGATGATGAGAGTCGGCGTCGATGTGACGTTGAACTTCTGATTGCCTTCCAGGCGCGAATTCAGGATGTAGTCGCCCAGCGGCTTTTCAGCGAGGCACTTGTCGAACTGCTCCGACGAGACGCCGCCGAGACGACCGATCTGCACCAGCGCCGCCTTCGGATCGGGCGCAGCCGCCCACTGGCGCTGCTGCGCGAACAGCACGTTGAGGAAGGTGTAGTACTTCTCCGGCCCGCCACAGCGCGCCAGCACGGCAGCGCCAAAGGCGGCCTGGTCCAGCGGGAAATCGCGGAAGATCAGCTTCACCTTGCCGGTGTCGATGTATTCGGTCTTCAGCGTCGGCAGCACGTCGGTATGGAACCGCGCGCAATGCGGGCAGGTGAGCGAGGCGTATTCGATGATGGTGATCGGCGCATCGGCCTTGCCAAGCACGACGTCCTGCAGACGCGGATCACCACCTGGTGCTGTCCCCTGCGCATAGGCAGTGGCACCGAGGAAACCCGCAATCACAAATGACAGGGTCAGCATCAAACGCTGTATATATTTCATAGAGATACTCCGACCCCCTACATGTAGGGGGCATTCTATGTTGCACGATCCGGCCTGCAACCGGACTCTGCCTTTATCCACAAGAATCTGGCTGCCTCAAGGCAGCTCAGCGACTCGCACCCAGAAGTGATCGTCCAAGGTTCTCAAGGGCTTGGCGAAGCGCCTTGTCCTCGACTCCGGCCAGCATTTTCTCAAGCTGCGCGCGCTCGCCTGCCGTCAACGGCCGAGTCGTGCGCGCGGGCTTTTCCCGCGACTCGGACGGACGGATCGGCATCTGCTTGAGCCTGAGCCGTTCGACCGCGCGATAGCCGAAGTAACCGTTGATCTTTTCAATGATCAGCGGGCTCAAATGCTGCAGTTCCAGGGCGAAAGCCGGCGTGACGCCGATCTCCAGCGTGGCGGCATGGCCCGCGCCCGAGGCATAGATCATTTTTTCCGGTTGGGTTTCGACGCTGAGCAGCGGCCCGGCGATGGCTTTCCAGTTGTGGATCACCTCACCCAGCGCCGCGCCGCGCTGCTTCATCAGCGGACGCGTCAGACGGCCGAGCGAAAGCCCCAGCGCCTTGGGCGCATTGGTACGCCGCGTAAAATCCGGCTTTTCGGGCTTTTTCGGCTCAGGCTTCTTCGACTCGTCGACCATGGCGGCAGTCTACGCCGCCGCCGCCTGTATTAGTAGCCGAGCGCCTCGGACAGCTTTTCGTAGCGCGCGCCACGCAGCTGGTAGACATAGGCCTGCCGGGTGCCCTGGCGCGCCCCATCGGTGAAATCCTGCAGCGTGCCGCCGAACAGGTCGCGCCAGCCCCGGATGCCGGCGACCGCACGGCTCAGCTTTGGCACCGTCGTATCACCTTCGGTGCGGTCCAGCGTGAGGATGGCGAGATCGGCGATGGTGGCGCCGTAGATCGCGGCGGCATTGGGCTCCAGGCCGAAGCGCGCCTTGTAGGCATCCATCCAGGCCACGATCTCCGCCGAGGCCGTGGCGCGGTCAGGCAGCGCGATCGACGACACGCTGTACAGCCCCTGTGTGGCGCCGCCCGGCGCATTGGCCAGCAGATAGTCATGCGTGGTGGACGGTCCGAGGAAATCGACCTTCCAGCCCATGGTCTTTGCCGTCGTCATCGGCAGGATGGTGTCGCGCAGCAAGGTGGCCAGCACGACGAGGTCGCAGCCAGTGGCCTGCAGGCGCGTCATCGCGGCGGTGAAATCGGTATCGACGGGACGGTGGCTGATCACCGCCTTCAGCGTCTGGCCGTGTTTGGCGAGCTGGTCGCGCAGCGCCTGCTGCACTTCCTCGCCGTAATCGGTGCTCTGCACCAGCGCGCAGACCGCCTGCTTGCCCTGCGTCTCGACCATCCATTTCACGCCGGCGCGAATCTGGTCGTAATAGAGCGAGCCGGAAATCCAGCTGACGGAATCAGGCGCCTGCACCAGCTCGCGGCTGGCGGCCATGGGGAAGAGATTGAGCAGGCCGGCCTCGCGCAGCTGCGGCAACACCGCCTGCACCTGCGCGGTGCCGAGCGAGCCGACGAACAGATGCACGCGGTCGCGCTTGATCAGCTTGTTGGCGGCCTGCACGGCGCGCGGCACCTGGAACTGATGGTCTTCCACGATCAACTGCAGCTTGCGGCCACGGATGCCGCCAGCCGCATTCACGGCGTCGAAGCGCAAACGCATCGCATTCACCACCGCATGACCGTAGGCCGATGCCGGACCGGAAAGATCGGTGACGGTGCCGATCAGGATGTCATTGCGGGATGCGGGTTCGGCCGCCTGCGCGCCAAGACTGGCAAGGACTGCGATGGCAACGGCGACAAAGGCATGACGCATGATGAACTCCGCTGGAAACCGGGGCCAAAAATGACGCATGCGCCCCGTCTCTTGCAAGGCAGGATCGGCCCGATGCCGTGACAGTTATCAAATCTCAATGCTATGGTTCGGCCATGCCCAAGAAACGCGATGCCGCGCCCGATCTCGCGTCCCGTCTGTTGCCCTGGTATGACCGGCATCATCGCAGCCTGCCCTGGCGCAGCCCGCCCGGCCATCCGCCGATGCCGGCCTATCGCGTCTGGCTCAGCGAGATCATGCTGCAGCAGACCACCGTCCCTGCCGTGAAGCCCTATTTCGCCAAGTTCCTCACCCTGTGGCCCAGCGTGCAGGATCTGGCCGCTGCACCGGTCGAGCAGGTGATGGAAGCCTGGGCGGGACTCGGCTATTACGCACGCGCCCGCAATCTCCACAAATGCGCGCAAATGGTGAGCGCAAAACTCGGCGGCCAGTTCCCCGACACCGAGGAGGGCCTGCTGGAACTGCCCGGCGTGGGCGCCTATACCGCCGCCGCCATCGCCGCCATCGCCTTCAACCGTCCCGCCGCCGTGATGGACGGCAACATCGAGCGCGTGCTGGCGCGCGTATACAGCGTGCAGACGCCGCTGCCGCAGGCCAAGCCGGAGCTGCGTAAACTCACCGCGCTGGTGACGCCGCAACAACGCCCCGGCGATTTCGCACAGGCCATGATGGATCTCGGCGCCACCGTCTGCACGCCGAAGAATCCCGACTGCCTGCTCTGCCCGCTGCAGGCCATCTGCACCGGCTATAAGAGCGGCATCGCGCCTGAACTGCCGCGCAAGGCGCCGAAAGCCGAACGCCCGGTCCGCCACGCGGTGGCCTTCCTGCTGGAACGCGAGGATGGTGCGGTGCTGCTGCGCCGCCGGCCGCCGACCGGATTACTGGGTGGCATGCTGGAAGTGCCGAGCACGCCGTGGCGCGACACGCCCTGGCCCAAGCCTGACGAAGCGCTCGACCATGCACCGACGGCATTGGCCTGGCAGCCGCTGGACGAGCGCGCGGCCGAACATGTGTTCACGCATTTCACGCTGAAGATCACCGGCCTGCACGGCCGCATCACCGCGAAGGCCGCCGCCAAGCTGGACGGCATCTGGCTGCCGCCGCGCGAGGCGCAGCTGCCCACGGTGATGAAAAAGATGCTGGGGCTTTTACCCGACGATGTCAGATCGACGAAAAGTCGCCGTGGCGGCCGAGCCCGCTCTTGAAACGGGCCGCACCCTTGATCGCCTCCTGCTCGACGATCGGCAGGCCGCCCTCGGCCTCGTCATGCAGCGCCGCATCCAGCGACATGTCCCACTGGCGATAGCTCGAACTGCGGTCGGCCAGCATGCACCCTTGCGGGAAGCGGCTGATCTCTTCGGCCAGCGCTTCCGCCGCCGCGCGCGCCTGGCCCTGCGGCACCACACGGTTGGCCAGGCCCATCTGTAAGGCCTCCTGAGCGTCCACGGCACGACCCGTGAGGATCATGTCGAGCGCGCGACTGTGACCGATCAGGCGCGGCAGCCGCACCGTGCCGCCGTCGATCAGCGGCACACCCCAGCGCCGGCAGAACACACCAAATGTCGATCCTTCCTCGGCCACGCGCAGGTCGCACCACAGCGCGAGCTCCAGCCCGCCAGCGACGGCGAAGCCTGAGACAGCGGCGATCACCGGCTTGGACATCATCAGCCGCGTCGGTCCCATCGGGCCTTCCGATTCCGGCGAGACATCGTTGCGCTTGTCGCCATCCGCCACGGCCTTGAGATCGGCGCCGGCGCAGAAAGTGCCGCCCGCGCCCCAGAGCACGGCGACCTTGGCGTTTTCATCGGCATCGAAATCCTTGAAGGCCTGACGCAGTGCATCGGCGGTGGGGCGATCGACGGCGTTGCGCGCCGCGGGCCGGTCCAGGATGACGGTGGTGACGGCACCCTTCCGTTCGACATGCACGGCCATGATCTTTCCTCCCGCCTGAACCCGTTTATGGCCACAGGCTGACAGTGCGCGGGCAGCGCCGCAAGGGTCTCTGGGCGCTGTCCTAACGGCAGGGACGTGCTACACAGCGTGCATGACTATGGACTGGCGGCGATCCCTCTGGCGCGGCACCGGGCATCTGATCGCGCCGGCCGTTGGCCTGTGGCTGCAGCATCGCGCCCGCATCGGCAAGGAAGACCGCGCCCGCATCGGCGAACGCAAGGGCCACGCCGGAAAACCGCGACCCGCCGGCCAAGTGATCTGGTGCCACGGCGCCAGCGTGGGCGAAAGCCAGGCCCTGCTGCCGCTGCTGCAGCATCTGCATGAACTGCGCCCCGATGTCACGCTGCTGCTGACCACCGGCACGGTCACCTCGGCCGCCCTGGTCGAACGACGCAATGTCAGCGGCGTGCTGCATCAGTATGTGCCGGTCGATCTGCCCGGTGCCGTCGATCGTTTCCTCGACCACTGGCGGCCCGATCTGGTGCTGTGGAGCGAGTCGGATTTCTGGCCCGGCATCCTGAACGGGCTGCACGAGCGCAAGATTCCCACACTGCTGATCAATGCGCGGCTGTCGGAACGCTCTTGCCGGCGCTGGGCCGCGATGCCGGAAACGGCGCGCTGGCTGCTGCAGGGCTTTGCCGCCGTCTATGCACAGACGGCGCAGGACGCCGAACGTCTGCGCCGCCTCGGCGTGGGCGAGGTGATCGAGGCCGGCAACCTGAAACATGCAGCACCGCCCTTGCCGGTGAATGCCACTGACCTGGCGGAATGGCGCCGGCGACTGGACCTGCGGCCGCTGTGGCTGGCCGCCAGTACCCATGCCGGCGAGGAAGAGATCGTTGCCGACATCCATCGCCGCCTGAAATGGCGGCATCCTGATCTGCTGACGCTGATCGTGCCGCGCCATCCCGAACGCGGCGTGGAGATCGCCGCCGAGATGGCATCGGCCGGCCTGATCAGCCGTTTGCGCTCGCGCGGCGAAGTGCCCGATGCGCAGACCGATATCTATGTCGCCGACACACTGGGCGAACTGGGCCTGTGGTTCCGCATCAGCCCGCTGGTGGTGATGGGCGGGTCACTGATCCCGCATGGCGGCCACAATCCGCTGGAGCCGGCGCGCCTGGGCTGCGCCGTGCTGCTGGGCCCACATATGTTCAATTTCGTCGAGGTCAGCGTCGGCCTGATACAAGCCGGCGGCGCGGTGCAGGTCGGTGATGCGGAAGCAATGGCGGCCGAAGTGCTGACGCTGTTCGAGGACCAGAAGCGCCAACGCGCCATGGCCGCCGCCGGCCAGACCTATGCGGCCGGGCCGGCCGAAATCATCGAACGACTGTCAAACGCCGTGCTGCAGCACCTGCCGCCACAGCCCTAGCCCCTTATTGCTTGGGGGCGAAGGGCTTGCCGATATGGGCGACTTCTTCCATCGATGAGCCGAAGGCACGCGGCTTGCTCATGTCGGTGATCTTGCCGTAATTCGCCGCAATGTCGTCGACGCTGACGCTGGCATTCTCGCCGAAGAACATGCCTTCGGATTCCATGAACTGGATCTTGGCGTAATAGCCCGCGCCCGCCGCGATGATGTCACCATTGGCCTTGCAGGCTTCCGCGCAGAGCCAGGCCACAGCCTGGCTGACATAGTCGGGCTTGAGATGCTTGAGCATCGCCGGATGCAACAAGCTTTCGGTCATGCGGGTGGCGGCCACCGGCGCGATGGTGTTGACCTGAATGCCGTATTTTCCGCCTTCCTGCTTCAGCACGTTCATCAGGCCGACGACCGCGCATTTGGCACCGCCGTAATTCGACTGGCCGAAATTGCCGTAGATGCCGGCATTGGACGAGGTCATGACGATGCGGCCGTAATTCTGCTGCATCATCACCGGCCAAACCGCCTTGCTGACATAGGCCGAACCGAGGAAATGCACCTTCACGACGGTTTCGAAATCCGACAGTTCCATCTTGGCAAAGGTCTTGTCGCGCAGGATGCCGGCATTGTTGACCAGAATGTCGACACGACCGAAGGCATCCATTGCGGTTTTCACGATATTGGCGGCCGCATCGGCTTCCGACACGCTGTCGTAATTCGCCACCGCGACGCCGCCGGCAGCCGTGATCTCGGCCACCACCTGATCGGCCGCCTTGGCCGAACCGCCGGTGCCGTCCAGCGCGCCGCCCAGATCATTCACCACCACCTTCGCGCCGCGCGAGGCCAGCAACAATGCATGGCTGCGGCCCAGACCGGCGCCCGCGCCGGTGACGATGGCCACGCGGCCGTTGAAATCGATAGTCATTGGTATCCCCCTATTGAAATATCCTGTGGGCCCTCAGGCCCGGTATTCGAGCAGCAGGTCACAGACCTCGCGCACGGCGCCATGGCCACCGGCAAGCTCGGTGACATAGGCAGCAACCTTCTTTACCTGCGGGCGCGCATTGGCGACCGCGACCGGCAGGCCGACGGCACCCATCACATCCAGGTCGTTCACGTCGTCAGCCACATGGCAGACCTCGTGCAGACCGATGCCAAGTTCCTTGCAGATTTCGTTCAGCACCGGCAGCTTTTCGTGGATGCCCATGCGGCCGAAGCGGATTTTGAGGCGGTCGATGCGCTTCTGGATGGCCGGTGTGTCGCTGCGGGTGATCAGCGCCAGTTCAATGCCGGCATCCTTGACCAACAGCATGCCGAAACCGTCCTGGACATGGTATTTGCGCAGCTCCGAACCGTCCTCGGCATAATAAAGCCCGCCATCGGTCAGCGTGCCATCGAGATCGACCGACAGCAGCTTGATGGCCCGGAACCGGGCAATGAGATCGGCATCGAGCATGGAATTCTCCCCCACCCGCCACAACCGCGGGGCCTGGCGAGAGATTAACGGGGAAGGCGGGGGCCGCGCCAGCGTCGGGCCGACGATCCTGCCGCTTATCGTTACGTCAGTTCTGCAGCGTGCGGGTCATCTGCTGCTGGCGGTCGCGGCGCTGTTCGGCGTCCAGCGCCCGGCGACGCTGGTCTTGCTGCAGGCGCTGGGTCTCGGTTTCCCGCTTCGCGCCCTCGCTCGCCCGGCGCCGCTGCAGGCTGTCGAGCCGGCGCTGGTCCTCGTTCATGTTCATTTGCCGCTGCTGGTCCTGTCGCGCGGCATCCTCCTGCCGACTGCGCTGGGCGTCCTGGAAACGCTGCTCGCGCTCTAGCTCCATGCGACGGCTCTCACGCTCCATCTGCTGGCGGTTCCACTCGGCCTGATCGGCCTGAACCAGTTGCTGGGCCAGGACCAGTGGCGCGGCTGCCAGGACGCACAACACAGCCAGAGAGAGCAGCCATGGCCTCATCACTGGAACCGCTCCGACTCCACGCGCTGGCGCTTGGCCTCGATCTCGCGCAGCGGATCTTCGCGCCCGCGCAGCGGGTCGACATCGGCGCCGCGATCAGGACCGCGACGACGGTCTTCCTCGGCCGCCATGCGACGACGGGTTTCCTGCTGCTCGGCGACATCCTGCTGCAGTTGCATGAAATCCTCACTCACCTGCTCCCGTTCGGCCTGACTGCGACGGGTTTCGGCCTCCACCTGCTGGCGGGCCCATTCGGTATTGTCCGACTGGGCATGGCCGGATGGGGAATAAAGGGTAGTGCAGGCAAGCATGCCTGACAGGGTCAAAACCAGATTAAGGCGCGACATGACCGACTCCCTTGCTGATGAAGCACGGTCTCGCCGGTTTGCTGCCATTTTCGGCAGATTGCTGGGGCGGGACAAGACAGGCGCAGCCTGCCTCGGCCTATAAACGCTGCCGGGTCTGGTTTGGTTCAGCGCCGCTTTGGTTTCGGCGGACCCTTGTCGTCGAGCCAATAAACGATGTGATCTTCCAGCTCGCCGGCATCCTTTTCCGAGATGCAGCGTCCGGCGGCCGACACGCCGGCCTGATGCACGGTCTCGCGGCTGCCGCTTTTCAGCGGATGCCACCAGGGCAGATCCTTGCCCTGCGCCACCAGGCGATAGCCGCAGGTGGCCGGCAGCCAGTTCATCTTCTGCACCTTGCCCGGCGTGAGCTGGATGCAGTCGGGCACGATCTTCTTACGCTTGGGATAGTTGCTGCACTGGCCCGTGGCGCAGTTGAGCAGCTTGCAGGCCACGTTGGTCTGTTCCAGCGTGCCGGTATCCTCATCTTCCAGCCGGTAGAGGCAGCATTTGCCGCAGCCGTCGCAGAGCGATTCCCACTCGGACTGGGTCATCTGATCGAGGCGCTTGCGGCGCCAGAATGGAAGTGCGCGGGACATGACGACAGATTACGCCGAAACCGGGCTTTCAGAAAGGCGCGGTTGCGGCCGGCTTTTCTGACTGGCCTTATTTCTGACCGGGCTTGCCGTCATGCTGGCGGATGAAGGCGGTCACGCGCGGGGCGATTTCCTCGCGCCAGCGGCGGCCGTTGAACACGCCGTAATGGCCCACCCCCGACTGGAGATGATGCGCACGCTTGGTGGCCGGGATGTTCGGGCAGACATCATGCGCGGCCATGGTCTGGCCGACGCCGGAAATATCGTCCTTCTCGCCTTCCACGGTCAGCAGCGCGGTCTTCTTGATCGCGGTGCAGTCCACCGGCACGCCGCGATGGGTCATCACACCGCGCGGCAGCTGGTGCTCCTGGAACACCACCTTCACGGTCTGCAGGTAGTATTCGGCCGGCAGGTCCATGACCGCCAGATATTCGTCATAGAAGTCGTTATGCGCCTTGGCGCTGTCGCCATCGCCCTTCACCAGATGGTGGAACAGGCGGACATGGGCGCCGACATGGCGGTCCAGGTTCATGGTCATGAAGCCGGTGAGCTGGATGAAGCCCGGATAGACTGGACGCATGAAACCCGCGTGCGGGAAGGGCACGCGGTTGATCACACTGTGCTCGAACCACTCGATGGAATGTTCCTGCGCCAGGTTGTTCGGCGTGGTGGGACTGATGCGGGTGTCGATCGGCCCCCCCATCAGCGTCATCGAGCGCGGCAGGTTGCCGTCATTTTCGGCCGACATCAGGGCAATCGCGGCCAGAACCGGCACGGATGGCTGGCACACACCCATGACATGGCTGCCCGGGCCCAGCGTGGCGAAGAATTCACGCACGTAGTCGATATAATCGTCGAGATCGAAGCTGCCGTCGCTGAGCGGCACTTCGCAGGCATCGACCCAGTCGGTGATGTACACCTCGTGATGCGGCAGCATCGCCTCGACCGTGCCGCGCAGCAGCGTGGCGTAGTGGCCCGACAGCGGCGCCACGATCAGCAGTTTGGGATCGTTGCGATCCTCGCAGCCTTCGCGCACGAAATGCTTCAGGCGGCAGAAGGGCAGATCGAGGACATATTCCTCGGTCACCGCGCGCTCCTTGCCATCCACCAGCGTGGTGGCGAGGCCGAATTCCGGCTTGGGATAGCGGCGGGTGATATTGGTGAAGACTTCCAACCCGGCCGCCCATGTGCGCGCCGCCGGCGAATAGTTCATCGGCAGATAGGGCAGCTTCAGCGCCTTGGTCTGCGCCTCGGCGAGAACCCGGAAGGGCTGCAGGGCAGCCTGTTGCATTTCGAAGAGCTGGTAGAGCATAGGTCCCACCCTGATGCCAAAGCGCGGCGTAAACTGGGCCGTCGCGCAACAATCGTCGGATAAAGCTGTTATCGAACCGTCACCAAAGCCGGTGCCGAACCGATCAGCTGATATCTGACATAACGCAGCTTATCCTGATTCCTCAGTAGCCGTACAAATATATTTTGCATCGCAACATATGCGTGCACTGCCGGCAAGTTACTGATTGGTAATGGTTAAAGCTTGGCCTTGATGCGCTGGGCCATTTGATCCGGCGTTGCATCATGGCGGAAATGCGCCAGATACCGCCCCTGGCCGTCCATCAGGTAGATAAAGCCCGAATGGTCGACCGAATAGCCAAGGCTCGAATCCTTGAGCTGCACCTTCTGGTAATAGACGCGATAGGCCCGCGCCACGGCGGCGATCTGCTCCGGGGTGCCGGTCAGGCCGATCATGCGCTCGTGGAAGGCCTGCACATACTCCTTCATCACCGGCGGCGTATCGCGCTCGGGGTCGACGGTGATCAGGATCGGCTGCACCTGCGCGCCGGCCGCGCCCAGCTGGTCCATGGCGATGGCGATGGTCTGCAGGCCGGTGGGGCAGATATCGGGGCAGTTGGTGAAGCCGAAATACACCAGCATCAGCTTGCCGGCGAAATCCCGGTCGGAAACGGTCTTGCCGTCCTGATCGGTCAGCGTGAAGGCGCCGCCGATGGCGACCGGGCCGCTGCCGGCGCCGTCTTCGCTGCCTTTCGGCCCGAACCACTGCAGACCGAGGAAGGTGAGAAAGCCGACCACCACAATGACCGCGACGATCAGGATGCCGCGTTGCAGGCCGCGTGTGGCAGCAGACATGATGGTGTTTCCTACTTGGCTTTGCCGCCGAGCGCGGCGGCGGCGTCTTCGATGAAACCGGCCAGCGCGACATCGCGCTCGCTCAGGCCGTTGGCGTCATGGGTGGTCAGCGTGATCTCGACGCGATTATAGACGTTGAACCACTCGGGGTGATGATCCAGCTTCTCGGCCATTAGCGCCACGCGACTCATGAAGCCGAAGGCGGTGTTGAAATCGGCAAAGACGAAGGTCTTGCTGATCGCGTCGCGGCCGGAATCATGGGCCCAGCTGGCGAACGTCTGCAGCGCACTGCTGCGTGCGGCGCCTTCCAGTTTGCGGATCGCCATGCCATCCTCCTCGCGACGAGACAGGCGCAAGCTAGCGCGCGCCCTGCCCCGCTTCAACCGCCGCCCGTCAGCTTGAGACGATCCGCCGCAGAAGGCCGCCGCATGACCGAGACCGCCCCCGCCAGCCAACACCTCAAAGCCGCGAACCTGGCCCCCAGCCTGGATGACATCGCCGTGATTGGCGAAACCGAGCTGAAACGCCTGCGCTTCGCGCTGGCCCAGTATATCGACGGCGTGCCGATCCAGGTGGTGGATTTCCCCGATGACGAGACGCTGACAGAGATGAACTGCGACACGCCCTACGACCTGCTGGGACTGTATGTCGGCGGCAGCATCCTGGCCGAGGATCGCGGCGAGACCGGCACCATGCCGGCGATGATCTTTCTCTATCGCCGACCCTTGCTGGATTACTGGTGCGAGACCGGCGAAGCGCTGCGCGACGTGGTGCGGCATGTGCTCATCCACGAGATCGGCCATCATGTCGGCCTGTCCGACGAGGACATGCACCGCATCGAAGACAGCGTGACCTGAGACTCAAGACCCCGTCGGCGATATATCGGCGCGCGGCAGGCGCAGGCTGACACGCGTGCCCTGAGCGGGCGCGGATTCGATCAGCAATGGTTCGCCATGCAGTTCGGCCAGGCGGTTGGCCAGCGCCAGACCCAGGCCAGTGCCGCGCTCGTTCTGGGCCACCATGCCGCTGACCTGGCCAAAGGGCGTCAGCGCCACCTGCATCTGCTCCGGGCTCATGCCGGGGCCATTGTCGCTGATGGTGAAAACCACCGCGCCGACCTCTGCCGCCACAATCAGGCGCACATCGCCACCCGAGGGCGTGAATTTCAGGGCATTGGACAGCAGGTTGACCAGCATCTGCTTGATCGCACGCGCCTCGCCCAGTACCAGCGGCAGGCTTTCGTCGACCTCGCAGCGCACCGCCGTGCCGCGCATCTGCGCCAGCCCGGAGACCAGCACCAGGCTGGCGCGAACCAGTTCATGCGGCGCCAGCATCTCGCGATGCAGCTCCATGCGGCCGGCCTCGATCTTGGACAGATCGAGCACGTCGTTGATCAGCGACAGCAGATGCTGGCCGCTCTCGCGGATGTCGCGGGCATATTCGGCGTATTTGGGATGGCCGATCGGGCCGAAGACCTCACGCTCCAGCACCTCGCCGAAACCGATCACGGCATTCAGCGGCGTGCGCAGCTCATGGCTGACATGGGCGACGAAATCGCTTTTGACGCGGGCTGCCTGTTCGGCGCGCATCTGCGCCTCGGCGCGATGGCGCAGCGCCTGCGCCAGATTCTCGGCCTGGTGCTCGGCGGCGCGACGCCCGATATAGGTGATGCGGCGCTGGCGTTCGACCACATAATTGCTGAACAGGCCGATGGCGAAGGCGGCCGACATCATGAACTGGTAGACAGCGAATTCCTGCGGACCACCAAGGTTCTGAGAGAGATAGACGGCATCGAGCACGACGATAATGATCAGGTTGGCGACCACGGCGCGCAGCGTGCCCAGGCGCAACACCACGAATACACCGACGATCACCAGGATCACGCAATCGAGATAGAGCGTGAGCAGCGGCTGCGGCGTCAGCGCGATGACACCGACAAAGCCCAGACCCACGGCCAGCGCGCCGATCTGCATGATCCACTGATTGTAGGCGAGCAGTGCCGGGCGGTAGGTGGCCGCCATGCCGGCCAGCAGTACGGCGATGCTGGCGGCGCGGATCAGCATCATCCAGAGCGCGGTCTCGGTGGCGAAGAGCCAGTCGGTAACGCCGAAGCTGGCGAACAGCACCGCGGCCAGGCAGAGCGCGTAGCGCGCATAGATTTGCGTCGCGCCGGCCTCGGCCTGATGGAATTCGCGCTCCACCACGGGATCGGAGAAGGCGGCATCGTACCAGCGCAGCGATGGCGCGGGTGATGCGGGATCAGTGGCGGAGGGAACAGTCATGACGGCTTAGACAGACCCTACGCAGAGGCGGATACGCTCGGCAACCCCTGCTTTCGGTTCGGTTTTCTCATCCCTGCAGCCTTGGAGGGGCCTGCGGGACAGACCGTCAATCTCAGGCTTAGGCACCGGTGAGCAGTCGTGCCACATAGGCCGGCACGATTTCGGTCGCGGGGCCGAAAATTTTCTCGGCAAACAGCGATGCGCCATCGGAGGGATCGAGATTCAGCTCCACCGTATGGGCGCGCCGCCACCGTCGCACCTCGGCCACGAAACCGGCGGCAGGATAGACCTGCCCCGAAGTGCCGATGGAGATAAAAAGATCGCAGGCCTCGAGCGCCGCGTAAATCTCCTCCATATGCAGCGGCATCTCGCCGAACCAGACCACATGCGGCCGCAGCCGGCCGGTGGTGGCGCAGGCCGGACAGGTGGTGGAGAGATCGAGGTCTTCGCGCCAGGCCAGCACGTTGCCGCAGGCCTCGCAGTGGATTTTCAGCAGCTCGCCATGCATATGCATGAGCTTCTGCGAGCCGGCCCGCTCGTGCAGGTCGTCGACATTCTGCGTCACCAGGAGAAAGTCGCCATCGAACTGCCGTTCCAATTCGGCCAGCGCCGCATGCGCCGCATTGGGCACGGCCTCGATCAGGTTCTTGCGGCGTGCATTGTAGAAGTCATGCACCAGCACGGGATTGCGCGCGAAGCCTTCCGGCGTCGCCACCTCCTGCAGATCATACTTGGTCCACAGGCCGTCCTTGTCGCGGAAGGTGCCCAGACCGGACTCAGCCGAGATGCCGGCGCCGGTCAGGATGACAATGGAACGGAAGCGGTGTTGCACGCGGGAAATTACTCGCCGTGGCCATATGCAGCAGCTTCCTGGCGTTCCCAGTGTTCGGCCTCATCCGCCATCCAGTCGTCATGCTCGTCTTCGGCATAGCCGCCGTCGACACGGTACACCTGCTCGGGCGTGTAGATGGCGCCCGAGGACGACAGGAAGCTGGAATAGAGCACGAAACGGTTCACATGGCAGACCGGCGCCGCGTAGAGCGCATGATGGCTCAGGAAGGCGCCGAGGCGGTCGAACGGCGCATTGTTCAGCCGCGCCAGCGTCACATGCGGCATGAACTTGCGACGATCCGGCGGCAGGCCAGCGCGCAGCACGGCATTGTCGATCTTGTCCTGCAGGCGGTTCAGCAGCGGATTGGGGCGCACGCCGGCCCAGAGTGAATTGGCCTTGCGCTTGTCGCCGAAGGTGCCGACGCCGAAAAGCTCGAGATCGAAGCTCGGCACCACGATGCTGCCCAGCTCCTCGCTGACGGCGCGCGCGGTGCGGCCATCGACTTCACCCATGAAGCGGAGCGTGAGATGGAATTGATCGGGGTTGGCCCAGCGCGCGCCGGGCACGCCGGCGCACAGGGCAGCCAGCGACCGACGAACTTCGTCGGGGAAAGGTAAGGCAACGAACAGGCGCATCATGGTAAGCCCTCCGCTGACGGGCACACTGGCCCGGAAAACAACCCTACTCAGATAACGCCACTCAGGTACGCTTCAACTCAGGCGGCTGGGTTCGGCTGATCGCGATGGATCGCCTCGATCCCATCCAGAACTTCCTTGGACAGCGTAACGCCTGCACTGTCGATATCGATCTTCAACTGCTCGAGACTGGTGGCGCCGATGATGTTGCTGGCGACGAAGGGCCGGCTGTTCACGAAGGCCAGCGCCATCTGCGACGGATCGATGCCATGCTGCCTGGCCAGCGCCACATAGCGCTCGGTGGCGCGATCGACCTGCGGATTGCTGTAGCGGGTGAAACGGGTGAACAGCGCCAGACGGCTGCCCGGCGGACGCGCGCCGCCCAGATACTTGCCGCTGAGAACGCCCATGGCGAGCGGCGAATAAGCCAGCAGGCCAACCTCTTCCATCTGGGTGACTTCCGACAGCGAGGCTTCGTACCAGCGGTTCAGCAGATTATAGGGATTCTGGATCGAGACGATGCGCGGCAGCGCCTTGTTGCCATCGGCCACTGCGACATGGCGCATCACGCCCCAGGCGGTTTCGTTCGACACGCCCATCATGCGAATCTTGCCGGCCTTCACCAGCTCGCCCATCGCGTCCACCGTCTCGGCGATGGCAATACTCTCTTCGGTGTTCCACGGATATTCGGCGCGGCCGAAATTGACCGTGAGACGATCAGGCCAATGGGTCTGGTAGAGATCGATGTAATCGGTCTGCAGGCGCTGCAGGCTCTTGTCGACCGCTTCGAAAATCTGCTTGCGACCAAGATTCGGCGGCTGCTTGTCATCGCGCAGCCAGTCGAAGTCGCCGCGCGGCCCACCGCCGCGGCCGGCCACCTTGGTGGCCAGCACGACCTTGTCGCGGTTCTTGCGCGCCTTCAGCCAGGTACCGATGTAGCGTTCGGTGCGGCCCTGCGTCTCCGCCTTGGGCGGTACAGGATACATTTCGGCGGCATCGATGAAATTGATGCCGCGCTCCAGCGCGTAATCGAGCTGGGCATGGGCCTCGGCTTCGGTGTTCTGCTCGCCCCAGGTCATGGTACCCAGGCAAATCAGGCTCACCTTGATGTCGGTGCGGCCTAAGCGACGGAACTCCATGACAAAACTCCCGGCAAACACGAAGCAGGCCGACTGTTTTGCCGGCAGCCCATATTGTCGGCAGGACTCGGCGTTTTCAACAACGAATTGCGGTCAGCGCCCCAGGAACCGCAAAATATGGGGCATGGTCCGCTCAACAATGCGTGCGACGCCCTCCCGCGTCGGGTGGATGCCGTCGGACAGGTTCAGGCTGGCCTCGCCAGCCACGCCATCCAGGAAAAACGGATAGAGCGGCAGGCCGTGCTTCTGCGCCAGCTCGGGGAAGATGCCATTGAAGCGGCGGCCATAGTCGGCCCCCAGATTGGGCGCGGCCAGCATGCCGGCCAGCAGAACAGGCAGGTTGGCCTGTTTCAGTTTGATGATGATCGCCTCCAGATTGGCTCGCGCCTGCTCCGGCGCCAGGCCGCGCAGCATGTCGTTGGCGCCCAGCTCGACCAGCACATGTGTGGGCTTTTCGGCCAGCGCCCAGTCCAGCCGCGACAACGCGGCGGCCGTGGTATCGCCAGAAACGCCGGCGTTCAGCACGGTGACATCGGTGATGCCGCGCGCCTTCAGCGCCCGGTCGAGCTGGGCCGGATAGGAAGCATCAGGTGGCAGGCTGTAGCCAGCCACCAGGCTGTCGCCAAAGACCAGCAGACGGGCCGGCGCCGCCCAGCCCTGGCCTGACATCAGCGTGACCAGCATCACCGCCAGCAGCCCGGCAGCGTTGCGACAGCGCCGGTAGACCCCATATTCTGCCTGTAACATTGCACGCACGCCTTTTGCCGAGATTGGACTTCTGATGCCATCACCTAGCGCGCCCCCCTCTGCCGTCGAGCGCGAGGCCATCGTTCGCCTGAGCGATGTGACCCTCACTCTCGCCAGCACGGCCGGGCCGGTCAATATCCTGCGCGGCATCGACCTGACCGTGCAGGCCGGTGAACGCATCGGCATCGTTGGCCCGTCGGGCTCGGGCAAATCCACCCTGCTGGCAGTGCTGGCCGGGCTGGAGCGCGTGAGCGGGGGCAGCGTTGCCGTTGCCGACGCCGATCTGAATGCCCTGAGTGAAGACCGGCTGGCACTGTGGCGCCGCAACCGCGTCGGCATCGTGTTCCAGAGCTTTCACCTGATTCCCACCATGACGGCTATCGAGAATGTCGCCGTGCCGCTGGAGCTGGCCGGCGTGACTGACGCCATCGATCGCGCACGCGCCGCCTTGAAGCAGGTGGGCCTCGGTCATCGCGAGACACATTATCCGGCACAGCTGTCGGGCGGTGAACAGCAGCGCGTGGCGTTGGCGCGCGCGGTGGCACCCCGCCCTGCCCTGCTGCTGGCCGATGAACCGACCGGCAATCTCGACGGCAACACCGGTCATGCGATCATCGACCTGATGTTTGGCGAAGCGGCAAGGCTGAACTCCACGCTGATCCTGATCACCCATGACGAGACGCTGGCTGCGCTGTGCGATCGCGTGGTGCGCATCGAGGACGGCCGCATCAAGACCATCGAACAGCGCCCGCAAGCTCCGAAATCCCAGACGCTGGCCGCCAGCTGATGCTATCGCTGCGCTTTTCGCTTCGTGAACTGCGCGGTGGCCTGCGCGGCTTCCGCCTGTTCGTCGCCTGCCTCAGCCTCGGCGTCGCCGTGATCGCCGGCATCGGCACACTGTCGGCCTCCATCGTCACCGGACTGGAGCGCGACGGCCGCAGCCTGCTGGGCGGCGACATTGAATTCCGCCTCGCCCATCGCGGCGCCACGCCGGAGGAACGTGATTTCCTGCAGCGCCAGGGCAATATCTCCGAAACCGCGCAGATGCGCGCCATGGCGCATGCCCTACGCAGCGACCAGCGCACACTGGTGGAACTGAAAGCCACCGATGCCGCCTATCCGCTCTATGGTCGTATAGACCTGGAACAGCCGGGCAATCTGGACAGCCTGCTGGCGGCGCAGAATGGCCTGCGCGGCGCGGCCGTCGATCCGCAGGCGCTGATCCGGCTGGACGCCGAAGTGGGCGACCGCATCACCATCGGCGAGGAAGAATTCCAGATTCGCGCCGTGATTGCGCGCGAACCTGATCGCGCCACCGAGGGCCTGACGCTGGGTCCGCGCATCCTGATCGGACTGGACGCACTGGACGCGACCAAGCTGGTGCAGCCGGGCACGCTTGCCTACTGGCATTACCGTGTGCAGCTGCGCCCCGAGCTGAGCGCATCACAGGTGCAGGATGCCGCGCAGAAAGACTACGCCGCCTCCGGCTGGCGCATCCGCGACTGGAAGGAAGGCAGCCCCGGCGTGCGACGCTTCCTGGATCGCGCCTCCCTGTTCCTCGTGCTGGTCGGCCTCACCGCGCTGCTGATCGGCGGCGTGGGTGTCGCCAATGCCGTGCATGCGCATCTGGACGGCAAGACGCCAACCATCGCCACGCTGAAATCGCTGGGCGCGACAACAGGCCTGATCTTCCGCGTCTATCTGTGGCAGACATTGCTGCTGGCTGCTTTCGGCATCGCGCTCGGCCTGATCGCGGGCGCGGCCATTCCGAACCTCGCCGCAGGTGCGCTGGCCAACATCCTGCCATTGCCTCTGGTGCCGGGCCTGTACTGGCAGCCGCTGGCGCTGGCCGCCGTTTACGGCCTGCTGGTAGCGCTGGCCTTCACCATCTGGCCGCTGGCGCGCGCCGCCGATATCCGCCCGGCCGCACTGTATCGCGACCTGGTCTCGCCGGGCAGCCGCTTTCCGCGTCCAGCCTATGTCGCCGCCACACTGGCGCTGTTCGTCATCCTGGCCGCGCTGGCCGTGCTGGGCACCGATGAACGCCGCTTCGCGCTGTCGTTTGTGATCAGCGCCATCATCGCCTTCGTGCTGTTCCGCCTGATCGCCGCCGGCATGGCCGCCGTGGCCAAGCGCATCCGGCCGCCGCGCGCCGTGCGGCTGAAACTGGCGCTGGCCAGTCTGCACCGCCCTGGTGCTGCCACCGCCGCGCTGTTGCTGTCGCTGGGCGTGTCGCTGACGCTTCTCGTCGCCATCGCGCTGGTCGAGAGCAATCTGCATGCGCAGGTGGAAGACCGCCTGCCGGATGAAGCGCCGGCTTTCTTCTTTGTCGACATCCAGCCCGCCCAGATGGATGAGTTCCGCGCCACCGTGAATTCCATTCCGGGCGCCCGCGATCTGGAAACCGTGCCCAACCTGCGCGGCCGCATCGCCAGCGTGAAGGGCGTGCCGGCCGAACAGGTCGAGGTGATGGCCGAACAGCGCTGGGTGCTGCAGGGCGATCGGGGCCTGACCTATGCCCGTGCACTGCCGGCCGGTTCGACGCTGCTGCAGGGCAAGTGGTGGGCAGCGGATTACGACGGCCCGCCGCTGATCTCGATGGAAGAGAAAGTCGCGCAGGGCCTAGGCATGACCATCGGCGACAAGCTGACCGTGAATGTACTGGGCCGCGACATCGAAGCCGAACTGGCCAGCATCCGTCGGCTCGACTGGAGTTCGTTTGGCATCAACTTCGTGCTGGTGTTTTCGCCCGGCCTGCTGGAACGCGCGCCGCATACCCTGCTGGCCACCGTGAAGGCGCAGCCGGCGGCCGAGACGGCGCTGTTCAAGGCAGTGACACAGCGCTTCCCCAATATCTCGGTGGTGCGCATGAAGGATGTGCTGACCGAACTGAATGCCATCGTGCAGAAGCTGGGCAGCGCCGTGCGCGGCGCGGCCGCCGTGACCCTGCTGGCCGGGCTTATCGTGCTCGCCGGGGCACTGGCGGCAGAGCATCGCCGTCGCCTGAAGGAAGGCGCGATCCTGAAGGCGCTGGGTGCGACCCGACGCGACATCATCATTGCGCATCTGATTGAGTATGGCAGCGTGGGGCTGGTCGGCGCGGTCCTGGCCTTCGGACTGGGCTGGCTCGCCGCCTGGGCCATGGTGACGCTGATGATGAATGCCAGTTTCTACTTCGCGCCGGGGGTGGCCACGGCCACCGCCCTGGGCGGTGTGGCCGCCACCTTGCTGCTGGGTCTGGCCGGGGCCTGGCAGGCGCTGGCCGCCAAACCGGCGCCGCTGCTGCGCAGCGCCTGAGGATGATCAGCCCTGCTGCCGAAAGGCAGTATTAACCTTTACATGCGAGGTAGGATGGGCGCTGATCCGGCATCACGGGCCAGCATCCACGGGACCAGAAGCATGTCACGCCTGAACAAGACCTGGGACGATTTCGTCAAGACGCGCGCGATTGGCGTGGAAGAGAACCGTTTCATCGGCCCGACCGACCGCGTCTTCACTATGGGCAGCTGCTTCGCCAATGAAATCCGTCTCGCCCTGGCGAAAAAGAATTTCGATACCCTGCCGGTCCTGAGCGGCGACTTCAAAAAGCATGTCTCCGCCGCCTCGCATGAAATGCCGAGTTGGGGCGTCTATGACGAGCGCGTGCACTACCAGTTCTACACCACCTTCTCGATGCTGCAGGAATTTGAAAAGGCCTTTGGCCTGTGGCAGCACGAGGATACTGACATCTGGTCGGCCGTCGCCAAGACCGAGGCCGGAAAACGCCCGATCTTCCAGGAGCCCTACAAGCGGCGCCTGTTCGCTGACAGCCTCGACGACCTGCTGGCCATGCGCCGCATCATGGAAGGCGCGCTGCGCGACGGCATCATGACCAGCGATGTGCTGGTGCTGACCATGGGCCTGACCGAAATCTGGCAGCGTTCCAACGGCCGCGCCGTCTGCGAGCCGCCCAAGCTGCGCTCCCCCGAGATCATGAGGGAAACCACCTTCTTCACCTCCAACTTCGATCAGAACCTGGCCAACATGCGCCGGCTCTGCTCGCTGTATTTCGAGAAATTCCCCAACCGCAACATCGTTCTGACCGTGTCACCGGTGGCGCTGTCGCGCACCTTCACCGATCACCAGGACATTGCGGTCGCCAATATGGAAAGCAAGTCGATCCTGCGTACCGTGGCCGCGCAGATCTGCCGTGAATTCAAGAATGTCCATTACTTCCCGTCCTTCGAACTGTGCATGACCGATCCGAATGCCTTCGAGCCCGATGGGCGGCACGTACGTCCCGCCAAGGTAGACAGCATCATGTCGACCTTCCTGACGCATTTCCTGACCAATCCGCCGGAGGAAAGCGCGCCGACCATCACACCGGCGGCCAAGCCGGCACCCGCACCGGCATCCGTGGAGACCAGCAGCATGATCAACGACCGTCGCACCAATGCCGGTGCCGCGTACGAATCCCACTGGGGCGCCGCGCAGTCGGCCATCGATGCCATGCTGGCTAGTGGCGAGCGCGACCTGGGCCGCATCCTCAGCCGGATATCCGGTGCTCCGGCCGACAACAATGCCATTGCCCTGAGCGAAATCGGTTATCGCGTCGCCGGCCAGGTCGTGCCCAGCCCGGTCTGTGACGGTAATCTGGAAAACCGTCTATTCATCACCCAGAAGAACTGGCTGATCGAACGGTGCCTGCCGCAGGGCGTCACCGACATCGCCGAACTGGGCAGCGGCAGCGGTAACAACCTGTTCGCACTCTGGCTCGCCGGCCTGTCACCCGAAATCCGCTTCCATGCACTGGAATACACAGCCGCCGGCCGCGCCTGCGCCGAGAAGCTGGCGGCACTGGTGCCCCAGATGAAATTCAAATCGGTGCCCTTCGACTATTACAAGTCGACGCTGGACGAACTGCGTGCCGCCGAGAAGCTGTTTGTCTTCACCAGCTACAGCATCGAGCAGATCACCTTCATGCCCGATGATTTCTTTGATCGCCTGCTCAGCCTGCCGAACCTGGATTCGGTGCTACATATCGAGCCGGTGGGCTGGCAGTATCCCCTGCCTCCCAACGCCGATCCCGTTGCTGTTGAAGTCGACCGCCGCATGCGCAAGTCGTCGGCCCGCAAGGGCTACAACCAGTCGCTGGTGCCACAGTTGCATGCGTTGGCCAAAGCCGGGCGCATCATCCTCGATGAAGAACTGCCGCAGTTCCTGGCGCACCGCCCGGACCTGCCCGGCACGGTGATCCGCTATCGTCCGGTCCGCTGACGGATCGGACGATCAGCGCATATAGAGCTGGTTGCGATACATGAACTGCGGCGTGATCTCGGTGGTGATCGGCAGGTCCTTCACCGGCAGCCGCTCGGTTGCCGATCCCATCACGTCGCCATAAGGCAGCAGCGTATAAAGTGCCTGGAACAGCATGCGGTTGCGCGTCTTCGGCACCTCGCCCTTGTGCAGCCCGTATGTGTTCACCATGAAGGCCGAGCCGGCCGGGCCGACGAAATGTTCAAACTGTCCGGTGAACACCTTTTCCAGATAGGGCGCCTGACCGCGCTGGCCACCGACAAAGAACTGCAGCGGATTATGGTTGTCCTTGGTCGAGGCGCGGTAAATCTGCTCAAACCGGTCGGGACGGTGCGAATTCGGCAGGAAGACATGCGGACCTGAATCCTCGTCCACATCGCTCAGATACAGGAACAGCTTGCAGAAACGGAAGCAGTCCTTGTCGCGATGCAAGGTCTGCGGACTGCCGGGCATCGACCGTCCGGCATAGGAATGCCAGGCTATGTAGGTGTCGATGATCGGTTCAAAGCCCAGATGCGCACGCACGACATCCAGGATGCGCGGATCGTTGGCGATATCGACCAGATGCGGGCAGGCAATCACATCGCTGGTCTTGTGGTAACCGATATAGGTGGTATCTGGCGCCTCGGATGCCAGGCCGCCACCGATCGGATTATGCGAAGCGTCCTGGTATTCGACCTCGCAGTTGGCCAGATAGGCGCGGATATCGGCAATCTTTTCGGGCGTGACGAACTGCCCCAGCTTCAGGCGGCCCAGCTTGGAGAATTCGCGCGCGCTATCATCCTGCATCGCCTCCGCCGTGGTTTTGGCCGGTGTCATGGCAGGGAAAGCGCCGCGCAGGCCGGTCACCACGTTATCTGCGATCTGCATCATCGCAGCCGGGTTGGAGGCCACAGTCGGACGGATTGCGCGGATGGTGCTGCGCAGCAGGCGTTCAGCCGGTTCAGTTGAGAAACCCGGCGACTCCACGGAGGTGTTCATGGTCATGACTCATGCCGATTGCGAGACTGTGTGAATCATAGTGCGCTGATGGCCCAAAGGGGAACTGAAAAACACCGACGACCCGCTAGCGCACCAGGATCAGGCGCGCCGACAGCCCGCCCAGGCCGCACAGTCCGACGATCACCACCATCGACAGTGCCGTGCCGTCATGCAGCAGGCCGACCAGGCCGCTGGTGACGGCGCCGCCAGTGAATTGCAGCGTGCCCATCAGGGCGGCAGCCGTGCCGGCGCGATGCGCCTCACCCGCCATGGCGCTGGCGGCGGCATTGGGCAGCACGGTGCCCAGACTGGCGATATAGACGAACAGCGGCAGCCACAGGCCGAACATGCCGCCGATCCGGAACACGGTCAGCAGCACCAGCACCACGCCGGACAGGGCCATGACGCTGACGGCGACGATCAGCACCTCATCCAGTGTGAAACGCCGCAGCAGCGCGCGGTTGACCTGCGACAGGCCGATGATGCCGATGGCGTTGATGCCGAATATCCAGCCATAGGCCTGCGGTGATATCTGGAACAGATCGATGAAGACAAAGGGTGAGCCGGCGATATAGGCGAACATGCCGCCCATGCCGAGGCTGGAGGCCAGCGTGTAGCCCATGAAGCGGCGATGTTGCAGCAACTGGCCGTAATTGCGCAGCGCCGAACCGATGGTCAGCCGCGCCTCGGGATGCGCCACATGGGTCTCGCGCAGCCAGAGCCGGCCGGCGACCATAACAATCGCGGCGAAAACCGCGAGGAACCAGAAGATCGCGTGCCAGTCGAACCAGACCAGAACATAGCCACCGAGCAGCGGCGCCAGGATCGGCGCCACACCCATCACCAGCATCAGCAGCGACATGACGCGGGCACCTTCGCGCGGCTCGAACAGGTCGCGCACCATGGCGCGCGAGATCACCAGCCCGGCGCAGGAGCCAAAGGCCTGCACGAAACGCGCGGCGATCAGGCTGTCGATATTGGTCGCCAGCGCGCAGGCGACCGAGGCGCCGATATAGAGCAGGTTGCCGATCAGCAGCGGCGCGCGACGGCCGTAGCGGTCACTGACCGGGCCATAGAAAAGCTGTCCGATGGCAAGGCCGAGGAAAAACAGCGACAGGGTCTGCTGCACCTTGCCGGCATCCGTGGCGAGCGCCCGCTCCAGTGCCGGCAGGCCGGGCAGGTACATGTCGACCGCCAGCGGCGTGAAGGCGCTCAACGCGCCCAGGATCAGGGTGAGCTGCCAAAGTGAGCGCTGACTGGGCGTGCGCTGGCCGGCGGGCGAATCGGACATGAGACTCTCTGTCGGCTGGCGGTTTTCCGCCGGTCCGGGTGTTTTCAGGGGAAAAGGCGGCCCGTCATACGCGATCCGCCGCCGGCTGACGAGGGCGCGCGGCACACCACCGGCTGCGCCTGGCCGCCTGCGGCGCTAGGGCTTGCGGAAAGAATGTGCGGTTTATGAATGACTTATATAAGAATTTTATGCGGTGTTTACGCTTGAAATCCGCTCCGGCACTGACAATATGCTGATCACAACCATTGTCTGAGGAGGCAACACCATGTCGACCCCGTTCAACCAGCCGCGCTATGGCTACGGCACCGCCACGATCGACCGTGCGGTGGTCGATGAGGCCCTGCGCAGCTACATGCTGCGGGTCTACAACTACATGGGCTCGGGCCTGGCGCTCAGCGCCATCGTTGCCCTGCTGGCCTCGCAGTCGCCTGCCCTCATGAGCACCCTCTTCTCGGGCGGCCTCGCCTTTGTGGTGATGCTGGCTCCGATCGGCCTGCTGCTGGTGATGAGCTTCGGCGCCAACAAGCTCTCGGCCGGCGCCGTGCAGGGGCTGTACTGGGCCTTCACCGCCACGATGGGCCTGTCGCTGTCGACCATCTTCATGGTCTACACCGGCACTTCGATCCTGCGCATCTTCTTCATCACCGCCGCAATGTTCGGCGCGATGAGCCTGTGGGGTTACACGACCAAGCGCGACCTGACCGGCATGGGCAGCTTCCTGTTCATGGGCGTGATCGGCCTGATGATCGCCAGCATCGTGAACATCTTCCTGGGCTCGAGCGTGCTGCAGTTCGCCATCTCGGCGATCACGGTCCTGGTCTTCACCGGCCTGACCGCCTTCGATACGCAGCGCATCAAGTCGGAGTTCTATGAAGGCGACCCGTCGGACATCCAGACCAAGCAGGCGATCTTCGGCGCGACCTCGCTGTATGTGAACTTCCTGAACATCTTCATGGCCCTGCTGAACCTGTTCGGCCAGAAGAACGAATGATCCCGGCTTAGACCGGAATAGATCGAGGCCCCGGCAGGCAACTGCCGGGGCTTTTTTCATGCGCGCCCCATTTTATCGCGAACCAAAGGGCGGACCATGAGGTTCCCCGTGACAAGCCCGATCCGGCAGTCTTAAGCTTTATTCGCCGGCTTACGAATTCTGCCAAAGGATCGCCCGTCCGATGAAGCTTGTCCTTGCGATGGTGAAGCACGAGACCAACACCTTCTCGCCAATTGTCACCGATTTCGCCCGCTTTGAGGCCTGGGGTCTCTATACCGGCCAGGCCGCCATCGACGCCTATGCCAAGACCAACATGCCGCTGGGGGTCTACCTGAACCTGGCCAGGGAATTCGGCGCCGAGGTGGTGCTGCCGATGGCGGCCGAAGCCATGCCCGGCGGCAAGGTCACCAAGGATGCCTGGAAGCGCCTGACCGATCCGATCCTGGATGCCGTGCGCGCCGGCTGTGACGGCTGTCTGCTTGACCTGCATGGCGCCATGGTGGTGGACGGGGTGGAAGACGGCGAAGGCACGCTGCTGGAGCAGATCCGCCAGATCGCGCCCGATCTGCCGATTGCCGTGACGCTGGACCTGCATTGCAACCTGACGCCCAAGATGGTGGCCAACTGCACGGCGCTGATCGGCTACAAGACCTATCCGCATGTCGACATGGATGTGGTGGCGCAGCAGGTCGGCCGCGTGGTGCTGGAATTTATGGCCGGCAAGCGCAAGCAGCCGGCAATGGCACTGCGCCAGTTGCCGCTGCTGTCGCAGACGCTGTGCCAGGGCACGGATGATGAGCCCATGAAATCGGCGATCCAGGCCTGCGTCGATGAAGAAGCGAAGGGCCTGCCCTGCGCCAGCGTATTCGGCGGTTTCGCCATGGCGGATATCAAGGACGCCGGCACGACGGTCATCACGGTGGGCGACGACCAGCAGCAGGCGGATGTGGCAGCCGACAAGATCGCAGCCCAGGTCTGGGACAAGCGCGACATCCACATCTACCAGCATCGCGATCTGGCCGAGACCGTGGCCAAGGCCAAGAAGCTGAAGGATGGTCCCGTCGTCCTGCTCGATCATGCCGACAACTGCGGCTCGGGCGGCACGCAGGATGTGATGATGGTGATCGCCGAAGTGCTGAAACAGGGCTTGGAAGACGTGGCCGTCGGCGCGGTCTGGGACCCCGAGGCCGTGCAGGTGATGCAGAAGGCCGGCGTGGGCGCCACGGTGACGCTGGAACTGGGCGGCAAGAGCGACATGCCGTCGCTGAATCTTAAAGGCAAGCCGCTCAAGCTGACCGGCAAGGTGCGCACGGTGACTGATGGCGAGTGGATCGTGCGCGGCCCGATGTATACCGGCTACAAGGTCATGATGGGCCCGACAGCCGTGCTGGAGGTGGAGGGCCGCATGCAGATCGTGGTCGTCTCGCGACATCACGAGCCCTGGGATACCGGCGTGTTCCGCTCGGTCGGCATCGAGCCCGAGCACAAGCGCTACCTGCTACTGAAGTCGCGCATCCACTACCGCGCCGGCTTCGCGCCGCTGGCCAAGGCGACTTTCACGCTGGACGGCGAAGGCGTCACCACCTCGGACAATAGCATCCTCGACTACGCCAATCTGCGCCGGCCGATGTATCCGCTGGACAAGATCAACGACTGGCAAGGCCGGTAAGGACGATACGGGCATGTTGCAGGATCAGTGGGGCCTGGACGTCGCCACCGATAATCCGGCCGCCATCGAGGGCCTGAACACCTTCGACACCAGCTTCCTCACCTATGGCACCACGGCCGCCGCGATCTGGGCCGCCGCCAAGGCCGATCCGGCCTGCGTGATGGCACAGGCCAAGGCCGCGGCGCTGGAGATGTTCCTGCAGACCGGCCAATCCATCACCAGGGCCAGGCCCTGGCTGGCGGGCGCCGAAGCACATCTGCATAACGCCACCGAACGCGAGCGGCTGTGGCATGCCCAGGTGACGGCCTGGGCAAACGGTGATGTGGAGACCGCCATAGCGCTTTGCCGCGACCTGAGCGCCCGCTGGCCCGACGATCTGCCGGCCATGAAGATGGCGCAATATCACATGTTCCATGTCGGCGATCTGGCCGGAATGCTGGCGGTGGCCGAGGCCGCGCTGCCGGTGCACCGCGCGCGCGCCGAGATGCATGGCATGCTGGCCTTCGGGCTGGAGGAGATGAACCGG
Source organism: Ferrovibrio sp. GW821-FHT12D07 (assembly GCF_058807275.1). Lineage (NCBI taxonomy): Bacteria > Pseudomonadati > Pseudomonadota > Alphaproteobacteria > Rhodospirillales > Rhodospirillaceae > Ferrovibrio > Ferrovibrio sp. GW821-FHT12D07. Next base: position 1,034,854 of record NZ_JBXAQN010000001.1, on the reverse strand, counting down.
CTGGAGGAAGCCGAGACGGCCGCCCGCCATGCCATCAGCCTCAAGCGCGGTGAACCTTGGGCACATCATGCTCTCGCACATGTGATGGAAGCCCAGGGTCGCTGCACCGAGGGCCTGGAGACGATGACGGCGCTGGCCGATACCTGGACCGACAGGAATTCCTTCATGCGCAGCCATAACTGGTGGCATGTCGGGCTTTTCGCCATCGACTGCGACCAGCCCGATGCCGCGCTGCGGCTGTATGACCAGCAAGTCTGGGGCCTGGTGAAGGACTACAGCCAGGACCAGGTGAACGCCGTGGCGCTGCTGGCGCGACTGGAAATCGCCGGCCTGGATGTGGGCGAGCGCTGGCAGGATGTTGCCGATTACCTGGAGCGCCGCGGGCCCGAGCATGTCGAGCCGTTTCTGGATGCGCATTACCTGTTGGGGTTAAGCCGCGCCGGCCGCGATGCTGCCGTCCAGCGTCTGCTGCAAAGCCTGCAGACGTATGTCGATGCGCAGCCTGATCATCTGGCCGGGCGTATCTGGCGCGGCGTCGGATTGCCGCTGGCCGAAGGCGTCGCCGCCTATGGCCGCGGCGCGTGGCGCGAGGTATTCGAAAAATTACCTGCGGCGTTACAAGGCCTGCAGCAGATCGGCGGCAGTCACGCGCAACGCGATCTGTTCTGGCAATTGTGGCTGCGCGCAGGTGTGGAAAGTGGCGAAAATGCTGCAGTAAAACCGCATTTCGAACGCCGGCTGGCCGAGCGTCCGTCTGTGGCCAAGCATCGTCGGGACATGGCTTCTGTCACGTCAGTATAAAAATATCGTAAACCGACAGAGTGTCGCAGATAAAATATCGGCCATTGCCGTTCCGCGAAGACAGGCGCAAGAATGATCGTGATGCAGCCTGTGATTCGTGCAGGTATGCAGCAACACTGTTTTAAGGGATGGACCCCGATGTTGACCCGTTTCAAGACGATCGCCGCTGCTTTCGTGATGGCTGGCTTCCTGGCTGGCGCTGTTGCCCCTGCCTTCGCCCCTGCCGCCGAAGCCCAGACCGCTCAGCCCGCCAAGAAGAAGGCTGAGAAGAAGAAGACTGGCGAAAAGAAGGCTGCCAAGCCGGCGAAGAAGGCCAAGAAGGCCTAATCGCTTTCAAGCATTCGATCTGGAAAGGCCCTCGTTCGCTGGACGGGGGCCTTTTCTTTTGGGGAATCAGAAGACCGCTTCGCGCTTGGGCTCGAAGAAGCGCAGCATGACGGCAAGGTCACGGCCACGGCGCAGCACGCGGCCGCCCTGGGCGATGATGGCGAAAGCGCCCTGCTTGCGCGCCAGCTTCGGCGTCTTGACGATGCGGTAAAGCGCGCCGTCGGCCGTGCGGCGGAATACCGCGAAGCTGCAGCTTTCACGATCATGGCCAATGGCATAGTCGCGCCATTCGCCCTGCCCCACCATGCGGGCATAGAGATTCAGGATCAGATTGAATTCGCGGCGATCAAAAAATACGGCCGGCTCTACTGCCGGCCTGGGGTCGGTGCTTCTGGCGACGATCAGCTTTGCATCCGCACCCGGAGCCGCCCCTGGCGAAGCGGTATCCTCAGGCATCGAACGCCGGAACTGATGCAAGGCGACAACCTCGCTCATGCCGAAACGGCTGACCTCCCAAATCGACTCTGGTGGTATGAATCTTGGTCCTGTGACGGAAGTCCGTCAAGCCGGGATTGCAGCACCGGGCCGCTCCCGGGGGCCGAATGGCTCAGATTTCGTTCAGCAGCCGCTCGACGGCGGCATCGTCCATCTGCTGGTCGCCCTTTTCCATCATGTCCTTGCGGCGCTCCTCGCCGGTATAGTTGGACACCTTGTGGCGGCGGCGATCGGGGCCGAAGAAATCGTCGGTGCGCACGAACTGGCGGGGATATTCGACCACGACGGTGATACGGCGCGCCATGGTCTTGGCCGAGAAGGGCTTGACCAGGAATTCGGTGACGCCGACATCGCGCGCCTTCATCACCTTCCACTCCTCCGACTGCGCCGTCACCATCACGATGGGAACGAACACATTCTTGGAGGCGGGATTCTTGCGTATCCACTCAACCAAGCCAAGACCATCCATTTCACCGTCCATGTGCCATTCGGTGAAGATGATGTCGACGACGTTGTTTTCGAGATAGGTCAGCGCATCTTTCGCATTCATGCACTCTGCGATGCGCGCCACGCCAAGCGGTCGCAAAACCTCTTTGATAAGCTGCATGTGGTTGTGGTTACTGTCGACCACCAGCACTGCAACGTTATTGAGTTTATAAGTCATGACCGAAAGCGCCTGTGCCGTTCAGTCAAAGAGTTCGATGCTGCCCGCCGTCGTCTGCACGGCAGTGATCTTCTTGGTGCTCTCGCGCTGGAACACGGCCTTCGCGCTGGCATCCTCGATCTGCTTCATGCGGACGATGCCGGTCGAGGGGAAATACTGGACCTTGCGAGGCAGCGTGCCGCGCAAATCCTTGCCCATGATGCGGAAGCCTTCATCCTTGAGATAGCGTTCGACGAAGTCGGCATTCTGGTGGCCGATGCCGCGCAACCCGGCCAGCACGTTGGCACCACCGAAGATTTTCACTTCCAGGCGTTCGCGGCGGCCACCGGCGCCCAGGATTCCGTTGATCAGCTGCTCCATGGAGTAGCTACCGTAGCGCAAAGAGGCGGAAAACGGCAAATCCGGATTGGTGTCCCCGCCCTTGTCGGGCAGGAGGAAATGGTTCATCCCGCCCACCCCGGCCACGGGATCGCGGATGCAGGCGGCCACACAGGAGCCCAGAACGGTAGCCAGCATCTCGCCCTCGCGGGTCGAGACGAAGAAATCGCCCTGGAAGACCTGGACCACATTGACCTTCAGAATGGGGTCGTAATAACGACGACGATCCCCCGAAGCACCGCCATCGGCGGTCGGGGGGCGGCGCAGGATGCTGCCAGGCGTCGTGTTCATCGGGTCATCATGGCTATGCGCCGGTCAGGGTTCAAGACCGCTGGTGTCATGCAGGATCGCATCACCCCAGTCCACGCCCTCAAGGACCGCCCCGTTCAGGCGGGCCCCGGAGAGGTCAGTATATATCCTGCGCCCGGTCTGTTCGCCTTTGGCACTCAGAATTTCGGCACTGCCGAAGCGGCTGCCGTGCAGGCGGCTGTTGCGCAGGTCGGCGCCGGTCAGGTTGCAACCGGCGAAGGTTGTAGCCTTGGCGCTGCAGCCGCGCAGATCGACACCGGACAGGTCGGCGAACTGCAGGGTGGTATTGTCCAGCGTCACGTCGCGCATGGCGGCGCCGCGCAGCTTGATGCCGGACAGGTCGAGATCGCTCAGATCAAAGCCGCTCAGATCCTGCCCGCGCAGATTGGCAGGCCGGCCATCGCCACCGCCGACCCAGCTCTTATGGGCGGCGAGCGCAGCCTTGATTTCGTCTTCACTCAACGGTTTCGGCGCGGCCGTCGCATGCTCGACCGCCATGTTGGCCATCACCACATTGGCGCCGGACACCTCGACATCGCTCAGGTCCACACCGTGCAGATGCGCATCGGTGAGATTGGCGCCCTGCAGCGTCGCGCCGGCGAGATTGGCACCGGCCAGCTCAGCACCCACGAGATTGGCGCTGGCGAGCGTTGCGCCGGCAAGATCGGCACCCGACAAATCAACGCTGACCAGCTGGCAATCGGTGAGTGCCGCATCCTGCAGGTTGGCGCCCGCCAGGTTGCTGCCGCTGAAATCCGCGCCCAGTGCATCGACGCCGATCATGGTGGCGCCGGCGAAATTGCTGCCCGTCACGTTCAGACGCAGGACTTCGATGCCCTCTTTCGGGTTCTGCCCCAGTTCCAGGCCGCGACGGAAATTGGCGCCGGTGAGATTGGCGCCGGCCATGTTCACCCGCTCCATCGTCGCACCGCGCAGGTCCGCGCGGGTGAGATCGGCATCCGAGAGATCGGCATTGGACAGATCGGCCTTGAACATGTCGCATTGCATCAGCTGGGCCTTGGCCAGCTTGGCAGCACGCAGATTGGTCATGCGGAATGACGCCCGGCGCAGGTCTGCGCCGCTCAGGTCAGCACCGCTCAAATCCTTGCCGGAGAAATCCGCCGGCTGGCCTGTGGGCATCCCCTTCAGCCAGAGATGATGGTGATGCAGCATCTCCTTGATATCGATCGGATCCATATCCGCTCGTGGCCCCCTGTTTGATCAGGTAGTTAGCATGTTTCCCACAGCGCACATATGCCCGTGACGACTGGTTATCAGCTTTTAATTTCCCTTATATGCCAACATTGCCCACTGTGCAGGCAAGAGACTTGGGGGCACGAACGATCAACCGGTGGTCGTAATACCACTGGGCGAATAACAAAAAGATATCAGCGGGTTGCCTCGGGAAGAGTGCATATCCGCGGCAATTATGGAAGAATTGGCTCTATGGGGAAGGCTCCGGCGCTGTCGCAGGACAATCGAAAGACGCAATCGGGCAGTACGGAGGCGACGGGCGTGTCGCCGGCCGGAGCGCGCGAGCTGCTGGATTTCATTGCGCTCGTCCTGCTGGCCATCAAGGAAGAAGTTGAGGATTTGCAGAAGGTGCAGAGCGCCAATGCGCAGTCCTTTGCGGCCAAGCTGGTCGAGCTGGGCAAGCAGCTTCCGGGCTCGCCGGTGATGGGCGAAGTGGTCAGCCTCATGCAGAGCGATGACCTGCGCAGCCAGCGCCAGCAGCATGTGATCAATGCCCTGCGCTATGTTGAAGACATCATCCGCGACCAGTCGGGCCGCGAATGGGCACCGCGCCTGACCGATCGCGCCGCGGGCTGGGGTGAAGGCCTGGTGGCCAGTCAGACCCTGGAGCAGGTGCGCACCCATTTTCAGCACTACCTGCTGGGCGCGCCCTCGGAGGATGCAGGATCTGGCACTTCTGCAGCCGCACATAAAAGTGAAGTCGAGCTTTTTTAGTCCCTATGCTGAGAACTGCGTATTCGGTTGCGGCTGTCACACGGGATGTTTACCTTGCCGGTGTTACCGTGGCGGCGTGTTATGCCGTCGCATGAGGAGCGTTGATACCCAACATGGCCGATAACGACGCCAAGACCAACGCAAACGCCGACGACAAGAAGGCGGGCGGAGCCGAATTCGTTACGCCGCCGAATTACCTCAAGATGAAGGTCGGCGGCGGCGGCATCGACAAGGAAGCGATCAAGGAAGCCGAGATCGCCGTGCAGGTGCTTGGGCATAAGATGTATGCCAAATGGGCCGACGACGATCTTGGCCGCATGCGCACTGCTTTCGAAGAACTCAAGCAGACCAACCTGGACGATCCGAACAGCGTGAAACACATGCTGCGCATCTGCTGGGACATGAAAGGCCTGGGCGGCACCTTCGGCTATCCGCTGGTCACCACGATCACGCATTATCTGAGCAATTATCTCGAGCATTGCCTGAATGATGCAGCGGCGACTGTCAGCGCCGCCGTCGTCTCGCCGCATATCGACGCGCTCTATGTCGTGCTGAGCCAGAAAATCAGCGGCGATGGCGGCGCCATCGGCCGCGAGCTGGTGTCCGGTCTGCAGAAGGTCGTGCTCAAGACCGGCGCCCGCATCGGCGGCGTTGGCTGATTTCCTGCCTTTTCCTGCATAACCCAATATTTGGTAGCCCATAGGGCTGAGGAATCCGTGATATCGCGGTTCCTCCTTGACCCCCGGAATCGCGGTGGCTAAGGTCTACCCGACTCGGGCCGACGGTCCGATTCGCCACAGACACCGTGACTTTTTTAGGGATTGGAACACCCGTGGATCTCGATCAAGGGTTGTTCGCAGATCGCGATGCAGATTCCGGCCACGATGATGCCGGATATAGCCATTCCTATTCCGTCGATCCGATCATCGATATCGAGGCCGAGGATATCGAGGATATCCAGCCGCGTCGCGACCGGGACGGCGTGACCCGCCAGACCATGATCGTGCCGCCGCCGCGGATCAACGACCGCTTCAACACCGAGACCAATTTTCACGGCCTCTCGCTGTCGCAACTTGCGGTACACTCGCTGTGGATCGCCGATTATCTGCGGCAGCTGGGCGAGACCGAGATGGCCGACGGCGACCTTGACAGTATCGGGCGCTGCGCCGAAGACTTGGAAAACGCCATCATGATGATGTTCCAGCTTGCCGGCGGCACCCGTCAGGAGCTGCGCCAGCGCTATCACGAGATCAAGCGGATGTTGCAGGCACGTCAGCACGCTACGGTCGACCTGAGCCGCGCCCAATAGGGCTATTTTTCGAGCACCTTCCGCTGCCACGGAAGCCACGGGGCTAATTGTGGTTTTTTGATAACCCCCGATGCATCCCCCTTCCGTCCCTGCGCCCCCTCGGCTAGGCTTATCCTAACAAAGCCAAGCCCCTCCACGGGGTAGGCTGACGCCCGCCTTGCGGGTGTTCCGGGGGAATGTGGATGGACTCGTTCACGGTCACAAAGACGGATGATGCAACCCAGATCGCCTTGGCGGCGAGCATGGATCTGCGCGCCGCCGAACCCCTTTTGCATAGCTTCCACGAGATTCTGTCCCAGGGCGGCAAAATCGTGATCGACGCCTCGGCAGTGGAACGTCTTTCCACGCCATGCGTGCAGATCCTGCTGTCGGCGGCGAAGCATATGGAGGAGCACGGCATCGCTTTTGTCGTGAAAGCCCCCAGCGACGCCTTCGTATCCGCCTTTGACGATCTGGGCCTCTTCTCGTTTCTCATGAAATGGCCGGTACAGACATGACCAAACGCGTTCTTACTGTCGACGATTCAAAGACCATGCTGCAGATGCTGCAATTCGCACTGAAGCAGGGCGGCTTTGAGGTCATTCAGGGCGAGAACGGCCAGGAAGGTCTGGACCTGCTCGAAGCCAACAGCAATATCGACGTGATCATCACCGACATCAACATGCCGGTAATGGATGGCATCACCTTCATCAAGGAGCTGCGCAAGCAGCCCAAGAACAAGGCCATTCCGGTGCTGATTCTCACCACCGAAAGCAGCCAGTCGAAGAAGGAAGAAGGCCGCAGTGCAGGCGCCACGGGTTGGATCGTCAAGCCGTTCGATCCGGGCAAGCTGCTGGAAGTTATCCGTAAGGTCAGCCCGTAAGCGGCTGAAAACGGAACGGCGACGCGGAGCAGAAGCGGGACGCGCCAATGGATGATCTAGAGCAATTCAAGCAGACCTTCTTCTCGGAGTGCGAGGAGCTGCTCGGCGATCTGGAAGGCCATCTGATGGCGCTCCAGGCCGGCGAAGGCGACAACAACACGCTGAACGCCGTCTTCCGCGCCATCCATTCGGTGAAGGGCGGCGCCGGCGCGTTCGGCTTCGACCGCCTGGTCGCCTTTGCCCATATTTTCGAAACCGTGCTGGATCTGATGCGCGACGGCCGCCTGGAGCCGACGCCGGATTCCGTGCTGCTGGTGCTGCATTGCGCCGACATTCTCTCCGACCTGGTGAAGGCCGCGCAGAACGGCACCGACCTGCCGCCCGATCATGAAAGCGAAGGCCGCAAGTCGCTGATCGACCTGGCCGCCAGCATCGGCATCGATGCCGATCCGAATGCCGCCGATGCGGCGCTGGCCGCACTGGACGCGCAACTCGCCGGCGGCAGTCTCGACGACGAACCGGCCGCCGTGCCGGCCGAGGCGGAACCTGAAGCCGAGCCGGAGCCTGCTGTTGAAGCGGCCGCCGCCGCGCCCGCCAAGGCGCCACTGCTGAAATACCTGGTGAAGTTCGAGCCGCGTGATGCGCTCTACCAGCGCGCCAACGAGCCGCTGATCCTGATCCGCGAACTGCGCGAACTCGGCGGCTTCATGGCCAGGGCCGATGCCGAGGCCGTGCCGGCGATCGACCAGATCCAGCCCGAAGGCGCCTATATCAAATGGGAATTCGAGATCGAGACCGATCGCGGCGAAGCCGCGATCCGGGAAGTCTTCGAATTCGTACTCGACGACTGCCTGCTGGAAGTTACCTGCCTGAACCCGCCGGCCGCTGCTGCCGCGAAACCAGCCGAAGCCGCCGCGCCCAAGCCGGCTGCTGCACCGAAGGCTGAAGCTGCTGCGCCCAAGCCGGCCGCCGCACCGGTTGCCGCTGCTGCGCCGAAACCCGAAGCTGCCGCGCCCAAGCCGGCTGCCGCCAAGGCTGAAGCTGGTGCCGGTGCCGGTGCCGGTGCCGCAGGTGGCGGCGGCGGTGGCGATGCCAAGCAGGTGCGCTCCATCCGCGTTGATCTCGACCGCGTCGACAAGCTGGTCAACATGGTCGGCGAGCTGGTCATCACGCATGCCATGATCGCGCAGCAGACCGAACATCTGCATGCCGACCAGCACCCCGAACTCGCCAACGGCCTGGCCGAACTCTCGCATCACATCCGCGATCTGCAGGAAAGCGTGATGGCGATGCGCGCCCAGCCTGTGAAAAGCGTATTTGCCCGCCTGCCGCGCCTGGTGCGCGAACTGGCGATGATGACCAACAAGAAAATCCGCCTCGACATGAGTGGCGAGAACACCGAAATCGACAAGACGGTGATCGAGCAGCTGGGCGATCCGTTGACCCACATGATCCGCAATTCCTGCGATCATGGCATCGAGGGCCCGGATGACCGCGTTGCTGCCGGCAAGCCGGCCGAAGGCGTGATTCATGTCTCGGCCGACCAGCGCGGCGGCCGCATCGTGATTGAAATCACCGACGATGGCCGCGGCATCAACCGCGACAAGGTGATGCAGAAGGCGATCGAGAAGAAGCTCGTCGCACCCGATGCGGTGCTGAGCAACGAGGAAATCGACAACCTGATCTTCCTGCCCGGCTTCTCAACGGCGGATACGGTGTCCAACATCTCCGGCCGCGGGGTCGGCATGGACGTGGTGCGCCAGAATATCCAGTCGCTGGGCGGTCGCGTTCACATCCAGTCGCGCCCCGGCCAGGGCTCATCCTTCATCCTGACCCTGCCGCTGACACTGGCGGTACTCGACGGCATGGTGCTCAAGGTCGGCGTGCAGTCCTACATCCTGCCGCTTGCCAATATCGTGGAAAGCCTGCGTCCGGAATCGGAGCAGATCAACATCGTCGCCAACCAGGGCGAGCTGCTGCGTATCCGCGGCGAATATGTGCCGCTGGTCTATCTGCACCGCATCTTCAAGGTGCCGATGGGCATCGACGATCCGACCAAGGCGCTGGTCATCATCGTGGAGCTGGAAGACGGCGGGAAGATGGGCCTGGTCGTGGACGAGATCATCGGCCAGCAGCAGGTGGTTATCAAAAGCCTGGAAGAGAATTTCGACCCGATCCGCGGTGTCGGCGCCGCCACCATTCTGGGCAACGGCCGCGTGTCGCTCATTCTGGATGTGGCCGGCATCAAGCATATCGCGGAGCATGAACCGCGCGGCGCCCGCCCGCGCCTCGCGGCGCCCGCAGCGTAAGTCAGGAGAGAGTCCGTATGGCATCCGAGGCAGAACAGACCGCGCGCTCCAGCCGCACCGTGCAGCTCGTCTCCTTCACGGTCGGCAATGAAGAATACGGCGTAGACATCATGGCCGTGCGCGAAATCCGGGCATGGTCGGAGACCACCCCGCTGCCGAACACGCCCGAAGTGGTGCGCGGCGTCATCAACATGCGTGGCGCCATCGTGCCGATCTTCGACCTGCGCGCCCGCTTCGGCATGCCGCGCACCGAACCGACCAAGTACAACGTCGTCATCATCGTTTCGATCGCCTCCCGCATTGTCGGCATCCTGGTCGACGCGGTGTCGGACATCATCACGATCAACGAGGACGAGATCCGCCCCATGCCCAGCATGGAGCAGGTCAGCGGCCTGGGCTTCATGGAAGGCTTGATCACCGTGGGCGAGCGCATGGTCGGCCTGATCGGCCTGGAGCGCATGTTCTCCGAACGTATGCTGGAAGCTGCCGACAACACCGGCAAGCCGATGCTGGCGGGTCCGTCGGAAGCCGGCGCGGCCGCCTGATCGCAGCGCATAACATCCCAGATGGCAAACGCCGATATTCCTTCCGCTGAAGACCGGGAATTCAGTTTCTCCACCGGGGATTACGATTATCTGCGGTCCATGCTGAAAGAGCGCACCGGCATCGAGCTGGGGCCGACCAAGCACAATATGGTCTATGCCCGTCTGGCCAAGCGCCTACGCAAACTGGGCATGAAGAGCTTCCGCCAGTATATCGAATTCATCGGCTCGGATGCCGGGCGCGATGAACTGGGCACCACGCTCAATGCGCTGACCACCAATCTCACCAAGTTTTTCCGCGAGAATCACCATTTCGAGCATTTGGCCACCACGGCCCTGCAGGAAGTGCGCGCCCGCGCCGTCAGCCAGGGCCGCCGGCTTCGCATCTGGTCGGCCGGCTGCTCATCCGGTGAAGAACCCTACTCCACGGCGATCACGCTGTTGCGCTCGATGCCTGACATCAAGCAGTGGGATGCCAAGATCCTGGCGACCGATATCGACACCGAGATGGTGCGGCGCGGCTCCGAAGGCCTCTATGCGGCGACCGCGCTGGAAGGCATGCCTGCCGACATCGCCAAGAAGTATTTCGAGCCCCACGGCACCGACAAGGTGCGTGTGGTGGAAGAGGCGCGGAACCTGATCAGCTTCAAGCACCTCAACCTGATCGACAAATGGCCCATGAAAGGCCCGTTTGACGTGATTTTCTGCCGCAACGTGGTGATCTATTTCGACAAGGACACCCAGCGCGTGCTGTTCGACCGCTACGCCAACATGCTGGCGCCGGGCGGCTTCCTGTATATCGGCCATTCGGAAAACCTGTTCGGCATCACCGAACGGTTCAAGCTGCTTGGTCGCAACATCCATCGCAAGATCGCGTAAAAATACGCGCGGAGCTCATCGTGGCCGGTAAGAGAATTCGAGTTCTGATCGTGGATGACAGCGCGCTGATCCGTCAGCTGCTGACGGCGGCGCTATCCAGCGACCCTGAACTTGAGGTGGTGGGCGCCGCCCCCGACCCCCTGATCGCCCGCACCATGATCAAGGAACTCAATCCGGACGTCCTGACGTTAGATATCGAGATGCCGAACATGGACGGCATCTCCTTCCTCGAAAAGATCATGCGGCTGCGGCCGATGCCGGTCGTGATGGTGTCTACCCTGACCCAGAAGGGCGCCACCATCACCATGCAGGCGCTGGAAATGGGCGCCGTCGACTTCGTGCCCAAGCCGACCCTGGACATCAAGCATGCCCTGGAAGAGATCCGGACCGACCTGATCGCCAAGGTCAAGATGGCCTCCACCGCCCGCGTCGTGGCGCGCAACCGGCCGCCGGAAGGTCACACGCCCAAGCGGCTGACCCCGGGCCCGGGCTTCAACTCGACCGACATCATCGTGGCGATCGGGTCGTCCACCGGCGGAGTCGAGGCGCTGAAGGAAGTCATCACCGTCCTGCCGCCCGACAGCCCGCCGATCTTGATCACTCAACATATGCCGCCGCGCTTCACCGGCAGCTTTGCCGCCCGACTCGACTCGCTGTCGGCGGTTACCGTGACGGAAGCAAAGGACAATGTCCGCGTCTTCCCCGGCCACGTCTATATCGCCCCGGGCGACTTCCATCTGACACTGCATCGCTCCGGCGGCCACTATTACACCAAACTTAACCATGATCCGCCGGTCTCCGGTCACCGGCCTTCCGTTGACGTCCTTTTCAATTCGGTGGCTGAGCATGCGGGGCATAATGCCATTGGCGTGATCCTGACCGGCATGGGCAAGGATGGCGCCACCGGCCTTAAGAAAATGCTGGAGGCCGGCGCCCAGACTATTGGCCAGGACGAGTCCACCAGCCTGGTCTATGGCATGCCCAAAGCGGCGAAACTGGTCGGTGCGGTACAGGCTGAAGTGGCGATCGGGCAGGTCGCCTCCGAGATCCTGAACCGTTGCAAACAGCGTTGAGGAACCTTGTTTTTTACGCTAAAAACCATGATGTTAAGCCTTGAATCGGGTGCCGCCGGCCAGGAAGGCTGCGGCGGGTTTGCGTTGAGGAAGAACGAGGGGCGATATGCCTTCGGCTAGCACTCTTAGAGTTTTGATTGTCGACGATCAGATGAGCATGCGCGGTATCGCGCGTTACTGTCTGCAAGAAATCGGCATCAAGAATGTCGTTGAAGCCAAAAGCGGCGCGGAAGCACTCGTCGCCATCGGCTCGAACAAATTCGACCTGATCATCTCCGACTGGAACATGGACGGGATGGATGGCCTGACGCTGCTCAAGACCATCCGCAGCAATCCACTGACCAAGCGCATGCCCTTCATCATGGCCACCGGTCAGCGTGACACCGAGATGGTGAAGACTGCCATCCAGGCTGGCGTCAACAACTACATGGTCAAGCCGTTCAACGCCGCGACCATGAAGCAGAAGATCGAAGCCGTCATAGGCAAGCTCGGCGCCTGACGCTGCGGCGTCGCCCATGGCAGCCCACCCGCCGACCGACGTCTCGCCCGCCGCATCGGATTCCGGCCCACAGGGGCCTGCGCCATCACCGCTGCGGCTGGATGATTATCTTCCCTACCTGATCAATCGGGCCGGCGTTTCACTGGCGCTGCGTTTCGGCGCCGAATTGCGGCGCGCTGGCGTCACACTGCAGGACTGGCGCGTGCTGGCCGCGCTGCGCGAACGCGATGGCCAGCGGCTGACCGAGCTTGCCACCCGCACCAGCATCGAGGTCTCGACGCTGTCGCGCCTGGTTGGCGGCCTGGAAGCCGCGGCGCTGGTGGTGCGTGAACGCGACAGCGGCGATGCACGCGCCATCGCCATCCGCCTGACCGCGGCCGGCACCGCCCTTACTGCATCGCTCACCCCGGCCGCCGCCCTGCTGGAGCGCACGGCGCTCACCGGTCTGAGTGATGCCGAAATCGGACAGCTCAAGACCCTGCTGAACAAGGTCTATGGCAATCTGTTGACCGATACGACTGCGGAAGAAAGCTAGGCCAGGCAGCGGCGCATAAAGGCGATCACATCCGCCGTCACTGCATCGCGATTGGTCTCATTCAGCAATTCGTGCCGCGCCTCATCGTAGAAACGGCTTTCCACCCGGGTCAGCCCGGCCGCCGCATAGGCGTCCAGCAGCTGCTGCAATCCCTTGCCGCCACCGGATACCGGATCATGCCGGCCGGCGATCACGAAGATCGGCAGGTTTTTCGGGATTCTCGCCTGGTTGCCAGGCTGTGCCATCGCGTCCAGCCCGTCCAGCAGATCGACCCAGGACTGCGTGCTGATCGGGAAGCCGCAGAAAGGATCGGCGATATATTTGTCGACCTCGGCCGCATCGCGCGACAGCCAGTCGAATTCCGTGCGCGCCGGTTCGAAGCGTTTGTTGAAGGCATCGAAGGATAGTGTCTGGATCAGCGGACTGATGCCATTTCGGCCATGACGCAGACGCTCCAGCCGCGCCACCAGACGTCCCAGTGCCGCAATCGCCGGCGGCTTGCCGTTGGAACCGCAGAGCACACAGCCGGCCAGCAGGTCCCCATGCTGATACAGCAGCTGCTGCGCCATGAAGGAGCCCATCGAATGGGCAAAGAGCAGCACCGGCACCCCGGGATGACGTTCTGCCGTCATACGGCAGACTGCCGCCAGATCACCCACCGCCCGGTTCCAGCTGTCGCGTTCGCCCATGCGGCCCAGATCGCCGGCCGTGGCTGCCGTATAGCCATGGCCGCGATGATCGAAGCCATAGGCGGCGAAGCCGGCCATGTTCAGCGCGGCGGCGAAACGGGCATAGCGTGCGGCATGTTCGGCCATGCCGTGTGCGATCACCACCACAGCCTGCGGCATGCCGGCGGGTAACCAAGCATAACCGCGCAGCAGCAGGCCATCGGCAGGGGATGAAAGCGTGAGATCGGGCTGGGTCATGACAGGAGCCTAGCGAGGGAGTGCCCGGTTCGACAACCGGCCGTTTTGACAGGGTGACGATTTCGCCGTCTACTGAACAGATCATTCCGCCCGGAGAGTGCCATGACCGCCATGCCCAATGCCCCGCGCCCGAATTCCCCTCGTCCGAATTCCATGGCCGCCCGCGACATCGCCCATGTCATGCACCCCTATACCAACATGGTGAAGCATGAGATCGCCGGCCCGCTGGTGATCGAGCGCGGCAAGGGCATCTATGTCTATGACGACCAGGGCAGGGAATATATCGAGGGCATGGCCGGCCTGTGGTGCGCGGGCCTGGGCTTCAGCGAGGCAGCCCTGGTGGACGCCGCCATCGAGCAGATGCGCAAGCTGCCCTACTATCACGGCTTCGGGCACAAGACGACCGGACCGGTGGTGGAACTGGCCGAGAAGCTGAAGGCCCTGAGCCCGCTGCCCGTGGGCAAGGTCTTCTTCGCCGAAGGCGGCTCAGGCGCCAACGACACGCTGATCAAGCTGATGTGGTATTACAACAATGCCCGCGGCAAGCCCGAGAAGAAGACCATCCTCGGCCGCATGAAGGGCTATCACGGCGTCACTGTAGCCAGCGCCAGCCTGACCGGACTGCCCGCCAACCATCGTGACTTCGACCTGCCGATCGCCCGCATCAAGCATGTTGATTGCCCGCACCATTACCGCTTTGCAGAAGCAGGCGAGAGCGAGGCCGATTTTGTCGCCCGCCTGGCCCGCAATCTGGAAGCCTTCATCGCCGAGGAAGGGGCCGACAGCATCGCCGGCTTCTTCGCCGAGCCGGTCATGGGCGCCGGCGGTGTGATCCTGCCGCCGAAGGGCTATTTCCCTGCCATCCAGGCCGTGCTGAAGAAGCACGACATCCTCAGCGTCTCAGATGAAGTGATCTGCGGCTTCGGCCGCACTGGCGAATGGTGGGGCGCCCAGACCTTCGACTACAAGCCTGATTTCATCTCCTGTGCCAAGCAGCTGTCCGGCGCCTATCTGCCGATCTCGGCCGTGCTGGTGCCGGAACATGTCTATGAAGTGATCCGCGACAACTCCGGCAAAATCGGCACCTTCGGCCACGGCTTCACCTATGGTGGCCACCCGGTCGCCGCCGCCGTGGCGCTCCGCGCGCTGCAGCTCTATGAGGAGCGCAATATCCTGGACCATGTGAACCATGTGTCGCCGCGCTTCCTGACGCGGCTGAAAAAACTGGCCGACCACCCGCTGGTCGGCGAGGCCCGCGGGATCGGCCTGATCGGCGGTGTCGAACTGGTCGCCGACAAGAAGACCAAACGCAATTTCGCCCCCACCGCCGGCGTCGGCGCGGCCTGCATGAACTTCTCGCAGGAGGAAGGCCTGATCAATCGCGCCATGGGCGGGGATGTCATGGGTTTCTGCCCGCCGATGATCATCACCGAAAGCGAGATCGACGAGTTGTTCGACCGGTTCGAGCGGGCGCTGGCCAAGACCGAGGCCTGGGTCGAGCGGGAAGGCCTGCGGACCGCCTGAGCCGCCACAGACAAATCCTTCGGCGGTGCACCCTATCCTTTTGGCGGGGTAACCAGGCGGTTCGCCAAATCACGGGATTGTGTTAAGGTTAATGTAACCACACCGGAAACACACTCCCGCCCGATGATTGCCGATAACCAAGCTCATAACCAGGAAGCCAACGAACTGGTTTCCAAGATCGAGCAGCGCGCGATCCAGATCTTCAAATTCACTGAAGATCCGGGTGAGAAGCGCAATACCGTTTCGGGCTTCCGTAAGTTCTCCAGCCTGGTCGACGAGTTCCATCAGGCCGCCGAAGTGGCCGAGAGCCGCCTCTCGGTACTCAAGACCGGCCGCCGCGACGAACTGCGCCGCTATGTGGTGCAGATGCGGGCCAAGATTCTCAAAATGGAAATCGATATCAAGCAGGGCTACCTCGAGAACCTCATCGAGGCCCGCTCGGCGCTGCCCTATGGCGCACGGGAATTCTTCGCCTCCCGGCTCAAGCGGCTGGAAGAACTCAGCAGCATGCTGATCGACGGTCCCGATGCCGGCGGCGGCGCAGGCGACCTGCTGGATCACATGCGCAAAATGCTGCAGCACCTGATCGACCAGGCCCCGCAGCTCGAAGTCTTTGAACGTGAACCCGACTACCGGCCGCCGCAGCGCAGCGGCCGTACCGTACCGGTCGTCGGCACCGCCTCGGCCGCCAAGCAGACAGCGCGCAATGCACAGCCCACCACCGATCTCAAGCCGATCCGCCTGACCGGCCGCGATGAATGGGGCCGGGTCTTCCTCGACAAGGGCTCGTTTGATCAGGTCAGCACGGCCTGCCGGGCCCGCGGGATCACCCTGGACCAGGTGGCCTCGAAACTGGGTCTGACCCGGGTCGCCTTCACCCTGATCCTGAATGGTCAGGACCCGATCCAGCGCAACCTGCTGGATGTGGTCCACCGGACGATTAACAACTACAACCCCAGCACCGGGGAAATGGGCTGAAAACGCCCTAAGTGTCCGATTTTACAAAAATTTTATGCCTCATTCGCGGGCAGTAGCTTATATATAGCCCCGGTCGTCGGCCGGGGCTGGATAGAACGACCCGCATAGAATAATAAACAGCCCCGCAAACAGGGAATGGTTCCGGATTTCATACCGCGTGCCATCCACGATCCGGACTGACCGTCCGGCACGAAGGGGGGAGTTATATGCGGTTACTTCTGGCTTTCAGCACCGCGGTCGATCGCTTCAATACCTGGATCGGCTGGGTCGCCAATTGGCTTGTGTTGCTGTCCTGCGTGATCAGCGCGGGCAATGCCTTTACCCGCTATCTATTCAATATGAGCTCGAACGCCTGGCTGGAAATCCAGTGGTACATGTTCGGTGCAATGTTCCTGCTGGGCGCGTCCTACACGCTGAACCGCAACGAGCATGTCCGCGTCGACCTGGTGTATGGCAACGTCTCGTCGCGCGCTCAGCTCTGGATCGACCTGCTGGGCGGCATCTTCTTCCTGCTGCCGGCTACCGTCATCATCGGCTGGCTGTCCTGGCCGATGTTCTACAACTCCTACAGCATCCACGAGATGTCGACTAACGCCGGCGGCCTGCTGCGTTGGCCGATCAAGATCTGCGTGCCGATCGGCTTCTTCCTGCTCACCCTCCAGGGTCTATCCGAGATCATCAAGCGCATTGCCGCGCTGCAGGGTCATGCAGAATTGATCATCAAATATGAAAAGCCGCTGCAGTAAGCCAGCGTGACATTCAGACTTCGAGGATACCAGAGATGATTCCGTTGGATTGGATGGCGCCCCTGATGTTCGGGGGACTCGTCGTCTTCATGTTGATCGGCTATCCGGTCGCTTTCTCGCTTGCTGCCGTCGGCCTGTTCTTCGGCTTCATCGGCATCGAGCAAGGCTTCTTCTCAACCGCCTTGCTGCAGGCCCTGCCCGAGCGCGTCTTCGGCATCATGGCCAACGACCTGCTGCTGGCCATTCCCTTCTTCACCTTCATGGGGGCGGTGTTGGAACGCTGCGGCCTGGCTGAAGATCTGCTGGACGGCCTGGGCCAGGCCTTTGGCCCGATCCGCGGCGGTCTCGCCTACGCGGTCATTCTGGTGGGCGCCGTGCTCGGCGCCATCACCGGCACCGTGGCGGCCTCCGTCATCGCGATGGGCTTGATCTCGCTGCCGGTGATGATGCGCTACGGCTACGACATGCGGCTTGCCACCGGCGTGATCGCCGCCTCTGGCACCATCACGCAGTTGATCCCGCCGTCGCTGGTGCTGGTGGTCCTGGCCGACCAGCTCGGCCGTTCGGTCGGTGACATGTATGCCGGCGCCATCGGCCCCAGCATCATGCAGGTTGCCCTGTTCTGCCTGTTCATCTTCGGCGTCAGCATCTTCAAGCCGGAATGGGTTCCGGCCCTGCCGCCCGAAGCCCGCACCATCAAGGGCTGGGCGCTGACCAAGAAAATCCTCTGGGGCATCGTACCCTCGCTGGTGCTGATCTTCCTGGTGCTCGGCACCATCCTGATGGGCCTGGCCACGCCGACCGAAGGCGGTGCCATGGGCGCTGTCGGCGCCATTGCGCTGGCTGCGATCCACAAGCGGCTGACCTGGGACCTGATGTGGCAGGGCATGGGCTCGACCATGCGCATCACGGCCATGGTGGTGTTCATCCTGGTCGGTTCCACGGTCTTCGGCCTCACCTTCCGCGGCGTGGATGGCGATCTGTGGATCGAGCACCTGCTGACCAGCCTGCCCGGCGGCGCTGTCGGCTTCCTGATCTTCGTCAATATCTTCGTCTTCTTCCTGGCATTCTTCCTCGATTTCTTCGAGATCGCCTTCATCATCATCCCGCTGCTGGCACCGGTGGCGCAGAAGCTGGGCATCGACCTGATCTGGTTCGGCGTCATGCTCGGCGCCAACATGCAAACCTCGTTCATGCATCCGCCATTCGGTTTCGCGCTATTCTACCTGCGCGGCATCGCACCAAAATCGGTGAAGAGTTCGGATATCTATTGGGGCGCGATCCCCTGGGTTATCCTGCAATTGATCCTGGTTGGCATGTTGATCTTCTGGCCGGAGATGGTGACCTACTGGCTAGATGCCGATCTGAACATGGACCTGAACGATGTCCGGATTGAAATCCCCAACGATCCGATGGGTGTCGATCCAGAGGTGGATGCACCGAACGACGACGAGCCGGAGGTTCCGGAAGAGCTGCAGCAGAAGGCCGACTGACGGCTTTCCGCTCCAAGACAAAAGCCCGGCAACAATGCCGGGCTTTTTTATTCAGTTCGCCGGCTCCAGCCGCAGGATGCGGCCGCGCGGATTGTCGGTGGCGATATAGAGATAGCCATCCGGTCCGTCGCGCACATCACGGATTCTCTCGTCGAGTTCCTTCAGCATCTGTTCCTGTCGCACCACGCGTGTGCCATCCAGTACGACACGCTGTAAGATTCCGAATTTCAGCGAACCCACAAACAGGTGGCCGCGCCAGGCCGGGATCTTGTCACCGGTATAAAAGGCCATGCCCGAGGGCGCGATGGACGGCGTCCAGTGCAGCAATGGTTGCTCCATACCAGGCGCGGACGTGCCGATACCGATCTTAGCGCCAGAATAATCGATGCCATGGGTGATCACCGGCCAGCCGTAATTCCTGCCCTTCTCCGGGATATTGATCTCGTCACCGCCCTGCGCGCCATGCTCATGCAGCCAGACGACGCCGGTCTGCGGATGCCGCGTCATGCCCTGGATGTTGCGATGGCCGTAAGACCAGATTTCCGGCCGTGCATCGCTGCGCCCGACAAAGGGATTGTCAGGCGGCACGCTGCCATCCCTGTTCAGCCGCACCACCTTGCCCAGATGGTTGGTCAGGTTCTGCGCTTCATCACGACGGTAACGCTCGCCGACGCCGAGCCAGAGCTTGCCATCGGGGCCGACGACGACGCGACTGCCGAAGTGATTGCCACCTGACATCTTGGGCTGCTGACGGAACAGCACCTTTACGTCATCGAGCCGTGTCTCGGCGAAGACAGCGCTGGCCAGCGCTGTCCCTGCTCCACCGTCACCCGGTTCGGCATAGGTGAAATAGAGAATGCGATTGCGGGTGAAATCCGGATCAAGCATGACATCCAGCAGGCCGCCCTGTCCGCTGTCATAGACCTTCGGCACATTGCCCAGCGGCGCGGAGACCCGCCCGCTCTGCACCACGCGCATCTGCCCGGGCCGTTCGGTCACCAGCAGGCTCCCGTCGGGCAGGAAGGCCATGCCCCAGGGATTCTCCAGGCCCTTGGCCACCTCCACCACCCGCACCGTGGCGGCCTTTGTGCGGATCGTCTGGGCGACGGCGGGAAAGACCGCCATGACGGACAGCAGGGCAATGACCAGGCGCATCGACGGCATCTCCATAAGCGGACCTTCCTGAGATAGTAGCCAAGGCCGGCGAACCCAGCTTGACCCTATTCGTCTCTTATAATAGACAACCGTCTCATGAATGAGACAAATCCGGATGATATCGAGCTGCGGATCGCCCTGCGCCTGAAGGCTCGGCGCGAGGAGCTGGGGCTGTCACTGGCCGATCTGGCGGCCCGCAGCGGCGTCAGCAAGCCAATGATCTCCCGCATCGAGCGCCGGGAGGCCAGCCCGACGGCTGCCCTGCTGGGCCGTCTCTGCGCCGGTCTGGAGATCACGCTGTCCGGTCTGATGGCCGCCGTGGAAGACCGCAGCCTCGTCTTGCTGAAGGCGGAAGCCCAGCCGCAATGGCGCGACCCCGAGACCGGCTTCCAGCGCCAGGCCGTCAGTCCTGCCGGCACCGGCTCTCCGGTGGAAATCGTGCAGGCCACGCTACCGCCCGGCGCGCATATCGATTATCCCGCCATGCCTTCGCAGTCTTACGACCAGCATATCCTGGGCTTGGAGGGCGAACTCAGTTTCCACAGCGGCGCGGATATATTCGCCATCGGTGCCGGCGACTGCCTGCATTGCGCACTCGACCAACCACACGTCTTCGCCAATACCGGCACTGTGCCTTGCCGCTACCTCGTCATCATTGCCAAACGAGTTTACCGATGATTGTCCGTGATGCCCACGCCGGTGATGCCGAAGCGATCCGCGCCATCTACAACGATGCCGTGCTGAACACGACCGCGGTCTTTGATTACACCGCGCGCGAGCCGCAGGCGCAGGTCGACTGGCTGAAGATGAAGGCCGACCAGAATCTGCCGGTGCTGGTGGCCGAGGCGAACGGCACCATGCTGGGCTACAGCAGCTATGGCCCGTTCCGGCCATGGCCGGCCTATCTCTACACCGTCGAAAACGCCATTTACGTGGCGCCCGGCAGCCGCGGCAAGGGCATCGGGAAACTGCTGCTGGAGCCGCTGCTGGAGATCGCGACATCGCGCGGCCTGCGCACCATGATCGCCGGGATTACCGCTGACAATACCGCCAGTCTGCGTCTGCATGAGCGGTTGGGCTACAGCCATGCCGGCACGATCCGCGAGGCCGGCTGGAAATTCGACCGCTGGCTCGATCTCATCTTCCTGCAAAGGATGCTGCAATCATGATCACAGCCCTTGATGCGGCGAGCGCCGAACGCGAGATCAACGCTTTGAGCGAAATCCTGCGTGACTGCGTAGAGGGCGGCGCCAGCGTGAATTTCGTGCAGCCCTTCACGCTGGAGCAGGCCGCTGCCTTCTGGTGCAAAGTCATCCCTGGCATCGCCAGCGGTGATTCGATCCTGTTGGTGGCCCGCCATGACGGGCAGATCTCCGGCACCGTGATGCTGGGCCTCGACACGCCACCGAACCAGACCCATCGCGCCGACGTCAAGAAGCTGCTGGTACATCGTCGCGCCCGCCGGCAGGGCCTCGCCCGCGCCCTGATGCTAGCCATCGAACAGGAAGCCCGCCGCCTGAAACGCGACCTGCTGACGCTGGATACGGAGCACGGTAGTACGGCCGAGCAACTCTATGTCGATCTGGGCTACAAAAGCATCGGCGCGATCCCGCGTTATGCCCGGACGGCGGATGGCCGCCGTCTGGCTGCCGCGGCATTTTTCTACAAAGACCTCGCCTAGGTCACAGCGGCATCGCTACAATGGCGGAAAACACGGCCGCCATGATCAATCCGTTCAGTCTGTCGCATTATTCACTGCCGGCACAGAACCTGCTCAGCGGCCTCACCGCCGCACTGGGCGTATCCATCGTCGTCGGCATCGCGGCCCTGGCGGCCGGCTATGAGGTCGCGGCCGTGGTCGCTGTCGGCGCCACCTGCGTCAGCATCGTCGATACCCCGACGCCGCCGGACCACAAGCGCAGGGCTTTCCTGATCGCCCTGCTGTTCGACAGTGCCGTCACGCTGGCCATCGGGCTGAGCACCGGCAATGTCTGGCTGCAGCTTCCCATCGTCGCCGTCACCAGTTTTGCCGCCGCCATGGTCTCGGTTTATGGCAAGAGCGCACTGGCGCTCAGCATGTCGATGATCCTGGCGATGATCTTCGCCTTCGGCACGCCAGCATACAACGCGCAAGCTGCTGTGCTGCATGCCTTCTGCTTTGCCGCCGGCGCCGCCGCCTATGCCGTCTTTGGCATGCTGATGGCGGAATGGCTGGAAGCCCGGCACAAGCGCATTGCGCTCAGTGGCGCGCTCGACGCTTTCGCGGCCTATGTCCGCGCCAAGGCGCAGCTTTACGATACCGAAACGCCGATCGAGGCCAGCTATGCCGCGCTGATCGAGCGGCAGGTGACCCTGATGGAGCGCGTGGAGTCAGCGCGCAACCTGCTGTTCCGCACTATGGAGCAGCCAAAGGAACGAGAATGGGCCGCGGCCCTGGTCTCGGCGCTGGATGCCTTCGAGACCATTCTCTCCAGCCAGACCGATTACTGGCTGCTGCAGCGCCAGTTCGGCAGCCAGCGGGACAGCAGTCTGATCCTGAGCACCATCCGCGACGGCGTGCTGCATATTGCCGACCTGCTGGCTACCCTGGCCGACGAGGTCGAGACCGGACGGCCGAGTGCCTCCGTGACCGCGCTGCAGGCGGAATTCGCCGCCATCGGCCAGCGCATGCAGCAAATCGTGCCGCTGGAAACCGGCATGGACGAGGCCACCGAACACGGCCAGGCGGTGATCGAGCTGCGGGCAACACTGGAACGCATCAATCATGCCATTGAAGCGGTGGGCCAGATTCAACAAGCCCTGCATCGCGAAGACACCGCCGACCGGATTCTTGCCGCAGTGAAGCTGACCGACTTCCTGCCGCCGCGTCCCTATCGCCTGATCCTGATCCGCCGCCACCTGCGTCTGAGCTCGCCGATCTTCCGCTACGCCCTGCGGCTGACGGCGGCCATGCTCTGCGCCTATGCGCTGGCTGAAGTGCTGACCCGGTATTTCAGCCATGGCAGCTGGATTCTGCTGACTGTCGCCGTGATCATGCGCGCCAGCTACAGCGCCACACGCCAGCGTCAGAAAGACCGCCTGATCGGCAACCTGATCGGCTGCGTGCTGGCCGCCATCGCCCTGCATATGCTGCCCGATCCGGCACTGGTGGCGATCTACTTCGTCACCATCGGGCTGTCGCATGCCTATGCGCCGGTGCGCTACCGCATCACCTCGACAGCCGCCTGCGTGATGGCCCTGCTGATGATGCATTTTCTCAATCCGAGCGAGGCATCCCTGCTGCTGGAACGCCTGCTCGATACCGCGCTGGGCGCACTGATCGCCGCGATCTTCAGCTTCATCCTGCCCTACTGGGAACGGCAGAGCCTACCGGTGCTGACGGCCAGCCTGCTGCGCGCCAACCGTAAATACGCCCGCCAGGCGTTGAAACGGCAGCCGGCCGAGCAGACTTATCGTCTGGCGCGCAAGGATGTCTTCGATGCCGGTGCCGATTTCGCCACCGCGGTGCGACGACTGGCCGCCGAACCTGGTGCGGCGCAGGCCGACCTGCCGCGGCTGCAGGCGTTTCTCTCGGCCAACTATCGCATGATGGCGCAGCTCGCCGCACTGCATGTGCTGCTGCGCATCCGCGGCCGCGAGCTAGACCCTGTCCTCACCGACAGCCTGCTGCGAGAACATAGCGACCGCCTGCTGACACTGCTGGGCAGCGAGATGGCGGAGCAAAGCTCAGGCGATGACGCTATCCCGCCGGACGACGACCGGCAGGAGAAAGCTTCACCACAATGGCAGATGGTGGCTGCACTGATGCAGCGGCTGACTCAGGCCGAAGCCATGGCAGGACAGATTCGCGAACTTGCCGGCGGCATGGCGATTGCCTCGCAACGCGCCGGCGCCCGTGCCGCGATCACACGCGGAACATGAAATACCAGACTAGGGCGAAGGCAATCACCACGCCGATGATGCCAAAGCCCAGGACGTAGCGCATCCTGTGCAGCTCGATACCGGAGCGGGCCTTGTTGGTGGGCACCACGCGTTCGCGGGTGTCGTATTCCGTTCGCTCCTTGGGGCCGTAGCCTGCGGTGCTCATCAGGACCTCCTGCGGTTATCTCACAAGAGATATAAGACGCGGATAGCCGCATGGTTCCCCATTGCCAAGCTTGGTGTGTTTAAGTCGTGACAATAAAAAAAGCGCCCGGATTGCTCCGGGCGCTTTGGTTCTGGAAGACCGCAGATATCAGCTGCGATTCATACGATTGTTGACCAGATCGTCGACCACCGTCGGATCGGCCAGCGTGCTGGTATCGCCCAGCGCCGAGAATTCATTCTCGGCGATCTTGCGCAGGATGCGGCGCATGATCTTGCCCGAGCGCGTCTTGGGCAGGCCCGGCGCCCACTGGATCAGGTCAGGCGAGGCAATCGGCCCGATCAGCGTGCGAACATGCTGCACCAGTTCCTTGCGCAGCTCCTCGGTCGGCTGGATGCCGGCCTTGAGCGTCACATAGGCATAGATGCCCTGGCCCTTGATGTCGTGCGGATAGCCGACCACGGCGGCCTCGGCCACCTTCTGATGGGCGACCAGCGCGCTTTCCACTTCGGCCGTGCCCATGCGATGGCCCGACACATTGATCACGTCGTCGACGCGACCGGTGATCCAGTAATAACCATCGGCATCGCGACGGCAGCCGTCACCGGTGAAATACTTGCCCGGGAAGGTGCTGAAATAGGTATCGATGAAGCGTTGGTGATCGCCATAGACCGTGCGCATCTGACCCGGCCAGCTGTCGGTGATGCAGAGATTGCCGTCGGTAGCTCCCTCCAGCACCTTGCCGTCGCCATCGACCAGCTGCGGCTGCACACCAAAGAAGGGCAGCGTCGCCGAGCCGGGCTTCTGCGCGATGGCGCCGGGCAGCGGCGTGATCAGGATGCCGCCGGTTTCGGTCTGCCACCAGGTATCGACGATCGGGCAGCGGCTGTCGCCGACCACGCGGTGATACCAGAGCCAGGCTTCCGGATTGATCGGCTCGCCCACTGAACCAAGCAGGCGCAGGCTGGCGCGACTGGTCTTTTTCACCGGCGCTTCGCCGTCACGCATGAGCGCGCGGATGGCAGTCGGTGCGGTGTAGAAGATGTTGACCTTGTGCTTGTCGATGACCTGCCAGAAACGTGAGGCATCGGGGTAGTTCGGCACGCCCTCGAACATCAGCGTGGTGGCGCCATTGGCCAGCGGCCCATAGAGAATGTAGCTGTGGCCGGTGACCCAGCCCACATCGGCGGTGCACCAGTAGATGTCGCCATCGTGGTAGTCGAAGACATACTGATGCGTCATCGAGGCGAAGACGAGATAGCCGCCCGAGGTATGCAGCACGCCCTTCGGCTTGCCGGTCGAGCCCGAGGTATAGAGGATGAACAGCGGGTCTTCCGCATTCATCGGCTCCGGCGCGCAGGTGGCCGACACCTTGGCCGCTTCATCATGCAGCCAGATGTCGCGGCCGGCGGCCATGTCGATCTTGCCACCGGTATGCCTGACCACCAGGACCTTCTTGACGCCCGGGCAGGATTTGAGCGCCGCATCGGCATTAGCCTTCAGCGGCACGCTGCGGCCGCCGCGCAGGCCTTCATCCGCGGTGATGACGAACTGGCTGTCGCAATCCTGGATGCGGTTGGCGAGACTATCAGGTGAGAAGCCACCGAACACCACCGAATGCACGGCACCGATACGCGCGCATGCCAGCATCGCATAGGCCGCCGCCGGGATCATCGGCAGGTAGATGGTGACGCGGTCGCCCTTCTTGACGCCGTTGGCCTTCATGATGTTGGCCATCCGGCAGACTTCGTCATGAAGCTGCTGGTAGGTGATGTTGGTCGACTTCGACGGATCGTCGCCTTCCCAGATGATCGCCGTCTGGTTGGCGCGCTTGGGCAGGTGGCGATCGATGCAGTTGGCGGAGACGTTCAGCGTGCCGTCGAAGAACCAGCGGATATGCAGGTCCTTCTTGTCGAAGGAGACATCCTTCACCTTGGTGAAGGGGGTGATCCAGTCGACGCGCTTGCCCTGCTCGGCCCAAAAACCATCCGGATTCTTGACCGACTGTTCGTACATGGCCTGGTACTTCCCGGCATCGGCCCAGGCGCGCTTGGCCCAGTCGGCGGCAACGGGAAACAGTTCATTCTCGGCCATGATCGGCTCCTTCTCTCATGCGCTTGACCGGCATGAGCCGGCCGCGTTTCCTCTATCGGCCGGGATGATGCCCGCTGGATCGGATGCGGACAAGCAGGGCCGCCCCGGCTTTCGACCAAAGCATAGACCCTGTCGAGACTTAAGTATCGTGGGGGATCAGAGGTCGTTCGCGACGGACGTGCCGGCAGCCGCAGGCAGGCCCGCAATGGTGGTCGCCAGTGCCTGCATCAGGCCGGGGAATTGCCGGCCCAGAATAGCCTGCGCCTCGGTCTGCGCATCCCGCCACAGCGCGATGCCAGCACGCCAGGCGGCACGGCCCTCACGTGTAGCGCGGACCAGCCGCGCCCGGCCATGCCCGGGGATCACCTCGATAAAGCCCGCTGCCACCATCGGCTTCAGGTTGCGGCTCAGCGTGCTTCGCTCGAGATCCAGCGCCATCGCCAGTTCGGTGATGCTGGGCGGGCGGCCATTCTGCTTCTCACAGGCCGCCGCCATCCCCACCAGGCTGTATTGCGACAGACTCAGGCCCACCGGAGCCATGTGTTTTGTATAAAAAGCGTTGACCCGCCGGGCGGCTGCCCGGAGCTGGAAGCACATGCAGATATCCGTGCCGTCCGGCGCCGGCGGTGGCAGGACGAAAACCGGGTCGGCCGATCTGGAGGCTTGCGGGGTCTGGCTCATGACGTGTATATACACGATACAGGCCGACCCGGCAAGCCATCCTCCCGGATCGCCTGAACTCACGGCCTCCCCGCTTTTTCATAAAAAATGACCCAAGGAATTCCCGATGTCCGCTGCCGCCCAGACCACTGTTCCAGCCCGCTCCGCCGACCTGATGCCGCCCACAGGGGGCAAATACGCGCCGATCCCGCTGGAGACGCTCCGCGAACTGGAGGGCATCGAGCTGTTCCGCAAGATCATGCGCGGCGAACTGCCCGGCGCGCCGATCGCCGAACTGATGAACATGTGGATTCATGAAGCCGAGCCCGGCCACGTGGTCTTCGCTGGCCGGCCGGAACTGAAGCATTACAATCCGATCGGCAGCGTGCATGGCGGCTATGCCGGCACCATGCTCGACAGCTGCATGTCCTGCGCCGTGCAGTCACTCCTGCCCAAAGGCAGCGGTTACACCACGCTGGAATACAAGGTCAGCCTGGTGCGCGCGATCAGCCACAAGACCGGCACGGTTTATGCCGAAGGCAAGGCGATCCAAGTCGGCAACCGCGTCGGCACCGCTGAAGGCCGCATCGTGGATGCCAGCGGCAAGATTCTTGCCACCGGAACCACCACCTGCCTGATCTTTCCGATCTAAGAGTTGGCCGATCTAAGAGTTGGCCGATCTAACGCGTCAGCGCTGCCATCGCGGCTTGCGGAGCTCGCCCTCGATGTCGGCGCGCGTCAGGCCGAGGTCTTTCAACGCCGCATCGCTCAAGGTCGCGAGGTTGTCACGTTCACGCGACAGCCGCTGCGCCGCCACGGCATCGATGGTGATGATTCGCAGGCTGGCCAGCACCTGAAGCCACAGGCGTTCAGGCAGGCTGCGGGACGGGACGGCAATGATGGTCGTTGTCTGGGTCATGGCGAGAATCCGTTTTTTTGATATGCGCCGGGGAGACGCTGCCCAGTCTTATACGCCCTGCCCATGACGCTGCGGTGACCGATCACTACGGTCTGGACCGAAGTGTTGCAGATGGACGACAGCCGGTGCCGCGCCTAGAGTCAGGCGCATGAGCAACGACCCCCATGTGGCCAAGATCGCGGCCCTGATCGGCGATCCGGCGCGGGCCAATATCCTGAAGGCGCTGATGGACGGCCGTGCCCGTACGGCCAAGGAACTGGCGCAGATCGCCGGCGTCTCGCCACAGACCACCAGCGGTCACCTGTCCAAGCTTTCCGAGGGCGGCCTGCTCGGCCTCGCCAGGCAGGGCCGTCATCGCTACTACCACCTCGCCAATGCACAGGTGGCGACGGCTATTGAAAGCCTGATGGCGCTCGCCGGAGAGCGCCCGCTGCCCAAGCATCACCATCATACCCGTGTCGCCGGCGCGCTACGCGCGGCCCGCACCTGCTACGACCATATCGCCGGCAAGCTCGGCGTCTGCCTCTTTGACCAGTTGATCGCGCGCGGCTGTCTTCTTCCCAGTGGCGAGGAAGATTTCGTGGTGACTGCGGCTGGCCGCGAACTGTTCAAGGCCATGCAGATCGATGTCGATGTGATGGCAAGTGGTAAGCGACGCTTCGCCCGTGCCTGCCTGGACTGGAGCGAACGCAGCCCGCATCTGGCCGGCTCGCTGGGCGCGGCCCTGGCCGACCGCTGCTTCGATCGGGGCTGGCTGGAACGCCGGCGCGACAGCCGCGCCGTGACACTGACTGCCGCAGGCCAGACCGGCCTCGCCCGCCTGTTCGACCTCACCCCGGGCCAGATCGCCGCCACCATGGCTGAAGTCCATTAGGCGGTCGCTGCCGCAAGGCTCGCTGTTGCAAGGCAGGGACGGGTTGGCTATTTTCCGCTGCAGGCGCGCGGGTGTAGCTCAATGGTAGAGCAGAAGCTTCCCAAGCTTACGACGGGGGTTCGATTCCCCTCACCCGCTCCAAACCAATCCGCACAGTAATAAGATCGGGCTTACCGCTCGCGCAGGCTTTCCTGCTTGTAGCGGGCGATCGGCGACAACACGTAATCGATCAGCCGGCGCCGGTCGGTCTTGATCTCGGCCGTCAGCGACATGCCGGCGCCCAGCAGCATGCGCCGGCCCTCCACCTCGATCCAGTTCCGCTCCAGCGAGATGCGCGCGGGATAGATCAGGCCGCGTTTCTCATCGGCCATGGCATCGCGCGAGACCGAGACGACCTTGCCCGGAATGGTGCCGTATTTGGTGAAGAGGAAGGTTTCGAGTTTCACTTCCACGTCCTGCCCCGGCACGATAAAGCCGATATCGCGATTCTGCACCATCGCCTCGACTTCGATTCCCGCAGAACTTTCCGGCACCACGGCCATCAGGGCCTGTGCCGGCGTCACCACGCCGCCGATGGTGTGAATGGCCAGCTGCTGGACCACCCCATCCAGCGGCGCCGTCAGGGTCTGCAGGCCATGGCGCTGCTCGGCCTTGAGCAATTCCTCCTCAATGGCAATCGTCTTGCGTTCGGCCTCATTACGCTGCATGAGGATTTCTTTCAGATACTCCGATGCGCTCTGATGACGCTGGCGGTCCAGAGACTGCAGCGCGGCGAGAGATTCGCTGCGTCGGTGGTTCTGGCCGATCAGCTCGTTCTCCATCTCCACCATCTGCTGCTGCAGCTCCAGCGCCGTCAGTCGCGAGCCGAACCCCTTGTCGGCCAACTCGGTGCGGGCGTTGCTGCGCTGGCGCAGTAGCGGGATGGCCTGCTGCAATCTGCTGATGGCGGCTTCGACCGTGCGGCGCTCCGCCACCCGGCGGTCGCGTTCGGCATCCAAGCTGGCCAGCTTGGCCTTGTATTCATCGGTCTGACTGATCAGCAGCGCCTGTTGCAGCGTTGCAACGGTTTTGGGTGTACCGACTGGCACGCGGAAATGCTTCAGCGGTTCGTCCGGATGGGCCGCAGCCTCCAGCCGGGCAGCATCGACGCGCGCCGAGACCAGCTCCGACGCCAGCCGCCGCATGTCGGACCCGGCCGCGGTCGGATCCAGTTCGACCAGGACATCGCCGGCCCGTACCATCTGGCCGTCCTGCACATGGATCGCGCGCACCACGCCGGTTTCCAGCGGCTGGATCACCTTGGTCTTGCCGGTGGGAATGGTGCGCCCTTCGGCAACCGCCACCACATCGAGATAGCCGATAAAGGACCAGGCCAGGCTGATCACCAGCAAGGCCGTCAGCAGCCACAGCGTATACCGCGCGGTCGGCGAAGCCGGGCTTTCCAGAACCTCCAGCGCAGCCGGCAGGAAATCGATCTCGTCGCGCTGGCGCTGCGGTCCTTTCGGCTGGCGTTTTTCCGCCTGCAAGGCGGCACGCGCCACCGCGCCGGCATGACGCCAGCCATCCAGCATGCCGGTCAGGCGCGCACTAAACGACATGCAAGCCTCCAGCCTGCTGGCGCGTCATCTGCGCGAAACGGCCATTCTGCCGCATCAGCTGATCCGGTGAGCCGTCTTCCACGATCTGACCCTGCTCGACCGTGATGATGCGGTCGGCATGGCGCACGGCAGACAGCCGATGTGCGATGATCAGCACCGTACGCCCCTTGCAGATACGCTCCATATTGGCCTGGATCGCCGCTTCGGATTCCACGTCCAGCGCACTGGTCGCCTCGTCGAAGATCAGCACACGGGGATTGCCGATCAGGGCGCGCGCAATGGCGACACGCTGGCGCTGGCCACCCGAGAGCGTCGAGCCACGCTCGCCCACCACCGTATCGTAGCCCTGCGCCAGCCCCATGATGAAGTCATGTGCACCGGCCAACTGCGCCGCGGCGATGACACGTTCCAGCGGCGCACCAGGATCGGTCAGGGCAATATTCTCCCGCACTGTGCCGGTGAAGAGGGTATTTTCCTGCAGGACCACGCCTATCATGCGACGTAGCGAAGACGGATCGACCTGCATCAGGTCCATGCCGTCGACCGTAACCTTGCCGGCCTCGGGGACATAGAGGCGCTGGACCAGTTTGGCCAGCGTGCTCTTGCCCGACCCGGACGGGCCGACGATCCCGACCACCTGGCCAGCCGGCACATTGAGCGACAGATTGCGCAGGATTTCCGGACCATCGGGGCGATAGCGGAAGGTCATGCGCTCGAATTCGATATGGCCCTTGATCGCCGGCAACGACTGGCGGCCGGCGCTGACTGCGGATTCCGTACGCGTGTTGAGAATATCGCCCAGCCGCTCGATCGAGAGACGGGCCTGTTGGAAATCCTGCCAGAGCTGGGCGATGCGCAGGATGGGACCACTTACCCGTCCTGACAGCATGTTGAAGGCAATCAACTCGCCCACTGTCAGCGAGCCGTCGATCACCAGCTTTGCGCCCATCCAGAGCGTCGCAGCCGTGACCAGCTTGCTAATCATTTGTGCCAGCTGGCTGGCTATACTGGCTAGGTTGCCGACCTTGAAGGCTGAACGCACATAGGCCGACAGCAATTCTTCCCAGCGCCGCTGCATCTGGGGTTCGACCGCCATCGCCTTGACCGTCTCGATGCCGCCGATCCGCTCGACCAGGAAAGACTGGTTTTCCGAACCCCGCGCGAACTTCTCATCCAGCTGCCGCTTCAGGACCGGCGTCACCACCAGCGAGATGCCGATATAGAACGGCACGGCCGCGAGACAGATCCAGCTCAGCGTGGGGCTGTACATGAACATTACAATAATGAAGACGAAGGTGAAGAATAGGTCCACCGCCACCGTCACGGTCGAACCGGTGAGGAAGTTGCGGATATTCTCCAGCTCCCGCACCCGCGCCACGCTGTCGCCGACGCGACGCGCCTCGAAATACGACAACGGCAGGGCCATGAGATGGCCGAACAGCCGCGCGCCGAGCTCAAGATCGACGCGGTTGGTGGTATGCGAGAACAGGTAGCTGCGCAGGAATCCGAACAGGGCTTCAAAGACCGCCATCACCAGAAGCGCGAAGACCAGTACATCCAGCGTCGACAGCGAGCGATGCACCATCACCTTGTCGATCACCACCTGGAACATCAGCGGCGACACCAGGGCAACCAGCTGCAGGATGAATGAGGCCAGCAACACCTCGCCGAACATGTGGCGGTATTTGACGATGGCGGGAATGAACCAGGAGACGTCGAAGCGGCGCTGCGCCCCCGCCAAGTCGGCGCGGGTGGCTACTAGGATCAGGTCGCCGGTCCAGACTTTTTCGAACTCGGCACGAGGCAGCGAGCGCGGCTTCCCGTCATGGCCTTCGGCGATCAGGACGTCTTCATTGCCGTTCTGATCCCGATGTCCGGCCAAAATGACAAAGCGGCCATCGTTCAGGCAGGCGATCGCCGGCAAATGCGTACCGGCCAGACGCTTCCAGCCGGTCGCCACCTTCCGGATCTTGATATCGAGCTGGCGGCCCGCACGCACAAGCTCGTCGGCTGACACGCGCCCACCGGGCAGACCGAAGCGATGCATGAGCTGGCCGGGTTCAACCGGCCGCCCCTGGATTCGCATGATCAGAGCCAGACACAGCAGTCCGCTGTCACCCGGAGTTTCTACCCCGTTTCCCGTCACGCCTTCCCCGCTTTACCCTGACGACCAGATGACCTCGGCAACGAGGTCTGGCTCGGGTCGGCAATTACGCTCTCATAAGCCCAAGAGGAGGGTCAATCGTCAAGCGGGCATTCCCAAAAGTTCATAATCTATAAGGGGTATTTTTCCTTCAATATCTGACACTTCTGCGTTAACACCCCTAGAATCTGAACCTGGGTGTCCTGATGCCCGGCCGGCGACGCAACCTCCCGAAATGGCCCGAACAATCCTCTCTCCAAAGTAATCTTGGATTGCGGCCGGCCCTGGCTGACCAGGATTCACCCGGGAATCCGCAATTTGACATTTTTGTGCGGTTTTCCGGGAACTCTTCCTGTCTCGCCTCGTTAGGGGCCGTAGACGTGGAATTGGGGGAACGGGTTGGATGTCACATCCGGCCACAGAGGCAATGCCGATCGGCTGCGCATCGCATGGCGAGGCAGCAGGCCAGATCGATTCCGCGAAGCCATCCTATCTCGTTGAAAGCGCCGCACCCGGCTGGCCGGCAGAACTCGTCGCGAGCCCCAGGCTGGCCAAGGCTGCTGTCAGTTCCTCGGCGAAATACGGTTTCCCCATCACGCGAATGCCCGGATCGCTGCCGAAAATCTTCTGCAGATCGGCGCCGCCATATCCGGTGGCGAGGATAAAGCGGAACCCCGGCACCAGTTCGCGGAAGGCGGTGACCAGCGCATCGCCCTTCATGTCGGGCAGTCCGATGTCGACCACGGCGCAGGTGAAATCGCCCGACCGTGCACGGAAGATATCCAGCGCCGACTTCCCGTTCGACGCCTCTTCGACCAGATACCCGGCTTCTTCAAGCTCGGGCACGATCGCCATGCGCAGCAGCATCTCGTCTTCAACGAACAGAACTTTTGCGGGTGTCATCGGGCTTGCCTTTTCGCGCCGGTCCAGGACCGCTGCGCTTCTGGCCGCCACCATCCGACTTTTACCGGCTGACATCAACCGATTTCGCTGCCGTAATACGGCATACGGTTTCCACCTTTTCTCCACCCGGATGACATCGCCATGGCTCAGGTAGCAACCATCTCCACCCTGCAATCCCGTGAACTGCTAGGCGCCTTGCGTGCCTTCCGGCGTGGCGACTTCTCGGTCCGGCTGGCCGAGGACCTGACTGGCATCGATGGCGAGATCGCCGCTGCCTTCAACGATGTCGTGCAGATGAATTCGATGATGGCCAGCGAGTTCGAGCGGCTCGGCACCGTGGTGGGCAAGGATGGCAAGATCAGCCAGCGCGGCGATCTGCCCGGCGCCACCGGCGGCTGGCATTCCTGCGTGTCCTCGGTGAACTCGCTGATCGGCGATCTGGTGCAGCCGACTGTCGAGGTGGCGCGTGTGATCGGCGGCGTGGCGCGCGGCGACCTGTCGCAGACCATGCAGCTGGAAATCGACGGCCGCCCGTTGCGCGGCGAATTCCTGCGCATCGGCCGCACCGTGAACACCATGATGGGTCAGCTCGGCTCGTTTGCCTCGGAAGTGACCCGCGTGGCGCGCGAAGTGGGCACCGAAGGCAAGCTCGGCGGTCAGGCCCGCGTGCGCGGCGTTGCCGGCACCTGGAAGGACCTCACTGACAACGTGAACTTGATGGCCGCGAACCTGACCGGTCAGGTGCGTAACATCGCCGAAGTCACCACCGCGGTGGCGAAGGGCGATCTGTCGAAAAAGATCACCGTGGACGTGAAGGGCGAAATCCTCCAGCTGAAGAACACCATCAACACCATGGTGGACCAGCTCGGCTCGTTTGCCTCGGAAGTGACCCGCGTGGCCCGCGAAGTCGGCACCGAGGGCAAGCTCGGCGGTCAGGCCCGCGTGGAAGGCGTCGCCGGCACCTGGAAGGATTTGACTGACAACGTCAACGCCATGGCCACCAACCTCACCGGCCAGGTGCGTAACATCGCCGAGGTGACGACAGCGGTGGCGAAGGGCGATCTGTCGAAAAAGATCACCGTGGACGTGAAGGGCGAAATCCTCCAGCTGAAGAACACCATCAACACCATGGTGGATCAGCTCGGATCGTTCGCTTCGGAAGTGACCCGCGTGGCCCGCGAAGTCGGCACCGAGGGCAAGCTCGGCGGTCAGGCCCGCGTGGAAGGCGTCGCCGGCACCTGGAAGGATCTGACCGACAACGTCAACGCCATGGCCACCAACCTCACCGGCCAGGTGCGTAACATCGCCGAAGTCACCACCGCGGTCGCCACCGGCAATCTGTCGAAAAAGATCACCGTGGACGTGAAGGGCGAGATTCTGGAGCTGAAGAACACCATCAACACCATGGTGGACCAGCTCAACTCCTTCGCCTCGGAAGTGACCCGCGTGGCGCGCGAAGTCGGCACCGAGGGCAAGCTGGGCGGTCAGGCCCGCGTGGAAGGCGTGGGCGGCACCTGGAAAGACCTCACCGACAACGTCAACCTCATGGCTGCGAACCTCACCGGCCAGGTGCGTAACATCGCCGAAGTCACTACTGCGGTGGCGCAGGGCAACCTGTCCAAGAAGATCACCGTGGACGTGAAGGGTGAAATCCTGCAGCTGAAGGACACCATCAACACCATGGTGGATCAGCTCAACTCCTTCGCCTCCGAAGTGACCCGCGTGGCGCGCGAAGTCGGCACCGAGGGCAAGCTCGGCGGTCAGGCCAAGGTGGAAGGCGTCGCCGGCACCTGGAAGGATTTGACTGACAACGTCAACGCCATGGCCACCAACCTCACCGGCCAGGTGCGTAACATCGCCGAGGTGACGACAGCGGTGGCGAAGGGCGATCTGTCCAAGAAGATCACCGTGGACGTGAAGGGCGAGATTCTGCAGCTGAAGGACACCATCAACACCATGGTGGATCAGCTCAACTCCTTCGCCTCCGAAGTGACCCGCGTGGCGCGCGAAGTCGGCACCGAGGGCAAGCTGGGCGGCCAGGCCAAGGTGAAGGGCGTCGGCGGTACATGGAAAGATCTCACCGACAACGTCAACGCCATGGCCACCAACCTCACCGGCCAGGTGCGTAACATCGCGGATGTGACCACCGCGGTGGCCAACGGTGACTTGTCGAAAAAGATCACCGTGGACGTGAAGGGCGAGATTCTGGAGCTGAAGAACACCATCAACACCATGGTGGATCAGCTCAACTCCTTCGCCTCCGAAGTGACCCGCGTGGCGCGCGAAGTCGGCACCGAAGGCAATCTCGGCGGCCAGGCCCGCGTGGAAGGCGTCGCCGGTACCTGGAAAGACCTCACCGACAACGTCAACCTCATGGCTGCGAACCTCACCGGCCAGGTGCGTAACATCGCCGAAGTGACCACCGCGGTCGCCACTGGCGATTTGTCGAAAAAGATCACCGTGGACGTGAAGGGCGAAATCCTCCAGCTGAAGAACACCATCAACACCATGGTGGACCAGCTCAACTCCTTCGCCTCCGAAGTGACCCGCGTGGCGCGCGAAGTCGGCACCGAGGGCAAGCTCGGCGGTCAGGCCCGCGTGGAAGGCGTCGACGGCACCTGGAAAGACCTCACCGACAACGTGAACATGATGGCCGCCAACCTGACCGGTCAGGTGCGCGGCATCGCCGAGGTCGTGACCGCGGTGGCACAGGGCAACCTGACCCGCAAGCTGGAGGTGGAAACCAAGGGCGAAATCGCCGCGCTGGCCAACACCATCAACTTCATGATCGAAACGCTGGCCACCTTCGCCGACCAGGTGACCAACGTGGCCCGCGAAGTGGGTATCGACGGCAAGCTGGGCGGCCAGGCCAAGGTGCCAGGCGCCGCCGGCCTGTGGCGCGACTTGACCGATAACGTCAACCAGCTCGCCGCAAACCTGACCACCCAGGTGCGCGCCATCGCCGAAGTGGCTACCGCGGTGACCAAGGGCGATCTGACCCGGTCAATCACCGTGGAAGCGCTGGGTGAGGTCGCGGTCCTGAAAGACAACATCAACGAGATGATTCGTAACCTGAAGGATACGACGCTCAAAAATACCGAGCAGGATTGGCTCAAGACCAACTTGGCCCGATTCTCGCGCATGCTGCAGGGTGAGCGCGATCTGAACACCGTGACCAACCTGATCCTGTCCGAGCTGGCGCCGCTGGTGAATGCCCAATACGCGGTCTTCTATGTCACCAACCGGCAGGAAGACAACGTCATCCTCGATCTGGTGGCATCCTATGCGGCCGAGAAGGAAGGCGTTCTGGAATCCCGCATCCGCCTGCGCGAAGGCCTGATCGGCCAGTGTGCGGCCGACAAGCGGCGCGTGCTGCTGACCAACACGCCCGACCAGTATCTGCGCATCGGCTCGGCCTTGGGCGAGGCCCAGCCGGCCAATATCCTGGTGCTACCGGTGCTGTTCGAAGGCGACGTCAACGCCGTCATCGAACTGGCCAGCTTCAGCGGCTTCAGCGATACCCACCAGCTCTTCCTCGACCAGTTGACGGAAAGTATCGGTATCGTACTGAACACGATTGCCGCCACCATGCGCACCGAGGGCCTGCTGCAGCAGTCGCAGTTGCTGACCCGCGAGTTGCAGAGCCAGCAGGAAGAACTCAAGACCACCAACGACCGCCTGGAACTGCAGGCCAAGTCGCTGCGCGAGTCGGAAGAACTGCTGAAGAGCCAGCAGGATGAACTGCGGCGCACCAACGAAGAGCTGCAAGAAAAGGCCATCCTGCTCTCCAACGAGAAGAAGCAGGTCGAAGCCAAGAATATCGAAATCGAAATGGCGCGCAGCGCGGTGGAAGAAAAGGCCGAACAGCTGGCCCTGACCTCCAAGTACAAATCCGAATTCCTCGCCAACATGTCGCACGAACTGCGCACGCCGCTGAACAGCCTGCTGATCCTCAGCAAGCTGCTCTCCGACAACCCCGATGGCAACCTGACGGAAAAGCAGACCGAGTTCTGCCGCACCATCCATGCCGCCGGCTCCGACCTGCTGTCGCTGATCAACGACATTCTCGATCTGTCGAAGATCGAATCCGGCACCGTCACGCTGGATGTCGGCGACATCCCGCTGGAAAATCTGCGCATGCATATGGAGCGCACCTTCACGCAGGTCGCCAACGACCGGAAACTGAAATTCGACATCAAATTCGATAACCTGCCGAATACTGTCCGAACCGACGAAAAGCGGCTGCAGCAGATCGTGATGAACCTGCTGTCCAACGCCTTCAAGTTCACGCATGACGGTGGCGTCACTCTGGCAGCGCAGGTCACCCAGCATAACTGGGGCCAGTATCACAAGCTGGGTGGCGTCAGCACCAATGCGCTGGCGATCTCGGTCACCGATACCGGCATCGGCATCCCCGAAGAAAAACAGCGCCTGATCTTCGAAGCCTTCCAGCAGGCTGACGGCACCACCAGCCGCAAATATGGCGGCACCGGCCTCGGCCTGTCGATCAGCCGCGAAATCGCCCGCCTGCTGAATGGCGAAATCCAGGTGTCGAGCGTGCCGGGCAAGGGCAGCACCTTCACGCTGTTCCTGCCGCTGGAGATCGAGCCCGCCATCGAGCAGCCGGTGATCAGCCGCTCGCCCGCCCGTTACATCAACAGCGGTGCGGAGGCCGGCATCGCGCTGCTATCGCCGATCGAGATCGGCGACGATCGCGACCAGATTCAGCCCGGTGATCCGGTGGTTCTGGTGGTCGAGGACGATCTGGGCTTTGCCTCCATCCTGCTCGATCTGGTGCGCGAGAAAGGCGCCAAGGGCATCGTCGCCACGGCAGGCAAGGGCGTTCTGGCGCTGGCCAAGCGCTATCAGCCCAGCGCCATCACCCTGGATGTCGGCCTGCCCGATATCGACGGCCTAGCGCTGCTCGATCTGCTCAAGCGCGAACCGTCCACCCGTCACATCCCGGTCCATGTGATTTCCGGCGATGAGCTGCAGGACAGCGGCTTCTCGCTCGGCGCCTATGGTTTCACCGGGAAACCCGCCAACCGGGACGCCCTCGTGGATGCACTGGAGAAGATCAGCCAGTATTCGCGGAAAGTCTCCCGCACGCTGCTGCTGTTCGATCAGGATGCTGCCCGTGCCGAAGCCACGGCCAAGATGGTGCGCACCGGCGATGTGGATGTGACGCTCGCCACCTCGAAGGCCGCTTTCGCCGCCTACCTGGAGAACCTGAACGCCGACTGCATTGTCATCGATGTCGGCGCCTATGACGAGGAGACCATCGCGCTGCTGCAGCAGGAGCGCGAACGCTCGGCCAAACCCCGCATGCCGGTGATCCTCTATTCCGACCAGCCGGTCGGTTCTGCGGCCCGCCGCAGCATGCCCGGCGTGTCAGGCCTGGCGCTGCTGGAAGCCAAGAGCAAGGCCGAGCTGATCGAGGATACGTCGCTGTTCCTGCATCAGGCGCTCAGCGGCATGAACCCAGACCAGAAGCAGCTGCTGAGCCAGATACGGCAGAAAGATCCGTCGCTGCGTGGCAAGAAAGTGCTGATCGTCGATGATGACATCCGCAACATCTTCTCGCTGACCAGTGTACTGGAGCAGCACGATATCCGCGTCGTCTACGCCGAAAGCGGCCGCGATGGCGTGCAGAAACTGCTGGACGATCCGGATATCGATGTCGCCCTGATCGACATCATGATGCCCGACATGGACGGCTACCAGACCATGGAGACCATTCGTCAGCATGCCCAGCTGCGCAATCTGCCGCTGATCGCGGTGACAGCGAAGGCCATGAAAGGCGACCGGCAGAAGTGCATCCAGGCCGGCGCATCCGATTACATCTCCAAGCCCGTCGATGTCGACCATCTGGTCTCGCTAGTCCGGGTCTGGCTGCGCCGCAGCCAGATTCACGTCTTGGCCGGTGAGTGATACAGGTCATGAGCGAGCCGTTCGATCTTCAGACCGAGCCGGAACCGGGCCCAACCCCCTCGTCCGCTGCGGTGCCTTCCGCTGCGACAGAAGGCGCATCGGCAGAGGCGACCGATAAATCCAGGATTCTCATTGTCGATGACGATGAGCGGAACCTGTTGTCGCTCCAGATGATCCTGGAAGATCTGAATGAGGAACTTGTCGTCGCCCGCTCCGGCGAGGAAGCCCTGCGCTATCTGCTGCACAACGACTGCGCGCTCATCCTGATGGACGTGCTGATGCCGGGCATGGATGGCTACGAGACCGCCGGTCTGATCCGCAGCCGCGAACGCTCCCGCCATATCCCGGTGATCTTCCTGACCGCAGCGAGCAAGGACGAGGTGCACGAGTTCAAGGGCTATACCGCCGGCGCCGTGGACTATGTGTTCAAGCCGATCGAGCCCTTCATCCTGCGCTCCAAGGTTTCGGTCTTCGTCGATCTCGACAAGAAGACGCGTGAAATCCGCCGCAGCGCCGAGCAGGAACGTCGCCTGCTGCAGGACAATCTGCGCGCCAATGCCGAACGCATGATCGCGGAAAAGGCGCTGCAGAAGGCAGAAGAGCGCCAAGCGCTGATCCTGCGCTCGCTTCCCATCGCACTTTATTCGATGGATGCAGACCAGCCGCTGCAGTCACCCCTGCGGATCGGCGATACGGTCAGCGACATCACGGGCTTCCCGGCTGCGCGCTTCCTGGAGCCCGGCTTCTGGTACAGCCGTGTCCACCCCGACGATCTGGCCCAGGTGCAGGCCGAGATCGACCGCCTGCCGGATATCGACGCCGGAGTGATCGAATATCGCTGGCTCTGCGCCGACGGCTCGCACCGGTACATCCTGAGTTATGCCGCCTACGTACCGGAAAACCAGGATACGCCGGCCGAGATCGTGGGCAGTTGGCTGGATGTCACCGAGCGCCGGATCATGGAGCAGCAGCTGATCCACGGCCAGAAGATGGACTCGCTCGGCCGTCTTACCGGCGGCATCGCCCATGACTTCAACAATATGCTGACGGTGGTTATCTCCAGTCTCGATCGCCTGAAGCGATCCGTCGAACCGGATGCGCCAAGCCTGCGGAATATCAACCTCGCCCTGAACGGTGCATTGCGCTGCGCCGATCTGACCAAGCGGCTGCTCTCCTTCGCCCGCCACCAGATTCTGAATCCACGCTCGATCAACCTGAACGAGATGATCGCCAATGCAGAGGCCATCCTGCGCCGGCTGATCGGCGAATCCATCTTCCTCGAGGTCATCACCGAGCGCGCGCTCTGGCACGTAAATGCAGATTCTACCCAGATGGAATCTGCCCTGATCAATCTGGTCGTGAACTCCCGCGACGCCATGCAGGATGGCGGCCGGCTGACCATCGAGACCCGCAACATCACCCTGAGCCAGGGTGCTGGCGTGAATATTCCAGACGGGAATTATGTCGCCCTCAGTGTGGCCGATACCGGCGTCGGCATTCCGCCCGCCCATATCGACAAGGTGTTCGAGCCTTTTTTCACGGCCAAGGAAGACGGCAAGGGCACCGGACTGGGGCTGAGCATCATCTATAGTTTCGTGCGGCAATCCGGCGGCTACATCCGGCTGAGCAGCGAGGTCGGCGAGGGAACACGGATCGAGATATTGCTGCCCCGCCTCTCCCAACCTGCCATTTCCCTGAATCCGGTGGAGATCGAGCAGGACCTGCCCAAGGCCAGACCGGGTGAGAAAATCCTAGTTGTCGAAGATGACAGCGAAGTCCGCGCCATCGTCGTCGCCTTCCTGCAGGAGCTCGGTTACGAGATCCTGGAAGCCGCTAATGGCGAAGAAGCCATCGTCGTGCTGGGCAAAGCGGCCGACATCACGCTCGCCTTCTCCGATATTGCGATGCCCGGCAATCTGAACGGCTATCAGCTTGCCGCCAAGATCGCCTCACTCCGCCCCACACTCCCCGTGCTACTGACATCCGCGAACTCCAATGGTGTCAGTGCCGGCACCGAGCGGGCCGGTGAATGGAAATTCCTGCAGAAGCCCTACAGGAATGTCGAACTGGCCAGCGCCATCCGCACGGCCATCGGCAGGGATCATTAGGCTTTAAGGCTACGCCTCGCTTCCCAGTCACCGCCTGGTCACCGGTCAGGACGCGTTGGTCACAGTCGCGTCCCGATGAAGGTTTTATGACAAATGCGTGTCCAACATGGGTGGAAACGCATCAATGAACAGTCTCGCCGCTGCGCTGGCTCCAGTCATCCAGCTCGACCACAGCATCGCCATCTGGATCAACCAGTTCGCCGGCCTCGACGGCAGCCTGGATCGCTTTGTCTACAACATCGCCGATTCCGCCATCTTCAAGGGTGGCCTGTTCATGGCCTTCTTCTGGTGGCAGTGGTTCCGCCGCGACGGCGATATGGTCGAACGACGCCAGACCATCATCACGGCCCTGGCCGGCGGCATCGTCGCCATTGCCATTGCCCGTGTGTTGCAGGTGATCCTGCCCTTCCGCGACCGACCCATCCACAATGACAGTCTGGAGCTCGTCCTGCCGATCGGCATGGACGCCAAGACTCTGGACGGCTGGAGCTCCTTCCCCAGTGATCATGCCGTACTGTTCTTCGCACTGGCCTTCGCCATGTGGCGTCTGCAGCGCGGCGCCGGCATCATGGCGCTGCTATGGACCGCCTGCGTGATCTGCCTGCCGCGCATGTATCTCGGCTATCACTATGCCACCGATATCCTGGTTGGCGCGCTTGTCGGCATCGTGGTCATGCTGGCGACCTTCCAGATACTGCGTCCGCGTTTCCTCGGGGCGCCGCTGCTGCGTTGGGAATCGGCGCATGCCACGTCCTTCTACTGCGTGGCCTTCCTCGCCAGCCTGGAACTGGCAGTGCTGTTCCAGGATGTACGTCAGCTGGTCAGCGACAGCCTGCACATGATGCAGTACCTGACCGCCAGCGGCGGCGGGCCGACCACGTGATTGGCGCCCCGGGCTAGCGCCCCACCGCCACGCCTTCACGGCGCGGATCGGCTCCACCGATCAACCCGTTGCCGCGCAGCTCGATGCCATGCAGACCGCTGTTCAGGTCGCGCACCGAAACCTGATGGCCGCGCTGGCGCATCGTCTCGGCCAGGACGCCGGCGGGGGTATCCTTCTCCAGCTCCAGCCCGGCATTACGGTCCATGTAATGCGGCAGGCTGATCGCCTGCTGGATATCCAGCTTCCAATCCAGGACGCCAATGATGGCCTGCGCGACATAGCCCAGGATGCGGCTGCCGCCGGGCGAGCCAACCAGCAGCCGCAGCGATCCATCAGCATCGAAGACCACAGTCGGGGCCATCGAGCTGCGCGGGCGCTTGCCCGGCTCGATGCGGTTGGCGACCGGACGGCCGCTCTCTTCCGCTTCGCTGGAAAAATCGGTCAGTTCATTATTAAGGATGAAACCATGCGTCATCTGGCGCGAGCCGAACTCGTTCTCGATGGTGATGGTCATGGTGACCGCGTTGCGCTGCGCATCGACCACCGAGACATGCGTGGTGGATGGCAATTCGATGGCGCTGTCTCGGCCAAACAAAGCACCATGGCGGCTTGGCGGCTCGCCCGGTTTCGCCGGCTGGTCACTGCCCCTGGTCGGATCGACCAGCTTCGCGCGGCCGGCGAGATAGCCCTTGTCCGTCATGCCGCTCACCGGCATCCGGACGAAAGCCGGATCGCCGACG
Source organism: Ferrovibrio sp. GW821-FHT12D07 (assembly GCF_058807275.1). Taxonomy (NCBI): domain Bacteria; kingdom Pseudomonadati; phylum Pseudomonadota; class Alphaproteobacteria; order Rhodospirillales; family Rhodospirillaceae; genus Ferrovibrio; species Ferrovibrio sp. GW821-FHT12D07. Next base: position 992,145 of record NZ_JBXAQN010000001.1, on the reverse strand, counting down.
TAATAATCGCGGTCGGCATAGGCGAGACGCCCGGCCTGGGCCATCAGATGCACGGCCTCGGGCGAGAGCGGCGCGTGCCGCGACAGGTCGAAATGCGCCAGGATGCCCAGCACCTGCAGCATGTTCACCGCCGAAGACGGCGGCGGCACAGTGCAGACCCTGTAGACCCGATATGGCATGCAGACCGGATCGCGCTCGATCGCCTTGTAGCCAGCCAGATCCTCCAGCGTCATCGCGCCGGGATTGGCCGGGGCGTTGCGCACCGCCGCCACGATATCGGCAGCAATCTCGCCGGTATAGAAAGCCTTTGCGCCTTCACGGGCGATCCGCCGCAGCAGACCTGCGAAGGGCCTGTTGACGATCATCGTGCCGACGGCCTTGGGCGCGCCATCCGGCATGTAATAGAGATCCCGCGCCTGCGGCGTGTTGCGGAAGGCCTTGTCACCGTCCAGCAGCGCATACAGACGCGGTGACATCGGAAAGCCCGCTTCCGCCAGGCTGATCGCCGGCCGGAACAGATCGGCCCAGGCCAGTTTGCCGTAGTCGGCATGCACCATCTCGAACATGCGCAGCAGGCCCGGCACGCCCACCGAGGCGCCCCCGACCACCGCGTTCATGAAGGATTTTCTTTTTCCATCCGCCTCATGGAACAGCCTGCGGTCGACACCAGCCGGCGCAGTTTCGCGGCCGTCGAAAACGCGCAGGACTTTCCTGGCATCGTCCCAGACTAGCATGAAGCCGCCGCCGCCAATGCCTGAGGATTGCGGCTCGACCAGATTCAGCACCAGCGCCGTGGCGATGGCGGCATCCACGGCGGAGCCGCCGGCCGCCATGATCTGCGCACCGGCCTCTGCCGCAAGGGGGTTGGCGGCAGCGGCCATATACTGGCTCGCATGAACGGCGGTCTTGTCGGCGCGGCCGGTGGCTCCTTCCGGGGCAATGGCATCGAATGATCGCTGCTGCGCTGCCAGCGGGGGCGCCAGCAAGCCAATGGCCAGCAGAGTCGCCACCCGGATATGTAGCTTGTTACGGAATCGCATGCTTCGCCCCCCGGCCGCCTGCAGAACAGGCATAGGTTACCTGTGGCGGTCAGCTTCCGAAAGCCAGCCCTCGTCTGTCAAAACCGATTTGGTGCGAACCCTATGCCGGCAGGGAATGCCTCAGGCCCGGCGTTTCGCCGGCTCGGCCGACCCGGCCAGTTCTGCCTTGGCGACCCGGTAGGCAGTGGCCATGTCGCGGCGCTGGGTCTCGTCGAAATACCCGGTCAGCAGGGCGAACAGCCCGGCATGCTCGTCATCAATATGATGCTGCAGCTGTTCTTTCAGCACCACGGCATGGGCCGTCCAGGATGGGCTGGTGGTGGCGCTGGAGCGCGTCAGCTTCTCGAAGATGTAGTCGAGCAGATTGTGCTCGACATAGCCTTCCAGGGCAAAGCGCTCGGCTGCCGGGTCCCGCAGCGCCTTGAGCGCCTCGTAGACGGCGGCTTCCTCGGCGCGGGTATGCAGCTGCAGCGTCTGTTTCAGCGCGTGGAAAATCTCGCGCCGCCTCTGGCCATTCTCCTCTTGCCGGCACAACGCATCGGCCAGCCGCAAGGCTTCCTCATGGTCGAGGCGAAGAAGGGCAATGATATCGGGCATGACTGGTGCTTACTGCTGAACTTGCTGCATGGCCTGGTCCTGCTGCTGCGACGCATCCGGGTTGACTGGCTGTTCGGGCCGGGGCTGCAGCCGGGTCGCCTGCTGGGCGCGCGCAGAGAGGCTGGCCCTGTCCCCTGCGGTCGGAACCGGGGACGGCTGTTTCGGTATCTGCTCCATAGGTCCCTCCTGCGGTTCTGTGGTTACCGATTCAAACCCAGACGAGCCGTATCCGTTCCATCCGGTAGCAAATAATCCGGCCGGAACCGCCTGGTAGGCCCTCCGTTCAACTCGGTCATCACATTTTCTGTGTGCATTTTTTGCCTGGAGAACCGCCATGCAGCGTCCGAGCTGGGAAGGCCATCTGAAACTCTCCCTGGTTTCCTGCCCCATCGCCCTGTTCAGCGCGACCACGCGCGGCAACGACATCTCCTTCCACCTGATCCATAAGAAGACCCACAGTCGCATCCGCATGGTGCCGCATGACCCGAAACTGGGTGCGGTGAAACGCACCGATCTGGTGCGGGGATACGAGGTGGGCAAGAACCGCCACGTGATCCTCACCGATGCGGAAATCGGTGCGGCCCGCATCGAATCCACCAAGAATATCGAGATCGAGAGCTTCGTTGAAATGGACGAGATCGACCGGCTCTACTGGGACCAGCCCTATTACGTCGCGCCCAATGGCAAGAATGCCATGGAAGCCTATGCCATCATCCGCGAAGCCATGGAAAGCACGCAGCGCATCGCCATTGGCCGGGTGGTGATGCATACGCGCGAACGCGTTGTCGCCGTGGAACCGCGCGGCAAGGGCCTGCTGCTGACCACCTTGCGCAGCCATGATGAAATCCGCGACGAGGAGCCCTTCTTCCGTGGCATTCCGGCGCGCAAGCCCGACCGGAAGATGCTGACCATCGCCGAGCAAATCATCGGCCAGCAGGCCGAGGCATTCGATCCCTCGGATTTCACCGATCGCTATGAAGATGCACTGCGCAAGATCATCAAGCGCAAGGGCAAAGGCCAGAAAATCTCCGCGCCGCCGCCAGAAGCAGCCAAGGAAGAGGACAGCGACCTGCTGGGCGCCCTGCGGCGCAGCCTGAAGGGCGGCGGCGGGAAACCTGCAGCCAGCTCCACAGCCCGGCACAAGACCGCCGCACGCAAAACCGCTGCCCGCAAGACAACGGCTCGCCGCAAACCGGCCGCCCGCAGCAGCCGGAAGAAAGCTACGCGCCGGCGCGCCGCAGCATAGCCGCGGTCAGGACCACGCGGCTGGCCTCGAAATCGTCCCAGTCGCCGACATGTTTGAGCGCGGCCGACAGCTTTTTCATGCTGTAGACCGGCAGGCGTTTCTGCTTCTGAAGAAAATCCCAGGTCACCGGCACGGCCAGCGGCGCACCGGGCCGGGCGCGCGGCGACCAGCATGACACCGCCGTGGCCGTGCGGTCATTGCGCAGATAGTCGACGAAAATCCTGCCCTTGCGCTTGGCCTTCCGCGCCTCGGCGATGAAATGCTCCGGATCGGCCTGCTCGAAGGCCAGGGCCACTGCATGAGTGAAGGCCTTGGCTTCTTTCCAGCTGGCTTTGGGTTTCAGCGGCACCACCACATGTACGCCCTTGCCACCGGTCAGCTTGGGGAAACTCACCAGGCCCAGTCCGGCCAGATGATCGCGCATCGCCAGCGCAGCCTTCTTCACGAAACCGAAGGGTACGGCTGCATCTGGATCGAGATCGAAGATCATCTGGTCGGGGCGCTCGATATCCTTGACCGTCGATCCCCAGGGATGCAGTTCCAGCACGCCGAACTGTGCCATCGCCCGCAGGCCTTCCGCATCCTCCACGGTGAGATAGGGCTGGGCCTCGCCCTTTATCTTCACCTTGCCGATCAGGGCGGATGTACCGCGGTTATGATGGCGCTGGAAGAACTGCTCGCCCGCAATGCCGTCGGGCGCACGAATGATCGACAGCGGCCGGCGGCCGGCGAAACGCAATAGCGGCTCGGCCATGCGCGCGTAATAGGCGGCCAGGTCGGACTTGCTGATCTTCTCCTTGGGCCAGAGCAGCTTGTCGGGATTGCTCAGCGTCACCTTGCTTTTCGCGTCCGGAATCCTCGCTTTCGCCACGGCCTTGCCCTCGCCCTTCACGGCTTTCGCCGGCTTGTCCTCGCGCAGCCCCTTGTATGAGGCATGCCGCAGCAACCCGTCGCCGGTCCAGCCGCCATATTCCACTTCCGCCACCAGTGCCGGCTTCACCCAGTGCACATCGGAGGTCTTTTCTGGCTGTGTTCCGACAAAGGGCGTCGCCTTGGCGGCCAGCGGTTTCAGTGCCGTGTTCAACGCCTTTGACAACGCGGCATTGAATCCCGTGCCGACCCGGCCGCGGTATTTCAGATTCTTGCCGTCATAGACTCCCACCAGCAACGCGCCCATGCTTTTGCCCGCCGTGCCGAGGCTGTAGCCGCCGATGACGAATTCCTGCCGTCCCTTGCACTTGGTTTTTACCCAGAGGTCGCTGCGGCCCGAGCGATAAGGCGCATCGAGCTGCTTGGAGATGATGCCTTCCAGCGCCATGCGACAGGCCGACTGGCGCAGGGTTTCACCCGGCGAGATGAAATGCGGCACATAGCGGATAAGCGTCTGCTTTTTCTCGGGCGGCAGGTAATCCTGCAGCAGGCGCTTGCGTTCCTCGTATCGCTCTGCTCGCAGGTCGCGGCCTTCTGCACCCCAAAGCAGGTCGAAGGCGAAATAGACCAGACCTCCGGTATCACCCTCCTGCAGAGCCGCCTGCAGCATGGGAAAGTCCGGCCGGTCTTCCTCATCCAGCGCGCAGACTTCGCCATCCAGGATACCGTCCGGCAGGCCGGTAGCCGCGGCAGCGATCTCGGGGAACTTCTCCGTCCAGTCGAGGCCGCTGCGCGAGAAGGCTGTCACGGTGCCATCCTGGATACGCAACTGGATGCGATAGCCATCGAACTTGATCTCATGGGCCCAGCCCGCCTCTTCAGGGGGATTGTTCCACAGCTTGGTCAGTTGCGGCGCGATGAAGCCCGGTGGCTCATCCTCCCGGGATTTGCGGCTGGATTTTTTTGTCGCTGTCTTTTTCTTTGCCGTCTTCTTTTTAGCGGCTTTCTTCGCCTTCGGCTTCACGGCTTTGCCGCTGCGCCATTCGGCGGAATTGCCTTCGGCGATCTCGACCAGCGAGCGGCCAGTGCTGACCGATTCATCGATGGCGGCGATGTTGGCGGCGCGTCCGGTTTTGACGAAGCGGTCCTTTTCCTTGATCAACAGCCAGTTCCTGCCGTCACCCCGGCGCGGACCGCGCATCTGCACCAGGGCCCAGCGGCCATGCAGGCGTTCGCCTTCCAGCTCGAAGGCGATCTTGCCCTTGCGAAACGCCTTCCCCGCATCCTCGGTCTCGACCGGATGCCAGTGGCCGCGATCCCAGAGCTGCACCGTGCCGCCGCCATATTCACCCTCGGGGATCGTGCCCTCGAAGCCACCGTATTCGATCGGATGATCCTCGACCTGCACGGCCAGCCGCTTGTCAGCCGGATCGAGGCTCGGGCCTTTCGGAACGGCCCAGGATTTCAGCACACCGTCATGCTCGAGCCGGAAGTCGAAATGCAGCCGGCTGGCATCGTGCTTCTGGATCACGAAGCGATGCTGGTCGCGCTTGTGTGCCCTGCCGCGCGGCTCGGCGGTTTTGGTGAAATCGCGCTTGCGGTTATAGGTGGACAGGGTGCGTTTCGGCATGCCGGGTAAACCGCCGGCCGGCACTGAAGTTCCGGGTCGCGAACCGGCCTAGATAACGCCCTTCTTGCGCAGGTCGGCCAGCTTTGCCGCATCCAGGCCAAGCTGCTCGGCCAGCACTTCATCGGTATGCTCGCCCAGCAGCGGCGGGCCGCGATCGTAGCTGACGGCCGAATCGGACAGCCGTAGCGGGCTGGCCACGCTGGGCAGCGTGCCCTGCTGGCTGTGCGGCACGGTTTTCTGCAAGCCGCGCGCCTGCACATGCGGATCGGCGAAGACGCGGTCGACGGTGTTGATCGGGCCGCAGGGCACGGCGCGCTTTTCCAGCGCCGCGATCAGGTCGTCCATCGTGCGCTTCTTTGTCTCGGCCTCGATCGCAGCCACCACCTCGGCGCGGTATTTCAGACGGTCGATATTCTTGGCGAAGCGCGGATCGGCCTTCCATTCCGGATGGCCGAGTTCGTCTGCCAGCTTGCCGAATTGGCCGTCATTGCCCACGGCGATGATCACGTAGCCATCGGAGGCCGGAAAACTCTGGTAGGGCACGATGGCGGCATGGCCGTTGCCCATGCGCACCGGCGCTTCGCCGCCGACCAGGTAATAGGTCGCCTGGTTGGCCAGTGCCGCCACCTGCACATCCAGCAGCGCCATGTCGATATATTGGCCTTTGCCACTGCGATGGCGCTGATTCAGCGCGCCGAGGATGGCGATCGTCGAGTAGAGGCCGGTCATCACATCGGCCAGCGCCACGCCGGCCTTCTGCGGGCCGCCGCCCGGCAGATCATCCTTCTCGCCGGTCACGCTCATCATCCCGCCCATGCCCTGGATAATGAAGTCATAACCGGCGCGCGGCGCGTAAGGGCCGGTCTGGCCGAAGCCGGTGATCGAGCAGTAGACCAGGCGCGGATTGATCGCCGACAGGCTGTCGTAATCCAGCCCGTATTTCTTCAGGCCGCTGAGCTTGTAATTCTCCACCACGACATCGGCTTTGGCCGCCAGGTCGCGCAGGATTTTCTGGCCGTCTTCGCTCGCCATGTCGACGGTGATCGAGCGCTTGCCGCGATTGGCCGCCAGATAGTAAGCGGAATCGGCCCGCGCGCCGGTTTCCGGGTCCTTCAGATAGACCGGACCCCAGCCGCGCGTGTCGTCGCCCTCGCCCGGCTTTTCCACCTTGATGACGGTGGCGCCGAGATCGGCCAGGTTCTGGGTGCACCAGGGCCCGGCCAGAACCCGGCTGAGATCGAGCACGACGATGTCGTCGAGCGCGCGCATGACGCTACTCCGTGATCTGCGGCTTAATAGAAGGCCTGGATGCCGGTCATGGCGCGGCCAAGGATCAGCGCATGGACGTCATGCGTGCCCTCGTAGGTGTTGACCGTCTCCAGATTCACCAGGTGGCGCATCACATGATAATCCTCATGGATGCCGTTGCCGCCGTGCATGTCACGGGCCATGCGGGCGATATCCAGCGCCTTGCCGCAGTTGTTGCGCTTGATCAGCGAGATCATCTCCGGCGTTTCCTTGCCGGCATCGCGCAGGCGGCCGACGCGCAGGGCGGCATTGAGGCCCAGTGCGATCTCGGTCTGCATGTTCGCCAGCTTGAGCTGGATGATCTGGTTGGCGGCGAGCGGGCGATTGAACTGCTTGCGATCCAGCACATACTGACGCGCCTGGTGCCAGCAGGCTTCCGCCGCGCCCATGGCGCCCCAGGCGATGCCGTAGCGCGCGCTGTTCAGGCAGCCGAACGGCCCCTTCAGGCCTTCGACGTTGGGCAGCAGGTTCTCGTCAGGGACGAAGACGTTGTCCATGACGATCTCGCCGGTGATCGAGGCGCGCAAGGAGAGCTTGCCGTTGATCTTCGGCGCAGAGAGCCCCTTCATGCCCTTTTCCAGGATGAAGCCGCGGATGATGCCATCCTCGGCCTTGGCCCAGACGACGAAGATGGTGGCCAGCGGCGAGTTGGAAATCCACATCTTGGCGCCGGTGACTTCATAGCCGCCCGGCACCTTCTTGGCGCGGGTCTTCATGCCGCCCGGATCGGAGCCGTGGTCCGGCTCGGTCAGGCCGAAGCAGCCGATCCATTCGCCGCTCGCCAGCTTGGGCAGATACTTCTGGCGCTGCGCTTCCGAGCCATAGGCATAGATCGGATACATCACCAGGCTCGACTGCACGCTCATCATCGAGCGGTAGCCGGAATCGACAGCCTCGACCTCGCGAGCGACCAGGCCATAAGCGACATAGGACGCGCCGGCGCAGTCGTAGCCCTCGATCATCGAACCGAGCAGGCCGAGCTCGCCCATTTCGCGGAAGATCGCCGGATCGGTCTTTTCCTCGCGGAAAGCTTCCTTTACGCGCGGCAGCAGCTTGTTCTGGCAATACTCGCGCGCAGAGTCGCGGATCAGGCGCTCGTCCTCGGTCAGCTCCGCGTCCAAGTTGAAGGGATCTTCCCACTTGAAGGCGGTCTTGGCGGCTTTCTGGACGTTCATGGCTGTTTCCTCGGGCGATCTGTTTGGGAGCAAAATATACCCCTCGACTGGAGCCGCAAGCTGCCCGAGCCGCCCTTGGCACGCAAACGACTTCTCGCTATTACTTGATAACCGGAGGTTATCAAGTCAAGGAGAGCCTGCTGTGGCCCTGCCCCGCCGTTACCTGCCGCCGCTTTCGGCGCTCACCGCCTTCGAGGCGGCCGCCCGGCATGAAAGCTTCACGGCGGCTGCCAACGAGCTGAATGTCAGTCAGGCCGCCGTCAGCCGCCGCGTCCAGCTGCTGGAAGAAATCCTCGGCCTGACCCTGTTCGAGCGCATCCGGCAACGGGTGATGCTGACGCCGGCCGGCGCGGCCTATGCGCGCGAACTGCAGGACGCCTTGGGTCGCATCGGCACCGCCACCGTCAACACCATGGGCGCGCGCAGCGGCCATGCCATGCTGACCATCGCAACCCTGCCCACCTTCGGCACGCGCTGGCTCATTCCGCGCCTGCCCGATTTCGCCGACAAGCATCCGCAGATCACGGTGAACCTACCAACGCGCATTGAGAATTTCGACTTCAACGCCGAACCGCTGGATGCCGCGATCTCGTTCGGCGATCCGGTCTCGCCCGGCGCCGCCGTCGACCGCCTGATCGAGGAAGAACTGGTGCCGGTGGCCTCCAAGAAGCTGCTGGCCAGGCATCGCGTGAAGAAACCCGAGGACCTGTTCCGCCTGCCGCTCTTGCAGCAGTCGACGCGGCTTTCTGCCTGGCCCGACTGGTTCGCCGCATTAGGCATCAGTTGCCCGCCGGTGCCGCTGGGGCCGCGTTACGGCCAGTTTGCGATGGTGCTGCAGGCGGCCGTCATCGGCATGGGCGCGGCCATCGTGCCGCGTTTCCTGGTCGAGCCGGAACTGAAGGACGGCAGCCTGATCATGCCGTTTCCGCAATCGCTGGGCAGCAAGCAGGCCTATTGCCTGTTCTATCCGGAAGCCCGCCGCAATGATCCGGTGCTGCGCGCCTTCCGCGACTGGCTGCTCGACACCATAGAAAAAGAGCGCGCCGTCAAGAAGCGCTGACGTAGTCGTCCAGCGTCTTCAGGTGCCGCGCCTTGGCAACCTGGTCGATGAAGGCGGCACGAAAGCCGTTGCCGGCCAGCGTGGCGATCTCGGCGCGGCTCAAATCAAGCGCCTGCTGCACGGCCAGGTAATTCTCGGTGACATAGCCGCCGAAATAGGCCGGATCATCGGAATTCACCGTCGCCACCAGACCGGCCTGCAGCATGCGACGCAGCGGATGCTGCGCCATGTCGTCCACCACGCAGAGCCGCAGGTTCGACAGCGGGCAGACGGTCAACGGCACCTGCTCGGCCGCCAGGCGCGCCACCAGGGCTGCATCCTCCAGCGACCGGTTGCCATGATCGATGCGATGCACGCGCAAAAGGTCGAGCGCTTCCCAGACATAGGCTGGCGGACCTTCCTCGCCGGCATGGGCCACGGCTTTCAGGCCATGCCGGTGTGCCTGCGCATAGACGCGCTGGAATTTCGACGGCGGATGGCCCTTCTCCGATGAATCCAGCCCGACACCGATGAAGCGGTCGCGCCATCCCATCGACTCTTCCAGCGTGCGCAGCGCGCTGGATTCATCCAGATGCCGCAGGAAGCACAGGATCATGCTGATGGTCATGCCGAACTCTCTCTCGGCATCCACCTTGGCCCGCCACAGGCCGTCGATCATGGTCTGGAACGGCACGCCGCGGTCGGTATGGCCCTGCGGATCGAAAAAGATTTCGGCATGGCGCACAGTCTGCGCAGCCGCCTTGCGGAAATAGGCCATGGCGAGGTCGTAAAAGTCCTGTTCGACCAGCAGCACGCCCATGCCCTGATAATAAAGATCGAGGAAATCCTGCAGGTTGCCGAAACGGTACGCCGCCTTCAGCGCCGCGACGGATGGATAGGCGAAGGCGACGCCATTGCGCTGCGCCAGCGCATACATCAGTTCCGGCTCGAAGGTGCCTTCGATATGCACATGCAGCTCGGCCTTGGGCAGACCGGCGATGAAGGGGCTGAGATCGGTCATGAGAAAAGACTAGCGTGTCGCTGCCGCCGCGACAATTGCGGTAATCATGACTATACTGCCGCCATGCAACAGGGAGATGACGAGATCATGGTCGAACGCATGCCGCCAGGCGCCGCCCCGATGCCGCGCCGCCTGTGGTGGATGATCGTGCTGCGCGGTCTGGCCGCCGTGGCCTTCGGCCTGATCGCCATCTTCTGGCCCGGCGTCAGCCTGGCGCTGCTGGTCACCCTGTTCGGCGCCTATGCACTGGTCGACGGCACACTGACACTGGTGCTCGCCCTGCGGCTGCCGCGCCATGTCCCGCGCCGCGGTCTGCTGGTCCTCACCGGCGCGACCGGGCTGATCGTCGGCCTGATCAGCGTGCTGTGGCCACAGGTCACGGTGACGCTGCTGATCTATGTCTTTGCCGCCTGGCTGGTGCTGTTCGGCCTCATCGCCATCGCCCACAGCCTGAGCCTGAAGCGGCAGCACAGCGACTGGCCGGTGAGCAAGGGCGGCATCCTGCTGGTGGTGATCGGCCTGCTGCTGGCGCTGTTTCCCGGTGCGGTGGCTGTCGCCGCCACCTGGGTGATCGGCATCCTTGCGCTGCTGCTCGGTGCGGGCCTGCTGGCGTTTGCCTGGCGCCGTCACCAGCGCGACAGCATGGTGCTGTAGACCAGCGTCATCAGACGAGTGGCAGACCCAGCGTCACGATGAAGCCGCCGCCGCGGCGATTGGCGGCCTCGATGCTGCCGCCCACGGCTTCCATGTTGCGCTTGGCAACCCACAGGCCGAGACCGAAATTCGCCGGCGCACCCGGACCGCGGTCATTGCGGCTGCCGTCGCGGAACGAGACATGGCGATCGAAAATCTTGGACATCAGTGCCGGCTCGACGCCCGGGCCGCTGTCGGCCACCACGATCAGCACGCGCCGGGTGCCGCGATGCAAGGTGATGGTCACCGCGCTGCCCGCCGGCGCATAGCTCAGCGCATTCTCCATCACCTGCGCCAGCGCGGCAGCGATCAGGCGGCCGCCCAGCGGCGCGGTCGCCTCGGCTTCCACCGAGGTCTTGATTACGACACCCCTGGTCGCGGCATCGGCGGCATGGGCATCGGCCACATCTTCCACCAGCGCGCCGAGATCGACGCGCTCACGCGGCGGATCGAGGCGGTCGGCCACCACATCATCGAGATGACGGGCAGCGCGCACCAGCGTATCGAGGCGGTCAAGCGCGCCATCGACGGCCATCAGCGCGGTATGGCTGCGCTTGTCATCACCGGCCACCCGGCTGCGCAACGGCACCAGCGCCTGCCGGATGGTGCCCAGCGGCGTCTTGAAGGCATGCGCGCTTTCTTCCGCCGCCGCACGCAATTCGCCGGCCGTCGCCCGCAGACTGTCTTCCATGCGGTCGAAGGCAGTGGCTACGGCTTCCAGTTCAGGAATCTGGTTGCGCGCTGCGAACCGCCCCTCGATGCGTCGTTCAGCCACCGCGCGTGCGGTGGCGGCGAAGCGCCGCAGGCCATGACCGATATCGAAGGCGATGATCAGTACGATGGCGGCAAAGATCAGATAGATGGCGGCGGCGATCTGCACCTCGGGCGCCTGCCAGTAGGGCTTGCCCAGCCGCCGCTCGGCTGAATCCGTCAGGTCGCTGGACACCACCAGCACCCAGCAGCCACGCACCGTGCGCACCGGCGTGATGGATGTGATCAGTTCGGCCGCACCGCTGGCATGATCGACCCGCAGCGCCACCGGCAGATCGCCGGCGCAGGATTCACCCAGCTGGTCCAGCACGCCGGCATCGGCCAGCCGCGCCTTTTCATATTCCAGATCGGCCGGCTGCACCGGCGGCGCAGAGGCGACATAGAGGAAACCGGAATCCGCCGCGCGTTCCTGCGGCCGGAACAGCAGGCGCAGGCTGACGCCTTCGGTCTGGAAGCGCGACAGTTCTTCGCCCAGCTTGAACAAGGGAATCATGTCGGCGCGTTGCAGGCGCTCTTCCAGCACGCGGCCGACCGTCAGCCCCTTCACGCGGATGCTTTCCAGCAGCAGCCGTTGGCGGTCGAGATCGGCCTGGCGGAAGGTGAGATACAGCACGATCGGCAGCGCGATGAACAGCGCCAGCACCACCAGGGCCCGTACCGTCAGCGAGCGCCAGAGGCGATGCAGGGTCCAGGGCGTCGCTGTCTCAGCCATGACGCCAGCGATACCCGAAGCCCGGATAGGTCTCGATCGCCTCGAATTCCGGATCGAGATCGCGGAATTTCTGCCGGATGCGCTTCACCATGGCACGCACATTGGCGCGATAGCCTTCCGGTCCCTGGCCGGCCTCGAAACCGACACCACGCACGGCGTCATAGATTTCGCGATACCCGACATCGCGACCGACGCGTTGGGCCAGCAGCTGTACGACCTTGAACTCGCCATGCGTGAGATCGACCTGGGCGCCATTCCACACGGCGCGCGCGCTGGCCACATCCAGGACCAGGCCGCCACCATCGCCCACTTCATTGGCGGCTTCGCCGGCGGCCGGCGACTTGGCGGTCAGCGCGATGCGCAGGCGCTGCAGGATGATGGCAAAGCTCTTGCTCTTGTCGACGAAGTCGACGGCGCCCAGCTTCAGCCCCTTCTCCTCGAAGATCGGCTGGTTCAGGCCAGTCAGAAAAATCACCGGCATGGTGTGGCCGGCAGCACGCAGCTGCTCAAGCGTCGCCGGACCATCCTGATGCGGCATCTGCCAGTCGAGCAGCAGCGCGGCAGGACGATTGCCCTGCCCGAACCACTCGACGACCTTCATGCCGTTCTCAAAGGTGATGGCGCGATACCCGGCCTCACGCAGGTTCGCCGAGATCGTGTCTCGGAACAGGCCGTCGTCATCGACAACGGCGATCAGGGAGGCTGGATCAGCGGCGGTTGGCATCTCGGGAAATCCTGGTGAGGCAGCGATCGGCCGACGCATTGGGTGCGGGCATGCCGTTCACTTCATATTGCAAGGTATAAAAATCATTTCGCGCGGTATCGAAGTATAGATATGCAGCTAAACGACAATCCCCTATGCCGAATTCCATGATCCGGGCCGGTGGCGCTTCACGTTCGGCCACTGGCAGACCGTAGGTCTGCATCAATCCCATGCGATTCAGGCCGATCACGCGCGGCACAGGCAGGTCGGGCTCGGCGACCGGGGGCGGCACAGGCGTGGCAACGGCGGGCACCGCCGGCTTACGCGCCGGTACCGGCGCGGGACGAACCGGTGTGGGCTCTGCAACGGGCGGCGGCGCTGTGACTGGCGCGGGATCGGCAGAAGGCGAGGAGTACTTCTGCAGCATCTCGCAAGCACCCAGCAGCATTACAGCCGGCAGCAGGATCAGAATTGTCAGTCGATGGGTGAGTCGAGACATGTCCGGAACGATACGCAGGACGGGCGACGTGGAAAAGCACGATTCGTCGGTATTCCAAAGTTTATAGTTGATTGATCAAAGAACTACAAAGTCGTTCTAAGTAAATACTCTAGTAATTCGTGTGACAAAGGTGTGATGCAAAGGGGATATACTTGTGATGGCCGCAATAAAACAGAGACGTCAAGAAATACTCATTGCTGAATACATGCGAATCCCCAATTCTTATGAGCGACACGCAGGGACTAACGGCCCTCCAGGCCCCCCTTAACCGCCAGTCCGGCGGCTACTGGATGACCGGCCCTGCAGCGAGAGGAGGATCCACGATGAACAAGTCGCAGATCGTCGCCCTTGCCTTGACTGCTTTGGTTGCCGTTGGCTGCAGCAACATGAACAACACGCAGCAGCGCGCGGTATCCGGCGGCGCCATGGGCGCGGCAGCCGGTGGTGCTATCGGCCTTCTGACCGGCCACACCGTAGCCGGCGCCCTCATCGGTGCCGCAGCTGGTACGGCCGGTGGCCTGATCGTTGACTCGAACGAGAAGAGCAACGGCAAACAGTAAGTTAGTGCGTATGAGTTTTAGGGTTTAGCGGAGCGGCGCGTCATGCCTGCCTCAACCCCGTGGTGGAGTACCCCCTCCACTGCCGCGCCGCGGCCTGGTCGCCGACCCACCCTCGGCCTGGCCGCTGCCATCGTCGTCTCGATGTTATTCGGGACGGCGATGGCAGATCCGCCCCCCAAACTTTCCCGCGCCAGTGCAGATGACTATGCCATGCACGCGGCGTCCTACGGAATCAATCGCGGCACATGTGACCGCAGACAGCTACAGCGCGACGCGGCCAAAGACCGGAATCGCAGCGCCAAAAACAAAAGCAGCGACTCCGCCGTTCAAAGCCTGCTGGTGACCGCCTCCATCGGCCATGCGATGGACAACACCGATCAGGCCTGCGTCGGACGGGTTCTGGAATACGCGCCCGACCGTGCGGCGATTCGCTGGTACGGTGCGCCACGACCGAATTATGGCGGCCCGGCCTATGCCATCACGCCGCTGAAGACATTCGAACGCGATGGCCAGTACTGCCGGGAATATCAGGCTGTAGGAACCATCGATGGCCAGACCGAACAAAGCTACGGGATGGCATGCCGGATGGCCGATGGCCTCTGGCACACGACAACGGCTCCTTAACCCTTCCGGGGCTAAGAAGCCCGCAGGATTTGGCGGCACTGCCCGTATAGGTCTGTGTCGCCGCGATTGAAGCGTGCGATTTTCCAAACGCCCATGGAGGCGATAATGCTGACCAATACATTGCTGCTGTACATGACCCAGGAAGCGCTGACCAAGGCGCGCCGTCGTCTACAGGCACGCAAGGACGATAATGCCGACCGTCGCGGCGAAGGCGCTGAAATATCGACGCCGCCGCACTGGCAAACCATGGCGCGCCCCGCGACCAAGCGCCGCGCCCTGCTGCGCCACTGATTTTCGGTTCGCCAACGAAAAGCCCGCCATCCGGCGGGCTTTTTTTGTGAGCCCCATGCTTCTGTGAGCTCCGCGCTTCTGTGAGCCCCGTGTTTTTGTCAGCCCCGTGCGGTCTCGTAGATCAGCCGCAGGCCCAGCAGGCCCATGACGCCGCCGGCCAGACGGTCCACCCAGTGTTTGGCCTGCAGATAGGTGGCGCGCGGCCGCTCGGCCGAGAAGGCGACCGCGACGACGGCATACCAGCCGAACTCGATCAGGAAAATGCCTGCCGGCAAGGCCAGCGCCAGCCAGAGCGGCGGCGCGGCCGGCATGAGAGCCGCAAAAATACCGGCATAGACCACAGCCGTTTTCGGATTGCTGAGCTGGGTCATCAGGCCGAACAGAAATGCCCGGCGCAGGCCCGCTGCGGATGGTGTCGCCGTCACCGGTGCGCTCAACGGCTGCCGGGCGCCACGCCACAGCATCACCGCGAGATACAGCAGGTACAGGCCACCGAGAATCTTCAGGCCGGCATAGAGCCAGGCGACCTGGGCCAGCAGCGCGATCAATCCAAGCAGCGCCAGCGCAGCAAAGATCGATCCCGCCAGTCCCATGCCCAGCGCGGCGGCAAGTCCGGTGCCGCGCGTGCCGGCGATCGCGGTGCGCGCCACCATGATGAAGCTGGGCCCGGGACTCATGGCACCGACGGCAATGGTGGCAAAGATGCCGAGCAGCGGCAGAATGGCGTCCATGATGCACCCTTTCCTTTTTCAGGCCCGCAGCAGGGCGAGGAATTGCGCCACCGTGTCGGCCAGGGCGCCATCATTATGCAGCCTCGCCACATCCGCGCCATGCAGATCGAAAGCGGCGGCGCGATCCAGCCGCAGGGCGATCTCGGCCGGCGTCTCGCGTCCGCGTCCCTCCAGCCGTCCGCGCAGCACATCGGCCGAAGCCGTCACGCCGATCACCATCAGGTCGGGATATCTGCGGCGCGCCACGTCGATCACGGCACGCGAGACATTGATCACCACCTGGCGACCGGCCGCCAGATCCTGCTCTATTTCTATCGGGATGCCATAGTGCAGGCCATGGGCCGGCCAATGCAGGGCAAAGGCACCGCGCGCCTGCATGGCGATGAAGTCCGCCTCGCTGACGGCGATGTAATCCTCACCGCCCAGGCCTGACGCCCGCGTCACCACGCGACGCGGGAAGACGATATCCGTCTGGCCCCGCAGGGCATGGCGCGCGCCATCCAGCACGCTGTCCTTGCCCACACCGCTGGGCCCCACCACCAGAACAAGACGGTTTTTCATGGCCCGGTTTTAACGCAACCGGCGGGCCGTGCACCAGACGGCCTTCGCAGAGGTGCAGTAAAAACTGGCATCAACCAGTGGTCGTGGATGCCGATAGACCAGACGGCAACCCGTCACATTCCCGATCTTGCGGGCCTGACCGGAAAGCGTCAGTCTGGTTGCGGGTTGCAGGTATGGTAAACAAGATCGATACGACAGAGATTGACGCGATGCGTGACGAGCTCGTGGCCGGCGGCATCGCGCGCCTGTCCGCGCCGTTCATCACCCATGGCCTGCAGGCCCCGCTGGTGCGCTGGAACCCGGCGCCGGAAGACCTGCCCACATCGCAACTGCCCTTCGTGCTGCGGCTCTGGCAAAACCTGCGCGACGAAAAAGGCCATGTCCCGCACGACAGGATCGAGCCCTTCGCGCTCAAGCCCGCTCTGGGCTACATCCTTATCCTCGATGTGCTGGATGACGGCCATGACTACCGCTACCGGCTTTACGGCAGCGAGATTGCCCGCGTCGCCGGTTTTGACATGACCGGCAAGCGCACCTCCGAGATGGTGACCGGTCCGCTCGCCAGCACTTTCTACACGGCCGTCTATCGCGCCCTGCTGCTGCGGCCGGAGCCTGTGCATACCTGGCACGAGATGCCGATGCAGATCACCATCAACAGCTGGGATCGAATCGTGCTGCCGCTGACCGATGCCGATGGCAAGGTCAGCCGCATCATGACCTGCAACATGCCGGGCCGCCCCATCATCCTGAGCAAGGATGATATGCGACGCCAGCATCCTTAAGCGGCGCTGCAAAATTCCACACAACGCGGTTGACGATTCCCCTGTCGCCCGGTAGGGCTGTCATGCTGTTGCTGCAGGACGCCGGCGACATGGGGGACGACGACTGATGTTCGATCTGGCAATGGAATGGCTCAATCTGGTGCTGCGCTGGATGCACCTGATTTTCGGCATTGCCTGGATCGGCTCGTCCTTCTTCTTCGTCTGGCTCGACAATTCGCTGCGCAAATCGGCCGATCAGGGTCCTGGCGTGCTGGGCCAGGCCTGGCTGATCCATGGCGGCGGCTTCTATTTCACCGAGAAATACTCCGTCGCGCCGCCGCAACTCCCCGCCGAGCTGCACTGGTTCAAGTATGAAGCCTATTTCACCTGGATCAGCGGCTTCTTCCTCATGGGTGCGCTCTATTACGTCAGCGCCGATCTCTACCTGATCGACGAGCGTGTGCTGCCCTTGAGCAAATCGGCCGCCATCGGCTTCAGTCTGGTGTCGCTGGTGCTGGGCTGGATCATCTACGACCTGCTCTGCCGCTCGCCGCTGGGCCGCAATGATGCGCTGCTCGCCATCGTCGGTTTCGCCCTGCTGGTCCTGGCGGCCTGGAGCTATACCCAGATTTTCTCGGCCCGCGCCGCCTATCTGCATGTGGGCGCGCTGATCGGCACCATCATGGCCGCCAATGTCGCGCATAACATCATCCCCAACCAGCGCAAGGCCGTGGCCGAGATGCTGGCCGGACAGGTGCCCGATCCCACTTACGGGAAGCAGGCGAAGCAGCGCTCGCTGCACAACAACTACCTGACCCTGCCGGTGCTGTTCGCCATGATCAGCAACCATTATCCGATCACCTACGGCCATCCTTACGGCTGGGTGATCCTCGCCGTGGTGATGGTGATCGGCGGCCTGGTGCGGCATTTCTTCAACCTGAAGAACCAGGGCCGCGGCATCCGCTATGAATTCCTGGTCGCCGCCTTCCTGCTCACCGTCGGGCTGGTTTTCTTCACCCACTGGGACCCGCGCCGCGTCGAACTGGCGGAAGGCGTGACGGTGGAGGACGTGCAGAAAGTGGTCGCCGCGCGCTGCACCGCCTGCCATGCGGCCAAGCCAACCTTCAACGGCATCACCGAAGCGCCCAAAGGTGTGATGCTGGAAACACCGGCACAGATTCGCCGCTTCGCCGCGCAGATCAGCCAGCAGGCGGTGCGCACCGAGGCGATGCCGCCGGGCAATGCTTCCGGGATCACGCAGGAAGAGCGCCAGATTCTCGGCGCCTGGATCGCAGCGGGCGCGCCGCTTAATTAAGGCCCTGCAGCCAGCCGGCGATCGCCGCGACCACCTCTTTGTCGAGGCCGGCAAAGCCGTGATAGCCGGCGGCCTCGCATTCCTCGCCCTTCTTGTCGGGCCGGCCGCCTTTCAGCATCACCGTCTCGACCTTCGTCGCCGCCGGCAGCAGCGGCCGGAACGTCGCCATGTTGGTGGCCGGCGTATAGGGACAGGCATCGTGTTCATTGGCCACCAGCAGCACCGGCATGGTGATGGCCGTCAACGGCTTCACCATGTTCTGCACCGACGGCTGCCGGGCATCGGTCTGCGTCAGCATCCCCGACGTGATGACGATGGCATCGGGTTTCTGCGCGCCCTGCAGGCGGGCGGCGGCATTGGCCACAGTCAGCGCGCCACGGCTGGTGCCGAGGAGATAGACCTTGGGTGTCTGCTTGCGCAGATGCTCGATCAACGCACCGAGATCGGCCGCCTGCTCTGCGCCCCAGCGATAGGCATTGCGCACGCCGCCATCGGCGGTCTTCAGGTCGTCGGCGATATCCGGTGTCGCCGCCAGGAAGCCGGCGCGCGCATAATCGCCGCG
This sequence comes from Ferrovibrio sp. GW821-FHT12D07, assembly GCF_058807275.1. NCBI lineage: Bacteria > Pseudomonadati > Pseudomonadota > Alphaproteobacteria > Rhodospirillales > Rhodospirillaceae > Ferrovibrio > Ferrovibrio sp. GW821-FHT12D07. The sequence continues at coordinate 973,436 of NZ_JBXAQN010000001.1, read as the reverse complement.
CGTGCGCACCATCTGGTTTCCGCCCATGCTGCCGATGCGGCCCGAAGGCTGGATATCGAGCCGCCCTGCGCCGCCGGAGATCAGGATCACGGCCGCCGTCGGCGGCGTATCGGGCTGGGTGAGCAGCACATGCATCACACTGCCGCGGGTCGGGATATCCAGCACGGTGTCGGCGGCAGTGGCCGGCAATGCCAGAGTTGCAATCGTGCAGGCAAGCAGAATCGCGCGCATGTCCTGGTCCTCAGTAAGGAACCTTGTCGGGCTTCATATCCCAGGCGCGGAACACCTCCAACGCCTCGTCGCGCAGGATCTGTTCACAAACCAGTGTGCGGCGCTCGCGCGGCAGGCCGAGCTGGCGGTAGAGGAAAGCGTCGTCGAAATTGATCGCCGCCGCATCGGCCTGCTCGTTGGCGTAATAGACCTTTTCGATCCGCGCCCAGTAAGTGGCCGACAGGCACATCGGACAAGGTTCGCAGCTTGTGTAAAGCACGCCGCCCCTGAGATCGAAGCGGCCGAGCGTCTTGCAGGCCGTGCGGATCGCCTGCACTTCCGCATGCGCCGTGGGGTCGTTCGTCGAGGTGACGCAGTTCCAGCCCTCGCCGACGATCCTGCCATCCATCACCACCACCGCGCCGAAGGGTCCGCCGTCATTGGCCTCCATATGCTGGCGGCTCAGCGCGATGGCGCGACGCATGAAGGCGGGATGGTCGGTCATGACAGACCTCCTGAGAGAGTTACGAGCCCCGGTAAGTCGAATAGCTCCAGGGTGAGACCAGCAGCGGCACATGGTAATGCCCGTCTGGTTCGGCCAGGCCGAAGCGGATCGGCACGGTGTCGAGGAAGGCCGGATCGGGCCGCTTGGCGCCGGTCTTGCTGAAATAGTCCCCGACATGGAAGACCAGCTCGTATTGACCGGGCTTGAATTCATCGCCGGCCAGCAGCGGGGCATCGGTGCGGCCATCGGCATTGGTGGCCGTGCGCTTCATCAGAATGCGCTGGCTGCCGGCGAGCGCGTAAAGCTCGATAGCGACGCCGGCTGCCGGCCGGCCGTTCATGGTATCCAGCACATGGGTGCTCAGGCGGGCCATGTCATATCTCCTCAGGCGTCCAGCAACGCTTCAAGCCGGATGCGGGCGATCCTGCCCACCTCGCTCAGCGCCGTGGTGAATTCGACGGGTTTGGGATTCTTCACCCGCTGCTCGAAGGCGGCGAAGATCTGCGCCTTGCTGCGCAGCTTCACCGCAATGATAAAGGGAAAGCCATGCGCCGCGCGATAGGCGGCGTTCAGCGCAACGATGCGCGCCTTTTCCTCAGGCGTCAGCCGCGTCAGGCCGACGCTGTCCTGCTCAGCTGTCGAATGGCTGGTCAGCGTGCCGGCATCGGCCTCCTTGCCGGCCAGCTCGGGATGAGCACGCAGCAGCGCCAGTTTCTCTTCAGCACTGGCCGCCCACATCGTCGCCACCATGGCGCCATGCAGGCTGTCGAGGCTGGCGAAAGGCTTATGCGCAAAGCTGCGCTCCGGCACCCAGGGCGAATGCTCGAAGATGCCGCCAAGCGCCGCCACGAATGCAGCCACCGTCATGCGGTTCAGGTCGGACAGGCTCGGCGCGGCAGCGGTCATGCAGCACTCACACTATCAGGATCGCGCGGAAGTCGTTGACGTTGGTCAGTGTCGGCCCGGTGACGATCAGTCCGCCGGCGGCCTGGAAGAAGCTGTAGCCATCGTTGTCAGCCAGGCAGGCCTTGGCCTCGATGCCTTTCATGGCGGCGCGCATGATGCTGTCGGGCTTCAGCAGCGCGCCGGCATTATCCTCGCTGCCATCGATGCCATCGGTATCGGCCGCCAGCGCATAGATGCCGTCTGCGCCATCCAGCGCAACGGCAAAAGCAAGCAGGAATTCCGCGTTGCGGCCGCCGCGACCCTTGCCGCGCACCGTCACCGTGGTCTCGCCGCCCGAGAGCAGCACACACGGCACTTTGGCCGGCTGACCATGGCGGCGGACCTGGCGCGCCATGCCGGCCATCACCATGGCCACCTCGCGCGCCTCGCCCTCGATGGCATCGCCCAGGATCAGCGGCGTGATGCCGGCGTCACGTGCGACCTGCGCCGCTGCCTCCAGCGCCATCTGCGGCGTGGCGATCATCGCGGTCTTCGTATTGGCGAAAGCCTTGTCGCCCGGCTTGGGCGATTCATTCTGTCCGGCCTCCAGATGCTTTTTCACATTGGGCGGCGGCTGGATGCCGTATTTCTCCAGCACTGCGATGGCATCGGCCACCGTCGTCGGATCGGGCACGGTGGGCCCGGAGGCGATCACGGCCGGATCGTCGCCCGGCACGTCGGAGATCAGCAGCGACACCAATGGCGCCGGCGCAGCCGCCGCAGCCAGCCGGCCGCCCTTGATGGCGGACAGATGTTTGCGCAGGCAGTTCATCTCGGCGATGTTGGCACCGGATTTCAGCAGCGCCTTGTTCACCGCCTGCTTGTCTTCCAGCGTGATGCCATCGGCCGGCAGCGACAGCAGCGCCGAACCGCCGCCCGAAATCAGGCAGAGCACCAGATCGTCGGGCCCCAGCCCCTTCACCTTCTGCAGGATCAGCGCCGCCGCCTTCTCGCCGGCCGAATCCGGCACCGGATGCGCGGCTTCGACCACGGTGATGCGCTCGCAGGGGACTTCATGGCCGTAGCGCGTCACCACCAGGCCTTCCAGCGGCGCATCGGCGGGCCAATGCTGCTCCACCGCACGCGCCATGCTGGCGGCGGCCTTGCCGGCACCAACCACCATGGTCTTGCCTTTCGGCACCGGAGGCAGATGCAGCGGCACGCAGGCAGCCGGATCGGCGGCGCGTCGCGCCGCATCGAACATGGCCTGCAGGATTGCTTCCGGATCGTGCATCTCAGGAACTCCCCCTGCCCCCTCTTTCATCAACCTGTGCTAATCCATGCCGTCGGGCTTGGCCAGTCCCAACTATGCGCCCGACTATGGGCTATGCGGTTGTTCCGGCATGGAAACCGTATACACTTATCGGCCAGCCATTCTTCAGACCACAGCCTTTTGTTCAGATCAAGGACCCGCCCCATGCCCGCGTACCGCTTCGCCGACCGCATGCTCGCCCAGCTGGACGAACTCGGTCGCATCAGCGAAAGCTCCGATTTCCTGCAGCGCACCTTCCTGGTGCCCGAACAGAAAAAGGCGCATGAGCGGGCGGCGGACTGGATGCGCGAGGCCGGGATGGAAGTCGAGCATGACTCGGCCGGCAATGTGGTCGGCCGCTATGCCGGCGCGACACCGAATGCGCCCATCCTGATGACCGGCTCGCATCTGGATACCGTGCGCAATGCCGGCAAGTATGACGGCATGCTGGGCGTGATCGCGCCGATCGCCTGCGTCGCCGACCTGCACAAGCGCGGCAAGCGCCTGCCCCATGCCATCGAGGTGATCGGCTTCGCCAACGAGGAAGGCACCCGCTTCGGCTCGGCCATGACCGGCAGCCGCGCCATCGCCGGCACCTTCGATCCCGCCATCCTGGAAGCCAGGGACAAGCAGGGCGTCAGCATGGGCGAGGCCTACAAGACCTACGGCCTCGATCCGGCGAAGGTCGGCTTCTGCGCCCGCAAGCCGGGCAGCATCGCCGCCTTCATGGAACTGCATATCGAGCAGGGCCCGGTGCTGGAGCAGGAAGGTCTTGCTTTGGGCGTCGTCACCGCGATTTCCGGGGCACGCCGCTATCGCGTCGAGATCACCGGCCTCGCCGGCCATGCCGGCACGGTGCCGATGGGCCAACGCCAGGACGCGCTGATCGCGGCGGCCGAGATCGTGCAGTATATCGAAAAGCGCTGCACCGGCACGCCCACGCTGGTCGGCACCGTCGGCATGCTGGAAGCGCTGCCCGGTGCGATGAATGTCATTCCGGGCAAGGCCGTCTTTTCGATCGACGTGCGCGCCGGTGAAGACGACCTGCGCGACCTGGCGGCGGAAGACATCCTCAAGCACATCTCCATCGTCTGCGCCGGCCGCAAGCTGGAAAAGAAGATCACCGAGCTTTACAACAGCACCGCGACGCCCTGCCATCCGGCGTTGATGGATGCGGCCGAGGCCGCTATCAAGGCGCAGGACGTGAAGACCATGCGCCTGCCGTCGGGTGCCGGCCATGATGCCGCGACGCTGGCGCCGCTCTGCCCCATCTCGATGATCTTCATGCGCTGCACGCGCGGCATCAGCCATAACCCGCTGGAAGCCGTACTGCCCGAGGATGTGGAAGTCGCTACCAGCGCCCTGCTGCATTTCATCGAGAATTTCCGCGCGCCCTGATCATGGCCCAGAAGAAAACCCCGAAGAAGACTGCGAAAAAAACCGATATTGTCGCGAAAGCGCTGGGCAACAAGCCCTATCCGCGCGACCTGATCGGCTATGGCGAGCATACGCCCGATCCGAAATGGCCGGGCAAGGCGAAGATCGCCGTCAGCTTTGTGCTGAATTACGAGGAAGGCGGCGAGCGCAGCATCCTGCACGGAGACAAGACCTCGGAAGCTTTCCTGCACGAGGTCCCCGGTGGCGCACCGCGCGACCGCATGCGCGACGAGCAGGTGGAAAGCGTCTACGACTACGGCAGCCGCGCCGGCTTCTGGCGCATCATGCGGCTGTTCAAAGAGCGCGACATGCGCTTCACGTCCTGGGCCGTCGGCATGGCGGTGGCGCGCTACCCTGAAGCCGCCCGCGCCATGCATGAAGCCGGGCACGAGGTCGCCAGCCACGGCTGGCGCTGGTACGACTACAGCAAGGTGCCGCTGGCCACCGAACGCGCCCATATGAAACTGGCCATCGAAGCGATCCGCCAGGCGACCGGCGCGGCGCCGCGCGGCTGGTATACCGGCCGCCTGTCGTCCAACACGCTGAAACTGGTGGCCGAGGAAAAGAGCCTCGCCTACGCGTCAGATGCTTACGACGACGACCTGCCCTACTGGACCACGGCGGGCAAGAAGCCGCTGCTGATGCTGCCTTATACGTTTGACAATAACGACATGAAGTTTGGCCAGTTGCACGGCTTCGCCACCGGCAACGACTTTTTCGATCACCTGAAGGATGCCTTCGACATGCTGTACCGCGAGGGCAGCGCGGGCGCACCGAAGATGATGACCGTGGCGCTGCATTGCCGCCTGATCGGCCGGCCCGGCCGCGCGGCGGCACTGGCGCGGTTCATGGACTATATCCAGAGCCACGATAAAGTCTGGATCACCCGCCGCATCGACATCGCCGAGCACTGGAAGAAGACGCATCCGTTCAAGGGATAGCTACGTCTTCCCTACCATCCCGTCCCAGGCCGCCATGCCGCCCTCGGCCATGGCCAGCAGCTGCTTTTTCGTTGCGCCATCACGCGCCTGGATCGACAGGCCCTGCAGCAGGGCCGTATAGAAAGCCGCCATCGTCGCCGCATCGGCGCCGGCCGGTACGTCCTTTTCGCGGATGCCGCGCCGGATGCGGTCCTCGAACAGCCGTGATGCCGTGCGGCGAATACCGGCCAGCAGGGTGCGCACGCTCTTGTTTTCCGGTGCGCCGACAATGGCCGAGATCACCACCATGCAGCCCGGCGGCTTGGCCGGATCGACATAATTGGCGGCGTGATACCGGAACATCGCCGCAAAACCTTCTTTTGCCGTCGGCGCCGCCTCCAGCAAACTATTGGCCTCCACGCCCTCGCTGGCCTGGTAGAGTTGCACAGCTTCCTCGAACAGCGCCTCCTTGCAGGAAAAGGCGGCATAGAGACTGGGCGCGTTGATGCCCATGGCATCGGTCAGGTCGGCCATCGAGGTCGCCTCATAGCCGCGTTGCCAGAATACGCCCATGGCCTTTTTCAGCGCGGCGGTGCGGTCGAAACTGCGCGGCCGCCCGCGTTTCGGGGCGGAGTCCGGCGTCCTGGCAGTTTTCACGGGTGTCTGGCGGGGCATATCCGGATCCTGTGATTCCATCACATTCTGTATCAGTCGCTAAATAATGCGATTGACCACCGCCGGCAAGGGCCTATTGTCCATCCCACATTCTGTATCGATCACTACAAATCAGGAGAAAGACCATGACGACAGATATCAAGGGCAAGGTGGCGCTGGTGACCGGCGCCAGTCGCGGCATCGGCGCCGCTATCGCCAAGGGCCTGGCTGCGGCCGGCGCCGATGTGGCCATCACCTACAGCAGCTCGCCCGACAAGGCGGCAGCGGTGGTGAAGGAGATCGAGGCCACGGGCCGACGCGCCATCGCCATCAAGGCTGACAGCGCCGATCCGGCAGCGGTGCGCAGTGCCGTCGACCAGACGGCGAAGACGCTGGGTCGCCTCGACATCCTGGTGAACAACGCCGGCATCGCGCTCTACGGCCAGACGCTGGAAGATATCGATCAAACTTTGGCAGTGAACACCCGTGCGCCCTTCCTCACCTCGCTGGCCGCAGCCGAACATATGACCAGCGGTGGCCGCATCATCACCATCGGCTCCTGCCTGGGCGAGGTCGTCCGCTTCCCCGGCATCGCGCTCTATTCGATGAGCAAGGCGGCGATGACCGGCATGACGCGCGGCCTGGCGCGAGACCTCGGCCCGCGTGGCATCACCGTGAATGTCGTGCAGCCCGGCCCGATCGACACCGACATGAACCCGGCCGATGGCGAGAATGCCGCCAGCCAGATCGCGCTCGGTGCGCTCGGCCGTTACGGCAAAACCAGCGAAATCGCCGATACCGTGGTCTTCCTGGCCGGTCCGGGCGCGGGCTACATCACCGGCGCGCAGATCGCCGTGGATGGCGGCACCAACGCGTAAAACCAACACCACGTAAAAAAACCGCCGGGCCGACCACAGGACTCACCCCTGGGCCGGCCCGGAACTTCCGGTTGCCTCTGCCGTTCTGCCTGACTTGTCGGTACAGGTCATTCAGCAGAGCGTCGCATGGCACATTTTCTCGTCACCGGCGGATGCGGTTTCATCGGCTCGCATCTGGTCGACCGCCTGCTCGGCCAGGGCCACCGCGTCCGTGTCCTCGACGACCTGTCCAGCGGCCGCACCCATAATCTCGCGCCCCAGGCCGAACTGGTGCTGGGCGATGTCGCTGACCCCGAGATCACCTCTGCCGCCATGCGCGGCATCACCGGCTGTTTTCATCTGGCCGCCATTGCCAGCGTGCAGGCATCGGCAGAAGACTGGCTCGGAACCCACCGCACCAACCAGACCGGCACCATCACCATCTTCGATGCTGCCCGCAAGCGCACCGTGCCGGTGGCCTACGCCTCTTCTGCCGCCGTCTATGGCGACAGCAGCGATCCGCATCAGGCCGAGCGGTCGATCGCGCGTCCCCTCACCGCCTATGGCGCCGACAAACTCGCCTGCGAATTGCAGGGGCGTGTGGCCGCGCTCGGTCATGGCGTGCCCAATACCGGACTCCGCTTCTTCAATGTCTACGGTCCGCGGCAGGACAGCTCTTCGCCCTATTCCGGAGTCATCAGTGCTTTCGCCAGCCGACTGGCCTACGGCAAGGCACTGACCTTGCATGGCGACGGGCAGCAGGTGCGCGACTTCATCTTCGTCGCCGATGTCGTCACGCATCTCACGGCGGCGATGGACCAGATGCTGGAACGCCAGCGTGATCGCCATACCGCCGAGGCCCATGTCTTCAATGTCTGCACCGGGCGCGCCACCCGTATCCGCGATCTGGCGCTGACCATGGCGACACTGGCCGGCCGGCCGCCGGCGTTGCAGCATGGCCCGGCACGGCCCGGCGATATCCGCCTGTCGCTCGGCGATCCCACGGCCGCCATCCGTGACCTGCATGTCGCCGCCACCACGCCGCTGGAAGACGGCCTGTGCATGACGCTCAGCCGCGGCGATTTTGCACCGCCCCAGCTGCGGGCGATGCCGCTTCACCATCTCCCGGTCGAAGTTTCGCGCCCGCATTAGGGGCGCCGTGTAACGCATGCGGAACATCCGCGGCGTTTGTCACGATTTTTTCTCCCGACTCGGTGAATTTTTCCGCTCAAGCAACGTTTGCATTGCATACGTCCCTATTCGCCATCGGGCCGTTACCGCGATGGCGATATTTTTTGTGAAACGAAAAGAACAAGGCACCCATCATGTGGCGCATCCTTGCAATCGGTCGGTACGGCGACTCTCTGCCCGATCATCCCGCCATCCACTGGAGCGACGATGCGCGCGCGCCGTATGACGCCGCCGCGCTGTTCGGCCCGACACTCCTGCCCACGGACCTCTCGCCGCTGACGCCGCTGGCCAGCTTCGGCGTGACGCCGCCCCTGCTGCCTGATTTCGCCGCGACGCAGGCCGCGCCTGAACAGCTGGATGCCATGCTGGCGGCCTTCGCGCCGATCCGCACTCGGCTGGATGATATAAATGCCGTGGCCGACACGCCGGAACTGTCGGTCCTGCGTCTGGGCTACAGCCGCGCGCAGTCCATCGATGCGCTGCTCAGCCCGGCCACCAGCACCACTGTCACCTATCCGCTGCTGCAGGGCCGTCCCGGCATCGACGCGGAAACCCTGCGCCCCACGCTGGAATCGCTGGCCGGCATGGACCTGCTGGAACGCCGCTTCGCTGCGCGCGTGCTCGGCTGCCCGGCCTGCCATGGCGGACGGCTGAACGCTTTCGAGGCCTGCACCGCCTGCGGCAGCGCCAATCTCTTCGAGGAACCGATCATCCATCACTACCGCTGCGGCTTCCAGGATGGCGAAAGCCGCTTCCTCAGCGGCCTCGACCTCGTCTGCCCGAAATGCCAGCAGGAGCTGCGGCATTTCGGCGTCGACTATGGCCGTCCCGGCACCATGATGCGCTGCCGCGCCTGCCAGCAGGTGATGGGTGAGCCGCAGCCGAGCTTCCATTGCCTCGACTGCGCCACCACCAGCCGCGGCGAGCAGACCCTGCCGGTCGACTGGTTCCACTACACCCTGACCGAGCGCGGCATCGCGGCCGCGCGCGACGGCGAACTGCCGCAGCTGGACATCGCCAGCCTGATCCGCGCCATGCCGCGCACCATGCCGCTGAAGGATTTCGTGCTGCTGGTGCGCGAGCAGGTGCTGGTGGCCCGCCGCTACGACCGCGCCATGACGCTGGGGCGCATCCATATCGGCAACCTGGCCAGCCTGCGCCGTGTCAGCGGTGTGCCGGCGGTGAATGCAGCGCTGCGGTTGTTCGCGCAGATTCTGGTGGAAAATCTGCGCGAGACCGACTTCGCCACCGTGCCGCGCGACGATCGGCTGCTGATCGCGCTGCCCGAGACGCCGGTCGGCGAGGCGCAGCGGATTTTCGACCGCATCGCCAGGGCTGCCGGCGACACGCTGGTGCATGATCTGGCGCTGCGCTTCGAGGCCATGCCCGCCGCGCAGGCCGGCGAGCTGCTGGAGGAACTGGTGGCATGACCGGCGATCTTGCCGCGACCCTCGCTGCCGGTCTCGACCTGCTGTTCGCACTCGATGCGCAGGATCTGGTGCCGCTGTTCTGGATGATGATCATCCTGGAGCTGCCGCGCTATTTCATCGGCGCGGTGGTCTTCCTCGCCGGCTCGCTGCAACAGCGCGGCATCCTCCGGTACAGGGACGCATCGGCCGAGGACCCCGGCCAGCCACCGCTGGAGCGCCGCAAGTTCAGCGTAATTCTCGCCGGCCATAACGAGGCGCTGGCGCTGCCCACCTGCATCCGCTCGATCCTGGAGCAGACCGTGATGCATGACACCGTGCTGGACACGCGGCGCTGCCAGATCGTGGTGGTGGACGACGGCTCGAGCGACAACACGGCCGACGTGATCGCCGACCTGCAGCGCCAGGGCCTGATCGATGTCGGTTTATCCCTCAAACTACGGGGCGGCAAATCCGCCGCCACCAACCTGGCGCTGGCCCATTGCAGGCATGACATCGTCATCGTGGTCGATGCCGACACCACCTTTGACCGTGACGCCTTCGAGCGCATGATCGCGCATTTCGACGATCCGCGCGTCGGCGCGGTGGGCGGCAGCCTGTTCGCCCGCAACGCCCGTACCAGCCTGACCACGCTGTACCAGGATATCGAATACCGCATCTCGATCTCGCTTGGCCGCCGCATCAGTTCGATGATGAACATCCTCGGCATCGTGTCGGGCGCCTTCGGCGCCTTCCGCCGCTCGGCCCTGGAACAGGTCGGCGGCTTCGATGTCGAGGTCGGCGAGGATGCCGACCTGACCATGAAGCTGCGCGCGGCGGGCTGGCGTCTGGTGTTCGAGCCGCGCGCCCGCGCCGGTACGGACGTGCCGGTCGACGTGATCGGCCTGATCCGCCAACGCCTGCGCTGGGACCGCTCGGTGATCACCGTCTGGCTGCGCAAGTACAAGCAGATGCTGAATCCCTTCCATGCCAATTTCGACCTGGCCAATGCACTGGTGATCTGGGACGTGGTCTTCATGCAAGTGCTTATCGCCGGCGGATTCTTCGTCTATCTGGGCTGGCTGCTGCTCACCTTTGGCTGGTTCGGCTTCGTGCTGCTGATCGCCACATTGGCGGTCTACGCCATCCTGGCCGCCATGATGCTGCTGATCGCCGGCCTAGCCGACAATGACGGCGAGGTGTTGCACCGGTTTCTCTTCCTGCCCTATTACGTGCTGTTCGCCTGCTTCGTCATGCGAGCCGTGCGGGTCTATTCCGCCATCGACGAATGGATATTCCGCACGTCCTTCCACGACTCTTATGTGCCCCGGCGCGTCATGCGCCAGGTGGAAAACTACTGACAAGAAAAGGATCGCGAATAATGCGACGCTTCCGCCTGCGCTCACGCCCCGACACTTTAGGCAACGACGTCCGCCGCCAGACCGTGATCTGGACCAGGCTGGTCTATCTCTGCATCCTGGGCGGCCTCGGCCTGTGGTTCACCGATTTCCTCTTCGGCTCGTATGTTTACCTGAAGAGCGAAGGCATGGTGGTGGCGCCCTCGGCCACCCTGGCCACCGAATATCCGGCCACCATCCGCGACATCAGCGTGCGCGAGGGCGACCGCGTCACCGCCGGCCAGCGCATCGCCGGCATTTCCTCGCAGCAGGTGACCGAAACCGTGGCACGGCTGACCAGCGATCTCGCCCGCCTGCGCGCCCAGGAGGCGGATCTGCGCATCCAGGCCGAGAAGAACGGTTCGCTCAACCAGCTGGCCAGCCAGCGCAGCCAGCTCGCCGCGCAGACGCGCGAACGATACGAGGAGCTGCAGAAGCGCGGCGTGCTGCCGATGGACAAGCGCATGGCGGCGATGGACAGCGAATATCGCTCGCAGCTCGATGCCGGCGCGCTGAAGGCCGAGACGGCGGCGATCAGGCAGCAGCTCGAGCGGCTGGCGCCCGTCATCGACAAGGCCGAGATGGCGCTCATGCAGCTCGAAACGCTCTATGGCACCGGCGAACTGGTCTCACCCATCGACGGCATTGTCGGCCGCCGCAATGTCGAGGCCGGCACGGTGATCGCGCCCGGCGCGGTGGTTGCCGAAATTTACGGCAACGGCACTTACATCCTGGCCTATATGCCCATCGGCACCCTGTACACTGTGGCCGTCGGTGAGCGCGTCACGGTGGAATGGGGCGTGAAACGCACCCGCGGCCGCATCGCCGCCATCGAGCCGGTGGCCATGGCGCTGCCCAGGGAATTCCAGACCGCCTTCAAGCCGGTGTCGCGCAACCAGCTGCTGCGCATCGATTTCGATCCGCCGCGCGCCGGTCTGCCGCATGGGGGGCAACCACAAGGGGATGAGGAGACTCCGCCGCTCTTCACCAAGGTTGGTATTCACAGCGACGGCCTGATCGGCAGCCTGCTTGGTACCATTTTCTGAACCGTCGCCGGAGCGTATTGCAGCCGCACAGACTCCACTTGCAAGCCGCCGCATTCCGTTCCAGTTTACGGCCGGTTTTCCTCAAGGCTCTGCATGACGCGGTATCTCATCACAGGCGGCTGCGGCTTCATCGGCTCGCATCTGGTCGACGCCCTGCTGGCGCTGGGGCATGATGTGCGCGTGCTGGACAATCTCAGCGCCGGCCGCACCCAGAATCTCAATCCCAAGGCCGAACTGATCTTCGGCGATGTCGCCGATCCGCTCACCGTGCGCGCCGCCATGCGCAACAGCGACGGCTGCTTCCATCTCGCCGCCCTGCCGGTCAGCGATGATGCGGACTGGCTCGACACCCATCGCACCAATCTCACCGGCACGGTCACCGTGCTGGATGCCGCATGCCGCGACAAGCTGCCGGTGGTCTATGCCTCATCCTGCGCCATCTATGGCGAGAATCTGGAACCGCGCCTGGCCGAAGGCATGCCGGCGCGTCCGCGCGACCGGCGCGGCGCCGATGCCCTGAGCTGCGAGGTGCAGGGGCGCATCGCAGCCGGCTATGGCGTGCCCAATACCGGCTTGCGGTTTTTCCATGTCTATGGCCCGCGGCAGGACGCCGAACTGGACGGCGCCGGCGTGGTCGCGCGCTTCGCCGCGCGGCTGGAGGCCGGCCTGTCGCTGACCCTGCAGGGCGACGGCGAGCAGACCCGCGACTTCGTCTATGTCAGCGATGCGGTGGCCTGGCTGGTGGCGGCGATGCAGCGGCTGGAAAACCGTGGCGTGGCCCAGGCCGATGTCTTCAATCTCTGCAGCGGCCGCGCCACCCGCATCCGCGAACTGGCCATGCTGATGACGCGGATTGTCGGCGGCCCACTCGACCTGCGGCTGGCCGCGCCGCGCGGCAACGACCTGCGCCATCTGGTCGGCGATCCCGACTTCGCCGCCACCAGCCTGCGCATCCGCACGCAGGTCTCGCTGGAGGCAGGCCTGCGCCAGACCCTGGCGCCGCTGCTGGTGAAAACCGGCAGCAAGGCGGCGGTCGATATACCCGCCGCCGCCTATCTCGCCTCGCTATAAATCTGCTCAGTCTGCTCCGTGCTTGCCGGTGCGGCCGTAGCGCTGTTCCTTCGGTTGCTGTGTCGGGCGCGTGGGTGACGTCGGGTGCACGTCCAGGCCTTCGGGTTTCTCGCCCGTGCCATCGGTGACGAAATCGTCGTGATGCTCGGCGGCGAACTGGTCGTTGCCATAGGTGCCGGGGCCATAGCTGCCCTGGCGCGGGGAATTCTTCACCAGCGGCTCCTTGTGCAGCGGCCCGTCGCCACGGCCATGATCGCCGGGTTCCAGCGTGAACTGCTGCGGGGCTTTGGGAGGGACAATCGTCTTGGGCATGGCGGGGCTCCTTCTCTGCAGAAGAAACCCGCCACGCAGCCTTCAGGTTCCGGCTTTCAGATTCCCGGCTTTTTGGCCTTCCAGCGCGTCAGCGCCAGGATCGCGCCGCCCGCCACCAGGCCCCAGAAGGCGCCGCCGATGCCAAAGATGGTCAGGCCCGAGGCCGCGACCAGAAATGTAATGGCGGCTGCCTCGCGGCTCTCGGCGTCACTCAATGCCGCTACCAGCGAGGACGCAAACGCGCCCAGCAGGGCCAGGCCCGCCACCGCCTGGATCAGGATCGGCGGCGCCGCCGCGATGAAGGCCGTTGCAGCCCCCGCCCCCAGACCCAGCAGCATATAGGCCGTGCCCGCCACCGTGGCGGCGACCCAGCGCTTGGTGCGATCGGGATGCGCGTCGGGCCCCGCGCAGATCGCCGCCGTGATCGCGGCGAGATTCACCGCATGGCTGCCAAAGGGCGCGGCCAGCAGTGAGAAAATCCCGGTGTCGCGAAACAGCGGCGACGGATCGGGGTGATAGCCGTTGGCGTTCAGCACCGCGATGCCCGGGATGTTCTGCGAGGCCATGGTGACGATGAATAACGGCAGCGCCACGCCGATGATCGCCTGCAACGTGAAGACCGGCATCACGAAGACCGGCTGCGGCACCAGCGCATCCGGCGCGATGCCGGACAGATCGGTGGTGAGGGCGATGATGATCACCGTGACGATCACGGCAGCCGGCACGGCATAGAGCCGCTTCCACTTCGCCATCAGTGCCCAGGTCACCACGATGATCAGGCCATACAGCGGCATGGCGGCAACGGCCTTCACCGGCGCAAGGCACAGCGGCAGCAGCACGCCGGCCAGCATCGCATTGGCCAGCGGCGCCGGGATGGCGGCGACCCAGCGGCCGAGCGGCTTCCAGATGCCGGCGAGCGTGAGCAGCACGCCGCAGATGATGAAGGCGCCAACGGCGGCGGCAAAGCCGCCATCGCCAAGAGCCGCGAGGCCAGAGGTGGCGAGCAGCGCCGCGCCGGGCGTCGACCAGGCGATGCTGATCGGCAGGCGCGTGCGCAGGCTGATCACGATGGCGCAGAGCCCCATGGCGATGCTGAGCGCCATCAGGCCCGACGCCGCTTCGGCCTGGCTCGCGCCCATGGCGGTGAAGCCCTGCAGGATGACGGTGAAGGAGGAGGCAAAGCCCACAAAGGCGGCAAGCAGGCCGGCAGCGAAGGCCGGTGTGAGGGAGGTCTGTGCGTGCTGTGTCATATGTCCATGGCCGATGACGTGAGGCTCTGATGGCAGAGCATCGGGGTTGCGGTCTTCAGGTCATCGGCACGCTGGGCCGGCACAGAGCAGGTGTATATGACCGGCTGATCCGGTCATGAAAACTGTAGCGCGGCACACGCAGCCATTCCAGACCGGCGCGCCCTGATTTTATGCGATGGCTGCACTCAGCCGCAGCGATAGGAGGCTTACCGCCGCGCCTCCAGCGCCATATGTACAGCCAGCCCGGCCAGCACGGTGCCCATCAGCCAGCGCTGGATCAGCAGCCAGAGCGGACGGCCGGCGAGGAAGCTGGCGATGGTGCCCGCCGTGATGGCGATCATCCCGTTCACCGTGATGCTGATGGCGATCTGGGTGCTGCCGAGCATCAGCGACTGGCTCAGCACGCTGCCCGCCGTCATCGTGCCGGCGGCGGTTTCGGCCGGGGTGATGAACTGCGGCAGCAGCGCCAGATAGAGCATGGCGATCTTGGGATTGAGCAGGCTGGTGACGAAGCCCATGGTGAACAGCTTGCGCGGGCTGTCCTGCGGCAGATCCTTCACCTGGAACGGCGAACGGCCACCGGGCTTCAGCGCCTGCCAGGCGAGATACAGCAGATAGATCGCGCCGCCGAAGCGCAGCACGTCATAGGCATAGGGCACGGCAAACAGCAAAGCCGTGATGCCGAAGGCGGCGGAGAGCATGTAGACCACGAAGCCGAGACAGACGCCGCCCAGCGAGACCAGCCCGGCCAGCCGTCCCTGACAGATCGAGCGCGAGATCAGGTAGATCATATTCGGCCCGGGCGTCAGCACCATGCCGAGACAGACGGCGGCGAAGGCAAGCAGGTTCGTGGTGGTCGGCATGAGGGGAAGACTCGGCTGTTATGGCTTTTATGCCGCCATCCTAGCGGATGGTCTTTTCGCCTTCAGCAGCGGAATTGTCCTGCGACAATTCCGCTGCTGTTATTTCGGGCAGCGTTACTTCGGCTGCGGCAGGATCGGCCAGGCGGCGCTGAAGGGCTCGACGCGCGCGGTGTTGGCGGCGAACAGCACGATCTGGCGCAGCGGCGCCATGCGGCTCTCGCCATCCTTCTTGGTGACGGCATATTGCCAGGCCGGCATCTGGCCCTGGCGCGCCAGTTCGCGCGACACGATCTCGACATGGGAACCGCCAGCGCCCATGGCGGCGATCTGGTCGCGCGAGAAGCCGACGGTGACGTCGTCCTTCACGGTCACGATCCGGAACAGCAGGACATCAGCGCCCTTGTCCTGCGCGGACGTGGCGACAGGCAGGACAAGCAGAAGCAGCAGGGCGGCAAAACGGCAGAAACGCGTAAACATGGGAAAACCTCAAAAAGGCTGTTGCGGGGAGGGCGCGAAAACTAGCAAGCCGCCCGCCCCGCGCCTTTCACCTGCGGGGGCGAAATCCACCGGACACGGAGGACTCTCCCGGCTTGACTATCGGGACATTAGTTCTATCTATGTTCTTATTTACCTTGCCGATTTGCATACTTTCGTATGCGGTTCATCAGGGACAGTGGAAACGGGCCGGAATGGGTGCCAACGGGCCCCAGCGGGCTCCAGCGGGCTCCAGCGGTCACCAATGGGCAGCGAATGGACCGGAATGAACTGAAACGAACCAAAACGAACGCAAACGAACACGAACGAAGCCAAACGAACCAAAACGAAGCCAAACGAACGCAAACGAAGCGAAACGAACCGGCCCGAAGCCGATTGGATCACCTTGATTGGCCCGCCCTGAGGGTCTAAACCAGCCGCGCAAGTCAGGCGGGCCGAGTCCCGCCGTTTTCCTCCTCCGATTCTGCCCAGAGGCTTTGCGATGATCCCGCGCTATACCCGTCCCGAAATGGCTGCCATCTGGGAGCCGGAACAGCGCTTCCGCATCTGGTTCGAGATTGAGGCCCATGCCTGCGACGCGCAGGCCCAGCTCGGCGTGATCCCCAAGGCCGCCGCCAAGGAAGTCTGGAAAAAGGGCAAGTGGAAGGTCGACCGCATCGACGCGATCGAGCGCGAGACCAAGCATGACGTCATCGCCTTCCTGACCAACCTGGCCGAATATGTCGGGCCGTCCGCCCGGTTCGTGCACCAGGGCATGACCTCGTCCGACGTGCTCGACACCTGCTTCAACGTGCAGCTGGTGCGCGCCGCCGATCTGCTGCTCGCCGGCGTGGATCGCGTGCTGGCCGCGCTGAAAGACCGCGCCTTTGAATTCAAGCTGCTGCCCACCATCGGCCGCAGCCATGGCATCCATGCCGAGCCGACCACGTTTGGCCTGAAGCTGGCCGGCTTCCATGCCGAGTTCCAGCGCGCCCGCAAGCGCCTGGAAGCCGCGCGCGAGGAAGTCGCCACCTGCGCGATTTCCGGCGCTGTCGGCACCTATGCGCATATCGATCCCTTCGTCGAAGCCTGGGTGGCCAAGAAGCTCGGCCTGGTGCCGGAAACCGTGTCGACGCAGGTGATCCCGCGCGACCGCCATGCCGCCTACTTCGCGCATCTGGCCGTGGTCGCCGCCTCCATCGAGCGTCTCGCCACCGAAATCCGCCATCTGCAGCGCTCGGAAGTGATGGAAGCCGAAGAATTCTTCTCGCCCGGCCAGAAGGGCAGCTCGGCGATGCCGCACAAGCGCAACCCGGTGCTGACCGAGAACCTGACCGGTCTGGCCCGCCTGGTGCGTTCCGCCGTCGTGCCGGCGCTGGAAAACGTCGCGCTGTGGCATGAGCGCGACATCAGCCATTCAAGCGTCGAGCGCGGTATCGGGCCGGATGCGACCATCCATCTCGACTTCGCGTTGCATCGTCTGGCCGGCGTGATCGAGAAGCTGGTCGTGTACCCTGACAACATGATGAAGAATCTCGACCGCTTCGGCGGCCTGGTGCATTCGCAGCGCATCCTGCTGGCGCTGACCCAGGCCGGCGTCAGCCGCGAGGACAGCTACAAGATCGTGCAGAAGCATGCACACCAGATCTGGCAGCATGGCGGCGACTTCCTGAAGGCGCTGCTGGGCGAACCGGCGGTGACCAGCAAGCTGAAGCCGGCGCAGGTCACCGCGCTGTTCGATCTGGGCTATCACCTCAAGCATGTCGACACCATCTTCGCCCGCGTCTTCGGCAAGGAAGGCAAGACGCCCAAGCTGAAGAAAGGCAAGGGCAAAAAGGCTGCTCCGAAGAAGAAGGCGGCCAGGAAGAAGCGGTAAAAGATTGCCCGTCACCGGGTAATCGTGACAGCCTCTCCCTATAACAAAGGGAGAGGAATGCCATGATCGAGGCCCTGCGCACGCCCGACGAGCGTTTTGAAGACCTGCCCGGCTACGCCTTTCGGCCCCACTACCTCACCCACGATAACGGCCTGCGCATGCATTACCTCGACGAGGGCAAGCATGGCGGCAAGACCTTCCTCTGCCTGCACGGCCAGCCGACCTGGAGCTACCTCTATCGTCGGATGATTCCGGTCTTCACCGCCGCCGGCCATCGCGTGGTGGCGCCCGATCTCTTCGGCTTCGGCAGGTCCGACAAGCCGCGCGACGAAAGCACCTATACCTTCGATTTCCACCGCGACAGCCTGATCGCGCTGATCCGCGGATTGAACCTGCAAAACATCGTGCTGGTCTGCCAGGACTGGGGCGGCCTGCTCGGCCTCACCATCCCGAAGAAAATGCCCGAGCGCTTCACCGGCCTGCTGGTGATGAACACCACGCTGGCGACCGGAGACCAGCCGCTCACCCAGGGCTTCCTCGACTGGCGCGCCTGGAACAACAAGAACCCTGACATGGCGATCGGCAAGCTGATGAAGCGCGGCTGCCCGCACTTAAGCGACGCCGAAGCTGCCGCCTACGATGCGCCCTATCCCGATGCCGCCTACAAGGCCGGCGTGCGGCGCTTTCCCAATCTGGTGGCGGACAGTCCGGATGCCCCGGGTGCCGAAAGCGCGCGGCGCGCGCGCGATTTCTGGAGCAAGGACTGGACCGGCACCAGCATGATGGCGATCGGCATGACCGATCCGGTGCTTGGTCCGCCGGTGATGCGCGCCTTGGCCAAGCAGATAAAGAATTGCCCGGCGCCGCTGGAGCTCAGCGAGGCCGGGCATTTCGTACAGGAATGGGGCGAGCGCGTCGCGACCGAAGCGCTCGGCCGCTTCTAGTTACTTCGCGAAGATCATGTCGTCGTTGGCAAACGCCTTGAACTCAAGCGCGTTGCCCGAGGGATCGAGGAAGAACATGGTGTGCTGCTCGCCGGCTTCACCTTCGAAGCGCACATAGGGCTCGATGATGAAGTTGATGCCGGCCTTGACCAGCTTGTCGGCCAGCTTCTGCCAATCCGGGATGCTGAGGATGACGCCGAAATGCTTGGCCGGCACCTGATGGTCGTCGACCGAGCTGAAGGCCTTCACGCCACATTCTTCCGGCGCCAGATGGGCGACCAGCTGATGGCCGTAGAAATCGAAGTCGACCCAGTGTTCAGCCGAACGGCCTTCCGAGCAGCCAAGCAGCTCACCGTAGAACTTGCGCGTTTCCGGGATGTCCTTGACCGGGAAGGCCAGATGGAACGGGCGGATGGTGGTGTGCTTGGACTTGACCGGGGTCAGGGCATTCATGGGGAAACCTCATACGGGGTGGCTGGTCTATGGCGGGGATTTTAGCGGCTGGCGCGGCGCTCTCAACCGATTTAAACTTGGCCCATCATGAGTTTTTCTCATATAGAGCCGTCTCGCCTGCCCTCGTTGAACGCGCTGCGTGCCTTCAGCGTCGCCGGCCGTCACCTGAGTTTCACACGGGCCGCCGAGGAACTGCATGTCACGCAGGGTGCGGTCAGCCGCCTGGTACAACAGCTGGAAGCCGATCTGGGCGTCACGCTGTTCCGCCGCGGACCGCGCGGGCTGGAGCTGACCGAGGCCGGCGCCGCCTATCTGCCGCCGCTCAGCGATGCCTTCGAGCGCATGCAGGCCGCGACCAGGCTGGTGGCGCGCAGCGGCCGGCCGGCCAACCATCTGGCCATCACCATGCTGCCGACCTTTGCCATGCGTTGGTTCATGCCCAGGTTGGCCGACTTCCAGCGGCTGTATCCCGATATCTCGGTCGATGTCACCAGTGCCGACCGTCCTATCGACTTCGCACATGAACCCGTCGATGTCGGCATCCAGTATGGCAGCGGTGAATGGCCGGACGAGCTGACGGCGGAATTCCTGTTTCCTGAAACCGTGGTGCTGGTCGGCAGCCCGGCGCTGCTGAAAAGCAAGCCGATCAAAAAGCCCGAAGACGTGAAGCGCCACACGCTGCTGACCCATTCGACCCGACCCGAAGCCTGGACGGAGTGGTTTGCGGCCGCCGGCCTGAAAAGCGCCACGTCACCGCGCGGAGGGCCTGCCTTCGAACATTTCTTCATGTCGATCGAGGCGGCGGTCAACGGCCTGGGACTCGCACTGGTCCCGCATTTCTACGTCACCGGCGAATTGCGCGATGGCCGCCTGGTTGAACCGCTGCCGGGAAATCGCGTGGAGCGGCGCGGCGGCTATTACCTGCTGTATCTGAAAAGCCGCGACCGCGATCCGGCAATCCGTGCCTTCCGCAACTGGCTGTTCAGCTAACCCCGGAGTCTGCCATGCATGCGCTGCTTGCCTGCCTGCTGATGCTGATCACCTCGCCGCTGGTGGCGGCCGAGCGCCTCGATCCGAAGCCGCGCATCGCCGTGATGTCGGCTTTCGCGCCGGAATGGCAGATACTGAAAGCGACCACGACCGGGCAGCAGAGCCACAACGTCAACGGCATCGACTTCATCACCGGCCAGCTGGCGGGCCGTGACGTCGTGCTGTTCCTGAGCGGCATCAGCATGGTGAACGCCACGATGTCGACACAGATCGCGCTCGACCGCTTCGACATCAGCGGCATTGTGTTCAGCGGCATCGCCGGCGGTGTCGATCCCGGCCTGCATGTCGGCGACGTGGTTGTGGCGCGGCAATGGTCGCAGTATCTGGAAGCGACCTTTGCGCGCGATCTCGGCAACGGCCAATGGGCTGTGCCGCCCTGGCAGAGCCGCGATACCCCCAATTATGGCATGATCTTCCCCGGCCCGGTCGAGGTGCGCCGCACCGGCAGCACAGCGCCGGAGAAAAAGACATGGTTCGATGTCGACCCCGGCATGCTGGCCGCGGCCGGCAGAATGAGCGATGTGACGCTGAAGCATTGCATCACCGCCGCTCGTTGCCTGGAGCGCCGGCCACGGCTGATCATCGGCGGCAACGGCGTATCCGGTCAGGCTTTCGTCGACAATGCCGCCTTCCGCAGCTATGTCTTCGCCACCTTCAAGGCGCAGGTGCTGGATATGGAAAGCGCCGCCGTCGCCATGGTGGCCTATGCCAACGGCACACCCTTTATCGCCTTCCGCAGCCTGTCGGACCTGGCCGGCGCTGAGCAGGGCGGCAACGAGATGGCCACCTTCATGGGACTGGCATCCGACAATGCCGCCATGGTGGTGCAACGCTTCCTGCAGACCTGGACGCCACCACGGTAAACAAAAAAGCCGCCAGTTTTACCGGCGGCTTTTTCAAGGCAGAAAACGCAGCGCTTAAGGCGTGCGTTCAATCATCGTGCCGACGCCGTGCGCCGTGAACAGTTCCAGCAGCAGCACATGCGGGATGCGGCCATCCAAGATATGCGCCGCTGACACGCCGCCGCGCACGGCATCCAGGCAGGTTTCCACCTTGGGAATCATGCCGCCCGAGATGGTGCCGTCGCCCATCAGGACCAGCGACTCCTTGGCCGTGAGGCTGGGGATCAGCTTCTTGTCCTTGTTCAGCACACCAGCCACGTCGGTCAGCATCAGCAGCTTGGTCGCGCCGACCGCCGAGGCAATCGCGCCGGCTGAGGTATCGGCATTGATGTTGTAGGTCTCGCCGTTCTCGCCGATGCCGATCGGGGCCACCACTGGAATGACGTTGGAGCTGAGCAGGGTCTGCAGGATGCCGGGATTGATCCGCACCGGCTCGCCGACGAAGCCAAGGTCGAGCAGCTTCTCGATGTTGGAGCCCGGATCACGCACGCTGCGGCGCAGTTTGCGCGCCTCGATCAGGCGGCCGTCCTTGCCGCTCAGGCCGATGCCGGTGCCGCCGGCGGCGCTGATCGCAGTGACGATCGCCTTGTTGATCGAGCCGGCCAGCACCATCTCGACGATCTCGACGGTCGCCTGATCGGTGACGCGCAGACCGTCGACGAATTCGCTCTTGATCTTCAGCCGATCCAGCATCGCGCCGATCTGCGGACCGCCGCCATGCACCACGATGGGATTGATGCCGACCTGCTTGATCAGCACCACGTCGCGGGCGAACTGATGCGCCAGGGCCTCGTCGCCCATGGCGTGGCCGCCGTATTTGATGACCATGGTCTGACCGGCGAAACGACGCATATAGGGCAGCGCCTCGGACAGGACCTTGGCGGTCTGCTGCAGATGCGCTTCCAGCGGCTGCGGTCCGGTCGTCGTCTTCATGGTGCTTCTCGGCGTGTTATCGTTCAAACGGTTATACGGGGCGTCAGGCCAGGGCCGCAAGCTCGGCCCGCAGCTCGGGGATACCGATATCATCATGGCTGGACGTCATCCGGATGATGGGGTGGGCCGCCACATGCTTTTTCAGGACCGCCGCCACGGCGTCCTTCACCTTGCCCAGCTCCGCGGCGCTGGTCTTGTCGGCCTTGGTCAGGATCACCTGATAGATCACCGCCGATTTATCCAGCAGCTTCATGATGTCTTCGTCGCCGGCCTTGAGACCATGGCGGCCATCGACCAGCAGGCAGACGCGCTTCAGCTCCGGCCGGCCCCGCAGATAAGCCTGTGTGGTTTCGGTCCAGGCGGCCGCCTTGGCCTTGCCGACCGAGGAATAGCCATAGCCCGGCAGGTCGACCAGGCTGAAAGTGCCAAGGCCGAGATCGAAGAAATTGAGCTGCTGGGTGCGGCCCGGCGTATTGGACGTGCGCGCCAGCGCCTTGCGGCCGCAGAGCGCATTGACCAGCGAGGACTTGCCGACATTGGAACGACCGGCAAAGGCAATCTCGGGTCCGCGCGCCTCAGGCAACTGCGGCACGGTCATGGCTCCGGCGAAGAAATCGCAGGGACCGGCAAACAGCAGCCGGCCGCGTTCCAGCGCGGCCGGGCTGAAGCTTTCGTCCGGCGCCGGCAGATCGGCCATGCGCCTTACTTCTTCGGCTTGGGCGTGGGCTCGGGCTTTTCGGCACCACCGCCGATCTTCACGCCCATGCGCTTCATGATCACATACTGCTGCAGGATCGACAGCGTGTTGTTCCAGCTCCAGTAGATCACCAGGCCGGCGGCAAAGCTGCCCAGCATGAAGGTGAACACCAGCGGCATCAGCGCGAAGATTTTCTGCTGCACCGGATCCGGCGGCTGCGGATTCATCTTCATCTGCAGGAACATCGAAATGCCCATGATGATCGGCCAGACGCCGATCGAGAGAATCTGCAGCGGGCCGAGATGCGGCACATCCCACGGCAGGAAGCCAAAGGCATTCATCCAGGTGGTCGGATCGGGCGCGGAAAGATCCTGGATCCAGCCATAGAAGGGCGCATGGCGCATCTCGATGGCGATGTAGAGCACCTTATACAGCGCGAAGAAGACCGGAATCTGCAGAAGGATCGGCAGACAGCCGGCGGCCGGATTGACCTTTTCCTTCTTGTACAGCGCCATCAGCTCCTGCTGCATCTTGGCGCGGTCTTCGCCGTATTTCTCGCGCATCTTCTGCATCTCGGGCTGCAGCTTCTTCATCGCGCTCATCGAGACGTAGGACTTGTAGGCGAGCGGGAAGAACAGCAGCTTGACGATCACGGTGACCGCGAGCATGGCGAGGCCGATATTGCCCAGCACGCCCTTCAGATACTCGATGCTGTAGAACATCGGCTTGGTCAGGAAGTGGAACCAGCCCCAGTCGATCGACAGTTCGAAGCGCGCGATCTTCTGCTGTTCTTCATAGCGATCCAGCACGCGCACTTCCTTGGCGCCGGCAAACAGCATCGCGCTGCTGGTGATGCTCTTGCCCGGCTCGAGCTGCTGGCCCGCGCCGAGGAAATCGGCCTGGTAGCGATCAGGGCCGGCCGCCGGCTTGGCATGACTGAAGCGCGCCTTCACGGCCTGATCCGGTCCCGGCACCAGCGCGGTCTGCCAGTACTTGTCGGTGAAGCCGACCCAGCCACCGATGGTGTCGAATTCGCGGCCCTTGTCGTCGGCGAGATCCTTGTAGCTGAACTCCTTCAGCGTGCCCTTGTCGTCGGCCTTCTCGCGCGTCACGCCCACCGGGCCTTCATGCAGGATGTAGAGGCCATCGGTATGCGGCGTGCCATGACGCGAGACCAGACCATAGGGGAACAGCGTGATCGCCTGCCCGCCCTTGTTCTCGACCGTCTGCGTCACGGTGAATAGATAGTTGTCGTCCAGCGCGATCTTGCGCGCGAAGACCAGGCCCTGGCCGTTGTCCCAGGTCAGCGTCACGGTCTCGCCCGAGCGCAGCACGGCCTTGTCGGCGGTCCAGCGCGTCTGCGCAGTGGGTAGCGCGGCGCTGTTGCCAGCAACAGTCCAGCCGAACTCGGCATAGTAGGGCGACGGGCCGCCGGCCGGCGACAGCAGATGGATCGCCGGGCTGCCGGGCTGAATGGTTTCCTTGTATTCAGGCAGCACCACATCGTCGATGCGGCCGCCGGTCAGGTTCAGCGAACCGGTGAGGCGCTTGCCTTCGATCTTTACGCGCGGGCTGTCGGACAGCACCTTCTCGCGATTGGCAGGCGCCTCCATCTGCTGCGCCAGGCTCGGCAGCTGCGGCAGGCCGCCGCTGGCCGTGGGCGCGCCGGGCGCCTGCGGTGCGGTCGCCTGCGTCTCGGCCTGCTGCTGACGCAGCTTTTCCTGCTTCGGCGCTTCCACGAAGAACTGGAAACCGAGCATGATCGCAACCGACACCACGATCGCGATGATGAGATTCTTCTGGTCGGACATCAGACTGAGCCTTGCTGAACGGATGACGAGGTAGGCGTAACAGACTTTTGTGGCACTGGATCGTAACCGCTGCCGCCCAGCGGATGGCAACGCGCCAGCCGCCGCACGGCGAGATAGCCGCCGCGGCCCGCACCATGCTTCTCCAGTGCCTCGAGGGCATAGCAGGAGCAGGTCGGCTGGAAGCGGCAGTTATGCCCGATCCAGGGCGAGAGTACGAGGCGGTAGGCCTGCACGGGCAGGGCCAGCAGGCGGGCCAGCGGCGTCATGCCGCACCCCCGGAAATCTGATCGGAATTCTGGGCGGATTGACCATCCTGCCAGAGCTTCAGCTTGCGCAGCGCGGCTTCGAGATCGCGGCGCAGGGCCGCGAAGTCACGGGCCGGCGTGTCGCGGCGCGCGACCAGCACATAATCATGGCCGGGCATGGCATGAAGGGGGAGGATTTCGCTCACCAGCGCCTTCAGGCGGCGGCGGGCGCGATTGCGGGCAACAGCGTTGCCGACTTTGCGAGAGGCGGTAAAGCCAACACGGCGACAGTCCTTCTCACCGGGTGCGGCCTGCAGCAGCAGTCCCGGCAGCGCCACGCGCCGCTCGGCCGCCTGCACCCGGAGATAATCCGCGCGGCGGCGGAGTCGTTCGACACCGCCCGTCGCCATCGCGGACTGACTTAGGCCGAAAGCTTCTTGCGGCCCTGGGCGCGCCGCGAGGCGATGACCGCGCGGCCACCAACGGTGGCCATGCGGGCGCGGAAACCATGGCGGCGCTTGCGCACCAGCTTGGAGGGTTGATAGGTCCGTTTCACAGCGGCTCTCCGTCTGACAGCCGGTTTTTTAGCGAAAAACCGCTAAAAAACCTTAACATAATATACAAATGCGGGGGCCCGAGGAGGCCCCTGCAAAATCGGTCCCGCTGTATAGGGGGTCGCCGGGGAGGAGTCAACGCGGGATTCGCGCCCTTTTGCGGGCAGATTTGGCCGCCTTTCCGGCCGGTTAAGCCATTCCGGCCCGAACCTGGGCCAGAGTCCGCCCCGGCAGGGGTTTTGCCGGTTGACGGGCCGGGGGCCAGTCCCTATAACCGGCCACCAAATTTGCGACAAACACTGGAAAGTTAGAGGTTCACCATGGCTCGTCGTTGCGAAGTCACCGGCAAGGGCGTTCAGAGCGGCAACAATGTCAGCCACGCCAACAACAAGACCCGGCGTCGCTTCCTGCCCAACCTGCACGTCGTTTCGCTGATCAGCGAAGCGCTGGGTCGCGATGTGACGCTGCGCGTGTCCTCGAATGGCCTGCGCTCGGTCGAACATAACGGCGGCATCGACAACTGGCTGCTCAAGACCAAGGACGAGCTGCTGTCGAGCCCGGCCCGCGTCATCAAGCGCAAGATCAAGAAGGCCCTGGCCGCCAAGGCTGCTTAATAGCTGGACTGCCTAAGCTTTCCACCTACGAATTCCAGACGCCCGCCGGCAGCGATGCTGGCGGGCGTTTTCGTTTCTCCGCTATTCGATCAGCCTGAACACCATCAGCAGCGTTCGCTGCAGCAGATTCTGGTTGTCGTCCGACATCACATAGAGCCACAGGCTGCCGTCGGCGGCGCGGCGCACATCCAGCGCCTCCATGTTGTCGACCGAAACCGGCCGCGCCCATTCGGCCAGCAGCGTGGCGTTCAGCACTGCGCCAGGCTGGATATCGGCTGCGGCAATGCGGCTCAGCCGGGCCTTGGGGCCGACCAGGGGCGTGAAATAACGCTCCAGCACGATCACATCGCCGCCTTTGCCATCCTTGTGGGGAAGCGCCACCGCATCGGTCGGCTTGAAATCGTTGCGCGCCGGCCAGGCCAGATCATGCCAGCGGCCGTCGCGCAGCAGCCAGACGGCACTGTCATTCTTGCTGCCCCCATTCAGCACGGCGGGCATCTCTTCGCTGAACAGCAGCAGCTCGCCGTTTGAAAAGGCCGCGATCGCCTCGATGCCACCATTGTCAGGCTGCGCCGCGACGGCCGGCGGCACCTGCAGCGCGCCCGTCGCCACACCGCCCGGCGCATCGTAGAACCACAGGCGATGCGCGCGCTCGAATGACATCAGCCAGCGGCCATCAGGCACACGGCGCAATCCTTCGGCATCGCTCAGCACCTTGCGCGTGACCGGCGCGCCGTTGGCATCGCGCAGCGGCTGGATGTCGCCGGACGCGATCTCGGTGGGCAGGCCGGCCGCGTCGCGCCGGAAATCCAGTCGCAGCCAATGCCCGGTATCGGCAACCGCCCAGAGGCCGCCGCCATCGCCATCCACCACCATGCCGGAGTAGCCGCCGAAGCCATCCCGATCGGAGGCCAGGATCAACCCGCCCAGATACTGCAGGCTGCCAAACCGGTCCTGCGCCGGATCGTCGGGATTGAGCAGCAGGACGGCGCTGCGGACGGTGACCGATTCGGCCCGGGCCGTGCCGCCGCCAGCCATCATCCCCAGCCCTAAAAGCAGGGTGAATAACGCGGCAGGCCCCAACCTTCTCAAATGTTTACCTTGGCTGAAACCGGGCATTCGGTATGCTTCCGCAAGAGGAGGAGTATCCGTATTCATGATCGACAAGGTTGCAGACAAATCCCAGGCCGCCCAGCCGCAGACCGCCCAAACCCAGACCGGCCAAACTCAGACCGGCGGGCTGATGCGTGTGCCGGCGCTGTTTGTCAGCGCCATGGTCCTGCTCTTCACCGGCATGCTCGGGCTGCAACTCTACCGGCAATATAATGACGAGATTACGGCAGGGCGGGCAACCGCGCGGTCAATGGCCAACCTGCTGGAGGAACATGCCGGCCGCAGCATCGGCGCCATCGACATCTTCCTGATCAATTTCGCCGAAACCATGAGCGGCATGGCCGGCACCGGCCAGGTCAGCAACCAGACGGCGCTACGCCAGCGCATGAACGCCCGCCTGGCCGACCTGCCGCAGGTGCGGGCCTTCATCGTGCTGGACGAGAGTGGCAACTCCATCATGGACAGCGCCTCGATGCAGCCGCGCAGCTTCAACGGAGCCGACCGCCCCTATTTCCAGTTCCACCGCGACCATCCGCATGGCGGCCTGTTCATCGACGAACCGCGCCAGAGCCGCATCAACAACATGTGGGGCATCAGCGCCAGCCGGCGCATCAACAAGCCCGATGGCAGCTTCGGCGGCGTGATCGCGGTCTCGATCGAGCCGGAATACTTCCTCAGCTTTTATCGCGACTCCGTCATCGACGCCGAGAATGCGCTGGTGCTGTACCACGAATCCGGCATCCGCATTGCGCGCGTGCCTGAAAACGGCCCCGGCATCGGCACATCGGGACGCAATCTGTCGATCTTCAAGCCGCCGTATCTGGGGCAGAAGCGCGTCGACATCACCACGGAAGGCGGCGTCGACGGCGTCGTCCGCTATCTGGCGGTCAATCATGTCGTCGGCTATCCGCTGATCATCAGCGTCGGCGTGGCGCGCGACAATGTGCTGTCGAGTTGGAAAGAGAACGTAATGTTCTCCATCGCGACGGTGCTGGCCGCCGCCATTGCCGGGTTGGGTTTCCTGATCGTGCTGCGGCGGCAGATGTACCGACGTCATTCCGCCGAGCAGAGCCTGAGCGATGCGATCAGCAGCCTGTCGGACGGCTTCTTGCTCTACGACCAGAACGACCGTCTGGTCCGCTCCAACCACCGCA
This sequence comes from Ferrovibrio sp. GW821-FHT12D07, assembly GCF_058807275.1. Classification (NCBI taxonomy): domain Bacteria; kingdom Pseudomonadati; phylum Pseudomonadota; class Alphaproteobacteria; order Rhodospirillales; family Rhodospirillaceae; genus Ferrovibrio; species Ferrovibrio sp. GW821-FHT12D07. The sequence continues at coordinate 945,300 of NZ_JBXAQN010000001.1, read as the reverse complement.
CCGTCGAGCTGCTGCCGACGCTGGAGCCGGTGATGCAGCAGTCGCCCCACTACATTGATGCGATCACCGCGCTGGAGGCCGATTTCGGCGGCGCCACCGAGGAACAGCGCGCGCGCCGGCTGGAATACCGACGCATCATGCTGCGCGAGAAGCGTCAGGGCTATCATTTCGAGCGCCAGACCATAGACGGCCGCTGGCTGCGCTTCACCGTCAACCCCACCCAGGATGGCGGCGCCGTCGACATCATCACCGACATCACTGCGCTTAAAGAGGCCGAGCAGCGGCTGCGCGACGCCATCGACAGCCTGGCCGAAGGCTTTGCGCTGTTCGGTCCCGATGGTCGCCTGATCACGGTCAACAAGCGCTATTACGAGCTGACCGGCCATAATGAAAACATCATCAAGCCCGGCATCCACAATAGCGAGATCATGGCCAGCCTGCTGGCCCAGGGCAAAGCCCAGGGCCGCGAGATGGAAGCCGCCGCCCATGTCGCCGAGCTGCGTGCCGATTTCGCCAAGCCCAGCGGCAAGCCCTTCGACATCTCGCCACGCCCGGGCTACTGGGTCCGCACCGTGCGCCACCCGACCAGCGATGGCGGCGTCATCAGCATGGTGGCCGACATTTCCGACCTCAAGATGGCCGAGGCGCGCCTGCGCACCGCCATTGAGTCGCTGGCCGACGGCTTCGTCCTCTATGACGCCGACAGTCGCATCGTCCTGGCCAACCGGCGCTTCTACGAACTGAGCGAGCACGACCCCGACATCGTCGGCGCCGGCATGACCTATGATGAACTCCTCGACATCATCATCGCGCGCCGCCTGGTCGCCTGGCCGGGCCAGGACCAGACTGCCTATCGCGCGAAACTGCTGGAGGAGCACAATAATCCCACCGGTCGGCCATTCGACCGCGAGGGGCGGCCCGGCGTCTGGGTCCGCAGCATGCGCCACCGCACCGAGGATGGCGGCACCATCGTGGTGATGAGCGACATCACCGACCTCAAGCTGGCGGAAAGCCGCCTGCGCGACGCCATCGAGGCGCTGGCCGAGGGCTTCATCCTGTTCGGTCCCGATGGCCGCATGGTGATGGCCAATCACCGCTACTACGAGGTCTTCGATATCGAGCCAAGCGAACTGCAGCCGGGCGCGACGCTGGACGAGGTAGTGGATGTGGCTGCCGCGCGGCGCGCGCGCTCCTGGCCCAATGCCGATCACCAGGGCTATATCACTGCCGCCCGCGCCGATTATCACAAGCCTTCAGGCAAGCCGGTCGACGGCGAATTCCTGCCCGGCCACTGGCTGCGCAACGTCCGTCATCGCACCGTCGATGGCGGCACCATCCTGGTGGCCAGCGAGATCACCGATCTCAAGCTGGCCGAGAACCGCCTGCGTGACGCCATCGAGACGCTGACCGAGGGCTTCGTGCTTTATGACCGTGACGGCTACATGGTCATGGCCAACCAGCGCTATTACGAAATGACCCGGCATGACACTAACATCGTCAAACCCGGCATCCATTTCAGCGAGATCATGCGCATCACGGCGCAGCGCCAGATCGACTTCGATCATGATTTCGACGTCGATGGCTATGTCTCCGCCATCTCGAAGGAATTCCAGAACCCGACCGGCAAGCCGATCGACGCCGAACCCTTCCCCGGCGTCTGGCTGCGCATGCAGCGCCGGCGCACCGGCGACGGCGGCATCATCACCGTCTTCAACGACATCTCGGATCTGAAGCAGGCCGAGCAGAACCTGCGAGACGCCATCAACGCCATCAGCGACGGCTTCGCGCTGTATGACGCCGACGACCGCCTGGTGCTGTTCAACGAACGCTTCGTCGATCACAGCCGCAGCATGGCCGACGCCATCAAGCCGGGCGTGCCGTTTGAAGACCTGATCCGCATCGCTGTGCAACGCGGCCTGATGAAGGTGCCGGGCGGCACGTCGACCGAGGACTGGATCGCCGAGCGGGTCATGCATCACCGCAATCCGCAGGGCAAGGCCTTCGAGCGCCACTTGGAAGACGGCCGCTGGCTGCTGGTGCATGAGCAGCGCACCGTCACCGGCGGCACCGTCGGCATCGGCACGGACATCACGGCGATCAAGCAGGCCGAGCGCCAACTTTACGACGCCATCGAAAGCATCTCCGATGGCTTCGTCCTCTACGACAAGGACGAGCGCCTGGTGCTGAGCAACAGCAAGTATCGCGAGCTGTACAAGGAAATCACCGACCACCTGAAGCCGGGCGCCACCTTCTCCGACATCCTGAAAGCCAGCATCCAGCGCGACACCATCGATCTCGACCAGCAGTTCCTCGACGACTGGCTGCAGGAGCGCATCGAGCAGTTCCGCAAGGGCAGCGGCAGCACCGAGACCCGGCTGGCCAATGGCCGCTGGGTGCGCAACACCGAACGACGCACCTCCGATGGCGGCGTGGTCGGCATCCGCACTGACATCACCACGCTGAAGGAACAGCAGGAGGCACTGCGCCGCAACATCGCCGACCTGGAAGCCGCCAAGCGTCAGGTCGAGCAGCAGTCCTTCCGCATGCGCGAGCTGGCCGACCGCTTCGCCCAGGAAAAGGAACGCGCCGAGGAAGGCAGCCGGGCGAAGTCGGAATTCCTGGCAATGATGAGCCATGAAATCCGTACGCCCATGAACGGCGTGCTGGGCACCATCGGCCTGCTGCAGAATACCGACATGACCAAGCACCAGCACAAGCTGGTCAGCACGGCGCGCGAATCCGCCGAGCATCTGTTGACCCTTATCAACGACATCCTCGATTTCTCCAAGCTGGAAGCCGGCCGCATCGACCTGGAGAATATCGACTTCGACCTGCCGCATCTGGTCGAGAGCGCGATCTCCATGATGAACCCGCGCGCCGTGATGAAGGGCCTGCATATGTCGAGCGAAGTGCCGCTCGATACGCCGCGCTTCCTGAAGGGCGATCCGGGCCGCCTGCGCCAGATCCTGTTCAACCTGGCCGGCAACGCGATCAAGTTCACCGACAAGGGTGGCGTCAAGCTGATCGTCGATACCGCAAAGCGCGACGATGGCCGCTACGACCTCACTGTCAAGGTCAGTGATACCGGCATCGGCATCCAGGCCGACAAGATCGACCGCCTGTTCGGCAAGTTCAGCCAGGCCGACAGCTCGATCGCGCGGCGCTTCGGCGGCACCGGTCTGGGCCTGGCGATCTCCAAGCAGCTCGTCGAACTGATGGGTGGCGAGATCGGCGTCACCAGTGAAGACGGCAAGGGCAGCACCTTCTGGTTCACCCTGCCGCTGGACGAAGGTCAGGCCGTGGTCACCGAAGTGCAGGACATGAGCACCGACGGCCCCGCCACGCAGACGGCCCTGCGCATCCTGGTGGCCGAAGACAACCAGGTGAACCAGATGGTGATCGGCCTGATGCTGCGCCAGCTCGGCCACCAGGTCGATGTCGTCATCAACGGCATCGAGGCCTGCGAGCAGGTGCAGAAAGTGCCTTACGATCTGGTGCTGATGGATATGCAGATGCCGGAAATGGACGGCATGACCGCCACGCAGACCATCCGTCGCCTGCCTCAGGCCTGCGCCAGCATCCCGATCATCGCGCTGACCGCCAACGCCATGGAAGGCGACCGCGAACGCTATATCGCGTCGGGCATGGACGATTATGTGGCCAAGCCGATTGCCCTGCCCCAGCTGATCGCGGCCATGAATCGCGTGCTGGGTGGCAGCAGCGCCGCCCAGACAGTAGCCCTGGCAACAGCCCCGACCGCAGCGCCGACAGAACCGCAGACGCCCGCACCCGATCCGGTCCTTGATGAGAAGGCCAAGGCCGGCCTGGGGAATCTGCTGGCGTCGCTCAAGAAACTGAAATGAAGCTATCCGCCTGAAGCGGAGCGCGCATCAGGCGGCGCGGCTGCGGCCCTTGCCGCCGACGCGCGTGCGACCCGGCTGCTCGCCGGTCTCGTCGAACAGCTCGGCCAGCTTTTCCATCATCACGCCGCCGAGCTGCTCGGCATCCACGATGGTGACGGCGCGCTTGTAATAGCGCGTGACGTCATGGCCGATGCCGATGGCGGTGAGCTCGACCGGCGAGCGGCGCTCGATCCAGTCGATCACCTCGCGCAGATGGCGGTCGAGATAATTGCCCGGATTGACCGAGAGCGTGGAATCATCCACCGGCGCACCATCGGAAATCACCATCAGGATGCGGCGCTGCTCCTGCCGGGCGATCAGACGGTCATGCGCCCACATCAGCGCCTCGCCGTCGATATTCTCTTTCAGCAGACCTTCGCGCAGCATCAGGCCGAGGTTGCGGCGCGCGCGGCGCCAGGGCGCATCGGCACCCTTGTAGACGATATGTCGCAGGTCGTTCAGGCGGCCGGGATGGGCCGGCTTGTTGTCAGACAGCCATTTCTCACGGCTCTGGCCGCCCTTCCAGGCGCGCGTGGTGAAGCCGAGAATCTCGACCTTCACGGCGCAGCGCTCCAGCGTGCGGGCCAGGATATCGGCGCACATCGCCGCCACCGTGATCGGACGGCCGCGCATCGAACCGGAATTGTCGATCAGCAGCGTCACCACGGTGTCGCGGAAATCGGTGTCGCTTTCCTGCTTGAAACTGAGCGGCACGGTCGGGTTGGCCACCACGCGCGCCAGGCGCGCGGCATCCAGGATGCCTTCCTCGAGATCGAAGTGCCAGGAGCGTGATTGCTTCGCCATCAGGCGGCGCTGCAGCCGGTTGGCCAGCTTGCCGACCACCGATTGCAGGTTGCTCAGCTGCTGGTCGAGATGATGGCGCAGCCGCGCAAGCTCCTCGGTATCGCAAAGATCGTCGGCGCCCACCACTTCGTCATACTGCTTGGTGAAGGCCTTGTAGGCCGCCTCGCGGTTATGGCCCATCATGTCGGAGGTCGGCGGACGGCGGCCCTTGCCGGCCTCCTCGCCTGAACCCGCGACCTGTTCCTCCATGCCGGCTTCGGCATCCATCTCGACGGACTCGCCGCCCGAGGCATCGGAAGAATCGGCCTGCTCCATGCCGCTGCTGGCGGCTTCGCCCTGTTCGGAATCGGAGCCATCGGACTCGCTCTGGGGCTGCTGCCCTTGGCTGTCCTGGTCCTCGCCCTCATCCTCGTCGTCGAGATCGCCGCTCTCGTCATCGACGAGTTCGAGATCCTTGATCAGCTTGCGCGACATTTTCGCGAATGCGCGCTGGTCGTTCATGTTGGCGAGCATGGCGTCGAGATCGGCACCGCCCTTCTCCTCGACCCATTCACGCCACAGCGCCACCATCTTCTGCGCCTGTTTGGGCACAGGCTCTCCGGTCAAGCGCTCGCGGGCGAGCAGCCCGAGCACATCAGATAACGGCGCTTCCGAGCGATCCTTGACCTTGGCATAGCCCCTGGAACGACAGCGGTCTTCTAGCGCGGCATTCAGGTTCTTGGCCACGCCAGCCATCCGCGTCGCACCGATGGCCTCCACGCGGGCCTGCTCCATCGCATCGAATACCGCGCGCGCGGTGCCGCCCTGCGGCAGCAGCCTGGAATGCAGGGTATCGTCGTGATGGCGCAGCTTCAGCGCCATGGCGTCAGCCAGGCCGCGAATCTGCGCGACTTCGGCGGCCGGCAGATCACGACCGGGCACCGGCAGGCGGGCGCGCTTGCCCCGCAGGCCCGGCGTTTCCGGACCGAAGCTGACCTGCACATCCTGATCGCGCGAAATCGCACGCGTGGCGGCGGTCAGCGCCCGCTTGAACGGTTCGATCGGATTTTCCGGCTTGCTGGCCATCGCCTAGCCAACTCCAGTTCTGGCTAGATCAGTTCAGATCAGCCTTCGCGGCGGTTTCCGGCAGTTCCTCGCCGAAGCAGCGCTGGTAATACTCGGCTACCAGCGGGCGCTCCAGTTCGTCGCACTTGTTGAGGAAGGTGAGACGGAAGGCGAAACCGACATTGCCGAAGATGCGCGCATTCTCGGCCCAGGTGATCACCGTACGCGGGCTCATCACGGTCGAAATGTCGCCGTTGATGAAACCGGCGCGGGTCAGCTCGGCCACCGCGACCATGTTCTGGATCGCCTTCTTGCCCTTGTCGCCGGTATAGCTCGGCGACTTGGCCAGCACGATGCCGGCCTCGTCCTCGGCCGGCAGGTAGTTCAGCGTGCAGACGATGCTCCAGCGGTCCATCTGGCCCTGGTTGATCTGCTGTGTGCCATGATAGAGGCCGGTGGTGTCGCCGAGGCCGACCGTGTTGGCGGTCGAGAACAGGCGGAAACCCTTGTGCGGGCGGATGACGCGATTCTGGTCGAGCAGCGTCAGCTTGCCCTCCACTTCCAGCACACGCTGGATCACGAACATCACGTCCGGGCGGCCGGCATCGTATTCGTCAAAGACCAGCGCCACCGGCGACTGCAGTGCCCAGGGCAGGATGCCTTCGCGGAATTCGGTGACCTGCTTGCCGTCGCGCAGCACGATGGCGTCCTTGCCGACCAGATCGATGCGGCTGATATGGCTATCGAGGTTGATGCGCACGCAGGGCCAGTTCAGGCGGGCGGCGACCTGCTCGATATGGGTGGATTTGCCCGTACCGTGATAGCCCTGGACCATGACGCGGCGGTTGTAGGCAAAGCCGGCCAGGATGGCGAGCGTGGTCTCGCGATCAAAACGGTAGTTCGGATCAAGATCAGGCACATGCTCGCTGGGCTGGCTGAACGCCGGCACCTTCATGTCGCTGTCGATCCCGAAGACATCGCGCACAGAAATGGTGATATCCGGCAGATCGGCTGCCGGCTGGGAAACAGGCTTGGTCTGAAGGGCCGTCATCGTCACTCTCAAACGTTTTTGGGCTTCAAGTCGGTGTCAGGGCGGATCGTCCTGACTTGTCATGCACCGTGGGGAGATCAGGGGCTAAGTATAGCCGCGTGATTGCAGGAAGGCATAGGCTTGGGTGATGCTTTTCAGCCGGTCTTCGGCCGCTTTATCACCACCATTGGCGTCAGGGTGATAGCGTTTCACCATCCGTTTGTACTGCGCCTTGATGTCAGCCTTCCGCAAGGGGAGGGTCAATTGGGACAAGTCGAAGCCAAGCGTCACCAGGGCGTCCCGTTCCTTGGGATCGAGCTGCAGTTCGGCCCGCGTCTTGCGCCGTTCGGCGCCCAGCTTGATGCCCACCTCGGCCAGAATCCCCAGGTCGTCCTTGACCCAGACCTGGGGCTCGTCGGACTGCGGCTTGGTGCCCAGCTTCCAGGTCGGGCGATGGCCCAGCGGATCCAGCCGCTGATAGCGCTCGATATCGGCATCGGTCATGCCGCGGAAAAAGTCCCAGCCGGCATTGTACTGGCGCACATGATCGAGACAGAAATGCCACCGGCCATCGTGTCGTTCGCGGCTTTTGGGGGCGGGAAACCGCGCCTCTTCCTGACAGCCGGGATGGTCGCAGCGCTTCAGCCGGCGACGCCCGAAAGCGGCGTCCGCCTCGGCGTCGAGAAACAGTTTTTGCTGGGCGGTCCGGGCACGCGGCATGACTGGTAAATTATGGGTCGAAGGGGGGATACTGGCAAGGCAATAGCCAGTGCCCTGCACTATCATAAAACCTGCATTTTTCTTGATTGTGCAGGCTCTTCCATCTTTTGGGATTTTTTATCATGTCGATCGCCGCCCGCATCCGCGACAAACTGACCGAGGCCCTCAATCCCAGCCATTTCGAGCTGGTGGATGAATCCGGCATGCATGCCGGCCATGCCGCCATGAAGGGTCTGGCGGCCGGGGAAACCCATTTCCGGCTGCGGGTGGTGGCCGAGCGCTTCCACGGGTTGAACCGGGTGCAGCGCCAGCGCCTGATTTACCAGATTCTGGCCCAGGAACTGGAAGACGGGCTGCATGCCCTGGCAATCACCGCCCAAAGCCCGGACGAGCAAAAGACCTAGTTCCACCAATGGGTTGATTCGCCTATACAACCTGATTCACGCAGGAATTCCAGATAATACAACCTTTTCCTTTGAAAACTTAACGAACATCCATTATAGGTTGCGGTATGCCAATGACACGACAGCCGCAGCATCCCACCCCCGCCTTCGGCGGATCCAGCCTCGTGACCCGCAATCTGCGGCTGGGGCGAGGACGAACGAGTATTCGTCTCGAGCGGTTGGAATGGGCGGCGCTGGACGCGATCTGCACGGCCGAGAATATCGACCGCCACATGTTCGCCGCCCAGGTCGACCGTGACCCGGCCCGGCGGGAAAAGACCCTGACCTCGCGCGTGCGCAGCGCGATCCTGTCCTATTTCGTGGCGCGCTCCGGCGTCACCATCGCGGCGCCGACCGGCGTTGCCCGCGAAGCGCTGATCAATCTGGGGATCAGCCCAGCACCAGGGCCAGCAGGGCAGGAAGAGTCGCGAAACTGAGCAGGGTGGAAATCACCACCAGACTCGCGACCGTCTGCGGATCGCGGTTGTAGCGCAGCGCGAAAATATAATTCACCACCGCCACCGGCATCGCACACTGGATGATGAAGACGCCGCGCGCGGCGCCTTCCAGCCCCAACAGCCAGCTCAGGCCGAATCCCACCCCGATACCGGCCAGCAGCCGCAGCGCCGACAGCAGCAGGCCGCGCTGCAGGTCGCTCACCTTCAATGTCGCCAGCGACACGCCCAGCGTGAGCAGCATCAGCGGAATGGCAATGCCGCCGGTCACCTGCAGGCTGCGCAGGATCCAGCCCGGCGGATGCACCTCCAGCAGATTGCCGATCACGCCGATCAGCACGGCGTAGATCATGGGCGAGCGAAACACCTCTTTCAGGTTGCCGCGCCCAGCCATGATCGACTGGCCCAGCGTGAAATTGCCCAGCGAGCCGACGGCGAAGAACAGGATCGCCAGCGCCAGACCCGGCTGCCCGTAGGCGAACAGGCTGAGCGACAATCCGGCGTTGCCCGAATTGGGGAAGGTCAGCGACGAGACATAGCTGCGGATCGGCAGTTTCAGCAGATACAGCGCCAGTGCATTGATCGCCATGAAGGTCGCCAGCGCGACGAAGGTGGCAAAGGTCATGGTGCCGATCATCGCGCGATCGACTTCCGCCGTCAGCAGCGTGTAGATCACCAGGCAGGGCGTGCCGATATTGGTGACCAGCAGGCTGATGCTGTCGACCTGGAACGGCCGGCCGCGCTTGGCCCAGAGCCAGCCGATACCGGTCATCACCAGCAACGGTGCGATGACCGAGAAGACCTCGACAACGAGAGACAGCGGCATGGGCTCAGGCCGCGCGGCCGGACGCAGCGCCCAGTTGTTCGGCCAGCAGATCGAGCACGGCCTGCGGCGCGACATCGCGTTTTTCCACCGCACGGCCGATGGCTTCAGTCAGGATGAAGACCAGATTGCCGTCGCGCACCTTCTTGTCCTGCTTCATATGCTCAAGCAGCACGGCCGGCTTGAACGCAGCCGCGCCATCGACATCGGTCAACCGCGCCGGCAGGCTGCTCTCGGCCAGATGCCGCTCCACACGCGGCGCGAGATCGGCCGTGCAAAGCCCAAGCCTGGCCGACAGCCGGAAGGCCAGCGCCATGCCGACCGCCACACCCTCGCCGTGCAGCAGGCGCTGCGAATAGCCGGTTTCTGCTTCCAGCGCATGGCCGAAGGTATGGCCCAGATTGAGCAGCGCGCGCTCGCCCTCTTCGCGTTCGTCAGCAGCCACGATCCGCGCCTTGTGGGCGCAGCAGCGCGCGACCGCTTCGGTGCGCAGGCCCATGTCGCCGGCCAGCAGTTTCGCGCCGTTCTGTTCCAGCCAAGCATAAAACTCGGCATCGCCCAGCAGGCCGTATTTCACGACTTCGGCATAGCCCGCGCGCAGTTCGCGCGGCGACAGCGTATCCAGCAGCGCCACATCGGCCAGCACGAGTTTCGGCTGGTGGAAAGCGCCGATCAGGTTCTTACCCTGACGGCTGTTGATCGCAGTCTTGCCACCCACGGAAGAATCCACCTGCGCCAGCATGCTGGTCGGCACCTGGATGAAATCCATGCCGCGCCGGAGCACGCTTGCGGCAAAGCCGACCAGATCGCCGATCACGCCGCCGCCCAATGCAATCAGGTGGTCGCGGCGTTCAACCTTCAGCGCCACCAGCGCCTCGCACAGATGCTCGAAGCCGGCATAGGACTTCTGCTTCTCACCCGGCGGCAGGATAATCGTTTCGCAGCCGATATTCTTCAGGGCCAGCGCGCGCTTCAGTGTATCGAGATGATGCTTCGCCACATGCTCGTCGGTGACGATCACGGCGAAGGGCCGGCGCAGCAGCGGCGCGATATGGTCGCCGGCCCGTTCCAGCAGGCCGGCACCGACCTGGATGTCATAGGCGCGATCGTCAAGCGCGACGCGGACAGTCTGTTCTTTCATCATCTCACTTCACTCATCGGGACCGATGCGGCCATGGCCCGGCGGATGCTTGCGGGCCAATTCGCGGTATTCCTCCGGCAAGGCACGAAGGATATCCTCGATCACGGCATCATGCGGGCCGTCGACGCTCATCACCGTAATGTCGGCCTCGGCATAGACGGGATAGCGTTCGGCCATCAGGCGCGACAACGTGCCGCGCAGATCGCCGCCCGCCAGCAGCGGCCGGTTGCCCGGCCGGCGCGAGCAGCGCTTAGCCAACACGTCGAGCTCGGCCTTGAGCCAGATCGAGACGCTGCGCTCGCGGATGCGGACCCGCGTCTCCGGATTCATGAAGGCGCCACCGCCGGTGGCCAGCACGATCTGCGGCTGATCGAGAAGCCGGGCGATCACCTTGCGCTCGCCATCACGGAAGGCCGCCTCGCCATGCTCGGCGAAGATTTCCGGAATCGCGGCGCCAGCCGCCTTCTCGATCTCGACATCGGCATCTAGGAAAGCGAAGCCCAGCCGGTTGGCCAGACGGCGGCCGACCGAGCTCTTGCCCGCGCCCATCAGGCCAACCAGGACGATGCTGCGCAGCCGGCCTTCACCGGTCGTGGAGGGAGACTCGGACGGGGCGGCAGCGGCGGAGACGGTATCGATGGTGCTCACGCCCATTCTCGTATGCTTTGCGACTCGTATCTTTGGACCCAATAGGGGTCCGAATTCAGGTGTACCAGCAGCCCGCCGATTGCCTGGAAAGGGCTGCACCGATAGAATAAAGCAATCGTTTCACAATTCCAGTTCGGAGCGGACGCCGCATGGCCCGTATGTCGCTTATCCTGGTTGCTCTCCTGATCCTGCTGGTCGGTGGCGGCACCGCCTTCCTCGCCACCTGGGACATTCCGGCACCGCGCGGCAAGGTCGAGAAGGTGATACCTGCCGACCGTCTCGGCAAATAACCACCATGCGCGCCCTGGTCCCGGCTCTCGCGCTGGCTGTCCTCACGGCCGGCCCGGCCGCCGCGCAGCCGGTGCGCCTCATTCCGCCGGATCAACAGCCCGCCAGCCAAGACCAGTCGCCCTCTGCCGTCCAGCAGCAGCAGAACACCATGCCGCTCGGGGCCGCGCCGGCAGCACCGCCCACCATGATCGCGCCGATCCCCGGCGGCGGCATGCAGGTCGAGACCCAGCAGCTGCAGCCCCTGCCCGCACCCACACCCACACCCGTCGCGCCGGCTGCAGCCGAAGCCCCTTCCTCGCAACCGGCGACTGACGGCAAGGCCCCCGATTTCGTCATCCAGCCGCTGAAGGCACCCGATCCCTCATCGGCCGGCCTGCTCGACGATGGCAACGGCGGCCTGGGGTCGGCCATGTGGCAGAAGACCACGCGCCCGCAGGCCCTGCAGGCGCTGGGCGTGCTGCCCGCACCCGTCGCCGCGCCCGCGCTGCGCGATCTGCAGCGCCGCCTGCTGCTGACCATCGCCGAAGTGCCCCCGGGCAACGACGTCACGCCGTCCATCCTCGGCCTGCGCGTGGCGCAGCTGATGAAGCTCGGCCGTATCAACGAGGCCGAGCGTCTTGCGCCGTCGGGCGCCAATGCGCCGAAGGATACCGTCTTCAGGGAGCTGCCGTTCAATCTGGCGCTACTGAAGAACGAGGTGCCGCGCGCCTGCGAGATCGCCGATGCGGGCCTGCGCGACGAGCCGTCTGCCACCTGGCAGAAGGCCGCCGTCTTCTGCCGCTACATCGCCAAGAACATTCCCGGCGGCGACCTGGCGCTGAGCCTGTGGCGCGACGGCCCCAAGGATGCGAACGAGCCCGCCGATCCGGCCTTCAACACGCTGGCCTCAGTGCTGCGCGGCGATGCGCGCGCCAAGATCGACACCTTCGGCGGTCCGGTCACGCCCCTGCATTTCGCCATGCTGCGCGCCAGCGGCCGGCCGTTACCCAAAGATACACTGGACATGGCATCGCCAGCCGTCCTGATCATGGTGGCGGGCTATGACAAGGCCGACGCCGAGACCCGGCTGATGGCCACCGAACGCGCCGTCAGCTTCGGCGCGCTGCCGCCCGAACTGCTGGCCGAAGCCTATGCCGCCGTCGAGATTTCGGATGCACAGCGCACGGCGCTGATCGCCGGCATCGGCAGCGGCAAAGAGAAGAGCGTGCGCGCCGCCGCCCTGATCTATCAGCAGACCAAGGCCACCACCGAGCCGAAGACGCGCGCCGAACTGATCCGCCGCGCCTATGAGCTGAGCATGGCGCGCAACCTGCTGCTGACCACGGCGGCCGTCTACAAGCCGCTGCTGGCCAATCTGGTGCCGAACGAGAACAGCATCCACGCGGCGCCGGCCGTGATCCGCATGGCACTGGCCTCTGGTGATCTGGGCCTGGCGCGGCTGTGGCGCACCACCCTGATGACACTGCCGCCCGAACGCGACAATGCCGGCGATATCGTCGCCACCGCCTGGCCGCTGCTGCTGATCGCCGGCGAAGACGGCGAATGGCGCGACAGCCGCTACGAAGCCTGGTGGACCGCGCAGGACGAACTCTCGCCGCCCGACCGCATCGCGCGCGCGGCGCAACTGCTGACGCTGGCCGAAGCCTCGGGCATCGCGGTGCCGCCCGAGCGCTGGGACAGCCTGCTGAATGCCGCGGCCGCTGCCAGTGCGCGCGTGCCGCCGGCCGGCCTGTGGCGCAACCTGCAGCGCGCCGCGATGGCCAAGGCGAAGGCCGAGACGATTGCGTTGTCGCTGGCCATGCTGGGTGGCAACGGCAGTCTGGATGCCGATGGCCAGAGCCTTGCCACCGCGCTGGAAGCGCTACGCGCCGTCGGCCTGATCGCCGAAGCGCGCCAGATCGCCCTGGAAGCCGCCCTGCTGCGCGGCTTCTGAGCCAGCGCGATGGCGAGAGCAAGTCGTCATATCGACAGCTTCCTCGAGATGCTTAGCGCCGAGCGCGGACTGGCCAAGAATTCCCTGCTGGCTTACCAGACCGACCTCGCCGAGTTCAGCGGCTTCATCGCCGCGCGCGACGAAAAGCCCGAGAGCATCGGCGTCGACAGTTTGCGCGCCTATGTGCAGGGCCTGCATGATGCCGGGCTGAAACCTGCCACCGCCGCGCGGCGTCTGTCAGCACTGCGGCAGTTTTTCAAATTCATGGTGCAGGAAAACATTCGCACCGACGATCCCGCCGCGCTGCTGGATGCACCCAAGCGCGCGCGGCCGTTGCCCAAACTGCTGAGCGAGGGCGAGGTCGACATGCTGCTGCAGGAAGCACGGACGTTACGCGATGATCCGGCCGAAAGCCTGCGGCTGACCGCGCTGCTGGAAATCCTCTACGCCACCGGCCTGCGCGTCAGCGAACTGGTCTCGATGCGCTGGCCGCCGTTTGGCGACGACGACCGCTTCCTGGTCATTCGCGGCAAGGGCAATAAGGAGCGGCTGGTGCCGCTGTCGGAGCCGGCGCGCCAGGCCATCGAGGACTATGCCGGTTGCCGCGCCGTCTTCATGGAAACCAAGACCTCGCCCTGGCTGTTTCCCTCGCGCGGCGAAAGCGGACATTTGACGCGCCAGCGTTTCGGCCAGTTGCTGAAGGAACTCGCCATTGCCGCCGGGCTGATGCCTTCAAAGGTGTCGCCGCATGTTCTGCGCCATGCCTTCGCCAGCCATCTGCTGGCGCACGGGGCCGACCTGCGCGCCGTGCAGAAGATGCTGGGCCATGCCGATATCAGCACCACGCAGATTTACACCCATGTGCTGGAAGCGCGGAAACAGGCGCTGGTGCGCCAGCATCATCCCTTGGCCAAGGGTTAAGCGCGGAAATCCGACATAATTGCGGCCCGGACAGCGCCAAGACGAGCCAATTCGAGCCCATTGAGAGCCAGTTCGGTCCCATTCGGAGCCAATTGAGTCCCATTAGGAGCCCATTCGGGCCAAGTGCGTCCCGGTCAAGGCCAATCCGGGCCGATAGCGCCACACGAACAGATTCACGATTTCCAAGATCGGGAATTTAAGAACATATACGATACATTAAATAGGATAAAAATCAAATCCTGCCGATAACCCCTTCTCCCTACGTCACGCTTGCCAAGGCCGTCCGGGCTAGTTAGCAGTTGCAACATAGAAAAAAGAGGGAGCGTTGCCGCCATGAGCTTCAAGACCATCACACCTGCGCCGGCCCGGCTGAACCGCTGCGAACTCGCCGTGCCCGGCAGCAATGTGAAGCTGTTCGAGAAGGCGGCGAAATCCGCCGCCGATGTGATCTTCCTCGACCTGGAAGACGCGGTCGCTCCCGACGACAAGCCGCAGGCGCGCAAGAACATCGTGCAGGCGCTGCATGATGTGGACTGGGGCCGCAAGGTGATGTCGGTGCGCATCAACGGGCTGGACACCCATTACATGTATCGCGATGTGGTCGAGGTGATCGAGGGCGTCGGCGACAAGGTCGACCTGATCATGGTGCCCAAGGTGGGCACGGCGGCCGACATCTATGCCGTCGACATGCTGCTGACCCAGATCGAGACCGCGAAAGGCTTCAAGAAGCGCATCGGTATCGAGGCGATCATCGAGACCGCGCTGGGCATGCAGAATATCCACGAGATCGCAGCGGCAAGCCCTCGCATGGAAAGCCTGCATTTCGGCGTCGCCGATTACGCCGCCTCGACGCGCGCCCGCACGACCTCGATCGGCGGGCCGAATGCGCTCTATGGCGTGCTGACCGACAAGGACGGCGACAAGCCGCGCGACTATTTCTGGGGCGACATGTGGCATTACGCCATTTCACGCATGGTGGTGGCGGCGCGCGCCAACGGCCTGCGGCCCATCGATGGTCCGTTCGGCGATTTCTCGGACAACGAGGGCTACAAGGCACAGGCCAATCGTGCTGCGATCCTCGGCTGCGAAGGAAAGTGGGCGATCCACCCCAACCAGATTCCGCTGGCCAACGAGGTCTACACGCCGCCAGAGGCGGAAGTGACCAAGGCCAAGCGCATCCTGGAAGCGATGAAGGCGGCGCAGGCGGCCGGCCAGGGCGCGGTGGCGCTGGACGGCAAGCTGATCGACATCGCCTCCATTCGTCAGGCAGAGGGCATCGTCAAGCAGGCCGAGCTGATCGCGAAGGGGTGACAACCCCACAGATCGTCACCTTCGGGCCCAAGAGATCATCTTGGCCGAGGGTCCATCCCCATCATCGGCGCATCTGAACACGCAGATGGACCCCCGGAATAAATCCGGGGGTGACGATCTTTATTGTCGGAAAATTAGGACGCGATCTTACGTCTTACTTCGCCGCCGTCTCGGCAGCGCCCGGCACTTCGCCATTGGGTGCGTGGCGGAATTCCGGCACCAGCTGCACCAGCAGGCGCAGCAGCGCCGCGCTGTCGCGCGCCTTGGCCGCCTCGGTCAGCGCGGCGATGGCACGATCCAGTTCGGTGCGGTCGGTGACACGCGGCGCCGCCAGCAGCACGCCGTCCTGCGCCGTCGGCACAGTGGTTTCGTCGCTGTGCAGCACTTCTTCATAGAGCTTTTCGCCCGGCCGCAGGCCGGTGAAGGCGATCTTGATGTCCTTGTCGGGATTCAGCCCGGCCAGACGGATCATCTGCTGCGCCAGATCGCGGATGCGCACCGGCTCGCCCATGTCGAGCACGAAAATCTTCCCCTCGGCCTGCAGCTGATCGCCCGGCATGGCGGCAGCCTGCAGGATCAGTTCGACTGCCTCGCGCGTGGTCATGAAGAAGCGCGTCACATCGGGATGCGTCACCGTCAGCGGGCCGCCTTGGGCGAGCTGGCGCTGGAACAGCGGCACCACCGATCCTGACGAGCCCAGCACATTGCCGAACCGCACGGTGACATACTGCGTGTCGGTGCCGGCCTCGAGATCGAGACTCTGGCACACCATCTCGGCCACGCGCTTGCTGGCGCCCATCACGTTGGTGGGGTTGACCGCCTTGTCGGTGGAGATCATCACCATGATGGCGACGCCATGGCGCTTGCTGGCCTGCGCCACGACCTGCGTACCCAGCACATTGGTCAGCACGCCCTCGCCCGTATTGGCTTCCACCAGCGGCACATGCTTGTAGGCCGCGGCATGCAGCACGATCCCGGGGCGGTGCGCGGCAAAGGCGGTTTCAACCGCATCGGCGTTGCGCACATCGCCCAGCACGGCCAGTCGCGGCACGTCGGGGAAGCGTTCGGCCAGTTCCATGTCAATCTGGTACAGCGCATGTTCGCTCTGCTCGAACAGAACGATCACGGCCGGCTCCAGCGCCGCCACCTGACGCACCAGTTCAGACCCGATGGTGCCGCCGGCGCCGGTGATCAGTACGCGCCGGCCATTGATCAGCCGGGTGACCGGGCCGCGATCCAGCACGCGCTGCGGCCGACCGAGCAGGTCCTCCACGTCGATGGGACGCACCTGCTGGGGCTCGCCCTCCTTGCGGAATTCGGTGAGGCGCGGCAGGCGGGCGACGCTGATGCCGAACTGGGCGGCATCGTCGACCAGCGCGCGGATAGTGCGGCCGTCAAAGCGATCATCGGCGATGATGATGCGACGCGGACGATCGACATCCTTCATGTCGGACAGGATGGCAGCGAGGTCGCCACGGCCGCCCAGCACACGGATGCCGCGCATGTCGCGGCCGCGCCGACCTTCGGAATCATCCAGGATGCCGACGACGCGATACTGGCCACCGCGCTGCATCTCGCGGATGAAGGCATCGGCGGCGACACCCGAGCCCAGCAGCAGCACCGGCACGCGCGTGTCGTCGCTGCGCTTCAGCGCCGCGATCAGGCTGCCGTCCTTCCAGCTCCGGTACAGCATGCGCGGGCCGGCCAGCAGGCCGGCCAGGATGAAGAACTGCAGGACCGAGGCGCTGCGCGGATAGCTTTCCAGGCGGGTCAGCAGGAACAGGATGGCGAGGAAGACCAGGATCGACAGCGCCGCGCCGCGCAGGATGGCGATCACGTCGCGCAGCGAGGCGAAGTGCCAGATGCCGCGATAGAGCCCGGAGAGCCAGAACATCACGGCGGCGACCGCCACGAAGCCCAGCATGGTGTCGAGCCAGTCGGCCGGCACCCAGGGAATATCGGCGATGCCATAGCGCAGCCACAGCGACAGCATGAAGGACAGCGCCGCCATCACCAGGTCATGCAGCGCGACCAGCATGATGCGGTGATTGAGACGCAGGCGTTTCGGCATTGCGGCGGGTTCGGCCATGATCGGTTCAGTCTACCCGCTGGGCCGTCCTGGCGAAATACCCGCAAAGGCCGGCTGTCAGCAGCACAGCCGCCGCTAGCGCACCCAGGGCGGCCATGAAAGAGTGCAGGCTGACAACGGCCAGACCGATCAGGATGACATTCAGCACCGCGACTCGCCCGGCAACGCCGGCATGGCTGAATTTGGCCGTGGCCTGCTGGTAGAAATGGCTGCGATGGGCACGCCAGATCTGCTCGCCGCGCAGCAGGCGGCGCAGCAGGGTGACGGTGGCATCCATCCAGTAATACATCGGCAGAATCAGCGCTGCGGCCCAGGCGCCTGAAAAGGCCAGCAGCAGCAGCAGCACGCCCAGCATATAGCCGACCGGCACGCTGCCCACATCGCCGAGGAAGACTTTCGCCCGGCCCCAGTTCCAAGGCAGGAACCCCAGCGCTGCCGCGACGATGACCAGCGACGGCCCGTTGACCATGCCGTTGAACAGCAGGGCGGTCACCACCACACTGCCGAGGCCGACACTGATCGTCTCGACGCCGGTGATGCCGTTGATGCCATCCATGAAGTTGAACAGGTTGGTGAACCAGATCCAGGCAAAGAACAGCAGGATGCGTTCCAGCCAGACCGGCAGCAGGCCCTGCGTGACGGTGGCGAAGGCCGGCAGCGCGGCCAGCACGATGCCGATGGCCGCCGCCTGGATGCCGAGGCGCAGGCCGACCGGCAGGCCGCCGCGCCGGTCATCGATCCAAGACACCATCGCCAGCACCATCATGCCCAGCAGCACGATCGCGAATTCCGCGCTGGGATCGAAGATCATCCAGAGCAGGCTGCCGAGCAGAATGCCGCCGGTGACGGCGATGCCGCCGCCGCGCGGCGTGATCTCGACATGGCTGGAGCGGTCGTTGGGAATGTCTAACACGGCGCGGCGCCGCAGCCAGCCGATCAGCGGTTTCAACGACAGGCCGACGGCCAGCGCCACCGCAGCCGCGATGGCCAGCGCGATCAGCCAGTCCTGCACGACGTCGCTCACAGCGCCTCTCCCTGCCGCTTCAGCAGCGTTTCATAAACCGCGAGGCTGTCGGCGACGAACTGCCCGACCGAGAATTCGGTTTCCGCGATAGCGCGGCCGCGCACCGCCAGACGCCGGCGCAGCGCATCGTCTTTCAGCAGGCGTTCGATGGCGGCGGCGGTGGCAGGCGCATCGGCGACCGGCACGAGCAGGCCGTTGTCTTCATGCCGCACCACTTCGCGGCAGCCCGGCGCATCGGTGGTGACGATGGCGCGGCCCACGGCGGCGGCCTCGATCAGGCCGCGCGGCAGGCCTTCGCGATAGGACGGCAGCACGATGATATGGCCGCGGGCCAGCATGGCCGGCATGTCCTCGGCGAAACCCCAATGTTCGACAATGCCCTTGTCCACCCACTGCTGCAGCTGCGCCGGCCCGACATCGGTGGGATTGTCGGGATCGGGGCGACCGACCAGCACGAAGCGTGCGCCGGTATGCCGCAAGCTTTCAGCGGCGGCGGCGAATTCGCGCACGCCCTTGTCACCCAGCAGGCGCGCGGGGAACATCACCACCGGCGGCGCATCGGACCGGACCGGCGGTTCGGGCTGCTCACGGAATTTCTGCATGTCGACGCCGCAGCCGCGGATCATCACCTGCGGGCCGGTCAGCAGCCGGCGCGTGCGGAAGGTGTCGAGGTCGTCGGGATTCTGGAAGATGGCGATGCTGTTGCGGTGGTGCAGCGCGAAGCGATACAGCGGCTCGAGCAGGCGGCGCATCGCGGCGGCCTTTGAATCCTGCCGGATGAACAGGAAGCCCAAGCCGGTGATGGCATGGACGGCGGCGGGCATGCGACCGAGCCGGGCGGCGATGCCGCCCCAGATCACCGGCTTGATCGAGACGAGATGGACCAGCCGCGGCCGCAGCCGCCAATAAAGCGTGAGCAGGGCCAGCAGCAGACGCAGCTCGGCCAGCGGATTGAGGCTGCCGCGCGCCAGCGGGATGGCGTGGAAATGATAGCCCTCGGCCTGCAGCCGGGCGGCCAGGGCCGGATCGGCCGGGGCCGCCACATGGACCTCCCAGCCGCGCGCCCGCATCGCCTGCCCGATGGGCTGGCGGTGGGTGGTGAAGAACAGCGCTTCCTGCACCACGATGAGCAGGCGGCGGCCGCTCTGAGGCCAGCTGGGCTGAGTCCGCCTGGGTTGGTCATGGGCCATGACCGGCCTCTACCGGCTGGCGCGGGGGCGGTCAAGCGGTCAATCTCCCTTATCTATCCAACGCTTTCGGCAGGGCTTACCCGATAGCTTTTGGGCCGGCTTTATTGACAGACCGGAGCAGCCGGGCTACCCCCCTCGACAGGATTTCACGAAAGGTCCGCGGCATGTCCGCCTCTCCCCCATCCTCCAGCCCCCCGGCCCCCCGGATTGCGGTTATCGGCCTTGGCTATGTCGGCCTGCCGCTGGCCGTGGCCCTGGCGAAGCACTTCCCGGTGGTCGGTTTCGACATCGACCGCGGCCGGGTGGAGGAATTGCGGCAGGGCCATGACCGCACCCGCGAGATCGAGGCTCCGGCGCTGCGCGCCAGCACGCTCAAGCTGAGCTGCGAGGCCGCCGACCTGCCGGGCCAGACCATCTACATCGTCACCGTGCCGACTCCGGTGGACGAGAACAACGTGCCCGACCTCAAGCCGGTGCGTTCGGCCTCGCGCACCGTGGGAACGGCGCTCAAGACCAATCCGGCGGCCGGCGCCATCGTCGTGTACGAAAGCACCGTCTATCCCGGCGTGACCGAGGACATCTGCGGCCCGATCCTGGAAGACCTGTCGGGCCTCAAGTGCGGCAAGGATTTCTTCCTCGGCTATTCGCCCGAGCGCATCAATCCTGGCGACAAGGTGCATACGGTCGACAAGATCACCAAGGTGGTGGCCGGCCAGACGCCCGCCGTAGGCGCGCAGCTGGCCGACATGTACGGCCGCATCACCAGCGGCGGCATCCATCTGGCGCCGACCATCAAGACGGCCGAGGCGGCCAAGGTGATTGAGAACGCGCAGCGCGACATCAACATCGCCTTCGTCAACGAGATCGCCATGATCTTCGGCAAAATGGGCATCTCGACCCATGACGTGCTGGAGGCTGCCGGCACCAAGTGGAACTTCCTCAAGTTCCAGCCCGGCCTGGTCGGCGGCCACTGCATCGGCGTCGATCCCTATTATCTCGCGCATCGCGCCGAGGAACTGGGCCATCACGCCCGCATCATCCTGTCGGGCCGCGCCATCAACGACGGCATGAGCGCCTGGGTCGCCGAACGCATCTCCGAGCGGCTGAAACCCGGCAGCAAAGTGCTGGTGCTGGGCATCACCTTCAAGGAAGACGTGCCTGACCTGCGCAATTCCAAGGTGGTCGACCTGATCGCGGCGCTGGGCAAGCTCGGCCACAGCATCACCATCCACGATCCGCAGGCCGATCCCAACGAGGCCCAGCACGAATACGGCCTGATGCTGGCGCCGCAGCTCGACCAGCTCTCGGGTTTCGACGCCGTGCTGGCCGCCGTGCGGCACAAGGAATATGTCGATCTCGACAACGCGGCGCTGGCCCGGCTGGTCAAGGCCGATGGCCTGGTCGCCGACCTGAAAAGCCTGTGGCGCGGCCGCAAGCTGCCCGAGGGCCTGCAATACTGGTCGCTGTAAGTCCTGTGGGGCTGGACAGGCGGGCCACAGCGCCCAAAATACTCCGCCTATAGGAGTTTCGCGTCATGTCCGAACAGATCGACCATCGCATCCCGGTTTCGGTGATCACCGGCTTTCTCGGCGCCGGCAAGAGCACGCTGCTGAACCGTCTGCTGCGCCATCCCGACATGGGCGAAACCGCCGTGATCGTGAACGAATTTGGCGAGATCGGGCTCGACCACGCGCTGATCGCCTCCAGCAAGGAAGACACCATCCTGCTCAGCTCGGGCTGCCTGTGCTGCACCGTGCGCGGCGATCTGGTGAACACCTTCCGCGACCTGACCGCCCGGCGCGACAAGGGCGAAATCAAGCCGTTCAAGCGCGTGGTGATCGAGACGACCGGCCTGGCCGACCCCGCGCCCGTGCTGCACACCCTGATGAGCGATCCGGTGGTGGCCGAACGCTGCCGGCTGGAAAGCGTGGTGACGCTGGTCGATGCCGTGAACGGCGACGGCACGCTGGACCATCACACCGAGGCCGTGAAGCAGGCCGCCGTCGCCGACCGCCTGGTGCTGACCAAGACCGACCTGGCCGACGCCAAGGCTGTGCAGAAGCTGCGGCATCGCCTGCAGCACCTGAATCCTGGCGCTGCCGTCTTTACCGCCATCGGCGGCGACATCGCGCCCAAGCAGCTGTTCAATGCGGGCCTGTATGATCCGGCGACCAAGAGCTTCGACGTGCAGAACTGGCTGCGCGCCGAATCCTACGAGGCCGGACACGATCATGGGCACGACCATCATCATGATCACGAGCATCATCACCATGATCATGGGCACGATCATGGCCACCAGCATTTCGAGACCGCCGATGGCAAGCTGGACGTGAACCGGCATGATGCCTCGATCCAGTCCTTCTGCCTGACCTTCGACGAGCCTTTCGAGTGGAACACGCTGGCCACCTGGCTCGACCTGCTGGCCGCCTATCGCGGCGACAACCTGCTGCGGGTGAAGGGTCTGGTAAATGTGACCGGCGTCGACCGCCCGGTGGTGATCCACGGCGTGCAGCACCTGTTCCATCCGCCAGCCACCATTCCGGCCTGGCCCGATGCCGACCGCCGTTCGCGCATCGTCTTCATCACCCGCGAGCTCGGCCGCGAGGTGATTGAGCAGACGCTGGTGGCGCTGCTGAAAGCCGAACCCGACCCAACCTCGGTGCCCGCATCATGACCGACCAACCCACCTTCCCGCCGGCCACGGCCGCCGCCGGTTTCGCCGGACTGATCGCGCTGGCCGAAACCTTCACCCGCATCGTGCAGGCCGAGACCGAAGCGCTGCGTCGCGGCGAACGCCAGGGCTTCGAGGCGCTGACCGCGCGTAAGGGCGAGTATCACGCGGTGCTGCAAGACAGCATGGCGGCATTGGCGCCGCGCCGCGACCAGGCCACGCCGCAGGAACGCGAGGCCTGGAAAAAGGCGGCGGCCGACGCGGAAGTCGCGCTGCAGGACAATGCCAAGCTGATCGCCGGCGAACAGCTGCAGGCGGCGGCGATGCTGGACATGCTGCGCGACGGCCTGCGCAAGAACAGCATCGGTTACGGCCCCAATGCGAGGCTGAAGCCGCGTTCATGACCAATGCCGCGCCGGCCGACGATCTGGCCGCCAACCCCGACCTGCAGGACCTGATCCGCTCCTTACGCGCCACCGCGCTGACCCGCGTCTTCTCGCTCACCTATGACGACCGCAAACTCTGGGTCAAGACCACGGGCCGGCCGCGCCTGAGGTCCTCGGTGCTGATGCAGCGCGCGATTGCCTTTGTCTTCGCTTTGCCGATCCTGCGGCCGGCACGATCGCCGAGCGGTGCCCTGGGACTGGCCGCCGAGGCCACCGCGATCCGCAAGCTGGATGCCGCCGGTTTTCCGGTACCGCCCGTGCTGGCCTGCACCGGACAGTGGCTGGTGCTGGGCGATTCCGGCATGGCGCTGGAAGAGCGGCTGAATGCGACCGGCGACATCGATGCGCGCTGGCAGATGATCTCGCGCGCCGGCGACCTGCTGATGCGCCTGCATGCCGCAAACCTGTGGCATGGCGGTGCGCAGATCCGCAACTTCAGCTGGACCGGGGATGCGCCCGGCCTGCTGGATTTCGAGGATCACGATCTTCCGGGCATGACGCTGCATGAGCGCCAAGCGCGCGATCTGCTACTGTTCCTCTATTCGCTGATGCGCTACGACCGCAACTTGATACCGCCACGCCTGCCTGCACTGGCTACCGTGATGGTCTCGCAGGCAACCCCTGAAGTGCGCGCAAGTCTGGCGACACTGCGCCGCCGCATGCGGTGGCTGCTGAATCTCGCGCGCATGATCGCACCCTATGCCGGACGCGACGTGCGACAGGCCGTGGCCGCCGATGACGCTCTCGCCATCGCGCTGGCCCAGCCGATCAACTAGACTGCCTCAGAAGGCCGGCGGCTCAAGCCCGATGCTGCCGACATTGATGCCGCACCAGTTGTTCAGCGACTGCTCGACCAGCGGACGCACATGCTCGCGGCCAGCATCGTCCAGCAGCTTCAGATGCTCCAGCAGGCCGCCGAGCGCCGTTTGAGCGGCGCGCGCCGTACCGTCCAGCACTTTAAGCGCGATCCCCAGCCCCAGTTCGGCCGAGGCCGCAGTATAGACGCCCTCGGCGCCGGTCTTGGCAATGAATCGTCCCTTGCCGGCTTCCATCACCGCCGTGCAGAAACGGTCGCTGCCGGCCACATAGAACGGCTCGGCCGCGACGGCAGCAGCGATGCGCTGCGCGGCTTTCGCGCGCGCAGGCGACAGGCCCTGTCCGGTGACGAAGCGCGCGAACCCCCAGGCGAGATTGCGCAGCGGGATCGCCATGGTCGGCATCGAACAGCCATCGACCGCGATGGTGGCGGGATCGATCTTGATGCCACAGACATCTTCAATCGCAGCCGTGACGCGGCGCTGCACCGGATGATCGGGCTTCACATAGCCGAGCAGATCCTCGCCCAGATGCGTCGCCACCGAGACCATGCCGGCATGCTTGCCCGAGCAGTTGTTGTGCAGGGTGGTGGGCGCTTCCTGGCGACGCGCGATCTGCCGCGCGGTTTCCTCGTGATAGGGCCAGTGCGCGCCGCATTCGAGATCATCAGGCGTGCGGCCGATGCGCTTGAGCCAGGCGGCCACGGTCTCGGTATGGGCCGCCTCGCCGCCATGGCTGGCACCCGACATGGCGAGTTCCTTCAGGCTGAGACCGAAAGCATCGGCCGCGCCGCTTTCGACCAGCGGCAGGGCCTGGATCGCCTTGTTGGACGAGCGCGGGAAGATCATGGTCTCGGGCTCGCCCCAGGCCGCCACCGTCCTGCCGGCGGCATCCGTGATCACGGCCAGCACGGGATGGCGGCTTTCCACTTGCGCGCCACGCCGGACCTCGACAATAAAGGGCCGCGCACCGGGCGCAGGCAGGGGGGCGAAGGGTTGGCCCATGGCTTTACTCCTGTCTTGAAACCGGTGGCTTTATACACGCATGGAGCAAGGCTGGCGATGCGCGGCTTTTTCGGAATCGGCGTCGAGGGCATGAGCAAGCCCATGAATGCCGGCAATCTCTTCCGCACGGCGCATGCCTTCGGCGGCAGCTTCGTCTTCACCATTGCCGCCACCTATTCGGTGAACGCGGCACGGTCGGATACCAGCAAGACCCCCCATAACCTGCCCTGGTACACCTACGACTCGGCGGCCGAGCTGAGCCTGCCGGCCGGCTGCAAGCTGGTCGGGATCGAGCTGCTGGACGAGGCCATCGAACTCCCAAGCTTCCGCCACCCCTTGCGAGCGGCCTATGTGCTGGGTCCCGAAATGGGGTCGCTGAGCCCCGAGCTGGTCAGCCGCTGCGACCACATCATCAAAATCCCGACCAGCTTCTGCGTGAATGTCGGGGTGGCCGGCGCCATCGTGATGTACGACCGGCTGATCACCCTGGGGAAATTCGCCGAGCGCCCGCTGTCGCCGCTGGCCAAGGCGCTGCCGACGACCAATCCGGGTGGCCGGCACCCAAAGCGATAACCTTGGGTGATGGGGTTAACCCTAGGCGGTTATTTGCCAGCCAATAAAACAGCCGGTTGCAGGCCGGACAATGTCCCGATGCATAGCGCCCGAGTCGACCCGATTTCTAATAGAATCAACAGCCTTGCGCTTCCCTTCGCGGAAGGCCCTGTCATAATGGGCGCGTAAGGCAGGCGTTGCATAGAAGGCCGTAAAGACAGTGAACGCGCCATCGGGGGTTACAGAGGTTGGCAGCGGGGTTGTTCTGTGTCAGGACGCCCATTCGCTATCTGAACGGCGTGCGCGCATCATGATCGGCCGTATCTGCCGCGACTATTTTGACGAGAACATCCTTTCGCCCTTCGAACTGCTGCATCACAGCGGCCATGCAAAGCTGCTGAACGGCGCCGAGAATCTCTGCGCCGCCCTGGTGCAGAAAGCAGCCGTGGCGCAGGCGCAGGCAACCAATTCGCCGGTGCGCGACAAGGTGAAGAAGCTGTATGCCATCACCACGGCGGCGATCACCCAGGTGGAAGCCTTCGAAAAGCGTCTGCCGGCCACGGCACTGACCCATCGCCTGCTGGCGCAGCTCACCACCTCTGATCCGCTGTATGGCATCCGCATCGCCTATTGCGGCCTCGCGCATCACCTGGACAAGTGCAAGACCTGGACCGAGAAGGCCGAGAAATGCCTCGACCTCTTCGATGACGCCATCGATCCCACGGCAGCCACCATCCTGGACGAAGCGCTGGCCGAGATTCTGCAGGGCAAGAGCGCCGTGCCGGAGCTGCTGGGCAAATTCCGCGATGCCCGCATCCGCATCATCCAGTTCATGTCGCTGCTCGACCAGCGCTATGCCGTCGACGAGCATGCCTATGAAAACGATATCGCGCGCCGCCTGAACGGCGTTGCCGCCAAGCACAAGATGCCGGCGATGCGGGAAGCAGTGATCCAGCTGATCCGTCGCCTGCTGATTTCGTCGGTGCCGCTGCTGTCGGAAGAGCCGGTCGAGGAATTTGATGCCACGCGCCAGGTTTATGCGCTGCTGACCAGGGAGCGGGACTTCGCGCTGGAACTGGGCGCCGCCGACCTGTTCGAGAAGCGCATGGTTCGTCTGGTGACGTCGGAAAAACTGAACCGCCTGATCCCCGGCCATTTCTCGGCGCCGAAGCTGATGCAGGGCCTGAAGCTGTTCGAGGAAAGCATCGGCGACGGGCCGAAGGAAATCCTGCTCAAATACATTTCCTACCTGTTCGAGCATCGCGACCTGGAAAAGGAATTCGTCGATCCCGCCTACACCATCGAGGAAAAGGTGGAGATCGCCCAGGAGCTGCGCAAGAAGCTGATCAGCGTCGGCCTGTCGGACCATCGCCGCGAGGCCTTCCTCGGCATCCTCGATCCGCTGATCCCGCGTCTGGCCAGCGGCGACCAGCGCAAGGCCACCCGCAACCAGTGCGGCCCGGAAGATCACGTGGTGCTGGAAGGCAATCGCATCCCGCTGAAGAACTGGAGCGTGCGCGGCCTGCTGTTCGGACCGATCACCGGCACTTTCTTCGAGGGCGAAGAGCTGAAGCTGACGGTGAAGATCAAGAACCCGAAGCTGCAGATCACCTTCGATGCCGTCGGCGATGTGGTGCGCTACAGCGACGAAGGCATGGTGGCGATGAAATATACCTGCTCCGACAAGCAGATGGCCAAGAAGGTCGCGCTGTATTTCGATCCGCTGGCCGGCGCCAGGGTCTAAGCCGCGCCTGAGCCGCGCCCAGGCGCGTCAGTCTTCGCTCTATCGCGCCAGTTCGACCGCCAGCGCCGCCGACACACCGGCAAACTCGATCCCCAGATAGTGATACAGCGACGCCGCCACCAGCGGCGCTCCGCTATAGGCCGGCCGCCCCGGCAGCCGACCGTCGGTACCGGCATCGCCGACCGCTGCATCCTCCGCCAGGAAACGGTCGATCACCCCCGTCGTATAGGCGCGAAACAATTCGCTCTGGCCATGATAGCCGATGCCACTGCCCGACCTGTTGCCCTGCGCATACTGTTCCTGCCAGGCCACGCCCAACACGAAACCAAGCGGCCCGGTTCCGGCCTGCGCGGCATCGCGCGCCCATAAACGGCC
The DNA here is from genome assembly GCF_058807275.1 of Ferrovibrio sp. GW821-FHT12D07. Classification (NCBI taxonomy): domain Bacteria; kingdom Pseudomonadati; phylum Pseudomonadota; class Alphaproteobacteria; order Rhodospirillales; family Rhodospirillaceae; genus Ferrovibrio; species Ferrovibrio sp. GW821-FHT12D07. The sequence continues at coordinate 917,923 of NZ_JBXAQN010000001.1, read as the reverse complement.
GGTCATATGCGTCACTGGCTGCGGCACGCGCAGGAACGGGCGCGTGTATTCGATCTCGATGGCAGGCAGGCGCATCATCTCGCCCTGCACCTCGCCCATGTTGAAGGCGATCAGGCCGCGCCGACCGGGCAGGCCGATGAAGGCCACATCGGGACAGCCGATGCGGGCATAGGCCGCCTTCATCCGCTCGGCCTGCCATACCAGGATCGGATCATTCTCGATGAAGGCCAGGCGCTGCGGGCAATGCGGTGTTTGCGCAGACGCGCCCGTCGCGAGCGCCAGAACAAGGGCAATCACCAGGCCAGAAAGACCGCACAACCACCCGCGAACCACAATCAAATCTCCGCTCTCACGCACACTGCCATTTGAGCCACAGGCCGGCGGTGACGGCAATAAAAAACCCCGGCGGATCACTCCGCCGGGGTTTCGTCTTTTCAGACTTGAAAGGCTGCGGCTTACTGGCCGGCCTCGTCGTCCTTCTTCTTGCGCATGGCGGCGCCCAGGATGTCGCCAAGCGACGCGCCCGAGTCCGTGGAACCGAACTGTTCCATCGCCTTGCGATCTTCTTCCATCTCACGCGCCTTGACCGACAGGGTCAGCTTGCGGGCCTTGCCGTCGATGGTGACGATCTTGGCGTCCAGCTTGTCGCCGACCGAGAAGCGGTCGGGGCGCTGTTCGTCGCGATCGCGGCTCAGCTCGGTGCGGCGGATGTAGCCCTGCACGCCGTCGCCGACGCTGACAGAGAGACCCTTCGGATCGACCGCGGCCACCGTGCAGGTGACGACGCTGCCCTTCTTGAGATCACCCAGCGACTGGAACGGGTCGTTCGCGAGCTGCTTGATGCCGAGCGAGATGCGCTCCTTCTCGACGTCGATGTCGAGAACCTGCGCCTTCACGATCTGGCCCTTGCTGTACTCGGTGATGGCCTGTTCGCCAGCCTTGTTCCAGTCGAGGTCGGACAGATGCACCATGCCGTCCACGCCACCGTCGAGACCGATGAACAGACCGAATTCGGTAATGTTCTTGATCTCGCCTTCGATGGTCGAACCGATCGGATGCTTCTCGGCGAAGCCATCCCACGGGTTGGACATGCACTGCTTCAGACCCAGGCTGATACGACGCTTGGCCGGATCGACCTCGAGCACCATCACTTCGACTTCCTGCGAGGTCGAAACGATCTTGCCCGGATGGACGTTCTTCTTGGTCCAGCTCATCTCGGACACGTGCACGAGACCTTCCACACCCGGCTCCAGCTCCACGAAGGCGCCGTAGTCGGTGATGTTGGTGACGCGGCCCATGAAGCGGGCGGTGACCGGGTACTTGACCTTCACGCCTTCCCACGGATCGGCTTCCAGCTGCTTCATGCCGAGCGAGATGCGCTGGGTTTCCGGATTGACGCGGATCACCTGCACCTTGACGGTCTGGCCGATGGACAGCACTTCCGACGGATGGTTCACGCGACGCCAGGCGATGTCGGTGACATGCAGCAGGCCGTCGACGCCGCCGAGATCAACGAACGCACCGTAATCGGTGATGTTCTTGACCACGCCGTCGAGGATCTGGCCTTCCTTGAGGTTGGACACCAGTTCGCTGCGGGCTTCGGCGCGGCTCTCTTCGAGCACGGCGCGACGCGAGACAACGATGTTGCCGCGGCGACGATCCATCTTGAGGATCTGGAACGGGGTCGGCTGACCCATCAGCGGGCCGATGTCACGCACGGGGCGGACGTCAACCTGGCTGCCAGGCAGGAAGGCGACGGCACCGGACAGGTCGACAGTGAAGCCGCCCTTGACCTTGCCGAAGATCACGCCTTCGACACGCTGGTTGGCGTTGAAGCTCTGCTCCAGCTTTTCCCAGGCTTCTTCACGGCGGGCCTTGTCGCGGCTGATGACCGCTTCGCCCATGGCATTTTCGATACGGTCGAGGAAGACCTCGACGACGTCGCCAGCCTTGATCTCGGCGGCACGGCCCGGACCCGCGAATTCCTTCAGCGGCACGCGGCCTTCACACTTCAGACCCACATCGATGATCGCAAAGTCGTTCTCGATGCTGACGACGATGCCCTTTACCACCGAGCCTTCCATGGCGGAAGACGAGGTGAACGACTCTTCGAGCAGGGCGGCAAAATTCTCGTTGTCCGCGGAATACTCTTCCGCAGCCTTAACGGCAGGACGCTTGGCCATATTGTCTCCTAGGAGCCCCTTGGGTTGGTGGCCTGCCGGACGATTAAAACGTCCTCGGGGCGAGCAGGCATCCGGCGCGACGCAAACGGTCCGGAGGGTTGGTTGATGAACCTGAAGACGGGCGTCAGCGCTTCAGGGCCCGGGCGACGATTTCCACCGCCGCCGAGACGGCCGCTTCTATAGCCAAATCCGAGGTATCCAGCAAGTGGGCATCGCCTGCGGCCTTGAGCGGCGCGGTGCTGCGGGCCCGGTCCTGCTCGTCGCGGCGGCGCAGATCGGCCAGGACCCGCTCGAATGTGGCGGTTTCGCCCTTGTCGACCAGCTCGCGATGGCGGCGTTCCGCGCGAACTTCGTCCCGGGCGGTGATAAACAGCTTCACCGGGGCATCGGGGCAAACGACAGTGCCGATATCGCGGCCATCCAGCACGGCGCCGGGCCTGCCCCCGGGAGGCTGCGAAGCGAAGCGACGCTGGTAGTCCAGCAGGGCCGCGCGCACAGCCGGAATGGCGGCAACCTTGGAGGCGGCGAGCCCCACGGCCTCGGAACGCAGGTCCGATGCCGCCAGATCGGATTCATCCAGCGATTCTGCAGCTTTAGATGCAGTTTCCGGATCGGCGGGATCACCCTTGAGGCGCAGCACCTTGGAGCCGACGGCGCGGTAGAGCGAGCCGGTATCGAGATAGGCATAACCGTAACGGTCGGCCAGCCGGCGGGCCAGGGTGCCCTTGCCGGCCGCGACGGGGCCGTCGACGGCGATAATGATGGACGCGGAAGTCATGGCGCCTTGGTAGACGCCGGGTCGGGGAGCCGCAAGGGTTCTGGCCTATTTCCAGGCAGTTATAAGTCTTTTCAATGAGTTAAGCCTCGGCCGGCTTCGCACCCGGCGCTTCGCCGGCCAGGATGCTGGCGAAGCGGTGATTGACGTCGCGATGGTTGCCCTCATCCGCCCGGGTAGCCAGCACCACGTCGCGCAGCCGGGCATCGGGGGCGAGTTTCCAATACGCGATAGCCACCTCCGGGGCCGGGATATTCTCCTGCCGGCCGGCATCGATCTCGGCCAGATACTGCGTGTAGCTGACCACTGCCTCTTCCTCGAGATAGCCGACGATGCGATGCGCGGTCTTGGGTGCCAGCAGGTAGAGCAGGAAGAAGGCGTTGAAGAAGCCGCCCTGCACCAGCAGCACCAGCAGGCGCTCCAGCGCATTCGGCTTGGCGATGGTGACGAACACCATCAGATGCATGCGCTCGTTCTCGGCCTCTTCCAGCAGGGTGTGAATCCAGCCGCGATCATCGGTCATGCGGCGCAGGCATTTCAGATGCACCAGCATGCCGCCGACCATGCCCGGCACGGCGGCGACGGTTTCCAGCACCACGGCGCGATGGCCGTAGCGCTTGGCGAAAAAGGCATCGGCGAAGAAACGCATGAATTTCACCAGCGCCAGGGCGAAGCGATCGGAGAAATCCTGCGGGACGTGATGGGAGGGCTGATCGGAAGACATGACAACTCCTTGGGGCAGGCTGTCGATGCGTCCAGACTAGAAGCTGCCATGCGGCAAGCAAAGCGCAATCAGCCGTCAGGCGGCCGAGGACAGCACCAGGCGGCTGCGGAACAGCGCCGCAATCAGATCGGACTGGGTGACGATGCCGACCAGCCGCTGCTCGTCATCCACAACCGGCAGGTGATGACGGCCCAGATCGGCCATCACCGGCACCAGCTCGGTGACGCGGAGCGCCGGACTGACGCAATGGGCCGGCGCGCTCATGATCTGGTCGACGCTCTTGGCCAGCGGCCAGTTCCGCCAGCTGGCGCGGCGGATGAAGCTGCCCATGCCCTTCAGTACACCGGCCTGGCCATGCCAGCCGGCATGGAGCATCAGGTCGGTCTGCGTGACAATGCCGACAACGCAGCCGTCGTCGTCGAGTACCGGCAACGCTTTGATGCGATGGTCGCGCAGCAGCACCCAGGCGGTGCGCAGCGGCATGTCCGCCGTCGCGGTGGCCACGTCGCGCGACATGATGTCGCCGCAGGTCAGCTCGCCCGCATGGCGATGCCAGGCCTGCATCTCGGCCTGCTGCACCAGCATGCCGAGATCATCGGGACTGACATCGTAAAACTCGCCCTGCTGGCGCAGCACGGTGTCGACATCGGCCGCAGTGACGCCGACGCGCGACAGCGGCAGTGGGTCGGCGGTGTTGTGCGGATTGCGCGGCAGCGTCTTCAGATGCGGATAGCGGCGGCCGGTGATGTTGTTGAATACCAGCGCCACCAGCAGCATCAGCAGCGAACTCAGCCCCACCGGCCAGAAGGCGAAGCCATAGCCTGCGGCCTGGATCGCAGGACCGCCCAGCACCGCTGTCAGCGCCACTGCGCCGCCCGGCGGATGCAGGCAGCGCAGCAGATACATCGCAGCGATGGCACAGGCGGCCGCCAGCGCAGCCGCCACCAGCGGATCGTCGGGTAGCAGCAGAATGGCCGTGGTGCCGATCAGCGCCGATACGATATTGCCGCCCAGGATCGACCAGGGCTGCGCCATCTGGCTGGAGGGCACAGCGAAGAGCAGCACGGCGGAGGCGCCCATCGGCGCGATCAGCACCGGCAGATCGCCCGGACCCAGATTCTGGCCCAGCGCCGCCCGGCCAACTAGGCCGGTGATCAGCACACCAATCAGCACGCCGCAGCAGGCGCGCAGGCTTTCGCCATAGGTGATCGGCCCGAGCGCGGGAATCTGTCGCTTGAAAAAAGAGACGAGGTTCGACATCGGCCTGCCGGCAAAAGCTGCGGGCCGCCTCCGCCATGGATGCGGCCCGCAACAGGTGATGAGTGCCGTGCTATCTAGCAACCGCCCCTATGGCAGGCAATGGGCAAAATGCCGCTCCATTGCACCTGCAGAGGCTGTGAAAGCCTATTCCGGCTTCAGGCCCGCCTGCTCGACCAGCTTGCCCATGCGGCTGGTCTCGGACGCGAAATAGGCCTTCGCCACTTCGGGCGTACTGCCCTGCAGGATATAGCCCTGGGATACCAGCGCATCGCGTACCTGCGGATCGGTCAGCGCCGCCTTGAAGGCGGTGTGAATGCGGGTGACATCCGCCGGCGCCATGCCGGCCGGGCCGATCACGGCGAACCAGCCTTCCAGTGCGTAATTCTTCAGGCCCTGTTCAGCGATGGTGGGAACGTCGGGCATCATGGGCGAGCGCACCGGCGTGGAAACGCCGAGCGCCTTGAGCGTGCCGGCCTTCACATGCTGGGCTGCGACATTCACCGCGACAAAACCGAGCTGCACCTGGCCGCCGAGCAGGTCGGTGACCATCTGGCCGGTGGCGCGGTAAGGCACATGGGTGATGTTCACACCACCTTCGCTGACCAGCATCTGGCCGGCGAGATGAATGATGGTGCCATTGCCCGAGGAGGCATAGTTCAGCGTGCCGGGCTTGGCTTTGGCCAGCGCCAGCAGCTCAGGGATGGTCTTCGCTTCCACCGAAGGATGCGCGACCAGCACGAACGGCGTCGCACCCAGCACCATGATCGGCGTGATGTCGTTCACCGAGTCATACGGGATCGCCTTGTAGACGGCAGGATTGACGACATGATTGTTGGAGACGATGCCGACGGTGCTGCCATCCTTCGGGGCCTTCACGATCTGCGCCGTGCCGGTGACGCCGCCGGCGCCAGGCAGGTTCTCGATCACGATGCCCTGGCCGAGTGACTTCGACAGCGCATCAGTCATCACGCGCGTCGCGCCATCGACGCCCGAACCCGGGCCGACCGGCAGGATGATGCGGGTCACCTTGCCCTGGGCCAGGGCAAGAGACGGCGCCAGCAGCGCCACGGCCAGAACCGCGAGGCCGCGGCGGCTGAAAAGACGGGTCATGGTGATATCCTCCGGGTCGTTTCTGTCGTCAGTCTCAGTCAGTATCGCTCGTACCGGTTGGGCGACGCCAGCTCCGCCAGCACCTCTTCGGTATGTTCGCCCACGGCCGGCAGCGGCCGACGCACATTGAGCCGGCGGCCGCCCATGCGCAGCGGCAGCAGCACCACCTCGGTCTCGCCATCCTCGGTCTGCATGGGAACGATGCCGCCGCTGGCCTTCAGATGCGGATCGTCAACCAGCTGGTCGGGCCGGGCAATCGGTGCATAGGGCAGCCCGGCCGCCTCCAGCTTCGCCGACAGCTCGCCGATCTTGTAAAGCCGCATGGTCTCGCCCAGGCGCTGGATCAGGCCGGGCCGGGCTGCCACGCGCTGAGCATTGGTGCTCAGCGTCGGATCGGCGGCAAGATCGGGCCGGTCGATGATGTCGCAGAGCTGCAGCCACTGCTTGTCGCTGACGGCCGCGATGAACAGCTGCTGGTCGTTGGCCAGCGTGAAGACATCGTAGATACCCCAGGCCGAGACGCGCGACGGCATGGGCGGCGGCGGTTCGCCGGTCATCGAATACTGCTGCATATGCTGGGCATTCAGGAAGACGCAGTTCTCGAACAGCGCGCTCTGGATTTCCTGGCCCTTGCCGGTGTCGCGTCGCTCGATGATCGCCGCCAGCACGCCGATGGCGCCGAACATGCCGCCCATGATGTCGTTGACCGAAGTGCCGGCGCGCAACGGACGGCCAAGCGGTCCGGTCATGTAGGCCAGCCCGCCCATCATCTGCACGACTTCATCCAGCGCCGTACGATGTTCGTAGGGACCCGGCAGGAACCCCTTATGCGAGACATAGATGATGCCCGGATTGCGCGCCGCCAGCGTGGTGTAATCCAGGCCAAGAGAAGCCATGCGGCCGGGACGGAAATTCTCGATCACCACATCGGCGGTGTCGATCAGCTTCAGCGCCTTGCACAGGCCCTCGGGCGCATCGACATCGAGCACGATACTTTTCTTGTTGCGATTGAAGCTGCGGAAAAAACCGATGCCCAGACCCGGCAGCTTGCGCGTGCGGTCGCCGTTCGGCGGTTCGACCTTGATCACCTCGGCGCCAAGGTCGGCGAGGATCATGCCGCAGGTCGGCCCCATCACCATATGGGTGAATTCGATGACGCGGATACCCTGCAGCGGAAGCTTGCTCATGCGGAAACTTTCATGGTTCTGGGCAGACCGGCGCGCCACAGCGTTCCGTGCAGGGTTTCGCCCTGCAGCCAGAGCGCCACATCGGCGCGCAGGCGCAGCAGCCGGTCGAGATCGATGCCGGTCTCGCAGCCCATGCTGGCCAGCATATAGGCGAGGTCTTCGGTGGTGACGTTGCCGCTGGCGCCCGGCGCATGCGGGCAACCGCCGATGCCGGCCAGGGATGCATCAAAGCGAGCGATGCCGGTTTCCATCGCCGCATAGACATTGGCAAGCGCCAGTCCGCGCGTATCGTGGAAATGGCCGCACCAGACTTTGTCGCCAGCGAGCTCGACGGCGCGCGTGAACAGCGCCTTCACACCAGCAGGATCGGCATAGCCCACGGTATCGGCCAGGCTGACGCGGTCGGCGCCGGCCTTCAGCGCGGCATCCATCAGGCGCAAGACCTCGTCCGGATCGACAGCACCCTGGATGGTGCAGCCAAAGGCCGTGCTGATGCCGCCCTCGATCAGCGTTGTCGCGCCCGTTGCATCCCGCAGGTCGCGAATCTGCGACACCATGGCGATCATCTCATCGGGCTCTTTGCGTACATTGGCGCGACTATGTGCGATGCTGGCCGAGATCGGCAGCAGCATCAGGTCGGCGCCGGAGGCGAGTGCGGCTTCGGCGCCCTTGAGGTTCGGCACCAGCACCGAGACGAACAACCCGGGCAGGGTTTTCGCATAGGCTACCAGTTCGGCCGTGTCAGCGAGCTGCGGCAGCAGATGACGGGGGACGAAAGAGCCGACCTCGATCTCGCGCTGCCCGGCCTCCCAGGCGCGGCGAATCCAGTCCAGCTTGCGCGCCGTCGGCAGAATCGTGGCGATGCTCTGCAGCCCGTCGCGCAGACCCACTTCGCGGATGACGATTGGACGCTTCATCGCAGGCCGACTCGCTCCCCAAGGGTTAACCATCATCAGATTGGCGCGGGACAGTAGCCATTCCCGTTCGGCATACAATTGCCATTTCAGAACGCCAGGATTTCCCATCTGGCATGGCTGATCCAGCTATGGCAGGATGCTCCCATGCGTGATCTGGACCTGACCACCCTGCGCCTGTGGGTTGCCGTCTGCGACCACCAGAATATCGCCCGTGCCGGCGAGGCCGAGAATATTGCCGCCTCGGCCATCAGCAAGCGCATCACCCAGATGGAAGCCCAGCTCGGCACGTCGCTGCTGATGCGCGGCCGGCGCGGCGTGCGACCGACTCCGGCGGGACAGGCCCTGCTGGAGCATGCCCGCAGCATGCTGTTCACCCTGGAGCGGATCGAGGCCGACATCTCCGCCTATGGCGGTGGCATGACCGGCCATGTGCGCATGCTGGCCTCACCCTCCGCCATTGCCGAGGCGTTGCTGGACGATGTTGCGGCCTTCCTGCGCGCACCCGACAACCGCGCTATCAAGGTGGATATCGAAGAGCATCTGACACGCGACATCATCCGCTCCCTGCGCGAGGGCGTGGCGTCGGTGGGCATCTGCTGGGACAACACCGACCTGACCGGCGTGGAGCATCGCCCCTATCGTACCGATCACCTGGCCGTGGCGATGCATCCCGACCACCCCCTGGCACATCACAGGAGCCTGCGTTACGAGCAGACCTTCGGCTACGAGCAGGTGAGCCTGCCGCCAGCCTCGTCAGTGCATGTGATGCTGCAGCGCGCCGCGGCACGCGCCGGCCAGACCATCACCAACCGCATCATCGTGTCGAACTTCGATTCCGCCTTCCGCGTGGTGGCCGCCAATCTCGCCATCGGCATCATGCCCAGCGAAGTCGGCAAGCAGTATACCGGTCTGCGCGATGTGGTGATGGTGCCGCTAACCGACAGCTGGGCGCTGCGGCGCTTCGTCATCTGCTTCCGTGAGTATGACACCCTGCTGCCGGCCGCCCAGCGCATGGTCGACCACCTGGGCGCTGCCGCCGAAACAGCCTGAGCCCGGCGAATTCCCCTCAAGGGGGACCTGCACGCTTTTCATTTGCGCGTGCGCCACGCCCAAGCTACGCCATGATCCATGGAATGGGCATGGATACCGATCACCATCTGGGCTGCCGCCTGCCAGACCGTGCGCACCGGCCTGCAGAAGCAGCTGAAAGGCCGGCTCAGTACCAACGGCGCCAGCTTCGTGCGCTTTGCCTATGGCCTGCCGCTGGCCATCGCCTATCTCGCCGCCTGCCTGTATTTCACTGAACGGCCCCTGCCCGACACGCATCTGGAATTCTATGCCTGGACCGCTCTGGGCGGCGTGGCACAGATCCTGGCGACCAATCTTCTCATCCTTGCACTGTCCATGCGCAACTTCGTGGTGGCGACGGCCTATTCCAAGACCGAAGCCTTGCAGGCCGCCGCCTTCGGCATGCTGATCCTGGCCGAGCCGATGAGCATGGGCGGCGTCGCCGCCATCGTGATCGGCACCATCGGCGTGCTGCTGATCTCGCTGAAAGGCAGCGACAATGCCTTGAAGTCCTTCCTGTTCGGCTGGATGGAGAAGTCGGCGCTGATCGGCATCGGCTCGGGTGCGCTTTTCGCCGTCTCGGCCATCGGATTCCGCGCCGCCTCGCTGTCACTGAACGAAGAGTTCCTGCCGCTGGCCGCGGCCACCACGCTGGTGCATGCCATCGTGCTGCAGATCACCCTGATGCTGGTTTATCTGGTGCTGCGCGAGCCGGGCGAACTGCGTCGTGTCGTGGCAGCCTGGCGTCCGGGACTGATCGTCGGCATGGCCTCGGCCGCCGGATCAGCCGGCTGGTTCACCGCCATGGCGCTGCAGGTGGCGGCCTATGTCCGCATGCTGGGCATGAGTGAGATGATCTTCACGTTTCTCATGTCCTATCTGGTCTTCCGCGAGAAGCCATCCCGCACCGAGATCACCGGCGTGATCGTGCTGGTCGGCGGCATCCTGCTCGGACTCGCGGTCCGGAAGTAGCCCGAGCAGGTGCTCGCCCGACGAAACCGCGCTTCGTCGTCAACCGGACAGGTACCGGATTCCAGTTGAGATGGAACTCCCGACGGGAAGGCTAATCCCCGGCAGGACTGACGACGAAGGGCGCAGTTACGCCTTCTCCGATTATGCTGCCTCAAGGGCCTTTTGCGCCGCGACCATACCCTGCTCCATCATGCCGCCAATGGCCGCCGCCATCGCATCGGGCAGCAGGTCGGCGATCCAGACCAGACGGCAGCCTGTACCCTCGGGCACGACCTGGAAGGATGCGCTGTGATGGGTGAGCCGCTCGTTGGGCTCGACCGAATAGGCCAGACGATGCAGCGCCTCATCCACGTGCAGGATGCGTTCACGCGCCACCAGGCCGTTGCCGAAGGTGACCATGCGGGACGCACCGCTAGCCTCGATCTTCGTATCGGTGACGAAGCCGGGGCAGAAGCGCGTGTGGAGGGCCCCGACATCACGCACGACATCCCAGACGCGGTCGGGCGTATTCTTGAGCGTGATTTCCTTGCGGATGCTGGCCATCGGCGATCTCCTCAATCCAGGCAGACGGCTTCTACATTATTGCCGTCGGGATCGAGCAGGAAGCCGGCATAGTAGGTCGGGCTGTAATCCTCGCGCAGGCCGGGAGCGCCGTTGTCCTTCGCGCCAGCCTGCAGCCCGGCCGCATGAAAGGCGACCACTGCCTTGTGGCTTTCGGCACGGAAGGCCACATGGACGGCCGCCTTGGCGTCTTTCGATTCATAGAGCCACAGCGCCGGTGCGCCGGGCGGGCCGAAACCGGTGCCGGAACTGTCAGGCACGAACCCCAGCGGCTTGAGCAGGGCGGTATAGAAAGCACGGCTGGCGGCGAGGTCTTTCACCTTCAGGCCGATATGATCGAACATCGAATCCTCCGTAATTGGAGGATCAGGGTTACGCTGGGAGCCCGATGCGATCTTGGAGAATCTTGCGATTCTTGCCCGGAATAGACTTTCCGCGCGCCGCCTGGCGGAAATCGCGCGGCGTGACCCCGGCGGCGCGGCGGAAGCTGCGCATGAAATTCGACAGGTCGGCAAAGCCCGCGTCATAGGCGATGCCGGTGACCGGCGCATCGCTGTCGACCAATAAACGCGCCGCGCGGCGCAGGCGGGCGCGCACCAGATACTGATGTGGCGTGACGCCCAGCACGCGGGTGAAGACGCGCAGAAAATGGAACGGACTGAGGCCGGCTTCCGCGGCGGCCGCCGCCAGATCGATCTCCTGATCCGCATGGGCGTCGATCCACAGGGCGGTTTCCACGGCGCGGCGGCGATCGCGCGCACTGCCATCGGGCGATGCGATGTCGCTGCCGGTGACCGTCTCGACCACGCGGGCGGCAAAGGCATGGCCGATCTCGTCCAGCCCCAGGTCGCTGTTGCCCTCGGCTGCAGCCTGCGCCAGCTCGCCCAGCACCATCAGCCCGGGCAGCGGCGGCAGCGCGCCGGTGCGCCACAGGGCCTTGCGGTCATGCAGGCTGTCGGTCAGTGCCGGCGACAGGTTGAAGGACAGGCACTCGTCGCCGCAGACATGATGATCGTGAGTGCAGGTGAATTCATCGCCGTGATGACCGGTCAGCACGGCGCCAGCCACCAGCTCATGGGCCTTGCCGCGATAGCGGTAGCCGAAACTGCCGCGCCGGACGAAGGACACGGAGGTGCCGGTATGCTGCTCCTCAAACGGCTTCGCATCCGGCCCCGCTTCGCAGCGGTAGTCGACCACCCTGATCTGTTCGGTTTGCAAAAGCGTGCGGACCTGCATGGTTGCAGACTAGCGTAATCACGCAGTGGCGTCACGCGGCGACCGGCAGTGTACGGAATTTTCACGAAGTCACCGTCTGGTCAATCACGGCCAATCAATCACGAAAAGTTATCCACCAGAATTATCAGCGCGCGGCATACGCGCTTAGGACAACGCCACCTTTCCGTTTGTGCGCCGCCGCAGCCCGTCGCTAGGCTGCCTGCGGGGTTCAGGGCCGTTCTTCGTCAATCAGGCAATATCTTTGCGTCGCGTTCTTTCGCACACGGCTCGCCGTCCTGCGTCACGCAGGATTGCGGCTGCATCCATTCATCATCGTCTGACAAAGGGGCAATAGCGATGGCCACACGCCAACAGTCAGTAAACACGGAAATCCCGAAAGCCATACTGGAGCGCGATGACATCTATCTCGATGTGCAGAACTGCCTCATGCGGGCTATGGCGGAAGAGTTCAACATCGCCATTGAAGACATCGCCAGCACCACCATACCGTCGAAGCCACCTATAGAAGCGAAGTTGAAAGCGTGGGGCATATGCCTCCAGACCTATGCGACCATGCTGCGCAACAAGCGCAATACCTACCGGCCATACAGGCACAAGGAAATATATGCCCGCGATACGCTGAGCGAGCCATTCAGCAAGATATGCACGTATTTGACCAGTAAACTGATCGAACAGCTGTCGGAGAAGCAGTGATGCGATATACGCGCTTCGTCCTCCCGACAGTTCTTCTCCTGATGCCACCCCTTGTACAGGCGGAGATCCTTCCGACAGACGCCGCAAGATATTGCGCAACGCCGTATAGAGGAACCCGCACGATCGTCAACACCGACGATCTGGCAATGGTCATCGTCTCCAGTGCAGCATCACAGACTCTGATCACCGCCGCCAATGCCGACATGGCGACCCATCCCGATGGCCCTCTCCAGGATCAATCCACATCGAAAATGGACAGCAAGTATGTCCGAGTCATCAAAAGGGTTTTCACGCAGCAGAAACCGGGAGAATCCTACCTTCCTTTCGGGCCTGGCTTCCCTCTTCTCGAGGGCAGTCACGCAGAAGCCGCCGCAAACAAAATCAAGGCAGCCCTTCAGGCAGACCTCGGTCCGATGATGCAGAGCGGCGCCAACCGACGGGGCAAGACAAAAGACTTTGTTGTCGAGCGGCGCGACAGCGGAGTCCCTGCCGGCCCTGCACAGGACAGAAGGTCTGCCATCGACCTGTTCGGCTACAACGCACCGTATGTTGTCGTCTGCGAAGACAAAAACCATGAAAAGCCGGCGGAAAAGGATGGCTTCGCACCCTGGGCCCGCTTGCGTGGTTCGGCAAAGGACCTGGCGAGACCGAAAGACGATCTGTCCGATCTTGACCCGACAGAAATTCACATGAATCGAGACAAGGTCGAGGACAACAAGGTTTTCAGTATTAAGGGCACGGCCGGCATCCGCGTTATGGATGAGCAGACATCTTTCGGGCTGTGGGAGGCATTTCCATATTTCGCTTACGAGAACCGCTCGTCCACGAAGCACAAAGGTGACATTGAGACGATGATGCCCGGCCTCCTGCTGTCGCACAGCTGGCAGCCCGGCCGCGTGGCGTTCGACAATCAGCTGGAAGCATCGTGGCTGATCGACAGCCACCAGGACTCCGAACAGGCCATCGCCCGCCTCTATATCGGACCCGCCTTCGGTCTGGGGGCCGGTCGGGGCATACTCTTCGGTACATATCTCAAGGGAACCAGCCCGGTTCTGCTGTATCCGGACTTCACCATGATTACCGAATATGCCCGCGTGATGGAAAGGGGCAGCAACCCGCTGCTGGTCAACACCGACAACTACTACGGCATTGGCGGTGAACTGAGCCTGCGCGCCAAGCTGGAAGGAACAGACCTTCTGTCCCAGTTCATCCTGAAAGGAAAGATTCGGCAGATGAAGCTGTTCGGGGATATCGGACGCGATCAGGCCCGGCGCTGGGAGACTGGCATCGAGTATTCACCCAAAGAGGTGCCAGAAGTCGCCATCTCGCTGACGATGGAAGGTGGTGAGAACAACGACACCTTCCAGGAAGAGCGCACCTATGGCCTGAAACTGGGCCTGCGGTACTAGCGGCAACGAAAACGGGCGGCCTTGGCGGGCCGCCCGTTCCGTTTTCCGCTGCAGCGGATACTTACGAGACCGCCAGCTTGATCACGAAGAGCACGGCCAGCACGGCCATGATCGGGTGGATGTCCCTGACCCGGCCCGACAGCGCCTTGCCGACCACATAGGCGATGAAGCCCAGCGCGATGCCGGTGGCGATCGAGAAGGTCAGCGGCATCGCCACCATGGTGACCACGGCCGGCGCATATTCGGTGACATCCTCCCAGTCGACCTTGAGCATGCTGGAGCACATCACGCAGGCGACGAAGAACAGCGCCGGCGCGGTGGCGAAGGCCGGCACGCTGGTGGCCAGTGGCGCCAGGAAGATCGAGGCCAGAAACAGCACCGCGACCACCACGGCCGTGAGACCGCTGCGGCCGCCGGCGCGGATGCCGGCCGCCGACTCGATATAGCTGGTCACCGTCGAGGTGCCGAGCGCCGCACCGACCATAGTGGCGAGCGAGTCGGTGATGAAGGCCGGTCCGATGTGCTTCAGCTTGCCGTCGCTGTCCATCATGCCGGCGCGCGGGGCAATCGAGATCAGCGTGCCGGTGTTGTCGAACAGGTCCACCATGAAGAAGGCGAAAACGATGGAGATCAGACCCACCGACAGCGCCCCCATGATGTCCATCTGCAGGAAGGTCGGCGCAAGGCTGGGCGGAGCCGAGAAGATGCCGTTGAACTTCGACAGGCCGAGCGCGATGCCCGCCACCGTGATCACCAAAATGGCGATCATGATGGCGCCCGGAATCTTGCGATAGTCCAGAGCGATGATCAGCACGAATCCAAGGCAGGCCAGCAGTGCAGTGGGCGCGCCGATCTTGCCGAGCGTGACGATCGTGGCCGGATGGGCAACGACAATGCCGGCATTCTCCAGCGCGATGATGGCAAGGAACAGTCCGATGCCTGCGCCGATCGCCATCTTCTGCGACATCGGAATGGCATTGACGATCTTTTCGCGAATGGGCAGCACCGAGATGATCAGGAAGATCACGCCCGAGAGGAAGACGGCGCCGAGGCCGACCTGCCAGGTATGCCCCATGCCCAGCACCACGCCATAGGTGAAGTAAGCGTTGAGCCCCATGCCCGGCGCCAAGGCGACCGGATACTTGGCCCACAGCCCCATCAGCGCGCTGGCCAGCGCAGCGCCGAGGCAGGTGGCGACGAAGGCCGCACCCTGGTCCATGCCCGCCTTCGACATGATCAGCGGATTGACGAAGATGATGTAGGCCATAGTGAGGAAGGTGGTGAGACCGGCCAGCAGCTCGATCTTCACCGAGGTGCCCTTCTCCGCCAGCTTGAAATAGCTCTCGAGCATGGAATCCCCCTGGGTTGTTTCCGGCCGGGACCTACCCTCTCGGTAAGCCATAGCCGAGTCGCGTCTGCGCCAAGTATGGCCAAGCGATGGCGGGGATGCACGATTTTTCAGGTCCGAGAAAGGCATAGGGCGGATGCATGCATACGAACATCCAGTGCAAGCGCCCTGAAGATTTTTGAAAAATCTTCTATCCGCGACGCCCGCCCTGTGGAATCCTGAGCGCAGGGTTAAACGCTGTTCCGTTCTCTTAAGACCGGCAGCAGAACCGGTCTTATCCGCCGCCAGGCTTGCCCGTCGCTGCATCATGCAGCGGCTGCAACAGAGGGAGACCGATCATGCCCAACACATCTCAATCCTCGCCCAGTGTAAGCACCTCGGGTGCAAGCGCGCCCAGAGTTGCCGCCATCGTCGGACCGTATGCGTCCGGCAAAACCACGCTGATGGAATCACTTCTGTTCATCGCCGGCTCGATCCCGCGCAAGGGCAGCGTCGCCAACGGCACCAGCATCGGCGATGCCAGCGCGGAAGCGCGCAGCCGCCAGATGACGGTTGAGCCCAATCTGGCGCATGGCCGCTTCCTGGACGATCCCTGGATTTTCATCGACTGTCCCGGTTCGGTGGAACTGGCGCAGGAATCTTTAAGCGCTCTGATGGTGGCCGACATCGCCATCGTGGTGGCCGAGCCTGATCCGGCGCGCGCCGTAACGCTGGCGCCGCTGCTGCGCTTCCTGGACGAACGCCGCATCCCGCATGTGCTGTTCGTCAACAAGCTGGACAAGACCAGCATCCGCATGGCCGATCTTCTGGCCGCCCTGCAGCAGGTTTCGACCCGGCCGCTAGTGCTGCGTGAGGTACCGATCCGCGACCGCGACACCATCACCGGCTATGTCGACCTGGTGTCGGAACGCGCCTACCGCTATTGCGACAACAAGTCTTCCGACCTGATCGAGATGCCCGACAGCGTACGCCCACGCGAGAACGAGGCGCGCCAGATGCTGCTGGAGACCATCGCCGATTTTGACGACACGCTGCTGGAACAGCTGCTGGAGGACCGCACGCCGCCGCCGCAGGAAATCTACGCGCAACTGGCCAAGGATATCGCCGCCGACCTGATCGTGCCGGTCTTCTTCGGATCGGCCGAACGCGGCAATGGCGTACTGCGCCTGTGGAAGGCGCTGCGGCATGAAGCACCGCATCACCAGGAAACCGCCGCGCGGCTGGGGCTTTCGCCAGGCGACGAGGCCTTCTGTGCCACCGTGTTCAAGACCCAGCATCAGTCGCATACCGGCAAGCTGAGCTTCAGCCGCATCTGGTCGGGCCAGATCGCCGAGAATGGCGCATTGGGCGGTAAACGCCTCGGCGGTCTCTATCGCATGATGGGCGGCAAGGCCGACAAGCTGGCGCATGCCAGCACCGGCGATGTGGTGGCGCTGGGCAAGCTGGACGACATCACCACCGGCCAGCATCTGAATGGCGAGGGTGAAGGCCGCACCGTGGCAGGCTGGCCTGTTCCGGCCGACGCCGTGCATGCCCGCGCGCTGCATCCCACCGACCGCAAGGACGATGTGAAGCTGACGGCGGCACTGGCCAAGCTGCATGAGGAAGACCCGAGCCTGATCATCGAACAGAGCGCGGGCCTGCTGCTGCTGAAGGGTCAGGGTGAAATCCATCTCAAGCTCGGCGTCGACAAGCTGCAGCACCGCTTCAACGTCGCCGTGCGCAGCAGCGCACCGCCAACCGCCTACAAGGAAACAATCCGCCACGGCGCGCAACAGCATGCGCGTTTCAAGCGGCAGTCCGGCGGCCATGGTCAGTTCGCCGACATCAAGGTGGAGATCGTGCCGCAGCCGCGCGGACAGGGTTATCACTTCACCAACCGGGTGGTGGGCGGCGCCATCCCGAAGAACTACATCCCTGCCGTGGACGAGGGCATCCAGGATTCGCTGCATCGCGGGCCGCTGGGCTTCCCGGTCGTCGATGTGGCCGTGACGCTGGTGGATGGCCAGTATCACACCGTCGATTCATCGGACCAGGCCTTCCGCACCTGCGGCGGTCTGGCGATGAGCGAGGGCCTGGCGAAATGCGCGCCGGTGCTGCTGGAGCCGATCCAGGCCGTCACCTTCACGGTGCCGACCGAATATACGGCGAAGGTGCATGCCATCGTGTCGTCACGACGCGGCCAGATCCTAGGCATCCGCGCCCGCGAGGACTGGCCTGGCTGGGACGCCATCGACTGTTATCTGCCGGAAGCCGAGATGCATGATCTGGCAGTCGAGCTGCGCTCGATGACACTGGGTGTCGGCGGTTTCGCCGCGCATTTCGATCATCTGCAGGAGCTGGCCGGAAAACTGGCCGACCGCGTGGTGGAGGATCGGCGCCGGGTTCTGGCGGCGGCCTGACCGTCAGTCCGGCACAACGAGTGTGACGCCCGGCTCGAAACTGGCGGCATAGGTATAGGTGGGCGCATCGCCGCTGCCCTCGTCGGCCGCAAAGGTTTGCGTGGCGACAAACATGTCAACGGTGACGCCATCATCCGCCAGCGGGCAGATGAGTCGTCGCGTCAGTCCGGCGCGGCCAGTCGGTGCGCGATAGGCAGTTTCGGAATAAACCGGCTGCCGCTCGCTCATCGCCAGCCGGTACAGGTTGGCGAGATAGTCGGCGTAGTCGCGGTTGGGGTTCAGCTCGTCGATGTAATGCCCGACCAGCTCATGGCCGGAGTGGGTGACGATGCGGCTACCGACCAGGCGGAAGCGGAAACGTTGCCCACCATCGACAGCTTCGACCAGACCGACATGGGGCAGAAGATCGGCACCGAGACGGAGCGGATCGATGCTGAGGCGCGATGGCAGGTGGCCCGGCGTGGGACGCAGGTCACGCCACACGGTCAGCAGATGCGCGAGGCGGCGGTCCTTCAGCCAGGGCGCCGCCTCGCTCATGGCTAGGCCGGAGGAACGCTGGCCTTGAACGACGGCCGCGCAAACATGCGGTCGGCGAAGGCTGCGGCTTTGGGATACTGCTTGCGCCATTCGGTATGGGCGAACCGGAAGTCCATGTAGCCGAGGCCACAGGCGATGGTGACAGTACCGATATCGAGGCGATCGCCGAAACCGCCGGCCAGCTTCTCGATCTCGGTCATCGCGCCATGGACCTTCTTCATCTGGTTTTCCGACCAGTCGGACCAGCGCTTGTCTTCAGGACGCAGGAAGCCTTCGTAGCGCACCAGCAGTGCCGCATCGAGCAGGCCGTCGCCCAGCGCCTGTTCGCGCAGGGCCACCCAGCGCGCCTTGCCGCTGGCCGGGAAGAATTTCGCCTTGTCATGCAGGCCATCGAGATATTCGCAGATCACGCGGCTGTCGAAGAGATGCAGACCGTCATCGGTGACCAGCGTCGGCACCTTGGCGACCGGATTGGCCTGCACGACATCGGCATGCTGGTTGACCGGCGTGGTGCTGAGCGCATGGCGCTCGATCTTCGCGTCCAGCCCGGTTTCCATCGCAAGCACGGTGACCTTGCGGACATAGGGCGAGGTTGGCGAATAGTAGAGTTTCATTGTGCTTCTTCCCTTGATGGCGAGGCCGCCAGCCTAGCCCCGGCAAAGGACAGACGCCATGCGGACAATACCGACAAAATGGCCGGATCCGGAGGGTAACAATGCTTAATCCCCGTGTGTCATGAGGCGTGGGACTGGTCGGCAGGCAAAAAAACGCCGGCTTGCGGAAACCGCAGCCGGCGCAAGTGTCCGTCTCGCCACCCGGTCCGATCAGAGATCGGGAGCCGGGGTTACTCTCGCAGCCCGATGCGCCTCGGCACCGGATGCTGATCCATACAAAGCAGATTCCATGCCAGCGTCATTGCGGGCTTTCGGGGCGGTTTGAGCCGATCCAGGCAGGGTTAATGCCCAAGAGGCGGGCGGCAGCGCAAGTCCTCTGCCCAGCGGCAAGGCAACTTGCCAATGGACCGTGGCCGGAGAATGACGATTCAGACGACGCGGCTGTGGTCCGGGAATTGCTGTATCGAGGGCAAGCCAGACGCAGCGCGACGCCGCTCCGCACCAGGGTTGCCTGTCATATTCCGGCAGCGGATACTCCGCCGCCCTGATCGAGGATGCTGCATGAGTGACGATACCTTCGATGCCGAAGCCTATATGGCCGCCGCCGCCAAGGCACTGGGCATCACGCTGGACGACGCCTGGAAACCCGGCGTGATCGACAATCTCCAGCGCTCGCGCCAGATCGCGCAGGCCTTCCTGGGCCAGCCGCTGCCCGATGACACCGAGCCCGCCCCGATCTTCAAGGCATAAACCATGAGCATCGACTGGCAGAGCAAGGCCCACGAAATTGCTGCGGCCGTGCAGGGCGGCAAGGTTTCTGCCACCGAGGCAGTGCGGGTATCGCTGGCCCGCATCGAGGCGACCAATCCGGAGCTGAACGCCTTCACCGCTGTCACCTCGGAGCGCGCCCACGCCAAGGCCGCCGCCATCAATCAGATGCGTGACGCCGGGCAGACACTCGGGCCCCTGGCCGGTGTGCCCTTTGCTGTGAAGAACCTGTTCGATGTCGCCGGACTCAGCACCCTGGCCGGATCGAAGATCAATCGCGACCATGCGCTGGCGCAAGCCGATGCCGTGTTGGTGCAGCGTCTGGAGGCTGCCGGCGCGATTCTCGTCGGTGCGCTGAACATGGGCGAATATGCTTACGACTTCACCGGCGAAAATGTGCATTACGGCCCATCCCGCAATCCGCACGACCCCACCTGCATGGCCGGCGGCTCATCGGGCGGGTCGGGCACCGCAGTGGCAGCCGGCATGGTGCCGCTCAGCCTTGGCTCCGATACCAACGGCTCGATCCGTGTGCCATCGTCGCTCTGCGGCCTGTTCGGTCTGAAGCCGACCTTCGGGCGACTCAGTCGCCATGGCAGTTTTCCCTTCGTGGCCAACCTCGATCATTTGGGCCCGATGGCGCGTGCGACGGCCGATCTGGCGCTCAGCTACGACGCCATGCAGGGACCCGATGCACAGGATGCCTGGTGTGCGCAGAAGCCGGTCGAAGCCACCATGGCCGCGCTGGATGCCGGTATCGACGGCTTGCGTATCGCCGTGGCCGACGGCTATTTCGCCGATCAGGGCGAACCTGACGCGCATGACGCCGTGGCCGCCTTCGCCAGGGAACTGAAAACCGACAAGCGTGTCACCATCCCCGAAACCGCGCGTGGCCGTGCGGCGGCCTATGTCATCACCACGACCGAAGGCGCCAATCTGCACCGCGAACGGCTGAAGACGCGCGCTGCGGATTTCGACCCGGCCGTGCGTGACCGTTTCTTCGCCGGCCTGATGCTGCCCAGCGACTGGCTGGTGCAGGCGCATCGCTTCCGGCGCTACTATCAGGCCCGCGTGCTGGAGGTGTTTAAAAATGTCGACATCATCCTGGCGCCGGCGACGCCGCGGGTGGCCCCCAAGCTGGGCCAGGTGATGATGGTGCTGAACGGCGTGGAAATGCCAGTACGCGCCAATATGGGTCTGTTCACGCAGCCGATCTCGGCCATCGGCCTGCCGGTGGTGGCCGCACCTTATGCAGACCGCAAGGGAAAACTGCCGATTGGCGTGCAGATCATCGCCGCGCCATGGCAGGAAGAACGAGCGCTGCGGGTGGCGCGCCGGCTGGAACAGAGCGGCATCGCCGCATCCATTGCCGTCTAGGCACAGAGGACATCATGGACATCAATCTTCCCGACGTGGTCGCCGAGGTGACAGCCGCCTTCATGCGTTACGAAAAGGCGCTGACCGGCAACGACGTGGATGTGCTGGATGAGCTGTTCCTGAACAGCCCGCTGACGCTGCGCTATGGCGTGACCGAGAACCTGCAGTCCTATGACGAGATCAAGGCCTTTCGCGCCGGCCGGCCGTCGGCGGGCCTGATGCGCGAAATCTTCAACACCCGCATCACCACCTATGGCCGCGACTTCGCCACGGCGAATACCGAGTTCAGGCGGGCGAATTCACCCAGAACCGGGCGACAGAGCCAAACCTGGATTCGCACGCCGGACGGCTGGCGCGTGGTGAGCGCCCATGTGAGTCTATTGCAGGAGCCAGTTTAGATGAGCGGAACAAGTTCGACGGCGACGCCGATGCGATGCGGTCCGCCGCCCAGCACCACGCCGCGCACCGGGCTGATATCGCCATAGTCGCGGCCGATGGCTGCAGTGACGTGTTCGTCGGAGCAGATCAGGTTGTTGGTCGGATCGAGATCGA
Source organism: Ferrovibrio sp. GW821-FHT12D07 (assembly GCF_058807275.1). Lineage (NCBI taxonomy): Bacteria > Pseudomonadati > Pseudomonadota > Alphaproteobacteria > Rhodospirillales > Rhodospirillaceae > Ferrovibrio > Ferrovibrio sp. GW821-FHT12D07. The sequence goes on along the minus strand of NZ_JBXAQN010000001.1, from coordinate 896,230 downwards.
TCCAGCCATATTCCGGTCCACACCAGACACTGATCCAGGCATGGCTGGCATCGGCGCCCCGCAGACCTGAACCCGGTGCATCGCCAGCTTTCAGGGTGCGGATATAGCCCGAGACATAACGCACCGCGAGACCAAGCCCGCGCAGCATGGCGATCTGCAGATGAGCGAAATCCTGGCAAACGCCGGCGCGCTTCTGCATCACCACGGCCACGGCCGTGAAGACATCGGTGGCGGCGGGATCGTAACGGAAATCCTTGAAGATGCGCGCGGTCAGGTCCACTGCCGCCGCCAGGATCGGACGGCCCGCCGTGAAACTGGCCATGGCATAGATGATGGCGGCATCGCTGGGCTGCGCCAGCGGCGACTCATGCACGAACTCGCTTTCCGGCACCGGATCGGGGAAGCCGTCGCCCGCCAGTGCGTCGCGCACGCTTTCCCAGACCGGCGTCGCCTGCGGATCGGGTGCGCGCACCGGATCGACCTCGACTTCGGCCCGCAGCTCGACATCGAAGCGGGTATGGGATTCGGCAATCGTAAGGTGAGCGATGCGATTGCCGAAATGGTCGGCCTGCTCGCGCAACTGGTCGGCATTCGGCGTGGTGGTGACAGCGCAGCTCTTCACGCGCTGGCGCGGCAGGTCGGGCAGCGCCAGATGCAGCATGTGGTGCGAGATATCGACTGCCCAGGAGTAGCTGTAGGAGGTGGTATGGCGCAGGCGGTATTTCATCAGGAGCCAAACCCGAAGCTGCGCGCCACCTGGACATGGCTGAAATAGGTGCGCGAGAGCTGATCCGACACATCCATCAACGCATCGCAAGCGGCATCTAGGCTGCCGCGCAGGCGTGAGGCGAGTTGCATCATGTCCTCGCGCGAAATTTCGTCGCGATCGAACAGTGCCACCAGATCGGCAAACGGCCGCGCCAGCGCCATGCAGTCGGTGCCGCGCGGCGGTGCATCGGGATTGGGCAGGGCATCCAGATGCTGGTTCATGGCATGCAGCTGGAAGGCCAACGCATGCGGATTGCTGGCATCGAGCAGCAGCAGATCGAAGACGGCGGCGGCCTGCAGGGCGGCGCGGTAGCGGCGGCGATAGGTCAGCGTGGAATCACTGACCTCCAGCGCGATGCGAAAGGCGCTGTCGCTGCTCTGGCCCAACACTGTCGTCGCGGCCGAAACGCTGCGGGTGATGAAGATGGCGCGTTCCAGCCGGCGGCCGAAATCGAGGAAGCGCCAGCCCGAACCACGCGTCATGTGCTCCGATAGCATGCCGGCGATGGCGGCGGTAGCGCGGATCATCTGGTCGCAGAACTGCAGCATTGCATCGGCGTCACCGGTGGCCGCCGCGCGACTTTGTCGCAGCTCACCCAGCAGATGGTTGAACATGCGCCACATATCGGCCGAGAAACGATGCCGCGACACAGCGGCGAGGCGCTCGATGCCATCCAGCGTTTGCCCCATCAGTTGACCCGACGTGCAGGCGCGCGTGATCGCGCCCATGAACAGCGCGCTGTCCGGCGGCGCGGCAGCGGCGCGCTGGTCGATCAGGCCGCAGCGGGCGAGTGCCCGGGCCAGCACCGTCATTTCCACCAGATCGCGGGCCGAGGCGAATTCACCGACCAGCCGCGACAGCACGGCACGCAACAGCCGCGCGCCATCATCAAGACGTTCGACACTGCGACCGAGCCAGAACAGATCGTCGGCGACGCGGCTTTGCAGTGTGCCCGACGATCGGCGCAAGGTAAGCCGCTGACGCGTGGCGCTGCCACGGATGATGGTCGGCGACTGGTCATGCGCCACCACCCAGACATCCTTGTTGACGCCACCGCGCTGCAAGGTGGCGCCGAAAGGATCATTCTTCTCCGGCACGCGCGCCAGACCGCCCGGCATCACCACATAGCTGTCGCCATCGGCGACCACCTGCACGCGCAGCAGGATCGGCTGCGGCTCCAGGCCGCTTTCGCCCAGGCCCGGCGAGACTGACGGCACGATGCGTTCCTGCGCCACGTAATCGCCCGGTCGCGCCTTCACCTGTGCCAGCAGGCTGGCCTTCTCCGCATCGGACAGCGCGCTGACAGCGATGGGCTGGTCCTGCAGGCCATAGGCGCTGCGGATCACCAGGCTGTCGAAGCGCTGCTCCATTTCCTTCAATGCATAGGACTGGCCACACCACCAGGTCGCCACCGAGGGCAGCGCCAGCGAAGATTTCAGCATCTGATCGGCAAGGCTGGGCAGGAAGGCCTGCAGCGCCGGTGAACCGCCCAGGCCACTGCCGATGGCATTACTGACCGCGATCTGACCATCGCGCGATGACTGCAGCAGGCCGACGACACCCAGCGTGGAATCGGCGCGCAGCTCAAGCGGATCGCACCACTCGCCATCCAGCCGGCGCAGGATCACGTCCACCTGTTCCAGCCCAGCCAGCGTCTTCATGTAGATGCGGCCATCCCGCATGGTGAGGTCGGCGCCTTCCACCAGCGTCGCGCCCAGTTCACGCGCGATATAGATATGCTCGAAATAGGCTTCGTTATACGGGCCGGGCGTCAGCAGCACGACGCGTGGATTGTCGGCCTGCGACGGCGAGCGCGCCGCCAGATCGGCCTGCCAGTATTCGAAATAGGTGTTGAGCGCACGCACACGGCACTGGCGCAGCGCGCCGCCCAGGAGCCGTGACATCACGCGGCGGTTCTGCAAGGCATAGCCTGCACCTGCAGGGGCCTGCGTGCGGTCGGCGATCACGCGCCAGATGCCGTCGGGCCCGCGCACCAGTTCGGCGGCATAATGCTGCAGCATGCGCCCCTGCGGCTGACCATCGGTGCGCCGCGCTGCACGCAGGAAGTCGCGATGACCATAGACCAACGCCGGTGGGATGCGGTGCTCGCGCAGCAGGGTCATCGGTCCGTAAAGGTCGCGCAGCAGTGTATCCAGCAGATGCGCGCGCTGGATCAGACCAGCCTCAATACCGGCCCACTCCTCGGCCGAGAGCAGCACCGGCACCGGATCGAGACGCCAGGGCCGCTGCTCGGGCAGCGGCGGCGCGATGGCACCGCCCGTGTTGTCGGGCAATTCGTAGAGATTGTAGGTGACGCCCTCGTCTTCCAGATACTGGCGGCCGCGCTCGGCGCGTTCAGCCAGGCCGGCGGGACCCAGCTCGCTCAAGGTAGCAAGCAGCGGCTGCCAGTGCGGACGGATGATGCCCTGGCCGGTGACCATCTCGTCATAGGCATTGGCGAGACCGGCCGGCAGCAGCGCGGGCGCAGCCGGATCACCTAACGGAGCCTGCAGGGGCGAATTCATCAGCGTGTCGGCATTCGATGCGGTCGAATCGGGCGCCGAATATTACCCCGTTCGCAGGTCGAGGGTAAGCGGCTGTTCGCGCGACGGCTGTGCCGGCGGGGTGGGCATGTGGCCCGGCGTGTGGCCCATGCTGAAAAACCGGGCACGACGGCGCGCCTCGGCTTCGTTCGCGTTAACCGGGAAGGTGTCGTAGCTGCGCCCGCCGGGATGCGCGACATGGTAGGTGCACCCGCCTAGCGAGCGGCCGTTCCAGCTATCGAACAGGTCGAAGACCAGCGGGGTATGGACGCCGATGGAAGGATGCATGGCGCTGGGCGGCGCCCAGGCCTTGTAGCGGATGCCAGCGACATATTCGCCCGGCACGCCGGTGGCGCGCAGCGGCACGGCGCGGCCGTTGCAGGCCACGACATGACGACCGTCCACCAGCCCCTTCACCTTCACCTGCAGACGCTCAAGCGAACTGTCGACATAGCGCGCGGTGCCGCCTGCCGTCGCTTCCTCGCCCAGCACATGCCAGGGCTCGAGCGCATGACGGAGTTCCACCTCCAGACCGCGCGCCGCAATCTCGCCGATCTGCGGGAAGCGGAATTCGGCATGGGCAGCGAACCAGCCGGGATCGAAGCCAAAGCCGGCGGCCTTGAGATCATCCAGCACGTCATTGAAGTCCTGCAGGCAGAAATGCGGCAGCAGGAATTCGTCATGCAGCCGTGTGCCCCAGCGCACCGGCTTGCGCGTATAGGGCTGCTCCCAGAAAGCGGCGAGAAGCCCGCGCAGCAGCAGTTGCTGCGCCAGGCTCATGCGCACATCCGGCGGCATCTCGAAGGCGCGCAGCTCTACCAGGCCGAGGCGCCCCGTGGGGCCATCAGGCGAGTAGAGCTTGTCGATGCAGAATTCGGTGCGGTGCGTATTGCCCGTGATATCGACCAGGACATTGCGGAAAATGCGATCAACCAGCCAAGGTGGAGTTGAATTGGGCTGCGGCGTGTTGCCATGCTGAGAGACCTGATCGAAGGCGATCTGCAGGTTGACCAGCGCATCGTCGCGACCCTCGTCGACGCGCGGATGCTGCGAGGTCGGACCAATAAATTGCCCGGAGAAGAGATAGGACAGCGAAGGATGGTTCTGCCAGTAGCCGACCACGCTGCGCAATAAATCCGGCCGGCGCAGGAAGGCACTGTCAAAGGGTTGAGCCGCACCCATCACCACATGATTACCGCCGCCGGTGCCGATATGGCGGCCATCCAGCATGAATTTCTCGGTGCCGAGCCGGGTCTGGCGCGCCTCTTCGTACAGCGCTGTCGTCTTCTCGGCCAGTTCGCGCCAGTTGCCCGATGGATGGATGTTCACCTCGATCACACCGGGATCTGGCGTGACGCTGAAATTCATCAGGCGCGGATCGCGCGGCGGTGGATAGCCTTCGATCACCACCTTGCGCTTGAGCTGCGCCGCCGTGTCTTCCACCGCCGTCAGCAGGTCGAGATAATCTTCCGCCAGATCGAAGGGTGGCATGAAGACATGCAACAGACCACCTCGTGGTTCGATGCACATAGCCGTGCGCACCACGCCGGGATCGGACTTCTGGTTCGGCGGCCGTGTCGGCGACGCATCAGGCCGGATGTCGGAGGTGATCGCCGGACCGGCATCACTGCCGGCATAACCACGCCCGACGAACCATGAGCGCCAGCGCTGCATCATCGTGGGCGGTGTATCCGATGCGGCCAGCGCTGCCGGATAGATCGGCTGGCGCACCGGCAGCAGCGGACGCTCGATCATGGTGTCGGGCAGATGGTGACCGGGATGATCCGATGGTGCGGCCCAGGGCAGGCTGTCGAGCGGCAGGCGCAGGCCCATCGGTGAATCGCCGGGCAGCAGATACATCGCCTGCGGCCGCAGGAACCACGGACCCGAACGCCAGCGTCGACCGGCACCCGTCCACTCGCGGGTCAGTGGCAATGCATAGCCGACCACCTTGTCGAGGCCCTGTTCGAAGATGCGGCTAAGGCGCGCACGCTCCTGCTCGTCCTTCAGGTGCGACTTGAAGGGATCGACATTCACCGGAAGCCGCCGTTCGCGCCACAGGTAATACCAGACATCCTCGAAGCCGGCGATGCGATAGCCGGGATCGATCATGAGCTTGTCGGCAAGCGTGGCAGCGAAGATATCGGCGTCGTGGTTGGTGGCACCGTCGCCGGCGTCTTCATCGGCGGCCAGCAGCGTCTTGTCGCGCCACACCGGCTCGCCATCCTTGCGCCAGTGACAGCTCAAGGCCCATCGCGGCAACTGTTCGCCCGGATACCATTTGCCCTGGCCGTAATGCAGCAGCGGCGAGGCTGCAAAGCGATCCGCCAGACGGCGCAGCAGCTTGCCGGCATAAGTGCGCTTGGTCGGGCCTAATGCTGCGATATTCCACTCCTCGCCTTCCATGTCATCAATGGCAACGAAGGTCGGTTCGCCGCCCATGGTCAGTCGAACATTGCCGGCATCCAGCCGCGCGTCGACAGCATCACCCAGTTGCAACATCTGCGCCCAGGCCTCGTCGGCAATCGGCTTGGTGACGCGCGGCGTCTCGTGGAAACGCATCACCTTCATATCGTAGCCGAACTCGACCTCGGCCTTTTCGATGGCGCCGCTAATCGCGGCGGCCGATTGCGGCTCGGGTGTGGCCGCCAGCGGGATATGGCCCTCGCCCGCCATCAGGCCCGAGGTGGGATCGAAACCGATCCAGCCCGCGCCCGGCAGATAAACCTCTACCCAGGCATGCAGATCGGTGAAATCGGCGGCCGGACCTTCGGGGCCATCGAGTGCCTTCACATCGGCGACAAGCTGAATCAGGTAGCCCGAGACGAAGCGCGCAGCAAACCCCAGATGCCGCAGCGCCTGCACCAGCAGCCATGACGTGTCGCGGCAGGACCCACTTTTCAGGTCCAGCGTCTGCTCGGCGGTCTGCACGCCGGGCTCGAGACGGATGAGATACTTGATCTCGCTGGCGAGCCGCTGGTTGAGGCCGACGAGGAAATCGATGGTGCGCTTTTTCTCGCGCGGCACTTCGGCGAGCCATGCAGCGAGATGACGGCCCGGCGGATCGACGCGCTGGAACGGCGCCAAATCTTCCTTCAGATCGGGATCGTAATCGAAGGGAAAGGTTTCAGCCTGCGGCTCGAGGAAGAAGTCGAAGGGATTGATCACCGCCATATCGGCGACCAGATCGACCGTCACCTCGAAATGATCGGTGCGCTCGGGGAAGACCAGACGAGCGAGATAGTTGCCCTGCGGGTCCTGCTGCCAGTTGATGAAGTGATCCTTGGGCGAAATCTTGAGCGAATAGGACAGGATCGGCGTACGGCAATGCGGCGCCGGGCGCAGGCGGATCACCTGCGGCCCGAGATTGATCGGCTTGTCGTAGCGATAGGTTGTGCGGTGGTGAAGCGCGACCTGGATACTCATACCGCAGCACTCATGACTGGCTTTCCCCGGGCGGTTTACGCCAGACGATGCAATCGGTATGCCGCCCGCCTGTCCAGTGTAAAACGCCGGAACAGGCCCTGAGTTGCCCTTCCCGGCCGATACCGGGTGGATTTTTAGGCAGAGGTCTTAAAAACCGGCCGCCGCGCCGTCGCTGCGCGGATCGGTGGCGCCTTCCAGCACACCATCCGCATGCCGAACGATGGCCCCGGCATGCCCCATGGTGCCGGTGAAGTCTTCCAGCAGTTCCACATTGTGGCCGGCGGATTTCAGTGCTGTGACCAGGGCCGGATCGAAACGGCTTTCCAGCTTCAGCGTCACGCTGTTCTCGCCCCAGGTCTTGCCCAGCAGCCAGCGCGGCGCGGTGATGGCGGCCTGCAATCCCTGATCGAACATCGCATAGCGGCTGTAGACGGCGGCCTGGGTCTGCGGCTGTCCCTCGCCGCCCATGGTGCCGTAGACCATGGTGCGGCCATCGTCGAAACGCGCCATCGCGGGATTGAGTGTGTGGAAGGGCATGCGGCCGGGCGCAAGCGCGCGCGGACCGTTATCATCGAGCAGGAAACTGGAGCCGCGGTTCTGCCAGTTGATCCCGGTTTCATCGAGCACGCAGCCCGAGCCGAATTCGAAATAGATCGACTGGATGAAGCTGACCGACAGCCCGTTGCCGTCGATGGCACCCATCCAGGTGGTGTCGCCGCCGGACGCCGGCTGCGGCCAGGGCAGCGCCGTCTTCGGGTCGATCTTCGCTGCCAGCGCATCGAGCTGCGCGGCCTGCAGATATTTCTCCGGCTGTTCCGGCATGCTGTCGGGATCGCCGAGAATGCGGTCACGGATGATGAAGGCCTGCTTGGTCGCTTCCACCAACCCGTGCAGATAGGCGAAGCCTTCAGCTTCTGTCACGCCCAGCCGCTCGAACAGCGCCAGGATCATCAGCGACGAGAACCCTTGAGTCGGCGGCGGAAAGTTGAACAGCTTCGCTGCCTTCAGCGCGACACTGAGCGGCGCAAGGCGGCGCGCCTGATGCCTGCCTAGATCATCAATGGCAACCGGACTGCCGATCTTCGCCAGATCGGCCGCGATCACTTTTGCCAGTGCGCCGCGATAGAAATCCTCTGTGCCTTTCGTGCCGATCTCCTTGATCGTCGCGCCCAGCGCCGGCAGTTTCATCACGCTGCGTTCGGCCGGCGGCTTGCCGTTTGGCAGGAAGCGCGCGGCGAAACCCGGCTGGCCCTGCAGCTCGGGCTGCTTGATACGGGTCAGGTCTTCCTGGCTCTGCGTCACCGCAAAGCCGTTCCCGGCATGCCAGACAGCATCGGCGACCAGACGCGACAGCGGCAGCCTGCCGCCATATTCACCGCTGAGCTTCAGCGCCTCGCCCCAGCCGCTGACCGTGGCGGCCACGGTGTTGGCGGCCAACGGTCCGCGCCAGGGAATGCTGCCCAGGCCCTGGCTTTTATAAAGATCGGGCGTGGCTTTCGCCGCTGCGCGGCCACAGGCCTCGATTGCCACCGGGTCCTTGCCAGGCGCAGCCACCAGCCAGAAGCCGTCGCCGCCGATACCGGTCATATGCGGATAGACCACGGTGAGACAGGCAGCCATCGCCACCGTCGCCTCAATGGCATTGCCGCCTTCGCGCAAAACGGAAAGCCCGGCTTCGGCCGCCAGATGATGCGGCGCGGTGACCATGCCCCGGCGGGCACGCGGTGTATTCAACATCGGAAGAACCCTTTGGATGAACGCTTGCGATCAATGCGACGCAAGAGTCGTGCCGTCAAGACAGAGACGACCCTGTTCCACCGGGTTGTGAAAGGTTCAGAGCTGGTCCAGCCCGTGATGTTCAACCAGATCGAGCAGCAGCCGTGCGGCACGCTGGCGATGGGCGCGATGCAACCGATGCGCGGTTTCGGCATCGCGACGGCGGATCGCCGTCACCACAGCCCCATGCTCGTCATTCGACAGCGACGGCGTGGGCCGCAGCCGCAGCGTCACCATGCGGGCGCGATGCGACTGGTCTCGGATCGCCTCGAACATGGCGAGCAGGCGCTGATTGCCCGCCATCTCGACCAGCCGGCGATGAAAGCGCGCATCGCCCGCCGCCCAGCCTTCCAGATCCTCGCGCTGCAATGCCGCCGTCATCTCACTCAGCAGCCCGTCGAGTTCGACACCTTCGGCCGTGGTCAGGCCGCGGCGCGCCAGAATGTCGACGGCAGTTGATTCAAGCCCGGTGAGCAGATCATAGATTTCACGCAGGTCGGCGCTCGAGATCGGCAACACGCGCATGCCGTGACGCGGCCGTACCTCCACCATGCCTTCCTGCGCCAACCGGATCAGCGCCTCGCGCACCGGCGTGCGGCTCATGCCCAGCAGCAATGCGATCTCCTGCTCCAACGCCTGCGTGCCCGGCGGCAATTCGTTGTCGAGAATGCGGCGCTTGAGTTCGTCATAGGCTCGCCTCGTCTGTGATGGGCGTGCAGCGGCCGGCATGCTCATGGTCTGCATATCTACATTCCCCCGTGACGCGCCGGCCCTTGTTTACTGGGCTCGTCTGCTGCGTCCGGGCCAGCATAGTCCATGCCCTGCGTCCCGGGCGCTAAATTTTTGCAAACCGGGCGGGGCCCAAGCCTTTTCAGGACCGGCTCATATAGACCACGGGCAGGTCCTGACCGCCGGCCGGCATGCTGCCGTGCGCCTCGGCCCGATAGCCCAGTTTCTCATAGAGCGGTACGGCATTGATGTTGGCCCGCACATACAGCTGCGGACAGCCGGCCGCAGCTGCCGCCTGCTCGGCCGTCCGCACCAGCGCAGAAGCAAGCCCGCGCCGGGCCATATCGGGATGCACGAAGACCTTGCGGATGCGCGCCGTTGCCGGACGCTCCGCCATCGCCAGCCAGCCGGCCGTGCCGACCAGACGGCCCGACGCATCTTCACGAGCCAGGATCAGATGCGAGCGCGCCACATCCTCGGCATAGGCCGGTGCTGCGATCAGGTCTTCATGGGCGGCGATCTGTGCCGGCGTGTGATGACCGGCCGCCAGCAGACGGAAGGCCAGCGCATGCAGGGCGCGCACATCGGCCATATCGGCGGATGTGCAGGGATGCAGGGCAAGGCCGGGCGGCAGTGTCATGGAAACCCACGGATCAGGGAACCACAGGCTAGAAAACCGCGTTTTATACGGCAAGACGGCTATTCCCCGGCCACCTGCCTTTATCTGGATGCCTGTATGAAACGTGCAACCTTCGTCCTTGCTGTGACACTTCTGCTGCTGGCCGGCTGTGCCGACCGCGCGACGACCAGCGATATCCAGCTCACCCGGCAGAGCCGGGAGTCGCAGGACTGGGGCCGTTTCTTGCCCGAGATGTATGGCGGCGTGACCGCCTGTCTGGCCACGCATCCGGCACAGCCGGCCTATGCGACCGATGTCGTGCCGCAGAATCACGGCATGATCCTGGTGCGCATGAAAGGCGTCGATAACAGCCGCTACGAATGCAGCACCGGCAGCGGCGGCAGTCCTGCGCCGAAGCTGACACCGACCACGTCGCAACCTGTCGCCGGACCGGCCTTCACACCGGCCGCGATGGCCGAGCCTTTCATGCGCTGCGGCACGCCGCAGCCGGTGCAGACCGGCACTGGCCATCTGCTGGGCTGGCTCACCTACTTCACGCCGGACTGCCCGCCCGAGGGCGCGGCGGCCGACAGCGGCTGGCGCGCCTTCGGCAACGAGCCCTACTGGAACCTGCGCATTGCCGGCGAGGATATCGTCTTCGACCGCCTGGGCGAGGTGCCGCAACGCTATGCCGCCAAGCCGCCGGCCGTCTCCGGCAACCGCCAGACCTGGACGCTGGATGCATCCGAGGGCAGCGCTGGCGAAAAGCTGGAACTGGTGATCACGGAAACCGCCTGCGCCGACAGCATGGCGACCCGCACCTATCCTTACAGCGCGCAGGCCACCTATCAGGGCCGCACCTACCGTGGCTGCGCCGAGAAGAGCGTCGCAATACCGACCGGCTCTTAACCGGCGGCTCTTGACCCGACGCCGTAACTGCGTCACCCCTCGGGCATGACGCCCGCCGAACTTGAACATCGCCTGCTCTATCGCGACGGCCTGATGCTGGTGCTGGACAAGCCCGCAGGCCTGCCGGTGCATGCCGGTCCCGGCGGCGGCGACAATCTGGAGCGTCATTTCCATCATCTGCAGTTCGGCCTGCCGCGCCCGCCGGCGCTGGCGCATCGCCTGGATCGCGACACCTCCGGTTGCCTGGTGCTGGGCCGGCACCCCAAGGCGCTGCGCAAGCTGGGCAAGCTGTTCCAGGACGGCAAGGTCGAGAAAATCTACTGGGCGATTGCGCGTGGCGTGCCGCAGCAACCCGAAGGCCGCATCGGCGCACCCCTGCGCAAGCTGAGCACGCGCGATGGCGGCTGGCACATGGCCATCGTGCCGGCCGACGATCCGCAGGGACAGGCTTCAGTTACCGATTACAAGCTGCTGGGCACATCGCCCGATGGCCTGAGCTGGATCGAATGCCGGCCGCGCACCGGCCGCACGCATCAGATCCGCGTGCATCTGGCATCCCTGGACTGCGCGCTGGTGGGCGACACGCAATATGGCGATGCCGAGAAGGATCGCGGCGTCACGCTGCACCTGCAGAGCCATGGCATCGTGCTGCCGATTTATCCCTCGCGCGCACCGGTCAGCGTGATGGCCGAACCGCCGCCGCATATGCTGGCCGCACTCAAGGCCTGCGGCTTCACGCCTTCAGCGCCAGCTTGATCGCATAGCCCACGGCGGCGACACTCAGCACGCCGCCAGCCCAGAGCACCACGAACCACAGCAGCCGCTGCCAGAACGGCTTTTGTTCAGTGATAGTGGGCATGACGATCCACCTTGCCGCGGAAGACCCAATAGGCATAGGCCGTGTAGGCGAGGATGATCGGCAGCAGGATGACCGCGCCGACCAGCAGGAAACCGAGCGAAACATCCGGCGCCGCTGCGTCGTAGAAGGTGACCGATGGCGGCACCATCAGCGGCCAGAAACTGATCCCGAGGCCGATATAGGACAGAACGAACAGCGCCAGCGCCGCCAGGAACGGCGTCTTTTCGCGGCGATGATCATGCAGGCCGCGCCACAATATCCCTGACATCACCAGCACCAGGATCGGCATCGGCGCAGTGATCGCGATATTGGGCCAGCTGAACCAGCGCTGCAGGAATTGCGCATCCAGAAACGGTGTCCACAGGCTGACCAGGCCGATCATCGCTACCAGCAGCACACTGAGGCGACGACCGAGCAGATAGCAGCGATCCTGCAGGCCACCTTCGGTCTTGATGATCAGCCAGCAGGCACCAAGCAGCATGTAGCCGATCACCAGCGACAGGCCGGTGAGGAGACTGAAGGGCGTGAGCCAGTCCCACCAGCCGCCGGCATAGGCGCGGCCCTCCACCTTGATGCCCTGGATCAGGCCACCGAGCGCAATCCCCTGCATGAAGGTGGCGACATACGAGCCGAGGATGAAGCTCCAGTCCCAGACCGGTTTCCAGCGCAAGGTACGCCAGCGGAACTCGAACGCCACGCCGCGGAAAATCAGGCCGAGCAGCATGGCGGTGAGCGGGGCATAGAGCGCCGGCAAGATCAGCGCATAGGCAAGCGGGAATGCCGCCAGCAGACCGCCGCCGCCCAGAATCAGCCAGGTTTCATTGCCGTCCCACACGGGCGCGACGGAATTCATCATCACATCACGATCCGACTCGTCCTTGAACAGCGGGAACAGCATGCCGATGCCGAGATCGAAACCATCGAGGACTACATAGGCCAGCACCGAGAAGGCGATCAGCCCGGCCCAAACCAGCGGAAGATCGAGCGTCATGACACGCCTCCCTTGCCCATCGCAGTGCCCTGCATGGCGGGGCCCGGCATGATGCCGGCAGTGCGTAGCGGCGCCGCGACGACAGGTTCATCGGGATGATCGGCACCCGGTGTCTTGCCCATCATGCGCAGGATATAAAATGTCCCCGCGCCGAAGACGATGAAATACACCACGATGAAAGCGATCAGCGAGGTGGCGACGCCCGGCAGGCCGATGGGCGACACACTCTCAGCGGTGCGCAGCAAGCCGTAGATCGTATAAGGCTGGCGACCGACTTCGGTGGTGATCCATCCGGCCAACACCGCGATGAAGCCGCTCGGCCCCATCAGCAATGCGGCACGATGCAGCAACGGCGTGCTATAGATGCGGCCGCCGAGGCGCAGTACCAGGCTGGCGGCACCGATCAGCAGCATCAGCATGCCCAAGCCGACCATGATGCGGAAGCTCCAGAACACCACCGGCGCCGGCGGCCATTCCTCGCGCGGAAACGCCTTCAGGCCTTTCAGCTCGCCATCCCAGTCATGCGTCAGGATCAGGCTGCCGAGCTTGGGGATGCCGAGGGCGTATTTCGTCTCGGCCGCTTCGTTGTCGGGCAGGCCGAACAGATAGAGCGGCGCGCCCTTGTGGGTCTCGTAATGACCTTCCATGGCGGCGATCTTTGCAGGCTGGTGCTTGAGCGTGTTCAGGCCATGGAGATCGCCGACGAAAATCTGAATTGGCGCGACCACGACGGCCATCCACATCGCCATCGAGAACATGACGCGCGCACTGACGTTCGACTTGTCCTTGAGCAGGTGCCAGGCACCGACCGCCCCGACGACGAAGGCGGTGGTGAGATAGGCTGCCAGCACCATATGCACCAGGCGATAGGGGAAACTCGGGTTGAAGATCACCGCGAACCAGTCTTCGGGCACGAACTGGCCATTCGGCGCGATGGCATAGCCTGCCGGCGTCTGCATCCAGCTGTTCACGGCCAGAATCCAGAAAGCCGAAATGAAGGTGCCGAAAGCGACCATCGCAGTGGCGAACATGTGCAGGCCCTTGCCCACGCGGTTCATGCCGAACAGCATGACGCCGAGGAAGCCGGCCTCAAGGAAGAAGGCAGACATCACCTCGCAACCCATCAGTGGGCCAATCACCGGCCCGGCCTTGTCGGAGAAGACGGCCCAGTTGGTGCCGAACTGGTAGCTCATCACCAGGCCGGAAACGACGCCCATGCCGAAACTGATAGCGAATATCTTCAGCCAGAAGCGGAAGGCCTGCAGATAGACATCCCTCTTCGTCCACAGCCACAGCGCTTCCAGCACGGCGAGATAGCTCGCCAGACCAATGGTGAAAGCGGGGAAGATGATGTGGAAGGAAACGGTGAACGCGAATTGCAGTCGCGCCAGGAAGACAGGATCGAGCAGGGCTTGCATCGCAATTCCTCCAGGGGCCATGCCCGGGAAAGATGTTATGTCTGTTTTCGACAGTCACAAAACAAAACTGCCACGCCCCGTCCGGTCAATCCGATGCTGCAGGCGCGAATTGCCGCATTGGGGCAACGCGCCGCAGGTGCTGGACATTCTGCCGCATGGCCATTGTGTGTGGATCATGCAACCATTGCATCCTTTGCAACGTTCGACATGATCGCGACTCGCTATAGTGGCGTGTCGCTGCCGATTCATTCCCCTTTCCTCCCCGCCCCGCATCCATCCTTATGCTGATTCCGCTGATCGTTGCCTGCGCGCTGTTCATGGAGAACCTGGACTCCAGCGTGCTGGCGACCGCCCTGCCCAGCATCGCCGCATCCTTTGGCGAGAGTCCGCTCAAGCTCAACCTGGCGATCACTTCCTACCTTTTCAGTCTCGCCGTTTTCATCCCGATCAGCGGCTGGGTGGCCGACCGCTTCGGCGCACGCACGGTGTTCCGGCTGGCGATTGCCGTGTTCACCATCGGCTCGCTGCTCTGCGGCCTGGCGGATTCATTCTGGACACTGGTCGGCGCGCGCACATTGCAGGGTCTGGGCGGCGCGATGATGGTGCCCGTCGGCCGCCTGGTGATGCTGCGCTCGATCCCCAAGGCCGAACTGGTGCGCGCCATGGCCTGGCTGACCGTGCCGGCGCTGATCGGTCCTGTTATCGGACCGCCGCTGGGCGGCTTCATCACCACTTATCTGTCCTGGCGCTGGATTTTCTGGATCAACCTGCCGATCGGCCTCTTAGGGATCGTGCTGGTCACGCTCTACATTCCCAATGTGCGCGAGAAGGATGTGCCGCCGCTCGACTGGCGTGGCTTCCTGTTGTCGGCCACCGGCCTCTGCGGACTGGTCTTTGGCTTCGAGACCATCGGCCGCGACCTGCTGCCCACGGGCGTTGTCGTCAGCCTGCTGGTGATGGGCGCGCTCGGCACCGGACTTTACATCCGCTACGCGCTCAGCCATCCGCATCCGCTGCTGGAGCTGCGCCTGCTGAAAATGCCGACCTTCCGCGCCAGCGTCGCCGGCGGCTTCCTGTTCCGCATCGGCGTCGGCGCACTTCCCTTTTTGCTGCCACTGATGCTACAGTTGGGCTTCGGGCTCAGCGCCTTTGAATCCGGCATGATCACCTTCATCTCGGCGGCCGGTGCGCTGACCATGAAGATGGCGGCTGCCCCGATCCTGCGCCGCTTCGGCTTCCGCCGCGTGCTGATCGGCAATGCGGTAATCAGCGGCGCCTTCATCTTCATCAATGGCCTGTTCCGGCCCGATACCGCGCATCTGATGATCATGGGCCTGCTGCTGATGGGTGGTTTCTTCCGCTCGCTGCAGTTCACCAGCATCAACACCCTGGCCTTTTCCGACATTCCGCCCGATCGCATGAGCCGTGCCACCAGCTTCACATCCATGATGCAGCAGTTGTCACTGTCAGCCGGTGTCGCCGTGGGCGCCATGGTGCTGCATGCGACCGTCACTTTCAGCGGCGGCACTGACCAGATCACCGCCGGCAGTTTTGCCCCCGCCTTTTTCGTGGTCGGAACGATGGCCGCACTGTCTACATTTGTCTTCCTCCGCCTGCCGGCCGATGCGGGCGCTGAGGTCAGTGGCCATCGCCTGGTGGCCCCGACCCAGCGATTGAGCCAGGGCACGCCGCCGATGCCGTCGGACAAGCCATAAATCATGGACCTGCCGCTTCTCACCCTGCTGGCCATCGCTTCACGCGACCTGGCCACCGCCGGATTTGTCGCCGGCGTCGGCGTGCTGATGGAGCGGAGTTCGCCCTTCATCGGCGGCATCGTGCTGGCACTGCCGATCGTCACTGCGCCGGCCTATGTTTTCCTGATCCTGCATGAACCACCGGGCTTCGTGCCGCAGGCAGCCATCGCCAGCCTCACCACCATCGGCGCCGTGCTGCTGTTCATCGTCAGCGTCATCGCGCTGGTGCGCCGCGTGCCGATGCCGCTGGCGCTGCTGGGCGGTCTTGCCGCCTGGTTCCTGACCGGTCTGCTGATCCGCCAGCTGCCTGCCACCTTGTCGGTATCGCTGGCAGTGCTTGCCGTAGCCGGCGCGATCGGTTGGTGGGCCGGCCGTAACGTGGCAATGACGGCGCCGGCCTCACGCAGCCGCTCGCCGTTTTATGAAATCCTGCTGCGCGGCACGATGGCGGGCTGCCTGGTGGCCATCCTGAGCGGCATCGCCCATATCCTGGGTCCAAAGGTTGCCGGGATTCTCGCGTCCTTCCCGGTAGCGCTGGTGACGGTCTGCTGGTTCCTGCCGCGTCGTCTGGATATTGCCGGCATCCGTGCCGCGCTACGCGCCACCCAGATCGGCATGCTGAGCCACATCCCCTTCTTCACCTCACTGACAGTGTTGGGGCCGCAGATCGGCCTGATGCCGGCTTTCACTGCCGGGCTCGCTGGATCACTGGTGGTTGCGGTGGCGCTGGCGCTGCTGCGCCGACGCCACCTCAGCAAGTCGCGTTAGATCACACCGCCATTGCTGCGCAGCACCTGACCGTTGATCCAGCCGCCGGGGCCGGCGAGGAATGCAACCGTCGTCGCGATGTCGTCAGGCTGGCCCAGGCGCTCCAACGGCGAGAGCTTCGCCAGCTGCGCCACGCGTTCCTCCGTCTTGCCGGCGAAGAACAGTTCTGTCGCCACCGGACCCGGGGCCACGGTGTTGACCGTGATCTGCCGGCCGCGCAATTCCTGTGCCAGGAAGCGACTGAACGTTTCCACGGCTGCTTTCGTCGCTGCATAGGACGCATAGCCCGGCAGGTTCATGCCCACCACACTGGAGGACAGCGTGACAATGCGGCCACCATCGCGCAGACGCGTCGCGGCCTCGCGCAGCAGGTTGAACACGCCCTTCAGGTTGACAGTGACCATGCGATCGAAGCCTTCATCGGTGGTCTCGGCAATCCTAGGCAGCGCCGGATCGAGGATGCCAGCATTGGCAACCAGGATATCGGCGCCGCCGAAGGTCTCCTGCGCGACATCGAACAGGCGACGCGCGCCAGCTGGGTCGCTGATATCGGCCTGCACGGCGATGGCGCGGCCGCCGGCTTCGGCGATCTTCAACACCAACATCTCAGCATCGGCGGCGCGGCTGGCGTAGTTGATGACGACCGCATGGCCCGCCTGGGCCAGGGTTTCGCTGATGGCGGCGCCGATGCCGCGCGACCCGCCGGTAACGATGGCGGTCTTGCCAGTGGGAGAAATGGTCATGGAAAGCGCTCCTGGATGGGATGACGCGTTCTGATATGCATCTTTGATTTTATTGAATAAATAAGCATTTATAGACATTATTATTCAATAATACTAAACAATAGCCATGGACCGCCTACAGGCTATGCGGCTTTTCACCCGGATCGTCGAACTGGGCAGCTTCACCGCTGCCGCCGACGACCTGCAGATGCCGCGCGCCACCGTCACCTACGCCATCAAGGAACTGGAAAGCCGTCTGAATGCCCGGCTGCTAGAGCGCACTACCCGCAGCGTGCGCACCACGCTGGATGGTGAGGCCTATTACCAGCGCTGCACACGGCTGCTGGCCGATCTTGATGAAACCGAGGCCGTGTTCAGCCAGTCCGCCGCCAGCCCGCGCGGCCGCCTGCGCGTCGACCTGCAGGGCACGGTCGCACGCACCGTTATCATTCCGGCCCTGCCCGGCTTCTTCGCCCAGCATCCGCATATCACGTTGGAACTGGGCATCGGCGACCGCCCGGTCGACCTGATCCGTGAGGGCGTCGACTGCGCCATGCGCAGCGGGCCCCTGCCCGAATCCAGCATGGTGGCGCGGCGTGTCGGCAACATCGAACAGGTGACGGTGGCGAGCCCGGCCTATCTGGAACGCCATGGTGTGCCGCGGCGACCAGACGACCTGCATCAGGGCGGCCATCGCGCGGTCAGTTACATGTCGATAGCCACCGGACGCCATGAGTCGCTGGACTTCACCATCGACGACACCAACCGTCCTTTCGTGCTGGAGAACACCGTCGCGGTGAATGACGCCGATGCCTATGTCGCCTGCTGCCGCGCCGGACTAGGCATCGTGCAGGTACCGCGCTATCACGTGGCTGCCGCCATCGCCGATGGCAGCCTGCGCGAAATCCTGCAGGCCTGGGCCCCGGCGCCGATGCCGGTCTCAGCCGTCTATCCCGCGCACCGCCAGCTCTCGCCGCGGGTGCGGGTTTTCGTGGATTTCCTGGCCGAGACCTTCCGCCATGCCATCGCCGAGGGCCGACTTTAACGCGGCAGGACTGTTGCAGCCGTCCACGGCGTGCTAAGCGATAGCCCGCATTTTCCGCGTGTTTTCACGTACCTTTGCTGGACTATTCGTCATGAATCCCATCTTTGCCGAAGCCCCCACCACCATCTTCGAAACCATGTCGCGGCTGGCCATGCAGCATAGCGCGATCAATCTCGGCCAGGGCTTCCCTGATGATCCGGGCCCCGAGGATGTGCGCCAGAAGGCGGCCGACGCAGTGATGACCGGCTGGAACCAGTATCCGCCGATGATGGGCCTGCCCGAGCTGCGCCAGGCGGTCGCCACGCATTACAAGCGCTTCCACAATCTCGACCTCGACTGGCAGTCGGAAGTGATGATCACCTCGGGCGCGACGGAAGCGCTGGCCGGTGCGCTGATGGCGCTGATCGAGCCGGGCGACGAGGTCGTGCTGTTCCAGCCGCTGTACGATGCCTATCTGCCGCTGGTGCAGCGCGCCGGCGGTGTGCCGAAATTCGTGACGCTGCGCCCGCCGCACTGGCGTCTGGACGAAGCCGCGCTGAAAGCGGCCTTCTCGCCCAAGACCAAAGCGGTGATCTTCAACAACCCGCTCAATCCCACCGCGACGGTATTCCCGCGCGAGGACCTGGAGCTTCTCGGCCGCTATCTGGTGAAGTTCAATGCCATTGCGATCTGCGACGAGGTCTGGGAACACGTGTTGTTCGATGGCCTGCAGCACCAGCCGCTCATCGGCCTGCCGGAGCTGCGCGAGCGTTGCGTCAAGATCGGTTCGGCCGGCAAGATTTTCTCGCTGACCGGCTGGAAGGTCGGTTTCGTCTGCGCCGCACCGGCGATCATGAAGGTGCTGGCCAAGGCACATCAGTACATCACCTTCACCACGCCGCCGAACCTGCAGGCCGCTGTCGCCTATGGCCTGGCCAAGGACGACGCCTACTTCCTCGGCATGCGGCAGGACCTGGCGGCAGCGCGCGACCGCTTCGCCGCCGGCCTGACCCAGCTCGGTCTCAACGTACTGCCCAGCAAGGCGACCTATTTCCTCAATGTCGACCTTTCCACCATCTCCAACGATCTGGACGATGCCGCCTTCTGCCTGCGCATGGTGGAAGAAGCGAAAGTCGCCGCCATCCCGGTCAGCGCGTTTTACGCGGCCGACCATGTGCGCAGCGTGGTGCGCTTCTGCTTCGCCAAGACTTACGACAAGCTGGACGGTGCGGTGGAACGCCTCGCCGATTTCGTGAAGCGGGCCTGAAGAATCCTACAATGCGTGCGTATGTCGTTTCACGGCTGAAGACCAGCCTGCAGGTCTTCTGGCAACTGGTCCGCGTCATGGTACCGGTGATGGTGGCAGTGAAAGTTGCCGCCGAACTCGGACTGGTGGATGCGCTGGGACCCGCGCTGGCACCCGTCATGGCGCTGGTCGGCCTGCCACCGGAAGCCGGGCTCGTCTGGGTCGCCGCGCTGGCCATCGGTGTCTATGGCGGCCTGGGCGCACTGCCGCTGCTGGCCGACTCCATGCTGACCGTCGGCCAGCTCTCCACCATCTGCGCAATGATCCTGTTCGCCCATGCCCTGCCGATGGAACAGGCCATCGTACGCAAAGCCGGTGCGAGCTTCTGGTTCACCGCCGCCTTGCGATTCATGGCCGCGCTTGTTTACGCCATGATCATCGCCGCCGTGTGCAAGGCCACCGGCTGGCTATCCGCACCGGTGGATGCCGGCCTGCTGCACCGCATGGCCTCGCCCGCCGCCGGGCATGTCGACTGGCTGATCTCATCCGCCGTCTCGCTGGCAGCGACACTGGTAATCATTGTGGCACTGATCATCCTGCTGGATATCTTCGAGAAGACCGGCATCACGCAGCGGCTGACCGCAATGATGATGCCGCTGCTGCGCTTTTCCGGGCTCACCCGCGATCTGGCGCCGGTGACAACCGTCGGTGTGCTGCTGGGCCTGACCTATGGCGGCGGCCTGATTATCAAGGAAGCCCAGGAACGCAATTTCGAACCGAAGATGCGTGTGCTGGCGTTATGCTGGATCTCGCTCAGCCACTCCCTGATTGAGGATACCGGCCTGATGCTGGCCGTCGGCGCGGATATCTGGGTCGTGCTGGTCGGCCGAGTCCTGCTTACGCTGCTGGTCGCCAAGCTGATCGCCATGGCGCTGCAAGCCAGCCCGCTGCTGGTGCGTCGGCTGACGGCGTAGAAAAAGGCCCCGCTGGAGCGGGGCCTTCTGTTCATGCCGCCTTCTGCAACGCGGCCATGTTCCGCAGCGTGGCCGCACAGGCAATCGCCGCCTCGCGACCTTTCACCTTGAAATGCTCGGTGAAGAACTGGCGATGCTCGTCATGCTCATGGAAATGATGCGGTGTCAGCACGCAAGATAACACCGGAACTTCCGTCTCGAGCTGTACCTGCATCAGGCCATCGATGACCGCCGATGATACGAAGTCGTGGCGGTAGATTCCGCCATTGACCACGAAGCCGGCGGCGACGATGGCGTGATAGCGGCCGGTCTTGGCCAACAGCTTAGCCTGCAACGGGATTTCGAACACGCCCGGCAGCTCGAAACGGTCGATGCTGCCCTGGCGCAATCCGGCTTTCGCCATCTCTGGGAGGAAGGCCTCCCAGGCCTCGTCCACGATATCGCGATGCCAGCAGGCCTGGATGAAGGCGATGCGCCTTGCCTCCCGGCCGATGCTGTCGAGGCGGATGTCACTGATATTTTGTTCTGGGCTCTGATTCATGGGGGCGTCCTTTCATTGCCTTGCCTGAATCAGGGCGCACGGCAACGGGCACGCGCCCTGCGCACAGCATAAGGCTGCGCGCGCCAGGCGCGTTCCGTGGACCGCTCTCTTTCATCCGGACTGTAACCGTCGGCTTCGGCCTTGCACCGAATCTGCTGGACCCTTCCGGCCAAATGAAAGCCGGGAGGCGCTCGCGGGCTCACATCTTGCGATGCATACCGCCGGTGGGGACTTTCACCCCGCCCTGAGAACGTTGACGAACCGGACCATCCGGTGCGTCAGGATCATGGATAGGACGACAATCGCTCGGCCGCAAGAGCACGAATGTCGCAGGACAATTTTTGCGTGATCGCCGTTACGTCAACGGGTCGCCGTCAGCCTGACCTCGCGCGGCGTATCGGCACCGCGCACCCGGCCGCGCAGATATTGCGGGGCCACATGAACTTCGCCGTTCAGCACATCGGCAGCATGCCAGGCCCAGTAGGGATCATTCAGTAGCCCGCGCGCCATTGCCACCAGATCGGCCTTGCCATCCTTCACGATGGCTTCGGCCTGTTCAGCCTCGGTGATCAGGCCGACCGCCATGGTGACAAGGCCGGTGGCCTTCTTCACGGCCTCGGCGAAATGCACCTGATAGCCCGGGCCGGTCTTGATCTTCTGCTGCATCGAGACGCCGCCGGAGCTGACATCGACAAAATCGACGCCCAGCTCCTTCAGACGCGAGGCCATGGCGATAGCATCGGCGATCTCCAGCCCTTCGCTGCCCATCCAGTCGCTGCCGGTGATGCGCATGCCCAGCGGCTTGTGCGCCGGCCAGACCGCGCGGACGGCCTCGAAGACTTCGAGCGGAAAGCGCATGCGGTTTTCCAGGCTGCCGCCATAGGCATCCTTGCGCTTGTTGGAAATCGGCGAAACGAATTGATGGAACAGATAGCCATGTGCGCCATGCATCTCGATAAGATCGACACCGGCGCGGTCGGCGCGCTGGGCAGCCGAGACGAAATCGCGCTTGATCTCGTCCAGGCCCTCTTCATCAAGTTCGCCAGGCACATGCCAGCCCGTATCATGCGGCAGCGCGCTCGGCGCCACCGTCGGCCAGGCCAGCGGACCCTGCAGGGAGTGGCCACCACGCCAGGGTAGATCGGCCGAAGCCTTGCGGCCGGCATGGGCAAGCTGGATACCGACCGGCGCCGGACCGAACTGCTTCAGGTCAGCGGTGATCTCGGCGAAGGCGGCTTCCTGCACGGCATTGTAAAGCCCGAGGCAGCCCGGGGTGATCCGCGCCTGCGCATTCACATGCGTCGCTTCCGCTATCAGGAGGCCCAGACCCGCAGTGGCATAGCGGCCAAGATGGATGCGATGCCAGTTGTTCGGCACGCCATCGATGGCGCTGTACTGGCACATCGGCGACAGAACAATACGATTGGGCAGCGTCACAGAGCGGAGCTGCAGCGGTTCGAACAGGGCTGACATGGGGAAGCTTCTTCGGGCTGGTTGCGGTGCCCGTTGAGGATGACGCAGCCAACACCTAAATCAAGTCCGAACCAATTACGTCTTACTGGACCAGGCGTAGTTGAAGCTGACCGAAATACGTTCCTGCACCGTGAAACTGGCCGGCACTTCATGGCGCAGCCAGCTTTCGAACAATACGGCCTGACCGGCTTTCGCCTTCACGCTGACGTGAAGCTGCTCGCGCGGCGGCAGATCGGCGCGGCGTGGCGGCGCAGCCATGAAGCGGTCAAGCCGCGGATCCTCGAACTTGATCGCCGCGGCGCCGCGCGGCACCTGCACATAATAGGTGCCGCTGATGAAACTGAGCGGATGCAGGTGCAACCCATGCGTCACTGCGCCAGCCATCATGTTGACCCAGCAGTCGGTCATTTCCAGCTTGCGGCCACGCAGATCGTAGCCCAGCGCAATTGCATAGGCCTTCACCTGCGGGTCGAGCGCCTTTTCCAGCGCTGCGAATGTGGAGGAGATGCGATGCATCTGGTCATGGCTGCCATAAGACGTATAACCGCCAGGATAATGCTTGGCGCTCCAGCGCTGGCCGGTCTTGTCAGCCACCCGCAGGGAATCGCAGACATCGATCAGGTCGCGGTTGAAGGCCTCGACGCCCTTCTTTTTCAGGGACACCACCTCGATGCGGGTGGGGAACAGGCTGAGCATGGTCATCAGAATAACTCGAAATATTCGCGATGCTCCCACTCGCTCACTTCGAGCTGGTAGCGGGCGATCTCTGCTTCCTTGATATGGATGAAATAGTCAATGAACGTATCGCCAAAACCGGCACGATAGCAGGCATTGGATTTGAGCGCGGCCAGGGCTGCCTCCAGCGAACGCGGCAACGGCGGCGCCGGTGTCTCGTACGGCGTATCGGCCGAAGCCGGCGGCGTCAGGTTGCGCTGCATGCCATTGAGGCCGGCGAGTAGTTGCGACCCAAGATAGAGGTAAGGGTTGGCGGCGGGCTCGCCCAGCCGGTTTTCGATGCGGCTGGCCGGATCGCCCTTGGCGCCCAGCACGCGACACATCACGCCGCGATTGTCCTTGCCCCAGATGGCGCGGTCAGGCGCCAGCGAATAGGGCCTATAGCGACGATAGGCATTGATGGTGGGCGCGGCAAAGGCAGCCGAGGCCGGCGCCTGCTCCAGCAGGCCAGCGAGGAACTGCTGGCCCAGCGCCGATAGCGGCTCGCCATCGCTCGTGGGGATGAAGGCGTTCTTGCCAGTCTTGCGATCGTTCAGCGACTGATGCAGATGCCAACCGGATGAGAAGATGTTCGGTAGCTTCGGCCGGCACATGAAGGTGACATGATAGCCGTGCCGACGCGCGATCTGCTTGGCCGCCGAGCGGAACAGCACCATCGTGTCGGCCGATTCCATGTTGGCGCCGGGCCGGAAGGTGAATTCGCACTGGCTGGGACCGAACTCCACTTCCATCGAGCGCAACGGCAGGCCCAACGCCTGGATGTCCTTGCGCAGGATTTCGTAGATCCCGTCATACTGGTCGTAACGCTGCTCGGTCAGATACTGGTAGCCCTGCGTGAGCAGGCTGACGTTTGGCGGTGTGCCCGGCTGGCCGGCATCTTCCGGCCGCAGGTTGGCGTCTTCAAGTTTGAAAACGTGAAACTCCACTTCGAGGCCAGCGACATAGTCATAGCCCGCGTCGTTCACTGTCTTTAGCGCATTGCGATAAAGCTGCCGCGTCGAGAAAGGCACCGGACGGCCATCGGCGAAATAGAGATCGCAAAGCAGCCAGCCGGTATGCGGCGCCCAGGGCAAGACCTTGAATGTGGTCGGATCGGCCACCATCAACACATCGGCTGCGCCCTGCATCTCCGGGATGCCGAAACCGCCGCCCTTCGTGAAGACCGGAAACACCGTGCGATGCGAGGTGTCTTTCGCCAGCAGGGTCGTGGTGAAACCTATGCCGCTACGCATGGCGCTCACCAGCTCCTCGGCCACCACGGTCTTGCCGCGCAAGATGCCGTGCTGGTCGGCGAACGAGAAGCGGATGACGCTCAGGCCACGGTCAGCAACCTCTTTTTCGACAGCCTTGGCCGCCTTCTGCTGCTCCGGCGTCCACAGGCCGTACTGGTCGACAAAACGCTCCACGCAAAATCCCCCGAAAGACGGCTGGTCTTTATTCCGCAGCGAGAGGCGCAGGAGCCTGCCACGGCGCGGCCTGGCGTTTGCGCGCATCGGCCTCACGCCAGTATGCCTGCCACGTGGCGGTGGGGGCAATGCCATCGATGGTGACCGGTCCGCGAATGGCCCTGGCGGTCGTCGCGTCCAGTACCATCAGCGGCGGCTCGTTGCCAGATTCTGCCTGGTCGATCGCCTTCATCAGCATCGAACGGTAGTTGATGATCGCCTTGTCGGTGCTGCCCAGATGCTCGCGCGTGCGATCCTGGATCGGCCCCTGCCCCTCGATGGCCCACTGGTCGTGCACATTGATGTCGCTGCCCATGCCGGTATAGGTCTGGGTCTTCTGCTCCAGCGCATCGAAGCCATAATTGTTGGCCTTGTTCTTGCGCGGGATGTAGTCGGGCAATGTGTAGAGTTCCAGCCGCTGGGCGCGCATCTGCGGCTTGTCGACCGGCGTGGTGAAGCTGGTGAAGATCGCATACCAGTAGCAGTTCACGTCATCGATCGGGATATGCCACTGGGTGATGGTCATCTCGGCCGAGAGCGGAATCACGAAAGCCTGCGGGAACAGCAGATTGGTGACACGCACATGGGTGCTCTGCTCGCTGATCTGGCGCAGCGCGATCAGTTGCATACCGTAATCCGTGCGCGCCACTTCGATCTGCGGACATTCGAATTCGCGCAGCACCTTGGTCATCGGCATGTCGGAATCGGCCGAATTGGCACGGAATTGCCGGCCGTAATTGGCGTTCGGGTCTTCGTCCTCGAAGAAGCGATGCAGGAAAGAGGCATGGGCCGGATCAATGCCGACCTCCAGCGCCTGCAGCCAGTTGCAGGCGATATGCCCCTTGAAGGCGAAGACATGGCTGTCGGGCGCGACGAAGCAGTCGAGATCAGGAAAGGCCGGCGGCTCGCCTTCCCCCAGATACGCAAACAGGATGCCACTGCGCAGCATCACCGGATAGCTCTTCTGCTTGATGCGCTGGCAGAGCTTGCTGTTGGCCGGTTCGGCCGGCGTCTGCAGGCATTGGCCGGTGACATCGAACAGCCAGCCATGGAAGGGACAGCGCAGGCCACCATCTTCCGGCCGGCCAAAAGCGAGATCGGCGCCGCGATGCGGGCAGTCGCGATCCAGTAGGCCATAGCGGCCCTGCTCATCGCGGAACAGCACGAAGTCCTGGCCCAGCAGCTTCACCGGCTTGACTGGCCGGATGTCTTCCAGTTCTTCCACCAGGGCCACCGGCTGCCAATAACGGCGCAGCAGCTTGCCGGCCGGCTGGTCAGCGCCGACGCGGGTCATACGCATATTCTGGTCGTGCGTGGTCATCGCTGGTCCCTCATTTCCGGCCTTGACGGACCCTCCCACAGGCCCGACAATATCCAACTAGCGAACATATGTGCGATTTTAAACCTGTCCGTCCTTCACGGCAACGAGAAACAGACTCAATCCATGACCCGGCTGCGCGCCATCGATGCCGAAAAGCGAGCCCAAAGCGGCCGCAGCCCGGATTTCCTGGAGGCACTGGCCCGCGGCATGAATGTGCTGACCGTCTTCGACGGTGAGCGCCCGCAGATGTCGCTGAGCGATGTGGCCAAGCGCGTCGACCTGCCGCGCGCCACCGTGCGCCGCGCGCTCTATACGCTCAGCGAACTCGGCTATCTGGAAACCGACGGCAAACTCTTTCGCCTGACCCCGCAGGTGCTGCGGCTGGCGGGGGCCTATCTTGGCTCCGCTGGCAATGCCGCAGCATTACAGACCGCCTGCGATACGCTCTGCCGCGATCTGGATGAAGCCTGCTCGGCCGCCGTACTGGATGGCGCATACGCCGTGATGGTCGCCCATGCCTCCCCGCCCCGTTTTCTTTCATCCGCGCCTGGTCCCGGTTTCCGTGTACCGGCCTTCTGTTCGGCTTTAGGCCGCGTACTGCTGAGCGTGCGCCCGGACATGGAGATGAAAGGCTTGAGCATGCAGGCGTTGACGCCGAAAACCGTTACCGATGCCAAGGAACTGGCACTACTGATCCTGAAGGCCGGCAAGGATGGCTATGCGCTGTCGGATCAGGAAGCTGAATTGGGCTTCCGCTCGCTCGCCGTGCCGGTGCGGCGCTTCGACGGCCGCGTGGTGGCAGCGCTGAATATCGGCATCCGCATCGAAAGCGCCTCGCCGAAGCAGATGCGCGACAATTTCCTGCCGGCACTACTCTCTGCCGCCGATAGTCTGAAGGACCGCGTGGTCTAGATCGGATAGATCATCGAGTTGAGGATCAGTTCGCTGTCGAAGACGCAGAGGCGTTCCTTCAGCTTCAAACCGTCATCCGTACGCACCAGCTGGTCGATATAGCGACCGACATTGTAGACCTCGGATATTGAACCAGGCTTGGTGCGGAAGACTGAATAATTGGCGGTCGCCTTGATGGTGACGCCATCGTCGCTCAACACCTGCGCCACGCCGATCACATGGCGCTGGTAATAGGGCGCATGGAACAGCGTGTTGGTGATGCCATAGGCGCGGTCGCGCAGCATGCCCTGGCTTTCCAGTGCCATGATGCTGAGCGGCAGGCCGGCATCGTAATTCTCACGCGGCACGATGCGGTAGTAGCAATCCTCGGTGAACAGGGTCACCCAGGCATCGTAATCACCGCGATCCAGGATATCCCCATAGGCTGCATTAAACTGGTCGACACAGTACTGCGCCTCGAGAATGCCGAGACCGATCGGATTGGGACGCATGGTCAGAGCTCCATCACCTTGCGCCAGTAGCCATACATGCCACGGATCAGCGTTTCGGTGACCATATGCTGGGTAGGCGCCACATCGCGGCCACCGAGCTCGCAGATGGTGCTGCCCTCGGCGCCTTTCTGGCGGAAGCCATCCTGCGAGAATTCGATCACCTCACCATCGTCGGCCGAAACGAAGCCGGCCGGACCGAATAGGTTGGCCTGACGCAGCCGCCGCCGCGTCATCTCTTCGGAGTCTTCCTCGAAACCGAAATGGGTCCAGACGAAATCGAAAGCGTCCGGCCCTGACGGTACGATATGACGGGTGGAGAGCGAATTGACCTGCTGCTGGATGATCACGCTGGGGAACAGCGTGATCATGGTGACCGTCGGCCCCTTCCACCAGGGCTCGGGCACCACATCCAGCAGGCGCGTGTCGTTCAGTGCCATGTCCTTCTTGAAGCTGGTGACGCCCTCGGTGACGGCTTTTGCTTCGCCGCCGGCATTACGCTGGGAAATCATCACCGCGTGGCGGCCTTCAGAGTCCATGACCATGCGTGACTGCTGGTCGGCGCGCCACAGGCCAAAGGTGACGAACCAGGTGTGCAGCAGGCCCGGATGATACGGGTCCTTGATGTTTTCCATCATCAGCTTCCAGTTTCCCGGAATGCGCTGGCGGCTGGTGCCGAGGATGGTGAGCTTGCGGCCATCGAAGATGCGGTTCAGCCACGGCATCACATCCGGACCGAAGTAATCCTCCAGCGCCGGCGGGTTCTGGTCGAAGGTGGCAAAGACCAGGCCGTTATAGGTCGCGACCTTGAGCTTGCTCAGGCCATGCTGTTTGAGGTCGAAGTCGGCCGGCATGCCGCCCTGCACTTCGCCATCATCCTTCTTCACGCCCTGGCGGAACGGCAGGCCAGCCAGATCGCCGTTCAGCTTGTAGGTCCACTGGTGATACGGACAGACGAAGCTGCGCGCATTGCCGCGCGGCTTCTGGCAGAAGCGCACGCCGCGATGGGCGCAACGGTTCTCGACGACATTCAGACTGCCATCACGATCCCGCACCACGATCACCGAGCGCTCGCCCACATGCGACAGCTTGTAATCGCCGGGCTTGGGCAGTTCGGCATCCAGGGCGACGTAGCACCAATGACCGGTGCCATGGAAAAACCGCTCCAGCTCGCGACGATAGACGGCAGGATCGGTATAGGCCCAGAAGGGGATGCGGCTGGAGCCTTCGTCGGACCAGCGCGGCAGACCTGCCGGGGGCACAGCAGGGGCAAAGTTCATCTCCGAATCCTCCCGACACGGATTTATTTGCATTTGCAAATATTATCCTCCCGCTTCACCAGACCGTCAACCAGCTTCCGTAAGGTCACAATTGAATCCGAAGCCAAAAGGCCGGAGCATGGCCCCATAAACGGAGGAAACCCATGTTCGACCGGCATTACGCCGTCTGGCCCAAGGGCGTGCCCAAGCACCTGACCCTGCCGGCGACCAGCCTGTACGAGAATCTGGAGATTTCCGCCCGGCGTTATCCCGACAAGCCGGCGATCCTCTATTATGGCTCGGCTCTCACCTATGCGCAGCTGAAGGATCATGTCGACCGGCTGGCCGGCTGGCTCGAACACCGCTGCGGCGTGAAGCCGACCGACCGCGTACTGCTCTACATGCAGAACAGTCCGCAATACATCATCGCCTATTACGCCATCCTGCGACTGACCGCCGTGGTCGTGCCAGTCAATCCGATGAGCAAGGCCGAAGAGCTGCGCCATATCGCGCGCGACACCAGTGCCACCACGGTGATCTGCGGCCAGGACATCTTCCCGTTTGCGCAACCCCTGCTGGGTCATGACCTGCAGCATGCTGTGGTCGCCGCCTACAGCGATTACGTCACCACACCGACCGACCTGCCGTTGCCCGACATGGTGGCTGCGTCGCGCCAGGGTCTCGACCAAGGCACGCTCTGGGAGACAGCGCTGCAGCAGAATCTTGCCGCTTCGCCGCATAGCGCCACGCATGACGACTGGTGCGTTCTGCCCTATTCATCGGGTACGACAGGCGCACCGAAAGGCTGCCTGCACAGCATTCGCGGCGTGACGGCGACGCTGTTCGGCTCGATCGCCTGGAACCCGGCCTCGCCGGAATCCGTGCAGCTGGTGACGCTGCCGCTGTTCCATGTCACCGGCATGCAGAACTCGATGAATGCC
This sequence comes from Ferrovibrio sp. GW821-FHT12D07, assembly GCF_058807275.1. NCBI lineage: Bacteria > Pseudomonadati > Pseudomonadota > Alphaproteobacteria > Rhodospirillales > Rhodospirillaceae > Ferrovibrio > Ferrovibrio sp. GW821-FHT12D07. The sequence continues at coordinate 866,588 of NZ_JBXAQN010000001.1, read as the reverse complement.
CCGATTTTCAACGGCGCAACGCTGGTGGTGATGACGCGCTGGGACCGCAAAGTGGCGGCCGAATTGATCAGGCGCCATCGCGTCACCAACTGGCGCAACATCACCACGATGTGCATCGACTTCCTCTCCGATCCCGATGCGACAAACTGGGACCTGTCCTCGCTGGTCGGCATTGGCGGCGGCGGCGCGGCCATGCCCAAGGCGATCGCGGCAAAGCTGAAAGAGATGACCGGACTGGATTACATCGAAGGCTACGGCCTGTCGGAAACCATTGCTGCCACGCATATAAACCCGGTCGACAAACCTAAGATGCAATGCCTGGGCATTCCCGTCTTCGATGTCGACTCGCGCGTGATCAACCCCGATACGTTGGAAGAACTCGGCCCCAACGAGACCGGCGAGATCGTCATGGCTGGGCCGCAGATTTTCCTCGGCTACTGGAACCGGCCCGACGAAACCGCGCAGGTCTTTTTCGAGCGCGACGGCAAGCGCTTCTTCCGCTCGGGCGATCTTGGCTATTACGACGAGGAAGGCTTCTTCTTCCTGGTCGACCGCCTGAAACGCATGATCAATGCGTCGGGCTTCAAGGTCTGGCCCACCGAGATCGAAGGCATGATGTACGCCCATCCCGGCATCCGCGAGGTCTGCATCATCGCCGCCGGCGATCCGCGCCGCGGCGAGACGGTGAAGGCCGTGATCGTGCCCAAGGATGCGGCCGCCGCAGGCCAGGGCGACCTGACGCCGGATGCCGTACAGGCCTGGTGCCGCGAACGCATGGCGGCCTACAAGGTGCCGCGCGTGGTGGAATTCACCGAAGCCCTGCCAAAATCGGCCACCGGCAAGATCCTGTGGCGGGTGCTGCAGGATGACGAAAGAGCCAGGGCGGCCAAGGCCGACGCCGCTGACTGAGCCCTCGAGACTGCATTACAGCTGCTGTTTTCCGCTGTCGTGCCGCCTCAATGCTGCACTGCACCTTCGACTAAGGTCGGGGGCGTTTTTGACCTTGGTCTATCCCCTTCCTTAACCACAATAATTTATGATTCCGCCCATCGGATCGCGCAGATAAACCGCGACCGCTCACAAGGGAAGGAAACGCTTCATGAGCGCCAATATCGCAGCGGCCGGCGATCGCCGTCGGCCGATGACCAAGGATGAGAAGCGAGTCATTCTCGCCTCCTCCGCCGGCACCATCTTCGAATGGTATGACTTCTATCTTTACGGCTCGCTCGCCGCAGTGATCGGCGCGCAGTTCTTCTCGGCATTCCCGGAAGCGACCCGCAACGTCTTCGCGCTGCTCGCCTTCGCCGCCGGCTTCCTGGTGCGTCCGTTCGGCGCGCTGGTGTTCGGCCGCCTCGGCGATCTCGTCGGCCGCAAGTACACCTTCCTCATGACCATCCTGATCATGGGCACCTCGACCTTCCTGGTCGGTCTGCTCCCGGGCTACAACACCATCGGCTGGGCCGCTCCGATCATCCTGATCGCGCTGCGCATGCTGCAGGGTCTGGCGCTCGGCGGTGAATACGGCGGCGCGGTCGTCTACGTGGCGGAACACGCCCCGCAGGATCGTCGCGGCTACTTCACCAGCTGGATTCAGACCACGGCCACGCTCGGCCTGCTGATGTCGCTGCTGGTCATTCTCGCCACCCGTACCTACCTAGGTGAAAAGGAGTTCGCCGACTGGGGCTGGCGCGTGCCGTTCCTGCTCTCGATCATCCTGCTGATCATCTCCGTCTACATCCGCATGCAGATGGAAGAGAGCCCGGCCTTCACCAAGATGAAGGAAGAGGGTCGCACCTCGAAGGCTCCGCTGTCGGAAGCCTTCGGCCAGTGGAAGAACGCCAAGTTCGCCCTGCTCGCCCTGCTCGGCCTCACCGCCGGTCAGGCCGTGGTGTGGTACACCGGCCAGTTCTACGCGCTGTTCTTCATTCAGAACGTGCTGCGCGTCGACCTGCTGACCTCGAACGTGCTCATCGCCTGGTCGCTCATTCTGGGTACCGCTGGTTTCGTCTTCTTCGGCTCGCTGTCTGATCGCATCGGCCGTAAGGTGATCATCCTCGGCGGCTGCCTGGTTGCGGCCATCACCTACTTCCCGGTCTTCAAGTACATCACCGAGACCGCGAATCCGGCCCTGGCACGGGCGCACCAGAACACGCAGGTCGTTGTTGTCACCGACACCAACAGCTGCTCGTTCCAGTTCAACCCGACCGGTACCTCGAAGTTCACCAGCCCTTGCGATATCGCCAAGGCGCAGCTCGCCCGCAGCTCGGTCCAGTACACGACCGAGCACAAGGCTGGCGTGACCGACACGGTGATCCGCATCGGCAACACTACGGTGCCGTCGTATGACGCCACCAAGCTGTCGGGTGATGCCGTACGCACCACCCCGGCTGCCTTCGTCAAGGCTGTGAACGATGCGCTCGGCGCTGGCGGTTACCCGGTTCCGGGTGCGGCCAATCCGGAAATCGTCAAGACCTCCGGGTTCTTCGACATCTTCCGGGCCCAGCCGATCAAGCTGGTCGTCGTGCTGACCTTCCTGGTCATCCTGGTGACGGCGGTGTACGGCCCGATCGCTGCGGCGCTGGTCGAACTCTTCCCGACCCGCATCCGCTACACCGGCATGTCGCTGCCCTACCATATCGGTAACGGTTGGTTCGGCGGTCTGCTGCCGGCCTCGGCCTTCGCGATGAGCGCGGAGACGGGCGATATCTACTTCGGTCTGTGGTACCCGATCGTGATCGCGGTTGGCACCCTGATCATCGGCGCGCTGTTCGTTCCGGAAAACCGGAACAAGGACATCTTCGCCGACGACCACAAGTAAGCATCGGGCTTCGGTCCAAAAGGAAAGGCGCCGGGGAAACCCGGCGCCTTTTTTATTGCCGCAATGACGTCGTCGGTTATTTGGCCGGCGTGACGAAGTCGGAACGGATCATCTGGTCGTTGCGACCGGCATAGGCAACGGTCTTCTTCATCGCCCAGGCGGACTGCTCGTAATGCAGCGGCAGCAGGCCGTAATCCTCGACCACCATCTTGCTGGCTTCCTGCAGCAGCGCGCTGCGCTTGGCATCATCCACCGTGCCCATGGCCTGCTCCAGCTTGGCATCCATCGCCGGATTGGAGTAGCGGCCCTTGTTGGTGGTGCCCATGCCCTTTTCGCGATTGGGCGTGGCGACCAGCGACCGCAGTGCGTTGCTCATCTCCTGCGAGGACCAGCCGGCCATGTAGGCGCTGTATTTCAGCTCGTCGCGGTTCTTGAAGAAGACCGGCGGCACGGCCGAATCCACCTTGGTCTTCACGCCGGCCCGGGTCCACATCGCCGCGATCGCCTGGGCGACCTTGATGTCATTGATGTAGCGGCCGTTCGGCGTACCCAACGAAATGCCGAAACCGTCGGGATAGCCGGCTTCCGCCAGCAGGGCCTTGGCCTTGTTCAGGTCGTACTTGTCGGGCTTGGAATCCTGACGCGTGCCGAACATCGGATAGGGCAGGAAATCACCAGCCGGAATGGCCAGGCCTTCCATGATGCGCGACGAGATCGCGTCACGGTCGATGGCCAGCGACAGCGCCTGACGCACCCGCTTGTCCTTGAGGGGATTCTTGCCGTTGGTACCTTCGATGCCGACGCTGGGCTCACCCACATGATCAACATGGATGTAGATGATGCGGTTGGACACGGCCTGGCTGACACTCAGCTTCGGATCCTTCTTCAGTTTCTCGATATCGTCGGTCGGTGGATCCTCGATCAGGTCGACGTCGCCGGCCAGCATGGCCGCCGTACGGGCGGCGGAATTCGACATTGGCCGGAAGGTCACCGTCTTCCAGTGCGGCTTCTGGCCCCAGTAATTGTCGTTACGCTCCAGCACCAGCTGGGTGCCGCGCTTCCATTCAACGAACTTGAACGGACCGGTGCCGACCAGGCCCTCGCCGCGATTGAGCGCCTCGGAGGTGACGCCCTCGGCCACATCGGCCTTGGCCGACTTCTTCTGCATGATCGGCAGCTGCGACATGTCGATCGGCAGCGCCGGCGCCGGACCATCGGTCTTGATGCGCAGGGTCAGCGGATCGACGATCTCATAACCGGCGATCTGCCGGGTGTAGACCGTGTAGGGCGACGGGCTGTTCGGCACCTTGGCTGCACGCTGATAGGTGTAGACCACATCCTCGGCGGTGAACGGCGAACCGTCGGAGAATTTCACGCCTTCGCGCAGTTTGAATTCCCAGGTGGTATCGTCGATGGTCTTCCACGATGTGGCCAAGCCCGGATAGAGCACGCCTTTCGCGTCCGACATCACCATCATGTCGTGGATATGCAGTGCGATCTGCAGATTGGGCGTGAGCGCGTGATATTGCGGATCGAGCGAGCTCGGCTCGGTCTTCAGTCCGACTTTCAGCTCCTGCGCCAAGACTGGCTGCGCCAGTCCCAGCACTGCGGCCGCCATGCCGGCGACCATCAGGCCGCATATTCCCCTAAGGTTGCGTGTCATCTCTGATACCCCTGTGTTCCACTTGCAGAAACCTGTTTGCGTATCGTGCTTCTTACGAGCCTTGTGGAATTAGAGTAGAAGAAAGCCGCCAACCCTGAAAAGCCCAAATACTGACATGCCAACGGAAGCGCCATGCAGGATATCCAACGCATTAACAAACTGATCGACGCCAAGGCTGCAGATGCCCTGAAATTAAGCGACGCTGTCTGGGATTTCGCTGAACTGCGGTATCAGGAACACGGCGCGGTTGCGGCGCAGATCGCCCTTTTGGAGCAAGAGGGATTCCGCGTCACCCGCGATATCGCCGGCATTCCAACTGCTTTCATGGCGGAGGCAGGCCAGGACACTGGCGGCGGAAATGGTCCGCTAATTGGTTTGCTCGGCGAATACGACGCCCTGTCAGGTCTGGGCCAGATGGCGGGCGTGACCGAACGCAAGCCCAGCGGCCAGGCCAACGGCCAGGGCTGCGGCCACAATCTGCTCGGCGCCAGCGCCGCACTGGCCGCCATCGCGGTGAAGGACTATCTGGCCGAACACAGGATTCCCGGCCGCGTGCGCTATTACGGCTGCCCGGCGGAAGAAGGCGGCTCGGGCAAGACCTTCATGGCCCGCGGTGGACTCTTCAAGGATCTGGACGCCGCGATCTGCTGGCATCCCGGCAATTTCTGGGGCGTCATGTCGGTCAACAGCCTGGCCAATATCCAGGCCTATTTCCGCTTCACCGGCCGCGCCGCCCACGCAGCTTCAGCGCCGCATCTGGGCCGCAGTGCGCTGGATGCCGTCGAACTGATGAATGTCGGCGTCAACTACATGCGCGAGCATATGCCATCGAACACGCGTGTGCATTACGCCGTCACCGATACCGGCGGCATCTCGCCCAACGTGGTGCAGGCCAAGGCGGAAGTGCTGTATCTGGTGCGCGGCCCGTCGGTGGTGGAAGCCACCAAGCTTTTCGAACGCGTCAAGAAGATCGCCGAAGGCGCGGCGTTGATGACCGAGACGCAAGCCTTTGTCGATTTCGACAAGGCCTGTTCCGAAGTGCTGCCCAATACCGCACTGGAATGGGCCATGCATCGCAATATCGAGCAGCTCGGCCCGGTGCAGTTCGACGCGGCCGACCGCGCCTTCGCCACCGAGATGCGCAAGAACGCCCTGACGCCGGAAGATGTCTTCTCGTCCCTGCGCAGCGTGGGCGAACCGACCACCTATGACCAGCCGCTGCATGATGCCATCCTGCCCTTCGACGGCACACCACGGCAGCTCTATGGCTCCACCGATGTGGGCGATGTCAGCTGGCTGACGCCGACGGTGCAATGCTGGGGACCATGCTTTGCGGTGGGAACGCCGGGCCATTCCTGGCAGCTGGTGGCGCAGGGCAAGCAGCCGGCTGCGCATAAGGCGATGGTGGCAGCCGCCAAGGCGATGGCGGCCACCGCCATCGACATGCTGACCGACGAAAACCTGCTGAAGGATGCGCGCGCCGAATGGGAAAAGCGCACAAACAGCCAGCCCTATCACTGCCCGATCCCGCCGCTGGTGGAACTACCATTCGCGCGCAAGACCAAGGGCGGCGTGCTGCTGGGCGCCGGCGCCTCGCCGTTTACGGCCGCGCCGCTGACGCGGTCGAAGCCGACCTGAGTCAGGGTTAGGCGTAGGTGAGCAGCGCGCTGCGGTTGGCCAGCGCCGACAGCACACTCATGCCGGTGATGGCCGAGGTCTTTGGATTGCTGGCGCTGCTGCGGCCGGCCACGATCACGGTGAGTGTCGAGCTTTCACTCTGCGCTTCAATGCGGCCGGTATTGCCTGCTGCTGCAGGGTCTGCGACCAACTGAACCACCGTGCGGTCCAGCCCCAGGCTGGCCAGCGCCACGGTGGCCGCCAGATTGGCATTCTTGGGATAGTTCAGCGCAGCCTCGCGCGCGCTGCCGCGGAAGATCACCGTCGGTGTCTTGATCGCGGCGAGATCGAAGGTTTTTTCCGCCGGCGTACCCATCCAGGCCAGCGGCGGCTTGGTCGAGGTGTAGGTCACGCTGTGCAGCCCGTCCTGCCGCATGGCCAGCAGGCCATCAAGGCCGGTGGTGGCGCCGACCGGAATGACGATCCGGCCGCCGCCGGCTTTCGCCACCGTCTGCACAGCTGTGCGGAAATCATCGTCGGCCAGCGCGCCGGTGGAAATGACAAAGAATTCGCAGCCCTGCCACAACACCGCTTCGGCGCAGTCGCGTACCGCCGGCTGGCCAGCGGCTTCCACCACGATCTCCGGCTTTGCGTTCAGGAAAGCGGCCAGGTCGTCGGTGACGACGGGATCGGGCACCGCAGCACGCGCCTCATCCAGCTGACGCGAGCGCACCAGCAATGCAGCAAGACGATAACCTTCTGGCGGCATCTTCGCCCAGGCATCGAGAATGGAGCGGCCGATGCCGCCGAAGCCAATGAGACCAACCGTTTTCATGCGGCCTCTCCCTGCCGGTCATGCGCCAGCACCACATCAAGGAAAGCCTGGCCGAAGCGTTCCAGCTTGGCCTGCCCGATGCCATGGATATCGCTCAGGCGATAGAGGTTGTTCGGCCGCTTGACCGCCAGCTCCAGCAGGGTGCGGTCGGAAAAGATCACATAGGCCGGCTGCTGCAGCTCGGTCGCCATCTGGCGCCGCAGGTCCTTCAGCGCCGCCAGCAGGATCTGGTCGTCATGGCCCAGCGCCACCTCAGCAACCGAGGACTTGCCGCGCTGGCCCTTGCTGCGTTTACCGCTGATCGCCTCGATGCGCAATTCGACGCGGTTCTGACCCTTCAGCACGGCACGGCCGGCATCGGTGAGGAACCAGCTGCCATGGCCGGCGATATCCAGATCGACCAGGCCAGCGCCGTAAAGCTGGCGGAAAATCGAGCGCCAGGCATTGGCGTCGCGATCCTTGCCGATCCCGAAGGTGGGCAGGCGGTCATGCTCGTTGCGCAGGATCGCGTCTGTCTTGTTGCCCAGCAGAATCTGCACCAGATGCTCGGTGCCGTAGCGCTGGCCGGTACGCATCATGGCCGACATGGCTTTCTGCGCCTCGATAGTCCCATCAAAGCGCGCCACGCCGTCCTGACAGAGATCGCAATGGCCGCAGGGTTCGGACTGCTCACCGAAATAGGCCAGCAGGGTCTGGCGGCGGCAGCGCGGCGATTCGCACAGCGCCACCAGCGCATTGAAGCGCTGGCGCTCGATGCGCTTGCGCTCGTCCGAGGTCTCACCTTCCTCGATCTGCATGCGCCGGAAGCGCATGTCGTCGAGACCATAGAGCGTCAGCGTCTCCGCCGGCAGGCCGTCACGGCCGGCACGACCGATTTCCTGGTAATAGGCTTCGACATTGCGCGGTAGATCGGCATGACAGACATAACGCACGTCAGGCTTGTCGATTCCCATACCGAAAGCGACGGTGGCCACCATCACCACACCGTCGTCACGCAAGAAGGTGTCCTGATTGGTGTCGCGCTGCCGCTGCTCCATGCCGGCATGATAGGCCAGCGCATTGTGCCCCATGGTTTTCAGCGCCGCCGCCATCTCTTCGGTGCGCTTGCGAGAGGAGCAGTAGATAATGCCGCTCAAACCCCGCCGTGCCGCGATGAACTCGCCGATCTGGGTACGGGCGCTGGCCTTGGCCTGCATCATCAGATGCAGGTTGGGGCGGTCGAAGCTGCGAATGAATTCGCGCGGACGCCCCACTCCATTATGGTCGGAAAACAGCTTGGCAATGATGTCGGCACGCGTCGGCGCATCGGCGGTGGCGGTCAGCGCGATGGTGGTGATATTGCCCAGTTCGGCACGTATACTGCCCAGGCTCAGGTATTCCGGGCGGAAATCGTGGCCCCATTGCGAAACGCAATGGGCCTCGTCGATAGCCAGCAGCGCGGGATTGACGCGCTTGAGCAGCGTCACCGTATCGGGCCGCACCAGTCGCTCAGGCGCCACATAGAGCAGCCGCAGCGATCCGTCATTGAGGTCGCGATGGATGCGGCGGTATTCCTCGTCATCGATGGAAGAGTTCAGCGCCGCCGCATTGATGCCAAAGCCCTGCAGCTGCCGCACCTGGTCGCGCATCAGCGCAATCAGGGGGGAAACCACCACGGTCAGCCCGCCATTCAGGATCGCCGGCAGCTGGTAGCAGAGCGACTTGCCGCTGCCGGTCGGCATCACCGCCAGCACATTCTCGGCGTTCAGCAGCGCCTGCACAATTTCGGCCTGCCCGGCGCGGAAACGCTCGAAGCCGAAAACCCTGTGCAGGGTATCCTGTGCCGCGTCCAGAGAGAGTGAGGTCATGCCGATTCGCTATCCACCATTCTGGATAGCAAAGCGCCAACGAGATAGCAAAGCGCTGAGTCGCGGCTAGCCCAGCCAGCGTCGGACCTGCGCCTTTATGAAAGCGGTATCCTCCGGGATCACCTGTGGATTGCCGGCGCGATGGCCCCAGATACTGGGGATCGGACAAAGCTCGGCCTGGGCCAGAAACGGCAGTTCAGCCGCGTTATCGGCAACGCGGAAATACAGGTCCGTCTCGCCCGGCATCAGCAGTACACGGGCCCGGATGGCACGCAACGCCATATGCAGGTCGCGGTTGTAAAGCGGGTTATTGCTGATATCGCCGGCATGCCAGGTGCGCAGCTGTGCATAGAGATCGGCGGCCGGGCGCTGGGCAAAGCGTTCCTCCCAGCCGGTGCGCAAGAAGGTCTCCAGGTCCGGCGCGCCCAGCGCTGTCAGATGCAGCCCGGCGCGGTAGAAGTCCTGGCTCAGGCCCCAGCCGGCATAAATCCGGCCAAAGGCGCGCAGCGCCGCCTTCGGTTCAGCCGAGAACTGCCCGTTGCCGGTATGCTCGGGGGCGGCTTCCAGCGTCGCCATCAGACCGTTCAGGAACACCTGGTTGTGCACAGCCGTACGCGCGCTGCCGCAGTTGATCACCACGGCCTGCATCGCATCAGGGAAGCAGGCGGCCCAGTGATAGGCCTGCTGCGCGCCCATCGACCAGCCATAGACGGCGTGCAGCTTTTCGATCCCGAACTGCTCGGCCAGAAGCCGCTTCTGGGCCTGCACATTGTCCCAGGCAGTGACCAGCACCGGATAATCGGGCGTGTTCGAAGGGCTGGAGGACAGCCCGTTGCCGAACATGTCGGGGATGACAATGAACCAGCGCGTCGGGTCCAGCACGCCATCGGGCCCGATCAGCCATTCCAGATCGGGATGACGCGCCGAATAGCTGGTCGGATACAGCACGACATTGTCACGCGCCGGCGACAGCGTGCCATGGGCTTTCCAGCTGATCGTCGCATTGGGCAGGGTTTCGCCCGACAGCAGTCCGAGATTCCCGAGACTGAAACGCCCGTTCTGGGTCGGCCAGGTCATTCCTTATGTCCCCGTGAACAGCTTATTTAATTCAGCACCTGGCATGCCGCGGGCAAAGCCGGCGAAGCTGCCCTGCTCGGCGATCTCCTTCGCCACCCGCATGAGCTCGCCATAGGCCGCACGCGCCAGCGAACCGCCGACGCTGATGCGGCGTACACCCAACCCGGCCGCCTGCTCGACACTGTGCCCCATGGTCAGGAGGTTGACCGGCTTGCCACCCGCCGCCTGCACGATGGCGGTGATCTGCGCATCCTCTTTGATGCCAGGCGCATAGAGACAGTCGGCGCCGGCGGCGGCATAAGCCCTGATGCGCTTCACGGTTTCATCCAGGTCCGGCCGGCCGGCAAAGAAGCCTTCCGAGCGCGCGGTCAGCAGCACGCCGCTGCCGCTTTTGTCGATGGCGGCCCGAGCGGCCTTGATGCGCGCAACGGCGAGGTCGAAATCGTAGAGCGGCTGCTCCTTGCTGCCGGTCGAGTCCTCGATCGACAGGCCGGCGATGCCGGTATCGATGGCCAGCGTGACGCTGGCGGCCACGCCGTCCGGATCATCGGCGAAACCGTTCTCGTAATCGGCATTGACCGGAATATCCGTGGCCGCGGTCAGCAGCTTGAGATGCGCCAGCACATCGGCGCGACTTACCTTGTTGTCCGACTTCGCCATCGTCCAGGCCATGCCGGCACTGGAAGAGGCCAGCGCCTTGAAGCCCAGGCTCTGCAGCATCACGGCGCTGCCGGCATCGAAGGGATTGGGGATGACGAAGCAGCCGCTCTCATGCAGACGGCGAAAGGCGGTGCGTTTCTCGGTGGCGCTGACAGTCATGGTTTCCTCCCTGGAGTGGCCATCCCTTATCTTAGGTCAGACCGCCTCGTAGGGTACCGTCAGCTGCGTGCCCGGCACAATGATGCCGCCACGATCCCCCGGCGTGACCGAGCCATAACGCTGGGCGAAGGCTGGAGGTAAAGGACGCGCTTCCTTCGGCGCCAGCCAGAGCCGCAGCAGATGGCGGCGCTTTGCAGTATCGGCCCAGTCGTCAAAGGCCGTGCGGTCATGCAGCAGGGTGTGATTATGCACCATCTGCACATCGCCGGGCTGCAGTTCCATATGGAAGTTCAGGGCCGGATCGTTGGATAGCGCGTCGAACAGGTCATAGGCCTCGATCTGCTCAGGCGTCAGCGGCGCCACGTCATCGAAACGGCGAGCGGACTCGATATACTGGCGCTGGTAGATGGCCGAGAGATGGCCTTCATGCCAGTTGTAGGTGGGAATGGTGAAATAGGGCTTCTCGCCCACCGGCACCTCACCACGCCGGTCGGTCTCGATTGGCGCAAACAGCAGCGCCAGAAGGTCGGGCCGGCGCCGGCGCATCTCGTTGAAGATGGTCACCGAGCTGACCAGTGCCGAATGGCCGCCGCTTTTTGCCGCCTGCAGACACAGCAGACCAACGATATCGCAGGAATCAGTATGGAAGGTCTGACGCTCATGCGTCTGGTAGATGCGCACATTTGGGTCGTCGCTGCTGAGCCCCATATCCTTCACATGGCCCAGCACATGGCCGCGCGCATTCTGCGAGCGTGCACTGCCCAGATGGCTGCCGATGCCGAGGAAGGCAATCGCCGCTTCGCGCAGGGACCAGCGCTGCACCGGCAGGCCGCGCAGCAGGGCAAAGCCGCGTCCATCCAGGATTTCGCTGCGCAGGACAATCAGTCGCGGGCCGAGCGTGGGCAACGGAAAATCCGCAGCCGTCATGCGGGCGGCATTGAAGGCCGGATTGGCGGCCAGCGGCTTCAACGCCGCCTCGACCTCGGCCACCTCGGCGGCATTGAACTGCCCGAGCCAGGACTGGTCCCGCAGCATGGCGGGGCCGTACCACGCCGAGGCATCGGTGATTTCAGGGGGCAGCGGGGACGCTGTCGGAAACCAGAGTAGTTGGCAATTTTAGGCCCAATTCAGGCGAAGCGGACCCGAGTCGTTGGCAATGAATTATCAGAGATTCTGGCAACATCTTTCCGGAAGCTCAGACCTATTGGCAAGCAACGTCGGGCCCTTATCGCACTGAATACAGAATTATTCCGAATTCTTTGATCTCACCCCCCTGCAGGCTGGCTTATCAGTAAATGATTACTCGCCAAGCGCGGGCGCTCACACGATCAGGGTTTCACCTTCATCTCAGTCTCGATGCCATTGTAGTCGATGACCGTCTCAGTCTCGGGAAGGCGACATGATTTTGAGAAGATCTTGATAATGACATCCCGTCCGCTTAGATCGAAATCAGCAGGCTGTGCTCGCCGCCATCCAGCGGTACCAGGAAGCCCTTCCCGACACACTCGATCCGCACGCCATCAAGGATGGCATGGGCGCCATCCCAGCAATCTGCCAGTGACTGAGTGACCCGGATATCGTAGCGGCCCGAACCGACCGACACGGTCGCTTCAAAGCCGGGCCATGCCGGCGGAAGGCAGGGCTCAACAATCAGCACGGCGCCTTCACGGCGCAGACCAAGAATACCCTCGATGCCGGCCCGGTACATCCAGCCGGCCGCTCCGGTATACCAAGTCCAGCCGCCACGGCCGGCATGCGGCGCCACGGAATAGACGTCGGCGGCGACGACATAAGGCTCGACCTTGTAGCGTTCGGCATCATCAGGCGTGCGGGCATGATTGATCGGATTGAGCAGGGCGAACAAATCCGACGCCGCCTTACCATCGCCCAGTTTTGCGAAGGCCAGAATGGCCCACATGGCAGCATGGCTGTACTGCCCGCCATTTTCACGCAGGCCCGGCGGGTAGCCCTTGATATAGCCGGGATCACGCAGGGTTCGATCAAAGGGCGGCGTGAACAGCAGTGCCAGGCCCTCCTGCTCACGGATCAGATGCCGCTTCAGCGACGCCATCGCCGTAACTGCGCGTGCCAGATCGGCGCCACCGGATAACACCGCCCAGGACTGCGCAATGGAATCGATCCGGCATTCCGGGCTGTCCTTCGATCCGAGCCAGACGCCGTCATCGAAGGTCGCGCGACGATACCAGGCGCCATCCCAGGCCTCCCGCTCGAGTGCCGCCCGCACATGGGCGGCATGGGCCTGCCAGCGAACCACCCGCTCTGGATCACGCTGCTCCGCCAGGGGTGCAAAAAGATCAATGGTCCGCAACAGCAGCCAGGCCAACCAGACGCTTTCGCCCTGCCCATCCTGCCCGACGCGATTCATGCCATCGTTCCAATCGCCAGTGCCAATCAAAGGCAGACCATGCCGGCCGGTCAGCGCCAGACACTGGTCGAGGCCGCGCACGCAATGGTCGAACAGCGTTCCCGCTTCATCGGCCACCATTGGCTGGAAGAAGGCATCATGCTCTCCCGCGCCCAGCACGGGCCCTTCGATAAACGGCACGGTCTCATCGAGAACCGCGCCATCCCCCGACGTCGTCACATAGGTCGCAGTGGCAAAGGCAAGCCAGACGCGATCGTCGGATATCCGCGTCCGCACGCCCTGTCCCGAATACGGCAGCCACCAATGCTGAACATCACCCTCAGTGAACTGGCGGGCGGCGGCCCGCAGCAGGTGGCAGCGCGTTTCGTCTGGCTTGGCGAAAACCAGAGCCATGCCGTCCTGGAGCTGATCGCGGAAGCCATAGGCACCACTGGCCTGGTAGAAGGCCGAACGTGCCCAGACACGGCAGGCCAGGGTCTGATACAGCAGCCAGCCGTTCAACATGATGTCCATCGCGCGATCCGGCGTCTTGACCTGCACAGCCCCCAGCAGCGTCTGCCAGTGATCGGTCACGCCGCGTAATACCGCATCGAGATCAGCCTCGCGATAACGCAAGACCAAAGCCCGGGCTTCGTCGGCCGATCCGCATTGGCCGACGAACCAGACAATCTCGATCTCTTCTCCCACGCCAAGTTCCACGATGCCCTGCAGGGCCGCACAGGGATCCAGTCCTGCACCGGTGGCGCCCGACAGCGCTGTGTTCCCGGTCAGCCCCGTGGGTGCGGAAACCGATCCGTTGCGGCCGAGGAATTCCGTGCGATCCGCCGTCCATGCCGTTTGTCTGCCGCCAAGATCGGCAAAGGCGACGCGGCCGGCAAAGGCCGTGTCCCAGGGATTGCGCGCCAGCATCGCCCCTGTTGCCTCATCGATCTCGGTGATGATGAACGGGCCGGAAACACCACGCGCTGTGCCAAGCACCCATTCAGCATAGGCCGTAATAGACAGCCGTCGCGGCCTACCTGAAAGATTACGAAGCGTCAGACGTGAGATTTTGATCGGATCGGCGAGCGGTACATATTGCAGCAGGTCGAGCGCGAGACCGCTCGCCTCATGCTGGAAGCGCGTGTAGCCGTAACCATGGCGTGCCGTATAAACACCGCCGTCCCGGATCGGCTGCGCGGTGGCCGTCAAAAGCTCGCCACTGATCTCGTCGCGGATATACAGGACTTCTCCGGCCGGATCCCGCACCGGATCGTTCGACCAGGCTGTGATCTGGTTCTCGCGACTGTTTTCGGCCCAAGTGTAACCGCTGCCCTCCACCGAGACCTGAAAGCCGAAAGCCGGATTGGCGATCACATTGATCCATGGCGCCGGCGTAACCTGTCCGGCCTTGAGAACCGTCACATATTCCCGGCCATCCTTGTCGAACCCGCCAAGGCCATTGAAGAATTCCAGCACAGGCGGTGTGGTCGGACCGGGCGATGCATCAGCCTGCGGAGGCTCGCGATGCACAATGACGGGCGCGACTGCTGCCGTTGCCGGCAATCGGGCAAGCTGGTCGGTGATGGGACCGCGGCGGGCGATCAGGGCGACACGGGCGATCGACTGCAACAGGGCCCGGGTTTCGCTGCTGATCAGGTCGGCGCGCAGCGTGAAGACCGAACCACGCGCCATGTCTCCGCCGAAGCGCGGCCGCGCCTGGCTGCTGCGCACAGCCGTCTCAATGGCGATTTGCAGGTCCTGCGTGTAGGAGGACGCCCGCTCGTTGACGATGACCAGATCGACGCTGAGGCGCTTCATGCGCCAATATTCATGGGCACGCAACAACTGCCGGACCTGGGCGATGTCCTCGATCTCGTCGATCCGCAGCAGAACGATGGGGCAATCGCCGGAAATGCCCTGCGGCCATAAACGCGACTGCGGGCCCGCCCCGCGCAGGATTGCATCCGACGGCGCCCGGAAACGCGGGTCAACATAGAGAATCGGTGCCGCCAGGCGCTGAAAGTCTGCGGCTTCCTCCGCTTCGATATCGAGATGGCGCAACTGCACCTGGGCCTGGGTCCAGGCCAATGTCTTGGCCCGCTCGAAGGCGCTGCGGTCATGATGCTGGTCAATGAGGTCGAGCAGCGCGGCTCGCGACGATGCGACCAGGGTCCAGAATGCCAGCCGCGCTACGCGTCCTGGCGCAATGGTTACGCGATGCCGGAGCGCGAATACCGGGTCCAGAACAGTGCCAACCGTATTGGTGAGGGTCGCATCGCCGGTCATGACTGCAGCCATGGCGATGTTTTTGCCTCGCCCGATGAAACGCGCGCGGTCGGACTCGTATTGCGGATCGGCCGAGACCTCGCCTTCCACAACGGCGAAGTGGGCGGCCCAGACCTCGGGCTCGTCCGGCGCACGCCGGCGCCGCGTCGCGATCAGCGCCCCGAATTCGGCAAGATACTCGGTCTGCACGAACATCTTGGAAAAGGCGGGATGGGCGCTGTCGGCCGCCGGGGCCGCGAGAACCAGTTCGGCATAAGAGGTGATATCGATCTCGCGCGCCCGGCGACCGCTGTTGGTCACCGATATGCGACGGACCTCGCCATCATCCTCGCCGGACACCAGGACATCCATGGCGGTAACCAGTGAATCGATGCGGCAGATGAACTCGGCGCAGTTCTCGGCGAAAATGACTTCATTGCCGTCACCGCCGGCATCCGCCGGCTTTGCAGCGACCGACCAGGTCTGCCCGGTGCGGACATCCCGCAGGAATATGAAGCTGCCCCAGTCATCGCGGGTTGCATCCTCATGCCAGCGGGTAATGGCGATGTCGCGCCAGCGGCTGTAGCCGGCTCCGCTGGCCGTCAGCATCACGGCATAGCGGCCGTTCGACAGCATATGCGTCACCGGTGCACCGCCCACCGCTCCCGTGAAGCGGCGCACGGTCACCACCTCGGCTTTGGACTTGGTCGCAGCGATTTTGACTTCTTCGGCGCGCGGATGCGCAATGGCAATACCACGCGGCATGCGCTCTTGCAGCAGCAGTTCGCTGGCCTGGATCATCGGTTCACGATGGAAACGGGCCCGCATTTTCCCATCCTGCAGGATATTCGCCATGCTCACGATGGTCATGCCCTGGTGATGCGCCATGAAACTGCGCACGATGGCGACCGCTGTGTTGTCCGGCAGCCGCGACCAGGTAAAATCGAGCGCCTCGTAAAAGCCGTACCGCCCACCGCCGCCCAGTCTTTCGAGATGGGCGAAATTCTGCAGCGCACCGCGCGGGTCCACCATGGTAGCGAGGCCCGTCGCATAGGGCGCGATCACGACATTTTCGGCCAGGCCGCGCTTCAGGCCCAGGCCGGGTACGCCGAAATTGGAATACTGATAGGTGAATTCCATATCACGTGCGTTATAGGCGGATTCTGATATGCCCCAGGGAATATCCAAGGTGCGCGCATAGGATTTCTGACGATCCACCACCAGGGTATTGGTCCTCTCCAGCAGACTGCCGGCCGGTGCGCGCATGACCAGCGACGGCATCAGGTATTCAAACATCGACCCGGACCACGAAATCAGCGCGGCGCCATTGCCCAGCGGCGTCGAGGCGCGACCGAGGCGGAACCAGTGCTGGCTCGGGGCATCGCCCTTGGCGATCGCAAACAGGCTGGCCAGCCGGGCTTCGGATGCCAGGAGATCGTAGCAGCTGCTGTCGCGGGTGTTATCGGCAACCGAATAGCCGATCGACAGCAGCTTGCGCTCCGGATCGAGCAGGAAGGAAAAATCCATGGCGAGTGCCATTTCGCGAGCTGCCGCCGCGATCGTCTGCAGCCGGCTGCTCAGGTCATGCGACAGAACGGCCAGTTGCAGCCTGTCGCGTTCATGCTCGCCGATGAGGCATCGTAACGCCTCGGTCCAGAACACCAGATCGCGGAACAGGCCCGCACCGCTCGCCGGCACAATGTCGAGCGCCGCCTTTGCTGCCTTTTCACCGAGCCGCTTCAGGGCCGGATAAACCGCGCCTGGCGTCAGACCACCGTTCAGATGGCCATCGATCTCGCCAAGCAGCGCGGCAATCTCCTGTCCACGCTCCCCGCCATTGGCGGGCAGCATCCCGAGAGCGGCCCGTGCGAGCAGCAGGGTATCGGTTATGCCGGCGCGGACCGTGGTTGCGGTACCGGCATCCATCCATTCCTCGCAGGCATTCGCCAGTGCAATCAGATGGCCGGCGAGATTGCCGCTGTCGACGGAGGACACATAGGCAGGGTCAAGGACCCGCAAATCCTGCGTGCCATACCAGTTGTAGAAATGGCCTTTGAAACGCGGCAGCCGATGCAGGGTTTCCATCGTCGCTTCCAGCCGCTCGATGGTTTCCGTCGTGCCTGCCCATCCGAAATCCCGCGCCGCCACCGTGGACAGCAGATAAAGCCCGATATTGGTCGGCGATGTCCGATGCGCGGTCACCGGCTTCGGGTCTTCCTGGAAATTGTCGGGCGGCAGCATGTTTTCCGATGGCGTGACGAAGACCTCGAAGTATCGCCAGGTCCGTCGCGCGATCAGGCGCAGCTCGCGACTCTCGACATCCGAGACCGCGAGGCGCCGCGATGCCGGCGGCGACCGGCTGACCGCCAGGGCCAGGGCCGGCGCCGCCAGCCACAGCACCGCAAAGGGCAGAATGAATGGCCAGGTCATGGGCATCAGGCCAGCCGCACTGCCGGTCAGAAGCCCGGCCAGGACCAACCCGCCGGACATTTTTCCATAGAAGCCGCCCAGGCTCAGGCGCGGGCTCCCGGCCGATGCTGCCGCTGTCGTCCATTCCAGCAGGCGACGATGCGTCACGAACAGCCGCACCAGGGTCCTGACGATGGCATCGCCCATGCGCCAGGCCTGATCGGGCAGGAAGGCAATCGACAACAGCGTCTGCGTGACCGCGAGTCTCACATCGCCACCCAGCGCGCCCAGGTGATTGCGCAGGCGGATTCCAGATCGCGGTGGCAGTAGCGCAAAGACAGCAGGCAGGAAGGCCGGCACGGCGATGACGACAAGGGTCAGCAAAAGCCCCGGCAGAATGAACGGCGGCGGCAGTAGCCAGCACAGGCCAAGCAGAAGCAACGTAAATGGTGCCAGCAGCGAGCGCCGCAGGTTGTCGAGCATCTTCCAGCGCCCGAGCGCCGGAACCGCCAGGTATCCGTTGCGCGGTCCGAATATCCAGGGCAGCAACTGCCAGTCGCCGCGCGTCCATCGGTGCTGGCGTTTGGCGACGACGTCATAGCGGGATGGAAAATCCTCGATAACCTCGATATCGGACGCCAGGCCGGAGCGTGCGTATATCCCCTCCAGCAGATCGTGGCTGAGGACCCGGTTCTCCGGAATACGGCCAGATAACGCGGCCTCGAAGGCATCGACATCGTAAATGCCCTTGCCGGTGTAGGAACCCTCGCCGAACAGATCCTGGTAAACATCGGACGCGGCGGCGGCATAGGGATCGATACCGCCGGGGCTGGAGAATACCCGCTGATAGAGTGACCCCTCGCTGCCGATCGGAAGAGATGGCGTGACACGGGGCTGCAATATCCCGTAACCGCCGACGATACGCTGCTCGATGACACTGAACCTTGGCCGGTTCAGCGGATGCGCCATCTTGCCGATCAGGCGGATCGCGGCATCACGTGGCAGCCTTGTGTCGGCATCCAGGGTGATGACGTACCGCACATCGTCCGGCAGTTGCGAGGCCTGGCCCGAGACCGGCATGAATGTGGTGTCGATTGCGCCCCGCAGCAACCGGTTCAGTTCGTGCAGCTTGCCGCGTTTGCGTTCCCACCCCATCCATGTGCTTTCGCTCGCATTGACGGTGCGGCGGCGATGCAGAAGATGGAACCGGGCGCCGCCGGGTGCCGGTCCGTGACGCCGGTTCAGATCGGCAATGGCATCTGCGGCCATGGCAAGCAGATGCGTATCACCCTCAAGCATCTCTTCGTCTGCATCCTCTCCATCCGACAGAAGAGCGAAGTACAGATCGCCGCTGATGCCGGAGAGATAGTGGACCTCCAGACGCTCGATCTGTTCCAGCAGGTCCGTTTCATCGACCAGCAGGGTCGGCACGGCGATCAGGGTGCGCAGCGACGCAGGCACGCCGGCCTTGAGTTCGAGTCCGGGCAGCGCCACGGCGCCCGCGCTCCAGATGACCGCGCGGTTGACCAGCGCGATTGCCACGTCAGATGCCGGCAGGAAACCGGCGACGAGGAACACCGCGATCCAGCCGCCCTGCAGGCCAGGCATCCCGATTGCCATCGCGGCAAGGCCCAGCAGCAGTCCGGTGACCAGCAGGATGGCGCCGACATAGCCGGGAATGCCCAAGCGAGTGTTCAGACGGCCGATCCAGAGGCGCGGCGATGGCCTGAATCCGATCGCCTGTTCCAGCGCCTGCCGTCCCTCGGCGATCAGATGATAGCCGGGATCGCCCACGCGTTCGGCCTGGGCCGGATTGATCGCATCGATACCGCCAAGGCGCGCGGCCTCCAGGGTATGCTCGACAACCTCGAGTTCGGAACAGGCGGAGCCGCGGGCCAACTGCTCGATGGCCTTCCGGTAGAGGTCGCGGGTCGGGAAATCCATCGCAGCGAAATCGCTGGCTGCCCGCAGACGGTGATCGACCAGGCTGACGCTTTCGACCAGATCAGCCCAGTCGATATCCGAAATCAGCCGCATGCTGGTGATGACATTGCGCACCGTGAGATTGGATGCACCCTGTCTTTGCTGGGCGTGCTGGACGACATCGCCGATCGTGACATCCTGATCTCTCAGCCGGTGCTCCAGCCATCCCAGGGCGGGCATCGTGCGGGGATCCTGATCGCGCAACCGCTTGGCCAGCTGGGCCGCGAACCGTTCCGACAATGGCTCAGGTGACTGCGCCGACAGGTCCGCTTCCAGCGCGGCCCGAAGCCTTGAAGGGTCGAGGAGGCGGTCGGCCAGCGCATCGGCGCTCGCCCGGGTTTCGCGTCCCACCGTGATCTGGTCGGCCAGCCGGCGCAGGTTTTCGATCAGAACGATACGGAGTGTGATGGCGACGGCCCAAAGTTCGCCGATGGTCAGGGGCTGCACCCGCTGATAAGCGGCGATGAAGCGCCGCAACGTGTCCGGATCGAAATGACTGTCTGTATGAGCGACAAAGGCCCAGGCGAGACCGAATACCCTGGGATATCCGGCAAACGGCCCCTCTGCCAGTTTCGGCAGCTGGCGATAATAGCCCGGCGGCAGATCATCGCGGATTTCGCGAATCTGTTCCTCGACCAGGTGATAGTTGTCGAGCAGCCATTCCGCAGCCGGCACGACATCGCCGCCTTTTTCCAGCTCGGCGGCGTCGGCCCGGTACGCCGCCAGCAGGACGCGGGCATTGTCATTCAGCCGGATGCGCAGCGGCAGAACAGCAGGCGGTCTACCGGTTATCTGCTGGGCAAGGGCGAGACTCTCGGCATGCTGCTCCAGCCGTTCGATGCCGAACAGCTCCTCCCTGACCGGCGCTGTGTCATGCCATGGCAATGATCGACGACTGAACATTTGACGAATGATCGCGATCATGAACGCCTTTCCACTTCGCACCGGCGCTATCGCCACATGCAAAGCTCTGGATAATCCGTGTTACTGGCGCCAGTCGGCCGCCGCCGGAAGATCGCCGTCGATATCGACATGGGCGACATCGCCATTGGGGATGAGCTGCCGCTCGCTGAAACGCAGGCTGACGACGTGCCCGCCCTCCATCAGCAGCTGCAGGTCCCGGCGGCCGAACACACTACGCAGAATCTCGGGCGACATCCGGATTTCGCCATTGGCCATGATCTGGCCGGTGGGTCCGATGAACCCTTCGAAGTCATAGTCGGCCTGCCCGAACATCTCGATGCCGCATGCGAGCGTCGCCCGGCCATGCAGGTTGCCGAGATAGCGCATGATGTCGCCTTACGGACTGGCCGTATGAGGCGACATCACGGCTTGTGCGGGCGCCTTCATTTCTTTTTCTTCGCCGGCGAGGCCGAGGCCATCAACCCCTTCATCGGCGTAGACTCGACCACGGCGACGGCAGCAGCCTTCTTCGGCTTCTTGGCTTCGCGGTTACTGCGCTTTTGTGACTTGGCCATGATGACCTCCTGTGCTGCCCGATCCACGGATGCGGCCGGGCTGAAAAATGAAAAGGCCCCGTCACCTCGATCAGGTGCGGGGCCCATGGGCCTTGTATTTCATGGCGCTGAAGCCTGGCGGACCGTTTGTGCATCCCGCTAGGTCAGTCATCTCAGCCAATAGCCTTGAGATTCTCGGCCGACATCTTGCCGTTTTTGCGGTCGGCAACCAGCTCAAAACCTAGTTTCTGGCCTTCGCGCAGATCGTTCATGCCGGCGCGTTCAACCGCGCTGATGTGAACAAAGGCGTCATTGCCGCCTTCGTCGGGCGCAATGAAGCCGAAGCCTTTGGTGGCATTAAACCATTTCACGGTTCCCGTCGTCATAAGGAAACCCTTTCAAATAGAGGAGCGCGCCCCTCCGGGCGCCGTCGAAATCGCATTTTCAGGAAAGAAGATGTCAGCATGGCGCTGATCAAATCAGCGGAAGGCGGAGTCGTCCGGCCATCTATCGACATTTATACAGATGGGGACCGTATGCTGCACAATCAAGCCGCGCACGAATATAACGGCAGATCGTCTCTAAAACGCCTGGGCTGGCGGCGCCAACGCCCCGTCGGGCGTCTCTTTGAGATTAACAATGAACGTGGTAGTTGATTGACAAAGCGTTGAACGCGGTATTCGGGTCAAAACGGTTGCAAGACAGCAGGTCGGAGGCATCCGCATTACCACTGATTGCTAGATAGTAGGTGCTGAACAATCAAAACTGTGAGCAGGTACTCCTATACGCTCCCTTCGCTAGAAGAATCGCCGCGCACACCGAAGCATGACCATGCTCGTCGGATAAGGCTGCCTATCATAGAATGGGGGCTCAGCGGCACATAGCGGTGTAGTCAGCTGAAAGGGGTACCCAGTTCAGGAGCAGAATGCCGCGTCGGCGCCCGAATGCGCCCGGACTGCTCCGAACGCTCATTAGGACAGCAACCGCGACTTCGCTAGCGTCATTTGCATCGCAGCAGATGCAATTTTGCAAATCGACTTTCTAAAAGTTCACACCCTGAGGGGGAGGCGCATGGACGGGACTCCAGTATTGCACATCGACCGCAATCAGTTGTTTCGGGAAGGCCTCCGCCGCATTCTCGACGACTCGCCCTTCTATATCTCTTTCGAGGCAGCCTCCTTCTCCGAAGGCGCCGGTCAGGTCGTGGCCCAGAAACCCGGCATCGTCATCATCGATACCGACGGTTACGGCGAAGTTCTGCCCGAGCTGATGCTCTGCGCACGATCCGTCGCCGTCCCGCCCCGCGTCATTGTTCTCACCAATACGGTCGGCATTCCGCGTCTTGCCTCTGCACTGAGCGCCGGCGTGGACGGCTACCTACTGAAAGACATGTCGGCCGAAGCCCTGAAGCAGTCGCTGCGCCTGGTCCTGATGGGCGAGAAGGTCTTCCCGACCGATCTGGCCGACCTGCTGATCAACAACCGCTTCGTCGCCCAGAATGGCGGGCAGACTGAACGCAGCAGCACGCTTTCGGAACGCGAAACCGAAATCCTGGCCTGTCTGGTCAACGGCCATTCCAACAAGGCCATCGCCAATCGACTGCAAATCACCGAAGGCACGGTGAAAGTGCACCTGAAGGGCGTTCTGAAAAAGATTCACGCGCAAAACCGGACACAGGCGGCGATCTGGGCCTTACAGCACGGCATTGTCGCGGATATCACATCCGATGCAGAGATCGCCCATACCTGAGGCCGTTCAGCCAAGGTCGTTTTGTTGGGTCCACTGGTCGATCGGACCTGCAGACTCACTGACCGAGAAACCGCTGTAAGACCGGCCCGCGCCCATATCCAGCATGGATATCCATTGCATCATGCTTTCGCCGCCGGCGCCTGGCCTGGAATAGCGATGACTCAGGGCACCGCCATACGCACTGGCCAGGCCGCCCCATCCCAATCCGGTCCCCAGACCGGTCGCCCAGCCGCGGCCCGGACTGCCGCCCGGAAGAATGGCGCCCGTTTCCGGTGAGCGCAGGAAAGCCTGGCTGCCGCGACGCGACACATCGAGCAGGCTGCCATCGGCACCACGCACCAGGGCCTTCGGACGGCTGTTGATAAGTCTCGCATTCAGGATCGCCTGACGCGCGCCGTAGCTGAGACCGGCACTGCCGGATTGATAGGGAAGATTGCCAGCCTGAGCCTGCGCCGCCGTCGCACCGACGAGACAAAGCGCCACCCCGAAAAAAACCGTACTCAGCAGGCGAATGGGGCTGATACCTGAAATCATGTCGTGCCTCCCATATATGGCGACACGACTGTAGTGCTTTCACTCTTACCAGGAAGCGGGCTTCGGCCGCCTATCCCCTATGCGCTGCGCTACCCCTTATGCGCAACCTGGCAGGGCCAGAATATGGGGTGCGGGCATACCGGATGAAACTGGCGTCAACCCATTTGCCGATGCGAATACCGCGACTGCTGTCCGATTGTGCATGCGCAGTTTGTGCGTCACCAGATGCACCAGCGTTTTGACGCGGCTTTCCGCCAGGCGGCTGGTCTGCGCGATCTTCCGATTCGGCATCGCGGCGCCGATATAGGCCAGAACGCTCAGCTCTTCCGTCGAGAAGGTGCCGACAATCTCGAGGCGCAAACGGTTTTCTTTGAGACGATCCAGCAGCGCATCGGATACGGACATATAGCCCCTGATCGCCAGTTCCAGCAGGTCTACCGGCACATCGCCATACTCTTCACGCAACAAAAGGCCGCAGCTCTGCTGCGTCCGAGTCATCACATCCAGCATCTGCTGGTCCGTGAGAATCACCACCGCGCGCACAGTTGAAAGGGTTTTTTGCGTTGTATCGAGGCGATGATCCCACAGCCAGATCAGATCATCGGCCTCTATCAGGGCAACATCCGCCATGGCGCATGTCCGATCGAATGCATCCCCGACCCGCGGATCGATAATGCCGATCAGCTCCCATTGCGTCAGCCGCATCACTTCATGATGCAACGCCCAGGCAAGATCAGACTTTCTTGAGGCGACAAGTACGCGCCGGCCGGTGGACATACATTTTACCATTGTTATCGGCAAATATTCTGCACGGGCCATTCTGGCCTCTCAGGAATGCAGAGCATAAATGCGATGTTGCAGTAATCGCTTAATGCACATGGCACGTCAACACCAATCATACATCGGTGGTATCACCTCCCCATCTCGCGACGAGGCACACCTGATGTGCATACCTCTGTTGCGCCCAAAACCAACCGCCTGATTTCTTTAGTCGCTGCACGCGATCCCTATTGTGGCTGACGAGAGATCACGGAGTTTCCGCCAGACCGGACTGCAAATTCGGTAGGCGCCAACCTCCACAACAGGCGGGAGAGATCCGGTGCGCACCTTACCTTTGATCGCTGTAGCCGCCATGTCGCTGAGCGCCTGCTCGGCACAAAGCGTCTATTCCAGCCATGGCGTCCGTCCAACATACGGACTTCCCGTCACCAACAACGACACGCCCTATTCGCAGTGCCTTTCCGCACTCGCCAAGATACCGGGCAACAACCTGCCGATCTTCACGGTAGGCGAGGTAGCCGACAAGACCGGCCAGGTCGACCGTTCCAACAACGGCGCCGTGCTCTCCCAGGGCATCACCGAGATGATGATGAGCGCGTTCTACAAGACGCGCCGCGTTCATCTGGTTGAACGCTTCGACCTGCGCATTCCGCTGGCCGAAGCCCGCATGGTCGAACAGAAGCTGGCCATGGCGCCGGCCCAGACCGCGGCACCCATTCGCGCCAGCAACTTCGTCGTCATGGGGGCGCTGACCGAGCTCAACTACAACATCATGAGCGAAGGCGCGCGACTTTCCGTCACCGGTATCGGCGCCGGGGCGCGCACGGTGGTGATCAACGTCGGCCTGGATATCCGGGTCGTTAATTCGCAGAGCTTTGACGTTCGATATGTCAGCTCACTTCAGAAGCAGATCTTTGGTTATGAGGTCGAAGCAAACGTCTTCCGTTTCTTCGGCTCAAGGCTCGTCGAGTTTGACGCGGGACGTATTCAAAACGAACCGCTGCAGCTCGGTGTGAGATCCGTCGTCGAGATGGCCGTGTACCAGATCATGACGGAATACCTGGGTCTGCCGAGCTCGGCCGAGTGCCAACTCGAACGGACCACCTACGCAGAAGAGTCGCTATCCAAACCCAAAGGAGAGAAGAAATGAAACGTTCCCTTAAGGCTGGCCTGCTGGCCAGCGCATCCCTGGCGGCCATCTCGCTGATGGTCGTTTCCCCTGCCCACGCCTTCGATGACGTCGATTGGAAGTGGGACCTCCGCATCAACGAGCACATCAACACCAATGTGAGTGTGAACGTTGATATCGACCCGACCGGTCTGGTTCTGGTGGAAGCCCAGCAGATCAACATCGGCGATGTGAAGGCGAAGTCGATCATCAACGGCATCTACAACTACCAGCCGTCCAGTGGCGGAACCGTGGATCTCGGCTCGACCGACATCCAGTTCCATTACGGGATTGGCGGCGGCATGCTCAACGACGGCTTCCAGAGCCCGAACGTGTCTGCCGGCAATGTCAACGAGACCGACCAGCAGCCGAACATCAACGGCACTGTCACGGCCACTGTCGACCTTGGCACCGTTGAAGTTCCCGCCACTGCAGCCCTGAATGCCGAAGCGAATCTGCCTTCGGTGATCGGTGCGGCAACGGCGGTGGGCAACAACCTGAGCATCGCCTCGGAAGTTGGCGTTCAGCTGCATGTCGGCCAGTTCGCCTTCGGCGACGGCAACAGCAGCCCGAGCGTGAACACCCAGGGCGGTGGCAACCATCATGGCGGCAACAACCATGGCGGCAACAGCGGCAACACCAACCTGACCCTGGCCGACACCCTGACCAATCTGGTCATGGGCGGCGACCTGGTGAAGGCGAATATCAAGGCCACTTCCAAGGTCTCCGACATCCTGAATGCCACGGTCGATAGCTCGGCCACGGCAGTCGGCAACAACCTGAGCGTCGCCGTCGAACCCGTTTCGGCTGCCAACGCGATGGTGATCGCCGACATCACCCAGTTCGCCTACGCCGACGTGTCGGCGAAGTCGAAGGTGACCGGTGTGTCGATCAATAACTACAGCGGCCTGGGCAGCCTCACTCGCCC
The DNA here is from genome assembly GCF_058807275.1 of Ferrovibrio sp. GW821-FHT12D07. NCBI lineage: Bacteria > Pseudomonadati > Pseudomonadota > Alphaproteobacteria > Rhodospirillales > Rhodospirillaceae > Ferrovibrio > Ferrovibrio sp. GW821-FHT12D07. Next base: position 840,271 of record NZ_JBXAQN010000001.1, on the reverse strand, counting down.
GGTCGTGAACTCGGTTGCGACCGCGGTGGGCAACAATGCCTCCATCTCGGTCAAGACCCCGGTGGTTGCGGCTCCGTAACGCACTGGTGGCGACGGGAGAGAGGGTGGTCCCCCTGCCCTCTCTCCCTCAGCCAAGACTTTCACTCTTTCAAACCATGGAGGCAGTCATGTTCTGGACCAACCTTTCAACGCTTGCCGTGCTGGTCGTCCTGGCATCCGCAAGTCAACCCGCCGCCGCGCAGCAGATGGGCCGCGAGGGCTACAATTTCCCCGTCCGCACGCCCAGCATGGCGGCGCAGTTCGAGTTTCAGCAAAACATGCAGCAGAGCAGCGCCGCTGCCGGCATGGGCGCGCTGAACCAGTATGTCACCCAGTACAACTCCAGCTCGACCGCGATCGCCAACCAGGTCAACCAGACCGTGACCGGCGGATCGACGGCGACGGTCAACAGCGACCAGGATAGCCACGGCAACCAGGATGCCTCGGCCAGCACCAGAACCACGATCGACAATTCGATCACGCGCACCCAGACCAACTCCAATAACCGGCCGTAAGAGAAGACGGTCGGTGGCAGAGAGAAACCGGTCATGCAAAGTCCCTGGGTGCAGACCATGGCGCTTTATGCGATCTCACGCCGTCGTCTTGGCGTGAGCATCGATGCCCAGGCCCGGCCGAAGACCGGGCCGGCCATGGCCCGCGCCGTGTCGCCGGTGCGGCTCACCGCCCTGGCCCGGGCTGCAAACCGGGGCGATGCCGAAGCGCAGTACACACTTGGTGTCCTTGGTCTGGTCGGAAAACTGGGCGTCGTCGGCCGTCGCAAGGCTCATGCCCTGCTCGCTGCCGCCGCCATGCAGAACCACCCCAACGCCTGTTTCGCGCTGGGTACCCTGCATCAGCAGGGCACCCTGATGCCGCCCAATCCGGCGAAAGCCGTCCATCTGTTCCAGAATGCCGTGCGCTCGGGCCATGCACGGGCACAGAACGCGCTGGCACAACTGATGCTGTCGGGCAACGGCCTGGCACGCGATACCGCCGGCGCCATCAACCTGCTCAATGCTGCCATCGCACAGGGACTGCACGATGCCAAGGCCAATCTTGGCGTCCTCTATATCCAGAATACTGGTACGCCGGGCGATTGCGCGCGCGGTCTTGAGCTGCTTACCGATGCCGCGATGAATGGCGTACTCGAGGCCCAGCATTATCTCGGATGGCTTCACCACACCGGAATCCGGGTTCCGCAGGATCTTGTCACCGCTCGTAAATGGTATGGCATGGCGGCCGAAGGCGGAAAGGCCAAGGCGCAATACACGCTTGCGCTGATGCTGCTGCAGGCGGCCAGCGACCATTACGAGCCGGTCATAGCTCTGAAATGGCTTCTCATTCTGGCAACGGGCCAGGATCACGCGCTGAGGGAAAGTGCCGGCAAAACCATCGACAAGCTGGCGCCCCGGCTGGCTGCCGACCAGGTGGCCCATGCAACCGATGCCGCATTGCAATGGCTGGAACAGCATAATGCGTCGCCCTGGACGCCGCTGCGTGTGCGCTGATGGCACGATGCAACCCAGTCGCCAATGCGATGCTGCTGTTTGCCATGACAGGGCTGATCGCCGGCTGCTCGCCCCTGTTGCCGTTGCTGGGTGCCGCGCTCGGTGGGCCGGCAGAAAAATCGCAGCTTGCCGGGCCATTCGCCGGCGCACCGTCCGCAACCCAGAATAGCCGCCCGGCCGCTTCCCCGGTCAGCGATGCATTGGCCGGCGTCGAACACCATGTGCGGCCAAGTTGCACGGCGAAACTGCCACCACCCGAACCGGCTCCGGAAACAGGCTGCGCGATGCGACCGACCTGCCTGCCCGGCAGCGAACACCCGATCAGGCTGCGTCTCTGCACTGGTGACACACGCAGCACCTCACCAGAAATAATAAAATCCGCCATGTCTGACTGGCGCTGGGCTGAAGACAGCAAGGCCATCGTTCCATAAGAGCCATGCGATTCAGCAGATTCATCGAATCTGTCAATGCAGACAGCGCGCTCCGTGACAAACAAGCGCCAGATATGAGACTTCATCCTCATTTGCGACGATGCGCCTGCTGACAGTCTATCGATTGTCTTCTCTGCAACTTGCATTCAGACGATTGCACGCAACCTGCATTCGCGCTTTTTCATGCGGGCCGCCTTAAATAAGACACCCCGCTAATCGCACATGCTGCTCAAAGGAGGTACTCCGCTTGAAACATGAGCGCAAACACCTCCTACGAATGTTCATAGCTGGTGCCAAACGCTCCTTATGAGCGGAATGCATCGCCCGTTAGTGTTCATCGTGCGCATCCGGCGCCATTCGCAATATTGCATTTTTCATTCTGCACCCCTGAGGGAAGCATGAACGGCATAGGGATCGTCCACATCGATCGGAACCAGCTTTTCCGTGAAGGCCTGTGCCGGATACTGGAAGGGTCGCAATACACCATCGCGTTCGGCGTCTCGTCCTTCTCGGAAGGAAATGCGCAGATCGCCGCCCATCAACCCGGCGTCGTCATCATCGATACCGCCGGCTATGGCGATATCCTGCTGGACCTGATGCTGAGCGTCAGGGCATTGCCAGTGCCGCCACGGGTGGTGATCCTGACGGACACCGTGGGCATTCCGCGACTGGCGAATGCCCTGAGCGCCGGCGTGGACGGATATCTGCTGAAGGACATGTCGGCGGAAGCCCTGAAGCAGTCGCTGAACCTGGTTCTGATGGGCGAAAAGGTTTTCCCGACCGATCTCGCGCATCTGCTGATCAATACGCGACATCTCGCCCAGGACAGCACCCGGACGCCAGACCGGAACCGGCAGTTGTCCGACCGCGAAAGCGAAATCCTTGCCTGCCTGGTGAATGGCCAGTCGAACAAGGTGATCGCCAGTCATCTGCAGATTACCGAAGGCACCGTGAAGGTGCATCTGAAGGGCGTTCTGAAAAAAATTCACGTCACCAACAGAACCCAGGCGGCGATCTGGGCCCTGCAGAACGGCGTTATCGCCGAAGCGCATTCTGTTGCCAGTCGCTCCAAGTCCTCGGCACCGCCGCAGCCTCCGGCTATTGCCAGTGGCCTTGCGCCGCCTCTGGAGCGCGCTCCGCTGTCCTGCGGACGCGTGGGACGCGCGGCGGCCGCGAGCACGACCAACACAAGCCGTGGTCTACTTTAGAGGTATATTAGCCCGAATTCCCATCCGTCAGCCTGTTTGAAACGACGAACATGGCCACCGCGGTCCGGTTCTCCATCCGCAGTTTATGGGTCACCAGATAGACCACCGTCTTGACCCGATTCTCCGCCAGTCCGCTGATCTTGGCGATCTGCCGGTTGGACAAGCCATTGCCGATATAGGCCAGGACGCGCAGTTCTTCGGGGGAAAAGCCGGCAACAATGTCGAGCCGCAGACGGTTCTGCTTCATGCGGTCAAGCAGCGGCTCGCGAACCGACATGTATCCCTTGAGCGCTATTTCCAGCGTATCGAACGGTACGTCTCCATGCGGCGCCCTGAACAGCAGTCCGCTGTTCAGCGGCAGGCGCGGCACCACATCAAGAATTTGTTTGTCGCTCAGAATCGCCACAACACGGAGGGTTTCCAGCGTTTTGTCGGTGGCGTCCCGCCTGTTGTTCCAGAGCCAGACCAGATCCTCGGCATCGATCAGCACGACATCGGCCATCGCGCAGGTCCGCTCGAACACATCCTCAGCCCGTGGATCGATAATACCGATCAGCTGCCATTCGGGCAGACGACTCACTTCACGATGCAGGGTCGCGGCGAAATCTGAGTTTCGCGAAGCGACCAGCACACGCCGACGGGCGGACATTCAATTCCCTGTGTGTTTCACCCAAACTTCCGCGCGGACCTTCACGGCCTCTTCGAGTTCACGGAACCGAAGGCGATGATTCAGTTTAGTCGGGTCGACCGCACGGCAATAAGCCACACGGCTATGGGCGCAGCATCTCGATACGAAATACTTCCTGCGGCCTACCTCTTTTGTGCAGCGTTGCGCTTACGCCCACATCCCACCGATTCGGTGAAGGGAGTTCAGTCGGCTATCGATTGCAGGTATCGATCACATGAAGCGCATCCGAGGGAGCGAGCAATCCTGTTGCTGGCCTTCGGTGTCGCCCGGGACGCCGGGCATTCCCTCTCGGGAAACACTGTCAATTCCCGAGAGGGAATTCAGTGAGGACAGGCAGGCGGCATGACGCGACGCCCGCTGCATGTGTCAATGTCGTGGTGACCGGAATCTATATAAGCGCGGGGTGCCGTAAAGATAGGAGGGGGACGGCGGCGGACATTGCTGTCTCCAGGGCCGCCAGGCCTGCCGGGCGCGGCAACCCGGCGGAGAACCGGTTCTCCAGGGGGCTGGCCAAAATGGCGGAGAGAGTGGGATTCGAACCCACGATACCCTTTTGAGGTATACACACTTTCCAGGCGTGCGCCTTCGACCGCTCGGCCATCTCTCCTGCGCGGGGCGGCACTATACCCGCCACCGGCGAATTTGCAATCCACCCGGCCTTCGGCTTAACATCCTGACCACACAGGCGGATTCAGGGGGAAACGACGGTGTTGCTGGGACGCATTCTGGGCTGGTTGCTGCTCGCACTGGCGCTGCTCGCGCTGGGTGGCGACGGCCTGCGCTGGCTGGAAACCGGCCGCACCGCCTTCATCTCCCTGGGCGACTTCTGGCGTCGCCTCGATAGCGGCAGCCTCGACTTCATCCAGAGCCTGATTCCACCGGCCGCCTGGGACCCGGGCGTCGTCACCGTGCTGGGCTGGGCCGCCGTGCCCACGCTGGGCATCATCGGGATGGTGCTGCTGATCCTGTTCCGCAGCCGCGCGACGCGCCGCCGCCAGCGCTTCGGGGCGCTGTCCTAAGACAGATCAGTCCGAAATCTTGAGCGCGGCGATGAAGGCTTCCTGCGGGATTTCCACATTGCCGACATTGCGCATGCGCTTCTTGCCCTCTTTCTGCTTCTCCAGCAGCTTGCGCTTGCGGCTGATGTCGCCGCCGTAGCACTTGGCCAGCACGTCCTTGCGCAGGGCCGAGATATCCTCGCGCGCCACGATGCGCCCGCCGATGGCGGCCTGGATGGCGATCTTGAACATCTGGCGCGGGATCAACTCTTTAAGCCGCTCGCAGAGCTGGCGGCCGCGGGTTTCGGCACGGCCGGCATAGACGATGGTGGCCAGCGCGTCGACATTCTCGGCATTCACCAGGATGGTCATCTTCACCAGGTTGCCGGCCTCGTAGCCGTCCATCTGGTAATCGAAGCTGGCATAGCCACGGCTGACCGACTTCAGACGATCGTAGAAATCGAACACCACTTCGTTGAGCGGCAGGCGATAGACCACCATGGCGCGGTTGCCGGCATAGGTCAGTTCAACCTGGCGGCCACGCTTGTCTTCGCACAGCTTCAGGATTGCGCCGAGATATTCGTCGGGCACCATCACGGTGGCCCTGATCCATGGCTCGTCGATATGGTCGATCAGCATCGGATCGGGCATGTCGGCGGGGTTATGCACCTCTTCCATCGTGCCGTCGGTCTTGTAGACGTGATAGATCACGCTGGGCGCGGTGGTGATCAGGTCGAGATTGAATTCGCGCTCAAGCCGCTCCTGGATGATTTCCAGATGCAGCAGGCCGAGAAAACCGCAGCGGAAGCCGAAGCCCAGCGCGGCCGAGCTTTCCATCTCGAAATGGAAGCTGGCGTCATTGAGGCGCAGCTTGCCCAGGCTCTCGCGCAGTTCGGGGAAGGCCCCGGCGTCGATCGGATAGAGGCCGCAGAACACCACGGGGATGGACGGCTTGAAGCCCGGCAGTGCTTCGGCCGCCTGGCGCTTGTCTTCGGTGATGGTGTCGCCGACCGACGTGTCGGCCACTTCCTTGATGGCGGCCGTGAAGAAACCCATCTCGCCGGGGCCGAGCTCGTCGACCATGACCTTCTTCGGCGTGGTGACGCCGACGCGTTCGACCGGATGCACGGCACCCGACGACATGAACTTGATCCGCATGCCCTTCTTCAGCACGCCATCGATGACGCGGAACAGCACGACGACGCCGAGATAGGCATCGTACCAGGAATCGACCAGCAGCGCCTTCAGCGGCGCCTCGCGATCGCCCTTGGGCGGCGGCAGGCGGGTGACCAGCGCTTCCAGCACCAGGTCGATGCCGATGCCGGTCTTGGCCGAGATCGGCACGGCATCGGATGCATCGAGACCGATCACATCCTCGATCTGCTGCTTGACGCGATCGACATCGGCGGCCGGCAGGTCGACCTTGTTGAGCACCGGCACGATCTCGTGCTTGGCATCGAGCGCCTGGTACACGTTCGCCAAGGTTTGAGCTTCCACGCCCTGCGACGCATCGACCACCAGCAGCGAGCCTTCGCAGGCGGCCAGCGAGCGGCTGACTTCATAGGCGAAGTCGACATGGCCGGGCGTGTCCATGAGATTCAGGACGTAATCCTTGCCGTCCTTGGCCTTGTAGTTCAGGCGCACGGTCTGCGCCTTGATGGTGATGCCGCGTTCCTTCTCGATGTCCATGCTGTCGAGAATCTGCTCGCTCATCTCGCGCTTTTCGAGACCGCCACAGGATTCGATCAGGCGATCGGCCAGCGTCGACTTGCCGTGATCGATATGCGCGATGATCGAGAAGTTGCGGATCAGATTCGGATCGGTGGCCACGATGTCAGCTCAACGGAACAGGCTCAGGATGTCGCCCTCGCGGGTCTCCTGCGCGGGAATCTTCATGATGCCGCTGGCGCGCAGACAAGCGACGCCATCGGCGGTGATCAGCGTCTCGGCGAAACCGAGATTGCGGGTCTGGCGAATGAGGCGACCCTTGCCCTCGACCCAGGCGCCCAGCGGCGCGGGCCCGACATAGTCGCCGGCGAGATTGACCGTCGGCATGAATTTCTTGCCGCCAGCCGCCACGCCGCAGGTGAAGCCGAGCAGCATGTCGGCAAAGGTCATCAGCATGCCGCCATGGCAAATCTGCATCGGATTGCAGTGGCGCTGTTCGACGCGGAAGCCCATCACCGGCAGGCCGTCGCTCTCATCCAGCCGGCCCCAGAGCGGCCCGTTTACCTCCATGAATCCCATGAAGGACATCCGCTTCATTCCGGCAGGAATGGCAGCAGACTCGGGGGGATTCTGGGGGGCGGCGCTCATGGGCCGGGGTTGTAGCATCCAGGGGGCCCAGCGGCAACGCAGGCGCAGCATGCGGGCAGCGGGTCCGGATATGTCATTTCAACCTCTTAGCCGGGCATCCCCGGACTGCCCCCGCCTTCGTTTGGCTTCGTTTCGGTTCGTTTGAGTTCGTTCGGGTTCATTCCGGTTCGCTGGGGTTCACTGGCGACCACTGGAGCCCGCTGCGGTTCGGCGTCATAACCCGTAAACCATTGCGAGGCATGGAAAACCGTCCCGCCAGGCCACTTCGGCAGAAGAATGGAACATTATAGGAACATTTATATCAAAAAGTCAAGCCCGGCTCGGGCCAGCCGCCAGCTCCTGGAGCAGTCACTGATAGGTCTGTTCCAGCTCCTGGCTCACCGCGCGGGTGGAGCCGCCGACCTTTTCCACGGCATCGCGCAGGCGATCCGGCGTCACGCTGAAATGCCGGCACCAGTAGCGCACCTCAAGATCGGCTTCCATGTTGACCCGGTTGAGATCGGACGGAGCAAAGTCCTTACGCAGATCGGTCATGCCCAGCCTCCTCTTTGCTGCGATGGCGCTGGATTCAATTACGCAGGGCGCATGAAGTTCCGCCCTCATTCCGCCCCAATGCCGCGTTCCGATCCGGCTGCCAGCAAACCACAAGAGCGAGCCGCCCCATGCGCAAATCCGCCCCGTCCCTGTTCGCCGTTCTCGCCATCCTTCTCCTCGCCGCGCCTGCCTTCGCCGATCCGCCCGGTCATGCCAAAGGCGGCAAGGGCGGCGGCAAACATCATGGCGGCGGCGACGGCATCTCGATCGATATCAGCATCGACACGTCGGATCGTGGCATGATCCAGGATTACTACGGCGGTGTATTCCGCAGCGGCAAATGCCCGCCCGGCCTGGCGAAGAAGAACAACGGCTGCATGCCGCCGGGCCAGGCGAAGAAATGGGCCAAGGGCCAGCGCCTGCCCGGCGACCTGATCTATTATGACCTGCCGCCCGAGCTGCGCGTCAGACTCAAAGCGCCGGCCGGTGCGAAATATGTACGCGTCGCCGCCGATGTGCTGCTGATCGCGGTCGGCACCGGCATGGTGCTGGATGCGGTGGAAGATCTGAGCCGGCTGTAGCCGTTATGACGGCTGCATCATGATGGCCGGGCCGCCACCAGTTCCGGCATCGGTGTTGCGCCCTGCTCGCCGCCCTGCGTGTCTTTGATGGGTGACGTTTCCGCACAGTCGTCTTCCTCGAAGCACAGCGTCTGCGGCGGCAGATCGAGCGCGGCCCAGCAGTCGCGCATGGCGGTGCGGAATCCCGCCGGCGTCGGCGGCGCGGCGCGTGCGATCCTTGCCAACGCTCGCGCCAGCCGGCTTTCGACCACCAGATGCGTCGCGGCCTGCATCACGTCTGCGACGGCCTGCGGCCGCGCTTCGAGCAGGGCGCGCAACAGCTGCATGGTGATCTCCCAGTCCGGAATGAGGCCGGCCGGCGTGCAGCGCAGGCAGTCCAGCACATCGGCATCGACCAGATCGGCTTCCGACGCAGCATAAGGATCGAGGCCCATGCGCAGCATGGCGGGAAAGAATGCCTGATGCTCGATCAGCGAGACCAGATCGCTGACCAGCGCGTAATGCGCGTCGATCCAGGCCATCTCCTCGGCGCAGAGGTAGCAATGCGGCCAGCCCAGCGTTTCCAGTTTCAGATGCCCGAGTTCGTGCACCACCGTCATGGCATTGCCGTCGGCGGCGAGCGCCACCGCGCGCAGGCCCGGCTCCGACCAGGCCTCGCCCTCGGCATCAGTCATCGCGTCGTCGCGCAGCAGCTTCACCTGCAAACCCGTGGCGCGTTCCACATCGGCGCGCCACTGATCGGCTTCGGGCGGCAGGGTGAAACTGCTCCAGGCGAGGTCTTGCAGCATGATTTTTTCCGGGGCTTGGGGAAGCGGACCGGCATCAAGCTAGGGCGGGTCTTCTGCATGTCTCCGTGACGTGTCGGAGACATTTTTTAACCGCTTGGAATCGCTGGATATGGCGATTTCCCGCGTGCGGATGAGGAATGAATGAACCGCCAAAATCGGCCGTGGCGAAGCGAAGCCTGGCCGTGCCTGCCTGTTCAGACCGGCCTATTCAGACTGGCCTGTTCACAGCGGCTGCAGCCGGCCGCGCGCCAGATAGCGGGCCTGGCGAAGATCGAAGCCATATTCCCTGGCCCTGACGCTGGACATCTCCACGATGGTGACCGCCGGCGGTTCGTGTGCATTCTGGCGGTCATCCCAGGGCCACTGCAGCAGCAGGGCGCGCTGCAACCGGCCCCTGAAATGGATCGGCACCTCGGGCCGGAAGACGGCCCAGCGATTGCCGTCCTCGGCGATGCAGACGCCGTCCACCACACCCACGCTGGGCAGGCAGCGGGCGAAATCCTTGCCGCAATCGAGATAATCCAGACGCTGACGCATGTCTCCAATCACCGAAGGGATGATCACCTGCAGATAACTGGAAGAAACTGTCATGGTTCCATCATGCGGGCGGCCGCGACCCGAAGGGCCGCATGCGGAAAGAAAAGACGGCCGGGATCAGGGCCCGGCCGCCTCGCCTCCACCATCGCCTCATGCTCAGCGCTTGGTGATGATCGTTTCCAGATATTCCGACGGCACCACCATGCTGTGGTCGCCCGAGCGGTTGAATTTCGTGGCCACTGCCAGCAGGTCCTGTTCCAGCGCGGTCTGCGCCTGCGACTCCAGCGCGGCGAAGGCCTTCAGCGTCGGACCATAATAGGTGCGGAAGATGTGCAGCCAGTGCGCCGGCGAGCGATAGCGGAACGCGAACTGCCGCTTGACCATCTGCAGCGACGCAGCCTGCGGCTCGAACCATTCGGTCATGCGTTCCTGCGTGCCCCATTGCGGCGGCGGCCGGGTGCCGGCCGGCGGCGTGATGTAGGCGGCGAGCGTCTTGAAGACATGACCGATGAAGCCGTCGGGCGTCCAGTTGGCCAGGCCGATCTTGCCGCCGGGCATGCAGACCCGCAGCAGTTCCGCCGCGGCACGGTCATGATCGGCGGTGAACATCACGCCGAAGGTGGACACGACCGCGTCGAAGGTCGCCTCGGGAAACGGCAGCGCCTCGGCATCGGCGACCTGGAATGTGATATCGAGCCGTTCGGCGGCGGCGCGCTCGCGACCGCGATCCAGCAGGGCGGGCACATAATCGGTGGAGACCACCTTGGCAAAGCGGCGGGCGGCAGCCAGGCTGACATTGCCGTTGCCGGCCGCAACATCCAGCACCACCATCCCGGATCGCAGATCGAGCGATTCACACAGCTGTTCGCCGACGATCTGCAGCGTCGTGCCGATGATCGCATAGTCGCCAGACGACCAGGCGCCCTGCTGCCGCATTTTCACCGCCTGCAGATCGATCGTTTCCGCTGGATTGGCAAGGGTTCCCGTTCGTGATGCAAGCATATGCATTCTCCCTGTTGATGCTTCACTGTCTGAAAGAAGAACGGCCGGGGTCAGGGCCCGGCCGTTCCGGAAGCCGGCCCTCCCATGACGATCGGGAGCGCCGGTGCTTCGTCCGGTCTTACTTCGGCGCTTCCGGTGTCTGTGCCACGGCCTTGCCGCCCAGGCGCGGCAGGATCATGCCGACCTGCTTGCGATAGTTGCGATACTGGTCGCCGAAGGCGTCGATCAGATCGCGTTCCTCGAAGAAGATACCGATGAAGATGTAGCCTGTGGTGGCAATGGCGAAGAGCAGATGGCCCTGGCTCATCACCGGCGCCGACCAGAAGGCAATGATGAAGCCGAGATAGAGCGGATGACGCACCTGGCGGTACAGCCAGGGCAGGCGAAAGACATGACCGGGCATATCGCGGCGGAACAGACGCGCGATGACCTGCCGCAGACCGAACAGTTCGAAATGGTCGATCAGGAAGGTGCTGAGCAGCACCAGGCCGAAACCCAACCAGAAGGTGGCGTGCAGCACGACGGCGCCGATGGTGCTGTCGACCGTCCAGACCGGCGTGGGCATCGGCCGCCACTGCCAGAACAGCAGGATCAGGATCAGGCTGGCGAGCAGCACATACGTGCTGCGTTCGACCGACTTGGGCACGATCTTCGTCCAAGCCCGCTTGAAGCCGGGACGCGCCATCACACTGTGTTGAACGGCGAACAGGCCGAGCAGCAGGACGTTAATGACCAGCGCCTCGGCCAGCGACGAGGTCGTCGCCGAATCGATGGATTTGGGTACGCCCAGATTGCCGACGAAGGCGATGGCATACAAAAAGGTAACGAAGAAGATCAGGTAACTCACGAGACCGTACAGAAGCGCGACAAAACCGCCCATTTTTTCCTCACTCGGTGAAGCCAAGCGCGATCCCGCCAAGGGGACACGGGCACTGACTCTGCTGGGTTATTGAAAGCATTGGCGCTGGATGCCAAATGCACCATCCTCACTGACAGTGAGTCGTAGCGGCCGCCCGTAGTAACCAGCGTGGAAAGCGGCGTGGAAACTCCCATGAACAAGACAGCTCAAGCGGACGAATCACGAATGCAACTGCGCCTGCTGGGCGCGGTGACGGTGACCCGCGATGGCGTCGCGGTTCCGCTGCCGGCCTCGCGCAAGGTCCGCGCCCTGCTCGCCTATCTGGCGGTCGCGCCGCAGGCGACAGCCCGCAGCCAGCTCTGCGACCTGCTGTGGGACGGCCCGAACGATCCGCGCGGCGAGCTGCGCTGGTGCCTGAGCAAAATCCGCAGCGTGATCGACCACGCGCCGGACCAGCGCGGCCGCAGTCGCATCGAAACGCACGACGATAGCGTGCGGCTCGACCTGACCGGCTGCGTGGTCGATGCGACCGATATCGCCGAGGCGATCCAGGGCGGCCTGAAAACCCTGCCGACCGACCGGCTGCGCCTGCTGGCCGGATTGTTCACAGGCGACTTCCTCGCCGGGCTGGAGGCCGACAACAGCCCGACCTTCAACAGCTGGATGATGGCGCAGCGCCGCCGCTTCCGCGGCTATCACGCCGCCCTGCTGGAAGAACTGGTCAAACGTCTGCCCGATGAAGAGGCCTTCATCCCGCTTGAACAGTGGCGGCAGCTTGCCCCGTTCGATCGGCGCGTCCATGACCTTCTGCTGCGGGCGCTGGCACGGCAGGGCCGCATCCGCGAAGGCGACGAGCATGTCGCAGCCACCACCAGGCTGTTCGAGACCGAGGATATGGACGACCGGCCGATCCGCGAGCTGTGGCAGACCATCCGGACGCCGACGACGACACCACAGGCGCAAGCAGCCGCCGCCGCTCCGGATATGCTCGATAGTGCCACCGAGAGTCCTGCCGGACCGGCGCGGCGGGCCTCCATCGCGGTGATGCCGTTTCTCGACCGCAATGCCGCCGTCACGCTGCCGGGCGGTCCGGCCGATGGCCTGACCACCGACATCGTCATCCGTCTGGCCAAGCTGCGCAACCTGCTGGTGATCTCGCAGGGCACGACCTTTGCGCTGCGCGATCGCTGGGTGGCGCCCGAAGAAGCCGGGCGGATGCTGAATGTCGACTATCTGGTCAGCGGCTCGCTGCAGCGGCGGGGCAACCGCATCACCATCACGGTGGAACTGGCCGACACGCGCACGGCGCGGATCATCTGGGCCGAGGCCTTCGAGCGCAAGACCGACGATGCGCTGCTGATCTTCGACGAGATCGGCAACCATATCGTTGGCTCGATCATCCGCGAAGTGGAGGCCGTGGAACGCAATCGCGCGATCCTGAAGGCGCCGAATTCACTGGATGCCTGGGAGGCCTATCACCGCGGCATGTGGCATTTCTATCGCTTCAGCCGCGACGACAACCAGGCCGCCCAGCATCTGTTCCAGCGCGCCTTGCGGCTTGATCCCACGTTCTCGCGCGCCTATGCGGGCCTGTCCTGCACCCATTACCAGAACGCCTTCCAGGGCTGGGCCGACCGCGCCAGCGAAACCGATCGCGCCTATGCCGCCGCCGGCCAAGGCCTGCTGGCCGACGACCACGATCCGGCCTGTCACGAGGTGATGGGGCGGGCGCTGTGGCTGCGCGGACAGCATGATCAGGCGCAGCGCGAGATGGAAACCTCCATCGAGCTGAGCCCGAATTTCGTGCTCGGGCATTACACGCTGTCTTTCTTCCACTGCCTGATCGGTGATCCCGAGGCGGCCATTGCGGCATCCGATCATTCGCGCCAGATCAGCCCCTTCGATCCGCTGCTCTTCGCCATGCTGGCCAGCCGCGCCATCGCGCTGCTGCGGTTGAAGCGCTTTGACGAGGGCGTCGAGTTCGCGGTGCAGGCCGCGGCGCGCCCCAATGCCCATGCCCATGTGCGGGCGCTGGCCGCTTATGCCCTGGCGCTGGCTGGCCGCGTGCAGGACGCGCGGACAGCGATGCTGCAGGCGCGCAGCATCTGGCCCGGCTATCAGGTAGAGAATTTCCTCTCCGCCATGCGCCTCACGCCCGAAGGCATGGCGATGGTGCGCGGCGTGGCACCGCTGGTCGATGCCTGAAACGGGGCCTGAAACGAAAACGGCCGGGCGTGAACTGCCCGGCCGCTCGGTATTCGATACAGGAAAGACTCAGCCCTTGGCGACGGCCTCGGCAATCGCCTTGCCGACATCCTTCGTGTTGGCCTGACCGCCCATGTCGGGCGTGCGCGGCCCGGCTTCCAGCACATCCTCGATGGCCTTGAGCACGGCGGCACCGGCTTCCTTGTGGCCCAGATGCTCCAGCATCATGGCGCCGCACCAGATCTGGCCGACCGGATTGGCGATGCCCTTGCCCGCGATATCGGGCGCCGAGCCATGCACCGGCTCGAACAGCGAGGGGAACTTGCGCTCCGGATTGAGGTTGGCCGAAGGCGCGATGCCGATGGTGCCGGTACAGGCCGGACCCAGGTCAGAGAGGATGTCGCCGAACAGGTTGGAACCGACCACGACATCAAACCAGTCGGGATGCTGCACGAAATGCGCGGTGAGAATGTCGATGTGATACTGGTCGACCTTCACGCCGGGATAACCCTTCTTCATCTCGGCCACGCGCTCGTCCCAGTAGGGCATGGTGATCGAGATGCCGTTCGACTTGGTGGCCGAGGTGAGATGCTTTTTCGGCCGGCTCTGCGCGAGTTCAAACGCGAACTTGAGAATGCGGTCCGTGCCGATGCGGCTGAGGATGGTTTCCTGAACGACGAATTCGCGCTCGGTGCCATGGAACATGCGGCCGCCGATTGAGGAATACTCGCCCTCGGTATTCTCGCGCACCACGTAGAAGTCGATGTCGCCGACCTTGCGATTGGCCAGCGGCGAGGGAATGCCCGGCATCAGGCGAACCGGACGCAGGTTCACATACTGGTCGAATTCGCGGCGCCACTGGATCAGCGAGCCCCAGAGCGAGATGTGATCCGGCACTTTCTCGGGCCAGCCCACCGCACCGAAGAAGATCGCGTCATGCTTGCCGATCTTCTCCTTCCAGTCGTCCGGCATCATCTTGCCGTGCTTCATGTAGTGGTCGACGCTCCAGTCGAAGCTGTCGAAATTAAAGTCGATGCTGAACTTGCGCGACACTTCGTCGAGCACCCGCAGGCCCTCGGGCACCACTTCCTTGCCGATGCCGTCGCCGGGGATAACCGCAATCCTGTGTTTCTTGGCCATACTCACGCGTCCTTTTTTGTCACTGTAGAATACTGGGGAGGCTTAAACGTTTTTCTCACTCAGTCGGCGTACTGCCCGGCGGCATTGATCAGCGGTGCCCATTTGGCGATTTCCGCATTCAGATGCTGCGACAGCGCGGCCGGGGTGGCGCGCGCATCCGAGGCCACCGTGGTGTTGATATCGGCAAAGCGCTTGACGATTTCGGCATCCTTCAGCAGGCCACGCGACGCGGCGGCCAGCTTCTGCACGATGGCATCGGGCGTACCCTTCGGCGCGTAGAGGGCGTGCCAGACATTGACCTCGAAGCCCTTCAGGCCGGCCTCGTCGGCGGTCGGCAGGTCGGGCAGGTCGGGCAGGCGCTCCTTGGTGGTGATGGCATAGGCCTTCACCTTCTTGGCCTTGATCTGACCCGTCGTGTTGGTGGCCTGGTCGCAGGTCATGTCGAGCTGCTTGCCCAGGATGTCCTGCATGATCGGGGCATTGCCGCGATAACCGACCGTGTTGAGCTGCACGCCCATGGCCGACATCATCAGCATGCCGCACAGATGCGAGGCGGCACCGATGCCGGCATTGCCGTAGGAAACCTTCTCCTTCTGCTCGCCAAGATACTTGATCAGCTCCGGCAGCGTGTTCGGCGGGAAGTCTTCGCGCGCGATGATGGTCATCGCGGAATCGGTCAGCAGCGCGATGGGCGCGAAGGCCGTCTTGGTGTCATAGGGCAGCTTGCGGTACAGCGTGGCGGCCGTGGAGATGCCGACATGGTGCACCAGCAGGGTATGGCCGTCCGGCTCTGCCGTGGCGACGCGGTTGGCGCCGATGGTGCCGCCGGCGCCGGTGGCATTCTCGACCACCACGGTGTGGTTGTTGAGCTGGCGCGACAGGCCCAGCGCGGTCAGGCGCGCCACCGTGTCGGTCGGACCGCCGGCGGCATAGGGCACGACGACGGTGATCGGCTTGGTCGGCCAGTTCTGCGCTGCAGCATGACCGGCCACACCAGAAACGAGCATAGCGGCGGCGGCCGCAAAAGCGATTGAACGCATGGTTTCCTCCTGAATTTCTTTTTAATCTTATGGGGAAACGACCCTACAGCGGCGGGCGGAGTCTATGCCAATGCCGGTGCGGCCTCGTTTCATGTCGAGTATGCATAACGCAGGTGCCGAAATCCCATGGAAATTGCGTGGCTGGAAGATTTCGTGGCCCTGGCCGAGCAGATGAACTTTTCGCGAGCGGCGACGGCGCGCCATGTCACCCAGCCGGCCTTCAGCCGCCGCATTTCGGCGCTGGAGCGCTGGGTCGGCACGCCGCTGTTCGACCGTGACACCCATCGCATCAGCCTGACGGCGGCCGGCGAGGACTTTCGCCCGGTGGCGGAAGAGACGCTGCGCCGCCTGCTGCAGGGCCGGCAGGAGGCGCTGGAAGCCGCCAATGCCGCCTCCTCGCTGAAATTCGCCGCCACCAGCGCGCTGGCGCTGACTTTCTTCCCCGACTGGCTGCGCCGACTGGGCCCCGCCGTCTCGCCGGCTGCGATCCGCCTGGTGGCCGACAGCATGCAGGGCTGCGAACGCATCATGCTGCAGGGCCGCGCGCAGTTCCTGCTCTGCCACCATCATCCGGCCGCCGCAACGCGGCTCAATCCAAACGACTTCCAGTCGATCCCGCTGGGCCAGGATGTGATGGTGCCGGTCAGCATCCATGACGACGCCACCGGCGCGCCGCGGTATGCCCTGCCCGGCACGGCCGACGCGCCTTTGCCGCATCTGGCTTTCAGCGAAGAATCCGGCATGGGGCGGATCGTGGCGGCGAGCTGGGCGCAGAACGGCTGCGCCGCGCATCTCAAACCTGTCTTCAGTTCGCATGTCGCCGTGGTGCTGAAAACGCTGGCCGTCGACGGGCGCGGCATCGCCTGGTCGCCGCTGTCGCTGCTGGCCGAGGACCTTGGCCCCGACGGCAAACTGGTGCGCGCCGGCGATGAGAGCTGGGACATCCCAATGGAAATCCGGCTTTACCGCCCCAAGGCGCGGCTGAATGCCCGGGCCGAGGAATTCTGGGCGCAGTTAGGCGAGACGGCTTAACTCTCAGTATTCGCAGGTTGCCAATTTCCGCACGCTGAATGACGTCAAACGCTCACCAAAAGTGGCTTTCAGCCCAGTTTCAAAATCCGAGATATCCGCACGGGCCACCCGGTCGAAGCTATCTGGCCAGGAAGAGAATACGATCTCGATAACCTTTGCAGGCGGACGCACCAGAACTGTGGCGAGAAAGTCACGCGGAGCCTCCTGAGATTGATAGCCAACCCGATACAGGAATGGATCATCCTCCCCGGGAGCACGACAGGCATTGAAGGATAAAGGGCGCCCGCTGAATTTCATGGCCTGAAATACCCGGTCAATCTCACCCATATCCCTTTGGATCGCAGGGCCTTCCGATTGCGGCAGCGTAACACGCCACATCTTCACTGTTTCCAGCGGCGTGCAACTTCCCACGAGCAGACCGGCAAACAGAGCGAGGATGATTCTGATCGGCATCATGCTGCCATGTTAGCAGATGCGAAAACGCCCATGATAAGAGAAAAGCCGTCACCCTCGGGTTTATTCCGAGGGTCCATCCCGTCGTTCCGAAGTTCGGCCAGTTGGATGGATCCTAGGGACAAGCCCTAGGGTGACGCCTCATTAAAGAGTGTTGACGTAACGACAACCTATATACCCTTGCATTTCGTCCCGTCTGTGCTTCCCTGACATCAACCAGAAACGTCACGGGAGTGAAAACGTCGGGATGGACTACGCCCCGCATCTCGCACAGTTCCGCCGCCTGCTGGCCATGGTGAACGAACCCAGCATCGCCTGCACCGATGGCCTGCCCGAACGCCCCTTCCATATCACGCCCGAGGTCTATGCCGGGCATGAGCGGTATGCGCGCGAGATCAGCCATGTGTTCCGCAAGGCGCCGCTGGTGCTGGGCCATGAGGCGATGCTGCCCAAGGCCGGCGACACCCTGACGCTGGACATCATCGGCCAGCCGCTGCTGCTGGCGCGCGGCCGCGACATGCAGATCCGCGGCTTCCTCAATGTCTGCCGCCATCGCGGCACGCGCCTTTGCAATAATACCGCGGGTAGCAACGGAACGGCTGATGTTCAGAAGCGCAGCCAGTTCACCTGCCCCTATCATAACTGGGTCTACGATCTCGATGGCCGGCTGAAGCATGTGCCGCTCGAGGAGGGCTTCCCCGGTCTCGACAAATCGCAATACGGGCTGACGCCGATCCAGGTCGGCGTGCGCGAAGGCGTGATCTTCGGCCTGGTCGATCCGGATGCGCCGCCGATGGCGCTCGATCCCTTCCTCGCCGGCGTGGAGCAGGACCTGGCCGTGCACGGCTTTGGCGGCATGCAGGCCTTCGCCCGCGCGGTGACGGTGCGCAAGTGCAACTGGAAACTGGTGATGGATGCCTTCCTGGAGGCCTATCACGTGGTACGGCTGCACAAGAACACGCTGGCCGGCTTCTTCCGCGACAATGCCGCCGTGGTCGATCGCATCGGGCCGCATCTGCGCACGCTTCTTCCCCGTACCGAATTCGAGGAAGTGCCGGGACTGCCGGAAAGCGCCTGGGACGGCCGGCGGCACTCGACCTTTGCCTACATGCTCTATCCGAATACCATTCTGGTGCTCAGCCCCGATTACACCAGCCTGCTGAGCATGTATCCCAGCGCGCCCGACGAGGTGATGTTCAGCCATGTGATGCTGACGCCGCATGCGCCGCGCGACGAGAAGGAACGCGACCACTGGCAGCGCAGCTTCGACCTGATCGAGGGCGGCGTGTTCCAGTCGGAAGACCTGTATATCTCGGAGCAGGCGCAGATCGGCATGCAGTCAGGCGCCAACAAGACCATGCTCTACGGCAAGCTGGAAATCGGCATCCGCGCCCTGCATGAGGAACTCGACCGCTGGACCGGCCTGACCAGCGTCACCGAGATTGGCGTGACGGAAGTCGAAGGCGCCTAAACCTTCTCCCAGACCGCGTGTTCGGTGACGAGATAGTCGACACGGCCCTCGCGCAGCAGCCGTAATGCGCCACCGGGATCGTCCAGCATGGATTCCGCACCGATCTGCATGGGCAGCCCGAGCAGCGCCGGCAACCAGGACAGCTGCTTGTAGGCGACCAGCAGATCATGCAGCAGCGGCTGCGCCTCAGAGTCGATGGCCTGGGCCTGCAGCCGCAGGCCAGACCCCAGCGCGCCCTGCAGTTGCGGCCGCCAGCGTTCGGCCAGCAGCTGCGCCACGGCCGGATCGCGGCCGGCCATGTCGGGCAGCAGATCGGGCAAGGCATCGGGCAGCGCCAGCAACACGGGCGCCATGAAGGCCGGCCGGTCGAGCCGCGTATTCGCGGCGGCAACGGCGCCGGGCACCGCGCCGCCGAGCAGGATCGTGCGAGACGCCCCGCCGGTAGCGCCGATGCCGCGCCGGCCATAGCAGGCGACGCTTTTGCCGGCATGCAGCAGCGCCGCGGCAGCCCGCACCGGCTCGCGGCTGACCAGACGGCAGCCGCCATTGGCCAGCACCGGATCGATATCGGCGACATAGTCGCGGCCCCAGGGCGCCTCCTGCAGCGGCCGGCGCAGATTGAGCCAGCTTTCCAGACCGTCGCGCTGCAGCAGCACATCGAGCGCACCGCCCAGCGGCAGCGCTGAATCGTCGGGCGGCGCATGCGCCGTGATGGTGATATCGGCAGGCAGTTGCACCTGCAGCGCATGCAGCAGGCGCGGATCAGAAAACAGGCTGCCGCCCAGTGCGATATTCTTCAGCTCATGCCGCTGCAGCAGCCGGGTGATCGCCATGGCGAAGATATCGGCCAGCAGCTTGAACAGGGACGCGGCGACCAGTGCCGGCGGCTGGCCCTCGATCAGGCGGCGGAACCAGCGGTCGACCCCGCCATCGGCGGCGAAGTCGGCAAGGATATGGCCATCGGCATCGACCCGCACATGGGCATGCAGCGCCTGGGCGAAAACCGGCTCACCCTGCATGGCCAGCGCGAACAGCGCGGCCGCATCGGGCAGATCGAGCCCGGCAACAGCGAGATCGACCAGATGGCCGAGCGAGGCTGCACCACGCGCCGCATCGGCCTCGTCGGCGTAATAGCTGGCCAGCCGGCCGTATTTCAGGACCTGGGCGGCATAGGCGATGCCGTCGGCGCCGCTGTCGGCGGTGAAGACAAGACCGTCGCGCCAGGTGGCGGTGCTTAAACCGAGCAGCGCATGCGCCGTATGGTGGCGATAGAGATGCACCGGGATATGGCGGTTGAGCCCCAGCCCGCCGGCCAGCATGCCGAGATCGAGCAGGCTTTCCGGCGTCACATTGCGGCTCCGGACCTGATCATTCAGGTTGATCGGCGTATCACGGCCGAGCAGATGACTGAGCGAACGGGTGACGCGGCGCGGCAGCGACAGGCTGCGGTAATAGCGACCGGGAAAGACGCCGCGCGACAACGCCAGCGCACCGATGGCGTCGGGCCGCACGCCTGTAATGTCGAGGCATTCGCCGACGGCTTCCACAGGCAACCGCCCGCCATCGCGCGCCACGCCGCTGATGCGGGACAGCGGCACGGCGGCCAGCAGGTCATAACCATCAAAGAGCGCGGCGCCGGCGTCAGACCAACCGGAATGAACGCCGAGCACCAGCATGGCGAGACTTACGCGCGCAGAACGGCGCCGCAGGCCTTTTCGGCTGCAGCGACGATCTTCTTGCCCACCGCCTCGATCTCGGCGTCAGTCAGCGTCTGCGCCTGCGGTTCCAGCCGCACGCTGATCGCCAGCGACTTCTTGCCCTCAGGGATGCCCTGACCGGCAAAGATGTCGAAGACCGACACGCGGGTGATCAGCGCCTTGTCGGAACCGCGCACGGCTTTCAGCAGCGTGTCGGCCGGCGTGGCGGCATCGACGATGAAGGCGAAGTCGCGTTCCACCGCCTGCAGCTCCGACAGCTTCAAGGCCGGCTTGGTGCGGACGCCGGGCTTGGCGCGGCTGGCCGGAATGCGGTCGAGATAGACCTCGAAACCCACGAGAGGCCCCTTCACATCGAGGGCATTCAGCACGCGCGGGTGCAGTTCGCCGAACGCGGCGAGAATGGTTTTCGGACCAAGGCGCAGGGTGCCCGACCGGCCCGGATGATACCAGTCGGGTGCACCATCCATGACCATCAGCGGCGCAGTGTCCACGCCGGCCGCCGACAGCGCGGCCAGCGCATCGGCCTTGGCATCATAGGCATCGACGCTGCGCGGACGCTCGCGCCAGTGCCGCGCGCCGGTGGCGCCGCGACGGATGCCGGCGGCAACCATGGCCTGACCATCCATGTCGACGCTGGCATATTGCGGCCCGACCTCGAACAGCATCACATCGGCCGTGCCGCGATCCATGTTGCGCTTGGTGGCGGCCATCAGACCCGGCAGGATCGAGGGCCGCATGGCATCCATGTCGGCGCTGATCGGATTGACCAGCAGCAGGCTGTCCTGCCCGCCGCCAAAGACTTCGGCTTCGGCCTTGCGGATGAAGGAATAGGTGACGGCCTCGACCAGGCCGCGCGCAGCCAGGGCGCGCTTGGCCTGACGTACGCGACGCTGCGATGCCGACACCGCCGGCTGCGGCACGGCGCGCAGCGGCGGCAGCGGTTCTGCAGGGATCGCATCGAAACCGTGAAGACGCGCGATTTCCTCGACCAGATCGGCTTCGCCATCGATGTCGGGGCGCCAGGAGGGCACAGAGACCGACAGGACGTCGCTGGTCTTGGTCACACCGAAGCCAAGTGATTCCAGAATCTGGGTCTGCACGGCCACCGGCAGGTCGAAACCGACCAGGCCCAGCAGGCGCGTGGGCCGCAGCGTGACAGTCTTCTTCCAGTCGGGCTCCGTGCCCGCCTGCACGACCTCGGACGGCTCGCCGCCGCAGAGTTCGAGAATCATCTGCGTCGCCACCTCGATGCCCGGCCGCACAAAGGCCGGATCGACGGTGCGCTCGAAGCGATGGCGCGCATCGGAATGAATGCCGAGCTTGCGCCCGGTAGTGGCGGTGCGCACCGGATCGAACCAGGCGGATTCCACGAAGACCTCGGTGGTCTCAAACGAGCAGCCGGAATGCTCGCCACCCATCACGCCGCCCAGACCCTCGGGGCCCGCATCGTCGGCGATGACGGTGATCGTCTCATCCAGCGCGTATTCCTTGCCATCCAGCGCCAGCAGCTTCTCACCGCTTTTTGCCAGACGTGCCGTGATGTTGCCGGTGACCTTGGCCGCATCGAAGACATGCAGCGGACGGCCGAGATCGTAGGTGAAGAAGTTGGTGATATCGACCAGGGCCGAGATCGGACGCAGGCCGATGGCCTTGAGGCGCTGCTGCAGCCAGGCCGGCGAGGGGCCGTTCTTCACCTTGCGGATATGGCGGCCAACGAAAATCGGGCAGGCCTTTTCGGCACCGGCCGGGAAATTCAAGCTCACACCGATCGGGCTTTTGTAGGCGCCGGGGATCGCCGGCACGGTCAGCGGCTTGAGCGTGCCGAGGCCGGCAGCGGCCAGATCGCGCGCGATGCCGCGGATGCCGAGGCAGTCGCCGCGATTGGGCGTCAGCTTGATTTCGATCACCGGATCATCAAGGCCGAAGACCTTGGCCATCGGCGCGCCGAGCGGCGTGTCGAGCGGCAAGTCGATGATGCCCGTGTGTTCGTCGGTCAGGCCCATCTCGCGTTCGGAGCAGAGCATGCCGTTCGAGGCCACGCCGCGAATGTTCGCGGCTTTCAAGAAAAGCTGCGTGCCGGGCACGGTCGAACCGACCGGCGCGAAGATGCCCTTCATGCCGGCGCGCGCATTCGGCGCACCGCAAACGACCTGGAAGGTTTCGGTGCCGTTGAAGACTTCGCAGACCCGCAGCTTGTCGGCATTGGGATGCTGCTCGGCCTTTTTCACTTCGGCCACGATGAAGGGCGCGAAGATGGCGGCGCGATCCTCGATGCCTTCGACTTCCAGGCCGATGCTGGTCAGCTTGGCGGAAATCTGGTCGAGCGGAGCGTCGGTCTCGAGATGCGTTTTAAGCCAGGCGAGCGTGAACTTCATCGTGCGACCCCCTGGCCCAGCGTGGGCAGGTCGAGCGGCACGAAGCCGTAATGCTTGAGCCAGCGCAGATCGGCGTCGAAGAAACCGCGCAGATCGGGGATGCCGTATTTCAGCATGGCGATGCGGTCGATGCCCATGCCGAAGGCAAAGCCCTGCCATTCATTGGGATCGAGGCCGCAATGCTGCAGCACCTTCGGGTTGACCATGCCGGAGCCGAGAATTTCCAGCCAGTCGTCGCCCTCGCCCACGCGCAGCACGCCGCCCTCACGCGAGCAGTTGATGTCGACTTCGGCCGACGGCTCGGTGAAGGGGAAATAGCTGGGGCGGAAGCGCATCTTGACCTTGTCGGTCTCGAAGAAGGCCTTGCAGAATTCGGTCAGCACGCCCTTGAGGTGGCCCATATGGGTGGCGCGGTCGATCACCAGACCTTCCACCTGATGGAACATCGGCGTGTGGGTCATGTCGTAGTCGCTGCGATAGGTGCGGCCCGGCACGATGATGCGATAGGGCGGCGGGCCGCCCTGCATGGTGCGCACCTGCACCGGAGAGGTATGCGTGCGCAGCACCATCTGCTCGCCGTCCTGGCGCTGCGGCAGATAGAAGGTGTCCTGCATCTGACGCGCCGGATGTTCGGCCGGCATGTTCAGCGCGGTGAAATTGTGGAAGTCGTCCTCGATATCCGGGCCTTCGGCGATGCTGAAGCCCATCGCGGCGAAAATCTCGGTGATCTCGTCGATCACCTGGCTGACCGGATGGATGCGGCCCGTCTGCTCGGCGCTGTCGCCCACCGGCAGCGTCATGTCGAGCGTTTCGGCTTTCAGCCGCACATTGATCGCCGCATCGGCCAGCGCGGATTTACGCGCTTCAATCGCCGTGGTGAGACGATCCTTTACTTCATTCAGGGTCTGCGCGCGCGCCTTGCGGTCATCGGGCGCCAGCGTGCCGAGCTCTTTCAGCGCGGCCGACAGCCAGCCCTTCTTGCCCAGCACGGCGAGGCGGGCGTCTTCGAGCGCATCCAGGTTTTGCGCGGCGGTGACGGCGCTTTCGGTTTCAGCAGCCAGTCGGGCGATCTCGGTCATCGTTCCTCAGGTCTATTCTTATGAAGCAGACAAAACAAAGGGGGCCGTGGTGACGGCCCCCTTCGCAAACGGTTCGCTTTGAATAACTGGCGAGTGCGGGCCGATCAGGCCGCCGTAGCAGGCAGGGCCGCTTTGGCCTGCGCCACCAGGGCGTTGAAGGACTCGGGCTCGTGGACGGCGAGATCAGCCAGAACCTTGCGGTCGATCTCGATGCCGGCGAGCGCGAGGCCGTTGATAAATCGGCCGTAGGTCAGGCCCTGCTCACGGGCAGCGGCATTGATGCGCTGGATCCAGAGCGAGCGGAAGTTGCGCTTCTTGGCGCGACGGTCGCGGAACGCATACTGCAGTCCCTTTTCGACCTTCTCGATCGCGACGCGGAAGACGGTGGAATTGCGACCCCGATAGCCTTTGGCAGCCTTCAGGACCTTCTTGTGGCGGGCATGGGCGGTAACGCCCCGCTTAACACGTGCCATGTCAGTATCTCCTCAGACTCAGGCGTTGGGCAGGTAGTTCTTGATGATCTTGCGCGCATCACCCTCGAACACCACGGCGGTGCCGCGATGATTCCGGATCTGCTTGTTGGTGCGCTTGATCATGCCGTGACGCTTGCCCGCATGGGCCCGCTTCACCTTACCCGTAGCCGTGAGCTTGAAGCGCTTCTTGGCCGAGCTCTTGGTCTTCAACTTGGGCATTTCAAAACCTCCGATAGGTATGGAGTGATCTTTCAAGGCGAACTCGGCAGCCCTTCAGCCGGAACGCCCGATACGAGGGGCGGTTTGTAGCGACCCGGCCGCCCCTTGGCAAGCCGCTTTGGCCGGCTTTTACCAAGCTTTTCAGGGCTTCGGAGGCTCCCGGCCGCCCTGTTGCCCGGCCGCCACGGCGCCAGGGGTCGAGTCCGGCCTGAGTCTGGCCTGAAAGGCCTTCCGCAATCCCCTTTTGCCCCTGGTTACGGGGGCCGCGAGTCGCCCGGATCACCCTTTTGGATACCCGTTGAGCGGGAAGAATCCCCCACAGTGATCGTCCTGACTGCTTATCCCCGCCAATTGTGCAAAACAGCCATGATCATCTTGAATATCCAAGAAGTTTTACCCATATCAGCAAACATCAGAACCCCAGGAAAACCGCCCGTTTCCACCCGTTGGGCGTGATTGTCGCATCAAGAGGTTTCGCGCTTGCAAAACAGGGAACGGCCGCTAGTATCACGCGGGTTCGCGGTACCCCCGCCGGACGCCGCCGTAACAGCCTTGGCTTCCGTGACAAGCCTCTCCCCTCGCCGCCGCGCTGGCTTCTGCGCTGCCGGACAGGGTGGAATTGTCGCCTCGGACCAGAGCAACGGTGCCCCGTCCGACGTCGGACCCGCCGCGTGACCCAAGATTGCAGATCGATGTTGAACACCGTCCAATTCTCGCAGCTCGACCTAGTTGAACCCATCCAGCGGGCCCTGACGGCTGAAAAGCATGTCGCGCCTACGCCAATCCAGGCGAAAGCCATTCCGCATCTTCTGCAGGGCCGCGACCTGCTGGGCCAGGCTGAAGCCGGCGCCGGCAAGACCGTCGCCTTCACCCTGCCGATCCTGCAGCACCTGTCGATCGACCGTCATCCGGCCGGCCCGCGCAAGGCGCGCGCGCTGATCCTGACGACGTCGCGCGAGCGTGTGCAGCACATCCAGGAAAGCTTCCGCGCTTATGGCCGCTTCGTGCGCCTGAGCCAGGCCACCGTTTATGAAGGCCCGGGCAAGGCGGCGCAGGCGCAGGCCATGAGCCGCGGCATCGACATCCTGATCGGCACGCCCGGCCGCGTGGTCGAACTGATCAATGCCGGCCAGCTGGAGCTGAACAAGCTCGAGATCATGGTGCTCGACGAAACCGATCGCATGCTCGAACTGGGCGTGACCAACGAGCTGCGCGCCATCTTCGAGGCCGCGCCGACCGAGCGTCAGACCATCGTGTTCGCCACCACGCTGCCCGCCGAGATCAAGCAGCTGGCCGATAACCTGCTGACCGATCCCGTCACGGTACTGACCAATCCGCCAGCGCCGCGCCTGATCACCACGGCCCAGTCGGCCCGCATCCGCGACACCGAAGCCCGTCGCCGCGTGCGCGACCTGCTGCCCGAGCGCATGGCCGGCCGCCGCTAAGGCGGCAGGGGCTGAAAAGCTCTGCCTTTCGTATAGGTTACCAAGACTCAAGCGCCCGCCTCATCAGCGGGCGCTTGCTTATGCGCATCCCCTACGCCAGATTTATCCACAGGACCCGGTCGAACGGGCCCGCCCATGTACATCGGCCCGGTGGCCAGAAACGGTTTATCAACCAGGCCGCTGTTACAGGGGTATGACGTGAAGAACTGCGGATACGGCTTTGGTGACCAAGGAGAATTCTGAGGACGGCGTTGTCGACATCAGCTGGCGCGATAAGCTTCGCGCCTGGTGGCATGGCGACGACTATGTGATGCGTCACATGGTCCAGGATTTCACCACCAAGCCCCAGGAACTTCTGCCCGAGGCCGAAGACGTTCCGCAGGAAGTCCCCACCATCGAGAAATGGACGCCGCGGCGTCAGCAGATCGCCCAAATCCTTTTCGGCGAGGGCTTCAACACGCCCGGCGGTGAAGAGCTGATGCGGCCGCTGATCATGCCGCTGGGCCTCAATCCCAATCTGTCGATCACCGAGATCGGCTGCGGCATGGGCGGCATGACCCGCATGATGGCGCGCGAGAATCTGTGGATCGACGCCTACGAACCCGATCCCGACCTGAGCGAAGCCGCCATCAACATGGCCAAGAGCCAGGGCGTGAAGCAGCGCATCAATATCAAGACCACGCCGCTGGACAGCCTGCAGTTCAAGCGCAAGAGCATCGACATCTTCGTCTCCAAGGACGGCTTGATGAGCGTGCAGGACAAGCGTCTGCTGCTGGCCAAGATCCGCGCCGCGATGAAGCCGAACGGCCAGCTGATGTTCACCGACTTCCTGCTGACCGGCTCGCCGGAAAGCCGCGTCTATGAAGTCTGGTGGGAGCGCGAGCCGGTGAAGCCGCACCTGCTGACGCCGGAAGGCCTGCAGGCCGAGCTGGAAAGCCTGAACTTCATCATCTGCTACATGGAAGACGTCACCGAGGAACTCAAGGAATCGGTGATCGAGTCCTTTGGCAAATACGCCGAGGAAGTGAAGCTGCGCGGCAAGTCGATGGACGAGAACGAGCGCGAATGGGCGATCAGCGAGGGCGAGCACTGGGCCATCCGCCTCAGCGCCATGGACGCCAACGTGATCCGGCTTTACCGCATCTACTGCCGCGTCATCTGACGCGCCTATTTCCTGCCATTACAGACGCAACGAAAAAGGGCCGCATCGCTGCGGCCCTTTTGATCTCTTGGAATGCGCTGATGCTTAAGCCAGCTTGGCCTTCACATCGCTGATCGCGCGATCGATCTGGGTGGCGGCAGCCGGACCCTGCAGCGATTGCGACAGCACCTGGCCAGCGGCGGCAATCGCCACCTCGACCGCGGTATCACGCACATCCTGCAGCGCATGCTTTTCGGCCTGGGCGATCTTGTCCTCGGCCTGTTTGCGGCGACGCTCCAGGCTGGTCTTCAGATCGGCTTCGGCCGAAGCCACCAGAGCCTTCGCCTCGGCCTGCGCCGCGGCGACGATCTCTTCGGCCTCGCGAAGGGCATTGGCCTGCTTGCGCTGATACTCAGCAAACAGGGCCTGCGCTTCCTTGTGCAGCTTCTCGGCCTCTTCCAGTTCCCGCTTGATGCGTGCGGCGCGCTCGTCGAGCTGCTGCACCACCTTGCCGGGCACCTTCAGGTAAACGACCAGAGCGAGGAACAGGACCAGCGCGACGGTGACCCAGAATGACGTATCGTGCAGCATGGCTGTCTCTCGTCAGTTCTTGGTGGCCAGGGCCTGCGTGACGGCGGCGGTGACCGCGTCATTGGCAGGTGCCGCGCCGCTCAGGCGGGCGACGACATCGGACGCCGCATCGACAGCAACCGACTTCAGCGAGGCGAGCGCCTGCTGCTTGGCTGCGTTGATG
Source organism: Ferrovibrio sp. GW821-FHT12D07 (assembly GCF_058807275.1). Classification (NCBI taxonomy): domain Bacteria; kingdom Pseudomonadati; phylum Pseudomonadota; class Alphaproteobacteria; order Rhodospirillales; family Rhodospirillaceae; genus Ferrovibrio; species Ferrovibrio sp. GW821-FHT12D07. The sequence continues at coordinate 812,237 of NZ_JBXAQN010000001.1, read as the reverse complement.
CTGGCTTCCGCCGCCTTGGTCTTTTCGCTGATCTCGGCATCCACCTTGGCCCGCAGCGCAGCCGCGTCAGCGGCTAGCTTGGACCGGGTGTCGCCTGCGATCGCCTGAGCCTTGGCGCGGGCAACAGCCAGCGCCTGCTCGTACTGGGCGATCGCCGCCTCGGTCTCGGTCTTCAGCCGCGCAGCCTCTGCCAGATCGCCTTCGAGACGCGCGCGGCGTCCCTCGACGATGTCAGCCACGCGCGGCAGTGCCAGCTTTGCCATCAGCACATAGAGCAGGGCAAAGGTGATCACCAGCCAGACGAGCTGGGGCAGGAAAGTGGCTGTATCGAGCTGAGGCATTTAACTCAGACGAACAGGATCAGCAGGGCGATCAGCAGCGCGAAGATGCCGAGCGCTTCGGTCACGGCGAAGCCCAGCATCAGGTTGCCGAACAGCTTCGGGGCAGCGCCCGGGTTGCGCAGAGCGCCGTTGAGGAAGTTCGCGAAGATCAGACCCACGCCGATCGCCGCGCCGCCCATGCCGATCGCCGCAATGCCGGCACCGATCATCTTTGCTGCAGCAAGATCCATGATACTCATCCTTCTTTCTAGGTTTGAACTGTTTTGGTTGAACTAAAGAACTGAACTCAGTGGTGTTCCATGTTGACCGCTTCGGCCAGGTACAGGCAGGTCAGGATCGCGAAGACATAGGCCTGCAGGAAAGCGATCAGGAATTCGAGAGCGGTGAGCGCGGTCACCATGATCAGCGGCAGGATGCCCGACGCCGACAGCACGCCACCCATGCCGATCATCGAGATGATGAAGCCGGCGAAGACCTTCAGCGTGGTGTGACCCGCCAGCATGTTGGCGCAGAGACGAAGCGACAGCGAGATCGGACGCGACAGATACGAGATGATCTCGATCGGCACGATGATCGGCGCCAGCCACATCGGCACGCCGGCCGGCATGAAGTGGGTGAAGAAATGGATGCCGTTGCGGGCAATGGCGATCAGCGTGATGCCGAGGAAGACCAGCATCGCGAGCGCGAAGGTGACGATGATATGGCTGGTCACCGTGAAGCTGTAGGGCATCATGCCCAGCATGTTGGTGAACAGAACGAAGATGAAGAGCGTGAAGATGAAGGGGAAATATTGACGGCCGTTCGGGCCGACGTTTTCACGCACCATGTTGGCGACGAATTCATAGGTCAGCTCGGCCACCGACTGCAGGCGACCCGGAACCAGGCTGCGCTGACGCACACCGTAGACCATCAAAATAGTAGCGCAGATCACGGCCAGGACCATGAAGGCCGAGGCATTGGTGAAGGAGAAGGCTTGCAACTGGCCGCCTTCACCGCAGAAGGCGATGCACTTGACCTTGAATTGATCGAGCGGGCTGGTAGCCACTGTCACTTCCCTTCCGTCTTCTTCGCGTCGCCTTCGGCTTCCGCCAGTTGGCTGCGCTGCATGATCATCGCGGTGCGGATCGCTGACCACATGGCCGTGGCGACCCCCAGCAGAATAAAGACAAGCAGACACCACGGCGCCGTGCCCAGCCAGCGATCGAGCCACCAGCCGATGAAGACCGACACGCCCACCGCCGCCACCATCTCGATGGCCAGCGACCAGGCCTTGCCGACTGCACGCATCGCGCGGGGGTCGGCATCCGGACGACGATTGGCCGCCTCGACTGCCTTCCGCTCGCGCACCGTATTCAGACCTTCCCCCAGACGCGCCAAGGCTTCGTGATGGGGGGCCGGATCCGATAGTCCGCTGCTCTCGGGAGGGGTCTTATCCTGTTCAGCCATGCACAAGGCTCCGGCGCCAGAAGAGCAAACCGCCCCCAGAAAGCGCCGGCACCATAGAAACAGGGGTACCGGGCGTCAAGGCGCGGAGGCCCTTGGACAGATTTGAGAATCGATCGCATTTGCCAAATCAAGCCCTTTGTAACACTAGGGTTTTTCTGGGCTATTACCGAAAGCCGGAGCATGCCAGTTACAGCCCGCCCATGAGACCCGGGGCGGGACTAGTGGCTGCGACAATCTGCCACATCATACCATTAGAAGGGGCTGGAGAGGCCGGCCGGGACGGCCTGATCAGGGCAAGCCGGCCGGCAGGTCGGCGCAGGGATACAGGGTCACCTGGCCCTGGATATCGACCGGATTGGTGATCTGGGGGAGCTGGCCGAGGAAATAGAGGGTGATGCCGAATACACCGTAAGGCGAGCCATCGGAATGGCTGAGCGGCACGATCAGGCGCTCGGCGCTCTGCTCGACCGAGCCGGCGGGGGTGATGCGGCGGCGGCTGACCTGGACGGCCGGCATGGACAGCATGCGGTGATAGAGCGGCGGCACGAGCCGGTTCATCTCCGGGGACATGAATTCCGAGACCCGGCGGCCCATCAGGCTGCCGCCCCAGGCCTGGTTCACCTTCTCGCCCGAGAGCGTGCAGAGGAAATCGTCTTCAGCCGGCAGATACTGGTAAATCCAGACATTCGGCAGGCAATGGCGGATCGCCAGCGGATCGATGGCGGCACGCGGTGTCATCAGGCCTTCGCGCTTTTCCACCCAGTGCCGCAGCATGTCGCGGAACCGCGGGTCGACCAGCAGCGGCCACTCGCCCTTCGGGCCAATCGCGTATTCGCGGGTCTCGGTCATCGGAAACGCCTGAGCCGCCATACTAATCTCCCACGGACTGGCGATGTAACAGGCCATTTAAGCGACGCTGGGGTCGCGCAAACAATAGCCCTCCAGGGCGAGCGATTCATCGTTCAGGACCAGTCTGCCGGCAGCGTGGCGCAGGGGAAATATGTCACATTATGCCCGACATAGGGCGTGTGCGCGGACTGCGTGAGCGGGTCGTAATGATACACCGAAAGCCCGAAAATCCCGTAAGGCCGCCCTTCGTGATCGCTGAGCGGCACCACCAGGCGTTCGGCCGACTTTTCCTGCATGCCGGCCGGCGCGATGCGGCGATGACTGACATGCAGCGCCGGCGTCAGCGCGATGCGACGATAAATATTCTGCGCGATGGCCGCACTGTCGGGCGGCATGAACTGCTGCGGTGTCTTGCCCATCAGACTCTGGCCCCAGGCTTCGTTCACCTGCTCGCCCGCCAGCGTGCAGACGAAACGATCCTCGTCGGCGTGATAGCGGAACAGCCAGACATCGGGCAAACAGGATCGCAGGACGGTGGGATCGATGGCGCCGCGCGGCATGGTGATGCCAACACGACGCTCAGCCCAATGCTGCAGAAAAATTTTCAGGCGCGGTTCGGTAAGGCTGGGCCAGACACCCGGTCCGGCAACCTCGCCACCCTCTTCCCCGTTACTGTCTGACTGCCCCATGCCGCGCCCATGCTAGGCGAGGCCCTGCACGGCGTCGAGCGCAGAGACTGTCTGCGTCTCATTGTCAGCCGCAGGTGCGGCAATCCCCGAGGCGGTACAGCCAGACCGTGCGCGCAGCACCACAGGATGCATCATACATGCGTAATTGGCTGGAGTGACTCGCGGCCGCTCAGCGCGTTGTCCGCGCCATGATCGCAAGCGGCACATCGTTATGCATCACACGATCGAAGGTTTCCCACCCTAAACGGGCATACAGCGATTCATTGCGAGGCGTGAACAGATACAGAGTTTCAAAACCCAGGTGGGCTGCCTCGGCCAAAGCCCTGAGCGACAGGGCGGAGGCAATCCCTCTGCCTCTATGCTCTGGCGGCACCACCACTGAAGATAGCCAGGGCGTCAAATGCCTATGCGTGATCGTTCCTGGCAGGATGCCGGCCGCCCCCATCGGTACGCCATTTGCGGATAGCGCTACAAAGGCCATCGGAAGCCCTGCCTGCTGAAGGGAGTCCTGCAGCCTGCTCTTGCGATGCTCAAGACTGATGGACGGATTGAGATAACCAAACTCGGCATGCTGCCAACCGGCAATAATCGCGATATGTGCTTCCTGCTTCAGATAGTCTATCTGCATGTCCGGTGTAGCCCTGATGATCACCCTGGATCCTCATATCAACGGATGCATCATCGCCATGTTGACGATTGCGCGATACATGCACCGCAAGTGGCCCAAGGAACGATTATGTGCCGCAGGTGCGGCACAGGGGATCGCGGCGCAATTTCACAGTGCGCACATCGCCGCGCAATGCATCATACAGCAGTAAACGACCCGACAGGCTATCGCCCAGGTCGAGCAGTTCTTTCACAACCTCCAGCGCCTGCAGGCTGCCCATCACGCCGCCCAGCGCGCCGAGCACACCGGCCTCGGAACAGGCCGGCACGCTGCCCGGCGGCGGCGGCTCGGGAAAGACGCAGCGATAACAGGGATGCGGTGCGCCCAGATGCGCCTTGAAGGTGGACAGCTGGCCGTCGAAGCGCAGCATCGCCGCCGTCACCAGTGTTTTCTTCAGGCGGAAGCAAGTGTCGTTGACCAGGAAGCGTGTGTCGAAGTTGTCGCTGCCATCAGCGATGATGTCATAGGCGCCGATCAACGCATCGGCATTCTCCGCCGTCAGCCGCTCGGCATGCGGCGCGATGCGCACATGCGGATTGAGTGTCTGCAGGGCGACGATGGCGCTGTCGGTCTTCCTGCGGCCGAGATCATCGGTGCCATGCAGGACCTGGCGCTGGAGATTGGACAGCGACACCGTGTCGTCATCGACGATGCCCAGCATACCGATGCCGGCCGCCGCCAGATACAGCAGCAGCGGCGAGCCCAGCCCGCCGGCGCCGATCACCAGCACGCGCGCGGCCTTCAGCTTCTGCTGACCCGCGCCACCGATCTCCGGCAGGATGATGTGCCGGGAGTAGCGTTCGAGTTCGTCCTTGTCGAACACTTACAGGCCGTCGAACAACGCCGTCGACAGATAGCGTTCGGCAAACGACGGCACGATCACCACAACAGTCTTGCCTTCCATGCCGGCGCGGGCTGCGACCTCCAGGCCGGCGGCGATCGCCGCACCCGAGGAGATGCCGGCCGGAATGCCTTCCAGCCGCGCCAGCTTGCGCGAGGTCTCGAAGGCCGTTTCGTTGCCGATGGTGATAATCTCGTCGATCAGCTTGGTGTCCAGGTTGCCCGGAATGAAGCCGGCGCCAATGCCCTGGATCTTGTGCGGGCCAGCCTTGCCGCCCGAAATGACCGGACTGTCTTCGGGCTCGACCGCGATCATGCGCACCGACGGCTTCTTCTGCTTCAGCACACTGCCCACGCCGGTCAGCGTGCCGCCGGTGCCGACGCCCGAGATCACCACATCGACCTTGCCGGCCGTATCGACCCAGATTTCCTCCGCCGTCGTGCCGCGATGGATTTCCGGATTGGCCGGATTCTCGAACTGCTGCGGGATCACCGCGCCGGGAATTTCCTTGATCAGCTCGTCGGCCCGCGCCAGCGCGCCCTTCATGCCAAGGCCCGGTGGCGTGAGTTCAAGTTCGGCGCCAAGGAACTTGAGCATCTTCCGGCGTTCCAGCGACATGCTTTCCGGCATGACCAGGATCAGACGATAGCCCTTGGCGGCGGCGACGAAAGCCAGCGCGATGCCGGTGTTGCCCGAGGTCGGCTCGACGATGGTGGCACCGGGCTTCAGCTTGCCGGACCGTTCCATCGCCTCGATCATGGCGATGCCGATGCGATCCTTCACCGAATTCAGCGGATTGAAGAATTCCAGCTTGGCCAGCAGCTCGGCCTTGGCGCCAGCCTCTTTCGCGAGGCGGTTGATACGGACCAGCGGCGTGGCGCCGATGGTGTCGACGATAGAGTCATAGACGCGGCCGCGCGGCGCGTTGAAATGACGGATGCTGTTCTTCGCCTCGGTCATGGCGTTCTCCCGTTTGGTACGGTTGTTTATCAGATGGCGAAGTTGTCGGCGCCTTCCAGCGCCGCCGCGAAACCGCTGGTCTCGGCGCGGTTGCACAGGTCTTCCAGCGTGATGGTGTCGATACGGGCCAGGATCGCCAGCTGGCATTCCTCCCAGATCGGCTGCACCGTGCGCTTGCCCAGCTCGGAACCGGCGATGAAATCCTCCTCGCCCTCGGCATCCAGCTCGGACACGATGCGCACCACCTCGCCCACCGTGATGCGGCGACGTTCGCGCGCCAGCGTATAGCCACCGCGCGGACCACGCACGCCCTTGAGGATGCCGTTACGCACCAGATGCTGCATCACCTGTTCCAGATAGCGCTGCGGCACATTCTGGCGGCCGGCGATATCCTTGGACTGCACCGGTTCGGGACGCGCATGAAAGGCGATATCCACCACCGCTTCCAGCGCATGCATGGTGCGCCGCGTGCATTTCAACATGGCTTACTCTCCTGCTGCTGTCTTCGGTGTGGCGACACCCGTCGAACCGAACCCGCCGGCGCCGCGCTGCGTCTCGGGCAGTTCGGCCACCGCAACCCATTCGGCGCGGCTGTAGGCGGCGATCACCATCTGGGCGATGCGCTCGCCGCGATTGACCACGAAAGGCTTATCACCGTGATTGATCAGGATGACGCCGACCTCGCCGCGATAATCGGCATCGACCGTGCCCGGCGAATTCAGCACCGTGACGCCCTGCTTGAGCGCCAGCCCTGAGCGCGGACGCACCTGCGCCTCGAAACCCGGCGGCACCGCGATGCTGATGCCGGTCGGCACCAGCTTGCGTTCACCCGGCTGCAGCGTCACCGGGTCGGCAACGGCGGCCAGCAGATCAAGGCCCGCGGCATCTTCCGTGGCATAAGCCGGCAGCGGCAGGCCCTGTGCATGCGGCAACTGCTTGATCGGCACATGCAGGGGAATGGGACGGGTCATCACGAACCTTTCTTCACGAGGACGGGCTTCGATTTCGGATCGGCGAAATGCTGTGCGATGCGCTCGGCCAGACGGGCCGCCACCTCGGACTTGGTCAGCCGCGGCCAATCTTCGACGCCGCCGGTGGTCACCAGATGCACGGTGTTGCTGTCACCGCCAAAGGTGCCGGTGCCTTCCGAGACATCGTTGGCGACGATCCAGTCGCAACCCTTGCCGGCCAGCTTCTTCTGCGCATGGGCGACGACGGTTTCGGTCTCGGCGGCAAAACCGACCACCAGCGCCGGACGGCGCTTCTTGTCGGTGGTGGCGATGGCGCGCAGGATGTCAGGGTTTTCGGCCAGCTTCAGCGCGGGCGGCAGATCGCCGCTTTTCTTCAGCTTCTGCGGCGCCTCCACTGCTACGCGCCAGTCGGCGACGGCGGCGGCGGCAACGAAAATATCAACAGGAAGGTCGAGGAAGCAGGCCGAGAACATGTCGCGTGCTGCTTCCACATGCACGGTCTTCACACCCGGCGGATCAGGCAGCGAGACAGGGCCAGTTACGAGCGTCACGTCTGCGCCGCGCGCGGCGAGCGCCGCCGCAATCGCGTGGCCCTGTTTGCCCGATGAGCGGTTGGCGATGTAGCGCACTGGATCGATGGCTTCATGCGTCGGACCGGATGTCACGATGGCCTTGCGGCCTTTCAGGTCCTGCTTCAGCGGCGACACGGTCTGCGATGCCGGCTTCACCAGGCCGAGATGCTTCGGATACGGCTTGCCGAACTGCGCCTCGATGGCGGCGACGATCTCCAGCGGCTCGGCCATGCGGCCGGGACCGAATTCGCCGCAGGCCATCTCGCCGTCATTCGGCCCGACGAAAGCGACGCCGTCTGTCTTCAGTTGCTCGACATTGCGCTGGGTGGCCGGGTGATACCACATGCGCACATTCATCGCCGGCGCGGCGAGCACCGGCTTGTCGGTGGCGAGCAGCAGCGTGGTGGCCATGTCGTCGGCCAGACCACTGGCCATGCGCGCGAGAATATTGGCGGTGGCCGGTGCGACCACGACGAGATCGGCATCGCGCGACAGTTCAATATGGCCCATCTCGGCTTCGTCGGTCAGCGAGAAGAGATCGATGGAGACCTTCTCGCCGCTGAGCGAAGACACACTGAGGGGGGTGACGAACTGCTCGGCAGCGCGGGTCATGGCACAGCGCACGCTGGCGCCCCGCTCGCGCAGGCGACGGATCAGCTCCAGCGCCTTGTACGCAGCGATTCCGCCTGAAATGACCAGCAGAATACGTTTGCCCTTGAGCACGGTTTCCTCGGTTTTCCAGTAAAAACCATACGGAACCGGCCTGAAATCACGCGGCCGGGATGTGCTTCAGGCTAATCCACCGGATTTTAAATAACAAGTCCTGGCCGGACTTTTAGACGTGCTGGCCGCCGTTAATGTGAATTTCGGCGCCGTTCACGTAGGACGAGGTCTGGGTGCAGAGGAAATAGATGGTCGAGGCCACCTCTTCCGGCTTGCCCAGCCGGTGCATCGGGATGTCCCGGCGCACGATCTCGTCGGTGCCCGGCGACAGGATCGCGGTGTCGATCTCGCCCGGAGCGATGGCATTCACCCGCACGTTATGCGGCCCGAATTCACCGGCCATCTCGCGGGTAAGGGCTGCGAGCGCCGCCTTCGAGGTCGCATAGGCCATGCCGGCGAAGGGATGCACACGACCGCCGGCGATAGACGTGACATTGACGATCGAGCCCTGCGTCGCCTTCAGCTCGGGGAAGAAGCCGCGCGCCAGCATCGCCACCGAGAACAGGTTGACGTTGTAGACATGCAGCATCGTCTTGAAATCGGTGTCCAGCACGCCGAGCCGCGAACCGCCGGGGCCCTTGGGTGAGATGGCGGCATTGTTGACCAGCGCATCCAGCTTGCCGTCGGGCAGGCGCTTTTTCAGCGCTTCGATCTGCTTGGGCAGTGCGTCGATGTCGTTGAGGTCCATCTCGACATGGCTCTCGGCACCACCCTCCCAGGGGCAATGCTCGGAGAAGGGCTGCCGCGAGACGGTGAAGACGCGCCAGCCGGCGGCCGAGAAGCGCTTCACGGTGGCATGTCCGATGCCACGGCTGGCGCCGGTGAGAATGAGTGTGCGTTGGCGGTCCGTCATGGCGGGAAGGCTATCGCAACGGTTTCGCAGGCGCCAGCGGCGGCGCAACGGGAGACCACGAATTCAGCGCTTGATTCCCGCGTGCCCTGACAGGTGTCAGGTCCCCGGTTTCGCCGGCGTCACCGTCGCCGCGCCCAGGCGGTTGTTGATGTAATATTCATCACGCGGGAACAGGTCGGCATTCAGCATGCGCTGTCCCGCCACAGAAGGCGCCGCCGGCGTGAGGATGGCATCGCGGAACAGCCGGTCGGCCGCGGCGGTATCAATGCCGGCCAGGGCGAAATGCCGTCGCGTCTCGGCCAGCGCGAACAGCTTGTCCAGCCGCGCATGGTCCAGATGCAGCGGCTGGCGCGAGCCGATCAGCACCGGGAAAGGCTGCAGCATCGCCACATGCGGGAAAACAGTGGAGAAAGTCGCGACGCTGCGCTCGGTCGGCCCCCATTGCACATAGATGCCGTCGTCATCCAGCGCGGCCAGCACCAGCTGCATGAATTCCTGCGAATACAGCAATCCGCTATGCGAGGATTCCGGCAGGATCGCATCGGCCTGGATTACGTCGTAGCGCCGGTCGGCGGCAAAGATGGCGCGGCGGCCGTCACCGACGACGAATTCGTAGCGCGGGTCTTTCAACAGGCTGGCGATGGCGGAGGTGGGCTCGCGCACCGCGAAATCACGCAGCACCTGGAATACCGGCCCGACCAGTTCGACCACGCGCACGCGCTGTGTCGCCGGATTGACGCCGGCCGCAAACGGCGTGCCGCCGCTGCCCGATCCGATCACCAGCACCTCTTCCGGTGCGGGATGCAGCAAAGGTCCGACCGCGCCAAGGAAGGCGTGCTCCACCAGGAACGGCCATTTCGACTGGGTGAAGCCCTGGATGAAGAAGGGACTGGCACTGCCGTCGTCGCTGAGCCGGAACAACGCAAGACCTGAGCGATCCTCGGCCACCAGAATCTCGTGATGCTCGGCTGCCTGATGCAGGCGGCCCCAGAATTGCGCATTGCCCGGGAACAGCGCCACCACAACGGTGAGCACGGCCGCGAGCGAGGCCGCACCGCGCCAGGCGCTCGACTGCTGTTCGCGCCAGGCGGCATAGCTCCAGTAGAGCAGCAGCGCCACGGCCAGCAAGGCCACCAGCTTCAACGTGCCGGCCGTGCCGAGCCAGTGCAGCGCCGCGAGGCCGGTGGCGAGACTGCCGGCCGCGTTGCCAAGGATATTCGCCACTTGCACAGCCGCAACACGCCAGCCCAGACGGCTGAGATCGGTCTGCACGGCCTGCTGCGCCAGCGGGAAGGAAATCCCGAGCAGCAAGGACGGCGGCGCCACCAGCAGCACGGTGACAAGCAGCGCGATGGCGAGCGGCCAGCCGTAATGACGCGTGGTCTCGGCTGCCAGCAGGCTTTCCCACCAGTCGGCGCCGGCCAGCGCATAGACGCCGTAGATCGACGCCAGCGCATAGAGCGTGGCGAAGGCCTGCACGGCAAAGAAGGCGGCGCGCGTGTCTTTCAGTTTTTTAAGCCAGACCGCGCCGATCACCATGCCAAGGCCATCGGCGAGCAGGAAGCTGCCGAGGATGGTGGCGAAGCTGTAGGCGGTGTATTGCGCGATCACGCCGGCGACGCGCACCCACAGGATTTCCAGCGCGACGATGGCGAAGCCCGACACGAAGACCAGGATCGCCCAGGTGGCGAAGCCGAAGCCGGTGGCGGCCGTTGCCGGCGCCATGACATCACGCGGCTTCGGCGCCGCAACAGTCTCGCCACGCCACAGCAGCAGGCCGATCAGCGCCGCCACCAGGTTGAAAGCGGCGGCGACGCGTAAAGAGTTCTCATAGCCCAGCGTGCCGATCAGCCACCAGCCGCCGAGCAGCGCACCCAGGCCCGCGCCCAAAGTGTTGAGGCCATAGAGCCAGCCGATGCGAGCGGCAGCATCATCGAGCGAATGCACGGCGGCCTTGGCCAAGAGCGGCAGCGACGCGCCCATCAGCATGGTGGGAATCAGGATGCCGGCGAAGCAGACGGCGAAGATGCCCCAGCGATGCGGCACCAGCGGGCCAACCACCTGCACGACAAAATCATAGATGAAGGCGCGGCTGGCCAGGCCAAACAGCCCGATGCCGATCTCGCAGAGCACGAAGCCGATCAGCGCCGTGCGCATGCCCAGCCGATCTGTGACAGCGCCAGATGCGAGACTGCCCAGTCCGAGACCCAGCAGGAAAGCGCCGACCACCAGCGCGGCAGTGACCGCATCGGAACCGGCGAACAGCCCCAGCATGCGCTGCCAGACGATCTGGTCGATCAGGGCGGCAAAGCCGGACAAAAAGAAGGCCGCGCAAAGCGCCAGAAAAGTCGCACGTCGCGTATCCACGCCCACCATGGCCTGCAGCATTTTTATCTCCCCGCCTGCCCTCGTTTTTACAAGGTCGGTGCGGGCGAGAGCCAGCACAAATGCCACAAAGCCGCCGCAATCCGTTGCTGCAGCGCGGCAGTCTTCGGGGATTTTTTGCACTCTGGGGCGTTTAGCAGACCCGTCCGCCTGATCACAACCTAGTGCAAGAACAAGGAGCGCGTATGAGCGCCGCTTACACCCTCGGCATCGAAGAAGAGTATTTCCTGGCCGAGCAAGACAGCAAGAATGCCATCTCGCGGATGCCCAAGGCGCTGATCCGTCGCGCCCGCGGCCTGCTGGGCGAGCAGGTGACGCCTGAGCTGCTGCAGTCGCAGATTGAAGTCGTGACTCCGGTCTGCCAGTCGCTGCAGGACGCCCGTCAGTACCTGACCCAGTATCGCAGCGCGCTGAAGCAGACCTGCGCCGAATTCGGCCTGCAGGTGTTTGCCGCCGGCACGCATCCGATGGCGGAATGGTCCGAGCAGACGCCGACCGACAAGCCGCGCTATGCCAAGCTGGCCAACGACCTGAAATTTCTCGCCATGCGCAACATGATGTGCGGCATGCATATCCATGTCGAGGTCACCGACCCGCATGTGCGCATCGACATCATGAACCGCGTGCTGCCCTTTCTGCCCACGCTGCTGGCGCTCAGCACCTCGTCGCCCTTCTGGCGCAAGCGGCCGACCGGCCTGATGGGCTATCGCCTCGCCGCCTATGACGAACTGCCGCGCACCGGCATTCCGGATTTTTTCGTCAACCTGGCCGACTACAACGAGCTGATCGACACCATGGTGACGGCCGGCGTCATTGAAGACGCCAGTCACGTGTGGTGGGCGATCCGCCCGAGCGTGCGTTTCCCCACGCTGGAACTGCGCATCGGCGATTCCTGCACGCATATGGAAGACACGCTATGCATCGCCGCGCTCTATCGCTGCCTGATCCGCGCGCTGCAGCGCGTGCCAGAGCTGAATGGCATCTGGCGCAACCATACACGCCTGCTGATCGAGGAAAACCGCTGGCGCGCCCAACGTTACGGTACCACCGAAGGCCTGATCGACTTCAATGAAAAGCGGCTGGTGCCGTTTGCCGATGTGATCGACAACCTGCTGACATTGATCGCCGAGGATGCCGAGGCCCTGGACTGCGTGAAGGAAGTGCAGCATGCGCGCACCATCCTCACGCGCGGCACATCGGCGGCACAGCAGATGACGCTGTATCGCCAGGCGCGCGGCGATGGTGCCACGCGCATCGAGGCGCTGCGGCAGGTGATCGGCTGGCTGTCGGAGACGACCACGGCGGTCGCGGCATAGCCTGCCTCTGGATCGGCGATCCGCCCGCGCTATAGTCGCGCCGCATGACCGACCACGACACTGAGTCACCCGATGCCCTACGGCTGGACAAATGGCTGTGGCTCACCCGCTTCTGCAAGACGCGGGCGATCGCGCAGAAGCTGGCCAGCAAGGGCCGCATCCGCATCAACGGCCGCGCGGTCGACAAGCCGCATGCCCTGGTGCGGGTGAACGATGTCGTCACCCTGCCGCTGCCGGATGCCGTGAAAGTCGTGAAGGTGCTGCATCTGCCACAACGGCGCGGACCGGCGCCCGAAGCGCAGGCAACCTACGAACTCATTCCGTAGAATTTGGAGGGCTGATTCAGCAGCAGAATTCGGTTGACGGACTATCGTTAGTATACGAACAATTGACCGTGGCGAGTGCCTATGCTACCCGACGCGCCGCCGCTGCCCCATATTAAGCGGCCCGCGTATTTCGAGACCAACCAGCTTCCCTCAGGGTTCCGCCGATGACCTACGTCGTGAATGAGAGTTGCATCAAGTGCAAGTACATGGACTGCGTCGAGGTTTGCCCCGTCGACTGCTTCTATGTCGGCGAGAACATGCTGGTCATCAATCCCGATGAATGCATCGACTGCGGCGTCTGCGAACCGGAATGCCCCGCCGAGGCCATCCTGCCCGATACCGACAGCCGGGCCGAGCAGTGGGTCGAGATGAACCGGGAGTATGCCGCCCAGTGGCCCAACATCACGCGCAAGGGTGACGCCCCCGCCGATGCCGATGCCTGGAAGGGCGTCGAGAACAAGTTCAAAGAGCATTTCAGCCCGAACCCCGGCGCCGGCAATAAGTAAACGCCGGTCCGTCCCGGAAGCCGCCCGGCGGCTTCAGCGCGAAAAATCAGGCCTTTTCCACTGGCGCGGGCAACCTGAACTGCCCGTAAGACCCTATCCGCGCTGTCATTCGGGCCTGCGCTGTGGTATATTCGTAACGGAACAATAACCACGGTTGCCAAACATAGGCGGCCGGACGAACGGCTTCCGGACTGCATGAGTGTCTTGGTGAGGAAGGCACTTTACAGCTTTGGGTTGCGTTCGCGTATCGGGTTTCGACCAACGCTAAGTATTCGCAAGGACCCTCGCGGGCCTGACGGAAGCGTATTCGGTTCGGGGGCCGCCGCGGGTTCGGATTGTTATGAGATCTAGCGAGGGTGGTTCAGTGACCAAGGCCCCAGTGAAAAAGAAGACGACTGCGAAGGCTGCGCCCGCGAAAGCGGGCAAGCCGGCCGCCAAGGCCGCCAGCGTCAAGAAACAGCCGGTGAAGGCGAAAGCCCCGGTCAAGCCGGTGGCCAAGGCCAAGCCCGCGCCGAAGCCTGCACCCAAGGCCGCGCCGGCCAAGAAGCCTGTCGCGCCCGTGAAGCCGGCACCGAAGGCGGCCGCGCCGGCGAAGTCCGCCGCCAAGGCCCCCGCGCCTGCGCCCAAGAAGGCCGAAACCAAGCCCGCCGCGAAAGCTGCGGCGCCTGCCGTGCCCGTCAAGGGTGGCAAGGGCAAGGCTGCCGCCGCGCCCGTCGCGCCGCCCAAGCCGACCGGTCCGGTCCGGGTGATGGCGGTGTCTGCGCCGCCGACACGTCCGCTGCCGCAGCCGGTGCGTCCGGCCAGCGCCGAGCCCAAGCAGCCGCCGCAGTCCAACAAGATGATGCCGCTGAAACCGGTGCCGTCGAAGGTGAAGGTCGACTTCGCCGCCGGCGACCATGTGGTCTATCCGACCCATGGCGTGGGCAAGATTCTGCGCATCGAGCGCCAGATGATCGCCGGCTTCGAGCTGGACCTGATGGTGGTGGAATTCGAGCGCGACAAGATGACTGTGCGCGTGCCGCTGACCAAGGTGAACTCGGTCGGCATCCGCAAGCTCAGTTCGCCGCAGAAGATGCGCACCGCACTGGATACCCTGAAGGGTCGCGCCCGCATCAAGCGCGCCATGTGGAGCCGCCGCGCCCAGGAATACGAGGCCAAGATCAATTCCGGCGATCCGGTCTCGATCGCCGAAGTCGTGCGCGACCTGCATCGCAATGCCGGCCAGCCCGACCAGAGCTATTCCGAGCGGCAGATTTATGAATCCGCCATGGACCGCCTGATCCGCGAGCTGGCCGCCGTCGAGCGCATCGACGAGGATTCAGCCGTGAAGAAGCTGGAAAAGATTCTGAAGGTCGCCTGACAGGTTCCTCTTCAGACTGGCGGTCATTCAGGCCGGCGCGAAAAGGTCACGGGGCTTTTCGTCTTTTCGTTGCTGTTTTGACTTCGCTTTACGAGTCGGGTCCGGTAGCCTCGGTTGCCGGACCCGTTTTTCATTGGCCGATTCGGAATCGCTTTTGTCCGCGCCGCATCTCAGCACGCAACCCACACCAAAAGCCGCGCCCGCGGTGACGCAGCCCGCTGCCTCCGGCACCGAAGCCTTTGCCGTGCTGGGCCAGGCGCGTCGCGTCTGGGCCATTGCCGCCATCCATGCCGAAGCCGCCAAGCTGCGCGAGGCCCATAACGAACTGGCGGCCCGGCTGCTGCCCGGCGACCGCCTCGTCTATCTCGGCAACATGATCGGCCATGGCGGTGCCGTGGTGGAGACGCTGGACGAACTGTTGAGCTTCCGCCGCGACTTCCTCTGCATGCCGGGCGCCATCCCCGAAGACATCGCCTATCTGCGCGGCGCGCAGGAAGAGATGTGGCGCAAGCTTTTGCAGATCCAGTTCGCGCCCGGACCGGGCGAGGTATTCGACTGGATGCTGCGTCACGGGCTGGAGCCGGTGCTGCGCGGCTATGGCGTCGATCCGCGCCAGGTGTCGGGCATCCTGCGCGAGGGTGCGCTGGGCATCAGCCGCTGGACCAATTCGCTCCGGGCTGCAATCCGCAAACATCCCGGCCATGACGACCTGTTCGGCGCCTTCCGCCGGGCGGCATATACGAAGGGCGGCGAGCTGCTGTTCGTGCATGCCGGCATCGATCCGACCGTGCCGCTGCCGGCCCAGGCCGATCATCTGTGGTGGGGATCGCCGGGCTTCCGGGCCTTGAGCCAACCCTATGCCGGCTTCCGGCGGGTGATCAGCGGCGGCAACCCGCGCGGCGAAGGCGCCCATCTGGACGCCTTTACCTGCTGTCTGGACGGCGGCGCCGGATTCGGCGGCCCGCTCAACGTCGCCTGCTTCTCCCTGGATGGCGCGGTCATTGAAAGTTTTGCGATCTGAGGCGGATTTCCGCCTCTGGTAACCCTTTGACGGTTGCACGCCCCCCCGACGCCGCTACCATGCGCGCATGTCTTCGCCCGCCATGGAGCAGCTGGTCGATCTGCTGCTGGCAGACCGGCAACCGGATCTGAAAGCCTATTTCGCCGCCCATGAGGCGCGGCTTGAAAGCCTGATCTGGTCCCCAACCACAGCGGTTACCGAGAGCGCACCGATGCGCTTTATAATCGAATATTGGGATCGCCTGCGCGAACAGGGCCAGACGGAAGTGCCGCTGGCCGAGGCGGTGTCGCCGTTCGACCTGAAGCCGGCGTTGGGCCATGTGGTGCTGATCGATGTGCTGGATGACGGCTGGGACGGCCGCTTCCGCGTCTATGGCACCAAGGTGGCCGAGACCTATGGCCGCGACATGACCGGCCGGCGCATTTCCGAAATCGATGGCGGCAATTACGTGTCGGTGTTTTTCCGCGCGCTCTACCGCGCTGCCTGGCTGCAGAAGAAGCCCTTCTTTACCCATCATTTCCCGCCGCCCCATGTGGCGGTGGAATCCTGGCAGCGCATCGCCCTGCCGCTGGCCGGCGCAGATGGCGGGATCGCCCGTTTCCTGGCCTGCAACATCGCCGGCCCCTGGCGTCCGCCGGTGCAGCAAAGCCAGGGCATCCCGCTTCAGTAACGAGCGCTTTATCGCCGGGATTCCGGTGATCCGGCCGTCTGTGGCCGACGTAGAAAGGGCAGACCTCGCGAGGCTGCCATGACACCAGACAGCGTTTCCGCCGCCAGTACGACCCGCCATTCTGTCAGGAGCGGCACCAGCCGCAGCACCGAGTCCGGCGACCGCGCCTTCGTGCGGCATGCGATGCGGCTGCCGCTGCTAAGCGTGGACGAGGAAATCAGCCTGGCCCAGCGCTGGCGCGAGCAAGGCGATCACACCGCCATGCAGCGCCTGGTCGCGCCGCATATGCGGCTGGTGATCGCGGCCGCCGTGCGCTTCCGCCATTACGGCCTGCCGATGGGTGATCTGATCCAGGAAGGCAATCTCGGCCTGCTGCAGGCGGCCAACCGGTTCGAGCCGTCGCGCGCCGTGCGCTTCTCCACCTATGCCGGCTGGTGGATCCGCGCCGCCATCCAGGATTTCGTGCTGCGCAACTGGTCGATCGTGCGCACCGGCACGACGGCTGCGCATAAATCACTGTTCTTCAACCTGCGCCGCCTGCGCGCCCGCATCGAGCAGGGCGGCCGCGAAACGCTGACCGCCGAAGGCCGCAGCCGTCTGGCGCGGCAGCTCAAGATCAGCGAGGGCGACATCGTGCATATGGAAAGCCGGCTCGCGGCAAGCGACCGCTCTCTGAATGCCGTGATCGGCGAGGATGGCGAAAGCAGCTGGCAGGACCTGTTGGTGGACGACCGTCCCGATCCCGAAGCGATATCGATCACCCGCCGCGATGCCGCGCTGAAGCGCCGCTGGCTGGGCGAGGCGCTGGCCGCGCTACCTGAACGCGAACGTCGCATCCTGGAAGCACGCTTCTTCACCGATCACACGATCACGCTGGAGCGGATCGGCGCGCATATGGGCATTTCAAAAGAACGCGTGCGCCAGCTCGAGAACCAGGCGCTGTCGCGCCTGCGCCGGCAGCTCGGCGACAGTCCGCACCTGCAGCACGCCTTTCGCGGCGTGCCGCAGTAAGCCTTATTCGACTGTCTTGAAGCGCTCACCCGGCTTGGGCTGCTCGTTGGGGCCCAGGGCATTCAACAGGCGCAGTTCCTCGACCGCATACTGCCCCAGCGGCGCGCTCTTGGCGTAATTCTCCACCGTATCGCCGCTGCCGACCCTCACCACCTTCAGCCGCACCGGCTTGGTCGCCTTGGCCTCTGACTCGCTCAGATGCCTGAGCGTATTGATGCTGCTGATCGCGGCCTGCTCGATTTTTCCCAGGCTGCCGGCCGGCGCCATGATGACGAAGCGCAGGATGTCATCGGTCGGAAAACCAACGGCATAGAAGCGGGCATCAACCGAGCCGCTCTTCTGCTGGATGCGAGCCGAACCCGTCGCTGCCGGCATGCCATTGACCGTGGTCGCCTGCGCATTGCTCAACCGCAGGTTCGGCACCCAGATGCGGGTCATGTAATCCAGCGCGTTGCGCGAAGCCTGCACCTTTTTCTTGTCGCCTTCGATATCGAACTGCAGGCGACCGCCCGACCCGATGGCCACCACTGCATTGCTGGTATTGGCGATGCGCCAGCCGTTGGGAACCGAGAAGCTGAGCCGCAGGTCGGGATGCGTGAAGGTATTGCCACGCACCACGCCTTCCTTCGGATCGTCGCCGTAGATCATGCCGTCGATGCGATCCAGATACTCGTCACGGCGATAGACCGGGCTGTTGGGATACTCTTTCGCCGCCGCCATCGCTTCCTTCACGCGCTGCGGCCCACCGGGATGGGTGGCGAACAGATCGTTCATGCGATCCTTGCCGGCCTGGCCTGCCTTCTTGCTTTCCAGGCCGCTGTAGTTGCTGAGCGATTGCAGGAAAGCCGCTTGCGCATCGGGTGCATAACCGACGCGCGCCAGCATCTTCACGCCCAGCGTATCGGCTTCCAGTTCGTTCTCGCGGCTGAAGCTGGCGAGATACGCGCCACCCCCGACCTGACCGGCCTGGCCAATCAGATCGCCCGCGCCCGAGCCGAGGAAGATCGAACCGAGAATGGAGGCACCGGCGACGCCCAGATTGGTGAAGATCGATTTGTCGTAACGCTTTTCCGAATGCTGCGCGATCACATGGCCGATTTCATGACCCAGCACGCCGGCGGCTTCCGCCTCGTTGTTGGCAAGGCCGAGCGTGCCGCGCGTGATGTAGACATAGCCGCCGGGCAGCGCGAAGGCATTGACGACCGGCGAATTCAGCACCGTGAAGGTGAAACTCGAGGCCGGCTGGCCCGACTGGCCCGCAATCCGCCCCGCGATGCCGGCGACATAGGCACCGATATTGGGATCCTCGTAGACACCGCCGAACTCCTTGAGGATTTTCGGATGCTCCTGGGTACCCAGCTTCTTGGCATCCTCGGGTGACATGAAAATCTGTGCCGGTGCAGGCGCGGCTGCACCGAGCGCGACAATGGCGGTGAGAGCGAGGATGAAATGATGCATGACTATTTTCCCTTGAATGTCGCGGGCCGGCGCTCGACGAAGCTGGCGACCCCTTCCTTAACGTCTTCGCTGGCCATCAGTGCGCGCTGGGTCGGCCGGAAATCCCTCACGGCCGCATCCGGGCCTTCCTCGACGGCCAGCCGCGCATTCCGCAGGGTGGCCAAAACGGCGAGCGGCGCCTGGTCGGCGATATGTTGCGCCAGTTTCATCGCATGGGCCAGCTGCGCGCCGGGTTCGGTCACCTCCTGCACGAAGCCGAACCGCACGGCGGTGGCGACATCGAATTCGTCACCCGTGAGCAGGTAGCGCATCGCATTGCCCCAACCGGCGCGCTCGACCATGCGGATGGTGGCACCGCCTGTCGCCATGATGCCGCGCTTCACTTCCAGCTGGCTGAAACGGCAGTCGCTGCTGGCGATCACCAGATCAGCGGCCAGCATCAATTCGATGCCAATGGTGAATGTAATGCCTTGCACCGCCGCGATCACCGGCTTGCTGCGAAACGGCGCGCGGTTGTTGCAGGGATCGATCTGGTCGGCACCGACCAGCAGGTCGTTGTCAGCCTTGCTCATCAGCGGCGCGACCTTGGGCAGGTCGAGGCCGCCGGTGAAATGCGGTCCTTCCGCATAGAGCACGGCGACGCGCGCGTCCGCGTCATGCTCGAAGGCGGTATAGGCTGCAGCGAGCTCGGTCAGCATCTTCGGCGTGAAGCCGTTCATCTTGGCCGGCCGGTTCAGGCCGATCAGGAAGATGGCGCCCTCGCGCCGGGTGAGGATTTCACCATCGGAATCCTTGGGCGGGGCAGCCTGCGGCAGGGCGCTCATGATGTCTGGGTTCCTCGCGCGATTTTCCAGAGTTTTTCACAGGCCCGTGGAGCGGGGCAAGACGGCCGGCCTAGTTCATTCATCCCGGCCATTCTATACTGCCGCTTCGTGGCAGAAGCTTGGCAGGGCGCCGGGGGAGCGGCTGGAATGCCGGATTTCGCGATAGAGCTGAAGGTGGCCGATCCCGCTGGCGGGCTGGTCTGCGGCGTGGACGAGGCCGGGCGCGGCCCGCTGGCCGGACCCGTGGTCGCTGCCGCCGTCATTCTGGATCGCCGCCGCAAGGCACTTTGGGGCGGCCTGGACGATTCCAAGAAACTGAGCACCGCGAAACGCGACCTGCTGTTCGAGACGCTGATGGACGGCACCCGCGCCGGCCATGCCCATATCGGCATCGGCGCCGCCAGCGTGGCCGAGATCGGCAGCCTCAACATCTTCCATGCCACCATGCTGGCGATGTGCCGCGCGGTGACCGCGCTGCGCATCACGCCGCATCATGCGCTGATCGATGGCAACCACTGCCCGAAGACCATCGGCTGCCCTGCCACCGCGGTGGTCGGTGGCGATGCCCTGAGCATGTCGATCGCCGCCGCCTCGATCATCGCCAAGGTCACGCGCGACCGCGCCATGGCCAAGCTGCACCTGCGCTATCCCCAGTATGGCTGGGACCGCAACATGGGCTACGGCACCGCTGCGCATCAGGCCGGACTGAAAACCGCCGGTGTCACAAAACACCACAGACTAGGTTTTGCGCCTGTCAGGGATCAACTGACTCTAGATTTAGTATTAACCAATTAAACACCTAAAGAATCTAATGACTTGCGGATCGTTTTAGGGGGATGATCCGCACATGGCGCCGACGTTTACCGATCCGACCAGCAAGTCCCGCAACAAGGCCGGGCTTCGCAAGGGTCACCTAAGGCTCGTCGGCACCAGTCCGGATGCGAAGCGCACCGCGACCGTAAGCCGCGCCAAGGCTGCGATTACCCGCCCGCTGCTGGCAAAGGCGCCCAAGGCCGAACTGGCCCAGAACGTGCCGCATCCCGACCTGCCGCTGGACAAGATCCTGTTGGGCGAATGCATCGCGCAGATGAACGCCCTGCCGGCGGAATCGATCGACTGCATCTTTGCCGACCCGCCCTACAACCTGCAGCTCACCGGCGAACTGCGCCGGCCGAATGACAGCGTGGTGGATGCGGTCGACGACGACTGGGACAAGTTCGCGTCCTTTGCCGAATACGACAAATTCTCCAAGGCCTGGCTGCAGGCCGCCCAGCGCCTGCTGAAGCCGAACGGCACCATCTGGGTGATCGGCAGCTATCACAACATCTTCCGCCTCGGGTCGCAGCTGCAGGACCTGGGGTTCTGGATGCTCAACGACGTGGTGTGGCGCAAGACCAACCCGATGCCGAATTTCCGCGGCAAGCGCTTCACCAACGCGCATGAGACGCTGATCTGGTGTTCGAAGGACCAGAATGCGCGCGGCTACACGTTCAACTACGACGCCATGAAGGCGCTGAACGAAGACCTGCAGATGCGCTCTGACTGGCTGATCCCGATCTGCTCGGGCGGCGAGCGCCTGCGCGGCGAGAACGGCACCAAGACCCATCCGACCCAGAAGCCCGAAGCCCTGCTGCATCGGGTGATCGTCGCCTCGACCAAACCGGGCGATGTGATCCTCGATCCCTTCTTCGGCTCCGGCACCACGGGCGCCGTGGCGCGCCGTCTGGGCCGCCGCTTCATCGGCATCGAACGCGAGGTCGCCTATGCCAAGGCAGCCGAGCGCCGCATCGCCACCGTGCAGCCTGCGGCCGCCGATGATGTGGATGTAACCCGGTCCAAGAAGGAAGAACCGCGCATCCCGTTCGGCTGGGTGGTCGAACGCGGCCTGCTGCAACCCGGCACCGTGCTGGTCGATCCTTCGCGGCGGTTTTCCGCCAAGGTACGCGCCGACGGCAGCCTCAGCACCGGTGATGCCAGCGGCTCCATCCACAAGATGGGCGCGCATGTGATGGGCGCCAGCGCCTGCAACGGCTGGGTGTTCTGGCACATGCAGGTGGAAGGCAAGCTGGTACCGATCGACGTGCTGCGCCAGAAACTGCGCGCCGAACTGATCCCGGCACCGCTGAACAACTGAACCAATCATCCGGCCATTCCGCACCACGGAATGGCCGGTTTTCCACAAGACATTCGTCCCACAGGCCAGCTTCGTGCTGGCCTGTGCCGTTCTGCGGGTGATAGCGTGTGCCCGCCGCGCGGATCGGGCATGCCGCGCATGGGGGCGTGGGTGCAGGATCAATCATCAAGCGTGCCGGCCGGGCTGTTGCAACGGCTGCTGGAAGACGATGAGTCTCTGCTCGAGAGCAGTGACCCCAAGGTTGATGTCGTCCTGATCGAACGGCTGTACCAGAACAGCTTCGCTACCCGCTATGCGCCGATCCCGATGCTGTTCGGCGCCTTCGTCATCTATCGTGACTATCTGGCCTGGTGGCAGATCGCCGGCCTGACCGTGCTGTATCTCGGCACCACGCTGTACATGGATCGCCTGCGCGACGCCTTTACCGAGAGCCATAACGCCTTCGACCTGCGCGCCGATACCATGCGGCCGGACTGGGGCCTGCGCTTTGCCATCGGCTGCGCGCTGACCGGCAGCACCTGGGGCCTGCTGGGCTGGTTCGCCTATCCGCCGGGCGACTTCGCCCTGCAGGCCGCGCTGTCGGTGGCCTGGGCCGGGCTTGCCACCAGCACGCTGAACACGCGCGCCGTGCACCTGCCGTCCTTCTATGCCTTCATGATCGCCATGTCGGCGCCGTTTTTTGCGCGCGGCTTCCTGTTCGGCGAACCCAGCACCATCATCATGGCCTTCTTCGGCGTCATCCTGCTGGTGGCCATGTGCTTCTGCGCGCAGATCAACAACAAGCGCGAACGCATAAGCGTCGTGCTGCGGCTGCGCCATGCCGAGCTGATCGGCGATCTGGATCGCGCCCGCACCGCCGCCGAAACCAGCTATCGTGAAATGGAGCGCGAATACCGGAATCAATCGGCCGACTTCACCGCCGTGCAGCAGCTGATCGGCCTGGGCTTCTGGAACTGGGATGCGGGGACCGGCCATGTTTCCTGGTCGGATGAGACTTACCGCCTGCTGGGCCTGCCGCCGCAATCCTGTCCGGCGGCGCTAGCTGCCTGGCTCGACCAGGTGCATCCCGACGACCGCGAAGCGGTGCGCAACCATTATCACCGGCTGCGCTATGGTGCGGTCGCCGGCGAGGTGCAGTTCCGCCTGCTGGATGGTGAAACACGGCGCGAGGCCATCGCGCAGGCGGTGACCGACGAGCACGGCCTGCTGCTGCGCATCCGCGGCATCCTGCGCGCCGCAGCCTAGTCGACAGACAAGACTTTCAGCAGCACGGCGTCCGGACGACGCTCGCCGATGCCGATGTAAAGCCTCTGCACCAGCCACTGCAGATCGGGCGCTGCCGTCTCGAAGCGCATCGCGGTGCGCATATAATAGGCCGATGGATCGACTGCTTCACCGCGCGCCAACTTCGCCATCACCTCGGCCGGGCCGATACGCAGGCCGCGACTCCAGACTTCCACCTGTGCACCGGCGTTCAGTTTGAGCATGTAGCGCGCATCGAGATCGGCGAGGCCATCGTAACGCAGCACCTGCCAGTCCGCGCCGCCGGGCAGCACCGCACCACTGATCTGGCCGCTGACCTTGCCGCCGGTGATGGGCACGCAGCGCTTCTCGCCGGCGGCATCGCGACCGATGCTCTGCGGGGCAGCCACATGCACTTCCAGGTCGAAGACGGGTGTCAGCATCGGCGGCTCCCTATTTGATGCGGGTCACTTTATCCTGGGCAGAATGTCGTCCAGCCGGCGATGCAAATCCGCCGTCTGGCTTTTGCCGATCTTTTCGATCAGCGCCGCCTGCGCCTTCTGCCATTGCAACAGCGCCCTCTGCAACACCCGCCGCCCCTCCGGCGTCAGGCGGATTTCCCGGCGGCGGCGATCATTAGCAGCCACTGTCTGCGTGATCAGGCCGCGCTGTTCCAGAAGCCGCAGGTTGCGCGTCAGCGTGGTCTGGTCGGCATGCACCGCCTCGGCCAGCGTGCCGACCGAATGGACGCCGTCGCGATGAAGATAGGCCAGCGTGCCGAATTGCGGCGCGGTGAGATCGACCTGGGCGAAATAGCCGGCATAGAGCTGAGCCGCGAGCCTGGCCGTGTTCTGCAGGCGCAGCACGGTGCAGCCCTGATCCAGCAGTTGCTGGAAGGCAGTCTCGGCGGTATCGGCGCGTCTGCTGCGGGTCATACCCAATTGAATAACCCGTTCCACGCCTCTTGCAAACAGGTGAGGGCGATATTAGCTGTAGCACCATTATATGTATATACATCATTTTTGGAGACCCGGAAACCATGCGCGACGTCGTCATTACCGGAATGGGGCTGGTCACGCCGCTGGGCGCTGGCGTCGACATCAACTGGGCCCGGTTGACGGCCGGGCAATCCGGCCTGCGCCGCATCACCGCCTTCGATACGTCTGATCTCAACGTCAAAGTCGCCGGCATCGTGCCCGACATCGGCGATGACGCCGAGGGCGGCTTCGATCCGGAAACGGCCGCGCCGCCCAAAGACCGTCGCAAGATGGACCGCTTCATCCATTTCGCGCTGGCCGCCGCCGCCGAGGCCGTCACGCAGTCGGGCTGGCAGCCGCAGGATGAAGCCGCGCGCGATCGTGCCGGCTGCATCATCGCCACCGGCATCGGCGGCTTCCCGGCCATTGCCGAGGCGACCCGCACGGTGGAACGCGCCGGCCCGCGCAAACTGTCACCCTTCGTCATCCCCTCCTTCCTCGGCAACCTGGCGGCCGGTCAGGTCTCCATCCGCTTCGGCCTGCAGGGGCCGCTCGGCTGTCCGGTCACGGCCTGCGCGGCCGGCGCGCAGGCCATTGGGGACGCCGCGCGACTGATCCGCGCCGGCGATGCCGATGTGATGATCGCCGGCGGGGCGGAGGCCTGCATCGACCGCGTCAGTCTGGCCGGCTTCGGCGCGGCACGCGCGCTCGCCACCGCTCATAACGACGAGCCGGAAAAAGCCTCGCGACCATTCGACGCCGCGCGCGACGGCTTTGTCATGGGCGAAGGCGCCGGCATCCTGGTGCTGGAGTCGGAAGAGCATGCACGAGCCCGCGGCGCAGAGATTCTGGGGCGCATCGTCGGCTACGGTACGTCTGCGGATGCGCATCACATCACGGCACCGCCCGATGACGGTGCCGGTGCACGGCGCGCCATGCAGATCGCACTGGCACAGGCCGGGCTGGAGCCGTCACAGATCGGCTACATCAATGCCCATGCCACGGCGACGCCAGTGGGCGACGCTGCCGAGATCAGCGCGGTGAAGACGGTGTTCGCCAAAGCCCTGAACAGCGTGGCGATGTCGTCGACCAAATCCGCCATCGGCCACCTGCTGGGCGCAGCCGGCGCCGTGGAGGCGATCTATGCCACGCTCGCTGTGCGCACCGGCCTGCTGCCGCCGACGCGCAACCTGGATGCGGTGGACGAGCATTGCGCCGGTATCGACCTGGTGCCGCACAAGGCGCAACGCAAGAGCATCGACTATGCGATGTCGAATGCCTTCGGCTTTGGCGGCGTCAATGCGGCGGTGATCGTCGGGAAAGCCTGAAGGCCCAGATTTCAGGCGCGGATATTGATCTTCATGCCGGCGATGGGCGCAGAGGCGCTGCGCAGGCTTGCCAGTTCACGGTCGGCGGCGCCGAACATTCTTTCCATCTCGCCGCGGTCGCGATCCTCGACAAAGGGATTCTGCGAGGTCACGCGCAGCTTTTTCATCACGGCCTTCAGGTCGCGTGCCACATCGGCAGCCGCGCTTTTCAGGTCGGCGAGATCGGCGCTGTCGATGCTGACCTGACCCGCGCCACCCGGACCATCGAGGCCCTCGAGGGCGCGGATCTGGCGTGCCGCCGACTGGGCCGCGGTCTCGCGTACTTCGGGGGTTGCTGTCGTCGCATCGGTGGCCGGCTTTTCAGCCGCACCGCGCAGGCCAGAAAGCGTGCGGGTGATGTCGCGGGCGGTATCCCGGATGTCCTTGGCCACCTGGCGCGCCCAGCGGCCGTCGCCGCTTGCCGCCACCGAACCGGCAGCGAGCTTCAGCCCTTCCAGCTTCACTTTCGCCTGTGCCAGCTTGTTCTGCGCAGCGGCTTCGGCCAAACGGCCATCGCTGCCCTTCAGGTCGGTCAGCACCTGATCGAGAGTCAGTTCGGCCTGGGTTTTCGGGCGTGCGGGCTTGGCCGTCGTCGTCTGCGCGGCCGCCAGGGCGGTGGGAACAGTTTTCCCGGAGATTTCGGCGACCATTCTGGCCTCCTGGAGGATCGATGGAGGCACTTTACCCCCGATCGGGCCCAACGTGGTTAATTAATAAATCGACACATCTCAGGCGTTTACGTCCACCGTCATGCCCGGCGTGGGGGCGGAAGCCGCTATCAGGCCGCCGATTTCGCCATCGGCCTCGCGGAACATCTTTTCCATGTCTGCCCGCTGTTTCGGGTCAAGCGGGTGGAATCCGGTCTCGCGCAGCTTGCGCATGATCTTCTTCAATTCCCTGGCCAGGGCGGCGGCTTCGCTTTTCAGCGAGGCGAGATCGTCATCGCCGCCAGTGCTGCCACTTGGGTTGGCCTTGGCCTGCTCGCCGGCGGCTTTCGCGGCCGGATCGACGGCGGGATCAGTACCCGGCGCGGCAGTGGCATCGGCCTTCGGAGCGGCGGCGGCGCCTCCGGCTGCCGACACCATGGCGATGCCAGCCCCTGCGCCCGCACCTTCGCCGGCGGCAGCCAGGGCGCGACCGAGTTCGCGCGCGGCATCGCGGATATCCTTCGCGACCTTGCGCGCCAGCTTGGCATCACCGGTGGCGGCAGCCGAACCGGCGGCGAGCTTGAGCGCCTCCAGTTTGGCCTTGAGCTGTTCGAGCTTGCGGCGCGCCGCTTCCTTGGCCGCCTTGCCCTTGCTGGATTTCAGGTCGGTCAGAATCCGGTCGAGATTCTGTTCGGCCTCGGTCTTCTGGCGGGGAGCGGCGAAACTGGCCAGCGCGTCGCGCGCGGCCATGAGCGATTGGAGAGCGGCAGGCGATGCGCCTGCGCTGGCAATATCGGCGACCATTCTTGGTCTCCTCCTGCAACATCACGCCGGCCCCGCTTCTGCGGTCCGGACCGGGCCATTTTAGGCCGGAACGGTTAATGCGCCATAAAAAAGACGGCGTGTTCGGGGGAACACGCCGCTGAGTCTGGGGGGAAGGAAAAAGAAATACGCGACTACTCAATCCCGGCGGGGGGGGGGGGGCGCCGGGGGAAATTAGTGCATGATCTTCCAGCTGCCGTCGGGCTGGCGGCAGGCGGTGCCGTAACCCTGCTTGGTCTCGCCGCCGACCTGGATGGTCTGCTGGAACTCGCGGCAGTATTCACCGCCCGGAGCCTGGTAGGCCGGCTGCGGTACGATGGTACCGGCATTGCCGCTATCGGGATTGCGCCAGGAGACCTGGGTGCCGGACGGCGTGGTTTCGAGGGCGCGCTGGTTGGCGCGCTCCATATAGGTGCGGTCGGCCTTGTCGAGCGACTTGCCGACTTCCGAGCCGAGCAGCGCGCCGATCAGCGTACCGGCAGCAACGCCGACCAGCTGGCCAGAGCCTTTGCCGAAAGCCGAACCGGCGACAGCGCCGCCGACGCCACCGAGCACGGTGCCGACATTCTGCTTCGGGCCGCTGTCATTGGCGCAGGCGGCCAGCATGCCGAGGATGCCGACAGCGGCGACAATCGACGCAAGGCGGCGGGGCCGGACAGGCTTCGACGGGCGGAGGGAAATGGCGTTCATGGATGGTTGGACCCCTGAGATATGCCGATAATCCGGCACAGGGAAAATCTGGCCGGGGATTGCGGCGGGATTGCGGCAGGGTTTAGGTATCATTGCGTCAGGGTTCACGGCCGCTCCGGCTGTTTCCTGCGCCTGAGGATGAGACGCACCGATGACCGACGCCGCGCCCTTCGCACAATTCGCCGCCTGGCTGGATGAAGCCACCAAGGCCGAGCCGAATGATCCCACCGCCATGGCGCTGGCCACATCCGATGCCGATGGCCTGCCGAACGTGCGCATGGTGCTGCTCAAGGATCATGGCGAGCAGGGCTTTGTCTTCTACACCAATTTCGAAAGCCAGAAGGGCACCGAGCTGCTGGCCAACAAGCAGGCCGCTGCCGTCTTCCACTGGAAAAGCCTGCGCCGCCAGATCCGCATCCGCGGCCAGGTGAGCGTGGTGACCGAGGCAGAGGCCGATGCCTATTTTGCCTCGCGGCCGCGCGACAGCCGCATCGGCGCCTGGGCCTCGCAGCAGTCGCGGCCGCTGGAAGGCCGCTTCGCGCTCGAGGCCGCCGTCGCCAAATACGCGGCGAAATACGCCATCGGCGAGGTGCCGCGCCCGGCTTACTGGTCGGGCTTCCGCATCGCGCCGACCTATGTCGAGTTCTGGGCCGACAAGCCGTTCCGCCTGCATGATCGTCTGGTCTACCGGCGCAGCAACGTGGATGCGCCCTGGACCACCGCGCATCTCTATCCCTGAGCCGGGCCGTGGCGACGCAGGCTTTTATCGCCACCGATCCCGCCGAGAAAGCACGGCTGATGCGACGGGCGACGCTCGCGTCTGTCATCGTCGCGCTGCTGCTGATCGCGGCCAAGCTGGCGGCCTGGCTGCACACGCCCTCACTCGCACTGCTCGCCTCGCTGTTCGACAGCGCCATCGACGGACTGGCCTCGCTGGTCAACATGCTGGCGGTGCGTCACGCGCTGACGCCGGCCGATGACGAGCATCGCTTCGGTCATGGCAAGGCGGAGGCGCTGGCCGGCCTGGCGCAGGGACTGCTGATCGCCGGATCGGCCGCCTTCCTCATTGTCAAAGCCGTCGGCCGCCTGCGCCATCCGCAACCGGTGGAAGCGGCGCCTGCCGGTATCGCGGTGATGGTCTTCTCGATCCTGCTGACAGCTGCACTGGTGATCTATCAGCGCAGCGTGATGCAGCGCACCGGGTCGGTCGCCGTCGCCGCCGACCGCCTGCATTACACTGGCGATCTCGCCACCAACATCACGGTGATCGCCGCCCTGCTGCTGGCCAGCCAGCCAGACCTTGCCTGGATCGACGCCGCCGGCGCGCTGGTCGTAGCGGCGGTCATCGCGAAAAGCGCCGTCGACATCCTGCGCGGCGCCTTCGACATCCTGATGGACCGTGAGATGGCCGATGCGGATCGCGACCGCATCCTGAGTGTCGTGCGCGCTCACCCGCAGGCGCGCGCGGCGCATGACCTGCGCACGCGGCTGGCCGGCAACCAGGCCTTCATCCAGTTCCATCTGGAACTCGACCCCGACATCACCTTGCGTGCAGCGCACAAGATTTCCGACGAGATCGAAACTGCAGTGCTGCAGCTGTTTCCCGGCGCACAGGTGATCATCCACCAGGACCCAGCCGGCCATGACGAGCCGGTGGCCGACTATGTGAAACGGTCCTGATGGGGACCGCCTTGCCTTCAGCGGCATGGCCCGGCATAAACGATCCACAATCAAGCATTCCTCAGGGGGGAAGCAATGCACGGTTCCGACGCCGCAAC
This sequence comes from Ferrovibrio sp. GW821-FHT12D07, assembly GCF_058807275.1. Classification (NCBI taxonomy): domain Bacteria; kingdom Pseudomonadati; phylum Pseudomonadota; class Alphaproteobacteria; order Rhodospirillales; family Rhodospirillaceae; genus Ferrovibrio; species Ferrovibrio sp. GW821-FHT12D07. Next base: position 782,791 of record NZ_JBXAQN010000001.1, on the reverse strand, counting down.
CTTCGTGCCGAATGTCCTGTTCGGCCTGAATCCGATGTGGGTCTCGACCGGCATCCTGCTGGTGGTCTACGCCCTGATCATCAGCGAGCGCATGAACCGCGCCGTGCTGGCCCTGCTGGGTGGCTTCATCATGATCGTGGTCGGCGTGCTGGATCAGGCCGAGGCGATTCGCGGTGTCGACTTCAACACCATCTTCCTGCTCACCGGCATGATGATCCTGGTGGCGATCTCGCGCAAATCCGGCATGTTCGAATATCTCGGCGTCTGGTCGGCCCAGCGCGCCAAGGCCGAACCCTGGCTGATGCTGCTGATGCTGTCGGTCACCACGGCCGTGCTGTCGGCCTTCCTCGACAACGTCACCACCGTGCTGCTGATCGTGCCGGTGACGCTCGCGATCACGCGCGAACTGAAGATCGAGCCGTACCCCTTCCTGTTTGCCGAGATCTTCGCCTCCAATATCGGCGGCACCGCAACGCTGATCGGCGATCCGCCGAACATCCTGATCGGATCGCTGGTCGACCTCAGCTTCAATGATTTCGTCATCAACCTGGCGCCGGTCGTCGTCGTGGTCATGGCGGCGCAGCTGGTGATGACCCACATGGTCTGGGGCCGCAAGATGCAGGCCGTGGCCGGCGACAAGGCCAAGGTGATGGCGATGACGCCACGCGACTGCATCAAGGACTGGCCGCTCCTGAAGCAGTCGCTGGTGGTGATCGGCGCCGTGATGGTGACGTTCGTGCTGGCCCGGCCGCTGCATCTGGAACCGGGCAGCATTGCCATGCTGGGTGCCGCCGTGCTGATGATGCTGGATCACTATGGCCATCCACCGTCGACCCAGCAGGAAAAGGCCGTCGAGACTTTCAATGAAGTCGAATGGGTGACCATCTTCTTCTTCATCGGCCTGTTCATGGTGGTGCACGGCGTCGAAGTCGGTGGTCTGCTGCATCTGATGGCCGACTGGCTGGTGCATGCCACCGACGGCAAGATGAACCTTACCGCCTATGCGATCCTCTGGGCCTCGGCCATCCTGTCGGCCGTGGTCGACAATATCCCCTTCGTCGCCACCATGATCCCGCTGATCAAGAGCATGGCGCCGTCGTTTGGCGGCCCGGAGATGATCGGGCCACTGTGGTGGTCGCTGTCGCTGGGCGCCTGCCTGGGCGGCAACGGCACGCTGATCGGCGCCTCGGCCAATCTGACTGTGGCCGGCATCGCTGAACGCAACGGCATCCCCTTCCGGTTCCTGACCTACACGCTTTATGCCTTCCCGATGATGCTGGTCAGCATCGCGATCAGCCATGTCTATCTTTGGCTGCGCTATTTCTGATATCTAGCGGGCGGTCACAGGACTTTCATTGTCGGATAACCCGAGTCGCGATAGACTGTCACCGATTCGGGCGGCAGTCCGGCCGCCTGATCACGGGTGTTGTTCAGGAGGATCGAGCCATCGCAACCAAGACGACGCGCAAAGGCGCTGCTGCGGCCGCCGGGTCCAAGCCCAAGGCCGGCACTAAATCCAAGAGCACCACAGCCGCTCAAAAGACCGGGGCCCCAAAGACCGGCACCAAGAAGCCGGCCGCTGCCAGCAAGTCAAAATCGGCCCCGAAGCGCGCCCCGGCCAAGAAGACGGTGATGACCAAGGTCACCCAGGCCGCGATGGCAACCGCCGCAAAGAACGCGGCCCCCAAACCGAAAACCGCAAAAAAGACCGCCGCTCCCAAAGCTGCGTCTAAGGCCGCAACCCAAAAGGCTGCATCCAAGCCGGCAGCGAAGAAGAGCACCATCCCGCCTGCCGTGCTGAAACTGCATCAGGCGATCCTGAAATCGCTGGACGACGACAAGGCCGAGAACATCGTCTCGATCGACCTGACCGGCAAATCCTCGATCGCGGATTACCTGGTGGTCGCCTCGGGCCGCTCCTCGCGCCAGGTCGGCGCCATCGCCGAACATCTGGTCGAGCGCATCACCAAGGAAACCGGCCGCAAGGTACGCGCCGAGGGCAAGGCGGTGGGTGACTGGGTACTGATCGATACCGGCGACATCGTGGTGCATATCTTCCGCCCGGAAGTGCGCAGCTTCTACAATCTGGAAAAGATGTGGGGCGGTGCGACGATCCCCGAACCGGCTGCGGCCTGAAGACTGAAACCATGCCGCCGGCGCGTCAGGCTGGCGGCATGATAATCACGCCATGAAAATCACCATTGCCTGCGTCGGCAAGGCCGGCCGCGCCAAGCATGATGCCGCCCAGAGCCTGATCGAGGGCTATCGTGAGCGGCTGCCCTGGCCCGTCACCATCCGCGAAGTCGAAGACCGCAAGCAGGGCGGCAGCGTGGCCGACCGTAAAAGTCGCGAGGCCGACCTGCTGCTGGCCGCCTTGCCCAAGGGCGCTGTGATCGTCGCGCTGGATGAACGCGGCAAAAGCCTCTCCAGTCGCCATTTCGCCGAGCTGCTGACCCAGTGGCGCGACCATGACGAACAGGATGTGGCCTTCGTGATCGGCGGCGCCGACGGGCTGGATGCCACCCTGGTGGCCAAGGCCCGGCTGGCGCTGTCGCTCTCCGCCATGACCTGGCCGCATTTGCTGGCCAGGGTCATGCTGCTGGAACAGCTCTACCGCGCCTGGAGCCTGCAGACCGGCCATCCTTATCACCGCGATTAGGGGCGTGATTTCGGAAAGGCCGGCGTGACGGACGAGCCGGTCTGCGCTATGTAAGACGCAAGCCCTCAATACCCTGAAGAATCGCTAAAATCCGCCATGACCCAGAGCACCGATAGCAACCGTAAGCCCGTCGTCCTGTGCATCCTCGACGGCTGGGGCCTGCGCGACGATCCGGCCGACAATGCCCTGGCCCAGGCCAACCTGCCCAATTACCGCCGCATGCTGGAAACCCGCCCGTTCGCCAAGGTCGGTACGTCCGGCCGCGATGTCGGTCTGCCCGATGGCCAGATGGGCAATTCCGAAGTCGGCCATATGAATATCGGCGCCGGCCGCATCGCGGTGCCCGATCTCGGCCGCCTCGACAATGCCGTGGCAGATGGCTCACTGGCACAGAACGCGGCACTGACCGGACTCATCGCGACCCTGAAGGCAAGCAAGGGCGCACTGCATCTGCTCGGCCTGCTGTCGGATGGCGGCGTGCATTCGCATCAGGATCACATGGCCGCGGTGGCGAAGATTTTCGCCAAGGCCGGCGTGCCGGTGAAGATTCACATGTTCGCCGACGGCCGCGACACGCCGCCGAAAAGCGCACTGGGTTTTCTCAGCGCTTTCCGCAAGCTGATCGACGGCGTGGATGGCATTGCATTCGCCACCGTGTCGGGCCGCTTCTTCGCGATGGATCGCGACAAGCGCTGGGAGCGCGTGAGCCAGGCTTACGACGCCGTCGTTGATGCCAAAGGCAAGAGCGCACAGACGGCGGAAGCTGCTGTCGACCAGGGCTATACGGCCGATGAGAATGACGAGTTCATCAGCCCCACGGCACTCGTCGGCTATGCCGGCATGAAGGACGGCGACGGCGTGCTGATGGCGAATTTCCGCGCCGACCGCGCGCGCGAAATCCTTACCGCTTTGCTCGATCCGCATTTCGACGGCTTCAATCGCAATCGCGTCGTCAAGTTTGCCGGCGCGGTCGGCCTCACTGAATATTCGACCGCGCTGAATGCGTTTCTGGCCACGGCCTATGCGCCGATGCGCTATCCCAACACGATTGGTGAAGTGTTGGCGCAGGCCGACAAGACCCAGCTGCGCATCGCCGAGACCGAGAAATACGCGCATGTCACCTTCTTCATGAATGGCGGCGAAGAGCAGCCTTTCAAGGGCGAGGACCGCATCCTGGTACCATCGCCCAAGGTGAAGACCTATGACCTGCAGCCCGAGATGTCGGCGCCGGAACTGACCGACAAGCTCTGCGCCGCCATTACATCGGGCAAATACGATCTGGTGATCGTGAACTACGCCAACCCCGACATGGTGGGCCATACCGGTTCGATGCCGGCGGCGATCAAGGCGGCCGAAACCATCGATGCCTGCATCGCCAAGGTGGAAGCCGCCGTGAAGCAGATGGACGGCGTGCTGCTGATCACCGCCGATCACGGCAACCTGGAACAGATGATGGATCGCAGCAGCGGCCAGCAGCATACGCAGCACACCACCAATCCGGTGCCGCTGCTGCTGACCGGTGGCGCGCGCACGGATGCTTATGCCTTGAGCGATGGCCGCCTGTGCGACATCGCGCCGACGCTGCTGCATTTCCTCGGGCTGCCGCAACCCAAAGACATGACCGGCCGCATCCTCGCCACGCCGTCTTCCGCTTCCGCCAACAACCAGCAGACTGCCCGCCGCCTTGCGTAAACTGCTTCTCCTGCTCACCGGCCTGGCGCTGAGCGCGCCGGCGAGCAGCTTTGCCCAGACAAATGCCCCGCAGCAGCAGTTGCAGGACGTGCAGAAGCGCCTGCAGGAAAGCCGCGACCGTGAACGCGAGCTGGGCCAGGAAGCGGCCAAGCTGGCGCAGAAGCAGCGCGACCTTCAGAAGAAGCTGGTGACGGCTGCCCGCAAGCTGCAGACCCAGGAAGACCTGGTCTCCCAGAGCGAGGACAAGCTGGCCGGGCTGCTTCAGGACGAGAAAGCGGCCGGCGAAGCCCTGGAAACCCGCCGCGGCGAATTGGCGCAGACGCTGGCCAGCCTAGCGCAGCTCAGCCGTCAGCCGCCCGAGGCGATGGTCCTGGCACCCGGGTCCGCACTCGACATGGTCCGGGCCAGCCAGCTGATGGCCGCCCTGGTGCCGGAGATCGAAAACCGGGCCGCCAGCCTGAAGACCGAACTGACCCGGCTGGCCCGCCTGCGCCAGGGGGTGGCGGCCGAGCAGGAACGCCTGGGCCGCGCCATAACCCAGCTCGACCATGAGCGCCGGGACCTGGAATTCCTGCAGGCCGAAACCCATGCCGCTGCCGCACAAACGGCGGAAGAGCGCGATTCCGAGCGGGAAAAGGCGGGCCAGTTGGCCGCCCAGGCCAAGGATCTGCGCGCCCTGGTCGACCGCCTGCTGGAGCAGGAACGCCGGGATGCCGAGCGCCGGGCAGCCGAGGCGGCCCGCAAGATTCCCTCCGCCAAAGGCGGCGGCAGCACCAGTCCCGACCCGCCGGAGGCCTATGCCGCCCTGGAGGGCAGCGCCGCCCTGCCGGCCCGCGGACGCATCACCGGACGCTTCGGTCAGTCGGACGAAAACGGTGTCCCGCTACGCGGATTGCGCATCGAAGCCCGCCCCGGCGCCCAGGTGATCGCCCCGGCTGACGGCAAAGTGATGTTTGCCGGACCGTTCCGCGGTTACGGGCAACTCTTGATTATCGCCCATGGCGGTGGATACCATAGCTTATTGGCGGGATTTGGACGGATCGACCGCGCGGTCGGTCAATGGGTTCTCGCCGGAGAGCCGGTTGGCCTGCTAAGCAACTCCCCAGGCGACAAACCCGTCCTATATCTCGAACTGAGGCGCAAGGGTGAAACTGTAAACCCCCTGCCCTGGCTGGCCTCGGGCGACAGAAAGGTAAGCGGCTGATGCGCAATTTCCTCCTCGGTGGCGTCTGTGCTTTTGCATTGATGGGATCAGTCGCGCTGTTCGCGGCCCCCAGCAAGGTGGGCAACCTGCAGGCCAATGAAACGTATCGGCAGCTGAATCTCTTCGGCGAGATTTTCGAGCGCGTCCGCAACGACTACTACAAGGAAACCAAGGACGAGGAGCTGATGGAGCACGCCATCAACGGCATGCTCACCTCGCTCGACCCCTATTCGGTTTACATGCCGCCGCGCAGCTTCCAGGAAGCGCGCGTGCAGACCCGTGGTGAATTCGGCGGGCTGGGCATCGAGGTCACGCAGGAAAGCGGCCTGATCAAGGTGGTGTCGCCGATCGACGACACGCCGGCGCAGAAGGCTGGCGTACTGCCGGGCGATCTGATCACCCATCTCGATGGCGAGCCGGTGATGGGCAAGTCGCTGCAGGAATCGATCGAGAAGATGCGCGGCGCGCCGAACACCAACATCGTGCTGACCGTGCGCCGTGGCGCCGACAACGCGGCCAAGAACTTCGACATCAAGATCACCCGTGCGGTGATCAAGACCCGCGTGGTGCGCTCGCGCCGCGAGGGCGAGTTCGCCTACCTGCGCATCTCGTCCTTCAACGAACACACCACCCAGGACCTGGTCGCCGCCATCGACAAGCTGAAGAGCGAGATGGGCCCCGAACTGAAGGGCTATATCGTCGACCTGCGCGACAATCCGGGCGGCCTGCTGGATCAGGCCATCTCGGTCTCGGACAGCTTCCTGAACCAGGGCGAGATCGTCTCCACCCGCGCGCTGCGCGCCACGGCCGATGAAGGCCAGCGCTACAACGCCAAGCGCGGCGATGTCGCCGATGGCAAGCCGATGGCCGTGCTGATCAACGGCGGCTCGGCCTCGGCCTCTGAAATCGTCGCCGGCGCGCTGCAGGATCATCACCGCGCCGTGCTGGTGGGCAATACCACCTTCGGCAAGGGCCTGGTGCAGACCATGATTCCGCTGGGCGAGTTCGGCGGCATGAAGCTGACCACCGCGGGCTATTTCACGCCGTCGGGCCGGTCGATCGACAAGGTCGGCATCAGCGCCGATGTCGAAGCCTGGAACGAGCGCGACCGCCAGATCGCCGCGGCACTGAAAGAGCGCCGCCAGATGACCGGCACGCGCGAGACCGAGGAAGACAAGCCGCAGACCGCCCCGACCAACACCGTCACGCCGCCGGCCGCCGTGCCGACGCCGGGACAGGACGGTCCGGACCTGGTGCTGCAGGCTGCGATGGAAGCGCTGCGCGCGCCGCCCAAGCCGTCCGCTCGCAAGTGACCCTGCGGTCCGGATCAGCAGAAGGCTGAGACACCGCAATGGCCAAACTTCACGCCGATCCCGACGATCGCACGGCGGCTGACCCGCCGAAGCCCGGCCTGTTCGGCCGTCTGTTCCGCAAGAAGCCCGTCGTGCCGGTCGCTGCCGAGCATGACGACGCCGACCTGCTGCAGACCATAACCGGCACCGACGAAGACGCGCATCATCCGCCGCCGCGTCGGCGCGGCATGAAGCACAAGATCGCCGGCCTCTTCCACATCCTCGGCCTGATCCTGTGGCCGCCCTTCCTGCGTGGCGACCTCAAGACCGTGAACCGCCGCCTGCTGCTGGCGGCCTGGACCATGGTGTTGTTCGTGCTGGCTGCCGCCGGCGGCTGGCTGGTCACCACCAGCGACAAGTTCACCTCGCTGCCGGGGTCGGAAGTCATCATCGCTGTCGCCCGCATGGCGCTACCACCCGAAGCACGCCTCGCGCCCGACCAGAAGGCTGCCGCCGTCGCGCCGCCGCCGGATGTCGGCCGCCTGCCCAGCGGCCTTCTCGTTGCCCCTGATCCGACACTGACAGAGATGTCGCCGCGCGGGCCCATCCCCAGGATCGGCAGCGACGGCCGTCAGCCCTGGAGCGCCTATGCGCGCCCCTATGCCGAGCCGGCGAACCGTCCGCGACTGGCCATCGTGCTGCATGACATGGGCCTGAACGCGCAGCTCACCGCACTCGCAGCCGAGCGCCTGCCGCCGGCGATCAGCTTCGCCTTCAACCCTTACGCGCCCGATCTGGCCGCCCAGGTGGAAAAGGCTCGCATCAGCGGCCACGAAGTCCTGCTCGGCCTGCCGATGGAACCCTTCGATTATCCGGCCAGCGATCCCGGCCCCTACACGTTGCTGACTTCCTTGAGCGATCAGGAAAACGACCGTCGCATCGACTGGCTGCTGGCGCGCGCCACCGGCTATATCGGCTTCACTAATCTGATGGGTGGCAAATACACCTCCTCGCCCGATCATATGCGCGGCATCGCATTGCGGCTGAAGGATCGCGGCCTGATGTTCGTCGATACCCGCGTGGCCCCACGCAGCGTCGCGGCTCGTGTGGTGCGCGAGGGCGGCGGCGTCTATGCCTTCGTCAACCGCCAGATCGACGTGCAACCGACCGCGCTGCTGATCGATGCGCGCCTGGAAGAACTGGAGCGCACGGCAAAGGCCAGCGGCGTCGCCATCGGCGCTGCCCTGCCCTATCCGATCAGCCTCGACCGCCTGCTGGCCTGGTCGGAAAAGCTGGATGCCCGTGGCATCGCGCTCGCACCCATCTCTGCCATCGCCAATCGCCAGACACCAGAGTGAGTTCATGACCATCGAGGCACGGCCCTATCGCGACGGCGTGGGCATCGCGCTACTGAATGCGCAGGATATGGTCTTCGTCGGCCAGCGCATCGACCAGACCGCCGAAGCCTGGCAGATGCCGCAGGGCGGTATTGATGCGGGCGAGGACCCGCTGCAGGCCGCGCTGCGCGAGATGGAAGAAGAGATCGGCGTGCCGCAGCATCTGGCCGAGGTGATCGCCGAAAGCCGCGGCTGGCTATCCTACGACCTGCCGCCCGACTTGGTAGACAAGGTGTGGAAGGGCAAGTATCGCGGCCAGCGCCAGAAATGGTATCTCGCCCGCTTCAAGGGTCAGGACAGCGACATCAACATCCAGACCGCGCATCCAGAGTTTAACCAGTGGCGCTGGCTGCCATTCCGCCAGTTGCCCGACCTGATCGTGCCGTTCAAGCGACCGATCTATGAACTGATCGTCGCTGAATTCGCCGATCGGGTCCGCACCTGACGCAGCAGAAAGGCGGCGGGCATGAGCAAGGGCGATATCCTGCTGGTGCATGGAGCCTTTGCCGGCGGATGGATGTTCGAGCGGCTGCGTACCGAGCTCAACCGCCGCGGCTGGAAGACCCACGCGCCCGACCTGCCCTTCCATGGCACTGAGTATGCCGGCGCTGATCCGCACTCCGACCTGGCCCGTCAGGGTCTGGCCGACTATCGCCGCTTCCTCGAAGACGAAATTCATGGCCTCGTGCCCGGTCCGCATGGACCGCCGGTGGTGATCGGCCATTCGCTGGGCGGCCTGCTGGCGCAGCAGCTCGCCGCCAGAAATCTGGTGCGTGCTGCCGTGCTGCTGGCACCGGTCGCACCCTGGGGCAGCATGCCGCGCAGCCGGAGCCAGATCGACAATGCCGCCGGCCTGTTGTGGAAGGGCGGCATGGATGTCTGGCGCAAAGGCATCCCGCCGGATTTCAAGATCGCCGCCGCGCAGTCGATGGATCGTATTCCGCCAGCGTTGCAGCGCGACATCTTCGCCCGCCTGGTGCCCGAGTCCGGCCGCGTGCTGGGCGAGACGATGCTATGGTGGCTGGACTGGCATGCGAGCAGTCATGTGCCCAGTCATCGCGTGCAGGGGCCGATGCTGGTCGTCGCCGGCAGCGACGACAAGGTGACACCGCCGGCGGCCTGCCGCGCGGTGGCGGCACGCTATCCCGGCCGCGCCGTCTATCGCGAGATTCCGGACCTGAGCCATTTTATTTTCGGAGAGCCGCGCGAGGCGGATGTCATCGGACTGATCGCCGGCTGGCTCGACGATCTGCCGCCCCAGTAGCCGTCGCGCCTAGTACACGCCAACCGGCAAGCCGCTGCTAAGGATCATGTCCACTGTCTCACCATCGGTGGCCAGTGGCAGGATCACGGCCTGGAAACGGTGCCGCCGGCTTTCGAGCAGATAGTCGTAGGATACCATCGGAGTCGAGCCAGTCAGCACCACATGCATGTAGAGCCCGCTGAGCTGCTCGCGGTAGACCGGGTTCGGAATCTCGTCGACCCAAACGCCGGTGAGATCGCCGCCATGATAGAAAACGAATTCGCTGCCGAACAGGCGATAGCGGAAGCGCGGCGCCGGCCGTCCTTCCTCACGCACGACATCGATCAGGTTGATGTTGCCCAGCATGCCGCGCATGTCGAGCGGATCGAGATCGGCGCGTGCGGGAAAGCGGCGGCCGCTGCCGCGTATGGCGCGTCTAGCGCGCCAGTAAGTCAGCAGCTCGGCAAGACGGGGATCGAGATCGGCTTCCGAAATCGGTCCCTGAGGCGGCAGGTCAGCCGGAGCGGTCATGCGGGAAATACTAGCCTGATGTGTTGTTCAGGCAAGGGACGGAGCCGCCAGATCCCGGATTATGCGGCGGCAATCGCAAGGCGACGCAGTCGCCATTGCATGATTCGCCAGATCGCCCCGGCGAACAACCGGCTGAATCGCGACTGCGGATCGAAGTCACAGGCCTTCAGCGCCATGCTCAGGCCGCGCTGGATATGACCGAAACGATAGACACGGCTGGCCCGCAGCTCATAGGCAGCACTCTGCTTGTGCCGGTCGTATTCGCCCTGGCAGCCATTGCCGCACCAGTAGGCCATGGCCAGTTCATCGTCGCTGGCCTCCTGCATGCGGCCAAGCGCGATGAAAAACCGGCGCAGGCGCGACAGTGGATGCTGCTGCTGGTAGCGCTGCAGGTGGTCGTAAAACAGCTTGTAGTGCCGGAATTCGTCGGACGCGATCTTGCCGGCCACCTGTTTCAGCACCGGCTCCTCGGTCACATCGCGGATCGCCGTATAGAAACTGGAGGTGCCGCATTCCACCACACAGCGTGCGACCAGTTCGCCGTTGCGGCTGCCGCGCACGGAACTGGTGGTGTCCAGCGGCAGGCGATAGCCATCGGTGAAGCGGCGCATGGCCTCGGCCGGGTCGAAGGCGGGATCGGCCAGCTGGGCCCAGCGCGCCAGAGCCGCGCCATGCTGGCGTTCCTCGATGCCCCATTGCCGCACCAGCGCGCAGAAGGCCGGATCATCGGCGAAGACATTGCAGAGATAGGTGACATAGTCGTCGGCGTTATGCTCGACCAGGGCGGCGGCCTTGACCGCGCGCAGCAGTTCGGGATCGACCTTGGTAGGGTCGAACTGCTGCCAGGGGATATCGTCGAGCGTCCAGTGACCGGTCATGCCATCCTATTTAACAAGCAGTCATCAAATTGCAACTCTTGCCATTTTCGCTAAGTGCCGGTTAATACACCATTCTTGGCAAAATTACGGCGACAGGAGCCGGGTCTCATGGCTGACAGTGTCCTTTATCACAATCCCCGCTGCTCCAAATCGCGCCAGGCCCTAGCAATCCTGAAGGCCAGCGGCATCGAGCCCAAGGTGGTCGAATATCTCGAAACGCCGCCCAGCGCCGCCGAGTTGCAGCGCCTGCTCGGGCTGATGGGCCTGACCGCAAAGGACGTGCTGCGCCGCAAGGAAGCCGCCGAGGCCGGCATCGACGTGAATGCCAGCGATGCCGCCCTGGTCAAGGCCATTGCCGCGCATCCACAGGCGCTGGAACGGCCGATCTTCGTGCATGGCGGCAAGGCCGTGCTGGGCCGCCCGCCGGAAAAGGTGTTGGGGATTCTCTAGCCTGCCGGTCCTGGCCTGCTGGTCTTGGACAGGCGAGCACGCTAGCCTCATCCGCACACAAACGGATAGCCGCCTCGCCCATGACCGATCATTCCACCGACGCCAAAACCGGCGTCGCGCAGCAAGGCATTTCCGCCTATTCGCTCGGCCTGCTGGCGCTGCTCACCTTCTTCTGGGGCATCAACTGGCCGATCATGAAGATCGCGCTGGCCGAAATGCCGGTCTTCACCTTCCGCGCCTTCTGCCTGGGCGGCGGTGCACTCGGCCTGTTCGCCATCGCCATCTGGAAACGCATGCCGATGCGCATTCCGACGGGTTATGTGTGGAAGCTGGTCTGGATCAGCCTGTTCAACATCGCCGGCTGGAACATCTTCGTGCTCTACGGCCTCAGCATGCTGCCGGCCGGCCGCACCACCATCCTCGCCTTCACCATGCCGCTGTGGCTGGTACCGATGAGCGTGCTCGTGCTGCACGAGCGCCTGACCGGCTGGAAACTTGCTGGCCTGGGCATCGGCTTCACCGGGCTTATAGTTTTGATCGGTGGTGAATGGCAGGCGATGGCCACCGCGCCGCTGGGCGTGGTGCTGGTGCTGATGGCGGCGATCTGCTGGGCGATCGGCACGCTGCTGACCAAGCTGTGGCAGGTGCCAATGACCGCCGTGCCGTTCGTCGGCTGGCAGATGGTGCTGGGCGGCATCCCGATCTTCATCATGGCGCCGACTCTGGAGATGGACCGCTGGTTCATGTATTCCGCCGGTCCCTGGCTGGCGGCGCTGTATAACGCCAGCATCTGCTTCGTCTTCTGCTACTGGGCCTGGAACGTGCTGGTGCGCATCCTGCCGGCCGGCATCAGCGGTCTGTCGACGCTGATGATTCCGGTGGTCGGCGTCTTCTCATCGATGCTGATGCTGGGCGAGCAGCCGCAATGGCCGGAATTCGCAGCGCTGGCGCTGGTGGCGCTGGCACTCGGCCTGATCCTCAAACCCGCTAAAGCTTCCAGTCCTTCCTGAAAGCCGCGATCTGGTTATCGACCATGCGCCGCCCGCGCGCGATCAGCCAGCGCGCCGCGATCCACTGCACCGGAATCAATATCAGACGCATCAGCAGCCGGAGCAACGCACGCCACCAGCCGCCGCGGCTGATGGCTGCCTTGTCCATGCCGGCCACGGCTTCCGACAGCAGCATCGGCACCATCACCTCAAGCCGCCCGCGGATCAGCGGCGCGCATTCCTCGGCCAGCGGCACGCCGGCCGGCCAAGGATAGGGCTGCACTTCTTCCCGCGCCGTTCCGCAGAGCGGGATGATCGGGAATTCGCCATCGCGGTCGAGCCAGCCCTGTGCAACCTGAATGTTGTTTCTGATCCAGTCACCGAAGACCGGATTGGCCGCATCGAGCGTGAAATGCTCGGCCAGGAAACGCTGCATGTTGCGACGGCCGAGCTGGAAATCATGCAGGCGATAAATCTGCGAGAGAAACGCGGCGAAACCGCCCAGTCCACCGCCGCAGATCGCAGCAGCGCCGGTCAATCGCGTGGTGGCCTCATATCGTACAGGCGCGAGCATGAAGCGGCTGCGTACGGATTCGGACGCCGCCAGTTCCAGTTCTTCGGGCTTGAAGCGCGTCTGCTGCAGCCACAGGCCGAACAGGCTGCCAGCCACGGCAAACATGCCCGGCATCGGGCCGGGCGGCGTATAGGCCGGCAATGCATCGGGAAACGGATCGAGCAGCAGCAGCGCGCGATGGGCGGTATGCGCATCGCGCGGATTGCGACTGCCCGGGCCGGCGAGGATGCGGCGACCGAGTTCCACCGGCGCATTGTCGACCATGCCGCCGTCTATGGCCCAGTAACCGTAAGATTGCGGCATCGGATCGTAGCCCGGTGGAATCTGCGTGACCTTGGTGCAGGCGTCGCTGTCGGGCGCGGCCGGCACCGTCCAGGGCCGCTGTTGATAGACGCTGCCGGGCTGCTGCACCGCGCGGGCGCGGAAGCCGACCGGAAAGGCAGCCGAGGCCGCGACTGCTTCGCCCAGCGGCTGCCATGCCTGCAGCGATGATGGCGCCGGCAACGGCAGATCGAAGCCCGGTTCCTCATCGGGACCATCGGCGGCGCCGCCCAGACCATCGACGCGGAAATGCACATAGTCGCCATGGGTGGTCACCACCTGCCCGTCGCGGTCATCGCCCGTCATGCTGATGCGATAGGGCAGACCCGGCAGGTTGGTGACGCTCAACGACAACCGATAGGGCGTAGCGATGAAAGGATAACGCGGCGGCGCGACCGTGGCTGCATTCAGCCGACCCAGCAGACCGTCGCGGATACCATCCACCATGTCGGCATTGAGCAGCGATGGCACGGAGGCTCCGCGCTGCAGGTCGGTGGTGGAAAACAGCTGCGCGCGGTCAGCCTCGATCACCCAGGAGCGGAAGAATTCATTCACCCGCCAGTTGGCGGCCTCGGTCGCATCGCTGATGCCGCTGAGGCGCCCTTTGGCATCACGCCGCACCAGATCGCGGACAGGATGGATGCCATGCCAGGGTGCGATGGCGGTCAGCGCATTGCCGATGGCGCCCGCCGATGCGCCGGCCGCGCCCTTCAGCACCACGCGATGATCGGGCACGCGTTCGCCGCGATCTTTCGCAAGCTGCCATTCGTTCAGGGCTTCGTAGAGGAAATCCAGGGCGCCGGCGGCATAGGCGCCACCCGAGACCGCGCCAGCATTCACCAGGCCGATCTCGAAGGTCGGCCGCGTCGTCTGTCCTGAAGTCATGCCCAAATCCCCCCTGCGCCATCATGGCGCGGCGGGCTATTCGGCGGCAACAGCCTCCTGCACCGCCTCGACCTTGGCAGCGCAGAACTTGAATTCGGGGATCTTGCCAAAGGGGTCGAGCTGCGGGTTGGTCAGCAGATTGGCCGCCGCCTCGTAGAAGGCGAAGGGAATGAAGACCATGTTCTCGGCCACATCGCGGTCGATGCGGGCCTTGAGCGAGATCGAGCCGCGCCGGGTGGATACGCGGATATGCTGACCGACGCTCACCCCCAGACGGGCCGCATCGCGCGGATGCAGCATGGCGATGGCTTCGGGCTCCAGGGCATCGAGCTGGGTGGCGCGGCGGGTCATCGCGCCGGTATGCCAATGCTCCAGCAAGCGGCCGGTGCTGAGCACCATCGGATATTCCGTATCGGGCAGTTCGGCCGGCGGCGTGACCTTGGTCGGCACGATCTTGGCGCGACCGGTGGCGGTGGGGAAACCATCGGTGAAGATGATCTCGCGCCCGCCCGGATAGGTGACAGCCTCTTCGTCAACCAGACGCGGCCAGGTGATACCGGAGAGCGACGGCATGACGCTCGCCATCTCGGTATAGACCTCGCTCGGATGCTTGTAATTCCACGGCAGGCCCATGCGCTGGGCGATTTCCTGAACGAGTTCCCAGTCCTGCCGTGCCTGGCCCGGCGGCTTCAGTGCCGCACGGCCGATCTGGACGCGGCGATCGGTGTTGGTGAAGCTGCCGTCCTTTTCCGCGAAAGCAGACGCCGGCAGAATCACATCGGCATGGAACGCCGTCTCGGTGAGGAAGAGATCCTGCACGACGAGGTGATTCAGCTTGGCCAGCGCTTCGCGCGCATGGCCCGCATCTGGATCGGACATCGCCGGATTCTCGCCCATGATATACATGGCTCGAATCTCGTCCTTCATGATCGCGTTCATGATCTCGACGACCGTGAGACCGCGCTTGGGCGCGATATGCTCATTCTTCGCGCCCGGACCCCAGACCGCCTCGAAGGCCTCGCGCTTGGCCGCATTCTCGACCGACTGGTAGTCGGGCAGCACCATGGGGATGAGGCCGGCATCGGACGCGCCCTGAACATTGTTCTGGCCGCGCAGCGGGTGCAGGCCGGCGCCGGGCTTGCCGACCTGGCCGGTGATCAGGCCCAGTGCGATCAGGCAGCGGGCATTGTCGGTGCCATGCACATGCTGCGACACGCCCATGCCCCAGAAGATGATCGAGGCTTTCGAGGTGGCATACATGCGCGCGACCTTGCGCAGCACCTCGGGCTCGATGCCGCAGAGCGGCGCCATCGCTTCCGGGGTCGACTCCTTCACGGCCTGCTCCAGGTCGGGGAAGCCGTCGACGAAGCGCTGGATATAGGCCGGATTGGTCAGGCCTTCCTCGATGATGACATTGAGCAGCGCGTTCAGCATCGCCACATCGGCGCCGGGCTTGAAGCGCAGATGATGGGTGGCGAACTTGGTCAGGGCTTGGCCACGCGGATCCATCACGATCAGCTTGGCGCCCTTCTGCCGCACGGCATTCTTGATGAAGGTCGCCGCCACCGGATGGTTCACGGTGGGATTGGCGCCGATCACGATGATCACTTCGGCATCCATGGCGGCCGCAAACGGCGCGGTGACCGCCGCCGAACCGACACCTTCCATCAGGGCCGCCACCGAGGAGGCATGGCACAGGCGGGTGCAGTGATCGACATTGTTGGTGCCGAACCCCATACGCACCAGCTTCTGGAACAGATAGGCCTCTTCGTTCGAGCCCTTGGCCGAACCGAAACCGGCCATCGCCTCGGGGCCGATCTCATCGCGCACCTTCATCAGGCCAGCGGCGGCGCGGGTCATCGCCTCTTCCCAGGTGGCTTCGCGGAAATGCGTATAGGGGTTGGCCGGATCGACAAAGTCCTCACCATGCTTCGGCACGCCATCCTTGCGGATCAGCGGCACGGTCAGGCGATGCGGATGATTAACGTAGTCGAAGCCGAAACGGCCCTTCACGCAGAGACGACCGCGATTGGCGGGACCGTCCTTGCCGGTGACATACTGAATCTTCTCATCCTTGATGTGATAGGTGAGTTGGCAACCGACACCACAGAAGGGGCAGAGACTGTCGACCGCCTTGGTCGCCTTCTCGACGCCATGATTATGCTCGTCCACCAGAGTGGCCGGCAGCAGCGCACCGGTCGGGCAGGCCTGCACGCATTCGCCGCAGGCGACGCAGGTGCTGTCGCCCATCGGATCGTTGAAATCGAAGACGATCTCGGAATGATGACCGCGGAAGGCCATGCCGATCACGTCATTACCCTGCACTTCGCGACAGGCGCGGACACAGAGATTGCACTGGATGCAGGCATCCATGTTGACCGCCATGGCGCTGTGGCTGCGGTCGGGCGCGGGCTGGTGCTCGCGGGCGGGGAAACGGCTCTCGGTGACGTTCAGCGCCTCGGCCCAGTGCCAGAACTTGGACCCGGCATCATGGGTCTCGCTGCGCTTGGGCTGATCGGCGACCAGCATCTCCATTACCAGTTCACGCGCCTTCTTGGCGCGTTCGCTGGCCGAAACGACCTTCATGTCCTCGGTCGGCGTGCGCTTGCAGCTTGGCGCCAGCACGCGTTCGCCCTCGATCTCCACCATGCAGGCGCGGCAATTGCCGTCGGCGCGGAAACCCGGCTGCGGCGTGTAGCACAGATGCGGGATATCGGTGCCTTCACGCTTGGCCACCTGCCAGATGGTCTCGCCCGGCATGGCCACAACAGGTTTGCCGTCCAGATGGAAGCGGATCATTTGAATCGCTCCAGCACGCTGAGAAGCGGATTGGGCGCCGCCTGGCCCAGGCCGCAGATCGAGGCATCGCGCATCACCTGTGCCAGGTCGCGCAGCAGCGGCTCGTTCCATTTCGGTTGCGCCATCAGGTCGGCGGCCTTTTCGGTGCCGACGCGGCAGGGCGTGCACTGGCCACAGGATTCATGGCGGAAGAACTTCATCAGGTTCAGCGCCGCATCCCTCACGTCATCCTGGTCCGACAGCACGATCACGGCGGCCGAACCGATGAAGCAGCCGTATTTCTCAAGCTGGCCGAAGTCGAGCGGAATGTCGTTCATACTGGCCGGCAGGATGCCGCCAGAAGCGCCACCCGGCAGATAGGCCGTGAAGGTATGGCCCGGCAGCATGCCGCCGCAGAATTCCTCGATCAGTTCGGTGATGGTGACGCCGGCCGGGGCCAGCTTGACGCCCGGATTGCGCACGCGGCCCGAGACCGAATAGCTGCGCAGGCCCTTGCCGCCATTGCGGCCATGTCCCTGCCACCAGGCTGCGCCCTTGTCGGCGATCTGCGGCACCCAGTACAGCGTCTCGACATTGTTGATCAGGGTCGGGCGGCCAAAGGCGCCGACCTGGAAGGGGAATGGCGGCTTCTGGCGCGGCAGACCGCGCTTGCCCTCGATGCTTTCCAGCATCGCCGACTCCTCGCCGCAGATATAGGCGCCGGCGCCGCGCCGCAGTTCGACCTTCACGCTGCCAAGCAGGCCGGCGGCCTTCAGCGCCTTCAGTTCGGTCTCGATGACGACATGTAAAGCCGGGTACTCATCGCGCAGATAGATATAAGCCGTCTCCGCCTCGATCAGATGGGCGGCGATCAGCATGCCTTCCAGGAAGCTGTGCGGATCGGTTTCCAGGAACCAGCGATCCTTGAGCGTGCCGGGCTCGCCCTCATCGCCGTTCACCGCCAGCAGCCGGGGTTTGGGCTGCTCCAGCAGCGCCTTCCATTTGCGTGCGGTCGGGAAGCCAGCACCACCCATGCCGCGCAGGCCGGCGGCTTCGATCTCGGCCACCAATGCCTCGCGTGTCATGGCATTGCTGCGCAGTTTCGCCAGCACGCCATAGCCGCCCTGCGCGCGATACGCGGCAAGACCCTTGTAGTTCGGCAGCACCGGTGCCACAGCCTTCTGCACATGCGCCATCAGCACGGTTTCGACAGAGGCCGGCGCAATCACATTCTTGCCATAGATGGCGCAGGGCGCGCGGTCGCACTGACCCATGCAGGGTGCGCGCTCGACGCGGACATCGGGACTGATGTTGTCCAGCTTTTCAGCCAGCGCATCGGCGCCGGCCATGACGCAGCTCAGACTATCGCAGACGCGCAGCGTGATCGATGCGGGCTGCACCTCATCGGTATCGACAACCTTGAAATGCGCATAGAAGGTGGCGACCTCGAAAACCTCGGCCAACGGCAGGCGCATGACTTCGGACAGTGCGGTCAGCAAAGGCGACGGGAGGTACCCCTTCGCGTCATTGATCAGATGCAGATATTCGATCAGCAGGTCGCGACGGCCTGCATCAGGCTTCACGATGGCCCGCAGCGCCTCATGATCAGCATCCGACGCCTGGCGGCCACGCGGCGTCGCCCGGCCCTTCCGGTTGTTACGGATGTTCATGTTGGCGTTGACGTTCATAGCTGCTGGTACCGCTAAAAATCATAAAACTCTCCGGCGTCCGCAGGACGCCGGAGAGCAGTCGTAACACCAGTCCTGTGATACTGCGCCGCCTTAGCGGAACAGCACGAGGGACTTGGACAGCGTAATCCAGACACCCCAGGCGATCGGGATGCCGACAATGGCCCAGGCCAGCATGGCCTTGCCGTCGAAGCCACCCTTGCCGATGCCGAAGGAGCCGGTGGCCGTGGCGGCATTCGAGGCCGCAGTCTTGGCCTGCAGTTCCGCCACTTCCTGCTCGCTCATGTACCATTTCGGGTCCACTGGCTTGATGAACAGGTTGGCGATGAAGCCGAGCAGCAACATGCCGGCCAGGATGTACATGGTGAAATCGTACACCTGCGCACGCGGCACGCCGGCCGCGATCTGGGCTTCACGGATGTAGTTCACCACCACCGGGCCAAGGATGCCGGCCGTCGACCACGCGGTGAGCAGGCGACCATGAATGGCGCCCACGAACTGCGTGCCGAACAGATCGGCGAGATAGGCCGGAATGGTGGCGAAACCACCGCCATACATCGACAGGATGACACCGAAGAAGGTCACGAACAGCACCTTGCTGCCAATGCCGGCCGCCCAAGGGGACAGCGCGTACATGGCAATGCCAAGTGCGAAGAACGTGTAGTACGT
The DNA here is from genome assembly GCF_058807275.1 of Ferrovibrio sp. GW821-FHT12D07. Taxonomy (NCBI): domain Bacteria; kingdom Pseudomonadati; phylum Pseudomonadota; class Alphaproteobacteria; order Rhodospirillales; family Rhodospirillaceae; genus Ferrovibrio; species Ferrovibrio sp. GW821-FHT12D07. The sequence goes on along the minus strand of NZ_JBXAQN010000001.1, from coordinate 763,541 downwards.
CATCTTGCGCCCGAGCTTGTCCGACAGCGAGGCCCAGAAGAAGCGGCCACCGATGTTGAACAGCGACAGCAGGCCGGTGAAGCCAGCTGCGATCGCCGCCACAGTGCGGCGCTGCTCGTCGTTCAGCTGCGTGAAGGAAACGTCCGGCGCGCCGATCAGGCCACCAGCGAAGATTTCCTGCAGCATCGGCGATGCCATTCCGATCACGCCGATGCCGGCGCTGACGTTCAGGCAGAGCACAGCCCAGACCAGCCAGAACTGCGGCGTCTTGTGCGCGTTCTTCAGGTGCACGTGGTGCTTGGTGATCATCGACTTGGCGTTCTCCGGCGGGGGAGTCCAGCCTTCCGGACGCCAGCCAGCCGGCGGAATGCGATAGCCGAAGGCGCCGCCCATCATGAACACGAAGTAGATCACCGCCATGGCGACGAAGGTCTGCCACACGCCGATCGAGTTGGCGGTGCGGAAGGTGTTCATCAGCATGTCGGCCAGCGGGGCGCCGATCATGGCGCCGCCACCGAAGCCCATGATGGCCATGCCGGTCGCCATGCCGCGACGGTCAGGGAACCATTTGATCAGCGTCGAGACCGGCGAGATGTAGCCGAGACCGAGGCCGATGCCGCCGATCACGCCCGAACCCAGCCACATCAGCCAGAGCTGATGGGTATAGACGCCGATGGCCGAGATCAGCAGGCCGCCACACCAGCACAGCGCCGAGACGACGCCGGCCTTGCGCGGGCCAGAGCGCTCGAGCCAGCCGCCCCAGATGGCGGCAGCCGAACCGAGCAGCACGAAGAACAGGGTGTACATCCAGCCCAGGTCGCTGACCTTCCAGTCGCAAGCCGTGGTGAACAGCGCTGCCATCAGGCCCATGTCGGGCGGGCAAGCCTTGGCCGAGGTGATGCCGATGGCACGCGACAGCGGCAGCCAGAACACGCTGAAGCCATAGGCCATGCCGATGCAGAGATGGATGGCGAGCGCCGCCGGCGGCACAAGCCAACGATTGAAGCCAGGTTTTGCGATAATACGTTCGCGATCGAGCAACCCGACACCGGGTAGCAGACCTGCAGTGTCTTGTGCAGTCGCCATAGTTTTCCCCTCCCAAGGGCTTTTCCGAACAGTGGCCGTCGTTATTTCCTCGCGGCTACCGTCATGATTTTAGAATCACAAAGCTTTTAGTGATCGACTCCGAGAACTCGATCAATACAGCATCCTTATGCTGCGATAGCATAAAGCTATCAAAGCATGCTCATTACCCATGCTTTTCATATCACCCGATAGGCTTACATGATCGGAGCGATTAGTCGCGCAGACGCGAGGCGAGCAGTTTGGCTTCAGCCACGAGGGCAACGATCAACGGCGTCATCGGCTCGCGATTCGGCACCACGAGACCGATCATGTGCACAGCTTCAGGCTCGATGATCGGAATGGAGCGCAGACGCTCGGTCAAACCCAGCGTATTCGCCAGTTTCTCAGGCATTACGCTGGCCCAGCGACCGGTACGCACATGGGAAAACAGCACGATCATCGAGTTCGATTCCAGCGTCGGTTCCGGATCACCGCCACCAGCCGAGCGCAGCAGCCGGTTGATGATGCGCCGGTTCTGCATGTCGGGCGTCAGCAGGCAGAGCGGGATCTTGCCCACCTCCGCCCAGGTCACGGTTTCGCGATCACCGAGCGGGCTGTGCTCCGATGTCACCAACCGGTACTGCTCGGAGTAAAGTGAAATTGAACGTGCTTTGCCGAGCGGTTCGTTGTCGATATAGGTGATTCCCGCATCGACCTCGAGATTCGCCAACATGGAGAGCACTTCAACAGAAGTGCGCGAATAGATGGTGAATTTCACATCGGGATGCTTCTCGCGATAAGGCGTGGTGAGCTCTGAGACCATGCCCAAAGCCGTTGGAATGGCTGCGATTTTGAGATGTCCGACCAGGCCGCGCTTCAGCGCCTGCACCTCCTGCCGCATAGCGCGTGAATCGGCCACGATGCGGCGCGCCCAGTCCAGGACTCGCTCGCCTTCCGCGGTAAAGCCCAGGAAACGCGAACTGCGCTGCACCAGCAAAACGCCGAGCGTGTCTTCCAACTGCTTGATTGCAGCAGAAAATGTAGGCTGCGTGACGCCGCATTCGTCTGCGGCCTTCCGGAAATTCTTCTCCCGGGCCAACGCCAGCAGAAACTCAAGCTTGTCGATCATTGCTCCCGCCCTTTTGGCTTACAGCTATTAGCGGATTTCGCTTCGGCTGTATCCTAATTTCAAAGGATTAGTGTTCATCCGGATAATCGGGAAATAAATACGGTGCCTCACAAGACTCGCCATGGATGAAGCTTTTGCGTTATGAACAAGAAAAAAAGCATACGGATTTAGCGGAGAATTACCGGCGCATGGATGCCAGCCTAGAACAGATCAATAAAGACGCGGGCGTTCTGATCAGCCGCATCTCGGACGAAGTCGGTCAGTTGAGCGTGGATATCGCCGATGTCGTCGGCGACGTACAGCAGGTCAGCCGCCTGATCGATACGCAGGCCGAGCAGTTCCATGCGATTGCCGATGCGACGCAGGAAATCGTCGAAAGCAACCAGAAGATCGCCGGCATGGCGGTGGAGACGCGCAACGTCGCCAAGCAGGCCCATAAGGATGTCGACGCATCCCATATCGAACTGAAGAAATCGCTAACCGATATCAGCGACCTGGTGGAAGCCGTGGGCGCCATCGGCAAGCAGCTCACAGTATTCGAAACCGCCATGCAGAGCGTGGCCAAGGTTTCGGCCGAGATCGGACAGATCGCACGCCACACCAACATCCTGTCGCTCAACGCCACCATCGAGGCGGCGCGCGCCGGTGAGGCCGGTCGCGGCTTTGCGGTTGTCGCCCATGAGGTGAAGGCCCTGGCCAAGCAGACCAGCGGCGCCACCGACGAGATCGCAAAAACGCTGGCGGCGCTGACCGCGCAGATGAAGCAGCTGAGCGACCGCATGACAGCCGGCATGGAGAGCACCGAACGGGTGCGCCGGAGCGCCGACACCATCAGCGGTGCGATGCAGACCGTGGGCGACGCAGTCAAACGCGTGGATGAGAATGCCGACACCATCGCCAGCATGACCGAGGCGATCGGGCAGCGCTGCGACAGTTTCGCCGGAACCGTCACCGAACTGAACCAGGGTGTGGATCAGTCGAATGAGGCACTTAAAGCCGCCTCGGCCCGCATCGACCGCACGCTGGCCGGCGCGGAATCGATTATGATGCTGACCGCGACATCGGGCTTCGAGATTACCGACACCAAGTTCATCGCCAAGGCGATGGAGACGGCGGCGAAGATCGAGACCTGCTTCCGGGATGCCATCGCCCGCGGCGAGATCACCGTGGATGCGCTGTTCGACAAGAATCTGCAGCCGATCCAGGGCAGCAATCCGGCGCAATACATGACCCGCTACATCCCCTTCCTCGACAAGGTGCTGCCGCCGCTGCATGACCCGATCATGGCGCTGGACGAGCGCATGGTCTTCTGCGCCACCACCGACCACAACCAGCTGATCCCGACACATAACCCGAAGTTCCGGCAGCCGCTGAGCAACGATCCGGTGTGGAACGCGGCGCATTGCCGCAATCGTCGCCAGTATCTGGACAAGACCGCGCAGGCGATCACCCGCAGCACTGCACCGTTCCTGCTGCAGACTTATCGCCGCGACATGGGCGGCGGTGCCTTCGCGCTGATGAAGGATGCGTCCGCCCCGATCATGATCGACGGCCGCCTCTGGGGTGGCCTGCGCGTCTGCTACAAGGCGTGATGCGCCAGATGCGTTCCTAGACGCGCTCCAGCGTCGCCCCCAGGCGGCGCATCAGGTCGGCGAAGCCGGGGAAGCTGGTATCCATCACGCGGGCATCGTCGATCACGGTGCCGTCCTTGGCCGCCAGGCCCAGCACCAGGAAAGACATGGCGATGCGGTGATCGAGTTCGGTTGCGATGGTCGCGCCACCTTTGGGTGGCGCGCCCTTGCCGCGAATGACGATGCCGTCCTCGAATTCCTCGAGATCGACGCCGCAGGCCTTGAGCCCGCGCGCCATCACCGCCAGACGGTCACTTTCCTTCACGCGCAGTTCCTTGGCGCCGCGCACGACCGTGTCGCCTTCGGCACAGGCAGCAGCAGCAAACAGGATCGGATATTCGTCGATCATGCTGGGCGCACGTTCGGGCGGCACGGTCACGCCCTTCAGACGACCATGCTTCACCGTGATGTCGGCCACCGCCTCGCCGCCTTCGTCACGGCGGTTGCTAAAGCTGAGGTCGGCACCCATCTCCTGCAGCGTCGTGAACAGACCGGTGCGCAGCGGATTGAGACCCACATTGGTGAGCGTGATTTCCGAACCCGGCACGATCAGCGCCGCCACCATCGGGAAGGCAGCCGAAGACGGATCGCCGGGGACAGAAATCGTTGCCGCCTTGAATTCAGGCTGGCCGACCAGCTTCACGATGCGGCCGCCGCTCTTGGTCTTTTCGACGCTCACCTCGGCGCCGAAATGGCGCAGCATGTTTTCGGTGTGGTCGCGCGTGGCTTCGTGCTCGATCACCGTGGTGATGCCCGGCGCGTTCAGGCCGGCGAGCAGCACGGCAGTCTTCACCTGCGCTGAGGCCACCGGCAGTTCGTATTCGATCGGCAGCGGATGCGCAGTGCCGACGACGGTGAGCGGAAGCCGGCCGTTGCTGCGGCCGACAAAGCGCGCGCCGATGCGCGACAGCGGCTCAACCACGCGACCCATCGGGCGGCGGCGCAGCGATGCGTCGCCGGTGAAAGTGGCGGAGAAATCGTGGCTGGCGACCAGGCCCATGACCAGACGCGCGCCGGTGCCGGCATTGCCCATGTCCAGCACGTCGTCGGGTTCGGACAGGCCGCCCACGCCCACGCCCCAGACGCGCCAGTCGCCGCCGCCGCGCGGGCTGTCGCCCAGCCGCTCGACCTCGGCGCCCATGGCGCGCATGGCGGCGGCCGTCCGCAGCACGTCTTCACCCTCAAGCAGCCCGCTGACCCGGGTTTCGCCCACGCTGAGCGCCCCGAAGATCAGGGCACGATGCGAGATCGACTTGTCGCCCGGAATGGCAGCAGTGCCGGACAGGCCGGATGTGGCCGGACGGGCCCGCAGGACAGGGGCGTCAGGCTGGGCTTTGGGGGTGGAATGAGCGGTCATCGGGGAAATGGTCCCAGGACGGGTCGCCGGCTGTAAAAAAGCCGGGATTAACGGGTTGACAGAGCGCGCTTCTTTAACACAATCGCGCCGCTCCGGCCAGCCGGCCGGGGCGTCGCCGCCGGACCCGTTTTCAAGGATGTCCGGGCGCCGACCAGCATGGAGATTTGCTCGATGGCTAAAGCCGAATGGGGCGCCAAGCGCCGCTGCCTGAGTTGCGGAGCGGCATTCTACGATCTGAACAAGTCGCCCATCCTGTGCCCGAAATGCGGCACGGAATTCAATCCCGAAGTGCCGGCCAAGTCGGCCCGCCGCCCTGCCAAGGTCGAGGAAAAGAAGGTCCCGAAGGTCGCCGTCGTCCCCGATGCGGTGGATGACGAGGTTGAGGATACCGAGATCGGCGACGAGATCCTCGAGGATGCCGACGAGTTCGAAGAGGATGATGTCGCCGAAGAGATCGACGTCGAGACTGAGCCGACCGAAGAAGAACGCTAATAGCGTTGGATTCGGGGCCCTTTTTCAGGGCCACGAAGCACTTGCAAAGCGGCGGGGGCCGGCTTATGGTCCGCCCCCGCCGACGGACCTCAGGCTTACCAGAAGCCTTTAAGTCCGTGATTTAATGGGGCCATAGCTCAGCTGGGAGAGCGCCTGCATGGCATGCAGGAGGTCAGCGGTTCGATCCCGCTTGGCTCCACCAAATCACCCCCGGATTGTACGGCGTCCGGGCCATCCCGAAAACCAGACCTTACTCTCCGCCGCCGTCACGGATTCATTGCAGCACGCGGGCTTTACGGCCGCCGGCCAAGCCGCCAAGCTGCCGCCATGACCGAGGGGCATCCGCCAGGTACATCGGAGACGCCAGCGGCTCCTGGCCGCTCCACCTTCTCCACCGCCAGCCAGCTGCGCCGGGACTTCACCGCGGCCGACTGCCGCGAACCCGCCATCGGACGGCTGTATGATTACTGGCAGGTGCAGCGCGGGACACACCGTTTTCCTGCCCGCAGCGATGTCGATCCGATCGAGATGCGTTTCGCACTGGGCGGCATCACCATCTTCGAAGTCCATCGCAACGCCGATACGCCCAGCGGCCTGCGTTTCCGGTACCGCCTGATCGGCTCGGCCATCGTCGCACGTGATGGTTTCGACCATACCGGCAAATGGCTGGATGAGCTGCCGCTGCTGCAATACCGCGCGCTGCTGCTCAGTCGGCTGGAAATGGTGGCGCGCGAGCCGATGCCGGTGCTGGTGCACAACAAGCAGTTCTATGATGAGCGCTGGTACGATTACGAAGCGATCTGGCTGCCGCTGGCCAGCGATCACCAGACCGTCGACATGCTGCTGGCCTGCCAGATTTTCGCCAAGCGCCCCTCCAGCCATGTCGGTCCGCCGCTGGCGTGAAAGACTGGCGTGAACGGCAGGGCGCGGTTGTCACATATGACAGCCGAATGCACCGGAATCCCGCCATGAAACGGCGATTCACAGCCGCTTTTGCGCCACGCTTGTGACCCCCGCACAACAGGGGGAAAAAACACCCCCAAAGGGGCAGTTTTTTCTTGCATTGCCGGGGGTTTGGCCCCATACCCCCCTCTCGAGACTGTTTGGAAAGTTTGCGCACTGGCCGTCGGCCCGGACCTTGTGTCCACCGACCGGAACCACGGGGCTTTCCCAACAGTCTCTCTGCCAATCGGACACCCCCTTATCGTTACCGGGGGCGCTCATTTTTCCCAGGATTGCGGATAGCAATCCCCGTGGTGGAGAGACCTGTATGACCAAGAATTCGCTCAAGCCCGCCCTGCATGCCGTGTCGATCGATGAGTCGGCTGCGGCCGAGGAACATTTCATCTGCAAGGACGGCATGCGTTATGCCGGCATGCACCTGATCATCGACCTGTGGGGCGGCAAGGGCCTGGATAACCTGGCGCTGGTGAAGCAGACGCTGACCGAGGCCGTGGCCGAGATCGGCGCGACCCTGCTCAACATCGACCTGCATCATTTTGAGCCCAATGGCGGCATCTCGGGCGTGGCCGTGCTGGCGGAAAGCCACATGTCGATCCACACTTGGCCGGAAAAGGGCTATGCGGCGCTGGACGTCTTCGTCTGTGGCGACTGCCAGCCGCAGAAGGCGATTCCGGTGCTGCGCCGCGCCTTCCTGCCCGACAACATCCAGTGCACCGAACTGAAGCGGGGCCTCGTCCTGTGACGACCTGGTTCAACGAAACCCTCTACAAGGGCTTCCGCCAGGCGCACGAGGTCAAGAAGGTCCTCTTCGAGGGCAAGTCGCAATACCAGAATGTCGGTGTGTTCGAGAGCGGCCGCTTTGGCCGCGTGCTCGCGCTCGACGGCGTCGTGCAGTGCACCGAGGGCGACGAGTTCGTCTATCACGAGATGCTGACCCATCTGCCGATCCTTGCCCATGGCAAGGTGCAGTCGGTGCTGATCGTGGGCGGCGGCGACGGCGGCATCCTCGAAGAAGTGCTGAAGCACAAGACGATCAAGCGCGTCACCATGGTCGAGATCGACGGCATGGTGATCGACATCGCCAAGAAGTACCTGCCCAAGATTTGCGGCAAGGCCTTCAGCGACAAGCGCACCAACCTGATCGTCGGCGATGGCGCGGCCTATGTGGCCGAGACCAAGGACCGCTACGACCTGGTGATCGTGGATCGCCCGGACCCGGTCGGCCCGGCTACCGTGCTGTTCAGCAAGGCCTTCTACCAGAACTGCCGCCGGGTGATGAAGCCGGGTGCAATTCTTGTCGCGCAGAACGGCGTGCCGCATATGCAGGGCCCGGAACTGACCGACGCGATCAAGCTGTTCCAGCAGATCTGGGCGCATTCGGGCACCTATCTCGCCGTGGTGCCGACCTATGTCTGCGGCTTCATGTCGATGACCTGGGCGTCTGATCGCGACATGACCGATGTCGATCCGCGCCATATCTTTGCCCGCTTCGATGCGGCGAAGCTGCCGGCACTGAACTACTACAACCCGGAAATCCACTTCGGCGCCTTTGCCCTGCCGAACTTCGTCGCCCGCCTGCTGCCGGAGCCGAAAGCCGCCAAGGCCGCGCCTGCGAAGAAGAAGGCAAAAAAGGCTGTGAAAAAGAAGGTCGCGCCGAAGAAAAAACCGGCGCCCGCCAAAAAGAAGAAGCCAAAAAAGAAGTAATGCCAGACGCCATTAAAAAAAAGCCCGCTGTTACCAGCGGGCTTTTTCATGTCCGGTGTGGGGCGGGCCTCACACCTTCATCGGCAGAATCACCATCGTTACGCCACGGCTGTGCAGCTTGCGCTGCAGCGATAGCGGCGTCGCATTATGCAACAGCCGGGTGAAGAAGTTCTCGTTGGCGAACAGCAGCTTGGATGCGAAGAAAATGGTGTTGGGGAAGGTCTGCAGCACCTCGCCCGACAGCTTGTCCAGGAGCTCTACCGTCTCGGTGCCATAGGCACGGTAGGTAGCAGTGGCGATGCCGCGGCGTTCGCACCAGTTGGAGAAGCGCTCCAGCCGCGTGTCGATCTCCACCTGCATCCTGGCGACCTTCTCCTGGCCGTGGAACTGCTCGATGTCAATCTCGCCCACGGTGAGGAAGACCACGTTCTTGAACTGGTTGGGGAACAGCGTCAGCGCCGCCAGCAGCGTATGCATGGCCACGCCGTCGCGGCCGCCGAGGAACAGCGCCGCCGTGCGCGCCTTCGGATCGGGCACCAGCTCGCGCGCCGGCGGTGCGCCCTGGCCATTGCCGAACAGCATGTCGGCTTCGGCCAACTGGCGATTCACTGCGTCATAATGGCGCTTGATCGAATAACCGAGGAAGACGACGAAGCCGGTGGCCAGCACGGTGAACCAGGCGCCATCGAGGAATTTCTCCACCAGCGTCACCAGCAGGATCGAGAAGGCGACCGCGAAGCCGATGCCCGACTGCAGCATGCCGATCACGAAACCCTTTTCCTTCCGGTGCATCATCCAGTAGCGGCACAGCCCGGCCAAGCAGAGCGAGAAGGTCAGGAACACGTTGATCGAGTAGAGCACCACAAGGAAATGCACCTCGCCGCCGGTGACCCACAGCGCGCCGATGGCGGCCGCGCCCATGACGACGACGCCGTTCTGGGTGACCAGGCGATCCGAAAGCTGGCTGAACTGATGCGGCATCCAGCGGTCGACCGCCATGTTCGCCAGCACGGCCGGGCCGCCGAGGAAGCCGGTATTGGCGGCAACGAATAGCAGGGCGGCGGCGAAGATCAGCGTGATGGTCAGTGCAATCGGCACCCAGACGCTTTCGCCGAACAGCTCGGCGAGGATGGCTTGGAACACCACCGCGTTCAGCGTCTTGCCTTCCTCGTAGCTCACATTCCACAGCAGGTAGAGCACGATCAGGCCCGCCGCCATGAAAGCCAGCGACAGCGTCATGTAGAGCATGGTCAGCTTGCCGGTCTGCACGCGCGGCTCGCGCAGCATGTTGACGTTGTTCGAGACCGCCTCGATACCGGTATAGGTACCGCCGCCCATGGCAAAGGCCTTCAGCAGCAGCGCGATGACGCCGACCATGCCGATGGTGCCGGCCAGGTCCTGGGTCTCGGTCACGGTCGCCGGGATCAGGGCCGGCAATGCATCCGCATGGGTGCCGATGCCGATCAGGATCAGCAGCACATGGGTGACCACGAAGCCGAGGAACAGCGGCAGCAGCAGTGCGATCGGCTCCTTCATGCCGCGCATGTTCAGCGTGGTGAGGAGGATCACGACCAGGAATTCGATCGGCAGCTTCCAGGCCTGCCAATGCGGCGGGAACAGGCTGAACAGGGCGTCGACGCCGCTGGCCACCGAGATGGCGATGGTCAGCACATAATCGATGATCAGCGCCGAACCCGAGACCAGGCCGGCATTGGGACTGATCAGTTCGGTGGCGACCTTGTAGCCGCCGCCACCATTGGGAAACAGCGCGACCACCTGGTTATAGGCGAAGGCGATGATGAACACCGTGAGGCCGGTGGCCACGGCAAGGTACAGCGCCAGATGCGTATGTCCGTCCAGCGCCAGGAAGGCTTCCGCCGGGCCGTAGTTGGCCGAGGACAATCCGTCTGCGCCAAGGCCGACCCACGCAAGGAAGGCAGCCAGCGCGATATGCTGACGCACTTTCGGCGAGAAGGGATCAAGAGGAGCGCCCAGAAAGAGACGCTTGAGTCGTTCGAGACTCAGCCAAGAAGGTTTCATGATGTGATAACGGGAAAAGGGAGAGGCAGTTGCCTGTCGCTGAAGCGTTTTCAGTCAAACGCGGCGCGATCCTCTGCCTGAAAGCGGAAATCGTCAAGCGTCAGCTAAGGCTGTGGAAATTAATAATTATTACCGAATACCCGGTCGCGCCTTGAGTGCGGCGAAGGCGAATCCCACCGCCGAAATGACCATCGCGCCCAGCATGGCGATCAGCACCATGCCGTAGCCGCCGGTGAGTTCCCAGATCAGCGCCGCCAGCGACGGCGCCACTGCGGCGGCGATGCTGGCGGGCAGCATCAGCGCACCGGCGATCGCGCCATAACCTTCGCGACCGAGGAAGTCCGGAATCGCCGTGCCACGCAGGATGGTCATCATGCCGTTGGCCGCGCCATAGATCGCGGCGAAGAGAAACAGCAGCGATACCACCGAGGGAAACAGCGCCAGCAGCAGCATGGCACAGATGAACAGTCCCATCACGATAGTGCCGGTCGCCACCGTGCTGATCTTGCGGCCGAACAGCAGCAGCACGCGACCCGCCACCTGCGACGGACCGATCACCGCCATCACGCCAACCGCAATCGCCAGCGGAATGCCATAATCGTTCAGCATCGGCATGAAGTGGAAGATCAGCATGGCATGCGCCAGCAGATAGAAGGTGAAGCAGACAGCCAGCCCCCAGAAAACCGGATGGCGCAGGGCGCGCCTCATCGGATTGGCTTCGACATCCGCTGCCTTTTCCACTGGCGGCACATCGCGGTCGCGCAGCATCAGCACATGCACCGGCAGGCAGAACAGCAAGTTGACGCCGGCCATCATCAGCAATGCGTTACGCCACCCCATCGCCTCGATGCTCCAGGCGATCAGCGGCGTGAACACCGTGCTGGCCAGGCCACCGGCTAGGGTGAGCACGGTGATGCGATGCTTGTAGTCGACCGGGAACAGTCGCGTCAGCACGGCAAAGACCGGCGTGTAGAGTGTCAGCGCCTGGGTCAGGCCGAGGCCGATGATGATGCCGTAGAACAGGATCAGGCTGCTGTTGAGCGACCAGGCGACAAACAGCAGGCCGGCGAGCAGCGAACCCGCACTCATCAACGCACGGCCGCCATGGCTGTCGATGCGGCGGCCCACGGGGAACGCCAGGAAGCCGGCGAGCAGCAGCGCCAGCGACAGCGCGCCGTTCATCTCGGCACGGCTCCAGCCCAGATCGGACTCCATCGGCACCACGAAAAGCGGGAAGCCGTAGAAGATGGTGCCCCAGGAAACGAGCTGCGCGACAGAGAGCGTGGCGACCAGCGGCCAGCCGTCGCGGCGATAGGTGCTGAGAAACATGGCGGCGTTATAGCCGGGCTTTCCGTGGAGCGGCATGAGATTTTCTTATGCGGCGCGAAAGAAGCCCGACCTGTCGCCTGACTTGTCCGGTCTCTTAATTGTGATATATTATAACATTATTCCTGAATGAGACCGTCATGCTGCGCCGTCGCTTCCTGTCCGCTGCCCCTCTTTCCGTCGCCGGCTTCACCTGCCTGGGAGCCGCACCCGCAGCGCGCGCCCTGTCGCTGGAGCCTGCGCCGGCGCCGGCGCCGGCGCATCTGCGCCTGGAGGCTCCGGAGGCCGAGGGGACGCTGGACTGGAGCCTGCTAGCGCAGGCCGGCGAGACCCGGCTGCAGGACGGCATAGTCAGCCGCTTCCCCGCCGCCGTGCGCGCGCTCGACAACCACGAGGTCACCCTGTTCGGCTACATGATGCCCTTCCGCGAGGGCGCGACGCATACCGAATTCCTGTTCGGCGGCCTGCAGTTCCACTGCCCCGGCTGCATGGCCGGTAGCCTCTCGCGAATCGTGGCGGTGCGAGCCGCCACGCCGGTCGCCTATGTGGAAGAGCCCTTGCAGATTCGCGGCACACTGCGCCTGCTGGAAGACGAGCAGTCGCCGCTGTTCTATCGCCTCGAGGCGGCCAAGGCGGTCTGAGCCTGCTTGATCTAAAGCAGGCTTTTTCGTACATCTCGAGTCCCGGCGGCGGCATCCCTATCCCTGCGCAATGCGCCCTATCACTGTATAGGGGCATTGCCGCGCTCTTTTCCGTATTGCTGGATTCACAACAATGACCACGTCTGATTCATCCGCGCGCCTGCGCGCGACTCTCATCGGCACCATCGCCATCTGGCTCTGGGCGGCGCTCGCGCTGTTCACCACGCTGACGCCGAACGTGCCGGCCCTTCAGCTCACCGCTATGACCTTCACACTGTCGGCGCTGGCCGCCGTGCTGCTCTGGATCATCCGCGGCGATGGTGTCGTGAAGCACTTCCGTCTCGCACCAGCAGCCTGGGCGCTCGGCGTCTGCGGCCTGTTCGGCTATCACGCACTGTATTTCCTGGCGCTGAAACTGGCGCCGCCGCTGGAAGCCAGCCTGATCAACTATCTCTGGCCGCTGCTGATCGTGCTGTTCTCAGCCCTGCTGCCGGGTGAGCGCCTGCGCTGGTTCCATCTTGCCGGTGCGGCGCTGGGGCTGGCCGGAACCATCATCCTGATCGCCGGCAAAGGCGAACTCGGCTTCGACTGGCGCTATGCCGCCGGTTATGCAGCCGCCTTTGCCTGCGCCTTCACTTGGTCTGGCTATTCGGTGCTGAGCCGGCGCTTCGCTGCTGTGCCCACCGACGCGGTCGGGGCGTTTTGCGCAGCGACAGCGCTGCTGTCATGGATTGGGCATTTTGCCTTCGAGACCACCGGCTGGCCGGCGGATGTCACCGAATGGGCGGCGATCGTCGCGCTGGGCTTGGGGCCGGTCGGCCTGGCGTTTTTCTGCTGGGATCACGGCATGAAGCGCGGCGATGTGCGTGCGCTCGGCACCATGGCCTATGCCGCGCCGCTGCTGTCCACCCTGCTGCTGATCGTGTTCGGACAGGGCGCGCTCACCCTGCCCGTCATCCTTGCCTGCGCGCTAATCATCGGCGGCGCCGTGCTAGGCACCGGCGACCTTAGACGTCGCTGAAACGGCCACGTCTTCGCTGCGGGCGGCTTCGGTGGGCGAGCCGCCCGGGAAGACCAGCGCCGACAGGAAGATACTGAGGCCCAGCGCCGCCAGCACGGCGAACAGCGTGTCGAATCCGCCGCCGCGCTCATAAATCAACGCGATCAGCGGCACCGCCGTGGCGCTGGCGCCGAACGACAGCAGGTAGCGCAGCGAAAACGCCCGCGCGCGCCATTCATCCGAGGTATAGCGCGCCACCATGGTGTCGTTGATCGTCACCTGGCCGAAGACGGCGAACATGACACCGAGGCAAGGCAGCACCAACCACCAGCTTTCAGTGAAGCCGGCAAACAGAAGACACGGCGCCTGCAGGAACGACACCAGCACGAAGATTTGCTTCAGCGTGTAGCGGTCAACCAGACGCCCGATGATCAGCTGCGCCATGGCACCGGCCAGATAGACCGTGAAGACCAGCATGCTGATGCCGATCGGCGTGCCGACCAGGTCATGCATGCGTTCGCTGAACAGTTTGGGCAGCGCGATGGTGGCGGCATTGAACACCACGCCGCCGCTGACGCCCACCACCGCCAGCACGGCAAAGGCGCGGATGGCGATGGCGCGCGGCACCTTCACCTGCGCCTTGCCCTTGCGCGGCGGGCTCACATGCTCGGGCACCATCAGCAGATAGGCGATGCCGAACAGGATTGACGCCGCACCCGGGAGGATGAAAGCGAAGCGCCAGCCAAGGAACTGCGCGATCGCGCCGGTCACCAGCGCCGCGCAGGCGACGCCGACATTGCCCCAGACGCCATTGGTGCCGAGTTCGCGGCCGAGTTTCTCCGAACCGAGCGATTCCGCATGCGCGGTCAGCATCGCCGTGCCGACCGGGTGATAGATCGAGGCGAACAGCCCCATCAGCGTCAGCGCGGCCGCCAGCATCCACAGCGACGTCGTGCTGCCGGCCAGGATCGCGGCGCCGCCGATGCCGATGAAGAAGACGCCCAGCATGTTGCGTCGGCTCCATTTGTCGCCAAGCCAGCCCGACGGGATCGACCCGGCGCCGAAGGCGATGAAGCCGCCGATCGACAGCGCCAGCAGCTCGCCGTAGCTCTTGCCGAAATCCGCCTCCATCGCCAGCACGGCAGTGGGGAAGATCAGCATGAACATGTGGTCGAACAGATGGGCGATGTTGACGAAATTGATCACCCGGCGCGGCAGCGACATGGACGGAATCCCTGAGAAAGACAGTTGCAGGGCCCAGCATAGAGGTGTCTGATAGCTATCGTCCTGCCTGTTTCTGTCGAGAATCAGACAAAATGGTCCCGAGAAAAGCTATACTTGGCCGCAGCACCAATCCAGAGGATTACCAGCGCCTCGCCATCCCGGTGGCGGCGATGCCCAAGGATTTTCCGCCCGGCTTCCATATCGAGCCGCACAGCCACGAGCGGGCGCAGCTGGTCTATGCCGTGAAGGGCGTGATGCAGGTGACGACCACGCCCAGTCATGACAGCAATGGCGGGACCTGGGTGGTGCCGCCGCAGCGTGCCCTGTGGATTCCGCCGAAGGTGCGCCATGAGATTCGCATGGGCAGTGCCGCCGTCGCCATGCGCACGCTGTATGTTGCACCCGAAACGGCCACGACACTGCCTGATACCTGTCAGGTGATCGAAGTTTCCGACCTGCTGCGCGCGCTGATCCTCGCCGCCATCGACGAACCGGTGGACTACGACCGGGGGAGTCGCGGCGCGGCGATTGCGCAGCTGCTGCTGCACGAGATGCGCGCCGTCTCGGCTTTGCCGCTGCACTTGCCGATGCCACGCGACATCAAGCTACAACCTGTATGCCGCCGCGTACTGGAAAGCTTGAGCGATGACATCGATATCGAGACGCTGGCACTGGAGGCAGGCATGTCGAGCCGCAGTCTGGCGCGACTGTTCCAGCGCGAGACCGGCATGGGCTTCCAGGCCTGGCGACAGCAGGCACGGCTGGCCGAAGCACTGTCGCGCCTGAGCAGCGGCCGTCCGGTGGCGCTGGTGGCCAGCGATCTGGGCTATGCGTCTGCCGCCGCCTTCACGGCGATGTTCCGCCGCGCCCTGGGCACGACACCAAGCCGGTATTTCGGTTTCCGCCGCGCCACAACGGGCTGATCGCCATCGGCCTGGTATGGCTTGCCCACGGCCATCGCCGTCCGGAAGGTGCGGCTTTCGCTGGCGAATACCGCCTCCGGGCCAGCGCCCAGGGCATCGAAGAGCTTGCCGACAAAGCAACGGAAAGCGGCACAGAGCGCGATATCGCAGATCTGCTGGTCGTTGAAGCCGGCAACACGCAGGCGATCCACATCCGCCTGTTCGACGCTGCTGGCGTCCAGGGCAATCTTCTCGGCATAGCTCAGCATTGCCATGTCACGATCGGACAGTCCGGCATGACGGAAATCGTACTGCACCGCCAGCACGGCATTGCGGCTGCCGAAATCCTCGATCAGCTGCTGCCCATAGACGAAGGAGCAGTAGGTGGAAGGCACATGCTTGGCCGCGATCAGGGTGATCAGCCGCCAGTCGCGCGGCGACAGCGAAAAGCCGGCCCGTATTTTGTCGACGAAGTCATTGTAGACCGGCAGCAGATCAGGCCGCGCGGTTAGGCATTTCGCCGCTTCCATCACGAAGCCCATGCGCTGCATCTGACCCTGGTAAATCTCGGCAACAGCACCAGTCGCCTCATTTTCCGCAATCGTCCTCAGGTACATGATCTGCGCTCCCGCGTTGCATCGTCCTAAACCGCATGGGTTATAGGCAAAGCAGAGGCGGCCGGTCTTTGGCTGGCCGAACGGAAAACTTGTCCGAAAAACCGGAGGCAGGGAAAGCTACGGAAAACCAGGGCGACCCGCCCTACGGTTTCCAGCCCGGTGGTGCGAGTTCGAAACCAGAGAAGTCAAAACCCGGCGCAACCGTGCAGCCGACCAGCGTCCACTCGCCCAGCGTCTCGGCCGCTTGCCAGTAATGCGGCGGCACGATGCCCTGTGGGCGTTCACCCGCTGCAATGTCGCTACCCAGCATGACTGTCTGCACGGGCGCGCCGGCTTTTTCGGCGATACTGAGCCTGAGTGGCGCGCCGGCATGGAAATGCCAAATCTCCACTGCATCGACACGATGCCAGTGCGAGCGTTCGCCGCGGCGGAGCAGGAAATAGATTGCGGTCGAACGACTGCGGCCATCGGCGGCCGGTGCATCGCGAAAGGTCTCGACGAAATGCCCGCCTTCGGGATGCGGCAGCAATCCGAGCGCTGCGATGATCTCGTCGGCAGTCATGAGAAGATTTTCTCGATCAGCACGAGGCCGACATCGAGCAGGAACCAGACCCAGCCGGTTGCCAGCACCGTGGTGGCCAAGGCTGCAATCACCAGCGCGCCGTCACGCTCCACCTGGCCCAGCGCCGCCAGGATCACCGCCCAGGCCGGGATCAGGTTGCCGAACGGGATCGGCAGCGACAGCAGCACGGCATTCCACAGGATCAGGAGGCCCAGCGGCCGGTTGGCGCTGCGCCCCGAGAGCTGCGGCAGGCGCGGCCGCACGAAGCGCTCGATCTTGATGATCACCGGCAAGGTCGGCCGCAGCAGTTTGGCTACATCGGCGCGGCGGAAGCTGCGCGCGCGCCAGCTCTGCGGAAACCACGGCGTGTTGAAGCCCAGCAGCATCTGCATCGACAGCAGCAGCAGCGGCGCGCCCAAAACAGCCGAGAGGCCGGGCGCTATCGGGGCGGGGATGCCGTTGGGCAACGCGAAAACCAGCACCAGCAGGCCGAAGCTGCGCAGGCCGAAGGCGCGCAGCAATTCGTCCAGGCTGATACGATCCTCACCGGTGCCATCGCAAAGTGCAGCGACGATATCGCTGACCTTCTCTGGTGTCGGGCTGTCGTTCACTTGCTATCCGTGAAGCCGGGCAGACGCGGTGCGACGACCTCTTCCACATCCGCTTCGATCACGTCTTCGGTCCGATGCACGTTGACCTCGAAACTGGGCAATGCCGCCGGCGCGCTCTTGCCGGGACGGATGCCCAGCTGCGCCAGCTTGCGCACGCGCGGCAGAAGGCGCGCATTGACCGAACGGCTGAAGGATTCAAACTGTTCCGTCGCCTGCTGCAATCCGCGCCCGACTTTCTCGGCCAGTGACAAGGCTGTGGCCGTGCTGTCCACCAGGGCAGCGACCGCATCGACGATCTTGTCGAGATTCTCCGCCTGGCGGCCCGTATCGATCTGCATGCGCGAAAACGCGATCAGCGAGAACAGCGACGACGGCCCGGCCAGCACTACGCCGGATTCGATGGCGCGCTGCTCGAAATCGGGCGCGGCCAGCCGCAACTTTTCCACGGCGGCATCGTTGGGCAGCGTCATGGCGACGATGCTGCGCTTCAGGCTACCGCCGCGCTGGGCATCACGGTACGCCGCGACCACGGCATTGCCGTAATCCTTGGCGGTCAAGGCGCGCAGGTGTGCGGTCATGCGCTGGGCGAGCTGGGCTAGTGCTGCGGCCTCGGCCACCTCGCCTGCGGCCTCGGCATGATCGAGCAGCAGCTTGGAAGCTTTCGAATCCACCACCAGCACCGCGTCGCCCGGCAGGAAGATCACGGCGTCGGGACGCAGGGCACCGCGATTACTGTCGCCGGCCACATGATACTGCAGGATGAAGTCAACGCCGGGCTGCAGGCCGAAGGCCTTCAGCGTGTTCTCCAGTCCGATTTCGGCCAGCCTGCCTGCGCCGCCGGGATGCGACAGCATGCGATGGATGGCGTCGACGCGCTGGTTGTCCTTCTGCTGCTGCGCCACCGTGCCGGCGACGACCTGCGCCACCTCGGTCATCTGCTTGACCACGCCTTCGGTGACCTGCTGCACCTGCTTTTGCGACTCTTCCTTCTGGGCTTCCGTTTCGCGTTTGTGGTCGGCCAGCAGCTTGTTGGAAAGCTGGGTCGCCGATTCCACGGCGGCGGCCTTGGCCGCCATCGTGGCGGTCTCGGCCAGCTTCTCGAAAGCCTGGGTCTTCACGGCCAGTTCGGCGCGCAGGCCGGCCGCCATGCGCTCGGCCTCCAGCCGGGCGGCCTGGGCGGCTGCGGCTTCGTCGCGGGCGGCATCCACCTGGTCGCGCAGCTCGGCCACCAGCGCCGCCTCGTCACCGGGATGGGCGCCCCGGCGCAGCAGCAAGACCAGCAGAATCAGCACGATACCCAGCCCGATAATGCTGGCGACGGCGAGAATCGGCATTATATCCATAGGCATGGATGTTAAATAACAGCGGGCTTGACGGACCGCCAGCCCGCGGCCTATCTCACGCCTCGGATTTACGCCCGGATTATCACGGAAACCGCTTATGGCCCTGCTGCCCATCATCACGGCGCCAGACCCCGTTCTGGAGACTGTCTCGACCCCCGTCGAGGCGGTGACGGACGAGGTGCGCCAGCAGCTCGACGACATGCTGGAAACCATGTACGCGGCGCCGGGCATTGGCCTCGCCGCCATCCAGGTCGGCATCCAGAAGCGCATGCTGGTGATGGATGTGAGCCGCGAGGGCGAAGACAAGCAGCCCTATTTCATCATCAACCCGGAAATCACCTGGGTGTCGGATGACGACCAGCTCTATGAAGAGGGCTGCCTGTCACTGCCGGAGCAGTATGCCGAGGTCGAACGCCCGGCCGAAATCAAGGTCAGCTATCTCGATCGCAACGGCGAGAAACAGGAACTGCATGCCGATGGCCTGATGGCCGTGTGCCTGCAGCATGAGATGGACCATCTCGACGGCATCCTCTTTGTCGATCATATCTCGGCGCTGAAGCGCAACATGATCCTGCGCAAGCTGCTGAAGCAGAAGCGCCTCACCACCACCGCCTGATCCGCGCATGACATTGCGCCTCGTCTTCATGGGCACGCCGGATTTCGCCGTGCCGGTGCTCGACGCCTTCCTGAAAGCCGGCGACGAGATCGTCGCCGTCTACAGCCAGCCGCCCCGTCCCGCCGGTCGCGGCCAGAAGCTGACGCCTTCGCCCGTGCAGGCTTTTGCCGAACAGAAGGGCCTCAGCACGCGCCATCCCGTCAGCCTGAAGGCACCCGAGGCGCAGGCCGCGTTCGCCGCGCTCAACGTCGATGCGGCTGTCGTTGTCGCCTATGGTCTGCTGCTGCCAAAGCCGGTGCTCGATGCGCCGCGTCTGGGGTGTTTCAACCTGCATGCCTCACTGCTGCCGCGCTGGCGTGGCGCCGCGCCGATACAGCGCGCCATTCTCGCTGGCGATTCCCAAACCGGCGTCTGCGCCATGCAGATGGATGTCGGCCTCGATACCGGCCCGGTGCTGGACTGCGAGCGCGTCGCCATCACGCCGCGTATGACCATCACCGAGCTACATGACGACCTCGCCCGCCTTGGCGCGCCGCTGATGGTGCGTGCGCTGCATGCCTTCAACGAGGGAAAGATCACGCCGCAGCCGCAGCCCACAGATGGCGTGACCTATGCGTCCAAGCTGGCCAAGGACGAAGGCCGCATCAACTGGACGAAGCCGGCCATCGAAATCGACCGCATGGTGCGCGCGCTCAATCCCGGCCCCGGCACGACATTCGAGCTGAACGGCGAACGCATCAAACTGCTGGCCTGTGAACCGGCTTCAGGCAGCGGCGCGCCCGGTACGATGCTGGACGATGCCGGCACCGTCGCCTGTGGTGAAGGCACACTGAAGCTGCTGAAACTGCAGCGTCCGAGCAAATCCGCCGTTGCCATCGCCGATTTCCTGCGCGGCCAGCCGCTGCCGAAATCGACGCGGCTCTCGTAATGCCACGTTTCAAGCTCACGCTGGAATACAACGGCACGGCCTTTGTCGGCTGGCAGCGCCAGAGGGATGGCCGCGCCGTGCAGCAAGCGGTGGAAGAAGCGCTGGAAGCCATGTGCAGCACGCCCATCGAAATATTCGCCGCCGGTCGCACCGATGCCGGGGTGCATGCCACTGGCCAGGTGGTTCATTTCGATCTGGCGCGTGACTTCACGGCCGACCGCATCCGCGACGGGCTGAATTTTTATCTGCGCGAACAGCGCATCGCCGTGCTGGATTCAAGCATTGTCGATGACAGCTTCGATGCGCGCTTTTCCGCCACTGCGCGGCATTATCTCTATCGCATCCTGAACCGCCGGCCGCCGCCGGCGCTGGAAGCGGGCTTTGTCTGGCATGTGCCGGTGCCGCTGGATGCGCAGGCGATGCATGAGGCGGCGCAGGTGCTGATCGGCCATCACGACTTCACCAGCTTCCGCTCGACCGAATGCCAGGCGAAAACGCCCGAACGCACGCTGGATCACCTGAACGTCAGCCGCGTCGGCGAAGAGATTCATATCACCGTGCGCTCGCGCAGCTTCCTGCACAACCAGGTCCGCATCACGGCGGGCACGCTGAAAATGGTGGGTGAAGGCCGCTGGACGGCCGCGGATGTGAAAGCCGCGCTGGAAAAGAAGGATCGCGCCGCTGCCGGTCCGACGGCGCCGCCGGACGGGCTATGCCTGACCCGCGTCGACTACTGACGCCTTAGTCGCGCCAGCCAATAGCCTTGGCCCAGGCGGCGAAATCGGCGTTGCGCGCCGACGGATTGGCCGGCGCCACTTCGCCGGCATCGGCAGCTTCCTTGCGACGCTGGGCGACACCCTCGGACAGCGGGGTGAGTTCAGCCAGGGCGCGGCGGGCATCGACGCCGGCCGGATTCTCGATCGGCAGCGGATTGAGTTCGCCCTTCTCATCCCAGTCGAACTGGGTGCCATAGACCTGCGGCTTGCCTTCCAGCCAGCGGATACGGTCGGTCAGCAGGGCGGCCTGCCAGGGCGGCGCATCGCCCTTGGCCGCGGCCTCCTCGATCATTTCCAGACAGGCGCGCATGAAGCGCGGCAGGCCGATGGCATGCTGGGCGATCAACCAGGCCGAGGTGCAGCCGTCTTCACCGACCAGCGCAAAGCCGGGCCAGCCCTTGGCATCGACGATATCGGCCAACGCCTTGGCATGCTTGTTGTGCAGGGCGCGCATCTGTTCGTTATAGCCCTGGAACAGGGTGCCATCGGCGGCGAGCGAGGTTCGCAGCGTCCGGTTCTCTTCCAGCATGCCGATCAGTCGGCTGCGCAATGCCTGGTCCATTGATACCTCAGATAGTCCTGTACGATCAGGCCAGTTCTCCGGCATGCATGTCGAACCGATTCTGGGTTCGAATCTTCCGGTTAGATTGACGCTTTGGACCGGCTAAGTCCAGTCTGACACACATGTTTTTGGCCAAAATCGGGCACGGCCACGCGCATCCGGATAACCCTCTCAGATGACGGTGCCGATCAGCCGATGCACAAGAATGCTGATGGTCAGATCCAGCGCCGCCGCGGCAACCGCCAGCGACCAGCCAGCACCGAGCCCGAGCCGGGCGATTCGCGCCACGATATAGAGCCAGACCAGCAGCAGCGCGGTGCTCCAGCCCGAGAGAATGCCCGGCCCCAGCAGGCCGAAGCTAGTCCCGGCCAGCAGCGGCAAGGTCGCCGTCGTGGTGATCGCCTGCGCCCAGTTGTAGAGCACGGTGAAGACGGCGAAGCGGTTGCCCAGGCCGAAGGCGCGGCTCAAGGCCGCCATCGCGGCCAGATAGACCATCCACGCCAGCAGGAATTCGACGCCGCGCACCATGTTGTAGGCCAGCACGTCGTCATTCCAGTCCGCCAGCTCGACCGCATCGGGCCGCATCAGCGCGATATAGGCGAGCAGCGTGAGAAACGGCCAGCGGAAGCTGCGCCAGAAGCCGCTTTCGGAAACATCGTAGGCCAGCAGCGCGCGGGCGTCGCCGCGCAGCAGCAGGCCGAGCCCGCCGATGGCGGCGAGGATTTCGCCCTTAAGCGACAACGCCATCGAAGAACCGCTGCAGCATGCTTTCATAAACACGGCTGAGCGCACGGATGTCGTCCACGCCGGCGCGTTCATCCACCTTGTGCATGGTCTGGCCGACCAGGCCGAATTCCACCACGGGGCAGTAGGCCTGGATGAAACGCGCATCGGATGTGCCGCCCGTCGTACTCAACTCGGGCACTCGTCCCGTGCCGGTCTTCACGGCTTCGGCCATCGCGGCGACGAACGGCCCGGGCTTGGTCAGGAAGGGCATCGCACCGTCTTCCAGCAGCAGGTCGAAGCGGGTGCCCTGCAGGCTGCGATTGGCGCTCTGCGATCCGCAGACGGCTTCGACCGCGCGCGTGATCCAGTCCTTCAGGCCGGCCGAGGTTTGTTCGGTGTTGTAGCGGATGTTGAGCACGGCCTTGGCGGCCGCCGGGATCACGTTGTTGGCCGGATTGCCGACATCGACCGTGGTGATCTCCAGATTGGAAGCCTCGAAATGCGCATTCCCGGCATCCAGGCGGCGCGCCTTCAGCGCCGAGAGAATGTCCAGCAGCTTCGGCACCGGATTGTCAGCCAGATGCGGATAGCCGACATGGCCCTGGATACCATGCACGGTGAGCCGCGCCGTCAGCGAGCCGCGCCGGCCGATCTTCATCATCTCGCCCAGCTGCAGCGGATTGGTCGGCTCGCCCACCACGCAGACCGACAGCGTCTCGCCTTTTTCCTTCAGCCAGTCGAGCACGCGCGTGGTGCCGTTGATGGCCGGGCCTTCCTCGTCGCCGGTGATCAGCAGGCTGATGCCGCCATCGAGCTGATTGTTGCGGCTGGCCAGGAAACGCCCGGCGGCGGCAACGAAGGCGGCGATGGCCGATTTCATGTCGGTGGCGCCACGACCATACAACTGGCCCTCGATGATCTCGGCGCCGAAGGGATCAACGGTCCAGGCCTTGGCATCACCCACCGGCACCACGTCGGTATGGCCGGCGA
This sequence comes from Ferrovibrio sp. GW821-FHT12D07, assembly GCF_058807275.1. Lineage (NCBI taxonomy): Bacteria > Pseudomonadati > Pseudomonadota > Alphaproteobacteria > Rhodospirillales > Rhodospirillaceae > Ferrovibrio > Ferrovibrio sp. GW821-FHT12D07. The sequence goes on along the minus strand of NZ_JBXAQN010000001.1, from coordinate 740,336 downwards.
AACAGAAGTTCGGCGTGCCGGGCTTCATCTGGCCGATCGCGCCGGCACCCCAGCGGGCATAGAGATTTTCCACATCCGGCGTGCCGGGTGCCGAAAATTTGAGGCGTTCGCAGTGGAAGCCCAGCCCGGTCAGCGCCTGTTCCAGCACCCCCAGCGCGCCCTTGTCGGCGGGCGTGATGCTGGGGCAGCGGATCAGGGCCTGAGACAGGTCGACGGGATCGGGCAGAGCGGAGGCAGACACGGCTGAAAAGCCCCTGAAAACTGTGGGAAAGGCTGCGGAAACGGCCATTTCGGGCATCTGGCCGGAGAGCGGGCATGTAACCCCTTGAATCGACGCGGGTCAATGCGGCGGACAGACTGACTTCCTGCTGGGTTTACGGGCTGTTTTACCGCACCCCCCTTCGTTGACACGGGCGGGGGCAATGCATATCTAATGCCGGGTTTCCGTCGCCCGGTTCTCGTTTGGCGACGCATATTTAGCGGCATTTTCAGGGGTACGGCATGTTCGGCGCGATTGCCAAGAAGCTGTTCGGTTCGGCCAACGACCGCGCCGTGAAGGGTTATTCCAAGGCCGTCCAGGCCATCAACGCGCTCGAGCCCGAGATCAGCGCCCTCACCGATGCCGCCCTGCAGGCCAAGACCGTCGAGTTCAAGCAGCGCCTGGAGAAGGGCGAGGCGCTGGACGACCTGCTGCCCGAAGCCTTTGCCGTCACCCGCGAAGCCGCCAAGCGCGTGCTGGGCCAGCGCCATTACGATGTGCAGCTGATCGGCGGCATGGTGCTGCATGATGGCCGCATCGCCGAAATGAAGACCGGTGAAGGCAAGACCCTGGTCGCCACGCTCGCCGTATATCTCAATGCGCTGACCGGTAACGGCGTGCATGTCGTCACCGTGAACGACTACCTCGCCAGCCGCGACGCCGCCTGGATGGGTCGCGTCTACGGCTTCCTCGGCCTCACCACCGGCATCATCGTGCATGGCCTGGATGACGCGGAGCGCCGCGCGGCCTATGCCTGCGATGTCACCTACGGCACTAACAACGAATACGGCTTCGACTATCTGCGCGACAACATGAAGTTCCAGCGCGAGCAGATGGTGCAGCGCCCCTTCACCTTCGCGATTGTCGATGAAGTGGACTCGATCCTGGTCGACGAAGCACGCACGCCGCTGATCATCTCCGGTCCGTCCGAAGACACCACCGACCTCTATGTGAAGGTCAATGCGCTGATCCCGAGCCTGGTGCCGGGCGACTTCGAGAAGGATGAGAAACAGCGCTCGGCCAACTTCACCGAGGAAGGCACCGGCCATATCGAACAGCTGCTGCGCGATGCCGGCCTGCTGAAGTCGGACTCGCTCTACGATATCGACAACATCGCCGCCGTGCATCACGCGAACCAGGCGCTGCGCGCCCATGTGCTGTTCAGCCGCGACGTGGATTATATCGTCAAGGACGGCAAGGTCGTCATCATCGACGAATTCACCGGCCGCATGATGGAAGGCCGCCGCTATTCCGACGGCCTGCACCAGGCGCTGGAAGCCAAGGAAGGCGTCGCCGTCCAGACCGAGAACCAGACGCTGGCCTCGATCACCTTCCAGAATTACTTCCGCATGTATCCCAAGCTGGCCGGCATGACCGGCACGGCCTCGACGGAAGCCGCTGAATTTGCCGACATCTATCGTCTCGAAGTGGTGGAAATCCCCACCAACGTCGCCGTCGCGCGCATCGATTCCGATGACGAGGTCTATCGCTCGGCCCGCGAGAAATACGAAGCCATCGTCAAGCTGATCGCCGAATGCCGCGAGAAGGGCCAGCCGCTGCTGGTCGGCACCGTCTCGATCGAGAAGTCGGAACTGCTGTCGGATTACCTGAAGCAGCGCAAGATCGAGCACAATGTGCTGAACGCGCGCCATCACGACCAGGAAGCCTATATCGTCGCGCAGGCCGGCCGCCTGAATGCCGTCACCATCGCCACCAACATGGCCGGCCGCGGCACCGACATCCAGCTCGGCGGCAACGCCGACATGCGCATCCTGCGCGAAACCGAAGGCCTGGACGATGCCGCCAAGGCAAAGCGCGAGGCCGAGATTCGCGCCGAAGTCGCGGTCGAAAAGGACAAGGTGCGCGCCGCCGGCGGACTCTACGTGATCGGCACCGAACGCCATGAAAGCCGCCGCATCGACAACCAGCTGCGCGGCCGGTCGGGCCGCCAGGGCGATCCGGGCGCGTCGAAATTCTTCCTGTCGCTGGAAGACGACCTGCTGCGCATCTTCGGTTCTGAGCGCATGGACAGCATGCTGCAGCGCCTTGGCCTGCAGGAAGGCGAAGCCATCATCCACCCCTGGATCAACAAGGCGCTGGAAAAGGCGCAGCAGAAGGTGGAAGCGCGGAACTACGAAATCCGCAAGAACCTGCTGAAATACGACGACGTGATGAATGACCAGCGCAAGGTCATCTACGAGCAGCGCATCGAGATCATGAGCGCCGATCACGTGGCCGACACGGTCACCGACATGCGCGACGAGATCATCAACGACCTGGTCGACATCCACATCCCTGAAAAGGCCTATGCCGAACAGTGGAACGCCGAGGGCCTGCAGGCGGAAGTGTCGCGCATCTTCGCGCTCGACCTGCCGATTGTTGACTGGGCCAAGGAAGAAGGCATCGCTGAACAGCAGATTCGCGAGCGCCTGCTGGATGCCGTCGAACGCCGCATGGCCGAAAAGGCCGCCAATTTCGGCCCCGACGTGATGCGTATGGTCGAGCGCAGCCTGCTGCTGCAGGTGCTGGACCAGACCTGGAAGGAACATCTGCATCACCTGGACTACCTGCGCCAGGCCATCGGCCTGCGCGCCTATGCGCAGAAGGACCCGCTGAACGAATACAAGCGCGAGGCCTTCACGCTGTTCGAACAGATGCTGGTGCGCGTACGCGAGCAGGTGACCTCGATCCTCGCCCGCGTCGAAGTGCGCGCCGAGGAGCCGCCGGCCTTCGCCCGCCCGCCGCAGGAAATGCACGAGGGCCGCAGCCTCGATGGCGAGGACGACGATGCACTGCCGGCACGTCCGGTGTCGCAGGCCCGCTCGGCTGCCGTCGATCCGAACGACGAGAGCACTTGGAAGTCCACGCCGCGCAATGCCCCTTGCCCCTGTGGCTCGGGCAAGAAGTTCAAATACTGCCACGGCAAATAAGCCAAACAGCTTGAACAGAAAAGCGCCCCGCTCCGGCCGGGCGCCTTTTCTTTTGCCTCGCCCTCGTTTCCGTCATTCCCGCAAAAAGAATCATGGGATCCCGGGTCAAGCCCGGGATGACGACTTCTCTTGTGTCATGCCATGATCGGCATATGACACAGCCCCGCCTCTCCCGTGATCAGGCCGAGCGCTTCGCCGCGCTGCCCTTGCGCAACCTCGACCGCGAATTCCCCAACAACCTGACGCATTTCAACAACGACGCCGCCGATGTGCTGCCGCCGCACCGGCTGCATCCGATCTTCTACGGCAGCTACGACTGGCATTCCTGCGTGCATGGCTGGTGGCTGCTGGCGCGCTGCCTGCGCCGCCATCCCGATCTCAGCGGCCGCGTGAAGGCCGAGCAGCTGTTCCCCGTGCATTTCACGCCTGAGAAAGGCGCGGGTGAGGCCGCCTATCTGGATGCGCCGGGTCGTGGCACCTGGCAAAGGCCGTACGGCTGGGGCTGGCTGCTGGCGCTCTCGGCCGAATTGTCGCTGTGGGATCACACCCAGGCGAAGACCTGGCGCGCGGCCTTGCTGCCATTGGAGCAGCGCATCGTACAGCGCTTTCCGGCCTACATGGACAAGTTGACCTATCCGATCCGCGTCGGCACGCATTTCAACACCGCCTTTGGCCTGCTGCTGGCTCTGCATTACGCGCGCATCACCAATGAGCCGACGCTGGAGCCGGCGATCACGGCCTATGCCGGCCGCGTCTTCGCTCATGACACCGATTATCCGGCGCGTTATGAGCCCAATGGCGACGACTTCCTGTCGGGCGCGCTGATCGAGGCACTGCTGATGGCTGAGCTGCTGCCGGCCGGCGACTTCGCCGCCTGGTGGGCACGCTTCCTGCCCGATGCTGCAACTGTATTTCGCCCCGCCATCGTCGCCGACCGGTCCGATGCCAAAGGCGTGCATCTGGATGGCCTCAATCTGAGCCGTGCCTGGTGCCTGCGCGGCATCGCCGCGAAACTTGCCGGTGATTCCACCGCGCTGCTGCTCGCCGCCGCCGCGCATGAGCAGGCCAGCCTGCCGTTGCTGGAGAGCGGTGAATACGGTGGTGAGCACTGGCTCGCCACCTATGGCGCGTTGAGCGTCGAAGGACTGGCTGGAAAATAGCGCGGCAGTTGCGCTAGGCTGGCGTCATGATGAAACACCTGCTGATTCTCACCCTGCTCTTCCTGTTGCCTACCGCGCCGGTGCATGCCGCCGATGCTGACCAAGACGACATGAAGAAGTTCGGCAAATACGCGGCCGACCTGTCCCCCGCCATCGGCACCATGAACAGAGACCTGGTGCTGAAGCATCCGGAAGTCGAACGGCAGCTGCGCGCACTGACCGGCCCCTATTACGAGCGGATCAGTAACATGACGCTCACCAAGCATATCGGTTACGAGGCGTCCTACTTCCTAGCCCTTAGCGGCCATATCGGAGAAAGGAAAGTAAAGGACCACTGGGTCACGGATAATGTCCTCGTCCTGGTTTCGTGGACGGGTGGCTCGTCTGAGGTCGTTATTCGCACCGAAGCAGAAACCATCGTGTTCGCCGATACACGCTATATGAGTGAACTGCTCCCCACCGTCAGTGCCTTTGCGCGATATAAAGAGATTCACGATATCGAGGTCGGAGCTGCGCACGAATCTTGGCTGCGCATCCTGAATTACACAAGAAAGAACCCTGTCGTCTGGCAACCCAAGAACAACCCATAGTCACGGTCACCTGCGATAGTCGATATTACTGAATTCGCGCAGCCGCGTTTCCACGCTACTTAAAATCGTTTTCGCTGCCCGCTTCTGCTCCGGCTTCAGGCCATCCTGCATCCTGGCGATGGCGACTTCGATCGTCTTGGGGATATTATCGAAGTCGCTTTTCACCCAGTCGGTTGCATTCTTGAAATCGAAATAGGCCCTCACCATGCCGGCGCCCTGGCGATGTGTCGCCGCAGCCAGACCGCCTTCGGTGACCTTGAACTTTTCCTCCAGGCCGATGACCTCGCGGTTGAGATACTTCGGCAGGTCTGCCTCGCGCTGATAGGCAGCCGTGCGCGCCATGAAATCGGCAAAGGCCTGTTCCTGCGCCTTCGGATTGCGCTTGAAATCCTCCAGGCTGTTGATCCCGTACTTGCCGGTCCAGTTTCCCTTCTCGTCCAGCAGCCCTGCATCGCGCAAGGCCGGCTTGCGCATCTGGTAACGACCATAGGCGCCGGCATTCTCGGCCCCATAGCCACCGTTCCTGCTCTCCAGCCTGGCGATGGCATTGCGGAAATCGGCGCTAACCGGCGACTCAGGCCAGGCATCAACGGCCGGCTGCGGTGCCGGCTGCACTGATTCCGGCTTTGGCGCTGGCGTCGACGCCTGGGCCAGCTGCACCGGGCGATAGCCCGCCTGCAGCGCGGTGATGGTTTCACCCTGCGGACCAGCCCAGCCATCCACGGTGAGGCCATTGTCCTTCTGCAGCGCGCGCAGCGCCTCATCGTCGCGGTTGCCCCAGTAGCCGGTTGGTCCGCCGGTGGCTTCGGCATCCAGTGCGGCCTCGCGATGCAACAGCGCCTGCATCTTGAATACATCGCCACGCTGGTTGGTGCGGCCGGTGCCCACCGTGTCGTTCAGGCTGAACAGGTGATCGCCGAACAAATCCTTCAACGGCGCGCCATCCATCCAGCGGCCACGCGCCGCCTCCCAGGCCGGATCGCCGGCACCGATGCGGCCGAAGGGATCGGAATCGGGTTCCGGTGCCGACACCGGGCCGAACAGGCGGTCAGGGTCGAAACCGGTATCCGGATCAGGAGACAACAGCGACATGGAAGACTCCATTTGGAACAATAGATGAACTTATAATAGGATATTTATCTTAATATGGCCAGAATAATTTCTCATTTTGTTCTTTTTTTACCTAAGCCCCTGCCACCCCTTGCAGAAACGGCCCGCCCTATGGCTGGCTGGGACAAAGATTGGAGGATTCGCATGCCCGTCAGCCCCGAACTCTGGCTCGCCTTCGCTGCCGCCGCCGCGATCATGATCCTGATTCCCGGCCCCACCACGCTGATGGTGATGGGCCACACCATGGCTGGCGGTCCGCGCATCGGCGCGCTCAGCCTGATCGGCGTAACGCTCGGCGACATCTGCGCCATCACACTGTCCATGCTGGGCTTCAGCGCGCTGCTGGCAGCATCCGCCGAAGCCTTCACGGCGATGAAATGGATCGGCGCCGCCTATCTGGTTTATCTCGGCATCAAGCTGTGGCGCTCGCCACCGATGGAGATCACGCCCGTCAGCAGCGGCAAGAGCTCGGCGCGCGAAGCCATCCTGCAGACCTTCCTGGTCACACTGCTGAACCCGAAGGGCATCCTGTTCTTCGCCGCCTTCCTGCCGCAGTTCATCGATCCGGCCAAGCCCCTGCTGCCGCAGGTGGTAGTGCTGACGCTCACGCTGAACGTGCTGGCCGCCGGCATCCAGGGCTGCTGGATCGCCATGATGGGTCAGGCGCGCAACCGCATCATGAGCCCGCGCGTGCTGAAATGGATGAACCGCGCCGGCGGCGCCATGCTGGTCGGCGCCGGCATGCTGACCGCGTCGCTGAAAAAGGCCTGAGATGCGCCTCGCGGCTTCGGCGGAGACGTTCAGCATCCGGATTCCGGATGCGGCGCTGGCCGATCTGCAGGCACGACTGGCACTCAGCCGCTTTCCGGCCGAGCCGCAGGATGCGGCCTGGCAATACGGCAGCAACGGCGCCTATATGCGCCGCTTCGTCGCGCGCTGGTGCGACGGTTTCGACTGGCGCATCTGGGAAGCGAAGCTAAATGCCTATCCGCAATATCGCGTGGCGCTGCAGCGCCCCGATGGCGGCCGGCAAACCGTGCATTTCCTGATCGAGCGCGGTTCGGGTGACGCGCCCCGCCCGCTGCTGATGACCCATGGCTGGCCGGGCTCGGTGCTGGAATTCCTTGATGTCATCCCGCGGCTGGCGCATCCCGAACGCTTTGGCGGCCGGGTGGAAGACGCCTTCACGGTGGTCTGCCCCACCCTGCCCGGCTACGGCTTCTCGATGCCCATCGAAAAACCAATCGGCCCGCGCGCGATTGCCAGGCTGTGGCGCGACCTGATGGTGGATGTGCTGGGCTGCGAACGCTTCCTGGTGCAGGCCGGCGATTTCGGCTCCATCGTCTCGAGCTGGATGGGCGTCGACCATGCCGCGCATGTCCAAGCCCTGCATCTCAACATGGTGCCGCTGCGCCCGGCGATCACCAAGGACTCTGCTCCGCTCGGCGATGCCGAGAAGGACTGGATCGCGCGCACCAAGAAGCGGCATGCCGCCGAGACCGGCTATCTGGCGATCCAGAGCACCAAGCCCTCGACGCTCGGTTATGGCCTAAGCGACAGCCCGGTGGGACTGGCGGCCTGGTTCGTCGAGAAATTCCACGGCTTCGCCCGCGCGCCCGGCCAGCAAGAGCCGGTCTTCGACATGGATCACCTGATCGCCAATATCGCGCTCTACTGGTTGACCGATACGGCGACCACTGCCACCTGGATATACTGGGCCGCGCGCGAGACCGGCGACTTCAATCTGAAGCCCGGTGAATTCATCGCGGTGCCCACCGGCTTCCTGCTGGTGCCCTGGGACCTGACGCCGCCGCCACCGCCAGGCTGGCTGGAGCGCGGCTATGCCGTGACGCATCGCCACGACCTGCCGCAGGGCGGCCATTTCGTCGCCATGGAGCAGCCCGAGGCTTTCGCGGCCGACGTGCAGGCATTCTTCCGCAACATGCAGATCTAGGATCATGAGCAAGAGCGAACGCTGGTTTGAGGATTACACTGTCGGCGAGATCATCCGCGCCGATGGCGTCACCATTTCAGAAGCCGAAATCCTGTCCTTTGCCTTCACCTACGATCCGCAGCCGTTTCATCTCGACAAGATTGCCGCTGAGCGATCGCCGTACAAAGGCCTGATCGCGTCCGGCTGGCAGACCGGCCTGCTGGGCTTCCGCATGCTACTCAATGCCGGCCTGCTTGGGAAAGGCAGCATGGGCTCTCCCGGCCTGGATGAAATCCGCTGGTTCATGCCGGTGCGCCCGGGCGACACGCTGTACGGCCGCGCCAGCATCGAGGATAAGCGCGAAAGCCAGTCGAAGCCTGATCGCGGCATCGTGCGGATGAAATACTGGATCGAGAACCAGGTAGGCGAAACCGTGATGAGCTTCTTTGGCACCCAGATGGTGCTGAAGCGGCCCTAGACCCGCTCCAGCGTCAGCTCCTCGCGGATGAAGGCCGCCAGCCGCTTGGCATGGCTGAGCGGTAGCATATGGCCGCCATCGGTGATCTCGACCAGGCTCGCATGCGGAATCGACCGAGTCAGCAGTTCGGCGATGCGACGCGTCGGCTGCGGCGAACGGCCGCCGCGGATCACCAGCACCGGCATGCCCAGTTCGGCATACCGCTCGGCCGGCATGCGGGCCGCATAGAGTGCGGTGAAGTCGCTGCCGATGCTGGACAGCCGCAGGGTCATCTCGGTTTGCATCGCGCCGGGCAGACTCGCCCAGGTACCGGCGCCATTCCAGTAATCCACGAACAGCCCCGTGGTGATATGGCTGACCACCGGATCATCCTGCTTGCCGCCGCTGGCGAGCTGACGCCCGATGCGGGCAAGGTCTTCCAGCAGCACCGCGTCTTCCGCATCGCCGCTGCGCAGCATGTGGAAGGCCGCCGGCTCGGCCAGGATCAGATGCGATGCCATCTCGGGATGATCGAGCGTGAGCTGCAGCGCGATGGCACCGCCCATCGAATGTCCGACGATAATGGCGGGGCCATCCAGAAGCGTGGCCAGCACATCCCGCACGGCGCGCACATGGTCCTCGACGGTGACATCGCGGTCCAGCGGCCAGGCTGGCGATTTGCCATAGCCATACAGTTCGGGCGTGATGGCGCAGACCGGAACCTGCTGCTCGGCCAGTTCGGCGATCACCTTGTGCCAATGGCCACGGTCGCCCGCCGTGCCATGAATGAAGACGATCGACAGGCCGCTGCCGGATTTTCGGCAAGCCAGCTGCACATCGAGCATGGAAGTGATGGCGTTCATGACTGGGGGTTACTCACGCTCTGGCCGGCTGCGCCGCATCGCCCAGCGGCTTCATGCTGACCGGGATGTTGACCAGGGCGGCGGCGGCGCTGAGCGCGATGCAGATCCACCACATCATCGCGTAGGAGCCGGTGAGATCGTAGAGCGCGCCGCCAAGCCAGGCGCCAAGAAACGCGCCGACCTGATGGCCGAGGAACACCAGGCCCAACAGTGTCGCCATATAGTACGGCCCGAAAATCTGGCCCAGCAGCCCCGAGGTCGGCGGGATCGACGACATCCAGAACACGCCCAGCACCGCCGAGAGCAGCAGCACCGCCCCATCATTGACCGGCGCGAACAGCAGCGCCGTCATCGCCAGCGCGCGGCAGCCGTAAATCCAGATCAGGATGGTGCGCTTGCTGCGCGTCTGGCCGAGCACGCCGACAAAGTAGGCCGAGAACAGGTTGGTCAGGCCGATGGCGCCCAGCGCCCAGGCGCCGGTCTCGGCCGACAGGCCAAGGCTGGCCACATAGGCCGGCATATGGGTGAAGACAAAACCCGCATGCAGGCCGCAGACGGCAAAGCCGGCAAAGATCATCCAGAAGCTGCCGCTGCCGGCCGCCGTTGTCATCGTCGCCGTCAGGCTGCTGCGCGGGACTGATGACCCGCCGTTTCTGATATTGGCAGTCAGCAGCAAAGCACAGGGCAGGATCACGCCGATGCAGCCGGCCATGATCAGCAGCGCCGTCTGCCAGTCATAGATCACGATCAGCGCCTGGCTGACGGTGGCGAGCACGAACTGCCCCATCGAACAGGCGGCGATCGCCATGCCGGTGGCCCAACCATGCAGATGTGGCGGCGCGACGCGCGTCATCGCACCCACGCTCATGGTCCAGGATGCGCCGGCCAGACCCAGGCCGGCGACGACGCCGCCGGCGAGATGGAACAGGATCGGCGTATCGGCCACCGCCATGCCGGCGATGCCGGCGACATAGAGCAGCACGCCGCCAACCAGCACGCGGCCATAGCCATGGCGGTCGGCCATCGCGCCGGCCAGCGGCTGCGACAGGCCCCAGACCAGATTCTGGATCGCCAGCGCCAGGCCGAAGGTTTCGCGCTCCCAGCCGCGCGCCTGCAGGATTGGTTCGAGGAACACGCCAAAGGTGGTGCGCACGCCAAACGACAGGAAGGCCATCAGGCAGGCCGCCATGATGCAGGTATAGATCAGGACGGAGGGGATCGAACGGCCGGCGGCGACGCTCTGCATGGACACTGTATCCTGAACGCATACCGGGCCACCGATTCGGCGGCCCTTCCTGCCTGCCACTGTGGCCGGACCCTGTGGGGACAGGCGTGGTAGCCGGCGTGGAAATCGCGCAAACTCGGCTTGACTAAGCCCATACCCCACCCTTTTTCAGGCCCACAACCGCTTCCGGGGGATTACACAGAATGTCCGTCACGCTCTATTACGGTTCCGGCTCGGCCTATGCTTGGCGCATCTGGCTGGCGCTGGAGCACAAAGGCGTTGCCCATGACCTGAAGGTGCTGTCCTTCAGCGAGGGCGGCCACAAGACGCCCGAATACACCAAGCTCAACCCGCGCCAGCGCGTGCCCACCCTGGTGGACGGCGATTTCATCATGCGTGAATCGGCGGCAATCATGGAATATGTCGAGGAGCGCTGGCCGCAGGCGCCGCTGTTTTCCGGCGACCTGCGCATGCGCGGCGAACAGCGCCGCATGATCCGCGAGGCCGACAATTACGTGGGCGAGACGGTGGAGCATCTGTTCCATGCCGTGTTCGCGCCGCCGGAGAAGGCCGATGCCGCCGCGCTGACGCAGGCTGTCGCCGATGTGAAGGCCGAGATCGCCCGCTGGGAACCGCAGATCGCCGGCAACTATGTTAACGGTGATGCCGTGTCAGCGGTGGATTACACGCTGTATCCGCATCTGGCCATCATCGGGCGATTCCAGCTGCGCAGGCCCGAAGCGATTCCGGCCGATCTCTTCACGCCGAAAGTGGGCACCTGGATGGAGCGCATGAAGGCATTGCCGATCATGCAGAAGACCTGGCCGCCCCACTGGAAGTAGAAACGCCGGATTGGTGCGTCGCGCATCGCATCAATAAGTTCAGTTTCTGAACTCCGCATGGCGAAAAACCTGAGCTTGTGACGCTTCTGTCGATGGCCTACAAGACGGCAGAGGCTCGGACGACACATGCGCAACAGGAACGCCGTTCAAAACAAACCAAGCGGGATACTGATGCTCTCGCTGACAGGCTCGCTGTCCGCGAACCTGGATGGTGCCGACCTGGAACTGCCGCCATCCAAAAAGGCGCGCGCCCTGCTGGCCTATCTGGCATCCACCCGCCGTCCGCAGCGCCGCGAGCAGCTGGCGTCCCTGCTGTGGGGCGAGACGGAAGCCGGCCGCGAGGGACTGCGCTGGAGCCTGAGCCGTCTGCGTAAAACGCTTGAACTGGATGGCATGGTCCGTCTTGTCGCCGACCGGGACACGATCGTCCTGGATGCGGCTCATACGGATTGCGATATCTGGGCGCTGCAGAGAATCGCAACCATGACGCCCGCGCTGTCATCCACGGCAGACTTGATCGCGGCTGCCGGTCTGGTGCAGGGCGAGTTTCTCGAAGGCCTTGATCTGCCGGACTGCTATGAATTCCGGCTCTGGTGCATGGCGGAACGGGAAAACCTGCGCCGCTCGCAGGTCGCGATCCTGGCGGCATTGTGCGACCGGCTCGGCGCCACCGAACAGGCGCTGCCCTATGCGCGCCGGCGCGTGCTGCTTGAGCCGACAGAGGAAGCAGCCCATGTGTCGCTGCTGACGATGCTGATTGCGCTCGGCCGCATGCCGGAAGCGGAATCGCATGTCGAAACGGCGCAGCGGCAGTTCAAGACAGCCGACCTAGCGCCTCCGCACAAGCTGATCCGGCAATGGGCTGCCCATCGCACCACACGTCAGCCTGCTGTCGACCGGATCAGGAGCAATCCCGCACGGCAGCGCGTCCATTTCTGCACGAGTTCCGATGACGTGCAGATCGCCTATGCCGTTTCCGGCCACGGCCCGCGTCTGGTGAAGGCGGCCAACTGGTACAGCCATCTGGAATACGATCTGGAAAGCCCGATCTGGCAGCACCTGATCAACACATTGGCACAGGACCGGCAGCTGATCCGCTATGACAGGCGCGGCTGCGGCCTGTCGGATCGCACGACCCAGGCCTTGAGCTTCGACGAGTCACTGGCCGACCTTGAGGCTGTGACCGACACACTCGATACCGAACCCTTCGATCTTGTCGGCTTCTGCAGCGGTGGCGCCATGGCCATCGTCTATGCGGCGCGTCACCCGGAGCGCGTACGCCGCCTGATCCTGATCGGCACATCGGCGCTGGGCTGGCGCCGGCGCGCGCATGGCAATGCGCCCAACGAGCACATGGTCGCCCTGACGCGTCATGGCTGGGGTCTGGACAATCCGGCCTTCCGGCAGATTTTCACCTCGCTGATGTTCCCCGAGGCGACGCCGGAGCAAGCCACATGGCTGAACGAGCTGCAACGCGTCTCGGCCACGCCCGAAGCGGCGGCCACGCTGATGGACAGTTTCGGCGACTATGACGTGAGCGGTTTGCTCGCCCAGGTCCAGTGCCCGACCCTGGTCCTGCACAGCCGCGATGATTCCATGGTGCCGATGGAATTCGGCCGCGAATGCGCCACCGGCATACCGCAGGCCCAGTTCATCACGCTGCCCAGCCCGAACCACCTGATCCTGGAAAGCGAACCGGCCTGGTCGACCCTGAAGTCGGAAATCGAATCCTTCCTGGCATGACGAGGATCGCTGCGGCAGTCATGCCGCAGCCCTGAATACCGGACTGGCGGAAACGAGCGCTGCGGTCAGCCGGCCGCGCGGTGCTGGAAATCGCGGATCAGTTCCGCGACCATGGCTGCGTGGGTCAGCGGCATCATATGGCCGGCATCGGGAATGCCGATCTGTTGCGCCGCCGGCAGCATATTGGCCAGACCGGCGACGATGTTACGCACCGGACCCGGCGACTGGCCACCGCTGACCAGCAGTGCCGGCATGGTCAGCGCCGCGTAGTCGGGCAGTCGCGTGGGCTCGTTGAAGGCGGCCGTGAAGTCGCCCGAAATCGCACCCACCGTCTGGGCCATGGCATCGCGCAGCGGCTGGTCCACTGTCTGCCAGCGGCCTGCGGTGCTCCAGTAATCGAAGAAATATTCCATGGCGCAGTGCCGGCCCTCTTCAGCCTTCGAGGCCGCGCCGGTATGCACTGCGGTGGCGACGGCGGAAATTTCGGCAAACAGTCGCAATTCGGTTTCGCCGCGATCCTTCAGCAGGAAGAAGGCCGCCGGCTCGATCACCGTCAGCGTGCGGATGCGGTCGGGCCATGTCAGCGCGAAGCGCAGCGCCACCGCACCGCCCATCGAATGCCCGACAAGATCGAAGGGTTCGTCGATATCCTGCACGCAGCGCGTCACGATGGCGGCGTAATCATCCAGCGTGATCGGACGGTCGCCGGACCAGGCGGCCGTCTGGCCACAACCGAACAGTTCCGGCCGGATGATGCGGCGGCCGGTCTCACCCCAGGCGTTGATCACGCGCTTCCAGTGATGGCGATCCGCACCCGAGCAATGCAGCAGCACCAGCGGCCGTCCAGTGGCTGACTGCGCACCGATATCGTCGCAGCCGATAGGAAAATCCGCCGGCAGGCATGCGGGAGAGGTCGGATATGTCATTACTGTCATGGCAACTCGCGACGTTGAGCCGACTCGGAAAAGCCGACGATCTGCGTTGCGCTATAGCACGCGTGTTGCGTGGATCTTTGCGACAACGGTCACAAGAAGAATCACAATGGAGTGAGAGCCAGCGTTGTAAAATTCGTGGGATAATCCCGCGGGATTACAAAATGATGCGATATCTCATCGCAACGTAATCAATAAGCATACAACGCCGATCACCGTCAGCATTACCCCGGCGAGGCCACGTGCCGGCAGCTTGTCCTGACTGCGCAAAACGTGGCCGATCAGCAGCGTGAAAACCGGATAGGTCGCCACCAGCGGCGCAACGATGATCACATCGCCAAGCGACAACGCCGCAAAAAGACACAGCATGGCACCGCCATTGCAGAGCCCAACGCCGACGAACCACATCGCGCCCGGCTGGATCAGACGCGGCAGGCGACGGCGCATGAGCAGATAGATGACAAACATCGTGCTGCTGGAACAGACATAACCGATGGTGGCGGCGGCCAATGGATCGGGCCAGGCTACAAGCCCCAGCTTCGACACCGGCTGCATGAATCCGCGGATACAGGCGGCCAGCACCGCGAAAGCAATCGCGACAACCTGCAACGAAGCATCAGCACTGCCGCGTGGCGCATAGAGCAGCACGAAGACGCCACCAAGAATGACGGTGATGCCGGCCCATTGCAGCGGCAGCGGCCATTCGCCCAGCAACACCGCTGCCAGCGCCACGGCAAAGACCGGCGAAAGATTGCCGAAGCTGGCGGTCAGCACCGGGCCGATGCGCTGGTTGGCGAAGAAGGTCATCAGCGTGACGACGGCGGGAAACAGCAGGCCGCTCAGGGCGAAATACGGTATGCCGGACCGCATGCTGTCGGTCGATGGCCAGCCCTGCATACCGATATGCGCGGCGAACAGCAGGCAGAGGATGGCGGTGGCGGTTGGCAGGCTGATGCAGGCGCCAGCCAGCGGTTCGATGCGGCGCAGGCCGGATTGCCCCAGCACCAGCGCAAGTCCGAACAGCGCGGCGGCAGCCAGCGACAGAATGACAAGCATCACGCCTCTCCCCAATGGATGGATGCAATCTAAACAGCGACGCCGGATTTTATCGAGCCTATCATCGCGCCATGACGCATCTTCTTTTTCTGCCCGGCGCCGGCGGCGCGGCTGAATTCTGGCATCCGCTCGGCGCGCTGCTGCCTGAAGGCTGGCGCAAGACCTATCTGAACTGGCCCGGCCTTGGCCGCGAGAAACACAGGCCCGGCTTCGACAGCCTGGATGAACTGACGGCTTACGCGGCGGCGCAGCTTGAGCCGCGCAGCGCCATCGTCGCACATTCAATGGGTGGGATTTTCGCGATGCGGCTGGCACTGCTGTATCCCGAGCGCATCACGCATCTGGTGCTGACCGCATCATCGGGCGGCGTCGATGTGATGAAGTTCCGCGCCGCCGACTGGCGGCCGGCCTATCGCGCCGAATATCCCGACGCGGCGCCATGGATCACCGAAGCGCGCGCCGATCACACGGCCGAGATCGGCAGCATCACCGCACCGGCGCTGCTGCTCTGGGGCGATGCCGATCCGATCAGTCCGCTCGGCGTCGGCCGGCATCTGCACGGCCTGCTGCCGCAGTCGACCTTGCAGATCATCAGGGGCGGCGATCACGGCTTTCCGCATGATCGCGCATCCGGGATCGCGCCGCTGGTGGAAAATTTCCTGCGCGCTTGATCATCCCGATACAGGCACCATCTCAAGGATGCTGCTGTCGGACATCGTGAAAATCTTCGGGACGAAATGGGACTCAATTGGCCCTGAACGGGACAGGATTGGCTCCCAATGGGACAGACCTGGCTCCGAATGGGCTTCAATTGGCTCCATATGAGCCGCATCTGGCACCCTATTGACCCTGAAATGACGACGGCCGGTCAAGACCGGCCGCGCATCTTCAATGACTTGCGTCAGATTTAAAGACCAGTGGCGCCCATATCGAGGAATTTGCGACGGCGCGCCTCGCGTAGAGCACCTGGCTCTTGGCCGGCCAGGCTGCGCAGGTTGGCGTCCAGCGCATCGCCCAGGCTGTTCATGGCCCGCACCGGATCGCGATGGGCGCCACCCAGCGGCTCCTTCACGATCTCGTCCACGACCTTGAGCTTGAGCAGGTCTTCCGCGGTGACGCGCAGCGCTTCGGCCGCATCGGGCGCCTTGGCGTTGTCATTCCACAGGATGGCGGCGCAGCCCTCGGGCGAGATCACCGAATAGATCGCGTGTTCGAACATCAGCACGCGGTTGGCGGCGGCCAACGCCACCGCACCGCCCGAACCGCCCTCGCCGACAATCGCGGCGACCAGCGGTACGCGGATGTCGAGGCAGCAGTCGATGGCGCGCGCGATCGCTTCGGCCTGGCCGCGCTCTTCAGCCTGCACGCCCGGATAGGCGCCGGCAGTATCGACAAGCGTTACGACCGGCAGGCGGAAGCGGTCGGCCATGCGCATCAGGCGGATCGCCTTGCGATAGCCTTCCGGCTTGGCCATGCCGAAATTGTGCTTCACGCGGCCTTCGGTGCCACGACCCTTTTCATGGCCGATCACCATGACGGCGCGGCCACGTAGGCGACCGAGACCGCCGGTGATGGCGCCGTCCTCGGCAAAGGCGCGGTCGCCGCAGAGCGGGACATAGTCGGAGATCAGCGTCGCGACATAGTCGGCGAAATGCGGCCGGTCCTGATGGCGGGCGACCTGGGTCTTCTGCCAGGCACCCAGCTTGGCGTAGGTGCTCTGCAGCTGCTGGGCGGCCTTGGCCTCCAGCTTTTCCAGGTCTTCCGCGATATCGGTGTTGCCGCTGTCGACCAGCTTCCTCAGATCGGCGATTTTCGCCTCGAGTTCAGCGATCGGCTTCTCGAATTCCAGATAAGAGCGCATGGGGGCATCGTTTAGCATGGATCGCGGCGGCGGACAAACCCCCTAAGCCATTGTATTGGGTGAAGTTTTCCACATCTTTCGGGGGTGCCCGGGGCATGCTATAGCCCGTCCGCCCTTCCCTCCTGCCGAGTCCAGAGGCCCCATCCGATGTCCGCCGATCTCATTCTTGTCCGCCGCGCGCTGCTTTCCGTATCCGACAAGACTGGGCTGATCGAGTTCGGCAAGGCGCTCGCCGGCTTCGGGATCGAGATCCTGTCCACCGGCGGCACCTACAAGGCCCTGAAGGATGCCGGCGTCGCTGTGAAAGAGGTCGCCGAGCATACCGGCTTCCCCGAGATGATGGACGGGCGCGTGAAGACGCTGCATCCCACCATCCATGGCGGCATCCTCGCCCTGCGCGACGAAGCTGATCACAAGGCGGCGATGGACAAGCACAACATCCCGCCGATCGACCTGGTGGTCGTGAACCTCTATCCCTTCGCCGCCACCGTGGCCAAGGGCGCGGATTTCCCCACCTGCATCGAGAATATCGATATCGGCGGTCCGGCGATGATCCGCTCGGCGGCCAAGAACCACGGCTTCGTCAATGTCATCGTCGATGTGGCGGATTACGCCAAGGTGCTGGATGCACTGAAGACCAATAACGGCGCCACTGGGCTGAAGCTGCGCCGCGAACTGGCCGCCAAGGCCTATGCCCATACCGGCGCCTATGACTCGATGATCGCCACCTGGTTCGCGCGCCAGAATGGCGAGACCTTCCCGCCCACGCTGCTGCTCTCGGCCGAGCGCAAGCAGAGCCTGCGCTATGGCGAAAACCCGCATCAGGACGCGGCTTTCTACACCATCACCGGCGACAAGCGTCCGGGTGTCGCCACCGCCGTGCAGGTGCAGGGCAAGGAGCTGTCGTACAACAACCTGAACGATACCGACGCGGCTTTCGAGCTGGTCTCGGAGTTCAGCGACAAGCCCACCATCGCCGTCATCAAGCATGCCAACCCCTGCGGCGTCGCCACCGCCGACACCCTGGCCGCCGCCTGGGATGCTGCCCTGCGCTGCGATCCGGTCTCGGCCTTTGGCGGCATCGTCGCCATGAACCGCAAGCTGGACAAGGCCACTGCCGAGAAGATCGCCGCCATCTTCACCGAGGTGATCGTCGCGCCCGAGGCCGATGAAGACGCCAAGGCGCTGCTGGCAGCCAAGAAAAACCTGCGCCTGCTGCTGACCGGCGGCATGGCCGATCCGGTGGCGCCGGGCTGGTTCGTGAAAACGGTTGCCGGCGGCTATCTGGTGCAGACGCGTGACGCCGGCCGCATCGTGGAAGCCGACCTCAAGATCGTGACCCAGCGCGCGCCGACGCCGCAGGAACTGGCCGACATGCTGTTCGCCTTCCGCGTCGGCAAACATGTGAAGTCGAACACGATTGTGTATGCGAAGAATGGCGCCACGGTCGGCATCGGCGCCGGCCAGATGAGCCGCGTCGACAGCGCGCGCATCGCCTTCCGCAAGGCGCAGGATTCGGCCAAGGCGGCCGGCCTGACCGAAAGCCTGACCAAGGGCTCGGTGGCGGCAAGCGACGCCTTCTTCCCGTTTGCCGACGGCCTGGAAGTGCTGGTCGAAGCCGGCGCCACCGCCGTGATCCAGCCCGGCGGCTCGATCCGCGACCAGGAAGTGGTAGACGCCGCCAACAAGGCCGGGCTGGCCATGGTCTTCACCGGCATGCGCCACTTCCGCCACTAAGGGCAGATCTCATGTACACGCTCTACTGGGCTCCGGGCACCGCGGCGATGGCGCCGCAGACCATGCTGGAAGAGATCGGCGCGCCCTATGAGGCCGTGCTGCTCGACCGCGCCGCCAAGGATCATGAGCGGCCGACCTACAAAAAACTCAATCCCAACGGCCGGATTCCGACCCTGGTGGACGGCGACTTCGTCATCTTCGAGACCGCCGCGATCTGCCAATACCTGAACGACAAACATCCGGACGCAAAGCTGGTGCCGACCGATCTGCGCAGCCGCGGCCGTCATCACCAGTGGCTGACCTACATGACCAATACCGTGCAGGTGGGATTCAGCGACTGGTTCCACCCCGACTGGATTTTCGAGGATGCCGCCCTGCAGGCGGCGCTGAAAGCCCAGGCCGAGACCCGGCTCTATGGCATCTTCCAGGTGCTGGATGACGGCATCGGCGTCGGCACACGCCATATGCTGGGCGACGCCTACAGCATCTGCGACATCTATCTCGCCATGATGACGCGCTGGAGCCGCTTCCTGGCCCGGCCGATGTGGCAGT
The DNA here is from genome assembly GCF_058807275.1 of Ferrovibrio sp. GW821-FHT12D07. Taxonomy (NCBI): domain Bacteria; kingdom Pseudomonadati; phylum Pseudomonadota; class Alphaproteobacteria; order Rhodospirillales; family Rhodospirillaceae; genus Ferrovibrio; species Ferrovibrio sp. GW821-FHT12D07. The sequence continues at coordinate 721,086 of NZ_JBXAQN010000001.1, read as the reverse complement.
GGGCGAATATCAAACGCGTGGCCGGCAATGCCTACACCCGTCCGGCCTTCCAGCGGATGATGCAGAAGCAGGGCATCGGCTGGGCGGAAAACTGGCCGCAAAAGTAGACCTGTCGCCCGCGCCGCATAACTGTCCCGCGTATTCGCCGGGTCGGTAACCAACGCACCGTTATCTTTCCAGTCCCGTGCAGGCCCAACCTGCACAACCCCTCTTGTCGAGGGCAACCCAGCGCGCCAATATAGTTGGTGGATTGGGGCGTTATCTCTATTAACCGGAGATTCCGCATGCTTCTCGATTTTGTTCTGAAGTCGGTACTGAAGTCCGGTTCGTTGACGGTGATCGATCATCGCAACCAGAGCCGCCATTACGGTGACCCGCCGGGTCCCGACAACGTTGTGATCAGACTGATGAAGTCAGAGACGGGACGGCGCATGGCGCTGGACCCGAACCTTGCCGTGGGCGAGGCCTACATGAACGGCGATCTGGTGATGGAGAAAGGCTCCATCTACGACTTCCTCGCCGTGGTGGTCCGTAATCTCGGCACCCATGGACAGCTTCCGCTGTCGGGCCTGCAGAGTTCCATCGACCGCTTCACCCGGCTGTGGCACCAGTTCAACCCGATCAGCCGGGCCACCAAGAACGTGCAGCATCACTACGATCTGGACGGCCGGCTGTACGATCTCTTCCTCGATACCGACAAGCAGTATTCCTGCGCCTACTTTCCCACGCCGGAGACGACGCTGGAACAGGCGCAGCTGGCCAAGAAGCGGCATATTGCCGCCAAGCTGCAGATCGAACCCGGCATGAAAGTGCTGGAGATCGGCTCAGGCTGGGGTGGCATGGCGCTCTATCTGGCCGAGACCTGTGGCGCCGAAGTCACCGGCGTCACGCTCAGCACCGAGCAGCACACCATCTCGACCAGCCGCGCCCAGGAGCGGGGCCTGAGCGACCGGGTGAAATTCCATATCCAGGATTACCGCACGCTCGCTGGCCAGTTCGACCGCATCGTCTCTGTCGGCATGTTCGAGCATGTCGGCGTGCCGCATTACGGCGAATATTTCAGCGGCGTATCCCGACTGCTGAAAGATGACGGCGTGGCGCTGATCCATTCCATCGGCCGCATGGACGGCCCAGGCACCACGCCGGGCTTCATCCGTAAATACATCTTCCCCGGCGGCTATATCCCCGGCCTCTCGGAAGTGGTGCCGGTGGTCGAACGCACCGGGCTGTGGATCACCGATATGGAAATCCTGCGCCTGCATTACGCCGAGACGCTGCTGCACTGGCGTCAGCGTTTCATCGCGCAATGGGACAAGGCCAAGGCGCTGTATGACGAGCGTTTCTGCCGCATGTGGGAATTCTATCTCGCCGCCTCGGAAGTCACCTTCCGGCACTGGGGCAACATGGTGTTCCAGATGCAGCTGACCAAGCGGGTCGACACCCTGCCGGTCACGCGCGACTACATGCACGAGACCGAACTGGCGCTGGCCGGACGCGAACTGCCGCAGCGGCCCTTCGCCAAGACGGCCTGAATTGTGAAAGCCGGTGCGCTGCCTAGCTGCGTACCGGCTCCTTCACCTTCCACAAGGCAATAAAGCCCGCCACCAGGAAAACCAGCACGATCACCGCGCCGGCGCGCTGTGAATTGAAGATCGGCGTCATCACGGCAATGAGGAATGGCGCGAGGAAGGTGGTTGCGCGGCCCGACAGCGAGAAGATGCCGTAGAACTCGCCCACCATGTCAGGCGGCGAGAGCCGCGCCACCAGGGTGCGGCTGGCGGCCTGCATCGGCCCCATGCCGAGGCCGAGAAGAATGGCGCAGAGGAAAAAGACCTGCTCGCCGGTTGAGCTGAACAGCCCAGCGCCGGCCACGCGCGGCACGACATCGATGACAAAGAAGATGGAGGTCGGCGTGATGGAGAGAATTCCGAGCGTGCCGAGGCCGACCGAAAGAATGGCGAACTGCACGGCACGCTTGGAGCCGATCTGGTCTTCCAGCGATCCGCCGGCGATCACGGCCGGAATGGCGATCACGTTGAGCAGGATGCCGAAGATGCCGAGCTCGGTGGTGCCCCAGCCGAAAATACCAGCGGCATAGATGCCGCCGAAGCCGATCACGGTGACCAGGCCGTCATAGAAGATCATGTAGGCGATCAGGAAGCGGAACAGGTTTTCATATTGCCGCATATGGCGAATGGTGGTGATGACGCGGTGGATGCCGACCTTCACCACCTGGCCGAACGGCAGGCCTGAGCCGGGACGATCCGGCGTAAACAGAAACATCGGCAGCACGAAGATCGCGACCCATACCGCAGTCGCGGGACCGATGATGCGTTCGGCCTCGAAGGCATCGCGCCGCAAACCGAGCAGCGCCTCGCCCGGCGGCGGTGTGATGCCGATCAGCTCGGGCTGCGAGACGATCAGAATACCGAACAGCGCGATCAGGCCGCCGGCATAACCCAACCCCCAGCCCAGACCGCTGAGCCGGCCGACATGCCGCTGCGTTTCCAGTGACGGCAACAACGCGTTGTTAAAGGTTATGGAATATTCCGCGGCGATATTGGCCAGCACCAGACCGAGGATCACCAGCGGCAGAAGCTGCATCTGTCCCGGCTGCGCCAGCCACAGCAGCGCACAGCCGCAGGCCAGCACAAGCTGGAACAGGAACAGCCAGGGCTTGCGACGGCCGCCGGCATCGGCGATGGCGCCCAGGAAGGGCGCGCCCAGCGCCACGATCACGGCGGAGAAGGATTGCGTGAAGCCCCAGAGCGACTGACCCTCGATGGGATTGCCGATCACCTTGCTGGTGAAATAGGGCGCGAAGATAAAGGTGGTAATGACGGTGAAATAGGGCTGGTTGGCCCAATCGAACATCGCCCAGGACAGACGCGCCCGCCATGATGCCGGCGCGCGGGCCGCGGATGCAGCAGTTTGTGGCATGGCATCGTTGTCAGCCGTCATGGACATCCTGCTTCCAGTCGTTTGCCCCAGCATAGAGGCCGGATGCGACAGCGCCAATTGCCACCGGTACGCGCGCAGACACAATTGAAACAATTTTCGCAGTTGCGGGAAACAGAGGCGAAACCGGCACGCCCGATAAACCGGCCTGCACCAGCCAGCCGGCAACGCCCATGGCACCGGTTTTCCCAGGAGACCCCGCATGACCCCGCAGCAGATCACGCTCGTCAAAGAGAGTTTTTCCAAGGTCCTGCCGATCAAGGAGGCTGCCGCGGCGGCTTTTTACGATCGTCTCTTCACGATTGATCCTTCGCTGAAGCCGCTGTTCAAGAATGATCTGGTGGCCCAGGGCCAGAAACTGATGCTGGCCATCGGCACCGTGGTTGCAGCCCTCGACCGCCTTGAGACCGTTCTGCCGACCGTGCAGGCGCTGGGTCGCCGTCATGCCGATTACGGCGTGAAGGAGAGCCATTACGCGACTGTCGGTGGTGCATTGCTGGATACACTGGCCGGCGCCTTTGGCGATGCCTTCACACCTGAAATGCGCGAGGCCTGGGCTACCGCCTATGGTGCGCTCAGCAGCGTGATGATCGAGGCGTCACGGAAGGCCGCCTGACCCATGATCCAGCCATGACCACACTCCCTCAGCAGCAGATCGCTCCGGCCGACGCAGCGCAGCCGGCCGTCATACATCCGGCGCTGCCCACAGCGCTGACCAGCAGCGTGCCGATCCAGGCCTTCGTCGGTCCGCATGGCACGGTGGTCCACATGTTTGCCGCCGGTACCGGCGCGCCGGTGCTGGCGGTGCATGGCTCCGGCACGCAGGGCGCAATGTGGCGCAGCATGCTGCCCTGCATGAATGACGAGTTCCGCCTGCACTGCCCCGATCTCTATGGCTATGGCCAGAGCGAACCGCTGCCGGTGCAGCAGCGCATGACACTGGAAGACAATGCCAGCCTGATCGGCGCATTGCTGCGCCGCTTCGACCGTCCGGTGCATCTGGTCGGTCATGCCTTCGGCGCCGCTGTTGCGCTGCGGGCGGCACTGGACAATCCGACACGCCTGGCCAGCATGACGCTGTACGAGCCGCTGGCCCTGCATCTGCTGAAACCCGAATGCGAGGGCCATGCGCCGGCGCAGCGGCAGATCGAGATCATGGCCGGCGAAATGCGCATAGCCTGCCTGCGTGGCGCGACACTGGACGCCGCACGGCTGTTCTTCGATCACTGTCATGGGGCGGGCGCCTATGACGTCCTGTCCGAGCCGCGGCGGACCCTGCTGGCCGTGCAGGCGCCCCGGCTGTGCCTTGATATCGGCATGAGCTTCGGTCCCAGCCAGCCGCCCAGCACCTATCGTGCGCTGCGCATGCCGGTGCTGCTGCTGAGCGGCAGCCGCTCGTCCAGCACGCTCCGGTTGATCGCTGACCGCCTCGCCGGGGTGATGCCACTGGTCCGCCATGCCATTCTGCCCGAACTCGGCCATCTGGCGCCGGTCACCCACCCCGAAGCCGTGGCCCGGGTGATCCAGCCATTCCTGAACGTCTGCGAGCGCGCCCTTCCGCCGCACGTCCGGGGCTGAAATCCGCCAAGCCAGCATTCACCAGGCCAGCGTTCATCGGGCCTAAATTCACCAGGCCAGGCAAGAGGAATGGACGGCCCCGCCCTCCTCTTGCTATCACAGCAGTGGGGACAGGATGGCGCAGCATGACGGGCGAGCCTCGCATCATTGTGGTGGACGACGAACCGGGTATCCGAGACATGGTCGCGGAATATCTCGGCGGTCACGGATTCCACGTCGAAACCGCCGCTGACGCGGCCAGCTTCCGCCTGCTGCAGGCCGAACGCCCGGCCGATCTGGTGATCCTCGACATCAACATGCCCGGTGAAGACGGCCTCAGTCTAGCCCGCTGGCTGCGCGCCCATTCCAAAGTCGGCATCATCATGCTGACGGCGGCCGGCGAAGTGATCGATCGCATCGTCGGCCTGGAAATCGGCGCCGATGATTATATCCAGAAACCCTTCGACCTGCGTGAACTGCGTGCCCGTGTACGCACCGTACTGCGCCGCGTGGACGATGCGCCACAGCCGACCGAGGAGATCGAGGTTGTGCGGTTTGGCGGTACCTTCCTCAATCTGGCCGCACGCAAGCTGTTTGACGGCACCGGCAGTGAGATTGCACTGACCGCCATGGAGTTCGATCTGTTAGCCGCCTTCGCCCGCCATCCCGACCGCGTGCTGAGTCGTGACCAGCTGCTGGACCTGGCACATCATCATCACTGGGAGCCGTTCGATCGCAGCATCGACATCCGCATCGCACGCCTGCGCCGCAAGATCGAGGCGGATCCGACCAAGCCGGAAGTGATCAAGACCGTGCGCGGCGCCGGCTATCTGTTCAGCCGTCGAGCCTCGTAGCGCGTGTACAAGGACGCCGTATACGATCTCGACCATCTGCGTCCTTTCCTGGATGCGTCGCTCGACGGCGTGATCCTCACCGACATCCAGGGCAGCATCATCGAATTCAACCCCGCCGCCGAAGCCATGTTCGGCCAGCAGCGCGATCGCATCATCGGCCGGCCTGTCGGGAATGTGGTGGTGCCACCGCGCCTGCGCAACTCGCATGAAAGAGCCATGCTGCGCCGGCTGGGTAATCCGGGCGACACCCGCAATCGCCAGCGTTTCGAGACCGACGGCCTGCGTTCGGACGGAACCGTCTTCCCCGTGGAACTGACCGTCACCGACGTGATGCTGCCCAGCGGCGGCCGGCTGCTGCTGGCCTATGTGCGCGACATCACCGCGCGCCAGCAGCTGCGCATCAGCGAGGAACGCTATCGCCTCGCCATCCGCGGCGCCAATGACGGCATCTTTGAATGGGATGTCGAGCATGGCACCGCCTTCTATTCGGCGCGGCTGGAGGAAATCGTCGGCCGCAAGGCGCGCGATCTGGGCAACAACATCACGGCCTGGCATGCCTTTGTGAATCCGGAAGACCTGGATGGCCTGAAGGAAGAGACCCGCAAGCTGCTGCGCGGCGACATCCAGCGCATCGTGATGGAATATCGCATCTATCGCAGTGATGGCGTGGAGCGATGGATTCAGGTGACGGCGGCGACCGAACGCAATGCCAATGGCCAGGTGCTGCGCATCGGCGGCTCGATCGGCGACATCACCGACCGCAAGCGTGCCGCTGCCGAAATCGAACGCCAGCGCGAGGCGTTGTACCAGTCGGAGAAGCTCTCCGCCCTCGGATCGCTGCTGGCTGGCGTGGCGCATGAACTGAACAATCCGCTGTCCATCGTGGTCGGCCAGGCGCAGATGCTGAAGGAAACTGCCGCCAACACGCCCTACGCCGAACGCGCGACCAAGATCGAGACCGCCGCCGGCCGTTGCGCCCGCATCGCCCGCACCTTCCTGTCGATGGCGCGCCAGCGCCGCCCTGCCCGCCGTCCGGTGATGCTGGAGCGCGTGGTCGAGGACGTACTCAACCTGCTGGACTACAATCTGCGCAGCGCCGGCGTCAGCATCGAGCGCCGGTTCTCCACCGACCTGCCGACAATTTCGGCCGATCCGGACCAATTGAACCAGGTGTTCAGCAATCTGGTCATCAATGCGCAGCAGGCGCTGGCCGGGCAGACCGGACCACGCCGCATCACCGTCACCATCGCACTTGGCGACGACAGCCAGTGGATCGAGGCGCAGGTCTGCGACAATGGTCCCGGCATCCCGCCCAATCTACGGCGCCGCATCTTCGAGCCTTTCTTCACTACCAAGCCGCCCGGATCCAGTCCCGGCAGCGGCACCGGCATCGGCCTGGCGGTCAGCCACGGCATCGTCACCGCGCATGGCGGCACGCTGGAAGCCGAGGCGGCAACCGATGGTGGCGCCTGCTTCCGTCTGCGCCTGCCCGTTCTCACCGGCAGTGCGCAGCCGGCGCGACGACATGGCGACAAGGCCGTGCCACCCCTGCCGATCGGCCATCATGCGCTGGTGGTGGACGATGAAAGCGGCGTGGCCGATCTTCTGGCCGAAATCCTGCGCGACGCCGGCTTCACGGTGGCGCTCGCCGATAACGGGCAGACGGCACTCGACATGCTCGGCCATACCGAGTTCGCCGTCATTCTCACCGACCTGCGCATGCCGGGACTAGACGGTCCCAGTCTGTTCGCCCGGTTGCAACAGCAGAATCCCGCTTTGTCGCAGCGCATCATCTTTGTCACCGGGGATACGCTGAGCCCCGATGTGACCGACTTCCTGCGCGACAGCGGCCAGCCCTGCCTGGAAAAACCCTTCTCGCCTGAAGATGTGCGACGCGCCGTCGCCGCGGTTTTCGACACGGAATAAGCACGGGCTGACCGCTACGCGACCAGTCTGCCCGTTTCGGCATCAGCCTCTTTTCTCGGCCTTGGCCTTGCCAATACCGGTCATACGATGACAAACTAATTTCATGCGCGCTTTATATCTGGCTGGCGCATCGTCCAATGGGGAGACAATCGATATGACGAAGATGTGGCTTAGCGCTGCCCTGCTCGGCACCGCAATGATCGCTGGCGGCGCCTCGGCGCAGACCAAGTGGGATCTGCCGAACGCCTATGGCGTCAACAGCTTCCACACCAAGAATCTGGTCCTGTTCGCCGAAGACGTGAAGAAGATGTCGAACGGCAAGCTGGAGATCACCGTCCATCCGGGCGCCTCGCTGTTCAAGGCTCCGGAAATCAAGCGCGCTGTGCAGACCGGTCAGGTCCAGCTCGGCGAAGTGCTGATGAGCAACATCGAGAACGAGATTCCGGTGTTCGGCGCCGATGCCGTGCCGTTCCTCGCCACCAGCTATGACGCCTCGGTCAAGCTGTGGAAAGCCCAGAAGCCGGTGGTCGAGAAGAAGCTGGCCGAACAGGGCATGACTGTCCTCTATGCCGTGCCGTGGCCGGCCCAGGGCATCTATGCCAAGAAGGAAATCAACACCATCGACGACCTGAAGGGCACCAAGTGGCGCTCCTACAGCCCGGCCACCTCGCGCATCGCCGAGCTGGTGCAGGCGCAGCCGGTGACCATCCAGGTCGCTGAACTGGCGGGCGCGCTGGCCACCGGCGTCATCAACTCCATGATGACCTCGGGTTCGACCGGCCGCGACATGAAGGTCTGGGAAAGCCTGACGCATTTCTATGACACCCAGGCCTGGCTGCCGAAGAACCTGATCTTCGTAAACAACGATGCCTTCAAGAAGCTGGATGCCGCCACCCAGAAGGCGGTGATGGACGCCGCCGCTGCCGCCGAAACACGCGGCCTGGCGATGTCGAAGACCGAGACCGATGAGTCGAAGGCCGAGCTGACCAAGAACGGCATGAAGGTTCTGCCGCCGTCGCCGGCGCTGAAGTCGGGCCTGGAGAAGCTTGGCGTCACCCTGACCGAAGAATGGGTCAAGAAGGCCGGTGCCGATGGCGCCGGCATCGTCGACGCTTACAAGAAGATGTAATTGACGCCGCTCTCGGGCGGCGCAAAAAAGAAAGGGCGGCCGAAAGGCCGCCCTTTTTTATTGTCCTTCTGGCGCGGACTATCCGCCCGCGCTATCCGGGAAGGCCCATTTCGGCACGACTGACACGATCTCGGGGAAGATCGTAATCAGTGCCACCGCCACCACCAGCAGGAAGAAGAAGGGCAGCGAGGCTTTCGCCACGAACAAGCTGTCCCGTCCTGACATGGTCTGCAGCACGAAGAGGTTGAAGCCTACTGGCGGTGACACCTCTGCCATCTCGATCACCAGGATCATGAAGATGCCGAACCAGACCAGATCGAAGCCGGCCTGCTTGATCAGCGGCAACACCACCACGGTGGTCAGCACGATCATCGAGATACCGTCCAGCGCCGTGCCGAGGATGATGTACATGATCGTCAGCGCTGCAATCAGCGCGAACGGGCTGAGATGCAGGCCACCGACGTAATCGGCCAGACCGCGCGGAATCCCGGTATAGGCCATCGCCTTGGACAGGAAGGCGGCAGATGCCAGGATCAGCATGATCATGCAGGTCATGCGCACCGTGCCCATGACGCTCTGCCAGAAGTTCTCCCAGGTGAGCGAGCGCGACCAGGCGGCGATGGCGAAGGACCCGACCACACCCCAGGCGGCGCATTCGGTGGCCGTGGCCCAACCGAAAATCAGCGTCACCGTGATGAAGAGAATCAGCAATGCAGTGGGGATCAGGTTCCTCGATTCCCGGATCCGCTCCCGGAACGGCATGTCCTTCATGTCGTTGGGCGGCGTCTTGTCCGGGTTCAGCAGCGACCAGATGATGATATAGCCCGAATAAAGCACCATCACGAGCAGACCGGGCAGGAATCCGGCGAGGAAGAGCTGGATGATCGAGACATCGGCGGCCACCGCATAGACCACCATAGTGATCGACGGCGGAATCAGGATGCCAAGTGTACCGGCACCGGCGAGCGAGCCCAGCGAGACCCGCTCGTCATAACCGCGCTTGTTCAACTCCGGCAGCGCGATCTTGGCGATCGTCGCCGTGGTTGCGGCCGACGAGCCCGAGACTGAACCGAAGATGCCGCAACCGATGACGTTCACATGCATCAGGCGGCCCGGCAGCCAGCCGAGCCAGGGCGCCAGTCCCTTGAAGATTTCTTCCGACAGCTTTGTCCGGAACAGGATTTCGCCCATCCAGATGAAGAGTGGCAGCGCCGCCAACGTCCACGAGGCGCTGGAATCCCAGAAGGCGACGGCCAGCACCTTGCCGGCCGGCGCTGGCGTATAGAGGTACATGGCAAGCCAGCCGCAGGCGGCGAGCGAAATACCGATCCAGACGCCAGTGCCCAGCAGCAGCAGCATGAAGACCAGTACGAGGGCAGTGAGTTCGATTTGTCCCATGGCGCGCTCCTCAGACCATCGACGCGGCGCGCTCGAGAACTTCCTCGGCGGTCTTCGGCGGGTCCTTGGCGTAATCGGGCTTGTAGCCCAGCGCCACGATCACCAGCTGCTCGACGAAAGCGATGAACTGCACCGTGGTGCCGAAGACCAGCGGGAACTGCACGATCCACAACGGCAGGACCAGCATACCGGGCGTCACGTCCTTGAAGCGATAAGCATCCCAGACAAAATCACCGCAATACCAGGCGATCCAGCCGGTGAGGAAGCAGCCGACCAGCAGGCACAGCGTTTCCAGCCAGCGGCGCGTATTGCCTTCGAACCGTTCGACCAGAATGCCGACGCGCACCACTTCGCCCTGTTTGAAGGTATAGGCGAGACCAAGCGCGAAGCAGGCGGTGGACGCCCAGGCGGCGATCTCGTCGCCGCCGCGCAGAACGAAGCCGATCTCGCGGCCGACCGACAGGATCAGCATGATGCCGCAGATCATGATGAGCAGAAGTCCGGCTGCCCAGCCGCAAACAAGATAAAGACCGTCTAGGGCGCGCCGCACGGCGGTCGCTCCAGGTCCATACTGCGTTTTCATACGACCCCCGATACAAACCAATTGCTGCCGAAACTTATCAGTCATAGACCGTATCGTTACAAGACTTTGTTCGTTTCTACGGCTGGTCAATCTCTGTGCAGCTGACTAAAAATCTGCTTTTCTCTCAGCCGTTTATGCGCCGGTTACGGCCAATACAACCTCAGGAGAATCCCCATGCTTCCCATCACCCGTCTCACCGGCATGGCGCCGGGCCGCAGCCGCGCCGTCGGCTACGGCAACCTCGTCTTCACCGTCGCCGTGGCCGATACCGCTGAACTGGACATGCGCAAGCAGACCACGGAGGCGCTGGCCAAGATCGACAAGCATCTCGCCGAGATGGGCACCGACAAGTCGCGTCTGCTGTCGGTCACCGTCTATATCGCCGACATGAAACGGAAATCGGAGATGAACGACGTCTGGCTCGGCTGGGTCGACAAGGCCAACGAGCCGCAGCGCGCCTGCATCGGCGCGACGCTGGATACCACGCATCTGCTGGAGATCGTCGCCGTCGCCGCGACGAAGGACTGATCCTGCAGCCTGCGCGCCGCCCGCTTCAGAAAGTAGGTGGCGTGCAGGCGCTGATCAGCTCGCAGGGTTCGCTGCCGAGATTGCGGAAGCGATGCGGCTGCGCGCTTTCGAAATAATAGGCATCGCCCGGCCCCAGCACCCGCACCTGGCCCGCCACCGTCACTTCCATGCGACCGCGAATAATCACGCCGCCTTCCTCGCCTTCATGCTGCAGCATGACACGGCCGGTATCGGCGCCGGGCGCATAACGCTCGACCAGGATCTGCAGCGCACGGCCGCTCAGATCGGCGCCCAGCTGGCGATAGCTGATCTTGCCCTTGCCGACTTCTGCCAGTTCGTCGGCCGCATAGAAAGCCTTGTGTGGCGCCGGCTGCTCCGCAGCGGCGAAGAATTCCGCCAGACTCATCGGCAGGCCGTCCAGCACGCGCTTCAGCGCACCGACGGATGGGTTCATCTGGTTCGACTCGATCAGCGAAATGGTGGCATTGGTGACGTTGGCACGCCGGGCCAGCGCCCGCTGCGACAGCTTGGCCGCTAGCCGCACGGATTTGAGCCGCGCCCCGATATCGATCTCCATGCCGGTCTCCGCCCCAGGCCGGGTTTTGGCCTGTTTTATTGTTTACGATCATAAACATTTTGACGTTCAACTTCATAAAAATCAATGAGTTAAGAATCTTCAGAAAAACCCTGTTTCGCCATCGCAAACTCCCCGATGATCACGGCCAGCCCCTCCCTTCCGCATCCCGGAGTTCCGCATGCCCGCCAAACCCGCGCTCGTATCCAACGAAAATACGGCGGTGCCGAACGACCTTGAATCCTGGTGGATGCCCTTCACCGCGAACCGCCAGTTCAAGGCCAATCCCCGCCTGCTCGTCGGCGCCAAGGACATGCATTACACGACCCATGACGGCCGTCAGGTGATCGACGGGTCCGCCGGCCTGTGGTGCGTCAATGCCGGCCATTGCCGCAAGCCCATCGTCGACGCGATCCAGAAGCAGGCGGCCGAAATGGATTTCGCGCCCACCTTCCAGATGGGCCACTCCAAAGCCTTTGAATTCGCCGCCCGCCTCGCGCATCTGGCGCCAGGCGACCTCAATCATGTCTTCTTCGCCAATTCCGGCTCCGAGGCCGTCGACACGGCGCTGAAAATCGCCATCGCCTATCACCGCGCCCGCGGCGACGGGGCGCGCACCCGTCTGATCGGCCGCGAGCGCGGCTATCACGGCGTGGGCTTCGGCGGCATTTCGGTGGGCGGCATCGTGTCCAACCGCAAGGTCTTTGGCCCGCTGCTGGCCGGCGTCGACCATCTGCCGCACACTCACAGCCTGAAGGACATGGCCTTCTCCACAGGCCAGCCGGACTGGGGCACCCATCTGGCCGATGATCTGGAGCGCATCGTCGCGCTGCATGACGCCAGCACCATCGCCGCCGTGATCGTCGAGCCTGTCGCCGGCTCCACCGGTGTGCTGATCCCGCCGAAGGGCTATCTGCAGAAGCTGCGGCAGATCTGCGACAAGCATGGCATCCTCCTGATCTTCGACGAGGTCATCACCGGCTTCGGCCGCACTGGCGCCGCCTTTGGCGCAGATACCTTCGACGTGATCCCCGATATGATGACGGTGGCCAAGGGCCTGACCAATGCCGCCGTGCCGGCCGCCGCCGTCTTCACCCGCAAGCATGTGCATGACGCCTTCATGAGTGGCCCGGAGAACATGATCGAACTGTTCCACGGCTACACCTATTCGGCCCATGCGCTGGCCTGCGCTGCCGGCATCGCCACGCTGGATATCTATCGCGATGAAGGCATCTTCGAGAATGCCAAAGCACTGTCGCCCTATTGGCAGGATGCGGTGCACAGCCTGAAGGGCGTGAATAATGTCATCGACATCCGCAATATCGGCATCATGGCCGGCATCGAGCTCAGCCCGCGTGAAGACGGTGTCGGCAAGCGCGGCTACGAGGTCTTTGTGAATGCCTATGAAAAGGGCCTGATGTGCCGCCTGACCGGCGATACCATCGCTCTGTCGCCGCCGCTGATCCTGAACAAGGGCCATATCGACGACATCTTCGGCATCCTGAAAGACAGCATCCAGAGTGTGAACTGACTCGCAGCCAGGTCCGCTCCATGGAAAGCCCGGCCGCAAGGCCGGGCTTTTTCATGTCCGATCAGTCCGGGATGCGCTTGTCGTAAACCGGCGACAAGCGGTCGAGGCTGCCCCAGAATTCTGTGGGCGCGCGCCCATTCAGTCGCTCGATCAGCACGGCCACATGGGTATGCCAACCGGACGAGACGCCCAGCATGTCGCCGCGGGTGGCAAGCCGGCGATGGGTCAGCGTCAGCAGCACGTCCTTGCCCTTTGGCGTCAGCTCAAAGACCACTTCGGAACTGTTGCCGCTGCAACCGGCATCCGCGCCGCCGTCTTTCTCATTCCAGGTCATCGCCAGCAGGCGTAGCGGCTCGAGTTGCGTGATATGACCACGATGGGTGACAGGGCCGGTGTATTTGCTGTAGCGCTCCGGGACGGTTTCGCCTTTCGGCGCCAGATCGCCGTTGCGGAACTCCAGTGTCACTGCGCCGCCGATCCGCAGGTCCATCTTGCCCGCAGCCAGCCAGGTGGCACGCTTGTCGGAATCGGTGATGTATTCCCAGACCCGCTCGACCGGTCCGGGCAGCAGGCGTTCGAAACGCACTGCACCCGATTCCAGCACTGTGCCATAGGCATTGTTGTCGACCATATCCGCGCTCATCGTCTGGTTCCTTTCGCCTTTGATTTCGGTTTATCCGGCCGGCGCAGCTCGCGCTCCAGGGCATCGAGCTTCGGGGCCCAGAACCGCCGCACGCTGTTCAACCAGTCGTCCATCTCGCTCAGGCCCTGCGGGTTGAGCTGATAAATCCGGCGCTGACCATCCACGCGCACCTGAACCAGCGCCGCCTCGCGCAACACCTTCAGATGCTGCGAGATTGCCGGACCGCTGACCTCGAAGGCCTCGACAATCTCGCCTGCAGAGGATTCGCCGCGGCTGAGCAGTTCAACAATCTGCCGACGGGTCGGATCCGCCAGCGCGGTGAAGATGGGTGCGGTATTGGTCTGCATGGCTCATTATTTATACTATATACTTAAATAAGTAAATACTTAAATATTACTCTTTTCATACCGGCGTATTCTGCGGTTTCTCGCCCGCGGCACTATTTCTTGCCGCTGGTGTTTTACCCGTGATAGCACCGAGTTGCCGATCTTCACCGACAGGCCCCATGGCAGCGGACCCAAGCGATGCATCCCAGCCCTTGTCTGCCAGCCTGCATCCCGGGCAATGGGTGCGTGCCAACAAGCTGCTGCTTTTCGTGGCTGTTCTGGGTGTGGCGATTTCATCGGCCCTGCTGATCGTCGGACGCAGGCTGGATGAAGAGCGTGTCCTGAGCATCCTGGAATTCCGCGCCGAATGGCGCGCCCGCGATATCGAAGCCAAAATCCGCAACAGCACCTTCACGGTCGGCAACCTTGCCGCCCTCGTCGCCTCGCAGGATCCGGTCACACCCGGCGATTTCTATCGCTTCGTCCGCAAGCAGCAGCTCACCGCCCCGATCCGGACCTTGAACTGGGTGCCCTATGTCACCGGCGCCGATCGGGCCTGGTTCGAATCCCACGCCCGGATGAGCGGCCAGCCGCAGTTTAGCATCCTGCAACGCGGCCAGGACGGCGCGCTGGTGTCCGCCGCCAATCGTGACGCGTATTTTCCGGTCTGGCTGAGCGAGCGCTTCGAGAATCAGGCTTCTGCCATCGGCCTCGACCTTCTGTCCCATCCCGATTTCGGTCGACTGCTCCCCCTGTCACGTGACAGCGGCCTGCCCGTCATGGTGTCTGCCGTCAGTACGGCAGTGCCGCCGCTCGTGCTACCGGCCTTTCAGGTTTTCTGGCCCGTCTACAGCACCGACCTGATACCCAATGCCCTCGAGGAACGCCGGCAACTCCTGCGCGGCTTTGCCATGGGCCATTTCCGCATCGAAGCGGTGCTGGCCGCGGCCATCGAGGGCACGCCCGAGATCGTCGAACAGATTCGCTTCCATGTTGGATCTCCTGCCATCGACAGGCCGCCCCAGCTCGTCACCGTCTATAGTCCTGGCAAAGGCTTTGTGCCGGAGTCCAATGCGGAGGCAGTCTCAGGCCTTCCCATCAGCCGGCAGTTCGAGATTCTGGGACAGTACTGGACCCTGGTCTCAATCTTCCCCGTCGAGCTTGTCGCCGGCCTGCGATCCTGGGCACCACTGGCGCTGTTTGCAACCGCCCTGATGCTGACGGCGCTGATCGTCATGTATATGGCACGCCAGCAGGCCATTACGCGCAGCATCAACAGACTGGTCGCCGCCCGCACAGCGGACCTGACGGCCGCCAATCTCACGCTCAACCGTGAGATCGCCGAGCGCCAGCGCGCCGAAATAGCCTTGCAGCAGCAGGCCGAAACCCTGGCGGCCACGCTGGAAACCCTGCCGGTCGGCATCATTCACCTGAATCCACGCAAAAACATCCTGTTCTGGAGTCACACGGCTGAGCAGATTTTTGGCTATTCGGCCGGCGAAATTCTGGGCGAACCCTTCAGCCTCGCCATGGAAGAGGATCGTGAAACCTTCGATGCCATGCTCGACGCCATCATCGCAGGCAAGGTGATACGCAACCATCCCGTCCGGGCCCTCAGGAAAGACGGCAGCCCGCTGGCAATCAGTTTTTCCGGCGCGGCACTGTTCGATCATGGCGAGCTGCGCGGCGTCGTCGGTATACTGGAAGACATCTCGCAGCGCCTGTCGCTGGAATCACAGCTGCTGCAATCGCAGAAGATGGAAGCACTGGGCCAGCTCACCGGTGGCATGGCGCATGACTTCAACAACCTGCTCATGGTGATCATGGGCAACCTGCAGCTTGTCATGGACCTAACCGAAGACCAGAAGGAGGTCTTCGATTTCGCCACCGAAGCCTACAAGGCGACCGAGCGCGGCGCCGACCTGATCCGCAGCCTGCTGGCCTTTGCCCGTCGCCAGCCGCTGCGGCCGCGCCAGATCGACATCAACGAGGTCGTGAGCAGCACCACCAAGATGCTGGCCCGCATCCTGGGTGAGAAGGTGAGCATCGCCCTGGAGTCAGGCCGCACGCTCTGGCCGGTCAAGGCCGATCCCGTGCAGGTGGAGGCCGCACTGACTAACCTGGCCACCAACGCCCGCGATGCGATGCCGCGTGGCGGCCGTCTGACCATTGCCACGCAGAACCGGCATCTGGACGAAACCTATGTCGCGCAGTATCCGGAGGCGATAGCGGGCGATTATGTGATGCTGCAGGTATCAGACACCGGCACCGGCATTCCGCCCGAGGTGCTGGCCCGCATCTTCGAGCCCTTCTACACCACCAAGGATCGCGGCCGCGGCACTGGCCTCGGCCTGAGCATGGTGTTCGGCTTCATGAAGCAGTCCGGCGGCCATATCAACGTCTACAGCGAGGTGGGCGTAGGCACCACCTTCCGGCTATATCTGCCGCGCCATCACGATCCGGCCGCCGAAAGCAGCCTGGCGCAGCAGAAAGTAGCGGCGCGCGGCGGCGGCGAGGTGATCCTGGTGGTGGAGGACGATCCGGCGATCCGCAAGCTGGTGCTGCATGAACTCAATGGTCTGGGCTACAGCACCCTGGAAGCCGACAATGGCAGCAAGGCGCTGTCGCTGCTGGAAGGCGGACAGCATGTCGATCTGGTCTTCACCGACATCGTCATGGCCGGCAAGCTGGATGGTCTGGATCTCGCGCGCCTGATTCCGGGCAAATGGCCGCAGGTCAAGGTGGTGCTGACTTCAGGCTTCCCCGATACCAAGGTCGGCGACGACATGGATGGCCTCGAGGGCGTGCATCTGCTCAGCAAGCCTTACCGGAAATCCGAACTCGCCAACCTGCTGCGCGCCGTGCTGGACGACAAACCGCCGGGCGGCGACGACTAGTTCGGTACCAGCATGTATCCGGAGCCGCGCACGGTGCGGATCAGGCCGGAGCGTTTCGGATCGGCTTCCAGCTTGCGGCGCAGGTTGCTGACATGCACATCCATGCTGCGATCCATCGGATCCCAGTCGCGGCCCGCCACGGCCTCCATCAGCTGTTCGCGCGTCACCACCTGGCGCGGCGCCTGGGCCAGCAGAACCAGGATGCGATATTCCGCCAACGTCAGATGCACGACATCGCCCTGATCATTGCGCAACTGCTGCGCCGCCAGATCGAGCAGCCAGCCCTGGAACCGTATTTCCCCAGTCGGCGCCGGCGGCGGCGCACCGGGCTTTTCCGCTCGCCGCTGCACCGTGCGCAGACGCGCCAGTAGTTCGCGCAGATCAAAGGGCTTGGAAAGATAGTCATCGGCGCCGAGTTCCAGTCCGACCACCTTGTCGACCGTATCGCCCTTGCCGGTCAGCATGATCACCGGCACCTGGCTGCGGGCGCGCAGCCAGCGCAATGCACTCCAGCCATCCTCACCAGGCAGCATCACATCCAGAATGATCATGTCAGGCGGCGTGGCGAGAAACGCCTGCCGCATGTCCGGGACGCTGCCGGCCACGACCGTCTCAAACCCTTCCTTACCCAGATAGGCAGTCAGAAGCCTCGAGACAGCGGGGTCGTCCTCGACGATCAGTATCTGTGTCTTTGTCACAGGCCCCTGCATCTTCGTGTATGCCAGAGCACCGCCTTATGCGGTACAGCCATCGACGGCATTTAGCCACTCAGGGCTATACGGATCAAATCATTTACGCTCAAGTACCCTGCTTCCAGGCCACCATCAAGCTGCCGGCAGCGATCAGCAGGATGCCGGCCCAGTTCAGCAGCGACAGCGTTTCGCCCAGCAGCAGCACGCCGAAGACGGCGACCATGACGACACTCAGCTTGTCGACTGGCGCCACCCGCGCCGCATCGCCCAGCTGCAGCGCGCGAAAATAGCACAGCCACGACGCCCCCGTGGCCAGGCCCGAGAGCAGCAGGAAGACATAGGTCTTGGTCGAAATGCTGTGCAGCGGCTGCCATTGCCCTGTGGCCAGCACGATGCCGGCGAGCAGCAGCAGGATCACCACAGTGCGGAGCAAGGTGGCGAAATCGGCCGCCACATCCGCCACGCCCAGTTTGGCGAAAATGGCCGTGAGCGCGGCGAAGGTGGCTGACAGCACTGCCCAGAGCTGCCAGTTTATCATCAGGCTTTTCATGGCGAATCCCTCCTGCGGCGGCAATTATGGCCGCAGCCCGGGGAATTGTCGCGAACGACTAGTGCAGGACCGGTCCGCTGATCACCAGGCAGTCGTCCAGGACGCGACCCTCGACGGCGAAGATGCGGCGCAGAATCTCGGGTCCCAGCACTGCCTGCGGACGATCCAGCGCCTCCAGCCGGCCGCCGCTGAGCACTAGCACGCGATCGGCATAGCGATAGGCCAGGTTCAGGTCATGGAGCACGGCGGCGACAGCGGCGCCGCGCGCCGCCAGGTCGCGGGCCAGCCGCAGCACACCATGGGCATGCGACAGGTCGAGGCTGGCCGTGGGTTCGTCCAGCAGCAGCACCGGCGGAACCGCCGGCGCTTCATCGAAATCGAGCTGCGCCATCACGCGGGCGAGCTGCACGCGCTGCTGCTCGCCGCCCGACAGCGTGCCGTAGGTGCGCTGCGCCAGATGCGTGATATCGGCTGCGGCCAATGCCTGCTGCACCGCACGGGTATCACCGGCCCTGTCGTTGCGTTCGCGGAAGGGCGCGCGGCCCAGCGCCACTACATCCCAGACCGGCAGCGAAAAGCCCAACCGCGAGGCCTGCGGCATCACGGCGCGACGACGCGCCAGCGCCAGCGGCGTCCATTGCCGCAGCGGCCGGCCATCTAGGTGCACGGCGCCGCCATCGGGATACAGATCACCGGACATGCCAGACAGCAGCGTGGTCTTGCCGGCGCCGTTGGGCCCGATAATGGCCAGCAGCTCACCAGGCTGGAGCTGGAAGCTCACATTGTCCAGCAGGAGACGGCCCTTGCGCTCTACGGTGACGTTATCGACCTGCAGGCTCATGGCAGGAAATCCTTGCGCGTTCGCCATAGCAGGGTGAGGAAGACCGGCGCGCCAATCAGGCAGGTTAGCAGGCCGAGCGGCAGTTCGGCCGGCGCCACGATGGTGCGCGCAACCAGATCGGCGCCGATCAGCAGCGCCGCGCCAAGAATGGCCGAGAGCGGCAGCAGGCGGCCATGCTGCGGCCCGGTGATTAGGCGCACCACATGCGGCACCAGCAGGCCAACGAAGCCGACCGTGCCGCTGACCGCGACCGCACCGCCTACCGCCAGCGCCGTGCACAGGCAGGCCAGCCGCTTCACCATCTCGACGCGATATCCCAGATGTGCGGCCTCGCGCTCGCCCAGATTCAGCGCATCCAGTGCGCGTGCGAACCAGGGCAGCGCCAGGAAAGGCACGAGCGCAAAGGGCGCCAGCATCATCACGGTCTGCCAGCGCGCGCCACCGACGCTGCCAAACGTCCAGAAAGAGATGTCGCGCAGCTGATTGTCGTTGGCGAGGAAAATCAGGAATCCGGTCAGCGACATGGCGATAGCGTTGAAGGCGATACCGGCCAGCAGCAGCATTGGCACCACGGTGATGCCATCGACCAGTGCGACGCGGTAAATCATCGCGATCACGACCAGACCCCCGCAGAAGGCGCCCAGCGGCAGCAGTACCGGCTGCCAGGCCGCAGGAAAGACAGAGCCGGTCAGCACGATCACACTGGCTGCCGCCACCGTGGCGCCGGCCGAGACGCCGATCAGGGTGGGATCGGCCAGCGGATTGCGAAACAACCCCTGCATCACACCACCCGAAATGCCAAGTGCGGCGCCGACCAGACCGGCCAACAGCACGCGCGGCAGGCGCAGATGCAGCACGATGGCTTCATGACGGCTTTCATGCGCCTGACCGATCAGAGCGGACAGCACATCAGAGGGTGACAGCGCCACCGCGCCGATGCCAAGACCGGCGATGGCGGCGATCAGCAGCAGGACCAGCGCCACCCCCAGCAGCACCGGCAGACGCAGGCGCAACGGAGCAGTCCCCACCGAGGCTTCGATCACGCTCATGCTCCTGCACTCATATCCATGACCGCGCCGGGAGGACCGGAAGTTTCGTGCCCGGATGCAGCAGTTCCGCCAGGTCGCGTGTGGCATGGGCGATGCGCGGCCCCAGGCCGAGCATGTAGAGCGTATCCATGGCATGCACACGGCCATCGCGCACGGCACGCGTGGGCTTCAGTGCGGGTATGGCCGCAACGCCGGCAGCGCCGCCCAATGCCTCAAAGGAATGGCCCGGCAGCAGGATGACATCGGGATCGGCGGCGAGTGCGGCCTCGGCATTTAGCGGTTTGAAATTCTTGTAGTCGGTCACGACATTCTGCGCCCCGGCAAGACGCAGCATGGCATCGGCCGAGGTTTCTTGCCCGGCAGCCAGGATATTGCCGTTGCTGGTACTGAGCACGAACAGCACGCGAGGCTTTTTCAGCGGGGCCACCATTTCCTGCACTGCCTTCTGGTCAGCCTCCACTGCATCCGCAACCGCCCGGCCTTCGGCCACGCGACCAATCGCCTCGCCGATCATGCGGATTTTCTTCGGCACTGCCGGGTCGGTGTAGCTTTCCGGCACCACCAACAGCGGTACGCCGGCCGCCTTCAGCTGCGCGATCGTGGCCGGCGGGCCAGCATGATCGGACGTGATCAGCAGGCTGGGCGATAGCGACAGGATGCCTTCGGCGCTGAGCGTGCGTACATAACCGATCTGCGGCAGCCTGCTGGTCAGGCTATAGGGATACAGGCTGGTGGAATCGACGCCGGCCAGCCGGTCACCCCGTCCCAACGCCACCACGATCTCTGTCAGCGCACCGCCGGCCACCACCAACCGCTGGTCGGCAGTGGCCGCAAATCCGATGCGCGGCAGGGTCGCTGCCGCCGCCACCGCGCCAAGCAGGGCACGACGGCTGATCATCACGCCGCCGCCCGTGTCACCAGCGATTCGGCCAGGCTGCGCCATTCCTGCAGTTCGGGATTGCCCGGCTTGCGCTTGCCGAAGAAGGAGACGATCAGCTCGCCATCCTTGTCGAACAGCTCCAGCGACGTGACCGTACCGTCCACGCTGGGCTTACGCACCAGCCAGCTCGACACGATGGCATCTTCGCGCAGATGCAGGTTGAACATCGGATCCAGCACGTTGAACCACGGGC
The DNA here is from genome assembly GCF_058807275.1 of Ferrovibrio sp. GW821-FHT12D07. NCBI lineage: Bacteria > Pseudomonadati > Pseudomonadota > Alphaproteobacteria > Rhodospirillales > Rhodospirillaceae > Ferrovibrio > Ferrovibrio sp. GW821-FHT12D07. The sequence continues at coordinate 699,917 of NZ_JBXAQN010000001.1, read as the reverse complement.
CGGTCGGCACCAGGCGCTTCACCGTGCCGGTATGAATCTGGATCATGCCGGGATTGCCGACAAAGACCATGATCGGCAGATCGGACGCAGACGCGGCCTCCATCATGCGGCGCGCGCTGTCATTCGACACCGGTTCGGCGAATTCGCGGCCCGCCAGACGGAAGGCCTGCTCGCGCGCCACCTTATGCTTGCGCAGCAGCGGGAAGAAGTCATGCGTATCCTTCAGCGCCGCCCATTCGCTGCGCAGCGATGTCGCATCGATATCGGCGTCGGGATGCGGCGCCGCCTTTGCGGCGGCCGGCTTGACCGCCAAGTCGGCGGACTGCTCGGCCGCACGGAACTTGTCGGCGACAGCCTTGAAGGCGGCTGCATCGGTCTTCTCGGTGGCATAAATCTTGTGGACCGCCTGACCGGCGGCGTCGAAGAACTGCAGGCTGTTGCGCGGACCGGACTTGGTGTCTTCCGAAACCGCGAAGCCGTAGGCCCAGGGACCGAAGAAAATGCGCAGGTCGATATCCTCGCCCACGATCAGACCGACATGGCCCTGCACCGATAGTTCGCCATAGGCGCCATGCCGTTCATGCACGACGGAATCGTTGCGCGTCAGCGCCATCACCTCACCCACCCCGCCGACGGCGGTGATGATGTCGGGCCAGGGGCCGGTCAGGCGCGTGACGCCATTGCCCAGGCGAGTGGCAAGCAGCTCGGCTTCGCTCACACCCAGGCGTTGGGCGGCATCACGGATGCGGAGGTTGGTTTCGCTGGCACGCAGTGCGGTCCAACGGTCGGCAAGGGTGGTGGTGGTCTGGCTGGTCATGAACGGTCTCCCGTATCTCTGAGAATGGAAAAGTAGGGCAGAAACTGGAACAGACAAAATGGTGATAAACACAGATGCGGCCGGCGCGGGATGGGGCTCCCGGCCGGCCTGCACTGCTGTGACTATGCGGACCGCCCGCAGGGCGGTGATCAGAACCCCTTCGTGTAGCTGACGGAAATGCGGTAATCGCGGCCTTCCTCGTAGAGCGAGGCCATGTGTCGGCGATATGCAGTATCGAAGATGTTCTCGACACCGGCATCGACGCGGAAGCCCTGCAGGTATTGCTGCATCGGGAACCAGGTCACGAACACACTATGCACTGCATAGGGATCGGTAATCGGGGCGCCCAGCGTGGAATCGCCGCTGACCTCCGTCTGCTTGAAGGCATATTCGGTGCGCCAGCCGTAGCGCAGGCCGTATTCCGGCAGCTTGCCGCCGATGACGCCGACCACCTTGTCGGCCGGGATCGAATCCAGCGGCTTCTTGGTGTCGTCATTCTCGCCGCGGATGCGGGCATAGGCCAGGCTGCCGAAGTAGGATGGCGCATCATACTGCGCCGACAGTTCGGTACCGCGCACCACGGCGTTTGGCACGTTGATGTTCGTCTGATTGATGCCCTGGAAGATTGTCTCAATCAGGTCTTCTGCCTTGGTGTGGAAATACGTTGCGTTGAAGCGCACCGCATCCTTGTCATTCACGACATTGTTGAACTTGGTGCGGACACCGCCCTCGATGCTTTCTGTCTTTTCCGGACGCAGGTTCGGGTTCGGGATGAACACGCCGTTCGGCGGAATGCCGTTGGTGCCGGAGACATAGGTTTCCAGCAGGCTGGGTGCGCGGAAGCCGTAGCCGTAGGAGCTGTACAGGCTCAGCCAGTCCAGCGCCTGCCAGTTGGCGGCGATCTTGGGCGAGAACGCATCTTCCTCGACCTTGCGCGAAACCGTGGACGACGATTCATACATGTCGAAGCGGCCGGCCGGTGTCAGCGTGAAGCCTTTGAACAGCTCGATCTCGTCCTGCAGGTAATAGCCAGTTACCTCGCTTTTCGCTGTCGGATAACCCGGTCGCGGCGCGTTGTTACGCGTGGCCTTCTGACTATCGGTGTAATATTCGGTGCCAAAGGTGACGGCATGCTTCAGCGCACCAGTATTGAACCGGCTGGTGTTGTAGATGTCATAACCGTCGGTGAACAGCGTGGTCGTATCGAGGCGGAAAGCCGCCGGCGGCACGCGCACTTCCTGGATGTCGATGCTGTTGTGATAGATTTTCACCGACGGATTGAGAAGCGGCATGTCCGGATTGGCGTAGGAATAGCCCGCCGAATAGGTCTCCATCCGCGTCTCGCGGAAATGCGGGACGTTGCTCGTCGTGTTCGGGGCCGAGTCCGGATTCAGCAGCGACAGGCCGTCTTCCTTGAAGCCGATCGCACTGACGCTGAGCTTGTGATTCTCTGCCGGCCGGAAGGTCGCCTTCAGCATCAGGTCGCGCAGGTCTTCCGACGAATACGGCAGTTCGGTGTCCCGGCCCTGCTTCAGCGTGCCGCTGTCACGGAAGGATACATTGCCGACCAGGTCGACCTTGTCCTGGACGCGGCCGAAAGCACCGGCGCTGTAGTAATTCTCGCGCTGCACCGAGCTGTAGCCATATTTGGTGCGGAAGCCGACGGTCTCACCGGAATCGAGGAAATCGGCTGCTTCCTTGGTTTCCATCGCAACCACGCCGCCGATGGCACCCGAGCCATGGAGGGCAGAGTTGCTGCCGCGCACCACTTCCACCTGCCGCAGCAGGTCGGGATCGAGGAAGAAGCGGCCCTTATGGCCGGCGTTGAAGTTCTGACGCGCACCATCCAGCGTGGTGACCACCCGCTGGCCGCCAAAGCCGCGGATATTGATGTCCTGACCGACGCGGCGCGGACCGCCGGCCATGTCGACGCCCGGCAGATCGCGGAGCAGATCGTCCATCTTCGCGGGACTACGGCTGTCGATCGCCTCCATGTCGATGATCGACACGAAGGCCGGCACTTCATCCAGCTTGTGTTCGGTCTTGGTCGCGGTCACCGTCACGGGATCGAGCTGTACGCTGCTGGTGGACGGACCGGCCGCCACTTGTTGCGCGAAGGCCGGCAGAACTACGCCCCCGGCCAGCGTCAGGCCCAGAAAAGTCGTTGCAAAATAGCGATTTCGATTGGATGCGCTCACCACGCCAATCCCCCAACAATGGGCACTGTCGGCCCTGTTTGATGTTGTGGCTGGCTGCCTTGCCGCGAGCATGCGCGGGTGGGTGGCTGGCTGAGTGGTGTCTCTCTTAACGTGTCACAATCGGTTTAGCAACTAGGAAGCATTCGCAAGAATGAAAAAGTGATCAGATAAAATTGTAGTGAAATCAAAATGATAGCTCGGAAGGGCGGCTGACAGCTTGCCAAATATCGGCCCCTCCCGAGTGGGCGATCAGGATTTCGGCTTTACCGCCCCGGCGGCCTCCAGCACTTCGTTGGCCGCCTTGAAGGCATCCAGCCCAGCCGGAATGCCGCAGTAGATGGTGGCGTGCAATAGCACTTCCTTGATCTCGTCGACGGTGACGCCGTTGTTCAGCGCGCCTTTCACATGCAGCTTGATCTCAGGTGCCCGGTTGAGCGCAGTGAGCATGGCAAGGTTCAGCATGCTACGGGTCTTGCGATCCAGGCCCGGACGATCCCAGCCATAGCCCCAGCACCATTCGGTGGTGATGTGCTGGAAAGCCATCATGAAGTCGTTGGCCTTTGCGATCGAGCCGTCGACATAGTCTGCGCCCAACACCTCACGACGCACCTTCAGGCCGGCCTCGAACAGCGCCTTGGTTTCATCAGTCTTCGTCATGTTTCGCTCCTTCAGCGGTAGAATACATGATCGCCGATGCGGCCGAGAGTCTTGCGTTTCTTCGCCCAGACTGGCGGCCTGATCTTGGCACTGTGGAAATACAGCGCGCCGTTGGTCGGATCCTTGGCACCAGTTTGCATGGCCGCACGCGCACTCTCGACCGCCTCCTTCCAGTTCTCGTCTTCCTTGGGCTCGTCGCGTTTGCCGTCGCACCACCACGAGAACTGGCAGCCTTTCTTGCCGCCTTCAGCCTTCTGCGAAACCACGCCGCAGATGGTATTGGGGAATTTCGGATTTCTGGTGCGGTTCAGCACCGTATGCGCCACCGCAAGCTGGCCTTGGCGCGCCTCGGTCTTGCCTTCCCAGTAGACCGCCAGCGCCAGGCATTTGCTTTCGGCATCCAGTGGCTTCGCCGGTTCGGTAACTGCTACCTGGGCCGCGGTTTCCTGCGCTGCAGCCGCGCTGCTCAGCAGAGCGGCTGCCAACAGGGTGACCAGCAGCCGGCGCATGATCAACTCGCCTTCGCCAGCGCGCGGTCGACAAACTCCAAGCGATCCTGGCCCCAGAAAGGTTCGCCATTCAGCACGAAAAACGGTGCACCAAACACGCCGGCATCGATTGCCTGCTGCGTGCCGCGCTCATAGGCCGCCTGTACGGGGCCGGTGTCGGCGGCCTTGAACAGCTTGGCCGGATCGAGGCCCGCTTCGGTGATGATCTCTTCCAGGATTTCCGGATCGGCGAGATTGCGCTCGTCTGCCCACAGCGCCTGCATCATCGTATGAGCCAGCGTGACGGCGTCGTCGCCCGCTATGCGCGCCGCGACCACCAGCTTCGCCGCCAGTGCCTCGTTCAGTGGAAACACAGACGGCTGCGGGATCAGCTTGATGCCGAGATGCTCGCTCCAGCGCTTCAACTCGAACAGGCGATAGGCCTGGCGCTGCTTGGATCGCTTGGCCAGCGGCAGGCCGCCACTGGCATCGAAGACCGCCAGCGATCCCATCGGAATGATGTTGACGTTGGCCTTGTGCTTCGCGGCGATGGCCTCGAAACGCTTGGATCCGAGATAGGCCCAGGGCGACGTGATGAAGACGTAATAGTCGATCTGCGCCGCCATGAATCCTCCGGAGATATCTTGTTTTACTGCAGGCCGCGCAATCGCTGGAACTGCCGCAACGCGTAAGAATCGGTCATGCCACTGATGAAGTCGGTCACCGTCAGCAGCCAGTCGTAACGACTGGCCCCGGCCTTGGGTTTCTGCGGCATCAGGCGCAGCAGCGCGCGCTGGCGCGGTGCCAGCGCCGTCACGTCGCCACCCGCCAGCTCAAGGGCATGATGCGCGCCGCAGAAAGCCTCCAGCAGGCTGGTCAGCACCTCACCGCCCATGACCTCGGTCTGGAAGCGCTCGCGCGTCTCGAAGATGCGATTGCGGGTAAACCCGGCGATCTCGTTCAGCGCCGGGGCTACAACGCTGCGGCTGAGCAGGTCGCCCTCGAAGCGGCCAGCCAGGATGTCGGCTTCATGATCGAGAAAGACCTTCACGGCCAGATCGATCAGGTCACCGATCACCTTGGCGCGCAGATAGGCGATCTTCCAGGTCTCATCCTCGATCTCGACATAGCGCGGCGGTACCTTCTGCAGCAGCTTCTTCAACCGATCTTCGGCCTGCGCAAACGTGATGCGCCCGAGCTTGAAGCCGTCCTCGATATCCACCACCGAGTAGCAGATGTCGTCGGCTGCCTCGACCAGATAGGTCAGCGGATGGCGGGCAAAGCGATCCTGGCCCAGCGCCAGCAACCCGACATTGCGCGCCACTTCCTCGAAGGCTGCAGTCTCGGCGGCGAAATGGCCGAACTTGCCCTTCGCCGGGTCGGCCGCCGGACTGCCGAAGGGGTATTTCATGAAGGTGGCGAGCGTCGCGCAGGTCAGCCGCAGGCCGCCGGCATCGCGCCAGTTCTGCAGCCGCGTCATCACGCGGAAGCCCTGCGCATTGCCTTCGAAATGCAGGAAGTCGCGGCGCTCGGCTTCCGACAGGTCCTTCACCAGCGCCACACCCGCGCCAGAGCGGAACCAGTGCTGGATCGTCGCCTCGCCGAAATGGCCAAACGGCGGGTTGCCGATATCGTGACCGAGGCAGGCGGCAGCAACGATATGGCCGAATTCCGCCGCGCCGATGCCGCCCAGATCGCCATGGCGGTCCAGCACGGTCTGGCCCACCTGGGCCCCGAGCGAGCGGCCGACAGATGACACTTCCAGCGAATGGGTCAGCCGGTTGCGGACATAGTCGCTTTCGGGGAGCGAGTGAACCTGGGTCTTGTCCTGAAGGCGCCGGAAGGCCGAGCAGAAGACCACACGGTCCCAGTCCTTCTGGAAGGGATTGCGGGCCGGCGTCACCGGTTCGGCGGTTTCGTGACCGAGACGCTGGGCCGACAGCAGGCGGGACCATTGCATTGTCATGGCCGGCATCGTGGAGAGAAGCCTCCGCGCTTTCAAGGCCTTGCCTCACGGAACTGCCATCACCGGTTAATCAAATAACAATCATCTGACCATAAGAGTGAAGAAACAGGACCAGCAGACGACCATGACCTTTCCGATCATCGCCGCCATAGCCATCGCCGCGCCGCTGGTCGTCACCCTTATCTGCTATTTCACGTGGCGGCGCCTGGATGGCGGCCGCCATTTGATGTTCTGGGCCATCGGCCATGCCGGCCTGGCCATTACGCTGGCCCTGCTGGGCTTCACCGACTTCACCAACCCACCCTGGCCGCTCGCCGTTCTTGCCGTCGTCGGCAACCAGCTCTGGACCGTGATGCTGGCCGCCGGCATCCGGGTCCTGACCGGCAAGTCCGACACTCTGCGCGGCACCCTGCTGGTGGCTGCTGCAGTGACGGTGGCCGTGCTGCTGTTGCAGCAGATCAACGAGACCTTCTTCTATCTGGCACCAACCGTGATCGGCGCACTGTTCCTGGTCTATGCCGGCGTGACGCTGCTGCAGCACCGCCGCTCGATCCTCTATACCTTCACCGGGCTGCTGCTGCTGGTGCGGGCCATGCTGACCCTGTCGCTGGGCCTGAAGCTGTTGCAGGTGGCCGAACTGAACAGCGCACTGACCTCGTCGATCTTCGTCAACCTGCTCACCGGGCTGGGCCTGATCTTGATGGAATTCGACAACGCACGGTATCGCGAGGCGCAGGCCCGCGACGGTGAGCGCGAGACGCGCGTGTTCTTCGAGACTGTGCTGGACGTGATGCCGGCGACCATGACCTACAAGGACACCGCGCTGCGCTACCGCATCATCAATCGTCGCATGCATGAGCTGATGGCGATGTATGGCAGCGACTTCATCGGCCGCACCTGGGCCGAGATTGTCGGCGATGTCGCAGCCGACATCGTGGAAGAGGCCGACCGCCGCATCCTGGAAACCGGCGAGCCCGAGCATATGGAGCAGGTCTGGACCGGTCCCGACGGCCGCCGGCTGGTACTATTCGCCCTGAAAGTGCCGCTGCGCGACATGACGGGCCAGGTCATCGGCATTATTACCTGCGGCGTCGACATCACGCGACTGAAGGAAACCGAAGCCCAGCTGATCGAGCAGCGCGAGGCGGCCGAGACGGCCAGCCGCGTCAAGACCAGCTTCCTCGCCAACATGAGCCACGAACTGCGCACGCCACTCAACGCCATTATCGGTTTCGCCGACATGATGGCGGCGGGCTATGCCGGACCGCTGACGCCGCGCCAGCAGGACTACACTATCAATGTCCGTGATTCCGGAGAGCATCTGCTGCGGCTGGTCAACGACATCCTCGACCTGTCGCGGCTGGAAAGCGGCCGACTGGAAATCAGCCTCGAAGATTGCAACTTTGACCAGATCGCCCAGAGCGCGCTGGCCATGGTGGAACCGCAGGCGCGCCAGGCGCAGGTAACGCTGGATTTCGAACCGCAGCAGCTCACGTTACGCGCCGACGAACGTGCGCTGACCCAGATCCTGATCAACCTGCTGGGCAACGCAGTGAAGTTCAACCGGCCCCAGGGCACGGTCACCCTGCGGGCCACCAACACCAATGGCGTGATCCATATTCAGGTGAGCGATACCGGCATCGGCATGAGCGAGGCGGAAAGCCGCGCCGTGGTGCAGCCACTTTACCGCTCCGACGTCTATCGCAGCCGCGCCAACAGCGGCGCCGGCCTTGGGCTCTCGATCTGCCGAAGCCTGATCGAACTGCATGGTGGCCGGATGGAGCTGCGCAGCGAACCCGGCGTGGGCACCACGGTGGAAATCGCGCTGCCGGCGTAACCGAATGCGATCTTCGTCTTATTCCGCTTCGTTTGTGTTCGCTACAGATTTCGCCCGGTTTCAGGCCGCCGTTGCACGAATGGCCGCCGCCAGCGTCTTGAGCGATTGCCGGGCCGCAGGATCGGAAAGGCTCGCGTAGAGCACGAGATCGCGCGACGGCAGCGCCGGCAGGCCGAGCACCGGACCGACATCGACCGTGTCCGGCGGGGCGACACGCCGGCCGAGCACGGCGATGGCTAGCCCAGCCGAGACCGCCGCGGCGATGGTGCCGACTCCGCCACCGATGAAGACTTCGGTCCAAGGAATCCCGGCATCGTCGAGCGCCACCACGCCCATGCTGCGCATGCCGCAGGTTTCGGAATGCGCGGCAAGCGGCAACGGATCACCCGGACGATGCGCAAAATCACGACCAGCCATCCAGCCGAATGCCTCGGCGCGCAGCACCTCGCCATCACGCCGACCCGCGTCATGCCCCAGCACAATTGCGGCGTCGAGCGCGCCATCATCGAACGCAGCGAGGATGTCGCGCGAACTGCCGACCTGCATTTCCAGCACCAGGCCCGGCTCGGCGCGCTTCACCCGCTGCAGCAGCAACGGCAGTTCGCCGCCAACCGCATGGTCGCTGATGCCAATGGCGAGCCGCCGCTGCTCGGTCGCGAACGCGTCGAGCGCATTGCCATGGGCCGCGATCAGCATGCGTGCGCGGTCGAGGAAAAGCTGGCCGGCGGCAGTCAGGCGGACCCGTCGGGGCGTCCGCTCGAACAAGCGCCGACCGAGTTCATCCTCCAGCCGTTTGATCTTGAGGCTCACCGCAGACTGCGTCGCGTCCATCGCCTCCGCCGCCCGGGTGAAGCTGGCGAGATCAGCAACCAGAACAAAGGCTTGAACGGTTTCGATATCCAGCGCCTTCATGACGGCCAATCATGTTGAATATAAATCATTGAAATATACTTTCATGCGATTTTCGAATGGTCAATACCGGGCTACGCTCCGGGCCATTGATGAACCGGACCGTCCCCATCAGGAGGATCACACCATGCCGCTCAGCCGTGTTTTTTTGCGCCGGGGCAAGCCCACCGCCTATCGCCAGGCCATTCTCAAGGGCCTCAGCGAGGCCATGCACGAGACCTTCAATGTGCCCGAGGATGACTACTTCATGGTGGTCACGGAGCATGACGCGGATGATTTCTGGTGCAGCCCCACCTATCTCGGCGTCGCACGCAGCGATGATCTCGTCATCGTTCAGCTGACCGTTAACAACACGCGGACGGTCGTGCAGAAGAAAACGCTGTATCGCCGTATCATCGAAAAGCTCGGCCACAATCCTGGCCTTCGCCCGGAGGATGTCCTGATCAGTCTGGTCGAGGTGGTGCCCGAGAACTGGTCTCTTGGCCTTGGCCTCGCGCAATATGCCAAAGACGCGGCCTGAAATATCATGCAGGAGCGCAAAGGCGGCTGTTTATGCGGGTCGGTGCGGTATGTGCTGAAAGGTGAGCCGCGCGCCATTACCCTCTGCCATTGCACGCATTGCCAGAAGCAAAGCGGCAGCCTGTTCTCTCTCAACCTCATCACCAGGAGCACTGATTATGAGCAGCAGGGCGAGACCATGGTCTACATCGACCAGGGCGACAGCGGGCAGCCGGTGTATCGTCATTTCTGCGGAAGCTGCGGCTCACCTGTCTTTGCGAAGATTGCAGCAGCGCCCGGAAAAGTCGTGGTGAAGGCCGGCACGCTCGACAGCGTGGAGGGGCTGCAGCCAACAACTGAGATTTATACCGATCATGCGGCGGCATGGCTGACGCCGGTTCCCGGCGCTGCGCGGTTTGCGCAGAATCAATAAGCGTCCGTCCAGCCCGCACTGAGAGTCAGTGAGGCACGATAAGCCGGCTTCGTGCTGCCCTGCCGGTCATGGCGGTCGAATCCATTTGCCCGCTCGGCAATCTTTTCATAAAATAGAATGCTGTTCTGTTAGATAGAACTTTATCGAGCGGAATGATGGGAGAAACGAAACCGAGGATGACGCCGGCTGATGGCCAGGGCTTCTGCTGCCACACTCACGACTGGTGATTCCACCATCGAAGCTGCCGGCGGCGTGGCCGCCGTCGACCGCGCGCTCTCCATCCTCGCCGCCTTCACCGCCGATGACCGCAGCCTGACGCTGGCCGACCTGGCCCTGCGCACCGGCCTGTATAAAAGCACCATCCTGCGCCTGACCCAGTCGTTGATCGCACGCCGGCTGCTGCTGCGATTGGAGGACGGCCGCTATCGTCTGGGCAGCGAGTTGCTGAGACTGGGCGCGCTGTGCCAGCAGAATTTCGCCATGGGCGATGCGCTGCTGCCAGCGATGCGCGCGCTGGCCGCCGAGACAGGCGAGAGCGTCGCCTTCTATGTGCCCGAAGCTGACGCGCGCATCTGTCTCTATCGCATCCAGTCGACCCATGCCGTGCGCTATCACGTGCGCGAAGGCGACCGCCTGCCGCTGGATGCCGGATCGGCCGGCCGTGTCATCGCCACCTTCCTGTATGACGAGCGCGGCGAACCTTACGCCGGCATCCGCAAACATCTTCACTATGCCTCGTTTGGCGAACGCGATCCCGATATTGCCGGCGTCGCCGCGCCAGTATTTGGCCGCGACCAACATCTGATCGGTGCGCTGACCGTGGCCGGACCGCGCTCGCGTGTGACGGAAGATTTCATCAGTAACACTCGCGCTCCGCTGCTGCAGGCCGCCGCGAAAGCCACCTGGGCGATGGGTGGCGACGCCGATCCGCTGCGCGACATGGCGGAAAAGATCACATCATGAGTGCGCTTCCCTTGACCGGCATCCGTGTACTGGACCTGACCAACGTGCTGGCCGGGCCCTTCTGCACCTATCAACTGGCTCTGATGGGGGCGGAAGTCGTGAAGATCGAACAGCCCGGGCGCGGCGACCTGGCGCGCCGGCTGGGCGCCGACCCTCAGGCCGCCAAACGCGACATGGGCGCCAGTTTCGTGGCCGTGAATGGCGGCAAGCAATCGGTGACGCTGGACCTGAAACATGCAGAAGGAAAAGCCATCCTGCGCAAGCTAGTGGCCGAATTCGACGCGCTGGTCGAGAATTTCCGCCCTGGCGTGATGAACCGCTTAGGTTTGGGTTATGCGGTGCTGAAGGATATCAATCCGGCGCTGGTCTATTGCGCCATTTCCGGTTTCGGCAAGACCGGGCCGTTCGCCGACCGCCCAGCCTATGACCAGATCATTCAAGGACTATCGGGGATCATGAGCGTGACCGGCGACATGCACAGTGCGCCGCTGCGGGTAGGGTATCCCGTCTGCGACACCGTCGGCGGCCTGACCGCGGCATTCGGCATCGTGTCGGCATTATTTGGCGCCAAGCAGAGCGGCCAGGGCCGCATGATCGACCTGTCGATGCTTGAATCGTCGCTGGCCACCATGGGCTGGGTGGTGTCGAACTACCTGAATGCCGGGGTGACGCCGGAGCCGATGGGCAATGAGAATTTCACGGCCGCCCCATCCGGCACCTTCGGCACGGCGAAAGGCCTTCTCAATATCGCCGCCAACGAGGACAAGCAGTTCGCCGCGCTGTGTGACGTGATCGGTCGACCCGAACTGACCAGCGATCCGCATTATTCCGAACGTCAGGCACGCAAGGCCAACCGCGCCGGCCTGAATGCCGAGATCAGTCTGGCGCTGTCGGAACGCACGGCAGCCGAATGGGAAGCCGCGCTCATCAAGGCCGGCGTGCCGGCCGGCCAAGTGATGGATGTGCCAACCATCCTGAACCACGCGCAGATTTCAGACCGCGACTTCCTGCATCGCTTCGATACGCCTGAGGGGGCCCAATATATGACGCGCGGCGGTTTCCGCTTCGATGACACAGCCCCCGCGCCCACTTCGCCCGCGCCGGCGCTGTCGGCCGATACGGTGCGCTGGTTGCAACATCTGGGTTATGACGAGGCACGGATCGAAATCCTGAAATCCGAGGGCGCCATATGAGCATGACTGACGAGAAAAGCGCGCAGCTGGCAGCCGATTACTGGAATACGGCGATTGTCGACATCCATCCCGGCTCGATCCGCATGCGCGGTTTCGCCATTGAAGACCTGATCGGCAATGTCAGCCTTCCCGCCATGATCTGGCTGATGCTGCGCGGTGAGCGGCCGAGCGAGGATGAGGCGAGGCTGCTGGAGGCGGCGCTGGTCTCGGCGGTCGATCACGGCCCGCAGGCGCCCTCAATTGCAATCGCACGCATGGCAGTGACCTGCGGCCTGCCACTGAACGGCGCGATGGCAAGCGCGGTGAACGCGCTTGACGACGTGCATGGCGGCGCCGGCGAACAGGCCAGCGCGCTGTATCTGGATATCGACCGCCGCGTGGCCGGCGGCCAGCCGCTGGATGAGGCCGCGCGTGCCGGGCTGGATGCCTTCACGACAGAGTATGGCAAGTTCATCCCCGGTTTCGGGCACCGGTTTCATCCTGTCGACCCGCGCGCAGGCCGGCTTTTAGCCCTGGTGGATGACACCGCTACACGCGGCGCGATCTCGGGGCGCTTTGCCGGCATCGCCCGTGCGGTGGAAGTCGCACTGCAGGCCGCCAAGGGCAAGGCCATTCCGATGAATATCGATGGCGCGACGGCGGTGATCTATACCGAACTGGGATTCCCCCCGGCGCTGGCGCGCGGCCTGTTCTGCCTGTCGCGCAGTGTCGGCATTCTGGCCCATGCCTGGGAACAATCGGGTCGTGGCGAGCGTAACAAGGGGCCCCTGCCGCGACAGTTGCCCTACCGTTACACCGGCCATGCCCCCCGCAGTTTGTAACATCTGTTTTTTACGCGATATTTCCTTGTTTTCGGCCGTGCAACCCGTCACCAATCATAGAAACCGTATCTGGGAGAAAACGTCATGATGAACCGCCGCAGCTTCCTGCAGTCCTCCGTTTATGCCGGCACCGCCGCCGCCCTGCTGCCCATGGGCATCGGCAATGCGCAGGCTGCCATCGACAACCTGAAATTCTTCGTGCCAGCCAATCCGGGCGGCGGCTGGGACCAGACCGCGCGCAGCATGGAGCTGGCGCTGAAGCAGGCCAACCTGATCAAGGGCGCGCAGGTGACCAATGTGGGCGGCGCTGGCGGCGCTGTCGGCCTACCGCAGTTCGTCAATCAGTGGAAAGGCCAGGGCAACGCGCTGATGGTTGCCGGCATGGTGATGGTGGGCGCGCTGCTGACCAACAAGTCACCGGTCAAGATGACGCAGACGGTGCCGATCGCCCGCCTGACCGGTGAGTTCGAGGTGATCGTGGTGCCGCCTAATTCGCCGCACAAGAATCTGAAAGACCTGATCGCCGCCTTCAAGGCCGATCCGACCAAGGTGTCATGGGCTGGCGGTTCGGCCGGCGGCTCCGACCATATCCTCGCCGGCATGATCGCCAAGGCGGCTGGCGGCGACGCCAAGAAAGTGTCGTACGTGGCCTATGCCGGTGGTGGTCCGGCCCAGGCTGCGCTGCTGGGCAATCAGGTGACCTGCGGCGTGTCGGGTTGGGGCGAGTTCAGCGAGCAGGTGAAAGCCGGCAAGCTGCGTGCGCTCGCCATCTCGGCCGACAAGCGCCAGCCCGGCATCGACGTGCCGACCATCAAGGAACAGGGCCTGGACGTGGAGCTGTTCAACTGGCGCGGCGTCTTCGCGCCTCCGGGCGTGAAGGATGCCGACAAGACGGCAATGATCGATCTGGTCACCCAGATGAGCAAGAGCGCGCCCTGGCAGGAACAGCTCAAGACGCGCGAGTGGACAGACATCTTCCTGCCCGGCGATGCCTACGGAAAATTCCTGGAAGCGGAATCGACCCGCATCGAGGCGATCCTGAAAGAACTTGGTCTCGCTTAAATGAATCGCCTGAAGAAGCCGGAAACGGCGGTCGCGTTCGGCGTTGTCGCCCTGGGTTGTCTCTCCTTCTATGAGACAACCCAGATTCCCGTCTCTCCGATGTATGCCCAGGTCGGGCCTACCGCGATGGCCTATCTGGCCAGCGCGCTGCTGCTGGGCCTGGGCGTCGCGCTGCTGGTGCAGGTCTGGACCGGTGTCTGGACCAGCCCGCCGGAAGAGACCGAGGTGACGCTCGACCTCAAGGCCATGGGCTGGCTGGTGCTGGGCCTGATCCTGAATATCGGCCTGATCGGGCCTCTCGGGTTCATCCCCGCCTCCATGCTGCTGTTCGCCTGCACTGCGCGGGCATTTGGCAGCACGCGACCGGGCCGCGATGCCCTGATCGGCTTCATCTTCGCGGCGATTGCCTATTTCGGCTTCGCCCAGTTGCTCAACATCAATATCGGCGCCGGACTTCTGGAAGGCTGGATCTAATGGAAACGCTGTCGCTTCTGGCTGGCGGCTTCGCCGTCGCCTTGCAGCCGATCAACCTGATGTGGGCGCTGGTCGGCGTCACGCTCGGCACCGCTATCGGCGTGCTGCCGGGTCTGGGCCCGGCGCTGACCATCGCACTGCTGCTGCCGATCACCTTCAGCGTACCGGCCACCGCCGCCTTTATCCTGTTTGCCGGCATCTATTACGGCGCGATGTATGGCGGCAGCACGACGTCGATCCTGCTGAACACGCCCGGTGAAAGCGCCACCATCATCACGGCGCTGGAAGGCCACAAGATGGCCCGCAAGGGCCGCGCCGCAGCCGCACTGGCCACTGCGGCCATCGGCAGCTTTGTTGCCGGTACCATTGGCACGCTGGGGCTCACCTTCGTCGCCCCGCCGCTGGTGGAATTCGCACTGCAGTTTGGCCCGGCCGATTATTTCTCACTGATGGTGGTCGCCTTCATCGCCGTCTCCGCCGTGCTGGGCAGCTCTGTCGTGCGCGGCCTGACTGCGCTGGCATTTGGCATCATGCTGGGCTTGGTTGGCATCGACTTGCAGACCGGCCAGCCGCGCTTCACGTTTGGACTCCCTGAGCTGCTGGACGGTATCAACGTGATTGTCGTCGCCGTCGGGTTGTTCGCAGTCGGCGAGACACTGTATCTGGCCGGCCGCCCCAAGGATGAAGTGACGCTGGTGCCGCTGAAAGGCCGCGCCTTCATGACCAAGGAAGACTGGCAACGCTCGTGGAAACCGTGGCTGCGCGGCAGTTTCCTGGGATTCCCCTTTGGCGCGCTGCCGGCGGGCGGCGCGGAGGTGCCGACCTTTGTGAGCTACTTCCTAGAGAAGAAGCTGTCGAAGAAGCCCGAGGAATTCGGCCATGGTGCCATCGAGGGCGTGGCCGGGCCCGAGGCCGCCAATAACGCCTCCGCTGCCGGTGTGCTGGTGCCGATGCTGGCGCTTGGCCTGCCGACTTCGGCGACGGCTGCGATCATGCTCTCGGCGTTCCAGTCCTATGGCATCAATCCAGGTCCGCTGCTGCTGCAGAACCAGCCCGAACTGGTCTGGGGCCTCATCGCATCGCTCTATGTCGGCAACGTGATGCTGCTGGTGCTGAACCTGCCGCTGGCCGGCATGTGGGCCAAGATCCTCACCATCCCCTCGCCCTGGCTCTATGGCGGCATTCTCGTCTTCGCCACCATCGGCACCTACGGCATCAGCCAGTCGCCGGTCGACCTGGTGCTGCTGTATCTGATCGGCGGCGTCGGCTACCTGATGCGGCGCTTCGATTTCCCCACTGCGCCCACCGTGATCGGCATGATCCTCGGGCCGTTCGCCGAGCAGGAATTCCGGCGCGCCATGACGATTTCGGCCGGCGACCTGTCCACCTTTGTTACCCGCCCGCTCAGCCTGACTTTGCTAATTATTGCAGCTTTGTTGCTGCTGACGCCGCTGCTGCTGCGTCTGCGCAAGCGCTAGTTTTTACTGGGGTTATGGGCAAACCGGCGGTTGCGCGAGATTCGTGACCGCCATCACTGCACACTGGGCGGAAGCGGCCTATATAGGGATCATGAAGCGGCGTGGTTTTGCAGAGTCGCGCTGGTTCGGGGATACGGAGAGATTTTGCAGAGTCGCTTCGTTTTCCTATTTCCTCCCCCAATGAATACCCCCTAGAGGGCGATCTCCCCCCAGATCGCCCTCTTCTTTTTTGCCCAATACCTTTGCCTGGGCTGCATGGCTTGCCTTCGGCGCCTGCATGGGCCATCACATTTTTCATGACCCGTCGTTCCAAGCCCGCTCCGGTGCCGCCCGGTTTCGTCGCGCATCCACCGGTCTCGCCCTTCTTCCGCAGCCTCGGCAAGGTGTATGTCCGTGATCCCGGCAACGGAGCCGATCCGGTCTATGGCCTGCATGTACGGCCCAAGCATGCCAACCGGCATGGCACCGGCCATGGCGGCTTCCTCGCCACGCTCGCCGATACCTTCATGGCCGCCTTCGTGCACCATCGCGATCCCGCGGTGGTGATGTGGACGGCGCGGATGAGCATGGAATACAAGCGGCCGGCGCCGATGGGTGCCTGGCTGGAGGGCCATCTCGCCAGCATCACGCGCGAAGGCCGCTACATCACCGTGAATATGGAATTGCGAATCGGAGAAACGGTAGCCTGCAAGGCCAGTGCCGTGTTCAGCGTCCCCGAGAAGAGGGACTAGTGTCGACCGGTTAGTTGCGCGTGGCCGGAATGGTCATCGCCGGCAGCGGCTCCATCGGCGCACCTGACTGCTGGGCCGGCTGCTGCTGACGCGCCGCTGGCGGCACCGAGTCGGGTGGCGCCCCGGCGGAGACGATGCGGCAGAGCTGGCCGCGCCCGCCGGCATCCTGCAGGCGGAGTTCCTCGCCGCTGCGTTCCGCGCCCCAGCCGGCACCGAAATAATCAAAGCGCGCGCCGGGCTGCTGGCGCTGCAGCACCACCGGATCGCGGCCGGCGGTTTCCACCACCAGGCGGTCCTGCGCCGAGCCGAGCACGGCATGCAGCGTATCGGAGCAGCGGAAGACGATCTCGCCGCCCTCACCCGCCAGCTTGCGCGCTTCCGGCGTCGCCGGTGCGGGCTGCGGAAGCGAATTCATCGAGAAGCCGGCGCCACGGGTTTCCTGCCAGGCGGATTTCGAGCCGGCCAGACGTTCCAGCGCGGCGACGGCCTGCACATTGGCACCACGAATCTCGGCCTCGGTCGGTTCGGTCTCGATGCCGTCGATGGTCTTCTTGCCGCCGGTATACTTGCCATTGGCAAAGGAGAGGCTGAGCTCGACCTTGCGCATGCCATCCATCGAGCCGGCCTGGCCGCCGCGACGCTGGCCATGCTCGCCGTAATGCATGAGGTCGCCGTTATGGAAAGAGAAGATCACATTGGCATTGCCGTTCTGGCCGTAGTCGCGCCATTCGGCGATGCGCTCGGGCTTGCCCTTCTGCACGGCGGCCTCCCAGTCGGCCTTGGTCTCGCCCGCGGTATAGCGGCCGCGCACGATGGTGGCACCGTCGGCCATATCCTCGGTGCCGTCAGCGGCCTGCCCGGTCTGGTCACCCGCCGGGGTCTGCGCCAGCATCTGCGCATAGGCAAAACCGGGCGCGGCCAGGACGGCAGCACTCAGCAGCAGGGCGGCAATGGGTCGGGTCAGAAAGCCGGAAGACGGGGTCTTCATGGGGTCAGCTCCATGCAGAATCACCTATTACAACATGAACGCAGAAAAGCGGCAGGAATCGGGCGGCGCAATGGCGAGGACGCCTCAAAACCAAAAAAATCCGTGACCAGAATAGGACTTGTCGTAAGCTGGCCCCGGTTTTGCGGGAAGGAAACACTGTGCCCCCAAAAGGGCTCAAGAGGCATGCGGGGGCGCTCGTCATCCTGGCCGGCCTGTCTGTGACCGGCCTGTCTGTGGCTGGGCCGGTTTCCGCACAGACGGCTGCGACGGGTGCTGATCCGCAGCCGATCCAGAGTTCCGGAATCCAGATCATCAGTGCCGCCCGGCCGCCCTACGTGGTCGACCGCGACGGCTTCGGGACCGGCCCCGCCGTCGAAATCCTGAAGCAGATCGCACCCGCCGCCGGCATCGACCCGACCGTGCGCATCCTGCCCTTCCAGCGCGCCATCATGGCGCTGGACCAGGGTGGCGTGCTCTATCCCGCCCTGCTGCGCACGCCACCGCGCGAGACCAAATACATCTGGATCGGCGAGGTGTATAGCGACCGCGCCGTGTTCCTGACCCGCAAAGGCTCGCCCGTAGTGAACACCCTGGAGACGGCGCACCGGATCGGCCGCATCAACGTCATGCGCGGCTCGGAGCTGCAGACCATGCTGCAATCCTTCGGCATCACCGATATCGAACCCAGCAACAACGAGACCGACATCGCCCGCCTGCTGCGCGCCGGCCGCGTCGATGGCTGGTTCGCGCCGCGCACGGTGGCCCGCACCACCTGGAAGATGCTGGAATTCGATCCGGCTGACCTGCAGGACGGCGAAACCTTTGCGGTGCTGCCCTTCTGGATCGCGGCATCCGCCAACCTGCCGGGCGAGACGGTAGCGCGATTGCGCACCGCCTATCGCGCGCTGCGCTCTGACGGCCGCTATAAGCGCATCATCGCGCCGCTGGAAAGTCCGTCGTAGCTAATAAAAAAGGCCGGGATCGCTCCCGGCCTTTTCCGTGTCTGATTGTCGTAAGGCTTATTCAGCCTGGGCAGCTTCGGCGTCGTCGCCGCGCGGCTTGTTCGACAGGTCCTCGCCGGTGGCCTGGTCGACCACCTTCATGGACAGGCGCACCTTGCCGCGCTCGTCGATGCCGAGCACCTTGACGCGCACTTCCTGGCCTTCCGACACCACATCGCTCGGCTTGTTGACGCGCTTGGGCGCCATTTCCGAGACATGCACGAGGCCGTCGCGGCTGCCGAAGAAGTTGATGAAGGCACCGAAGTCGACCAGCTTCACAACCTTGCCCTTGTAGATCATGCCGACCTCGGGCTCCGAGACAATCGACTTGATCCACTGGATCGCGGCATCCGAAGCAGCCGGATCCGACGAGGCGATCTTGATCGTGCCATCATCCTCGATGTCGATCTTGGTGCCGGTCTTTTCCACGATCTCGCGGATCACCTTGCCACCCGAACCGATCACTTCACGGATCTTGTCCTTCGGCACGGTGATGGTGGTGATGCGCGGCGCGTTTTCCTTCACCCCGCTGCGGTTCTGCGACATTGCCTTGGCCATCTCGCCCAGGATGTGGACGCGGCCATGCTTGGCCTGCTCCAGCGCCACCTTCATGATCTCTTCGGTGATGCCGGCGATCTTGATGTCCATCTGCAGGGCGGTGACGCCCGCTTCAGTACCAGCCACCTTGAAGTCCATGTCGCCGAGGTGATCTTCGTCACCCAGAATGTCGGACAGCACGGCAAAGCGCTTGTCTTCCAGGATCAGGCCCATGGCGATGCCGGCGACCGGAGCGGTCAGCGGAACGCCGGCATCCATCAGCGCCAGCGAGGTGCCGCAGACGGTGGCCATCGAGGAGGAGCCGTTCGACTCGGTGATCTCCGAGACAACGCGGATGGTGTAGGGGAAGGCTTCCTTCGCCGGCAGCAGCGGGCGAACCGCACGCCAGGCCAGCTTGCCATGGCCGATTTCGCGGCGGCCCGGCGAACCCATGCGACCGGCTTCACCGACCGAGTAGGGAGGGAAGTTGTAGTGCAGCATGAAGGCTTCGCGGTATTCGCCGTCCAGCGCGTCGATGATCTGCTCGTCGGTGCCGGTGCCCAGCGTGGTGACAACCAGTGCCTGGGTCTCGCCACGGGTGAACAGCGCGGCGCCATGGGCGCGCGGCAGCACGCCGACTTCCGACACAATCGGACGGACAGTCTTGGTGTCGCGGCCGTCGATGCGCAGGCCGGTGTCGAGGATGTTGAAGCGCACGACCTGGGCTTCCAGATGCTTGAAGGCATCGGAAACGTCGACCGGGTTGGCTTCGCCCTCGGCGAACAGCGCCTTGGCCTTGGCCTTCACTTCACCGACCTTGGCGTAGCGGGCCTGCTTGACCTTCTCTTCATAAGCCTTGCGCAGTTCGGCTTCGATGCCCGAATCCTGCAGCTTCTTGAAGGCGGTCTCGTAACCGGTACGGGCCTGCAGCGGCATCGCATCCTTGGCCGCGCGTTCAGCCAGGCCGATGATGGCTTCAATCACCGGCTGGAAGCCCTTGTGACCGAACATCACGGCACCGAGCATCACGTCTTCCGGCAGCTGCTGGGCTTCCGACTCAACCATCAGCACGGCGTCGGCGGTGCCGGCGACGACCAGGTCGAGCTTGTTGCCCTCTTCGTTGAGCTGGGTCTTGGTTGGGTTCAGCACGTATTCGCCGTTGATATAGGCGACGCGGGCGGCACCGATCGGACCCATGAAGGGAATGCCCGAGATGGTGAGTGCGGCAGAGGCGCCGACCAGGGCGACGATATCGGGATCGTTTTCCAGATCGTGCGACAGCACGGTAGCGACGACCTGGGTCTCGTTGCGGAAGCCGTCGGCGAACAGCGGACGGATCGGACGATCGATCAGACGCGAGGTCAGCGTCTCCTTCTCGGTCGGACGACCTTCACGCTTGAAGAAACCACCGGGGATCTTGCCGGCGGCAAAGGTCTTTTCCTGGTAGTTCACGGTGAGCGGGAAAAAGTCGACGCCCGGCTTGGGGGACTTCGCAGCAACCGCGGTGCAGAGCACGATGGTGTCGCCATAGGTGACCATCACGGCGCCATCGGCCTGACGGGCAATCTTGCCGGTCTCGATGGTGAGCTTGCGTCCGCCCCACATCAGTTCGGTCTTGTGGATATTGAACATGTCTTTTCTTCCTTCCTCGGCGCCCTCGGTCCTTCGGACTGTCCCTGACCTAGGCACCTGGCGGGACGGCGCCCATCGCCTCCCGCCCGGCCGGCACAACTGAATTCAGTTCAGTCGCACGCGGCAAACCGGCGCATCGAGTCCATCCCGATGCCACCGGCCATGGGTCCGGCCTACGATGAAATGACAACGCCCGCCCCGGCGATCCGGGAGCGGGCGTGGTTCATCGTATCCGGAATACGGCTGCTGGCGATTCGCTTCGCGGCAGCGGCCATAATCTATTACTTGCGGAGACCCAGGCGCTGAATCAGCGCGTCGTAGCGGGGCGTGTCGGTCCGCTTCAGATAGTCGAGCAGGCTGCGACGCTTGCTGACCATCATCAGCAGGCCGCGACGCGAATGCACGTCTTTCTTGTGGGTCTTGAAATGCTCAGAGAGGTTGTTGATGCGCTCGGTGAGCAGGGCCACCTGGACGTCCGGCGAACCGGTGTCGCCTTTCTTGGTGGCGAATTCCGAAACAACTACGGTCTTGCGCTCGGCAGTGATCGTCATGGTCTTAACTCCGCGACATCATAGGTTGAACAAACGCAACGGGCGGACGTCGTCGGCGAGACGTTCGACCAGACCAACGGGCTTGCCGTCTGCCATGGCCAGAAGTTCGCCTTCCGGCGGGAGTCCGGGGGCCGTGAGCGCGATCTTGATAGGCTGTCCGTGTCTGAGGCGGTCAGCCTGCGGGCCGGTCAGAACCAGGGCCGGGATGTCGTCCAGCGCGGTTTCAATCGGCAGCAGATACGCGTGCGCGGCGTCCTTTTGGCATAGTTCCTCCAGTGAATCCAGCGAAAAGGCCGCCTTTTCCTCATAGCGCCCGACCCGGGTGCGCCGCAGGGCCGTGATATGCCCGTAAGTCCCTAAAGATAAAGCGAAATCCCGGCCCAACGCCCGTACATAGGCACCCTTGCCGCAATCCACCTCGAAGACCGCATGATCGGCATCGGGACAGTCGACCAGACGCAGCGCGTCGATGCGGATCGGACGGGCCGGCAACTCGGGCGCCTCACCCTTCCTGGCCAGGTCATAGGCGCGCTGGCCGTCGACCTTGATGGCGGAATAGGGCGGCGGGCGCTGCATGATCTCGCCGGTGAAACCCGGCAGCATGGCCAGGATGGCGGCGCGGTCGGGCCGGATGTCGGACTGCTGGATGACCGGACCTTCGGCATCGTCGGTTTCGGTGCCCTGGCCCCAGCGCACGGTGAAGCGATAGGTCTTGCCTGCGGTCATCACCCAGTTGACGGTCTTGGTGGCCTCGCCCAAAGCAATCGGCAGCACGCCGCTGGCCAGGGGATCGAGTGTGCCGCCATGGCCGGCCTTGGCGGCATCGGTGAGACGGCGGACTTTCGCTAGGCATTGCGTCGAGGTGAGCCCCAGCGGCTTGTCGACGATCACCCAGCCATGGATCGGGCGGCCTCTTTTCTTCATTCCTCGGAATCCGCGGGAGAATCCGCAGGCTTGTCGAGATCGGCACGCACGGCCGGTCCCTGCAGCAGCTTGGTGACGCGGGCGGCCTCGTCGAAGCTGTGATCCAGCTTGAAGGAGAATTGCGGCGCGACGCGCAGGTTGACCTGCTTCACGGCCTCGGTGCGGATATAGGCAGTGGCGCGATTGAGCCCGGCAATAATCTTGGGCGCGTCTTTGCCGGCCAGCGGCATGACGAAAGCGGTGGCCGCCTTCAGATCGGGACTGACGCGCACTTCAGTGACGGTGACGACGAGATCGACCAGATCGGGATCGCGGAAATGGCCGTTGCGCAGCACGTCCGACAGGATATGGCGCAGTTCCTCGCCGACGCGCAGCTGACGCTGGCTGCGGCCGCCGGGCAAATCGCCCCGGCTGCTGCCTTTACCGCCACCGCTTTTACGCTGCGCCATGACAGATTCTCCCCGAAACAGAGACGGACGCGCGGGCTTAGAGCTCGCGCGCCACGCTCTCGAGTTCGAAGCACTCGATCACATCGCCGACCTGGATGTCGTTGTAATTCTCGAACGACATACCGCAATCCATGCCCTGCTTGACCTCGCGCGCATCGTCCTTGAAGCGCTTGAGGGTCGAGAGCGCGCCTTCGTGGATGACCACGTTGTCGCGCAGCAGGCGCACCTTGGCGCCGCGCTTGACCAGACCTTCGGTAACCATGCAACCCGCGATCTTGCCGATCTTCGAGATGTTGAACACCTCGCGGATTTCGGCATAACCGAGGAAGCGTTCGCGGATGGTCGGAGCCAGCATACCCGACAGCAGCGCCTTCAGGTCATCGATCAGGTTATAGATGATCGAGTAGTAGCGGATGTCGACGCCTTCGCGCTCGGCCAGTTCGCGCGCCTGCTTGGACGCACGCACGTTGAAGCCGATGACCGCGCCCTTTGAGGCGCCGGCCAGCGAGATGTCGGACTCGTTGATGCCGCCGATGGCGCCATGCAGGAAGCGGACAACCACTTCCTCGGTGCCGAGCTTGTTGACGGCGGCCTGGATCGCTTCGAGCGAGCCCTGCACGTCGGTCTTGATGACGATCGGCAGTTCCTTGGCTTCGCCGGCCTGGATCTTGGAGAACATCTGCTCCAGCGAACCACGGGCCGAGATGGCGGAACGGGCCGCGCGCTGCTTGCGCTCGCGGAACTCGGCGACCTCACGGGCGCGCGCCTCGTTCTCGACGACGACGAATTCATCGCCGGCTTCCGGGTTGCCCTGCAGGCCCAGCACTTCGACCGGGACGGCCGGACCGGCCGAGACGACGTTCTTGCCGTGATCATCGATCAGGGCGCGCACACGGCCCCAGGCACTGCCGGCCACGAAGACATCGCCGACATGCAGCGTGCCGCGCGCGACCAGCACGGTGGCAACCGAACCACGGCCGCGCTCCAGCTTGGCTTCAACCACCACGCCTTCCGCCTTGCGGTCCGGATTGGCCTTGAGGTCGAGGATTTCAGCCTGCAGCAGGATGGCTTCTTCCAGCGTGTCGAGACCCATCTTGGTCTTGGCTGACACTTCGATGGACTGCACCTCGCCGCCCATCTGTTCCACGACGATTTCATGCTGCAGCAGTTCCTGCCGCACCTTCTGCGGATTGGCAGCCGGCTTGTCGCACTTGTTGATCGCAATCACGATCGGCACGCCGGCGGCCTTGGCATGGTGGATGGCTTCCACCGTCTGCGGCATCACGCTGTCGTCGGCAGCAACCACCAGCACGACGATGTCGGTGACCTTGGCGCCGCGGGCGCGCATCTGCGTGAAGGCTTCATGGCCAGGTGTATCGAGGAAGGTGATCGCCTTGCCCGACTTCATATGCACCTGATAGGCACCGATATGCTGGGTGATGCCGCCGGCTTCGCCGCTGACCACATCGGTCGCGCGCAGCGCATCCAGCAGCGAGGTCTTGCCGTGATCGACGTGGCCCATGACGGTGACGACCGGAGGACGCGACTGCATCACTGCATCCTCGTCCTTCTCGCCGCCCAGACCCAGCTCGATGTCGGATTCCGCCACGCGCTGCACGCGGTGACCGAATTCGCTGACGATCAGCTCGGCCGTATCGGCATCGAGGGTCTGGTTGATGGTCGCCATCACGCCCATCTTCATCAGCGCCTTGACGACGTCGACACCACGTTCGGCCATACGGTTGGCCAGCTCCTGCACCGTAATCGTTTCAGGAATAATGACGTCACGCAAAATCTTCTGCTGCTCCATGGCGGCCTGGCCATGGGCGCGCTTCTCGCGTTCGATGCGGCGGCGGAAACTCGCCACCGAACGCACACGCTCGTTGTCATCGAGAGCCTTGGTGACACTCAGTTTGCCGGTGCGGCGCTCGCCGCCGTCCTTCGGACGCAGCGTGGCCGGCTTGGCCGGCACGATCTTGGTGCCACCCGGACCGGTGCGGCGCTTCGCGCCGGCATCCTCTTCCTCGTCCATGGCCGGACGCACGCCGGTCGGCGCTGCTGCGCCGGGCGCGGCTTCGGTGCCAGTGGTCTCGGGCGAAGCAAGGCGACGGGCCGCTTCAGCCTCGGCCTTCTTGCGGGCATCGTCTTCGGCCTTCTTGCGGGCATCTTCATCGGCCTGGCGACGCAGCGCCGCTTCACGCTCGGCGTGAATCTTGGACTGGTCGTCCATGCGGCGTCGCATACCTTCTTCGGCGACGCGGCGCATTTCACCCACACGGCTGCGGAGATCATCGTTGCGGGCGCGGGCCTGCTTCTCCTCATCCGACATCGGCTTGAGCACCATGCCCGAGGTGCGCTGCGGACGCGCAGCGGCGCCAGGGCGCTCGGTGCGATCCACGCCGCGCTCGGCGCGTTCGGTGCGGGCATTGGGACGAGAATCGCCGGTCGGCTGCGCGGTCATGCGCGGGCCGGTGCGGGACGGGTCGACAATGCGGGCGGTCGGCGCAGCAGCCGGTGTGGTCCCGGCGGGAGCGGCGGCCTTGGGCGCGGGCGCCGGTTCAGCGGCGCGGGCTGCAGCGGCGACAGCCGCCTCTTCAGCAGCCTTGGCTGCCTGAGCGGCATCATGTTCGGCGATGATCTCGGCGCGCGAGGGCACATGCACGCTGGGCGCAGCGGTCTTGGTTGCCGGCGTCGCAGCGGGCGCAACAGCAGGCGCGGCCGCTGCGGCCGGAGCCGCTTCAGCCTTGGCAGCAGCCGAACCCGGGGGAACGATGGTGCGCTTCTTGCGCACTTCCACCGTCACCGCCTTGGTGCGTCCATGGCTGAAGCTCTGGCGGACCTGACCGGTCTCAACCGTCTTCTTCAGCTCAAGCCGCTTGGGCTTTGCCGCTGCCTTGTCCTTGTCCTGCTCGTTCACGTCGCTCATACAGTCCGCTTCCGCCTACCGCAAAAAACAAAAAACGCATCTCGCGATGCATTACCTATGGCCCGGGTGGACCTTAAACAACCAGTCGAGTCAGCAGCGCCACATCGGCCGCCGCCCGCATTCCGAACGGCGTACGCTTCAGCGCCAGCCGCCCGCAACCCAGAACCGCCGCATCGACGGACAACACCGCGTCATCCGCATCCGCGTCAGTCACCACCAACCCGGCACGCCGGGCCTTCGCCACCTGGGCAGCGGCATGCGCTGTCCAGGCTTCCAGGCTGCGGGCCGCCAGATCGACCGGCACCTGCAGCTTGCGTTTCGCCGCCCGGGCAAACATGCCCTTGGCCGCTGCCGTCGCCACCGCATCCCTGGCCGGTGCGAGCCAAAGCCCGCGGCCACCCAGCCGATGCGCCGGATCCGGCGTCACCGCACCCGCCACATCAATGGCGAAGCGCAGCAAGCTGTCTTCATCCGCGCGCAGGCCGGTCAACAAACAACGGCGCCGCGGCATGGCTTCGACAGCCTTCAATTCACCGGGTGACAGGCTTACGCCTTGTCGCCCGCAGTCTCCTCGCCGTCGAACCAATGCTGACGCGCCGCCATGATGATGGTGTTCGCATCTTCGTTCGACATGCCTTCGCCGACGATTTCCTGCAGTTCGTCGCCGGCCAGATCGCCGAGGTCGTCGAGCGTCTTCACGCCCTTCTCGCCCAGGGCAACCAGCATCGGCGGGGTCAGGCCTTCGATCGCGGCGACTTCGTCGGTGACGCCGAGCGCCTTGCGCTTCTCTTCCATCTCGCTGTTACGCTTGTCGAGATACTCGACCGAACGCTCGTGCAGCTCGTGGGCGATGTCGCCATCGAAGCCCTCGATTTCGGCCAGTTCTTCCACCGGCAGATAGGCGAGTTCCTCGACCTTGGTGAAGCCTTCGGTGACCAGCAGCTGGGCCAGGGTCTCGTCGACATCCAGCGCATCAATGAAGAGCTGGCTGCGCTCGCGGAATTCCTTCTGGCGGCGCTCGCTCTCTTCTTCCTCGGTCAGGATGTCGATGTCGTAGCCGGTGAGCTGCGAGGCCAGGCGCACGTTCTGGCCACGGCGGCCAATCGCCAGCGACAGCTGGTCGGTCGGGACCACGACTTCAACCGAATTGGCTTCTTCATCGAGCACGACCTTGGCCACTTCGGCCGGGGCCAGCGCGTTGACGATGAAGGTGGCCGGATCGGGCGACCACTTGATGATGTCGATCTTCTCGCCCTGCAGCTCGTTGACCACCGCCTGGACGCGGCTGCCGCGCATGCCGACGCAGGCGCCAACCGGATCGATCGAGGTGTCGTTGGAGAAGACGGCGATCTTGGCGCGGCTGCCCGGGTCGCGGGCGACGGCGCGGATCTCGATGATGCCGTCATAGACTTCCGGCACTTCCTGGGCAAACAGCTTGGCCATCAGCTGCGGATGCGACCGCGACAGGAAAATCTGCGGGCCGCGCGGTTCGCGACGGACGTCGTAGATGTAGGCGCGGGCACGATCACCCTGGCGGAAAGTCTCGCGCGGCAGCAGTTCGTCGCGACGCAGGATCGCTTCGGCGCGGCCCAGGTCGATGGTGACGTTGCCGTATTCGACGCGCTTGACCAGACCGTTCACGATCTCGCCGATGCGGTCCTTGTATTCGTTGTACTGACGCTCACGCTCAGCTTCACGCACCTTCTGCACGATCACCTGCTTGGCGGTCTGTGCGGCGATGCGGCCGAAATCGATCGGCGGCAGCGGCTCGGCAATCACGTCGCCCGACTGGGCGTCCGGATTGCGGCGCTGCGCTTCCACCAGGCCGATCTCGATGGCGTCGTTCTCGACCTTCTCGACGACCTGCAGATGACGCTCGAGACGAATCTCGCCGCTCTTGCGGTCGATCTCGGCATGAATGTCGTTTTCCAGGCCGTAGCGCGAGCGCGCCGCCTTCTGGATCGCATCTTCCATGGCCATGAGCACAACATCGCGCTCGATGGCTTTCTCGCGGGCCACGGCATCGGCCACTTGCAGCAGCTCGATCCGGTTGAAACTGGTCACCGTTTCCATTGTCGTGTTCCTCGAACCCTTACCTGGTCACAGACTCAAAAATTTCAGTTCGCCACCGGGCGAGCCGCCATCGCCGCAGCGATGAGGTCGTCGGTGACAATAAGCTTGGCGCTGGTGATCTCGGCCACGGGCAGACGCGCCTCGTTGCCCTTCTCTTCGTCCTTCAGCACCACCGTATCGCCAGCCAGGCCGCCGATACGGCCAGCAAAGCGCTTGCGGCCATCCAGCGGACGGCCGAGCTCGACCTTGGCAGCAAAGCCCTTGAACCGCTCATAGTCGGCCGCCTTGGTCAGCGGGCGGTCGATGCCAGGCGACGACACCTCCAGCCGATAGGCGCTGGCGATCGGATCTTCCACGTCCAGCACGGCACTGACGCCGCGGCTGACATCGGCGCAGTCGTCGACCGTGACGCCGCCGTCATGGGGCGCGCCGCCAGTGTCGCGCTCGAACATGATCTGCAGCACGGGACGCTCGGTGCCCATCAGCTTGACCCGCACGAGCTGGAAGCCCATCGCTTCAAGCGTGGGCGCAATCAGGTCGGCAATCCGGGTCGCAGCATCCATGCCCGCGCAATGTCCTTTAAGGCGTCGAAAAAGCGTTTCTGCGGGCGGTCAGCCTGGCTGGTCGGGGCCGGGAAATCCGGCTGACCCCGTAGAAACAAAAAATGGGCCGGCTGGCCCATGTCCCCTTCCCGATCCGACCATGGACCAGGCCAGCAATGTCGGAGGCTGTTATAGCGGCAAATTCCACCAATGCAAGGCTTTTCGGCCCGTTTACGGGCCTGCCGGAACGCCGGTTTTCAGGTGCCGGTTTCGGTCTCGGTTCCGGCTCTGGAAGCAACTTTGCGGACCAGGACTCGGCGGACCGCCAGCGACGATCCAGCCCCCAGCAGCAGCCAGAACAGCAGATTGAGGGCAAGGTCACGCCAGACCGCAATGTCTGGGTCCCGCGCCTCACCGAAACCGGGCGTGGTCAGGACGTCGGGCCGGTCGGCCAGCACATAGCCCAGCAGCAGCGGCAGGATCAGCAGCACCAGGCCGGCCAGGCGGCGCTGCCAGTCGCCGCGCCGGAACAGCCACAGGCCAGCCATGCTGGCAGCCACGGAAAACAGCCAAAGTCCGAGGCCGGCCGGCACATGGCCGGGATGGGTCCCAGGCTGCGCCAGCCATGGAAAAAGGCAGAAAACAAGGAAAATACCTCCGCCAAGCCTCAGACCCTGACGGAAACCGCCATCGGCTTTCAGCAGCAGGGGCAGCATCAGCAGGCTGCCAGCCAGGCCCAGCCCCAGATGGTGTAACAGCAGGGCATCAGTTTCAGCCGGATCGATCGGCATCAGGGCGATGGAAAAGACGCGAAAAACCATCAGCCCGAGCGTGGCGGCGATGGCGGCCATGGCCGCAGCGGCAAACAGGCGAAACGACATCGGCGCGCGTCCTCTCGGGGAGGAAGGAAAAACTCAGACCCGGCGCAAACGATAGTAATGCGGCGTGCGCCCGGCCGTGATGGCTTTCTGCTCGTACTTGCTGGGCGGCCAGTCAGCGGGCCGCGTCAGCCAGTCGGCGCTGCTCTCCGCCTGCCAGTCGAACCGCGGTTCGGCCAGGATATGGCGCAGCATCCAGCGCTGGTAATCGGGAACGTCGGTGGCGACGCGAAGTTCACCGCCCGCCGGAATCAACCGCGACCAGTCGGCCAGCGTGTCGGCGTTGACGATGCGGCGCCATTGATGGCGCTTCTTCGGCCAGGGATCGGGAAACAGCGTGAAGCCGCGCGCCACGCTGTTGTCGGGCAGCGCCTTGAGCAGCAGGCGTGCATCATCGGTCAGGATACGAACGTTGTCGCGGACATCACCGCCCTCATGACGTTCGGCGATGCGCATCACCAGCTTGGCCACGCCATGCTCGTAGGGTTCGATGCCGATGAAACCAACATCGGGATGCTGCTGCGACAGCGCGAACAGATGCCCGCCGTCGCCGAAGCCGATCTCGACCCAGTAGGCCTGCTTCGGCGTCGAGAACAGCGATGCGGGATCGAGCACTGCGCCGGGCTTCGGCAGCGTGATCGACACGCGCGGCAGCCAGTCGCCGAAACGGTTTTCGCGGGTGGGGGAAAGTTTGCGGCCGCGCCGACGCCCGAAGATCAGGCGTCGCGGCGCGGCCGCGGACTCGTCGTCAGACACGTATTAGCGGACGTTGAAGGCCGACTTCAGGTCCTTGACCAGATCGGTCTTCTCCCACGAGAAGCCGCCGTCCTTTTCCGGCTTGCGGCCGAAATGGCCGTAGGCAGCAGTGCGGGCGTAGATCGGACGGTTAAGCTTCAGATGCTCGCGGATGCCGCGCGGGCTGAGCTTTACCAGCTCCTGCAGGATCTTGGCGATCTTGTTCTCGTCGGCCTTGCCGGTGCCGTAAGTATCGACATAGACCGACAGCGGATAAGCGACGCCAATGGCATAGGACAGCTGGATCAGGCACTTGTCGGCCAGGCCGGCCGCGACAACGTTCTTCGCCAGATAGCGCGAAACGTAAGCCGCCGAACGGTCAACCTTGGTCGGGTCCTTGCCCGAGAAAGCGCCGCCGCCATGCGGGGCCGCGCCGCCGTAAGTGTCGACGATGATCTTGCGGCCGGTGAGGCCGCAATCGCCGTCCGGACCGCCGATGACGAAGCGGCCGGTCGGGTTCACATAAAAATGCTCGTCATCGCACATCCAGCCCTTCGGCATGACCTTCTGCACGTAAGGCTTCACGATGCGCTTGATGTCGCCACTTTCCAGAACGCGGCCCTTCTTGTCCTTCAGCGCATGCTGGGTCGAGACGACGATGGCGGTGGCGCCGGTCGGCTTGCCGTTCTTGTAGAGCAGCGTGACCTGGCTCTTGGCGTCGGGGCCAAGCAGCGGCTCCTTGCCGCTGTGACGGACGGCGGCCAGCGCCGAGAGGATGTTCTGCGACAGCTGCAGCGGCGCCGGCATCAGTTCCGGCGTCTCGTTGGTGGCGTAACCGAACATGATGCCCTGGTCGCCCGCGCCTTCATCCTTATTGCCGGCGGCATCGACGCCGACGGCGATGTCAGCAGACTGACCGTGCAGCAGCACCTCGACCTTGGCGGTCTTCCAGTGGAAGCCCTTCTGCTCGTAGCCGATCTTCTTGATGGTGGCGCGCGCCACCTCTTCGATCTTCTTCTTGTTCACGGCGCCCGACTTCGACACCAGGCTCTTCGGGCCGCGCACTTCGCCGGCGATGACGACGCGGTTGGTGGTCGCCAGGGTTTCGCAAGCGACGCGGGCATAAGGATCTTCCTTGAGGAAGAGATCCAGCACACCGTCAGAGATCTGGTCGCAGACCTTGTCGGGATGACCTTCAGACACCGATTCACTGGTGAACAGATAGGAAGAACGCGCCACGTGTTATCTCCTCAAAGGCCGCGCCAACCGGCCCCAGGCTTTTTGTCAGCCCGCCCCCGCACCGGCGTTTGGCGCACGCCGGGATTGGAAAACGGGAAAAGTCCGGTTATTTCGCAGAGCCTGACCCGGGGGTCAAGCAGAATGGCGTGACCGAATGGGGGCTTCTGCCGGTTCCACAGCCAGTTCCGGTGACTCTCCGACCTCATTCCCACCCATGGCCCAGACGAGTTCGATGATGCGGCGGCGCAGACCGGGCTGGCGCAGGCCATGGAAGGCACGGAGCAATTCGACATCCTCGCGGCTGAAGGACGCGGCCGGACTGTCGGCTGGCACGGCGGCAGACAGCACCCGGCCATCGCGGTTGGCGACCGGCACGCCCTCCAGGCCATCGAAGAAATAGGCCGGCGGCACGTCGAGAATGGTGGCGAACTGGAACAGCCGGCTGGCACCGATGCGGTTGGCGCCCTTTTCGTATTTCTGAATCTGCTGGAAGGTCAGGCCAACCATCTGGCCGAGTTTGTCCTGACTCATGCCGACCATGGTCCGACGCAACTTCAATCGATTGCCGACATGGACGTCGACGGAATTCTTCGTCACTGAACTGCCCTCACGCACGCAAAACCAAAAAACGAAGGGCGGATTAAAGGCCGCCGCGATGGCTGCGGTCAATGCCTTGTGGTGCGACGTTCCGCCACAAAGCAACAGATGAGAAGCAATATCGATAATGCGAGCAAAGGTATGTCGCCGATACGCGTGTAAGGCGGATAGTCCGACAACGCCTTGGGCAGCGCACCATCAACCGTACCAATTGCATCAAGACCGAGACTGGCCGTTACACGACCATAAGGATCGACGATCGCACTGATGCCATTGTTGGCCGCACGCACCAGCGGCAGACCCTGTTCAACGGCACGAAAGCGTGCGGAAGCAAGATGTTGATAGGGACCGGACGAGCGGCCGAACCAGCCATCATTGGTGACATTGAGCAGCAGGCCGGGCCGCGGCGATGCATCATCCCTGATTTCGTCGGCGAAGATCGCCTCGTAGCAGACCAGCACACGCGCGGGCGGTAAACCGGGAAAAGCGAGTGGCGATGCGGCAAAGCCTGGGGAGAAGTCGATGCTGCCGGCGGCCAATGCATCGAGCCCCAGCGGTTTCAGGATACTGCGAAATGGCAGATATTCACCAAAGGGTACCAGATGCAGCTTGTCATAGACGCCAGCAAGCGTGCCCATGCCATCAACGGCGAAGACACTGTTAAACAGCACCATCTGGCCCTTGGCATCGAACATGCGACGCGGCGCACCGGTGATCAGCGCGCCGGACTTGACCGGCAGCAGACGCGACAGGCCCTCGCGCAGCGGACCCTCCTCATCCAGCAGATAGGGCAATGCCGTTTCCGGCCAGATGATGTGCGTGGGCGGAATGGCGGCCGGCTTCAGGCTGAGCGCGACATGCTCCTGCAGATGCTGCTGGCGCAGGTCGTCGCGCCATTTTGTTGTCTGCGGCACGCTGGGCTGCACCAGGCGCAACTGCACATCGGGAACGGTTTCAACGGCATCGGCCGGCAAACGCAGGCAGCCCAGCCCGAGCAGCAGCGCAAAACCCGCCGGCAGTAGCGAGGCGATCAGACGGCGGCGCGAAGGGAGCACTGGCAGCAGCGCAAGCGTCAGGCCGCTGGCCGCCAGCATAGTGAGCAGGCCCAGACCCTGTTCACCGATGAAGGCTGCAAGCTGCATGGTCGAGGGCCATGCACCCCAAACGGCGCCGACCAGATTCCAGGGAAAGCCAGTCAGCACATGACTGCGCAGATATTCGGCGACCAGCCAGCCAAAAGGCGCCAACAGGATAAAGCGCGAAGGACGATAACCAGCCACGCGATGCGCCAGCCACAGGCCGGTTGCCGGAAACAGTGCCAGCAACAGCGGCAGACCCAGCACTGGCACCGGCAGCAGCAATGCATATTTCTCGGCATCAACGAAGAAAGCGATGCCGATCCAGTAAAATCCTGCGACAAAATAGCCGTAGGCGAAGGCGAAGGCGGTGAATGTACTGCGCCAACCACGGACACCCACCATCATCAGCAGCAGGCCGGCAAAAGCGATGAAGGCCAGCGGCCAGACCGACAGCGGCGCCTGTGCACCGGCCAGCGCCACGCCTAGTGCCAGCGCGAGCGCATAGCGCCGCCAGCCGCTTAAGGCCGCCAGAGCGGCCGGCATCGCAAGCAGGGCCGTCATTTCAGTGGGTCAGGCCGCATCGGCGCTGGATTCAGACGCCTGCACGCGGATGCGCACGCGCTTGACCCGGCGCGGATCGGCATCCAGCACCTCGAAGGCGAGGCCGGCCGGATGTTCGACCAGTTCACCGCGCAGCGGCACGCGGCCCAGATACGACACGATGAGGCCGCCGACGGTGTCGACTTCTTCATCCTCTTCAGGATCAAGCAGCGGGCGACCGAGCTTTTCTTCCAAATCCTCGACCGGGCAACGGCCATGAGCCTCCAGCACGCCATCAGCGCGCTGGATCAGCATCGCGCCGACGCTTTCGTCATGCTCGTCGTCGATCTCGCCGACGATCTGCTCGACCAGATCCTCGATGGTGACCAGGCCGTCCACGCCACCGTATTCGTCGACGATGATGGCCATATGGGTGCGATTGTCGCGCATCTCGCGCAGCAGCTCGAGTACCGACTTCGATGGCGGCACCACCAGCAGCTTGCGCAGAATCTTGTCCATGGAAAAGCCGCTGCGGCCGGCGAGATAGGGCAGCACGTCTTTCACATGGATCATGCCGATCACATCGTCCAGCGAACCGCGATAGACCGGCAGGCGCGAATGCTCGGCATCGACGAGGGTCTTCAACAGCTTCTCGAACTCGATCTCGGCCGATACGGCGATGATATCGGTGCGCGGCACGCGGATTTCGCCTACCCGCAGTTCACCCACTTCCAGCACGTTGCGCAGCAGCGCGCGCTCGGCGGTCTCCTCGGGTGTAGCGCTGTCCTCGGCATGTTCCTCGAGCAGCTCCTCGATACTTTCGCGCAAGGACTCATCGCGGCCACGCAGCAGCGTCAGCAGGCGGCGCCAGAATGTCGTGCCGTTGCCGGCATGCTCACGGGTCTCGCTCATGCTGCGCGCTTCCGCTTCGCAGTTTTCGTCTTCGCCTTGACGGGCACGGCTTTCTTCTGCGACCGGGCGGCCGCGGGCTTCTTTTTCACAACACTCTTCTTTTTTGCAACAGGCTTCTTAACAGCAGTCTTCCTGGGGGCCTTCTTAACGGCTGGCGCGGAGGATTTATAGGGATCGGCGACGCCCATGTCCGCCAGGATTGCTGTTTCCAGCGGCTCCATGGCTTCAGCCTGGTCGTCGTCCATATGGTCATAGCCCAGCAGATGCAGCACGCCATGTACGGTCAGATGCGTCACATGGTCGGCCAGGGTCTTGCCCTGCTCCTTCGCCTCACGGCGGCAGGTCGAGAGCCCCAACGCGATATCGCCCAGATACGGCGGCGGTCGTGACGGATCGATGGCGGTCTCGGCCGGAAAGGACAGCACGTTGGTCGGCTTGTCCTTGGCGCGCCAGCCGGCATTGAGCTTGCGCATCTCGGCGTCTTCGGTGAGCAGGATGCTGAGCGCCACCCGCGCCGTCTTCGGCAGTTCGGACTTCAGCGCCGCCTGCACGGCCTTGCGGATCGCCGCCGCCGCGCCGGGCAGCGCGGTGCGCCAGCCGGCCGCGGCAATGCGGATATCGATCTCGATACGGGACTGGCTACTGGAACCTTCGGGCATGACGGAACCTGGATAATCCTGCTTCTAGCGGCGGGGACGCATGGCGTCGGCGCCGAGATCGAGCTGCTGCTCTTTCTGGGCATAGGCCCGTACGATCTTGGTCACCAGCGGATGACGCACGACATCGGCCTCGCCGAACTTCACGAACGAGATGCCCTCGACACCATCCAAGATATCCAGCGCATGGCGCAGGCCTGACGGCACACCGATCGGCAGATCGATCTGCGACAGGTCACCGGTGACCGCCAGGCGTGAATTCTCGCCAAGTCGCGTCAGCAGCATCTTCATCTGCACCGGCGAGGTATTCTGCGCTTCGTCGAGAATGACGAAGGCATTGGCCAACGTACGGCCGCGCATGAAGGCCAGCGGCGCGACTTCCACCTCGCCGCTTTCCAGTCCCTTGGCCACGCGTTCGGCCGGCAGCATGTCGTAAAGCGCGTCATAGAGCGGACGCAGGTAGGGGTCGATCTTGTCGCGCATGTCGCCCGGCAGGAAGCCGAGGCGTTCGCCGGCTTCGACGGCGGGACGCGACAGGATGATGCGGTCGACGCGGCCTTCAAGCAGCATGTTCACCGCCATGGCGACGGCAAGATAGGTCTTGCCGGTGCCGGCCGGGCCGAGGCCGAAGACCAGTTCATGTTGCTGCAGCGCTTCGAAGTAGAGCTTCTGCGTATGCGATCGCGGCAGGATAATCCGCTTCTTGGTGCGCACCGCGCCATCGGGGACCGGACGGTCATCGCGAACCAACTCGGCCTTGTCACGCAGCTTCGCCGTCACTGGAGCATTCATTGGACCCCCTTGCGTCATGCGGATTGCACCATCGATATCGCCCATCTCGATCTCCGCGCCGCTTTCCAGGCGACGATAGAGGTCGGTGAGAATCTTGCGGGCCTGCGCCATCGCATCGGCCGGACCGGTGATCATCAGCCGGTTGCCACGCGACGCCACCGTCACATTGAGGCGTTCCTCGATGCGGGCCAGATAGCGGTCATGCTCGCCGAACAGAAGCGCGAGCAGACGATTGTCCTCGAAATCCAGAATGATCGGATCGGCTGCCGTCTTATCCGCGCCGCGTGCATCGCTCACAGGCTTTGGCCTCGTTGCTGCGTCCAATCGACCCTCATGCTGCCTCGCGACGAGCGATTTGCCCGTCGATGGAACTGCCGTGACCGGCGGTGATGGTGATCAGGGCGCGGTCGCCAACCTGCAGCGACGCATCCTCCACGATGACGGACTGCAGATAGGGCGAACGCCCCAGCACCTGACCGGGACGGCCCGGGCGATCGAACAACACATCGAGTTCACGGCCGACGCAGGCGCGGTTGAAGTCGGTCGACTGCTCGCGCAGCAGCGCCTGCAGCGCCAGCAGACGTTCGCGGCGCACTGCTTCCGGCACGTGGTTGGGCATCAGGCCGCCCGGCGTGCCGGGACGGATGGAATACTTGAAGGAATAGGCCGAGGCGTAACGCACCTGGCGCACCAGATCGAGCGTCGCCTCGAAATCGCGATCGGTTTCGCCGGGGAAGCCCACGATAAAGTCGCCGCTGAGCGCGATGTCGGGCCGGGCTGTGCGCAGCTTGTCGACGATGCGCAGATAGTCTTCGGCGCGATGCTGGCGGTTCATGGCTTTCAGCACTGCATCTGAACCGGCCTGCACCGGCAGATGCAGGAAAGGCATCAGCGTCTCGAGATCGCCATGGGCGGCGATCAGATCATCGGTCATTTCCAGCGGATGCGAGGTGGTGTAGCGCCAGCGGATATGCGGATACTGCGCATTCACGCGGTCCTTCAGGGTTTTCAGCAGTTGTGCCAACGACCAGGTCCGGCCATCGGCGCCTGCGCCATGCCAGGCATTCACATTCTGGCCGAGCAGCGCGATCTCCTGCACACCCGTCGCGGCGATACGCAGGGCTTCGCTGATGATGGCCTCGGCCGGGCGCGAATATTCCGCGCCGCGCGTATAGGGCACGACGCAGAAGGTGCAGAACTTGTCGCAGCCCTCCTGCACGGCGAGATAGCCGACCGGGCCGGACGCAGACGAAATCTCATCAGGAAGATGATCGAATTTCGATTCGACCGGAAACGCCGTTTCCAGCAGGCCGCGACCGCCGCTGGGCTTCACCCGGGCGCGTTCGGCGCGGGCCAGCAGTTCGGGCAGCTTGTGATAGGCCTGGCTGCCGACGACGAGATCGACAAAGGGCGCGCGCTGGTTGATCTGCTCACCCTCGGCCTGGGCCACGCAGCCGGCGACGGCAATGGTGACGTCGCCGCCTTTTTCACGGGCCTCGGCCTTGCGGATGCGCCAGTGGCCGAGCTCGGAGAAGACCTTCTCGGCGGCTTTTTCGCGGATGTGGCAGGTGTTGAGGATGACCATGTCGGCATCCTCGGGCGAATCGGTTTTGGCGTATCCAAGCGGGGCCAGCACGTCCGCCATGCGGGCGGAGTCGTAGACGTTCATCTGGCAGCCGTAGGTCTTGATGAACAGCTTTTTGGCCAAATCCGGGTTTCAGCGGGGCGGGCCTTCGATCTGACGACGCCCCAGACGCTCCTTAAGAATTCGTTTCCGACACACCCACGCTACCACCCCGGGTCCCAAAAACCAAGGGCAACCGGGATGCAGGGGGTCCTGCGTCACAGATTCTTCACAGGAGAATCAAAGAGTTATCGAAGGGACGTTTGGGCTGTGCAGCCGGAAACCGGCAGGCACAGCCCAAACGGCAGGGGCAAAGGCTGGCTGGCGACGGCTGGCTTGCTGGTCGGCCCCTATTCTCTAGGACGATTCAGGCTGGGCAAGCCTGCAAGACCGGGCAACGAATTTGCGGTTTAGGAAATGTTGTCCATCGCGGTGACCGGGGCCGGCTGGAGCTTGAGTTGCGGCGGCGTGCGCGGGCCGGGCAGTTCGCGGCCGGCGTTGATGTCACTCAGGCCTTCGGCCACGCGCTGGTGGCACCAGGCCGCCATGCCTTTGCGTGAGTTGAACTGCTCCATGGTGACGGCCTCGTGGAATTCCACCACCGCCTCGCTGGGACCGGCCTTCAGGAAGCGCCACAGATGCGGCACCAGGTCCTCGTCGCCGACCCAGGCGAACAGCCGCATCCAGCGTCGGCCGACCGGCATGTGGTTGAGGCGCGCATAGCCGATGCTGACGGGCTGCACGGTGAGCGGGCGGCCATTCACCGGCTGCTCGGCCATGCCGAAGAAAGCGGACTTGAAATTATGGATGCGCAGGCCGTCTGACGACGTGCCTTCCGGGAACAGGATCAGGCGGTCGCCATTCTGCAGGCGCTCGACCATCTCGTCGCGATGCTCGGCCGTGCGCGAGCGCTTTTCGCGTTCCACGAACACCGTGCGCTGCAGCCTGGCCAGCGTGCCGAAAAAGGGCCACTCACTCACTTCACGCTTGGCGATGAAGCTGACTTCCGGCAGTGCCGCCGAAAGCACGACGATGTCGAGCCAGGAGATATGGTTGGAAATGAACAGTGTCGGCGCGGCCTGTGACGGACGGCCAACGGTGCGCACACGCACGCGCAGCAACCAGCAGATTGAGACGTGATAGAAATACGGCAGGCGGCGCATCAGCGGGCTACCCATGCGGAGCAGCAGCATCTGCACGGGGATCAACAGCACCGTCCAGACAAGGAAAACGGTGAGCGTCGCAATGGCACGGGCTGTCATGGTGATGGAAGGACTGAGCGATCAGCCCTTCTTCTTTTCCTTGTCGTCGAGCGGCACACCGAAGAGTTCGAGCCGGTGATCGACCAGCTTGTATCCCAGACGGGCCGCGATTTTTTCCTGCAGGGCCTCGAGTTCAGGATCGTTGAACTCGATGATCTTGCCCGAACGGGTATCGATCAGATGGTCATGATGCGCCTCGGGCATTTCCTCGTAGCGCGCACGGCCGTCGCCCAGATCGAGGCGGCTGAGAATGCCGTTCTCCTCGAACATGCGCACGGTGCGATAGACCGTGGCAATCGAGATGCGGGGATCGACGGCAACCGAGCGGCGGTGCAGTTCTTCCACATCGGGATGATCATGCGATGCGCTCAGGACCCGGGCGATCACACGCCGCTGGTCGGTCATCCGCATGCCAAGTTGTTCGCAAAGTTGTTCGAGGCGGCTGCTCATGTTCGCCGAACGCCCTTATCTGGTTGAAATTCCCTGCGAGTCGACCTTAGCACGGCCGACCGACCGATGAAACGCACCACGGCACCTACAAAACACCGGCGAACACGGTCGCGAATCAGCAGATTCGTTAATACTGCGCGGCCGGTGCCGCAGTCTAGCGGCGACGCCCCTTGCCAAGACCGATCTTCTTGGCCAGCACCTGACGCTGCAGGGCGTAATTCGGCGCCACCATCGGATAATCGGCCGGCAGGCCCCAGCGCTCGCGATACTGCTCCGGGGTCATCTTGTAATGACTCATCAGATGTCGCTTGAGCATCTTCAGCTTCTTGCCGTCTTCCAGGCAGACGATGAAATCGGGCATCACCGATTTCTTCACCGGCACGGCCGGCTGCAAGCGCTCCGCAGTTGCAGGACTCGATGACGGCGCGGCGGAAGCCGTGCCTTCGAGGCCGGACAGCGTAGCATAGACCTGACGGATGAGTGCCGGCAGGGCGGCGGTCTCGATTCGGTTGCTTGCGACATGGGCGGCGACGATTTGGGCGGTCAGCGCCAGCAATTGCGACCGCTCTGCGGACTGCGGCATCGGCGTGCTCCAGTAATCGTTAAAGTAAATCTCAGGGTCGATACTTAAGTTATGGAGCCCAACTCTGTAAATCCAGCCTATTCGCAACAAATTATAGCGTGTCGGAGCGCTGCCGTTTCAACCAGGACTTTAAAGGCAGGCCTCAGAGCGGGCGCTGCATGACAATGGCGTCACGCGGCCCGGCCGGGGTCTGGTAATAGGCGGCGCGGCGGCCAGCCTCGGCAAAGCCCAGCGCGAGATACAGCCCCCGCGCCGGCCGGTTGTCGGACTGGACCTCGAGGAAGCAGCGTGTAACGCCGCGCCCCTTCAGTTCGGCAAGGCCAGCGTCCAGCAGGCGACGCGCCACGCCAAGGCGACGCAGGCGCGGCCGCACCGCCAGCGTGATGACCTCGGCCTCGTCGGCCGCCTGACGCAGCAGCACGAAACCGGCAGGCTGCGCATCATCGGTCCGGGCCAGCAGCGCCAGCGCGCCCGGCATGGCCATCAGATCGCGCAGGCTTTCGACCGTCCAGGCAGCATCGGGAAATGCATCGGCATGCAGGGCCGCCACCAGTTCCGCACTTTCGATGCCGCAGGGCTCGATGACGACCGACAGGGTTGCGCGCGGCTGCGGCGCCTTGGGCAAAGCCGCATCGGGCGGGCGGATATACAGCGGTGCCGGCGCCATTTGCGGTTTCGGCATGCCGGCTGCCAGACGCGCCACGAGCACCGGGTCGGGATCAGGCGAAACGAGTGACAGATGCAGATCCGTGCGGCCAAAAGTTTCTGCCAGCAGCGCGCTACCACTGCCCACCAGAGTCAGCGGTTCCGCCGGCAGCAGCGCAGCGGCATCTTTCAGCGCCAGCAGCAGCGGCTCGGTAATCGCGCTTCCATCGGGTGCAAAGACCTGGAGATAGACTTCATCGCGGCGAGCATCGATCACCGCCACCGTGCCGCAGCCGGGCCGGGCAGCCGCCACGGCCAACGCCTGCGTGGTGGTGACGCCGTAGACCGGGCGATCCAGCGCAAGCCCCAGGCCGCGCGCCGTGGCCAAGGCCGTGCGGATGCCGGTGAAGGAGCCTGGGCCGACCGTGGCTGCGATGCCATCGAGTGCCGTCAGTTCGATACCGGCCTGCAGCCGCGCTTCCTCGATCAGCGCCAGCAGCCGTTCGGCATGGCCCTTGCCGCCGGCCGAGACCACGCGCGCCAGGACCCGTTCTCCATCGGTGATGGCAACCGAGCAGGCGTTCAGCGCGGTATCAATGGCCAGCAGCTTCACGGGCCCGGCCGGCGATGGTAGGAAGGATTCATCATGGTGATGGAGTAGCAGCGATGACCGCCCCCGTCGAGATCAGCCCGGTCGAGATCAAGCTGGTCGAGATCAAACCGCCGGACTTTCCGGTCCTGATCGACATGCGCTATGCCACGGACGACAACCTGACGGGCAAGCCGATCTACGGCCGCGCCGCCTGCTTCCTCAACCCCGAGGCTGCCGGACTGCTGAAAAACGCCATCCGGCTCGCCGCCCAGATGGACCTGCGACTGAAAGTGTTCGATGCCTTCCGGCCGACGGAAGCCGCCTGGGCGCTGTGGAACCACAATCCCGACCCGACTTTCCTGGCCGACCCACGAAAAGGTTCGCCGCATTCGCGCGGCGCGGCCGTCGATGTGACGCTGGTTGATGCCGCCGGCGACGAGCTGGACATGGGCACCGGCTTCGATGCCTTCACGCCGCTGGCCTTCCATGGCGTGCTGGAGATCAGCCCTGAGCAGCAGAAGAACCGCGCGCTGCTGCTGGGTATCATGACCGCCGCCGGCTGGGACTTCTATCGCAATGAATGGTGGCACTATCAGCTGTTCCAGCCGCGCCGCTATCCGCTCTTGTCGGATGCGGATGCCGGCACACTGCTGATGGCGCCGGCCGGATCGATGTGATCGGCAGTCAGCGTCACACGCTCGACATTGCCGGCCAGCCACTGCGCCGTGGTCAGCGCTTCCGCCTTGTCCATCAGCACATCACCGATCAGTTCGCCGACCAGCGGTCCGAACTTGAAGCCATGGCCTGACGTGCCGCAGAAGGCGTAGGCGCGGCTGCCCAGCGTGCGGAACTGGAAGCGCTCCTCGGCTTCGACATCGTAGAAGCAGGTCCTGGCCTGCGTGACCTTGTAATCATCCAGACCGGCGATGCGATGGCGCGCGTTGTCGATGATGCCGGCGATCTCAGCCTTGGTCGGCTCGCGATCCTTCGAGGGATCGGCGGTGGCGCCGAAGCGGTGATCACCGATCTTCAGCCCGGTGCGCATGCCGTCACGGGTGATACGCGGCGGCACGATGTAGAAGCCTTTGGTCGCGCCGATTTCCAGCAGCATCGGCGCGCTGTACCAGGCGGCGGAGAAATCCGCCGGCGGCTGTAGATACACCACCACCTGGCGCGAGGGCCGCGAGACATCGGCCAGACCGGGCAGCAGCTTCGATGTCCAGGGTCCGGCCGTCACCAGCACGCGATCCGCCTGCAGCGTGCCGTGATCACCCAGCGTGACAGTACCGGCCTCGGCATCCACCGCAGTGACGGTCTGGTTGGTTGCGATCTTCACGCCACGGTCGCGCAGATGTGTGGTCAGCGCCGCCACAATGGCCTCGGCGAACAGCAGCCCGCCCGAGGGACAGTAGAAGGTATCCTGCAGGCCGGCCTCGTTCAGCATGGGATACCGGCCGGCGATGGTGGCCGCATCAAAGCTCAGATGCTCGACCTCTTCGTCCTTCAGCACGGCGGCGCATTTGGCCGCCCAGTCATCACCCTCGCCGCTCATCACCAGCGTACCGGTTTCGGCATAGAGCTTCATCTTCAGATCGCGCCAGACGCGGTCCCAGGCGTGATAGGCATGGCGCACCATGCGGGTATAGCCGGCCTGCGCGCCGTATGGATACCGGATCAGGCGATGCTGGTCGACCGAGGAGCCAAGCGGATTGGGCAATGCGCCCTGCTCGATCAGCACCACCTCGGCGCCGATGCGCCGCAAGGCCCAGGCGCTGCTCAGACCCATGATGCCGCCGCCGACGATGATGATTTTCATGGACCCAGCGTCTCCACCACAAGCTCGGCCGCCGCCAGATCTTCCAGCGCAGTGCCCACTGACTTGAAGACCGTGACAGCCGCATCGCCACGCACGAATTCGTTCGCATGGCAGAGATCAAAGAGATCGCCGCGCACGTTTTCTTCCTTCATCGCGCCATTCGTCAGTGGCACGACGAGGTCGCCCGCCTCCTTCAGCGCACCGGTACGCGTATCAACCCAGACGGCAGCGCGCCCCATTGCGACATCGTCGGCCTCACGCATCTGCGGCGTGAAACCGCCCACCAGATCGACATGGGTGCCCGGCTTGAGCCAGTCGCCACGCACCAATGGTTCGCGGCTGAGCGTGGCGCAGGAGATCGTATCGGCCGCGCGTTGCGCCGATTCCAGATCATCAACCACGGCAATCGATGCGCCCAAATCCGTGAGCTTTGCAGCCAGCGTCTCGGCTCCAGCCCGGCTGCGATTCCAGATTTCAATGCGCCGATAGTCGCGCATGGTGCAATGCGCGCGGATCAGATGCGGCGCCAGCGAACCCGACCCGATCATCAGCAGATGTCGCGCATCCTTGCGCGCCAGATAGCCGGCAGCGAGTGCCGAAGCGCAGGCGGTGCGGCGCAAGGTCAGCGCCTCGCCATCGATCACCGCCTTGAGCGCGCCGGTGCGCGCGTCCATCAGCAGATAGGTAGCGCCCACCGACGGCAGACGGAGTTGCGCGTTGTCGGGGCAGACAGTGACCACCTTGACGCCGATATGGCGGCCCGATTGCCAGGCTGGCATGACCAGCAGGGTTCCGCCCACGCCACCCTTGGGGTCGTCGATATGGAAGCGGCTGCGCAACGGCGCTTCGCCACCGATGCAAAAAGCCTCACGCAGATGCGTGATCAACCTGGCGTAAGGCAGCGCCCCATGAACAGCGGCAGTCTCGATCAGGCGCATGATCAGACGAGCGGTGCGGGCGGCAGCGGCGCGCCAGACGTATCGGCGGATGCGGCCGCCTTCTGCGCGGCGAGCTGCTGTTCGGCGGCCTTCTGGCGCGAGGCCGACCAGGCATTCAGCCGGCCGGTCACGACGCCCAGAACAAGTCCGGCAAAAAACACCAGGAAGACCAGCAGATACAGCGGCAGTTCAATCTGGAACGGCAGCGGATCGACGCTGACCGTCACCGCGCCCTTATTGGCGACGGCAAACACCACCAGGATCAGGAGAAGGAGGGCGCCAAGGAAAACGCGCAGAAAGCGCATGCGGACCCCCGCTCTGGAAATTACTCGGCGTCGGCAGTCTGCTTGGCGGACAGATTGAGCTTCTGGCGCAGTTCCTTGCCGGTCTTGAAGAAGGGCACGAACTTTTCCTGCACGTCGACAGCGGTGCCGGTGCGCGGGTTGCGGCCGGTGCGCGCCGGACGACGCTTCACCGAAAAGGCACCGAAACCGCGCAATTCAACGCGATCGCCGCGCGACAGCGCATTGGCGATCTCATCGAAAATCGTGCCGACGATGCGCTCGATGTCGCGCTGAGTCAGATGCTGATTACGCTCGGCCAAACGGTTGATGAGTTCGGACTTGATCATCGGTTTTCCTTAGCCCAGCGGCTGCGGGCCCCCTCGTTCGCTACTCAGG
Source organism: Ferrovibrio sp. GW821-FHT12D07 (assembly GCF_058807275.1). Taxonomy (NCBI): domain Bacteria; kingdom Pseudomonadati; phylum Pseudomonadota; class Alphaproteobacteria; order Rhodospirillales; family Rhodospirillaceae; genus Ferrovibrio; species Ferrovibrio sp. GW821-FHT12D07. The sequence continues at coordinate 655,751 of NZ_JBXAQN010000001.1, read as the reverse complement.
GTGCCAAACCGAGGTCAGGCCGTCAAGCTTAAGTCTTTCGGAAAAAAGGCTTTTTCCAAGGAGGCTGGCAAAGGCCCGGCTGCCCAGGCCGTCCAGCATGCTCGCCGGCGGGTCCGGCGGGATGTCCCGGAGCGGCAAATCGGCCGGGATACCACGCCCGGCCAGCCAGCCACGGGCCTCCTGCAGGCCCCCTAGGGCATCGATCAGGTTGTTATCCAGGGCGGCGCGGCCGGAATAGACCCGGCCATCGGCCAATTGGCGCACTTTCTCGGCCGGCAGGTTCCGGCGGTCGGCCACCAGCCCCACGAACCAGCTATGGGTCTCGTTGACCATGCCCTGGATCTGGGCCCGACCGGCGGGGCTCATCGGCCGGGTCGGGTTGGGCTCGGCTTTCAGCGCGCCCGAGGTAATGGTCTCGGCGCTGACCCCCACCTTTTCCATCAGCTTGGAGAATTCGGCGGTCTGGAACAGTACGCCGATCGAGCCGGTCAGCGAGGTCTCGCGCGCCAGCACATGATCACCGGCAATCGCCACCATATAGCCGGCCGAAGCGCCCAGCGTGCCGATCACCGACACCACCGGTTTCTTCTCGGCGACCTTGCGCACCGCCTGGAACAGCGCCTCACCGCCATAGGTGCTGCCCCCGGGACTGTTGATCTGCAGGACCAGCGCCCGCACGCGATCATCCTCGGCCGCCTCCTGCAGTTTTTCCATCCACCAGTCATTTTCGGAAATCACGCCGCTGATCTCCAGGCGCGCGACATGCACCTGATGACTGCGGATGAGATTGCCGGGATCGAGGCGGTACAGCCCGATCAGCGCGACGGCGAGAACCGCAGCAACGGCGATGAAGCGCCACCAGGTCAGGCGGCGGCTGAGTTTGCGGCGTTCCAGCCAGGCATCGGTATCGGACATGGGGGTAAACTTAGGCAGGGCTTTGGTTTTTGCCAAGGGAGGACGGCAGACAAAACCGCCGGGCCAGGGTTACAGTTCCTTGATGCGTGTCGCCTGCACCGCCCTTCTGCTGCTCCTGAGCCTGTCGCCGGCAGGAGCAGCCGACATGGCTGTGACCGGTGGCGATGCGCCGCGCTACACCGAACGCACAGTGTCGGCCACGCCGCTGGATTCCGCCATCCGTCATCGCTACTGGGCGCCGGGTCTCACCGAAGGCTATGTGCCACAGGGGCTGACCTGGGCGCGCGATACATTATTTGTCGGCGCCTATCGCAGCACCGAGCCGCAGGTCAATCGCGGGCCGGCGCGCGTCTTCGCCGTTGATCCCAAGAACGGCGCGGTGATCGGCAGTTTCGATCTGCCCGATAGTATCGGCCATGCCGACGGTCTTGCCGCCACGCCCGATGGCGGTCTGCTGTTCGTCGCCGACAGCGGCCGCTCGCTCTATGCCTTCGACCTGCCGCGGTCGCTGCAGGCCGGACGCGCCGTGCCGGTAGGCATGCCACGCAAACTGGAAAAGGATCCGGCGCTGGGCAGCAGCTTCCTCGCCTTCGACGGACGCCTGCTGTGGTTCGGCCGCTACAGCCGCGACGATGCAGCGGCGCGTCTGGTCGCCGCCGATCCAGCCGTGTTGTTCGGCAATTCCAGTGAGCCGTTTCGCACGGCGCAGGCGGATCGCAGCCTGCCGCTGCCCTTCCATGCGCAGGGCGCGACCTTCGATGCGCAGGGCCGGCTGTGGATCAGCGCCAGCAATGGCAGCATGGGCAAACTCTATCGCATCGACACGCGAACCGGCGCGGTGCTGGCCGAGCATGCGGCGATGGCGGGACTGGAAGACCTTGCGCGCGGCAGCGATGGTTTGCTGTGGGCAGTCGGCGAAGCCGGATCACAGCGCTGGAACAGCTGGAAAACCTTTTTCCCGCTGCTGTTTTCCTTCGATCCTGCCGCCCTGAAATAACAGACGCTGAAGAATTACCAGCGGAACAGATCGAAGCGCACCAGCCGATAAGGCATCGCCGGCAGGCCATAATGGCGGCGCAGTGCATATTCGATCATCTGCACGGCCCACATCACGATGAAGGCACCGACAAAGCTGCCGACGATGGTGATCAGCATGTTGTCGGGTGCGATGCCGCGCATGGCGCCGATCTTCAGTGCCACCGCCTGGCCCAGACCGAAGCCCAGCACCAGCGACAGCACGTTGGTGGCGTATTTGGCGATGCGCCAGCTGTTGGTGGTGTCGAGTTCGTAGCGCACCGTCGACCAGCCGGCCAGGATGACCAGAATGCACAGCGAACCGCCGGTGATGGTGATGAAAGGGTCGTCCATGCGCGCGTCATCCTGTGTGGTGCTGGCAGCACTGTACAGAAGAGCAGCGTCGTCGCCAATTGCGCCGGGGCCCCGACCTTAGGGGAAGTCGATGACGTGGCGCAGCGTTTCCTCGAATGTCCCGCCATCCAGCACGTAAAGCAGCGGCTGCTGTTCGGTATGATCGCTGGGCGGCCAGGTCTGTCCGATCAGCACCATATCCACGCGGCTGCCGCCCCTGGTCAATGGCAGCAGCAGCCGCCGGGTGCGCGACATGTTGCGACTGTCCCAGCGGAACGTGCTTTCCGAGTAGAGCGGCGCACGATGTTCGAAGACAGCGCGAAACATGCTGGTGATGTAGAGGCGGTAGCTGCCGTTCATCACTTCCGACACATAACGGCCGGTGAAGTCCACGCCGAGACGATTGACGATCTCGGTGCCGACCAATCGGTATTTGATCTGCCGGCCGCCATCGCTGAGTTCGGCCAGACCAACATTGGGCAGCACGCGGCGCGGCATGGTCAGCGCATCGATGTCGGCACGATCAGGCATGGCTCGGCCTTGGCGGCGGTCCGACCAATATCGCCCCAGCGACATCAGCACGGCGTCGTCGCGCAACGGCAAACCCTTGTCGACAGATTGCTCCAACGACCGCTCCGGCGGATTGTTATCACCAGATCAAGGCAGTCGTCGCAGCGACATACAATAATATTGAAGGGCTACAAGCTTTGCAGGATGGCGCCTCAGGGCGCGTCGAACATGCCGCGGAACGTCGCCTGTAAAACGCCTTTTTCCAGCGCTTCTACTGCGATCAGGCGCTGGCGCGGTGTAGGCGGCTGATGTCCGTTCTGGCTGTCGGCGGCCGTCCAGCTCAGCGCACTGAGCACGAAAGCGACCTGCTGCCCGCCTTCTTCCGCGGCCATCGGCAGCAGCAGGCGACGCACGCGGCCATGGCCTTCCTCGCTCCAGACCCGCACGGTTTCAACGAACAGCGGCTGCGCCTTGGTGAAGACCGTGGCGTAGATGTCTTCCAGATAGGCCAGATAGTCAGTACCGCCATAAAGGTCGGTGCTGGTCTTGCCGGTGGCGTCGCGGCCAAAGCGCTGCGCCAGTTCGGTGCCGACAAGACGGAAGCGGATTTCACGGCCTTTGCCAGTGGGCTCCACCAATGCCAGGTAAGGCAGCAGCCGGCGCGGCATATCCAGCGGATCGATGGCGCTGCGGGGGGGGAGAGGATGACCAGCCCGCTTGGCCGACCAGTAGGCGGCCAGGTTGAGCAGGACACGATCATCGGCAAAAGGCAGGGAGTGGCCGGTAGACACTGATACGCAGACTCGACTTAAACCCGACCAAACGAATCGGAGCGTTGTAACATGATCCGACAGTCAGGCAATTCCTATTCGGATTCAATGGGTTGCAACCTGTCCGCGTATGATTAACACTTAAAATATCGCACAGGAGGGTTATTTGTGCGGTTTGCCGGTCTCAAGCTGGGCTTTCAGCCGTGCGAGTGCGAGACGGATGCGCGACTTCACCGTGCCCAGTGGCAGCTGCTCTTTTTCGGCGATATCGCGATGGGACATGTCCGAGAAGAACGCGAGCTGCAGCAGCCGCGTCTGTTCCGGCGGCAGGGTTTCCAAGGCGGCGCGCAGCCGCGTTTCATCCTGGGCGACATCCAGCCCCTGATCCGGCGCGGGTTCCGGATCGGGCACCAGCGCCGGATCATTGGGATCGAATTCCGGGCGTTTTTCGCGGCGCAGGCGGTCGATGCGCTTGTTGCGGGCGATGGTGAACAGCCAGGTGGCCAGCGAAGCCTGCACGGGATCAAAGCTCGCGGCGCGGCGCCAGGCCATGATCAGGCTTTCCTGAACCACCTCCTCGGCCACATCCTCCGGCGCGCCCTGCCGGATCAGATAAGCCTTCAGGCGAGGAGCGAAATGCCCATACAGCAGGGCAAAGGCGGACCGGTCACCGTTGCCGGCCACCGCCGCCATCAGCTCCGCCTGCCGCTCACGATCCATGGGGCTCCCCACTCATGCCGCGATGGTGCGGTAAGAGGAGAGATAAGGCAAGCAGGCCAAAGGGTTAGATAACGAGCCGGGAACATGGATCACACTGCCATGATGTCGCCATGAAATCGGGTGGAAATCGATTATCCACCCCGCTATGTTCGCCGCCATGACCGACAACACGGCTATCCGATCCGCAGCCCCGATGCTCGCCTCGCGCCCGCTTTTGTCTCTGCAAAGCCCGGGGCGCAGCCTCGTGCGCCTGCTCGCCCTCGCCGCCCTGATGCTGGGCCTGATGCCGGGTGCCGGCAGCGATGCCTTCGCCCAGGCCAAGAAGAAACAGGAAGCGGCCAAGCCCGCACCAGCCGAAACCAAGAAGATCGGCAGCTTCAGCGGCTGGGATGCCTATGAGCATACCGACAAGGGCGCCAAGCTCTGCTACCTGCATGCCCTGCCGCAGAAGAAAGAACCAGTGAGTGCCAAGCGCGGCGAGATTTATATCCTGGTGACACACAAGCCGAAGGATAAGATTCGCAACGAGGTCAGCATCTATTTCGGCTACGCGCTGAAGGAAAGCCTGCCGGCGCAGGCCGTGGTCGCCGGCACCACGGTGGAGATGTTCACCCACCAGGAAGCCGCCTGGGCTGCCGATTCATCCGCCGACCAGAAGCTGGTCGACGCCCTGCGCAAGGGCAAGACCCTGGTGGTGAAGGGCGAGTCCGCTCGTGGCACCAAGACCACCGATACTTATGACCTGGGCGGCTTCGGCCCGGCGCTGCAGGCAATCGACAAGGCCTGCGGCATGGCGGCGACGTCGTGAGCACGACAACAGCTATCGTTCCGGATGTCGGCGTGCGCGACCGCACGCCTGCCGCTGTTGCTGCCACTGACGGCTGCACCGAGCTGCTGGGCCTGACACGCGCCGAGATCGCCGCAGCGCTGGTTGCGGCCGGTGAGGCGGAAAAGTCCGCCAAGATGCGCGCCAACCAAATCTGGCACTGGGTCTATTACCGCGGCAGCCGCGACTTCACGGCGATGACCACGCTGTCGAAGGAGCTGCGCGAGCGGCTGATCCAACATTTCAGCGTCGGCCGGCCGTCTGCCAGCCGCGACCTGAAAAGCACCGACGGTACCCGCAAGTGGCTGCTGAAATTCTCGGACGGCGAAGAAGCCGAGTGCGTGCACATCCCGGAAGAAGATCGTGGTGCGCTCTGCGTCTCCAGCCAGGTCGGCTGCACGCTGACCTGCCGCTTCTGCCATACCGGCACGATGAAGCTGGTGCGCAACCTGGATGCCGGCGAAATCGTCGGCCAGGTGATGCTGGCGCGCGACCATCTGAATGAATGGCCCTCGCCGCCGGAAGGCCGCATGCTGTCCAACATCGTGATGATGGGCATGGGCGAGCCGCTGTACAATTTCGACCATGTGTCGAAGGCGCTGAAGATCGTGATGGACAACGAGGGCATCGCGATCTCGAAGCGCCGGATCACGCTCAGCACGGCCGGCGTGGTGCCGATGATCGAACGCTGCGGCTCCGAACTGGGTGTCAATCTGGCAATCAGCCTGCATGCCGTGCGTGACGACATCCGCGACGTGATCGTGCCGATCAACAGGAAATACCCGATCAAGGACCTGATGGCCGCCTGCGCCGGCTATCCCGGCCTGAGCAATGCGCGCCGCATCACGTTTGAATATGTGATGCTGAAAGGCGTGAACGACACGCCGGCCGATGCCAAGGAACTGGTGCGGCTGCTGAAGGGCGTGCCGGCCAAGGTGAACCTGATCCCGTTCAATCCCTGGCCCAACGCTCCGTATGAATGTTCCAGTGACGAGGCGATCCGCAAGTTCAGCGACATCGTCTTCAACGCCGGCTATTCCTCGCCGGTGCGCACGCCACGCGGCCGCGACATCATGGCCGCCTGCGGCCAGCTGAAATCGGCCAGCGTGAAGCGCAGCAAGGCCGACATCCTGCGCGAACAGGCCGCCAAGGACGCGGCGGCCGCCGCGCTGCCTGTCTGATGACGATCCGCGCTTCTCTTCTCGCCTTCGCATTGCTGGCCCTGCCCGGCCTGGCCGCAGCCCAGAGTTCCGGCCTGCTGCAGCCGGGCCTCCTGCCTCCCGCACCGCTTCCGCCCACTGCCCTGCAACCGACCGAACCCGCAACGGCGGCGCCGACGCCGGTGCGTGTGGTGGACGACCGCGTTGCCTTCAATGCCACCGAGCAATGGCTGATCCCGCAGTATTTCCAGAAGGTGCGCGAGGGCCAGAAGCGTGCCGCGCGCAGCAAGCGGTATCAACGCAGCCTGCCCACCGGCCTGACGCAGAATCCGGGCAAGGGCGATCAGTTGCCCCAGCCCGTGCTGGCCGAACTGCATCGCCTGCCCGGTCCGCTGGTGCGCGATCTGCCCCCGGCCCGGCCCGGCACCGACCGCGTCATCGTCGGCAAGGATGTGCTGATGGTGAACACGGCGAATGGCGAAGTGCTCGATATCCTCAGCGGCATCATTTTCTGAGCCGCGCCCGCCGTCTGAACTCTAGCGCTTGAAGAAGCCCACGAGGTCGGCCAGTTCGGTCGCCTGATGGGCCAGCGCCTGTGCCGAGGCCGTGGTTTCCTCGACCAGCGCTGCATTGCGCTGGGTCGCCTCATCCATCTGCGCCACCGCCGTGTTGACCTGATCCAGGCCGGTTGCCTGTTCGCGCGACGCGGCCGCGATCTCGGCGATGATATCCGATACACCGCGGATCGCATCGTTGACCTCGGTCAGTGATGACCCGGCCTTTTCCACCAGGGCTGCACCGTCGCGAACATGGCCGTTCGAGGTATCGATCAGGCTCTTGATCTCCTTGGCTGCGTTGGCCGAGCGCTGAGCCAGCGCCCGCACCTCATGCGCCACCACCGCAAAGCCCTTGCCGGCTTCACCGGCCCTTGCCGCCTCAACACTGGCGTTCAGGGCAAGCAAGTTGGTCTGGAAGGCGATCTCGTTCATCACCGCGATGATGTCGCCGATCTTGGTGGCGCTGGTCTCGATCTGCTGCATGGCGGCGATCACGCCCTGCACGACCTCGCCGCTGGCCAGCGCCTTGTTGCGCGCCCCGCCGCTCAGGCCATCGGCCCGGGTGGCGTTGTCGGCATTCTGCTTCACGGTGGCGGTGATCTCCTGCATGGTCGCCGCCGTCTCTTCCAGCGCCGCGGCCTGGCTTTCGCTGCGCTGGGCCAGATCGAGGCTGCCCGACGAAATTTCTGCCGACGCCGTCTTCACCGCGACTGCGCTTTCGGCCAGCCGTTCCGAGAAATCGCCGAGCAGGCCGGCCATGGCATTGGTGCCATCCTTCAGTTGACCGAACAGGCCGGCGTAATCGCCCCGCACCTGCTTGGTCAGATCGCCGGCGCCCAGCGCCGCCGTCACCAGCGCCATCTCATCCATCATCGCCTGCATCATCTCGGCGAAACGGTTGAGCTGCTTGCTGATGTCGAGGAAGAATCCGGCCTTGCCGTCCTGAGCCAGGCGACTGCCGAGATCACCGGCGATCAGCCGGTTGACCAGATCGGTGACTTCGGCAGCGGAGACGCGTTCGCGCGCTTCGGCCTCGGCCCGCTTGAGCTGTTCGCCATCGCGCGCCACCTGACGGTCGCGTGAACTCTTGCGCCGCGCCGTCGCCTCGCTGCGCCAGCTGCGCCAGGACGCACGCAGTCCCTGCAGGCGCGGGCCGGCCCCGGTGAGGGTCGCGACCAAGCCGATCACCGGCAGGCCGATCGTCAGGCAGACGCCGAAGATGCCGGCAAGGCGATCCGGCTTTTCAGCCAGCAATCCGGCACAGCTGGACTGCAGATCGGCGGCCACGCGGTCACGCACCAGGCACATCTGATCGATGCGCCGGGTAGTAACCTGGAACCAGTAGGGCGCCTCGATGCCGCTGGCGGTGCCATCTGCAAAGCCGTGATAGATGCGGTTGCGCAGGTCTTCCACTTCGGCGAATTCAGCCTTGCCGCGCTGTTCTTCGAAATAGGCGATCTGCGCCGATGTGGCATGACTGCGGAAGACAGTGAAGTCGGCTTCCTGCAGGAAGCCCAGACTCATGAAGCGCTGGAAGATCGCCAGCTCGAACTTGCCGGCCGCCAGCGCGCCTGATCCAGTGGCACGTTCCTGCGCCGATTTCTCCAGGCCTTCCAGCAGCGCCAGATAGGCGTCGAGGCCACGGGCAAATTCCATATTGGTCAGCATGTAGCCCAGGCTCTGCACGCTTTCGAGCGCCTGCCGGATCGGTGTCGTCCAGTTGGTGAAGGACTGCTGGGTGGTGAGTTCAAGCCGGTCGATGGCCGGCCGCGCCAGACGGGCGGAATCCAGGGTCTTGCTCAGCGTATCGCCGGGTCCGAGCAGCGGCGCCAGCAGGGTGAAGTCGCGGCAATCATCCAGCGCGGCGCGCAGGACCAGTACCCGCTGGTCCAGATCGACGCGCGCGGTTTGCAGCTGCTCGCGGAATTGCGTGCCCTTGCTGCCAATGAACAAGGCGCTGGAGCCGCGCTCGCGCTGCAGGTCATGAGCGAGCAAACCCACTGCGATGGCATAGGCGATGGCTTTTGCGGTGGCAGGCGCCTCGGCGCGGCGCTGGCGCGTCTCATAAAGCTGGGTGGCGGCGTAACCGACAAATCCGAGAACTGACAGGCGGCGCGAACTGACCTGACCACTTCGATCTACGCTGGATAGAACACCATCGGGCATTGACTGACCTCTTATCGCCTTTTGCGACACTGCGCTTCTGCCTGAAATCAAAGCATGTTCCGTGCCAAGATTTTCGCCATCTGAAAGTTTCTATCCGATGTCTGATCAGCGATCTGCATGCACGAATGACACAAGAAAAAGGGATGCTGAGGTGCCAGCATCCCATTCTTCATCATACCCCTGGGCTATGAATCGACTGCGCTGTGACTCAGTAGCGCTTGTACTCGAGATACTTGCCGGTCATGACGATCTTCACGCGATCGCCCTTCGGATCGGGCAGGCGCTCCATCGTCATGTTGAAGTCGATCGCCGACATGATGCCGTCGCCGAATTCCTCGTGAATCAATTCCTTCCAGGTGGTCCCATAGACCTGCACCAATTCGTAGAAGCGATAGATGGTCGGATCGGTCGGCGGGCCCGGCGGCAGCGAACCACGATAGGGCACCTCGGCCAGCAGCTTTTCCTCCAGCTTGCCCAGACCGAACAGCTTCGCGGCCTTGGCGGCCTGCGCCGGCTCCAGCTTCATCTGACCGAGCAGCGCGGCGGTGAGGAAGATATGCGACTGCTTGGCATCGATCTTCTTGGCGATGTCCTTCCAGGCCCAGCCTTTCAGGCGTTTGACATCGAGAATCTTGGCGGTGACATCTTCGCGCTTCACGGGTTTCTCTCCTGTGCTTTCTTGTGACGACTGTTATTCGGCGGCTGCGACGACGCCCATGGGGCGCACATGCGGCGGTGTCTTCGCATCCCAGCCGGGCGGCGGGCTGAAGCTTTTCGACCGGCGCACCAGGAAATCCAGCAGATGGTTGCGCATCGGGTAATATTCCTTGAGCTGGTGCAGGGTCTCGCGGGTGCGGGTCTTGGGCAGCGTGTTGACCAGGATTTCCGCGACCTTGGCGCCCGGACCGTTGGTCATCAACACGATGCGATCGGCGAGCAGCAGGGCCTCGTCCACATCATGGGTAATCATGAAGACCGTGAGGTTGGTGCTGGCGCGCAGGCGCAGCACTTCGTCCTGCAATGTTCCACGGGTCAATGCATCGAGAGCCGAGAATGGCTCATCCATCAGCAGCGTCTTGGGCTCGACACTGAGCGCGCGCGCAATGCCCACGCGCTGCTTCATGCCGCCCGACAGCTGGGCCGGCTTCTTGTCGGCGGCGCCGGACAGGCCGACCATGCCGATGTATTTCAGCGCATGTTCGGCGGCCTGGGCCTTGGTCCATTTCGGCCAGCGCGACAGCACGGCGAAGACGACGTTGTCGAGCACCGTCATCCACGGCATCAGGGCATGGCCCTGGAACACCACGGCGCGATCCACGCTGGGACCTTCGATGGCAGTGCCGTCGAAGATGATGCCGCCTTCGGAGGCCGTGTCCAGGCCGGCCAGGATATTGAGTACCGTGGTCTTGCCGCAGCCGGAATGGCCGATGATGCAGACGAACTCGCCCTTCTCCATGCTGAACCACAGGTCCTCGAACACCGCCTTGTCGTTGCCGGGGAACTGGCGCTTCAGCGCCTCGACCGAAATGAAATGCTGGCTCATGGCGTGATCCTCATTCCGTGAAGGTGACAAGGCGGGTGAGGAAACCGAGCAGCTGGTCGAGCAGCATGCCGATCACGCCGATGAACAGGATGGCGTTGATCACATTGGCGATCGACAGGTTGTTCCACTCATTCCACACGAAGTAGCCGATGCCGGTGCCGCCGACGAGCATTTCGGCGGCGACGATCACCAGCCAGGCAATCGAGATCGAGATGCGCATGCCGGTCAGGATGGTTGGCGCAGCGGCCGGCAGGATGACGCGGAAGATCTTGCGGAAGGTGCCGACTTCCAGCGTGCGCGCCACGTTCAGCCATTCCTTGCGGACGTTGGCGACCGCAAAGGCGGTGTTGGTCAGCATCGGCCAGACCGAGCAGATGAAGATGACGAATATGGATGAGATCGCGCTGTCCTTGATGGTGTAGAGCGCCAGCGGCATCCATGCCAACGGAGAGACCGGCCGCATGATCTGGATGAACGGATCGAGCGCCTGGCGGAACAGGGGGGAAAGCCCGATCAGGAAACCAAGCGGCACGGCGACCAGCACCGCGAGGCCGAAGCCCAACGCCACGCGGCCGACCGAGTATGCCAGCTGGATGCCGATGCCCTGGTCGTTCGGTCCCTTCACATAGAAGGGATCGGCCAGATGACCACCCAGAATCCTGGCGACATCCAGCGGACCCGGCATGGCCGACTTGCCCTGCGTGGCCGTGAGGCCCATCAGCTTGGCATATTCCGGATCCATGGCCTGGGTCTCGCCGACGCCGGAGGTGGCGACATGCCAGCTCCCCAGCAAGGCGAGCAGCAGCAGCAGCGACACCATGGCTGCCCGGAGGCGGAACGACATCTTCATACGCGATACTCCAGTCCGATTTCTTCGGCCCAAATTCTTTGGGTCGTTACGCGCGCTTGATCTTGAACGACTTGATGTAGTCGTCCGGCTTGGAGGGATCGAAGGTCTTGCCCATTACCGAGAAGGTGCGATACGGCGAACTGGGCGGCGTGAGCCCCACATCCTGCATCAGCTTCTGCGTATCGGTGGCGAGGAAGACCTGTTCGGCCACCTTCTGGTAATCGACATCGCCCTTGAGCTGGCCCCAGCGCTTCATCTGGGTGAGAATCCAGATGCCGAAGCTCTGCCAGGGGAAGGGCGCGAAATCGACACGGTCGGGCACGCGCTTCACGCCGCCCAGGCCATCGGCGTAGGTGCCGGTCAGCACCTGCTCGACTACCGTCACCGGCTGGTTCAGGTAGGCCGCCGGCGCGATGGCTTCGGCGATCTGCTTGCGGTTCTCGGCCTTGGTCGCATAAGCCGTGGCTTCGATGATGGCGCGCAGCAGGGCGCGGTAGGTGTTGGGCGTCGTGTTGATGAATTCCTGGCTGGCCGCGAAGGCGCAGCAGGGATGGCCGTCCCAGATTTCCTTGGTCAGGATATGAATGAAACCGACGCCGTCATAGACCGCGCGCTGGTTGACCGGATCGGGCGCCAGGAAGCCGTCGATATTGTCGGCGCGCAGGTTGGCCACCATCTCCGGCGGCGGCACTGAACGGATCTGCACATCGGTATCCGGATCGATGCCATGTTCGGCCAGGTAGTAGCGCAGCAGGTAGTTGTGCATCGAATAGTCGAAAGGCACCGCGAGTTTGAAGCCCTTCCAGGACTTCGGGTCGCGCTTGTCCTTGTGCTTCATGGCCAGCGTGATGGCCTGGCCGTTGATGTTCTCGATCGCCGGCGCGGTATAGGGGATCGGCGCCGAACCGGTGCCGGTGGTGATCGCCAGCGGCATCGGCGACAGCATATGCGCCGCGTCGTATTCCTTATTGATGGTCTTGTCGCGGATCACCGCCCAGCCGGCGGTCTTGATCACATCGACATTCAGGCCGTGCTTGGAATAGAAGCCCATCGGATGCGCCATGATGATGGGCGTGGCGCAGGTGATGGCGATGAAGCCGACCTTGAGGTCCTTCTTTTCCAGTGGACCCTTGTCTTGCGCGAAGACTTCGCGCGCGGTGGCCAGCGGGAAGAACTGCTCGACCGCCGAGAGGAAAGTACCGGCGCCGATGGTGTGCAGCACGCGGCGGCGGGTGACGTCATTGGGGATCAGGGCGCGGACCACGGCCTGGTCGACCGCATTGGTGAGGCGCTTTTCCTCATCGGCCGCGACTGCCAGCTGCTGATTATGCTGAAGGAGCGCCAGTTCGGCATTGTGGTCGCCTAGGGATTTATGCGCGCCACACGGGCATGCAGACAGATCGGCACTCGCGTCGAACGGATTCTTGAACAGCGACATTGTCGGTGTATCCCCTACAGCCTTACCTGCGCATAAAAGTGCAAGGCATGTGCCAGAGGGGTGATGACGAGACTGACATTATGGTTACCGCACCGCGAATCGCTGCAAATGCCGCCATACGGATCATTGGTTCGCAGCTTCATACGATTGGCCCGCGCCTTCGGCTGCCGGGGCCATGCGCATTCCAGCTGAAACAGACACTCCTCCCGGCCCCGTCCGTCAATACGGCCGCTTTGCCGGACAGCGTCTGCAAAAAACTTGGGCAAGCCGGATAAAAAGCGAGCGAAACGCTACCCGTTGTGGGTCAAGGCGCCATCAGACCCCGCCGATCTGCCGAAGAATGCGGCGCAGCCGCCATGATGCAGCCGTATTTGCGCGGCATGGATATAACGACCATGTCTCGCCTCGCCAGTCTGTACGCCATCCCCGCTCTTGCCGCCGCCCTTGCGGCAATGCCTGCGCTTGCCCAGACCGCAGGCGGCGACACCCGCCTCACCATCGGCGGCGGCGGCCTGTTCGCGCCGACCTATCTGGGCTCGGACAGCTACGACGTCGATCCCATTCCGCTGATCGACCTGCGTCATGCCGACCGCCTCTTCCTCTCCACACGCGACGGCCTCGGTGCCAACCTGCTGGAGCGCGGGTCGAACTGGAAGGCCGGCCCGGTGATCAAGTATCGCTGGGCACGCGACCAGGATGACGACAGCGCGCTGCGCGGTATGGGCGATGTTGATGGTGCCGGCGAAGCCGGCGGCTATGTGCATTACGATCTGCGGCCGTTCAGGATCGGCGCGGAGGTCCGCCAGGGCTTCGGTGGCCATGATGCCGTGGTCGGCGACATCTTCGCCAGCTGGTCGACCAACCTGACCAACAGTCTGATGCTGACGGCGGGGCCGCGCGCCACCCTGGCGTCGAAGGATTTCACCCAGACCTATTTCGGTGTCGATGCCGGCCAGTCGGCGCGCAGCGGCTATCGCCAGTACAATCCCGACGGCGCCTACATGAGTTACGGCTTCGGCGCGAATCTCACCTACATGCTGACCGAGCGCCTGTCGCTCGGTGGTTTTGCCGGCGTCGACCGCATTGCCGGCGACGCGGCCGACAGCCCGCTGGTCGACCAGGCCGGCTCGCCGACCCAGGCCCGCCTCGGCCTCACGCTCGGCTATACCTTCGACTGGTAGGCTGGCGACTGGTAAGCGCGCCTAAATCCCGATCTTCCAAGTAATTCCAACGCTTCCCCCCGCCCTTTCCTGGCCTTCCCTCACGGCAGGCGGAGATGTAGCGATACATTTCCCCCTCTGGACTTGTGATAAAGCGCCCCTATCATCGCGGCACCCGAGACAAGAATCATAAAGAGCCGCCGCCATGGCCACTGATACTGCTTCCTCCGCGCCTCGCCCCTCCTTCCATCATCCCTCGCTCAGCCAATGGCAGAGCGTCTCGATCCTCACCGGCGCTGCCGTGATGCTGTCGCTGGCCATGGGCATGCGGCAGAGCCTTGGCCTGTTCATGCAGCCGGTGACGCGCGACATCGGCATTTCGGCCGCCGACTTCGCTTTCGCGCTGGCAATCCAGAATATCGTCTGGGGCGTGGCGCAGCCCTTTGCCGGCGCGCTGGTGGATCGTTTCGGCACGCGTCTGATCGCGCTGTTCGGTGGCCTGCTCTACGCCGCCGCCCTCATCATCACCGCCTATGCGCATGCGGCCTGGATGATAACGCTGGGCTCGGGTGTCATGATCGGCGTGGCGCTGGCCTGCACGACCTCGGGCATTGCCGCCAAGATCGCCGCTAAGGTCGTGCGGCCCGAACGCCGCAGCCTGGCCTTCGGCCTCGTCTCTGCAGCCGGCTCGATCGGCACCTTCTTCTGCGCGCCGCTGGCGCAGGGCGTGATCCAGACCAGCGGCTGGCAGATGGCGATGTTCGTCTTCGTCGCCTTGGCCGCCGCAATGCTGCCCGCTGCCCTGATGGGCGGCCGCGCCGACAAGGTGCCGGTGGACGGCATCCCCGGCGCCACCGAGACCATGCGTAGCACGCTGGGCGAGGCTGCCGGCCATGGCGGCTATATCGTGATGGCCGCCGCCTTCTTTGTCTGCGGCCTGCAGCTGGTGTTCCTCACCACGCATCTGCCCACCTTCCTGGCCGATTGCGGCGCCGACCCGATGCTGAGCGCGCAGGCGCTGGCGGTGATCGGCGCCTTCAATGTCTTCGGCAGCTGGCTGTTCGGCTGGCTCGGCGATCGCTATCACAAGCCGATGCTGCTGGGCCTGATCTATCTGCTGCGTTCGGTCGCCATCGCCGTGTATTTCATGTCGCCGGTCAGCCAGTTCAGCACGCTGGTCTTTGCCGCCATGATGGGGACGCTGTGGCTGGGCGTGATTCCGCTGGTCAACGGCCTGGTCGCGCAGATCTTCGGCATCCGTTATCTGGCGACGCTGACCGGCATCGCCTTCTTCAGCCACCAGGTCGGCAGCTTCCTCGGCGCCTGGGCCGGCGGCGTGATCTACGACACGCTCGGCTCCTATACACTGGCATGGCAGCTTGCCGCCGGCATCGGCGCAGCCGCCGGTGTGATGCAGTTGTTCATGAACACCACGCCGACCGAACGCGTACTGGCCAGCCAGCGCGCGGCGACAGCCGCAGAATAAGCCGCGCGGTCATCGACAAAACAAAAAAACGGCGGCGGGATATCACCCCGCCGCCGTTTGCATTTGTGCCCTGCAGTTCAGCGGGCCAGGTACTGCTGCACGGTGTCCTGCGCCACCTTCTGCAGATGTGCGGCGGTATCGGCATCCAGACCGGCCGTATACTTCAGGCCGACCGGCGACTTGCCGAACAGCGTGGCATAGGTGACGGCCGAGGCCAGATAGGTGCCGGCCAAGCTGGGATGACGCTTGTCGGCGACATAGAGATTGAGATCGGGCTTCAGCTTGATCGAATTGGCAAAGGCCAGACCGGCCGGGATTACCAGCGCCTTATGCTCGTTGCCGGCCTTGGTATAGGCCTCGGCCAGCTGCTCGGTCATTTCCGGCTTGTCCTGGTAGGCCCAGGACATGAAGAAGACCGGCTGGCCGCCATGCTTGCGCACCGTATCGCTATGCTTCTTGGTGAATTCGGCAAAGACCTTGCTCAGGGTCGGATGCACCGGGCACTGGCTGCAATCCATCATCACGGCCACTTCGAACAGCTTGCCGCCCGGCGGATTGAACACCACTTCGTTGTCGCCGACGAAGGAATAACGGCCGATGCCGTTCGGCTGGAAATAGGCATCGACGTTATGCCAGTCGAGGCCGGAGCCGCTGATCGTCACCGAGGAGGCACGGTATTTGTGATCCTTCATGCCTTCACGGACCATGAGGGCGATATGCCCGTGCATGCTGTTGTTGTAGTAGAAGAAGCTGTTGCCGATATAGATCACCGAGGCCGGCGCGGCGCCGCCGAGATCCTTCACCGCCGGCTTGGTCTGCGCCAGGGCGGCGGTGGCAGTGACCGACAGCACCAGGGCCGCCGCGAGTCCGATGGTGATGTCCCGCAGGGACCGTTTGCGCTGAGCCATGTGTTTCCTCCGTTTTATTGGCTTATGACGCGACTGTAGTGCGCCTGCCAATCGGAGGTCAAACCCGTTCCATACGAACCAATCCGCTAGCGCCGGTTGAACAGCCTTCCGACCGTCAGGAGCGTGGTGAGAAAGGCGCCGGCAACCAGGCCGATCCAGAGTCCGGTGACACCGAGCGCCCGCATCTCGCAGAGGTAGAGACCAAGCGGCACGCCAATGCCCCAGTATGAGATGAGCTTGTAGATCATGGGCGTACGCGTGTCCTTGCACCCGCGCAGCAGACCCAGGGCGGCCAGTCCGGGATAGCCGACAAACTGCAGCAGTCCGAGCAGTAACAGCAGGCCGACGGCAACCTGCGCGGCTGCGATCCCCGCCGCACCGGCATCAAAGAACCATGCGGCCAGCGGCTGGGCACCGGTCACCAGCAGAAGACACAGCGTCGCCCCGCCGGTGACAGAGAGGAACAGGCTGGCGGCAGAAACAGCGCGGCTGGCGCCCGCATCCCCAAGACCGATGGCGCGTGCCATGCGCACCATGGCGGCCTGCTGCAGCGCCATCGATCCTGCATAAACGATTCCCGCCATGCGCAAGGTCAGCGTATGCGCGGCAACATCGGCCGCGCCAAGCGTGGCCGCATAGAGCGTCACCGCCAGATAGATGCCGGTTTCGGTGGCGGCGGTTACGCCAATCGGCAGACCGACACGCAGCACGGCGACCAGACCACGCCAGTCGAAGCCGGATGCTGCTCCCGTTGTGACCGCGGCCCGACGCGCCATCACGACCAGGGCCGCCAGCGTTCCCGCCGCAACCAGCAGGGTGGCGACACCCGATCCGGTCGGACCCAGCGCGGGGATGGGACCGAGGCCCATCATCAGGACATAGTTGCCGATGGCATTCAGCGGCAGCATGGCAAGCGTGACCTTGAGAAAGGCCTTCGGCTTTTCTGCCGCCGTGAGAATCGTGCGATAGAGCGTGACTCCCAGCATCGGAATGAGGGTCAGCGCCATGGTCTGCGTGAATCCCGCGCCGAGATTGAGCAGGTCGCGTTGCAGGCCGAAGGCCTGCAGCCAGACAGGGGCGAACCACACCAGCGGCACGGCCGGCACCGCCAGCAGGACCACCATCGCCCAGCCGATGCGTTCGAGCCGGATGCGATCGGCGGCATCGTTACGCGCCGCAGCCGCCGCATAGAACGGCGCGATGCCGCCAATCGTACCGGCGCAGAGGTAGAAGATGATCGAGTACAGGTCACTGCCGACCGACACCGCCGCCAGCGCATCGGTGCCGAACAGCATCGACACCATCAGGGTGTCGGTCACGCTCATGCCCATGTTGACCAGCGCGATCAGCATGATCGGCATGGCCAGTCGCAGCAGCGATTGCCCTTCCGTCAGGCGCAGACGCCAGCCGGAATCCGTGGCTGGCATCGCAAGACTGTCTTGTGCAATAGACATTGAATTACCCATGAAGTGCCGCCTTGCGGCGTTCTAGCGGTTGCGCAAACGCCGTTCTGCGATCCCGAAGCGCTGCCGTGCCTCGAATTGCGCGGCAACCGGATCGATACCGGCATCGCGCAACGTGCGGCCATCGACCTGCGCCAGGGCCTGACGCGCCTGTATCCGTCCCCGCCATGCATGCAGAGCATCGACAAGCCGCGTCAGGCAGTCCGTGTGGCGATCATCGGCACGACGCCCGATGATCGTCCAGGCAATGGCCCGCACGGTCAGCGCCGCGCTTCCAGGATCAGGTTGAACGGCGTCGCGGTGGCGCGGCGCATCCGCGAGAAACCGTTGGCCTTCACCAGTTCCGCCAGCCGGCCCTCGCCCGCCTGCGCGCCCAGCACGTGCGTGCCGTTTTCCGAAATCGCATGGGCGCAGCACAGGGCGGTCGAGCCGGCATAGTACATGCGGCCGATCGGATTGAGATTGTCCTCCACCTTGTCGTTGGCGAAGGGCTCGACCAGCATCAGCGTGCCATCGGGCGCGAGCGCCGAGGCCGCCTGCTTCAGCGCCTTGTCAGGATGGCCCATGTCATGCAGTGCATCGAAGAAGCAGATCAGGTCGAAACCCTGCGTCACATAGTCGCCGGCCTTGGCGACCTCGAAATAAACGCGGTCGGCCACGCCCTCTTTCTTGGCGTTCTCGCGCGCCTGGGTGATCGAGCCGACATGGGTATCGAAACCCCAGAACTTCGAATTCGGGAAAGCCTTGGCCATGAGGATGGAGGAATGGCCATGGCCGCAGCCGATATCGGCGACCTTCGCGCCCTTCTGCAGCTTGGGAACCACGCCATCCAGCGCCGGCAGCCATTCCGGCACCAGGTTGGCGGCATAACCGTTGCGGAAGAAGGCGGCGATGCCGCAATAGAGGCGCTCGTGATGATCGCCCCAGGCGACGCCCTTGCCGGTGCGGAAGGCCTCGATGGTCTTGGGTTCGTCATGCCACATCGAAGCACCGACCTCCCAGGCATTGGGAATGAAGACGGGGCTGCTCTCGTCAGCCAGGAGCAGCGCCTGCTCGGGCGTGAGTTCGTATTTCTGCTCGACGGCGTGATACATCACGTAGCCGCCGGCGGCCTGGCAGTTCAGCCACTCCCGCACATAGCGTTCGGCGCAACCGGCGCGCTTGGCCAGATCGGTCGAGGTCAGCGGGCCGGCACCCACCATGGCCTTGTAAAGGCCAAGCTTGTGGCCGATCACAATCATGATGCCGCCCTGGCTGGCCGACATGTCGGTCACGGCCATGCCAACGAGGGCGTTAAGCTTATCCTGATCTATCATCATAGAATCATTCCCTTCTCTGCTATTTACCCGGGGGGCGGGCGGCGGAGAATGGCTTGATTCGTGGCGGAAGATGAGAGCGTAACTTGTCAATATCGGTCCTGATATGCCATCTGTGCCAGTCATGAGCCAACTGCCGCACCTTCATGTCAGCCTGGTGGCCGTGCCGGAAACCTCGGTTTCGACCATGTTTGGCCTACATGACCTGCTGAATGCGTTTCGCATGATGGCGGGATTTGTGCCGGGCTCGCCCGACACGCCGCCCTTCAAGGTCGAGATTGTGGGCCATTCCTCCGGACAGCTGGTTCTGGCTGGAGGCACGCCCGTGCATATCCATCGCGGCATCGCAGAAATAAACCGGACAGATATCGTGATCGTGCCGACGCTGATCACCACCGACTGGAAAACAGGACGGTATCCGGAGCTGGTGAACTGGCTGAAGGCGGCTCATGAAAGCGGCGCGATGATATGCTCGGCCTGCTCGGGCGCGTTCCTGATTGCGGAAACCGGACTCCTCGACGGTCAGGCCACCACGATCCATTGGAATTTTGCCAGGCAGTTCGAGAAACTGTATCCGGCTGTTCCGCTCAATCCTGAAAAGCCACTGGTCGTGGCCGGTGAACGCCAGCAGTTCGCATCCTGCGGCGCATCCATGTCATGGCATGATCTGGCGCTGTATCTGGTTGCACGCCATGTCGGCCCCGCCGCCGCGCAGGGCGTGGCCAAGTTCTTCGCCGTGCAATGGCATCGGGACGGCCTGTCCCCCTACATCATCTTCGAAGGCCGGCAGGATCATGGCGACGCGGCGGTGCTGGCGGCGCAGAACTGGCTGGGCACGCATTATCAGGTTGCCGATCCCGTCGAGGAAGCGATGAAGCAGTCAGGGCTGGCAGAACGCACCTTCAAGCGCCGCTTCACCAATGCGACCGGCCATGCCCCGCTCGACTATGTGCAGCGCCTGCGCGTCGAACAGGCGAAGCTGCGTCTGGAACGCAGCAATGACTCCGTCGATGAGATCGGCTGGCAGGTCGGCTATGAGGAGCCGGCCTTCTTTCGCCGGCTGTTCAAGCGCATCACCGGTCTATCGCCCAGCGCCTACCGCCGCCAGTTCCAGTTCCCCACCTACATAAAAGACCTAGGCCGTCCGTAGTCGCCGCGGCGATGGCGTCACCAGCGCCGCGGCCCGCGCCGAGATCGTCATCGCCGGCTGCTCCACCAGATGATGCAGCAGCCAGGCGGCGGTGACCGCCAGCGCACCGACCGCGATGGATGCAATGACCGAGGCCGGCGCATGGCCCAGATGCGGCGCCAGCGGCAGATAGGCCATGCCGCCGAATGACCAGATCAGCGGCGCATGCAGCAGATACAGGCCGAACGAGATGCGGCCCAGAAACGCCGACAGGCTGTTGGCGAGGAAATGCTGCAGCACCGGCGCCAGCATCACGCCGAACACGATGAGCGCCGCACGCATCTGGCTGGTGCCGAGGATCGCCTGCCCGGCCGGATCGGGCGGCGTCGAGGCCGGATCGTAGACGCTGATACCGAATAGCGGGAACAGGCACAGGCCCAGGATCACCAGCGTGACGCCAACCGGGCCGCGCCAGACGCCGGGTTCGACGCCGCGCTTCGCATCCAGCGTTGCCAGTTCATAGAACACGACGCCGAGCGCGAACAGCGAGCAGTAATTGGCGATCCAGCCGCCCGGCCAGGCCTGCGGCAGCAGCGCCAGGCCGCAACCAACCAGCAAAGCCGTGACCAGGCGCGGCAGCCCGCCCGGCACATACAGCGCCAGCAGGAAAACCAGAATGGAGCCGGGGAATTCGATGCGGATGGTCCACAGCACCGGATCATGCACCGGCGTATCGGGGCCGACGAAGGCCGTGACAAAGGCCTCGCGCAGGATGTCCCAGACGGACGGATCGTAGGCCGGCGGGAAGAACTTGCGCATCCAGCTCGACTCCGAGGCCCAGCCGATGGCGATGCTGCGGTCGGCATTCATCTGCAGCAGCGCCAGCACCACCAGTCCGGCGGCGAAGATCGGCAGCCCGAGCCGCAGCCAGCGCTTGAGCGTCAGCGCCGGCAGGCCGAGCGCCAGCCCTTTGTCGCGCGCATTGCTCACCGCGGCCGTCAGGACGATCCCCGACAGGATGAAAAAGATCGACACCGCCAGCGGACCATCGGTCAGGAAGCTCAAGGGCGCGGCCGCCGGTGACGCCTTGATCCCGGCTTCATGGCCATCCGGCGCAAAGGCCAGCAGCAGGTGATGGAACAGCACGAACAGCGCTGCCCAGCCACGCAATCCATCGAGATACAGAATCCGGCGCATACCTCATCCCGCCCATAGTCGTCAGACGGCAGATTCAACGCTGCAGCGCAGCAGATTTCACACCACCGTGAGGCTATGTCTCATCATGGTCACAGGTGGTATCGTGCGGGCCGATTCACGCCGTCTGATTCATGGAGAAATCACGCACCATGTCCGCCAAGCACCTGTTCCCCACCGCCGTCGCCGGCAGCCTGCCCAAGCCCGCCTGGCTGGCGGAAACCCACAAGCTGTGGCCGCAGTGGAAGGCGGAGGGCAAGGACCTTGAGGATGCCAAGCGCGACGCGACCCTGCTGTGGATCAAGTCGCAGGAAGATGCCGGCCTGACCACGGTGGGCGACGGCGAGATGTCGCGCCAGCATTTCGTGCATGGCTTCGTCGAGCATATCGCCGGCATCGACCGCCAGAACAAGGTGGAGATGGGCATTCGCGACAACCGCTACAAGGCGATGGTGCCGCGCGTGGTGGGCAAGCTGGAGCAGAAGCAGCGCGCCCATCCGTGGGAAGGCGCCTTCTGCCGCGCCCATACCAAGCGCACGCTGAAATTCACCCTGCCCGGCCCGATGACCATCATCGACACCATTGCGGATGAGTATTACGGCGACCGCATCAAGATGGCGATGGCCTTTGCCGATCTGCTGAATGCCGAAGCCAAGGCGTTGGAGGCCGAAGGCGTCGATATCATTCAGTTTGATGAGCCTGCCTTCAACGCCTATACCAAGCAGGCCGGCGAATGGGGCATCGAGGCGCTGCATCGCGCCGCCGACGGCCTGAAATGCAAGACCGCCGTGCATATCTGCTACGGTTATGGCATCAAGGCCAATATCGACTGGAAGAATTCGCTCGGCCAGGAATGGCGCCAGTATGAGGATTTCTTCCCCGGTCTGGCCAAGAGCAAGATCGACCAGGTCTCGCTGGAATGCTTCCACTCCAAGGTGCCGCCGCACCTGATGTCCATGCTGGAGGGCAAGGAGGTCATGGTCGGCGTGATCGATGTGGCATCCGACACCATCGAGACACCGCAGGAGATCGCCGAGACGATCAAGACCGCCATGCAGTATGTGCCCAAGGACAAGATCATTCCCTGCACCAACTGCGGTCTGGCTCCGCTGGACACGGCGGTGGCGCAGGCCAAGCTGAAGGCGCTGGGCGATGGTGCGGCGCTGGCGCGGGAGCAATTCGCCTAGGGAACAGTTCGCTTAAGGAACGGTCCGCCTTGTAAAACCGTTGGGGTCCCGGTCGTCACAAACCGGGGCCCTTTTTCATGGATACCGCCACTTTGCTTGGCGCCGGCGCCGCCATCGCCTCGACGGTCAGCTTCACGCCGCAGGCCTGGAAAGTGATCCGCTCGCGCCGCACCCATGATATCTCGGCGGTGATGTACAGCATCACCGTGGTGGGCTTCGCGCTCTGGCTGGCCTACGGCCTGGTGCTGATGCAGTGGCCGATTATCCTGTGCAATGGCCTCTGCCTGCTGCTCTCGGGCTTCATCCTGTTCATGAAGCTGTCGCCGCAGCGCGTGAAGGACGAGGTGGCGGATAGGGTCGATCCGGCGAAATAAGCCGGGCGCGACTCTCGTTCCTTTCGCTTCGTTTTGCTTCGTTTTGCTTCGTTTGCGTTCGTTCGGCTTCGTTTCAGTTCGTTTCGCTTCGTTTGCGTTCGTTTTGGTTCGTTTGGCTTCGTTTGCGTTCATTCCGGTTCGTTACGGTTCACTGGAGTCCGTTAACGACCGCTGGAGCCCACTGGCGCCCGCGAATACATCTATATGCAGACCACCACCGAGAGCGGCGGGCCTCACCTCTGCTGGATTCACGATGCACGACAACAGCAGGCAAAACGGTGGAAAACCGGCTTGCCTGGATATTTGACCGATAAGAACATATAGAGTACATTAAACCAGTTCGATGGACAACGATTTTTCCTTCCAGTCCTGGCTCGACCGCTGGGCCTGCGCCCGATCTGCCGCATGGCGGCGCGGTGATCAAAACCCACAGCAGCCACTTGCTGCCCGTCGTCACGACGGATGGCATTCCGGCGATGCTGAAATGTCCGCAGGAACACTACGAACGCCTGGGCGGCTTTCGGATGCGCTGGTGGGATGGCGATGGCGCGGCGCGCGTGCTGGCCTATGACGACCACGAGAACATCGGCACGCTGCTGCTCGAACGACTCTCGCCCACATCATCGCTGCCCGCCATGGCGCATGACACGCAGAACACTGACGACGATGCGACGCGCATTCCCTGTAGGGCGGCGTGCTGGCGACGGCAGAAGACGACCGGGAGACCGCGAAGTATCCGCTGCTGATGGCGGAAATTGCAGCCACTTTATGATTTCAGTCCGAGCCACATTCTGTATCTTCTAAAACTCTACAGCAGGTTCGGAGGACAGGTGAGGATAATTGTATACAGCGTGCTGGCGGCGTTGCTCATGGCCTGTCAGTCACCAACGGCAAAAATTGAAGTCTCCTGCCATGGCGCTCCCTATTCATCCACCAAAGCTGGCTATGACGAGAAATATCCTCTTGTCCTTTCCTTGCGTCGTAGTTTTTCGGAAGCAGCAGCATCCGCAGCCCGTCAGTCCGGAAAGATAATCACTCAGTCTGCACGGCTGACAACGCCGCCAGAAATCTCGGCGATAGAACGTGGTTACATTGCCCACATAAGCGGGGGCCTAGTGGGCCTCTTTCTGACCGATGGTAGTTTCTGGACCGGCATAGACCTCGACCGCATGGAAGTCATTCATGTAGAGCGCCGATCATACGACGCTCGCAACAGACAGAGCCGAAGGCCCAGAGACCCAGTCTTTACCGACAAAAAAGCTGCAAGCTTTGCTCGCAAATGGGAAACCGAGCAGCAAATGGAAATGGAAGTCGTGACCCGGAAGCCACTTTTAGCCACAGACATCGAAAGTATTGTCTGTGCCGCGAATGAGGTTTGGGCAGACCCGCAAATGCTTAATGCCAGCATGCAATCCCTGTCACACGGTGTGGTTGGCGTCAGGATGCAATTGCGGGATCGTCTGAGCGAAGCCGACGATCTGTTCATTTATGCACGCAATCTGGCGCCCACTGAAAACAAGCTGGGAAAAATAGTTCAGGAGATAAGAAGACTATATCCGCCCTACGCATGGAATCTTTCATCCTCTTCATGAAAGACGGGGGCGTGAAAGAAAAGGGCGCCGTTTCCGGCGCCCTTTGTCGTTACGATGCTCGCATCCTCTATTTCGGCTGCGGCACGATCCGCAGGTAAGGCTTCGGCGCCTTCCAGCCGCCGGGGTATTTCTGCTTCGCTTCATCATCGCTCACGCTGCCGGCGATGATCACATCCTCGCCCGGCTGCCAGTCGGCCGGCGTCGCCACCTTGTGCGTGGCGGTCAGTTGCAGGCTGTCGACGATGCGCAGGATTTCATCGAAGTTGCGGCCCGTGGTCATCGGGTAATGCAGCTGCGCCTTGATGGTCTTGTCGGGCCCGACGATATAGACCGTGCGCACGGTGGCGTTGTCGGCCGCCGTGCGCCCCTTGGATGAGTCGCCGGCTTCCTCGGGCAGCATGTTGTAGAGCTTGGCCACCTTCAGATCGTGATCGCCGATCAGCGGATAATCCGGCAGGAAGCCGGTGACATCCTTGATGTCGCCGACCCAGCGCTTGTGATCCTCGACCGGATCGATGCTGAGGCCCGCCACCTTCACATTGCGTTTGTCGAATTCGGGTTTCAGCTTGGCCACGGCGCCGAGCTCGGTGGTGCAGACCGGCGTGAAGTCCTTGGGGTGGCTGAACAGGATGCCCCAGCCATCGCCGATGAAGTCATGGAATTTCAGTTTGCCGACCGTGCTGTCGGCCTCGAAATCCGGCGCCTTGGCGCCAATGCGCAGACTCATGATGTCCTCCCTCCGGGTTTCTGGAAAAGACATAAGCTAGGGCGGTGGCAGCAGTTCCGGAAACGAAGATTTTTTGTCAGATCGACACACGGTTTTGTGTGGAATAGTCCCCGGTGAAATCAGGCGCCGAACTTGCGCGCCGCCCAGATGCCGGCGGTAGACGCCAGACCCGTGACAATGGCGCCCCAGGCCATGTCGACGATGGTGACGCTCAAGGGCCAGTTCGGGATGGTGGCGTGATTGGTCAGGTCATAGGCGCCATAGGCGACCAGGCCGAAGAAGGCGCCGCAGAGCAGCACTGTGAGCAGGCTGTCGCCGTCATTCAGCGCCGGGCGCAGCACGAAGAAGGCCACGCCCAAGCCATGCAGCACATAGAACAGGATGGCCGGCACCCAGACGATCTGTTCGCTCAAGAGCGCACCGAGCTTGGGCCGGTAGAACAGTTTGGTCGCCGTGCTGAGCCAGACGAAATCCAGCACGGCCAGGGTGGCCCACATGGCGGCGGCGGCAATGGCAAGGCTCTTGGTCATGAACGGCGCTCCTTCGCTCTGCCCATCATGTAGACCGAAACCGCAATAGAAAAGGCCCGGTGTTTCCACCGGGCCTTTCCGTAAGCTCTGAACGAAAGAGCGTCGGACTTAGAAGTCCATGCCGCCCATGCCGCCCATACCGCCCATGCCGCCGCCGCCCGGCATGCCGCCGCCGGCCGACTTCGGCTCCGGCTTGTCGGCAACCATGGCTTCGGTGGTGATCAGCAGGCCGGCCACCGAAGCAGCGCCCTGCAGCGCGACGCGCACGACCTTCGTCGGGTCGATGACGCCGGCCTTCACCAGGTCGGTGTATTCTTCGGTCTGGGCGTTGAAGCCCCAGCTGGTGTCCTTGGACTCCAGCAGCTTGCCGGCAACCACGGCACCGTCAACGCCGGCATTCTCGGCGATCTGGCGAACCGGGGCCTGCAGGGCGCGGCGGATGATTTCCACGCCATGCTTCTGGTCGGCATTGTCGACCTTGACCTTGTCGATGGCGCGCACCGAGTACAGCAGCGCAGTGCCGCCGCCCGGGACGATGCCTTCTTCAACCGCGGCGCGGGTCGCATGCAGCGCGTCATCAACGCGATCCTTGCGCTCCTTCACCTCGATCTCGCTGGCGCCGCCAACCTTGATCACGGCAACGCCACCGGCCAGCTTGGCCAGACGCTCCTGCAGCTTCTCACGGTCGTAGTCCGAGGTGGTCTCCTCGATCTGCGCCTTGATCTGGGCCACACGAGCCTGGATGTCCTTGTTCTTGCCGGCGCCGGCGACGAGGGTGGTGTTCTCCTTGTCGATCGACACCTTCTTCGAGGTGCCCAGCATGGCGAGCGTGACGCTCTCCAGCTTGATGCCGATGTCTTCCGAGATCAGCTGACCGCCGGTCAGGATCGCGATGTCTTCCAGCATGGCCTTGCGGCGATCGCCGAAGCCCGGCGCCTTGACGGCGGCAACCTTCAGGCCACCGCGCAGCTTGTTCACCACCAGGGTCGCCAGGGCTTCGCCCTCGACGTCTTCGGCGATGATCAGCAGCGGACGGCCGGTCTGCACGACGGCTTCGAGAACCGGCAGCATGGCCTGGAGACCCGACAGCTTCTTCTCATGGAGAAGGATGTAGGGGTTCTCCATCTCGCAGAGCATCTTCTCGGCGTTGGTGATGAAGTACGGCGACAGGTAGCCGCGATCGAACTGCATGCCTTCGACGACGTCCAGCTCGGTCTCCAGGCTCTTCGCCTCTTCAACCGTGATGACGCCCTCGTTGCCGACCTTTTCCATGGCTTTGGCAATCATGTTGCCGATTTCGGTATCGCCATTGGCCGAGATGGTGCCGACCTGGGCGATTTCCTTGGTGCCGGAAATCTTCTTCGAGCGGGTCTTGAGATCTTCGACGATCTTCTCGACGGCGAGGTCGATGCCGCGCTTCAGATCCATCGGGTTCATGCCGGCGGCAACGGCCTTGCCGCCTTCGCGCACGATGGCCTGGGCCAGCACGGTGGCGGTGGTGGTGCCGTCGCCGGCCTGGTCATTCGCCTTCGAGGCCACTTCGCGCACCATCTGGGCGCCCATGTTCTCGAACTTGTCAGCCAGCTCGATTTCCTTCGCAACCGTCACACCGTCCTTGGTGATGCGCGGTGCGCCGAAGGACTTGTCGAGAACGACGTTGCGGCCCTTCGGGCCCAGCGTCACCTTGACGGCATCGGCGAGGATGTCGACGCCGCGCAGCATCTTGCCGCGCGCGTCAGCGCCGAAACGAACGTCTTTAGCAGCCATGAGATTATCTCCTTGGAATATCTGTAGGGTCTAAGCGGCGCTGATTAAGCAGCCTTGGACTTCTTGGCGGGGGTGCCTTCGATGATGCCCATGATGTCGGATTCCTTCATGATCAGAAGGTCCGTGCCATCGAGCTTCACTTCGGTGCCCGACCACTTGCCGAACAGCACGCGGTCGCCGACCTTGACGTCGAGCGGCTGCACCTTGCCGTTTTCATCACGAGCGCCGGCGCCGACGGCGATGATCTCGCCCTGCATCGGCTTTTCCTTGGCGCTGTCCGGGATGATGATGCCACCAGCCGTACGCTCTTCCTCGGCCACGCGCTTAACGACCACCCGGTCATGCAGCGGACGAAACTTCATGCGATCCTCCATGTATTGTCGCATCGATAAATTCTGAAATCGTCAGAAATCGCAGTTTTCCGCGAAAGTCTTCAGATTGTTAGCACTCCCCCTAGGAGAGCGCCAGACACTTAAGCAGCCCCCACCCCCCCGTCAAGGGAGCCTGCCCGGATTCCGCCATCTTTTTTGAAACCGGCACGGTTCACAAAACGGGGGCCGACAGGTGAAAGGCTTTGGAGGGCAGCCTAAGTTCGTGACGCCTTCAATCCGGAGCCTGCCGCATGATCACCGTCCACCACCTGAACAATTCCCGGTCCCAGCGCGTGCTCTGGCTGCTGGAGGAACTGGGCGTGCCCTATCAGGTGGTGCATTACCAGCGCGGCCCCGACATGCGCGCGCCGGCCGAGCTGCGCAAAATCCATCCGCTGGGCAAGTCGCCGGTGATCACCGATCCCGCGATCACCAGCGGCGACCAGACCATCGCCGAGACCGGCGCCATCGTCGAATACCTGCTCGAGACCTATGGCCCGAATAGCAAAGACGGGGCCCGCCTGATACCGCCGGCCGGCACGGCGGAGAAGCGCCGCTTCACCTACTGGCTGCATTACGCCGAAGGCTCGGCCATGCCGCTGCTGCTGCTCAAGCTGATCTTCCTGCGCCTGCCAAAGAATGTGCCCGGCCTGATCCGGCCGATCATCAAGGCGGTCGCCGGCAAGGCGCAGGCGACCCTGATCGATCCGCAGCTGTCGCAGCATGCGCATTACTGGAGCAAGGAACTGACGCAGACCGGCTGGTTCGCCGGCAGCAACCTCACCGCCGCCGACATCATGATGAGCTTCCCGCTGGAAGCCGCCGTCTCGCGCGCCAAGCTGGGCGATGACCACAAGCCGATCCACGATTTCCTGGCCCGCATCCATGCGCGGCCGGCCTACCAGCGCGCGCTCAAGTCCGGCGGGCCCTACGAACTGATGAAGTGAAGACACCATGTCCGATCTGACCAACCTGCCGTTTTCCGACCTGATGGGTCTGCGCATCGTCAGCGTGACGCCGGAGAAAGTGCTGGCCGAACTGCCGGTGCGTCCCGATCTGTGCACGCGGCCGGCCGTGCTGCATGGCGGCGCGGTGATGGCCTTTGCCGACACGCTGGGCGCGGTCGCCACCGTCGCCAATCTGGGCGAGGGCTTCAGCACCACCACGATCGAAAGCAAGACCAACTTCTTCGCCGCCATTCCCGCCGGCGACACGGCCAAGGCCGAATGCACGCCGCTGCATCGCGGCAAGACCACCATGGTCTGGCAGACCCGCATCACCCGCAACGACGGCAAGCTGGCCGCCGTGGTGACCCAGACCCAGCTCGTTCTCGCGCCCCGTTCATAAGCAGCCGCATCATGACCCTCGACGACCTGCCCACGCCTGTCCTGCTGCTGGATCGCCAGCGCCTGCTGCGCAACATCAAGCGCATGCGCGATCGCGCCGCTGCGCTGAAGGTGACCCTGCGGCCGCATCTGAAAACGGCGAAGTCGGCCAAGGTGGCTGAGCTCTGCCATGACGGCGCGAAGGGCCCGATCACGGTCTCGACACTGGCCGAGGCCGCCTATTTCGCCAAGGCCGGTTTCCGCGACATCACCTATGCCGTGCCGATCGCGCCGCAGAAGCTGGCGCAGGTCGCCGCCATTATGAAAGACGGCACCGACCTGAAGATCATCACCGACAATATCGCCGTGGCGGAGGCGATTGCCGCCAGGGGCCGCGAACTCGGCGTCACCTTCCGCACGCTGATCAAGATCGACTGCGGCCTGGGCCGCGCCGGCATCGCACCCGATGCACCCGACCTGCTGCCGCTGGCCGCCGCGCTGTCGCAGCAGGGTGCGGCCTTGGCCGGCGCGCTGACCCATGCCGGGCATTCCTATGGCGCGAAGAGCATCGCCGAGATCGAGCGCATCGCCGAAGAGGAACGCGCCGCCGTGGTGCTGGCCGCCACGCGGCTGCGTGAGGCCGGGCAGCCTTGCGAGATCGTGTCGGTCGGCTCGACGCCGACGGCGCTGTTCGCAAAACACCTGGATGGCATCACCGAGATGCGGCCGGGCAATTTTGTTTTCTTCGACCTGTTCCAGGCCGGCCTGGGCAGCTGCAGGATGGACGACATCGCCGTTTCGGTGCTGGCCTCGGTGGTCAGCCATCATCCGCAGCGCAACCATGTGCTGATCGATGCCGGCGGCCTGGCGCTGTCGAAGGATACCGGCGCCAACCAGCATGTGCCCGGCACCGGCTATGGCCGCGTCTGTCGTCCCGCAGAAGGACTACCTCTGCCGGGTCTCAGCATCCATGACGTGCATCAGGAGCACGGCCTGGTTGGTGGCCCGCAGGCCGCCCCGCTGGATTTCAGCGCCTTTCCGCCGGGCAGCCGCCTGCGCGTCCTTACAAATCATATCTGCATGACCGGCGCGATGTATGACCGCTATTACGTGACCGATGGCGGCGACACCGTCGTCGACGAATGGGATCGCGTGAACGGCTGGTAAAACCAAACCGGTTGCGCTTCCTCTATATTTCCGGTTGAGTACCGGCGAGGGGAAAACTCGCCGGCATGTCCGAGACTGTAAAGCCCGATACAGCCATCACCGTTCCGCTATCGCTGCGGGACGAACAGCGCTCACAGGCGCAGGACAGCGACCAGCAGAACCGCAGCCGCGCCAACGCGCCGATCAGCTTCCGTCAGGTGATGCCGATCAACGCGGCCGTCACCCTGATCAATGTCACCGCCATCGCCTTGCTGCTGTATGGCGAGGTCGAGACACGCTGGCTGCTCGGCTGGTGGTCACTGCATGCCATCACCTTTACCGCGATCATCCATCGCTGGCTCAGTGAAAGCCGCAAGGAACGCACGCCTGAACGCGCACAGCGCCTGCGTCGTTTCGATTTCTGGAGTGCGACCTTCTCCGGTGCGTCCTGGGGCTCCACGGCGCTGTTCCTGCCCTATCTCGCCCAGGAGTATCAGCTGCTGGTGGTGATGGTCTCCGCCGGCATGATCGCCGGCTCGGCGGCCACGCTGGCCGTGGTGCCGCGCGCGGCGCTGGCGTTCATGCTGGCCATCGCCATCCCCTTCACCGGCCATTTCCTGCTGCAGGGCACGCCGGTCGCGTTCGCCATGGCGGTCGCCTCGACGCTGTTCACGACCGCGATGATCATGACCAACCGCATCGTCAATGGCGTGATCCGGCGCAATCGCCGCCTGCACGAGGAAAACACCGCGCTCTACGATCGCATCCGCGGCGCCCAGACCGAACTGCTGGATATCGCCGAAAGCACCGAGGCCTTTGCGTTTCTCGATCCGCAGGGCAGGCTGCAACTCTGGAACAGCCGCCTGCCGCGCATTCTGGGACTGGACGAAGCCCTGCTGCAGCGTGGCGGCAGCCTGGACGCGATCCTGCGCAACGCCGGCATGCCCGATGCGCTGCTGACCAGCGAGATCGCCGGCGGCACGCTGCAACTGCCGAACGGGCGCTGGGTGCAGATCAGCCGCCGCACCACGCCGCATAACGACCAGGCCCTGATCGTCATCGACACCACCGAACAGCAGCAGGTCTCGGCCCAGCTGCAACAGCAGAATACCCGGCTGGAAGACCTGTTCCGCCAAGTCTCGGACGCACGCGACGCAGCCCAGCGGGCCAGTCAGGCAAAGTCGATTTTCCTGGCCAACATGAGCCACGAGCTGCGCACGCCGCTGAACGCCATCATCGGCTTTTCCGACATCGTGCAGAAAAAGCTGTTCGGCGACTCACCGGAGAAATACGACGAGTATCTGGTCGACATCAATGGCAGCGCCCGGCATCTGCTGGGCGTGATCGACGACATCCTGGACCTGGCCCGCATCGAGGCGAACCAGATCGTGCTGAACGAGCAGCCGGTGATGCTGGACGAGGAGCTGCAGATTTCGGCACGCCTCGCCGCCTCGCATTACGGTCGCGACATACACGCCGCCCGTCTCGATGTACCCGACGACCTGCCGCCGCTGCATGCCGATGCGCGGCTGGTGCGACAGATCATGATCAACCTGATCGGCAACGCGCTGAAATTCTCGCCCTCGGGCGTGCCGGTGCAGGTCTCTGGCCGCTACGATACTGAAAACCGGGAATTGTCGATTGCCGTGCGCGACCAGGGCATCGGCATCGCGCCCGAGGATCACAAGCGCATCTTCGATGCCTTCGAACAGGCCGACAGCCAGCTCAGCCGCAACTATGGCGGCGTCGGTCTGGGCCTGTCGCTGGTGCGCGCCTTCGTGCTGGCCCATCAGGGCCGCATCGCCATCGACAGCGCGCCGGGCCGCGGCACGCTGATCACGGTCACCTTCCCGGCCAGCCGGACCGGCACCACACTTTAAAGAGTCGGATTTAAGCCGCGGCGACGGCCATACGCTGGGCCGCCTGCGCACGGCTGCGACGGCGGGTGAGCCAGCGCTGTTCCTGCGGATCCCACAGGATGGCGTAATCGGCCAGCATCATGCCGATGACCACATCGACAAATTCGGCGCGCTCCACGGTGCCGCGCAGGAAATCGAAGCCCCGTGCCAGATCGATGATGGCTTCCGTCATGCGGAAGCGGTCGCTGGGCAGGCCGATGCGCTGATACAGCGCTGTCAGGCCACGACGGCCCGGATCGTAGATCAGCAGGCGGGCATTGGCCAGCGAGATGCCGGCGCTCTGCGCCACCGCCTGCTCGAAGAAGGCGAGATCGCCGCCACCCAGCGCGCGCAGGATCAGCGTGGCCGAGAGCTGCCCGCGCTTCTGCAGATCGGCGACCAGGTCGGCCAGCGCCAGTGGTTCGGCCCCGTCGCCGGTCAGACCCAGCAGGCTGCGTTCGCGCAGTTGCATCATCAGGTCGGCGGCCATGGCCGGCGGAATCTGATACCGCGCCACCAGGGCATCGCGCAGCGCGACCGAGACCTGTGCGATCAGGCGAGCGGCGAATTTCGGCGGCAGCTTCGGATGACGGGCCAGCG
The DNA here is from genome assembly GCF_058807275.1 of Ferrovibrio sp. GW821-FHT12D07. NCBI lineage: Bacteria > Pseudomonadati > Pseudomonadota > Alphaproteobacteria > Rhodospirillales > Rhodospirillaceae > Ferrovibrio > Ferrovibrio sp. GW821-FHT12D07. The sequence continues at coordinate 622,755 of NZ_JBXAQN010000001.1, read as the reverse complement.
CATCGCCCACGCCCCGGCTGTCGGGGAAACGGTCGAGCGCGCGCTCCATCATCGCCGGGCTGACCTGCGCGCCGCGATTGGACAGCAGGATCGCCACGGCAGGTTCCGCGCCGTGAGTGACCAGGGCATCCGACAGCGCCGGCGACACCGTGCGGCGGCCGGCGATGGCGCCCTGATGCAGCGGCGACACGGCCTGAACCAGCTCGATCAGATCGGCATCGGTGAAGACGGGCGAGAATTGCAGCAGCGGCGTGGCGACGGCAGCCACATCACGCGCCAGTTTCAGCGCGACGCCGCGCGGCAGGGCCGCAGTGTCCTTGAGGTGATCGGCCAGCGCCTGCCGCACAGTGATTTCGGCATCACGGGCCAGGGCATGCACAATGGCTTCGGCGAGATGGCGTTCGGCCGGAGTCAGCGCGCCACCGGTCCAGGCCAGCGCGACCTTGACGGCGGTGTCCTTGCGGGCTGTCGGGGACGGATCCGCCAGCAGCCTTTCGACATCCTGTACGCTCAGAAACGCCCCAGACGCCACTGAATTTCCCCCGCAATCTTGGCGGCGGACAATAGCAAAGCTTCGCTGAATGTCACGGGAAATATCCTGATGAAATCTGATCAGAATACAGGCAGGTCCACCAGCTTTGTATGCATACCTACGGCCCGTGATCAGACCGGCAGAAAATCAGACCGCCAGAAATCAGACCGGCAGGAATATGAAATTGAACACATAGCCGGCGTCGCGCTGGCGATGCATCGTCTCTGGATCGAAATCCTCAAGCAGGCGCAGGCTGTGCCGGTTGCGATCGAAGAACAGGCCGCGATAGCCACGCTGCACCACGCGCGCCAGCGACTGTTCGATCGGCTGGCGGGTGTGGATTTCTTCCATTTCGATCAGCAGCACTGGACGGTCACGCGCGATTAGCGCCTCCGCTCCGGCCAGGACCTCCAGTTCGCTGCCCTCGACATCGATCTTGATGAAGCCGATATCGGGCAGGTTCAGGTCGTCCAGCCGCCCGGTCTTGACCGGCAGCGCAGTATGATCGCCATAAACCTTGATGCGGCTGAGCGACCCGCCCTGGTTGGAGTGGCTGCCGTCATGGCCGCGCGGGATCAGGAAATCGGCGCTGCCGTCCTGGTCGGACAGGGCCAGCGACGACACCGTGACATTGCGTCCCGCCGTCCGGCGCAGCACGCTGAACATTTTCGGATTGGGTTCGAAGGCATAGACATGCCGTGACAGGCCGGCGATCACATGGGTGAAGGTGCCCTTGTTGGCACCGGCATCAACAGCGTTGCGATCCCTGTCGACCAGAATGTCGAGCAGACGCAGTTCGGGTTCACCCCGCCACCGCTCCTTCAGCACCTTGTACCGGATATACAGACCAGACGGAATCAGGGCGTGTTTCACACGCTCCTCCACCGTCCAGAGCCCCCGCTCCAGACCCGCCATTGCCATGCCCCACAGTCCCCGTTCAGAAGACTGTAGAGCAAGGCATGACGGGAGGGCAGGATATTTGCGCCTTACCGGCTCATTTCAGCCGGAAGCTGCATCCCTTTAGCAGACGGTGTAACCCGGCGGGCAGGTGCGAACCGTGCTGCCGGGCGGCACGACGACCGCCTGGCCTGGCTGCACCACCGCCCGCTGCGGCGGCGGATCGACAATCACCGTCTGGGGCTGCGGGGCCGGGCTGGCACAGGCGACCAGCATCAGCGGGGCGGCCAGCACAGCGGCGGCCATCAATATCTTGCGCATGGTGTTTCCTCCTTGTGTAAGAGGAAAACACCCTGTGGCGCAGCTCGGTTCCTGTGACCTTAACGGGACTAAGCCATCACGCGGCGGCTGAGCGCATCCTCGATCGCATCCCAGATTTCCGCTTCCAGCTTCACGCCGTCAAAGCGGTTGATCTGCTGCAGGCCGGTGGGCGAGGTGACGTTGATCTCGGTGAGATAGTCGCCGATCACATCGATGCCGACGAAGATCAGGCCTTCGCGCTTGAGATGCGGACCGATGATGTCGCAGATTTCGCGTTCGCGCGCCGTCAGGCCGATCTTTTCCGGACGGCCGCCGACATGCATGTTGGACCGCGCCTCGCCGGCTGCCGGCACGCGGTTGACCGCGCCAACCGGCTTGCCGTCGATCAGGATGATGCGCTTGTCACCCTGACGCACCTCGCGCAGGTATTTCTGCACGATCACCGGTTCGCGGCTGAGCTTGGTGAACATTTCCAGCAGCGAGCCGAGATTCTCGTCATCGGGCTTCAGATGGAACACGCCGGCACCGCCATTGCCGAACAGCGGCTTGAGGATGATGTCCTTGTGTTCGTCACGGAAGGCCTTGATGGTTTCCATGTCCGACGAAATCAGCGTCGGCGGCATCACGCCGTCGAAATGCGTCACATACAGCTTCTCGGGCGCGTTGCGCACGGCGACCGGATTGTTCACCACCAGCGTCTTGGGGTGAATGTGCTGCAGGATATGCGTGGCCGTGATGTAGGACATGTCGAACGGCGGATCCTGGCGCATCAGCACCACATCCATTTCGGCCAGATCGATCAGCGCCGGTTCGCCCAGCGTGAAATGATTGCCGCGCTCATGCCGCAGCTTCATCGGACGGGCGCGCGCCAGCACCTGGCCATCGCGGAAGCTCAGGTCCTTGGCCAGATAATGGACCAGGCTGTAGCCGCGCGCCTCGGCTTCGAGGCCAAGCACGAATGTGCTGTCGCCATCGAAATCGATGCTTTCGATGGGGTCCATCTGGATCGCCACCTTGAGGGCCATGGCACAGTCCTTTTTTGTAGAAACCTTAATTCAGCTGCAGCCGAATGTGGCGCAGGAAGGCCTCGGCCTCAAGGCTTGCCGCCTCATCACCCGCCAGCATGAGGAACCGCTCGGTGGCGGCGATCGACTGGCGGATGTGGCCGAGCTTGCCCTCGACCACGCCCAGCTCGCGCCAGGCCGGCGCGAAATTCGGCGCCACCAGCAGCATGCGCTGCAATATTTCAGCCGTGCGGTCGACATCGCCGGCGCGCCAGGCGCGGCCCTTGATGTTGTTCTGCAGGCGCAGCAGCACCTCGCGCCCCGTCATGACGCGGACATGTTCGGGCTGCACTTCCTCGCCACCGCCGACGCGGCGCAGCAGATCGGTCATTTCCGGCGGCGCCGCAATCCGCCCGCCATGGAAGGGATCGATCACCAGCATGCCGTCCTCGCCCTCCAGCCGGATCAGGAAATGGCCGGGGAAATCGATGCCGGCCACCGGCCAGGACTGCGCGCGCGCCGCAAAGATGTAGAGAATGCCCAGACTGACCGGCAGGCCCATGCGACGGTCGATCACACGGATCAGATCGGCATTCTGCGGATCGTCATAGGACTCGGTGTCGCCGCGGTAACCGAATTCCAGGCCGAGCACGCCGGCCAGCGCCATGGCGCGCGGCGCGGCTTCCGCATCGGCGCCGATGCGGCTGAGGGCTGCGGCAATATCGGCGAGATGGCGGCGATAGGGCGTCAGGTCGAGGCCGGGTCGATCCAGCGCCGCCAGCAGCAGCGCGGCTTCGGCGATGTCGATGCCGTCGTCAGGCGCGGCACCGAGCGCCTTCAAAGCCATCTCGATCGCCGCGCGCTCGCTCATGCCCTGCCCTAGACCGGACGACGACGGGTGTCGGTTTTCAGCCAGACATGGCTGACGACGCGCTTCACGCCTTTCAGCGTGCGCGCATGATCGGTCACGCGCGTGATCTCCTCATCGGACTGGCCGATGCCGATCAGATAGACAATGCCGTTGACCGTCTCGATCGAATAGTTGATGTCGACGATCTGCTTGTCGGTGGCGATCTTGGTGCGCAGCTGCGTGGTGACCCAGGCATCATTGGCGTAATCGAACAGGTTGCCCGACGGCGTGACCTGAATTTCGTTGATCACCTCGTTGACGCGGTCGGACGCAGCCCAGGCCAGGCGGGTCGCTTCATCGCGCGAATATTCGGTGCCGACAACTCCGGTCAGCAGCACGCGGCCTTCGTAGACGGTGATCGACAGCTTGCGCCAGAGATACTGGTTGTCCTTGATCAGCCGGTCGTTGATCGCCAGCTGGATGCCCTTGTCGTTGCCGGCATTCTTGATGCCGCGCTCTTCGGCGGCAGCCACGCCGGTCGCGGCACCCGCACCGATGGCGGCACCGATGCACCCGCTCAGCAGCGGCGCGGCCCCCAGCAGGGCGAGGCAAAGAACAAGGCGGCTTGCAGTCTTGAAACGCACGAGCATCTCCCGGTCAGTCAGTCGATCGTCACAGGGCCGGCCACTACAGTCGCCAGGCATCACGGATATGATACGGCCAGCGGCGCGGCACCAGCAGCATCGCATCGAACCGCAGCGACAGAATCGCCGCATCCGGCTGCTGGCCCAAGAATACCGCAGCCGCATTGGCAATGCGATGGCGCTGCTGCAGGCGTATCGCCTCGGCCGCCTGCATGTAAGTGTCACGCGCCTTCACTTCCACGGCAACCAGCAGGCGGCCGCGCCGGGCCAGGATGTCGATTTCACCCAAGGGATGCCGCCAGTTGCGCGCCAGGATGCGATAGCCCTGCAGGCGCAGCCACCACACCGCCCAGGCCTCGCCCTGCCGGCCACGCCGGTGCCGGCTATCCGTTGTCGTCATCCCGTAATTCCAGCGCTCTTGCATAGACCGGCTTGCGGGCGAGATTGAGCACGGTGGCCACCTCGTCGACGGCCTGGCGCAGCGGCAGGCGTGCCATCGCCGCGCGCAGCGCGGTGTCCAGATCGTCGGCGGTGGCCTCTGAGGCATCCTCCGGCGGCGGACCGATCACCAGCGTGATCTCGCCCTTGGGCGGTCCGTGTTCGGCATAATGCGCCGCCAGTTCGGCCAGCGGGCCGCGTCGCACTTCCTCGAATTTCTTGGTCAGCTCGCGCGCCACCGCAGCCTCGCGCTGCGGCCCGAAGACGCTGGCCATGCTGGCCAGGCTGTCGGCCAGGCGTTGCGGGCCTTCCAGCAGCACCAGCGTGGCGCGGACGGATTTCAGCTCGGCCAGCCATTTGAGGCGGGCGGCCTCTTTCGGCGGCGGGAAGCCCGCGAACAGGAAGCGGTCGCTGGGCAGGCCGGACAGGCTGAGGCCGGTCAGCACCGCCGACGCCCCGGGCAGAGCCGTGACAGCCACGCCGGCCGCGATGCAGTCCCGCACCAGCTTGTAGCCGGGATCGTTGATCAGCGGCGTGCCGGCATCGGAAATCAGCGCCACCACGGCGCCGGCCTGCAGTTTGCCGATCAACTGGGGTCGCACTTTCGCCGCATTATGCTCATGATATGGGAAGAGCGGGGTGCCGATGCCGTATCGTTTCAGCAGCGGGCCACTCACGCGGCTGTCTTCGCAGGCCACCAGATCGGCGCGGCGGAGCAAAGCCAGGGCGCGCAACGTGATGTCGGCGGCGTTGCCGATGGGGGTAGCCACCAGATATAAGCCGGGAGTGAATTGCGCCGCATCGACCCCAAGATTGTCGGGCAGCGGCTGGATCGGGTCTGTCATGAGCGTTGCAATGAGCTGCGTGCGTTACCTTAAGGCCGGCCTTTCGGCCGTGTCTATCCTGCTGCTGCCAGTCATGATTCTGACCGCTTGCCAGAGCGGCAGCGGCAGTCAGGGCGGCCTGCCCGGCCTGATCGAGCGCGTGGTGCCTGGGGCCGGTGCGCCGCAACGTGTGGCGCCCTCGCCCGGCGCACCCGTCCAGACCCAAGCGAATACAGTTCCTGCCGGACCGGCGCAACCGGCACTTCTGCCGGCCGCGACGCCGTCGGTGGCGATCGAGACCCTGCCGATGCCCTCGGCGCCGGCCTTGCGCCCGCCCAGCGTCGATGCGATCCGGATCGGTTTCCTGGTTCCCTTGAGCGGGCCGAACGCCGCGCTGGGCCGCGCCCTGTTCGACGCCGCCCAGCTGGCGCTGTTCGATCTGGCCGACGACCGCCTGCTGCTGGTGCCGCGCGATACCGAAGGGTCGCCCGAGAAGGCCGCCATCGCCGCCAACCAGGTGATCGCCGAAGGCGCGCAGGTCATCGTGGGGCCGCTATTTGCCAATGAAACCGCGGCTGTGGCGACGGTCGCCCGCCTGCGCAATGTGAAGGTGCTCAGCTTCTCCACCGACCGCAGCGTGGCCGGCGGTGGCGTTTTCCTGCTCGGCTTCACGCCGGACCAGCAGATCGAACGCGTGGTCGCCTATGCGCGCGGCAAGGGCATGACGCGGCTGGCGCTGCTGGCGCCGGATTCCGCCTATGGCACCGCCGTGGCGCAAGCGGCCGAAAGCGCCGCCAGCCAGACCGGCACGCAGCTTCTGAAGCAGGACCGCTATCCCGGCGACACGCCCGACCTGACCCCGATCGTGCGGCGCTTCGCCGCCTCGCTCCGCGCCCTGCCGGCCCGCAGCCTGGAGGATCCGCCGGTGGACGGCGTCGATCCCAACCTGCCGCGACCGGTGGATGCCCTGCTACTGCCCGAGGGCGGCGCACGCCTGCGCGCCCTGGCGCCCCTGTTGCCCTTCTTCGACATCGACCCGCGCGCCACGCGCTTCCTCGGCACCGGCCTGTGGGACGATCCCGCGCTGGGCAGCGAACCGGCCCTGGTCGGCGGCTGGTATGCAGGCCCGGCCCCGGAAGGGTTTGCCGAATTCGCCCGCCGTTTCGAGCAGGGCTTCGGCCGCCGGCCGCCGCGCCTGGCCAGCCTGTCCTATGATGCCACCGCCCTGGTCGGCATCCTGGCCCGCGGCCCGGCCGGCACCGATATGTTCAGCGATGCCGCGATGACCAACCCGGACGGTTTTGCCGGCTATGACGGGATTTTCCGGTTCCGCAGCGACGGGCTGGTGCAACGCGGCCTGGCCGTGCTGGAAATCCAGCGCCGCGGCAGCCGGGTGATCGACAAGGCCCCGGCCAGCTTCCAGCCGCCCGCAAATTAACCGGTTCCCCGGCGAGACCCCGCCCGAAGGTTGAACTTCGCGTTACTTCGCCCAGAGATGAGTTGGGATTCTCTGATTACCAATAAATAATCCCGCACCTGCTAAGCCCCCGTGCTACGACCCCTAATACTCTAATACTACTGTAACGCGCTTTTGCTCGGGATTTGTTTCTAGTAGTGTTTTTGCGGCCCTAGGCAGGGGGGATACTAGCAGTGAGCGAAGACAGCATGGTTGACCATGAGCGTATTGATTTCTCGAAGATCAGTTTTCTGGTCGTCGAGCCGAACCGTTTGATGGGCCAGATGGTGCGTGATGTGCTGATGATGCTGGATGCCCAGTACATCGATCGCGCCCGCGACTTTGACACCGCCACCAACATCCTGCGGCTCGGCCGCACCGACATGATGATCACCGAATGGGCGCTGGGCCAGGAAAAGCTCGGCCGCACCGGCATGGATATCGTGCAATGGGTGCGCAATGATGCCGCCTCGCCCAACCGCATGATGCCGGTCGTGATGATGACCGCCAATTCGGAAGAAGAGTATGTCTGCCGCGCCCGCGACTGCGGCGTCTCGGAATTCGTCGCCAAGCCCTACACCGTGAACGGCTTCTACACCCGCCTGGTCGCCGCCGTCGCGCGGCCGCGCCAGTTCGTCCGCGTAGGCGAGTATTACGGCCCCGATCGCCGCCGCCGCAGGATCGCCGAATATGGCGGCCCCGAACGCCGCATCGACATGAACTGATCGACCGGCCCTATTCAGACCAATGGCAAAGAAGCCGGTTTTCACTCCGCCGCAGCAGGACCTGCGTCGCAAGGCGGTCAACTTCAAGAAAGGCTTCCGCCTCAAGCTGGAGCCTGCGGAGTTGCGCCGGCTGGAAGAGGTGGTGGAAAAAGCCACCGACAGTTTCAGCCAGGAAATCGCCGAGAAGCTCCGACAGTTGCGCGCCGCGCTGGAAGACGTGGCGATGAACCATGCCGTCGATCAGGCGATGCAGGCGATCCGCTCGCTGTCGCTGGATATCAAGGGCATGGGCGGCATGTTCAAGTATCCGCTGCTGACCGCCTTCGCCAAATCGCTGAACGACTTCACCAGGGATATGGGCGCGCCCAGCCCGATCCAGCTCGACATCATCGCGGCGCAGATCGATGCGCTGTATGTGGTGATGGGTCAGCAGATTCAGGGCTATGGCACCAAGGTCGAGGCCGAGCTGCTGCAGGCCCTGCGCCAGGCGATGGAAGCCCACAAGACCTGATCGTCAGCCTGCGAACAGCATGCGCCACAGCGGCAAGCCGCTGAGCGCGGCAAAAGCGCAGAGCAGCAACGCCATCATGCGGAACTGCCGCTCGCTGGAGCGCGCAAACAGCCGGCTGCCCAGCTGCAGCGGCAGCAGATAGGCCGGGATCAGCGGCAGCGACATCAGCAGGCTTTCCGCGGTGAACAGGCCATTCCACCAATAGGCCACGCCTGAGGCTACCGCCGTGAAACCGAAGAAAACCACCAGATTGGCGCGCACGGTCGCCGCCTCGCTCTGGCCACCGAGCCAAAGCAGCACCACCGGCGGACCCGGCAGCGCCGCCGCGCCGCCGCTCAATCCGGCGAGTGCGCCGGTGCCCAGGGTGGCGGGCAGGCTGAGGCGGCCGCGATAGCGCCAGCCGGCCGCCATCATGCCGACCGCGAGAAGAATCAGGATACAGATCGTCCAGCGCATCACATCCGCATCGGCGATCACCAGCAGCGCCACGCCGAACGGCACGGCGACCACGGCGCTCAGGCCCAGCGGCAGCACCTCGCGCCACACGCAGCGGCGCAGCGCATCGGGCAACAGGGGCAGGGCCGCGAGATCATCGGCGATGTAGAGCAGGATGGCAGCGAGCTTGGGCTCGTAGTGCAGCCCGGCGATCGGCATGAACATCATGGCGCCGCCGAAGCCGGAAAAGCCGCGCACCAGACCGGCCAGCGCTGCTGCGCCGGCGACGGCCCAGTAACGCGGCTCGGTCAGGAAACTGAAAAGGGTGTCAGCCAACCAGGATGACGATGCCGGCCAGCGCCACGGCGGCACCGGCGGCGCGGGTCAGCACCGACAGATTGAGCTGCTGGGCCAGACGCGCGGCCACCAGGCCGAAGCCATGCAGCAGCGCGGTCGCCAGCACCATGCCGCCGGCATAGACCAGCGCCTGCGACGGATCGGCGATTTCGGTGCCATGGGCATGGCCATGGAACAGCGCGAACAGCGCGGTGACGGCCATGGCGGCAGGCAGCGGCGGACGCGCGGCAAAGGCGACGATCAGGCCGAGCAGCAGCACCGACAGCGCGATGCCGGCCTCGACGCCGGGCAGAGCGACACCGGTCAGGCCAAGGCCAAAACCCGCGGCCATGGCGGTGATGAAGCTGGCCGGCAGCAGCCAGAGTGCACGCGGCTGCGCCGCAGACTGCTGGATAGCCCAGAGGCCGACGGCCAGCATGGCCATCAGATGATCAAAACCGCCAAAGGGATGCGCGAAGCCGGCCGCGAAACCGCTCGCCGCAGGCTCACCGCCGGGATGACCCGGATGGGCCAGGGCAGCCGGTACTGCACAAAGCAGGGCGATGCTCGCCAGAAAAAGGACCGGCAGAATGGACTGACCGAGCTTGGACCTGAACGACATGGCGACCTCTTGTATGATGCGCGCCCTCAATCATGCGCGTGCGAACCACCCGCTCCTTTGTGCCCCAAGCCGGTCGCGTTTGACAAGCCGGACCCTGGTTTGACAAGAGCATACCCGGGGCTTACGGTCCGCCGCGATGGTTCGCCAAGCCGCCTTTGACGGGCAGTGCGGCGATGAAAAGGGAACGCGGTGCCGGATTCCTGTGCAGGTTTCTGTACAACTCCGAAAACCGCGGCAGCCCCCGCTACGGTAGGCGGCGAGCGGCACGCAACAAGCCACTGGACCAGCATGACGGTCCGGGAAGGCGCGTTGACCGCGATAACCCGCGAGCCCGGAGACCTGCCATCGGCTTCAGTCGAAGCGGACATGTCGGACGGGGTGTGCCGGCAGCCGGCCTGTGCCATTCTGCGCCCCTCCGAAGGCGGGATCGGCCAAAGCCTGTCCGCGTCGGCGTCACAGGATCAGGACGCTAGAACATGCAGACGAACGCGAAGACCAGCACGGCAAAAATTCCCGCCCCCAAGATTCCGGCAACCGTCGTCACCGGTTTTCTCGGCGCCGGCAAGACCACGCTGATCCGTCACCTCATCACCAACGCCAAGGGCCGGCGCATCGCGCTGATCGTCAACGAGTTCGGCGAAGTCGGCATCGACGGCGACCTGCTAAAAAGCTGTGGCGCGCCCGACTGCACGGAAGACGATATCGTCGAGCTGGCCAATGGCTGCCTGTGCTGCACGGTTGCCGATGATTTCCTGCCCACGCTGCAGAAGCTGCTCGACCGGCCCAATCCGCCGACGCATATCGTGATCGAGACCTCCGGTCTCGCCTTGCCGAAACCTCTCGTTCAGGCCTTTGCCTGGCCCGGCATCAAAAACCGCACCACCGTGGACGGCGTGGTGACGGTGGTGGATGCAGCCGCCGTGGCCGAAGGGCGTTTTGCCGATGATGAAGACGCCCTCGCCGCCCAGCGTGCCGCCGACCCCAATCTGGATCATGACAATCCGCTGGAGGAACTGTTCGAGGACCAGCTCGGCTGCGCCGATCTGGTGCTGCTGAACAAGACCGACCTGCTGGACGACGGCGCGCTGGACAATGTGCGGGCCGAGATCGGCGCGCATCTGCGCAGCGGCGTGAAAACGCTGGCGATTTCCAGGGGCGAGATCGCCGCCGATATCCTGCTGGGCCTGCATGCGGCGGCCGAGGACGATATCGCCGCACGCAAGTCGCATCACGACAATGAAGACGATCACGATCACGAGGATTTCTTCAGCTTCGCGCTCACCCTGCCCGAACAGGGCAGCCCCGATGCGCTGCTGGATCGCCTGCTGCCGGTGATCGCCGAACACGACATCCTGCGGGTGAAGGGCTTTGTCGCCGTCGCCGGCAAGACCATGCGGCTGGTGCTGCAGGGCGTGGGCGCGCGTCTGTCGCATTACTACGACCGCGACTGGAGCGGCACGGAAGCGCGCACCACCCGTCTGGTGGTGATCGGCCGCGCCGGCCTCGACGAGGCGGCGATCCGCGCCGCGCTCCTCGCCGCTTGACCGGATAAAGGCGGCCCCTTGCATCTGCTCAATGCCATACCCGGCGGCACGGCGACAGCGGATGGCGCTGTCGACCTGCGGCAGTCGCCGGGCGAGATCGTGGTGCTGAGCGCCGCCGATTCCGAACTGGCGGCCCTGAGCAGCGCCTGCGCCGCGCTGACCGATGACTTCCCGACCCTGCGCCTGGCCAACCTGCTGCAGCTTGGCCATCCTTATGCCGTCGACCTCTATGTCGAGAGCGTGATCGCGCAGGCCAAGCTGGTGATCGTGCGGCTGCTGGGCGGCCAGAGCTACTGGGCCTATGGCGTCGAGCGCCTGAGCGACATCTGTCGCGCCAAAGGCATCGCGCTGGCCTTCCTGCCCGGCGACCGCCAGGCTGATCCGGGTCTCGACGGCTTCTCCACCGTCACCGACGAAACCCGCGCCGAACTCTTCAGCTATTTCCGTGAAGGCGGCATCGAGAACCTGCGCAACGCGCTGCGCTACGCCGCATCGATCATCGGCCGCGCCGAAGACCCGCCGCCGGCGCGACCGCTGCCGGCCGCCGGTCTCTACTGGCCCGGCCTGCCCGATCCCGACCTGGATACGCTGCGCCATGCCTGGGCCGCGACGCATCGCGGTGCGCCGCACCCGATCTGCGCCATCGTCTTTTATCGCGCGCTGATGCAGGCCGGCGACATCGCCGCCGTCGATGCGCTGATCGAATCCTTGAGCGCCGAGGGCCTGCATCCGCTGCCCATCTATGTCACCAGCCTGAAGGACAGGCTGTCGGCCGATCTGGTCGGCACCATGCTGGACCAGGCGCTGCCCGACGTCATCCTCAACACCACCAGCTTCGCCATCGGCAATCCCAATGGCGCCAGCCCGAATGGCGGACCGCAGAACGAAGATCCGCTCGGGCAATGCGACTGCCCGGTGCTGCAGGTGGTGTTCGCCTCGGGCCCGCGCGAGGACTGGATGACCGGCACGCGCGGCCTGAATGCGCGCGATCTTGCCATCGCCGTGGCGCTGCCCGAGATCGATGGCCGCATCATGACCCGCGCCGTCGCCTTCAAGGCAGAAGCCACCTTCGATACGCGCACCGAATGCAGCATCGTGCGCATGCAGCCGATGCCCGAACGCTGCCTCTATGTGGCAAAACTGGCCTCCGCCTGGTCGCGGCTGGCGCGGCTGGCGCCCGCCGAGCGCAAGGTGGCGCTGGTGCTGGCCAATTATCCGAACCGCGACGGCCGCATCGGCAACGGCGTCGGGCTGGACACGCCCCAGAGCGTGGTGGAAATCCTGCGCGCCATGAAGGACGCCGGCTATGAGCTGAACGCCCTGCCGGTCAGCGGCAACCGCCTGATCGAGGCGCTGCAGGAAGGCGTCACCAACGATTTCGCCCGCGCGGCCGGCCGCCGGATTCGCGCCACCTATCCGCTGGCGCTGTATCGCCGCTTCTTCGAAACCCTGCCGGCATCCGTACAGCAGGCCGTGCAGACGCGCTGGGGCGATGCCGAAGCCGATCCGCTGCTGCATGACGGACCTGATGGCAGCGGCTTCACCCTGCCGGTGCTGCCGCTGGGCAATGTCGCGGTGATGATCCAGCCGGCGCGCGGCTACAACATTGATCCCTCGCGCAGCTATCACGATCCCGACCTGGTGCCGCCGCACAATTATCTGGCCGCCTATGCCTGGCTGCGCGAAAGCTTCGGCGCCGATGCGGTGATCCATTGCGGCAAGCATGGCAATCTGGAATGGCTGCCCGGCAAGGCGCTGGCCCTGAGCGATGCCTGCTTCCCCGAAGTAGTGTTCGGGCCTGTGCCGCAGCTCTATCCCTTCATCGTCAACGATCCGGGCGAAGGCACGCAGGCGAAGCGCCGCACATCGGCGGTGATCCTGTCGCATCTGACGCCGCCGCTGACGCGCGCCGAAATCTACGGCGATTTGTCCGCGCTGGAACAACTGATCGATGAATATTACGAGGCTGCCGGCCTTGATCGCCGCCGCCTGCCGCTGCTGGCCGAGCGCATCATCGATGAGGCGCGCCGGCTGGGTCTGGATGCCGATTGCGACATCCAGCCGGGCGAACCGACCGAACAGGCGCTGCTGAAGCTCGACAACCATCTCTGCGACCTGAAAGAACTGCAGATCCGCGACGGTCTGCATGTCTATGGCGTGAAGCCCCATGGCGAACAGCTGGTCGACCTGCTGGTGGCACTGGTGCGGCTGCCGCGCGGCAACGGAAAAGATGGACAGGCTTCCGTGCTGCGCGCCTTGAGTGCCGATCTCGGCCTCGATTTCGATCCGCTGACCACCGATTACGTATCCGAATGGACCGGCGCACGCCCCGCCGTGCTGGAGGAGATTGTCTCCGACGGCTACTGGCGCAGCAACGGCGACACCATCGAGCGGCTGGAACTGCTGGCCAAGCAGCTGGTCGGCGACCGCCGCATGCCGGAAGAGACCTGGACCGCGACGCAGGCCGTGCTGAACGAAATCGACTATCGCCTGCGGCCGAGCGTGCTGGCCTGCGGTCGCGCCGAGATCGAGAACCTGCTGCTGGGCCTGGATGGCCGCTTCGTGCCGCCGGGCCCGAGCGGCGCACCGACGCGTGGCCGGCCCGAAGTGCTGCCGACGGGACGCAACTTCTTCTCGCTGGATGCGCGCAGCCTGCCGACGCCGACCGCCTGGACGCTGGGCTGGCAGTCGGCCGATGCGCTGCTGCAGCGCCATCGCCAGGATCATGGCGAATGGCCGCGCGCCATCCTGCTCAATGCCTGGGGCACCGCCAACATGCGCACCGGCGGCGACGATATCGCGCAGGCGCTAGCGCTGATTGGCGCACGACCGACATGGGAAACCGCATCGGGCCGCGTCACCGGCTTCGAGATTGTGCCGCTCGACCTGCTGGATCGTCCGCGCATCGACGTGACCCTGAAGGTGAGCGGCTTTTTCCGCGATGCCTTCCCGGCACAGCTGACGCTGTTCGATGCCGCCATCCGCGCCGTGCAGATGCTGGATGAACCGCCCGAGCTCAATCCGCTGGCGGCACGCTTCCGCGACGAAGTGGAAGCCATGATGGCACGCGGTCTGACCGAGGATGACGCCAGACGCCGCGCCGGCTATCGCATCTTCGGCGCCAAGCCGGGCGCTTATGGTGCCGGGCTGCAGGCGCTGATCGACCAGGGCGGCTGGAACGAGGCCGCCGATCTGGCCAAGGCCTATATCGCCTGGGGCGCCTATGCCTATGGCGGCGATGCGGAAGGCGTGGAGGCCAAGGACGGCTTCACCCGGCGGCTCGGCGTCATCGACACCGTGGTGCAGAATCAGGACAACCGCGAACACGACCTGCTGGACTCCGACGACTATTACCAGTTCGAGGGCGGCGCGGTGGCGGCTGTTCAATTTGTTTCCGGCGCGGCGCCCACGGCCTATCACAATGATCATTCGCGCCCCGAAGCACCGCGCATCCGCCGGCTGGAGGAAGAGATCGCGCGCGTGGTGCGCGGCCGCGCCGCCAATCCGAAATGGATCGATGGCGTGAAGCGCCATGGCTACAAGGGTGCCTTCGAGATCGCCGCCACCGTGGATTACCTGTTCGCCTTCGCCGCCACCACGGGGCTGGTGCGCGACCACCAGTTCGATGCGCTGTACGATGCCTATCTGGCCGATCCGGATACGCGGCATTTCATCGAGATCAACAATCCGGCGGCGGCGCGCGAGATTGCCGAGCGCTTTTCGGAGGCGATCCGGCGCGGCCTGTGGCGGCCGCAGGCCAATTCCGCCGCCGATCTGCTGGAAAGGATGCGGGCTGCATGACAACCGCTGATGATGACCTCAACGCACGCGCCAATGAAAAGGCAAAGAAGCGCCAGGAAGTGAAGGCGCGCGTGCTGGCCGAAAAGACTATCGAGAAGGGCCTGCTCATGGTCCATACCGGCAAGGGCAAGGGCAAATCCACCGCCGCCTTCGGTCTGGTGATGCGCGCCATCGGCAACGGCTTCCGCATCGGCATCGTGCAGTTCGTCAAGGGCAAGTGGCAGACCGGCGAACGCCCGGTGCTGGAGATGTTCCCCGACCAGGTGACCATCAAGGCGATGGGCGAAGGCTTCACTTGGGATACCCAGGACCGCGCCCGCGACATCCGCGCCGCCACCGAAGCCTGGGCCGAGGCCAAACGCATGATCGCGGACCCGCAATATGACATGCTGGTCTTCGATGAACTGAACATCGTGCTGCGCTATGATTATCTCGATCTGGCCGATGTGGTGGAGACGCTGAAGGCCCGCGACCCGAAACTCCACATCGTGGTGACCGGCCGCAACGCCAAGCCGGAGTTGATCGAGGCTGCCGATCTGGTGACGGAAATGACCGAGATCAAGCATCCGTTCCAGGCCGGCGTGAAGGCACAAAAGGGAATCGAGTTCTGATGGAAAAGACCCTGATCAATCCCGCCAGCGTCGCGCCGCCCGTCGGCAACTATGCCCATGGCGTTCTGGTCACCGGCGGCCAGCGCATGCTGTTCATCAGCGGCCAGATTCCTGCCGACAAGGATGGCACCATCCCGAAGGATTTCGAAAGCCAGGCCCGCAACTGCTGGCGCAACATCGAAGGCATCCTGCAGGACGCCGGCATGAGCTTCGACAACCTCGTCAAAACCACGATCTTCCTCAGTGACCACAAATACCTGCAGGCCAACCGTCAGGTCCGCAACGACATGATCGGCGACCGAAAATTCGCCTCCAGCGCCATCGTGGCCTCGACCCTCCTGCCGGAATGGCTGCTGGAGATCGAAGCCATCGCCATGGCCTGACGGATTCAGGACACCACCGCCCCATGTTTTCGCTTGAGAAATCCGCCTTCGAGAAAACCGCCGTCATGCTGTGCGGCCATGGCAGCCGCGACGCGCGCGCGGTGGCCGAGTTCAAGGCGCTGGCCGAACATATGAAGCGGCGCCTGCCGCAATACGACGTCGATTACGGGTTTCTGGAATTCGCCACACCGATCATCCGCGACGGCCTGGACGCCCTGCGCGCCAAGGGCAACACGCGGATACTCGCACTGCCCGGCATGCTGTTCGCTGCCGGCCATGCCAAGAACGATATCCCGAGCGTGCTCAACCGCTATCAGGCCGAGCATGACGACGTCACCATCACCTATGGCCGCGACCTGGGCATCGACCTGAAGATGCTGCGCGCCGCCGGCGACCGCGTTCAGCAGGCACTGGATGCCGCCGGCAATGACGTGCCGCGGCATGAGACCTGTCTGGTCGTCGTGGGCCGCGGCACCTCCGATCCCGACGCCAATTCCAATGTGGCCAAGGTCATGCGCCTGCTGTGGGAAGGCTTCGGCTTCGGCTGGGGCGAGACCGCCTATTCCGGCGTGACCTTCCCGCTGGTGCAGCCCTCGCTCGCGCATGTGGCGAAGCTCGGCTACAGGCGCGTCATTGTCTTTCCCTATTTCCTGTTCACCGGCATCCTGGTCGAGCGCATCTACAGCGCCGTCGACGAGGCAGCGGCGAACCATGCCGGCATCGAATTCATCAAGGCCGGCTACCTGAACGACCATCCGCTGGTGCTGGAAGTCTTTGAAGATCGCCTGCAGGAGATACTCGGCGGCACCAACAACATGAACTGCCAGATGTGCAAATACCGCGCACAGGTGCTCGGCTTCGAAGACGAGGTCGGCCTGGCCCAGGAAAGCCATCATCATCATGTGGAAGGCATCGGCTCTGGCCACAGCCACAGCCACAGCCACGATCATCACGGCCATGACCATGCCCATCATGATCATGGCCACCACCCCTATCCGCATGCCGACCATCCGCATGGTCCGAAGACGCTTGTGAAATGACCTACGATTACCTGCGCGATCCCGATGCGATCTATCGCCTCAGCTTCGACCTGATCCGCAAGGAGGTCGATCTGGGCCACCTGCCGGCGGGCATCGACGAGCTGGCGCTGCGCCTGATCCATGCCTGCGCCATGCCGGAAATCCTGCCCGACCTGGTCTGGACCGAGGGCCTGCCGCAGGCCGTGCATGGCGCGCTGCATGCCGGCAGGCCGATCCTGAGCGATGTCGACATGGTGGCCTATGGCGTGATCCGTTCGCGCCTGCCGGCCGACAATCGTGTGCTGAGTTTCCTCAACACCCCCGAGGCCCGCGCGATCGGCCAGCAGAAGCAGATCACCCGTTCGGCCGCCGCGGTCGAACTCTGGGTGCCGCATCTGGAGGGTGCCGTTGTCGTCATCGGCAATGCGCCGACCGCGCTGTTCCGCCTGCTGGAACTGCTGCAGGATGAAGCCGTGCCACGCCCGGCGGCCATCCTCGGCTTCCCGGTCGGCTTCGTCGGCGCGGCAGAATCCAAGCAGGCGCTGATCGAGGCGTCGCCCAAGGGCGTGGCTTATGCGACACTGAAGGGACGGCGCGGCGGCAGCGCCATGGCGGCAGCCGCCATCAACGCCCTGGCCGCATGGGAGCCCTGACATAATGACAGCCTGGCTATCGGTGGTCGGTATCGGCGAGGACGGCCTGGCGGGTCTGACCCCGGCTGCCCGCACGCTGGTGGAGTCGGCCGATCTGCTGATCGGCGGCGAGCGTCATCTGGCGATGGCACCGCCACGCGACGGGCAGCAGCGCATCGCCTGGACCTCGCCGCTGCTGGATCAGGCCGACCGCATCATGGAGCATAAAGGCCGCCGCACCTGCGTGCTGGCCAGCGGCGATCCGATGTGGTTCGGCATCGGTGCGACGCTCGCCAAACGCGTCCCGGCCAGCGAGATGATCGCCGTCAGCCATCCGGGTGCGTTTGCGCTGGCGGCGGCGAAGCTGCTCTGGCCGCTCGATGCGGTGACCTGCCTGACGCTTCATGGCCGCCCGCTTGACCTGCTGGCCGTGCATCTGCATCCCGGCGCACGCCTGCTGATCCTGAGTGAAAACGGCGCGATGCCGGCCAAGCTTGCCGCCTGGCTCGACAAACGCGGCTTCGGCTCCGCCGAGATCACTGTGCTGGAACATCTGGGCGGCGAGAAAGAAAATCTTCTGCACGGCCGCGCCAAGGGTTGGCCGCATGGGCCCTGCGCCGATCTCAACACCATCGCGCTGCAGCTGCATGACGGGCCGGGACTCACCCGCCTCGCCGGTTTGGAAGACGACCTCTATCTGCACGACGGCAACATCACCAAGCGCGAAATCCGCGCCATGACGCTGGCCCGGCTGTCGCCCTTCCCCGGCGACCTGCTCTGGGACGTCGGCGCCGGCTCGGGCTCGATCTCGATCGAATGGATGCGCGCCGATAGTCGCAACCGCGCCATCGCCATCGAGGACAAGGGTTCGCGCCGCAATATGATCGCGCAGAATGCCGTGCAGCTTGGCGTGCCGACACTGGATATCCGCGAAGGCCGTGCGCCGGAGGTGTTCGATGGCCTACCCGAACCCGATGCCATCTTCATCGGCGGCGGCGTCACCGCCGAGGGCGTGATCGCGCGCTGCTGGGACGCACTCAAGCCCGGTGGGCGTATCGTGGCCAATGTCGTCACGCTGGAAGGCGAAAGCCTGCTGACGGAGGCGCGCCAGACCCATGGCGGCGACCTCGCCCGCTTTTCCGTGCAGCGCGCCGAGCCTGTCGGCCGCTTCCATGGCTGGCACGCGATGTTTCCGGTCACCCAGTGGAGTGCGGTCAAGGAATGAATGGTACCGTTTATGGTCTCGGCATCGGCCCGGGCGACCCCGAGCTGATCACGCTGAAGGCGCTACGGCTGCTGCAGTCTGCAGATGTCGTGGCTTATCCGGCACCGGAAACCGGCGACAGTCTGGCGCGGCGCATCATCGCGCCGCATCTGAAGGGCGGTCAGATCGAGCTGGCCATCCGCATGCCGCTCACCGTGGCGCGTTTTCCCGCGCAGACCGTCTACGACCAGGCCGCCAGTGATCTGGCTGCTCACCTGTTGCAGGGACGGAATATTGCCGTTCTATGCGAAGGCGACCCCTTCCTCTATGGCTCGTTCATGTATCTGTTCGGCCGGCTGGCCGAGCGCTTCCCGGTGGAAGTCGTGCCCGGCGTGTCGTCGCTGAACGCCTGCGCTGCCGCACTCAAACATCCGCTGGTGTCGCGCAACGACGTGCTGACCGTGATTCCGGCGCCGCTGGATGACGAGACCATTGCGCAGAAGCTGCTGCATACCGATGCCGCCGCGATCCTGAAGCTCGGCCGTCATGGCCCGCGCATCGTGGCGCTGCTGCAACAGCTTGGTCTGACCGACCGCGCGCAATATATCGAACGTGCCACCATGACCGAACAGCGCATCCTGCCACTGAAGGATGTCGACCCGCAGAGCATCCCGTATTTTGCCATGATCCTCATCCACAAGCAGGGCGATCGACATTTCATGGAGTTCCAGTCGTGAGCGGAAAACCCGCGCTGGTACTGCTGACGCCCAATGCCCGCGGCGTGGCGCAGGCGTTGATGACGGCGTTTCCGGCCTGGGATGTCTATGCGCCCGATGATGCGGCGCTGGTGCATGCCCTGCCTATCGGCAAGCCCACCGACACCATCGCGCAGCTCTTTGCGGCCGGCCGGCCGGTGATCGGCATCTGCGCCGCCGGCATCCTGATCCGTGCCGTGGCCAGGGTGGTGAGCGACAAGCAGACCGAACCACCGCTGATCGCGGTGGCCACCGATGGCTCCAGCGTCGTGCCGCTGCTGGGTGGTCATCACGGCGCCAATCTCCTTTCGCGCCGCATCGCCAGTGTGCTGCAGGGCATCGCCGCCATCACCACGGCTGGCGATCTGGCCTTCGGCCTCGGGCTGGACGAACCGCCCGAAGGCTACACGCTGGCCAATCCCGATGACGCGAAAGGCCTGATGGCCAATCTTCTGCGTGGCACCGGTATCCGCATTATCGGCGAGGCACCCTGGCTGGCCGACAGCAGTCTGCCGATCCGCGAGGATGGCACGCTGGTGATCGAGGTGACCCACAAGGCCATCGAGGGCAATGCCAATCACCTGATCTATCATCCGCGCAATGTGGCGATCGGCGTGGGCTGCGAGCGCAATGCCAGGCCGGTCGAGCTGATCCGGCTGGTGCAGTCGACGCTCGACGCAAACGGTATCGCCCGCGACAGCATCGCCGGCATCTATTCGCTGGACCTGAAGGCCGACGAACCGGCCATGCATGAACTGGCGAAATGGTTTGGCGTACCCTTCCGCGTCTTCGATGCCGCAACCCTGGAGGCCGAAACCTCACGGCTGGCCAATCCCTCCGAGACCGTTTTCACCGAGGTCGGCGTGCATGGCGTATCGGAGGGCGCGGCGCTGGCCGCCGCCGGACCGGATGCGACGCTGATTGTTCCGAAGCAGAAATCCGACCGTGCCACCTGCGCCTTTGCCCAGGCACCGTTGCCCTTCGATGGTGCCTCGCGTGGTGCAATGCGCGGCGAATTGCACGTCGTGGGCACCGGTCCGGGCGATGCGCAATGGCTGACGCCGGAAGCACGCATATCCCTCGCAGATGCGACCGACTGGGTCGGCTATGGCCTCTATCTCGATCTCTATCCCGACCTGGCCGTCGGCAAGACACTGCACCGCTATGAACTGGGTGAGGAAGAGCTGCGGGTGCGCGCGGCCCTTGATCTTGCAGCCCAGGGCAAGCGCGTGGCGCTGGTCTGCTCTGGCGATCCCGGCATCTATGCCATGGCGACGCTGGTCTTCGCGCTGCTGGAAAAGGAGCCGGACCGCAAAGACTGGCAGCGGCTGTCTGTGCAGGTCTCTCCCGGTATCTCTGCTTTACAAGCCGCGGCGGCAAAATCCGGCGCGCTGCTCGGTCATGACTTCTGCACCATCTCGCTGTCCGACCTGCTGACACCGCTGGAGGCCATCCTTCAGCGCATCAGGGCCGCGGCCGAAGCCGATTTCGTCATCGCCTTCTACAATCCGGTGTCGCAGCGCCGCCGCACGCAGCTGGCCATGGCAAAGGACATCCTGCTGCTGCATCGCCCGCAGGACACACCAGTGGTGCTGGCACGCAACCTCGGCCGCGAAGGCGAACGCATCACCCTGACGACACTAGCCGCGCTCGACATCGAGGCGGTCGACATGCTGACCGTGGTGCTGGTCGGCAGTAGCGCCAGCCGGGCGATAGCGCTGCCGGACGGCCGCCGCTTCGCCTATACGCCGCGCGGCTATGAGAAGAAGTTCGACGCATGACCGTGCATTTCATCGGTGCCGGCCCCGGCGCACCCGACCTGATCACGCTGCGCGGCGCGGCCCTGATCAAGGCCTGCAAGGTCTGTCTCTATGCCGGCTCGCTGGTGCCCAAGGAGATCGTGGCGCTGGCGCCGAAAAAGGCACGCGTGATCGACACCGCGCCGCTGAACCTCGATGAGATCATGGCCGAGATCACCGCTGCCCATGACAAGGGCCTGGATGTGGCGCGCGTGCATTCGGGCGATCCGTCGCTTTATGGCGCCATCGCCGAACAGATCCGCCGCCTTAAACGCCTGGATATTCCCTACACGATCACGCCCGGCGTGCCGGCCTTCGCCGCCGCCGCCGCGATCCTGCAAACCGAACTGACCCTGCCCGATGTGGCGCAGAGTGTGATCCTGACCCGCACGGCGATGAAGTCGTCGGACATGCCCGCCGGCGAGACGCTGGCCAATTTCGGCAAGACGAAAGCAACGCTGGCGATCCACCTGTCGATCCGCAACATGAAGCATGTGATCGAGGAGCTGACGCCGCATTACGGCGCGGACTGCCCGGTCGCCGTGGTGGTGCGCGCCACCTGGCCGGATCAGGAGATCATCCGCGGCCAGCTTTCGGATATCGCGGCGAAGGTGCGCGCGGCGAAAATCACCCGCACGGCGCTGATCCTGGTCGGGCGCGTGCTGGACGAGCATGCCGATTTCAGCGACAGCGCGCTGTATGATCCTCGCCACGTGCATGTGCTGCGCCCGGGCAAGACGAAGAAAAAGAAAATCTAAACCGCGTTGATGTTGATCCAGCCCAGCGCGGCGCCGACCGAGTCCAGCTGCTCGCCCGGCGGCAGCGGCGGGCGTTCGATCATCAGGACGGGAATGCCCAGTTCGGCAGCGGCAGCGATCTTGCCCGCCGCACCGCCGGCATTCTTGGTCACCAGCAGATCGATGCCATGCTTCTGCATCAACGCCTTTTCGTCATCGGGCGTGAATGGCCCGCGCTCCAGCACCACCTCACCTGCTGGCACGGCGGTGTCGGCAGCAGGCGGATCTACCATGCGCATCAGGAACCAGTGGCGCGTCTCGTTGAGTGGCACGAATGGCGCGAGATCCTGCCGGCCCAGCGTGAGGAAGATGCGACGCGCCGGATGGACGCGCAGATAGGCCGCCGCCGCCGCAACATCGGGTATCATGGTCCAGCGGTCGCCGGGCGAGGCGCCCCAGGGCGGCCGCACCAGCTTGGCGCGCGGCACACGCAGCACCGCGCAGGCTTCGGCAGCATGGCGCGCCATCTGGCCCGCGAAAGGATGCGTGGCATCCAGAACTAGGTCGATCTTTTCCGTCGCCAGATAGTCGATCAGACCCTGCACGCCACCGAACCCGCCGATGCGGCATTCGCCCGGCGGTTTTTCCGGATTTTCCGTGCGGCCCGCCAGTGAGGAGATGCAGCGGATTTTCGGATGCCCCTCCAGCTCGCGCGCCAGCCGTCGCCCTTCCGTGGTGCCGCCGAGCAGCAGCAGGTTACGCTGGCGCGCCATGGGATCGTCCTGACCGGTTGTCATGTGAAAACATCGTCATCGGGCGCGAAGTATACACCGGCGGCCACGCGGTGTACCCTTCCGGCCATGCAACTGCCTGCGCTCGACATGCCCGTTTTTCCGCCCGGCCAGGTCTGGCTCGCCGGCGCCGGGCCCGGCGATCCGGGACTTCTGACCTTGCATGCGGTGAATGCGCTGAACCAGGCCGATGTGGTGGTCTATGACGCGCTGGTCGGCGACACCATCCTGCGCTGCGCCCGCCCCAATGCCATCCTTGAATACGCCGGCAAGCGCGGCGGCAAGCCCTCGCCGAAGCAGCGCGATATTTCCGAACGGCTGGTCGAACTGGCGCGTCAGGGCAAACGCGTGCTGCGGCTGAAAGGCGGCGATCCTTTTGTTTTCGGCCGTGGCGCAGAAGAGGCACTCTCTTTGCGCGATGCCGGTATTCCGTTCCGCATCATCCCCGGCATTTCGGCCGGCATCGGCGGACTGGCCTATGCCGGCATTCCGCTCACCCATCGCGACACCAACTCCTGCGTCACCTTCCTGACCGGGCATAACGCCAGCGGCGAGGTGCCGGAAAGCGTCGACTGGGCCGCCATGGTGCGCGCCTCACCGGTGCTGGTGATCTACATGGCGATGAAGCATCTGGATATCCTGGTGGCCAAGCTGCGTCATGCCGGTCTGGCCGAGGATCGCCCGGCCGCGCTGGTCAGTCACGCCACACTGCCACAGATGCGCGTGCTGACCACCACGCTCGGCCGCGTGGTGCAGGATGCAGCGGATGCACAGTTCGAACCGCCCGCCCTGTTCGTGGTGGGCGAGGTGGTCAGCCTGCATGCGCTGTTCGGCCGCAGCGACCTGCAGGCCATGCTGCCCGCGTCAGACTCATGCCAAGCGGCGTCGTAATCGCCGCGCCCGCATCGGGCAGCGGCAAGACGACCGTCACGCTGGCGCTGCTGCGGCTGCTGAACCGCGAAGGCCGCGTCGTGACCGCTTTCAAGACCGGGCCGGACTATATCGACGGCGCCTTCCATCGCGCCGCCGGCGCCGGCCGCCCCTGCTACAATCTCGATCCCTATGCCATGCGCCGCGACAGCATGGCCGGCGTGATCCGCGCCGGCGCCGAGGCCACTGAGCTTGCCATCATCGAAGGCGTGATGGGGCTGTTCGACGGTGCCGCCAATGGCGAGGGCTCGACCGCCGATCTGGCCGCGCATCTGAACCTGCCGGTGATCCTGGTGATGGATGCCGCGCGCCAAAGCCAGTCGGCCGCCGCGCTGGTGCATGGCTTCCGCAGCTTCCGCAGCGATGTCACGGTTGCCGGCGTCATCCTCAACCGCGTGGCCACGCCGCGCCACGAAACCCTGCTGCGCAACGCGCTGTCAAAGATCAACATGCCGGTGCTGGCCGTGCTGCCGCCGCAGGACGACCTGACCCTGCCCAGCCGTCATCTCGGTCTGGTGCAGGCCGGCGAGTACAGGGATCTCGACCTCTTTCTCGATCGCGCTGCCGACTGGCTGCATCGCCATCTGGATCGCGCGGCGCTTGAAACGCTGCTGCAGCCGCTGGCCGTCGATCCCGGCGCCACGCTACGGCCGTTGCCACCGCTCGGCCAGCATATCGCCATCGCGCATGATCAGGCCTTCGCCTTTGCCTATCCGCATCTGCTGCAGGGCTGGCGCGAGCAGGGCGTGGACTTGACCTTCTTTGCGCCCCTGCATGACGGCGTGCCGCCAGCAGGGGCAGATGCGATCTTCCTGCCGGGCGGCTATCCCGAACTGCATGCCGCAAAACTGGCCGCAAACCACGGCCTGATGCAGGGCCTGCGTGCCGCCGCCGAACGCCGGGCCGCCATCTATGGCGAATGCGGCGGCTTCATGCTGCTGGGACAGGGCCTGACCGATGCCGACGGCAGTACGCATGCCATGGCCGGCCTGCTGCCGGTGATCACCAGCTTCAAGACCCGCAAGCGCCAGCTCGGCTATCGCCGCATCGTCACGCTGGCCGATACGGCACTGGGACCGAAGGGCAGCCGCTTCCGCGGTCACGAGTTCCATTACTCCGTCCAGATGAGTCCGACCGAACCGGCCACCGCGCTGTTCCAGGCGCAGGATGCCACCGGCGCCGATCTCGGCCCCACGGGCTGCCGCATGGGCAGTGTATTCGGCAGCTATCTGCATCTGATCGACCGGGAATAACCGCGTTCAGAACGGTATTGCGCGGGAGTCGCGCGCTGCTACCATCCGGCGTCATGGTGCCGATTCGGTCGGTTTTAACTCTTCCTTTGCCGGTTTTGCGTTAGTCACGCCTGTCATGCTGTTGCGACTCGCCCTCGTCTTAAGTCTGCTTCTGGTTGGCCCGGCCCCGGCTGGCCGAATGTCTGAAGCTCGGGCCGCCGAGGCCGCGACCCTGACAGCGCCCAATCCCGTGCCCGACAAGGGCCTCGATTCCGGCCTGCCGATCCCCCGCTTCGTCAGCCTGTCATCCGACAAGGTGAATGCCCGCACCGGCCCCGGTTCACGCTATCCCATCGCCTGGCAGTACCAGCGCCGCGGCCTGCCGGTCGAGGTGGTGGCCGAATATGAATACTGGCGCCGCATCCGCGACCACGACGGCACCGAGACCTGGGTGCATAAGAACCTGACCTCGGGCAAGCGCTTCGCCGTCGTCGATGGCACCGTGCGCTCGCTCTACAAGAAAGCCGACATCGCTACCGACGTGCTGCTGACCGCCGAACCCGGCGTGCAGGCGCGCGTGCGCAAATGCCCTGACCTGAACTGGTGCCAGGTGGAAATCGCCGGCACGCGCGGCTGGATTCCGCGCCAGCATCTCTGGGGCCTGTATCCCAACGAGACCTTTGATTGATTTTCGGGTGACCGATCTGCGACACCGCGTCGCGGCAGGCGAGCAGCCGGCTGCCCTATCTTACCCCGCATGACCGACGAACCCGACAGCACCCTTGAACAACGACAGGCGCGCCGCGCGGCGATCTCGCCCGGTGGCCAGGCCGGCGTGGACGAGGCGATGGTGCATGCCGTGGTGCATGGTTTTTACGACCGCATCCGCAAGGACGAGCTGCTCGGCCCGATCTTCAACGGCGCCATTCAGGATCGCTGGGATCACCACTTGGGCAAGATGGTCGACTTCTGGTCATCGGTGCTGCTGATGACCGGCCGCTATGAAGGCCGGCCGATGGCGGCGCATCTCAACCTGGACTACAAGCGCGGCGAAGCCGGCATGCCGCGGCTGGATGAGCCGCATTTCCAGCATTGGCTGTCGCTGTTCCGCGAAACCGTCACCGCACTCTGCCCGCCCGAGGCCGCCGCGCTGTTCGTGGCGCGCGCCGAAAAGATCGCGCAGTCCTTCGTGATGGGCATCCGCTTCCATCGCGGCCAGGAGCCCGACTGGCTCGGGCCGGCGCGCAGCGAACCGGTGAAAAGCTAGGCCTGCATTTCAGGCATGCGGCGGTGCGCCGTCTTTTGCGTAATGCGTCAGCCGCTGTCCCGGCAGCAGATCATAGGCGGGCCTCCAGCCCGGTAGCGCGGCGATGCGATCCAGCCAGGCCCGGATTCCCGGATGGCTGACGGCAAAGTCATAGCCGGTCTCATCGGCCGGAAAATGCAGATAAGCCATGATCGAGATGTCGGCGATGGTGAAGGAACCACCGGCGACAAAGACCGATGACGTCACCTGCTGCTCCAGAATGCCGAGGAAGTCATCCAGGCGGCGACGCATATAGGTCAGCACCTGTGGATTCGGCTTCGGCGTGAAGCTGCGGCTGAAACGATAGCTGGCCATGAAGCTGCTGAGTTTGTGATTGTCCCAGAACAGCCAGCGCAGGATTTCGTATTTCTCGACCGCCGTCTCGCCACCGAAGCGACCGAACTGCTCGGCCAGCGTCAGCAGGATCGGTGCAGTCTGGGTGAGTTTGACGCCGTCTTCCTCCAACACCGGAATCTCACCCATCGCATTGATGGTCGCACGCCATTCCGGCGTGCGCGTCACGCCGCCGCCAAAATCGGTCCAGACCGGCTCGAAGCTCTGGCCGCAGAGCGTGAGCATCAGCGCCAGTTTGTAGCTGTTTCCCGATTCCGGGAAGTAATGCAGGCGATAGTGAGGCATCAGTACAACCGGCTCTTGTAGCTCTCTTCGATATTCGCCTCGGCCGTCGCCACATCGACGCCGGCGATCTGGTCGGCGATCATGCGCCCCAGCGAGGGGAAACTGCTGCGCGGCACATGCTTGTCGGCATTCCACAGGTCCGACCGCATCATCGCCTTGCCGCAATGGAAAAACACCTCGCGCACCGTGATTTCCAGTGCCGAACCCGGTGTCTTGCCTTGCGCTGCCATCGGCTCCAGCCGTGCCGCATCGGTGATCACCTTCGCCGTGCCATTGACGCGCAGGGTCTCGTTGATGCCCGGCACCAGGAACAGCAGGCCGACCTGCGGGTGCTGCACGATGTTGCGCAAGGAGTCGATCAGGTTGTTGCCGCGCCGGTCGGGCAGCAGCAGCGTGGTGTCATTTTCCACATGCACGAATCCCGGCGCATCGCCGCGCGGCGAGCAGTCGGCGCCATCCGGTCCGCTGGTCGACAGCGCCAGAAAAGGCGAGAGCGCGATGAAGGCTTTGGCGTGCTGGTCCAGACGCGACAGGATTTTCTTCTGCACCATCTCGTTGGGTGCGGCATAGCTATCGCGCAGATCGGCTTCAGTCGACAGGGTGGTCATGGCAGGCTCCGATGCAGGGCCCAACCATGACTGCTCGCGGCCCGCAGGCCAACCCCCATATTCCTCCGCCCCCTATTTACCCGACGGGCGACTGCTTCGCCGTGATCACCACGCTGTCCGCCGACCGGGTCGCCGGGCCATGGAACACCGCCTCGATATTGTTGTCGTCGGGATCGAGCGCGAAGGCGGCGTAATAACCCGGATGGTATTTCTCGCGCGGGCCCGGCGCGCCGTTGTCGCGACCGCCGGCCGCCAGCACCGCCGTGTGAAAGCGCCGCACCATCGCTTCATCGGCGGCCTGGAAAGCGATATGCGCGCGCCCGGTGAGATGGAAGTCCTTATGGGCCTCCATCGTGCTGACGAACAGCTCATCGATAAAAAAGAAGCCCGGCCCCTCGCCCTCGACCTTCAGGCCGAGCGCGCCGAAAGCGGCTTCATAAAAGCGCCGCGAGGCCGCGAGGTCCTTCACCACGAGCTGGACATGGTCGATCAGCCGGCCGCGATGGAATTTCATTTGTCTCTCCTTCCGGAATGCACCTTGCGCCGTTAACTCGCGGCGCGAGGATTTGATCCGGAGAGAGTGGGGTTTTCAGGCGAAATCCCCGTTAAGCGAAGTCCCTGGCGAGGGATTCGCGCACTGGCTCCGGGATCACGGCGATATGGCCGTAATTGGCATGCTCGACGGCCAGCAGCACGCGGGCGCCGGGCGCCCTGAAGGCCGCAACCTGCTCGGCCGTGAAGGGAAAGCGCAGGAAATGCACCGACGAGGTCTTGCCGTCCTCGCGATTGCGTTCGGCATCGTCTTCGGGCACGCCGCGCACCTTGTGCGGGCCGAATTCCAGCAGCACCTGCTGGTCGACATTGGTGAGCTGGTTCAGCACCACCGGGCGGCGCACCGGATCGTCCACCTCGATCATGAAGGTGCAGACCAGTTCGCTGCCCTTGGGGATCAGCGGCTCATAGGCCGAGAGCTCATCCTTCAACTGCTCGTCGCCGCCCTTTTCGATGAACAGCATTTCCTGAATCTGCCACCACATGGTGGCGTAATTCTCGAAATAGAAGGTGGCGAACGGGCCCACGCTGACGCGGCGCTGCTTCTTGATGGCGACGATCTCGGCACGCTTGTCCTTGCGGACCTTTTCGAAGTCCGGCATGGAAAGAATGTCGGCGGGCGTGATCGTGGTTTTCAGACTCATCACATCAACCTATCACATCAATCCGTAGGCTTTGGCGAACAGCTCCACCGGATGCTCAGCCTTGGGCGGCAGGGTGAGTGCCTGCTCGCTGTCGCCCTTCTGGTTCAGTTCGCGCTCCATGCCCTGACGGATATGGATGCCGGCCAGCGGGCATTCGGACGCGATATGCGCCTTGTTCTCCTTGACGGCCGTGCGCATGACCGGTTTCCCGACTTTCATGCCGACCTCGAAGAATTCCTTGCGCACGCCCCATGATCCGCCATGGCCGGCGCAACGCTCGATGACGGCCAGATCGCGGCCCGGCTTCATCTCGGGGATCAGCTTCAACATCTCGGTCGCCTTGTTGCCCATGTTCTGGGCGCGGGCATGGCAGGCCAGATGCAATGTGATGCCGCCCTCGATGGGCTTCAGGCCCGGCGCGAGGCCGTCCTTCTTGGCGATGTCGACGATGTATTCCGAAATATCGAACGTCGCCTGGGCCAGCTTCTTCACCAGCGGATCGTCGGGCAGGATCAACGGCCATTCGAATTTCAGCATCAGCGCGCAGGATGGAACCAGCGCCACGATGTCATAGCCCTGGTCGATCAGCGGCGAAAAGGCTTCCGCCACCACGCGCGCTTTCTTCGCCACATCGGCGATATCGCCCTGCTCCAGGCGCGGCATGCCGCAGCAGCCGGGATATTCCACCCGCAACTCGACGCCGTTATGCGCCAGAATCTTCTGCGCGGCGACGCCGATATCGGGATTGTTGTAGTTGCCGAAGCAGGTAGCGTAGATCGCTGCCTTGCGTTTGCCGAACGCGGGCGCGGCCTGATTGATCGCGGCCGGTTCGTCCTTCGCGCGCGCCACCAGCGTCTTGGCGTGGAATTTCGGCAGCTCGGCGTCCTTGTGGATATCGGCGACGGCTTCCATCACGCCGCGCGTGAGGCCGTTGCCGCGCGCCGACGCCCAGTTGGCGATCGGCGCGGCGAGCCCGGCGAGCTTGCCGTTGCGATCGGTCTGCGACAGCTGGTCGCCGATGGCATCCTTGTGGCCCTTCGCGCGTTCGGCGGCGCGGTAACGCAGCATCAGATGCGGGAAATCGAGATTGAACTCGTGCGGCGGCACATAGGGGCACTTGGTCATGTAGCACAGGTCGCAGAGCGTGCAGGCATCCACGACCGGCTTGAAATCTTTAGACTCAACCTCGTCCAGCTCGCCGGTCGGCGAGGCATCGACCAGATCGAAGAGACGCGGGAAACTGTCGCAGAGATTGAAGCAGCGGCGACAGCCGTGACAGATGTCGAAGACCCGCCGCAGTTCGGCGTCGAGCTTCTCCATGTCGTAGAAGTCGGGATTGTTCCAGTCGATCGAGTGCCGGGTCGGCGCCTCGAGGCTGCCTTCACGCATGATCATGCTCCCAGGGCAAACAGGTGCGTCTGACGTGCTGATCATCCGCAGGACGCATGTCGCGTCCTGCGGATCGTCACGTCACCAGTGCGGTGGGAATCAGCCCAGCGTGTCGAGCGCCTTCTGGAAACGACCGGCATGGCTCTTTTCAGCCTTCGCCAGCGTCTCGAACCATTCGGCGATCTCGTCGAAGCCTTCCTCGCGGGCGGTCTTCGCCATGCCGGGATACATGTCGGTGTATTCGTGGGTCTCGCCGGCGACGGCGGCCTTCAGGTTGTTCGAGGTCTCGCCGATCGGCAGATCGGTGGCCGGGTCGCCGACTTCGGCCATGAATTCCAGATGGCCGTGGGCATGGCCGGTCTCGCCTTCCGCGGTCGAGCGGAACACGGCGGCGACGTCGTTGTAGCCTTCAACGTCAGCTTTCTGGGCGAAATAGAGATAGCGGCGGTTGGCCTGGCTTTCGCCGGCGAACGCATCCTTCAGATTGCCGTGGGTCTTGCTGCCTTTGAGTGCGGGCATGGCTGGCTCCTTATTATCCTTCCCTGCGCTGCCGGTCTCGGAACATGAGGTTCCGCCGGCAGGCGTCCCGCCTGCACATCGCGGCTGTCATGGGGGACAGCGGACGGATTCGGGACGTCGCGATTATGAACTGCAACCGGAAGCCGTCAAGCTACTTTGGAATAGTTCTAAAAGTTGAGAATCGCTCGCAGTGCGAAGCGCTTAGCCCGGCGAATCAGCCGAGGCGGACGATGACGTCGACGCGGGCGATCGTGGCGCCTTCGGGCGCATCGGGCAGACGGGCAACGGCGATTTCCGCTTCCGGGATATCGCGCAGCTCACCGGTGCGCTCGTAATAGAAGTGATGATGCGGCGCCAGGTTGGTGTCGAAATAGGCCCGGCCGCTATCGACCGTCACCATGCGCAGCAGGCCCGCGGCGGTGAACTGGTGCAGGCAGTTGTAGACCGTGGCCAGCGACAGGCGCGCGCCGCGGCCGGCCGCTTCGGTGAACAGGCTTTCCGCCGTCACGTGGCAATGGCCGCGCTCGAACAGGATTTCGGCCAGCACCAGCCGCTGCCGCGTGGTGCGCAGGCCGGCGGCCTGCAGCCGCGCGGCGGCCGGCTTGAAGCGGGGATCGATCACCTTGTTCATATGCCTGCATATATAACAGGAGTTGGTCACTGGCCATCGATTTGTCGGTATTGGTGCATTTTCTCTCAAACAATTGATTTCAATACATAAATGATCCGCCCTCGAACTTTTCCGGTTCCCCGGGCCGGGGTCCTCGCGTCATTGTAACAAGATGCAACGAAACTGTTGCGGCTGGCCGGGGGATCACTACATTGTGCCCGGAAGGCGATGGCGGGCCCGCGACTTAAGCGGAATCCGCCCCATAGAATGCGCCAGGGAGCGGGTCCGGTCGCGGACCTTCGGAACGGCGCCAGACGGGTTGAGGACTGCACGATCGTGGAACAGAAGAACAGTTACAGCTACGAGGATCTGCTGGCTTGCGCACATGGCAAGCTGTTTGGCGAGGGCAATGCCCGCCTGCCGCTGCCTCCCATGCTGATGATCGACCGCATCGTGAAAATCGTCAGCGACGGCGGCAAGTACGGCAAGGGCGAGATCGAAGCCGAACTCGACATCAAGCCCGAGCTCTGGTTCTTCCCCTGCCATTTCGAAAACGACCCGATCATGCCGGGCTGCCTCGGTCTCGACGGCATGTGGCAGCTCATCGGTTTCTTCCTCGGCTGGACCAAGGCGCCGGGCCGCGGCCGCGCGATCAGCGTCGGTGAAGTGAAGTTCTCCGACATGGTGACGCCGACGGCCAAGAAGATCACCTACAAGATCGACATCAAGAAGCTGCTGCTGCGCAAGTTCGGCATCGCGATCGCCGATGGCACGATGTTCATCGACGGCAAGGCAGCCTATGAATGCAAGGACATGCGCGTCGGCGTGTTCCCCGACGGCCTGGCCCCTGCCGCTGCCTGATCCGGCCGCCCATAACCGCTTGCCCTGCCCTGATGCTGACTCGGGCGGCCAGACTTATATAAAAGCATTGTCCTTGCGGTCCGCCCTGCGCGGAACGGCCGCATAACAGGAGCCTTACGCCATGCGTCGCGTCGTCGTTACCGGTCTCGGCATCACTTCCTCCATCGGCAACAATGCTGATGAGGTGGCCGACAGCCTGAAGGCCGGCCGTTCCGGCATCGTGTTTGCCGAGGAATACGCCAAGCTGAATTTCCGCAGCCAGGTCCATGGCACCGTGAAGATCGATCTGGAAGCGGCCATCGACCGCCGCCAGAAGCGCTTCATGGGCGATGGCGCGGCCTATGCCTATCTCGCCATGGAACAGGCGATTGCCGACAGCGGGCTGGAAGCCGGCCAGATCATCAACGAGCGCACCGGCCTGATCGTCGGTTCGGGAGGCGCGTCCACGCGCAACCTGGTGGCCTCGGCCGACATCACCCGTGAAAAGGGCGGCCCGAAGAAGATCGGTCCCTTCATGGTGCCCCGCACGATGTCGAGCACCTGCTCGGCCGTGCTGTCCACCGCCTTCAAGATCAAGGGCGTGAACTATTCGATCAGCTCCGCCTGCTCGACCTCGGCGCATTGCATCGGCAACGCCGCCGAACTGATCCAGCTGGGCAAGCAGGACATCATCTTCGCCGGCGGCGGCGAGGAACTGGACTGGACGCTCAGCTGCCTGTTCGACGCCATGCCGGCGATGAGCAGCTCGTTCAACGCCACGCCGGGCAAGGCTTCGCGCGCCTATGACAAGGATCGCGACGGCTTCGTGATCGCCGGCGGCGGCGGCATCCTGGTGATGGAAGAGCTGGAGCATGCCAAGGCACGCGGCGCCAAGATCTATGCCGAACTGGTCGGCTATGGCGCGACCTCGGATGGCGCCGACATGGTGGCGCCGTCGGGCGAAGGCGCCATGCGCTGCATGAAGCTGGCGCTGAACGACGCCGTCCGCGGCACCGGTCACAACGCGCCGATCGATTACATCAACACCCACGGCACATCCACGCCGGCCGGCGACATCACCGAACTGAAGGCCATCAAGGAAGTGTTCGGCGATGCCGTGCCGCCGATCAGCTCGACCAAGTCGCTGACCGGTCATTCGCTGGGCGCCGCCGGCGTGCAGGAGTCGATCTACTCGATCCTGATGATGCGCGACAACTTCATCGCGGCCTCGGCCAATATCGAAAACCTCGACCCCGGTGCGGAAGGCTTCCCCATCGTACGCGAGCGCAAGGACAACGTGACGCTGAACCGTGTGATGTCGAATTCCTTCGGCTTCGGCGGCACCAATGCCTCGCTGATCTTCCAGCGCTACGACGCCTGACCCCACCCGCCCCGTTTAATCCAATATAAAAAAGACTCGGACCAGACATGACTGACATGCGTGCACTGATGAGCGGCAAGCGCGGCCTCATCATGGGGGTAGCTAACGACCATTCCATCGCCTGGGGCATCGCCGACATGCTGCACAAGCATGGCGCGGAACTGGCCTTCACCTACCAGGGCGATGCCTTCGAGCGCCGCGTGCGCCCGCTGGCCGAAAGCATCGGCGCGAAAACCGTTGTGCCCTGCGACGTGGAAGACGAAGCCTCGATGCGCGCCACCTTTGAAACGGTGGGCAAGGCCTTTGGCGGCCAAATTGATTTCGTGGTGCATGCCATCGCCTATTCCGACAAGGAAGAGCTGAAGGGCCGCTACTTCAACACCACGCGCGGCAACTTCAGCCGCTCGATGCTGATCTCCTGCTATTCCTTCACCGAGGTGGCGCGTCTGGCCCAGCCCTACATGGCCAAGGGCGGCGCGCTGATCACGCTGACCTATGAAGGCAGCACGCGGGTGATGCCGAACTACAACGTGATGGGTGTGGCCAAGGCGGCGCTGGAAGCCAGCGTGCGGTATCTCGCGGTCGATCTCGGCCCGCAGAATATCCGCGTCAACGCCGTGTCGCCCGGCCCGATGCGCACGCTGGCAGGCTCGGCCATCGGATCGGCCCGCGCCACCTTCAAGTTCACCGCCCAGCATAGCCCGCTGCGCCGCAACGCCTCGCTGGAGGAAGTGGGCGGCACCGCGCTGTTCCTGCTCAGCGATCTCGGCACCGGCGTCACCGGCGAGATCATCCATGTCGACAGCGGCTTCCATGCGCTCGGCATGCCGAACCCCGCCGATCTCAACGGGAATAATGAAGGCTGATCCTCAGCCCGCTGACGACTTTGAACGGCCCGGTCATCCCGGGCCGTTTGCTTTTCCGGTGATGCCGCAGAGCAATGTGGAAGAATGCACGCCGATCACCGAAAGTTGGTCGGTCTGACCGGTCCGTTTGCAGTAGCGTAAGCAGGCCTACGGGCATGCGACGCAAAAAAGAAATGGAACAGCCATGAAACGGATTCTGACCATCGCCGCCGGCCTGGTGCTCGCGGCAACGGCAACCATGCCCGCCGGCGCGCAGCAGGCCGCGCGTCCGCCGATCGCCACCACCAAGGTGGAAGGCACCGACAACGTCTACATCTTCCGCAATGGCAACCATCAGGCCATGTTCGTGGTGACGTCCGCAGGCGTCATCGCCACCGATCCGGTTGCCTATGGCAAGCCGACC
This sequence comes from Ferrovibrio sp. GW821-FHT12D07, assembly GCF_058807275.1. Taxonomy (NCBI): domain Bacteria; kingdom Pseudomonadati; phylum Pseudomonadota; class Alphaproteobacteria; order Rhodospirillales; family Rhodospirillaceae; genus Ferrovibrio; species Ferrovibrio sp. GW821-FHT12D07. The sequence continues at coordinate 587,965 of NZ_JBXAQN010000001.1, read as the reverse complement.
GGCGGACAGGACTATCTGAACGAGATCCGCAAGGTGACCGACAAGCCGGTCAAATACGTGATCTACAGCCATCATCATTTCGACCACATCGCCGGCGGCAAGGCCTTCAAGGATGCCGGCGCGGTCTTCATCGCCCATCGCCGCGCCAAGCAGCGCCTGGTGCCGCTGAAAGACCCGCATACCGTGATCCCGGATGAAGTGGTGGACGACAAGGGCCGCACCATCACGCTGGGCGGCACCAAGATCGAGCTCAGCTATCACGGCCTCAATCATTCCGACTCCACGCTGGTGATGCGCCTGCCCAAGGAGAAGATCATCTTCGTGGTCGACACCATTCCAGTCGGCGCGGTGCCCGGTCGCGGCATGATCGATTTCCATCCGGTGGAAACCGAAGCCTTCATGAAGAAGATGCTGACCATGGACTGGACCCGTATGATCCCCGGTCATCCCGGCCCGAACGATCGTCTGGGCACCAAGGACGATGTGCGCGCCCAGCTGGAATTCCTGCAGGATGCCTCGGCCGAGATGAAGAAGCTGGCCCAGGACGGCAAATGCTGGGACACCGCCGAGAAGGAATTCAAGTTGCCGAAATATGAAAGCTGGCCGGGCTATGCCAACAACCTGCAGTTCGTGGCGCGTCGCTATTGCGGCTACTGGGGCCGCGGGACGTAACAAGATCGTCCGGCCTGCGCTGATTTGCGCAGGGGGAAATGATTGAACCAAGGACCCGGGCGGCTATGCTGCCCGGGCTTTTTTATCTATATCGCCAGCATGGACCGCCTGCTCGATACCCTTCTCGACGATCTCGACCTGCCTGGACATCGCGCCGTGGCGGAACACTGGATGACGCTGTACCAGCGCAACGGCACGATCCCCACGCTGGCCGAGATCGATCCGCTGAACTTTCCCCGCGCGCTGTCCGATGCCTGGATCGTCGATGCCACCGATGACGGCCGCTTCTGCTTCCGCCTGATGGGCGAAACGCTGGTGGCCTGGTATGGCCGCAGCACCAAGGGCCTCTATTACGAAGACCTGTTCCCGCCTTCTGCCGTGCCGCTGCTGGTCACGCAGTCGAAGCGGATACTGGAACGGCCCTGCGTCGGTTTCCAGCGCGTCCACACCAATGTACCAGACCGGCATATGCCGCGCTCCTTCGAGCGCCTGACCTTCCCGCTACGCGACAAGAGCGGCGGGCGCGTCCGCCATATTCTGGGCAATTCGATCTTCAATCGCGATCCCGACAGCCATCTGGCGCCGGAGATCAACCACTGGTATCCGATCGCCTGAACGGTCGCCGCAACCGCATGCGCGCTTGCAGCAGAAGCGGCCCTAGAGTGCGGCTTTCAGCACGCGGAACAGCCGGTCGATATCGGCTTCGGTGTTGTACAGATGCGGCGTCACCCGCATCGACTTGCCGCGCACGCTGACGAACACATTCTCGGCCGCCAGCTTCGCCGGCAGATCGGCCGGCACGCCCTTGGGGAAGCGCAGGCCCAGATAATGCCCGGCGCGGCGGTTGGCCGCCACGCTGTCCAGACCCAGTTCGGCGCGGGCACGCTCGGCCGTGCGGTCGTTGCGGCTTTTCAGTGTCGCGTAGATGCGCGCCGTGCCCCAGTCGAGCAGCTGTTCCAGCGAGGCTTTCGCTGCCGGTGTCAGCGCGAAGTTGCTGCGTTCGCCCACATCGAAGCGGCGCGCGCCCGGCTGGAAGTCCGACTTGTAATCGACCAGGCGGCTGAAATCCTCGGAATCCTTGCGTGCGATCCAGTTATGCTCGACCGGCGCACCTGATTGCCAGCGCGGTGCCACATACATGTAGCCGAAGGAATACGGCCCCAGCATCCACTTGTAGCCGCCCGCCACCAGGAAATCGGGCTGGATCGCCTTCACGTCGAAGGGCATCACGCCCATCGACTGCGTCGCATCGATGCACAGCGCCGCGCCGACCTTGCGGCAGGCCGCGCCGATCGCCACGAGATCGAGCAGGCCGCCATCGGTCCAGTGGCAATGCGGCAGGGCGACGATCCCGGTGCGGCTGTCGATCTGCGCCAGCACCAGCGACGTCCAGTCATCATCGGCGGGGCGCGGGATGTTGATGAACTCGGCCGCCGCCTGCTTGGCCAGCTCGATCCAGGGATAGATGTTGGACGGGAACTGCTCGGCCAGGGTGACGATGGTCTGGCCTTTTTTCAGCGGCAGGATATTGGCCGCCACCGCCATGCCATAGGACACGGACGGCACAATGGCGATGTCGTCGGCCGTGGCATTCACCAATTTCGCAAACAGCCCGCGCACGGCTTCGGACTCGGTGAAGAAATCCACCGGACGGATGGTCCAGGGCTGGCGCTTGGCGCGCATGCCCTCTTCCCCGGCCGCGACGGTCAGCTTCGACATCGGGCCCATATAGGCGCTGTTCAGATAGGCGATATCCTCGGGGATATCGAACAGGTGGCGCTGGCTGGGCAGAAGCTGGTCGGTCATGGATCATCGTCCCGTTGTGAAATCGCGCATTGCCTAGCGGCGCCTGCGCCCCGCTGTCGAGGCCAGAATTGCAACCCGACAATATCCGCTCACACTAAGGTGTTGGTAATCCTATCCGCAGGGAAATGCATCCCGACAATTTTCTGCTAGCCTGCACACCGGCGCGGCGGCACTCTGCGCCCGACAATAAAGGCCCTGCCCCCAAAGAGAATGCGATGTCTGTCCCGCATGTTGCGCTTGCCGTCCTGATCGCCGCGATCTGGGGTTTCAACTTCGTCGTCATCCGGCTCGGCCTCGACGCCTTTCCGCCGCTGCTGTTCAACGGCCTGCGCTTTGCCGTGGCCAGCCTGCCCTTCCTGCTGTTCTTCCGCAGCCCGGGCGTGTCCTGGCGCTGGGTGCTGGGCACCGGCCTGGTGCTGGGCGTGATGAAATTCAGCCTGCTGTTCGTCGCCATGGCCCATGGTATGCCGGCCGGCATGGCTTCCGTCGTGATGCAGGCGCAAGCGCTGTTCAGCGTGGTCTTCGCTGCCCTGCTGCTGGGCGAACGGCCCGGCGGGATGCAATGGAGCGGCATGGGTATCGCCGCCGGCGGCCTGGCCGTGATCGGCCTCGACATGGGTGTGGGCGCATCGCTGATCGCCTTCGGCCTGGTGATCCTGGCCGCGGCCTGCTGGGGCTTTGCCAATATCCTCACGCGCAAGACGGCCGCGCCGCATCCGCTGGCCTTCATGGTCTGGGTCAGCGCGGTGCCGCCACTGCCGATGTTCGGCCTGTCCTGGATCTTTGAGGGTGAGGCCGCCATCGCGACAGCGCTGCAGTCGCTCGATATGCGCGGCATCATGGCCGTGCTTTACATCGGGCTGCTATCCACCACGGCCTGCTTCGCCGCCTGGAGCTTCCTGCTGCGGCAGTACAAGGCCAGCATCGTCGCGCCGTTCACCTTGCTGGTGCCGGTCTTCGGCCTGCTCAGTGCCGGACTCGTGCTGGACGAGACGCCGTCCGCCGTGAAGCTCGGCGGCGCGGCGTTGATCCTGCTCGGTCTGATGGTGAATGCCGGCCTGCTGAAGAAGCTGCTGCCGGCAGCGAAAGCGGCGGCCTAGAGTTTTATAGCGAGATCGCGGATCGCCGTGCGGCAGGCATCGGCGGTACGTTCGAGATAAGCACGGGCGTCGGGACGAAGATCATCCTGCTGCAGCTGCTCGTTGATGGACGCAAGTATGGTGCGCAGGTGCCGAATGCGGGCCGGCATGTCTTTATCCCCCTCAGGATCATGTATCGAATCACGTGTCACGCGAGGGAGAGTGGATGGGTTAGGTTAACAAAAACTGACGCCCATCAGGGCGATGTCGCGCCCATGATCAGACCGGGCGCGCTGCGGGGCGTCGACGCACGGTGCGACGCAGGCCCGGCGTGAAGGCGGGCAGCCCCGGCGCGAATCCCACGGCCGGTACGCCAGACGACGCGCGCCGATCCAGCGACACAACATCGGGTATGACGACTTCTTCCGCCGTAACGGTCGTAATGGCGTCTTCGTCATGGCGCGGCGCCTCTGGCACCGGCACCGACATGATGGTGACGCTCGGTGTTCCTGATGGCGCCGCCGACGGCGCCGACACCGATTCGATCCCCGGTTCCATAATCGAATCGGCCGGGCGAATCGCTTCCGATTCGGTCGCCGGCTCTTCGCTCATCGCCTCCATCTGCATCTGCGCTGCCTGCACGACCATGCGGTCGAGCATGCTTTTCAGATTCGGCGGCACCGGATCGTAGCCTTTCAGAATCAGCACCAGCGACGGCCGCATCAGCCCGAGTTTTTCCGTCAGCAGGTCGAAGCTGATGCCGAAGCGGCGACAGGCATCCAGCACCGTGGGCTGCACGTCGCGCAGGTAATAGAGGCGACCATCCCGCCGCAGGCAGGGCAGGCCGCCTTCGACCAGAAGGTCATCATCGGGCTGGACGTCATAGAGCATGGTCATCGGGCGTCTCCGGTCGCAAAAGCGAGGTTGGGCGCGGGCTGGCCGTATCCCGAAGACAACAGCAAAACGGCCGGGGAAGTTTCCCCCGGCCGCGGACGGTTCGGTGATCAGCGCGGGACAAATGCGTGACGCAGGCCCCGAATGGCGAAAAACCCGGTTTACAGGCGATCTCCGGCCGTGGCGGAGACGGATTGCCAGGCCGTCAGCCCGGTGCTGAGGCTGAGGCCCTTGAGCACGAAATCCTCGATCACGCGCTTGGTCTGGCGCGGCACGGCGTCATGCCCCTTCAGCATCAGCACGAGCTGGCCGCGCGGCATGGAGAAGCGCGTGGCGAAGAGATCAAAGCTGATGCCATGGGCGCGGCAGGCCTGCAGCACCAGCGGCTGCACATCCTCGGCGAAGTAGAGCCTGGCGCCGCGTTCGATGGTGCTGAGGCCGCTCGTGGTGAAGGCGGGCCGCGCGAAACGCGGATACTGCATCGGATTCACGGCGGCGCTCCTCTGTCTGACGGGCGTGGATGTCAGGCAAACGCCGCAACCGTCGCAGGGTTTCCTGCGCGCGTTACGAATCTTCAGATGACACAGGAAGAGGTGAAGCGGTCAGACGCTGAGATCGGCCCGGCGACCCATGCCGCGCGGACGCGGGCTGTTGGTCTTGGCTTCGGTGGCGGCAGCGTTGTTGTCGGATTTCGAGCCTTTTTCCCGCTTCCCGTTGGCCGTGTTGCCGGTGTTGCCCGACGCCACCGCCGCCTGGCGGGTCTGGTTGCTCACCGGCAGGCCGGACACGGCCGCAGCCTGCTGGGTCGCCGTCGCGACCTGCTGGGAAGTCGCCGGAGCCTGGGCCGTCTGGGCTTGCGGCATGGGCGCGCCAGGTGGGATGATCATGCTCATAAGACAGATGTATGATGGACTCGTAGCCTTTACAAGAACTTAAAGTTTCACGGCCGGCTGCCGGTACAATCATTAATAACCACAACGGGAAGAGGTTACCCCTGTCCAAGCCCAAGGCGAGTAAATCCGCCGCCAAACCCGGCCTGCTGAGCCGGCTGTTCGGCACGGCACCCGCCGCCCCCAAGCCGTCACAGAAATACACCGGCCCGGCCAAGGACGAGGCCGAGGCCGAGAGTACGCGGCTGCGCGCCAAGCTGGCCGAGCAGATCCGCGACCTGCGGGCGAAGCTGAATCCGCAGCTGCTGAAATTGGCCGAGAAGATTGCCAGGAAGGGTCCGCCGGTGACCGACCAGGAACGCGCCACCATGGCGATCGAGCTGTTCCTCGCCCAGAAGAAAGACGGCGGGACATTCGCCGGCCGGCTGCGGGAAAAGATCGAAGAGCGCCGACGCAAGAGCCACTAAGAAAAAGAGCCGCTGATGCGACTCTTTTGATGTCAGTGCAGGATGCTGCGCGGCGGCTCGCCGGGTTTCTCATCAGCAGGCGGCGCGGTCGTCACGGTCTCGGCAACCACCGTGGTCTTCATGCCCGCATCGCCGCGCTTCAGCCGCTCATGGGCTTTGAGCGAAAACGGGATCGAGGCGATATAGGCAAGCTCGATGGCGGCCAGCGTGTACCACGGCTGGTTCAGCAGACCGGCCACGATCAGGCCGACGGCCAGCAGCACCAGTCCGATATATTCACGCGGCACGCGTACGCGCTTGAAGGAATAGGTCGGCACGCGGCTGACCATCATGCCGCCGATCACCAGCATCCAGATCGCGTTCAGGCCGGCCGAGCGGAAGACGTCGCTTTCCAGTTCGAGGCTGATGATCAGGAACAGCAGGCTCAGGCCCGCGCCGGCGGGGGCCGGAATGCCAGTGAAGAAGCTGCCGGTCCAGACCGGCTTCTCGGCATCGTCGAGCGCGGTGTTGAAACGCGCCAGACGCAGGGCTGCGCAGACCGCGAAGGCCAGCACCACGACCCAGCCGGTATTGCCGCCGCCCAGCGTGTTCAGCGTCCAGAAATACAGCACGATCGCCGGGGCGACGCCGAAACTCAGGAAATCCGAGAGTGAATCGAGTTCGGCGCCGAATTTCGATGCGCCCTTCAGCAGGCGCGCCACGCGGCCATCCAGCATGTCGAACAGCGCCGCCGTGGCGATGGCGAAGACCGCGAACTTGAACTGGCCCATGATCGCGAAGCGGATCGCCGTCAGGCCGGAGCACAGCGCGATGATGGTGAGGATATTCGGCGCCAGCGTGTTGAGCGGCAGGTTGCGCAGCTTGATCGGCTTCATCGGCATCGTGGTCTCCTGTGACCGCCAGACTAGTCCGCCAAGACTAGAGAAGCGGTCTTACAGTGATATTAACGTACCGTACCCGTCCGGGGCTGCTCGGTGGCGCCGTCCTCGGCAATCACCGTCTCGCCGGCGATGCAGCGCTGGCCGGTGATGGCCAGCGGCACCATGCCGTCATCGAGATAGACGTCGACGCGGCTGCCGAAGCGGATCAGACCGAAACGCTCGCCGGCCTTGTAGGTTTCACCCTCGCGGGCCTCGCACAGGATGCGGCGGGCAACCAGGCCGGCGATCTGGACAACCGCGATCTCCTTGCCCGAGGTCAGCTTCAGCCGCATCGACTGGCGCTCGTTGTCGATGCTGGCCTTGTCCAGCGCCGCATTGAGGAACTTGCCCGGGCGATAGGCGAGCGCGGTGACGACGCCTTCGGCCGGCGCGCGGTTCACATGCACGTCGAAGACGTTCATGAAGACCGAGATGCGCATGCGGGGATCGGAGCCCATGCCCAGTTCCTCGGGCGGCACGGCGCGCTCGATCATCTGCACCACGCCGTCGGCCGGCGAAATGAGCAGGCCCTCGCGGTTGGGGGTGACGCGGGCCGGGTCGCGGAAGAAATAGGCGCACCAGCAGGTCAGGACGACGCCGATCCAGCCGAGCGGGGTGGCGATCCAGAACAGGATCAGGGTGACGATCGCGAAGATGGCAATGAACTTCCAGCCTTCACGATGGATCGGCACCAGAACGGAACGGATCGTGTCCATGGACGCGGTCATCCTCTACGGAAAAGTGATGTGTACAATATGCGGCCTGCAATGTAGCGATTGCGGCCTTCCGCTTAAAGACCTACCGGGCCAGAGCTTTGCGCAAAAATATGGCAGGCGTCGGACGATTTTCCGGTCCGCGCCGCCATGCTAGGACTCTGCCCACTGACTTTCTGACCTAAGGAGGAAATCACCATGACGCCCATGCAGCGTCTTCGCAGCATCACCCTCACCGCAGCCGCCGCCCTTCTCGTGGCCGGCTCCGCCTTCGCGCAGGCCTATCCGTCCAAGCCCGTCACCATGATCGTGCCCTTCCCGGCCGGCGGCACCACCGACATTGTCGCCCGCCTGACCGCCCAGAAGCTGTCGGAAGCCTGGGGCCAGCCGGTGATCATCGACAACCGCGCCGGCGCCGGCGGCAACATCGGCTCGGCCATGGTCGCCAAGGCCGCCCCGGATGGCTACACCATCCTGATGGGCACGGTCGGCACCCATGCGATCAATGCCAGCCTCTATGAAAAGATGCCCTATGACGTGGTGAAGGACTTCGCGCCGATCACCAATGTCGCCGCCGTGCCGAACATGCTGGTGATCAATCCCGCCCTCCCCGTGAACTCGGTGAAGGAGCTGATCGAATACGGCAAGAAGAATCCCGGCAAGCTGAACATGGCGTCCAGCGGCAACGGCACCTCGATCCATCTCTCGGGCGAGCTGTTCAAAGTGATGACCGGCGTGGCGATGGAACACATCCCCTACAAGGGCTCGGCCCCGGCGCTGACCGACATGATGGGCGGTTCGGTGCAGGTGATGTTCGACAACATGCCGTCCGCCCTGCCGCATGTGAAGGCCGGCAAGCTGAAGGCGCTGGCCGTCACCACGGCGACGCGCTCGCCCGCCATCGACCTGCCGACGATTGCTGAATCGGGTGTGCCCGGCTTCGAGGCGGCCTCGTGGTTCGGCCTGCTGGCGCCTGCCGGCACGCCGAAGGAGATCGTCGCCAAGATTCAGGCCGATGTCGTCAAGGCGATGAAGACCACCGACCTGACCGAGAAGATGGCCCAGCAGGGCGCGGTCGCCGTCGGCAACACGCCCGACGAATTCGCCGCCTATATCAAGGTCGAGCTGGCGAAGTGGGAAAAGGTCGTGAAGGCGAGTGGCGCCAAGGCCGACTGATCTTCTCGCCCTCGCGGGCGATCCACAACATACCATCGAATGCAAAGGCCGGCAGAAATGCCGGCCTTTTTAGTTTTAGCTATATTCAAATCCGAAAGTGCTATTGGGCAGAACCCGATACGTTATACCGAAAACTATAAGATATATTGGAGCGAAGATTTTGAAAGTCCCGGCTGACTACTCAGTTTCCCTAGCGAATAAGAAAATCGAAATCACTACAGAAGAATACCCACTCTTCAAACAAAAGAGTGCAAGACTGACAACTGCCTTGGGTTGGCTGAGTCACTATTCGAAAGCAGTCGAACATATTTTCAAGATCAGCGTTATTCTTGGCCCCATTCTCGGATTCATATCTTTATGCCTCTACCTGAATGCAGAAAATGCATTGGAAGCCTCAATAGAACCGATGTCATCTCCCCAAGTTCTGATTGGCGTCCTTTTAATGTCTTTGTCCTTGGCCATCCTGATCATAGCTGCCATTGGATTGCCCGCATATTCAAAGTTCACGATCAATTCAACGCCATCATACGATCCGCCAGAATCAAAACTTATCTATCTATATGAATTTCTCGCCATGATTTTAGTGGTCGGCCATTACTGTTTAGCAGTGGCATTTGACCTCAAACCGGCCTGGAGTTTTCTGATTATAATTTGGATGCTGGGAGGTGCTTGCCTCTCTGCAATCTTGGCTCGGAAGAAAAATTATATTCCCCCCGGATCAGAGAGATTCTTTCAACTTTCCATTTCTTTCCTTGTCGCCAACACCCTCAGCTTGGCTTGGGTTTTCGTTATTTTTATTCTTGAAATCCCTCTTTTAAAAGAGGTGACACAGTGGATCATTGATCATCAAAAAGAAAATATTACTAGCACCAGCGAGACGACCATCTCCTATCTCGTTTTCGCTAGCGGCTTGCTTACCTTGGTTGTCCTGCATTTCATCATCAACAAGATGGCTGATACAGCGCGCGTCATCGGCGTGCTGTTCACTCTCGGCCTCATGATTCTGCTGATATGGTATCCTGGATTCCCTTCCTTTACTGCATATGGCCTGCAGGTTTTGCGAATGGGTGGAGGCATACCGGTCTCTTTTATACCCATTGAAGGCACGAGTTATCCGCGGCACGGCTGCCTAATTCTTGCGACCACGAGCCGGTATGTTTTTCATGAAACGGGTGTCGATTCTGTATGTCCAACCGACTACCGACACATTATGTTCGAGCGAATTTCCACACAGACCTTGCACGAACTAGTGCGTATTGTGCCTGCAGATAAGTATGAACGCCGGCACAGAGTCGAAATCAAAGATAAATACTATATGGACAGATAGTTTCTACAGCTATCAATCCCCCGCCGCCGAGAGCACGGCGACGGTTTCGCCGCCGGCCTTGGCTTCGGCTTCGCGCGCCTGCTGCTGCTTGTGCCACAGCGCGGCATACAGCCCGTTATGATCAAGCAGCGCGTTATGACGGCCGCGTTCGGCGATGCGGCCTTCATCCAGCACGATGATCTCGTCGGCATCCACCACCGTGGACAGCCGATGCGCGATCACCAGCGTGGTGCAGCCTTCGGCCGCACGGCTTAAGGCGGCCTGGATTTCACGCTCGGTATGGGTATCGAGCGCCGAGGTCGCCTCGTCGAACACCATGATCTTCGGGTTCTTCAGCAGCGCGCGCGCAATCGCCACGCGCTGCTTTTCGCCGCCCGAGAGCTTCAGGCCGCGCTCGCCCACCATGGTCTGCATGCCATCGGGCAGCCGCGCGATCAGGTGATCGAGCTGCGCCATTGTCGCGGCCTGCATCACATCCTCATCAGAGGCGCCGACGCGGCCATAGCGGATGTTGTAGAGAATGGTGTCGTTGAACAGCACGGTATCCTGCGGCACGATGCCGATCGCCTGGCGCAGGGACAGCTGCGTGACGCTGCGGATATCCTGGCCGTCGATGCGGATGCTGCCGGACTGGATGTCGTAGAAGCGATAGAGCAGCCGCGACAGCGTCGACTTGCCGGCACCCGACGAGCCGACCACGGCAACCTTGCGGCCGGGCTCGATGCGGAAGCTGACGCCGGACAGGATCTCGCGACGCGGATCGTAAGAAAAATGCACGCCGTCGAATTCGACCAGGCCGCGACTGGCCTGCAGCGCCGGTGCGCCGGGCGCGTCCTGCACTTCCTCGGGCACCACCAGCAGCTTGAACATCGCCTCCATGTCGATCAGGCCCTGCTTGATCTCGCGATAGGCGAAGCCAAGGAAGTTGAGCGGCATGTAAAGCTGGATCAGGTAGGCATTCACCATCACCAGGTCGCCCAGCGTCATGCTGCCGTCGCGCACGCCCATCACGGCGAGGCTCATCAGCGCGACCAGGCCGACCGAGATGATCGCGCCCTGGCCCAGGTTGAGATAGGCCAGCGTGGTCTGGCTTTTCACCGCCGCCGCCTCGTAGCGCATCATCGCATCGTCGTAGCGGCTGGCCTCATGGGCCTCGGCGGTGAAGTATTTCACCGTTTCGTAATTCAGCAGGCTGTCGATGGCGCGGGTATTGGCGCGCTGGTCCTCGTCGTTCATCACCCGGCGGTACTGGGTGCGCCATTCGGTGATCGCCAGCGTGTACCAGATATAGCCGCCGATGGTGGCGACCGTGATCAGGGCAAAGATCCAGCCATACAGCCACCACAGCACGCCGCCGACCAGGCCGATCTCGACAATGGTCGGCACGATGTTGAAGGTCATGAACTGCAGCACGAACTGGATGCCCTTGGTGCCGCGCTCGATCACGCGGCTCAGGCCGCCGGTCTGGCGCTCCAGGTGGAAGCGCAGGGAGAGCGCATGCAGGTGGTTGAAGGTTTCCAGCGCCAGGTCGCGGATGGCGGCCTGGGCCACCTTGGCGAATACGGCGTCGCGCAATTCGCCAAAGCCCTGGGCGCACATGCGGGCCAGGCCATAGGCCAGCACGAAACCGAATATGACAGTCAGGACCAGCTCACCGGACGAGACCATATGGTCCATCCGGTCGATCACCTGCTTGAACAGATATGGCACCGCAACATTGATCAGCTTGGCCAGCACCAGGAAGACGAAGGCAATCACCACGCGGCGGCGCAGGTCAGGGCGATGGTCCGGCCAGAGTCGCGGAATCAGCAAGCCGGGTAGCGATTTTTTCAAGTCGGTCATGATGGGCAGGGCTGGTGCAATTGATTAGGGTGGGCGGTGTCAGGTTCGCCGATTTTGCGTTGGGGGACTTGATCCGTCAGGCGGGCGAAGCCTATCGTTTGCCCCCGCATAATCCATGTTATTTTCCTGTTAGGCTTTGAGGGAGCAGTGCGATGAAAGTGGTGAGCTTCGTCCGAAATGGCAAGAGCTCGTATGGCGTCGTCAGTGGTGACGGCATCGTCGATGTGGGCGCCAAGCTGGGCTCCAAATACCCTGACCTGGTCGCCGTGCTGAAGGCCGGCGCGCTGGCCGAAGTCGAGGCTGCTGCCCAATCTGTGATCAAGGGGGGTGGCGCGGCCGACCTCAAGCTGGATGGCACCACGCTGCTGCCGGTCGTGCCCAATCCGGGCAAGATCGTCTGCGTCGGCGTCAACTATGACGAACACCGCCGCGAGATGGGCCGCGAGCCGCCGGGCCATCCCACCATCTTCGTGCGCTTCCCTGAAAGCCAGGTCGCCCATAACCAGCCCCTGCTGAAGCCTGCCGAGTCCGACAAGCTGGATTACGAAGCCGAACTGGCCGTGATCATCGGCAAGCGCGGCTACAAGGTTTCGGAAGCCGACGCCTTCAGCATCGTCGCCGGCTATTCCTGCTACAACGACGGCTCGGTGCGCGACTGGCAGACCCATACCGGCCAGTTCACCCCGGGCAAGAACTTCGTCGCCACCGGCGGCTTCGGCCCGTGGATGGTGACGGCGGACGAAATCCCCGATGCCCAGGCGCTGGAAATCCAGAGCCGCCTGAACGGCCAGGTGATGCAGAAGTCCAACACCGAGCTGATGACATTCAACATCCGCAAGATCATCAAGTATGTGACGACCTTCACGCCGCTGGAACCTGGCGACGTGATTGCCACCGGTACCCCGGGCGGCGTCGGCACCAAGCGCAACCCACCGGTCTACATGAAGGACGGCGACATGATCGAGATCGAGATCGAAAAGGTCGGCCTGCTGCGCAATCCGGTGAAGAACGCGTAAGCGGTACGCTATTCAGACTTCAAACGGGGCGCTCCAGGCGCCCCGTTTTCGTTTCAGGCCCAGATCAGCTCCGGCCTACAGCCTCGGCCACGCTTTTGAAGCCGTCGCGCTTCAGCAACGCCGCCAGCTCGGCCTTGATGCGCGTCACCAGGCCCGGACCTTCATAGACCAGGGCCGAGTAAAGCTGCACGGCCGAGGCGCCGGCGCGGATCTTGGCATAGGCCTGTTCGCCCGAACTGATACCGCCGACACCGATCAGCGTGGCGCGGCTGCCGACCTGGTCATGCAGCCGCTTCAGCACGGCAGTGGATTTTTCGAACAGCGGCTGGCCAGACAGGCCGCCGGTCTCGGTCTTGTTGCCGCTTTGCAGCGTCTCGGGCCGCGCGATCGTGGTGTTGCTGGCGACGATGCCATCGAGTTTGTATTGCAGGGCCAGTTCAGCCACGGCGTCGATGTCTTCATCCGCGAGGTCCGGCGCGATCTTCACCAGCAGCGGCGTTTTATACTGCGCATGCAACGGCTGCAGGCGCGTCAGCAATGCAGCCAGTTCTTCACGCCCTTGCAGATTGCGCAGGCCAGGCGTGTTGGGCGAAGACACGTTGACCACGGAAAAGCCGCAGAGCGGCGCCAGTCGCGCGTAGGAAATCGCATAATCGCCGGGACGGTCGGCCGAGTCCTTGTTGGCGCCGAGATTGACGCCGACCAGGCCTTTGCGGCTGCGGCGCGCTTCCAGCCGCACGGCGGCAACATCGAGGCCGTCGTTGTTGAAGCCCATGCGGTTGATCACCGCACGGTCCTGTTCCAGGCGGAAGACGCGCGGGCGTGGATTGCCGCCCTGCGGTTTCGGCGTGATGCCGCCGACCTCGACGAAGCCAAAGCCAAGCTTCAGCATCGCATCGGGCACTTCGGCATTCTTGTCGAAGCCGGCCGCCAGGCCGACCGGACTGGCGAGGCGCTGACCGAACAGCGTGGTGGACAGCACCGGATCATCCCTGCCGCTGATCGACGGCACCAGTCCGGTTTTCAGGATGGTCAGCGTCAAGCGATGGGCGGTCTCGGCGTCGAGATTGCGCACCAGCGGCCAGACGATGTTGCGATAAAGAGTCATGCCACGGTCTCCGGCGCGGACAGCGCCTGGGTTGAAAGCGTTTCATACGCCAGGGAAGGATACTGCGTCTCGCGCATCAGGATCACCTCCCGTACAGGAAAATCCAGGGCGAGCGGCACGGCTGCCACGCGTGCAGCGAAATCGGCCGGCAGAGCCAGCGGCTGCGCGTAACGGGCCAGCGTCATGTGGATCAGATCGTAGCGCGGCGCACCGCCGGGTGGCGGCGGCAGGGCGGCGGCCATAGCGCGGCGCAGGCTCCAGATCGCGTCGCCGGACTCTGCCACGGCAATGACGGCAGCCGGCGTGGCCTTGAGGTGACGGAAACGCAGAATCGGCGCTGCCTCCCGCCTGCACCAGTCCCGCAGGGTCGACATGGCAATCGACTGTACGTTGGCCCAGTAAGCGTCCTTGTCAAACGTGCTGCGCACCGGCGCAACGCTGTAGAGTGAAAGATGCATGGCCGACAGAGGCGCCACATGCAGGGTGGTGCGCCCGCCGGCCAAGCCAGCCACCGCATCGAGCAGAAATGCCGTTTCCGCCTGCACGGCCACATCGGCCATGGCGGCGATATTGTAGGAGCAAGCGGGCCGCTGCCACAGCGGATCGCCGACAAATCTGCTCACGGCTCCAGCTCCGGGAAAACATGGCGGCCATCGGGGCCAAGCGGCAGGGCCTCGACGCGATGCACGGCAGACACCGGCAGGCTGCCGTAGAGATGCGGGAAGAGATCGTCGTTGCGCGATTTTTCCCATTTCAAAGGCGCAGTGAGGGCAGACCCGCGCACATACAGCAGCATCAGGTCGGCCAGGCCGGCGTAATGCTTCGCCGCGGTCTCGGCCGCCTGTTTCGCGGTCGAGAAATGAATGAAGCCGTCGCGGACGTCATGCGCGGTGCCGGTGAAGGCGCCGGCGGTCTGCGCCGCGGCCCAGTCGGCTGCCGAAATGATGCGGTAAATCGTGGTCATCTTACTTTCTTGTACCTGTCTTCAGGTCATAGGCGCGAATGCCAGCCAGCCCCAGCATGCCGGTCAGCATGGTGTACTGCAACTCGACCGGGATGTCAGGCAGTGCGGGAACGTCGCGTGAGAAAAGCATCAGGACCCAGGCCATCAACGGCCGGCCAAGCCAGGCATAGCCCAGCGAGAAGACGCAGAGCCAGCCCGCACCCCAGCGCCAGCCGCCTGCACCCGAGGCGGCTTCGGCCTTGTTGACCTCGATCTGGGCCAGATTGCTCTGCATGAAGGCATCGAAGACGCGGCGGTTCGCCTCATCCTCAGCCTGGGCCCGGGCGGCGGGATCGGGAATCCGGTCGACCAGGGATTTGATGATCGGCGCCAGCGCCGGAATCAGAAGCTGCAGCATGACTCGTTCCTAGCGGATGTCGTTGTAGAAGGCATGATTGCCGATCACCACGCAGGGCGTGTGGCCCCTGACCCAGGCCGGCGCGATATCGGTGGCGTGATAATGCGTGGCGCCGAAGCTGTAGTCGGAAAGCCGGCCAGCCAGTGCGGCGCGGGCGATCCGCAGCGCCAGCACGAAGCTGACATCATCCTCGGTGACCCGCAGCAGTTTGGTGCGGTTTGGATCGCTCGCCAGCCAGCAGGAGAACTGGTGCGGCTTGAGGCACACTTCAGCAATGCTGCGCCCCCACCAGCCGGGCCGGCCGGCGCGGTTGAGAATGACGCAGGCGACGCCACGCATGCCGTCCTCGCCCTCGCCGCGCGCCTCGCCCCAGAGCGTGCGGGCCAGCACATCCAGCGTGAAGGCCTGATCGCCATAGGCTGCGGCCCGGTCGGGATAGTTCGGATCGTAAGCGGTCATGATGTCCTCACGAAGCAAGGCGCGACTGGCCGAGCTTGGCCTCGATGCGCAGCAGGTGTTCGGTCAGGCGGGTTTCGACATTCTTCAGGTAGTCGATGGAGGCATAGCGCTGGGCGACATCCGTGCTCGAACTGGCGGACGAAGGACTGTTCGATATTGGGCGTCATCTGACGCTCCTTTCGTCACAGGTTTTCAAATGCCATCGGCAAAAAAGCAGATGGCGGTTTATGCGGCCCGCGGCGTTGTCCGGTCATATGGACCGGGCGCCGTCGCCGCCGCGGTCTCCGGCTGCGCCTTTGAAATACGAGAGGCGGCAGTTGTCGAAGACCGGGAAAGGGAAAGCCGGCATCTGCGGTGCATGAGGCATCATGCTGTCGCGAGTGCCAGCCCACGCGATCAGCCCGGATACAGCCTCCTGAAGCCATCAGTGACCTTGCTGAGGATTTCGGGGTCGCGTTTTTTCCAGTAGCGCGGATCGCGCATCAGGCTGACGAGCTGGTCCTCGGTCATCGCGGCATCCTCGCCGCGCAGGCCGGTATGCAGCTTCGGATCGCCGTTCTGCATCATGGCTTCCAGCGCCAGGATGCCTTCGTAGGAGGATGCCAGTGCCGTGAAGACAGCGGGCGGCAGGTTGCGGCGGCCCCAGGAATCCAGCACACGGGCGGTTTCGGTGAAGCGTGCCTCGCTGCCATAACGCTGGATCAGCTTGTCGCGTTCGGCGCGACCGCGGAATTCACCGGCAAGCTGGTGCAGGTGCGGCGCGACATGATCACAGGCCAGGTCGTAGACAAGCTGCGCCTGCGCCGGGGTGAAGCCTCCTTCATGCAGACGACGATTCACTTCCGGATCAGCCCAGACGGCGGGATCCTTCAGCGAAATCTGGTAATCGTCCGGCGTTTCCGGCACGCCGAGCGCACGGCGGAAACGCTGATGCGCCTCGTCATCCGCGTCATCGCCGGGAATACCGACCGTGCCGGCGAGCTTCTGTTCCAGCGCGCGATAGGATTTCAGCAGCAGATCGGCGCGCAGTTCGCCGGTGCGCGGGTCGCGGAATTTCTCCGGGATGGCATCGATGCCATCACCGGTTTCAGAAGCGTCGCCCTCAAGCAGATTCGATGTCATGCAATGTCCTTTCCATTGATCCCTAAATGTTCCAGAGCCACTTGCCTCAACCGCCTAGCTGCCCGCGCGCCACGAGTTGCGCGATATAGGCGGCGAGATGACGCTGGCCTTCGAGATGACGCAGTTCGGCTTCGCTCGTATCCGGCGCCAGGCGCCGGTCGATGGTGATGCGCCGCAGGTGATTCAACACACGCTCCCCATCCAGCCCGCGGAAGCAGCGCGCAAAGGCAGCGGCGAGATCGCCATTGAGCGGTTCGGTCATCGTCTCGCTCATGCGGCGGCTCCCGGTTGTTGTGCTGGCGGTTGCCCCAGCTGCTGGCCGAGCTGCGGCAGCAGTTGCGCCAGTTGCGCGCCGCCCTGCTCCATCGACGGCGAGATCTCGCCCGCCTCGATCAGGAATTCACCGGGCACGCCGAGCGTGCGGCCGAGCCAGCGGGCAACGCTGACCGCATCGACCACCTGCAGGGCCATCGGTCCCAGCGCCTGCAATTGCTGCAGCCAGGTCAGCACGCCCTGCACATCGCCCTGGGCCTGCAGGCGCGCCAGCGGCGACTTCTGCACCAACGACACTTCGCGGCCATCCAGCGCAAAGGCCGGGATTTCGCCGCGCCGTTGCAGGATCGCCAAGCTGCGCTGGATCAGCGGCACCAGCAGTTCCGACTGCAGCCGGCCGAAGGTGGCGCCGAGTTGGCGCGCCATCGCGGCCGAGCGTTCCATCACTTCCGTCGCCGTCATGCGCGGCCCATCGATCTGACCCAGGCTGTCAGCCATCAGGGCATGGCGGATGCGGCTGCGCAGGTCGTCGAGTACGATCTGTGAGATGTCGAAGCGGCCGGGCGCCGCCAACGGCGTGAGCCCTGAGGACCCCACCGCTTTCGGAATGATGGCGCCGGGTACCAGCTTCACATTGGCCGGATTCAGCACGCCATCGTCATCGGCCTGCCAGATGCCGGTGACGGCGATCGAGGCATTCTTGAGCACAAGCTCGACCACCTTGTTGGCGGTCTTGATATCGGGCAGCGCCTTCATCACCGGCGAGCGGCCATAGGTTTCGCCCGGCGCCTTCAGCCAACGGAAAGCGATGAAGGGCGCATGATCGAAGCGGCCTTTGGCCAGCAGCGCGACATCCTCATCCACGGCGACATCTTCCAGCAGCGTGGCGAAGACATAGCCCTGCATGGCCTGCGGCGCCGGCAGCAGGCAGTCGAGCACCGACAGGCGCGCATCCGGTTCGCGCTGGCGGCGCGTGACGAACCAGCCCTGCTGTTCCAGCGCGGGATAGCGGCGCGCCAGTTGCTCCAGGCTGTAGTCCTGCCGGCGGAACACGGTATCGAGCCGGCCGCCATGACCTTCTTCCAGTACAAGATCGTTGAGCGGCACGGCAGAGAAGCAGAAGGCGCTCGGTTCACCCAGCGGCGATTCCTCGCAGGCCAGACAGGCCGTGCCGGCAACCACCAGATCAAGGAAAGCCTGGTGCAGCTCGACGCTCAGATTACTGCGATCAAACTGCGCCTGCAGAAGCTCAGCCGCCTTGTCGAGTTCGGCTGCCATCGCGCCATGCTGGTCCTGCGGCACATCGCGACCGGGCTGGAAGGCGGACCAACGCGACCAGGGCGGCGTGAGTTGCGAGAGCAGCGACGCGGCAAGCTGCTCGGCGGCATCGGCGGCCGTCACATCGAACAGGCGTTCGTTCACGCGACTGCCCACACCGGCCTGACCAGGACGGCGCGCCGGCAGCGCATAGTCGTAGCAATCCTGCCAGAGCGCATCCCAGCTGCTGCGCTGGCTGCGCACGCGACCATAGCGGCGGCGCAACGCATCCGGCTGCAGCGGATCGTCGACAGAGACAGAAGAAGACGTGATCTGCATGACCATCACTCGCCCAGCAGCCGCTTGGGCGCAGCACCAGCCGCACCGCTGCCGGCACCGTCATCGATGCCCCGCCAGGAGGTGGCGATGGTTTCGCCCTGGGCACGGCGACGGCGCTCGCGGGCGGCCTTCTCGGCCAGCTCGGCCTCATTTTCCACCGGCGGCGGGGGAGCCGGCGGCGGTGGGGGCGGCGGAGGCGGCGAAGACCCGAAGATTCCACCCATAATGCGGCCTTTCCTGCAGAGGGGAATGTTGAGTTGCTTAAATGTTCTTTTCGCGATCAAAATAGAACGAAACAAATCCATAATCAAGGGATATTTTCCGCAATTCAAGAAATAGTTCCCAAGGTGTTCTTACACTCCAGCAATGCAGGCCGATCAGCCGCTTGACCGTTTCGACGCAGGAAAACGGCAGCGGCGGAGCCAGCCGGCGTGGCGGATCGAGCACCGGAACGGTGAGCGCGCACTGGCCCAGGCCGCGCAGATGGGCAGCGAGATCAGCCTCTGGCGACCACTGGGGAAACCCATGGATTTCAAGGCGATGGGACAAAGAATCGACCCCCACCCAGCCTTCTTCCAGGGCCAGGTAGGCCAGGCAATGACGGAAGCCGGGCTTGAGCCGGCGCAGTTTGGGCAGCCGGGTTTCCTCTGCGAAGACCACCACGGCCCGGCGCTGGCAGCCCGTATCGGATACAGGGTAGGCGGGTGACAGAAATCCCGGTTTAGCCGGTTTTTCAGTGGTTTGTTTCATATCCAGCCCCAGAGCGGGCGGAACATATGGGAAATACACGCCCTTGTTGACCCTTATATTCCTATAATGTTCTCAAGTCAAATGCATACAGTGATAATATTCCTGTAGCCAAAATCCTGAATTTACAAGACTATCGTCCCATGCTGACACACCGGGCTATCTGGGCCGCCATCGACGGGCTGGCCGAACGCTATGGACTCACCGCCTCCGGACTGGCCCGCAAGGCGGGGCTGGATCCGACCACCTTCAATCGCTCCAAGCGCATTTCGCGCGACGGCAAGCAGCGCTGGCCGTCGACGGAATCGATCTCCAAGGTGATTGAGGCGACCGGCGCCAGCGTGCCGGAATTCATGGACCTGCTCTCCGATATCGGCGGCGTGCCGCGCAGCACCCATCGCGTGCCGCTGATCGGCCTGGCACAGGCCGGCAAGGACGGCTTCTTCGACGATGGCGGTTTTCCCACTGGCGAAGGCTGGGAGAAGGTGCCCTTCCCCGAGATCGGCGATCCCAATGCCTATGCGCTGGAGATCACCGGCGACAGCATGCTGCCGGTCTATCGCGACGGCGATGTGGTGATCGTGTCGCCGGCCGCCAATGTGCGGCGCGGCGATCGCGTGATCGCCAAGACCACGCAGGGCGAGGTGATGTGCAAGGTGCTGGCGCGCCGCACGCTGACCCGCGTCGAGCTTGCCTCCTTCAATCCCGCCTATCCTGAACGCGCCTTCGACGTGCAGGACATCGCCTGGATCGCCCGTGTCGTCTGGGCGGCGCAGTAGGCATGAGTGAATCCCTGGCATCGGCGCTGGGGCGACTGCCGGCGCTGGTCGCCGGCGGTGGTTATGCCTGGTGGTTCGAGAACGGCCAGCTCGAAAAAATTTCCGCTGATACCGCCGCACGCCGCGCCCGCGCCACGCCGCCGCTGCTGGTGCATGGCAAGGCGACGGCGACGCGCCTCGGCGTTGAACCGTTTCCGTCTTACGACCTGCTCGACCTGTTCGCCTTCGTGCGGCCGGCGAAATTCTGCCTGCCGACGCCGCATGGCCTGCTGGCGCGCGTCAATCTCGATGCTGCCGATGACGAAGAGGCCGTACAGTATCTGCATCATGCGGCGCAGGCCCTGCTGGAAGACCTGCCACGCCAGCAGCCGCGCGCGCTGAAACGCAGTGCAAGGCTGGCGCAGACACTGCAAAAAGCCGGCTGGCCCTGGGCGATCTATCTGCTCACTGCGCTGGGACCCGAAGCCGCCAGCGTTCCCGCCGGCGGTTTCGGTGGACTCGATATTTGGCAGGAATTGCCCGAATGGGTGGATTACGCGCCGCCGCCGCCGCCCGACACACAGAGCGTTTCGCCGATGGAAGCGCGCGAGCGGCTGGCGCGCCTGCTCGGCACGGTGTCGGAGCTGCGCGAGACGCAGGCTGATTACGCCGCCACCACCGCACAGGCCTTTGCGCCGCGCGAGATGATCGGCATGCCCGAGATCGTGCTGGCCGAGGCCGGCACCGGCATCGGCAAGACGCTGGGCTATATCGCGCCGGCCAGCGTCTGGGCCGAGAAGAATGGCGGCACCGTGTGGCTGTCGACCTATACCAAGAATCTGCAGCGCCAGATCGATGGCGAACTGGATCGCCTGTTCGCCGACCCGGCCGAGAAGGCCGCCAAGGTGGTGGTGCGCAAGGGCCGCGAGAATTATCTCTGTCTGCTGAATCTGGAAGACGCCAGCCAGGGCGGCGTGGCGCGGCCGCAGGATATCGTGCCGCTCAGCCTGATCGCGCGTTGGGCCGGCGCGACGCGGGACGGCGATCTGGCCGGTGGCGATTTCCCCGCCTGGGCCGTCGACCTTCATGGCCGCAACCGCACACTGGGTCTGACCGACCAGCGCGGCGAATGCATCCATGCCGGCTGCCCGCATTACCGCAAATGCTTCATCGAACGCAGCGTGCGCAAATCGCGCAAGGCCGAGATGGTGATCGCCAATCATGCGCTGGTGATGATCCAGGCCGCGATGGGTGAAGACGAGAGCCAGAAGCCGCTGCGCTATGTCTTCGACGAAGGCCATCATCTGTTCGAAGCCGCCGATGGCGCGTTCGCGGCGCATCTCACCGGCATGGAAGGCGTCGATCTGCGACGCTGGCTGCGCGGACCTGAAGGCGGACGTCGCAGCCGGGCGCGCGGACTGGCCAATCGTATCGGCGATCTGGTGGCGCAGGACGAGCGCGGCAAGGCGACGCTGGAAGCCATCGTGGAAGCGGCACGCTGCCTGCCAGGCGAAGGCTGGCTGGCGCGCATCGCCGAAAACAATCCGCAAGGATCGGGCGAGAAATTCCTCAGCCGGGCGCGGCAACAGGTGCTGGCGCGCAGCCGCGAACCGGACAGCCCCTATGGTCTGGAATGCCCGACACGCGAGCCGGTTGATGGCCTGATCGATGCGGCTATGGAGTTCGCGCGCGGCATCGAGCGCCTGCTGGAACCGCTAAGCGGTCTGACCAAGGCCCTGAGCGACATGCTGGCCGACGAAACGGCCGAACTCGACACCGCGACGCGCAGCCGCATGGAGGGTGCGGTGCGCGGCCTGCTGCGGCGGAAACTGACGCTGGATGCCTGGCACAGCATGCTGCTGGATTTGCAGACCGAAACGCCGGCGGCCTTTGTCGACTGGTTCGGGCTGGAGCGCATCGACAGCCGTGATCTCGATCTCGGCCTCTATCGCCATTACCTCGATCCGATGCTGCCTTTCTCCGCGGCCGTGCTCAAACCCGCCCATGGCGTGGCGATCACCTCGGCCACCTTGCGCGACAACGCGCCGGCAAAAGCCGATGCCGCGCCGGAACTCGCCTGGGAAAGCGCCGAAATCCGCAGCGGCGCGCGTCATCTGCCGCAGCCGGCGCGCCGCGCAGCTTTCCCCTCGCCATTCGACTATGCAAACCGCACCCGCGTACTGGTGGTGACGGACGTGCGCCGCGACGCGATGGATCAGGTGGCGGCCGCCTATCGCGAACTCTTCCTCGCGGCCGGCGGCGGCGGGCTCGGCCTATTCACCGCGATTTTCCGCCTGCGCGCCGTGCAGAAGCGCATCCTGCGGCCGCTGGCCGAAGCCGGCCTGCCGCTCTATGCACAGCATGTCGATCCGCTTGACAATGCGACCCTGGTCGACATCTTCCGCGCCGAGGAACATGCCTGCCTGCTGGGAACGGACGCGATGCGCGATGGCGTCGATGTGCCGGGCGCCTCTTTACGTCTGGTCGTGTTCGACCGCGTGCCCTGGCCGCGGCCCGATCTGCTGCACAAGGCGCGCAAGGCAGCCTTCGGTGGCCAGTCCTACGACGATCTGCTGACGCGGCTGAAACTGAAGCAGGCCTATGGCCGCCTGCTGCGCCGCGCCGATGATTACGGCGTCTTCGTCGTACTCGATGCACAGCTTCCATCGCGTCTGCTCTCGGCCTTCCCGGCCAGCGTCGATGTGCGCCGTGTCGGGATCAGGGATGCGGTGGCGGAAACGCACAGCTTCCTGAAATCGCTGCAGGCCAGCACTGGCGAAGCGCAGAATCTGGCGTAAGCTTCAGGTCATGCTTTTGCCGCATTCCGCCGCTAGTTCGACGGCTCCCTCCTGAAGGTTGCTCCCGCATGTCGACCATCACGCCCCAGAACGCCCTGATCTACGCCATGGTGATCGCCGCCGTGGCCGACGGGAAACTGAAAGAGACCGAAATTGCCGCCATCGACGTGGCGGTGCGGCATCTGCCGATCTTCCGCGGCTTCGGCATCGACGCCATGCAGGTGGCGATCGGCGACTGCGTCGCGCTGCTGGATCAGGAAGACGGCGTCGATGCGGTGCTGGGTCTGGTGACCGAGGCGCTGCCGGGCGACTGGGCTGAAACCGCCTATGCGCTGGCCTGCGACATCGTCGCTGTCGATGGCCATGGCCGCCAGGAAGAATTGCGCTGGCTGGAAATGCTGCGCCATGAACTGCGGGTCGAGCGCCTGCATGCCGCCGCCATCGAGCGCGGTGCCGGCGTGCGCTACAAGCGCCTGCCGCACTGACGCCAGTCCGTCAGATACACCGGTCCTAATCGCCTGCATGTATCCAGGTGCGGAACCAGACTGCCGGGCGGATGAACCTGAACCGCCGGTCGAGCTCGACCTGCGCCGTTTTGCTGAACAGGCCCTTCCTCTTTTTCCAGAACCAGAAGCTCAGCCGGTATAGCTGCGCCAGCATCACATTGGTGCGGGCCTTCCTGTAACCGGCCTGTCTCAGCCGTCGCCTGATCTTCCAGGCCGCCGGCGAGGTAAGCTTTATCGCAGTCGTCGGCTTCATCCCACAGGCCCGGATCAGGGCGGCCCGGTCATCGACCAGCAACCGGTGCATTTCCACCAACTGGCTTTTATTGGCGAGCGCCCCTGATTTCAGAAGCTTCCCGTTCAGACGCGGAGCAATGTGAACGCGCAGACTGCGCGTTGAAATGGGGAAGACAGTGAATGGCCCGATATTGAAGCAGCTTATATAGAGCAGGCATGCGATGCCGCACATGACTTCGAATGCCAGAAGACCGCCGCCAAACTTTATCGCGTCGGCAAGATCGGGATTTCCCGTCGCCATGAGGCCGTAACGCCATAAGTTATGCTGGATGCCGTCGGATAGCAGTGTGCCGGCATAAACAAGGAAGGCGCCGTAAAACAGCGCATTGGCGATATACCAGAGCATTTTCCGTCTCAGAAACATCCACGTCATGACGCCGAAACTACCGGAAAGACTTCGGCACGATCAGCGGAATCGCCTTCACGCCGATGCGCGTGACCGCCGGCAGCACAGCCGCAATGTCGCCATCGGCCTGCACCGGTTCGCCGTTCGCGCCCTCAATAATGATCTCGCGACCGCGCACCAGTTCGATCTCGGGCAGCTTCTGCAGCAGACCCATGGTCAGCGCCGCCGTGGCGCGCAGCGCGCCGATGCGGCCGCCCATGCGGAACAGGCAGACTTCAAAGGCTGGATCATCCAGTCGCGCGTTGGGCGAGCAGACGAACTTGCCGCCGTAGAAATGTCCCTTGGCGATGACGGCAGAAGCACAGTCATAGGGTTTGCCGTCGATGATCAGGCGATAGCCCGGCACGCTGTATTGCACGAGCTGGCGCAAGGACTCGATCACATAGGCGCCCTTGCCGAGCCAGCGCTTCAGCTTCGGCGGCAGCTTGGCCACCACATGCGCATCGAAGCCGACGCCGGCCATGATGGTGAAAAGACGATCATTCACGAAGCCGGGCCAGATCGTCGTCGACGGTCCGTGCAGCACCGCCTGCATCACACTCGGCGGATCAAGCGGCAGACCGATTTCCATCGCCAGCACATTGGCGGTGCCCAATGGGAAGATGCCGAGCGGCGCGCTGTTTTCAGGAAGACCGTTGGCCACTTCACCGATGGTGCCATCACCGCCGGCCGCGACCACCGCATCATATTTCTCGGCATGGCCGTCATGGGCAAAGCTTTCCGCATCACCGCGTTTGGTGGTGGGGCGGAACTCCACCGCACAGCCTGAATCTTCCAGAAGGTCGAGATAGGCCTCCAGGCGATGGCGTTTCCGCCGCCCGGCCGTCGGGTTGTAGATCACCAGCAGACGGCGGCGATAGGAAACAGGCGTGGAAACGGCGGACATCCCGGCCCGGATAACAGATTTCGGGGGGCGGCGTCAGCCATGGTTTTGTGACAGTCGGCCCATCCGGCCACCCGCCAGGCATACCAAAGTATGCTAAGTCGATTGCATGACATGGTATGCGATTCGGCTCCTGCCCCTGCTCCTTCTTGTAGGCGCGACCCCGGCCCCCGCCGCCGAACCGGCCCTGCTTCCCAGTGTGCTCGACGGCGACACGATCAAGATGGCGGGAGTGAATTATCGCCTGCATGGCATCGATGCCCCGGAAAAAGCCCAGGTTTGCCAAAGAGATGGTCATGACTGGCTGTGCGGCCAGGAGGCGGCCTCCTACCTGCGCGGCCTGATCCGCGGCCGGGCCGTCACCTGCGCCGAGAAAGACCGCGACCGCTATGGCCGGGTGGTGGCCATCTGCTATGCCGGAAGCGACGATCTGAACCGGGCCATGGTGCGGGCCGGACTGGCCTGGGCCTACCGCTCCTATGCCCGGGATTACGAGGATGCCGAGCTGGAGGCCCAGATCATGGGCAATGGCATCTGGGCGGCGTCCGCCCGAGCCCAGCCGGCCTGGGACTGGCGTAAGGAAAGACGGGCCAAACCCGCCAGAAACCCCACCGGAATCCGGGGTTGACAGCCCCTTTGCCCCGGCTATAGTGCGCCCCTCGAATTCAGGCGGTGCCGGACGGCCGGCACTGCCGCTTTCTTATGGAATATCAATATGTTCGCAGTGATCAAGACCGGCGGTAAGCAGTACAAGGTGGCAGCGGGTGACGTGCTCGAGGTCGAACTGGTGGCTGGTGAAGCCGGCGCCAAGGTCGAATTCGACCAGGTGATCGCGATCGGCAACGGCAGCGACGTCAAGGTCGGCAGCGCCGTTTCCAAGGCGAAGGTGAAGGCCGAAGTGATCGGCCTGACCCGTGGCCCGAAGCTGGTCATCTTCAAGAAGCGCCGCCGTCAGAATTCGCGTCGCAAGAACGGTCATCGCCAGCGCTACACCGCGGTGAAGATCCTCGAGATCGCCGCCTAAAGCGCGCGCTGAAAAGTTTAAGGAGACAGTTCCATGGCACATAAGAAAGCTGGCGGCTCTTCCCGTAACGGTCGCGATTCAGAGTCCAAGCGCCTCGGCGTCAAGAAGTACGGCAGCGAGTCCGTCGTCGCCGGCAACATCATCGTGCGCCAGCGCGGCACCAAGGTGCATGCGGGCCAGAATGTCGGCATGGGCAAGGATCACACCCTGTTCGCCACCGCCGACGGCAAGGTGAAGTTCCATAACGGCAAGGGCAGCCGGTCTTACGTTTCGGTGCTGCCGCCGGAGGCGTGATCACACGCGCCTTTCCCGCAAGCATCACAATCGATCAAGGGGAATGGCGCAGGCCATTCCCCTTTTTCTTTGTCCAGACTGACACACCGATACACACATGAAGTTCCTCGACCAGGCCAAGGTCTTTATCGAAAGCGGACAGGGCGGCCCTGGCTCCACCAGCTTTCGTCGTGAGAAGTTCATCGAATACGGTGGACCTGACGGCGGCAACGGCGGCAAGGGCGGCGACGTCTGGGTCGAATGCGTCGATGGCCTCAACACGCTGATCGACTATCGCTACCAGCAGCATTTCCGCGCCGCGCGCGGCGGTCATGGCTCCGGCCGCCAGCGCTCCGGCGCGAATTCCGACGATGTGATCCTGAAGGTGCCGAAGGGCACGCAGGTTCTGGCCGAGGATAACGAGACCCTGATCGCCGACCTGACCCAGATCGGCCAGCGCGTGCTGCTGTGCAAGGGCGGCGATGGCGGTTTCGGCAACGAGCATTACAAGTCGGCCACTAATCGCGCGCCGCGCCGCTCCGATCCCGGCTGGCCCGGTGAAGAGAAATGGATCTGGCTGCGGCTGAAGCTGATCGCCGATGCGGGTCTCGTCGGCCTGCCCAATGCAGGCAAGTCGACATTCCTGAGCCGTGTCAGCCGCGCCAAGCCCAAGATCGCCGATTATCCCTTCACGACGCTGAAGCCCCAGCTGGGCGTGGTGAAATCGAATGACCGCGAATTCGTACTGGCCGATCTGCCCGGCCTGATCGAAGGCGCCGCCGATGGCGCCGGTCTGGGCCATCGCTTCCTTGGCCATGTCGAGCGCTGCGCCGTCATCCTGCATCTGGTCGACGGCACCGCTGAAGACCCGGTGGCCGACTGGAAGCTGATCCGCAAGGAGCTGAAGGTCTATGGCGCCGGGCTGGACAAGAAGCTCGAGATCATCGGCCTGAACAAGATCGATGCGATCCCGGCCGACGAGCTGAAGGACAAGATCGCGAGGCTGAAGCGCTCAGCCAAGCGCCCGGTGCTGGCGCTCTCGGGCGTCACCGGTGAAGGCGTGCAGGTGGTGAGCGATGCGCTCTATGCCATCATCGCCGAGGCGCGCGCCGCCGAGAAGGCGAAGATCGAACTCGAGACGGACGATGAGTAACGGTCTCGACCGGGCCAAGCGGATCGTCATCAAGGTCGGCTCGTCGCTGCTGGTCGATGCCGAGAAGAACACGCTGCGCGAGGCCTGGCTGACCGCACTGGTCGAGGATATCGCGAAGCTGCGCGCTGATGGCAAGGAAGTGCTGGTCGTGTCTTCAGGCGCCATCGCGCTCGGCCGCCGCATCCTGGGCCTGGATGCGAAAGCCATGCGGCTGGAAGAGAGCCAGGCGGCTGCCGCTGCCGGCCAGATTCGGCTGTCTTCGGCCTGGCAGGATGCACTGGCCAAGCATGACCTCAAGACCGCGCAGCTGCTGCTGACGCTAGGCGATACGGAATCGCGCCGGCATTACCTGAATGCGCGCGAGACGGTGAACACGCTGCTGAAGCTCGGCGTCGTACCGGTGGTCAATGAAAACGACACTGTCGCGACGGCGGAAATCCGCTTCGGCGACAATGATCGCCTCGCCGCCCGCGTGGCGCAGATGATCTCGGCCGATTGCCTGGTGCTGCTGTCGGATATCGACGGGCTCTACACCGCCGATCCCGGCCTCGACACCAATGCGACATTCCTCTCCGAGATCGAGGCGGTCACGCCCGAGATCGAGGCCATGGCCGGCGTATCGCGCTCAGGCCTTGGTCGCGGCGGCATGATCACCAAGATCGTGGCGGCCAAGATCGCCGTGGGCGCCGGCTGCGCCATGGTGATCGCCAACGGCAAGCAGATGCATCCGGTGCAGGGCGTGCGCGATGGTGGCCGCTGCACCTGGTTTCATGCCCATTCCACTCCGGCGGCCGCGCGCAAGCAGTGGATCGCCGGCCATCTCAATCCGCAGGGCACGCTGACGCTGGACGACGGCGCGGTGAAGGCGCTGCGGTCGGGCCGCTCGCTGCTGCCTGCCGGTGTGACGAATGTCGAAGGCCGGTTCCAGCGCGGCGATCTGGTGCGCGTCTGCGCGTCGGATGGCGCTGAAATCGCCGTTGGACTTTCGGCCTATGCCGACGAGGATGCCC
The DNA here is from genome assembly GCF_058807275.1 of Ferrovibrio sp. GW821-FHT12D07. Taxonomy (NCBI): domain Bacteria; kingdom Pseudomonadati; phylum Pseudomonadota; class Alphaproteobacteria; order Rhodospirillales; family Rhodospirillaceae; genus Ferrovibrio; species Ferrovibrio sp. GW821-FHT12D07. The sequence goes on along the minus strand of NZ_JBXAQN010000001.1, from coordinate 559,392 downwards.
GTCGCATCAAGGGCCATAAATCCGGCGACATAGAAGATATTCTCGGCTACCGTGGCCGCGACGAAATGATCCATCGTGACGAGTTGGTGCTGCGATGACCTTGCATGCGAAAATGGCTGTCTCCAGTTCCATCACCGACGTGACCGTCCTGATGGCCGGCATCGGCCGCGCCGCGAAGGATGCGGCTGCCGTGCTGGCCACTGCCAACACCATGCAGAAGAACAGCGCCCTGCTGCAGGCCGCCAAGGCGATCCGCGCCAACGAGGCCGCGATCCTGAAAGCCAATGCCGAGGATATCGCCGCGGCCAAGGCGAAAGATCTGACGCCCGCCCTGCTGGACCGCCTGCTGCTGGATTCCAAGCGCATTGCGGCGATGGCGCAGGGGCTGGAAGAGATCGCGGCGCTCGCCGATCCCGTCGGCGATGTGATGGCCTGCTGGACCCGGCCGAATGGTTTGAAGATCGAACGCGTGCGCACGCCGCTGGGCGTGATCGGCGTGATTTACGAAAGCCGCCCCAATGTCACCGCCGATGCCGGCGGCCTCTGCCTCAAGGCCGGCAATGCCTGCGTGCTGCGCGGCGGCAGCGAGAGCTACAGGTCCAGCAAGGCGATCCATGCCTGCCTGGTCGACGGCCTGCGTCAGGCCGGCCTGCCCGAAGCGGCGATCCAGCTGGCGCCCACCACCGACCGCGCCTTTGTCGGCGCGATGCTGACGGCGGCGGAGTATTTCGACGTGATCGTGCCGCGCGGCGGTAAGTCGCTGGTGGCCCGCGTGCAGGCGGAAAGCCGCGTGCCGGTCTTTGCCCATCTCGACGGCAACGTGCATGTCTATGTTGAATCCAGCATTGACCTGGCCATGGCGGAGTCCATTGTGCTGAACGCCAAGCTGCGCCGCACCGGCGTCTGCGGCGCGGCCGAAACGCTGCTGGTCGAGAAGGCCGCCGTGAAGACCCATCTGGCGCCGCTGGTGACGATGCTGCTGGACGCCAAATGCGAGGTGCGCGGCGATGCCGAGACGCAGGCCGTCGATGCCCGCGTCAAGCCCGCCACCGAAGAAGACTGGGCGACCGAATATCTGGACGCCATCATCGCCGTGAAGGTGGTCGATGGCCTGGACGATGCCATCGCGCATATCAGCGCCTATGGCTCGCATCACACCGATGCCATCCTGACCCAGGATGCCCAGAATGCTGCGCAGTTCATGAACCGGCTCGACAGCGCCATCCTGCTGCACAATGCCTCGACGCAGTTCGCCGATGGCGGCGAGTTCGGCATGGGCGCCGAGATCGGCATCGCAACGGGCAAGATGCATGCGCGCGGCCCGGTCGGCGTCGAGCAGCTCACCACCTTCAAGTATCTGGTGCATGGCACCGGCCAGATCCGGCCGGTCTGACCAGGAACAGGATGCAGCGCGGCGCATGATCCCTTCCCTCGGCTCGCGCCAGCATCTGCGTATTGGTCTGCTCGGTGGGTCTTTCAATCCCGCCCATGCCGCCCATCGCGAGATCAGCCTCACCGCGCTGCATCGTCTGGGACTGGATCAGGTCTGGTGGCTGGTCAGTCCGCAGAATCCCCTGAAAAGCCGCAACGGCATGGCGCCCCTGGACAAGCGGCTGGCCCAGGCCCAGGCCGTCGCCGACCATCCCGGCATTCATGTCACCGCCATCGAGCAGCAGCTGGGCACGCGCTACACGGTCGACACGCTGGGCCGCCTGCGGTTGCATTACCCCAATATGCAGTTCGTCTGGCTGATGGGGGCCGACAATCTGGCGCAGTTCCACCGCTGGCATGCCTGGCAGGATATCGCCGCCACAATGCCGATTGCGGTTCTCGACCGGCCGGGCTTTAATCTGATGGCGGCCCGGACACCGGCGGGACAATGGCTGTCCCGGTATCGGATCGCGCAACATCAGGCCGGCGCATTGGCGGATCAGGAAGCACCGGCCTTCCTGTTGCTGAAATCCAAGCTCAATCCGTTGAGTGCCACCGCGATACGACAGAACAAGACGTCAAACCGGAGGACGGCCAAGTGAACAGCTATCTCGTGTCTTACGATCTCGATGGCGCCGGCCTCTGGGCAGTCATTAACGCGCCTGACAAGGACGCCATCCTGGCAACCTTCCCGCAGCTGGCCGTGCTGGACGAAAAGCCGGACGCCATGACCATTGCCGATTATGCGCGGCTGCAGGCGCAGGAGACCTATGACCTCGCCGGGCCGCTGCCGAAGTGGCTGGCCGACCTGCGCTGACTCTGGCTGCGCTGACGGCTACGGCAGCCGCAGGAACAGCTTGTTCACACCGGTGAGCAGCCGGTGCAGCGGCGCGTAGAGGGCTGCGAACGCATCCCAGTCCAGACCCAGCGTTTCCGCGATCGCGCCCAGCGTGCGCTTGCCATCGATCAGGGCGGCGATCTCGGGGGAACGCGGCGGCGCGGCAAAGACGAAACGCTCGGTCTCAAAGGTGATCGCGAGTTCCCCGCGCTTCTGCAGCGTCTCGGCCAGCGCCTTCGACGGCAGGCCATGCAGCCAGGGCGCCAGATCGGGTGCCGGCTGCGCCACCGCATAGGCCGCGCGCGCGGTATCCACCGTATAGACCACATGAGTCTTGAGCGATCCGCAAAGCCGCTCGGCCAAAGCTGCCTGTTCCAGCGCCGACAGTGCGGCCGCATGGACGCGCAACGCCTCGTCCTTCAGATAGGTCAGCGGATCGTAGCGGCAGGGTTCGATCCAGGCGGCGGGCGCGAGTTCCGCGCCCTCGAGCAGGGCCGCAAACTCCGGCACCGTATAGGCGCGATCCTGGCTGTGCAGCAGCAGATCATAGAGCCCGGCATCGTTCTGGCGGTGATCGCCAACAAAGGGATTGCGCTTGAACGCGTTGCTCTCGGGCAGCTCGGCCAGCAGGCGCTTCGCGGTAGCCACCTGGTCCTGCGGTGTCATGCCGGCAGTGAGCTGCCACAGGGCAGCCTGCATCGGATAGACGCCAGCGCGGCCGTATTCGCCATAGACCATCAGGCCCATGCCGCCATCGGGCGCCAGTTGCGCCTTCAGGACGGCAAGCCCGGCGGCCGGATCAGGCAGGTGGTGCAGCACGCCGCAGCAGTCGATGTAATCGAAAGCACCGGGTGCCAACTGCGGCAGGTCGAACAGCGAGCCGGTGAGGAAGCGGATATTGGTGAGGTTGCGCACTTTCGCACGCGCTTCGGCGATCTGCCGCGAAGCGGTCGAGAGATCGAGATAGATGATCTCATGCTGCCCGCCACTGGCGGCCAGATACTGCGCCAGATGGATCAGGCCGTCGCCGGTGCCGCCACCGGCCACCAGCGCACGCAGCGGCTGCCTGAAGTCGCGCCGGCCACCAAAGACATAGTGGTTGAGCTCCGGGAGGAGGCTCGGGCTACCGCTGATCAGGCGGCGCGCCTCGTCGGCCGGATCACGCGCCGGATAGGGATAGGCTTCGTATTGCTGTTTGACGCTCTCTGTCACGCGACCTTGATCACCACCTTGCCGGTGGTCTTGCGCGACAGCAGCGCCTGCATCGCCTGCGGCACCTGGTCGAGCGTGAAGGTGCCGGACACATGCGGCTTCAGTTTTCCATGCTCGTACAAGGCCAGCAGGGCCGCGAAATTGGCGCGGTTCTTTTCCGGATCGCGCGCGGCAAAGGCGCCCCAGAAGACGCCGACGATGCTGCAGCCCTTGATCAGCGCCAGGTTGGCCGGTGCTTCCGGGATGCGGCCCGAGGCGAAACCGATCACCAGCAGGCGACCATCCCAGTTGATGCAGCGCAGCGACTGGTCGAAGGCATCGCCGCCGACGGCGTCATAGATCACGTCGGCGCCATTGCCGCCGGTCAGTTCCTTGACGCGATCCTTGATGCTCTCTTTCGAATAATTGATCACATGGGCGGCGCCATACTCTTTCACGATGGCGGCCTTCTCGTCGGAGCCGACCGTGCCGATCACGGTGGCGCCGAGTTCGCGGCCGAGCTCGACCGCATTCAGCCCGACGCCGCCAGCGGCACCATGCACCAGCAGCACTTCGCCCTTCTTGATGCGGCCGCGGTCGACCAGCGCGTGATAGGTGGTGCCGTAGGTAATGGGAAAACCGGCTGCCGCCTCATAGGGCATGGAGGCCGGAATCTTGAACACGTTGTTGACCGGGCACTGCACCTGCTCGGCGAAGCTGCCATGGCCGGTGGTGGCCATCACGCGGTCGCCAACCTTCACATCGGTGACCCTCTCGCCGACGGCGACGATCTCGCCGGCGCATTCCATGCCGGGCGCAAAGGGAAACGCCGGCTTCATCTGGTACTTGCCGGTGATCATCAGCGTGTCGGGAAAGTTCAGCCCGGCCACATGCACCTTGATGCGGACGTCCTTCGGGCCGAGTGCCGCCAGCGGCAGATCGTCCAGCACCAGGCTTTCCGGACCACCCCAGGCCTTGCACACCATGGCCTTCACGTTCACCGCTGCCGACATCGCTCAACTCCCTGTTTTTGGTTTTTATGCTGCAGATACAGAAATGGCGCCGACTGATGCCGGCGCCATCTATTCAGGCCGAAATTATTTCGGCGACATGACCATGGTCATCTGCCGGCCTTCCATCTTGGGCGTCTGCTCCATCTTGGCCTTTTCGCCAAGATCTTCGCGCACCCGGTCGAGCAGCTTCATGCCGAGTTCCTGGTGGGCCATTTCACGGCCGCGGAAACGCAGGGTCACCTTGACCTTATCGCCTTCCTCGAGGAATCGCACCATCGCCCGCATCTTCACGTCATAGTCATGCGTGTCGATCATCGGGCGGAGCTTGATCTCCTTGATCTCGATGACCTTCTGCTTCTTGCGGGCTTCGGCCGCCTTCTTCTGCTCCTCGTACTTGTACTTGCCAAAATCGAGAATCTTGGCGACGGGAGGTTCGGCGGTGGGGGAAATTTCGCAGAGATCGAGGCCGGCTTCTTCAGCCAGACGCAGGGCTTCGCGGATCGGGACAACGCCGCGGTTCTCGCCGGCGGCATCGATCAGACGGACGTTCGGGACGTCGATCTCGAAATTGACCCGCGGACCATCGGTTTTGGGTGTCGGCGGGGCATTGAACGGGGGACGGGCTATGACGCGCTCCTAAAGTAGTTACAACAGAATCAGTGAGTTAGGGCAGATGCGGCCAGGGTCAACCCAAGGTCATCCCTGGGGCATCCGGGCTTCGGCCGACAATCTAGCAATCGCGTCGGCCAACGCAATGGTTTCCTGCTGTTCCGAACCCAGGCGACGCAGGGTCACGGTGCCCTGTTCCGCTTCCTTTTTGCCGACCACCAGAATGACCGGCACCTTGGCCAGGCTGAGCTCGCGGATCTTGTAGTTGATCTTCTCGTTGCGCAGGTCGGTCTCGACGCGCATGCCGGCAGCGTCGAGCTGGTCGGCGACCTGCTGCGCGTAAGCATCGCAATCCGACACGATCGGCGCGACGGCGACCTGCAGCGGCGCCATCCACAGCGGCAGGCGGCCGGCATAATGTTCGAGCAGGATGCCGATGAAGCGTTCGAAGCTGCCCAGGATCGCGCGATGCAGCATCACCGGACGATGGCGCGCGCCATCGGCACCGACGTAATCCGCATCCAGGCGTTCGGGCAGCACGAAGTCGACCTGCAGGGTGCCGCACTGCCAGTCGCGACCAATCGTGTCGCGCAGCACGAATTCCAGCTTCGGGCCATAGAAGGCGCCTTCGCCGGGATTCAGCGTGTAGTCGAGGCCGGATGCGACGCAGGCATTCTTCAGCGCATTCTCGGCCTTGTCCCAGGTCTCGTCCGAACCGGCGCGCTTGGCCGGACGGTCGGAGAACTTCACCTTGATCTCGGTGAAGCCCATGTCCTTGTAGATGCTCTGCAGCAGGTCGCAGAAAATCTTGCTCTCCGAGATGATCTGGTCCTCGGTGCAGAAGATATGCGCGTCGTCCTGCGTGAAGTTGCGCACGCGCATGATGCCGTGCAGCGCACCGCCCGGCTCGAAACGATGGCAGGAGCCGAACTCGGCCATGCGCAGCGGCAGGTCGCGATAGCTCTTGAGGCCCTGGTTGAAGATCTGCACATGGCAGGGGCAGTTCATCGGCTTCAGCGCGAAGATGCGCTCGTCCGCGTTGGCGGCAAAGTCGCGGATGCCCTCTTCATTCTCCGCGATATACATGCTTTCGCGGAACTTCTCCCAGTGGCCCGAGGCCTCCCACAGCTTGCGGTCGACCAGCTGCGGCGTCTTCACTTCCAGATACCGGGCCTTTTCCAGACGCTGGCGCATGTAGCGCTCGAGCGTGCGGTACAGCGTCCAGCCCTTGGGATGCCAGAACACCATGCCGGCGGCTTCTTCCTGCTGATGGAAGAGACCCATCTCCTTGCCCAGACGGCGATGGTCGCGCTTCTCGGCCTCTTCGAGGCGCTTGAGATAGGCGTCCAGTTCCTTCTGGTCGCGCCAGGCGGTGGCATAGACGCGCTGCAACTGGCGGTTCTTGGCGTCGCCGCGCCAGTAGGCGCCCGACACCTTCATGATCTTGAACACTGGCGGCAGCTTGCCGGTCGAGGGCAGATGCGGACCCATGCAGAGGTCGAGCCAGCTATCGCCCTGGCGATAGATCGAGATCGCCTCGCCGCGCTTGGCGATTTCGGCGACCCATTCGGCCTTGTAGGTCTCGCCGATCGACTTGAAATACTCGACGGCCTTTTCCGGTGCCCACTCTTCGCGGTCGATCGGCAGGTCGCGCTTGACGATCTCGGCCATGCGCTGCTCGATCTTGCCGAAGTCTTCCGGCGTGAAGGGCTCGTCGCGCACGAAGTCGTAATAGAAGCCGTCGTCGGTCGAGGGACCGAAGGTGATCTGGGTGCCGGGAAACAGCTCTTGCACCGCCTGCGCCATCACATGGGCGCCGTCATGGCGGATCAGCTCGAGCAGCTCGGCCTCGTTCTTGTCCTTCAAGGTCACGATCTCGAGCTTCACGTCGCGCGTGATCGGGGTCTTGAGGTCCTTCAGCGTGCCGTCCAGACGGATGGCCAGCGCCGCCTTGGCCAGGCCGGCGCCGATCGAGGCCGCCACATCCGCACCGGTGCTGCCAGCCGGGTAAGTTCGCACGCTGCCATCGGGCAGGGTGACGCGGACTTCGGCAGCAGAAACAGCGGATTGGGACATGGTTTCAGGGACCTCCAAGGGGGCGCAGCCTAGCCGCCCAAGCCCCCAAGTCAAGCCGGCCGGGCAGTCGGCAAAAGCCGGATTCCGGGCAGCCCGGGCCGCTCCCTGCCGCTTTCCGGGGCAGCTGCCGCCCGGTGGGCGCTTTTCTGCTGGGAGGCAGGCCCGGAACGTGATGGCATGGGCTTCGCATAACAACGACGGGCAAACCGTCCTAACAGGGGGCTATCAATCATGCGTATCCGTTCCATCTTCGCCGCCACGCTGGCTTTCGCCGGTCTGGCTGCTGTCGCCGGACCAGCCCAGGCCGGCGCCACCTTCGATGCCGTCAAGGCCAAGGGCTTCGTGCAATGCGGCGTCAACGGCAGTGTCGCCGGCTTCTCGGCGCCGGACGGCCAGGGTGTCTGGAAGGGCATCGACGTCGACCTATGCCGCGCGGTTGCCGCCGCCATGTTCGGCGATGCCAGCAAGATCAAGTATACCGCGCTGACCGCCCAGCAGCGTTTCGTGGCGCTGCAGTCAGGTGAGATCGATGTGCTGACCCGCAACGTGACACAGACGCTGCTGCGCGATGCCTCGCTGGGCCTGCGCGAGGCCGGCGTCAACTTCTATGACGGCCAGGGCTTCATCGTGCACAAGAAGATGGGCGTGAAGAGCGCCAAGGAGATCAACGGCGCCACCGTCTGCGTGCAGCCTGGCACCACCACCGAACTGAATCTCTCGGATTACTTCCGCAAGACCGGCATGACCTTCAAGCCGGTGGTGATCGAGAAGGTGGACGAGAATATCGCCGCCTTCGCCTCGGGCCGCTGCGATGTCTACACCACCGACGCTTCGCAGCTCGCCGCGATCCGTGTAACCGCGCTCAGCCCGCCCGACGATTACATCATCCTGCCTGAGCGCATCTCCAAGGAGCCGCTGGGCCCCCTGGTGCGCCAAGGTGATGACCAGTGGTACCAGCTGGTGAAGTGGGTGCTGCTGGCGATGAAGGAAGCCGAGGAACTGGGCATCACCCAGGCCAATATCGACGAGATGGCGAAGAGCGAGGATCCGGTGATCAAGCGCTTCGTCGGTGCCACGCCGGGCTATGGCAAGGCGCTCGGCGTCGATGAGAAATGGGCCTATTACGTCATCAAGCAGATCGGCCATTACGGCGAGAGCTTCGAGCGCAATCTGGGCAAGGACAGCCCGGTCAAGCTGGAGCGCGGCCTGAATGATGTCTGGACCAAGGGCGGCCTGATGTACGCCATTCCGCTGCGCTGAGCAGACATCTCTGCATCAAGCCCGGCCTGGCAACAGGCCGGGCTTTTTCGTTACTGGTGATCGGGGAACAGCAGCCGCGTATAGACGCGGATATAGGCGTCGCACATCGCATCGATGGTGAAGCGTTCCGAGACATGGCGACGCGCACGCTCGGTGATCTGCATGCGGCGCGCCGGCGTCAGTTTGAGCGCTTCGTCCAGTGCATCGGCGAGCGCATCGGGATCGGAGGGCGGCACCAGCCAGCCGGTCTCGCCCGGCAGCACGGTTTCGCGCGAGCCGCCATGGTCGGTGGCGACCACCGGCTTGCCCATCGCCTGCGCTTCCACGGCGACGCGGCCGAAGCCTTCGGGGAAGGTGGAGGCCGAGACCACCACATCGGCCAGCATGTAGGCTGCCGGCATGTCCTTGCCGTCGCCCGGCATGCGCACGCAGCGATCCAGGCCGAGCTGCACGATCAGGCCTTCAAGATCGGCGCGATAACCTTCGCGGCCCTGCGTGTCGCCCAGCAGCACGGCGATGAAATCCTGCTTGCCATGACGCTCGGTCAGCTTGGCCAGCGCGCGCAGCAGCACGGTATGGCCCTTCCAGCGCGTCAGGCGGCCGGGCAGCAGGATCACCGGCAGGCCATCAACAAGGCGCCATTGCTGCTGCAGATTGGACAGGCGTTCGGGATAGATGCGGCTGGGATCGAACTTGGCCAGATCGATGCCGCGCGGAATGGTCACCAGACGCGCGCGCGGCACGCCGAAGGCCTTGTTGGCGTAATCGGCGACGAAATCGGAAATCGCCACCACCATGTCGCCCTTCGACATCGGCGCCGCCCAGAATTTGCGGAACCAGTTATGCGACTTGTAGGCATTGTGGAAGGTGGTCACCAGCGGCACGCCGCAGCGCTGCGCCGCCATGCGCGCCGACCAGGCAGGCGCGCGCGAACGCACATGCACCACATCGACCGGCAGGGTTTTGATCAAGTCTTCCAGACGCGCGGCATTACGCCGGATGGTAAAAGGGTTCTTGCTGTTGACCGGCAGCGTGATGTGCTTGGCGCCGGCGCGTTCCAGCTCGCGCACCATCGGGCCGCCGGCCGATACCACGTAGGAGACCCAGCCGGCCTTCACCAGGGCCTTGGCGGTGTCCACGGTGCCGCGCTCGACCCCGCCGGTCACCAGGGCCGGCAGCACCTGTAATACCGAAGGGGGTCTTCCGGGACTCTGGGTAGTCAGGGTAGAAATCGGGATGTCTGTCATTGCGGCAGGTAGAAACCAGAAAAGCGCGGCCGGCGGTGCGTCCGCCAACAACAGCGGGGGGAGAATGCGTCAGATGGGTGCGTTAATCCAGAGGGATGGCCGCCGCCTGTTGCTGGCCGGCCTCATTCTGCTTGGTCTTGTCGCCCCGGTTTCGGCCCAGACCACCGGCAAAAATCCCTCGCATGCGGATATCCTGCGCGGCTTCGACGCCACGATCTTCTGGGCCAGCCGCGAGGATGTCGATTACGGCGGCACCTATAATCCGACCGGCTTCGTGATGCGCTGGCAGAGCGACATCCTCTACAAGGTCGACGGCCTGCGCTTCAAGCCCGAGATGATCGAGCTCGCCATCACCGCGCTGCGACAGCAGGCCGCCATTGCCGGCGTCCCCGTCCGCGAAGTGAAAGAGGGGGAAGAGCCCAACTTCACCCTGATGTTCCGCGACGTGGCGAATTTCTCACTGCAGGGCAACCGCAAGGCATCCTGCTACATGAGCATCAATTACGACCGCTTGGGCGGTCGCATCAACAGGGCCACCCTGCAGATGAATCTCTCGGCTCCGGGCCTGGAGCGCTGCATCCGGCATGAGACCCTGCATGGCTTCGGCCTGCTCAATCATCCACACAAACTGCATTCGCTGCTGAGCTACTACACCAGCAGCTTCGTCTACGACATGACCGAAGCCGATGTCGTGATGCTGCAGACGCTGTACGATCCGCGCATGAAGGCCGGCCTGTCGCGGCTGCCCGGCCTGATTCTGGCGGATCAGATCCTGGAGGAGAAACGCCGGGCGCTGAATCCCGCCGCGCCGCCGAAGACGGATTCCACGGCCATCTTCCAGGCAACCGTTGCCGATCTGGAAAAGGCCGCGGCGGCCGGCAACATGCGCGCCACGCTTTATCTGATCGAAGCCTATCAGCAGGGCATCGTGGTGCCGCAGGATGTGGCCAGGGCCCGGTCGATGATCGAGCAGGCGGCACTGCAGACCGATACCGGCAAGCGTTTCGATCTCGCCTATGCGCTGGCCGAGGGACTGCAGGTTGCCAAGGACGAAGCGTTGGCCGCAACGCTCTACCGCAGCAATGCGGAAGGCGGCCACCGCACCTCGCAGAACAATCTCGCCGTGCTGCTGCGCGACGGCCGGGGCGTACCGAGGAACAAGATGGAAGCCCTGATGTGGTTCACCATCGCCGCCGGCGGCACGGATTACGCGCTGGCCGAACGAAACCGCCAGGGCCTGCTGCCGCAGGTCGAACCGGCGCTGCAGGACGAAGCGAAACAGCGCGCCGCGGCTTGGAAACCTGTGTCAGGTACCGCAAAATAGGGGCATGAGCGAACCCCAGTTCCTGACCCGCCCCGATGGCAGCCGCCTCGCCTATTGCGTAACGCCGGCCGCATCGGCACGCGCCGGCCGGCCCGGCATCCTGTTCTGCGGCGGCTTCAAGTCCGACATGACCGGCAGCAAGGCGATGGCGCTGGAAGCAGCGGCAAAAGCGCGCGGCACCGGCTTTGTGCGCTTCGACTATTTCGGTCACGGCCAGTCGGACGGACTGTTTCTCGACGGCACCATCGGGCGCTGGAAGGAAGACACGCTGGCAATCCTGCGCGAGGTTTGCCCGAAGGCGAGCGACGGCCCGCAGATCATTGTCGGCTCCAGCATGGGTGGCTGGCTGGCGACGCTGGCGGCGCTGGCGCTGCCTGACATGGCAGCCGGGCTGGTGCTGATTGCGCCGGCGCTGGATTTCACCGAAGACCTGATGTGGGCGCAGATGGACGAGGCGCAGCGCCGCATCCTGCTGCGCGATGGTGTGCTGCGCGAGCCCTCGCAGTATTCAGACCAGCCCTATGAATATACGCTCAAGCTGATCACCGAGGGCCGCGACCACATGCTGCTCAAGCCCGGCATCAGTTTCGACAGGCCGGTGCGCATCCTGCAGGGTATGCATGATCCGGATGTGCCCTATGCCCATGCCGTGAAAACCGCCGAGGCCTTCCAGGGCGGCGATACGCGGCTGACGCTGATCCGTGACGGCGACCACCGGCTGTCGCGTCCGCAGGATTTGGACCTGCTGGTCGAGACGGTGTGGAGCCTGGCGTGATCGGGGTTTGGCGTGATTGAAACTGCACGGCTGCGGCTGCGTCCGCTGCGCGTGGAGGATGCCCCCGCCATCTCCGCGCTGATGACGCCGAATGTGAGCCGCTGGGTCGCCACCTGGCCCAGTCCCTTCAGTGTTGCAGCCGCCACCGAACGACTGAGCCGCGCCATCGCCGCCAATGCGGATGGAACTGCTTTCAGCCGCATCGCCGAGCGCCAGTCCGACAGCGCGGTCATGGGCTGGCTTGGCATCGCCGTGATCGATGACGCCGCGCGCATTGGCAGCATGGGCTACTGGCTCGGTGAAGCTTTCCATGGTCAAGGATATCTGACCGAGATGCTGCGACCCTTCGTCGGCGGCGGCATTGCCGCGCTGCGCCTGAAGTATCTCGATGCCGGCGCCCAGGTCGAAAATCTGGCCTCGCGTGCAGCGCTGCACCGCATCGGCATGCAGTTCGTCGAGGAACGGATGGATCAGACGCCGATCCGGCCAGAGCCGGAACTCTGCGCGTTCTATCGCCTGGATTGCGGCAGCTTCAAACCCTAACTGGTCTTGAAGAAACCGGCGATCTGCGACAGCTGCTGCGCCTGCTGGGTCAGCGACTGCGCTGCCGCCGTGGTCTCTTCCACCAGGGCAGCATTGCGCTGGGTCATCTCGTCCATCGAGCCCACAGCCGTGTTGATCTGATCCAGGCCGGTGGCCTGCTCCTTCGAGGCCGCCGCGATTTCGGCCACAATGTCCGAGGCTTTTTTGATGGCAGCGACGATATCGTTGAGCGAGCTGCCGGTCTGGTTGACCAGCGCGGCGCCAGTCTTCACTTGCGCATTCGATTCAGAAATCAGCGCCTTGATGTCCTTCGATGCGTTGGCCGAGCGTTGCGCCAGCGCCCGCACTTCCTGCGCGACGACAGCAAAGCCCTTGCCGGCTTCGCCCGCACGCGCGGCTTCAACCGAGGCGTTCAGTGCCAGCAGGTTGGTCTGGAAGGCGATTTCGTCGATCAGGCCGACAATGTCGCTGATCTTCTGCGCGCTGCCCTCGATCTGGCTGACGGCCGTCACCGCATCGGCTACGACCTTGCCACCCTTTTCGGCGGTGTCGCGGGCGGCGGTGGCCAGCTGGTTGGCAGCCTGCGCGTTATCGGCATTCTGCTTCACCGTTGTGGTGATTTCGTGCATCGAGGCGGCGGTTTCCTCGATCGAAGCCGCCTGACTTTCCGTGCGGCTGGCCAGATCCTGGCTGCCGGTGGAAATCTCGCTAGCCGCACCATGTACGGCCGTGGTGGTCTGGATCAGCTGGCTGGCGATATCGCGCAGGCGGATGGCGGTGCCATTGCTGCTGGTCTTCAGTTCGCCGAAGACGCCGCTGTAATCGCCGCGCACCGATTTGGTCAGGTCGCCGGTGGCCATCGCGCTCATCACATCGGCGAGTTCGCTGGTCATGGTCTGCAATGTGCCGGTCAGGCGGTTGAGCTGCTGACTGGTGGAGAGGAAGAAGCCTTCCTTGCCGGCCTCGGCGATGCGGCCGGCCAGATCGCCGCCCGCCACCTTGTTGACCAGCGCGGCGATCTCGGCGCCGGCTGCCTGCTCGCGTGCCTCGCGCTCGGTTCGGCGGGCTTCGGCCTCTTCGCGCTGCCGGGCAATATCGGCTTCCGCCTGCTCGCGCGCGATCATGTTGTCCTTGAACACCTGCAGGGCGCGCGCCATGGCGGCCATCTCGTCACGGCCTGCGGCAGACGGCACCGGCGCCTTCAGGTCGCCCTGCGAGAGCTGCGTCATCGCACCGGTCATGCGACCCAGCGGGTGGGACACCTTCTGCACGATGACCCAGAGCGTGACACCCACCACAGCAACAGCAATGGCGAGCAGGATTTCCATCGCCAGCATGAACTGATCATAGGATTTCGTGGCGGCCGCATATTCCTCTTTCGCCGCAGTGAGCTGCACGCCGATCAGTTCGCCGATCGCTTCGGTGACGGCATCGATGATCGGATACATGTCCTGCTCGACAAAGGCGACCAGCGCTGCCTTGTCATTGGCGGTGACAATACCCTGCAGCTTGTCGACGGCGCGATCGGCCGGGGTGAACAGCGCCTTGGTCTTCTCGACCAGGCGCGCTTCTTCCGCGGTCAGTGTCGTGGCGAGGTAGCCCTGCCATTTGGTCTTGATCAGCGCGCGCGCCTTGGCGATCTCGGCCAGACCGGCCTGCGGCGGGATGCTGCCGGCACGCACCTTGTGCGACAGGTCCACAATCTGAACGGCATAGGCATCGGAGATGTCTTTCAGATCGCTGAGCGGCACCACGCGATCCGCATAGATGCTGGCGAGCGCCGCCTGGTTGCGCTGCAGCGCGACATAGCCCGCACCCGCGAAGACGACGATGACAGCCAGCAGAGCGAAAACGCTCAGCATGAGACGCAGACGAATGGTCATTTTTCTTCCCCCGGGTGTCCGCATCAAGACTATTTCTTAGGCGAATGCGGAATCCTTATGCACCTCTGTCCTCTTTATCTTGTAGGACAGATGGAAACATCACCCATTGGGATTAAACAGGCCCGAGGTTATCGGAAATACATATCGCGCTGCACCAGAGGCTGCGGAGACATCCTCAAGCACGCGCTGGCGGTAGTGAATGACGTCAGTGCGGTGACGATCAGCTGACAGTCGACAGCAGCGCCGCCAGGCCTTCGCGGTAGGTCGGATACTTCAGCGCCACGCCGAGATCGCGCTTGATGCGGTCGTTGCGCACGCGGCGACTGTCGGCATAGAAGCTCGCCGCCATCGGCGTGAGGTTGGCGTCGGCGAACGCCACTTCCGGCGGCGGCGTCACGCCCAGCAGATCGGCGGCATATTTCACCACATCCTGCGGCGGCGCCGGCTCGTCATCGGCGAGATTGTAGATCGCGCCCGGATCGGGCCTGGCCATCGAGGCGCGCAGCACCTGCGCGATATCCTCAACATGGATGCGGCAGAAAATCTGTCCCGGCTTGTTGATGCGATGCGCGGTGCCGCGCTTCACGCCTTCCAGCTGGTTGCGGCGCGGGCCGTAGATGCCGGCAAGGCGGAACACATGCGCCTGCAGGTTCAGCCAGCCAGCCTCGGCCTCAGCGCGGCGCTTGCTGCGCACCTGGGTGGGATTGATCGGCGTCGTCTCATCGACCCAGTCGCCTTTGCGGTCGCCATAGACGCCGGTGGTGGAGAGATAGCCGAGCCATTGCAGGCCATGCAGCTTTGTAATGTCGGCGGCATGCCAGCGCAGCACCGCATCGGCTTCTTCCTCGGCCGGCACCGAGATCAGCATATGCGTGGCGCGCGCCAGGATGGCAGGATCGGCCAGCGGCGCGCTGCCGTCGAAGACATGGGCCTCATATCCCAGCGCGCCCAGGCCTGCGGCCTTCTCGGGCGTCCGGCTGGTACCGATGATATGCCAGCCCTCGGCTTTCAGCTGCGCCGCCAGCACATGGGCGCTGAATCCCAGACCGAAGCAGAACAGCGTGTTCATCGCGCGCCCCCGACAGCGGCAAGGACATCAATCTCGATAACGAAATCCGGCCGGGCCAGCCCTGCCACGATCAGCGTCGTGACGGCCGGTGGCTGCGCCGAGGCCCAGCGCTGCTGACGCAGCTCGGTCAGCACCGGCAGGTCGGCCCTGCGCGTGAGATAATAGGTCAGCTTGATCACATGCTGCATGCCGGCATCGGCCGCGCCCAGCAGCGCCTCGACATTCGCCATCGCCTGCAGGCATTGCCCACGGAAATCCGGCGGCACCGTGCCATCGGGCGCCACGCCGACCTGACCCGATAGAGTGAGCAGACGCGCACCGGGCGGCATCTCGACGGCATGGCTGTAAATCGCCTTGAAGGCTTCGGGGACGGGCCACACTGTCGACGGATCGTGCCGCTTGGTCCCGGTCATCTGTTGCACCACCTTCACCCGACGCCTTGATTTTGCCATCCGGCAGCGCCACTGTGCCGCGCCATGAGATGCCGCATCAAGATAGGGCTTTCGCTGGCTTTGGCCAGTCTCTGGGCGATGCCGGCGCTGGCACAGCCATCGCCGTCGCGCGTGCTGGAAGACCAGAGCTACCAGGACTGCCTGAGCCTGATGCGGCGCAATCCCGAAGAGGGCTTCGCCCAGGCGCAAACCTGGCAGGCGACAGGCGGTGGTCTGCCCGCCGCCCATTGCGCTGCATTGGCACTGATCGAGATGAAGCATTACGGCGACGCCGCCGACCGGCTGGAGCAGCTGCTGCCACTGGCCGAGAAGCAGGCGCCGCATCTGACCGTGGCGCTGCTCGACCAGGCCGCCAACGCCTGGCTGCTGGCCGACCAGCCCGACCGCGCGAAGAAGCTCTTGGATATCGCACTGAAAGTGGTGCCCGACACGCCCGACCTGCTGATCGACCGCGCGATGGCCTTCGCCGCGCTGGAAGACTATGCCTCGGCGCGCAAGGACCTCGACCGCGCGCTGGGCCTCGCCCCGCTGCGCGAGGATGCCATGGCGCTGCGCGCCGCCGCCCGTCGCCAGACCGGCGATGTGGAGGGCGCATTGCAGGACGCTGAAGCCGCGCTGACCATCGAACCGCGCCTGCCCGAAGCGCTGCTGGAGCGCGGCATCCTGCGCAGCCTGAAGGGCGACAAGCGCGGGGCGCGCACCGACCTGATTCAGGTTCGTCTTCTCGCGCCGGATACGCCGGCCGCCACGACGGCGGGCCAGTATATCGAGAAGCTCGACGTCAGGGTCGAGTGAGGCGTTGCAGCGCTTGGCTTGCCTGGGCGCGCACGATCTCGGACGCATCCGCCGATAATCCCTGCAGCACCGGCACCATGGCCGGATCGCCGCTGTTGCCCAGGGCCACACAGACATTGCGGACGAATTTATCACGGCCGACGCGCTTGATCGCCGTGGTGCTGAAGCGCGTGCGGAAGCTCTCGTCATCCAGCGCCGCCAGTTCGCGCAAGGCCGGCGCATTCAGCTCGGCGCGCGGCTGCAGCGTCATTTCCTGCGCCGTGCTGGCGAACTTGTTCCAGGGACAGACGGCGAGGCAGTCGTCGCAGCCGTAGATGCGGTTGCCCATCACATCGGCGAATTCCGGCGCGATCACGCCATTATACTCAATCGTCAGGTAGGAAATGCAGCGCCGCGCATCCAACTGATACGGCGCGGGGAAAGCCTTGGTCGGGCAGATGTCGAGGCAGTTGCCGCAGGTGCCGCAGTGATCGGTCTCAGCCTCGTCGGCGGCGATATCCAGCGTGGTGAGGATAAGCCCGAGGAACAGCCAGGAGCCGAACTCGCGCGAGACCAGATTGGTGTGCTTGCCCTGCCAGCCGATGCCAGCGGCGACAGACAGCGGCTTTTCCATCAGCGGCGCGGTGTCGACGAACACCTTCACGTCGTTGCCGGCCTCGCGATGCAGCCAGCCGGCCAGACTTTTCAGCTTCTTCTTGACGACGAGGTGATAGTCGCGGCCCTGCGCATAGACCGAAATAGCGGCGCGGTCGGTCTGCGCCAGTACGTCGAGCGGATTGCGCTCGGGGCCGTAGTTCAGACCCAGCGCAATGATGCCGCGCGCCTCGGGCCACAGCGCATTGGGATGACGGCGACGTTCGGCCTTGTCTTCGAGCCAGGCCATTTCGCCATGGCGCTGCAGCGCCATGAACTCGTCGAGCCGTTCGGCGAGTTCGGGCCCGATGCGGTCGGCCGATGTGAAGCCGACCGCATCGAATCCCTCTTCAAGCGCGCGGG
The DNA here is from genome assembly GCF_058807275.1 of Ferrovibrio sp. GW821-FHT12D07. Classification (NCBI taxonomy): domain Bacteria; kingdom Pseudomonadati; phylum Pseudomonadota; class Alphaproteobacteria; order Rhodospirillales; family Rhodospirillaceae; genus Ferrovibrio; species Ferrovibrio sp. GW821-FHT12D07. The sequence continues at coordinate 541,890 of NZ_JBXAQN010000001.1, read as the reverse complement.
TGCGAATGCGCGCCTTTATATCGGCCGTCTCAATCGGGGAGCGCGGCAATGCAGGCGATCTCGACGCGGTAGTCCGGGCCGGCCAGCTTGGCCTCGGTGGTGGCGCGCGCCGGCGTGTTGCCCGGCGACACCCAGGCATCCCAGGCGCTGTTCATCTCGGCGAAGGTGCCCATGTTGCTGAGCCAGATGGTGGCCGAGAGGATACGCGTCTTGTCGGTGCCGGCTTCCTTCAGCAGCTTGTCGATCTGCGCGAGAATCTGCTGGGTCTGGCCCTTGGTGTCAGCCTTGTTGTCGGCAGCGACCTGACCGGCGAGATAGACAGTCTTGCCATGCACCACGGCCTGGCTCATGCGGGGACCGACGTCGATGCGGCGGATGGTCATGCTTGGAATCTCCAGTCAGCAGGTTTCAGAAATCGAGATCGGCGTAATGCTTCGGCGGCGGCAGGCCGGGAATATGGTCGGCGAGCAGCGGCCGGAAAGACGGCCGCGACTTCACGCGGGCATACCAGTCATGCGCGCCGGGATAATCGGACCAGGGCACATCGCCCAGATAGTCGACGCAGCTCAGATGCGCGGCAGCGGCGATATCGGCAAGGCTGAAGTCTTCGCCGGCCAGCCAGTTGCGGCGCTCGGTCAGCCAGCCGATGTAATCCAGATGAATCTTCATGTTGGCATGCGCGATGCGGATCACGGCCGACTCAGGATGTCCCATGCCGAGGAAGCGCTTCATCACCTTCTCGAAGACCAGCGGCTGGCTCACTTCCGGTCCGAACTTGTGATCCCACCAGTTCACCAGACGGCGCGTCTCGGCGCGGCTCGGCGGATCGAAGCCCAGCAGCATCTTGTTGGGATGCACTTCATCCAGGTATTCGCAGATGGCCTGGCTGTCGGCGAGGCACTGACCATCATGCTCGACCAGCACGGGGCCCTCGCCGCTCGGGTCCATGGCGAGGAATTCGGGGCGGCGCTCCCAGACCTTTTCGACCTCGAGATCGAATTCGAGGCCCTTTTCCTTGAGGAGCACGCGCACTTTACGCGACTGGGGCGACAGCCAGAGATGGTACAGCTTGCGCATGGGCGCGGAGTTTAGTGGTATTCGCGGGCCTGAAAAAGATTCGGGCCGTAAAGAATTGGGAAAAAACGCCAAATGCCAAATAACACCCAAAATAACACCCCACATAACACTGGCGTGACGATCTGGGGCCGCGGCAGCTCGGTCAATGTGCAGAAGGTGCTCTGGGCCGCCGACGAGCTGGGGCTCAGCTATGACCACATCGTGGTCGGCGGCAAGTTCGGCGGCAACGACACGCCGGAATACCGCGCCATGAACCCCAATGGCCTGGTGCCGGTGCTGCGCGATGCCGACGGCAGCCTGCACTGGGAAAGCAACAGCATCCTGCGCTATCTCGCCGCCAAATACGGCACCGAGGCCGCAACGCTGTGGCCGGCCGATCCGGTCAAACGCTCTGAATCCGACCGCTGGATGGACTGGGCGCTGACCCTGATCGGCGAGCCGATGCGCGTGCTGTTCTGGGGCCTGGTGCGCGACCCGGTGAATGCCGACCTCAACGCCATGAGCAAGGCCGAGGAGCAGGCGGCACTGTACTGGGCCCGGCTGGATGCCCATCTGGCCGACAAGACATTCATCGCCGGCGACACCCTGACCATGGGCGACATCCCGCTCGGCTGCTTCCTGCATCGCTGGAAGGCATTCCCCATTACCCGACCGGGCCTGCCGGGTCTGGACGCCTGGTATGGCCGGCTGCAGCAGCGGCCGGGCTACCAGAAACACGTGATGATCCCGCTCGAATAGTATCTTTGGCGTAATAACAAGGGCTTAGCCCGTCCGGGCGCTGCCAGCCCGGGCCAATCCGGGCCAAATCCGAGCCAATCAGCGCCAATCCGGACCAACTTTGGCCAATTTTTGCCAATTCGAGCCAACTCCATCCAATTCCAGCCAGCATTTGACCGCCGGAAGGGGCCGGGACGGCAGGTTTCAGGCCGGTTTCAGGTCTTCCCGCCCCTCTTTGGCCGTTTGAAGCCCGATTCAGCCGGTTTTCGACCCTGTTTCTGCCCCGGAAACCCTGTTTTTGTGTGAGTTCCCTGCTTTTGGGGCCTATTTCTGCATCAAAACCCGGTTTTTGCGGGGATGCGGACAATAGCGTAAACGGCCCTTCACCGTGATGAGAGGGGCCGTTCGACATCCGATTCACGATGGGCAAGAGCAATGAGAACAAATATAATACAAAAACTTCCGACAGCAATCAGCTAATTGCTAAAATTAGTCGACGAATTTCCTCGATAGGAGATTGTTTGCCCCTCCACCAATCAACCATCCCATCATCCTTAATGTATTCATCGTATTGCTCGATGGTATTGGCATAAGCACGTATTAAAGGGTCGGATTCCACATAGCGGCTTTTCCGCTCGGACGACTTAAATGATTCCAGAATTTCTGGCTTGTTCAATGTTGCCGTAATTGCGTGAGCTGCAAAACGTATCGCGATTAGCGCCGGATCATCTTTTATCTGTTGATACTTTAAAGCCAAGATTCCCTCTTCGGGAAGGTCCGCTGGTAGTTCTCCATTTACATGAAGATGGCCAACCGCTCCGAGTTGGAGCAACTTCTCCCCTGCGACAGGAGCCAACCAATCCTTTTTTAGCGCTTGAGCGATCACCAAACTGGATAGCTCTAAAGCAACGTGATCAAGCATTGATAAAGCAAATTGAGTCCGAGCCGACGGATTATTTAATAGACGATCATTTACACTCGCCAAACTAATAGCTTTTCCCTCCTCTATCAGCTCTTTCCTAATTCGCGACCTTAAGCGCGTAGCAACAGGCAATAGATGAGCGACAACCTCGAATAAATGATATGAATACAACATCCATGCTGCAGGCGCTCGACTATCGATCATGGGCACGTCTCTAGTCCCATCATCCTCAGACTTTAGCGCTCTATGCTGAGTCGGCATTTGTCTAAAAATTTTCGGATATAATCCTTTTCCATCAGCCGGAAAATGCTGCTTGCGCTTATTCTTCCCCTCGTCTGCAAGTCCGATGAAAGATAACCAACGGCGAGCGACATCCTTATTATCGCAAGAACGCAGTATTCTTTTCCCTTTACCGTCTTTCTGAACTTGGAAAACCTTCAATGAAGCTCCCAAGCTAGTTCTTTTTGTTTCTCTTAAAGCATCCAGCGCACCATCTTTGCGCTCATAAAACCAACCATACCCTTCAAACTCTTTCTCGATCGTTCTTTGCTCGGCTCTATTACTTAATAAATTTCTAGGCTCCATTGCGTTTTGCGTGTTTGCCGCCCGTACCACATCTTCCTGATTCACCACCTGCTTTTTAATTAGTCGAACCAGTACGCAACACGTATCTTCGAATGATTCTAGTAGATTGGGATTATCGTCTTTCTGCCGCTCCAACTCATCGTTTACTCTCATTAAAGCTCTTACAGTTTGACAACCATTTATTATTGAAGGCTCACGTATTTCTATGGACTTGCCGGCATTCTTATATGCCCAGGACTGCGCAGTTATGGTAACCCCGTTATTATATAAATGAAAAACCTTCATAGTTTTTGGATGAAGCGCAGATATTCTTATCTGGTCGTTGACTGCACTTTTCGACAGTTCATACCGGACGTTTGCATCGAATAATGCGACGCCCTCTCGCCTGGCTGCCGTAACCAAGTCAGAAGCCGGTGCATAAAAGGTAACAAAACTATTATGTTGAATTCGTGTTTTTTCTGCTTCAGCGTTTAAAGCGCCAGCAGCAAATCTCACGTTTATGGGTTGAGGTGGCTTAGGTTGAGCTATTCCCTCAAACCTCTGACCCAACATTGAAAGGTTTATGTGTTCATAGTTTGTAGATACGCATGGCGTCTCTAATTCAAGACTTCTCAATGTCTGCTTCAATTGACGCTCTTGGGTCTTTGCACCCGGAGTCAGCGCATCGCCAAGGGTTATTAGATTAAAGGTCACAGATAACTCAGGTACGACGTCGACATCAGCACCTTCTGCTAATGTGACTTCTTCTTTAAATTGAGCTCGCAGTGATTTTAAGCGAGGATCAACATTCTCCGGCATAACCCTGCCGTATAGGAAATTTGCAGCCCTCTCTAAATCTATAAATCCGACTCCATCGAACGGTTTGTCAAAATCTATGTCGCCATTTTCTTTCAGATCATGCATCTTGACCTGATAGATACGAAACGACTTGTCAGATCGCACATAAAAATCAATACCACTGTCGTTTCTGTCAAAGAATTCAACTTCATCAAAATCAAAATTTAAAAATTCTGCCGCAACTCTTGCCCATGCTGCTCCCGCTACAAAATCTTCTTGTGCGGAGTATTCTTCGATTTTCCTAGAAACGTATGCTGATAAAGCAGCACTATCTTTTGTCATTTTCCCACCCTGTTTTTGCTTTATTGAGCCTACATAAAGTCGGAACTGACGAGAATAGAAAGAGTCATAAGAATACTATGGTATTAAAATACGCCGTGCACATACATCCCGTGACTTTGATTTCCGCCCATAAAGTCATCTTATGATCGCCCCCTGTCCCTGCCAGTCCGGCCTCGCCTTCGACCTCTGCTGCGGCCCGATCCTCGCCGGTGCGCCGGCACCCACCGCGCCCAGCCTGATGCGCTCGCGCTACACGGCGTTCACGCGCGCCGATGTCGCGCATCTGCGGCACACGCTGGCGCCCGAGCATCGCGCCGGGTTCGATGCCGCCGACATCCTGGCCAGCGCCGCCGAGACCGAATGGCTGGGCTTGGAGATCATCGACACCAAGGCCGGCGGACCCAATGACTATGACGGCATCGTCGAATTCGCCGCGCGCTATCGCGTGCGGGGCAAGGACGGCGTGCTGCGCGAACGCTCGCGCTTTCGCCGCGATCATGATGCCTGGGTCTATGTCGATGGCGACGTGCAGACGCAACCGGTGAAGAAGCCCGGCCGCAACGATCCGTGTGTCTGCGGATCGGGGAAAAAGTTCAAGCAGTGCTGCGGTAAGGCGTGAAAGGCAAATGGGACCCCGGATCAAGTCCGGCGTCTTATTCTCTCTCACGCATTCTTGCGTTCGCCGCGCAGGGTCGGCAGGCCGATGCCCGTTGAATCAAACCCGCCATCCACCGCAATCACCTGGCCGGTGATATAGCCGGCTTGGTCGCCGCAGAGGAAACAGATCGCATTGGCGAGCTCGGTTTCCAGGCCGTAGCGGTTGAGCGGAATGTGATCGTGATAATCGGCGCGGATTTCCGGCGTGTGCACGGCTTTCGCCATCGCCGTATCCACCGGCCCCGGCGCCACCGCATTGACGCGGATGCCGTATTGCCCGAGTTCGGCCGCCTGCTGCTTGGTCAGATGCGCCAGCCCCGCCTTGCTGGTGCCATAGGCGACGCGCAAGGTGGAGGCACGCAGCCCCGAGATCGATGTGATGTTGACCACCGCGCCGCCGCCCTGGTCGCGCATCAGCGGCGCCACCGCCTGCGTCATCAAAAACGGCCCGGTGAGATTCACTGCCATGACGCGGCTCCAGTCTTCCAGCGACACCTCGAGGATCGGCTTGAAGATGGCGATGCCGGCATTGTTGACCAGCGCGTCGATGCGGCCCCAGCGCTGCTGCACGGCCTGCACGGCGGCCTGCACGGCTTTCGGATCGGAAACATCGGCGGTCAGCGCCAGCGTGGCATCGGGTTTGCCCAGCGCCGCGGCCGCCGCCTGCACCGTGTCGCCCAGGATATCGAGCAGGACGACGCGCCAGCCGTCGTTCAGGAATTTCGTTGCCGCGGCAAGACCGAGACCGCGTGCCGCGCCGGTGACCAGAGCGACTTTTTGATGCTGGGCGGTCATGCCGCGTGCCTCCCGGTTTCGTTGATCCGTTTATGCGGAAAGCCTAGCGGAAGGCACGAAAACCGCAAGAATCCGGGCCGTAACCCGCATATGACGCCATTTGCCGCAGAAAGGCCGTCATTCATGCCTGTACTTCGCCTCCATTCTCTGCTCTGACAGCAACGTCTGTTCCCGCTGGTCCGGCCGTTGCCGCACCGAGCCCTTCCAGGCGCCTTTGCAACAACCCGAGACCCCGACTGCATGTCCTATAAAGACGACACCCTACTCGATCGCCGCGACGCCGCAGCGAAAGCCCGCCAGGCCCTCCTGGAAAAAGCCCGCGCCAACGACCCGACCCGCGATCCGGAATTCGCCGCCCGCCAGGCCGCCCGCGCCGCCGCCAATGCCGAGCGTGAAAAAGCCGCCGCCGAACGCCGCGCCGCCAAGGAAGCCGCCGCCGCCGAAGAGCGCCGCCTTGCCGCCGAAGCCAAGGCCGCTGCTGCCGCTGCCGCCGCACTGGAAGCCGAAAAGAAAAAGCCCGTGCCGAAAACCGAGGCCGAACTGAAGGCGGCGCGCGATGCGCGCTATGCCGCCCGCAAGTCGCGCCAGCGCTAACTGGCGTCCTTCACGCATCCATATCGCCCCGGCCGGCCCAGCCTGCCGGGGCGATTGCGTTTCAGGACTTCACAAAGGGATGAAACGGGATGCGCTCGCGTTTGCTGACGCGCTGGACCAGCTCCGGGATCGCCCGTTTGAAATGTTCGCTGTCCTGATGGGCGGTCCAGCCATCGCGGTCGCGATACAGCTCGAAGATGAAGAAAGACGCCGGATCATCCGGCGACCGATACGGCAGGAACAGCTTCACACCGGGTTCCGCCATCGTGGGCGCAACCAGCCTTGCCAGAATGCCGGCGACCGCATCTTCTTCACCGGGCTTCGCCGTGATCGAGATCGCGACCACGAAGCCATCGTTATAGTCCGCGAAATTCATGCGGCATCTCCCTGCGTCATCGGCATCATGAACCCGGGCAGGGTGCGCCCGATGCCGAGCAGCCAGCGGCCCATCGCACCCGCAACAGTCTGCACAGCGGGGCGCGCCGCCATCGCGCTGCGCCAGCGCACCAGATGCGGCGAGAAGGCATCATCCATCGGCGCATTCATGCGGCTGCCGAAGATCAGCGCCATGAAGAAGGCGATGTCGGCATAGGTGTAATCCGCGCCATTCAGCCATGGCCGCCCATCCGACAGCAGGCCTTCCAGGCGCGCGTAATAGGCAAAGCAGGCCGAGCGCGCGGTGACGGCGGCCGGATCGTCGAGCCTGTCCTGCAGGCTCATCAGGCGGATGACGGGCGGGAAATAGACCTCGTCCGATTCATGCTCCAGCCGGCGCGCCCGCGCCCGGCCGGCGATATCGCGCGGCCAGAGCGGCGCGTCAGGCTTCAGGTCTTCCAGATATTCGAAAATCTGCGTGCTGTCGTAGATCTCGAGGCCATCATGAACCAGAACCGGGACCTGCCGCTTTGGGTTGATGCGCAGCACGTCGGGGTGCTTGGGCTCATACAGCGCCTTCATCTCGAAGGGCACCATCACCAGATCGAACGGGATCGCTTTTTCATGCAGCGCGATCTGCACCTTCGCGCCGAACATGCTGAGCGGGCCCGAGTAGAGCGTGATCGGCGCCATCAGCGGACCCGCAGAAAATCCATGCGCCAGTTGGTTTCCCAGCTGATGCCGTTGTCGCGCGAGAAATCCTGCTCCCAGCGTGGCGCGATCTCGTCCACCATCCAGCGATACCGCACCTTCACGGCATAGCCCTGGTCGATATCATCGCCGAGGAACAGGCCGCGGCGAATATTGTCCGCACCGGTCTCGAACCGGCCGGCCACCGGCGGCTGCAGCAGGCCATCGGCGCTGTTGATCCACCAGATGCGCCAGGCGGCGGCATTGATGTCATAGGCCCGCATGGTCATGCCGGTGAAGCCCTTTGTGGGGAAGCGCAGCTCCTCGACATTCGCGATCCCGTTGAGCTTGCCCTCGCAATGGCCGTAACCGGGGAACACATCCCAGTTTTCCGGATCGGCCTGGTCGAGCCCGGCAAAGCGCTGCTTCAGGCGGTGATTGGTCAGGCTCCAGCGACCATAGAGGAAATCGAAATCGCCGCGGCCATCCTGGGGTTTGGCGTCCGTGGGGGCGTCATCATTGGCGGTCGTCATCGTGGACACCCTGTCAGTGAGGCGCTTCAGCATGGACATGGGATATCTCCTCAGCTTGCGGCCGGTACGGGCGCAGGACGCTTGGCATAGCCCATCGCTTCCACGATCAGGCCGTCGCGCACCCGCATCAGGTTGAGGCCGCGCAGCGCATCCGCGCCGTTGGGGCCGAAGACATAGCGCCAGCGGATCAGCGCGCGCTCGCCGGCCACCAGCACCTCTTCCTGCTCGAAGGCGCTATGCGTCTCCGACGCGAGACCTTGCCATATCGTCAGCGCGGCAGCCTTGCCGACCAGCAGCGCACCATCGGGCGCGGGCGTGATCGCCTCGATCACGATGTCATCCGACACCAGGCCGGGGATGACCTCGGGCGTGTGGTTGTGGAATGCAAGATTGAAGGCGTCGATCACCGCCGCCGTCGACCGCGAGACGGGGTCGTCAGAAGCCAGAACGGCGGCGGTGAAGATGCCGAGCGCCTGCTGGGGGGCGGTTGGCTCGGCGGGGACAGGCTTGGAGACGGGGGACTGGTCGGTCATGACGGGGGAGGCTCCCTTTTTTTGTTGTGACGCCACCCTAGTCCCCTATTCCTGACACCGAATGTCAGGATTATCCGGTATAGTCAAAAAATGCGTGCGAGCCGACTGATCTCCCTCCTGATGCTGCTGCAGACCCGCGGCCGGATGACGGCCGAGGCGCTGGCCGGCGAATTCGAGGTCTCGGTGCGCACCATCTATCGCGACATCGACCACCTGAGCGCCGCCGGCGTGCCGGTCTATGCCGATCGCGGCCCCAGCGGCGGCTTCGCGCTGCTGGACGGCTATCGCACCAAGCTGACCGGCATGACGGCCGCCGAGGCCGAGACGCTGTTTCTCGCCGGCCTGCCCGGCCCCGCCGCCGAACTGGGCCTGGCCGAGATCATGGCCACCGCACAGTTGAAGTTGCTCGCAGCATTGCCGCCGGCCTTGCAGCAGCAGGCCGAGCGCGTAGCGGCGCGTTTCCATCTCGATCCGGTGGGCTGGTTCCGCGACGGCGATCAGGCCGCGACCGCGCATTTGCGCGCGCTGGCCGATGCGGTGTGGAACGCCAGGCCGATGCGGATGATTTACCGAAGCTGGCAAAAAGTGAGCGAGCGCGAGCTGATGCCGCGCGGCCTGATCCTGAAATCGGGCGTGTGGTACATGGCGGGACAGACGATTGAGCGCAGCGCGAAGAAGCCTGCGACCTGCGGCGAGATGCGGTCCTACCGCGTCGGCAACATCCAGACGCTGGCGGTGCTGGAGTCCGTTGAGACTTTTCCACTGCCGAAAGATTTCGATCTCGCCGGCTGGTGGGCGGAATCGAGCAAGCGCTTCGAGGCCGAAATCTTCACCGGCACGGCGACCCTGCGCATCAGTCCGCGGGGCCTGCGCTGGCTGCGCGGCCTGTCGCCCGCCATGCATGCCGGCGCTGAACAGACCATGCAGGCGGCCGATGCCGAAGGCTGGCATCGCGTCACCATTCCGATCGAGGAAACCGACTATGCCGCCGGGCTGATGCTGCGGCTGGAAGATCAGGCGGAAGTGCTGGAACCGGCGGCGCTGCGTGAGGCCGTGCTGCAGAGGGTGCAGCGCCTGCGCGCGCTGTATGACTCTCCCGGCGTATGACTCTCCCGGCGCCGCCTGACCTGAGTGATCAGGCCGGCGCGCCGGGAGCGACGCTCGCCAAGATCGCTGGATAGGGGCGTTATCCCGCGAGCATCGCGGGTTCAGATGACGCAGCTTGGCCGTAGATCAAGCCTGCTGTTTTGCCGGCCTTTATTTTACGGGGCCGGGATTCTGCGGCAGCGACGTGCCCGAAGACGCCATCAGCGCGAAGGTCAGCAGCGTCGCCATCGGAATGGGCCGGCCGTGAAGCTGCGCCCGGGTTTCGGCGGGCGGCGTGATCACAGCGGGTTCAGCCTGCACGGCTGCGGGCTGACCCAGACCCTCCTTCGCCGGCAAGGCCTCGCCGGCCATCGCCAGCGCCGGCTCACGGGGCGCGCAGTCTTCCATCGGCTCGCCAAAGGCCAGCGGCGAGCGCTGCGACCAGTCGTCGGCGCGCGAGATTTCCGGCAATACCGCCAGAATCAGCGCCGTAGAGATGAGAAACGCCCGGAAGATCTGCATGATAAGCCACCCCGCGTGCGGTGCATGACTGCAGCCTCAAACCGAAGCGTGGCCTAAAGGTTCCTCGAAAAATTGCAGGGGATGCGTTTGTCACGCGGACACCATCAGGCATCCGCCGTGTCGCTCTCCCAACCGCCGGCTTTGGCATCCAGCGTGCCGCGCGTGATCACGGCATCCCCGGGCAGGAGATCAGCGGCGCCATAATCGGGCTGGCCGCGCAACTGCGCATAGAGTGGCGTGAAATCGGGCCGCGTGGCGGTGAACAGCTCCTCGAAGCTTCTGATGACGAAATAGGTCTTCTGGAAAGTGTCGATGCGGTAGCGCGTGCGCATGACGCGCAGCAGATCGAAGCGCACACGGTTGGGCGCATCAGAGTCGAGACAAAAGACGCTTTCGGTTTTTGAGGACAGAATCCCGCTGCCGTAGATGCGCCGACTGCCGTCGGGCTGTTCGATCAGGCCGAACTCCACCGTGTACCAGTAGAGCCGCGCCAGATGATGCAGCGCATCGAGGCCGGCCGCTTTCAGCCCGCCTTTTCCGTAGGCTTCCATGTAATCGGCGAACACCGGATTCATCAGCAACGGCACATGGCCGTAGATGTCGTGGAAGCAATCCGGCTCCTGGATGTAATCGAGCTGCGCGCGTTTGCGGATCCACCAGGTGACGGGAAAGCGCCGGTTGGCGAGATGGCCGAAGAAGACATCGTCGGGCACCAGGCCGGGCACGCAGACGATGCGCCAGCCCGTCGCCTTCTCCAGCACGTCCGACAGTCTTTCAAAATCGGGAATGCCGCCCCCTTCATCATAATTGGCGGCCATGCCCAGCCCGGTGAGGCCGTCGAGGAATTGCTGGCAGGCGCGGCCGGGCAGCAAGGCGGCCTGGCGCCGGAACAGATCGCGCCAGACGGCATGATCATCGGCCGTGTATTTGTGACGCGGCTGCGGATGGGTGAAGTCGGCAGCGACGTCCAGGTCATGATCGATATCGCGGACAGCCATGACGGACCTCCGGAAGGAATGTCATGGCCCTCAGGCTAGGCGCGTCGGCATGCAAAAACCCCGCGATCTGACGCATATCTTTGTGACTTTTCACAATTTTCATGCATAAAATAGAAAAATACGCGAGATTCATGCATGCAGCCCGCCCTGGACGTTTTCGACCTGAAACTGCTGACCGAGCTGCAGAAAAACGGCCGCGCGCCCAGTGCCGCCCTGGCCGAAAGCGTGGGGTTATCCGCCAGCCAAGTGAGCCGGCGGCTCAGCAAACTGGAAGAGGATGGCGTGATCGCCTCCTACGCGGCGCTGCTCAGCCCCGAGGCGGTGGGCCTGACCGTGCTGGCCTTCAGCAATATCTCGCTGGAGCGCCAGGCCGAACAGATGGATGCGTTTGAAGCGGCGGTGACGCGCTTTCCCGAAATCCTCGAATGCTGGTCGGTGACGGGCGAGGCCGATTTCGTGCTGCGCATCGTGGCGAAGGATTTAAAAAGCTTCGCCGATTTTCTGTCGCAGCATCTGTTGCGCGTGCCCGGCGTACGCGCGGTGCGCAGCTCGATCGTGCTGCACCGGATCAAGCAGACGACGGCGCTCCCTTTGTAGGGATTACTTGCCCAGAAATTCCGGCGTCGCCGAGGCGATGAGGAGTTCGGTCAGGCCGGTCATCGCCTTCTGCACGCGATCGAAACCGACCGACTTCACGATCTTGGTCTCGTCCATGTAGAGATCGCGGTTGATCTCGAGCTGCAGCGTATGGATGCCTTTTTCGCGGCGCGAGTAATGCTGCGTGATATATCCGCCGGCATAGGGCTTGTTGCGCGCGACGCTGAAGCCGCGCGATTTCAGATAGTCATCCACGCGGTCGACCAGGCGCGTCGGGCAGGACACGCCGTGGAAGTCGCCCAGCACCATGTCGGCGCGGCGCATGCCGGCATCGGGCATGTTGTTGCCGCCGACAGACGGCATCGAATGGCAATCCAGCAGCAGCGCCACGCCGTGATGCTTGCGCGCTTCGGCCAGCAGCGCATCGAGCGCGTCGTGATAGGGACGCCAGCAGGTCTCGACCCGGCGCTCGGCCTCGGTGAAGGGAATCTTGCCCTTGTAGATTTCCATGCCGCCGGCGACGACGCGCGCGATGGTGCCGAGGCCGGCGCCGATCTTGCTGCTGTCGGTGACGCAATGCGCGGGCAGCGGCGCATCGAACATGCCGGGATCGAGTTCGTAGGCGGCGCGGTTCGGATCGCAATAGGCGCGCGGGAACAGTGCTTCCAGCAGCGGCGCGCCGAGCGAGGGCCCGGCCTTGTAGAGGTCGTGGATGAAGGCGTCTTCGGAGCGGCGGAGCGTCAGCGCGTCGAGCTGGCTGAAGGCCTTGAAGCTGGCGGGATAGATATCGCCCGAATGGGGCGAGGACAGCACCAGCGCGCTGCGGCCGGCAGCCGGCAGGGTGACCCGGATCGGCGGGTCATTGGGGAATTCCGGATCGGGCTGAAACCGGCGGGTTTTAAGCGTGGCGCTGCTTGTCATGCAAACCTGGAAAAGCTGGCCGGACGGGTCAAAACCCGCATGGCCGGGAACTGGGGCACTGGGAGGAGAATATGGGGCATCCGGGCGGGACTTGCCAACCGGCGTCGCAGCCATTAAAAGCCAGCCGTCCGGTCGACCCCCGGGCATCCGGCCCCCTGGGGGCGGATTCATGCGTAATGGGCGGTTAGCTCAGCGGTAGAGCACTACATTGACATTGTAGGGGTCACAAGTTCGATCCTTGTACCGCCCACCACGCACTCCCCGGCTTACCCTTAGCCCCTCACTTACCCCCTAGAGAGTGCGGCCAGGAACGGTTCCACCACCGGGCCCCAGGTCTTCGTGCCGTCGCGCCCGAAGAAGAGTCCGTGGCCGTCCTTGCCCCAGGGACCGAGCAGGTGGAACCCTGCCTTGCCGCCGGCCGCCGTGAAGGCGGCATGCATGCCTTTGGACATCTCGGGCGCGAAGAAGGTGTCATTCTCGGTGTACACCCACAGCATCGGCAGACGCGCGGTGCCACCGAATTTCCCCGCCGCGTCGATCAGCGCCGGCGGCGAACAGTTGGTGTTGGGCTTGTCTTCCGCCCAGCCGCCGCGACCACCGGCGAAATTGATCAGCCCGACGACACCGGCAGGATTGCGGCTGGCATAGGCGATCGTGCCCCAGCCGCCGGCCGATTGTCCGACGATCAGCGTGCGGCCCTGCTGCACATAGGGTTGCGCGGTCATGTAGCGCACGGCCGCATCGATATCATCGGCCGTCGCCAGACCGCCGCGCGTGAAATTCGGCCGCGTGCAGCTGCCGTAATTCTCCGCCCAGTCGCCGCCGCTTTCGCCATAGCCGCGCCGCTGCGGGAAGGCGACGACATAGCCGCGGTCGAGAAACCAGCGCGCGGCTTCTGAATCGCAAGCCGTCGGCTTCATGCCGGGACGCTGCGCGGCATTGGCCGGCGAGCCATGATTGATCACCGCCAGCGGCGCCGGCGCATCGCCGGGAAATTTATCGATGGCGGGACGGCAGCTGCGCAGCAGCAGCACGCTTTCGCGTTTCGCGCCGTCGACATAGGACCAGATCCAGTGCAGCTGCATGCGCGCCGCGCCCTCGGGCGCGGCCTGCGGACCGATGGTCAGGGTCTGGGCGGGAGCGGCGGTCGCAAGGAACAGGGTGGCCAGCAGCGCCATCCAGAGCGCCCGCCGGGGCACCAGATTGGGCACCAGAGCAGGCCCTGGCCGGGGTGCCGGCCCTAGCGTGCATGTCATCCTTGTATCCCCCGCTTCCCGCGCGATCAGCGATAGTAAATCTAGCAAACATCGACCACGACGCGTATTGCCTCTCGTCGTATTCGCTGAAAAAGCCAGAAAACCCTGCTTTTTCATTTAGATAAAATTAAGCATACTGCTCCGAGATTAGGGTCAGGCAACAGGCCGGTTCCCAAGCGAGCCGGCCGGGCCACTGGTGGGGAAGGTGCGGATCATGACGGTGGAAACGGCAACCGTTGCTATCGGCAGCGTGTTCATCGAGCACTCACGGTTTCTGCCCGAACCGGCGCGGACGCGCTGGCGCGTCGAACGCATCGTCGCCCTGCCCAATCTTCCCGAGCATGCCGCCATCCGCAAACTGGAATCCGGCGGCGAAGAACGCCTGATCACCCTGCAGGCGCTGATGCAGAGCGGCAAGTATACCCGCGAGAACTGATCCGGGCCCGCTGCCGGACTGAAATCCCCGGCATTATCAAGAATTTAGACTCTACTTTCCCAAAACACGCATAGCCTGAAGACGAATTCTCAAGATACGGGTCTGCCTTGCGGCGGACCCTGCGGGGGGTCCGTCATGTTCCGTCACTCACTCAATCGCCTGCTGCTGGCGATCATTCTGCTGCTCGGTGTGGTGGGTCTTGCGGTCACCCTGGTGCAGATGCGCACCGCCTACATCGCCGCCGACGAGAAGGGCAAGATTCTCGCGCTGGCCCGCGCCGACCGGCTGCTGTTCGACGGCGTCGCCAATTTCCGCGTCCAGCGCGGCCAGGCCCAGGCCGACATCCTGTCCCTGGATAACGGCCGCGCCGCGATGGAGACCATCAAGGCGGATTACGCCAAGCGCTATGCCAATGTGCAGCAGGCCTTTGTCGGTCTCGAGATTCCCGATCAGGCGAAACTGAAGGCCGCCATCGCCGAACAATGGGCCATCGTCGACGGCAAATTCCCCGGCCTGATCGCCGAGGGCGACAAGCCCAAGGCCAGCCGCGCCATCGCCAATACCAATGACTGGTACAATTCCACCACCGGACTCATCAACGCGGTGAACGCCACCTCCGCCGTGGTGAGCAACGAGGTCCGCATCCTTGACCCGATGATCGCCGAACTGGTGCAGGTGCGCCGTTTCGCCTGGCAGATTCGCGACCGCTATGGCATCCAGTGCTCGATCCAGCGCCAGAACATCAACACCAGCAAACCACTGGACGATAGCCAGCGCGCCACGCTGACGCGCAACCGCGGCATCGTCATCGCCGGCTGGGAAGGCCTGGAGGAACTGGTCACCCGCAACGGCGTCTCGGCCACGGTGCTGAAGGCCGTGCGCGAAGCCAAGGCCGCGCATGACAAGGCGCAGGCCGGCATCGACGCGGTGATCCCCAAACTGGACGGCAGCGGCAATCCGGCGATGAGCCCGGCGGAATGGAACACGCTCTGTCAGGGCCCCTTCGACCAGATCGTCGGCCTCGCCTATATCGCGCTGGATGAAGTGATCGCCTATGCCGACCGCGAGCAGGATGCCGCCGAACGCCGCCTGATGATCGCTGGCGGTGCGGTGGCCGTGGCGTTGCTGCTGGCGCTGATCGGCATCGTGGTGCTGCGGCGACGCTTCGCCGGCCCGGTGCATCGCCTGCTGGTCGCCGTCGACAGCCTGCGCCAGCGCGATTACGCCACGCCGGTGCCGGTGGCGGCGAATCCCGACGAACTCGGCCGCATCACGGCGGCACTGGAAGGCCTGCGCGAAAGCGCGGGCCAGGCCCAGCGCCTGGAAGCCGAAGAACGCGACCGCAGCGCCGCGCAGCAGCGTGCGCAGGAAGACGAGATCGCGCGCAACAATGCGATCAGTCGCGAGATCGCCGCCTTCTGCACCGCCATCGCGGCGGGCAAGATCGACAGCCGCATCGACGAGCAGGGCAAGAGCGGCGTCTTCCTCGACCTGTCGCAGCAGATGAACGGCCTGGCCGGCACACTGGACAATGTGGTGGGCGAATTCACCGCGGTGATGGGCGGCATGGCCGAAGGCGATGTCACGCGCCAGGTCAACGGCGCCTATGACGGCGCCTTCGGTCGCCTGAAGGAAGCTGCCAACCGCATGGCGCAGCGCCTGCGCGAGATCGCCGGCCAGCTGGGTGAGAGCACCAATGCGGTGCACAGCGCCTCGGCCGAACTGATGGCCGGCAACCAGGATCTGGCGCAGCGCACGGAAAGCCAGGCCGCCTCGATCGAGGAGACCGCGGCGTCCATGCACGAGATCACCGCCACCGTGAAGCAGAATGCCGACAACGCGCAGGCGGCCAGCCAGCTCGCCGTGATGGCGCGCGACACGGCTGCCAAGGGCGGCACGGTCGTGGCCGAAGCAGTGACCGCCGTGACGCAGATCGAGGGCAGCGCCAAGAAGATCGCCGATATCGTGTCGCTGATCGACGAGATCGCCTTCCAGACGAATCTCCTTGCACTCAATGCCTCGGTGGAAGCCGCGCGTGCGGGTGAAGCCGGCAAGGGCTTTGCCGTCGTCGCGCAGGAAGTGCGCGCGCTGGCCCAGCGCTCGGCCAACGCATCGAAGGACATCAAGACCCTGATCTCGGAGTCGAACGCGCAGGTGAAGACCGGCGCGGCGCTGGTGAACCAGGCCGGCAGTTCGCTGACCGACATCGTCTCAGCCGTGAAGAAGGTGACCGATATCGTCGCCGAGATCGCAGCGGCCTCGCGCGAGCAGGCGACGGGCCTCGACCAGATCAACACCGCCGTCGGCCAGATGGACGAGATGACCCAGCGTAATGCGGCGCTGGTGGAAGAGAATACCGCCGTGACGCAGTCGATGGCGAACCAGGCCGGCCGGCTGGCCGAACTGGTGCGTTTCTTCCGCACATAAGGGCACGCGGCTAGACGACTCGGGACGCAGGATAGTCCGTGCGCGGACAAGCACGCGAGATTGATAGAGTCCGTCTATCACCTTGAAAAAAAACATTACCAACGGATTTGTTTTGCTGTTTTGATGAACAATGCTCGCAATACGGGCATGCATGGTTAATCAGAAGAAGTCTGTCATTGCCCCGGGGGAACACATGCTGATCGGCCGCCTGCCGCTTGTCACCAAGATCACACTCATCGTCTCAGCCCTCATCGTCCTGACTGCGGTCTCGCTGGGCGGCGCCGCGCTGTGGCGCATTCGCAGCGAGATCGCCCAGCAGGTGATCCAGCAGCAGAACAACAGCCTGCGCACACTGGCGGTGCTGGTGCGCAAGAGCTTCCCCGAGACGAAATTCGACATCGACGCCAACGGCGTGGTCGGCCGCGTCACCATGACCGCGATCCCCGACTTCACCAGCCATGACATGATCGACGAAGTCGGCAAGGTGACGGGCGAGACCGCCACGCTGTTCCGCTGGCAGGAAGCCGAACAGGACTTCTTCCGCAAGACCACCAACATCATCCGCGACGATGGCCAGCGCGCCGTCGGCACGCCGCTGGGCAAGGGCAGCGCCGCCTATGGACCGGTGACGCAGGGCCGCACCTATCTGGGCGAGGCGGTGATTCTCGGCAAACCCTATTACACCGTCTATCACCCGGTGCATGACCCGGCCGGCAAGGTGATCGGCATTCTCTATGCCGGCGTGCTGAAGTCGCATATCGAAGCTTTCGGCGACCGCATCGCGATGAACCTGCTGGTGGTCGGCATCATCGCCGTGCTGTTCGGCGGCATCATCGCCGTGATGCTGACGCGCCTGCTGCTGCGGCCGCTGCCGAAGATCGCCGGCTGGACCGAGGAACTGGCCGCCAACAACATGCGTGTCGAGATCGGCTATCGCGACCGCAGCGACGAGGTCGGCAAGCTGGCGCGCGCGCTGGAGAAACTCAAGCAGACGTCGGTGGGCGCGGCGCGCGCCCAGAGCGGCGTCGACAACGTCACCGCCAATGTGATGATCGCCGATGCCGACAATGTCATCGTCTACTGCAACCGCGCGGTGCTGGCGACGCTGAAGAGCGCCCAGGACGATATCCGCCGTGACCTGCCGGATTTCGACGCCGACGATCTGATCGGCAAGACGATCGATGTCTTCCAGAAAACGTCCGGGGCCAGCCAGCTGACAACATTGAAGGAAGGCGAGCGCACGCGCTTCGTGCTGGGCGGCCGCAGCTTTGACCTGATCGCCAATCCCGCCGTCAATCCGCGCGGCGAACGCGTCGGCACCGTGGTGGAATGGGCCGACCGCACCGAGGAAATCCGGCTTGGCAACGAAGTTGTGGCGCTGATCGAGAGCGCCACCGAGAAGGGCTTCTCCGAACGCGTCGATGTGTCGGACAAGACCGGCTTCATCAAGTCGCTGGGACAGGCCATCAACACGATGTCCGACAAATGCCAGGCGATGACCGGCGAGATCGCCACCGCAATCAGCGCCATGGCGCAGGGCGACCTGACGCAGAACCTGACCCGCGAATATCCGGGCATCTTCGGCCAGCTCAAGGTGGGCGCCAACGCGCTGGTGGAACGCCTGCGCGATTTCGCCATCCGGCTGAACGACACCGCGCGCACCGTGCGCGATGCATCGAGCGAAATCTCGTCCGGCAGCCTCGATCTGGCCAGCCGCACGGAATCGCAGGCCGCCTCAATCGAGGAAACCGCTGCCTCGATGCACGAGATCACCACCACGGTGCGGCAGAATGCCGACAACGCCCAGGCGGCGAACCAGCTCGCCACCGCGGCGCGCGACACCGCCGAGAAGGGCGGCAGCGTGGTTTCGGATGCCGTCACCGCCGTGACGCAGATCGAGGCCAGCGCGCAGAAGATCAGCGACATCGTCGGCCTGATCGACGAGATCGCCTTCCAGACCAACCTGCTGGCGCTCAATGCTTCGGTCGAGGCGGCGCGTGCCGGCGAGGCCGGCAAGGGTTTCGCCGTCGTGGCGCAGGAAGTGCGCGCACTGGCGCAACGCTCTGCCAACGCGTCGAAGGACATCAAGGCGCTGATCGCGGAGTCGAACGCGCAGGTGAAGACCGGCGCCTCGCTGGTCAACCAGACCGGCAGTTCGCTGACCGACATCGTCGCCGCCATCAAGAAGGTCTCGGATATTGTCGCCGAGATCGCGGCGGCGTCGCGCGAGCAGGCCACCGGCCTGGAGCAGGTCAACACCGCCGTCGGTTCGATGGACGAGATGACACAGCGCAACGGCGCGCTGGTCGAAGAGACCTCGGCCTCGGCCCAGGCGCTGGCCGATCAGGGTCGCCAGCTCGCCGAGCTGGTCGGCTTCTTCAAGCTTGGCGGCGTCGGCACGTCACCGGTGGCGAAAGCCGCGCCGGCCGCGCCAGCGAAACCGAACGTGGCCGCAGCGCCGGCGATCAAGCCGCCCGCCGCCAAGCCGCCGGCAACCAGTCCCCCCGCTGCCAGTGCACCCCCAGCCGCAAAGCCGGCAGCCCCCAAACCGCAGGCCGCCGCGCCCGCGCCGAAGCCCGCCGCAAAGCCGGCGCCGAAACCGGCCCAGGCCGACGATGACGACTGGAAGGAATTCTGAACCGGCGACGATCACGCAGCGTCATCGTCAGCCTGAAAGAATTCGGAAGATTTCGATGCGGCCGGGCCATGTGCCCGGCCGCATCACGTAACCTCGAAGATTACGTGACGTCATCACGCTGACCGACACACCGTGATGTAACTTCTGGCTGTGCTCGAACCAATTTGCGCGACATGTCCGGCCGCGGTTTTAACCATGTTTTGAGGACACCTGCGACACTCTGGCTTTAATCGAGGGTTGCATGCGCAATTATCCGGGAGCAGTCTGTAGTCTGGGGTTAGTAAGGGGGAGCGCAAGAATGCGTTTCGGCATCCGTCAAAAGCTGTTCCTGGCCGTCGGCATCATTGCCGCCATGGCGGTGGTGTCCAGCCTGATTTCATTCGGCTTCTTCGGTCAGGTGCGCGGTGCGCTGAGCCTGGTCACCGAGCGCAGCCTGCCGGCAGTGAGCGCCGCGCTGACGCTGTCGGCGCAGAGCGCCGATCTCGCTGCTTCCGCACCGGCGCTGGCCTATGCCGGCAATGACGCCGAGCGCAACACCGCCGCTTCCGTGGTGCAGGGCAAGCTTGCCCGGATCACCCAGACGCTGGCCCAGGTGAAATCCACCGACGCGCCGGCGGAACTGCGCCAGGAAGCCGAAAACGCTTTCATGCGCCTGTCGGATGCGATGGCCCGCATCGACGAGCTGGTGAAGGAGCGTCTCGTGCTCAACGCCAAGCGTCAGGCGCTGACCAAGACGATGACCGACAACCATGCCAACTTCCTGTTCATCGCCCAGCCGGCAGTCGACCAGGCGGTGATGGACATGACCATGGAATTCGAGCTGGTCTCGCGCGCCACCGGACAGGGCGCCGCGGAAATGATCCAGAGCATCCTCGACAAACAGGTGGCAGGCGCCCGCGCCATGCAGGACCTGGTCGCCAAGACCAACCTGAGCGTCGGCATGCTGGCCGTGGCCGCGCAGGCCGACAGCCCGGAAGCGGTCGAGCTGATCCAGGTCGACAACATCAATACCAAGGCCGAGATGCTGCGGACGCTGGACACCGTCGAGGCGACCTTCCCGAACAAGGAAATCTCGGAGATGGTCAACAGCATCGCCAAGGTGAGCGAAGGCGAGAACGGCCTGTTCGGCGTCCGTCGCTCCGAACTGGCGGCCGCCAGCCAGGCGCTGTCGGCTCTGAGCGAAGGCCGTTCGGCCACGCTGGCGCTGTCGGATGCAGTCGAGCAGCTGGTTGCGGCGGCACGCGCCGATGCCATTAAATCAGCCTCGGCCTCGATGACCGCCATCAACATCGCACAGATCACCATGGCGATCATCGCCGCGATCTGCCTGATCTCCGCCGTCGTGATCGGCTGGCTCTATATCGGCCGCCGCGTGATCGACCCGATCGTCGCCACCACCGGCACCATGGACCGGCTGGCCAAGCGCGACTGGGCCGCCGATGTGGTGGGCCTCAATCGCACCGACGAGATCGGCGACATGGCGCGCGCCGTGCAGGTGTTCAAGGACCAGGGCCAGGAAGCCCAGCGGCTGCAGACGCAGATCGAAGCCGATCGCGAACGCTTCGAGGCCGAACGCCAGGCGCAGGAAGCCCTGCTCAAGAGCGCGGTGGGCGACATCGTCAACGCGGCCAATGCGGGCCGGCTCAGCGAGCGTATCGACACCAGCCGCATCGCCGGCGTGATGCAGGAACTGGGCGGTGGTGTGAACCAGCTGCTCGGTACGGTCGAGCGTGCGCTCGGCGACCTCGGCACCATGCTGCACAAGCTGGCCGATGGCGATCTGACCCATCGCATCCGCAGCAACTACCAAGGCGTTTTCGCCCAGCTGACCGGCGATGCCAACCGCGTGAGCGACCAGCTTGCCAGCACCATGATGCAGCTCAACACCGCGGCATCCGCGGTCCGCGATGCCTCGGCGGAGATTTCGACGGGCAGCCAGGACTTGGCGAGCCGGACGGAAAGCCAGGCGGCGGCGCTGGAAGAGACGGCAGCCTCGATGCACGAGGTGACGGCGACGGTGAAGCAGAATGCCGACAACGCGCAGGCGGCCAACCAGCTGGCCGGCGTGGCGCGCGCCACCGCCGAAAAGGGTGGCGGCGTGGTGACCCAGGCGGTGGCGGCGATGAGCGAGATCGAGGGCAGCGCCCAGAAGATCAGCGACATCGTCGGCCTGATCGACGAGATCGCCTTCCAGACCAATCTGCTGGCGCTCAATGCCAGCGTCGAAGCCGCGCGCGCGGGCGAGGCCGGCAAGGGCTTTGCGGTGGTGGCGCAGGAAGTGCGTACGCTGGCGCAGCGCTCGGCCGATGCCAGCAAGCAGATCAAGACGCTGATCTCGGCCTCCAACGCGCAGGTGAAGTCGGGCGCGGCGCTGGTCAACCAGGCCGGCAGCTCGCTCACCGAGATCGTCAATTCGGTGAAGAAGGTGTCCGACATCGTGGCCGAGATCGCGGCCGCGTCGACGGAGCAGGCCCGCGGGCTGGAGGAAGTGAACGGCGCGGTGGTCAACATGGACGAGATGACCCAGCGCAACGGCGCCCTGGTCGAGGAAACCAACGCCTCGGCCCAGGCAATGGCCAATCAGGCGCGCCAGCTGGCCGAACTGGTCGGCCACTTCCGCGTCGATGCCGCCGTGTCTGGCGCTGCCAACGACATGGCGGATGATGAGCATGACATGAAGGACGCGGCCGACTGACCGGCACGCTTCCAGCAAAAAGCCCGGCTTTCAGGCCGGGCTTTTTTTATGCGCTGCGTTTCTTCTCGGCGATGGGCACCATGGCATCAGCCAGCGCCACATTGCCCGCGCCGCCCAGGCGCCGCAGGTTGGCGATGACGCCATCGATATCGGCCAGCGGCCGGTTCTGGCTCAGCTTCAACTTGCCTTCCAGTTTCGCGACCGGAATCTCGACGCCGACAATGCCGCGCGCCATGCCATCGAAGAAGCTGGGGGGTTCGTCATCGAGCTGCCAGCCATCGGGGCCTTCGTAGACCTTCGACAGGCGGTCGACGATGTCGCGCAGCACGGCCGGATCGCGCGAGACGGTGGCCGTGCCATAGGCATGCACCGCCTGATAGTTCCAGGTCGGCACGGCAGGCTTCTTGGCATACCAGTTGGGCGAGACATAACCATGCACGCCCTGGAAGACGCAGAGCACCTCCTGCCCGTCGAGCAGCGCCGCCTGCGGATTGGCGGCAGCGAGATGACAGACCAGCGTGCCGTGTTCACCACGGTCGCGATCCAGAAGAAACGGCACATGGCTGCCGATCAGGCCGCCTGATGTGGAGAGCAGCAGGCCGAAGGCATTGGTCTCGATCAGGTCGAAGAGCGGCACTGAATCGCGCTGGGCGAAATGGGCGGGCACATACATGGGGCTGGTCCGTGGTTGCGATACTGGCGCGCATCAGACTGTCCGGCGCAGCAGATCGCAACAGCGGAATTGCCGCGAAATTGTCTCCCTGTCCTATCGCCCGTATGCAGTGCCCGACGGTAAAGCAGGGCATAACTGCCCGGTATTCCTGATTATTTTACCGATACCGGCACCTGGACATGCTACAAGCAAGCAGCGTCGATGCCTGAGTGTTTGCCATCGTGACTCTGTCAGCCGAGACCGATCTTCCCCAGGATTTGCAGCCCTTGCTGGCGCTCTGGCGCCAGCGGACAGCCGAGCGGCGCTTTCCGGCCTGGGAGAGTTTTTCCGCCGACGACCTCGCGCCATGGGCCAACCGCATCCATGTGATCGAACATCTGAACGACGGCGATTTCTTTTTTCACCGGTTCTCACCCATCAGCGCCGCACGACTGGGCTTCGACATGAGCGGGCGCCGGCTGTCGGAAATCATCCTGAGCCCGCGCGCCATCGCCAGCACTTCCAGCTATCGTCGCTGTCTGAGTCTGGCGCGGCCGGTGAACGATTCCGTGCCGGCGGATTTCTACGACGGCGCACAGCACACTGCCTATGACCGCCTGCTGCTGCCGTTCGGCAGCGCCGAGAAGCCGAACCTGCTGCTGGCGGCGCTGTCCTTCCGACAATAGCTGCGACTCTCATGGCACGCAGACAGCCTGCGCCTGTCGATTGCCGCGACGGATAACAATGCTGGGAGGGAAATGGTGCCGGCGGAGGGAATTGAACCCCCGACCTCGACTTTACGAAAGTCTTGCTCTACCCCTGAGCTACGCCGGCACACGGGCCGTCCGGCCGGGTTGACCCCGATGGACAGCGCGCGGAAAATACGGCCCGACCGGCCGGTTGGCAAGCCGCCAATGGCCTCAAAATGACAACGGACCGCCAGATATTTGTTCAGAATATCCGGCACTTGGCGCGATTTCCGGGGGGATTGCCGCATCATGGCCGCTGCTTACACGCTTTACGGCAGTTTCCTGTCCTCGCCGACCTACAAGGTCGGCCTGATGCTCAGCCTCTGCGGCCTGGCCTTCGACTACCGCCACGTTGACCTGGCGAAGGGCCAGCACAAGGCGCCCGACTTCCTCGCCATCAACCGCTACGGCCAGGTGCCAGCGATCGTGCATGACGGCCTGAACATGTGCCAGGCCAACACCATCCTGGAATACATCGCCGAGAAGACCGGCCGGTTTCACGGCAAGACGCCGGAGGAGCGCCAGCGCATCCGCGAATGGCTGGTGTGGGAAACCGACCGGCTGGAGCCGGGCATCAACCGCACGCGCTTCTTCGAACGCTTCGCCAAGTCCGACCCCGCGGTGATGGACTATATGCGCCAGGGCGCCGACAAGGGCCTTGAGGTACTGAACGATCTGCTGAAGGAGCGGCAGTTCCTGGTGGGCGCGCAGCCCACCATCGCCGATATCGGCGTCTACTGCATCGTCGCCTATATGGAAGAAGGCAAGTTCGACATCACGGCCTGGCCGCATGTGAAGGCCTGGGCGGACCGCATCGCGGCCCTGCCCGGCTTCAAGCCGCCCTACGAACTGCTGCCACGCATCGACCAGAACGCCGGATAACGCGGCGGCGGCAGCGGATCACTCCGCCGCCTGCTGGTAACGCGGCTGTTCGGCCGGGGTGTTGTTCTGCACATCGCCGCGCAGCGATTCCACCACACGCTCCAGTTCCACCGCCTGATCCTGCAGCTGCTGCGCGCCGGCGCGGCTCTCTTCCACCATGGCGGCGTTGCGCTGGGTCATTTCATCGATGCTGCTGACGGCGGCGTTGATCTGCTCCAGCGCCGAAGACTGCTCGCGACTGGCCGCTGCGATCTCGGTGATGATGCCGCCAACACCGGAAATCGCGCCGACAATCTTTTCCAGCGCGCTTGCGGCCTGCGCCACCAGGCCAGCACCATGGCGCACCTCGCCATTCGATTTCTGGATCAGGGTCTTGATGTCCTTCGAGGCATTGGCCGAGCGCTGGGCCAGCGCGCGCACTTCCTGCGCGACGACGGCAAAGCCCTTGCCGGCCTCGCCTGCCCGCGCGGCTTCCACCGAGGCATTGAGCGCAAGGAGATTCGTCTGGAAGGCGATCTCGTCGATCAGCCCGACGATCGTGCCGATCTGTTCGGCCGATCCCTCCAGCGCGCCCATGGCGGCCGTCACTTCGGTCATGATCTGGCCGCCCTGATTGGCGGCTGCGGTGGCTTCGCTGGCGCGCTGGCTGGCGAGACCGGCGCTCTCGGCATTCTGACGCACGGTCTGCGTCACCTCATGCATGGTCGCGGCGGTTTCCTCCACCGTGGCGGCCTGGCTTTCCGTGCGCTGCGCCAGGTCCTGGCTGGCGGCGATGATCTCGGCCGAGGCAGACGTGACGGTGGACGACACCGAGATGATGGCGCGGATCGCCAGTGCCTGGGTGGTGATGTCGGTGGCGAACTTCACCACCTTGTAGGGCTTGCCGTTGAGATCGAGGATCGGATTGTAGCTGGCCTGAATCCAGACTTCCTTGCCGCCCCGGCCCAGCCGCTTGTACTGGCCGGCATCATATTCGCCGCGCCGCAGCTTGGCCCAGAAGTCGCGATAGGCCGGCGCCGCGGCGTCGGCGGGATCAAGGAACATGCGATGATGCTGGCCCTGCACCTCGGCCAGCGTGTAGCCCATGGCGCCGAGGAAATTCGCATTGGCGGTGAGAATCTTGCCGTCGAGATCGAACTCGATTACCGCCATCGCCTTGTCGATGGCCGAGATCTGGCCGGCGAAATTGGCCTCCCGCATCTTCTGCGCGGTGATGTCGGTGGCGAATTTCACCACCTTGAACGGCCGGCCGTTCATGTCGCGGATCGGGTTGTAGCTGGCCTGGATCCAGATGTCGCGGCCACCCTTGGCGATGCGCTTGTACTGGCCGGCATCGTATTCGCCGCGCCCCAGCTTGTCCCAGAAGTCGCGATAGGCCGGCATGGCGGCATCGGCGGGATCGACGAAGATGCGGTGATGCTGACGCTGCACTTCGGCCAGCGTATAGCCCATGGCGGACAGGAAATTCGGATTGGCGGTGAGAATCTTGCCATCGAGGCCGAATTCGATCACCGCCATCGCCTTGTCGATGGCCGCGATCTGGCCCTGGTAATTGGCGTCCTCCAGTTTCTGCGCGGTGATGTCGGTGGCGAACTTCACCACCTTCGACACCTTGCCGAACCTGTTCACGACCGGATTGTAGCTGGCCTGAATCCAGACTTCGCGTCCGCCCTTGCCCAGACGCCTGTACTGGCCGGCATCGTATGCGCCGCGCCCCAGCTTGTCCCAGAAGGCGCGATACTGCGGGCTGGCCACATCGGCAGGATCGACGAAGAGGCGATGATGCTTGCCCTTGATCTCGGCCAGGCTGTAGCCCATCGCGGCGAGGAAATTCTCGTTGGCGCCGAGGATCACACCTGCCGGATCGAACTCAATCACCGCCATCGATGTGTTGATGGCCGTCTCGATTCCGCTGCTGCCGAACATGTCCGTCTCCGTTGCGAACCGACCTATGTCATCCGCAACTTTAGACGCTGTCCCCGGCTTTCCGGGAGACAATCATGTAAAGAATTGATTAGGCGCTTGTAAGGTTCGTAAGCAGCGGCCGCACCGGCGCCGCCAGTGGCGCAATACTGCCAAGTTCTGTCGGATCAAGCGTGTCGAAGCTGCCACAGGCGCTGCATAACGGTGTCCACATTGCTGCACCCGCACCGCAATGACCGCATTGCCACAGCGCGGCCGTACCGGCCTGCATACGATATTGATCGGCGGCGGCGGCATCACCATCACCCTGTTCGGAAAGCTGCGCCAGCAGCCGCGCAGACCAGGCGCCGCCAGCGGAACCGGCCTTGGCCAGAAGACCGCGCGCCGCGGCGAAGTCGCGGTTCTGCAGCGCAGTGGCGGCCAGCAACAATTGACTGGCGGTTTCGCGACGGCGCTCGGCGACAAACTCTTCCGCCGCCTGCATGCGCTGCGCCAGTGCGTTCTCCTGCTGCAGCATCAGCCAGCTTTCGGCAAAAGCCTCGGCTGGCCGGCGGGCAAAGGCGCGCCGCAGATGAAAACCGGCTGCCTCGCGCGCGGTATGGTGATCGGCAGCGCGCGCCATCAGCACGGGCGGCGCCGGATGTTCGGGCAACGCCTTGGCGGCACGCTCAGCCCAGTGGCGCGCCATGCGCTTGTCGTCGCGCTCCAGCGCGGACAGCGCTTCAGCCATGTCGAGACGTGCAGCCAGGGCCACCTGCGCCTCTTTGGTCACGGCTTTTTTCTTGCGGGCAAGATCGAGACGCTGCCGCGCAGCCTCCCAGTCGCCGCCTTCCACCAGCAGCCGCAATTCGGACTCGGCCGCAAAGGGCGATGCCGGCCGCAGGCGCGAGGCGCGCTGCGCCTGCTCCAGCGCTTCCGTGCGGTCATGACGGCGACGCGCATCGGCAAGCAGCCCGCGCGTACCGAGAAACGCCGTGCCGGGATCCTGGCTGAGCTGGCGATAGGCTTTCAACGCCAGCGCATCGTCGCCCTTCAGCTGCGCCGCATGGGCGATCAGCAGGCGTGTGAGGGCTGGATCATCGAGCTGGCGTTCGGCCTTCGCAGCCAGCGCCATGGCGCGGTCTGCTTCGCCGGCGGCGACCGCCACCATGCCGGCGGCGAAATTGGCGTATCCCTTCGCCTGTTTCTTGAGGCGGCGGCGCTGCGGCAGCGCGGCAGCCCAGGCCAGCGCCCAGGTGATCAGGAATCCGAGCAGCAGGATGAGGCCGAGCAGCAGCACCAGCAGCGGTGCCGGCGCCTCGATGACATGATCGAACCAGGTGATGCGGATGCGGCCGGGCTGGTCGGCGATCCAGGCGGCGAAGCCCGCCACCGCCATCAACGCCCCGAGAAGAATGCCGCCGCGAACCAGACGCAGCATGTCAGCGCACCGACAGGTGACCGCGCAGGGCCGCGCCATAGGCGTCCAGCGCCGCATCCAGCTTCAGCCGCGCCTCTGCCTGCTCGCGCCAGTCCTTCAGACCGGCGACCGGCGTCATGCCGTCCAGTGCTGCGACCGCTGCGGCGAGATCGTCGCGGCCGAGCGATGCCTGCGCGATGTCGAGGCGACCTTCCACCGTGGCGCTGTCGAGCGCGCCGACGCGGCGGATGCTGATCAGGCCGGTGATTTTATCAAGACTGCGCTGCCACCAGCTTTTCTCCGGTGCGGCCGCCGTATCCTGGCCTTGCGGCGCGGCGCGCTGCTGTTCGGCCGCAGCGGCAAAACGCACGGTGAGCGCAGCCGCCGACGGCACGGCCTGTTCAGCGAAGGATTGCAGCGCCGCGAACGCTGTCTTCAGGTTGCCGCCCTGGGCCTCGGCATACTGGCCGAGCTGGGTGGCTTCATTGACGAATTTCTCGCCGCGCCCGGCTTTCTCGCGCAGCTCGCTCCAGACAATCGCCTGCAGCACCGGTTCACGCACCAGATCACGCAGCGCAGCACTACGCGCCTCGGTCAGTTCGGTGATCCGCATCTGCAGCTCGGCGACCTGACCTTGCAAAGCCGTGCGCTGGGCTGCCGTGGTCTCGCTGCTCTGGCGCAGGGCCGTGATCTGCTGCTCCAGGTTGTTCAGCCGGCGCGGATCGGGGGCATTGGCGGCCGGCAACTGCTGCAGGCGTTCCAGGCTGGCGGTGAGCGCGGCCAGCCGCTGCTCCAGCGCCTCGATGCGCGGATCGGTCGCCGGCGAAGGAGCGGCGGCCATGGTGGACGGCGCTGGCGCGACCGGCGTGGCCGCGGGCCTTGGCGCCGGCGCCGTGGTGCTGCTCTGCGGTGCGATGCCGCGACCGGCGATCAGATCATCGAGCCGACCGGTGACGGCGAGCTGGTAGCCGACAGCAATCGCGACGCTGAGCACGATGGCGCCCAGCGTGTAGAGAATGAGCGTCGCGCGCCGGCTGCGGCCGGGCTTCTCCAGCGGCTCGACATCGGCGTCGATGATCTTTTCCTGTCCGGGCTTGTCGATCATGTCAGAATTATCCCGTTCTACAGCAGGGCCAGAAGGTCATCTTCGGACGGCGTGGCGGCCACCGCGATGCGATGCCAGCCCAGCGCCTGCACGGCATCCGCCACATTGGCGCTGAGGCAGAAAGCCGTGGCACCGGTTGCAGCCTTGGCCGAAACACCCGCCGCCTGCACCAAGGTAACAAATGTCGCCGCCGTGCGGGGAGAGAAAAACAGCACGCCGTCATATCCGCCGGCACCGAATCTCTCTGCCACATCCGGCGGCAGCGCGATCGCCGTCTCGGCATCGTAAAGCACGCTGCGCCGCACGTCATAACCATCCTTCTGCAGCATGGCCTGCAGATCGCCGGCCCGCGCCGATCCGGCTGCATGCAGTAACGCACCAGACGCAGCCGGGTGCCGGTCGCGCACCAGCGCCGCCAGCAGATCGACATTGCCGCCGGCCGCTTCGACCTGCGAAAAACCCGCAGCCCGCGCCGCGAGGGCGCTGGCCGGACCCACGGCATAGACCGTGAAATCGCGGCGCGGCGTCGCATCGCAGAAGGCCCGCAGCCCATTGGCCGAGGTGAACAGCAGCGCCGTCACGCCATCGAGCGCCAAAGGAAGTTCATGTGCGACATCATGCTTCTTGCGGATGGCCAGCATCGGCGCAACATCGACGCTGTGCCCGCGTGCGACCAGCTGTTGCCGCAGCGCCTGCGACTCCGCCTCGGGCCGGGTGATCAGCAGCCGCACGGCTTACGTCTGCTCAGACATCGAAGAAACCGGGCCCCATGCGGCCCTTGAGCTGTTCGCCCAGTGCCTGGCCCAGCGCCACGCCGTCGCGCGCATTGCCGCGCTGTTCCAGTTCGATCAGTTCGCTGCCATCGGGTCGCGCGATCGCGCCGCGCAGGCGCAGCCCGACGCCGTCGAGTTCGGCCAAGGCGGCAATCGGCGTGCGGCAGGAGCCATCGAGCACGGCGAGCAGCGCGCGTTCGGCCTCGACCCGCATGCGGGTCGGCGCATCATCGAGTGGTTTCAGGAAGTCCATCACGCGTGTGTCATGCTCGCGGCATTCGATGCCGATGGCGCCCTGCGCGACCGCTGGCAGCATCTCGTCGGTCTGCAGCACGCGCATGCCGGCCGGCGCAATCTTCAGGCGGTTGAGTCCGGCCATGGCGAGGAAGGTGGCGGCGACCAGACCTTCCTCCAGACGACGGATGCGCGTCTGCACATTGCCGCGGAAGTTGACGACATCGAGATCGGGCCGGCGCGCCAGCACGAAGGCCTTGCGGCGCAGCGACGATGTCCCGACGGTGGCGCCCTGCGGCAGATCGGCCAGGCCCATCGGCGTGACGCTGAGCAGCACGTCGCGCACATCCTCGCGCGGCAGGTAGACGGCCATCATCAGGCCGGCGGGCAGCTGCGTCGGCATGTCCTTCATGGAATGCACGGCCAGGTCGATCTCGCCGGCCAGCAGCGCTTCCTCGATCTCCTTGGTGAACAGGCCTTTGCCACCTGCTTCGGACAGGGGCCGGTCCTGGATGCGGTCGCCGGTGGTCTTGATGATGCGGATGGCGATCTCGGCCTCGCGCAGGCCGGGATGGGCCTTGAGCAGGCGATCACGGGTCTCCTGCGCCTGGGCCAGCGCCAGGGGCGAGCCGCGCGTGCCGATGGTGAGAACGGGGATGCCGGGGTTCACTTGCCGCTCTGGTGCCATAATGCTAAGGCCTACTCACTCTGTGGATATACACCTCGGGACGGACCACCGCGATGCTTGTCCTTGGCATCGAGACCAGCTGCGATGAAACCGCCTGCGCGATTGTGCGGGACACGGATGACCGTGCCTCGCGTATCGTCAGTCATAGCCTGTTCTCGCAGACGAGGGAACACGCGCCCTATGGCGGCGTGGTGCCGGAAATCGCCTCCCGCGCCCATATCGAACACCTGGACGGGCTGCTGGCCGAGAGCCTGAAAAACGCCGGCGTCAAACTGGCCGATCTGGATGCCATCGCCGCCACTGCCGGACCCGGCCTGATCGGCGGCGTCATGGTCGGCCTGATGACGGCCAAGACGCTGGCCTATGCCGCGCGCAAGCCGCTCATCGCCGTGAACCACCTGGAGGGCCATGCGCTTTCGGTGCGGCTCAGCGACGACGTGCCCTTCCCCTACCTGCTGCTGCTGGTCTCGGGCGGCCATTGCCAGTTTCTGATGGTCGAGGGCGTCGGACAGTACAAACGTCTCGGCACCACCATCGATGACGCGGCCGGCGAGGCCTTCGACAAGACAGCCAAGCTGCTGGGCCTAGGGTATCCGGGCGGCCCCGCCATCGAGCGGCTGGCCAGGACCGGCGATGCGGCGCGCTTCGCGCTGCCCAAGCCGCTCAAGGGCAAGCCCGGTTGCGATTTCAGCTTCTCCGGGCTGAAGACCGCCGTACGGCTGGCGCTCGAAAGCTGCGGCGAGACTGTCAGCGACACGGACAAGGCCGATCTCGCTGCCAGCTTCCAGCAGACCGTGATGGACGTGATCCTCGACCGCAGCAGCAACGCGATTCAAATGTTCGATGCAGCCCATGGTGCGAAGGACAGGCATTTCGTCGTTGCCGGCGGCGTCGCCGCCAACACGGCGCTGCGACAGAACCTGATCGCGCTGGCGCAGCAGCGCGGCATGACCTTCACCGCGCCGCCACTCAGCTTATGCACAGATAACGGCGCGATGATTGCTTGGGCCGGGCTGGAGCGCTTTCGCCTCCGCCTGACCGATGATCTTGACGCACCCGCACGCGCGCGCTGGCCGCTGGATGCCATGGCAGCGGCGAAACCTTACGCCGGAGCCAAAGCTTGATGAGGGCGTGGGCATGATGCAGGTCTGGGCATGATGAAGGTCTGGGCATGATGAAAGTCGGTGTCATCGGTGGCGGCGCCTGGGGCACGGCCCTGGCCGCGCTTTCGGCCGAACAGGGCGACACACTACTGTGGGCGCGCAATGCCGATGTGGTGGCGATGATCAACCGCGATCACGCCAATGCCGCCTACCTGCCCGATGTGACTCTGCCCGCCGCGCTGAAGGCCACCAGTGATCTGAACGACCTGCGTGACTGCGGCGCATTGGTGCTGGCGGTGCCGGCGCAGAGTTTGCGCGATTTCGCCACGCAGATCGGCAAGGTTCTTCCCGGTCATGCGCCGCTGGTGGTCGCCTCGAAAGGCATCGAGATGGCCAGCGGACTGCTGCCGTCGGATGTGATCGCATCGGTGCTGCCGAACCGGCCGATCACGATCCTGACCGGACCGAACTTTGCCGCCGAGGTCGCGCGCCGCCTGCCGGCCGCCGCCACGCTGGCCTGCGCCGATGCGGCACTGGGTGAACGCCTGATGCAGCGGCTGGGCCGCCCGACCTTCCGACCCTATCTGTCGGACGACGTGACCGGCGCGCAGATCGGCGGCGCGGTGAAGAATGTGCTGGCGATTGCCTGCGGCATCGTCATCGGCAAGAAACTGGGCGACAACGCGCGCGCCGCACTGATCACGCGCGGCCTTGCTGAAATGACCCGCCTTGGACTGTCGCTCGGCGCGAAACGCGAGACGCTGATGGGCCTCTCGGGGCTTGGCGATCTGGTGCTGACCTGCTCCGGCCCGCAGTCGCGCAATCTCTCGCTGGGCATCGCGATCGGTGAAGGCAGGACATTGCCCGAGATCATGGCCGGCCGCCGCACGGTGGCAGAAGGCGTGCATACCGCCCGCGCCCTGCAGGTGCTGGCGAAACAGAAGAACGTTGAACTGCCGATCTGCGCCGCCGTCGATGCCGTGCTGCATCAGGGTGCGGGCATCGAGGACATGCTATTTACGCTGCTGGCGCGTCCCTTCAAGACCGAGGCTTAAAATGATGAACTACTGGCTGATGAAATCCGAACCTTCCGCCTGGTCCTGGGACAGCCAGGTCAAGAAGAAGGTCGAGAGCTGGAACGGCGTGCGCAATTACCAGGCCGCGAACAACATGAAGGCGATGAAGCTGGGCGACCGCGCCTTCTTCTATCATTCGGTGGACGAGAAGCAGATCGTCGGCATCGTCGAGGTCTGCAAGCTGTATCATCCCGATCCGACCGACGAGACCGGCAAGTTCGGCATGGTCAACGTCAAGGCGCTGATGCCGCTGAAGACCCCGGTCTCGCTCGCTCAAATCAAGGCCGAGCCGAAGCTGAAGGACCTGGCGCTGCTGCGGCAGTCGCGCCTGTCGGTGTCGCCGGTGGATGCAGCAAGCTGGAAGCTGATCTGTAAAATGGGCGGCGTGAGCGCGTAGCCGCATCATGACCGACCGCCCCAACCCGCCACGTCCCAATCAGCCCGGACCCGGCACGCAGCTGATGCGGTTCGACGCGCTGGACGAGACCGATGCCAAGGGCTTCACCTTCGGCGAGGGCAAGGAGCGCTTCCAGTGCTTTGTCGTGCGCTGGGAAGGCGGCGTATTCGGCTATATCAACGAATGTCCGCATGTGCGCACGCCGCTGGACTGGCAGCCCGACAAGTTCTTCAACATGAAGAAAACGGCGCTGCAATGCGGCACCCATGGCGCGCTGTTCACCATCCATGACGGGCTTTGCTATATCGGCCCGTGCAAGAACCGCGCGATCGAGAGCTTTCCGGTCAAGCTGGTGGACGGCTGGGTCGTCGTCGCCTGAGTCTGTCGCCGGCCTGAAAATATTTGCGGCCGGGATGCGCGAGGGACGCATCACCGGCCGCGTGGCAACCGCAGGCAGGGTGGGAGAAGCTGCGGCTGCCGTCTTCTGAAAATCTCAGCCCGCGCGCGATATCCGGCGGATATCCTGGCAGGCGTCGCAGACGCTGAGCAGCGCGCTGCCCAGCAGGGAAAGTTTCAACACCGTTGGCCTGCGCATCCGGATGGTCTCCATCTTGCGGGGCAAATTACTTGGTCAGGATCAGCTTGCCGGCGGCGGTCATGCGCAGACGGTATTCCGCACCGTTATGCACGATCTCCACTTCCCGGCCGCCGCGGAATATGCAGCGGGCGTCATACCGGGCGTTGCCGCCCCGGCCAAGATTGGTGGCGCGCAGCTCGGTCACCGATGTGGCCTTGGACTGCGGCGTCCGGGGGCATTTGCTCTGGCTTTCCTGCATCGACCCACATCCTCCTGGTACAGGCGGATATGCATCGCCGCACCCGATGACCTCAATGTAAGGGAGATCGGTCGCGAATGCAAGTGAGAATAAGTCGCATATTTGGCCAAGCCGCTGATTTCGTTGATCTGCATGGAATTTCAGGCTGCCAGACAGCAAAAAGCCCCCGACCAGCGACTGGCCGGGGGCCTGTTGGCCCCGGAAGGGACAGAGAATCTCAGCCGGGTTTTAAGCCGGGCAGGCCTCGCCGGCCGCCTTATCGGTGTTGCGCTGGCGCAGGCGTGCGGCCAGGCGACGGATTTCCGCCTCCTGCACGCCGTCGCGGCGCATCAGCAGCTGGGTCATCGGATCGGCCAGCATCTCGTTGAGACCGGGCTCGTTGGTGTTCCAGCAGACTTTGCTGCTGCGGATCAGATGGATCGCAGTCGTGCGCGTGTCTTGCATGGGCCCCTCCTCGGTTTTCAAAAACGACTTGCTGGTTACGACGTGATCTATGGCGGTGACATTAGCCGGACAAGCATGCCAGTGGTGTGACGAGAATGCGGTTTTTGTGTGATGTGGTGTTTGTGTGCGCATGATTACAAATGCAGGCGCATTGCGAGTCCCCGCGCGGCTCTGTGCAGTGCAGCATTCTGCGCCGCCTTGTTCTAACCTGCATGAATGTTCTCGCGGTCACAGATAGAAGCATCTGCGATGGCAAAGAATTTCCGCCGCATGGCATGCTCCCTTATCCAGGCCGGAGGTGACGGTGACTAAGACGGATAATCCCGACGCTTCTGCACCGCGGCAGGGCCTGTTTCCCCAGCGCCGGCCGCCGCGCACCGCGCAAGGGCTGCGGATCAGCCGCGCCATCGCCGACGAGGAGCAGCGCGGCCTGGTCTTCGCCTTCCGCGCCCGCATCGTCGCCGTCGTCGCGGTGATGATCTGGCTGGTGCTGGCGATCGAATCGCAGCGCCAGGTCTATTACCTCAGCGTCTCGGCGCTGTTCTTCCTGCTCGGCCTGGTGCCGCATCTGCTGCGCCGTCACCGCTTCGCCGTGCCGGTGCGCCTGGGCTTTGTCATCCTCGATGCCGCGCTGATCACGGCGGTGGTGATCCTGCCGCCGCCGGGCGGTCTCGATTTCGGCTTCCCGATCCAGATGCGCACGCGCGGGCCGGAATTCCTCTATCTGGTGCTGCTGATCGTGGGATCGGCGCTGTCCTATTCGCCACTGCAGGTGATATGGACCGGCTTCTGCGCGATCGCAGCCTAGTCGACCGGCGTGCTGCTGGTGATGATGCGGGCCGACACACTGCCCTACACGCCCGAAGCCAGCGCTTCGCCGCAGGCGCTGCTGCGGCTGATCATGGACCCGTATTTCGTCGGCCTGTTCATGCTGATCAACCAGGTGGTGTTGACCGCCATCGCCACCGCGCTGCTGGCCGCGGCCGTGTATCGCTCGCGCGCCCTGCTGCTGCGGCAGACCCGTGCCGAGATCGCGCGCGCCGACCTGTCGCGCTATGTCTCGCCCGATGTCGCCGATGCGATCATTTCCAGCGAGGCCGCGTTCGGCACGCCGACCAACCGCCGCGTCGCCGTGCTGTTCGCCGATATCGTCGGCTTCACCGGCATGTCGGAGCAGCTGGCGCCCGACCGCGTGGTGCGCCTCCTGCGCAGTTTCCACGAACGCGGCAGCGGCGTGGTGTTCCGCCATGACGGCTCGCTGGACAAGTATCTGGGCGACGGCTTCCTCGCCACCTTTGGCGGCATCCGCGAACGGCCCGACGCCGCCGCCTGCGCCATCCGCTGCGCCGTCGCGCTGCAGGCCGAGGTCGATCGCTGGAACGCCAAGCGCCTGCGGCGCGGCGCCGCCACGGTGCGGCTGTCGGTCGGCGTGCATTACGGCCCGGTGGTGATCGGCAATATCGGCAGCGCGCAGCGGCTGGAATTCACCGTGGTGGGTGACGTGGTCAACATCGCCAGCCGGCTGGAGATGCTGACCCGCGAGCTCGACTGCCGCATCGCCGTCTCCGATGACGCGCTGACCGAAGCGGCCCTGCATGATCAGGCGCTGCCGCGCTTCGACTCCGCCGGCGACCGCCGCCTGGACGGGCGCGCGCAGCCGGTGTCGGTGCAGGTCTGGCCGCCGAAATCCTAGGTCGCGTCGTGGAAAATGATGCCGAGCGTATAGCGCGCACCACTGCGGATGCGGCTGACGCCATGACGGAGCGTCACGCGGTATGAGCCGCGCGTCCCTGTCACTGGCCTTTGGTTGACGGCGAAGATGACGGCCTCGCCTTGTGCGAGCGGCACGACTTCGGCACGACTCTGGCTGCGCGGCTTCTGTTCCACGAGGACAAATTCCCCGCCGTCAAACCCGTCGTTGAGCAGGATGGTGAGCTGCAACGGAAACACCAGTTCGCCATAGAGATCCTGATGCAGGCGGTTGTAATCGCCGGGCCCGTATTTCAGCAGCAGCGGCGTCGGCCGCGACTGCCCGGCCGCATGACAGAGCTTTGTGTAATCGGCATGCACAGCCGGGAAGCGCGTGGGCAGGCCCATGCTCTCCTGCCAGCGGTTGGCCAGCGGCACCAGATGCGGATACAGGCTGGCACGCAGGGTGGCGATGGCGCTGGGAAGCGGATAGCGGAAATACTGGTACTCACCCTGGCCGAAGCCGTGCCGCGCCATCACCACGCGGCTGCGGAACAGCGCCTCTTTTTCATAAGAGGCGATCAGCGCCGCGCAGGTTTCAGGCGACAAGAGAGGCCCGGTCGTGGCGAAGCCATCGGCATCGAGGGATTGCAGCAGGGCCGGCCAGTCGAGGCCGTTGATCCGGGTTTCAAGCGCGCTCATGCCACATCCTAACAATCGCGCGCGCGCAACACTTCCCGCTTCTTGCGATTTGGCCGCTTCTTGCGATTTGGCCGCTTCTTGCGATCAGGCCATCACGCCGCCACGAAGGCCTTATAGCTTTCGGCCAGCTCGGGGACGATGGCATCGACAATCGTCTTGCCGTGCTCCTTGGTGGCCAGTGCCGGATTGGAGCCGATGCGGCCATCGGGGAAGCGGCTGCGGTAATCGTCGGCATCGGTGAAACTGCCATTGGGTGCGACGCGCGGCGACATCTCGACGGTTTTCACGGCTTCCGGATAAGCGTGGAAGGTGACCGAGACTTCGCTGGGTGTGGCATGACTGCCTTCTTCACCCGGAAACAGGCTGTTCGACAGGCGACGCGCGCTCGGTGCTTCCCACCAGTTCTTGATCGTGCAGCGCAGACTCGGCGTGTTGGTGCCCGGATGCGCCATGCTGTTGCCGGCATAGATTTCCGAAAACGCTGCCGTCACCGTGGCGACATTGCCGCCATGGCCGTTGAGGAAGAAGAAGCGGTTGAAGCCGTGACGGCTGAGACTGGCCACCGTGTCGCTGATCACCGCGATCAGGGTGGAGGGCTTCAGCGTCATCGAACCGGGGAAGCCCAGATGGTGCTGCGCCATGCCGACACTGATGGTGGGGGCGACCAGGGCATCGGCGGCCTTGCCGACCTCGCGGGCGAACACCTCGGCGCAGATCGCATCGGTGCCGACCAGGCCATTGGGGCCATGCTGCTCGGTCGAGCCGATCGGGATGATGATCCCGGTCGAGCGCTTCAGATAGGTCTCGACCTCGGCCCAGGTACTCAGGTGCAACTGCATGCTTCCGCCCCTAAAGAGTTAAGTCCTTGAATAAGAAGGGCAGGCCAGCCGGATGTCCAGCCGCGGCCAAGGCATTCGGTCTGGTTCGTTTTGGTTCGTTTGCGTTCGTTTCGCTTCGTTTCGCTTCGTTTTGGTTCGTTTAGCTTCGTTTGGCTTCGTTTGCGTTCGTTTGCGTTCGTTTGACTTCGCTGGCATTCCGGCAGGGCACATTGAATGTATACGGATTAAAATCCACCCAGTATTATAGAACATAGTGCGAACATTGGCCGCTTCAAGCCCCAACACCAGCCGGGTGGGCCCTGGTTGAGCGCCGGGTGGTTTTGCCAGCAAAGACAAGGATATTCCGGCGGCTGACTCCGCTTGACGGGGGGGCCCTGATCCCTATGATGCGCCCGCCCTCTCCGGCTCCTCATCGGAGAGATCGGCATTCCCTGCATGAAACGGGTCGTCGTGGCTGCCGTCCGTCCATGCGCCGAATAGGACTATCCAATGACGAAGCGTCAAGAATCCAAGTACAAGATTAACCGCCGCCTCAATGAGAATCTCTGGGGTCGTGCGAAGAGCCCGCTGAACAAGCGCGAATATCCGCCGGGCCAGCATGGTCAGAAGCGCAAGAAGCCGACCGACTACGGCATCCAGCTCATGGCCAAGCAGCGCCTGAAGGGCTACTACGGCAACATCACCGAGAAGCAGTTCCGTCGCGCCTTCGCTGAAGCCGACCGTCGTCGTGGCGATACCTCGGAAAACCTCATCGGTCTGCTGGAGCGTCGTCTCGACGCCGTGGTCTACCGCATGAAGGTCGTGGCGACCCCGTTCGCCGCCCGTCAGTTCATCAACCACGGCCATATCGCCGTGAACGGCAAGCGCGTCACCATCGCCAGCTATCAGGTTCGCGTCGGCGACGTGATCGAAGTGCGTGGCGCCGCCAAGCAGTACACCTTCGTGCTGGAAGCCCTGAAGTCGAGCGAGCGCGAAATTCCTGACTACATCGAGATGGACGAAGGCAAGCTGAAGGCGACGTTCAAGCGCGTCCCGCTGCTGGCCGATGTGCCGTATCCGGTGAAGATGGACCCGGCCGTGGTCGTCGAATTCTACTCGCGCTAATCAGTTCGGGCACCTGCCCAATACAGAAAGGCCGCCCTTACGGGCGGCCTTTTTTGTTGCGCGATGCCATGTCGCTCAGTCGGCCGCCACCAGTTTGAGCTGCCGCATCGACGGTGTCGCCGCATCGTTGCCATCGACACGGAAGAAGCCGATCACCTTGGTGAGCGCACCGGCCTGATCGGCCAGACTGCGCGCGGCAGCCGCGGTTTCCTCGACCAGCGCCGCGTTGCGCTGGGTCATCGCATCCATCTGCGCTACCGCGCCGTTGATCTGCTCCAGCCCGCCGGCCTGTTCGCGGCTGGCGCCGGCGATCTCGTCGGTCAGGGCGGCGACGCGGCGGATGCCGCCGAAGACCTCTTCCAGCACGCCGCCGGCCGCGCGCGCGCAGGCCGCGCCATCCTTCACCTGCGCCGTCGATGTCGCGATCAGCGTCTTGATGTCTTTCGAGGCATTGGCCGAACGCTGGGCCAGCGCGCGTACTTCCTGCGCCACCACGGCGAAACCCTTGCCGGCCTCGCCTGCACGCGCGGCCTCGACGCTGGCGTTGAGGGCCAGCAGGTTGGTCTGGAAGGCGATCTCGTCAATCAACCCGACGATGTCGCCGATGCGGGCGGCGCTGTCCTCGATGCGCTGCATCGCGCCGAGCGTGTCGCCGACAATCGTGCCGCCGCGTTCGGCCGTGCTGCTGGCGCTGGCCGCATCGCGGCTGGCCATCTGCGCGCCGTCGGCGGTCTTGCGCACGATCTCTGACATCTCCTGCATCGAGGCGGCGGTCTGCTCCAGGCTGGCCGCCTGGCTTTCGGTGCGCTGGGCCAGATCCTGGCTGCCACCGGCGATCTCGGCGGATGCCACATGCAGCTGGCGCGCGATGCCATCCAGCTGGCGGATGATGCCGGTCAGCGTTTCCGCCATGGTGTTGGCATCGGTCCTGATCTGGCCGAAGACGCCGTCATGATCGCCGGTCATGCGCTGGCTGAGATCGCCGCGTGCCAGCGCGTTCAGCATGCCGCCGGCTTCCCGCAGCACCGTCTCCACGGCAGAGGACAGGCTGTTGATGCCTTCGGCGATGACGCGGAATACGCCTTCCTTGTTGTCGAGCGCCAGACGGCCCGAGACATTGCCGCGCGACACGGCGGCGACCAGATCGGCGATCTCGTCGGCGGCCTGGCGCTCGCGCTGGCGCTGCTGTTCTTCCGTGGCGCGTATCTCGGCCTCACGCTGCTGCTGTTCGGCGGTGAGGCGCTTCTTTTCGATGGCGTTGCTGCGAAAGACCTCGACGCTGCGCGCCATGTCGCCGATCTCGTCACGGAACGTCACGCCCGGGATGACAAGATCGGTGCGATCCTCGGCCAGGATATGCATGGCATGGCCGAGCCGGCGGATCGGACGCGCGAGCGTGACGATGGAGATGAAGAAGCCCAGCGCCAGGCAGACCACGATGATGGCGACCGAAAGCCCGATCAGCAGCGGCAGGCGCTGGCGCACGAAGGCAGCGAGTTCGGCAGCGATGGCGTCGCGCTGCAGCCGGTCGTCATCGGCGGCCTGATCGAGCGCGTTGCTGAGCCGCGTGCGCACCGTGCGGTTGGCCTCGTTGTCGCCAAAGGCCTGCGCGGCGGGCTGGCTTTCCTGCTGCGCCAGACGCACGAGTTCGCGGCGGAAGCCGACGAACTGCATGATCTGCTGTTCCATCGCGGCAAACGCAGCGACCTGTTCGGACCGCTGCAGCGCGCGATAATCGGGAATGGCGGCCTCAAGCTCGGCCAGCACCTTCAGCAGGGCATTCGAGAAACGTTCAAGCGCTGCGGGGTCGCGGGCGATATAGATGCCGCGCGATTCCATCACCGCCTCGATCACGCCCTCATGCAGGCGGGCGGCATACAGCGCGCGCTCGTTGGCGCGTTGCAGTTCGGCGACCCGGCGGTCGTAGGTCTGCACGGCGCTGACGCCGAGCCAGCTCACGGCCGTAAGGCCGACCGAGAAAACGGCCAGGACCAGAATGATGCGGGTGAGAATGCCGACGCGATGCATGCGGTAGGACCTCTCCAGACAGACCGCCGAAATAGCGGCAGGGTTGCAGAGGCCTTACATGCAAGAACCATGTTGCTCCATGACTAAAACATCGGAGCACGAACAAATTTCAGTTATTACAACTTATCGTGTAATTCGGACTCGGGCTTTACGTTATTCCGGCGCTTTGCGTCATTCCGCTGCCTGGCGCGCCGGCACGGCGTCTTCGTCGCGCCAGCGCAGTGCGATGTCTTTCAACGCATCGAGCATCGGATTGAGTTCGGCGCCACGCGCCGCGAGGCTGTAGGTCACCTGCGGCGGAATGGTCGCCTGGTAGTCGCGATGCACGAGCCGCGCGTCTTCCAGCATGCGCAGGCGCTCGGTCAGCACCTTGGCCGAGATGCCGCCGACTTCACGCTTCAGTTCACCAAAGCGGCGCGGGCCCTGTGTGCGCAGGATGTAGAGGATGTAGGTGGTCCACGGACCCATCAGCAGCCGCAGCACGGCGTCGATGGGGCATTCATGGACATCCTTCTTGGCAGGCTGGGATTTGACGGGCTGGGAGACGGGGGAGGCGGACATGCTGGCGACCGGGGTTTGAAGCTGGGGGTTTGGAGCTGGGGCTGAGAGCTGGGAAATAGCGCGATCTTGAACGAAAAAAGCTTGGTTACTTTTAAGTACCTACTTTACTCAGGAAATCAAGTGGGCATATTCCTCGTCACCTGAAGAACGTCAGTTACTTCTAGTGACCATAATAATTCCCATTCCTGACAAGGACTTAATCTATGACCCAGGTTGCGATTGTCTACCACAGCGGCTACGGCCACACCCAGAAACAGGCCGAAGCGGTTGCCGCCGGCGCCGCCAGCGTGGCCGGCGTGACGGCGCTGCTGATCCCCGTCGCCGAGGCCGAGGCCCGCATCGAGGAGATCAATGCGGCCGATGCCATCATCTTCGGCGCGCCGACCTACATGGGCAGCGTCTCGGCGCCCTTCAAAGCCTTCATGGATTTCAGCTCCAAGGTCTGGTACGGCCGCGCCTGGGCCAACAAGATCGGCGCCGGCTTCACCAACTCGGCCTCGCAGTCGGGCGACAAGCTCAGCTCGCTGCAGCAGCTCGCCATCTTCGGCGCGCAGCACGGCATGATCTGGGTCGGCGTCGACCTGATGCCGGGCAACAACAATTCCAAGGGCAGCGTGAACGACCTCAACCGCCTGGGCAGCTTCCTTGGCGCGATGGCGCAGTCGAATGCCGATGAAGGTCCGGACAAGGGCCCGATCGCCAGCGACCTGGAAACGGCGAAGCATCTGGGCAAGCGGGTCGCCACGGTGGCCAAGCAGTTTGCCGGCGCCAAGCGCGAACTGGTCGACGCGTAACGATACCATCGTCCGTAAAAAAGGATCGTCACCCCAGGGCTTGTCCCTAGGGTCCATCCCAATCATCCGCGCATCGGAACGTATAGATGGACCCTCGGAATCAATCCGAGGGTGACGGTTTTCTTTTTACTTCAGATCAACCGCCGTCACATCCAGTGACGGCAGCGACTGCGTGGGCCAGTCGCGGCGCGTGAAGACCTGCGCTTCGGCGCGCGCGGCACGCAGAAGACCGAAATCCAGTTGTGCGAAAACCCAGCCTGGTTCGCTCAGGCTGCCCTGCACCACCACGCCGTCATCGGGCAGGCCGCGATCCGGCGCGGCATAGACGCCGCCCCAGCCGACATTCACATCGACGGCCGGCGACCATTCGGCGAGCCCTACCGTGGGCGCCAGCGCGACATAGACCTGGTTCTCCAGCGCCCGCGCCTTGGCACCCGTCAGCACGCGATGGGCACCGGCCAGCGTATCCGTGCAGCTGGGCGCCAGGATCAGGTCGGCGCCGGCGGCTGCCTGCGCCTGCGCGATCAGCGGGAATTCGACGTCGTAGCAGAC
The DNA here is from genome assembly GCF_058807275.1 of Ferrovibrio sp. GW821-FHT12D07. NCBI lineage: Bacteria > Pseudomonadati > Pseudomonadota > Alphaproteobacteria > Rhodospirillales > Rhodospirillaceae > Ferrovibrio > Ferrovibrio sp. GW821-FHT12D07. The sequence continues at coordinate 499,187 of NZ_JBXAQN010000001.1, read as the reverse complement.
ATTGACGCCAAACCGCAGCGCCTCGCCGTTGATGGTGGCGTCAAAGACCTTCAGATCGGCGCCGCCCTCGATGATCCAGGCCTCGCGCTCGAAGCGCGTCATCTGGCGCTTTTCCTGGAAATCGACGCGGCCGTCGGGCGCCAGCACATAGGCGCGGTTTTTAAAGACCGGTTTTGATTCTTTCGGGCCAACGCGCACCGGAAAGCTCGGCGCAACGATGTGGACGTCATGGGTTTTCGCCAGCGCCGCCCAGGTGGCAACAAAGGCGTCGTGATAGTCCTGCAGGGCCGCGATCTGCCCGGTGAGATTCTGCTGCAGGTCGGCCGATAGCAGCGACGTCAGCTCCATCGCGCCATATTCGGGAAACAGCAGGATGCGCGCATCCTGCTGCACGGCGCGGTCGACCCAGCCGGCGGCATGGGCCTGCCAGGCGGCGAAGCTTTCGAAATGTCCGATGGGATATTGCGCACAGGCCAGCGTGATCATGAAACCGTTCTACAGCCGCTTGAGCCAGTAGACCATCGGCTTGACGGTCTGCCGCGCGTCGCCGATATCCAGCCATTCGAAACTGGTGACCAGTGCCGGCTGCTTCTCGTAGCCGCGCCTGCGCCAGAAATCATCGAGCGGCACATGATCCGCCGGCTTCATCGGATGGTCGTCGGGCCGCTGCACGGCGCAGAAGCAGCAGACACTGTAGCCATGGGCGCGGGCGGCGGCCTCGCGCTGGTGAAAAAATTCAACGCCGATGCCATGGCCGCGATAAGCGGGCAGCAGCACGGATTCGCCGAAATAGAAAATTTCCGCCGTATTCATGCCGGCGGCCACAAACGGCGCGCGCACGTAATCGAACTCTTCATCCAGCGCCAGCGCGGTGGAAGCGCCAACGATGTTGTCGCCATGGATGGCGGCGATGATGGTGCCGGTTCTGGCCCTGGCATAGCGCTGCAGATAGGTGCGCTCGTAGGCCATGTCGCCCTGATAGAGATAAGGCCAGGCGCGGAAGACCTCGATGCGCAGGCGGGCGAGATCGTCGAGGCGGGCGGGCAGCTCGTCGCCGGTGAAGCGGTGGACGCTCAAATCCGCATAGCAGACCGGCGACGACGCCTCTGTCATGCCGTGCGATCCGTCATGCGCCGACCTGCTTGATCCAGTCGTTCATGTTGTAGGTGTTGGAAATGCGCGAGATGCGGCCGGCGCTGATCTCGAAGAAGGCGCCGGCAGGCAGGCTGTAGCGCTGGCCCTCGGCCTGCGGCAGGCCGTCGTCGGTTTCCAGATAGACGCCCAGCACGGTGAATTCGGCCGCCGCCCGGCTGCCGTCCTGGTTGGTCATGACAAAGAGGTCGACGACCTTTTCCTCGTAACAGCGGTTCATGCGCACGAGGAAGGTGTGGAAGGCGGCCTTGCCGCTCTCGCGGCTGCCCTGGTTGATGTCATGCACGACATCGTCGCTGAGCAGGCTGAGGAAGCCATCGATATCGCGGCTGTTGAAAGCCTCGTAATAGCGCTGGATCAACTGTTCGGCGGCGGGATTGGTCATGCGGAGGGTCTATCCGAGGTTTTTTACAAATACAATCAAGGCTGTTTCAAAAGCTGCGGCTTCGTTTCCACAGGCCGATGCCGTGCATTGCACATGAATTGGTCAGATTTGTCAGCCCCTCAGGGTTATAGCGCAACCTGTATGCGAACGTGTCTCATTCCTTGTGTCGTTCGGGGGAATGGCACGGGTGACTGACGTAGTCCGGGGGGACTTGAGGCGATGAAGCAGGGTGAGATTCCGGTCAGCAGGATCGGGAAGTGGGTGGGATTCGGCGCGCTGGTCGCCGCCAGTGCGGTCATGGGCCTGTTACAGCATGCCAGCGGCGCTGAAACACTGGACAAGCTGAAGGCCGCCTATGCGCGGCCCGCCGAGATTCCGTTCCCGAAGAGCAACCCGTTTTCGCAGGCCAAGGCCGATCTGGGCTACCTGCTGTTCTTCGATCCGCGGCTGTCGGCCGGCGACAATATCTCCTGCGGCAGCTGCCATAACCCGTCATTCGGCTGGGAAGACCCGCGCAAGACCGGCATCGGCGCCAATGCCTCGGTGCTGAAGCGCAACACGCCGACCGTGCTGAACCTCGCCTGGGCCGAGCTGCTGTTCTGGGACGGCCGCGCCGACAGCCTGGAAGAACAGGCGCTGGGGCCGATCCAGGCCGATGTCGAGATGAACATGCCGATGCCGGTGCTGCTGGAGAAAATCCAGGCGCTGCCGGAATACCGCCGGCGCTTCAAGGATGTGTTCGGCAGCGAGACGATCACGCCCAAGGCCATCGGCGACGCCATCGCCACCTATGAACGCACCATCGTCAGCGGCAAGGCGCCGTTCGACCGCTGGATCGAGGGCGACGAAAAGGCCATCAGCGACGAGGCCAAGCGCGGCTTCGCGCTGTTCAACGACAAGGCCGCCTGCAATGCCTGTCACAAGACCTGGCGCTTCACCGATGACGGCTTCCACGACATCGGCCTGAAGAGCGACGATATCGGCCGCGGCAAGTTCGTGCCCGATGCGCCGATCATGCAGCATGCCTTCAAGACGCCGACCCTGCGCAACATCGAGCTGCGCGCGCCTTACATGCATGACGGTTCGGCGGCGACGCTGCGCGAGGTCGTCACGCATTACGACACCGGCTTCAAGCAGCGCGACAGCCTGTCGCCGCTGATGAAGCGGCTGAACCTGACCGATCGCGAGACCGATGATCTGGTCGCCTTCATGCGCAGCCTGACCAGCAGCGATGCGCCCGTGGCCATTCCCGTATTGCCCCTCCCTATCAACTGAAGAGGACAGACCCTTGACCAAGAACAGCGTTCAGTTCGCCTTGGCCATCGCCGCCGGCATCACCCTGGGCTTTACCGCCTGGGCTTCGGAAATCGCCATCGGCCAGAAGGATTCCGCCTTCTCCAAGGAAGACGTGACCATCAAGGCCGGCGACAGCATCAAGTTCGTCAATGACGATACCGTAGCCCATAACGTCTCGGTTAGCGGCCCGACCGGCAAGAAGAGCCATGCCACGCAGAAGCCGGGCGACAGCACCGTTGTCTCCTTCGATGCCGCCGGCGCCTATGACATCCGCTGCCTGATCCATCCGAAGATGAAGATGTCGGTCACGGCCCAGTAACGACCGGTCCCGACCGACGGGACCATACGGCCGCGCAGAACGCGCGGCCGGTTCTTTCTGCTGGCGACGCGCGTGGGGCCTGTCGCCACCCTGATCGCCGGATGACGTCATGCCGATATTCGTGAAATTCCTGATCGGCTTCCTGCTGGTCGCCATGACCGGTCTGGTGGTCGGCGGATATGCCCTGCAGATGCAGCAGCAGTCCCAGACCGCCGTTTCCGACATCTACAACAAGGCGCTGCTGGGCCTGAATGCCGCCCGTGATGCGCAGCAGGAACTGGACAATCTCCAAAGCGACCTGCGCGATGGCAAGGACAGCCGCGCCAAGGTGCTGCGCTCCATCGGTGACGATCTCGATATCGCGCTGGAGCGGTCGCTCAGCGATGACGGCCGGGTTTTCGCGCAGAAGATGGCCGAGGCCAGCAAGCGCATCGGCACGGTCAGCGCCACCGAGGCCGTGGCCCAGATCGACACCGTGAAGCCGCTGGCGCGCCAGCTGGTCGAGCAGTTCATCGCCGACAGCTTCATGTTCTATTCGGCACTGGACGAGCAGATGCAGCGCGCACGCCAGTCGATCATCATCGCCAGCGCGGCCGGCCTTGCCATCGCGCTGGTGATCACCGCCTTCATGGCTTTCATCATCGTGCGGCCCTTGCGCCGCATGACGCACGCCATGAAAGCCCTGAGCGAGGGCGACCTGGACGCCATCGTGCCAAAGGCCGGCCGCGACGAGATCGGCGCCATGGCCAAGGCGCTGCAGATCTTCAAGGCCAATGCCACCGAACGCCGGCGCCTGGAGGCTGAGGCGCGCGAACGCGAGGCCGAGCAGACGGTGCGCGAGGCGGAAGCACGCAGCCAGGCGGTGCGCGAGCAGGAAGCCGCGATCAAGAAAGACGTCGCCGTGCTGGTGGAAAAGATCATCGACGGCAATCTCGGCTACCGCATCGCCCTGGACGGCTCGACCGGCTTCCGCGCTGAACTGTCGCAGTCGATGAACCACATGGCCGACACCATCGCTTCGGTGATCGGCAAGGTGCGCGAGATGCTGGATGCGCTGTCGACCGGCCATATCGGCGGAACGGTCGAAGGCGATTTCCGCGGCGATTTCGCCACCATCGTCGAGCATTGCAATGTCATGAACGGCAAGCTGCGCCAGATCGTCAGCGACATCGCGGCAGCCGGCAGCGCCATCACCCGCGTCTCGGCCGAGATCGGCAGCGAGACCGAGGACATGGTCCAGCGCAACGCCCGGCAGGCCACCAGCCTGGAGCAGACCGTCTCCGCCATGGAGCAGATGCGCGACACGACATCACGCAGCGCCCAGAATGCCCAGCAGGCCAACACCATCGTCGCATCCTCGCGCGAGGATGCCACCGCCAGCCATGACATCGTGGTCTCGGCCGTCAGCGCCATGACCAACATCGAGACATCGGCGACCAAGATTTCCGAGATCGTCGGCGTGATGGACGAGATCGCCTTCCAGACCAATCTGCTGGCGCTCAATGCCAGCGTCGAGGCGGCGCGCGCCGGCGAGGCCGGCAAGGGCTTTGCCGTGGTGGCGCAGGAAGTGCGCGCGCTGGCGCAGCGCTCGGCCAATGCATCGAAAGAGATCAAGACACTGATCACCGCCAGCGGCCAGGAGATCGGCACCGGCGCACGGCTGGTGACGCAGACCGGCGAGACGCTGGGCAAGATCGCGCAGTCGGTGAAGCAGGTGGCCGGACTGATGGAAGAGGTAGCCATGGCCAGCAGCGAACAGGCTGGCGGCGTGGCCGAGGTGACCAAGGCGATGAGCGACATGCAGGCGGCGGTGGACCGCAATGCCGAGATGTCGCAGAAGAGCCGCGAAGCCGCGCAATTGCTGGACGAGAAAGCCGGCCAGCTGACCCGCGCGGTGGGCTTCTTCCGGCTGACCTAAGCCGGACCGCCGCCTTTCAGCTCCACCACATTGCCTTCGGGATCGGCGAGATAGACCGAGGGTCCTTCGCCTTCCGACCCGAACCGGCTGCCCGGCGGATCGACGGCGATGCCATGGGCAGCGAGATGCGCGCGGATCGCATCGCCATCGAAGGGTTCCACGCGCAGGCAGATGTGATCGACATTGCGGCGGGCGCGCAGCGGCGCTTCATCGCCGGCCGAGGCCAGCCTGCCGTTCATGTCCATGATATCGATGAGGGCGGACCCGGCCCTGAGATGGGTGAGTCCGATTTTCGGCTGCTCGTGAGCGACGGCGCAGCCCAGCACGTCGCGGTAGAAGGCGATCAGCTGCTGCGGGTTTTGCGCCCGCAGCACCACATGATCGATCTGGCGGATGGCAAACGGAACGCCCGCCATCGCGCAGGCTTACGCCGCCTGGACGGCGATACCCTTTTCCGTCAGGTACTGCTGCAGCTCGCCGCTCTGGTACATCTCGCGCACGATGTCGCAGCCGCCGACGAACTCACCCTTCACGTAAAGCTGGGGGAAGGTCGGCCACTCCGAATAGTCCTTCAGGTGGGTGCGGATGGCGGGATCGGCCAGGATGTCGACGCCCTTGAACTTCAGGCCCAGGCGCGACAGCACCTGCACGACGGTTGCCGAGAAACCGCATTGCGGGAACACCGGGGTGCCCTTCATGAACAGCACGACATCGTTGCTGCCCACTTCCTCGCGGATACGCTCGAATGTCTGTTCTTTCTCGCTCATGGCGATCGTCCTCTGGTCGTGAATTACGGGGTCTGTGTGGTGAGCGCCAGCGCATGCAGCACGCCGCCCATGCGGCCCTTCAGCGCCGCGTAGACCATCTGGTGCTGCTGCACCCGGGTCTTGCCGGCAAAGGCGGCCGAGACCACGGTGGCGGCATAATGATCGCCGTCGCCGCGCAGGTCCTGGATTTCGACCTGCGCATCGGGCAGGGCGTCCTTGATCATCTTTTCGATCTCGACGGCGTCCATCGCCATAATCGTCGTTCCTTTTGGCCGGTTTTCTACTTCTTACCGGCCATATAGCCCGGCAGCCAGCCCTCATGGGCCGACTTCAGCGCCGCGACCGATATGGTGCCCTGGCCGGCAAACGTCAACGCATCCCCGCCGGTCAGGCCAAGCTGGACCACCGGCGCGCCGGCGGCCTCGGCGGCGGCCAGCACGGCCTCGGCCTTGCCGGCCGGGCAGGTGACCACATAGCGGCCCTGGTCCTCGCCGAACCCGATCTCGAAGGCGTCGCCGCTGGGCAGCTTGACCTCGGCGCCGATGCCCGACGCCATGGCCATTTCGGCCAGCGCGATGGCCAGGCCGCCGTCGGAGCAGTCATGCACGGCCGAAACCATGCCCTTGCCGATCAGCATCCGCACGGCGTCGCCGTTGGTCTTCTCGACCTTGAGGTCGACCGGCGGCGGCGGGCCGTCTTCCTGGCCGCAGATGTCGCGCAGGTAGACCGACTGGCCGAGATGGCCGTTGGTCTTGCCGATGAGCAGGATGGCTTCGCCCGGCAGCTTGAAGGCCAGCGTCGCCATCTTGGCCACGTCATCAAGCACGCCGACGCCGCCGATGGCGGGTGTCGGCAGGATGCCCTTGCCGTTGGTCTCGTTGTAGAGCGACACGTTGCCCGAGACGACCGGGTAATCCAGCGCCAGACAGGCTTCGCGGATGCCTTCGACGGCGCCGACGAACTGCCCCATGATCTCGGGGCGCTCAGGGTTGCCGAAGTTCATGTTGTCGGTGATCGCCAGCGGACGCGCGCCGACGGCCGTGATGTTGCGCCAGGTTTCGGCCACCGCCTGCTTGCCGCCCTCGACCGGATCGGCGAACACGTAACGCGGCGTGCAGTCGGTGGTCATGGCCAGCGCCTTGGTGGCATGGCCCTCGACGCGCACGACAGCGGCATCGCCGCCCGGAATCTGCACGGTGTCGCCGCGCACCAGGTGATCGTACTGTTCCCAGATCCAGCGGCGCGACGCCATGTCGGGCATGCCGACCAGACGGCCGAGTGCGTCCGTGAACGGCAGCGGATGGTTGACGCGGCCGAGCGGCTTTTGCGGCGGAGTCTTCACCCACGGCCGGTCATACTCTGGCGACGCAGCCGCCAGAGGATCAATGGGAAGATCGCCGACCTGCTCGCCATTAAAGCGCAGCACCATGCGGCCGGTATCGGTGAGATGACCGATGACAGCGAAATCGAGTTCCCACTTCTTGAAGATCGCCTCGGCCTGCGGCTCGGAGCCCGGCTTGAGGATGATCAGCATGCGCTCCTGGCTTTCGGAGAGCATGAATTCGAACGGCGTCATGCCGGTTTCGCGCGCCGGCACCTTGTCGAGATCGATCACGATGCCCATGCCGCCCTTGGACGCCATCTCGAAGGATGACGACGTCAGGCCCGCCGCGCCCATATCCTGGATGGCGACGATGGTGTCGGTGTTCATCAGCTCGAGGCAGGCCTCGATCAGCAGTTTTTCGGTGAAGGGATCGCCGACCTGAACGGTGGGGCGCTTTTCTTCACTGTCATCCGTGAATTCGGCAGACGCCATGGTGGCGCCATGGATGCCGTCGCGGCCGGTCTTGGAGCCGACATAGACGACCGGATTGCCCAGACCGGCAGCGGCCGAATAGAAAATCTTGTCGGCCTTGGCCAGACCCACGGTCATCGCGTTGACCAGGATGTTGCCGTTGTAGCTGGGGTGGAAATTCACTTCGCCGGCCACCGTCGGCACACCGACGCAGTTGCCGTAGCCGCCGATGCCATGCACCACGCCCGAGACCAGATGGCGGGTCTTGGCGTGATCGGGCGAGCCGAAGCGCAGCGCGTTCAGATTGGCGACCGGACGCGCACCCATGGTGAAGACGTCGCGCAGGATGCCGCCGACGCCCGTCGCCGCGCCCTGATAGGGCTCGATGAAGGACGGATGGTTGTGGCTTTCCATCTTGAAGATGACGGCATCACCATCGCCGATATCGATGACGCCGGCATTCTCGCCCGGACCGCAGATCACCCAGGGAGCTTTCGTGGGCAAGGTCTTGAGCCACTTCTTCGATGACTTGTAGGAGCAGTGCTCCGACCACATGACCGAGAAGATGCCGAGTTCGACCTGATTGGGCACGCGGCCCATGATCTCCAGCACCAGATCGTATTCGGCCTTGCTCAGGCCCATCAGATCGGCGGGATACTGCACGGCTTTTTTGGACGCTTCGCTCACTTCAGCGACTCCGCAATCGATTCAAACAGGCCCAGACCGTCGGTGCCGCCGCAGATCGGGTCGGTAGCGTTTTCCGGGTGCGGCATCAGGCCGAGCACATTCTTCTTGGCATTGTAGATGCCGGCGATGTTGTCGACCGAACCGTTCAGGTTGGTGTTCGGCGCCACGTTGCCGAGCGGATCGGCATAGCGGAAAGCAATGCGATCCGCGTCTTCCAGCTTTTTCACGCTGTCGGCATCCAGCGTGTAGTTGCCATCGTGATGGGCGACGGCGACGCGGATGGTCTGGCCCTGGCGATACTTCCTGGTGAACTCGCTGGCGGTGGTCTCGACGCGCAGGTCGACCTGGCGGCAGATGAACTGCAGCCCGGCATTGGTCATCAGCGCGCCCGGCAGCAGGCCCGCCTCGCAGGCGATCTGGAAGCCGTTGCACACGGCCAGCACGCGGGTGCCGGCATCGGCGCGCTTCTTCACCTCGCGCATGATCGGCGAATTCGCCGCCATGGCGCCGCAGCGCAGGTAATCGCCGTAGGAGAAGCCGCCCGGCAGCACAATCAGGTCGATGTCTTTCGGCAGTTCGGAATCGCCGTGCCAGACATCGATCGGCGGCTTGCCGTTGTTGACCTTGGTGAGCGCCATGCGCATGTCGCGCTCACGGTTCGATCCGGGGAAGGTGATCAGCGCGGCTTTCATGGGTTCAACCCACCAGTTCGACGGCGAAATTCTCGATCACGGTGTTGGCCAGCAGCTTCTGCGCCATCTCTTTGACCGCGGCCTCGATCTCGGCCTTGGGCTTCGATGCCAGCGTGCCGGTCAGTTCGAGTTCGATCAGCTTGCCCTGCCGCACTTCGCCGACATCGGCAAACCCGAGCGAATGCAGCGCCTGTCCGATCGCCTTGCCCTGGGGATCAAGGACGCCGTTCTTCAGGCTGACATGGACACGGGCTTTCATCGGCTCATCTTTCCTTATTCTCAAAAAGCTGCGGCGGCCCTTGCTCTGGCCGCCGCTTTATTTCACGGCGCTTGGTTGTTGCGCCTCACTGCATCGTATCGGGACCCTTGATGTCGCGGGGGCCGCCTTCGGGGAGAATCCCCAGGCGCCGCGCGACTTCTTGATAGGCTTCGGCCACATTGCCGAGATCGCGACGGAAGCGATCCTTGTCCATCTTCTCGTTGGTCTTCAGGTCCCACAGACGCGCGGAGTCCGGGCTGATCTCGTCGGCCAGGATGATGCGCATCTCGTCATTCTGCCACCAGCGGCCGAATTCCAGCTTGAAGTCGACCAGGCGGATGCCGATGCCGAGGAACAGGCCCGACAGGAAATCGTTGATGCGCAGCGCCAGATGCATCAGCTCGTCCACTTCCTGGGGCGTGGCCCAGCCGAAGCAGGTGATGTGCTCTTCCGACACCAGCGGATCGTTCAGCTCGTCGTTCTTGTAATAGAACTCGACGATGGAGCGCGGCAGCATGGTGCCCTCGGCGACGCCCAGACGGGTGGCCAGCGAGCCGGCGGCGACATTGCGCACGACGACCTCGAGGGGGATGATCTCGACTTCCTTGATCAGCTGCTCGCGCATGTTGAGGCGGCGGACGAAATGGGTCGGGATGCCGACCTCGCCCAGACGCGTCATCAGATACTCGGAAATACGGTTGTTCAGGACACCCTTGCCGGTAATGGTGCCCTTCTTCTTGTTATTGAACGCGGTCGCGTCGTCTTTGAAATACTGTACCAGAGTGCCCGGCTCGGGACCCTCGAAGAGGACCTTCGCCTTGCCCTCGTAAACCTGTCTGCGGCGCGTCATGGCACACCTGTCCGGCTATAGGGAAAGCTCGGCCCCTAGATACCGCAAGGGGCTGCGCGCCGCAATCCGCCGGGCAGGGTTTTCCGACGGGAAAATGACAGCGGGAATGACCGGGAAAGTGCGGTTTTCCGAATTTGAATCCCCAGTTGCCGCCAGCCCTTGCAGCCACCGCCCCGGCTCCACAATATAACGGTGTCGCTTACCGTCCGTGCACGAGGATTCCATGACCACTTTTGACGACCGCAAAGATGCCTTCGAGAAGAAGCACGCCCATGACGAGGAGCTGGCTTTCAAGGCGGTCGCCCGGCGCAACAAGCTGCTGGGCCAGTGGGTCGCGGGTCAGCTGGGCCTGAGCGGCGCCGATGCCGATGCGTATGCCCGGACCGTGGTGGAAGCCGATTTCGAGGAAGCCGGCGATGCCGACGTGATCCGCAAGGTGCAGGCCGACCTCAAGGCCAAGGGCATCGAGATGTCGGACCATCGCCTGATGATCAAGCTGGCCGAACTGCTGGTCGAGGCGCAGAAGCAGGTTTCCGCCTAAGCTTCTGATTTTCCTGTTTATTTTACAGTGACGGTCGCCATCATCCCGGCGACCTGATGCTCCAGGATGTGGCAGTGGAGCATCCAGTGGCCCTTGTTGTCGGCCACCAGGGCGAGCTGCGCCTTTTCGCCAGCCTGCAGCAGCACCGTGTCGCGCCAGGCCTGGTCGGGCTGGGTCAGCACCCGGAAGACATGGCCGTGCAGATGCAGCGGATGCGGCCATGATGTGTCGTTGTGGACATCGAAAATATAGCTTTTCCCGTAGCTTAGGCTGAAAAGCGGGTTATGGCCGAGATGGTCTGAATGATCCGCCATGGCCTGGCCGTTCAGGCTCCAGGCGATCCGGTGTTTCTGGAAGGCATCGCGCATGTCCATCGCCCTGCCGCCATCGACCTGCATGCTGGACGGCACGCCCATGCCGCCGCCGAGCAGCAGCGGCAGGCGCTGCGCCGGTTTCAGATCGGGCTCGCGCACCGGATTGGGCGTGAGCGCCGCGATGGCCGCGCGGTCTTTCTTCTGTGCCGGCGTTTCGCCATAGGCCAGATCGGTGAGCCGGTGTTCACGGCCCTGCAGGTCACGGTCGAACACCGTATAGCGCGTGCTGGTATTGCCAGTGAGATCGAGGATCAGGTCGGCGCGCATGCCGGGGCCGAGCGCCACGCGCTCCTGCGGACCGAGCTGGCGCGGCGCGACGGGATGACCGTCGAGCGCGATCAGCCAGGGTGCATGGTCGGCAAAGCGCAGATCGAAGATGCGCGCATTGGCGGTGTTGACCAGACGGAGACGGATGCGTTCGCCGGCCGTCACGCTGAAGGGCTGCGCGAGACGGCCGTTCATCAGCGCGACATTGCCCAGTCGCCCCGCATGGGTGAGGTCGAACTCATGACGGAAGTCATTGGTGATCTGCGCATCCGGCGCGAGACGCAGATCGCTCAGGACCCAGGCGACATCGCGATCCACGGCCGGCGGGTTGGGTTCATCGACAATCAAGAGGCCATAGAGACCGCGACCGACCTGTTCCGGATTGCCGGCATGCGGGTGATACCAGAAGGTGCCCGCGTCCTGGCAGACGAAGTCGTAGTTGAAGGTGCCGCCCGGCTTCACCGGCTTCTGCGTCAAGCCCGGCACGCCGTCCATCGCATTGGGCAGACGGATGCCGTGCCAGTGCACGGTGGTCTCCTGCGGCAGTTTATTCTCCAGCCGCACGCGCAGGCGATCATTCTGCGCCACCCGCAGCACCGGTCCGGGCAGGCTGTCGTTATAGGCCCAGACTGCGGTCTCCGGCTTGCCCGGCAGCACCGGCGCTTTCGCCAATGCTGGCGTGAGACGAAACTCTTTTGTGGCAGCGGAGACAGCGCGCGGCGGCAGCGCGATGACTGTCAGCGCGGTGGCGGAAGCGGCGGCAGAGAGGAACGTGCGGCGCGTGATCATGGGACGATGCTAGCGCGGGACATCCGCCCGCGCACCTTACCACATGTCAGGCTTTCTGTGGACGGAGCGCCAGCCAGAGGCCGAGCAGCAGCACGGCAAGGCCGGCGAGCAGCGGCAGGGTGAGCGGTTCGGACAGGAACAGCGCGCCGATCAGCGCCGCCGTGATCGGGCTGAGCCCTAGGAAGATCGTCACCTGGGTCGGCGGCGCATGGCGCAGGGCCCAGAGCCAGCCGTAATAGCCGATGCCGCTGCTCAGGCCGATGAAGATCACCGCCGCCCAGCCGCCCGGGCTGTAGCCGGTCCACTGGCTGAAGACGCCCTCATAGGTGGCGAGGATGGCGAGGAACCCGACGCTGGCCAGCATGGCGAAGGCGCCGATGCTGAGGGTGGGATATTTCTGCAGGTACGGACGGTACAAGACACTGCAGACCGCGCCGCAAAGCGCGGCCAACAGCACGGCGGCCTCGCCGATCCAGTGTTCGGCGCTGGAGGCATCGAACACCTTCTCGCCCAGCGTGATGCCGACGCCCAGCATGGTGAGCAGCACGCCGACGGTCTTCATCACGGTGAGGCGTTCGCGCCCGAGCATGGCCGCCACGATCATGGTAAGCAGCGGGAAGCTGGCAAACAAAAGCCCGGCACGCGCCGCGGTGATCCAGGACAGGCCGTAATTCAGCAACGCGATCAGGATGCCGAACTGTACGATGCCGAAACCGGCAATCGGCAGGATGTCGCGCGGCGCAAAGCGCATTGGAATCTTCTGCAGATGCAGCACCGGCAGCAGGCAGAGCGCGCCGATGGCATACCGGAACATGGCCAGCGTCGCCGGCCCGCTTTCGCCCACGACATAGCGCGTGGCGACCAGCGCCAGCCCGACCTGCACACCGACGCCGGCGGCGACGACAAGCGGATACCAGGGTTTCACAGCTTGAGGTCCCAGGTCTCGCCGATCAGGTCCTTGCCGAAGCTGTGGTGCTTGTCGCTCGCCACCAGCTTGAAGCCGGCCTTCACATACACGGCACGCGCCGCGAGCAAGATGCTGTTGGTCCACAGCGTCATCTTGCGATAGCCCTTCGCCCGCGCGAAGGCGATGCACTCGGCAATCAGGCGATGGCCGAGGCCGCGGCCGCGCGCCTTGGGATCGATGATCACCAGCCGCAGCTTGGCCACCGTGGCGGATTTGCGCACCACGAAAGCCGCGCCGACCGGTTCGCCGTTCATCTCGGCGATGAAGCAGACCTCCATCTTCGGATCGAAATCCTTGATGAATTGCGCGGCGATCTCGGCCACCAGGGCCTCGAAGCTGATGTCCCAGCCATATTCTTCCGCATAGAGCCGGCCATGGGCGGCGATGACCCAGCCCATGTCGCCGGGCCGGTGGCAACGCAGGGTGATCTCGGGCTGCTGCGCCGGGCCGCCGCCCAACAGCCGCTCGATATGATCCATCGCCGCGACCAGACTACCGCGCTGCGACTGATCCAGCGTTTCCAGCAACGGCTGCAGGATCCGGCGCGAGGCATCCTCCTGCGGCGCGAAGGTCTTGTGGCCGGATTTGGTCAGCAGCAGCAAACTCTGGCGCGCATCGTCCGGCGCGGGCTTGCGCGAGACCAGACCCTTTTTCTCGAAGCCGCGCAGCATGCGGCTGAGATAGCCGGCATCGAGGCCCAGGTCGCGCACCAGGTCACTGGCGGTGACGCGGTCGCGATGGGCGAGCTCGTACAGCACGCGGGTTTCGGCCAGCGAAAACGGCGCGTAGAGCTTGCCGTCCTCCAGCACCCCGATCTTGTGGGTGTAGAAACGGTTGAAGCGGCGCATGGCATCCACTTGCGCGGCAATGCCGGTTTTCTTCGCGGTGGCGGGTTTCGGCATGGGCCCCGGCTCCCCATCCGGGCCGGCCCAGTCTCGCGCCGATAGTTGACTTAGTCAACTATCGAGTTGCCGCTCCGCCATCAGGGCGCCGAGGTAGTTCTCGCGCCAATGGGTGATGGTGTTGGCGCGCAGCACGCCGATCATCGATTCCCAGCGCTGGCGCCGTTCGTCCAGCGGCATGGTAAGCGCCCGGTGCAGGGCATCGGCGATATGTTCGGTGTCATAGGGGTTCACTACCAGCGCGCCCTTCAGCTCGCGCGCCGCGCCGGCAAAGCGCGACAGCACCAGCACGCCGGGATCGACGGGATCCTGGGATGCGACATATTCCTTGGCCACCAGATTCATGCCGTCGCGCAGGGGCGTGATCAGCCCGACCTTGGCATGGCGATAGAAGCCGGCCAGCGAATTGCGCGAGAACGAGCGGTTCAGGTAGCGCACCGGCACCCAGTCGAATTCGGCGAACTTGCCGTTGATGCGGCCGGTGAGGCCATCCAGTTCGTTGCGCAGCTTGCGGTATTGCGCCACCTCGCCGCGCGAGATCGGCGCGATCTGCATGAAGGTGACCTTGCCGCGATGCTCGGTGCGATTGGCCAGCAGGTGATGGAAGGCCTCGAAGCGCTGTGGGATGCCCTTGGAATAATCCAGGCGGTCGACGCCGACCACCAGGCTGCGGCCGACCAGGCTGTCGGTCAGGCGCCGGGTCTCCTCGCTGTCGGCTTCCTTGGCCGCGAGGGATTCGAAATCCGCCGTGTCGATGCCGATGGGAAAAGCGCCGACGCGCAACTCACGCCCGAAGGCGGCGACGCGGCCATCATCGCCCACCGTGCCGCCAGCCTCGTGCAGGATGTATTCGGTCAGCGCCCGCATGTCGGTCCGGGTCTGGAAACCGACCAGATCATAGGCGCAGAGATCGCGCACCAGCCGTTCATGGCCGGGCAGCGCTGCCAGCACTTCGGGTGCAGGGAAAGGAATATGCAGGAAGAAGCCGATGCGGTTGGTGACGCCGCGGCGGCGCAGTTCGGCGGCCAGCGGGATGAAGTGGTAGTCGTGAATCCAGATCACGTCATCGGGTTTGAGCAGTGGCACCAGCTGCTCGGCGAAGCGCGCATTCACCGCGAGATAGGCTTCCCAGGACGAACGATGGAAATCGATCAGGCCGAGGCGGTAATGGCACAGCGGCCACAGCGTCGCGTTGGCGAATTCGAGATAGAAGCCTTTGTGCTCGTCCGGCGAGAGATCGAGCGTGGCGTAGTTGACGCGGCCCTGGCTGGCGCGATGCGGCGTTTCCGGCGGCTGGTCGACCACCTCGCCGCTCCAGCCGAACCACAGACCGCCATGCTGGTTGAGGGATTCTTTCAGGGCGACCGCCAGACCGCCGGCCCGGCTCAACCGTTCGCGCGGCATCGCCACGCGATTGGAAACAATCACGAGCCGCGCCAAAACGCCTCCTCCCAGCTTTTGGAAAGTCGCATTGCGCAGACGATCAATCCAACCATCGAGTAGGTCTGTGGGAAATTGCCCCATAGTTCACCTGTCTTCGTGTCCAGGTCTTCCGACAGAAGACCGAGATGGTTGCGGGAGGCCAGCAGGCCTTCGAAAATCTCGCGCGCCTCATCGCGGCGACCGATCGCCGCCAGCGCATCGACATACCAGAAGGTACAGATCGAAAAGGCGTTGTGCGGCAGGCCGAAATCATCGGCGGCGACGTAGCGCATCAGGTGGCTGCCGCGCTTGAGATGCTTGCCGACCGCCTCGACCGTGCCGAGGAAGCGCGGATCATCGGCAGCAACGAAGCCGATTTCCTGCAGCAGCAGGAGCGAGGCATCCAAATCCTGCCCATTGAAACTCTCGACGAAGCTGTTGAGTTCCGGATTCCAGGCCTGCTCCATGATCGCCTTGCGGATGCGGTCGGCATGGTCGCGCCAGTAGGCGACCTTCTTTTCCAGCCCCAGCGTGCCGGCGATCCGCGCCAGGCGCCGGCAGGCCGCCCAGCACATGGCGGCGGAATGGGTATGCACCCGCGCACGGCCGCGGAATTCCCACAATCCCGCATCGGGGGTGAGCGCCAGTGCGGCCGCCTGTTCGCCCAGGCCTTCCAGCTGTTCGAACAGTGCCACGTCGCCCTGGCGCGGCAGCCGGCGATCAAAGAACATCTGCGCCACCGCCAGCACGATGGAGCCGTAGGTGTCGTTCTGGCGCTGCGAGAAGGCGGCATTGCCCAGCCGCACCGGCCCCATGCCGCGATAGCCATGGAAGCCGGGCATCACGCGTTCTTCCAGCGAGGCGGCGGGATTGAGCGCATAGACCGGCTGCAGCTCGGCGCCGGGATTGAGCGCCACGGTCGTCGTGATGTAGCGCAGGAAGTCTTCCATCGTCTTGGTGGCGCCCAGACGGTTCAGCGCCTGCACGACAAAGTAAGAATCGCGCAGCCAGCAATAGCGGTAATCCCAGTTGCGCGGTGTGTCGGCGGCTTCGGGGATCGAGGTGGTGAGCGCGGCCAGGATCGCGCCGGTCTCTTCATAGGCGCAGAGCTTCAGCGTGATGGCGGCGCGGATCACCGCCTCCTGCCACTCGAAGGGCACCGAGAGATAGCGCACCCATTCGACCCAGTATTCCACCGTGCGCTCCTGGAACTCGCGCGCCATATGGGTAAGCGAGGCCGTGAAGCTTTCATCGGCGCCCAGCAGCAGGGTCACCGGATTGGTCAGCACGAATTCGCTTTCCGCATCGATGAAGGCGATCGGCGCATCGGTGGTGAGACGCAGCGCCGCGCCGGGCGCGGTGAAGCGGATATGGTTGGACCCCAGCGTGCGGCTGGGCTGGGTGACGCCGTAATCGAACAGAGGCCGGCAGCGGATGCGGATCACTGGCGTGCCGCTGACCGGCTCGATGCGGCGGAACAGCATGGCCGGCCGGTAGGTGCGGTCATACTGCTTGAAGCGCGGGCAGAAGTCGGTGATGCGGATCGACGCGCCATTCGCATCGGTCAGCGTGGTGACCAGCACGGCTGTATTCTCGATATATCGTTGATCGCTGGCGGCCAGATTG
This sequence comes from Ferrovibrio sp. GW821-FHT12D07, assembly GCF_058807275.1. Taxonomy (NCBI): domain Bacteria; kingdom Pseudomonadati; phylum Pseudomonadota; class Alphaproteobacteria; order Rhodospirillales; family Rhodospirillaceae; genus Ferrovibrio; species Ferrovibrio sp. GW821-FHT12D07. Next base: position 482,179 of record NZ_JBXAQN010000001.1, on the reverse strand, counting down.
CGCAGGGTGACGCTGAAAATGCCTTCGCCATCCAGTTTCGGCTGCAGCAGGTCGCAGAAGACCGGATCGCTGTCCAGCCGCGGCGCGCAATGCCACACGATGCGCCCGATCGGATCGATCAGCGCGGCGATCACCGAATTGCCGATCACGCCGAGATCGAGGCCACGCCGTTTCGGATCGTAACGCTTGGCGGTGCTGACCGTGGTGCTGCCCACTGAGTTGCTGCCGGCGGTCATGCCGACTGCCTCGTCGCCTGCGATTTCACATAGTCCGACAGCCAGCCGCGCACGGCGGCCGGCGCGATGAAGCCGGGGCGGTCGGACCGGCGCAGCGCCAGCGGGCCGACGGCGAAGGCCATGCCGCCATGACGTTCGACGGCGCGGAAGCCGTCTTCATCGGTGCGGTCGTCGCCGAGGAACACCGGCAGGCGATTAGCGAAGGCCGGCTGCTGCAGGAAGCGCTCGACCGCCGAGCCCTTCGACTGCGTCGCGTCCTTGATCTCCCAGACAAATTTGCCCGGCATCAGCATCAGGCCATCGAGACCGGCCATGGCGCGCGCCAGCTGCGATCCGATGGCGGGGCCGATCTCGGGGGCATGGCGGTAATGCACCGCCAGCGCGTGGCTCTTGCGCTCGACCACGATGCCGGGATGCAGCGCGCCCACGCGGGCAGCGGCTTCATGCAGGCCTTCGGGCAGCGGCAGGTCGACCACCGACTGGGCGGTCGCGCTCGGCGTCGGCCGCCATTCGCTGCCATGCTGGCCGCTGGCGGCAAGGCGCAGCGGTTCGAACAGCCGATCGATATTGTCGATGGTGCGGCCCGAGATCAGCGCCAGCGCGCCGTTGAGCAACTGCGCCGCCATCTGCAGATCGTCGCGCAGCGCATCGGACACGGCGACATTCTCGGGCGAGTCGGCGATATCCAGCAGGGTCCCGTCGATATCGAGGAACAGCGCCCAGTTCGATTGCGGCGGAGGCGGCGCAGGCAAAGGCACAGCCTCCTGCGCCTCTGCAGGTATGGTCTGGTCGGTCATCGCTCCGGCTTCCCCCGCCCAAGCCTAGGGTGCCGGGCGAGCAGAAATAAAATCTCGGTTTTCCGAGAATAGTTACGGAGTGGAACGACCGATTGCCGGTGGGGTTCCCTTAAATGGCCGCCGGCTGAAGCGGCGGGGCGGCCTTGGGGCGGACCCAAAGCCTTGCTGTATCAAGGAAATTCAGCAGCGCGGCATTGACCGGCTCGGGCTGCGTGAGCGGCGCCATGTGGCCCAGGCCGGGCAGTTCCACGAACCGCGGCGCCGGCATGCGCTGGCGCAGTTCGGCCACGACGCTGCGCGCCGCCAATGTCGTGTTGCCGCTGCAGAGCAGCAGCACCGGCATGGTGAGCGCGTGATAGTCGTGCGGCCCCGGATCGGTGTTGAACATCATGCGCCATTCGCCCGCGATCTTGTTCATGCAGCCGATGATGTAGGCCTGCTGCGGCGCCGGCAGCGCCCGCAACGCGCCCTTGCCGACCCAGTAGTCCAGGAAGGCATGGGCCGCGCCTTCGGTATCGCCCTGTTCGGCCAGTTCGATATGACGCTTGGCCAGCTGGGCGATTTCGCGCCAGGCATCATGACGGTCGCTGTCGCGCAGCAGGGCGAAGACCACCGGCTCGAACAGGGCGAGCGAGGCGATGCGTTCGGGCCGCGCCCGCGCCAGTTCCAGCGCCATGGCGCCGCCATAGGAATGGCCGACGACATGCACCGGCGCTTCAACCGTATTGAGCAGGCTGGACAGCAACGCGACCTCATCGGCCACCGTCGGCGGCTTGGCCGTCATCGGCGTGTCGCCATAGCCGATCATGTCGGGCGCCAGCACCCGCCAGCGCGTGCCCATCTGGCCGATCAGATGTTTCCACTGGCGATGCGACGCGCCGCCGGAATGCAGCAGCATGACGGTCGGCGCACCGGCGTCGGCCGGAGCATTGTCGAAATAGGACAGGCGGCCATGAGCCGTATCGAGCATTGGCATGATGAACCTCAGGCTTTGAATTTGAAACCAGGAATGAGCGCCGGCACCCTGGCGCGGTAATCGCGATAGCGGTCGCCGAATGCGGCGATCAGGTCGCGTTCCTCGTAGGCAATGCCGATCAGGATGTAGACGGTCATGCCGGCGGCGAAGAGCAAGTGGCCGGCCGACATGTGCGGCGTCGCCCAGAAGATCAGCAGCCAGCCGGTATAGATCGGATGCCGCATATAGCGATAAAGCCAGGAGGTGCGGAATTCGTCATGCGGCTCGGGCCGGTTGCGCCAGTGGCGGAAGGCCTGCGCCAGACCGAAGAGTTCGAAGTGATTGATCATGAAAGTGCTGGCGACGAGCAGCAGCCAGCCGGCGCCATACAGGAGCCACAGCGCCAGCACGACGGATGAATCGCTGGCCTGCCAGACCACGGCCGGCAGCGGCTGCCAGCCCACGATCAGCAGCGCCAGCACCACCGAGGCGAGCAGCACATAGATACCGCGTTCAAGATGGGCCGGCACATGGCGGGTAAACCAGCGTTTGAAGCTGGGCCGCGCCATCACGCTGTGCTGCAAACCGAACAGCGCGATCAGGCCGATATCGATGGTTGCGGCGAGCCAGGGCGACAACGGCGGCCAGATCGAGGCATCGATATGGACGGGGCCCCACAGGCCGACGAGAAACAACGCCTGCGCCGTGACGACAATGCCAAAGCAGAGATAGGCGAAACCGACAAACAGAAGTCCAGCCATGATGAGACGCCTCAATTCACAGACAAGGGTTTCAGGAAAGCGAGATAGTCGGCGGCGACCGTCTGCGTCGCCTCGATCATCGGCAGATGGCCGATGCCCGGCAGCAGCAGTAGAGATGCCAGCGGCAGATGATCGAGCAGGCGCTGCGCGCCGGAAGGATGCCAGATGCGGTCGCGATCGCCCCAGACGATGCGGGTGGGAATCCGAAGACCGGCAAGCGCCTGTTCCAGCGATACCGTCTCGGTCGCCGTCGCCTCGAAGACACGGCGGTGGAACGGCGCCTTCTCCAGCGCACGCCGGGCCATGGCCTGTTTCACAGGCGCCGGGATCGCCGGCGGATCGACCATCAGCCAGTGCAGATAGGCGTCGTAATCCTCAAGCCGGCGGATGAACAGCGGATTGTCGCCGCCGCCCTGCAGATGCCGCAGCAGGTCGCTCAGCTCGGCCGAGAGCACGCCGCTCGGACCCGGCAGCCACAGGCTCAGTATCTGGTTGGGATGGGCAACCGCGTAGAACGCGGCAACGCGCGCACCCAGTGAATTGCCGCCCAGATGAAAGCGGTCGAGCTTCAGCACCGTGATGATGGCAGACAGCGCCGCCACCTGATCCGGTAGGCCGTCACCGCGACCGGGAAGCGGCTCACTGTCGCCGAAACCCGGCAGATCGATGGCGATGACGCGATGCTGCGCGGTCAGGTGCCGTGCAATGCGGTTCCAGTTGTCCTTCTCGCCGCTGCTGCCATGCACCAGCAGGATCGGCGGGCCAGCCTTCGCCGTGCCGCTGTCGAGATAGGCGATGCGACTGCCCGCCACCATGACGGTCTTTTCGGTCAGGCCGGCGCGCCAGCGCTCGAGACCGGCAACAGCAGCCACCAGCGGCAGGCGCGGCAGCAGCAGCCAGGCCAGCGCAGCCGCGGCAGCCAGAAGGATCAGACAGGACAACAGGAGTGACATGGATCGTCGCATGGAGCCTCGAAGCTCCGGAAATATATCAATGATGTTGATATTATCAATGCCATTGCTATATTATGACCATCACAGTCACGTGTACGGGCCCTAGCCCTTTGAAATCCCTCGTGTATGCTCCACGGACGCCGTTCCTTCCCTGTATCTGGGACCTCCCGCCATGCCGGCCGCCAAAAAAGCCACGATCACGCGAAAAGACATGCTCGACGGCCTGCGCGGCGGCGCCGAGGAGACCATCACGCTGTTCTATCTGGGCTATCGCGCCGGCACGGACGCGCCCAACAAGCTGCTCGACAAGCTGGGTTTCGGCCGGCCGCATCACCGCATCCTGTTTCTGGTGGCGCGCCAGCCAGGCATCACCATCACCAACCTGATCGATTTGCTGGCGGTATCGCGCCAGGCGCTGCACCGGCCGCTGCGCGATCTTGTCGCACAAGGCTACATGAGCCAGAAGCCGGCGCCGGCCAACCGCCGGCTTGCCGTGCTGGCACTGACGGCCAAGGGCGCGGCGCTGGAGGCGAAGCTGACCGGCGCGCAATACGACACCTTCGCCAAGGCTTTTGCCGCCACCGGACCGGAGGCCGAAAAGCACTGGAAAGCCGTGATGCGCGCCCTGGCCAGCCAGGTTCGCCCGAACACCGTCTGACATCACCTGCGCCGGCTCAGGCCGCGATCTGTGTGACTGCCGTGGTCATGTAGCGCAGCGCCAGTGGACTCTGCGGCCGCGCATGCAGGCGCTCGGCGCTGAGCGCGCGCAACAGGGCATGATCGCCAGCGCGTGCGGCCGCTTCGAGCAAGGTAAGGTCCAGCAGGTCGCGCTGCGCATGGCTGCCGCCGAAGCGACCGGCGATGGTGCGCACCGGCCGCAGGCGATCGATGCAGTCGCGATAGCGGCCGTCATGAAAGGCGACCAGCGCCTCGCCCACCGGCAGGCCGACCTGCGCCGTCATCGCCACATTGCTGACGCTGGCATCCGATGCCGCGACGCGCTGCAGCGTGCCGATCTGCTGTTCGATCAGATCGCGGCGGCCGGCGCCGATGAAGCTGATCAGGCCATGCATGTCGTTGAAGGCATAAAGGCCGTCGGCGCTGAGCGGCGCCCAGGTTTCGGCCAGTTCGGTCCAGCGTGCGGTTCCAACATCAACGCCGCGCAGATGCAGACGCCACAGCATGGCGGAGGCATCGATCATGTCGAGGACCACCGGCGACTTGCTGTCGCGGATCACGGTGTCATAGAGCGCCAGCACTTCCGTGTGTTCGTCACGCTCCAGATGCATGAGCGTCATGTGCCACCAGTTGTGGATGGCGATCATGTTGTCGACGGCCCATAGCGGCTGGCGCTCGCGTGCCCAGCGGATGCCGTCCGCGACGCGTGCCTGCATCTCCATCACATGGGCGACAGCATGATGGGCCCAGCCATCGCGCGGCTCCAGCTCGCAGGCCTGACGGCCGGCATCTTCGGCACGGGCATAGTCGCCGCATTCCTCAAGGCCGAAACCGAGCATGCCAAGCACGGCGTGATAGCCGGGCAGGCTTTCACTCCAGGCCGGCATGACGCGCAGCACGCGGTCGCGCAGGTTGCGCGCATCGCCGCGATAGTAATCGAGCAGATGGCCCATCTGCAGCGCGACAATGTCGCGCGGATGATCGAGCAGGATGGCGTCGAACAGATCCGAGGCGACGGCGAAGCGGCCTTCGACCCAGGCATCGGCAGCAGCGATATGCCCGGCCTCACGCGACGTGGTCGCATGCTGGCGCGCCAGGGCCAGGCTGTCGCGGGCCGGCAGCAGGCCGGCGGCCTCCATGCCGGAGAGAAAAAGATGGGCCCGCAGTATATGGGCCATGGCAAAGGCCGGGGTCACTGCAATCGCCGCCTCGACGGTTTCCAGCGGATTACCCCGGTAACCGTTGAACTGGCTGACAGCCTGGTCATAGAGCGCCAGAGCCTTGGCATCTGCGCCACTAACCGATTGACCCTGCTGATCTTTCAGCATTTTCCCGCTCCGCCCATATCGTTTCTTTAAAACAGACCAGTCGGTATAATTATATGAGGCTAATCCCGTCAAGGTATGCATTGATAGTCTGGAGCAACTCTAAATCGTCTCTCTTTTCATTGATTTGATTGCATTATTTCGGTTACCGAGCAGAAACTTCACACACTTGTGAACCGACCATGTGGTCTGATAGGCCTAGATGTTCGGTCAAGGAGAGTCCCAATGCCCCGCGACGGCACAGTCACCCGCATGGCGATACTGGATTCCGCCCAGGCCCTGGTCCTGGAGCACGGATTCTCGGCCACCTCGATCGACGCGGTGATCGCGCGCACGGGCATCACCAAGGGCGCCTTCTTCTATCACTTCAAGAGCAAGGCCGATCTGGGCGAGGCGCTGGTGCGCCGCTATGCCGAACTCGACGCCGCGCATCTGGAGACCATCGGCGCGCGCGCGAAAAAGCTGAGCAACGATCCGCTGCAGCAGCTGCTGATCTGCATCGCGCTGTTCGAGGAAGAGGCCGCGGTGATGAACAGCGCGCCCTATCCGGGCTGCATCTACGCCTCTTACTGTTATGAGACCCAGCTCTTCGACGAACGCACCATGGCGATCGTGCGCGAGGCCTTTGCTATGTGGCGCAAGCGTATCGGCAACCGGCTGCGCGCCATTGTCGAGCTGTATCCGCCGCGCGTACCGGTCGATATCGACAGCCTGGCCGACATGCTGCTGGGCATCGCCGAGGGGGCTTTCATCCTCGGGCGGATCAACCACGACACCGAGGCGGTGACGGCGCAGTTCCGGCATTACCGCAACTACATCGAACTGCTGTTCGCCCCCAACCTGGCAGCGCTGCAGACCGGCGGCCGTCCCGTCAGCGTGAAGGCCGATCTGCTGGACGTTGGCGTTCCGGCCGCCTAGGCTTCGGGCCATGGCAGGGGGAACCGCAGGACGCGCACGCTTCGAGGAGGTCTACAACCGGACCAAACTGGCCACCGGCCTGATCCTCTTTGCCTTCCTCGCCATGCATCTGATCAACCACACGCTGGGCATCGTGTCGCTGCAGGCGATGGATGGCGGCGCGGTGCTGTTCAAGTTCATCTGGCGCAGCTGGCCCGGCACCATCCTGCTTTATGTCGCCGCCGTGCTGCATCCGATGCTCGCGCTGTACAACTGGCTGCGGCGCGGCCATTACCGCGGCATCCCCTGGCAGGGCTGGGTGCAGATCGCGCTTGGCGTGGCCGTGCCGCCGCTGGTGATCGACCACATCATCGGCACGCGCGCGCTGAACGCGATGTTCGACATCCGCGACTCTTACGCCTATGTGCTGATCGTGCAGTTCGTGCAGGAGCCGCTGATCGGCCTGCGCCAGAATATCCTGATCCTGATCGCCTGGGGCCATGGCTGCATCGGCGTCTATTACTGGCTGCGCCTGAAGCCCTTCTTCGAGAAGGTGTCGCCGCTGCTCTATGCCGTGGCCCTGGTGCTGCCGATGCTGGCGACCATGGGCTATCTCTCGGGCGGCCGCGCCGTGCTGCTGGCGATGCAGGAGCCGCAGTGGCTGGAGCAGTTCCGCGCCAGCCTCAACTGGCCCGGCCAGGTGGCCAACGATTTCGGCCTGCGCGCCGTCGAGGCCGCGTATATGACGATGATCGCGCTGCTGGCCGCCGGCCTGATCGGGCGCGGCCTGGTCGCGCTGCTGCTGCGCAGCCGCGGCCGCATCACCATCAGCTATCCCGATGGCCGCCGCTTCCGCGGCCTGGCCGGCAGCCTGACCGTACTGGAAAGCAGCCGTGCGATCGGATACCCGCATGCCTCGGTCTGCGGCGGGCAGGGCCGCTGCTCCACCTGCCGCGTGCGGGTGAGCGGTCCCGGCGCCGACAGTCTGTCGGCGCCCGAGGCACATGAGCTGAAGGTGCTGCAGCGCATCCAGGCCGCGCCCGGCATGCGGCTCGCCTGCCAAATCCGTCCCGCCGGCGACATCGCCGTGATGCCGCTGCTGCCGGCCGGCGTGCCGGCACGCGCGGTCTATGGCGTGGCCAGCCATGCCCATGGCGCCGAGCGCCGCATCGCCATCCTGTTCGCCGATTTGCGCGGCTTCACCAAGCTGTCGGAAAGCAAGCTGCCCTACGATGTCGTCTTCGTGCTGAACCAGTATTTCAAGACGATGGGCGAGGCGGTGGAGAAATCTGGCGGCAAGCTCGACAAGTTCATCGGCGACGGCGTGATGGCGCTGTTCGGCGTCGACGAGGATGCGGATGAAGGCTGCCGCCGCGCGCTGGACTGCGCCCGGCGCATGGCCGCCGGCCTGGTGCAGCTCAACGACGCCCTGAAGATGGATCTCGACCAGATGCTGAAGATCGGCATCGGGATTCACTGTGGCCCCGCCATCGTCGGCGAGATGGGCCATGGCAGCGCCATGCATCTCACCGCCGTGGGCGACGCCGTCAACACCGCAAGCCGGCTAGAAAGCGCCACGAAAGACTTCGGCGCGCAGCTCGTGATCTCGGCGGAAGTGGCCGAGCGCGCCGGCAAGGCCGCGATGGACGGCCTCGACTGGCAGCATGAGACCGTCAGCTTGCGCGGCAAGTCCGAGCCGCTGATGGTGCTGGTGGCGAAAAAGCTGGTGGCGACCGAGCCGGCGTAAACTGCGCTAGACGGCGCCGACCAGACCCGGCGCCGCGATGCCGGACGAGAATGACGCCAGAAACATCTTGCCCAAGGCATGCTTCGTTTCTGGCGCACCGGCCTTGAAGCGGCCGTCGCGGATTGCCTGCCGGAATTCCGGAATCGTCATTGCTGCGAGATCGGTATCAGGCGCTGTCCGCCACTGCGCCGCTACCGATGCGCTGAACAGTACGCCGGCATAGTAAAGCCGGGTGAAAGCGCGGATCTGCACAAGGCGGGCGTGCAGGCTTTCATCCATCGCGCGACCGTGCCAAGCCTGCAGGAAAACCTGCTCCAGCGCCGGCGATGGCGCCAGATTGTCCAGCATGATCGCCACATCCACCAGCGGATCGTTGCGATAGGCCGACTCCCAGTCGATCATCCAGAGACGGTTGCCATCGAACAGGATGTTGCTCGGGATGGAATCGTTGTGGCTGGAGACAGACTGTTCCGCATCCCAGGTATAAGCCGCACGAATGCGCGCGAGGTGATCCGTCGGTGCATCCAGCACGCCGGGCGCGAACAGGCCGGTTCCGCAGACATAGGTCCAGAGCCGGGTGACGATATCGGGATAATCGACGAAGCGCGGAAACAGCGTCGTGGCCTGCACGCACCGCAGCATGTTCCCTAGCGCCTGCACCAGCGCCGGTGCGCCGCCGGGGTAGGTCTCCAGTGGCCGCGCCTCGATCCAGTCGATCACCGCGACGCGGGAGGCTTCGTCGATGTAATGGATCGCCGGCGCAATCCCCGCCTCGGCGGCGATCCGCATGGACTGATACTGATGCGGGTTGCGCAGTGGACTGGCGACGCCTTCCGCGCGGAGCACATAGCGTCGGCCACCGACTTCGACCGCATAGACAGAAGCGCTGGAGGCGCCGCCGGTAATCAGCGCGATCGTGCCGACCGGTGCGGAGCCAAAGGCCGCGGCAAGCGCCGACCGCACGGGATCGCGCTGAGCGGCCGGCAATGCGTCGAGCAGGTCCCCGGTCATAACCCTCCATTACCACGCGCCCTGACGTGGCAACAGGGGCCATGGAATGCTGCTGCCTAGAACGTTGCCGCCAGACCCAGCCGCACTTCGCGGCCGCGGATCGGGGCCACATCCTTCAGCAGCGATGTGTGATTGCGCCCTTCCTCGTCGGTGAGGTTCCGGCCCTGCAACTGCACGGCCAGGTTTCTGTTTTCAGAGAATGGCCGCCAGGTGAGCGCCGTGTTGATCACGGCATACCCATCGGTGCGCGATTCATTGGCGCCGACATGATCCTGGTCCATGCGGCCGGCCAGTTCGAGTCGCCAGCCCAGTGGCGCGGTTTCGGCGCTGAAGCCCAGCCGGTAGCCGACCGGGGGGATGCGCGGCAGTGACGTATTCGTATTGCGTGCCTCACCGCGCACGTAATCGACGCTGCCATCCAGGCCCAGCGTATAGCCGTTGCCGCGGTAGGCGGTCCAGGCCGCCTCTATCTCGCCGCCGCGGAAATCGGCATCGGTCTGGCTGTACTGCAATTCGTTCAGACCGGCCTGCTGATTGCCGGTAAAGGCACCAAAAATGTAATTCTGGAATCGCGTGGCGAAGACACTGACCGCACCGGTGACATCCCCAGCGGTTTTGCGCAAGGACACCTCGCCATGCCAGGCCGTTTCCTTGGACAGCGTGTCGCTGCCGATCTCGAAGCTTTGCGTCGCCAGATGCGCGCCATTGGAGAACAGCTCCTCGGCCGAGGGCGCGCGTTCGGTGCGCGAGAGCGACAGGCCCGTGGTGTAGCTGTCATTCAGCTTGTAGGTCGTGCCGGCCGACAGCCCCAGCGGCGTGAAATCCTTTTTCTGGCCCAGCGTGCTGGCATCCACGGTAACGCGTTCGGCGCGGCCACCGAACGAGAAGCCCCAGGGACCGGCCTCGTATTTTTCCAGCACGAACAGCGCATGGCTGTCGGTCACCGTCGGCGTGATGAAGGCCTCCTCACCGGTCGCCGTCAGATCGCGGCGGCCGCCCTGCCAGCCGAAGATGCCGCTGTTGCCGGCGAACATCGCCTTGTGCGTGGCTTCCAGCCGGCCTTCAAAGCTTTCGGAATCGAACCGCGTGGCGGGCTGGCCAGTCGGCTCCAGCTCGTCATGCAGGTAATCGGCGTAGCCGAGTTTCAGCTTCAGTTCGTCGAGTCCGTGCAGCGGTTCGTAGAGACCGAACTTCGTGTCGAACCGGCGCTGCGTCATGTCGATATGCACCGGATCGCTGCCCGGCACGCCGTAATAGCTGCTGAACTGCGAGACGCTCATCCCGGCATACCCGGCCTCGCCCAGATAGGACGCGCCAACCGCGCCATTCTGGTTATGCATCGCCGTGTTGTCGACGCGGCCCTTGATGCCGGCGGCGCGCGCCGCTTCGGAAGCATAGCCATTGATGCGATAGTCGCCGGCGGTCAGCATGCCGGCCTCGCCGTGCACCACGAGGCGGTCGGTCACCGCCTGGTCGATGGCGGCGAAACCACTTTTCTCTTCTGCACCACTACCGTAATCGAGACGCGCGCTGCCGGTCGTGCCGTTTTTCGGCATGGCATCGGGGATACGGCCGTCGATCACATTGACCACGCCGCCGATGGCGGAACTGCCGTAAAGCAGCGTGGCCGGACCGCGCAGCACCTCGATCTTCTGCGCGCCGCCGACCGGCGCGATGACCGCATGATCGGGACTGGTGGTGGAAGCATCGAAGGTATCGACGCCATTGTTCAGCACGCGCACGCGCGGGCCGCTCTGGCCGCGAATGATGGGACGCCCGGCGCCGGGACCGAACTGCGTGGAGCTGACACCCGGCGTGCCATCAAGCGTTTCGCCCAGGGTCGTCGCGCGCCGCCGTTCGAGGGCCGCGCCCTCCAGAACAGTCGTCGCCTCGGCCAGATCGTCCTGGCTCTGGCCCAGCGGCGCGGTGACGAGGACCGGCGATAACTGGGTCTGGCCGACAGCGGACAAGGGCAGAAACACCAGCAGGCTGACGCTGGCGAACAGGACGGCCTGATAAGGACGACGCGACATGAAAACCCCCGAGAATTGTTACTCTATAACGTTATTATATAACATTCATAGATAACAAGCCTCAGGATTTCCCGGTATTCCAATAAAATTGGAAGTTACTCGCCGTCCTTCTTCAGCATGCGACCGAGCATGCGGCCGCCGAAGATATGGACATGCAGATGCGGCACTTCCTGGTTGGCGTTGGTGCCGCAGTTGCTGAGCAGACGATAGCCGTCGGTGGCGACGCCGCTCATGCGCGCGACCTCGCCGATCGCCTTCACGTAATCGGTGATCTCGGCGTCGGACGCACGGGCGGAGAAATCGTCGTAATCGACATAGGCACCCTTGGGGATCACCAGCACATGCACCGGCGAGAGCGGGTTGATGTCGTGAAAGGCAAGGCTGTGCGTGGTCTCATGCACCTTCTTGCAGGGAATCTCGCCACGCAGGATGCGGGCGAAGATGTTGTTGCTGTCATAGGCCTTGGACATGCGGTTCTTCCTGCTCAGGTAAGCTGACGGGCCTTCTTTTCCTCGATGCCCGACATGCCTTCGCGGCGGCGCAGTTCGGCGCGCACATCCTCGATGGTGACGCCGCATTCGGCCCAGAGCACCAGCAGGTGGAAGACCAGGTCGGCGCTTTCCGACACCACGTCGTCGCGTGTCTCGGCCACGGCGGCAATCGCCAGTTCGACTGCCTCTTCGCCCATCTTCTGGGCAATCTTGGCGCGGCCCTTGGCGAAGAGCTTGGCGGCATGCGACACCGCCGGATCGCCGCCCTTGCGGGACAGGATCACGTCATACAGTCGTTCCAGCGTATCGCGGTTCTCACCCATCGCGTCGCGCTCCCCTTGGTTTATGACAGCCGGACTGGAAGACCAGCCGCGGCCATATGCTGTTTCGCTTCGCCAATGCTATGCCGACCGAAGTGGAAAATCGAGGCCGCAAGCACGGCCGAGGCATGGCCTTTGGTTACACCATCGACCAAGTGGTCCAGATTTCCGACACCGCCCGAGGCCACAACCGGAATCCTGATGCTGTCGGCCACCTTGCGCGTCAGCTCGAGATCGAAGCCCTTTTCGGAGCCGTCGCGGTCCATCGAGGTGAGCAGGATTTCGCCCGCGCCCAGGGAGGCCATGCGCTGGGCCCATTCCACGGCGTCCAGCCCGGTGCCGTTGCGGCCGCCATGGGTGAAGACTTCCCACTTGCCCGGCGACACCTGCTTGGCGTCGATGCCGACCACCACGCACTGGCTGCCGAACTTCTCGGCTGCCTCGCGCACGAATTCGGGCCGGTTGACGGCGGCCGTGTTGATCGAGGTTTTGTCGGCACCGGCCAGCAGCAGCTTGCGCACGTCTTCCACCACGCGCACGCCGCCGCCGACGGTCAGCGGCATGAAGCAGCGTTCGGCCGTGCGCGCCACCACGTCGAACAGCGTGTCGCGGGCGTCGGACGAGGCCGTGATGTCGAGGAAGGTCAGCTCATCCGCGCCGGCGGCGTCGTAGACGGCGGCCTGTTCCACCGGATCTCCGGCATCGCGCAGGTTGACGAAATTCACGCCCTTGACGACGCGGCCGTCCTTCACGTCGAGGCAGGGGATGATGCGGACCTTGAGCGACATGACGGATAACTCCTACAGCAGCAGCGTCGCCAGGCGACGCGCCAGCGGATGACTGTCCTGGAGATCGGCCAGTTCGGCATTGATGACGTCCAGCAGGCCGAAGGCCTCGGTCGCGCCATCCATCCAGGGACGCGAGAAGGACAGCGACAGGATGACGATGCGGCCCTCGCGTTCCTCGTAGCTGCCGCGCAGCTCCAGCGGATGATCTTCGCCGGCCAGCAGCAGTGTGGCGGAGATCGCATGGGTGCGCCGGTCGATCGCCACGCGATCGACTTTCGCCCAGTCGAGGGCTGCCCGCTTGTCCAGCACCAGCCGCGCCACCTGCGTCGCCATCCAGCCTACCGCCTTATCGAGGATCGCCATGGGACATGGTCAGGCCGCTTCCCATCATGCTGCTTCCTTGAGGGCAGCGGCAGGATCGATGCGGCCGTCATAGAGTGCGCGGCCGAGAATGGCGCCGTCGATGCCGGCGCCGTTGGCGGCTTCCTTCTTCAGCGCGATCACGTCTTCGATGCCGGCCAGGCCGCCGGATGCGATCACCGGGATCGGCACGGCGCGCGCCATGGCGGCAGTGGCCGTGACATTGACGCCCTTGAGCAGGCCGTCGCGATCAATATCGGTATAGACGATGGCGGCAACGCCGGCATCGACGAATTTTTTCGCCAGATCGATGGCATCCAAGTCGCTCGCCTCAGCCCAGCCTTCGACAGCCACGCGGCCCGAGCGCGCATCGATGCCGACCACGACACGGCCGGGCCAGCGGCGGGCAGCCGCCTTGACCAATTCCGGATTGCGTACGGCGATGGTGCCGAGGATGACGCGAGTGATGCCGGCGTCGAGCCAGCGTTCGATGGTGGCTTCGTCGCGGATGCCGCCGCCAAGCTGGATCGGCAGACTGACCGCCTTGCGGATCGCGGTGACGGCGGCGGCATTGGCCGGCTTGCCGGCGAAGGCGCCGTCCAGATCGACCAGATGCAGGTATTTGAAACCGGCATCTTCCCACTGCTTCGCCTGCGCGGCGGGATCGCTGTTGAAGACGGTGACGCGCGCCATGTCGCCCTGCTGCAGGCGCACGCATTCGCCGTTCTTCAGATCGATGGCGGGATAGAGGTTGAGCGCGCTCATGATCGTCACAGGCCCAGAAGAGTCTTGCTGTAGAAATAGCCCTCGACGAAATGCCCGTCGACGAAGGCATATTGCGGCTTCACGCCCCAGCGGCGATAGCCCGCACCCTCGGCCAGCTGGATCGCCGCCGCCTGCGTCGCACGCATGTCGAGATCGATCTGGCGATAACCGGCGTCGCGGGCGGTTTCCTCGGCCAGCGCCATCAGGCCGCGCGCCAGACCATGGCCGCGAGCCCAGGGCGCGATGAAGAAGGTGGTGACCTGTACGCTATGTCCCTGGGCCTCGTTGTTGGTCGAGGGCCGCAGGATCTGGTTCGAACCGACGATGGCGCCATCCAGGCGCGCCACGAACAGGTCGCGCTGCGGCATCAGCAGCACGCCGCGCCAATAGCTTTCCAGCACGCGGCGCGGCGGCACTTTCAACCAGCCAAAGCCATTGCCGTCGAGGATCGCCTTCTCGGCGGCACTGGACAGTTCATCGATCTCATCGTCGGTCAGCGCGATGACCTTCTCGACCAGCGCGGTGGGCGTGATGCTCTTCAGTCCGGCGCTCATGCTGCGATTTCTCTGATCATCGTTACGGGCCGATCCTTATGGGCGCCAGCGCAGGAAATTCGCCAGCAGGCGCAGACCGGTGGCCTGACTCTTTTCCGGATGGAACTGGGTACCAACCATATTGTCGCGACCCAGCGCCGCCAGCACGGAGCCACCATACTCAGCGTCGGCCAGCATCACAGCACCGGGCTGCGCCGGCACCATGTGATAGCTGTGCACGAAATAGGCATGCGCGCCGCTGTCCAGACCGGCCAGCACCGGATGGGCCTTGTGCAGCCGCAGCTGGTTCCAGCCCATATGCGGCACCTTCAAAGAAGCGTCGGCTGGCACCAGCAGTTCCACCGCACCGTCGATCCAGCCCAGACCCTTATGCTCGCCATGCTCGCGGCCGACACCAGCCATCAGCTGCATGCCGACGCAGATACCGAGGAAGGGTTTAGCGCGGGTGATCACCTGATCGTTCAGTGCATCGATCATGCCATCCAGCGCCGAGAGGCCGCGATAGCAGTCGGCGAAGGCACCGACACCGGGCAGCACGATGGCATCGGCCGCCGTCACATCTTCGACTTTGGCCGTCACCTTCAGATCGAGCGCGATGGCATTTTCGTCAGCCGCGCGCTGGATCGCCTTGGCGGCGGAGCGCAGGTTGCCCGACCCGTAATCGATCAGTGCGACCTTCATCATGACAGCAGCCGCGGGAAGGCATCCGTGCCGGCGCGCATCGGATAGGTGACGGTAACGCCAGCAGGCACGGTCTTGCGCGGCGCGGACACTGGCGCACCATCGCGGTAATAGCGGATTTCGGCCTCTTCGGCGTCGTCGGCGCGCAGCACGCCGACCATGCGCCAGCCATGGCGGCCAAGCGTCCAGCGCCGATAGTCATGCGCCATCGCGCCGATCAGCAGGCTGAGCGCGATGCCGATGGCGGTGGCAGCCGGATCAGCGACATCGACGAGTTCGAGGGCGACGCCGAATACGGTGCTGAACAGCATATAGGCGATCAGCCCAAGCCAGAGGCGATGGCGCAGCAGCCAGAGCGGCGGCACGACGGCCGCCCACCAGCTGAAGCCGGTCTTCACGGCCAGCAGCTCTGCGTCGCCGCCGGCCTGACCGGGACGCTCATGCAGGGTGAAAAATCGCATGAACGCCTCTTACAGCTTGCCCTTGGTCGACGGCACCGCATGGGGGCTGCGCGGGTCGACCGTGAAAGCCGTGCGCAGCGCGCGGGCGAGGCCCTTGTAGCAGGACTCGACGATATGGTGGTTGTTCTCGCCGTACAGATTCTCGACATGCAGGGTGATGCCGGCATTCTGCGCGAAAGCCTGGAACCACTCCTTGAACAGTTCGGTGTCCATGTCGCCCAGCTTGGGCTTGGTGAAGGCCACCTTCCAGATCAGGTACGGGCGGTTCGACACATCCATGGCGACGCGGGTCAGCGTCTCGTCCATCGGGATCAGCGCATCGCCATAGCGCACGATGCCCTTGCGGTCGCCCAGCGCCTTGGCCACGGCTTCGCCAATCGCGATGCCGGTATCTTCGGTCAGGTGGTGGTAATCGATATGGATGTCGCCCTTCGCCTGGACTTCAAGATCCATCAGGCTGTGGCGCGACAGCTGCTCCAGCATGTGATCGAGGAAGCCGACGCCGGTCGACACCTTGTAGGTGCCGCTGCCATCGAGATCGACGCTCACCGAGATCTCGGTTTCGTTGGTTTTCCGGGCAACGCTGGCCTTACGGGCCATGGGACGCTCTCCTTACCACTGTCCCGCCGGGAGGGATGGGCGGGATCGGGCGCGGTATAGCAGGAACCGGCAGGAGCCGCTACCGGGTTTAGGCGGGCGAAGCCCCGGGATCGGCAGGGATTTCAGCCGGCCGACGCAGGCGGGCGGGCGGCTCGTCCGGCGCCATATGGCGGGCGGCCATGGTGGCCGCCGCCGTGCGGTATTGCGTCAGTTTGGCGGTAAACATGCTCATCTCGGCCAGCGGCGTGCCGAGGATGCGGCGCTCGATGCTTTCCAGGTCGCTCAGCAGCGGCCAGATCAGCCCGAGCTTGATCACCGGCGACACCCCGGCCAGACAGGTCTGGGGCAGCCCCTCGATCATGGCATGAAAGGCGCGGATCACGCGGTCGCCGCGGGTCTGCACCGGCACGCCGCGCGGCGTCTGCATGTCGCCATACAAGGTGACGACGGCCTGCTGAAGATTGCCCAGCGTGGTGAGCCACTGCCCGGTCCGGGCGGGATTGTCGATCAGATCGGCCGGCAGGGGTGTCGCCTGCAACAGAACCAGCGCCTTGCCGAGCTGTTCGCGCATACGCGGTCAGGCCTCGGCCAGAAAAACGGTGCCGGAGCAGGCAGATCGATGAATAAGGGTGAAATCAGTCTGACGGCGGATCATTCAGGCCATTTGCAGTTCCGCTGCCAGACTAGCCAGCGATTTCGTCCATGGCGAGCAGAAATGCTCCGGAACACCGCCTATTACGGATAACATTCGCATAAAGTCGTAGGCGGACCCGGAAACCCGCCCCCGGTTATGCCACCCGGAACCGCTGCAGCAGGTTGGTCAGCTCGGTGGCCTGGGTCGCCATTGCCTGGGCCGAGGCGTTGGTTTCCTCGACCAGGGCGCCGTTGCGCTGGGTCATCTCGTCCATGTTGACCACCGCGCCGTTCACTTCCTCCAGCCCGCGGGCCTGCTCCGTCGACGCGGCCGCGATCTCGGCCACGATGTCGGACACCTTCTTCACCGAATTGACGATCTCGGTGAGCGAGCTGCCGGCCTGGTTGACCAGCGCCGCGCCCGACTTCACCTGCGCGTTGGAGGCCGAGATCAGCGTCTTGATCTGCTTGCTGGCATCGGCCGAGCGCTGCGCCAGCGTACGCACTTCCTGCGCCACCACCGCAAAGCCCTTGCCGGCCTCGCCCGCGCGCGCGGCTTCGACGCTGGCATTGAGCGCGAGCAGATTGGTCTGGAAGGCGATCTCGTCGATCAGGCCGACGATGTCGCTGATCTTCTGGGCGCTGCCCTCGATCTCGCTCATCGCCGCCACCGCCTGGGTCACCACGCCGCCGCCCTTTTCGGCGGTGGCACGCGCCACGCCGGCGAGCTGGTTGGCCGCCTGCGCGTTGTCGGCATTCTGCTTCACCGTCGCCGTCACCTCGTGCATCGAGGCCGCCGTCTCTTCCAACGCCGCCGCCTGGCTTTCCGTCCGGCTCGCCAGGTCCTGGCTGCCCGTCGAAATCTCCGCCGAGGCATCGCGCACGGTGCCGGCGCTCATCGCAATCTGCCGCATGGTATCGGCCAGCGTTTCGCCGGCCGTGTTGACGTCACCCTGCAGCTTGGCGAAGACGCCGTTGTATTCGCCGCCCACGCGGCGCGTGAGATCGCCTGCCGCAAGACCGGCCAGAACGCCGCCCACCGCATTGACGGCGCCACTGATCGCATCAAGCAACTGGTTGATGCCGCCGCCCAGTCGCATCGCCACGCCGTTCAGCGGTGCAGTGTCGATGCGGCGCGCCAGATCGCCGGCCGCGGCCGCCGTGACAATCTCGCCCACGGCGCGATCCAGCAGCGCTTCCTGTTCGGCGCGCACCTGTTCGGCCGAACGGCGCTCGACCTCGACCTCGCCGCGCAGGCGTTCGTTCTCGGCGCCGTTTTCCTTGAACACCGCAACGGCCGAAGCCATGCGACCGATCTCGTCGCCACGCAGCAGACCCGGCACATCGGTGCTGTAGTCGCCTTTGGCAAGCCGGCCCATGGCATCGGTCAGCGCGGTGATCGGATTGGCGATGTTGCGGCCGATCAGCCAGGCAAAGAGAATGCCGGTGGCCAGCGCCGCCAGCGACATCACCAGCACGGTGATGAAGGTCGCCTCAAAGGCATTGGAGGCGGAACGGCGTTCGGCGAGCAGGTTCTCGTCCTGGCTCGACTTGACCTGCTCGATGCGATCGGCGATCTGCGCGATGTCCTGTTCGATCTCCTGGTAGATCAGGCGATTCATGTCGCCGGCCGCGGCCGCGGCACTGAGGATGCTGGCTTCGTACTGCTTGGCGAAATTCTCCGCATCGGCAACCAGCTTCTTCAGCTCGTCGGTATCGAGTTCAGGCTTCAGGTCCTCCACCATGTCGACGAAGGTGACGACCTTGCCACGCGCCTCGTTGGCGAGGCTCATCTCGCCCATGCCGATGAAACCGGTGGCGGCGACGCGGATTTCTGAAAAGGCATCGAGCAGCAGGCCGGCTTCGGTGGCGAGTGCAAAATTCTTCTGTCGGATCGCCAGCTTCACCAGCTGGGTCAGCGTGTCGCGCGTGCGCGGTCCGTAGACGTCGAGCTGGCGCGCGACTTCCTTCAGCTTGTTGCGGGCCGCGATCGCCTGCGCCAGCTTGCCGAAACCGGCCTTGAGCTGCGGCACCGTTTCAGCCAGTGCGGCCTTGCGCTGCGGGTCCTGCACGCTGGCCACCAGGCCATCCAGTGTTTCCGTCATGCGCGGTTCCAGCCGGCGCACCGCCAGCAGGCCGCGCGGATCGTCGCGTTCGACATAGAGCAGCAGGCTGCGGCGCAGATCGACGAGATCGCGTTCGAACTGCGACAGGCGCTGGTTGTTGGCGGTGATGCGATCGTAATTACCGAACGCCACGCCGCCGCGCTGCACGCCATAGATGGCGACGATGGCGACGATGGTCAGCAGTGCCAACGCCGCGGCAAAGCCGATGGCGATGCGCAGCCTGATGCCCAGTCGTCCGAACCAGGCGACCAGCGGCGGCACGCGACGAACGGGTTTGGTCTTTTCAGGCGCGTCCTGCTGCAGGATGTCATCAGTCGGCAGGTCGGCAGAAAGATCAGAAACAGCCATAGGATTCTCCATGGACGGCAAAGCGGTCCGGCAGCAGTCGCAGTGATGACGGGATCAGGTTTGCGGACAAATGATGTGAGCGCGGCGGGCCCGAGGGACAAAGCACATCAAAAACATCGCAAACTCCTGCAGCACCGGAACAAAATGCGCTGTCATGCGTAATGACGGCGCGGTTCTTGGCCGATCCGACGCTCCCCCCAAGGAACATTTTTTCAGGCCCTGCGGGCCTTCAGACGGGCGCTCGTCCCATTCTGCGCAGTCATGTTATCAAAATTTTACCGCACGACGAGAGGACACCAGATGATGCAACCATACCCTGACGTCATGGTTGCTTCTTGCTTAAGCCATTCTCGCAGCAGGCGGATTTGGTCTCTGGAGTTAAAGTATAAGTCGCGGAAATCGTGATGCTTTGCTCCGGGCCGCAAAATGCAACCGGGTGGCAGAGAACAGCAAGTGGTGATAAAAACACTACATCTTATTCAAAGCGGAGACTCACTTGTGATGGAGAAGTCGATGCGTAAGCCGAACCCGTACGACGCGCACGTCGGGGCGCGGCTGCGGGCCTGTCGGACCCTGGCGGGCTTCAGTCAGGAACGGCTGGGAACCTCTGTGGGTCTCAGCTTCCAGCAGATTCAAAAATACGAGAAGGGTCTGAACCGCATCGGCGCCAGCCGTCTGCAGCAGTTCGCCCAGATCCTGAACGTGCCGCCGTCCTACTTCTTTGAGGACATGCCCGGCATCGAGCAGCAGCCCACCGCACGGCCCGAACATGCCGTGGTTTCGGAGATCGAGCAGGATAAAAGCCCGGTTTCCCGCCGTCAGGCCCTGGAACTGGTGCGCAACTTCGGCAAGATCACCGATCCGATGGTGCGCGACCGGATTTTCCAGCTGATCAAGGCGGCCGCCACCTCCTATAGCGGCAAGGACGAGGCCGAAGGCGAAGAGCCGACGCCGGCTGTCGAAGCCTGATCGCCAGCGCTCTTTAAAATTACGACCTCCAAGGAACCGGGCCTCCCATGGCCCGGTTTTTTTGTGCCTGCCTCTCCGAGGCTCGTGCACGCCACAACTATATATATGCGAACACACAAAGAACTTTAACTATATAGGCGTATCCGGAGAGTGCACCCAACTCAACGGAGGTCCTTATGTCTATTTATTCCCGCCCAGTTGTGCCCGCTGGTTTCGATACCAGCCGGCCTGTTCATCCCCGATTACCCGATCAGATCACCCTGCATCATGGCCCGCTGGCCGAGCTTGGCCGCTTTTTCCTCTCCGCCGACAAGGCGGCGCGCGATCGCGGCATCTATCTCAGCCTGAGCACGGATTTCGAATTGCTGGAAGCAATCAACCAGGAAAATCGCCCGAGCTGGCATCGCCTTGTCCCGACCTTCGAACATCATGTCGGCGGTATCAACGAGACCAACGGCTTCTGCATGATCGGTCGCAACGAAGACGGTGAAATCGTCTGCACGCAGGCCGCGCGCTTTTTCGCGCTCGGCGATGAAACGCTGGCCGAGTGCATCGCATCGCTGCGCCTGTTCTATCCGCGTCCCGATGAGCAGAAACGCGACGGCGAAACCTGCAGCATCACATCGCCCAGCGCACAGACGATCAAGGGCAATGTCGTGTTCTCGGGCGGCACCTGGATTCATCCCGATTACCGCAAGCGCATGCTGCCGATGATCCTGCCGCGCATTTCACGTGCACTTGCACTGACCAAGTGGGACACGCAATACACCTTCAGCCTGATCAACAACGTCCTGGTCGAGAAGGGTGTTGCGCAGGCTTATGGCTATGAGCGCGTCGAGCCGGGCATCCTGTGGTTCAAGGCGCCGGTAGCAGATCGCTGCGAAGCAGCGCTGGTATGGATGCCGCGGGAAGAACTGCTCGCTGATGTCCGTGCATTCCCCGAGACGCTGGCCGCCGCCATCGAACGCAGCGAGAAACGCGCGTCCGCCAAATCCGCACAGACGACGGGTGCGATTACGCTTCTGAATTGAGGGAAGCGGGACGATCACTCAGCGGCAGAGAAATCTGCGGCGTGATCAGGGAACTACCGGACAAGAAATGACCGCCATTGCCGTCATGCCAGCGCAGAATTAGCCGCTGGTATCGGCGGCGCCGCTGATCATGTCCGTCGGCCTCGATGATCGCATCGATATCATCGGCCAGCGGCGCGCCATTCTTCAGACATTCAGCATAGGACAGCGCGGTCCACTGGCCATAGGCCGGATCGGGCTGATCCGTCAGGCGGCGGCCAATCATCTGGCCGAGCTTGAAATTGTCATAGACAAGAAAGCCATCACCCGAGAATTTCAGCGTCAGGCCGATATCGGGACGGTCTTCCACCAGCAGCGTGCGATCCATCAGCTCGCTGCGCCGAAGATACTGGACGACACCCGCATCATAGAGGCCGCCGTTGCTGCGCCACAGTTCGTAAAGTCCGACCAGCGGCTTCTGGCCGCGATGGGACCAGTACGGCAGGTCCAGGCCCGCACGCATGAACTTGTCCCGCATCCGGGGCTCGCGCAGCGATGCGAGTTCCGTCATGCGGGCCAGCAGCGGCTCGGCTTCGACATACACTTCCTCCAGCCAGCCGCTGGCGTAAAACACCAGCAAAACGGGCTTGGTGGCGACGGCCTTGGTGAGATAGGGAATCAGTGTGTCGAGCGTCGGTGCGCCAATCATGCCGGCGCGGAACTGCAGAAGAGTCGCATCATCTTCGACCAGCAACGATACAAAGCCCAGGTTGCGGCTTGCATAGCTGGCAAAATCAAAATCCGGATTGGGGTAGCCGTACTCTTCCATCAGCGTAGCTGATGGCCAGCGATACCATTGACCCTTCGGATCGATCAGATAGTTCATTATCGACGCCCCTGCCGGTGCTGCCTCACCGGTCGCGAAATTCTAGGCCAGGGCCCGCCATGAGTCGAGGGGGCTCGGTCTACAGCCTGTTTTCGACCTATCGCACCTGCGGTGTAGACCAGCGGTTGTAAAGGCATATATGCCCTGCGGTACAACCGAAACGCAGCATGCCGGGCCCTTCAAAGCGCGGTGCTGCTGGCAGCGTCCAGCGGAATGTCGATATTGTGATTCAACATCGAACTTCCGGTAATGAGAATGTCGCCGTTGGGTTGTCGCCACGGCAGCAGCAGCCGCTGGTAGCGTCGGCGCTGCAGGTCATAACCCGGCTCCGTGATGAGTGCATCGATATCGTCGAAGGCAGGTTCGCCTGTGCGCCGCGTCGCCAGATAGGACTGCTCGACCCAGCGGCCATAAGCCCTGTCGGGCTGATCGGAAATATGAAGACCGATGGTCTTCTGGATGGAAAACGAGCGATAGAGCGTGAAGCGGGCGCCTGAATAGGTGACATACATCCGGCGTTCGTCATCGCCGGAGAGGAACACCGTGCGCGCCATCAGGCCGCTGTTGTCCAGAAACCGCTGCACCCCTTCGGAATAGACGCCATCGGTGAAACGCCAGATCTGGAACAGGCTGCTGAGATTGCGATGCGCGCTGTAAAACCAGGCGCGCGGCCGCTGCGACTTGATGATGAACGGCTCGCGCAGGCGCAGGTCGCGCAACTGCCCCAGTTCATCAATGCGCCGGATCAGCGGAGCGGCCTGCAGATAGGCCTCTTCCATCCAGCCATTGGCATAGAAGATAAGACGCACCGGTTTCCCGGCGGCCGTTTTTGCCAGATAGGGCCTGAGTATATCGCGGATGATCGGGCTGAGCGCGCCGGTGCGGAATTTCAGGACGGTGACATCGTCCTCCACCTGCAACGAAACAAAGCCCAGGTTGCGGCTTGCATAGTCCGGGAAGTCGAAATCCGGATCGGCATATCCGTATTCCTCCATCAGCGTGGCTGATGGCCAGCGATACCACTGACCCTTCGGGTCAATCAGGTAACTCATTCTGAAACCCCCACCGGTGCTGCCTGCCCCGATGTGGACAAGTCTATGGGGAGTCTGAAAATCCGTCGAGTCTACAATATGTTAATAAAACCTCGGCCGCCTAGCGATTGTATCAAAAACGACGCGACTCCCCATATGCTGCTCACCCCGCCGGATTACCAGATCGTTTTCCTGTGACAGCCGCCGGCCCGGCCGCATCTTGCAGCACCGTTGTCACCCACCTACATGAAACGCAGTTCAAGGCTGAGGTTTCCCGACATGAGCAGTGAAGATCGCGTGCCGACCTGGCACGGCACCACCATTCTTGCCGTCCGCAAGGGCAGCCAGGTCGTTCTGGCCGGCGACGGCCAGGTCAGCCTGGGCCAGACCGTGATCAAGTCGAATGCGCGCAAGGTGCGCCGCATCGGCGACGGTTCGATCCTGGCCGGCTTTGCCGGCGCCACCGCCGATGCCTTCACCCTGTTCGAGCGACTGGAAAGCAAGCTGGAACGCCATCCGGGCCAGCTGGCGCGCGCCTGTGTGGAGCTGGCGAAGGACTGGCGTACCGACCGCTATCTGCGCCGCCTGGAAGCGATGATGGCGGTGGCCGACCGCTCGGTCTCGCTGGTGCTGACCGGCACCGGCGACGTGCTGGAGCCGGAAGACGGCCTGATCGGCATCGGCTCGGGCGGCAACTATGCGCTGGCCGCCGCACGCGCGCTGATCGATCGCGACGACATGGATGCCGAGGCGATCGCGCGCAAGAGCCTGGGCATCGCCGCCGATATCTGCGTCTACACCAACCGCAACGTCATTGTTGAAAAGCTGTCATGACCTCGTTCTCGCCGCGTGAAATCGTTTCCGAACTCGACCGCTACATCGTCGGACAGAAGGATGCCAAGAAAGCCGTCGCGGTCGCCCTGCGCAACCGCTGGCGCCGCCAGCAGTTGCCCGATGCGCTGCGCGATGAGGTGCTGCCCAAGAATATCCTGATGATCGGGCCGACCGGTGTGGGCAAGACCGAGATTTCGCGTCGGCTGGCCAGGTTGGCCAATGCACCTTTCCTGAAAGTGGAAGCGACCAAGTTCACCGAAGTGGGCTATGTCGGCCGCGATGTCGAGCAGATCGTGCGCGACCTGCTGGAAGGCGCGTTGACCATGATCCGCGAGGCCAAGCGCAAGGATGTGACGGCGCGCGCCGAACTCGCCGCCGAGGAACGCCTGCTGGATGCGCTGGTGGGCGAGAAGGCCGGCGTCGAGACGCGGCAGAAATTCCGCAAGATGCTGCGCGAGGGCGAGATCGACAAGCGCGAGGTCGAACTCGAACTGAAGGACAGCAGCGGCGGTGGCATGCCGCTGTTCGAGATTCCGGGCATGCCGGGCGCGCAGATGGGCGTGTCCAACCTGCAGGACATGCTGGGCAAGGCTTTCGGCGGCATGCGCGGCAAGCCGCGCAAGACCACCGTGGGCGAAGCGATGAAAGCGCTGACCCAGGAAGAGGGCGACAAGCTGGTCGACCAGGACGGCCTGGTGAAGGATGCGATCACTGCCGTGGAGCAGAACGGCATCGTCTTCATCGACGAGATCGACAAGATCTGCGCCCGCAGCGAATATCGCGGCGGTGGCGATGTGTCGCGCGAAGGCGTGCAGCGCGACCTGCTGCCGCTGATCGAAGGCACCACCGTGAACACCAAGCATGGCGCGGTAAAAACCGACCATATCCTGTTCATTGCATCCGGCGCCTTCTCGGTGGCCAAGCCGAGCGACCTGCTGCCCGAACTGCAGGGCCGCCTGCCGATCCGCGTCGAGCTCAAGGGCCTGACGCGCGACGACTTCAAGCGCATCCTGACCGAACCGGAAGCCAGCCTGCTCAAGCAGTATACGGCGCTGCTGGGCACCGAGCAGGTGACGCTGAGCTTCACCGACGATGCCGTCGATGCGCTGGCGCAGATCGCCTTCGAGGTGAACGAGGGTGTGGAAAACATCGGCGCCCGCCGGCTGCACACCATCCTGGAACGCGTTCTGGAGGAGGTGAGCTATGCCGCCACCGACCATGCCGGGAAGACAGTGACGGTGGATGCAGCCTATGTGCAGCAGCGCATCGGCGATCTCGCCAGGGACAGCGACCTCAGCAAGTATATCCTTTAGTCGCACGGCATCGGTGTAACGGCGACGTAACCGTCACACTGATGGCCGTTGACCGCTGTGGTGGTTTTGCTTCAGAATCGATGCAATCATTTCAAGCATCGGGCCGGGCAGCGGCTTCGGGGGAATACCGTTCATGACGGAGGAATTGGGGCGGTTCGCATCGCTGGCAGACGCGCGTCGCCGGTTGCAGCATCCCGTATCCCTGCAGCTGCTGGATTATTACGCGACCCTGTTCGCGCAGACCTCGCTGCCGATCCGCAGCGCCATTGATCCCACCGGACTGCGGCCCTGCCTGCCACATATGGCAATCATGGATTGCGAGATTCCAGACCAGCCGCGCTACCGGCTGGCGGGTGAGTCCTACATCCAACTGCTGGGCACCAATCCGACCGGCAAACCCTATCTCGATTTCGTGCCGCCGGCGCGCCATGCCACGGCGGCCGAAGCCTATGTCGCCTGCATGACCCATCGCTGCGGCATGATGACCGAGCTGGTGACCACCGGCCGCTTCGGCCAGGAGGTGGTCTGCGAGGTGGTGAACCTGCCGGCCTGCGACGATGCCGAGCCAGGACGGCCCCGCTATCTCTATGTCACGCTGGTGCCGCAGAGCGACCATGGCTGGCAGAGCAGCATGGACACTGAGTTCTCCAAATACCGCGAGGTGCGCAAGCGCGCCTTCGTCGACCTGGGCTTTGGCACGCCGGCCATGTTCGACGGCCGCGCCGTGCAGGCCATTGCATAAAACCACGCGCCGTCGTTTGCTTGTCTCCTGAATAAGGGGAGAACAACGGATGAGCGATCTGAATGGCCGCGTGGCCCTGGTGACCGGCGGCTCAAGCGGCATCGGCGCCGCCACCGTACTGCAGCTGGCAGCCCGCGGCTGCAGCGTGGCCATCAACTTCTCGCGCAACCGCGAAGCCGCCGACAAGATCGCGCAGGCGGCCAAGGCCGCCGGCGGCACGCCGCTGCTGGTGCAGGGCAATGTGGCGGAGGATGGCGATTGCCGCCGCGTGGTGGATGAGACCGTGCGGCAGTTCGGCAAGCTCGACTATCTGGTCAACAATGCCGGCACCACCAAGTTCGTCGCCCATCGCGATCTCGCCGGCCTGTCGGCGCAGGACTTCCAGGACATCTTCGCCGTCAACACCATCGGCCCGTTCCAGATGGTGCGCGCCGCCGAGGCGCATCTGCGCAGCAGCCGTGGATCGGTGGTGAACGTGTCGTCCATCGCCGGCGTCTATGGCACCGGATCGTCGTTGGCCTATGTCGCCTCGAAAGCCGCGCTGAACGGCCTGACGCTCAGCCTGGCCCGCGTGCTGGGGCCTGAAGTGCGCATCAATGCCGTCTGCCCCGGTTTCGTCGAGGGCGAATGGCTGCAGCAGGGCATGGGCGAAGCGGCCTACAAAGCGGCGCAGGCGAACTGGCAGCATTTCGCGCCGCTGGGCACCACCAACAAACCCGACGACATCGCCGCCAGCATCCTGTTCTTCCTGGTCTCGGCGTCCAATGTCACCGGCGAGACGCTGCTGATCGACAGCGGCATGCGGCTGGCTTCGCCGCGCCTGCCGCATAAGGCGTAATCGGTTCAGCGCATGAAGGGCGGCGGCGCGATATCCGCCAGCGCCTTGGCTGCCGGCAGCAGCAGGGCTTCCTCGGCCAGCGTTTCCGGCAGGCTGAAGGGCTGCGGCCCGGGCGCTGCCTGCTCCAGCCGGATATCGGCGATCACCGGCAGATGGTCGGAGACGCGCTGGCCCAGCGGATCGACCCAGCAGTTCACCAGCGCCTGACGCGGCCGGCAATAAATCCGGTCCAGCATGAACAGCGGATAGCGCGCCGGGAAGCTGCGCAGCTTGGTGCGGCCGGGCAGGATGGTGGCGAGCGCACGGCGCACGCCGCCATAGATGAACCAGTCGTTGAAATCGCCCAGCATCACCGTGGTGCCACGCGCCGTGCCGCCGATGGCCGAGAGGATCGCCGCCTGCTTGCGACGCTCGCGGATGCCAAGCCCCAGATGCACCGACGACAGATGCAGCGGGCCCACGGGCGTGAGGATCGTCGTCTCGATAGCGCGGCGCGGCTCACGTTTTGAGACCGAGAGATCATGCACGGCGGTTTCCGTCATCGGCCAGCGGCTGATCAGCACATGGCCGTAATAGCCGTCCGGCGCCACGATGGTCTTGGCCTCGGCGGCATGGCTGCCCAGCGCCTGCGCCAGATACTGGAAAGGCGAGGTCTCGCCGCGGCCGCGTGAATCCAGTTCCTGCAGGGCGACGATGTCGGGCTGGTGCCGACGCACCAGCGCCACGATGCGCGGCAGGTCGTAGCGCCCGTCCGGGCCGATGCCGGCATGGACATTCCAGGTCAGGACCCGCACCGTGGGCAGTTCGGGAGGTGGCCGTTCGGCGTTCAAGCGATCAGGTCTCCCCGAAGCGGTCCCTCAGGCGGGCCACGACGAGCTGCAGTCCGTAGGACAGGCCCGCCCAGGCCAGCAGGAAGGCGGCGATCAGAACCACATCGAGCAACGAGGGATGCGTCATCATGTCGAGCAGCCGGCCGCCCAGCACCGACATGATGACGATGCCAGGCGCGAGACCGAGCAGCGTGCCGATGGCGTAGTCGGTGATGCGAATCCTGGTCGCACCGGCCACCAGATTGACCAGCATGAATGGCGCGGTGGGCATGACGCGCATGGTGGTGACGGCCAGGATGCCGTTGCTCTTCACCTTGCGCGCGACGCGGTTGATACGGGGTCCCATGACGCGCCGCAGGATGTCGGCGCCAAGCCAGCGGCCTGCCGCATAGGTGGCCATGGCGCTGCTCATCGAGCCGGTCAGCGCCACGCTCAGGCCTTCCCAGGTGCCGAAGGTGATGGCGGTGGCAGCAATCAGCAGCGTGACCGGGAAGGCGATGAAACCGGCCAGCACATAGATGCCGACCACGATGGGGAAGGACATCGGGCTGGCGGCAATCGAGCGGAAGGCGGCGGCCAGCTTTGACGGCGAGGCCCATTCCGACAGCGGCGTGTAGCGCCAGGCCAGCACCAGCGCCACGACGGCGAGGATGGTGCAGCCGATCAGCAGCATGGCCGAGAAGCGGCGCTGGCTCGGCGGCTCGTTGCTGGGATCGGGCAGGTAGAAATCGGCACTGAGCGGCCGGATCGGATCGGCCACGGCTTCAATCTGCGCGGTGAGATCGAAGCCTTTCAGCGCGCCATCCACAATCGGGCAGAGCCGGTGTTCGGAATCGATGTCATTAAGCGCATCCAGCGTGGCGAACAGCGAGCCGGTCTTCCGCATCATGGCGGCGACATCCTCGGCCGATGCGCCGCAATGCTCGGCGATCAGGCGGTCGCGGGCCGCAGCAATCGCCGTGCGGTCGGCCGGCTTGGCCGCGACGATTACCAGATCACATTCGGTATCGACGGCGATCGAGCGGTTGCACAGATTGGCCGAGCCAATGCGCAGGTACCGGTCATCGACAATCATCACCTTGGAATGCACCATGATTTCGGCGCGCCGATCGTCCCTGTTGCCGTCGATGTGCAGGCAGGGATAGACGAAGCGTGTGCGATCTTTCAGGCCGGCCTGTTCGACCAGCCGCATGAAGCGGATGCGGCCGGCCAGCATGCCCTGCTGCTCAAGCCAGGTGTGATGGGTCTTCGGCGCAACGATCACGACTTCCAGGTCCGGCTGCGCCTGCAGGCGTTCCACCAGCTTGCCGGCCAGCGCCGTGCAGGTAAGGAACTGGTTCTCGATATAGAGATGGCGCTCGGCCGACGCGATCATGTCGTGAAACAGCGCCTCCACCTCGCGCACTTCCGGCTCGGGGCCGTAATGCGGTTCGGTGCGCGCGATGCCGACCGTGACATCGCGGAATTCCGGCTGCACGTCTTCCGGCCATGGATCGCTGCCGGCCGGCGCGGGCACCAGCAGTTCATGCGTGACGCGATACCAGCGATTGCGTACCAGATGGGCCAGCGCCATGGCGGCCGGACCATCGACCATCATCTGCACGTCATGGAACGGCGTATACGCCTTGCCGGCCGGATCGACCCGCAGCGGATTGTCGAGCTGGTGCTCGGTCGTATCCCAGCGGCGGATGGTGATGTCGAGGCCGCCGGAAAACGCGACAGCATCATCCACCACCACGATCTTCTGATGATGCGAGGCGCCGATCGGCAGCACGTCGTCCAGACAGAGTTCGATCTGGCGCGGCGTGTTCCATTGCAGCGCCAGGGCCGGCATCAGTTCGCGTTCCAGCGAATAGACCGCCGAGTAATAGTCCCAGAGCAGCAGCTTGATATGCAGCTGGGGGCGACGCCGCACCAGTTCGGTGAGGAAGGCGCCAAACGTCACCGGCAGGTCGTCGCCGGTCTCGCCATCCGGTCCGACCAGAGCCGTGCGGCTGTCGATATCCCAGCCGGTGATGATGACGGAATGCCGCGCCTCCCGCAGGGTGCGACGCAGAACGCCGAAATAGTCCGCCGCATCGACCAGCATGCAGGCGCGTTCGGCACGCGCCGCGCGCCAGACATTGCGGCCCGGTTCCAGCAGATCACCTGCATACGCCGGCGCGCGGCTGTCCGCATGACCCGCAGCCTGGCCGGCGATCACTTCGAGATGTTCACGTAAGATCCGGGCGGCCTGCACTGCAATCTCCTGACGAGCAACGTCAAAATGAACGCTGCAGGAGAGATTTGGTGCCCGGAGGTGTGCGACCCGACTCAGACGACTTTGTGGCGAGATTTCGCGCTTTGTCGCACCAATCTCACAGGCCGGCCCTGCGGATGCGCGTCAGCCGCGCAGCAGCTTGAGCATCTGCTCCAGACGCGCTTCGTCCAGACTGCCGATGCGGCGGCCGAGTTCGTTGGCCAGCAGCGTCGCCTTGGGTGTGAGGCCGGCGGTATCGATGGTGATGCGCGGATGTGACAGCTTGGCCAGTTCGGCCAGATCCTCGGCATCGTCCCAGATGATGTTGAGATAGCCGCAGATGCGTTGCAACAGCAGCCAGGAGGGACGGCCGCGATGGCCATGCTCCAGCGCCGAGAGATAGGCAGAGGAAACGCCGATATCAGCCGCCATCTGCTTTTGCGGAATGCCGCGCGCCTGCCGCAGGGCGCGGATGCGGGCACCGAAAGGGGTCATGGACAGGCCTTCATGGGGTGCGGTCGATGGGCTCGCATTGCCGGAACATGGCGGGCATCCTAATATTCCCCCGTGCTGTCGCGCCAGACATTCATCCTTCACGCCCTGATCCTGCTGGCGGCGGGTCTGTTCGCCATGCCGCTGCAGGCCCAGACCATCATCGTCACCGGCTTCCGCCCGACCGCACCCTATGTGCTGCAGAATCCCGATGGCAGCCTCACCGGGCTGGAATACGACCTGGTGATGGCGGCGGCGAAGGCCGGCGGCCTGGCGCTGAAGGCGGAACTGGTGCCGTTCGGTCGGCTGCCCGAGGATTTCCGCCGCGGCACGTTCGATGCGATCGTACCGGCCAATGCCGCCATGGGCCTGACCGGATGCCTGAGCGAGCCGGTGCTGATCTATCGCAACATCGCCTTCTCGCTGGCGCAGCGCGGCCTTGCCATCGTGCAGGTGTCTGATCTTGCCTATTATGATGTCGTCGCCTTCCAGAATGCGCAGGTTCTTCTGGGCTCCGAGATGACGGCGGTGCAGCAGGGCAATGCGAAATACCGCGAAGTGGCAAACCAGATGCTGCAGGTGCGGGCGCTGTTCTCCGGCCGCACCGATGTGGTGATCATGGAGCGCCGCATTTTCCGCTACCTCATGCGCAGCAGCGAGGCCGGCCTCGACACCACCGCACCGGTCGCCGAACACGATCTCTTCGCGCCGGCGCCCTATGCGGTGGCCTTCCGGCAGCCGGACCAATGCGCCGCCTTCAATCGCGGCCTCGCCGCGCTGAAGCGCAACGGCACCTACGATGCCATCGTCAACCGCTGGGACGGGCCGCTGCAGGCGCGCAGCGGCGGGTTGCCGGGATATCCACCCGGACGCACGCGCCTGCCCGGCAAATCCGGTTAAGCGGCAGCGAGGCCGGCCAGTGCCTGCTTCTGGATTTCAACGGCGCGCGGATAGCACAGGCCGCGCCATTCATCATTGTCGGGATAGAAGGCGGCGCGAATCTGCGCCTTGATCTGCTTGCCCTGGGCCGAGAAGACATCGCCGCGCAGATGCAGCCAGTTGTCGGCCACCACCGACAGCCGCACCTCTTCCGAACTGAGCGTACCGACCTCGATGGCGCTGGCCACCACGACCGCCTGGCTGGCAAAGCGCGCGATGCCCATGCGCAGGTTGCCCTCGATCACCGGAGAGTCCGACTGGCCCATCGCCGGCGAGGTGACGGCATCGCCGAACCACAGCCGCGCCAGCTTCAGCGATTCCGACTCCACCGGATGCCGGCAGATCATTTCCGAATAGCCGAACGGACCAAGCCCGGTGTGATAGTCGAGCACGCAGATGCGCTTGGCCTGATTCAGGTATTTCGCGACGATGGCCTTGATGGTCTTGTGCGACCAGCAGGCCTGCTGGCCGCCATAGAAGATGCCGTCGGCATGGCTGTGCTGGCCGCCGACAATGGCCGCCGTCGCCGCCTTGGCGCCGACGCGGGCATAGTAATCGGCGACCTTCTTCTGGACATCCACGGCAACCGCATCGCTCCACTGCGCCGGCACCAGCCAGGCATGCACCTCGGCATAGGCCGGGTTGGCCGGCGGCTTGGTCTTCTCGAAATCGATGAAGTTGCGGTTGATGTCCATGTTGTCTTCATTGACCCGGCGGCCCCAGGAGAAGCCGTAGGGATTGCTGCCATGGATGGTCAGCATCGCCGTATCGGCCGGCAGCGCCGCCGCACGGCCTTCACTCAGCCAGCCGACCTGGCAGCCCGAGCCGTAATAGCCCTCGATGCCATGCGTGCCCGAGACGGTGACCAGCACGGCTTTCGCGTTGCGCGGACCGATCCAGGCGATGTCGGTGAACAGGTCTTCGCCGGCAATGCCCTTCAGCGGATGGGCAAAGCTTTCGATCTCGGCCCTGGCGGCTTTCGCGGCGGCCAGGAATTTCTGGCGGGCGGTGGCATAGTCGGGCGAGAAATGCTGATGGATGCTCATGGTCTGGTCTTTTTGTGCGGATGGAAATGAAGGGCGCGGCAATTCTCTGCCGCGCCCCTGTCGATGACAAGCGTGAGGCCTGTGATTTAACCCGACGGTTATGCCACTGGTCCCATTGGTCCCGCATGGAAAGGATTTGGTTACCCAGGCCGGCGTAGAACAGGCATCAAACGCCACTGTGGCAGGGAGATGACCGTGAAGGACCCGATTGCAATCGCCTATCTGAAGTGGTTTCACGAAACCAATGTCTGGAAGGGCATGCATTACAAGGGGGTGCGCACCCTCAAGCTGCCCAGCGACATGTGGAACTACCAGGAGATCATTCACGAACGCAAAATCCGCTTCGTGGTGGAAACCGGGACGCGGCATGGCGGTTCGGCGCTGTTCTTCGCCGATCATGTCGAGGCGCGCGATGGCCTGGTCATCAGCTGCGACATCGACAAGGTCTCCAACAACGTCGGCGCGCATCCGCGCATCCGTTTCCTGATCGGCAATTCGGCGGTGCCCGAAGCCGTGCAGGCCGTCGCCAGCCTGCTGCCGGCAGACCGCAAGCCGGGCGAGACCTTCTTCATTTTCGATTCCGATCACACCGCGCCGCATGTCAGCGCCGAACTGGAAGTCTTCCGCAGCCTGTTCCTGCCTGGTGATTCCGTCATCGTCGAAGATACGGTGGTCAACGGTCATCCGGTCCGCCCCGAACACGGCCCTGGACCGATGGAGGCCATCGAGGCCTTCCTGATCAAGTATCCTGGTATCCTGGAAGCCGACCTGCAGCGCGAACAGAAGTTCGGCGCGACGCTGGCGCCGAAGGGCTATTACCGCGTACGCGGCGGCTGATCCTCGCGCTGACGGCGCAGCAGCACATAGAAGGCGCCGGCGCCGCCCATTTCCTGCCGTGCCGGCGTGACGCCCAGAATCTGGTCACGCCAGGGCCCGCGCTTCAGGTAATCGGGCAGCCAGCTGCGCAGCACGCCGCGCCCCTTATGCATTCCGGTTTCATTGTCACGGGTCAGGCCCTTGCCGGTGATCACCAGCAGGCAGCGCTTGCCCTGCGCGATGCTGTCACGGATTAGTTTGCTCATGGCGCGTTCGGCATTGGCGAGCGTCAGGCCATGCAGATCAAGCCGCCCTTCGATGGGCAGCTCGCCGCGCTGGAATCGCTGCTTCAGCCGCTTGTCCATCTGCAGGGCCGGTTTCTCGGAATGCTTGCCGTGCGGCAAGGGTGTTTTTTGTTTGGTTTCGGCCTTGGCATAGGCCGCCGCGCCGACGCCCTCGGGCCGATAGATTTTCGGCATCGGCGCCAGCGGCTCGGGCACGACATTGGCTTTTTTCAGCGGGCGCGCCGATTGCGTCACCTGCTGCCAGGCCTCGTGATCAGGCACCAGGGGTGCCGGCTTTACGGGTGTCTTACGAACCATCCGCGATGAGTACGATATGAAGCCGCCGCGGTCCATGGGCGCCTAGCACCGGCACGCCTTCGATATCGGCGGTGCGTGACGGCCCGGTGACGAAATTCACCGTGCGCGGCCAGTTGTCGATATTGCCCAGTTTATCGCGCAGGCGCTCGAACACGTCTTCAAGGGTGCCGGTGATCTGGCTTTCCTTCAGCACCACCACATGATGGTCCGGCACGAAATGCAGCGTTGTCGGCGTGGTGGCGGACGAGTGCAGCATCAGCGTGCCGGTTTCGGCGATGGCGGCGAAGGCCGGCGTGACGCTGACCAGGTCCTGGCTGCGGCCACCGCCGTAATCGACCTGCAGCATCGGCCGCTCGGACCAAGGCAGGTTCTGCAGCAGCGGATCGGGCGAAACGCGCAGCGTCGTCGGCAGGTTATGCTGGGCCAAGTAGTCGGCGATCTTGCCCGGTACGTCTTTTTCCGAAGCCACGCTATCGACCGTGACGGTCAGCGCCTGCACCTTGGCGGTGAACAGCGCCACCTGCTCGGCATGCGGAATCTGCGCGCGTTTCGGCATCAGGTTGCGCGGATGGCTCTTGATGCGCTCCAGCACGGCGGCACGGCGGCCGGGATCGTTCACCGTGTCCTTCAGGCCGGCGCGCAGCGTGGAAAAGATACGGTCGCGGG
Organism: Ferrovibrio sp. GW821-FHT12D07; assembly: GCF_058807275.1. Lineage (NCBI taxonomy): Bacteria > Pseudomonadati > Pseudomonadota > Alphaproteobacteria > Rhodospirillales > Rhodospirillaceae > Ferrovibrio > Ferrovibrio sp. GW821-FHT12D07. The sequence goes on along the minus strand of NZ_JBXAQN010000001.1, from coordinate 447,406 downwards.
AGTTGCTCATGATGCGCGGCTCCCCTTCTGCTTCTTGTACTGGCTCATGAAGGTCTCGGCCGATTGCGGCGCCGGCAGGTCGCGGCCATCGGTCCAGCCCGCAGCCAGCGGCATCGATGCGAAGCGGCCTTTGTTCCTGCCCAGCATGTTCAGGGCCGCAATCGCGATGCGCGTGCCGAGGCGATAGAGCCAGGGCGTGCGCGCGGCAAAGGCCCAGAGTTCGGTGCCCCAGCGCTGCAGCGGCGGGGTGATCTGCTTTTCATGCGCCTGTTCGCGCCAGTAGCGCATGATGTCGGGCAGCGGAATGCGCATCGGGCAGACTTCCTCGCATTTGCCGCAGAAGGTGGAGGCATTGGGCAGATGCCGCGCCGTCTCCAGGCCGATCATATGCGGATCGAGCGCCGCACCGATGGGACCGGGATAGACCCAGCCATAAGCATGGCCGCCGACCGAGTGATAGACCGGGCAGTTGTTCATGCAGGCGCCGCAGCGGATGCAGCGCATCAGTGGCTCCAGCTCGGTGCCCAGCATTTCGCTGCGACCGTTGTCGACCAGCACGACATGGAATTCTTCCGGGCCATCGATATCCTCAGGCCGCTTCGGGCCGCAGGACAGCGTGGTGTAGCAGCTCATCTCCTGACCCGTCGCAGAGCGCGCCAGAATACGCAGAATGGTGGAGAGGTCTTCCAGCGTCGGGATCACCTTCTCGATGCTGCTGACCGCGATATGCATTTTCGGCAGCGACTGAGTCAGGTCGCCGTTGCCCTCATTGGTGACGATCACGGTGGCGCCGGTCTCGGCGATCAAGAAATTGGCGCCGGTGATGCCGACATCAGCCCGGAAGTAGGTGTCGCGCAGCACGCTGCGCGCTTCGGTGACCAGCACCTGCGGCTCGGTCGAGCGCGTGCCAGCCTTGCGGCCGTTCAGCTCGTAATCGGGATGGTGATCCTCGAACAGCTCGGCGATCTGCTCGCGCGTCTTGTGCAGCGCCGGGCCGATAATGTGGCTGGGCGGTTCATGCGCCAGCTGGATGATGTATTCGCCCAGATCGGTTTCCACCGGCGTGATGCCATGTTCGACCAGGAAGTCGTTCAGTCCGATTTCCTCGGTCACCATCGACTTGCCCTTGGTGACCAGTTTGACATCGCGCGAACGACAGAGCGCCAGGATGGTCTCGCGCGCCTCGCGCGGCGTGCGGCACCAGTGCAGCTTGCCGCCACGCGCGGTCAGCTGCTGTTCGAAGCGCTCCAGATAAAGGTCGATATGCCGCAGCACGTGGTTGCGAATCTTCACGCCTTCATCGCGCAAGGCATCGAATTCCGGCAGTTCGCGCGCGGTTTCCACGCGGCGGCTGGCCATCGGGCCGCTGATGATGCCCATGGCCTTGCGCAGGTTGGGATCGCGCAGCGCTTTCGCTGCATTGGCCTCGAAGGCCTGGGAAGTGATTTCCATGCTCATGGCGGCGCGCTCCCTACTTGGCTTCGCCGATGGCGGGCGTATCGGTCATGCCGGCCAGCACCTCGGCCACATGGCGCACCTGTACGTGGCTGCCCTCGCGCTTCAGCTTGCCGGCCATGTTGAGCAGGCAGCCCATGTCGCCGGCCAGCAGCATATCAGCCCCGGTCCCTGCGATATCCGCAGTCTTGCGTTCGACGATATCGGTCGAGACCTCGCCGTATTTGACGCAGAAGGTGCCGCCGAAGCCGCAGCAGGTTTCCGGCGTCTGCATTTCCACCAGTTCGATGCCATCGACGCTGCCGAGCAGACTGCGCGGCTGCGCTTTCACGCCGAGTTCGCGCAAGCCTGAACATGAATCGTGATAGGTAACCTTCGCCGTCAAGCTGGATGACACCGGATCGGTCTTCAGCACATCAACCAGGAAGCTGGTCAGTTCGAACATGCGGGCCGACAGGTCGTCGGCGCGCCGCTTCCAGTCAGGCTCGGCGGCGAACAGCGCCGGATAGTGATCCTTGATCATGCCGCCGCAGGAGCCGCTGGGGGCGACCACGTAATCGTAATCCTCAAATGTCTCGATCACCTGGCGCGCGATCGCCACCGTGTCCTTGCGGTCACCGGAATTATAGGCCGGCTGGCCGCAGCAGACCTGGGCTTCCGGCACATCGACGATGCAGCCGGCATCTTCCAGCAGCTTGATGGTGGCGAAACCGACGCTGGGCCGGAACAGGTCGACCAGGCAGGTCACGAACAGCGCGACGCGAGGTTTGGTATCAACGGTGGAGGACATGGGGGCTGGTCTCCGGTACGCAATGACGGGGCAGTTACAATCCGTGGCGGCGCAGGCCGCTTTCGATATGCTTGAGCAGTATGCTGCGCGCCGCCGCTGCATCGCGGCTTTCGACGGCAGCTATAATCGCACTGTGCTCGGCCTCGATCTCGGCCAGGCGGTTCTCGTCCTTCAGGCGGCTGAGGCGGGCGAACTGCATGGCCTCGCGCGCATGCCGGCCGATGAAAGCGGCAAAGCGCCGCAGCGCCGGGTTATGTGCCGCGGCCGCCAGCACGTCATGGAAGCAGATGTCCTCGGCCAGCCCGAGCCCGCCGGCAGCCACCGCATCGCGCATGGCGCCCTGCGCCGCGCGCAGCGCCTGCATGTCGGCCGGCGTATGGCGTTCGGCAGCCAGCGCCGCACAATCGGCCTCGATCAACGCGCGCAGCTCGAGCAGATGATCGTCATCGCTTTCGACATCGAGGCGGAAGGCCGTGCTGCCGGGCGCGGCTGCGACGAAGGCACCCTTGCCCTGGCGGGTCTCGACATAGCCATCGGATTTCAGCCGGGCGATGGCCTCGCGTACCACGGCGCGGCTGACATTATGAATCTCGGCCAGGGCATGCTCGGATGGCAGGCGGTCACGCGGCGCCCAGGCGCCGGTGAGGATCGGCTGGAGCAGGGCGTCAGCCACTGCCTCCACACGGGAGGCCGGCAGCCGTATCTCAGGCAGGGCGGTCATGAGCTGCCTGACAAGTTAGACAGATTGTTCAATTATATCAATCTAGAAACTCAGCTTGGCCCGAAAATCCAGTCCGGGATCACCAGCACTACCTCGGGCACGAAGACCAGCAACAGGGTCACGGCCGAGACCGCGATCAGGAAGGGCATGGATTCCCTCGTGTAATCGCCGATCCGGCAGCGCAGTACCTGGCAGACCACGAACATCGCGCCGCCGACCGGCGGCGTGAAGTTGCCGATGGTGGCGGCGATGATGAAGACCAGGCCGAAATGCACCGGGTCGATGCCATATTGCCGGATCAGCGGCATGAACAGCGGCGTCAGCATGATGATCAGCACCGAGCCTTCCATGAAGGTGCCGGCCACCAGCACGAACAGCACGATCAGCACCATCGCCAGATGGGCATTGTCGGTGAAGCCGATCATCCAGTCCGCGATAACCTCGGGCACGCGCTCGAAGACGATGCCGTAACCGAAGATGGCCGAGAGGGCGAGCAGGAACATCACCGCGCCGACATCGACGAGGCTACCTTCCAGCGCCTCGCGGAAATTGGCGAAGGTCAGCATGCGATAGGCGAACATGCCGATGACGATGGCATAGATCACCGCAAAGGCGCCGATCTCGGATGGCGTGAACACGCCCATGCGCAGGCCGAGCAGCAGGATCACCGGGAAGAGCAGCGCCCAGATGCCGCCCCAGGAGGCGAGCGCTATCTCCTTCGCGGTCGGTGCTGTTTCACGCTCGGGGCCGTAGCCGCGTTTCCGTGCCGTGATCGAGATGGCAATCGCCAGCGAGGCCCAGAGCATGAAGCCCGGCAGGATACCGGCGGCGAATAGCCGCCCGATGGAGACCTGTCCCACGGTGCCGTAGAGGATGAAACCGATGCCGGGCGGAATGATCGGCGCCATCAGCGAGCCATAGGACAGCACGCCGGCGGCATATCCTTTCGAGAAGCCGCGCTTCAGCATCTGCACGCCCAGCACGCGGGCATTCATCGCCGCATCGGCGATGCAGGAACCGGTGACGCCGCTCATCAGCGTGGAAAGCGCGATCGAGGTCTGCGCCAAGCCGCCATACATGCGGCCGGTCAGCACGGAGGCGAGCTTCAGCAAGTTATGGGTGATGCCCGAATTGTTGAGGAAGTTGCCGGCCAAGATGAACAGCGGCACGGCCAGCAGCGCGAAATTCTGCGTCTCGGTCACCGTGATCTGGATCGGGATGGTGATCGGCAGTTCCGGGTGCTGTAGGAAGAACAGCATACCGGAAATGCCGATGGCAAAGGCGACCGGCATGCCGATCAGCATCAGGACGGCGAAGGCAATGAGGACAAGCAGCATGGCGGACTACAGGATGTCGGCGGCGTTGCTATGGGCGATCTTGCCGTGCAGTTCGTCGCGCATCTTGAGGATGGTCGAGATCAGCAGCAGCAGGCCGCCGACGGGCAGGCTCATGGTGACCCAGGAATAGCTGATCTCCGGGATACCCTGGAAACTGCGGATGCGGCTGATCCAGGAGAGATAGCAGCCCATGATGACCAGATAGACCAGAAAGCCGGTGATCAGCAGGTAGTTGATCCAGCGCAGGGCGGCCTGCAGCCCCGGCGACAGCTTGCTGGTCATCACCTCGATCGACATCAGGCTGTTTTTGCGCCAGGCGATATCAGCACAGAGGAAGCAGGCCCAAGCGAAGAAGCAGGTGGCAGCATCGCCTGACCAGTTGATCGGATGACCGATCATGCGCATCACGCCGCCGAGAAAAATCAGGATCACCATCAGGACCAGAAGCGCGGCGGCGACAAAAGCCTCCGCCGCGCAGACCCGGTCATACACCGCTTTCAGCATGACAACTCCGGCCAAACAAAACCAACCGTATTACTTGCCGATTTCCTTGTGCACGGCATTCTTGGCATCGAGGATTTTCAGCGTCTCGTAAGCCTTGTCGCCGGCCTTGCGGAAGGCGGCGAGATCGACGTCCTTGACGATGGTCATGCCGCGGCCTTTCAGCTGCTGCTCGACTTCGCCCTCGAGACGGAAGATTTCCTTAGACGTCGCTTCGCCCGCCTTGTCGGCCTCCTCGATCAGCGCCGTCTGATACTCCTTCGGCAGGCCGTCGAACCACTTGGCACTGACGACCTCGAAGTTGATCAGCATGATATGCTTGGTCTCGTTGGCGAATTTCAGCACCTCGTAGAAGCGGCCGCCCGGGATGTTGTTGTAGACCAGCTCGACGCCGTCGATGGCGCGCTGCTGCAGGCCCGGATACATCTCGCCAAAGGCCATCGCCACCGGCGTGGCGCCGAGCGCGCGGATGGATTCCTGCCAGATCGGCGCGGGTGGAGTGCGGATGCGCAGGCCCTTCAGGTCTTCCGGGGTCTTCACCGGCTTATTGGTGAAGAAGTGGCGATAGCCCTGCACCCAGCTGAAAGACACAACCTTGAGGCCGTGCTTGCTGGCCAGTTCGTCCTGCCACTTGATCACGGTCGGCGCCTTGCGCAGTTTGGCCACGTCTTCCAGCGTCTCGACGAAGTAAGGCCCGTTCATCACCGCGATGCCGGGCACATAGTTGCCCATGCGCGCAGAGTCGGTGTTCTGGCCCAGATTGGCGCCCTGGCGGATCTGCTCGATGATGTCCTCTTCCTTGCCGAGCTGGGCGGAATGGAAGACCTCGATTTTCAGGCCGCCATTCGTGCGGGCATCGACCGCCTTGGCCCAGGCAGTGAAGCCGTCATGGAAGGGCTCTTTCGGGCCCAGCACATGGTTGAACTTCAGCGTGAATTTCTGCTGCGCCGCCGCCGGCAGCGCGGCGAACACGGCGATGCCGGCGCAGAGCGCCAGGCCGGATTTGAGAATCTTGCTTGCGATGGTCATGGGCCTCTCCCGGACGGACGGCGGCACCGGCTCCCGGACAGGAGCAACCGCCAGCGGTTTGCGTTTCCTCGAACACGTCTTCGTGGGCGCTCTTGTGCGACGCCCTCCCAACTGGTATATCAGACACTACACACTAGGCACAAGCCGGAATGTTATGCGCCGTTTATACGGCCGCCCACACAAGCCGGCACCGCCAGGCAGGCGTCATGAAACTGATCAGGCCGAAATCGCTCAAGGAACTGGTGGTCGAGGAGATGCGCACCCGCATCATCGACGGCCGGCTCAGCCTGGGCGCCGGCCTGTCGGAAAACACGCTGGCCGCCGAGCTGGGGATTTCAAAGACGCCGGTGCGCGAAGCCCTGCTGCAACTGAAGCTGGAAGGCCTGGTGGAAGTGCAGCCGCAGCGCGGCACTTACGTATTCCGCCTGGCGCCGGACCAGGTGACGGCGATCTCGGAACTGCGCGAAGTGCTGGAAGTGGCGGCCATCGGCGCCGCCATTGAGCGCCATCATGATGCGCTGGTTGCCCGCATGACCCGCATCCTCGACGGCATGCGCGCCGCCTATGACGCCAATGACAACATCGCCTACCGCACGCTGGACGGCGAATACCACGAGACCATCATCGACCTCTGCGGCAACCCCTATATCAGCTCGGCCTACAGCCTGATCGGCTTCCGCATTCAGGCGCTGCGCTCGCGGCTCTCGCATGAAGCCTCGCTGAACAAGCTGTCGATCAAGGACCATCGCGAGATGCTGAAACTGGTCAAGGCACGTGACGTGCCGGCGTTGCAGGCGCTGATGCGCGGCCATATCAACCAGACCAAGCAATCCTATCTCGACGTGCTGGAGCGTCGGGACTTCCTGAACGAGACCCGGGAGAAAGCCTCGTGAATTCCGTAAGCCCGATTGCGCAGCCCGAAGCGATGTCCTTCGACCTCAGCGGTCGCCATGCCGTGGTGATCGGTGGCGGCAGCGGCATCGGCAAGGCGATCGCGGAAGGCCTGGGCAAAGCAGGCGCGCGGCTGACCCTGGCCGGCCGGCGCCGCGACGTGCTGGAACAGGCCGCGGTGGACTTCAGCAAGGCCGGCATCGCTGTCGGCGTCGACGCGGTGGATGCCGCCCATATGGGCCAGCTGAAGGCCTTCGCCGCACGCTGCGAAAAGATCGCGCCGGTCGATATCCTGGTGAACGCGCAGGGTATCATGACGCTGAAGCCGGCGGAGGAATTCACGCCCGAGGATTTCGACTGCATCATCACCACCAATGTGAAGAGCGTGTATTTCGCCTCGCTGGAATTCGGGCGCGCCATGCTGGCGCGCGGCAAGGGCAGCATCATCAGCATCGCCTCGCTGGCTTCCTTCCGCGGCTTCCCGCGCAACGCCATCTACTGCATCAGCAAGCATGGCGTGGTCGCTCTGACCGAGACGCTGGCGGCGGAATGGGCGGCGCGCGGGGTGCGCGTGAACGCCATCGCGCCGGGCTTCTTCATGACCGACCTGAACAAGGACACCATGAAGGACGACCGCAAGGCGCTAGCCATGGCGCGCACGCCGATGCACCGGTTCGGCCAGACCCATGAGCTGGCCGGCGCCGCCGTCTATCTCGCCTCGCCGGCCGCCTCCTACGTCACCGGCGTGACCATCCCGGTCGACGGCGCGTTCCTCGCCAGCGGCATGTAAGGCTGATTTTCAGTCAGGCTTTATCGGGGCATTCGGCAGGATGCTGTCACCGGGGCCGAGCGGCCGCTGCATGAACACGCTGTCGACCCAGCGCCCGTGCTTGAAGCCGACCGAGGGCAGCGTGCCGACGACGCGGAATCCCAGCGCGGCGTGAAGCCCGATCGAGCCGAGATTCTGCGTATCGCCGATCACCGCCACCATCTGGCGGTAGCCCAGTGCGGCGCAACGCGCGATCAGGTTTTCCAGCAGCGCGCGGCCGACGCCCTTGCGCGGCGCATCTGGTGAAACATAGATCGAGTCCTCGACAGAAAACCGGTAGGCGATGCGCGGCCGGTAGTTGCTGGCATAGGCATAGCCGAGCACGCGACCGCCCAGCTCCGCCACCAGATAGGGAAAATCCTTGGTCAGGATGTCGCTGCGCCGGCGCGCCATCTCGGCCACATCGGGCGGCACTTCCTCAAAGCTGCCGAAACCATGCTTTACGTGATGCGCGTAAATGCCGGCGATGGCGGCAAGGTCGCGGTCTTCGGAAAGGCGGATGATCAGCGTTTCTGTCATGTCGGCATGGCTAGGCTTCGTTTATGAAGTGTTGCATGCGGACAGCGAGCCGCCAAGCACCCCACCGCAACCTGAGGGTTGGTCCCGCCCGGAGATAACCACTTCTCAATGCCGGGGGTGGCGGAGGGCCGTGATAGGTTTTGGGCATGGAAACGCTGCCCGCGAGATACCATGCTGCTCTTTCGTCCTGATCAGATAATACCACGGCTTAACGCCATGACTGATGAGTCGAACTATTCAGACCCAGGGTCCGGGTTCAAATTGCGCGGAACCGGTGCTGCCGGTGCGCAGATTCCAAAATCGCCGGTCCTGCAAAGACTGCTGGCTTACTGGCGTTCGAAATGTCATCCCGATGGCGGTCTGCCGGGCCGGACCGATATCGATCCCCTCGATCTGCGCGAGCTCCTGCCGTTCGTCTACCTGATCGACGTGCTGCCGGACCAGACCTTCCGCATCCGCCTGCTGGGCGAGGAGCATGTGGCCGTCTACGGCTCCGGCCTGATCGGCCGCACAATCGACGATGCTTTCCGGCCCGAGGCGGCTGTCGAGTTCAACCGCCTGTACAGCGCCGTGGTGCGCCGGCGCGAACCGGTGCTGAATCGCGGCCAGGTGACCTGGCTGCTGAACCGCGAATGGATACATTACGAAGGCCTGCATGCGCCGCTGGCCTCCGATGGCGTGCATATCGACACCATCTTCGGCGCCGGCGATTTCACCGGATAATCCGAACTAGGATGTAGCGGCCAATTTGGCCGCCACGGTTTTGGGCAGCAGCAACCAGAAGCGGCCGGGATGCTTCATGCGGCCGGCCACGCTTTCGGCCTGCGCACCGGCGCCCCAGAACACATCGCCGCGCACCGCACCACGGATCGCACCCCCGGTATCCTGCGCCACCATCAGGCGCTGCAGCGGCGTATCGCCATTGCCGGCTTCCGCGGGCTGTTTCGCATCGAGCCACAACGGCAGGCCCAGTGCATAATGGCTGCGGTCGACGGCCAGGCTGCGGCCCGGCACCAGCGCCACGCCCTGCGCACCCGGCGGGCCATCGAGATCGTCCTTCGGCGGCGGCAGTTCGCGGAAGAACACATAAGAGGGATTCTGCCGCAGCAGTTCCGGCGCGGCATCGGGATTGGCGCGCAGCCAGCCGCGGATCGCCTGCATCGAAACATCCTCGCGCGGCAGCGTGCCGCGATCGATCATCACGCGGCCGATGGCCACGTAAGGGTGGCCGTTTTGCGCGGCGAAGCCGACGCGCGTCCTGGCACCGGTATCGAGCTGCACCAGGCCCGAGCCCTGCACCTGCAGGAAGAAAGCATCGGCTGCATCGTCCAGCCAGACCATTTCCAGATTCTTGTTGGCCAGCGCACCGGCATCGATAGCGCCGCGATCCTCATAAGGCCGCAGGCGGCCGTCGCGCACGCGGCCGGCGATGCGCTGGCCTTTCAGGCTGTCGCGGAATTCGCCCAGATCCACCTGCACCAGATCGGGCGGCTGGCGATACAACGGTACGGTATAGACGCCCTGCTTCTGCCTGCTGCCGCGCACCAGCGGTTCGTAATAGCCGGTGAACAGCCCTTCGGCCTTGCCGTCGCCGATTACCGCCACCGGCTGCAGCTGGGCCTCGATCAGGCGGCGCAGGCCCGGATCATCGCCCTGCGGCAGAGCGCCGAGCGCCGAGCAGAAGGGCTGCCAGTCGGTGCCGGTGCCGTAGCGGTCGTAATTGTCGAGCGCGCGCGTGCCGCGCGGCACCATGCGGGCGCAGCTGCGGGTGAGTGCGGGCAGGGCCTCGGATATGCGGTCGGCGCTGTAGCCGGGGAGATCGGTAAAGCGGGCCGCCTGGAAAGTCAGCGCCGGCGGCTTCTGCGCTTCAGGCGGCGCCTTCGGTCCGCAGGCGGCAAGGGCAGCGACGGCCAGAAGCGCGAAAGACCGCAGCACGGCTTTACTGGGCTGCGGTTTCAGACGGCGCGGAAGTCGCGATCAGCGTCCAGTTCGGATCGCGCGAGCGCATGTCGCGGGCGAAGGTCCAGATATCGGTGACCTCGTCCACGGCATTGCCATGGCCGCCGATGGTATGGCCCTGGGCATCCTTGGTGACGCTGATCAATTCGGACTGGAACTTCACCGTCACTTCGGCGATGCGGTTGTTGACCTGGGTATCGACGATCTCGGTGCCGCGCAGGCCGACAAAGGTTGTCTGCATGGTTTCGCCACGGCTGGCGCGGTCGTCGATGGCGGAGGCGAAATCGTTGAACACCTCGCGCGACAGCAGCGGCCGCAGTGCATCCTTGTCGCCGGCAGCAAAGGCCGTCACCACCATCTCATAGGCGCCCTTGGCGCCATTGAGGAAGTCGGCTGCATCGAAAGCGGGATCGACGGAGCGGATGGCGGCAAGCTTGCGGTCGGCTTCGGGATCGGCGACCGGTGCCGGGGCATCGCGGCGCGGCAGGGTGATCACCTTGTCGTCCGCGCCCTCGGCCCTGTTCTCGGCCTCGCTCTCGCCGGTCTGGGGCGGGCGGCGCTTCTGTTCATGGCCGGTGCGCTGGCCCAGCACGGCGCGCAGGCGCAACGCGATGAAGCCGGCAATCGCGCCGAGCAGAAGGATGTCGAGAAACTGGAAGCCGTCGCCCATTATCGTTGCCTGTTTTTCCCCGCCCGTCTTTATCGTGGGCGAATCTACCCCTGTCCCCGCCATCGGTCCAGCATGCGGGCTGCCCGACGGTCTCGCTTATGGTTGGGAAATAAGGACAAATCGTGGCATTGCAAGAGCCCCCGCTCGGCCGTCGGCACGCCCCGGCAGGGGGTTGCCGCCTTGTTCGGCCAAGGCAAACCATGCTAGGGACAGCCGGCCCCGCGACATCCTATCCGCAGAGACGAAAGAGACGACCGGTCATGACCGACACTGCCAATCCGCCGCCCGGTTTCAATCCCGACAACGCGCCCCGGTTTTCGCTGAGCGCGCAGTACACCAAGGATCTCTCGTTCGAGCATCCGATGGCACCGCGCACCTTCAGCATGCAGGCCGCGCCGCAGATTTCGGTGAATGTCGGCACCCAGGCAGAGCGCGTCAACGATACGCTGTTCGAAGTGACGCTGCGCATCCTCTGCGAGGCCAAGCATGGCGAGGAAGTCGCCTTCGTCGTCGACCTGCATTACGCCGGCCTGTTCGCCCTGGTGAATATCCCGGCCGAGCATATGGAGCCGCTGCTGCTGGTCGAAGCGCCGCGCCTGATCTTCCCCTTCGCGCGCCGTATCGTGGCCGACACCACCCGCGATGGCGGCATGCCGCCGCTGATGCTGGACCCGATCGACTTCATGCAGCAGTACCAGCGCGGCAAGGAAGCCCAGGCCCAGGCTCCGCAGGGTACTGCCTAAAAAGCATGCCTCACCCGCGAGGGTGAGCCTCACGCAAATGTCTGAACTTCGTCCTTGCCGTTGCCGTATCGCAACGGCAAGCTGAATACGATGAAATGCTATTCGGGCATCTTTGAGCGTGACGGCCGATGACCGCGTCGATTGACGATGTCATCCGCGATTCAAAACATCCGCGTCTGTTCGGCACGGATTTCCTCGATCAGTGCTCGCCGACGATCCGCCGCATCTGGGACTACTGGGACAGCTGTCGCCGGGGCCGGCCGATGCCGGGGCGGCAGGATATCGATCCGCTCGACATTCCGGCCGAACTGCTGCCGGCCATCGTTCTCACCGAAGTGCTGACCGAAGAACCATGGCTGCGCTACCGGCTGGTCGGCACGGCCCAGGTGGCGCTGCGCGGCCGCGACCCCACCGGCCTGCCGGTGCAGGGCAATTACATGGGCGCCCATCTGGGCCTGCCCGCCGATAATGTGATGCTGAATTACCGCATCGTCGTCGAGAAGAAGACGACCGTCTATGTCCACAATCCGATCATCGGCGCGCGGCCCGACGGCGGTTCCCTGCGCCAGTTTCCCGTGCGGGCCAGTAGCACGGTGCTGATGCCGCTGTCGAGCGACGGCAACAGAGTCGACATGGTGCTGAGCTTCAGCGACCTGGACGGATATTAAAAAAATTCAGGCCAGAACCATCAGGCCGGCGGCTGCAGGCCAAGAGTCTTCAGCAGCTTGTCGAGCTCGACCGGCTTGGCCACCACGGCATTGAAGCCGGCCATCTCGTAGCGCGCGATGGCCTCCGGCACCACATCGGCGGTCAGCGCCACGATAAAGAGCCCACGCTTGCCCGGCAGCGCCCGCAGACGATGCTGGGCCTCGACGCCATCCATGCCCGGCATATGGATATCCAGCAGGACTGCATCGAAGGACTGGCTGCGTGCCAACGCAATGGCTTCCGCGCCGCTGCTGGCCATTACCAGCGTCTCGCAGAACGGCTTGAGCAGGGTTTCAATGATGCGGCGGTTGACGTGATTGTCGTCGACGCAGAGCACGCGCGGCGGCCGGTTGTCGGTATTCAGCGTCAGCATCGGACTGCCGATCTGCACGTCCTCTTCCTCCAGCATCTCGACCGGCAGCAGCACCCAGAAGAGCGAGCCTGCACCCTTTTTGCTTTCGCAGCCGATATCGCCGCCCAGCAGGGCCGACAGCCGGCGGCAGATCGCCAAACCAAGACCGGTGCCGCCATACTGCCGTGCAGTGGAGGCGTCTTCCTGGGCGAAGCGTTCGAAGATGCGGTCCAACGCCGCCGCCGAGATGCCGGCGCCGGTATCCTGAACCTCGAAGCGGATGCCTGGCCGGCCATCGGGCAGCGTGGCGGGCTTGGCCCGCAGCACGACGCTGCCCTGGGTCGTGAACTTGACAGCATTGCCGATCAGGTTGACCAGAATCTGGCGCAGGCGCATCGCATCGGTTTCGATGCTGGGGGCGACCGCCGGATCGATCTCGGTGCGGAAACTCAGCTTCTTCTGCGCGCAGGCCGGCGAGAACAGCGCCGTCATCGACTCCATCAGCGCAAACAGCCGCACGGTGCCGGGTGAAACCTTCAGGCGACCGGCCTCGAGGCGCGAGAAATCCAGGATGTCGTTGATGATGCCCAGCAGGCCTTCGGCGGATTCGCGAATGATCGAAACATATTCGCGGGCCGTGGATTCCAGCGGCAGGCTTTCCAGCGCCTGCGCCATGCCCAGCACGCCATTCATGGGCGTGCGGATTTCATGGCTCATGGTGGCGAGGAATTCGCTTTTCACCGTCGCCAGCCGTTCGGCGCGGCCGGTCTGCTCCTGCAGCTCGTGGTTCACGCGGGCCATATCCTCGGCGCGGCGTTCGCGTTCAGCCAGCATGCGCGCCAGTACGATGATCGCCGCCGCCCCGAGCAGCAGGATGATCACCGAGATCAGGCCAACGATGATGGCCTGCGACCGCCAGCTGGCAATGGCGACATCCTGCCAGCGTGAGCTGGAAATCACCAGGCGGTTGTCGAGCAGCCGTCGCACGGCGGAAATGCGCGCAACGCCGGAGAAGGGATTCTTGAAGACGCCGCTGATGGCCGGGCCATTGCTGGCCGCCATCGCCTGATAGGCTTCGCTGCGGATCAGCGACTTGCCCATTTCCTCTTCCAGCCAGGGCGAACGGGCGATCAGCCTGAAATCTGAATCCAGCAGCGTGACGTAATCGCCGGCCTCAACTGCGCTCTGGAAGGCCTTGGAATAGGCATGCGGATCTATGATGGCAACAATGACGCCGGCGAAGCGGCCCAGCGTGTCATACAGCGCAATGCTGAACGGCAGTTGCCAGTCGCCATCGAGGGAATTCTTGCCCGGCGCGCTGATATGGAATTTTTCCGCGCCGCCGTTCAGGTAGTAGGCAACGGCCTCGCGGTCCGCGACATTGACGGAGGATACAGGGAAGCTGCGCGAACTGTGCAGCGGCGTTCCATTGGCATCGATGATGGAAATGGCGCGCACATAGGCGAGCTGCTGTTCCAGCCCCTTCAGATGCTCATGCATACGCAGCGTGTTGTGGCCATCGATCTGCCAGAGCAGCTGCGCCTTCTCCAGCGCAAAGCGGATGCTCTGCATCGAGTTTTCGATTTCCTGGGCCCGCAGCTCGGCCTGGTGCTCCATATCCTCGATTTCGTCGTGGATGGCAGCATTGCGCAGCGTCACATGCACATAGAAGTTCAGTCCCGCCAGCAGCAGGATAATGGCGCCGAACAGGATGGCGCTGAAGGTGAGCATGCGACGCATGGGAGCCCGGGGGGTTCTCGCGATTTCGACCGGATGCAGCCTAATGGCCCGGAACCGCGAAAACTGAATGCGTTTCCAATAAGGTTATCGGAAATTAAGTCCTATGCGTCTTTCAGCCACAAAGGATCCTTCAGCTTGCCCACAAAGGCGGCATGGGCTGCGAGTTCTGCCTCGCTGGGCGCATGGGGCCGGACCGGACGGGCGGGTCCGCGCGGCACCGGCGTTGTCGTCATCGCCTGGCCGCCGGTTTCGATGCCGGCCAGTCCCAGGCCCTGCTGCCGGCCGCCGATCAGTTCGAGATAGACTTCCGCCAGCAGTTCGGAATCGAGCAGCGCGCCGTGCTTGGTGCGGGCCGAGAGGTCGATGTTGAAGCGGCGGCAGAGCGCATCCAGGTTGACCTGGGCGCCGGGGAATTTCGCCCGCGCCAGCCGCACCGTGTCGATGGCGCGTTCCATGGCGATATGCGGCATGTCGGGCAGGCGCGCCAGTTCCGCATTCAGGAAGCCGATATCGAAAGAGGCATTGTGGATCACCAGCGGATCCTCGCCGATGAAGTCGCAGAACTCGCGCGCCACCGCGGCAAACAGCGGCTTGTCCTTCAGGAATTCGTCCGACAGCCCGTGCACCTTGAAGGCATCCTCGGGCATCGCGCGTTCCGGATTGAGATAGGCATGAAAGTGATTGCCGGTCGGAATGTGGTTGATTAGCTCGATGCAGCCGATTTCAACGATGCGGTCGCCCTCGGTGGCCTTGAAGCCGGTGGTTTCAGTATCGAGCACGATTTCACGGGTCATGGATTCATTCCGTTTCAGGGCTGCAGCGCGCGATTGCGCAGCAGCACGACGAGGTCGCGCACCTGCGCCTCGGTATCGGTCAAGCTGGTGCCGGTATCGATGATGTGATGGGCGAGCCGGCGCTTTTCGGCATCCGGCACCTGGCGGCCGAGGATGGCGGCGAATTTTTCCTCGCTCATGCCCGGCCGGGTCAGCACGCGTTCGCGCTGCATGGTCGCCGGCGCGCTGACCACCACGATGGCATCGACATGTTTGTGGCCCTGGCCCTCGAACAGCAGCGGGATGTCGAGCAGCACGAAGGGTTCGCCGCGCGCCTGCGCCTCATCCAGGAACTGCTGGCGCAGCTGGCCCACCAGCGGATGCACGATGGCTTCTAGCTGTTTGATTTTCGCGGCGTCGTTCAGCACCAGCCGCGACAGCACGGCGCGGTCGACGGTGTCGTTCGCCACAGCGTCGGGGAAGACCGCGCGGATCGCTTCCACCGCCGCGCCGCCGCGATCATAGAGCGCATGCACGGCGGCATCGGCGTCGAACAGCGGCACGCCTTGTTCGGCAAACATCTTGCCCACGGTGGACTTGCCCATGCCGATGGAGCCGGTGAGCGCGACAATCATCATGAAGGCACCGGCATCATGCGGGCATCACCGTGATGTCGTAGTCGGCGAAATGCTTGTCGCGGGTGACCAGGATCAGGTTCTCGACGCGGGCCTGCGCCACCAGCATGCGGTCGAAGGGGTCGCTGTGCGGTGCGGGCAACTGGGCGATTTCGCGCGCATGGGCCGGCTCGATCGGCAGCAGGCTGGCGCCCATGCGCGGCAGGTAGCTTTCCCAGTCCAGATCGGGAGCCGTCAAATGGCCGGCCGCGACCCGGGCGGCGATCTCCCACAGGCTGACCATGCTGACGAACAGCTCGTTGTCGCCGTCCTGCAGCATGGTCTGCGCCGCCGGCGTCAGCTTCTGCAGGTCGTCCAGCGCCCAGACGAAGATCGCAGTGTCGAGCAGCAGCCTCACGGTTCACCGTCGGGAAACAGGGGCGCGGTTTCAAAATCGGCGGCGTAGGTGATCTGGCCCTGGAGCTGGCCGAACTGCCGTTTCGGCTTCGGCACGGCGGCCTCGGCCAGCACCAGACGCACCTCGGGCTTGCCGGCGCGGGCGATCACCACGTCCTCGCCGTTCTTCACCGCCTCGATCAGCTTGGACAGGCTGGTTTTGGCTTCGTGAATATTAACCTGAATCGTCATAGACTTAAACTTAGCTTAGCTAAGCTATATTGTCTAGCTTAGCTAAGCTAGCTAACCGATCAGGCGAGGACAGCCTCGCGCAGGCCGGGGCTCACCGCCGGCGCCGCGCCGAACCAGGCCTCAAAGCCCGGCCGGGCCTGATGCAGCAGCATCCCCAGCCCGTCGACCACCGGATTTCCGCGGGCCCGGGCGCGGGCCAGCAGGTCGGTTTCCAGCGGGCTGTAGACGATGTCGTTGACCAGCGCATCTTTCGGCAGGTCGTCCAGCGCGATCTCCAGCGCCGGCTGGCCGCTCATCCCCAGGCTGGTCGTGTTGACCAGCAGGCCGGCCCCGGCCAGGGCAGCGGCGCGATCATCCCAGTCTGTCACGACGACTTTCGGCCCGAATTCGGCGGCCAGCGCCTCGGCCCGTTCACGGCTGCGGTTCAGAATCCGCACGGCCGGCGCGCCGGCATCCAGCAGCGCCACCAGGATGGCCCGCGCCGCGCCGCCGGCCCCCAGCAGCACGGCCGGAGCGGTTTCGGGACGCCAGCCTGCGGGCGCGTCGGCCTTGAGGCTTTCCAGAAAGCCGAAAGCATCGGTGTTGCTGCCATGCAGGCTGCCGTCAGGCTGCACCACGATGGTGTTCACGGCGCCAATGCGTCTGGCGGTGCTGTCGACCTGCGCCAGATACGGCAGCACGGCGATCTTGTGCGGCAGGGTGACGTTGATGCCGCGAAAGCCCGGTTCCTTGGGCAGCGCCTCGAGAAACGCGCCGAGTTCTTCCGGCGGCACCGGCAGGCGATCGTAGCGGCCGCTGATGCCGTATGCGCGCAGCCAGAAGCCATGCAGCTTCGGCGAGCGCGAATGATCCACCGGCCAGCCGATCACACCGGCGCGCGGAATAATCTCATCGGTCTCGCTCATGCGCCCAACCTCATGAGCGGAGCACCTTATTCTCGCGCAGGATATCCAGCAGCGGCAGCAGCGGCAGACCGAGAATGGTGAAATGGTCGCCCTGGATTTTGGCAAAGAGCTGCGCGCCCAGACCTTCGAGCTGATAGCAGCCGACACTCGACAGCACCGCATCGCCAGCCTGCGCCAGATAGGCATCGAGGAAGCCGTCGGAAAAGGCGCGCATGGTCAGCTTCGCTGCATCGACATGACGCCAGATCACGCTGCCGCCGCGCGCCAGCACCACGGCGCTGACCAGCTCATGCGTCTTGCCGCGCAAGGACAGCAGATGATCCCGCGCCTCGGCCACCGTCTGCGGCTTGTCGTACCAGCGGCCATCGCAAGCCAGCATGCTGTCGGCGGCGATGATGAAATCCTGCGGCTCGGCCAGGCTGATGCGATGGGACTTCAGTTCGGCCAGCGCCGTTGCGGCGTCGCGAATGCTGGCCCCTTCGGCTTTCAGACCAAGCTTGAGTTCGTCTTCATCGACACGGGCGGGAATGACGCGGAAATCAAGGCCCGCCGCACGCAGCATGGCGGCGCGCGTCGTGCTGGCGGAAGCAAGAACAAGACTCACGACTTCGGCTCCTCCAGCCCCAGATCCTGCTGCTTGCGCTGCTCGAGGCGGCGCGCATGCAGGTTGAGGATCGAAGCCGCGGTCTCTTCGATCGAGCGGCGCGTCACATCGATCATCGGCCAGTTATGCTTGGCGCAGAGCTTGCGCGCGATGGTCAGTTCTTCCTTCACGCGCTCGTCATCCACATAGGCCGTCTCGGTATGCTGGTTCATCGACAGCAGGCGGTTCTTGCGGATCGAGACCAGGCGGTCGGGCGATGTGGTGAGCCCGACGACCAGCGGATTTTTCAGTGTCTCCACTTCGGGCGGAATCATCAGGCCGGGCACGATCGGCACATTCGCGGTCTTCAGCCCGCGGTTGGCCAGATAGATTGAGGTTGGCGTCTTCGAGGTGCGCGACACGCCCACCAGTACGATGTCGGCTTTCTCCAGGTCTTCCAGATGCTGGCCGTCGTCATGGGCGATGGTGAAATGCATGGCGTCGATGCGATGGAAATATTCCGCATCCAGTTCGTGCTGGCGGCCGGGCAGGTTCACCGCCTTTTCGCCCAGGTATTTGCCAAAGGCCATGATCACCGGATCGAGCACCGGCACGATCGGCAGCTTGGCCTTGGCGCAACCCTTGATCAGGATTTCCCGCAATTCCTGGTCGACGATAGTGAACAGCACCAGCCCGCCCATGGCAGCGATGGCCTCGACCACACGCTCCATCTGCAGCGGCTTGCGCACCAGCGCCCAGGTGTGGGTTTCCACCTCTTCCTGGGATTTCTGGAACTGCACCAGCGCCGCCTTGGCGACCGATTTCAGGGTTTCGCCGGTCGCGTCGGACACCAGGTGGATATGCGGCCGGGTGGTTTTCTGCATCGGGAATCCGGCTGTGGAATTATGGGGATAATATGGATAAGGCGGGGTTTATCCCCATGTGTCGTCTTTTCATGCCCGGAACGCCTTTTTCATGCAACCAGCCTGTCACCGGAGGATCAAATTTCCGAAGCCCCTGTGGAAAACGGGGATGAGACATATTGCCGCCGCAATGCGCCGGACATCCCCGTTATCCCCATAATCCTCAGCAGGGAACCGCGGCGAGTCGACGCGGTTTTGACGCGCTTATCCTCACAGGAAACGATTTTATCCGCCGCTGGCCATGCCCGGGATGAAATCGGGGGCTGGATCTGTATCCGTGATGATCCCCAGGATTCACCGCACAACACTCAACTACTACCTCTTTAAATTAAATATAAAATAGGAAAGGAATAAGGAATGACCCTTGTTCCCAGCGCTCCGTTTTCGGGGCAGACAGCCAAGCAGCCAAGCAAACCCTTGCTCCGTACCCTTGCCGGGTTGCCCAGCGTGCGTCCGCCGCTGTGGCTGATGCGACAGGCCGGCAGATACCTGCCCGAATATCGCGCCATCCGCGCCCAGGCCGGCAGTTTCCTCGATCTTTGCTACAATCCTGAACTGGCCTGCGAAGTCACGCTCCAGCCGATCCGGCGCTTCAACTTCGATGCGGCGATCCTGTTCGCCGATATCCTGCTGATCTGCCAGGCGTTGGGCCAGCATCTGGCCTTCAAGGAAAACGAAGGGCCGGTGCTGGATGCGATCCGCACCTCGGGCGAGTTGGCCCATCTGAACCCCAATGGCATTCACAGGACGCTGGAGCCGGTCTACGAGGCCGTCGGGCGCATCAAGGCAGGGCTACCCGCCAGTTGCACCCTGATAGGCTTTGCCGGAGCTCCCTGGACGGTTGCGACCTATATGCTGGAAGGCCGGGGGTCGAAGGATTATCCGGCCGCCAAGACCTGGGCCTTTGGCAATCCGCAGGGCCTGCAGGCCCTGATGGACATCCTGGTCGAGGCAACGGTGAGCTATCTGGATCGCCAGATCCAGGCCGGCGCCGAGGTCGTGCAGCTGTTCGACACCTGGGCCGGCGTGCTGCCGGAAAACGAATTCCGCCGCTTCTGCGTTGAACCGGTGCGCCGGATCACGGCCGCGCTGAAAAGCAAGCATCCCCATATTCCGGTGATCGCCTTCCCGCGCGGCGCCGGCGCGCTGTACGACGGCTATGCGGCCGCCACCGGCGCCGATGCGCTCAGCCTGGACTACACCATGCCGCTCGGCTGGTCGAAGGACCATCTGTGGGGCAAGCATCCGGTGCAGGGTAATCTCGATCCGCGCCTGCTGGTGGTGGGCGGCACACCGCTGGCGGAAGGCGTGCAGCGCCTGCTGCGCATGTTTGAAGGCCGCAACCATATCTTCAATCTCGGTCATGGCATTGTGCCGGAAACGCCGGTGCATCATGTCGAGCAGCTGGTGCGCCTGGTGAAGGGCAGCGAGACGGCCGCATGACATTTTCTCTCATCGACCGGTCTGTCGGAATCTGGTCTGTCCAAAACAGATTGTAGGACTAGGTTTTCTTCATGCCCCAGAAAACCGCTGTCATCCTGTTCAATCTCGGAGGCCCCGACAGTCCGCGCGCCGTCGAGCCCTTCCTGTTCAACCTGTTCAACGATCCGGCAATTATCCGGCTGCCCAATCCGTTTCGCTGGCTGCTGGCGAAACTGATCTCGTCGCGGCGCGCCCCGAAGGCGGCCGGCATCTATGCGCAGATGGGCGGGCGTTCGCCGATCCTGCCGCAGACCGAGGCACAGGCCGCGGCCTTGAAAGTATCGCTGGGCAGCGACGACTATCGCGTCTTCATCAGCATGCGCTACTGGCATCCGTTCAGCGATGAAACGGTGAAAGCCGTGAAGGACTGGAATGCTGAGTGCATCGTGCTGCTGCCGCTCTATCCGCAATTCTCGACGACCACGACGGAATCCTCGCTGCAGGACTGGCATCGCGCCGCAAAGAAGGCCGGCCTTGCACTGCCGACCGCCGTGATTGGCTGCTATCCGGAAGAGGGCGGCTTCATCGCCGCACAGACCGAGCTGCTGCGCAGTGCCCTGCCACAAGCGGAATCGGCAGGCCCGGTGCGCATTCTTTTCTCGGCGCATGGCTTGCCGAAAAAGATCGTGACCGATGGTGATCCCTATCAGATGCAGGTGGAAAAGGGCGTGGCCGCCATCCTGCGTCTGCTGAACCGTCCCGATCTCGAAAGCCGCATCTGTTATCAGAGCCGCGTCGGACCGCTGGAATGGATCGGACCGTCGACCGATGCGGAGATCACGCAAGCGGCGAAAGATGGGCGCTCGATTGTCGTGGTGCCGGTGGCTTTCGTGTCGGAGCATTCCGAAACGCTGGTTGAGCTCGATATCGAATATGCCGAGTTGGCGCAGCATAACGGCGCGAAGAACTACACACGCGTGCCGACGGTGGGCGTGCAGCCTGATTTCATCGCCGGACTGGCTGGCCTGGTGCGCCGGGCGCAGTATGATGCACAGCCGCGCAGCGGCAGCGGCGGTCGTCCCTGCGGCGATGCCTGGCGCCGCTGCATCTGCAAGGCATGATGGGAAGACGCTGATGCTTTACGACTGGATCAAGGCGCTGCATGTCATTTCCGTCATCGCCTGGATGGCGGGCATGCTCTATCTGCCGCGGTTGTTCGTCTATCACGCCGCCGCCAAAGTGGGGTCGTCGGAATCCGAAACCTTCAAGGTGATGGAGCGCCGCCTGCTGAACGCCATCATCACGCCGGCGATGGCGGCGACCTGGACCTTCGGGGGCATCATGGTCTGGCTCGGCCATCACTGGGATCAGCCGTGGTTCTGGTGCAAGTTCGTCCTGGTGCTCTGCATGCAGGGCGTGCACGGACTGCTGACCAGCCGCCAGCGCGAATTCGAGCAGGACAGCAACAGCCACAGCCAGCGCTACTACCGGATCGTGAACGAGATTCCGACCGTTTTGCTGATCGGGATCGTCATCCTGGTGATCGTGAAGCCGTTCTGACTTTCAGACCGGCTGATCGCCGGACCGGAAATCACAGCAAGTTCTGGTTGAAACACAATGTTCATGTTGTGTGCCGGACGATTTTGTGCTATTTCCGCACACTCTTAACCTGCGACGTAATCACGGCGCTGACAGGTGCACAGAGCCACGGCATTGGTCACACGGTTGCGCTAAGCTGCCGTTACGCAAGCTTTTGGTGGCGGCGATCACAGGAGTGTTACGGTCCGCTTCCCGGATCGGCCTCCTCGCCATACACCTTGCACCGGTCAAATCGCGTGTTCTTCGCGTATGCAAAAAAAGGCGGGGTCTCCCATGTCATTCGGTTTCCGTAACGGCGGTCTGTTTGCCGCTGCCCTGGTCGGTTTCGGCCTGCTCTCCTCCACTGCGGCGCTGGCCCAGATGGGTCCGCCGCCGGTGACGGTCGCCAAGCCGGTCTCCAAGCCGATTGTCGAGATGGACGAATATACCGGTCGCTTCGAGGCGGTCGGCTCGGTCGAAATCCGCGCCCGGGTGAACGGCTATCTGGAAAGCGTGCATTTCACCGATGGCGCCACGGTCAGCCAGGGCGACCTGCTGTTCACCATCGACCGCCGCACCTATCAGGCCACGCTGAACCAGGCGCAGGCGACGCTGAACAGCCGCCAGACCGAACTCGATCTGGCCAAGGTGGAGTTCGAGCGTTACCAGAAGCTGACGCAGACCGGCGCCGCCGCCGCCGCCACGCTGGACCAGCGCCGCCAGGCCTTCCTGAGCGCGCAGGCCAACATCGCCGGTGCCCGCGCCGCCGTGGAAACCGCGCGCCTGAACTACAGCTTCACCGAAGTGCGCGCACCGATCGCCGGCCGCATCTCGCGCAAGCTGGTCACCGAGGGCAACCTGGTGCGCGAGAACGAGACGCTGCTGACCACGATCGTGCAGCTCGACCCGGTGTATTTCTATTTCGACATCGACGAGCGCTCGTATCTCAGCTACCAGCGCATCGCCAAGCAGAGCGGCAACACCACCAATGGCAAGGGCCTGCCCGTGCAGGTGCAGCTGACCGATGAAAAGGTCTTCACGCACAAGGGCGCGCTGGACTTCGCCGACAACCGCCTGGATACCGCCACCGGCACCATGCGTCTGCGTGCGGTCTTCGACAACAAGGAGCTGTTCCTGACGCCGGGCCTGTTCGGCCGCATCGCCGTGCCCGGCAGCCCGGAATATCCCGGCCTGCTGATCCCCGACGAAGCGATCCTGACCGATCTCGACCGCCGCTATGTCTATGTGGTGGGTGAGGGCGGCGCGGTGCAGCAGCGTCCGGTCCGTCTCGGCTCGCGCACCGACAGCTACCGCATCGTGCGCGAAGGCCTGACCAAGGACGACGTCGTGGTGATCAACGGCCTGCAGCGCGTGCGTCTGGGCGGCGGCAAGGTGACGCCGATGCCGGTCGAGCTGCCGCCGGTCTGGCAGGGCCTGATGGCGCTGCCGCAGCCGCAGGCTCCGCAGCAGCCGCCCGCCAAGAAGTAATCAGGCGCCACGTCAGTAAATTCCTTTTCGCCGCGAGGCAGTCATGAAATTCGGACATTTCTTCGTCGATCGGCCGATCTTTGCCGCGGTGGTTTCCATCGTGATGGTGATCATCGGCGGGATCGCCTTCCTCAATCTCCCGGTCTCGGAATATCCCGAGATCGCGCCGCCGCAGATCAACGTCACGGCGGCCTATCCCGGCGCTGATGCCGAGACGCTGGCCCGCACGGTGGCGACGCCGATCGAGCAGGAAATCAACGGCATCGAGAACCTGCTCTACATGTCGTCGTATTCCACCGCCGATGGCGTGATGGCGCTGACCGTCACCTTCAAGCCGGGCACCGATCTCGATACCGCCCAGG
Organism: Ferrovibrio sp. GW821-FHT12D07; assembly: GCF_058807275.1. Lineage (NCBI taxonomy): Bacteria > Pseudomonadati > Pseudomonadota > Alphaproteobacteria > Rhodospirillales > Rhodospirillaceae > Ferrovibrio > Ferrovibrio sp. GW821-FHT12D07. The sequence goes on along the minus strand of NZ_JBXAQN010000001.1, from coordinate 423,866 downwards.
TGCAGGTGCAGAACCGCGTCACCATCGCGGAGCCGCGTCTGCCTGAAGAAGTGCGTCGCCAGGGCATCACGACGCGCAAGCAGGCCGGCGACTTCCTCATGGTCGTGCATCTGCTGTCGCCCGATAAGACCTACGACCAGCTCTACATCGCCAACTACATGCAGCTGCGCATCCGCGACCAGCTGCTGCGTCTGGACGGCGTGGGCAACATCCAGATCTTCGGCGGCAGCGAATACGCCATCCGCATCTGGCTCGATCCGAACCGCATGTCGGCCTATGGCCTGTCGGGCTCGGATGTGGTCGGCGCGCTGCAGGCGCAGAACGTGCAGGTTTCCGGCGGCGGCCTCGGCCAGCAGCCGGCGCCGGACTATAACGCGCTGCAGGCGATCGTGACGACGCAGGGCCGCTTCGAGGATGTGCGCCAGTTCCGCAACGTGATCATCAAGAACACCCCCGATGGCCGCCTGGTGAAGCTGGAAGACGTGGCCCGCGTCGAACTCGGCGCCAAGGACTACAACAGCCGTTCCTATCTCGATGGCCAGACCGCCATCGCGCTCGGCGTGTTCCAGCGCCCGGGCACCAACGCGCTGGAAACCTCGGAAGCCGTCATCAAGCGCATGGACGAGCTGAAGAAGGATTTCCCGCCGGGTCTGGAATACACCATCATCTACAACCCGACCGAGTTCATCGCGGAATCGATCAACGAGGTCTACAAGACCCTGATCGAGGCGATCATCCTGGTCGCGCTGGTGGTGCTGGTCTTCCTGCAGAACTGGCGCGCCTCGCTGATCCCGATCCTGGCCATCCCGGTCTCGATGATCGGCACCTTCGCCGTCATGCTGGCCTTTGGCTTCACGCTGAACGTGCTCAGCCTGTTCGGCCTGGTGCTGGCGATCGGCATCGTGGTCGACGACGCCATCGTCGTGGTGGAAAACATCGAGCGTAATATTGCGCTCGGCATGAGTCCCCGCGATGCGGCGCATGAGACCATGGACGAGGTCGGCACGGCGGTGATCGCGATTGCCGTGGTGCTGTCGGCGGTGTTCATTCCCACCGCCTTCATCCCCGGCATCACCGGTCAGTTCTACAAGCAGTTCGCGCTCACCATCGCCACCGCGACGATCCTGTCGGCCTTCAACTCGCTGACCCTGTCGCCCGCCCTGGGCGCCATCCTGCTGCGCAAGCATGAGGCGGGTCATGGCGAGTCGCGCTTTGCGCCCGTGCGCTGGGTGCAGATGGCCGCCAACAAGTTCAACACCGGCTTCGACAAGACGAGCAATGCCTATGCAAAAAGTGTCGGCACCATCGTCACCCGCCGCACGCTGATGCTGGGCGGCTACCTGCTGCTGGTGGCGGCGACCTTCTTCATGTTCCGCACCGTGCCGCCGGGCTTCATCCCGCCGCTGGATCGCGGCTACGCCATCGTCGTCATCCAGCTGCCCGATGGCGCGGCCCTTGGCCGCACCGACGCGGTGACGCAGAAGGCGACCAAGCTGATCGAGGGCATGCCGGGCCTGTCGCATGTGGTGGCCATTCCGGGCTTCAACGGCGCGACCTTCACCAACAACGCCAACTCGTCGGTGATGTTCACGACGTTCACGCCCTTCCACGAGCGCCTGTCGCAGGGTCTGACCTCTGACGCCATCATCGGCCAGATGATCGGTCGCCTGCAGGGCATCGAGGAGGCCTTCGTGATCGCGGTGCCGCCGCCGGCGGTGCCGGGTATCGGCTCGGGTGGCGGCTTCAAGATGCAGCTGCAGAACCGTACCGGCGACGACGTGCGTCCGATCCTGGCCAAGGCCTACCAGATCATGGGCATGGCCATGCAGACGCCCGGCGTGACCGGCGTGTTCACCACCTTCTCGGCGTCTTCGCCGCAGGTGTTCCTGAACATCGACCGCACCAAGGCGCAGATGCTGAACGTGCCGATGTCGAGCCTCTTCGAGGCCCTGCAGGTCAACCTGGGCTCGGCTTATGTGAACGACTTCAACGCCTTTGGCCGCATCTTCCAGGTGCGCGCCCAGGCCGATGCGCAGTTCCGCCTCAACAAGGAGGATATCGCGCGTCTGAAGGTTCGCTCGGCCACCGGCGAGCTCGTGCCGATGGGCACGCTGGTCGAGATCAAGGAATCCTCGGGTCCCGACCTGCTGCAGCGCTACAACACCTATGTGTCGGTGCCGCTGCAGGGCGCCACGCCGCCCGGCGTGTCGACCGGCCAGTCGCTGAAGATCATGGAGGGCCTCGCCGCCCAGGTGCTGGAACCGGGCCAGAGCTTCGAATGGACCGAACTGGCCCTGCAGGAAGTCTCGACCGGCAACACCGCCACCTACATCTTCATCCTGGCGGTGGTGTTCGTCTTCCTGGCGCTGGCCGCCCAGTATGAAAGCTGGGTCCTGCCGCTGGCCATCATGCTGATCGTGCCGATGAGCGTGCTGTTCGCGCTGTTCGGCGTCTGGGTCGCCGGCATCGACAACAACGTGCTGGTGCAGATCGGCCTTGTGGTGCTGATCGGCCTGGCGGCGAAGAACGCGATCCTGATCGTGGAATTCGCGCGCCAGCTCGAAGCCGAAGGCAAGACGCCGTCGGAAGCGGTGATCGAGGCCTGCCGCCTGCGCCTGCGCCCCATTCTGATGACGGCATTCGCCTTCATCCTGGGTGTGCTGCCGCTGGTCACGTCTTCGGGCGCCGGCGCGGAAATGCGTCGCGCGCTCGGCACCGCGGTGTTCTCCGGCATGATCGGCGTCACCTTCGTCGGCCTGTTCCTGACCCCGGTCTTCTACGTGGTGCTGCGCAGCCTGATCCTCGGGCGGCAGAAACCGAAGGCCGGTGCTGCGGCGCAGCAGCCGGGCGAATAAAATCCTTCGGGATTTTTCGCGGAAAACGGAAGCATCAAAGTGACCCAAAGTCACAATGGCCGGGGAGCAATCCCCGGCCATTATCGTTTTATGGCAGGCGCCCGCGCCCCGTTGAAACCTGCCGCCCAGCGCTTATGTCAGCCGGGCTTCCGACAATCCGATTGAGGGGAAACACCGATGGCCCAGAATCAGACCACCGTTCAGAAGACTGGCGCTCAGAAAGCTGGCGCTCAGAAAACCGGCGCAATCCCGTCCCGTCTCGCGCCCACGCAGGCCAGCACGCATATCCTGATCGTGACGACCTCGCACAGCCTGATGGACAGCGGCGACGTCACCGGCGTCTGGGCCGAGGAACTGGCGACGCCCTATTACCTGTTCCGCGATGCCGGCGCCAAGGTGACAGTGGCATCCATCAAGGGCGGGCCGGTGCCGTTCGATCCGCGCAGCATCAGCGGCAGCGAGCCGCAGCCTGACAGCGTGCAGCGCCTGCTGGCCGACAAGCCGGTGATGGACGCACTGCAGAACACGCCCTCGGTCGCCGCGCTCGACAGCCTGCTTTATGACGCGATCTTCCTGCCCGGCGGCCACGGCACCATGTGGGACCTGCCGCACAGCGCGGCGCTGGCGCAGCGCATTGCCGATCTGGATGCGCGCGGCAAGCCGATCGCCGCCGTCTGTCACGGGCCGGCCGGCCTCACGCATGTGAAGCGCAAGGACGGCACCTGGCTGGTGAGCGGCCGCAGGGTCACCGGCTTCACCAATGCCGAAGAGCAGAAGGTGGGTCTGGCGAGCGCCATGCCTTTCCTGCTGCAGGAGCGCCTGGTCGAACTGGGTGCGGATTTCGTGGAAGTGGATGTGTTCCAGCCGCATGCGATCCGCGATGGCAACCTGATCACCGGCCAGAATCCGGCGTCCAGCGAGCAGACGGCGCAACTGATGCTGCGCACGCTGCATGAGCGTCACGTCATGGCTGCCTAACGCAGCAGCGCCGGGTCTAAGGTAAAGAGTTCGGACGGGCTTTCGACGCCGCGCAGGGCATAACGCCCGAGCGAGACGGACTCATCCTTGAGGCCGCCGGCAACACTGCGGAAGGCGGCCGAAAGAATCGCGCGCTGGTCGACCGAACGCGACAGCCCGGAGATGCGCGACAACTCGTTGACGGCGGGGCCGACCACGGTGAAGTCAAGGCGATCCTCGCCGCCGAAATTGCCATACAGGACTTCGCCCACATGAAGGGCGACCGACATGTCCGTGACTGGCAATCCCGCATTGGCGCGGCGGTTACGCACCTGCCGCAGCTCCTTCATGCAGGATTTGAGCGCGGCCAGCGCCTGCTGGCAGGCATTCTGCAGATTGCCGTCGTCGCGGAAGATGGCGAGCACGCCGTCACCGACGAATTTCAGCACTTCGCCGCCATGGGCATGCACGGCGGCCACCGCCGCGCCGGCATAGTCGTTCAGCAGCGGCATGATCAGTTCGGGCGTGACGGTATCGACCAGGCGGGTGAAGCCGCGCAGGTCGCTGAACCACAGCGCGGCTGAAATGCGCTCGGCATCGCCGCGGCCGATGGTGCCCGACAGCACGCGGCGCGCGGCATCGCGGCCCAGATAGGTTTCTGCCAGCGTTTCCGCGATGCGGCGCACGCTGGCTGAGCGCACGGCGGCAGCAGCGAACGGGATCAGCGCGTTCAGCGTCTCGATCTGCTTGTCGGAATAGCCTTCGCCATGCGCGGTGGTCCAGGAGGCGTAGATCGAGTCGAGCTGGCCGATGATCGCCTTCTCGCCGAAGCGCGTCATGGTCACGAGATAATCGGTGTAGCCCTCGCCGGCCAGTTCGGTGACGATGGGAAACTGGTGTGTGCCGTTCAGGCCCTGCATGCGCACGCGCACATGCGGATCGCCGCTTTCCTCCAGATGATAGAAGGGGCTTTCGCGCCACTTGCGCTCGCCCTCCGCGGTCACCGAGCGGCCGAATTCATGCAGCGTCACATCGGCGTGGTCCTGATGCCAGGCGAAGATGCGGCCGGCCAGCACGGGATGCAGGGTATCGGCACCGAGCACGGCACGCTTGACCGGAATGCCGGCCTCGTTGAGGCCGGTGCAGAACTGGCCGAGGATTTCGCCTTCATCCAGGCCGTTCAGCGAGGCGTCGGCGATGCAGCGGGCGATGCGGGTGAAGGCGAGCGGATCCATGCGCGCAAGATAGGGCGGCTTTCGGCGAAAGACACGTCGCAAGCGCAGGCTTTTTTGCCGCAGGTGGGTCGCGCTTGAGTCATCAGCCCGATCGGTCAGCCTTGCGCCAGCCACCGTACCCAGCGGCCATGGAAGTCGCCAACCGCCAGATGTTGGGTGCGCCCACCCATCTCGGCACCATCCCAGAGCGTCAGGGTGAGGTCGGCGCCGTCTTTTGTGCTGCCCGGTTCCAGCCGCAGCCAGGCCAGCGGTGCGGCGGCGGTGGCGGTTTTCCCCGCCGCCTGCATCAGCGCGGTGATCCGCGCCTGCTCGGGTGCCGCGATATACTGCCAGACGATGGAGTGATAGAGCACGAAGATGCCGCCGGAAGCATGGGTTGCAGAGCGCCGCGACAGTTCGCGCGCGAGGAAATCCCCGGCGTTGATCTTTTCCACCTGCACGGTCTGGCGCGTGGCGTGATCGAGCGCCGCCGTCACGCGCTGCACCCGTTGCGGCTGGTCAGCCCAGATATAGGACAGCAGGCGCTGGCGATGGTCGGCATCGGCAGCATCGAGTGGCGCGACATCGCAGCCGGCGCGGCTCTGCACCGTGATCGCGGCAGCGGGCGGTTCGCGGCCGTCCCATTGCGCGGCGAGATGCAGCGGCGCCATGCCTGCATCGCCATGACGCCAGGATGCGAAATCGTAGGCGTAGGCATCCCAGTTCAGGTTGAGGCCGGCGCTGGCGCCGATCTCGCGGCAGTGAAACGGCAGCCCGGGGCAGAGCGCGGCCAATGTGCGGAAGCCGCCGAGCAGCACGGCCGAGCGCTGCGGGTCGTTGGTCTGCGGCGGACTTTGCAGATAGAGCGCGAGCAGCGCGGTGTGCCGGCGCAAGGCAGTTTCCAGTGCCGGCGCTTCGATCTGGCGTGCAGCATAGGCCGCGATCAGTGGTGCATCGCCCTGCAGCACGGCGCGGTGCAGCGCGCCGGCCACCCGCAACGCCAGCGCATCGGCCCTGGGATCGCCGGGCCAGGACAGGATGCCGTCGGCCCAGTCCGGAGCAGACGGCAGCAGATCGGCGATGGCATCGAGGATCGTGCCGGTGAAAGGCGAGCCCAGGGCGCGGCAATAGTCGGCCTGGTCGCGGAAATTCCGGATGATGGGGGCGCTGTCAGCCATGGCGCATTGTGTTTTGCCGATGGCTGCTGCGTCCAGTCCGGGATTGATCCGATACAATCGGGAACAATCGGGAGGGGGCAATTGACCGGACGGCGGCCCGCCAAGTAGACAGGGATGCCTGCCCGCTTGGCGGAATTGGTAGACGCACGGGACTTAAAATCCCGAGGCCGCAAGGCCGTGCCGGTTCGAGTCCGGCAGCGGGCACCAGCCTTCTTCTTACATCGCCGTTCCTACATCGGCGGCACGAGGCCGTTGCGGCCGATGGTGATGCGGTCGGCGCGATAGCTACCATCGGCGGCCTTCATCGCCGTCACCAGCACATGATTGCCGGGCCTGATCAGGCTGCGGTCGCCCGGCTCGAAGGCCACGACGGGCACGCTGTCGGGCACCAGCACCTGCTTCTCGCCGCCGGGATAGGCCAGCGTCAGCATGCGGCCACGCGCATCGGCACGGCTGGCTACCATCTGGTTGACGGTGGCGTTGGTCATGGTGCTGGTGGGACCGCCGGTATCCCAGGCGCGATGGCCTTCGGCAATGCCGCGCATGGACTCCATGAAGATGTGCACCTCCAGCGCCACCAGGCTGCCATCGGGCTGCGGCAGCGCCGCCGTGCCGATGTAGCTGCCGGGCTTGATCATATCCATCGGCGTGGCGGCGAGCGCCGTCACCGCGGCGTTCGGCGCGAGGTTGAGCGTGATCTTCTCGCCGTCGCGCGCGGTCAGCGACAGGCGCTGCTGGTCCATCGGGCCGTCCATTACCATGTCGATCTTGGCGCGGATGCGGCGCGACATTTCCTGGGCGGATGCCTGGGCCGCGAATAGACCGGCGAGCGCGAGGGCAGCCAAGGCGAAAGCACGCTGGGCGAAGAGGGTTTTCATGGGATTTCCGGGTTGGAGGATGGACTGACCGCGAGGATGTGGACCGCAGCCGCAAACCGGCAACACACGTTGTCTTGTCCTCACGCGGGCTTGAAAGCCGGGCGGCAAAAATTCAGGCGACGGCTATGCCTCTGTGGAAAACACCTTGACGAACGATATCGCTAATTATATCGTACGATATATCAAGTGAGGTATCGCATGAGCGAACATCTATTTAATCCCTGTATTATCAAAGGTTTCCGAGAGCATCGCGCCATGCATCGCGGGCGGCGCCATTTTGGCGGCAAGTTGGCCGCCGCGCTGTTCAGCAGCGGCGACGACAGCCTGGGCGGCCATGGCTTCCGCGCCAGCCGCGTGGTCTCGGCCGCCGATCTTCAGCTGCTGATCCTGGTGCTGCTCGAAGAGCGTCCGCGCCACGGCTACGAGATCATCAAGGCGCTGGAGGAACACACCTCGGGCTTTTATGCGCCCAGCCCCGGCGTGATCTATCCCGCGCTGACCTATCTGGAAGAGATCGGCCATACCAGCGTGGCGGCGGAAGGCGCGAAGAAGCTCTACAGCCTGACGCAGGGCGGCCGCGATTATCTGAACGAGCATCGCGTGCATGCCGACACCATGATGGCGCAGCTGGCCAAGATCGGCCGGCGCATTGCGCGCGCCAAGCAGTTCTTCACCGGTGGCGAGGCAAATGAAGACGACGATGCGCATTACGGCAGCCGCAGTGCGCCGCCGGATGCGTCCTCCACCATGCGGGCCGCGCGTCACAACCTGAAAGCCGCGCTGATGGAAAAGGACGATGCCTCGCCCGAGGAACAGCGCCGCATCATCGACATCCTGGTGCGCGCCGCCGGCGAGATTCGCGGCAAGTGACGGGGGCCAGGGCAATGGGAAGCGTCTGCAGCAGCGACATCAGTTCCTGGAAGGGACACAGCATGAAGGGCCACCGCTATCGCGTCACCATCGAGCATGTCGGCACGCCGAAACCGGGCCAGGACCTGCGCGATCCGCTGACCTTCGAGGCGGTGAACCATGACGAGATCCTGGCCATCGTCGAGCGCCTGCGCGCCAGTGCGCATTACGAGGCCGACGAGGCGGCGGCGCTGGCCATCGGCCTGAAGCTGTTTTCCGAAGTGATGCTGAAGCGGCGCGACGATCCGCTGTTTGCCGAAGTACGGCCCGCGATCCGCGCCTTCATCGGCGGCCTGAAGGATCGCAACAAGGCGGCGGCAGCACTGCCGGCATAAAGCGGCAGCCGGGGGCGCCGCGCTCACGATTGCTCGCGAACCGCGGCGCCGCCACAGCGCCCCCCACGGCTCAAAGGTATCTGGTTATTCGGCCGCCATGGCTGGCGGGCTGTTCCACAGTTCGATCGGGCTGTAGGGCATGCTGATGCCCAGCAGCGTATCGGTCTCGATGCCGTCATCCGACAGCGGCAGCATCAGGTTCTCGATGGCGTTCCAGCCGCGCACCTCGAAGACATCGTCTTCCTCCGGCATCGGGCCGCGGCGCCAGGTCGGCACGCCGTCACGCGCCGTGGTGATCAGGCGCAGGCGGCTGGTGGACCAGGCATTCGGTCGCGCCTCGTCGTACCACTGGTTGGTGATGTCGTGGCCGACATAGTCGGCGAAAGCCGGCCCGACCGTGCGATAGCGGAAGCGCCAGGGTGCGCGGTGCACCTCCAGCATCCAGGTATAGGGCAGCAGTTCGCCAAGCAGGCTGCGGTCGATGATGTTGCGTCCCGGCAGGCGGCCATCGGCGCTGCACAGCTTGAGCCAGTGCACTAGCATCTCGCGCACCTGCGGATGCCAGCCCAGCCCGCGATCCGCGGCCCGCACGACATGCCAGCCCTCGCCGAAGACGGCGGGCAGGACAGAGGCGGGCGCGGGGAGCGGCTGCATGATCATGCATGCAAGCTAGCCAAATGCTCCGGGGGCGGCGCGTTACTTTCCGATTACCCGCTGTGGGCCAAAGGTTGATTTATGGCAACATCAGCCAGTGCAGGCTGAACAGTTCGTTCTCGTCGGTCCACACGGCGGCTGGCTGGAATCCGGCCTTTTCCGCCAGCTGACGAAAACTGGCCACCGAATATTTGTAGGAATTCTCGGTGTGGATCGATTCACCGGCGGTGAAGTCATAGGGCTGGCCGCCGATATGCACGCGCTGGCTCTTGCGGCTGACCAGATGCATCTCGATGCGATGCAGATGCGGCTGGTAGAAGGCGTAATGGTCGAAACTGTCGAGTTCGAAATCGGCGCCCAATTCGGTATTGGCGCGGCGCAGCAGATTGAGGTTGAAGGCCGCCGTCACACCGGCCTTGTCGTTATAGGCTGCGTGCAGCACGGCGGGGTCTTTCACCAGGTCGACGCCGATCAGCAGGCTGGCATCGCAAGGCTGCGCTGAGCCCGCCGCCTCGCCGCGCGCGCAGCCCAGCATCTGTGCGGCATTGCGCAGGAAGCGCAGCGCGTCTTCGGGCGTGAAATTGCCGATGGTGGAGCCGGGGAAGAAGCCGACGCGGCTGCGCGACAGGCGGTCGCGCTTGGGCAGCGGCAGCGCCTGCGTGAAATCGCCGACCACCGGACGCACCGCCAGACCCGGATAGTCGCGGGCAAGGGCTGCAGCGGCGCGGCTTAAATGCGCGCCGGAAATGTCGATGGGCAGATAGGCGCGCGGGCTTTTCAGCGCATCGAGCAGCAGCCGCACCTTATCGAGTGCGCCAGCACCGAATTCCACCAGCTCTGCATCCGGCCCGATGATGGCGGCGATCTCGGATGCGTTGTCGCGCAGCATCTGCATCTCGGTGCGCGTCGGGTAATATTCCGGCAGGGTGCAAATCTGCTCGAACAGCTCCGAGCCGATCTGGTCGTAGAAGTATTTCGACGGGATCGATTTCGGCCAGCCGCGCAGGCCGGCATGGACATCGCGGGCGAAGTCGGAATCCTGGCCCGGCGCCTTGACGACCTGGGGACGGAAGCCCGCGCGCTGCGGGCGGTCGAAATTCAGGACGGCAATCTTGTTCATAGATCCTCCGCGAGACGGATACCGGAAAACTGCCAGCGCGCGGCTGGCGGGAAGAAGTTGCGATAGCTGGCGCGCACATGGCCCGGCGGCGTCACGCAGGAGCCGCCGCGCAGCACCTGCTGCCCGATCATGAATTTGCCGTTGTATTCGCCGACCGCGCCGGCGGCGGGCCGGAAGCCGGGATAGGGCTCGTAGGCCGAGCGCGTCCATTCCCAGACCTCGCCGAACATCTGGAGTTCGCCAGACGGCGCATGACAGGGCCGCGGATGCGGATGGCTGCGATCCAGCATGCCGCCGGCATGCTGGCGGCGGGCGGAGACGGCGGCATTCTCCCATTCGGCCTCGGTGGGTAGGCGTTTGCCGGCCCAGTCCGCGAAAGCGGCCGCTTCGTAGAAGGAGACATGGCAGACCGGTTCGGCCGGATCGAGCGCACGGCGGCCCTGCAGCGTGAAGACCTGCCAGCCCTCGCCGAAGCGGCGCGCGTCCTGCTGCCAGTAGGCCGGCGCCTGCCAGCCTTCCGTCTGCACCATCGCCCAGCCGTCCGAGAGCCAGAATTCCGGCCGGCTGTAACCGCCATCGGCCATGAACTCCAGATATTCGCCGCAGGTCACCGGCCGCGTGGCGATGCGATAGGGATGCAGCAGCACGCGATGGCGCGGGCCTTCGTTGTCAAAGGCGAAGCCGTGGCCGTCGTGGCCGATCTCGGAAATGCCGCCGGCGAAGCTGACGAAATCCATCGGTGCGGCGGGTTCGCGCACATGACTCTGCGGCGGCACATAGGCTGGCGCAAAGGAGGGTTGCCGCGAGAAGGCATGCTTGATGTCGGTGAGCAGCAGTTCCTGATGCTGCTGTTCATGCGCCAGGCCCAGCGCCACCAGCGGCGTGAGCTGCATCAGCATCGCGTCATCGGCGCGGCTGACCAGCTCCACCATCGCGCCATCGACATAGCGGCGGTACTGCGTGATGGTTTCCATCGGCGGACGGCTGAGGATGCCGCGCTCGGGCCGCGGATGACGCTCGCCCACGGCCTCGTAATAGGAATTGAACATGTAGTTGAAATGTTCGTCGAAGACGCAGTAGCCCGGCTGATGCGGCTGCAGCAGAAACGTCTCGAAGAACCAGGTGGTATGGGCGCGATGCCATTTGGTCGGGCTCGCATCATCCATCGACTGGATGCACTGGTCTTCGGGCGACAGCGGCTCAGCCAGCTTTTCCGTCAGCTCGCGTACGGCGTGATAGGCGCGCAGCAGGTCATCGCGCGCGGCAGCATTGCGCAGGTCTTCAGCGCGCAGTTCCGTGAATGCAGGCGCGTCTTCCGCTGCCGCGGGCACATCATCCATGTCGTAGATGCTGCTGCCGGCATCCTGCAGCGCTCCGTCTTGCGGCGGCATGGCATCCCTGGTCTCGCCGTCGCCCAGGGCAAAGGTCTGGCTCATCTGTGCACTCCCCGGCCTCGCTGCGATCCGGTCTTCGCGGCGGGCGCGACCCTTAACGGGCGGCCCATCCGGGGGTTCCGGTCTGCGTTAACGTTTATCGGTGATCCGGGCCGTTCCGGACGGTCCTGCAAAAAGCCTAGCCCGCAAACTAGGGCGGCAGCGTGACAAGGCATGTCATGATTTCGGCGGGCCTGCGCGGAATGTTACGGCATTCCCGCGATTTTTGCGCCGGGCGTAATCGGGAACACATTTCTGTGCATTCCGCGTGCTGCTATCTTCTGTGGAAAAGGAGCGCGGGATGACGGGAGACAGCTGGCGCGATGGCGTGATCATACGACGGGCGGACACACTGGCGGCGGAACGGCAAGCCAGCGGCCGCACGACGGTGTTCGACTTTGCCGGCATTGGCGGCGGGGACAAGACCTGGATCGGCAGCGTCAATGTGCTGCCGCAATCCAGCACCGGCGCGCATGACCACGGCCGCCATGAAGTGATGATCTACGTGGTGAAGGGCCGCAGCGAGATCCGCTGGGGTGCGCGGCTGGAATTCGCCGCCGAGATCGGGCCCGGCGACTGCGTCTATTTCATGCCCGGCGTGCCGCATCAGGAGCGCAGCCTGGAAGCGCAGGAGATCGTGGAATATCTGGTGGTGCGCAGCGACAACGAGAAGATCGCGGTGAAACGCGCCGATGTCGTGCCGGTGGAGACACCCGAGCGCGTCTAGCCCTTCAGATGGCTGTCGATCAGCCGTTCGGCGGCATCGACCAGCGCGCGCGCGGGTCCGCCGCCAGTGCGGAAAATCTGCCCGGTCACGAAGCCGCCCTCGATCAGAAGCATCAGGCTGTCGCCCAGCAGTTTCGGATCGTCGGCACCCATGTCGGCGGCGAGCTCGGCCAGCTTGCGGCGCAGCGCGGCCTTGTGATCCTCCGACACCTTGCGGGCCGGATGGGTGCTGTCGGGATATTCGACGGCGGTGTTGGACAGCCCGCAGCCGCGATAGTCGGGATTGGCGGCGCGCCGGCCGAGATTGTCGAGATAGCTGAGCAGGCCAGCGCGCGGGTTGTCGCGGCCGGCCTTGTCGAGATGATCGGCGAAGCGCTGCCAGAATTCCGCGTCGTAATCGCGCAAGTAAGCCGCCGCCAGCTCATCCTTAGACGGGAAGCTGCGATACAGGCTGGGTTTGGTGACGCCGGCCCTGGTGACGATCTCGTCGACGCCGATGGCGCGGATGCCGTCGCGGTAGAACAGCTCACGCGCCGTGCGGCGAATCTTGTCGGCAGCCCGGGGCGCGGCCGGCAGCGCCGGCGTGGATCCGAAGGGCATCAGCGCGTCGGGGGTCGGGGGTGCGGATTTGTCCTGGTTTTTCCGGGTCATGGCGCCAGTACAGTTTCGTGACTTGACAATGTTACCGATCGGTACGCATAAAGGGGCCCCATAACACGTACCGGTCAGTCACATGAGCCTAGCACGCCCTTCCTTCCTTGGCCAGAAATATGCGTTTGTGGTCGTCGCCGTCATTTTCCTCAGCCTGCTGGTGGCGGCCGGCCTGCGCTCCACCCCCAGCGTACTGCTGGTGCCCTGGGAAAAGTCGTTTGGCTGGAGCCGCGACACCACCTCGCTGGCCGCCGCCATCGGCATTTTCCTCTATGGCCTGATCGGGCCCTTTGCGGCCGCCCTCATGCAGAGCTTCGGCATCCGCCGCACGCTGCTGACCGCGCTGGCGATCATGTCGGCCTCGACCGCGCTCTCCACGCTGATGACCGAATCCTGGCACCTGATCGCCACCTGGGGCGTGATGTCGGGCGTCGGCTCGGGCGCGGTCGCGCTGGTGATGGGCGCGACCATCACCAACCGCTGGTTCGTCAGCAATCGCGGCCTGGTCATGGGATTGCTCACCGCCAGCACCGCCACCGGCACGCTGATCTTCATCCCGGTGCTGTCGGCGATTGCCGAAGCCGGCGGCTGGAGCTCGGTGGTGTGGACAGTGTCGATCGCCTGCGCCGCGCTGATCCCGCTGGTGCTGTGGCTGCTCCCTGAGCGGCCGAGTGATATGGGCCTGCTGCCCTATGGCGCCACCGAGGCGCCGGCGGCTGCCGGCCCGGCGCAGAACCCGCTGGTCTTCGCCGTCAGCGCGCTCGGCCGCGCGTCAAAGAAGCGCGACTTCTGGTTCCTGTTCCTCACCTTCTGGATCTGCGGCTTCACCACCAACGGCCTGGTCGGCACGCATATGCTGTCCTTCTGCGGCGACATGGGCATCGCACTGACCACGGCCTCGGGCGTGCTGGCGCTGATGGGATTCTTCGACCTGTTCGGCACGACGGCCTCGGGCTGGCTCACCGACCGCTACGATCCGCGTAAACTGCTGTTCATGTATTACGGCCTGCGCGGGCTGTCGTTGATCTACCTGCCCTATACCGATTTCTCGATGGTCAGCCTGTCGGTCTTCGCCGTCTTCTACGGGCTGGACTGGATCGCCACCGTGCCGCCGACCGTGAAGCTGGCGGTGGAAGCCTTCGGCGAGCGCGACGGTCCGGTGGTGTTCGGCTGGATCGCGGCGGGGCACCAGCTTGGTGCGGCCTCGGCCGCGTTCTTCGCCGGCTGGATGCGCGTGCAGCAGGGCGACTATCTGCAGGCCTTCATCATCGCGGGCATGACCGGCGTGATCGCGGCCTTTGCCTCGCTGATGATCCGCGGCAAGAAGAAAGAGATGATGCTGGCGGCGGCCTGATCATAAAGAGGGGTCACCCGCGGGCTTGACCCGCGGGCCCCATTTTTCTTAAACCGCCCCTATTCAGACAGCCCTGGTCGCCTTGAGCGACGACACCAGCTCGGCCGGCGTCGTCACCGGCAGACCGCAGGTCGGGCCGACGCAGACATAGGCCGTCGGTTTGCCGTCGATCTGCGTCTTGCCCGTGGCCGGATGGGTCTCGGGCAGCGTCGCATCCGGCGCCGTGACCAGCAGCACGCGATTGGGCACGGAGACCGTGTACGCGGCGGCCAGCAGCGCCTCGGTGGCGGCATCGCCGCGCCGGCCGATCACCGCCACCTGCACGGCATTGGCGAAGAAATCGGCGCTGTTGAGGAAGCTGCCCATCGGGAAGAAGTTGCGCCCCACTTCCGGTGAAAACGCATCCATCAGCAGCTGCGCGCGTTCGCGCCAGACCAGTTCGCCGGTCAGGTACCACAGCCGCGCGAACACGCCGAGCAGCGTGCCGTTGCCGGCCGGCGTGGCATTGTCGGCCGCATGCCGCGTGCGCGCGATCAGGTTCTCGGCGTCTTTGGAGGTGAGGAAATAGCCGCCGTTGACGGCGTCACTGTAATCGCTTTCCACCACATCGGCCCAGTCTCGGGCGCGCGCCAGGTAATCGGGATTGCCGGTGGCCTCATACAGCGCCAGCGCCGCGCGCATCATGTTGGCGTAATCGTCCAGCATGCCCGGCGCGACCAGGATGTCGTTGCGCCAGCTATGGCCCAGACGATGCTCGCCGAACGACATGGTGGAGACGATGAAGCCGAAGGCGCGTTCGGCGGCCTGCAGCCAGTCAGGCTGTTTGTACTGCTGCGACAGGTCGGCCAGGGCCGCGATCATCAGGCCGTTCCAGTCCGCCAGCACCTTGTCGTCCCAGCCCGGCTTGATGCGTTTTTCGCGGATGGCAAACAGCTTTTCGCGCGCCGCCTTCAGCTTCTTTTCCGAAGCGGCATCCAGCAGGTCGGGCTCCAGCGAGCGGCGCAGGATGTTCTTGTGTTCCCAGTTGCCGTCCTCGGTGACGTCATAGGCCGCACAGAAGGCGGCGGCATTGGCGCCGAGCGCATCCTCGATCTCGCCCATATGCCAGATATAGAACTTGCCTTCCTCGCCTTCTGAATCCGCGTCCTGCGTGGCGGCGAATGCGCCGCCTTCTGCAATCATCTCGCGCAGCACCCAGCCGATGGTCTCCTCGATGCGCTGGCGCAGCATCGGATCGCCGGTCTCGGCTTCCACCATCGCCATGTGAGACAGAAGCTGCGCATTGTCGTAGAGCATTTTTTCGAAATGCGGCGCCAGCCATTCGGCATCGGTCGAGTAGCGCGCGAAGCCGCCGCCCAGATGATCGTAGATGCCGCCCTGCGCCATGCGCGTGATGGTGTTGACCACCGAGATGGAATAATCGGGGATGCCGGTGCGCAGATAGCCGCGCCACAGCAGGTCGAACAGGCCGGTCTGCGGGAATTTCGGCGCGGTGCCGATGCCGCCCTGCTCGGGGTCGACATGGCCCAGCACCTGGCCGGCCACCTGGTCGAGCACGTCGTTGTTGAGCGGCAGGCGGTCGCGGCTCTGCGGCTTGGCCATGTTGCGCAGCGCGCCGACCAGCATCTTGGTGTTCTGGGCGATGGCGTCGCGCTTCTCGTGATAGGCCTCGGAGACCTTGTTCAGCACCTCGACGAAGCCGGGGCGACCGAAGCGCGGCTCGGGCGGGAAATACGTGCCGCCCCAGAAGGGCTCGCCCTTGGGCGTCAGGAACATGGTGAGCGGCCAGCCGCCCTGTTCGCCCAGCACATGCAGGGCGTTCATGTAGAGCGTGTCGATATCGGGCCGTTCCTCGCGGTCGACCTTGATATTGACGAACAGGTCGTTCATCACGCCGGCAATCTGCGGGTTCTCGAAGCTTTCATGGGCCATGACATGGCACCAGTGGCAGGCGGCATAGCCGACGCTGAGCAGGATCGGCTTGTCGGCGGCCTGGGCGGCGGCCAGCGCCTCGGGCCCCCAGACCTGCCAGTGCACCGGATTGTCGCGATGCTGCTGCAGATAGGGCGACGCGGCCTTATCCAGATTGTTTCTGCCAATATTAGGCTTACTCGTCCCTGACAACGCGTCGTCGGTCATGCTAGGTATTTGTCCTGCTTCTCAATTTAGGCATTTTCCTCATAGCAGTATGGTGCAGCGATGAAGGTCACTGTCAATGTGGATTGCACGCCGGAAGAGGCCCGCGCCTTTCTCGGCCTGCCCGATGTGCAGCCCATCCAGGAGGCCGTGATGGCCCAGATGCAGGAGCGCATGCTGAATTCGCTGAAATCCATGGACCCCGAGGTTCTGCTCAAGACCTGGGGCCCGATGGGTCTGCAGAATTTCGAGCAGATGCAGAAGTTCTTTTTCAGCCAGTTCCCCAATATGCCTTCTGGCGGTGCGGCCGGGGACAAGAAGAAGTAATCGGTCATGACCACCCTTCCGGGCGATCCGGCCCATTTCTACAAGGCCCATATTTTCGCCTGCACCAACGAGCGGCCGGAAAACCATCCGCGCGGCTCCTGTGCGCGCAAGGGCGCCGAGAAGCTGCGCAATTACATGAAGACCCGGGCCAAGGAGATGGGGCTGGGCCTGGAAGAGGGCGTGCGGGTCAACAATGCCGGCTGCCTGGAGCGCTGCGAGCTCGGGCCCGTGCTGGTGATCTATCCCGACGGCGTCTGGTATCGCGCCGAGACCTTTGCCGATATCGACGAGATTCTCGATGTGCATGTGAAACAGGGCGGCCGGGTGCAGCGCCTGATGCTGACACCCGCCGACGGCCCGGATCATTCCGCCAAGAAGAAATAATGACGGCGCAGGCCAAGCCGTGAGCCACAACACCATCTACGCGCTGTCATCCGCGCCCGGCCGGGCCGGCGTCGCCGTGATCCGCCTGAGCGGTCCGCAGGCCGCCGCCACGCTGGAAACACTCATCGGCGGCGAGTTGCCGCGCCCGCGCGCCGCCAGTTTACGCAAACTGAAAGACGCCGACGGTGCGCTGCTCGATGAGGGCATGGTGCTGTGGTTCCCGCGCCCGCACAGCTTCACCGGCGAGGATGTCGTCGAATTGCAGGTGCATGGCGGCCGCGCGGTCCTGAGCGCGATCTTCACCGCGCTCGCGCAACAGCCCGGCCTGCGCCTGGCCGAACCGGGCGAGTTCAGCCGCCGCGCCTTCGAGCATGGCAAGCTCGATCTGACCTCGGCTGAAGGGCTTGGCGACCTGATCAACGCCGAGACCGAGGCCCAGCGCCGGCAGGCGCTGCGCCAGATGCAGGGCGCCCTGGGCGAGCTTTATGAAGGCTGGCGCAAGCAGCTGACGCGCGCGCTGGCACATCTGGAAGCAGACATAGACTTCCCCGACGAGGACCTGCCGCAGGGCGTGGCGGCCGAGGTGATGCCGCAGATCGCGCGTCTGCGCGAGGAGATCGCCGCGCATCTGAACGACCGCCAGCGCGGCGAGCGTCTTCGGGATGGTTTGATGGTGGCGATCCTGGGCGCGCCCAATGTGGGCAAGTCCTCGCTGTTGAATGCGTTGGCGCAACGCGAAGCAGCGATCGTTTCCGATATCCCCGGCACCACGCGCGACGTGATCGAGGTGCATCTCGACCTCGGCGGCTATCCCGTCGTGCTGGCCGATACGGCGGGCCTGCGCGAGACGGCCGACAGCATCGAGCATGAAGGCGTGGCGCGCGCCCTGAAGCGCGCCGAGTCCGCCGACCTCAAGCTGGTGGTGCTGGATGCGACGACGAAGACCGTGCCGAAGGAGACCGAGGCGCTGATCGATTCAGACGCCATCGTGGTCGCCAACAAGGCCGATGTCGCCAGCACGCCGGCCGGCTGGGACGTGAACGGCCGCGCGGTGCTGCCCATCTCGGTGCGCGGCAATACCGGCATGAAGGCGCTGCTGGATGTGCTGGAAGCGGAAGTGACCGCGCGCATCGGCCTCACCGGCAATGCGACGCTCACTCGCGCCCGCCACCGCGAGGCGCTGACGGATTGTATTGCAGCGTTAGACAGGTTCCTGCGTGGCAGTGAGCGCAACAACACCAGCGCCGAACTGGCGGCCGAGGATGTACGGCTGGCGGCGCGCGCGCTGGGGCGCATCACCGGACGCATCGACGTGGAAGACCTGCTGGATGTGATCTTCCGAGATTTTTGTATCGGGAAGTGATTACGGGGACATAATTAGAAATACGGCCGATGCGACGATGCTCGCCAATACTCCCATTATCCAAAAAGTTCGGTGTGTTGCAGCGGGATCTTTGTTGTCAGTCAGTTCAACCCTTGGCCACGCCCAGCGAGCATAGTGGAACAAGCTGCGCATAAAATGCAGAAGTAAGAAAAACAAATATACATACAGAGCGTAGCGTAAAAATGGCTCTGCAATTTTGGTTTGTATTCTCTCGGAAATCTTATCTAAGAAATAAAAGCTGAATGTCACCCCGGGTATGACCACCAACACGTCATATACGTTGCTACGATGAAGCCACCAGCGCCCATTTTTATTTTCATGGAACATAGTTGAGATCACTTGGTGCACCGCATTTATCCAAGTGTGGTTGAGTCCTGAGACTGTGTATGTGGTTTCGTTGGGGGTTACCCCTGAAGACGAGATTGAAAAATCAAAAGCAAAAGGTCGATTAAAATCAATATAAATAGAAAAGAAATTCATGGGATTAGTATTATTGTTCCTAACTCTGAAAGTTGTTCCACTGTCCGCATAGATAGATTGGATACGGGACGAGACGGTATCGATAGTCTTAATATCTCTTGTAAAAATCTTTTCTCCATTCGCTAAATTTATAGTGTATTGAATTTCAAATTGTTGCTTCGCCGATTTTTTATCAGCTTCAAATTGCTCGTCTGAAATGTGGGTTGGTTTCTGCCACCCATGTATTTGCAATTCCCCTGCTTCGGCTACCTTTTTGTTTAGTACATTGAATAATTCAACGATTTCTTTTTTTGTTAACGTTACCGTCAGAACTGGGGTGGTTCTTTGATGGGCATGTTCTTCGTTTATCAACATAGACCCCTATAAAACATCTGTGTTTTTGTTTTATTAGGGAAAGTATAGCAAATTTTGCTCACAATGTCTGATGCTTTCCCTAGTTTCCGCACTCAGCGCCTGATTCTGCGCGCCTTCAAGCCTGAGGACGAGGCGGCCTTTGCCGTCTTCGCCGTGAAGGAGGAGTTCTGGAAATTCCTGCCCGGGCCGGCGCTGGATGCCGAGCTGGTCTCGCGCTTCATCGCCGCGCGTCTGCTGGAGGCGCAGAATCCGTCCGGGCGCGACTGGCTGTTCGCGGTGGAAGAGAAGCAGATGAAGCGCGCCATCGGCATGGTTCGCTTAAGCATCGCCGCCGGCGAACACCGCCAGGGCAATATCGGCTTTTCCTTCGATGGCAGCATCCGCGGCAAGGGCTATGCGTCCGAGGCCATGCAGGCGGCGCTGCGGTTTGGCTTTGCCGAACTGGGCCTGCATCGCATGACGGCGCTGGCCGATATCGACAACGACCGCAGCCATGCGGTGCTGAAGAAACTGGGCTTCCGGCATGAAGGCCGGCTGCGGCAGAATTTCCTGGTGCGCGGGAAGTGGCGCGACAGCGATCTGTTCGCGCTGCTGCGCGCCGAATGGCCGGTGAAGGATTCCCACCTGCCGCCGGAAGAAACGCAGCAGGCCTAGATCAACCTAACCCTTGGTAAACCACTGCGGCAGCGGCAGGCTGCCTTCCTGCGGGCGGCCGGTGCGCGGGTCGATCTTCAGGTCGCGGTCGCGGCCGTCGCGGGTGCGATAGACCACCTGGTAGCGGCCATCCTCCCAGTCGATATCTTTTATGTAGGCGCAGTCGGGCCGGCTCTCGATCTGGCTGATGATCTGCGACAGCGACAGCGCGCCGGCGGGCGGTCCACCCGGCGGCTCGACCTGAACGGCCGGCTCGCCTTCCACATTGCTCTGGCTTCGCGCAGTCGTACCCGGCGTGCCGAGATTCTGACTTTGCGTGTAAGTGATGGGCGCATTGCCGCCGGGCGGCTGGGCCACGGGCTCCAGCGCGCGGGCGGGGACGGCGGTGGTGCCCAGGGCACCGAACAGCATCAGGGCTGCAAGATTGTTCATGGCGGTCACTCCGGGTCGATCCCAAGGCATGCCGCCCCTTAAGGGGTCTGGTTCCTAGGGGTCCAACCCATACCCGGAATGTGGCGTCACAAGGGCAACTGGAGGGCGATTCCGCGATGAGGGGGTTCTCGCAGGCGCGAAAGTCGCCCGGTCCGCCTCAGAGCGCGACTTTGCCGTTGAACAGCACCAGCGGATCGCCGCAGCAGGGGCAGGTCATGTCGACCAGGCTGCTGAGCACATTTTGGCCGGCCATGGCCACGGTGCGTGAGAGGCGGGTGTATTTGGCGGTGGCGGCGGCATGCACGGCTTCGCAGGCAAGTGCGGCCTGGGGCGCCAGCGCCACGCCGGCACCGGTGGCAGCGGCAACACCGACAGAGGCGAGCAGCATGGTGCGACGGGTGATCATGACGGCAGTCCTCCGGAAAGCTGCGCGAGCCTGCGCCTGTTCATGGAGGCTGTCCAGCGGCACGTCGTCGCAGGAGGCGGCAAAAACCCGCATAAAACCTGCGTAAACGCGCGCCCGGTTATCCGGGGTCTAGAAAATCCTGCCGACGCTGTCGCCGGGGCGGATGGTGCCGCCCTCGATGACGCGGGCATAGACGCCGCATTTGTTATGGCCGTAGTCGCGGTTCAGCATCCCGACCACATCGGTGTCGGATACGCCGGTGTCCGGGTTCACATGCGTGGCGGCGCAGCGGCCGATCACCGCCTCGACCTGCAGCACGGCGTCGCCGATCTGGATCTTCGAGCCGACCCATTTCATTTCATCCCAGGCGCCGAAGCCGGTCACCAGCAGGTTGCCGCGCAGGCGGCGCTGATCCAGCGGCGCGGTGCCGCCGAGCTTGCGCCCGAGCTCCAGCAGCGTCGCGGTATTCTGGATCGAGATGTAGGGATCGGGCACGTCGGCGAACCAGGCGCCGGGCGCTTCCGCCACCCGCACGCTGCCGCGCGTGGCCTCGTCGCCCAGATGCGCGAGCATGATCTTCTCGACCTCGATGGCGCTCACCGGCGAGGTGAGGTCGGCCTCCTGCAGCAGCGTCTTGCCATCCTTGGCGATGGTGATCTTGCTGCCGGTGCCATCGAAGCTGCAGTCGAGTGCGGCGAGCGGCGGATTGCGAATCCAGGTGAGGAAATGCGCCTTCTTCTGGAAGGCCGGCGCCATCATGTCGAAGGCCGATGCGCCATGGGCCAGCGCGAAGCGGCGGTCGCCGGCAATCGGCTGGTCGGGCGTGAGCCGCGCGTCGTCCATCACCTGAGGAGAGAGCCCCTTGACGGGGAAGCGGCGGATCGCAAGAAGGGAAGCCATGGCATCGCGTGTCATGCTCTCTCTATGGCCAATGGCCGGAATCCCGTCAACGGCGGAATTGCATCGACATTGTTCCTTTATAGAACTAGATCCTCCTGCAAGACTGCCTGCAGTCACATAGAAAGATATGCAGATGCTTTCCGCCATTGCGCTCTACGCCACCGCGCTGCTGACCGGCGCGATGGCCTTCTTCTCCTTCGTGGTCGCGCCGCTTACTTTCATCAAGCTGGAAGCCGCAGTGGCTTCGCTGTTCATCCGCGCGCTGTTCCCGGTCTACTACCTGGTCATCATGCTCTGCGGCGCTGTGGGCGCGCTGTCTTTCGCGCTGGTCGAGCGGCCGATTGCAGCAGCAGCCATGGCGATCATCGCGGCCTTCGCCGTACTGACGCGGCAGGTGATGATTCCGCGCCTCGATGCGTTGCGCGCAGCGAAAGAAGCCGGTGACGAGACGGCGGCGCGCCGCTTCAAGGCACTGCATCGCGTCAGCGTGGTCATCAATCTGCTGCAGCTGGTCGTGGCGACCTGCGTATTGTTCACTTTCGTTCTCTGATGGCGCAGAAGCGGACCGCTACCCCATAGTGTAACGAACAAAGAACGAACATATCTCTTGACATGGGGGTTTCACGTGAAACCCCCGCCTGTGGACGAATCCCTTTGACGCCCCCGGACTGAGGCCTTAGAACCCGCGCCCATGCAGGACAAGTTCGATGTCATCGTGATCGGCGGCGGCCATGCCGGCTGTGAAGCCGCGGCTGCTTCGGCGCGCATGGGTGCGCGCACCCTGCTGCTGACGCACAAGCTTGAGACCATCGGCGAGATGTCGTGCAACCCCGCCATCGGTGGTCTGGCGAAAGGCCATCTGGTGCGCGAGATCGATGCGCTGGATGGCGTGATGGGCCGCGTCGCCGATGCCGCCGGCATCCAGTTCCGTCTGCTCAATCGATCAAAAGGCCCGGCTGTGCGCGGCCCGCGCACACAGGCTGATCGCAAGCTCTATCGCCAGGCGATGCAGGCGATCCTGTTCGAGCAGAAGAACCTCACCATCCATGCCGCCGCCGCTGAAGACATCCGCATCGAGGCCGGCGAAGTGCGCGGTGTGGTTTGCGGCGACGGTACCTTCTTCGCCGCACCGAAAGTGATCCTCACCACCGGCACGTTTTTGCGCGGCCTCATTCATATCGGCGAAGAGAAGATTCCCGCCGGCCGCGTCGGTGAAGCGCCATCGCTCGGCCTCTCGAAAACCCTTGAAACATGCGGGTTTTCGTTAGGTCGCCTGAAGACCGGTACGCCGCCGCGTCTCGATGGCAAGACCATCGACTGGTCGTCGCTGGAGATGCAGAAGGGCGACGATCCGCCGGTGCCTTTCAGCTTCATGACGCGTGAGATCACCACGCCGCAGATCGAATGCGGCGTCACCTACACATCGAAAGCCGGCCACGATCTCATCCGCGCCAACCTGCATCGCGCGCCGATGTATAGCGGCCAGATCGAAGGCACCGGTCCGCGCTATTGCCCGTCCATCGAGGACAAGGTGGTGCGCTTTGGCGATCGCGACCGCCATCAGATCTTCCTGGAGCCCGAAGGGCTGGATGACGACACCGTCTATCCGAACGGAATCTCGACCTCGCTGCCCAAAGACGTGCAGCTGGGGCTGCTGACATGCATTCCGGGCCTGGAAAACGCGGTGATGCTGCGTCCGGGCTATGCCATCGAGTATGATTACGTCGATCCGCGCGAGCTGAAGCCCACGCTGGAGACCAAGCGCCAGAAGGGCCTGTATCTGGCCGGCCAGATCAACGGCACCACCGGATACGAGGAAGCGGCAGCGCAAGGCCTGATTGCCGGCCTGAATGCGGCCTTGGCAGCAGGGGGCTCTGAGGGTTTCACGTTAAACCGGGCCGATGCCTATATCGGCGTGATGATCGATGACCTGGTCAATCTCGGCACAGCCGAGCCCTACCGCATGTTCACCAGCCGGGCGGAATACCGCCTGAGCCTGCGCGCCGACAATGCCGACCAGCGCCTGACGCCGCTCGGGATCGCGCTGGGCTGCGTCGATGTTTCCCGTGAAAAAGTCTGGAAAACCAAGGAAAACCGCCTTTTTTCGGCGCGCCAGCTGGTCCAGGGCCTGAAAATGACGCCGCCGGAACTGGCCAAACGGGGCCTCAGCATCAACCAGGATGGTCAGTCGCGCTCGGCCGCCACGCTGCTGGGCTACCCGGACATGACCATCGAGCGCCTGACGGCCGTCTGGCCCGAACTGGCCGGTCTGGAGCCGGAGATCGTCGAGCAGCTCGAGATCGACGGGCGCTATGCCGGCTATATGGAGCGCCAGGAGGCCGATATCGTCGCCTTCCGGAAGGACGAAAGCCTGATCCTGCCCGAGACGCTGGATTACGACGCCGTGGGCGGGCTTTCCAATGAGGTCCGCGCCAAGCTGAAGCAGCACCGCCCCGGTACCCTGGGCCAGGCGGCCCGCATCTCAGGCGTGACGCCGGCGGCACTCTCGGCCCTGCTGGGTCATGTGAAAAAGGCGCGTCGGCCAAGCTCAAAAGGCGGGATTGAAGCCGCCGAGTAATGATAATTCAATGACTTAACGGTCAAGGGGGATGTTTCACGTGAAACATCCCCCTTTTTCATGCGTTCTTTCCCAACGCAGGCTAGACTTGCGGCGAACAGGAGGAAGCTGCATGTCCGGACTGCCTGTCAGTGGGCCACCCGCCCAGCATCCCGGTATGATCGTACCGGTTCTACGCTATCGCGATGCGCCAGCCATGATCGACTGGCTGTGCCAGAC
Organism: Ferrovibrio sp. GW821-FHT12D07; assembly: GCF_058807275.1. NCBI lineage: Bacteria > Pseudomonadati > Pseudomonadota > Alphaproteobacteria > Rhodospirillales > Rhodospirillaceae > Ferrovibrio > Ferrovibrio sp. GW821-FHT12D07. The sequence continues at coordinate 399,348 of NZ_JBXAQN010000001.1, read as the reverse complement.
CTTCGGTTTCGAGAAACATGCCATCCATGAGGACGGACAGGGCCGGATTGCCCATGCCCAGCTCTGCTATGGCGACGACATCCTGATGCTGAGCTCGATCACCGATACCCCGTTTTCCAGGCATATGGTGCAGCCCGACGAGGTTGGAGGGCGGGAAACCGCCACAATTTACGTCGTGGTGCCCGATGCCGACCTGCATTACGCCCGCGCCAAGGCGGCCGGCGCCGTGATCCTGATCGACATCAAGGACGAGAGCTACGGCGGCCGCGGCTATTCCTGCCGCGACCCCGAGGGCCATATCTGGTCCTTCGGCACGTATGATCCCTGGGAAGGCTGAGTTTCACGGGAAACGGTGACAGGCCGCGCGGCATCCGTCATAACGCCCGCCATGACGCCCGCAGACTTCCAACAGCAGACAAACTGCAGCGCCGCCGCTCTGGCGCGCCTGCTGACTTACGCCGAGCGGCTGGAGAAGTGGCAGAAGGCGATCAATCTCGTGGCGCCGAAAACCCTGCCCGAACTGTGGCAGCGGCACTTCCTTGATTCCGCGCAGCTGCTGGCCCACGCGCCGCCGAACACCACACGCTGGCTCGATCTCGGATCGGGCGGCGGCTTCCCGGGCCTCGTCATTGCTGCACTTTCCGATGCGCACATGCATCTGGTGGAAAGCGACCAACGCAAGTCAGCCTTCCTGCGCGACACCGCGCATGCGATGGGCGTGGCCGCCACCGTGCACGTGAAACGCATCGAAGCCGTCGACGCATCCGCGCTCCATGCCGCGATGGGCGGCGCACCGCAGGTCATCTCGGCGCGCGCACTGGCGCCGCTGAAAGACCTGATCGACCTGGCCCAACCGCTCGGCGGCGCGGGGACAACCTACCTGTTCCTGAAGGGGCGGCAGGCCGGGGATGAATTGACCGAGGCCCGGCGATATTGGACACTCCGCTCTCCCGATCTGCTGCCCAGCCGCACCGAGGCCGAGGCACGGATCATCCGCTTTACAGACCCGGAACCGGCGTGACCAGTACGAATCAAGAACATGAAGGTACGGGGACCCGGCAGGCCCGTGTGTTGGCCATCGCCAACCAGAAGGGCGGCGTGGGCAAGACCACGACCGCGATCAATCTCACCACGGCGCTGGCCGCCGTCGGCGAGCGCGTGCTGCTGATCGACTCTGACCCGCAGGGCAACGCCTCCACCGGCTTGGGCCTTACCCATGACGAGCGCGACTTCGGCACTTACGAATTGCTGATGGGCGCGGCCGAGCTGGAAGAAACCATCCGCCCCACCAAGGTGCCGAATCTTTTCATCGTGCCGGCGAATGTGGAGCTGGCCGGCGCCGAGCTGGAGATGATGGATCTCGAGCATCGCACCCATCGCCTGAAGAATGCGATCGAGGGCCGGCTGGGTGATTTCGATCACGTGCTGATCGACTGCCCGCCGTCGCTGACGCTGCTGACCGTCAACGCCATGGTCGGCGCGGATGCCGTGCTGGTGCCGCTGCAATGCGAGTTCTTCGCGCTCGAAGGTCTGAGCCAGTTGCTGCGTACGGTCGAGCGCGTGCGCACGACGCTCAATCCGACGCTGGATGTGCAGGGCGTGGTGCTGACCATGTTCGACAAGCGCAACAATCTCTCGGATCAGGTGGCGGCCGACGTGCGCGGCTTCCTGGGCGACAAGGTTTACGACACCGTGATCCCGCGCAATGTGCGGATCTCCGAAGCGCCCAGCCATGGCGTGCCGGCGCTGATCTACGATCATCGCGCACCCGGCAGCACCGCCTACATGGCGCTGGCGCGTGAGGTGATCAAACGCGAGCAGGCGCTGCGCGACGCTGCCGAATAGAGTATGGGCGGAATGATTTTTAGAGTGAAAGCGTAACCGATGATCGACGATCCGAAACGACGCGGCCTGGGCCGCGGCCTTGCGGCCCTGATGGGCGAGCCGGCACCCGGCTCCGAGGCGGCTGCCGCGCGTGGCCCGGCCGGCGGCGTGCGCGAAGTGCCGATTGAGCAGCTCAAGCCCAACCCGTATCAGCCGCGCAAGTCCTTCCCCAAGGAAGCGCTGGACGAGCTGGCGCAGTCGATCAAGGCCAAGGGCATCCTGCAGCCGCTGCTGGTGCGCCGCGCCAAGGACGGGCAGGGTTACGAGATCATCGCGGGTGAGCGCCGCTGGCGCGCCTCGCAGATCGCCAAGCTCCACGCCGTGCCGGTGGTGATCAAGGACATCTCGGATCGCGATGCGGTCGAGATCGGCCTGATCGAAAACCTGCAGCGCGAAGACCTGAACGCCATGGAAGAGGCGGGCGCCTTCCTGCAGCTGGCCGACGAATTCGGCTACAGCCAGGACCAGATCGCCCAGGTGATTGGCAAGAGCCGCAGCCATGTCGCCAATATCACGCGCCTCCGCCAGCTCCCCAAAGCCGTGGTGCAGATGATCATCGATGGCAAGCTCTCGGCCGGCCAGGCCCGGCCGCTGATCGGCCATGCGCTGGCACTCGACCTGGCCCAGCGCATCGTCGAGGGCCAGCTGACCGTGCGCCAGGTGGAAAAGCTGGTCGCCGTCGGCCGCGAGGTGGGGACGCCTGCCGCCGCCAAGAAGGGCGGCCGTCCGACCAATGCCGCCACCAAGAAGCCGGCGGCTGAAGTCGCCAAGAAGGACGCCGACACGCTGGCCTTCGAGCGCGGCATCACGGCGGCGCTCGGCCTTAAGGCCGAGATCGAGGGCGAACCCGGCAACCCGGAAGCCGGCAAGCTGGTGCTGCATTACCAGAGCCTCGAACAGCTCGATGATCTAGCAAAGAAGCTGAGCCGGCGGTAAAGCCGGCTACTTCACATCGGCCCAGCTGGCGATCTTCAGCACGCCGTCATCGCGGTGCAGGCCATAACGCAGCATGCGCTTCACATAGAGACCGGCGATGGTTTCCTCGTCGACATGCAGATACTCGACCGTCACCGTGACGCTGGCACCACCGGGAGTCGGGCCACGGCTTTCGCTGACCAGCGTGACCTCGCGCAGCAGCAGGTTGCCGCGTCCGGCCTTGTCGAGATACGGCTTGTAGAGCGCCGCATTATCGTTGACGTGGTTACGCACCAGTCGCTCCACCAGTTGCCAGGGCAAGTCTGAATTAGGTAGTTGCCGGTCGGGTGTCTCCACGACCTGGAGCGGCGGCGCGCCGGTCTTTGCCAGCAGTGGGTAGATTTCCTCATGGCCGAATTTCGGCCATTTTGGCCGCAGTTGAAGATTGGTCTGGCAGGTCGTCGTTGCCATGGCTGCCGCGAGGCTGGCGAAGCTGATCACGAGGCTGCCGGCTGTCACGATGTTCGCACCGTAATTTCCCGGATTGATCGGGCGGACGCCGCTGCAGTTGTAGTAAGTCATGTCGGCTTGGAGAAACCACTCGCCGCCGGCATTCACCGTGGCGCGCATGGTGGCAACCTCGACCTTCGGATCAGCGCCGCCGGCGCTGGTCGGGATAATCATGGTGACTTCATGCTCGCCCGGCGCAACGTCGCGGATATAAAGCGTGTCGTTGCTGGCCTCGCCCAGCACAACGCTGTCGAGCAGTATCGCCGGCTTTGGCTGTGAGGCGGGCAGCAGGCCGCCGCGCGACGATCCGTGCCGGAAAATCACGATGCGGGCGGTGTCCGCTGGCTTGGCCGGCATCTGCACGGGTGGCGCCCATTCGCTGGTGCCGGGCGTAATGATGACCTGGTCCTTCGGCACACAGCTGGTCAGCCCGGCCAATGCCAGGACTGCAATTGTAAAACGCTTGATCACCCCACCCCCCATCGCTGTTCACGACTATGACAAACCGGCCGTGAAAAGCGCAAGCAATGCTCGCAAATCAGGTGGTTGGCACTACATTGTCGGGACAGCCTGCGAGGACATCCCATGACCGACACCAAAGCCGCCCCAAGCTGCGGCTCCCTGAAGCCGCTCTCCAAGGAAGCCGAGCGCGTGCTGCGCGGCCATGGCACCGAACGTGCGGGCACCTCGCCGCTCAATCACGAAAAGCGTCCGGGCGAATATCACTGCGCCGGCTGCGGCGCGCTGCTGTTCAAGTCAGACACCAAATACGACAGCGGCAGCGGCTGGCCCAGTTTCTATGCACCGGTGCAGGAGAATGTCGCCGCCAGCATCGACACCAGCCATGGCATGCGGCGCATCGAGGTCCATTGCAAAAGCTGCCAGGGCCATCTCGGCCATGTCTTCGAGGACGGCCCGGCGCCGACCGGCCTGCGCTACTGCATCAACGGCGTGTCGCTCGACTTCAAACCCAAGGACTGACCCGGACCGGCACTGATCGGAGGTCGTATCTGCCTTGCCTGTGATGCGGCTTTAATGTACCCTATATGTTCTAATTTATCATCCCGGATCTTCGCCCGGGATGACGGGAATGCCAGCGAAGCCAAACGAACGCGAACGAAGCCAAACGAAGCCAAACGAACGCAAACGAACGCAAACGAAGCGAAACGAACCAAAACGAAGCGTGATGACGGTGTCCGGTCATTTTGGCGGCGGCTGTCGAAACAGGCAGTATGCGGCGCTTAAAAAAGCACCAAAACCTGCACAACGGCATAAAATTTAGTCACGTCCCCGCCCCGCAGGCCTTAGAATAGCCAGCCTGGACAGCGGATTCCCCAATTCCGCCATATTTGACGCAGTGCAACCCACTGGCACGCTTCTTGTAACTCTTTCGGCCAGAGGTATGCGCCAGGGGTGGGCCTTGTCCGGGATTCTCATTGGGGGGAACCGGGCGGTCTGCCGGTCGCGGGGATCATCCCCGGACCGGACCGGAAACTGGGGTGACCTTCACCGACAGGAGGATTAAACCGTCATGCAACTCCCCACCGTCTCGATTAACACGGCGACGACCGACCGACAGGTCGGCTGGTCCGCCTATATGCTTTTCGGCCTTCTGCTGGCCGCGCTGTTCGCCATGCTGCCGTCTGTTGGCTTCGCCCAGGACGCAGCCGCTGCGGCACCCAAGCTCGATAGCGGCGATACCGCCTGGATGCTCACCTCGACCGCGCTGGTCCTGATGATGACCATCCCGGGCCTCGCCCTCTTCTACGGCGGCATGGTGCGCAAGCAGAATGTGCTCAGCATCATGATGCAGAGCTTCGCCATCACCTGCCTGGTCACCGTGCTCTGGATGATCGTCGGCTACAGCCTCGCCTTCTCGGAAGGCAACGCCATCATCGGCGGCTTCGGGAACCTGTTCCTGTCGGGCCTCGCCATCGACAGCGTGAACGATCTGGCCAAGACCATCCCGGAAACGGTCTTCATGACCTTCCAGCTGACCTTCGCCATCATCACGCCGGCGCTGATCACCGGCGCGTTCGCCGATCGCATGAAGTTCTCGGCGATGCTGTGGTTCATCGGCCTGTGGCTGATCTTCGTCTATGCGCCGGTTGCCCACATGGTCTGGGGCGGCGGTCTGATGGGCGAGATGGGCGTGCTCGACTTCGCCGGTGGCACCGTGGTGCACATCAACGCTGGCGTCGCCGGCCTGGTGGCCTGCCTCGTGCTCGGCAAGCGCCAGGGCTACGGCAAGGTCAGCCATGCCCCGCATAACCTGACGCTGTCGATCATCGGCGCCGGTCTGCTGTGGGTCGGCTGGTTCGGCTTCAACGCCGGTTCGGCTGCGGGCGCCAACGTCAACGCCGGCATGGCCATGGCCGTCACCCAGATCGCCACGGCGGCCGCTGCGCTCGCCTGGATGTTCTCGGAGTGGCTCGCCCGCGGCAAGCCGAGCGTGCTCGGCATTGTCTCCGGTGCGGTCGCCGGTCTGGTCGCCATCACGCCGGCTGCCGGCTTCGTCGATCCGATGGGCGCGCTGATCATCGGCATCGTTGCCGGTATCGTCTGCTTCGTCGCCGCCACCACGGTGAAGAATGCGCTGGGCTATGACGACAGCCTGGATGCCTTCGGCGTCCATGGCGTTGGCGGCATCGTCGGTGCGGTTCTGACCGGTGTGTTCGCCAAGGCGGCGATCGCCGGCAAGGATGCCCCGCTCGGCCTGCTCGACGGCAATGGCGGCCAGGTCCTGACCCAGATCTACGGTGTGCTCATCACCATCGTGTTCACCGCGATCGTGACGCTGATCATCCTGAAGATCATCGACTGGACCATCGGTCTGCGCGTCGACGAGGCCACCGAGCGCGATGGTCTCGACCTGAACCTGCACGGCGAGACGGTGCAGTAACAGGCAACGCGAAGAGACCCGGGCCGGCCTTCCCACCCGCCGGCCCGGGTTTTCTTTTCCGGACGGCCGCCTCGCGCGGCCGTTTTTTTATGGGCAGTATTCTTTTTGCACCGCCGATAATTCTTCAGGATTAGTCGCGCGGTCCGATCGCATACGTTTTTGCGATCACGTTTTTTTCATCTGCGGTTTTCCCCAGCTCTTTCAGTCCGCGCCGCGTAATACCACGTGAATGGTATTGCGGCGGCAGGAGGAGTTTGGCATACACGTACCCGGTGCAAGAACAGTGCTTACGTCACAGCAGAATGGCTGGGCGTCGGGTAAGGAGAAGCCTTGATGTATGCGATATCCATCGCATTGCGCACCGCTTTGCACATTTCCAATCCTGACTTTGCCATTGGCCTTTCCTGCGGCGTCGGCTCCGCATGCGCATCCGCGCGTGCGTGTCACATAGGGGAAAACGGCTCATGGCCAATAACACCACGACGTCTTCGGTAACGCGGTCCACCCGTCGCAACGGCTTGCTCGCTGGCGAGGTCATCACCGGCACGCATGACCACGACATCATCACCGGCACCGATGGCGATGACACCATCTACGGCCTGTCGGGCAACGACACCCTGAACGGTGGCGACGGCAACGACATCATCGACGGCGGCAACGGTTACGACATCCTGCGCGGCGATGCCGGCGACGACACGCTGACCGGCGGCCAGGGCAATGACGTCCTGGATGGCGGCACCGGCAACGACACGATGTATGGCGAAGCCGACAATGACACCTTCATCGGCGGCCAGGGCAACGATGTCATGGACGGCGGCGAAGGCAATGACGAGGTGATGTACGTCAACTCCGCCTCGGCCGTGAGCGTCAGCCTGATGTCGGGCACTGGCGCAGGCGGCGACGCGCAGGGCGATACGCTCACCAGCATCGAATTCCTCACCGGCTCGAATTTCAACGACACGCTGCAGGGCAACGGGGTTACCAACCGCCTCACCGGCGGCAGCGGCAATGACTGGCTGTATGGCAATGGCGGCGATGACCTGCTCTACGGCGGTACTGGCAATGACATGCTGGATGGCGGCACCGGCAACGACTTCATGGAAGGCGGCATCGGCGACGACACCATGACCGGTGGTTCGGGCGCCGACATGCTGAACGGCGGCGCCGGCTATGACACCGTGGTCTACAACGGCATCAGCGGCGTGACGGTCAACCTGGCGACCGGCAAGGGCAGCGGCGGCGAAGCCGAGGGCGATACGCTGATCGGCATCGAGAAGGTGATCGGCTCGTCCTATGCCGACGTCTTCGTTGCCGGCCTTGGTGCGGGCGCCAGCTTCCAGGGCATGAATGGCAACGACACCTTCTATGCGTCGCAGAGCACCAGCGTCGACGGCGGCGAAGGCTTCGATACCGTGATCTACAGCCAGGCCACGGCTGGCATCTCGCTCAACATGTCGAACTGGGGCGTGCTGAACGGCGTCGAGAAGGTGGTCGCCACCTCCTTCCGCGACTTCATCACCGGCACGTCCGGTGCTGACCAGCTCTTCGGCGGCGCGGGCAACGACACTCTGAACGGCTTTGGCGGTCCGGGCGTTGACGGCGGCGATCTGCTGGATGGCGGCGAAGGCAACGACGTTCTGCAAGGCTGGGCCGGCAACGACACGCTGGTCGGCGGCACCGGGGATGACATCCTGAACGGCGGCGAAGGTGCCGATGTGCTCAACGGCGGCGATGGCTATGACACGGTCTATTACGGCTCGTCCAGCACGGGCGTGACCGTCAACCTGGAGCTCAACCAGGGCATGGGCGGCGATGCCGCCGGTGATTCCTACAGCTCCATCGAGGCCGTGAACGGCTCATCGTACAACGACTTCCTCACCGGCAGCGCCGGTTCGGACGAGCTGTATGGTGATGCCGGCAACGACACCCTGAACGGCTTCGGCGGTCCGGGCGTTGACGGCGGCGATCTGCTGGATGGCGGCCAGGGTAATGACATCCTGCAGGGCTGGGCCGGCAACGACACGCTGAACGGCGGCGAGGGCAACGATCTGATCGTCGGCGGCGAAGGCAACGATGTGATCAGCGGCGGCAACGGCAGCGACACGATCTTCTTCGCGCGTGGCGATGGCGTCGATACCGTGATCCAGTCCGATGCCTTCGATGGCGCCGAGACGACGGACGCCATCTCCTTCGAGCAGGATATCGCCTTCGACCAGCTCTGGTTCCGCCAGGACGGCAACAATCTCGTTGTCGATGTGATCGGCGAAGCGAACAGCTCGGTGGTCCTGGCCGACTGGTTCGCCATGGATCCGGCCAACCGCATCGATGAATTCCAGACGCGCGACGGCAGCGGCCATGTGCTGTCGGCTTCCGGCGTGCAGATGCTGGTGGATGCGATGGCCTCCTACAGTCCGCCGGCTCCGGGTGAATTCACCCTCAGCCCCGCGCTGCTGGAAAGCCTGCAGCCGACCCTCGCGGCGGCCTGGGCGTAAAAAAGCATACGAACGGGGTGGGGTTGTCCCTTGCACCGGACCACACCCCCAGGCCGCCGATCTTGCTCTGCAGGGTCGGCGGCCGCCTTTTTACAGCATCTGCGTCCTGGATGCCCGCGCCGCGCAGCCCGCTGGCGCACCGATACACGCGGCGATGATTTTTCAGCGGCGATGACCGATTTTCAGCCTGTCCTGCGTGGGAAATGGGCATGGTCCGGGGGTATCCGCCGCGCGGATCGAAAGCGCCGTCGTATTTTCCGGAATTGAGTGCGACTGCCGCTTTTCTCCCCGGTTTTTTTCCGATTAAATCGAACAGAACCGGTTTCCGGTCGTTGCTCTCGTCGCGGAGAAACATGATCCCTTGACCGCTTTTGACGAGATGGATACCGGCCCACTAGCCGGCCAGAGCCAGTCCCAGGCTGGCCAGTCCCGTAGCCAGTCGCAGTCCCAAGGGGTCCGCCCTCCCTATCAGGATTACAAGCGCTGGCTCGATGCCGCGCCCGGCGACATGCTGGCCCGCCGCCGGCTGGAAGCCGACCTGCTGTTCCGCCGGCTCGGCATCACCTTTGCTGTCTATGGCGAGGGCGGCGACACCGAACGCCTGATCCCCTTCGACATCGTGCCCCGCATCATCGCCGCCAAGGAATGGCGCAAGCTGCGCCGCGGCCTGAAGCAGCGCGTGCGCGCGCTCAACGCCTTCCTCGACGATATCTACCACAAGCGCGAAATCCTGCGCGCCGGCACGATCCCCGAGGACCTGATCCTCAAGAACGCCGCTTACGTGAATCACATGCGTGGCGTGAAGATCGCGCGCCAGACCTATACCCATATCGCCGGCATCGACGTGGTGCGTACCGGCGAGAATGATTTCTACGTGCTGGAAGACAACTGCCGCACGCCGTCGGGCGTCTCCTACATGCTGGAGAACCGCGAGGCGATGATGCGCCTCTTCCCCGACCTGTTTGCCGCCGTGCGCGTGGCGCCGGTCGGCCATTATCCCGATGCGCTGCTGCAGACCCTGCGCGAAAGCGCGCCGCCGACCTGCGAGGGTGAGCCCACGGTCGCCCTGCTCACGCCCGGCGTCTACAACTCGGCTTATTTCGAGCATGTCTTCCTGGCCGAGCAGATGGGCATCGAGCTGGTCGAGGGCGGCGATCTCGTCGTCAAGGACGACATCGTCTACATGCGCACCGTCGGCGGCCTGAAGCGCGTCGACGTGATCTATCGCCGGCTGGATGACGACTTCCTCGATCCGAAAGTCTTCCGCAAGGATTCGATGATCGGCGTGCCCGGCATCTTCGCAGCTTACAAAGCCGGGAACGTGACGTTATCCAACGCGGTCGGCACCGGCGTCGCCGACGACAAGTCGATCTATCCCTACGTGCCCGACATGGTGCGCTTCTATCTCGGCGAGGAGCCGCTGCTGGCCAATGTGCCGACCTATGTGCTGCGCCGCCCCGATGACCTGAAATACACGCTGGAGCATCTGGACGAGCTGGTGGTGAAGGAAGTGCATGGCTCGGGCGGCTACGGCATGCTGGTGGGCCCGAAGTCGTCGAAGGCCGAGATCGAGGCCTTCCGCGCCAAGATCGTAGCCAAGCCGGAAGCCTATATCGCGCAGCCGACACTGGCGCTCAGCACCTGCCCCACCTTTGTCGAAAGCGGCATCGCGCCGCGCCATGTCGATTTGCGGCCGTTTGTGCTCAGCGGTGAAACCATGCGCGTCGTACCTGGCGGCCTGACCCGCGTGGCGCTGCGTGAAGGCTCGCTGGTGGTGAATTCCAGCCAGGGCGGCGGCACCAAGGATACCTGGGTGCTGGAAGATGCGCCCGACATCACCGAAGGCGAGGACTGAGATGCTCAGCCGCGCCGCCGATAACCTTTACTGGATGACGCGCTATGTCGAGCGCACCGAAGCCATGGCCCGTATCCTGGGCGTGGCGCATCGCATGAGCATGCAGTCGACCCATGGCGGCGTCCGCAACGACGAATGGGAAGCTGCCCTGATCATCGCCGGCTGCGACAAGTCGTTCGCGCTGCATGGCGGCCCGGCGACCCGGCGCGCGGTGATCGACTTCCTGGCCTTTGCGCCCGACAACCCGTCGTCCATCCATGCCTGCCTCAAGGCCGGCCGCGAGAATGCCCGCGCCATGCGGGCGCAGATCACGTCGGAAGCTTGGGAAAGCATCAACGCCTCCTGGCTGGAAATGCGCACCTTCAGCATGGCCAAGGTGGAGGCCGATGGGTTCTCGACCTTCTTCGACTGGGTGCGCGAACGCAGCCAGCTGTTCCGCGGCGTGGCCGAAGGCACCATGCAGCGCGACGATGCCTATCGCTTCATGCGGCTGGGGACGCTGCTGGAACGCGCGGATTCCACCGCGCGTATCCTGGATGTGAAATATCACGTGCTGCTGCCCTCGCCCGGCGATATCGGTGGTGCGGTCGACTATTACCAGTGGGGCGCGCTGCTGCGCTCGGTCTCGGCTTTCCGCATCTACCGCCAGATCTACCGTGACTCGATCCGGCCGCTGAAGGTGGCCGAACTGCTGGTGCTGCGCGAGGATTTCCCGCGCAGCCTGCATGCCTGCTTCGCCGAGATCGTGCAGATTCTGCAATACCTGCGCGAAAGCTATCGCCGCGACTATCCGTCGGTGCGACTGGCCGAGAGCATGCTGCTCAAACTGCGCTATGACGCGATCGAGACCATTTTCACCGACGGCCTGCACGAATACCTGACCAACCTGATCGATACCAATATCGAACTGGGTGCGGCGATTGCCCGCGATTTCATGCAGCCGAACTAAAAGCGTGGCTGGGCCGTTTATGGGGACAGGAGACTGCCGCCATGCTCGACTTCATCCGCCGCTTCGCCCTTGCCGGCGTCATCGTCTTCGGCCTCAGCTTCGCCGGCTGGGTGACCCATCTCTATGTCTGCTTCACCCAGAATGAATGGGGCTTCCTGATCGCCGGCGCGATCTTCTTCCCCATCGGCGTGATCCATGGCTGGGGTAGCTGGTTCGGCATCTGGTGAGCCGTATTACCGTCTGAATACCTTGACCCGGGCTCGCGCGCCTTGCTTTGATGCAGGCGGGATTTCAGTCTGGGGACGGGTTTTCAACAATGACCTATTGCGTCGGCCTTCTGCTGCACGACGGCATCGTGATGCTGTCCGACAGCCGCACCAATGCCGGCGTGGATTCGATCTCCACCTTCGGCAAGATGTATACCTGGGAACAGCCGGGCGACCGCGCCATCGCGCTGATGACGGCAGGCAACCTGTCGCTCAGCCAGTCGGTCGTCACCTTGCTGAAGGAAGGCTTCGAGGACGAAGACGGCAAGCCCTGCAACCTGATGCAGGCCGCCAGCATGTTCGAGGCTGCCGGCATGGTTGGCGCCGCCATCCGTGAAGTGGCGCGCCGCGACGGCGAAGGCCTGAAGCAGCAGGGCGTCGAGCCCAACCTGTCGATGCTGCTGGGCGGCCAGATCGGGGCGAAGCCGCATGAGCTGTACATGCTCTACTACGCCGGCAACTTCATCCGCGCCACGCAGGACACGCCCTTCCTGCAGATCGGTGAGATCAAATACGGCAAGCCGATCCTCGACCGCGTCATCACGCCGGACACGCCGTTGCTGCAGGCGGCGAAATGCGCGCTGGTGTCGATGGACTCGACCCTGCGCTCGAATATCTCGGTGGGGCTGCCGCTTGATCTGGCGGTGCTGCACAAGGACGCGCTGCAATTCGCCCTGCGCAAACGCATCACCGACCAGGATGCCTACTTCGCCAGCATCCGCGGCCTGTGGGGCGAAGGCCTGCGCAAGGTCTTCCTCACCATCCCCGATCCGGACTGGTCGCTGTAGGCAGCCGCTAGTTCAGGCCGCCCTTGCGGCCGGCCCCAGTTTTCTAATTGAGGCCGCCCTTGCGGCCAGCCTCTGCGGCGCGCGCCCGGTCATTGGCGAAATTGCCGCCGCTTTCCGATCCGCCCTTGCGGCCGGCGGCCGCTGCACGTTCCGGATCGTTGCGGAAATTGCCGCCGCTTTCCTGGCCGCCCTTGCGGCCGGCCTGCGCCGCCAATGTGCGGTTCTGCGAGAAACTGCGTTTGGAATCCGGCACGCTCTGGCCGCCTTTCGACGCGATGGCGCGCTGCCGCTCGGGGTCCATGGCGGCGAAACCGCGCGGCGCCTTGCGGGGGGCTTCCGGTTTGCTGTCCTCCCGGTTTTCGAACGGAGGTTTGTTCTCGAACTCCCGGGACCCGGATTTGAACTCGGACATGCCATCTCTCCCTGTACTGACTGAAGGATGACGCGGCCAGACAGAGCCGGCGTCACCGGGTCAACACAAGCAGGGCGAGCCTGTTCCAAAAAAAGCGGGGCCGCAGAATTGCGTCTGCGGCCCCGTTTGAATGTCGCGGAATACCGCGGTTTAGATCAGCTGCGCAGATGCGCCAGCGCTGCGGCTGGCACCGGCATCAGCCCGCCTGCACCTGGCGGCTGCCACTGGAAGCGCAGCGTGGCTGAACCGCGCTTCTGGAAGAACTGCACCGTGATCGGATACCAGCCGCTCTCCGCGATGGTGACCTCGGTGGTCGGCGACAGGTGGGTGGCGTGGATATAGGGGTCGTCGACCACACGGGTCTGGTCGATGGTGATGCGCAGGCCGTCATTGGAATAGGCGGCGAAGCGATAGATGCCGGCTTCCAGCTGGATCAGGCCGCTCATATGGATGTAGTGCAGTTCGTTGCGCTGGGAGTCCCACATCGCGCCGCTGCCGGAGTCCAGATCAAGCTGCAGCACCGGCTGGCCGGCGCGACCGCGCGCCAGTTCGGCGGCGGTGCGCGGCATGTTGTCGACATGCTCGAGCTCACCGGTGAAATACAGCGGCTTGAGGCCGGGACTGAGCTGGGTGGCGGCCGGTTGCGGCGATACCAGCTTGGGCGGCGTGGAGGGCGGCTGGTAACCGCCGGTGCCGCAGGCGGCCAGTCCGAGCGCGAGGGCCAGGCCCATAAGGATTTTGGAAAAGCGCATGATATCCCCCGTTGTCTGGCCTGAAGCCTAGCAAGCTGGGGATGGGCCCGACAAGTCACCTTCGGCTGATGGGAACTGGCGAATGGGGACCTCAGCCGCGCTCCAGCAGCGCGCTCATGGACTGGCGTGCACGCGCCACGCGGCTTTTCACCGTGCCGATATTGCAGCGCCAGCGCCGCGCCACCTGTTTGTAGGATTTGCCCTCGCCCGCCACCATGATCAGCGCCTCGCGATGGCGCGGCGGCAGGTCCTGCATCAGGTCGGCCACTTCCTTCAGCTCCAGCTTGCTCTGCTGCGCGGGCGGCACCGGCACCTGCTCGGCGATCAGGCCTTCGGAATCGCGCACCTCGCGTTTGCGGCTGCGCAGGTGATTGAAATAGACGTTGCGCAGGATGACATGCAGCCAGGCGCGCAGGTTGGTGCCGGGCTCGAAACTGTCGCGCCGCGCCCAGGCCTTGGTCAGCGTCTCCTGCGTCAGGTCCTCGGCCAGGCTGCGGTTGCGGCTCAGCACACGGGCGCGCCGCTGCAGCAATGGAATCTCGCGCAGGAAGGCGCTGCGAAACCCACGCTCGTTCGACTTGTTTTTCTGGGTGGTGGTCTCGGCGCGTTCTTTAACATCGACATCGGACATCGGCCTACCCCGGTACGAAAGCACATGGACGGCAGGTCACCGATCGTGACAGCACGGCGGCCTGGGTTCAGCATGAGCGGGTCCGGCCTGCAGTCGACATGAGGCCAGACCGGAAGCGCTTAACAAAACTGCTGCGCTTCCAATCGGTTCCGCTCCAGCTTCAATCGCTGGTTGGGAGAATTCCAGGGTTTTTACTTGGAGAGATCGAGTGTGATGATGATCGGCGCGTGATCGGAGGCCTTTTCCATCCCGCGCATCGCCTTGATCACCTGCGCGGCCTTGAGCTGCGGCTGCAGATTGGGGCTGATCCAGACATGATCGAGGCGCCGGCCCTTGTCGGCGGCCTCCCAGTTGGCGGAGCGATAGCTCCACCAGGAATACAGCTTCTGGTCATCGGGCACGAAGTGGCGCACGGCATCGACCCAGCCGCGTGCTGCCTGCATCTTCAGCATGCCTTCGGTCTCGATCGGCGTATGGCTGACGATCTTCAGCAGCTGTTTGTGCGACCAGACGTCATGTTCCAGCGGCGCGATATTCAGGTCGCCGACCAGGATTTCCTTGCCGCCCTTTTTCTTGAGCGCAGCCGACCACTTGGTCATGCCAGCCAGAACCTCCAGCTTGTGCGCGAACTTGTCGTTGGCGACCGGATCGGGAATGTCGCCGCCGGCGGGCACGTAATAGTTATGCAGGATGGTGCCGTCGCCAAGTTCGGCGGCGATATGGCGGCGGTCGTCGCGGCCGGCGAGGTTCAGCTTTTCCTTCAGCTTGATCGCGGCCTTGGCGAAGATCGCCACGCCGTTATAGCCGGGCTGGCCATGGATCAGGCGATGGGCATAGCCGCGCTGCTCGAACAGCTCATGCGGAAACTCGTCATCCCGCACCTTGGTTTCCTGCAGGCACAGGATGTCGGGATCGTGCTGCTTGAGGAAAGCGCCCATCAGGTCGAGGCGCGCCCGCACCGAGTTGATGTTCCAGGTGGCGAGCTTGATGGCGGTCGTGGCGGGTTTCTTCGGCATGACGATGTTCTAGCGCAAAGCGGTGCGGCAGACTAGGCGGCCGGTGCCTGTTCGGCCTTGCCGCGCAAGGTAAGCAGGGCGACGACCAGTGTGGCCACGGCGCAGGCGGCGATGCCCGCGGTCATGCCAAGGCTGGTGCCGCCGACGATCTTGCCGCTGACGCCGATGGCCACCGCGCCGATGGCCAGCTGCAGGGTTGCCATCAGCGACGAGGCCATGCCGGCCGCCTCGCCATAGGATTCCAGCGCCAGCACCGAGGCCGTGGGCAGCATGATGCCGAGGCAGCCATAACCCAGAAACAGCATTGCCATCATCAGGATCAGGCTGTTGAAGCCGGCGAGCTTCAGGCCATAGGCCGTGCCCATCGCCAGTGTGAAGCCGATGATCGAGGGCATGATCAGCCGGGCGAGGCCATAGCGCGCGCCGAGCCAGCCGCAGAACTGCGCGGCGAAGAAGAAGGCCGCAGCGTTCAGCGAAAACGTGATGCTGAAGCCGCTGGGCGACAGGCCGTATTCGCCGATCATAACGAAGGGCGCGTTGCCCAGGAAGATGAAGAAGGCCGAGATGGCGAAGCTGCCGGCCATCGTCAGGCCCATGAAGGTGCGATCGGTCAGCAGCTGGCCGGCCGTCTTCAGCATGCCGCCGATGCTGCTTTCGGCGCGTTGCTGGGCTGAACGCGTCTCGGGCACCATGATCAGGCCCAGGATGCCGGCCAGCACGGCGATGCCGGCGACAAACCAGAAGACGGTGCGCCAGCCGGTCGCCTCGATGATCAGGCTGCCGAAGAACGGCGCCAGCAGCGGCGACACGCTGAACACCAGCATCAGCAGGCCGAGCAGCTTGGCCTCTTCCACGCCGCTGTGCAGGTCGCGCACGATGGCGCGCGGGATCACGATGCCGGCCGCACCGCCCAGGCCCTGCAGCAGGCGGAAGGCGATCAGCGTCTCGACTGTGTCGGCCAATGCGCAGCCCACGCTGGCGATGATGAACAGCACCACGCCGAAATACAGTGGCGGCCGGCGGCCGGTCATGTCCGAGATCGGGCCGAAGACCAGCTGGCCGCAGGCGAAAGTGATGAAGAAGGCCGTCAGGCTCATCAGCACCGCATCGGGATTGGCATTCAGCGTGGCGCCGATCGAGGGCAGCGCCGGCAGATACATGTCGATGGCGAACGGTCCGATGGCGGTCAGCAGGCCGAGGATCAGCGCGTTGCGCAGGAAGGCCGGGGCCGCATGGGTCTGGGGGGCAAGCTGGTTCATGAAATACGCTCTGATCTGTCTGGGAGTTTTGTTTTTACGATTTTGAACTGTGCCATATACCGCCGCGGCAGCGGCTTGGCCACCCGTGATTTGTCACGATGCAATCGGTGTCACATTTATGCATCAGGCGTTATGTCAGACCCTGTCAGGTATTCCGGGAGAGACTGCCATGCCGATGCATCTGGACGGATCATGCCGCTGCGGTGCGGTGGTCTTCAACCTCGACAGCCACACCCCGGTGCCCTACCAGCTTTGCTATTGCACAATCTGCCGCAAGACCGCCGGCGGTGGCGGCTTCGCCATCAACCTGGGCGGCAATGCCAAAAGCCTGACCATCACCAAGGGAAAACGCAGCATCGGCGTCTATCGCGCCGAGATCTGCGATGACGACGGCGACAATTGCGAGGTCAGCACGGGCGAGCGCAATTTCTGTAAACACTGCGCCACCGCGCTGTGGCTCTACGATCCGCGCTGGCCCGCGCTGATCCATCCTTTCGCCTCGGCTATCGACACGCCGCTGCCGAAGCCCAAATCAAAGGTGCATCTGATGCTGCGCTACAAGGCCGACTGGGTGAAGCCGCAGGTCGGCCGCAGCGACGAGCGCTACGACCTCTACCCCAAGCTGTCGCTCGCCGACTGGCACAGGAAGCACAAGGTCTGGGTGAAGTAGCTCAGGCCAGGTTGGTCTTCATCTGGATGGGATCGTAGTAGAAGCGCTCGCGCCAGACCTTGTCGCCTTTCCAGGTCTGGTGCGCCAGTTCCTCGATGCGGCGCTTGCTGCCGTCCTTGAACTCGAAATGGAAGATCCAGTGGATCACCACGGTGTCGCCCTCGATCAGCACCGGGCGCACGCATTCGGTCTGCACGGTCTTGGCACGATCCAGCACCGCACGCTCATGGGCGACCAGCGTGTCGCGGCCCTGGCGCGGCGGCGTGTTGAGGTTTTCCTGCATGGTGGCGTCGTCGGCGTAATAGCGCTCGATCGCCAGGTCATGCTGGTTGGATTCCACCAGTGCCACGAAAGCGTCGACCGTTTCACGGCTCGGCATCGTTTCTCTCTCCCTACAGTGTTCTGACAACAGACTATGACAGAATGCCGCAGCCCTGTGCTGCCCTTTGGTAGCGAGGCGCGGCCATTCGTCACATCGGATATGAAAAGGTTATGGCGCACTATATGGACGTTCCGTAAGGACATAGCGCCGTCAGGACAGACCATGCAGACCCAGCCCGTTGCCCCCATGCACAGCCGCAGCGACAAGATCTTCGCCGTCGCCATCACCCTGGCGCTGGTCGGCGCCCTGGGCGGCGCCGTGTATATGGCGCTGCGCTTCTGGCATGGCATGTCGGGCGATTTCGATCCGTCGGCAAGCTGGCCGCTGTTCTGGGGCGTGAGCTTGAGCCTGGTGCTCGGCGGCCTGGTGGTCGGGATTTTCCTCTACGGCCGCAGCCGCGAGATCAAGGGCGAAGAGCGCAGCGCCGCCCGCCTGAAGGACTGATCCTGAAGGATTGACGCTTCAGAACAGGTTCAACGTATTGCCGACCACGCCGAGTGGCAGACGGCCCATCTCGAACAGCTTGAACTTCATCGCGAACGGGTGGTCGGCCTCGGCATTGGCCGCCAGCACCAGGGCGGCTTGATAGGCCGCCTGGGTCGCCGCCCCCGCCGCCACTTTCAGCAATTCCGGATCGCTCACGCCATGGCGGGCCGCCGCCTTCATGGCGCGCTCATGCGCCACTTCGCCGGCGCGCGTCGAGACATGCTCCAGCGCCACTTCCAGATCGTGTTCGTCGTTGAACTGTAGTGCCTCTTCATAGAGCGCGCGACGCATCTGTTCCTCGGCCTGCCACCAGTCATCGTCCCAGTCGGGCGCCTGCGCCGCATCCGAGGCCGCCAGCCAGTTCTCGACGCCGGCGATCTGCGTCCCGTCGAAGCCCACACCCGCGACATAGTTTTCGGCGATCTGCAGTTCCTGCGTCGTCAGCGGCCGGCCGACGGCGCTGAACCAGGTGAGGCTGCCGACCAGGCGCGCCAGCCGCGCCACCGCGCGCAGGCCATCCAGATCGTCGCCCTCGCGGAAATCCTGCGCGCCAAGGGTGACGAAGTCGTCTTCGTCTTCCTCGTCGTCGTTGGCCACTTCTACCAGTTTGTGAATCTTGGTCATCGCGCGCGCCCTACCGGTTGCCGCGGCTTTCGCGCCACAGGCCCAGCTTCTTCTGCACCGGACGGTCGGAGAAGCTGAACAGCACGGCATCGCTGCCCGGCGCGTGATGGCGATGCGGCACCCAGCTCGGGATCACGAAGGTGTCGCGCTTGCGCCATTCAAATGTCTGCTGATCGGCACCCTCGCCCACGAGCGTATGGCCTTCGCCTTCCACCACGCTGAACACGGTGGCGTCCGACGAGCGATAGCGCTCGCTGGCAAAGCCCTTGGGCAGCAGCTGCATGAAGGTGCCAATTGTCGGCATGGCGCTGTCGCCGGTTGCCGGATTCACATACTGCACTTTGAGGCCGTGGCACGGGTCCCATTCATTGGTGCGGCGCATGGTCTCCAGCGCCTCGCGCGTGCGTGCGTAAGGATAGTTGAAGACCGGCGAGGTCGGCACGCGCACTTCATGATCGACCGGCAGCAGCCCGGAGCCGTAGCGCGCGAGGCTGTCGCCCGTCGGGCGCGACAGCGGCTGGCTGTCTTCGGGATATTTTTCCGAGAAGGAACAATCGAGCGCCTGCACCAGCGGAATGTCGAGGCCGTCCATCCACACCATCGGCCTGTCGCTGTCATTGCCGTGATCGTGCCAGGTCCAGCTCGGCGTGATGACGAAGTCGCCTTCACGCATGATGGTCTTCTCGCCATCCACGGCGGTATAGGCGCCATCGCCTTCGACGATGAAGCGCAGCGCCGACTGGGTATGGCGATGCGACGGCGCGACCTCGCCGGGAAGAATCAGCTGCAGGCCGGCATAGAGCGAGGTGGTGATGCGCGACTGGCCCGGCATGCCCGGGTTTTCCAGGATCAGCACGCGGCGCTCGGCTTCCTTGGCCGTGATCAGGCGGCCGGCTTCCATCACGTCGTCGCGGATATCGTCGTAATGCCACAGCGCCGGCTGGCAGGCGCTCTTGGGCTGCGGGATCACCAGGCCATGCAGCACTTCCCACAGCGGCGCCAGCTTGCGGCCGCCGATCTTGTCGTAATAGGCCTTGCGCTGCTGCATCACAGCAGGGTCGATGGTGGGATGCTGGGTCATGGTGTCCTCGTCCCGCCTCTCCAGGGCGGATGACGCATACACTATCAGACGACTGATTATTCGCGAACCGGTCTGATGCTGAAAAGCGGACAAAAGAAAACGCCCGGTCGGGGGGCGAGCCGGGCGTTTCGCGCATATGAACTACTGCGCCATAGAGGCATCAAAGGGGGGGATCTTCGATGCCGGCAACGGCAAGGCGCCGTTGTCATGCTTTCGATATGGGATATCTCGCGCGAATTTCAAAGGGGGATGCGGAATTTTCGGGATCGCATTTTCGTGAATGTGGCCGCCCTGCATGGCTGCGGTTGCAGGCATGTTGCACAATCGCCTGATATTCCACATCTTCCGTTTTCCGCCATGCAGACATCGCATGGCAGCCACACGGTTGATGCAGTGAAGAATCAATGCGTGGCGGGCATTTCCGGATCGATCAGGCGGTAGCCCAGGCGCGGCTCGGTGAGCAGGAAGCGCGGCTCGTCCGGATCCTTCTCCAGTTTGCAGCGCAC
Organism: Ferrovibrio sp. GW821-FHT12D07; assembly: GCF_058807275.1. NCBI lineage: Bacteria > Pseudomonadati > Pseudomonadota > Alphaproteobacteria > Rhodospirillales > Rhodospirillaceae > Ferrovibrio > Ferrovibrio sp. GW821-FHT12D07. The sequence continues at coordinate 378,968 of NZ_JBXAQN010000001.1, read as the reverse complement.
CTTGCGTGCCAGCACGCGCAGCGCCTGTCGCATCTCGGCATTGTCGTTGCCCCAGAGCGTGATGGTGAGCTGCTTGGTGCCGACCGGCTGGCCGCTTTTCTGCGCCAGCATCTTCACGAAGCGTGCTTCCATCGGCGACAGGCGCACTGGCCGGTCGTCGCGCCGGGTATCGCCGGTCAGCGGATCGATCAGGAAAGGTCCGACGGTGACGATCTTGGCGCCGCCGTTCACGGTGCCGGTTTCCTGGCCGCGGCGCAGCGCGGCGCGCACGCGCGCCAGCAGTTCGCCGGCATCGAAGGGCTTGGTGACGTAATCGTCGGCGCCAAGGTCGAGGGCGCGAATCTTGGCGTCCACTTCTTCCTGGCCCGACAGAATGATCACCGGCATGGGCGATGTCTGGCGCAGGCGCTCCAGCACCTCGAAGCCGCTGATGCCTGGCAGGCCGAGATCGAGCAGCAGCAGGTCGGCCTCAGCCGTCTTGCCCAGGCCGTCCTCGCCGTTGACGGTTTCCAGGACGTCGTAGCTGGCCGCTTCCAGGGCGGCGCGTAGCGCGGCGCGCACAGGCGTTGAATCCTCGATCAGTAGAATGCTGTGCCGTTCTGGCTTGCGCGGGGATCCCAGAGTCGCCTCCCTCTTGTCTGCACACCGGTTTATCCGGCGGTCCTAACCCATAAGGAATAGGTTACCGAAAAATAATCTCTTCGCCCAGCGGTAAACAACCGGGGCGAAACAGGCAGAAATTGCGGAAGGCAGAATGGATTTTTGCGGTTGTCCGCGATTTATGCCGTCAGGCTTACGCCTGTATGATCGGCAGGCCGGCGCCGATATCGACAAACTGCCGCAAGTCGCCGCGCTGGCGCAGCGGGTCGGTGCTGGTCGCGCCCCGGGCCAGATCGGGCAGGCGGCTGGTGACCGCCAGCAGCTGTACCGGCGCACCCTCGTCATCGGGCAGGATCGGCAGGGCGAACTGCTGGATGCGATGCTGGCTGCCGTCGCTCTGGACGATGGCATGAATGCCGGCAATGCCGCAGGGCTGGGTCACCGCAGTCCAGAACATCGCGCCGCGCGAGGCCTGCAGTTCGGGTTCGGCCAGGGCAATGAAATTGCGGCCGGTCAGGCGTTGGCCCACCAGGCGTTCGATGTCGCTGCCGGCCAGACGGAAGACGGCGCGTTGCGGATTGACCACATCAAGCAGCGACAGCGCCGGCATCAGGCGCGCGATCGATACCAGATTCATGTCGCAGCGTCGCGGCAGCAGACGGTCGCCGCGCCAGCTTTTCCACGCGGCCATGAGATGCAGGCTCTCCGGTGAAAGCGCGTTTCCCTGCACGTGTTCGGGTGCGGGCAGCGGCACTGCGCCATCCAGTCGCTTGTTGAGCAAGATGCGCAGGGCCGCGATATCCGCGGTGTTTTGCGGACTCATGATTCTGCGCCTCCATTGGCGTGAATCGAAGCGTCGGCCGGCAGGCCGGCGCCGATATCGATGAACTGCAGGCCTTCGCCTTCGGCATAGGAGCGTGGCGCCATCTGCCATTCGCCCTCGGCCGGCATCAGCGGCGTGGCGCAGGCGAGCACCAGCGATGGCGTGGTGCTGCCCGGCATGCACAGCGGCGCAGAGACCAGTTCGACTGGCAGCATGCCGCCGGCGCTGGTCTCCAGCCAGTAGTAGATGACGGCGGCGCAGGGCTGCGTCACTTCGGCCAGCAGCAGCGCGGCGCGCTGGCGGCGGTTATCGGTCGTGGTGAGATCGAGATAGTTGCGGCCGGCCAGGTCGGTGCCCAGCAGGTCGCCGATGGTGGTGCCGGCGAAATGGATCGGCATGTCATCGGGGCTGCGGATTTCCAGCAGCAGGCAGCGCGTCAGCAGGTCGCCGAGCCGGCCGGTATCCATGACGCTGCGTTGCGGCACGAGGCCACCGCCGCGCCAGCGATGCCATTCTGCGAAGAAACGGCGGCTGGGCTCGGTCAGCGGGTTGGGGAGGCTGGCCACGAAATCCATGCTCCAGACCCTACCAAAAACCACGGGCACTGACGCCGTTATGAATCGGTAATGTGCTGAAAACTTGGGGAAAAACAGAATTGATCAGAATCCCGTCCCGGTAGCTGCCGGCGCTGCGCTAAACCCTCCGCTTGACCTTCCCATGATGGGAAGCCTTATCTAGATCAGCAGTCCGCACTGCCTGAAGGCTTCCCGATGACCGCCGTTTCCCCGCCCATCCTGGCCCCGTCGGCCGCGCCCGCCTCGTCCAGCCTGTCCCTGGCGATTTCCGGCATGACCTGCGCTTCCTGCGCCGGCCGGGTCGAGACGGCGCTGGCCAATGTGCCGGGCGTGACCGCGGCCAGCGTCAACCTCGCCGGCGAAAGCGCGCGCATCCTGGGCTCGGCCACAGTACCGGCGCTGATCGAGGCGGTGCGCAGGGCCGGCTATGACGCGCGGCCGCTCACGGCGATGACCGCTCAGGATGACGGCAACGCGGAAGCAGCGCTGACGCGCGAAGCACAGCTCGCCCTGCTGGCGCTGCTGCTCGCGCTGCCGCTGCTCGGCGGCATGCTGGCCGAAGTGCTGGGCATCCATAACCGCATGCTGCCGCCATGGCTGCAGTTTGCCATCGCCACGCCGGTGCAGGTCCTGCTCGGCTGGCGGTTCTATCGCGGCGCGTTTGCGGCGCTGCGCGCGCGCAGCGGCAACATGGATCTGCTGGTGGCGCTGGGCACCACGGCGGCCTGGGGCCTGAGCGTGTGGAACTGGTATGTCGCCGCGCCGCATATCGCCCATGATGTGATGCCGCATCTCTATTTCGAGGCCAGCGTCGCCATCATCGCCTTTGTGCGTCTGGGCAAGTGGCTGGAGCTGCGCGCCAAGCGCCAGACGGTGTCGGCGCTGCGGGCGTTGATGCGGCTGCATCCGGTGACGGCGCGGCGTCGCCTGGTCGATGGCACCGAGGAAGAGATCGACGCTGCGCTGCTGCGCCGCGATGACGTGATTCTGGTGCGCGCCGGCGAGGCCTTTGCCGCCGATGGTGATGTGCTGGAAGGACGCGGCAGCGTCGATGAATCGATGCTGACCGGTGAAAGCCTGCCGGTGGAAAAGATCGCGGGCGCCGCCGTGCATGCCGGCACCATCAACCGCGACGGCCTGCTGGTGGTGCGCGTGGCGGCAACCGGACAGGAAACCATGCTCGGTCGCATCGTGCGCCTGATCGAAACCGCACAGGGGTCGAAGGCGCCGGTGCAGAAGCGCGTCGACCAGATCAGTGCCATCTTCGTGCCGGCCGTGCTGTTCCTCGCGCTGATCACCTTCACCCTGACGCTCTCTTTAAGTGGCGGCGATGCCGAACGTGCGCTGCTGCAGGCCGTTGCCGTGCTGGTGATCGCCTGTCCCTGCGCGCTCGGTCTGGCCACGCCGGCCGCATTGATGGTCGGCACCGGGCTGGCGGCGAAGTACGGCATCCTGGTGCGTGATGCCGAGGCGCTGGAAGCCGCGCGCGACATCACGCTGGTGGCTTTCGACAAGACCGGCACGCTGACCAAAGGCCGCCCGGCGGTGACGGATGTTGTTGCTGTAGACAGCGATGCGGAAGCGCTGCTGCATCTGGCGGCCAGCCTGCAGGCAGGGTCGCAGCATCCGCTGGCGCAGGCTTTGCGCCGCCATGCTGGCATGAAGGCCCTGCTCCCGGTGGAGGAGTTCCGCGATCTGCCGGGCTATGGCGTCAGCGGTCTGATCGAAGGCCGGCCGATGCTGCTGGGCCGCGAGGCGCTGATGCTGATGCAGGGCATCGATACGGCGGCCCTGCATGACAGGGCCGATGCATTGGCCACACAAGGCTATACGGTCTCCTGGCTCGCCAGCCTGCCCGAACGCCGTGCGCTCGGCCTGATCGCCTTTGGCGATACGCTGAAAGACGCGGCGCCGGCTGCCATTGCGCGGCTGCACGCCATGGGCATCCGCACGCTGCTGCTGTCGGGCGACAATGCGGGTGCGGCGCGCGCCGTGGCCGCGCAGCTCGGCATCGAGACGGTGGAAGCACGGCTGTTGCCACAGGAGAAGGCGGCCCGTATCGCCGCCCTGCAGAAACAGGGCGAGAGAGTCGCCATGGTCGGCGACGGCATCAACGATGCCCCGGCGCTGACCACCGCCCATATCGGCATCGCCATCGGTCCCGATGAACACGGGGTGGGCGGCACCGATGTGGCGATGCAGGCGGCCGGCATCACCCTGATGCGCGGCAATCCGGCACTGGTTGCCGATGCGATCGCGATTGCGCGCGCGACCGATGCACGCATCCGCCAGAATCTCGGCTGGGCCTTCGCCTATAACCTGGTCGGCATTCCGCTGGCCGCTTTCGGGATGCTCAATCCGATGCTGGCCGGCGCGGCCATGGCGCTGTCCAGTGTCAGCGTGCTGGCCAACGCCCTGATGCTCAGGCGCTGGAAGCCCGCAGCGGAGGCGTCGTCATGAATATCGGTCAGGCCAGCGCCGCATCGGGCGTCACCGCCAAGATGATCCGCTATTACGAGAGCATCGGCCTGATGCCCGAGGCCGGCCGCACCGGCGGCGGCTATCGCGTCTATGAAACGCGCGATGTGCACCTGCTGCGCTTCATCCGCCGGTCCCGCGATCTCGGCTTCGCGCTGGAGGATATCCGCATGCTGCTGGGCCTGTGGCAGGATGGCGAGCGGCCTTCGGCGGCGGTGAAGGACATCGCGCTGCGCCATATTGACGACCTGACGCGCAAGATTTCAGAACTGCAGGCGATGAAGCGCAGCCTGCGCCATCTGGCCGACGCCTGCCATGGCGATGACCGGCCTGACTGCCCCATCCTCGATGACCTTGAAGGCGGACATGAAAAAGGCGGCGGGACCGAAGCCCCGCCGCCGCATTGTAAGCCCTAGAATCAGAACCAGCTGCGCAGGCCGATGCGGGCCACATGCTGGGTGGTGTCATCCAGGCCCTGCTCGCCGTCATTGATCCACTGGTAGCGATAGCTCGGCACGATCTCCAGACTCTTGGAAATCTGGTAGGCCAGGCCGGCTTCACCAAAGGCGGTGAGATCGGTGCTGTTGCCGTCGTTGCCGGCCAGCGTCACGCCGCCGGCGGTGGCGGCGTTGCGGTCGAGCCGCTGGTGCATCACACCGGCGCCAGCGCCCAGATAGGGGGTCATCGGCGAGCGGGTGTTGAAGTCGTAATAGGCGGCGCCGGTCGCCGAATACTGGTCGACGTCATCGCCCAGCGCACTACGGCTGGCACCGCGCCGCAGCTTGTCGAACTCGTAATTGCCGTAGCCGAGTTCGGCCTCCAGACGCAGCTGGTTGGGGAAGCGGTAGCCGTACTGGCCGAACAGGCCGTAGCCCGGGTTGCTCTGCAGTTCGAGGCTGTTGCCGCCATCGCGATCCTGCGGGATCAGGGCGCCGCCGCTGACGCCGCCATAGCTGCCGCTGCGCAGCGTGGTGTTGTCCTGGGCCATGGCTGGAACGACAGCCGTGGCGGCGAGAAGAGCAGCCGCAAAAGCGGCAGATGTGATGCGGGTGGCGATGCGTGACATGCGATGCAATCCTTTACACAAGTGGCGAGGGCTTGGGCTCTGCCTTGTTGCGTTGGCAGTTGCCGCTGATGTGGGGAGCCGAACGCGCCGCGCAAGGATATGCACCGTCATCGCGCTGAAAGGATCGGCGGCGTTGTAGTTGTGCAACAGTCGGGAACCGGAGGGGCTGCCGGGACGTTTTATCTCTCTTGTGCTCAGGCCAAGCTTGCGCTTCGCTGCACGTCGCCCTATCTCCGTGCCTGCAGTCTTATCTCAAAACGTGTGTCATGTCCCATACAGAAAAGCCGGTTCTCGAATCCGTCGACGCGCCATGGGCGACGGCGCTGGTGCTGGTCTGCTCGGAATGCGATGGCGGCAAGGGCGTCGAGCTGACGCAGGCGCTGAAGGACGAGATAAAGGCGCGCGACTTCAAGAAAGATGTGCGCGTCGCCCGCGTGCGCTGCCTCGGCATCTGCCCCAAGCGCGGCGTGGCGGTCACGGTGACGGGCGAAACCCGCCGTACCGAAAGCTATGTGGTGAACGCGAAGGACAAGGCGGCGGTGCCGGCGCTCTGTGCCGCAATCCTTCCCGCTACGGCATGATCCGGTACAGCTGCACGCCGTAAGGCTCGATGCGGTCGCGGAACAGGCCGCGCGCCGCATCCTGCTCCACCGGCGCATCATCATCCATCCGCGCGACCTTGGTGAAGGGCAGCGCGACGCGATAGGCTTCGCCGCGCGGCGCGGGATTGACCACGATCAGCAGATAGCCGCCGTCATGGCTTTTCAGCAGCGTGCGCAACAGGGGCGCGGCGTCGCGTTTTGTGTCGCTGCGGATGCCGACGCTGTAGCCGGTGGCGTCGGGCTGCAGCAGGGTCGGCGCGAGACGGGCGAAGCGCCGGTTCATCTGCGCGACGGCATCCCACAGGCGGCGCGCCGATGATGCCGCTTCCGCTGTCACCACCAGCGGCGCGATGCTGCCGGTGCGAATGCCGTAATCCAGCCGCGGCTGCGCGGTGATGCCCAGCGCGCCGGCATTGCGCGCGGCGTAATTATCCTCGCCCTGCCAGACCAGGCCGCTGGCGCCCGCGACAATGGCGGTCCAGGCCAGCACGCGCGCTTCCTGCGGTTCCAGCAGGCGCTCCTGCGGTTTGGCATAGGCGGGCAGCAGGGCCCAGACCGGGCGCGTGCGGCTCTGCCGCACCATGGCGGCGAAGCGGTCAGACAGCGCGGGATCGCGCGGCATGGGGACGACGGCGGCCGATGACGCATCCAGCAGGGCGGCATGGATCACGTCTTTCTGCGGCTGCAACAGTTGCACCCGCGATCCTTCGGCCGCTGCCAGCGTGGCGAGCAACGGCTGTTCCGGATCGGCGACGACGGCGTTGAAGTCGGCGATGAAGGCGGTATGGAAGCCGCGGTTGAGGCCGAGATTGTAATCGACCAGCGCGCCGCTCAGCGCCAGCGGGAAGAAAGAGCGTCCGGCCTCGAAGCGGTCGAGCAGCGCGCCGCTGCGGTCGGTATGCGGCACGCCGGCGAAGGACGGCGCGGGATGCAGGGACCGGATCGCTTCGGGGAAAGGATCGTAGTCGCGATAGGGATCGCCCGCACAAGCCGCCAGCAGCAGGATGGGCAGCAGCGCGAAAACCGCCTGCCGCATCGCCCGCATTCCCGTCATGCCGCGGTCAGTGATCGGTCTTTTTCTTTGCGGCCGGCTTGGTCTTGGACGCGCCATTGTCGATGGTGCCGTCCGAGACGGTTTCGTCATCGGGAATATGCGGATCCTTGCCATGACCCTCGGCATGCTCGGTCAGGCGGTCCATCCAGGCCAGCAGCACGCCGGAGATGACGAAGGTGAGATGAATGCCGACCAGCCAGGCCAGTTCGATATTGTTGCGTTCCTCGATATTCATGAAGGCGCGCAGCAGCTGGATCGCCGAGATGGCGACGATGCTGGCCACCAGCTTCAGCTTCATGCCCGAGTAATCGATCTTGCCCATCCAGCTCGGACGGTCCTTGTTGTCGCCGGTGTCAATCTTGGAGACGAAATTCTCGTAACCGGAGAAGATCACCAGCAGCAGCAGGTTGCCGGCCAGCGACAGGTCGATCAGCGACAGGATCGACAGTACGAGCTGGGATTCGGTCATAGAGAAGACGACCGGGATGGTGTGGAACAGCTCCTGCAAGAACTTGATCAGCAGCAGCAGCAGCGCAACGGCCAGGCCCATATAGAAGGGCGCCATGATCCAGCGGCTGGCAAACAGCATGCGCTCGACGAAATGTTCCAGATTCTGCCGCATAAGACTCCCTCGAAAAATCGCTGCACGCCACCTGAGACCGATATGCCGGGCCAGAGCCGAACGCATCAGGGATGTGCTGACGCGCAGGATACGGAAACGTGTACGCAGAGATATCACGATCCCGTGAAATAATACACTAATGGTATAACTCTAATCACCAACAGTACTGTAGGGGGAGACATTCACCAGCTGATCGACTCAGCCGACCAGACAGGACCGGAATGTTTTTGAAATCGCAGGATGTCGCTTTCTCGCCGTTGGCCTCGGAACAGCAAAAGGCTGTCGAGCAGCTGCGGGCGGAATATTTCGCCACCAGTGCCGGCGACAGTTTTTCGAAAATCCATTCCTTCATGCGCTTTGTGCGCCGGCAGGACTTCGCCAAGCTTTTCGCCTACAAGCAGCTCTTCGATGAAACGCGGGGGCTGGTGGGGTCGATAGCCGATTGCGGCGTCTACTGGGGTCAGGGCTTCCTGACCTACCTCAATCTCTGCGCCACCTTCGAGCCCTATAACTATCAATGCCGGGTTCTCGGCTTCGATACATTCGAAGGCAACACGGCGCTGGACAAGAATGACACCGACAGCGGCGTTGACCTGAAGAAGTACGGCTACGAAGCCGACAGTTACGAAGACCTGCAGAAAAGCCTGACCCTGTTCGACAAGGACCGGCCGCTTGGTCATCTTTCCAAATGGGAACTGATCAAGGGTGACCTGGCCGTCACGGCAGCTGCTTACGTTCAGGACAACCCTGAATGCCTGTTCCGCATCATTCATCTGTCGGTCAATCTCTACGAGCCGACGCTGCACGCCCTGAATGCTTTCCTGCCCCGACTGGTGCCCGGTGGTATCATCGCGGTGCATGGGCTGAACCATTCGACGAATGGTGCACAGCAGGCCCTGTTTGAAGTTTTACGCAAAAGCAACATGCCGGTCACATCGATCAGGACGGTCGATTACTATCCGAACGTCACCTATGTAGTGAAAGACTAGGTCATAGCATCGCTGGGCTTGCCAGTCGGTCACGGCAGGTCTAGATAGGGCGTATACGGCTTTTCCTTGCGGCGCAGCTTTTCATGCGCCGCGCAGCCTCACGTCGATCATGACCAGCCAGACGCCATCCACCGATCCGCATGCGGGTCCCGTCTATTTCAGCCACCAGGAAAAGATCGTCATCCTGTTCGGGCTGATGCTCGGCATGTTCCTGGCGGCGCTGGAGCAGACCATTGTCGCCACCGCACTGCCTGGCATCGCCGCCGACCTGCGCGATGCCGAGCATCTGAGCTGGGTGGTCTCGGCCTATCTGCTCACCTCCACGGCGGCGACGCCGATCTATGGCAAGCTGTCCGATCTCTATGGCCGCAAACGCATGCTGCAGGTGGCCATCACCATCTTCCTGATCACCTCGCTGCTCTGCGGCCTGGCGACGACGATGAAGGAGCTGGTGCTCTATCGTGCGCTGCAAGGCCTGGGCGGCGGCGGCCTGCTGGCGATGGCGCATGCCACCATCGCCGATGTGGTCAGCCCGCGCGAACGCGGCCGCTATCAGGGCTACATCGCCAGCGTGTTTGCAGTGGCCAGCGTCGCCGGCCCGGTGCTGGGCGGCCTGTTCACCGAACACTGGGGCTGGGCCTGGATTTTCTGGATCAACCTGCCCTTCGGTCTGGGTGCGCTGCTGATGGCGCAGAAGACGTTGAAGCGCCTGCCGGTCAAACGCCTGCGTCACAAGATCGACTATGCCGGCGCGGTGCTGATCGTCTCGGCGGTCTGCTGCATCCTGCTGATCACCACCATGGGCGGCAACGAGGTCGCGTGGGGTTCGCCGGTGATTGCCGGCCTCGGCGTCGCGGCGCTGCTGCTGTTTGCGGCCAGCGTCTGGCAGGAGCATCACGCGCCCGAGCCGATCCTGCCGCCGCGCCTGTTCCGCAATGCCGACTATGTCATCGCTATGGGTGCCAGCACGCTGCTGGCCATGGTGATGATCGGCAGCCTGGTCTACATGCCGCTGCTGCTGCAGATGGTCTACCAGATGACGGCGGGCGATGCCGGCCTGATGCTGATCCCGCTCACCTGCACGTCTGTCGCCGGCGCCATCACGGCGGGCCAGATCGCCAGCCGCACCGGCCGCTACAAGCGCTTTCCGCTGATCGGTCTGGGCTTCGTGCTGACGGCGATGCTGCTGCTCTCCACCGTCACGGCCGCGACGCCGCTCTGGCTCACCGCCATCTTCATGGCGATGTCTGGCTACGGCGTCGGCCTGTTCATGCCGATCATGCTGATGGCGGTGCAGAACACGGTCGAACATCGTGACCTTGGCGTCGGCACGGCTTCGGTGTCCTTCTTCCGCTCGATGGGCGGCTCGTTCGGCGTGGCCCTGTTTGGCGCGGTGCTGATCGGCCGCATGAACCAGCTCATCGGCGAACTGCCGGGTCATGAACTGCTGGGCGCGGCGCCGGCCGTGCGCCTGCTGCGCGCCGGCACGAGTGCACTGGCGGCCACGCCGCTACCCCTGCGCGAGGGCGTGGCGACCGCCCTGGCCGGCGCCTTCCAGACGGTGTTCCTGATCGGCGCGGCGGTGGCGGCCGTTGCCCTGGCGGTGATCTTCCGCCTGCGCGAAACCCCGTTGCGCTCCGGTCCGGCCGATGGCGCCAAAGCCGATCCCGTCGCCGCCGCCAGCAACAGCGTCGGTGTGCCGGCGGACTGACCAAGACTGATCCGGGAAATCGCGGTTTTGCCGGATAGCACCCCAAAGGTGCTTGCATGCGGCGGCGCATCTGGGCATGAGTCTCCGCCATGCTGTTTTCCCGCCCGCTCTCTCTTCTCTGCCTGACCGCCGCCGCCCTGCTGGGCATGGCCGCTCCGGCTGTCATTTCCGGGGCGCGCGCCGCCAATGTGGTGGTCGACCGTAACGCCATCCTGGTCGACGGTAAGCCCTTCGTGGCCGTGGGGGCTGCCGGCCAGAGCCGTTTCGGCCTGCTCAAGCAGCTGGGCGCCACCACGGTGCGCACCTATGGCGACGAGACCGGCTTCGTGCTGGACGAGGCGCAGAAGGCCGGCCTGATGGTGATCGCCGGCTTCTGGATGGAGCATCCGCGCCGCGGCTTCAGCTATCGCGATCTCTCGCAGGTCGGGCCGCAGCTGCAGAAGCTCACCGAGTTCGTCAATCGCCACAAGAATCATCCCGCCCTGCTGATGTGGGGCATCGGCAACGAGATCGAGTCCGATCTGAAGGACGACAGCGACGTCTGGCCCGCCATCGAGGAAGCCGCGCGCGTGGTGCGCCGTCTCGATCCCAATCATCCGACCATGGCGATCCTGGCCGAGACCGGCACCGACAAGATCGTCAAGCTGCGCAAGCATGCCCCCAGCATCCAGGTGCTGGGCGTGAACTCCTATGGCGAGGCGCTGCCGTCACTGCCGTCGCGCGTGCATGCGCAAGGCTGGCGCGGTCCGCTGATCGTCACCGAAATGGGCCCGCTGGGTCAGTGGCAGGCCCGGCGCACCGCCTGGGGCGCGGCGATCGAGCCGAGCAGCGACGAGAAGGCGGCAATGATGTCGCGCTGGTTCACGGCGCTGCAGCCGCAGGTGCAGGGCCAGATCGTGTTCTACTGGGGCCAGAAGCAGGAAGTGACGCCGACCTGGCACAGCCTGCTGTTGCAGGGCGGTGAGTATGGGCGTGTTGCAGAAGCAATGGCGGCGGCCTGGGGCGGCAACACGCCGCAGGGCAACCGCGCGCCGCGCATCGCGATGTTCCGTTTCCCGCAGGGCGATGAATGGAACAAGGATCAGGTCGGCCGCGCCGAACTCGCGGTCGAGGATCCGGACGGCGACCAGTATGGCGTGGTCTGGCAGGTGATGGCGGAAAGCACCGATCTGAAAACCGCAGGCGATGCCGAACAGGTGCCGCCGGTCTTCCCGCAGGCGGTGCGCGAGCCGGGCCCGAGAGGCGCGGTGATCGCGGGGCTGCAGCCGGGCAACTACCGCCTGTTCGTCACCGTGCGCGACGGCAAGGGCGCGGCCGGCACGGCGAATCTGCCATTCCGAATCAAGTAAGACCAGGCCGCATCACGTAAAAGCGGGCCGTATCAGGTCAGCATCACGCCGATCATCGTGAAGACACAGATGATCTGCGCCAGGAAGAAGCCGAAGCGCAGGCTGACGGCGAGTTGCGTTTCTTCCAGCAGCATATGCACCAGCGACTGCAGCACGCGGAACGCCATGAAGGCGATCGCCAGCTTGTCCAGGGTCGGCGACTGAAGACCGAGCGCCATCGCGCTCAGCACCACCGCGCCGAACACCGGAAGGTTTTCCACGCAATTGACATGCGCGCGCATGGCGCGGCGATAGCCGGGCGTGCCCTGCGGCACATCGGGTGTGAAGGAATTGATCGGGGCGCGCCCGCTGAGGATCAGGGTCCATCGGCGCGCGCCAACCCCGATCAGCAGGACCACGAGGGTCCATGCGGCGAAGGCGAGAAGGGTTTGAATCAGGATCGGCATGTCGAGCTCCCTATACAGCCATTCTGGATGCGGGCACATGCCGCATCCAGCCTCACGGCGTTTAGGGAAAAAGATTCGGCAGAACGATCAAGCCATCCTTGTCTTCCGGGCGACGACGGCTGTCTCAGGCGGCGTTTTCCAGCAGCGGCATGTCGGCGACCTGGCCGATCTCGACCAGACGGTCGAGATCGATCAGCGACACCATGCGCTCCTCGCGCGCAGCCAGCGCGGTCAGGAAGCTCTGCGAGATATCCAGCGCGGTGGCGGGCACCGGCTGCAGCTCGCTGTCTTCCAGCGTGACGATGTCAGAGACCGCATCAACCAGCAGGCCGTAGAAGCCGGCGGCGGCCTCCACCACGATCACCACATTCTTCGCGGTCGGCGCGGTGGCATCGGCATTCAGGCGGATGCGCAGGTCGAAGATCGGGATGACCTGGCCGCGCAGGTTGATGATGCCGCGAACGCTTGACGGGGCGTTGGGCAGCGGGGTTTCCCGCGTCCAGCCGCGAATCTCGCGCACGCTCAGGATATCAACGCCGTAATCCTGGCCGGAGATGGCGAAGGTCAGAAAGTCCTTGCGGTCGCTCATCTCAGAATTCCTCCCAGGTGTCGTCGTCCGTCTTCAGGGCGGTGTTGCCGGCGACGGCATGCAGCTTCGCCTTCGGTGCAGGCGCCGCTTTCACTGCGGCTTTCGGCGCGGCCGGCTTTTGCGCCGGCTTGACCGTTGCGACCGGCGCGGGCTTGGCATCGTTGGCTTCATGGCCGGCCTTGTCATTTCCGGTCCGGAAGAAGCCGACCAGCTGCGCCAGTTCCTGCGCCTGACCCGACAGCGCCTGCGCGGCAGCCGAGGTTTCCTCCACCAGCGCGCCGTTGCGCTGGGTGGTCTCGTCCATGCTGGCGACGGCGGTGTTGATCTGGTCGAGGCCGGTGGCCTGCTCGCGGCTCGCCGCCGCGATCTCGGCGACGATATCGGCCACCTTCTTCACGGCGTTGACGATCTCGTCCAGCGAACTGCCGGTCTGCTGCACGAGCGCCGCGCCGCTGCGCACCTGCGCATTCGACTCCTGGATCAGGCTCTTGATGTCCTTCGACGCCGAGGCCGAACGCTGCGCGAGCGACCGCACTTCTTGGGCGACGACGGCAAAGCCCTTGCCGGCTTCACCGGCGCGTGCCGCTTCCACGCTGGCGTTGAGCGCCAGCAGGTTGGTCTGGAAGGCGATCTCGTCGATCAGGCCGACGATGTCGCTGATCTTCTGCGCACTGGCTTCGATGCCGTTCATGGCGGTGACGGCATCGCGCACCACGCTGCCGCCCTTCTCGGCCGTGCCGCGCGCCACCGAGGCGAGCTGGTTGGCGGCCTGGGCGTTGTCGGCGTTCTGCTTCACGGTTGCCGTAATTTCATGCATCGAGGCAGCGGTCTCCTCGATGGAAGCCGCCTGGCTTTCCGTGCGCTGGGCCAGATCCTGGCTGCCCGCAGAGATTTCACCCGAGGCATCGCGCACGGCGGAAGACGCACCGCGCAGACGGCTGGCGAAATCCTTCAGCGTCACGGCCATGCGGTTGACGCTGTCTTTCAGCGTGCCGAACACGCCGGCATAGTTGCCTTCGACATTCTTGGTCACATCGCCATCGGCCAGCGCCGTGGTGATGGTGGCCAGTTCGCCGGTCATCGACTGCAGCATGCCGGCCAGGCCGTTCAGCTTCTGGCTCATGGTGAGCAGGAAGCCGTCCTTGTCCGTCTCATTGAGGCGGGTCTCGAGATCGCCGGTGGCGATCTTGTCGCAAAGATCGGAGATCTCGGCGATGGCGGCGCGCTCGCGGGCCTCGCGGGCCTCGCGTTCTGCCGTCTGCTTCTGGCGGTCGGCCTCGATCTGGGCCTCGGCTTCGGCACGGGCAACCATGTTGTCCTTGAAGACCTGCACGGTCTTGGCCATGGCGCCGATCTCGTCATGGCGTGCAGCGCCATTCACTTCAACGGCGAGATCGCCATCGGCCAGCTTGCGCATGGTGCCGGTGATGCGGGTGATCGGCCGGGTGATGGTGAGGATGACGATCAGCGCCGCCAGCACGATGGCGGCGAGCAGGCCGGCAGCAGTGGAGATGATCATCGTCGGCCGCTGCACCTGGTAGAAGTCGGTGAGCTGGTCGTTCATGGTGTCGACCGCCTTGGCGTTGCGCTCGGCAGCGCCGCGCAGGGTGGCGATCACGGCGTCGCGCTGCTTGAGCACTTCCGGCTGGCGGCCGATCGACTTGGCGGCTTCCGAGCCGCCTTCCATCGCCACCAGCGCCAGGGTGCGGCGGTTGGCGAAATACATCTTCAGCGGATCCTTGATGTTCTCGTTGAAGGTCTTCTTGGTTTCATCCGGCAGCAGCCCTTCCCAGTAGGTCAGGGTCTTTTCCATCTCGGTGATCTCGGCGTCCATCGCCTCGATATGCTTGGTCAGCTCGGTGCCGCTGGTGGCCATGTAAATGTCCAGCGTGATGGCGCGGGTGGCGATGATGCGGCCCAGGATGCGTTCGCTGATCAGCGCGCGCTCGGCCAGGGACGACATCTGGTTGCTCTGGGTTTCGTAGCGGTCCATCGAGAACACGCCCATCCAGCCGATGCCGATGGTGAGGGCCGCCATGATGGCGATGACGAGATAGATACGGGGGCCGATTTTCAGCCGCGGGACCAAGCGCATGAACGTCTCCTGTGCCGCGCCAGCACAGCCGGGCGGATTGCGATTGCCAGATTGTCAGGAGGTGCGTGCCTTTTGCGCGACGCCGGTATCAATGCATCTGCGCGGCACAGACCTGAGACTTTTCCTTCCCGCGGAAAAGTGCCGCATGACGGGGGGTGTCACGCGGCGTAGCCCTTATGGCTCAAGACCTCGTGATATGCACTTGCGAATATTGCTCTCCGGCTATGCAACCGCTGCATGGATAAACCGGACCATATGGTGCTTCTGGCGGCGCATGACCGGATGCCTATAATGCGCCGCGTTTTCATTCAGGGGCTTAATCATGTCAGTTCGTCTGGGCATCATCGGTTACGGCATCATGGGCGAGCGGCTGTTGCGCGCGGCCATCCATCACGATCCCGCTGTGCTCACCGTTGCCGGCGTCTGGGATCCGTCCGAGGCCGCGATGCAGCGCCTGGCCGCCGATCTGCCCCAGATATCGCGGCTGTCCTCGGCCGCAAACACAATTGCTGCCTGCGACTGCCTGTACATCGCCTCGCCGCCAGCTTCGCATCTGGGCTATGCGCGCACTGCCTTCGCCGCTGGCAAGGCGGTCTTCTGCGAGAAGCCGCTGGCCGTCGATATCGCCGACGCCGACGCCTTTGTGAAAGAGGCCGAGAAGACTGCGGCGCGTGGCGGCGTCAATTTCCCCTTCGCGTCTTCCTTCGCGGTCGACCAGCTGCGCGCCTGGATGAAAGATGGTGTCACTGGTCCGGTCGAGCGCATCGAGATCGAGATCGGCTTCGCCGCCTGGCCGCGGCCCTGGCAGGTCGATGCGGTGAACTGGCTGGATGCACGCGCCCAGGGCGGTTTCGCGCGCGAGGTCGGGTCGCATTTCCTGTTCCTGGCACGCCGCCTGTTCGGGCCGCTGCAGTTGAAGTCGCACAGCGTCGCCTATCCGGACGCCGGCAAGTCGGAACGCGCCATCGCCGGCGCCATGCTGGCCGGCACGGTGCCGGTGACGCTGGATGGCAGCGTCGGCAAGACAGACAAGCCCGACCACAATCTCTTCACCATCATCGGGCCAAAGGGCCGCATTCGTCTGCGCGACTGGTCGGTGGCGGAAAAGCTCGACAGTGACGGCAGCTGGCGCGAGGCGCCGGATGCCCTGCCCAATGAAAAGATGCGGCCGCTGGTGCTGAAGCGGCAGCTCGACAAGGTGGCGGCGCTGACCCGTGGCGAGCCGCAGGATCTGGCCTCCTTGAATGAGGCGGCCGAGGTGCAGCGCGTGGTGGAAACCCTGTTGCTGGGCTGAAAACGCCGGTAAATCGCCGAATATAGCTGGGATCCCTTGCCGGCGCTGTGACTGGCTGGTCACAGCTTTCTCCCGGTTTTCTCCCGTGTCCGGGTGAAACCAAAGCCTGGAGCCTCCGTTTCTTTTGCGACTGCCCGCCACGAGGTCTGCCCTGCTTCAGGACGATCTGCGGAGGGCGCAAAAGAGGAGTAAGACCATGCTCTATTGGGCCCTGATTTTCTTCATTCTCGCGCTGGTCGCCGGCCTGTTCGGCTTCGGCGGCATTGCCGCCGCTTCGGCCAGCATCGCGCAGATTCTGTTCTTCATCTTCCTGGTGGTCTTCGTGGTCAGCCTGATCGCGCATCTCATCACTGGGCGCCGTCCCCCGCTGGCTTAGTGCGTCCCCCCGCTTAAGCCACATCGCCGGTCTCGGGTGAATCCCCCCTCATCCGGGGCCGGCAGACTTTCTACAGTACGCGTTCTTTCTTCCTCTGTAGGTCCTTCCCCCCAACTCGGCGGATGCTTCGGTATCCGCTATTTTTTTGCCTGCGCCAGAGACGGGCAAAAAAGCGCCCGCGTTTTACGGCGGGCGCTTCTCTAGAGCTTTTCAGGGATGGGTGGATTGAGCGGCGGAAATTTCTCCGATGGCTCTTCCGGTTCCTGCCCAGGTAAATCTGGACTGGGCGGCGGTTCCTTCAAGGGCGGCGGGATGCCGGGCTCCATCGGCGGATCGACCGGAACCTGCTGCATGCGCATCTTTACCAGCGCTTGTAGCGTCTGCCGGCGATGGCGGCCGCAAACAGCGCGCCGGCCACAACCGCCACGCCGGTCACCAGCATCGGGCGCTGCTTCGCCGCGGCAATGACGCCGTTCACCGTGGTGGCGATGCCGTGCCGCAACTCGTCCGGCGTGCTGCTGGCGAGGCTGGCATAATAGTCGCGGGCGCGTTTGGCCGAGCGATGCTGGCCCTGCAGCATGCGACGCAGATCATAGGGCAAGTCCATAACCAGCACCTCGTCATAGGTTTCCTCGAATGCGCTCTCGCCGCGCGCCACTTCCTCCAGGATCGCCTTGCGGTCGTTGCGCGACAGAATGGACTTCGCACCGACGAACAGCCGGTGCAGCGCGCCCAGCGAGGAACTGCCTTCCGGGGGCTCCCTGCCCAGGCCACGCAGCGCATTGTCGATATCGGTCGCCATGGCGCGCCGTTCCTCGGCCATCTGCTCGAACTCATAGGCCAGATCGTCGTCATGGGTCTGTTCGGCCGCCTTGCGGTAGCCTTCATGGGAATCATGACAGCGCTGGCTCAGCAGGGCGATCAGCTCGACCACCCGTTTGTCGGCCGGCGTCAGCGGGCCAATCGTGCCGCCGCGCGCCTCATGGCGGGATTCAATGGACCGTACCTCTGCCATCAAGGCCTCCTTTCCGTTCCATTGGTGGGTAGATCAAGGTAAACCCCGGCGCAGACGGACTGTTCCCCGGAACCGCAAGCGCCGGGCAGGGTTTGATTCCCTGCAACTGCAGGGAGGACAGTGACATGAACCTCACCGAGGCACGGGACAAGCAGGTGATCGAGGGCGACGTGCTGCCGCCCGAGACCGCGCATGAGCAGCGCCAGACCGCCGGCATCTGGGTCTATGTCGGCATGGCCTTCGTCATCGGCGGCATTCTGGTGGCGCTGTTCAGCCTTTAGCCTGGTTTTTGGCGGTTGCCGGCCGCGCATGGCTGCGCTAGATGCCGTGCATGCCCGATCTCAGCCTGTCCGTTCTGGACCAATCCACCGTTTCCGTCGGCAAGACCGAAGATGCCGCCATCCGCGATACCATCGCGCTGGCGCAGCATTGCGAGGTGCTGGGCTACAGCCGCTTCTGGGTCTCCGAACACCATAATCACGCCAGCATCGTCGGCACTGCCCCCGAGGTGCTGCTGGCGGCTTTGGCCATGCGCACCGAGCGCATCCGCCTTGGCTCGGCCGGCGTGATGCTACCGCATTATTCCGCGCTGCATGTGGCCGAGCAGTTCCGCATCCTGGATGCGTTGGCGCCAAACCGCATCGATCTGGGTGTCGGCCGCGCGCCGGGCTCGGACGGCCGCACCGCCTATGCGCTCAATCCGCACAGCGATGGCGGCGACGGCTTCCCGGCGCAGGTGCGGGACCTGCTGCACTGGATGCACGGGCTGGAGCTGCCCGAGGGCCACAGCTTCCGCAGTGTGGCGGCCCATCCGATGACGCAAGGCTCGGCGCCGGCGATGTGGATGCTGGGCTCGTCCGATTACGGCGCGCAGCTGGCGGCCCATTTCGGCCTGCCATACTCGTTTGCGCATTTCATCACCGACGGGCGCGGCGCCGACCAGGCGCTGGAGCTCTATCGCCGCAATTTCAAAGCTTCGGCTTTCGGTGATACGCCGCGCGCCAATCTCTGCATCTGGGCGCTGGCCGCCGATACCGAAGACGAGGCGCGCCATCTGTTCCGCACCCGGGCGCGCTGGCGGCTCGATCGCAATCAGGGAAAACTGGGCCCCTTGCTGGCGCCCGATGACGTGCCGGCCTTCACACCGGCCGAGGAAACCGAAGTCGAGGCGCTGTGGCAGCGCAGCTTCGCCGGTTCGGCCAAGCAGGTGGCGCAGAAGCTGCGCCTGTATGCGGCGCAGATGCAGCTCGACGAAGTGGTGATCCTGACCTGGACCCACAGCCAGGATGTGAAGCGTCGCTCTTACGAACTGCTGGCGCAGGAATTCGGCCTGGCTGAAAAGGCCGCTGCGGCCTGAGCCCAAAAAAGAAACGGCCACCTTTCGGTGGCCCCAGGCTTTCGCGAAAAAGAAACGGCCACCTTTCGGTGGCCGTTGTGGTCTTCCATGGAGAAACTGTTCAGCGCCCGCGCATGGCCAGCGTAAAGGCCACGCGCGCTTCGCGCATGGCGGTGGCGCGGGTCGCGCGCTCGACCGTGTCGGACTGCAGGCGCTTGGCGCGGATATAGGCGACGTCGTAGTCGCCTTCGGCATTGTCATACATCGACACGATGTAATCGTCGTTTTCGACGATCTTGGCGGCGGCATCGACGGTCCAGTCAAGAACCTGAATCTGCGTTTGCATGGGGAGGCACTCCTTTTTGTCCGTCGGCCTGAGTAACAATTCAGGTCTTCGGTCTATGACGCGGAAGTCTGGGGTGCTGAAGGATATACTCGTCCGTTGGATAAACGCTGTGATCGCGGTGGAGTTCCGCTGCGATTATTTTTGACGCGGTTTGCGGTTTTGCGCGGTTTACCGGAAATGTGACGCAGCACTGCCCATTCTTCCGGTCGCAGACCGGCGGTATCGGCTGGCGTGACGGCGGGAATCGCCATGCGATGACGACCGCTGAGGTAGCGTTCGATCACGATGGGATGGATGTAGCATTTGCGGCAGATCGCCACCGTGTTGCCGAGTTTGTGACTGACCTGCGTGAGCGCCGCGCGCAGGTTGCGGTTGGCGACGCGCTGGCTCGACGGTGCGGGGAAAGCCTGCAGGGTCAGCGCCGCCAGCACGGTGCCGGCCCAGGTGCGAAAGTCCTTGGCGGTGATCTCGCTGCCCTGGCTGATCTGGCGCAGATAGTCATTCACATCGGCGGAGCTGACGCTGGCCACGCCGCCGTCATCGTCGCGATAGAGAAACAGCTCCTGCCCCGGCAGCTCCTGACAGGCACGGATGATCTTCAGCACGCGTCGGTCATGCAGCTGCAGGTCCCAGCTCTTGCCGCTCTTGCCCATGAAGCGGAAGCGCAGCACGCCGCGTTCGATCTTCACATGGCGGCGGCCCAGTGTGGTCAGTCCATGGCTGCCGTTCTGGGCGGCATAATCGGCATTGCCGATGCGAATCAGCGTGGTTTCCAGCAGATGCACGATGGTGGCCAGCACCTTGTCGCGCGGCAGGCCGGGCAGCGCCATGTCCTGCGCCACCCGCGCCCGGATGCCGGGCAGCAGTTTCGCGAAAGCCGGCAGGGCCTCGTATTTGCCGGTCTCGCGCAAACTGCGGAAATCGGGATGGTAGATATACTGCTTGCGGCCGCGCGCATCGCGCCCCGTGGCCTGGATATGCCCGGTGTCGCGCGGGCAGATCCACACCTGCGTCCAGGCCGGCGGAATGACCAGCGCGCGAATCCGCTGCAGGGTCAGGGCGCAACGCAGGGCTTCGCCGTCCGCCGTGCGATAGGCAAAGCCCTTGCCGCTGCGGCGACGCGCGATACCGGGCATCGCGTCGCTGACATAGCGCAAGCCTGCTTCGGCGGCGGCATCCTGGGGCGTGAGCGGCGACAGCATGGGTCAGCCCTTCCTGTCGCTGATCGGCCGGGTCCTGCGCGCGCGCTCGGCCAGCTTTTCGTAGGTGGCGCGGAATTTCTCCAGCTCGTCTTCGGTCAGCTCTTCCAGATCGAGCAGGGAATTATGGGCTTTTGCGTTGGCGCGGATCAGCTCGTCCAGCTTGACCTGCATGGCGACGGAGTCGCGGTTCTGGGTGTTCTGGATCAGGAAGACCATCAGGAAGGTGATGATCGTCGTGCCGGTGTTGACGGTGAGCTGCCAGACCTCGGAGAAGCCGGCGACAGGCCCGAGCGCAGCCCAGACCACGATGCTCAGCACCGCGATGGCGAAAACCCAGGGCGTGCCGGCGACATGCGCGGCGCGGCTGGCGAAGCGGGTGAACCACAGGCCGGCGCCGCCTTTCGCGGGCGAGGTATTCTGCGGCTTTGCGGCCATGACAAACCT
This sequence comes from Ferrovibrio sp. GW821-FHT12D07, assembly GCF_058807275.1. NCBI lineage: Bacteria > Pseudomonadati > Pseudomonadota > Alphaproteobacteria > Rhodospirillales > Rhodospirillaceae > Ferrovibrio > Ferrovibrio sp. GW821-FHT12D07. The sequence continues at coordinate 357,956 of NZ_JBXAQN010000001.1, read as the reverse complement.
CCGGACACCAGAGGGTCAGGAAACGCTGCCGTCGCGGCCCGGTTCCGGATGGCCGATTTTCGCCTTATTTCCAGCAGGGATTGCTTTGCGCCAGCTTCGCGGCTTCGCCCTGCAAGGCAGGAACCGGCAATTCCGGAAGGCGCGCGGTGCGCAGGGGCGTGGCGCTCAGGTCGTCGCCGTTCAGCGGCCCGTGCAGGCGGATCGGGATGTCGAGTGCGAAAGACCCTGTGGTTTTCGGATCGGACTGGATCAGCAGGTCGATGCTGGGATCGATCAGGTTGAAGCCGCCGGCGCCGCGCACCGTGCCGCCGGCACTGCGTAAAACAAGAGGAGACAGGCGGCCCTTGCCGTCCTTCACGTCGCTCACCGCCAGCAGGCAGACCAGGCGGCTGGCTTCATCCTTCTGGCGGAACAGCGTGCGCAGGTCGGCCGAGGCCAGTTCGACCAGACCACGCGCGATACGGCCTTCTTGCATGGCGATCACGCTCTGGCCCTGCGCCGTGCGCAACGCCTGGCCGAGCGTCGCGCCCTGCATGGTCAGTGTGCTGCGCAGGTCGAGCGCGCCGGCCAGCTGTCCGGCCGGCAGGCCCAGCATCGGCAGCAGGCGGTCGGCATTGGCGTGGTCGATCTTCACCGTCATCGCCAGCTTGCCGGCGTCTTTCTCGCCAGAGTCTTTTGCTGCCGTCATCGTGCCGCGCAGTTCGAGATCGCCATCGGCGAGTTTCGCCGCCAGCCGCTCGATGCGGATATCGCCGGGCACCAGCAGCGCCGCCAGGGTCAGTTCTTCCGCTTGCCAGGGCGCATACCGGAAGCGCTGTGCAGTCACCTGCAGGTCGACCTCCGCTGTATCGCGTGCCGTCGGCGGCTGCAGCTTCACGCCGCGCCAGCCGGGCTGCTTCGTGGCCGCCGCCTTGTCGCCGGCGGGAAACAGCGGCGCCAGATCGAGGGTTGCGAAATCCAGCACCACGCGAATCTGGTCGCTGCGGCCGCGCGGGCCTTCCTGCAGGGCGAGGCTGCCCTCGAAGGGATTGCCGGCCAGATCGCCGTTGAGTCCATCGAGATGCCACAGGTCGCCGTTGCGGGTGAAGGCGCCGGCCATGCGCAGCGGCACGCGGTCCAGTCCGATGGCGCTTTTGAAGATGCTGAGCAGGGCATCCATCTGCGGCGCATCCAGCGACAGCCGGCCCTGCACGCCTTCGAAATCCAGCGGCTCGGTCATCACGCCCTTGAAGTCGATGCGCGCCGATGGCGTGACGATGTTGAAGCCGGTATCGAAGGGCGTATCCTTGTCGCGCAGCGTGTTGAACGAGGCCGTGGTGGCACTGAGCTGCGCATCGGTGTCGTTGTAGCCGCCATCCAGCGTCAGCGTCACCGGCGCGTTTTCGTCCTGCGCCTGGATGCGCAGGTCGTCCAGCGGGATCGAGATCCACTGGCCCGACGAGGCGCGATACCGCACCATGCCCTGGGTTACGGTCATGTCGAGCAGGCTGGGGAATTGCGTGCGGTTCTTCGGGATCAGGGCAAGGCCGCCATTCGGATGGCTGCCGCTGCTGCCACTGCCGAAACTCCAGTTGCCATGACCCTTGGCATCGCGCTCCAGAATCACCACGGGCTTTTCGACGCGCAGGCGGCGATAGACCACGCGGCCCTCGAACAGCGCCTTGCGGTCGACCTCGGCATCCAGGCTGGTGATGGTGATCATATGGCTGGCCTCCAGGCCCGGCGCATTGCCAAGCGTGAGGTCGCGCAGCGTCACGCGCAGTGGATCGCCCCAGCCGATCTCCAGCGTGTTGACGGTCACCGGCCGCTGCAGCAGCCGGCTGGCCAGCGCCTCAGCGGCGGCGCGCGGCCACAGGCCCACGATGGCGGCGGCCAGAAACAGCAGCAGCACCGCGAGGGCAAAGCCGACGAGGGCAATTTTCAGCCAAAAACGCATCACTGGTGAACGTTGGGACTTTCCACATGTTCCCGGCGGGGACCAAGAGCGATCAGCCGGGGCAGCAGGCCGCGCAGCAGCGGCAGCCGGGTGATCATCTTGAGGAACCATGGCGCACGCAAGGGGCCGCTCTGCGACAGCACGCGTTCGAACAGGAAGGTCTGTGTGCGGACCTGGAAGCCTTGGATCATCTTGGTCGGCTTTTCCCGTCGCGCCTGCACCTGTTCAAGAAGGCGATCGGAGACAGCGCCCTCCTTCAGGGCCGCATGCAGCAGGTTGGCGGCCGCCACCGCATCCTGGATGGCGAGGTTGATGCCGACGCCGCCGACCGGCGACATCGCATGGGCGGCATCGCCGATGCACAGCAGGCCCGGCGCATGCCAGCGATGCAGGCGGTTGACCTGCACCGACAGCAGTTTCAGGTCGTCCCAGCTTTTCAGCGCTTCCTCCAGCCGTGCGGCGGCAAAGGGGACCAGATGCGCGAGATCGGCGCGCAAGGCCGCAAGCCCGCGCGTCTTCAGGCCCGCAAGGCCATCCTTCGGAATCACATAGGCGCATTGCCAGTAGTCGCCGCGGTCGATCATGGCCAGCAGCTGGCCGCGGTCGATGCGGCCGACCAGTTCATGCGGATCGTCAGGCCCGCGCGCCAGCCGGAACCACAGGGCGTCGATGGGCGAGCCCAGGTCGATCACCGGCAGGCCACTCTGGTGCCGCAATTCGGACCCGCGGCCGTCGCAGGCCACGACCAGGTCGGCGTGAATCTCTTCATAGCCTTGCACTGTCTTCACGCGCACGCCGCTGACGCGGCCATGCTGGCGCAGCAGCGCATTGGCCTTGGCTTCCATGCGCAGGGTGAAGGCGGGATAGCGGCTCGCCTGCCGTTTCAGGAAGTCGAGGAAATCCCACTGCGGCATGAAGGCGACGTATTTGCACGGCGTGGGCAGATACTTGAACTCGGCCAGCGTGAGGCTGTCCTGCCCGAAGCGGCCGCTCAAGGTGTAGGCCTTCTGGTGCGGCACTCTCAGGAAGGCTTCGAGCAGACCAAGCTCGCGCAGCACTTCCAGCGTCGAGGTGTGGATGGTGTCGCCGCGGAAATCGCGGAAGAAGTCCTTGTGCTTTTCCAGCACGGTGACGGCGATGCCGGCACGGGCCAGCAGCAGCCCCAGCATCATCCCGGCCGGCCCGCCGCCGGCGATCACGCAGGTGGTGCGGCTGGACGGTGTGGCGGTGACGGACTCAGGATCGGCGGCCAGCATGCCGGCAGTGAAGCGGGCAACTGCGGTGGAAATATGGCAGTTGCCCGCCTTTTCAGGCCTGTCTTATGCGCTCACGATGGACTCAAAGCCGCCATAGGCCATGCGCTTGACGTCGAAGGGTGCCTTCTTCGGGTCCGGGCACAGCGCGTGGGTACGCGGGTCCTTCATCACCTTGGCATTCACCGCGTCGCGCTGCTTGCGCGACTTGTAGGTGATATAGGCAAAAATCACGACCTCGCCGGCCTTGGCCTTGGCCAGCTTGGGGAACGGCACGCCCATCATGACCTTCGCATCTTCCTGCACGCATTCGCGATACTCGACCGCGCCATGCTCGCGCCAGATCTTGCTGGCAGCCGTGGCCATCTTCTTGTAGGCCGGCAGTTTCTTCTTCGGCACCGTCAGCACGAAACCATCCACGTAAGTCATGCGCTCAGCTCCCTCTCGCTGTTTCCATCCGTCTTGACGAATAGGTTGATATCAACATAATACCGGCATGTCAAAAGGCCCCGCCCCCAAACGTGTATCCGGTCACACCGGCCGGTTTCATGACACCGGCGCGCTGCCGCCGAAATTCGGTCTGCCGCTTGAGGCCACCGCCATGGTGCGCGACAGCTGCCTCTGCCTGCATGTGCAGCGCGCCGCGCGCCGCCTGGCACGCCGGTTCGACGAGGCGCTGCGGCCGCTCGATCTCACCCATGGGCAGTTCTCGTTGCTGATGTCGCTTAACCGGCCTGAACCCGCGACGATGGCAGAGGTTTCATCTTTTCTGGCGATGGACCGCACGACGTTGACGGCGAATATCAAGCCGCTGGAACGGCGCGGCCTGCTGATGGTGGATGTGGATGCGGCCGACCGGCGCAGCCGCCGGCTGTCGCTGACCACGGCCGGTCACAGACTGCTGATGGTGGCGCTGCCGATCTGGAAGCGCACGCACCGGGCGCTCGACCGCCTGGTTACGGCGACTGGGCTTGACGATCTGCGCGCCGATCTGCGCGCGCTTTCATAACCTGTCCGAAAGGAGCCGCCCCATGCAGTTCAGCCCTTACCTGATGTTTGACGGCCGCTGCGAAGAAGCGTTCCGCTTTTACGAGACCTGCTTCAACGCCAGGATCGGCGAGAAGATGACCTTCGGTGCGTCGCCGGGCTGCGAAGGCATGGCGCCGGAGTTCAAGGACAAGATCATCCATATCAGCATGCAGGTCGGCAACATCATCCTGATGGCCAGCGATGCGCCGCCGGGCATGTATGAACCGACCAAGGGCATGTCGGTCGCCATCGCCGTCGATACGCCGGATGAGGCTGAGCGCCTGTTCAATGCGCTGGTTGCCGGCGGCAGCGTCACCATGGCGCTGCAGGAGACTTTCTGGTCGCCGCGCTTCGGCATGCTGACCGACAAGTTCGGCATTCCCTGGATGGTCAATACCGTTCCGAAGATGTGACGGAGCGTCTCCGGAGCGCGGTTTTTAGGACAAGAACTTCGGATTATTGATCAAAAGCCCGCGCGGGCGCGCCGTGGTCAATCCTGTATCGTCAACAGTTCACAAAATGAACTGGAATTCACGTGACGATCGGTCGAAGGGTGACTTCCTGTTACAGCAAAGGAAGCCCCGATGATCAAACCATTCCGTATGATTCCCGTTGCCCTGGCCTGCGCCATGGCTACCGCCATCGTGACGTTGCCGCCTGTCGGCGCCCTGGCGCAGGTCGGCGTATCGGCGCCGCGCGCTGAAGGCTGGCTGGTCAAATCACACAAGGATATCGCCGTCGATGCCGCGCCGAAGAGCCTGCAGGGCGAGGTCGATGCCCTGAAGGGCATCGTCGCCAAGCGCTCGCAGAATGATGTCGCGCAATATCGCTGGTGGTCGGTCGGCGGCCCGGTCTATCGCTGGAATGAAATCGTCATCGACGAAATCCAGGATGGCTTCGTGACCCTGCCGATGGCGGTCCGGCATCTGGCCCTGTTCCATGCGGCGCTGGACGACGCCATCGCTGTCAGCCAGAGCCATCGCCAGAGCGGCTATCAGTCCCGCTCCCAGACGGTCGATGCGGCCATCAAGGCGCAGTCGCCGGCTTCGCTGGTGCCGTCCGAGCATGCCGCCGTCGCCGCCGCTGCGGCCGATGTGCTTGCCTATCTCTTCCCGGCCCGCGCTGCGGCGCTTGCGGCGCGCGCAGAGGCGGCGATCAATGTGCGCCTCGCGGCGGGCGTCGATTATCCCTATGAAGCGGCCGCCGGTCGCGCCATCGGCAAGCAGGTTGCCGCGCTGGCGATCGCCCGTGGCAAGAGCGACAAGTCGGATGCGAAATGGGACGGCACGATTCCGGATGGCCCGGGCCTGTGGAAGACGGCCAGCCCGCCGGTCGCGCCTGCGGCTGCCGGCTGGCAGACCTGGGTGATGGCGCATCCCAGCGAGTTCCGTCCGGCGGCGCCGCCGGCGATCGGCTCGGATCGCTTCAAGACCGACCTCAACGAGCTGAAGACCTTCGCGCGCACGCCCAAGAGCAATCATCGCGCCACCTACTGGGAAGTGTTCGGCGGCGCCCGGGCGCATTCGTTGTGGAATGAGATCGCGCGCACCAAGGCGATGGAATACGGCACGTCATCCGCCGTCACCGCTCGCATCCTCACGGCGATGAATGTCGCCATGATCGATGCCGGCATCAGCTGCTGGGATGCGAAGTATGTCTACTGGTATCCGCGTCCCTCGCAGATGGATACCGACCTGAAGACAGTGGTGACGGCGCCCAATCATCCTTCCTTCCCTTCGGCGCATGCCTGCTTCTCCACGGCAGCGGCCGTGGTGCTGGCCAAGGCTTTTCCGCAGGATGCCGAGCGTCTGCTCGCCATCGGCACGGAAGCAGCCGAGGCTCGGATCTGGGCCGGCATCCACTACCGCTTCGATATCGAGGGCGGCCAGGAGATCGGCCGCAAGGTGGGCGAACGGGCTCTGACGCGGGCTTTCGCCAAGTAAGCCGGTCCATGTGACAAAGCCACCGGCAAACCTGCCGGTGGCTTTTCTTTTTGGATCAGCCGCGCCGCGCCAGTGTGAACATCAGGGCATAGAGCGGCAGGGTGCCGGCAGTGTGATCTGGCAGGGCGGCCAGCGCCTGACGGATCGCCGCCTGATCCAGACCTTCGACCAGCACAAGGCTGGTGAAGGACTGGTCCTGCGGCCGCAGGCTTTTCTCATGGGTCTTGATCGCGGTTTTCGCCTGATCGGTTTCCAGCAGATGGACGGCGGCGATGCGATCCTGCGCCATCAGGCTGGACAGCAGGGTGTCCGCATCCAGACGTTTGTCATCGGATGGCAGCGCAGCCATATAGCCGCCGCAGCCGGTGCCCATGGACTTCACGCGCCGTCCGCCGCCACGCACGAAATTCTGCAGGATCGGCATGATGCGCTGCGACCACGGCGTCGGCGCATTCAGGCGATCAAGATAGGACTGACCCGACAGGGCGTCCGGACTGTCCAGCTCGTAGATGATCAGGAAGCGGTTCACGCCCTCGATAATCGCCCGGAACACGCGCACGGCGATGAAGCCATCGACACCCAGCCGTTCGGCCGTATGCTCGCGCGTGAGCCAGTGCAGGTAATCGGTTTCCTGGGCAACTGCGACATCGCTCCAGATCGCCAGGAAACCGTCACCCTGCATGGCGTGTCGCCTAGCCGTTGCCGACGCGGCGGACGCCGCCCGGCAGCTTGCCCAGATTCTGCAGCGCGGCCTGCATGGCCAGGATATAGCCATAGGGGCCAAGGCCGCAGATCACGCCCTTCACGGCGGCTGACAGTTTTGAATGCCGGTGCAGTTCGTCGCGCGCGTGGATATTCGAGATATGCACCTCGATGATCGGTCCCTCGAAAGTCTTCAGCGCATCGAAGATGGCGACCGAGGTGAAGGAATAGCCCGCCGGATTGATGATGATCGCATCGGCTTTTGTGCGGGCCTCCTGGATGGCATCGACCAGCACGCCCTCATGGTTGGACTGGCGGAAGTCCACAGCCGCCTTGTTGGCGGCGGCAAAGGCTTCGCAGCCCTGCCGGACCTCGTCCAGCGTGGTCGAACCGTAGATATGCGGTTCGCGGATGCCCAGCAGGTTGAGATTGGGTCCGTTGAGGATGAGGAGCCTGGCCTTTGCCATGCGATGTCCTTTCGTCAGCCCTGATAGCCTAGCTGCTTCGGCAGCCACAGCACCAGCTCCGGGAAGAAGGTGATCAGCGCCAGCGAGACGATCATCGCCCAGAGGAAGGGCAGCGTATCCTTCACGATGTCGCGGATCGGCACCTCGGCGATGCGCGTCATCACGAACAGCAGCAGGCCATAGGGCGGCGTGATCAGGCCGAGCATGATGTTGACCACCACCATGACGCCGAAATGCACCATGTCGATGCCCAGCGCCTGGGCCGCCGGGATCAGCACCGGCACGATCACCAGCAGGATCGTGGTGCCTTCCAGCAGGCAACCCAGCAGCAGCAGCAGGATGTTGACCAGGACCAGGAAGCCGATGGGCGACAATTGCCAGCCCGCCAGCAGCACCTTGATGCCCTCGGGGATATTCTCCACCGTCACGACATAGTTGAAGACCAGCGCGCCGGCGATCAGCATGCCGATCGAGGCCGAGGTGCGGGCGCTGGCCAGAATGGATCTGTAGAAGTCGCGGAAGCTGACGCTGCGATACAGCACCACGGAAATGATCAGCGCATAGGCGGCGGCCACGGCGGCGGCCTCTGTCGGCGTGGTGATGCCGCTATAGATGCCGCCCAGCAGCACCACCGGCATCATCAGGCTGGGGAAGGCCTGCCAGGTGATGCGCGGCAGGTCGCGCAATGGCGTCGGTTTTTCGACCGGGAAATTCTCGCGCCGCGCGCCCCAGGCGACGATCAGCATCTGCGCACCGGCCATCAGCAGGCCGGGGATCACGCCGCCGAGGAACAAGTAGCCGATGGAGGCATCCGAGACCAGCGCGAACAGGATCATCGGGATCGACGGCGGAATGATCGGCCCGATCACCGCGGTGACGGCGGTGAGCGCGGCGGCATAGCTGGCGCGGTATTTGCCGTCTGCCGTCATCATGGTCTGCATCATCTTGCCGGTGCCGGCGGCATCGGCGATGGCCGAACCGGACATGCCGGCGAAGATGATGCTCTGCACCACGTTCACCTGCGCCAGACCGCCGCGGAAGCGGCCGACGATGGCATTGCAGAAATTCAGCAGGCGTTCGGTCATCGAGCCGATATTCATCAGCTCGGCCGCTAGGATGAACAGCGGTACGGCGAGGATGACGTAGTTGGTGTACATGCCGTTCAGCAGCTGCTCGGCGGCGGTGCCCATGTCGAGGCCGGCAATCCACAGATACAGCACCGAACCGATGATCATGGCATGGCCGATGGGCAGGCCGAGGAAAGCCAGCGCCGTCATGGCGACGATGGCGATGGAAAACGGGCTTGCGAGGTTCATACGCCGGACGCCGCCTTTGTCGGATCGATATCTTCGGCAGTTTTGCCGCGCAGGGCCTGCCAGGACAGCCAGAGATAGCGGACCAGGACGGCCGCGACGAAAACGATGTAGATGGAATACAGCCAGTCCATGCGGATCTTCAGGTAGGCGGCCTTTTCCACCTTCATGAAGGTGACGTAGTCGATGGTGGCCGGGAAGGAGACGCCATAGAGGATCACGGTCGAGACGGTGGCGACCAGCATCATGTAGCGCCGCACCTTCGGCCCCACTGCGCCATAGATCAGGTCGAAACGGATTTCCTCTTCCTCGCGGATCACGAAGGCGGCGCCCCACAGCACCAGCCAGACCCAGAGCACGGTGCTGACCTCGTTGGTCCAGCCGATCGGCAGGTTTAGCAGGTAGCGGAAGATAATCTGCAGGATGAAGACGGCGAACATGGCGCCCAGCATAGCGGCCAGCACATTTTCACCGCGGCGGTAGAGCCATCCGGCCCAGTGGTTGAGTGCCTGCTGCACGGATTCCCCTGTCTGCACTGAAAGAAACGTCTGCACTGAAAGAAAAGGTACGGCGGGAGCCGGAAAAGGCTCCCGCCGCAGGTCATTAAAGCGCGTTGATCTTCTCGACCATGCCCTTCGGCCAGTCCTTGGCCAGGTCGCTGGCCAGATACTTGGCCTGCGCATGCTTGCGGAAGGCGGCCTGGTCCGGCTCGTAGATGGCCAGGCCCTTGCTCTTGAACAGCTCGAGCAGTTCCTTTTCGCGCGCCTGGTGCTTCTTGGTCGAGAAGTCGATGGCGGAATCGGCAGCCGCCTGGAAGCGCTTCTGCTGCTCGGCCGACATGCCCTTCCAGGTCTTGCTCGACACGGTGAGCAGGTCGAAGCCGACCAGATGCGAGGTCAGCACGATCTGCGACATCACTTCGTAGAACTTCATGTTCTCGACGTTGGGCAGCGGGTTGTCCTGGCCGTCGATCGCACCCGTCTGCAGGCCTGTGTACACTTCGGCATAAGCCATCGCGGTCGGATTGGCGCCGATTGATTCGCCCAGGAACTGCCAGGTCTCGCCCGGCGGCATGCGCAGCTTGATGCCGGCCATGTCGGCCGGGGTGTTGATCTTCTTGTTCGGCTTCAGGCCGATCTGGCGCGCGCCGAAATAGGTTGGGCCCAGGATATGCACGCCGAGCTGGTCATCGGCCAGCTTCTTCATCTCGGCGCCGGCCGGGCTGGCGAAGAACTTGGTCAGGTGATCGGCGTCGCGGAACAGATAGGCGGCGGTCAGGATCGACCAGGCCGGAATCTGCTTCGAGATATCCTGCGGCGCGATATTGCCCATTTCCAGGTTGCCGCGCTGGATCGCCACCAGCTCGGTGCCCTGCTTGAACAGGTTGCCGCCGTAATAGCCTTCGAACGTGAAGTCGTTCGCGGTGCCGTCGGCGAACTTCTTCATCATCTCGGCGCGGATATCCTGCTCCGAGAAGACGGCCGAGAAACGCAGTTTCGGCTTGGCCTGCGCCATCGCGGAGGTCGTCAGGGCTGGAAGCCCCAGCGCCGTAGCGGCAAGGCCGGTGCCGGCGAGAAACCGGCGACGTGTGGTAGATGCTGTCATTGTTTCCTCCCGATGGGTGTTTTTACAGCAAGACGCTCGATGGGTACGCTACTGGTTTCGCTCCTTATGCGGCCGCTTCGAAATGCGTGGCCATGGATGCCATGTCGGACTTTTGTCCGGTGAACAGTTCAAAGGCGCGTACCGCCTGGCCGATCGCCATGCCGGTGCCGGCCAGCGTGCGGCAGCTCAAGCGCCGCGCCGCGCGCAGCAGCTCGGTCTCTTCCGGGAAATAGATGATCTCGGCGACCCAGTGCTGGGCGCGCAGCTGCGCGGCCGCGAAGGGCATGCCGGGATATTTCGTCATGCCGACCGGCGTGGCGTTCACCAGTCCGTCGGCTTGGCCGAGCGCCTCTGCGACGGCCTCGGTCGCCCGCACGCGGTCGCCCCAGTCGACGCGCATCCGCAGGGCCAGGGCCTGCGCCCGGGCGGGATTGCTGTCCACGATGTCGAGACTCTCCGTCCCCAGCTCCATCAGGGCATAGGCGACGGCCGCACCGGCGCCGCCGGCGCCGAACTGCACCACCTGGCGCAGCGGCACACCAGCCAGTCCGGCGCGGAAGCTTTCGGCAAAGCCCCAGCAGTCGGTGTTGTCGCCGGTGGTGCCGCCCTTGCCGTAAACCACGGTATTCACCGCGCCGATGGCGGCGGCCTCGGGCGACAGCGCGGTCAGGCAGGGCATGATCTGCTGCTTGAAGGGATGCGTGACATTGAAGCCCTGGAACCCCAGCGCCGCGCCGGCGGCCAGCATGCCCGGCAGGGCGCTGTCGGGCAGGCCCAAGCGGTCGAAATCGACCAGCACATAGGAACAGCGCAGGCCCAGACGGGCGGCCTCGCGCTCATGCATCATGGGGGTGCGGGATTGCTGGATGCCACGGCCCAGCAGGCCGACCAGCACCGGCTTCGCCGCGCCGGCAGCATGGTCCGTCGCCGGATGCGCCGCGACGACTGCCCGCAGCAGCGCCTCGCATGTGTCGTGCTTGATCTGCACGGTTCCTCCCGAAATCCCTAGACTGCACAATGTACGAAACAGTTAGTATAGTCAAACGCGGCCGACAGGCAGGCTGGCCGCGGTGCGGAAAAATCTGTTTGTTTCTGCCACCTTAGGTATTTGCAACGGGGCGATCCGGAGGCAGTATGCTGCAACGGTCACCAGCCCGGTCATGACCTGGAGCGCCTGCGAGAAGCCCCGACGCGATGACAGCACCCACCAAATCCGCCGTGCCGAAATCCAGGCGCGCGACATCCGCCAGCGCCAAGTCCCCCCGCAGGAAAGCGGGATCGAAGGCGCGCAGCCCGGACGCGACCAAGCAGGACATCATCGAGGTCGCCACCCGCGAATTCGCGCAGAATGGCCTGTCGGGTGCGCGCGTGGACGAGATCGCCGCCAAGACCGGCTCCAGCAAGCGGATGATCTATTACTATTTCGGCGACAAGGACGGCCTGTATCTGGCGGTGCTGGAAGACGCCTATCGCCGCGTCCGCACCACGGAAGCGCAGCTCGATCTGGAACATCTGCGCCCGGCCGATGCGCTGCGCAAGCTGGTCGAATTCACCTTCGATCACCACAATTCGCACGAGGCCTTCATCCGCCTGGTGATGATCGAGAACATCCATCACGGCGACTATCTCGGCCGCTCGAAGACGATCCAGGAGCTGAACGTCTCCGCCATCGGCGAGCTTGAGCGCATCTACCAGCGCGGCCTGCAGGACGGCATCTTCCGCAAGGGGCTCACCGCTATCGAACTGCACTGGCAGATCAGTGCGCTCTGCTTCTTCAATGTCTCGAACCGGGCGACCTTCTCGCAGATTTTCCGCGTCGACCTGGCATCGAAAAAGGCGCTCGCCGCGCTACGCGCCCGCGTGGTCGACATGGTGCTGCGCAACGTCCTGAAATCTCCCGCCTGATCTGTCCGGCCTGAGTAAAACCGCAGCTTTGCCGGCCTGAAAGCCGGCAATTTGACCGGTCTCGCCTGCCGCCCTACAATGTACGAACTGGTTAGGACATAAAAGACCGGCCCGGGAGGCGATGGCATGAAGACCTCGATCGCGACGGTGACGATCAGCGGCACGCTCGTCGAAAAGCTGCAGGCCATCGCGGCCGCCGGCTTCGACGGCGTCGAGATTTTCGAGAATGACTTCCTCGCCTTCGACGGCAGCCCGCGCGAAGTTGGCCGCATCGTGCGGGATGCCGGCCTGCAGATCACGCTGTTCCAGCCGTTTCGCGATTTCGAGGGCATGCCCGAGCCGCAGCGCAGCCGCACCTTTGATCGCGCCGAGCGCAAGTTCGACATCATGCAGGAGCTGGGCACCGACCTGATGCTGGTCTGCTCGAATGTCTCGCCGGTATCGCTGGGCGGCATCGACCGCGCCGCCGACGACTTCCGCGAACTGGGCGAGCGGGCGGCGAAGCGCGGCCTGCGCGTCGGCTACGAGGCGCTCGCCTGGGGCCGCCATATCAACGACCATCGCGATGCCTGGGAAATCGTGCGCCGCGCCGATCACCCCAATATCGGCCTCATCCTCGACAGCTTCCACACGCTGGCGCGCAAGATCGACGTGGCCTCGATCCGCGCCATCCCCAGGGACAAGATTTTCATCGTGCAGTTGGCCGATGCGCCGCTGATCGAGATGGAGCTGCTGCACTGGAGCCGGCATTACCGCAACATGCCGGGCCAGGGCGATCTGCCCGTGGTGGATTTCATGCGCGCGGTGGCGGCCACAGGCTATGACGACGTGCTGTCGCTGGAAATCTTCAACGACCAGTTCCGCGGCGGCTCACCCAAGGCCATCGCCATCGATGGCAAGCGCTCGCTGGTCAACCTGATGGATCACGTGCGTCGCGAGGAGCCGGGCACGAAGATCATGGTGCCCGACATCCCGGACCGCATCGCCAGCGACGGCGTCGAATTCCTGGAATTCGCCGCCGACGAGCATGAGGCGGCCGAGCTGGCCGGCCTGTTCCGCATGTTCGGCTTTCGCAAGGCGGCAAGGCACAAGACAAAGGATGTCACGCTCTGGCGGCAAGGCCAGATAAACCTGCTGATCAACACCGAACGCGAGGGCTTTGCCCATGCGGCCTATCTGATGCACGGCACCACGGTCTGCGACATCGGCCTGCGCGTCGAGGACGCCGCTGCGACGGTGACGCGCGCCCGGGCGCTCGGCGCTGAATTGTTCGAACAGGCCGTGGGGCCTGGCGAGCTCAGCATCCCCGCCATCCGCGGCGTCGGCGGCGGCGTCATGCATTTCATCGACGCCAAAAGCGATCTGGCGCGGCTGTGGGAGATCGATTTCGAGCCGGTCGGGGACGACGACACCGTGCAGGATGCCGGTCTCGTCGCGATCGATCACGTGGCGCAGACCATGAATTACGAAGAGATGCTGACCTGGATTCTCTTCTACACCTCGATCTTCGCCGCCCGGAAAACACCGATGGTGGATATTGTCGATCCGGCCGGCCTGGTGCGCAGTCAGGTGATCGAGAACGAGACCGGGTCTCTACGCATCACGCTCAACGGCGCCGAGAACCGGCGCACGCTGGCGGGCCATTTCATCGCCGAAAGCTTCGGCTCGGCCGTGCAGCATCTCGCCTTTTCCAGCGCGGATATCTTCAGGACCGTCGCGGCGATGAAGCGGAACGGCTTCCGGCCACTCGCCATCTCGCCCAACTATTACGACGACATCGAGGCGCGCTTCGGCCTCGATCCTGATTTGCTGGATCGCCTGCGCGAGGACAACATCCTCTACGACCGCGACGCCGAGGGCGAGTATTTCCAGATCTACAGCCCGAATTACGGCGAGGGCTTTTTCTTCGAGATCGTGCAGCGCCGCCGCTATGCCGGCTATGGCGCGCCCAACGCACCCTTCCGCATCGCCGCGCAGAAACGCGACATCAGGCCGAAGGCGCAGGTGGAGATTTAGACGGCCATGAAATGGGTGGCCGGAAAATTCCCGGCCACCCACCATCATTCAGGTCTTCTGTTTACTTGCGGCGCCGGGTGCGACGGGCACTGAGGCCACGCCGGCGTGCGAGCCGCTGACGGGCCTCGCGCAGGTAATCACGATAGGTAACAGCCTGTGCGACGGAGTAGCAGTAGCCATTACTCAATGCGACTGCGATCAGGCCACGCGGCGGTTTCAGCGTTCCGCGTGCCTGTTCCCGTGCGAAAATACGCTTCGCGAGCGCAATTTCTGCAGTGTTGTAAGACGTAAGTTCAGGCATCGTTATTCTCCTTGAGTTTGGTACGACCAACGTGACCAAGGAGAGAGAGCCATCGCATATGACGCGCCCCCTCTACTTGGAGGCTGCGCCGGTTAACTCCTACGATGTAGGAGACGGGGTCCCAATGATCAGGACTGACGACTCAACGAATGAGGCATCATGCGAAGCTGAATAAATTATAGGTGATGCGAATGTGGCGGGCAAGAGTCGAATCTTGTCGCGTCACCAACGGCTTTGCACCGCGCATCATACGCGGAACCGGTGACGGCATATGTGACCGCAGGAAAAGTTGGCGTCCCCGGAGAGATTCGAACTCCCGACCCGCTGCTTAGGACGCAGCCGCTCTATCCAGCTGAGCTACGGAGACGCGTGGCGCGAAAATAGTCCGGCGCTCCGTCCGCTGCAACCCGCCGCGGCCCGCCGTCGCATCGGAAGCCGAATCCATCCCACGGAAATTCCTTCATTTTCGGTTCTGTAAGGGTATGTAAGGCCGCATTCCATGCAGTTCTGTGACAGTCCGGACGGATCGGATTCATATCTGAAAAGTAACTGCGTATCGGGGCGGCAGCGGTGGCAGATTGATCTCGCCGGTTTCCTCCCAGGCAAGCCTCCCCAGGCAAGGGCCTCAGTGCAGATCAGCCGGCAAACAGGAGTGTGCCGCATGTCGCCGTCCTTCACCGAACTCTCCCGCAAGAACCTGCGCGATGGTGTCAGCTTTCTCGGTGCCGCCACGCTGACCCCCGCGATGGGCGCCGGCGCCGGCGTTCTGGAAGACTGGATCGCGGCGATCGAAAACGCCTATCACGGCCTGCTCTGCCTCACCGCCGCCCAGGCCAACCTGCATGGCATCGCGCCCATGCTGCCATCAGACGTCCAGCGCATCAGTGAATCACGCGGCATCGGTGCCCATGTGCGCGACGTGCTGGGGCCATTCTCCATGGGCCATCGCTGCCCGCTGGAGAGCATGCCGATTTCCGAACGTCTGGAATTCACTGCACTGCTCATTCTCGAACTGCAGGCCGTGCAGGCCGATCTGGTCGAACAGCAGCGCGACTGGGTGATCGACGCGGTCGCCATGAGCGAACTCGATGCCGCCATCGGTATGATGCTGCGCGCGCTGGGCCAGTGCGAAAAGCGCGCCCAGCTCAAACTCTGAGCCTGTGACCCGCCAGAGTCATCCCAGCCGTCGTTCAGGCCGCAGCCGAGACCGCGGTGCCGGCGGCGTCCGGCATTTTATCGACGGCCGCCGCCGCCCTGCTTTTGTTGCTGCTGCTTCAGCTGCAACAGCGCTGCAAACGGACTGTCGGCCATCTTCGCCTCGTCCTCGCGGCGCTTTTCGGTCTCGCGCTTGCGCTTCTCGACAATCGCTTTGTGCGAGCGCAGGTACAGCGTCACGTCGGCCTTCGTCTCCGGATCACGTGCACTGATCGACTTGTAGCCCAGTGCCCAGAGCAGGCGCTGCAGCTCGTCGGCGCCACAGCCGGCCAGGTTCATCCAGGCGGTATCGGCCTGGAAGCTGCCGAACGGGCCCAGAGGCTTCTTCGGTTTCACATTTTCCTTGGCGGCATCGGCCTGCAGGACGGGCGCGGGTGCTTCGGCCACGATCTCCACCGGCTGCTCGATATGCTCGCCGAGCTGTTCAGCCGGCACATCCGCCGCTTCCACCGCCTCTGAAATCTCGACGGTTTCCGCTGCCTCCGGCTTCGGTGGGCCTTTCCTGTCCGACTTGCTCTGCTGGCGCGCGGCCTGTTCGGCCTGGCGTGCGCCTTCGCCGATGCGCTGCACGACATCCAGGCGGAAGGCCTGCTTGCCGGCACGCAGGAAACCGGCCGCCAGCCACCAGCGGTCATCGCGCCATTCCAGAACGGGGAGCGAGGTCAGGCCGGGTGTCGGCGGTGCTTCCGGTTCCTTGCCGTTATAGACGGCCCAGAGCAGCGTCTTCAGTTGCGTTGGCTTGGGCTTCAGCAGCTTCGGCACCAGGATATGTGTCTCGCCGAAGCTGACGCCCATCTTGCGCAGCGGATGCCGCTCGGCCTGGCCCATGTTGCGGACCATGTCCGAAACATCGTCGCGCTTCAGTGCGCCAAGGTCCATGGCCAGCTGGAAGGCGATGCCGCGCGCCGAGCCTTTGAGATCGGCGTCGCGCAGACGATAGAGATCGCCCAGATGCAGACGCAGATGGCGTTGCAGCCAGCCATGCAGTTTTTCTTCTACGGCCTTGCGCATCTCGGGCGAGAGCTGGTCATCGGCCAGCAGGTTGAGCCGCGGCTCCAGCATCTCGGCGCCCTTGGTCAGCGTGGCGAGTGTCACGCTCTCCTTCTCGGCCGAAACCAGCATGACGCCGCCTTCGGGCGACAGCGCGAAGCTGCCATCTTCCAGGCCGAGCATCGCCTGGGCGCGATCCTGCAGGGCGGGGCCGAGCACGCGCAGGGCCGCCGAGCGCAGGATGCGCCGCTGCTCCACGCTGTCATGGCCGACAGGACGGAAGCGCAGGCCGCGCAGATGGCCGATATTCTCGCCATCCACGGTCAGCGCATCATCCTCGCCCAGCTTCACGTCCAGCAGGGAAATATCTTCAGCCAGGCCGCGCGTCAGCACGCTGGTGCGGCGGTCGACGAAGCGTTCGGTCAGGCGCTCATGCAGCGCATCCGAAAGGCGATCCTCGATGGCGCGTGTTTTGGCCTGCCAGTCCTGCGGATTATCCATCCAGCCGGCGCGATGCGTCACCGTCGTCCATGTTCTGATATGAGCGAGCCTCTGAGACAGCGTATCGATATCGCCCTCGGTGCGGTCGATGTTGCGCAACTGCCCGGCCACCCAGTCGGCCGGCAGCTTGCCCTTGCCATCGACCAGATGCACGTAAAGCTGCGTCAGCAGCGTGGCGTGGCGGTCCGACAGGTCCTTGGTGAAATCGGGAATGGCGCAGACCTGCCACAGCAGCTCGACGCGCTCCTTGGCATTGGCGCGTTCGATAACAGTTGCGTCGGCGCGCAGCGCCTGCAGGCTCAGCAGGTCGTCGGCATCGCGGCCGCGCGTCAGGCCTTCGCGCGGCGGCGCCACATCCAGGCTGCGGGCCAGCGCGTCGATGCTGCGGAAATCCAGCTCCGGGTTGCGCCAGCGCGCCTGCGTCACGGCTTCAAACCGGTGGTTCTCGATGCGCTCGATCAGGTCGGGCTCCAGCGGCGCGCAGTTGGCAGTGGTGCCAAAGGTGCCGTTGCGCAGGTGACGGCCGGCGCGGCCGGCGATCTGACCGATCTCGGCCGGCGTCAGCGGGCGCATGCCGACGCCGTCGAACTTGGTCAGTTCGGCAAAGGCCATGTGTTCGATATCAAGATTCAGCCCCATGCCGATGGCATCGGTCGCCACCATCACGTCGACATCGCGATTCTGGAACAGCTCGACCTGGGCGTTGCGTGCCCGCGGGCTCAGCGCGCCCAGAACGACGGCGGCGCCGCCGCGCTGGCGCTTCACCTGTTCGGCGATGGCGTAGACGTCGGCGGCCGAGAAGGCGACGATGGCGGAGCGCTTGGGCAGGCGCGACAGCTTCTTCGCGCCGGCATAGGTGAGCTGCGACAGGCGCGGCCGCGCCACGAATTCCGCATTGGGCACCAGGCGGCGGATCAGGCCGCGCATGGTGTCGCTCCCCAGGAACATCGTCTCTTCCGTGCCACGCGCATGCAGCAGGCGTTCGGTGAAGACATGGCCGCGATCGGCATCCTGGCAAAGCTGGATTTCGTCGACCGCGAGGAAATCATAGGTGCGGTCCATCGGCATCGCTTCCACGGTGCAGACGAACCAGGTAGCGCCGCGCGGAATGATCTTTTCCTCGCCCGTCACCAGGGCGACATGACGGTCGCCCTTGATCTTGACGGCCCGGTCATAAATTTCACGCGCCAGAAGCCGCAGCGGCAAACCGATGATGCCGGTGCGGTGGCTGAGCAGGCGCTCGACGGCCAGATGCGTCTTGCCAGTATTGGTCGGACCCAGCACGCAGAGAATGCGGCCCTTTTCGGCGGTTTTGATCTCGGTCACAGCTTTTGCTCGGTTACTGGGCGACGGTTTTAACGGACCCGCGACTGTAGACCCGCAAGGCCCCCGCCTCAACGCTCCCGGATCAGCGTTCCCGGCGCGCCGTTTCCCGACGACCGGGTCCGTCCAGGGCCACGGTCTTGATCATGGCATGCACCGCCAGACCGGGCCGCAGCCCCAGCCGTTCGGCCGACAGCCGGGTGACGCGCGCCAGCAGCATGTCGCCGCTGCAGTCCAGCTTCACCTCCACCTGCGGGCCCTGGCCCTGCTGCACCTCGGTGACGGTGCCGGCCAGGATGTTGAGTGCGCTGGTATCGCCCGGCGGGGTGAGGGCCAGCGTCACGTCGCGGGCGCGGATGCGCAGCCGCACGCCATCGCCCGGCATACGATCGCTGCGCGGCACATACAGCGTGCCGGCGCGGGCCTGCAGCACGGTCAGGCCATAGGCTTCGTCATGGCGCAGTACGCGCACCTCCAGCACCGCGCCGGCCTCGTAGCGCCCGGTGAGCGGGAAGAGGTCGAGCCGGCTGCTGAGGTCCATCATGCTGCCCACGGCGCGCACGCGGCCATCCGACAGCAGCACCACGGTATCAGCCAGCCGCGTCACTTCCGGGATCGCATGGCTGACGTAGACGATGGGCAGCTTCAGCTCGTCCCGCAGGCGTTCGAGATAGGGCATGATCTCGTCCTTGCGCGCGGCATCGAGCGCGGCCAGCGGTTCATCCATCAGCAGCAGATCGGGACGGCTCAGCAGCGCGCGGCCGATGGCGACGCGCTGTTTCTCGCCGCCCGACAGCGTGCCCGGCCGCCGCGGCAGCAGGGCGGCGATGCCCAGCAGGTCGACAATGTGGTCCATGTCGATGGAATCATCGCGTCCGCCATTAAAGATATTGGCGAGCCAGCGGCCATAGAGCAGGTTCTGCCGCACCGTCAGATGCGGAAACAGCCGGCCCTCCTGGAAGACATAGCCGATGCGGCGCTGGTGCGGGGCGAGGAAGATGCCGTTTGCGGTATCGACCAGTACGCGGCCGTTGATGCTGATCCGCCCGCCGGCGCTGGGTTTCTGCAGTCCCGCGATCAGGTTGACCAGCGTGGTCTTGCCCGCGCCCGAGCGGCCGAACAGCGCAGTCAGGCCGTGGTCGCAGGCGAACTGCGCCTGCAGCTCGAAGTCGCCCTGGATATGACGGATATCGACGCTGAGACTCATTGCAGCACGCGCTTCGCCATGCGGCGCGCCAGCAGTTCGGATGCGATCAGCGCCACCGCCGCGATCAGGATCGAGATCACGGTCAGCCGCAGGGCCTGCGCATCGCCACCGGGCACCTGTGTGAAGGTGTAGATGGCGGTCGGCAGCGTCTGCGTCTCGCCCGGGATGTTGGACACGAATGTAATCGTCGCGCCGAATTCGCCAAAGGCACGCGCGAAGCTCAGCACGATGCCGGCAAGAATGCCAGGCAAGCTGAGCGGCAGCGTGACAGTGAGAAAGACCAGCCAGCCCGGCGCGCCGAGCGTGCTGGCGGCCGCTTCAAGCTTCGGGTCGACGGCTTCCATCGACAGGCGGATGGCGCGCACCAGCAGCGGAAAGCCCATCACCGCGCAGGCCAGCGCCGCACCGGTCCAGCGGAAGGCCAGCACGATGCCGAACACATCGGAGAGAAACGCGCCGAACACGCCGCGCCGCCCGAACAGCAGCAGCAGCAGGTAGCCGGTGACGACAGGCGGCAGGATCAGCGGCAGATGCACCACGGCATCCAGCAGCGCCTTGCCGGGAAAGCTCTTGCGCGCCAATACCCATGCAATGAAAACACCAAACGGCAGGCTGCCCAGGGTGGCCGCAAAGGCCACCTTCAGGCTGAGCGCGATCGCGGTGAGTTCTTCAGGGGTGAGAGAAAGCATCAGATCAACTATAGAGCGTCACCCTTGGGCTTGTCCCAAGGGTGACGATTTGGGGGTGCCTCAATTCACCTTCGCATCCGGCGCCAGCACGGTGAAGCCGTTCTTCTCGAACACGGCTTTTGCGGCCGGGCTGCGCAGGTAGGCCAGATAGGCGGTGGCCTGCGGGTTTTTCGATTCAGCCAGGGCCGCAGCCGGATAGACGATCGGCGGATGGCTGCTGGCCGGGAAGGCATCCAGCACGCGCACGCCCTTTTCGGCCGCCGCGTCGGTGGCATAGACGATGCCGGCCGGCGCTTCGCCGCGCGCCACCAGCGCCACCGCCGCGCGCACATTATCGGCCTGCGCCACGCGACTCTGCACAGCGGGCCAGACATTCAGCGCCTCCAGGGCGGCCTTGCCGTATTTGCCGGCCGGCACGGCATTCACATCGGCCATGGCCAGCTTGCCATCCTTGCCCAGCAGGGCGGCCAGATCGAAATTCGGCGCAATCTTCAGGCTCGCCTTGGAATCGGCAGGCGCGACCAGCACGATGCGGTTGCCCAGGAGGCTGCTGCGTGTGCCGGGCTTCACCAGCTTTTTCTGCTCGAGGTAATCCATCCAGTCGAGATCGGCCGAGAGGAAGATATCGGCCGGCGCGCCGGCCTCGACCTGTTTGGCCAGTGCCGAGGAGGCGGCATAGGAGGTCTTGGCGGTGGCGGCGGTGAAACCGGTGTTGATCTCGTCCAGCGCGGTCTTCAGCGAGGCGGCGGCGAAGACCAGCAGGTCCTGCGCTTTCGCAGCGGCGGGCGCGATGGCAAGGAGGGCGGCGAGGGCAAAGGCGGACAGATGGCGCATGGGTGTCTCCGTTATGTCCGTAAGACTATAACGGGGAACGCGGTGCGGGCGCAATCGCAGGAAGACGTGGATGGCCGGTTCAAGCGCGGCCATGACGCACAATTTATTGTCATGCTCGGGCTTGGCCCGAGCATCCACGTGTTATTTTCTTACTTCGCCCGCTGCTTCTGCAAGGCCTTGATATCGGCAGCGCAGGCTTTCGCGGTGGCGGCTTCCATGCGGCGGTAGCGCGTCAGCACCTCCTGGCCCAGCTTGGTGAGCTGCGCGCCGCCGCCGGTCCTGCCGCCGGTCGCCGCCGTCACCAGCGGTGTTTTGAAATACCCGTTCAAGGTCTCGACCAGCTGCCAGGCGCGCTTGTAGCTCATGCCCATGCGCCGACCGGCCGCACTGATCGAGCCAGTCTCGGCGATGCTTTCCAGCAGGTCGCCCTTGCCGGGCCCGAGAAAGACGCCGGGCGACAGCACCACGCGCAGGCGGGTGGCGGCAACAACAGCGGGTTTCTTGCTCATGCTTTTTTCTTCCTGTCCTTGGCCATGCGCTGCAGGGCGGCGACCGTCTCACGCAAGCCGCGACTGAGCGGCTTGTCGCGGCGCAGCGCCAGCGCCAGTTGCCGCGTCAGTTTCGGCTTCAGTGGCCGCACCACCAGATCGCGCCGGCTGTCCGGCGAACTGAGCGCCATGCCGGGCAGCACCGAACAGCCGAGCCCGGCTGCCACCAGCTGCTTGATCGCCTCGACGCTGTCGAGCTCCATCACCGGTTTGAGCACCGCATCGCCGCCGGCAAACCAGCTTTCGATCAGGCTGCGCGTATGGCCGCCGGGTTCGGGGATCACCAGCGGCAGCGCGCTCAAACTCGCCGGTGTCACCGTCAGCGGCAGGTCATGCGTCTTTGTTCCAATGGCGACGAAGTCGTCATCCAGCAGCGCCGTCACCTCCAGGCTGCGGCTTAAGGAACGCGCGCCGCCATCCGATTTGCGCGGCGGCAGGGTCACCAGCCCGAGATCGAGGCTGTTATCCTCGATGGCGCGCAGGATGTCGGGCGCGTTGCCGGTATTCACCACCAGCTCCAGGTCGGGGAAGCGCCGGCGCAGGTCGCTTAAGACCGGCGGCAGGATATGGATGCAGGCGGTGGCACCGATGCCGATGCGCACCCGGCCGCTGACGCTCTTGGCCAGCTGCGCCACGTTTTCCAGCGCGGTGTTCACGGCGGCATCAATATGGCCGGCATGGCTGAGCAGCTCGCGCCCGGCCGCCGTGGCGGTCACCTTGCGGCCGACGCGCTCGACCAGCCGCACGCCGAGTTTCTGCTCCAGCTGCCGCACCTGCAGGCTGATGGCCGGCTGCGTGAGATTGAGCCGGGCGGCGGCGGCCGAGAAGCTGCCGAGCCGCACCACATCGGCAAAGGTCTGCAGGTGGTCGAGATTGAAGCCGCGCATCCCTTAGTTTTTCTCATGGGTCGCATAAAAAGGCAAAATTTAATTTATGGCCGGACATGCCGCATCATTGCCCCATGACGCTGCTTGCCCTGGTTCATCCGTCCGTCCTGCTGCCGCCGCTTGCGTGGATATGGCCGCTGCTGGCGCGGTGCGCCGGCAGCAGGAGCAGCCTGCCGGAGCGGCTCGACGACTGGCAGCTGCGCGACCTCAACCTCACCCGGCCGCATGCAGGGCCGGGCTATGCCCTCACGCCCTGGATTCCATGAACGCCCTTGCCCCGGATTCGACCATCACGCTGCGCGACGCCACCCCGGATGACATGACGCAGGTGCAGCGCATCTATGCGCATCATGTGCTGCATGGCCTGGCCAGCTTCGAGGAGGAACCGCCCTCGACAGAGGAGATGCTGAAGCGCCGCGACACCGTGCGGGGTCATGGCCTGCCCTATATCGTCGCCGTCGATGAGCAGCAGCGCGTGCTTGGCTATGCCTATGCCACGCAGTATCGCCCGCGCCGCGCCTATCGCTTCACGGTAGAAGATTCGGTCTACATGGCCGACGGCACGCAGCGGCGCGGCATCGGCAAGCGGCTGCTGAATATGGTGATCGCGCGCTGCGCGGCCGCGGGCTTTCGCCAGATGATCGCCATCATCGGCAACAGCGCCAATGCCGGTTCGATCGGCCTGCATGCTGCCTGCGGCTTTCGCACGGTCGGCGTGTTCCAGGATGTCGGCTTCAAGCATGACGGCTGGCGCGACACCGTGCTGATGCAGCGCAGCCTGGGACCCGGGGCGGCGGAGCCGCCAAAGACATAACCCGGGCGACAGAGCCGCCAAAGACATAAGCTGCGCTGCATCCAGACCGCAGGATCAGCTGCAGCCGCAGCTCTTGTCCGTTGCGCAAACAGATGTCGCCATCCTGTTGCGCCGGCGCAGCCAGTACATGCCGGCCATGGTCAGCATCGGCCCAATGATCAGAAGACTTGGCATCAGCAATCCGGTGCCCCAGGTGAAGACATCGGTGCTAAAGCCAGCGATGCCGAAGCCGGCCAGTCCGAGGCCGGCGAGCAGGGGCACGGCCAAGGGAATGGCGCAGCAGGCCGCGCAGGCCGCGCCGACGCCCAGCAGGGCCAGGAGAGATTTCTTCATGATGATGTCCTCGCGATCTGTTCAGGCAGCAGGAGTGCCGCCCCTCTTGCAGGACTGTACGACCTCAAGTAACTTGAGGTTCAAGCAATATCATGAGGCATTGAAATGCTGTCAGATCAAGAGCTTACCATTGGCCGGCTGGCGGCTCTGACCGATAGCAGCGTCCCCACCATCCGTTATTACGAGCAGATCGGCCTGCTGCCGCGCGCCGCGCGCCGCATGGGCGGCCATCGCACCTATGGCGATGACGACCGCAAGCGCCTCACCTTCATCCGCCGCTGCCGCGATTTCGGTTTTCCGATCGAACAGGTGCGCGCCCTGGTCGCGCTGACCGAGGCGCCGGCGCTGGAGCAGGATTGCGTGGCGGCGCGCGATCTAGCGCAGGCCAATCTCGATGCAGTGCGCGACAAGCTGCGCGAGCTGCGTGAACTGGAAAAGAGTCTGCGCGCGCTGGTCGGCCGTTGCGATGCTGCCTGCGTCGGCGGCCCGGCGGGCGACTGCACGATCATCGACGATCTCAGCAGCGCGTCTTCTTCTGGTACCTGCTGTTCATGAAAACCTGGCTCGTCTATGGCGCGGCGGCTTTTGCCGAGATCGCCGGCTGCTTCGCTTTCTGGGCCTGGCTGCGTCTGGATAAATCCGCCTGGTGGCTACTGCCCGGCATCGCGGCGCTCGCGCTGTTCGCGTATCTGCTCACGCTGGTGGAGGTCGAGGCCGCCGGCCGCGCCTATGCGGCCTATGGCGGCATCTACATCGCGGCCTCGCTGCTCTGGCTCTGGCTGGCCGAAGGCCATGCGCCTGATCGCTGGGATGTGATCGGCGCGATGGTATGCCTGGTCGGCACCGGGATTATTCTGTTCGGACCGAGAAGCGTGTAACGCGCCGCTTACTGACAGGACCTGAACAGCGCGGTGAGCGGCACATCCAGTGCGCGCGCCAGACCATCCAGATGGTGCAGCGTGGGATTCTTGCCGCCCGCTTCCAGCGCCAGCAGCCATGCGGCCGATACGCCGGCCCGGTGCGCCAGCGCCCTGAGCGACAGCTGCTCCTCCAGCCGCAGCCGCTTTACGTTGATGCCGACCAGCCGCTTTGCTTCCATGCCTCGCCCTCACGAGTTGAGCCATGGCGGTCAGCCTATACTCCAGATGGAGTTGCATCAACTCCCATAGGAGTAGATCGGCATGCTCTAAACGGCCGTATGCGAACCGTTACAGAGAGACTGGCGCTGATCCTCGATGAGACCGGATGGTCTCAGGCCGAACTGGCCCGCCGCACCCGGGGCGCGCTGTCGCAGCAGGGCCTCAACAAGATCATCACCGGCAGCACCAAGTCGCCCTCGGCCGATGCGCTCGCCGCCATCGCCAAGGCGACCGGCTACAGCCTGCGCTGGCTGATCAGCGGCAAGGGCGCCAAGCAGGATGGCTTCAGCGAAAGCCCGGCCTCCTATGGCGACAGTGCGTTTGGCGCCGATGCGCAGAATGCCGTCGCGCAGGCCATCGAGGACGCGATCCGGGATCGCGGCATCAAGCTGGGCGCGGCCGAGAAGGTGGCCTTCATCGCCGCCGTCCTGAAGAAGCTGACCAAGAAATAAAGACTCTCGTCCTCCGCACACTGCAACGGAAACCATCATGCTCACCGTGCATCATCTCGTCCGCTCGCAGTCCGAGCGCATCGTCTGGCTCTGCGAGGAGCTTGGCATTCCCTATGCGCTCAAGCGCTATCAGCGGCTTTCCAACAATCTCGGGCCGGCCGAATACAAGGCGCTGAATCCGATGGGCACCGCGCCGGTGATCACCGACAGCAGCCCGACCGGCGGCGATCTGGTGCTGGGCGAGTCCGGCGCGATCATCGACTACATTCTCGCGCGCTACGGCACCGGCGCGGATGGCAGGACCGCGCTGAAGCCCGCGCCGGATGCGCCGGGCTTCACGGATTATCTGTACTGGTTCCATTTCGCCAACGGCACGCTGCAGCCGGCCAATATGCGCATGATGGTGATGCGGCGGCTCGAGGCCGCCCCGGATCACCCGACCGTGGTGGTCGGCACCCAGCGCATGGCGCTGATCCTCTCCACCATCGATGCGCGGCTCAAATCCGTGCCGTATCTGGCGGGCCGGGATTTCACGGCGGCCGATATCATGACGGTGTTCGCGCTCACCACCATGCGGCTGTTCCAGCCCTGCGACCTGTCGCCCTATCCGAACATCCTGGCCTATCTGCGGCGCATTGGCGCGCGCGAGGCGTATCAGCGCGCGATGCAGAAGGGCGATCCGGAGATGAAGCCGGTGCTGGGGTGAAAGTGATAAGATGGTCTCTACTGACAGTAGACGGATCTTCTCCGGTAAACTGCTAGGGAGAACAGTAAGTATTTGTTCTCGTGTTATTCTCTATCGCGTTTTTTCTATATTTGGTATTTTTATATCGTTACTTGCCTGTATATAGCGGGCATGTTATATTTGTTTCCTGAATGTTCGCACAGTCATCGAAGGTACACCCCATGCCTGTCTATGCCCCTGTGCCTTGCCGCGCTACCAAGACTGCAATCCAGGACGCCGCAGAGCACTACGCTCAACGCATCGGGTTTCATCCCGGTGATTCCATCATCGACCTAGTTGAGAAGCTGGGTGGAGATGTGTTGTACCGCGATTTTTTTAAAGCGGGTGCAGAAAGCATTTATGTGCGCGCACCTAATGACTTCGACATCTATGTTCCTAATGACACCAGTCCAACGCGTGATCGCTTTACTATCGGTCATGAGCTAGGGCATTTGCTCCTTCATTATCCCATGCTTCAAAAACAGCATGCTGGTGAGAGCAAGGTTGAAATGCGTGCCCAGCGTTATTTAGCTTCAGACGCGACAGAAGCAGAGCGTAGGGCCGAGTGGGAAGCCAATTGGTTTTCGGCCGCTCTTATTATGCCATCTGATCATTTTCGCACCGCTTGGACTGAAGTTGGCGGTG
Source organism: Ferrovibrio sp. GW821-FHT12D07 (assembly GCF_058807275.1). Taxonomy (NCBI): domain Bacteria; kingdom Pseudomonadati; phylum Pseudomonadota; class Alphaproteobacteria; order Rhodospirillales; family Rhodospirillaceae; genus Ferrovibrio; species Ferrovibrio sp. GW821-FHT12D07. The sequence goes on along the minus strand of NZ_JBXAQN010000001.1, from coordinate 331,185 downwards.
ATCTAGAAGATGTGGCTCGTGTTTTCTTGGTATCGACTCTCGCAGCCGAGAATCGAGCAAAGAGCCTAGGTCTAGAATAAAAATAATGCCATCAGATGATGAAATCGCTGAGCAGAGGGCGAAGGATAGCTACCGCCTGGAAATGTTTCTCAGTGTGGATGTCTCTGGTTCCACCGCATTCAAATTCTCGCGTAGCCTAGCAGGTAGCGCTGGAGAAGAAGGCGGGTGGTTTACGGCAATTCGGAAATTTTATGATAGTTTCAATGAAAAATTTCGCCAAACCATTGCCGCCAGTCATCTTAGTGCACCATCTCTTCAATTGTGGAAAGCTTTGGGTGATGAACTAATTTATCGGATCACAATTGAAGATCGGCATTCAGCCGCAGTTATTATTGGTTGCTTTATAGATGCTATTTATCATACCCGTCGTGTTGTGCGAGCCGTTTCAAAAGGCTTGGATTTAAAGGGATGCGCTTGGGTCGCTGATTTTGACGCGCGCAACGCCATTATCGATTTAGATGGCCTTCACGATCCATATCAAACTCCCGATGGAGGCACACAGCGCGCCCGCACGAGCAAAAAACCAGAAGTTCAAGATTTTATCGGCCCTTCGATGGATGCGGGCTTTCGATTGGGAAAAGCCGCATCTCGTCGTAGGTTGGCGCTTTCTGTCGAGTTGGCACTTATCATCGCTTCGGCTCAAGCTGAGAAACGGTCGTATCCTCTAATTTTTGGCTACGATGGCAGAGAGGATTTCAAAGGGGTGCTGGGCGGTGAATCATATCCGGTGGTTTGGCTGGATATAGAAGATAATCTCAAATTGCGCGAAACCAATCGCCGTGAAGCCGCGCTACTGCAATGCCAGCCCGAAGTTTCATCCGAAGTGGTAGTGGATTTTTGCACGAGTTATATTGAGTCGTCACATTGGATGGAAATGCCATTCCTTAAAGCGGAAGGTAGTGAACTCTTTAGTCAAGTGCCGCCTTCTCACATTGCTGAGGCTATTCGAAAAGCTGAGGCTGAAAAAAATGAGCAGCAATTGTACTCACAAGCATCCAACGCAGATCCTAGTGATGATGCGACTATCACGGCGGACCAGTTGGTAGAAAGTATGCCTACACCTGCATCGATTGAGTCTGACGCGGGTAACTCTTCAAATATGTCGAAGGCGAATTCGTAAAGCAGCTAGTTGCGTACTCAGCAATTTGCAGAAGCGTTCAGGTCGTGCACTTGTCGCAATACTCTAATTGCAGTTGCAGATTTCCGCCAACCCCCGGCCCGGCCACCGGATTTCAATGGCTTGGCCCAGCAGATCAAGGGCTTAGCCGGCTTTTCGCTGGTCTGCGTTGGCTAAAATTGGACGAGATTGGCCAAAATAGGACGCGTTTGGCTCAGATTGGCTCGATCTGGCTCAGTTTGGCATCCCGCTGGCCCGGCCTGGCCGTCATTGGCAGCCGGTTGGCGCAACGTGGACGCGCAAGCCGTGTTAGACTGACGCGACAGCACTTTGACAGCATCGGGACGCCCGCTTCATACTGGCTGCTGCACCGCAGCATTTGAGTCTGTGGACGGGTGGATACGAGAGACGATGACCAGCAAAGAGATTCCCAAGGAGACTTCCTGGCCCGAGGCCTGGGCCAAGCTCGCGCAGAAAGAGCTGGGCGAGAAGCCGCTGACCGATGCGGTCTGGCAGACCCCGGAAGGCATCGCGGTCAAGCCGCTCTATACCGCCGCCGATCTCGAAGGCATGGAAACCGTCAACTCGCTGCCGGGCTTCGAGCCCTTCACGCGCGGCGTGCGCGGCACCATGTACACCAACCGGCCCTGGACCATCCGCCAGTATGCCGGCTTCTCCACGGCCGAAGAATCCAACGCCTTCTATCGCAAGAATCTCGCCGCCGGCCAGCAGGGCGTCTCTGTCGCCTTCGATCTCGCCACGCATCGCGGCTATGACTCTGATCATCCGCGCGTCGTCGGCGATGTCGGCAAGGCCGGCGTGGCGATCGACTCCGTCGAGGACATGAAGATCCTGTTCGACGGCATCCCGCTCGACAAGATGAGCGTGTCGATGACCATGAACGGCGCCGTGCTGCCGGTGCTGGCCTGCTACATCGTGGCGGGCGAGGAACAGGGCGTGAAGCCCGAACAGCTTTCAGGAACGATCCAGAACGACATCCTGAAAGAGTTCATGGTGCGCAACACCTATATCTATCCGCCCGCGCCCAGCATGCGCATCATTGCCGACATCATCGGCTTCACCGCCGCCAAGATGCCGAAGTTCAATTCGATCTCGATCTCCGGCTATCACATGCAGGAAGCGGGTGCGACCGCCGTGCAGGAGCTGGCCTTCACGCTGGCCGACGGCAAGGAATATGTGCGCACCGCCATTGCCAGCGGCCTTGATGTCGATGCCTTCGCCGGCCGCCTGAGTTTCTTCTTCGCCATCGGCATGAACTTCTTCATGGAGATCGCCAAGCTGCGCGCCGCGCGCTTCATGTGGACGAAGATCATGAAGGAGTTCAACCCGAAGAAGACCGGGTCGCTGATGCTGCGTACGCATTGCCAGACCTCGGGCGTCTCGCTCACCGAGCAGGACCCCTACAACAACGTGGTGCGTACCGCGATCGAGGCGATGGCCGCCGTGCTTGGCGGCACCCAGTCGCTGCACACCAATGCGCTGGATGAAGCCATCGCGCTGCCGACGGAATTCTCAGCTAGAATTGCGCGCAACACCCAGCTGATCATCGCTGAAGAGAGCTACGTCACCAAGGTGGTCGATCCGCTCGCCGGCTCGTATTACGTGGAAGCGCTGACCCACGCGCTGGTCACCCATGCCACCGCGCTGATCGACGAAGTGGAAGCCATGGGCGGCATGACCAAGGCAGTCGAAAGCGGCATGCCCAAGCTGAAGATCGAGGAGGCTGCCGCGCGCCGGCAGGCCCGCGTCGATCGCGGCGAGGATGTCATCGTCGGCGTCAACAAGTATCGCCCGGCGAAGGATGACAAGCCGGAAACCATGGAAGTCGACAACACCAAGGTGCGCGACAGCCAGGTGGCGCGTCTGAAGACCATCCGCAACACCCGCGACAAGGCCGGGGCGGAAGCCGCGATCAAGGCGCTTGAGGAAGGCGCGGCCGGCAACGCGAATCTGCTGGAACTCTGCGTACAGGCTGCGCGCGCGCGCGTCACCGTGGGCGAGATGTCGGATGCGATGGAACGCGTGTTCACGCGCCACAAGGCGACCGTGCGCTCGATTGCCGGCGTCTATGGTGCGGCCTACGCGAATGACGAGGGCTTCAAGATGATCCAGAAAGAGATCGACGCATTCGCCGCCGAGGAAGGCCGCCGGCCGCGCATGCTCGTCGTGAAGCTCGGGCAGGATGGCCATGATCGCGGCGCCAAGGTGATCGCGACGGCCTTTGCCGATCTCGGCTTCGACGTCGATGTCGGTCCGCTGTTCCAGACGCCCGAGGAAGCCGCCAAGGACGCCATCGAGAATGACGTCCATGTCGTCGGCATCTCCAGCCAAGCGGCCGGCCACAAGACGCTGGTGCCGCAACTGATCGAGGCGCTGCGCAAGAATGGCGCGGGCGACATTCTCGTGATCACCGGCGGCGTGATCCCGCCGCAGGATTACGACTTCCTGCGCCAGGCCGGCGTCGCCGGCATCTACGGCCCGGGCACCAACATTCCGCAGGCGGCCGCCGAGATCGTGAAACTGATCCGCCAGCAGCACGTTAAGGCTGCTGAGTAACAACCAGGGTCCGCCATGCTTCCCCCGTTTGCCGTCACGCCACTCTACGCCGCGCTCTGCGGCCTGCTGCTGCTGGCACTGTCCTTCCGCGTCATCATCCTGCGCGGCCGTCATCATGTGAAGATCGGCGATGGCGGGCATGACGACCTGCAGCGCGCCATCCGCGTGCATGGCAACTTCGTCGAATATGTGCCGCTGCTGCTGATCCTGCTGTTCATGCTGGAACTGTCGCGCCAGGCACCGGTCTGGGCGCTGCATGCGCTCGGTGCGATGATCTTCATCGGCCGCATCGTGCATGCCATCGGCGTGGCGACTCAGCGCGGCAACGAACGCGCGCCGCTGCGCGTGCTCGGCATCTGCTTCACCTTCGTGCCGCTGGCGGTGACGTCGGTCTGGCTGCTGCTCGTGGTGCTGCAGCGCTACCTGTGATCTAGCCGCGCTTGCGGGCCTCGATGCTCTGCAGCGCGGTGTCGACCGCCTTCAGCAGATCGTCGCGCCGCACCGGCTTGGTCAGCACCTGATCCGCGCCCAGCCGCTCGGCCATGCCGAGCAGTTCCTGCGCGCCGATCCAGCCGCCGCCCGAGATCGCGATCACCGGCAGTCCGGGCCAACGCTTCTTCACCGTGCGCAACACTTCAACCCCGTCGCGCTGCGGCATCAGGATGTCGGTCAGCACGATGTCGATTTCACCGGCCTCCAGGATATTGAGGCCCTGGTCGCCATCGCCGGCCTGCGTGATGGCATGACCGCGGGTCTCCAGATGCGTGCGCAGGATGGCCCGGAATTCCGGATTGTCATCGATGATGAGAATGCGGGCCATTTCTCGGTCCTCCACAGCCTTCGCCCCGAGGGGCGAAAATGGCGTTGCAAAGCCCTGCGCTTGGCACCATTCTAGCGGCGAATATCGGGGTGGAAAGACATATTAAAGATTGCAAAGCCCCCTTAATTAATCCTGCTACGGGCACAGGGCATGAACAGCGATCTTCTTCAGGCCGTGGTCGATACCGCCATCGACGGCCTGATCCTCATTGAGGCCGATGGCCGCATAACCCTGTTCAACCCCGCCTGCGAGCGCCTGTTCGGCTACACCGCCGTCGAGGTGCTGGGCCGCAATGTCTCGATGCTGATGCCCGAGCCCGATCATTCGGCGCATGACAGCTATCTGCGGCATTACCACACCACCGGCGAGCGCCGCATCATCGGCATCGGCCGCGAGGTGCTGGGCCGGCGCAAGGACGGCAGCGTCTTCCCGTTTGAACTGGCGGTTGGCGAATATGGCGGCGATGGGCAGACCCGCTATGTCGGCGTCATCCACGATATCAGCAAGTATCGCCGGGTGCTGGCGGCCGAGCGCGAAAGCGAGGCGCGCTTCCGCATGCTGGTCGACAGCATTCCCGATTACGCGATCTTCATGATGGATGCCGATGGCCGCATCCTGAACTGGAACGAGGGCGCGGTGAATCTCACCGGCCGTACGCCCGACGAGGTGATCGGCCGCACCCGCGACATATTCTATACCGAAAGCGACGTGGCGGCCGGCGTGCCGGCGGCGGCCCTGAAGCGCGCGCGCAAGAAAGGCCGCTACGTCAACGAGGAGTGGCGGGTGCGCAAGGATGGCCGCCGTTTCTGGGTCACCGTGGCGATCACGCCGATCCTCGACGAGCAGGGCACACTCACCGGCTATGTCAACATCACGCGCGACATGACCGAGCGGCGTCAGGCCGACGAGCTGCGCGACCAGCTGCGGCAGGCACAGAAGATGGAAGCGCTGGGCCAGCTCACCGGCGGCGTGGCGCATGACTTCAACAACCTGCTCGCCGTGATCGTCGGCAACCTGGAACTGCTGGGCGACCGCATCACCGACATGGAAGGGCGGCGGCTGGTCGATCAGGCGCTGCGCAACGCGATCAGCGGCGCCGATCTGACCAAACGGCTGCTAGCGTTCAGCCGCCAGCAGAAACTCAATCCGATCCGTCTCGACGTGAACGAACTGATCGATAGCACGCTTGATATCCTGCGCCGCACGTTGGGCGATGCCATCACCATCCAGGCCGGACTGGCGCTGGATGTCTACATGGTCGAGGTCGATCCGGGCCAGCTCGAGAATGCGCTGCTGAACATGGCGCTGAATGCGCGCGATGCGATGCTGGGCGCCAGTGCCAAGGGCACGCTGACCATCCGCACGGGGGTGACCTACCTGGACGAGCCGCGCGTCATGCCCACGCGCATCGCGCCGGTCGGCACCTATGTGATGCTGTCGATGCGCGACACCGGCTCAGGCATGACGCCGGAAGTGATGGCGCGCGTCTTCGAGCCTTTCTACACCACCAAGGAGATCGGCAAGGGCAGCGGCCTGGGGCTCAGCCAGGTCTATGGCTTCGTCGTGCAGTCGGGCGGCTATCTGGAAGTCGAGAGCCAGCCGGGCAACGGCACCGAATTCCGCATCTACCTACCGGCCCTGGAAGGCGAGCGGCTGTCGGCGCGGCGACCCGAGAACGAACCCGAGCGCAAGCTGATCCTCTGCGTCGAGGACAATCCCGATGTGCGGGCGACGATCACCGCGCTGCTGGGCAATCTCGGCTTCGCCGTGCTGCCGGCCTCCAGTGCGCAGGAGGCCCTGGCCGAATTGCGGCGCGGCCTGCCCATCGACCTGGTGCTGACCGACATGCAGATGCCGGGCGACATGGACGGACTGGCGCTGGCGGAAAAGCTGGTCACCGACAATCCGAAGATGCCGGTGCTGTTTATGTCGGGCTCGGTCGACAGCCAGCGGCTGGAAGGCACGCGCTTCGAACATGTGACGCAGATGCTGTCCAAGCCGGTGCGCAAGGCCGACCTGGCCGAGGCGATCAAGAAACTGCTGGTGCCGAAGAGCTAGAGGATGGGCAGGCGGCCGAGTTGCCGCAGGCTCGGCGTCGCCAGTTCGGTGATCTGGTAGAGCTGCAGGATATCGGCCTCGCGCCAGTCGCGCGGGCGGTCTTGCTCGGCCGAGATGATGGCCAGTGGTTCGCCATCGGCATCGGTCACCAGCGCATCGATCAGCGCGCGGATGCCGGTCGACTGCGCATAGGGTGCGCCCAGATTGCGGGTGGCCGGATGCTGCGCATAATCGGGGATCACCAGCAGGCGTTCTTTCCGCATCATCTCGAAATAGAGCGGCACGCCGGTCGCGGTCAGCACCGTGTCATCCGGAAACTGCCGGCCGCGCTGGTCATAGAGAGAGCGGCAGTGAATGGCGTCAGCGGAAAGGTTGAAGCGCCAGATGCTGGCCCGGGTGCAGCCCAGTCCCTCGATGATGTCCCTGCAGACCGCCTGGAAAAGCTCCTGGGGTTCGGCATCACCCAGGATGGGAAGCGGCGCCCTGTTCTGGAGCGCGGCGCGGGTATAGTGCATCGTCGGCCAATCCGGTTACGGATGAACTGGCCACAAATCTAGGGCGAACAGCAAAAAAAGTCACCACTTTAAGCCTGTAAACCGCCCTATTCGGCAGCCTCGCGCCGGCCATTCGGCCCGGTCTCCCGCAGGCCGCCGCCCGGCACCTCTTTCCAGGTGACGTTGTAGAGGTCGAAGCGGCGGTCCTTCAGATTCTGCACCGTGCCGCTCTGCCGCGCCGCCGCCAGGCTGTCGAGATGCACGTCGGCGATGGCAACCATCTCGACATTCGGCGTGGTGTCGGCGGCGATGCCGTCGCGGGCGAAGGCGAAGTCGCAGGGCGTCAGCACGCAGCTCTGCGCATACTGGATGTCCATGTTCTCCACGCTGGGCAGGTTGCCCACGTTGCCCGCCATCACGACATAGCACTGGTTCTCGATGGCGCGCGCCTGCGCGCAGAAGCGCACGCGCTGATAGCTCTGCCGTTCGTCGGTGCAGAAGGGGATGAACAGGATCTGCGCGCCCTGGTCGGTCAGGTGGCGGGCGAGTTCGGGGAATTCGGCATCGTAGCAGATCATCACGCCGATCGGACCGAAGTCGGTCTCGATCACGTTGGAGCTGTCGGCGCCGGTGATGTTCCACCAGTAGCGCTCGTTCGGCGTGGGATGAATCTTGCGCTGTTCATGCACCGCGCCGTCGCGCAGGCAGACATAGCAGATGTTGTAGACATGACCATCGACCGGATCGCGGGTCGGATGCGAACCGCCGATGATGTTGATGTTGTAGCTGACCGCCAGTTCGCTGAACAACGCCTTCACGCGTTCGGTATAGCGCGTCAGCGCCGCGACCGCCTCGGCGGCCGGCGCGTTGCGGTTCTCGATGGACAGCAGCTGCAGGGTCACCAGCTCGGGGAACAGCACGAAGTCGGCTTTGTAATCCGCCACCACATCGACGAAATACTCGACCTGCTTGGCGAAATCCTCGAAGGATGAAATCTGGCGCTGCTGGTACTGCACGGCGGCGACGCGCGCGGCGCGGGCGCGCAGCGGCGGCTTGTCCGGTGTGTCGTGAATGGCGTCGCCGAATTCCGGGTTGCGCCAGACCATATGCGTGGCGAAGCCGCGCGATTCATGGTCGTTGTCCATATAGGCGCGCAGCACGCCCAGCGGCTCGAAGTTGTTGCGCATCTGGAAATTGATGACCGGATCGCGCAGACGGCCGCTCTGCACCAGCTCCAGATACTTGTCGGGCGAGCGCAGCTGCATCCAGCGCCGGTTCAGCCCCGGCATGCGGCCGCCGAAGACGATGCCTTTCAGATGCAGATGCTGGCAGAGCTGCTTGCGCGCATTGTACAGGCGCTGGCCAAGCCGCAGGCCGCGATAGTCCGGATCGACGCAGACCTCCAGGCCATAGAGCCAGTCGCCATGCGCATCATGGCGCGCGGCATAGCCGCGGCCGGTGATGCCTTCCCAGTCATGCGGCTTCAGCGCCAGCTTCTCGGCGATGCGGAAGGTGGCGCAATAGCCGACGATGGCGTCGTCATAGACGGCGACGAACTGCCCATCGGGGAAATGATGCTGATGGCCGCGCAGCTGCGCGGTGGTATAGGCGCCTTCGGTGGCGCCGTAGACCTTGTCGCTCAGCGCGCGGATGCCGGGGATGTCATGCGGCGTGGCATTGCGCAGGACCAGGCGCGGCTTCTCGACTGCCGAAAGGGACGGCGATCCGTTTTTCGTGCCTTGGCCGTTTTTCGCGCCCTGGCGTTTGCGCGGCGCGGCCTGCTGCAGCGGCCGGGCACCGGTCTTGGCGGCGGCTTTGGGGGATTTGGCTTTGCTCATGGGAATGCTCTTTGCTGTGCCCGGAAGAAACGACACAGGCAGAGGCGAATTCCGTGCGTCGCACGGATCAGAGGCAAACCATGGGAAGGATTGGGGAAATGGAGGGCCGTCCGGCGGGTCCGGGGGAAGACCATAATGCCGGACGGCCCGGCAGGCTGCGAAAATTGCCGCCTGGAACGGAGTTAAGCCGGCAAAAGGGGCAGAATTGAGGCGGCGTGACATGCTCCGTTACGCAGAACTGTAACAATCGTAAACGACTGAGTTCATTGACCATTTCGGAGCCGCTCCATAGAGTCCGCCGCCATGAGCGAATTGCCCGCGCTGCTGCGTCTCGGCCTGGTCCCGGGCTCGCTGAAAACCCTCCGCCAGCATCCGCTGCTTGCCGGGCGCACCATTCGCCGCATCCAGTCCCAGCTTCGCCTTCTTGATACCGTCGATCGTCGCTTCGCTGCCGCCGGCTGGCTCTGCCTCGGCACCGAGGATCGCGCCGGCATGCGGCATGTGATGCTGCCGGTTTCCGGCCAGGCGCAGCCCGATGCGCCGGCGGTGGATGGCGACCTGCAGCTGCTGGCCGAGGGCAAGCTGACCGGACAGTCGATCAGTCTCGACCGCAACGGCCAGACCCTGGATGTGCAGAGCCATACGATTGAACTGCAGCGCGGCAAGCAGACAGTGAGTTATGACGCGCTGGTGCTGCAGGGTGCCGCCGATTCCGCCGCCGATGCGCTGAATTCTTTTGCCGCCGAACTCAGTCTCGATCTCGGCCTGCGCTGGACCGGCGCCGCGCCGCTGGTGCAGGCGGCCGCCGATCTGGGCGTGGTCGAACCGCCGGCGCTGCGCGCCGCTGTCTTCGAGATCGCGCTGAACGAAGATTCGGATACCGCAGCCGCTTTTGTCGGCATCGCGCGCCAGTGCCTGGCGCAGTTCGATGCCAATATCGCACCGGTGCTGCGTGACCGCGATATCGAAGGCGTGCATCAGATGCGGGTGGCGTTGCGCCGCCTGCGCTCGGCCATCGGGCTCTTCGCCGACATGCTGAATGGCGACCGGCTGTCGCCGCTGCTGGAAGACCTGCGCTGGCTGAATGGCCCGCTGGGCCGCAAGCGCGATCTGGACGTGTTCATCGTTGAGACGCTGGTGCCGCTGCGGGCCATGTCCGATGCGCCCAAAGGATTGCAGCATCTGGCTACTGTGCTGGAAGACCGCCGCGCGGCCGCGCAGGAAGCACTGCAATCGGCGCTGCTGGCGCCGCGGCTGGCCGCTTTCCGGCTCAGCTTCGAGACCTTCCTCGATGCGGTGCTGGATGGCGGCGCGGTAAAGGCCGCGGACATCGCTGCCCTGCCGGTGCCGCGCTTTGCCGCCGGCGTACTGCAGAAGCGCCGCAGGAAGCTGCGCAAACTGGGCAAGCAGCATGACGCGCTGGATACCGAGGCGCTGCACGAGCTGCGCATCCGCGCCAAGAAGCTGCGCTATGCCGCCGAATATTTCCGCGGCGCCTTTGGCCGCAAGGAAAGCCGGCGCTTCATCGGCGCGCTGGCGCAACTGCAGGATTGCCTCGGCGCCCTGAACGATGCGGCTGTCGGCACCACGCTGATCAGCAACATCCTGCCACCGCCGTCGCACGATCCGGCCGCTGCCGCCATCGCCGCCTGGTTCGCCGGGCGGCAGCAGCTGCAGCTCGCGCATCTGGGCGCGGCCTGGAAAACCCTGGATGGCATCAAGCCGTTCTGGAAAGACGCGCTCGAAGACTGAAGGCTCAGTCGATCAGCTTGCCGTCAGGACCGTGGAAGGGATGCGGCCCGTCGTAATCGCCGATTGCCACCGTGTGGCTGACCAGCTTTTCGTCATGCCACCAGTGCAGCATGTAGCCCGGTGGCTCCATGGTGAAACGGCTGGGCGCCTCGTCATCGATATCCAGCGCCACCTGATGCGCCGGACTGGGGCAGGTCAGCGCCGTGCGGCCGCCGACATCGGCGCGGATCACGCGATGCAGATGGCCGCAGAGGATCAGTTTGATCTGTGGATATTTTGCGACCACCTTTTCAAAGCCGTCCGACCCCTTCAGGCCGATCTTGTCCATATGGCCGATGCCGGTGATGAAGGGCGGGTGATGCATCATCACCAGCGTCGGCACATCGGGCTTTTTGCCAAGTGTCTCGTCCAGCCAGGCCAGCCGCTTGTCGCACAGCTCGCCACCGCCCTGGCCGGGGATCACGGTATCCAGCCCGATGATGCGCAGCGGATAGTCGTCCTCGATCACGAACTGCAGGAAGCTGCCACGCTCGCGCGGCAGATAGCCGTCGGCGGCGAAGGCATCGCGCATGGCGTCGCGTTCGTCATGGTTGCCGGGAATGGCGATGATGCGCTGCCGGATGGGGCTGAGAATGGATTTCAGATGGTCGTATTCCTCGGGCCGGCCGAGATCGACGAGGTCACCGGTCAGCAGGATCAGGTCGGGCTGCTGCTTCAGCGTGGCCAGATGCGCGACACAGCGCTCCAGCATCACCGCTGTATCGACCTTCCGGTAGGCCAGCTTGCCCGGCAGCTTGATATGGGTGTCGGTAATCTGGGCGATCAGCATGGGGCGCTGCTCCTTTACGCTTACAGAACCAGTATACCGCGCGGGTCGATGGCGAGGCCAACCTGTTCGCCATGGGTGAAATCGCGGCGCGCCGTGCTTTCCACCACCAGCGGCTGCGGCTCGCCGGCATCGACGAACAGCCGCGTGCGGTCGCCGAGGAAGAAGGCCGCCGCGATGGTGCCGCGCAGACCGGTCTGCTCGCCGGCCTCTGCGATGCGGATGTCTTCGGGGCGGAACAGGATTTCGGTGACATTGGCCGGGGCGTCGGCCCAGGCCATGTCGCCGGCGCGGCAGGTGAAGACGCCATTGCGCGCGGCGCCGTTCAGCCGGTTCATGGTGCCGATGAAATCGGCGACAAAGCGCGTGGCCGGCTTCTGGTAGATGTCGCGCGGTGCACCGATCTGGGCGACGCGGCCATGCTCCATGACCACGATGCGGTCGCCCAGCGCCATCGCCTCGGCCTGATCATGCGTCACATAGATGGCGGTGATCTTGAGCGAGCGCAGCAGGGTGTCGATCTCCAGCCGCAGCGTGTCGCGCAGCTTGGCATCCAGCGCGGTCAGCGGTTCATCCAGCAGCAGCGCACGCGGCCGCACGGCGAGCGCACGGGCGAGCGCCACACGCTGGCGCTGGCCGCCGGAAAGCTGGTCGATCTTGCGGTTGGCCAGCTTCTCGATCTGCATCATCCCCAGCATCTCGCCCACGCGGGTGCGGATCTGTTCAACCGGCATTTTGCGGATCTTGAGGCCATAGCCGATATTCTCGGCCACCGACATGTTGGGGAAGAGTGCGTAGGACTGGAATACCATGCCGACGTTGCGCTGCTCGATCGGCGTGTTGGTCACATCCTTGCCATCGAACAGCACCTTGCCGCCGGCATCGGGCTCTTCCAGACCGGCAATGATGCGCAGCGTGGTGGTCTTGCCGCAGCCCGATGGCCCGAGAAAGACGACGGTTTCGCCGGCATTGATGGACAGATCGAGCGGCTCCAGCGCGCGCGTGCCGTCGGCAAAGGTCTTCGCGCAATTGGTCAGCGCGATCGACATCGGGATGAAGGCATCACTCATGGGTATCGTCCTCGGCAACAAACTTTTTCAGGCGCGGCTGCGCAAAGGCCTGCAGGGCCAGCAGCAGCGGCATGATCATCAGGAAGAAGACCAGCGTATAGGCACTGCCGATCTCCAGGCGCAAAGAGGCATAGGCATCGGCCAGACCAACAGGCAGCGTCTTGGTGAAGGGCGTGTGCAGCAGCCAGGTCATATTGAACTCGCCCATCGACAGCGTCACCACCATCAGCGAACCGGCGAGAATGCCAGCGCGGCAATTGGGCAGCACGATGTCGCGGAAGCGGGCGAAGAAACCCGCGCCGAGTGAAGACGCGCCTTCTTCGAGGGTCTTGAGGTCAATCGCCATCAGCACGGCCAGCACGCTGCGCACCATGAAGGGCAGGGTGAACAGCACATGGCCGACCAGGATGAACATCCAGCTGGTGCGGAAGCCCGACAGGCCGCCATAGGTGACGATCAGCGCCAGCGCTGTCGCCAGCCCCGGCACGGCGACCGGCATCACCAGCAGTTCCTCGATGGCGCGGCTGAGCGCGCTCTGACGGCGCGCCAGTACGTAAGCCGTCGGGATGCCGAGGATCAGCGTCACGACAAGACAGGCCAGCGAGATGCCGATGGAGAGGAAGATGGTGTTGCGATAGCCGTTCCAGACTTCCATCACCCAGCGCAGCGTCAGCCCGCTTTCGATGCCGACGATGTAGTTCACGGTCAGGCCGGCCATGATCGAGAGGAAGACCGGCACGATCAAGAAGGCGCAGACCAGCAGGGTGAAACCGAGCTGCAGCAGGAAGAGGGTTTTCTTGTGCATGATCTTACCCTGCCCCTCTTAGCCGGCTGCCGCGACGGTGCCGCCGGCGGCGGTGCGCGCCAGCGCCAGCACGATCCAGGTGATGGCGCCGAGCACGAAGCTGAGCGCCGCCGCCATGGCGATGTTGGCCGACAGCGTGAACTCGGTATAGATCACCATCGGCAGGACATTGATGCGCGCCGCCAGTGTGAACGCCGTGCCGAACGCACCGACGGCGGTGGCGAAGCAGATCGCACCGGCCGAGATGAAGGCAGGCTTCAGGCCCGGGATGATCACGTCGGTGACGACACGGAAGGGCGAGGCGCCAAGCGAGCGCGCGGCTTCCTCAAGCTTGGGATCGAGCTTCTCGGCGGCCGCCATCACGGTGAGGATGGTGCGCGGAATCGAGAAATAGACATAGCCGAGGAACAGGCCGCTCAGCGAATAGGCGAAGACGATCTTCTCGTCGAACAGCGCATTGCTCACCTGCCCGATCAGGCCCTGGCGACCGGCCAGCATGATCACCATGAAGCCGATGACGACGCCGGGAAAGGCAAGCGGGAAGGTCAGCATGGCGACCAGCGCGGCATTGCCGGGAAACTTGTGGCGCTGCAGGAACACGCCGGAGATGCCGCTGATGATCAGCGTCACGACGGTGGTCAGCGCGGCGACCATCATGGTGGCCAGCAGGCTGTTGAAGTAATTCGTGTTGGTGATGATGGCGGCATAGGCGGCCCAGCCATCCTTGCCGCTGCCGCCGATCAGGAACAGCTCGGCCATCGGAATCAGGAAAAAGGCCGCAAAGAATATGCCGGCCGGCAGCAGCAACAGAATCAGGCGTCGCGTTTCGCGTTGCATTTTTTAATTATTTCCTCCGCAGGAAGAGACGGGCGGCCCAATGACGGGCCGCCCGTGGCACTCAGTTCACTTCCTTGTTGTAGCGCTCGACGATCGAGGGCGTCGCGGTCGCCAGTTTCTTCAGGTCGACGGGCTTGGCGCGGGCATAATCGGCGTCGGGCAGGAATTTCGCCTTGGCATCCGCCGAGAGATACTCGGGGAAGACCGGACGCAGATAGGCGTTGCCCCACATGGTCTGGCTGTCGGCCGAGAGCAGGAAGTCGAGCACCTTCTTGCCGTTGTCCGGGTTCGGGCCGTTCTTGGCCAGGCCCATCACATAGGGGAAGACGACAGTGCCTTCCTGCGGGATGACGAACTCGATCGGCGCCTTGTCGGTATACTTGCCGCGATAGGCGTTGAAGTCGTAGTCGATCATGATCGGGATTTCGCCCGAGATGACGCGGGCATAGGCGGTCTGCTTCGGCACGATGGCGTCGTTCTTCACCAGCGCCTTGAAATACTTGATCGCCGGATCGAGGTTGTCGTAGGTGCCGCCGACGGCGAGGTTCACCGCCATCACGCCGACCTGGCCGACGGCGGCCGAGGTGGGATCAAGATAACCGACCATGCCCTTGTATTCGGGCTTCAGCAGGTCGGCCCAGCTCTGCGGCACCGGCTTCTTGCCCAGCGCCTGCTTGTTGACGAACAGGCCGAGCGTGCCGGAGTGGATGGTGAACCAGTAGCCGTCCGCATCCTTCAGGTTGGCCGGAATCTTGTCATAACCCGCCGGCTTGTAGGGGGTGATGATGTCGGCATTCTTGGCCTGGTCCGAGGAGCTGCCGCCCATATAGACCATGTCGGTCACCGGGTTGTTCTTCTCGGCGATCATCGCGGCAATCGACTGCCCGGTATTCTTGTTGTCCGGCGGCATGGTGATGCCGAGCTTGCTCTGCACGGCCTTGAGCTGCGAGGCCCAGTCGGCCCATTCCGGCGGGCAGTTGTAGCAGACCGCGCGCTGCTGTGCGTTTGCGTCGGCGATGCCAAGCGCACCAATCATCAAGGTGGTGGCAAGCAGGATACGTTTAAACATGATCAGCCTCTCCCGTTTATAGATGCAGTGGTGGCGATGTCGTCGGACCAGACGACGAGACGGACGCCGGCATCGCGCAACTGGTCGGCGATGGCGGCGGGAACCGGGCGGTCGGTGAATACCGCGTGCGCCTCGGTGATATGGCCGCCGCGCACCGTGGCGTTGCGGCCGAATTTCGAATGATCCAGCACCAGGAAACGCTGGCGGCAATGCTGCACCAGGCTCTGGCGCATGTGCACTTCATCGGGGCTGAAATCGAGCAACGTGCCATCCTCGGCCACGCCGGCGGCGCCGAAAATGCCGATATCGGCGGAGTAGCGGCTGAAGAAGCCGTGCGCCTCGCCGGCGATCACGTCGCGATCGAGATTGCGCATGCGCCCGCCGGCCAGCGTGATCTCGCAGGCGGGATTGCGCGCCAGCGCCATCGCCACGTTCACGTTGTTGGTCATGGCGCGCAGGTTCAGGTGATCGACCAGCGCCAACGCGCATTGCTCGGGTGTGGTGCCGATGCCGAAGAACAGCGACGCGCCCTCGGGCACATGCTGCGCCACCAGCTCGCCGATGCGGCGCTTGGCCTGGTAGTTCAGCACCTGGCGGGCAGGATAGGCGAGGTTCTCGCCCTCGGGTGGCAGCTCGACGCCGCCGTGTTTCCGGCGCAAAAGGCCGCGGTCGCAGAGCAGGTTGACGTCGCGCCGGATGGTCTGCGGGGTCTTGTCGAACTGCGCCGCCAGCGCATCAATGGTCTGGTACCCGTCGCGGCGCACCAGCTCGATGATGGCGCGCGCGCGGTCGTCGGCCGAAAGGTCGGCGCCCATGCTGGTCGTTTCCTGTCCCATACGGCCTGTCATGCGCGAATGAACATGCAAGCCGTTTATTTCGTTAAAATGACATTCACATGAAAATTTGGCTTACGTCAAATGAACATTGTTTTGCAGTGCGAAGAGGTGGCAGCTTGGGGCATGACCTCCTTCCGCCCCCTCTATCTGCTTCCGGTTGCCCTCCTGCTGGTTGCTGCACCGGTGCGTGCCGCCGGCATCGACGGTGCAACCCTCGATCTCTTCTGGGGTCTGCCGTTCGCCGGCATGCTGCTGTCCATTGCGCTCTTGCCGCTGGTCGCGCCGGCCTTCTGGCACCATCACTACGGCAAGATCGCGGGCGCCTGGGCGCTGGCCTTCCTGGTGCCGTTCGGCCTGCGTGAGGGCATCGGTGCGGCCGCGCATGTCGTGGTCGATGTGGCCCTGCTGGAATACCTGCCCTTCACCATCCTGCTGCTGGCGCTGTTCACCATTGCCGGCGGCGTGCGCATCACCGGCAACCTGCATGGCAGTCCGGCGCTCAACACCGGCCTGCTGGCGCTCGGCACGCTGCTCGCCAGCATCATGGGCACCACCGGTGCGGCCATGCTGCTGATCCGGCCGCTGATCCGCGCCAACGACACCCGCCAACATAATGTGCATGTGGTGGTGTTCTTCATCTTCCTGGTCGCCAATGTCGGTGGCGCGCTGACGCCACTGGGGGATCCGCCGCTGTTCCTGGGGTTCCTCAACGGCGTCGATTTCTTCTGGACGCTGAAGGCGATGCTGCTGCCCACCCTGCTGCTCAGCGCCATCCTGCTGGGCGCCTTCTATCTGATCGACCGCCATTACTATGTGAAGGAAGGCGTGACGCGCGACCCGACGCCCGATACCAGGGACTTCGGCATGGAGGGCGCGATCAACCTGCTGCTGCTCGGCGGCGTGGTCGGCGCGGTCCTGCTGTCGGGTGCCTGGAAACCCGCATGGAACCTGAGTGTTTTCGGCGTGACAGTCGAGGCGCAGAATCTGGCGCGCGACGTGATCCTGCTGGCGCTGGCCGGGCTGTCGCTGCTGGTCACCAGCAAAGACAGCCGCAGCGCCAACGGATTCAGCTGGGAGCCGATCGCCGAAGTGGCCAAGCTGTTTGCCGGCATCTTTCTCACCATCGTGCCGGTGATCGCCATCCTGCGCGCCGGCCCTGAAGGCAGCCTGCAGGGCCTGATCGCGCTCAGCACCGATGCCGATGGCGTGCCGCGCGACGAGATGTATTTCTGGCTGACCGGGTTGCTCTCTGCGTTTCTCGATAACGCGCCGACCTATCTGGTCTTCTTCTACATGGCCGGTGGTGATGCACCGACGCTGATGGGGCCACTGGCCAGTACATTGCTGGCGATCTCGATGGGCGCGGTCTACATGGGCGCGCTCACCTATATCGGCAATGCACCGAACTTCATGGTCAAGGCCATTGCCGAACAGGCCGGCATCCGCATGCCCGGCTTCTTCGGCTACATGGCGTGGTCCTTCCCACTGCTGCTGGGGCCGTTCGCGCTGATCACCCTGCTCTGGTTTTTCTAGGCACTAAAGCCCGGCCCGCGAGTTGCTGTCAGGTCACTGTTGCGGCTTCGCACAAGGAAACCCGATGAAACAGCAAACCCACCGTCGCGCCCTGAGCACGGGCCGGCGGAATGCCGCGAAAACCGCTACGCTGGGCATGGTCGCCGGCGAGGTGATCGCCCGGCGCCTGATGCTGGCGGCCGGCGGCGACCATGGCGAAGCCGGGCGCATGGTCAGCGAGAAGGTGAGCGCGGCCACGCTGGCAGGCGCGGTTCTGATGCAGCATGCACTGCGCATGGCGATCGGGCTCGGCAGTTTCGGGCTGGCGGAATCCTTCAGCCTGGCGCGCGGCATGCAGGCGATGGCCGTGGCACCCAGCATCGATGTCGTCTGGCGTGCACAGGTGGCGATGATGCAGGCGGCCTGGCCGCGTTGGCAGGATCAGTCAATGGCGCTGGGCACGGCGCTTGCTGCCTCGGGCACAGCTGCGATGGCGCCGGTCTATCGCACGGCGGCCGCGAATGCGCGGCGGCTCGGCCGCTAAGCGGTCACTCTCAAGTGCTGGGCCTGCGCAACGCTAGCCCCAGACAGATCGCCCAGCCAATCACGGTCCAGCCGACCACCAGGTTGGCAGCCAGGATTTTCTGTCGCCACGGATGCTGCCGCCGCCAAGCCAGCAGGCTGGGCAGGAAATACACGGCTGCGATCAGCAGCCCCATGACGACGGTGGGGAATCCGGCACCCATGAGGGCAGGATAGGGCTTGCCTGCGACGTTGCAAACCCGGGGCAAAGCCATTGGCTGGGACGGCAAAATCGCTATAGTCCCGCCCAGATCAGTCCTTTCGCAGAGGAAACAGCCTCATGTCGCTGCGCAACCAGCTTGTCACCGTTTTCGGCGGGTCCGGTTTCATCGGCCGCTATGTCGTCCAGAAGCTGGCCCAGCAGGGCGCGCGCGTGAAGGTGGCGATCCGCCGTCCCGAAGAAGGCCTGTTTCTCAAGCCCATGGGCGCGGTCGGCCAGATCGAAATCGTGCAGGCCAATATTCGTGTTGCCCCCTCGGTGCAGGCCGCGGTGCGCGGCTCCGATGCGGTGATCAACTGCGTCGGCATCCTGTTCCAGCGCGGCGCGCAGAAATTCGACGTGGTGCAGGGTCGCGGCGCTGAACTCGTGGCCGCTGCCGCCGCCGAAGCCGGTGTGAAGAAGATGGTGCAGGTCTCGGCCATCGGCGCCAATGCCGACAGCACGTCTGACTATGCCAAGAGCAAAGCGGCGGGCGAGGCCGGCGTGCGTCGCCGCATGCCCAACGCCACCATCATCCGTCCCAGCGTCGTGTTCGGTCCGGAAGACGATTTCTTCAACCGCTTTGCCGCAATGGCGGCCATGGCGCCTGTCCTGCCGCTGGTCGATGGCGGCCATACGAAGCTGCAGCCGGTCTATGCCGCCGATGTGGCCGAAGCCATCGTGCGCGCGCTCACCGATGACGCGGCAGTCGGCCAGACCTACGAACTCGGCGGGCCGAAGACCTACAGCATGAAAGAGATCATGCAGCTCACCCTCGATACCATCCACAAGAAGCGCCTGCTGGTGCCGATGCCCGGCGCGCTGCTGAAGCCGCTGGCCTTTGCGCTGGAACTGCAGCCGATCTTCGCGCCGCCGATCACGCGCGACCAGATCGAACTGCTGAAAGCCGACAATGTGGTGGGTGAAGGCGCGAAGGGCCTGAAGGATCTCGGCATCGACCAGCCGACGCCGGTGGAAGGCATGATCGAGACCTATCTCTATCGCTACCGTCGCGGCGGCGGCAAGTTCGAGCCGCGCTTCTCCTAAAGCTTCAAGGCTTCTCTCCAGCGGCGACCGCCGGCAATCTGCCGGCCGTCGCTCAAGTCCACGGTGAAGTCGCCGCTGTCATTGCTGCTGGTGCCGCGCACATGGCGCCGGTTTACCAGCCGCGAGCGATGGATGCGCACGAAACCCTGCGCCGCCAGATCGGTTTCCAGCGCGGCCAGCGTCTGCCGTTGCAGCCAGCTTTTCTCTTTCAGATGCAGCTCGACATAATTGCCCGCTGCTTCCGCCCACAGGATTTCTGCCGGGTCGAGCCAGACGCGTTTCGTGCCGTCGCGCACCTCGATGCGCCCCTCTGACATCGGTGCAGGCACGGGTGCGGGGACTGCGATGAAGGTGACGATGCCGCGCCGGCGTGCGGCGGCCAGCAGCCAGACCAGCACCACCATGCCGAGATAGATCACCGCATCCTTGCGGATTTCATAGAGCAGTTGCAGGCCAAGCTGGCCTTCGCGGCCGAAGCGGTAGGTCTGGCCGAACAGCGGGAAGACCAGATATCGCAAGGCTGCCATGCCGCCGATATGCGCGGCGCTGCCAACCGCAAAACCGGACAGATGTCCGGCGATGGTGCGCGGCCAACCGATGCGGCCGGGATCGAGCCGGGCAGTCCAGCGCAGCAGCAGGGGCGTCAGGACAAACAGCATGACCACACTGGTCAGCTCGGTAACGGCATAGCACCAGACCGGCAGGGCGATGCCGTTGCGGGTGTCCTCGATCCAGAAGGAGGATGCGCCCAGTCCGGCGGCCAGCAGCAGGGCAGCGGCATAGCCGATCCACAGGCGTTTCGAAAAGCCGATGTATTCCGCGGTATTGCCGCTCGTCACAGCTGACCCGCCGCTCGTCCCGCCGGCATTGGCGGCGCCAGTGGCGGCTGGCACAGACGGTTCAGGACCGTGACGGAGTGGGGATTCCATGTCGGACATGAGTGAGCGTCGCTACGATCTCGACTGGCTGCGCATCGCCGCCTTCGGACTGCTGATCCTATACCACATCGGCATGTTTTTCGTCTCCTGGGACTGGCATGTGAAAAGCGCCCATGCCGGTCCGGGAGATCCGCTTGGCTTGCAGCCGCTAATGCTGCTGACCAATCCCTGGCGGCTGGCGCTGCTGTTCCTGATCGCCGGCTGCGCCACGCGCTTCATGGCCGACAGGATCAATCGTGGTGCGATGGCGCGAAGCCGCAGCCTGCGCCTGCTGCTGCCGGTGCTCTTCGGCATGCTGGTGATCGTGCCGCCGCAGACCTATTACGAGATCGTCGAGAAGCTCGGCTATGCCGGCGGCTGGATCGACTTCTATGGCAAATACATCACGATGTATGACGGTTGGCGGCCGGGCGGGAAACCGCTGCTCGTGCCGACCTGGAATCACCTGTGGTTCGTCGTCTACCTCTGGGTCTACACCATGCTGGTGATCGCGCTGCGACCACTCCTGCATTGCTTGCCGTTGCAGGGTGCTGCCGCGATGCTGCGCAATCCCTTCGCGCTACTGCTCGTGCCGCCGCTGCTGTTCGGCCTGCTGCGGCTGTGGCTGCGGCCGCTGTTCGGCGAGAGCCATGCGCTGGTCGGCGACTGGTATCTGCATGCCATGTATCTGGCGCTGTTTCTTATCGGCTACGGCATCGCCAGGGACGAGGCGATCTGGTGCAGCATCGATCGCCTGCGCTGGCCGGCCTTTGCGCTGGCACTGCTCGCCTATGCGGGTCTGGTCTGGTTCAAGGTCGGGGGCGGCTGGCGTGCGATGGTCTGGGCGGCCGATCAGTGGATGTGGATCATCGCGTTGCTCGGTTTCGCGCGGCGGTGGCTCAATCATGACGGTCCTGTGCGCCGCTATCTCACCGAGGCGATCTTTCCCGTCTACATCCTGCACCAGACCGTGATCGTGGTGGCCGGCCATCACCTGACCCCGCTCGGTCTGCCGGCCTGGGGCGAGGGGCTGATCCTGCTGGCGGTCACCGTCGCGGCCTGCTGGGGCGGGTATGAACTGCTGCGCCGTGCGGCTTGGCTGCGTCCCCTGGTCGGGCTCAAACCCCCAGACCGGTCCGGGCCCGAAAAACTGCCGGCTTTTTAGCCGATTCTTTCCACTATATAATTCAATAGCTTAAATAAATTAAAGTCTCAAAACGGACCTAATTCAGAGTCATCCACAGCTAAAAGCCATTCGCAGGCCGACAAAACCCTGGCGCAACAATTGAAAAGGTCATCAAAGCTGTCCTATCGAACATTTTTTGCTTGATCGCCAAGGCCTCCCGCAATAAAAGTTGCGCTCCGCCCCAGTGTATCGGTGTTTCGCGTCCATTCTGACGTCTCAAACCCGTCACCGGGGCATCCCTGAAGTCTGAAGTCCCTGCCCCCAGGGTGTTGTTGGAGCGTTTGTGATGGCCGAGAAGATGCTGAAGTTCGTGCAGACCGCCCAGGCAATGCCTGAGAAGCGCGCGGCCACCGAACGCGCCCATGACTTCGACGAGATCTATCGCGAATTCGCCGCCACCAAGGCCGACGAGCAGGCCTCGCGCTGCTCGCAATGCGGCGTGCCGTTCTGTCAGGTGCATTGCCCGCTGCACAACAACATCCCCGACTGGCTGCGCATGACCGCCGAAGGCCGCCTCGAAGAGGCCTACGAGATCAGCCAGGCGACCAACACCTTCCCCGAAGTCTGCGGCCGCATCTGCCCGCAGGATCGCCTGTGCGAAGGCAACTGTGTGATCGAGCAGTCGGGCCACGGCACCGTCACCATCGGTTCGATCGAGAAATACATCACCGAGAAGGCCTTCGAGGAAGGCTGGGTGCAGGCTCCGCATCCCGCGAACGGCGAACGCCCGCAGAGCATCGGCATCATCGGCGCCGGCCCTGCTGGTCTCGCTGCCGCCGACAAGCTGCGCCGTCTCGGCTATCAGGTGCATGTCTATGATCGTTACGACCGCCCCGGCGGCCTGCTGATCTATGGCATCCCGAACTTCAAGCTCGAGAAGAGCGTGGTCGAGCGCCGCTCGAAGCTGTTCGCCGATGCCGGCGTGAAATTCCATCTCAACTTCGAAGTCGGCCGCGATGCCACGCTGGACGACCTGCGCAAGAAGCATGACGCCGTGCTGATCGCCACTGGCGTCTATGCCTCGCGCGACATGCAGGCGCCGGGTTCGGGCCTGGGCAACATCGTGCCGGCCATGACCTATCTCACCGCCAGCAACAAGCATGGCCTGGGTGACAAGGTTGCTGATTACGAGAACGGCAAGCTGGATGCCAAGGGCAAGCGCGTCGTCGTCATCGGCGGCGGCGACACCGCCATGGACTGCGTGCGCACCGCGATCCGCCAGGGCGCGACCGCCGTGCACTGCTTCTATCGCCGCGACAAGGCCAACATGCCGGGCTCGATGCGCGAAGTGAAGAATGCCGAGGAAGAGGGCGTGGAATTCGCCTGGCTGTCGCTGCCCAAGAGCTTCCGTGGTGAAGGCAATGTCACCGCCGTGCATGCCGGCCGTATGAAGCTCGGCCCGGCCGATGGTTCGGGCCGCCAGATGCCGGTCGAGATCGAGGGCGCGGATTTCGACCAGCCCGCCGATATCGTGATCAAGGCGCTGGGCTTCGATCCGGAAAATCTGCCGCAGGACTTCAAGGCGCCGAACCTGGAAGTCACGCGTTGGGGCACCGTGAAGATTTCGGCCCGCAGCAAGATGACCAGCATGCCGGGCGTGTTCGCCGCCGGCGACATCGTGCGCGGCGCCAGCCTCGTCGTCTGGGCGATCCGCGACGGTCGCGACTGCGCCGATGCGATCCATCAATACATTCAGGCCAAGGCGCAGCCGTCTGCTGCCGCCGCAGAGTAAGGGAGTCCACCCATGAGCATCGAAAAGAGCTACGTCGAGCAATGGCAGGACGAGACCAAGCATCTGTCGGAGACCGGCATGTACCGGCCCGAGGAAGAGCATGACGCCTGCGGCGTCGGGCTCATTGCTTCGCTGGATGGCCAGCCGCATCGCAGCGTCGTCGCCGCCGGCATCACGGCGCTGAAGGCGCTGTGGCATCGCGGCGCGGTGGATGCCGATGGCAAGACCGGCGACGGCGCCGGCATCCATGTGCAGATTCCGCAGGATTTCTTCCGCGAGCATGTGCGCCGCTCGGGCTTCGAGCCGGGCGAGGGCAAGCTCGGCCTGGGCATGGTTTTCCTGCCCAAGACCGATCTGTCGGCGCAGGAAACCTGCCGTACCATCGTCGAAACGGCCATTCTCGACTTCGGTTACGGTATCTACGGCTGGCGCCAGGTGCCGGTCGACGCCACCATCATCGGCGAAAAGGCCAATGCGACGCGCCCCGAAATCGAGCAGGTGCTGATCGAGAACCGCCTGAACAAGGATGACGGTGCGTTCGAGCGCGACCTCTTCCTGATCCGTCGCCGCATCGAGAAGCAGGTGCTGAACGCGCATATCAGCGACTTCTACATCTGCTCGCTGAGCTGCCGCTCGGTGATCTACAAGGGCATGTTCCTCGCCGAACAGATCGACTACTTCTATCCCGATCTGCAGGACGAGCGTTTCGTCTCCACCTTCGCCATCTATCACCAGCGCTATTCGACCAACACCTTCCCGACCTGGCGTCTGGCCCAGCCGTTCCGCATGCTCGCCCATAACGGCGAGATCAACACGCTGCGCGGCAACGTCAACTGGATGAAGAGCCACGAGATCAAGATGGCCTCCGAGGCCTTCGGTGATTTCTCCGACGACATCAAGCCGATCGTGCAGTCCGGCTCGTCCGATTCTGCTGCGCTCGACTCGGTGTTCGAGGTGCTGGTGCGCGCCGGGCGTACGGCCCCGATGGTGAAGACCATCCTGATTCCGGAGCCGACCTCGAACAAGCCGCTGATGCCGCAGGCGCATCGCGATCTCTACGCCTATTGCAACTCGATCATGGAGCCTTGGGACGGCCCGGCCGCGCTCTGCGCCACCGATGGCCGCTGGGCTGTCGCCGGCCTGGACCGCAACGGCCTGCGCCCGATCCGCTACACCATCACCACCGACAATCTTCTCATTGTCGGTTCGGAAACCGGCATGGTGCCGGTGCCGGAGCAGAATGTCGTCAAGAAGGGCCGCGTCGGTCCGGGCGACATGATCGCCATCGACCTGAAGAAGGGTCGCCTCTATCTCGACCGCGAGATCAAGGACAAGCTGGCCGGCGAGCATCCGTACGGCGAGTGGGTCAAGAACATCACCACGCTGGAGAAGATCAAGGACGCCGCCCCGGTGGCCAAGAGCTTCACCAAGGACGAGCTGCGCCGCCACCAGCTGGCCTTCGGCCTGACGCTGGAGGACATGGAGCTGATCCTGCATCCGATGGGCGAGGACGCCAAGGAAGCCATCGGCTCCATGGGCGACGACACGCCGATCGCCGTGCTGTCGGAACAGTATCGCGGCCTGCATCACTTCTTCCGCCAGCAGTTCAGCCAAGTCACCAATCCGCCGATCGACTCACTTCGTGAAAAGCGCGTGATGAGCCTGCGCACCCGCATGGGCAACCTCACCAACGTGCTGGACG
This sequence comes from Ferrovibrio sp. GW821-FHT12D07, assembly GCF_058807275.1. NCBI lineage: Bacteria > Pseudomonadati > Pseudomonadota > Alphaproteobacteria > Rhodospirillales > Rhodospirillaceae > Ferrovibrio > Ferrovibrio sp. GW821-FHT12D07. Next base: position 306,149 of record NZ_JBXAQN010000001.1, on the reverse strand, counting down.
AGGATGCCAAGCAGGTCGCCATCCTGCTGCTGGAAAGCCCCTGCCTGTCGAATGCCGATCTGGCCCGCGTGCTGAAGTATGCCGAGAAGACCACGGCCAAGATCGACTGCACCTTCCCGGTCAATGCCGGCGAAGGCGGCCTGCGCGACGCGCTGAAGCGCATCCGCGCCGAGGCCGAGAATGCTGTGCGCGGCGGTGCCGCCCATATCGTGCTGACCGACGAGGGCATGAACGCGAACCGCGCCGCGATCCCGATGATCCTGGCCACGGGCGCCGTGCACAGCCATCTGGTCCGTCAGGGCCTGCGCACCTTCACGTCGCTGACCGTGCGTTCGGGCGAATGCCTGGATGTACATTATTTCGCCGTGCTGATCGGCGTCGGCGCCACCAGCGTCAACGCCTACCTGGCCGAAGCCTGCCTGGTCGACCGCGTCAACCGCGGCCTGCTCGGCAAGCTGACGGCGGAAGAAGCCGTCAATCGCTTCAAGGATGCGGTCGATGGCGGCCTGCTCAAGGTGATGTCCAAGATGGGCATCTCGGTGATCAGCTCCTATCGCGGCGGCTATAACTTCGAGGCGCTGGGCCTGTCGCGTTCGATGGTGGCCGATCTCTTCCCCGGCATGCCGTCGCGCATTTCCGGCATCGGCCTGATCGGTATCCAGAAGATGGTTCTGGGCCTGCATGCCAAGGCCTACAACCAGGATGTGACGGCGCTGCCCGTCGGCGGCATCTATCGCTACCGTCGCGGCGGCGAGGCCCATGCCTGGGAAGCCAACCTGATCCACATGATGCAGGAAGCCGTGGGCGGTGAGAATTACACGCTGTTCAAGAAGTACACGGCGGGCCTGCGCGAACTGCCGCCGATCTCGGTGCGCGACCTGCTGGAGATCAAGCCGGCCAGCAGCGCGATTCCGATCGAGCAGGTGGAATCGGTCACCGAAATCCGCAAGCGCTTCATCACGCCGGGCATGTCGCTCGGCGCGCTGGGCCCGGAAGCCCATGAGACGCTGACTATCGCGATGAACCGCATCGGCGCCAAGTCGGATTCCGGTGAAGGCGGTGAAGCACCCGAGAATTTCAAGCCGCGTCCCAATGGCGACAACGCGAACTCGGCGATCAAGCAGGTGGCGTCTGGTCGTTTTGGCGTTACCGCCGAGTATCTGAACAACTGCCGCGAGCTGGAAATCAAGGTCGCGCAGGGCGCCAAGCCCGGCGAGGGCGGCCAGCTGCCCGGTTTCAAGGTCACCGAGCTGATCGCCAAGCGCCGCATGTCGACGCCGGGCGTGATGCTGATCTCGCCGCCGCCGCATCACGACATCTATTCGATCGAGGATCTGGCGCAGCTGATCTACGACCTGAAGCAGATCAATCCGGAAGCCCAGGTCGCCGTGAAGCTGGTGTCGGAAGCCGGCATCGGCACGATCGCGGCCGGCGTGGCCAAGGCGAAGGCCGACGTTATCCTGGTGTCGGGCCATGTCGGCGGCACCGGCGCGTCGCCGCAGACGAGCGTGAAATATGCCGGCACGCCCTGGGAAATGGGCCTGTCGGAAGTCAACCAGGTGCTGACGCTGAACAAGCTGCGGCATCGCGTGAAGCTGCGCACCGACGGTGGCCTGAAGTCGGGCCGCGACATCGTCATCGCGGCCATGCTGGGTGCGGAAGAGTATGGCATCGGCACGGCGGCGCTGGTGGCGATGGGCTGCATCATGGTGCGCCAGTGCCATTCCAACACCTGCCCGGTCGGCGTCTGCACGCAGAATGACGCTCTGCGCCAGAAGTTCACCGGCACGCCGGAAAAGGTGATCAACCTGTTCAGCTTCATCGCTGAAGAGGTGCGCGAGATTCTCGCCGACCTCGGCGTGAAGTCGCTGGACGAGATCATCGGCCGCACCGACCTGCTGATGCAGGTCAGCCGCGGCGGCGCGCATCTCGACGATCTGGATCTCAACCCGATCCTGGCCCAGGCCGACAGTGGCGAGCATGCGCGCTACTGCACGCTGGAAGGCCGCAACGAGGTGCCGGATACGCTGGATGCCCAGATGCTGGTCGATGCTGCACCCGTCTTCACGCATGGCGAAAAGATGCAGCTCGCCTACAACATCCAGAATACCCATCGTGCCATCGGCACGCGGCTCAGCTCGCATCTGGTGCGCAAGTTCGGCATGACGGGCCTGAAGCCCGGCCATATCACCGTGCGCCTCACCGGTTCGGCCGGTCAGTCCTTCGGCGCCTTTGCCGTGCAGGGCCTGAAGCTGGAAGTCTTCGGCGATGCCAATGACTATGTCGGCAAGGGCCTGTCAGGTGGCACCATCGTGGTGCGGCCGTCGCCGGCTTCGCCGCTGATGCCCAAGACCAACGAGAACACCATCATCGGCAACACGGTGCTGTACGGCGCGACCAGCGGCAAGTTGTTTGCCGCTGGCCAGGCGGGCGAGCGCTTCTGCGTGCGCAACTCCGGCGCCACCACGGTGATCGAGGGCTGCGGCTCGAACGGCTGCGAATACATGACCGGCGGTCGTGTGGTCGTGCTGGGCAAGGTGGGCGACAACTTCGGCGCCGGCATGACCGGCGGCATGGCCTTCGTCTACGATGCCGAGGACCAGCTGCCCATCGCCATCAACGATGAAAGCGTGGTCTACCAGCGCATCGCGTCGAGCTACTGGGAAGGCGTGCTGCGCGGCCTGATCGATGAGCATATCCGCGAGACCCAGTCGGTCTTCGCCAGCAACCTGTTCAGCGACTGGGACATCGCCAAGACCAAGTTCTGGCAGATCTGCCCGAAGGAAATGGTCAACCGTCTCGAGCATCCGCTCGTGCCGGTGGCTGCAGAAGCCGCCAAGCGCGCCTAACGGAGTACAGTCTTCTGGTATCCGGTCTGCCCAAACCGGCCGGAGCCCAGGGAAGCGGAAACGCCGTCGGGAGCAATCCCGGCGGCGTTTTTGCGTGTCCGGCTATGACGACTTAAGTCTGCGCATATAGCGCCGTGCTCAGGTATTTCATGCCGCTGTCGACGGCGAGCGTGACGACGGTCTTGCCCGGGCCGAGCCGGGCTGCTTCTGCCAGTGCTGCCAGTACATTTGCACCCGTGGATGTGCCGGCGAAGATGCCTTCTTCCCGCGCCAGCCGCCGCGCCATCCCCATCGCATCGGCGCTGGAGACCTGAACGATCTCGCTGGCAAGATCGGGCTTCCATTGCGGCGGCACGAAGCCGGGCCCGGTGCCTTCGATCTTGTGACTGCCGCTCGGACCGCCCGACAGCACGGCGGATTCCGCCGGCTCCACCGCCACTGCCTGTAGCGCCGGGTTCAGCGCGCGCAGGCGCGTCGTGATGCCGCGGAAAGACCCTGCCGTGCCGACGCTCTGCACGAAGGTATCGACCTTGCGCCCCGTCTGCGCCTGGGTCTGCTGCCAGATTTCATCAGCCATGCGCGCATAGCCGGGCAGGACGTCGGTATTGTTGAACTGGTCGGTCCAGTAGCTGCCGGGCGTTGCTGCCGCAATTTGCCGCGCGGTCTCGATCATCTCCAGCGTCAGCGCTTTCGTGGTGCCGCCGGTGTCGCTGCGCACCAGGGTCAGCTTCGCGCCGAGTGCCGCCATATGGTCGCGTTTTTCCTTCGAGAAGACGTCGGAGGTGACCAGTTCCAGTGGAATGCGTTTGGCGGCGCAGACAAAGGCCAGCGAGACGCCGGTGCTGCCGCCGGTATATTCCACCACCGCACCGCCCGGTTTCAGCCGGCCGTCGGCTTCGGCCGCCTCGACCATGGACAGCGCCATGCGGTCCTTCATGCTGCCGGTCGGGTTCTCGTATTCCAGCTTGACCAGAATGCGGGCGCTGTTTTCCGGCACAATATGGCGCAGCGGCACCAGCCGCGTGCCGCCGATGGTGTCAAGAATGGTCATGGGTTTTCACGCTCCGGTAACCGGCGTCATGGCAGGCTGCCAGCCTGCTTTTTCGTGAGGTCTGGATCATGTTCCGTGCCGCCTGCGCTGCCGCCGTTCTCTCCGGTGCCATCCTCATGGTATCCGCGTCCGCCCACGCCTTCTGCGTGGTGAACGAGAGCAGCGTGCCGATCGACATCAAGGCCGGCGGCACGCCGCCCACCTATTCCAGGCCGCGCCTGCAGCCGGGCGACCGCGATTGCCATGTGCCGCGCAAGCCCGATGGCGTCCTGGTCGAGATCTACGACAACACCACCGGCGCCATGCGCTGCCGCCAGTCGGTGCCGGCCAAGAACAGCACGATTGTTTTCGGCAATACCTGTCGCGTGAAGCTCGACTAGGCCCGCGCTGCCTTAGACAACGATCCCGTACAGCACCAGCGCCATGCCGATCACGCCGCCGAACCAGGCGATGGTGCGCATCCACGGCACGCCCAGGATATAGACCACCGCATGCAGGATGCGGCTGTAGAAGAAGACCTGCGCGCCCAGCGCGGTCCAGGCGCCGGCCTTGCCGACGATGGCGGCAGCCAGCACCAGGGCGGCAAACGGCACCAGATTCTCCACCATGTTCAGATGCGCGCGATGGGCGCGGCCCATCCAGCCCTTGCCCGCGGGGAAGTCCTCGCGATTGCCGACCATTACATAGAGGCCGCGGGTGAAGATGAAGCCCATGGTGTAAGGCAGGGCCAGCAGCACGGTCAGCACGGCGCTGGCGATCAGCATGGTCATGTCAGTCGTCATGGCAGGGGTCATCGGTCGTCTCCTCGGTTGAATCTTTAAGCGGGCTGCATGATCGGCCGCAGCACGGCGGCGCCGGTCTGCACCATCTCTGTCAGCACCTCGCGGCTCGAACCGCTTTTCGCCAGCACCATCAGGCCATGGGCCAGGCCCACCAGATAGCGGGCCAGTGCGTTCACATCTGAATCTTTCGCGATCTCGCCGCGCGTCACGGCATTGACCAGCGCGTTGCGGAAGGCGTCTTCCATATTGGCGATATGCTGCTGCACCTTCACCGCGACGGCTGCGTCATGCGGCGCCAGTTCCAGTGTGGTGTTGGCCATCAGGCAGGCGCGGCGCTTGGGGAACTGCAGCACGAAATCCACGATGCCCAGCGCGGTATCGTGCAGTGCCTGCAGGCCGGCATCGGGCATTTTCAGCGGGCCCAGCATCGCGTCTTCCAGCATGGCGCAATAGGCATCCATGGCGGCGAGGAAGAGCTGATGCTTGTCGCCGAAGGTGTCGTACAGGCTCTGGCGGCTGATCCCCATGGCGGTGACCAGCTGGTCCATCGAGGTCGCGGCGTAACCCTGTTCCCAGAATAACTCCATCGCCCGCACCAGGGCTTCCTGCGCATCGAAGGATTTTCGCCGTGCCATGCGGTTTTCTAGCAATTCCGGAACGATCAGTCAAGAATGATTTTATACTCCGGGGCCGGCCCTTCCGTCAGCGGGACCGGGTTGATACACCCTGCGCCAGATAGGAATTCCATGGCGCCCCCGCTTCTCACGCTTCGCGATATTCACCTCACCTTCGGCGGCACGCCGTTGCTGGAATCCGCTGACCTCTCGGTGGGTGCCGGCGACCGGCTCTGCCTGGTCGGCCGCAACGGCTCGGGCAAGTCGACCTTGCTGAAGGTGGTGGCCGGGATGATGCAGGCCGATCGCGGCGACCGCATCATCCAGAACGGCGTCACCATGCGCTATCTGCCGCAGGAACCCGATCTCAGCGGCTTCAAGGATGTGCTGTCCTATGTCGAGGACGGCCTCAATCCGGGCGACGATCATTATCGCGCGCTGTCCCTGCTGGGTGCGCTGGGTCTGGACGGCACCGAAGACCCGTCGCGGCTCTCGGGCGGCGAGGCACGGCGCGCGGCGCTGGCCCGCATGCTGGCGCCCGAGCCCGATATTCTGCTGCTCGATGAGCCGACCAACCATCTCGATCTGCCGGCCATCGAATGGCTGGAAGGCGAATTGAAGACCATACGCTCGGCGCTGGTGCTGATCAGCCATGACCGGCGATTCCTGAGCAATCTCACGCGCGCCACCGTCTGGCTTGATCGCGGCAGCACACGCCGCATGGAGCAGAGCTTCGCGGCGTTTGAAGACTGGCGCGACCAGCTGCTGGAGCAGGAAGAGACCGAGCGCCACAAGCTGGATCGCAAGATCGTGGCCGAACTCGACTGGGTGCGTCATGGCGTGTCGGGCCGCCGCAAGCGCAACATGGGCCGCATGCGCGCCCTGCAGGATCTGAAGACCGAGCGCCGCGACCAGCGCAAGGTGACCGGCAATGTCACGCTGAATGTCTCCGAGGCCGAGACCTCGTCGAAGCTGATTGCCGAAGCCAAGGGCATCTCGAAAGCCTATGGCGATCTGGTGGTGCTGCAGGATGTCTCGGTGAAACTCCAGCGCGGCGACCGCTTTGGCATCATCGGGCCGAACGGCGCCGGCAAGACGACGCTGCTCAATATCCTGACTGGCAAGCTGGAGGCTGATTCCGGCAGCGTGCGCCTGGGCGAGAATATCGCGCTGGTGACGTTGGACCAGAAGCGCGAAACGCTCGATCCGGAAATGACGCTGCAATACGCGCTCGCCGGCGGCAGCGACAAGGTGACGCTGAACGGCCAGCCGCGTCATGTGATGAGCTACATGAAGGATTTCCTGTTCACGCCGGAACAGGCGCGCTCGCCGCTGCGCGTGCTGTCGGGTGGTGAACGCGGCCGCCTGATGCTGGCGCGCGCGCTGTCCAAGCCGTCCAACGTGCTGGTGCTCGACGAGCCGACCAACGATCTCGATCTGGAAACACTGGATCTTCTGCAAGAGATGCTGGCCGATTATCCCGGCACTGTGCTGCTGGTCAGCCATGACCGCGATTTCATCGACCGCGTCGCGACGTCCGTGCTGGTCGCCGAGGGCGAAGGCCGCTGGCAGGTCTATGCCGGCGGCTATTCCGACATGGTGGCGCAGCGTGGCGCCGGCGTGCAGGCCAGGGCGGCTGCGGCCAAGGCCGCCCGCGTGGAAACAGGGAAATCGGAGTCCGCACCGCGCGCAGCCTCCAAGCGCAAGCTCAGCTTCAAGGAAAAGCACGCGCTGGAGTCCCTGCCAAAGACCATAGCGTCACTACAGGCAGAGATCGCCAAACAGCAGCGCATCCTTGACGACCCCAAGCTGTTCTCGCGCGACCAGACCAAGTTCCAGGCCTCCACCAAGGCGCTGGAGCACGCCACCGCCGATCTGGCCAAGGCCGAAGACCAGTGGCTGGAACTGGAAATGCTGCGCGAGGAACTCGGCAGCTAGGATCCGGCCTGCAGCGGCCCTGCGTCGGGCCGCAGATCGTAAAGCCCGGCGCGTTCCTCGCCTTCGCTAAAACGGGTGCTGCGCCAGAATCGCGGATGCACAGCCTTGCCATGCTGCCGCACCCAGGCGGCAAACTGCCGGCGCGGATCATTGGCATCCAGCTGCACCTGTCCGGTGCCGGTGGGAAGCCCGGTGCTCAGCATCACGAAGCGCAGGTCCTTTGCGTCCACGCGGCGCGCGAAATCCTCCAGCGTCAGAATCGGGTCACTGCCGTTGAAGCCGCCATAAGCCATCACCGGCAGACCCTGCAGGATCAGCGGTGCCGCCAGCCGTGTGCTGGTGGTCACCAGCGCGAAGCGCTCGGCGTCGTGATTGGCGCGCAGGAAAGCCGTCAGCCTGGGATCGGCCATGGGCGAGGCGGTCTCGGCGGCGAGCCGGCGCCAGCGGCGCGTGGTATCGGCATTGCTGCGGCCGGTGAGATGATCGAGGTCGGCGGCCGGCAGCATGGCATAGCCGCGCGTGGCTGCCGTGCTCGCACTCCACAGCAGCGGATTGAGCAGCAGCATGGTCAGCGCGGCGGCGGCGCTCACACGATGCGGCATCAGGACGGCGACGAAAACGGTGATGCCGGGCAGAACCATCAGCCAGAAGGCCGGATCGGCGGCATCGGCCTCACCCAGACTGCCGGCCGCGATATAGGCCTGCCATGCGATGCAGAGCACCAGCATGCCGAACAGCCAGCGCCGCTGCGGCCACAGCGCGACGGCGCCGATGCCGGCCAGGGCTGCGAGTGCCGGACTGAGCGCCACCAGGTAATAGGCGTGGAAGATGCCGCCGGCTGCACTGAACACGACGCCATAACTCAGCAGCCACAAGCCCCAGAGCAGCAGATCGGTTTTGTGATCGCCGCGTCGCCAGGCGGCAACGAGACCGATGACGGCCAAGGGCAGCAGCCACAGCACCTGGGCTGCCAGATGCCGGTCAGCCAGCCGCAGCGGTCCGACCGGCACGGCGTCATAGAATTGCGGCGCCGGCTGGCTGGTATTGGTGACGCGCAGCGGCGGACGCGGGCGGAAGCGATCCAGCCCGTTATGGATGACGGTCAGCTCCAGCATGGAATTGTGTTCGCTGCTGCCGGCATAGGGCCGGTGGGCGGATGGCGTCAGATCGAAGGCGATGGCCCAGCTCAGGCTGACGCTGACCAGCACCATGGCGGTCAGGGCCAGCTGTTTGATTCTTTGCTGCAGCGGCATCGTGGTGCCCAGCCACCAGATCAGCCCGAAAGCCGGCAGCAGCACGAAAGCGGCCAGCATCTTGGTATTGAAGGCCAGCCCGCCGAAGACAGCGCAGAGCAGCAGCCAGCGCAGGCGGTGCGTCTCGATGGCGCGCAGCAGCGCCCAGGCGGCCAGCAGCACCAGCAGCACCAGTGCGCTATCTGTATTACCCGAGCGATCGACGGCGACGCTGACCGGCGTCAGCGCCAGGCAGAGTGCTGCGATCAGTCCTGCCATGTGGCCGAAGCGTTGCGCCACCAGATGATGCAGCAATGCAATCGCGCACAGGCCCTCGATCACCTGCGGCAGCAGCAGGCTCCAGCCGCTGAAGCCGAAGAGCCAGGCGCTGATCGCCTGCAGCCAGAAGGCCAGCGGCGGCTTGTCGAGCGAGACGAAACCGGCGGGATCAAAACTCAGATAGAAGAAGTGATGCAGGCTGCCCAGCATGCTGTGCACGCCGGCGGCATAATATTCCGTGCCCAGCCCGTTCTGCTGCAGGTTCCACAGGCGCAGGCTCGCGCCCAGCAGCAGAATGGCCGCCAGCGGGCCGTATTGTCTGATGTGCTGAAGTCCCGGCATCGTCTCCCCCGGAAGGTCTTCACGGGAAGGAAAAGCGATTCCTGCGGTTATTTAATTATTTGTATTAAAATGTACTTTTCAACCCTGCCTATCAGTTCGACCAGACACCTGTTCCTTTGTCTGGCCCGATAGCCGAAAGCGCTATGCCTGTCGGCCCTGTTGCTGACGGATAACAAAGCCGATCCCTCCTGACGGAACGCCGTAGCCACATCGCGCCTCATGTCGCGATGAATGCATCTTCGTGTGTGGAGGATTTCAATGAGCCTATTCCGCGCTATGATTCCTATTTCTTGACGTCCAATCCAGAAACGCTTGGACCTCTATATCGGTATAACCTAACAATCTGCCGGTAGAAAATTCATCTTCATTTGTCCACGGGCGCAGCTTGTTGCGGACAACCAGATCCAGTTCACGCAGCGCATCGATCCGCCATTCTTCGCCGGGCAGGGCGTAATAAATTTCGACGATCGAATGACCGTACACAGAGTCATCCCAGTAATATTCACGCTTAATGATACGGCCGGCCGCTACATGGGGCGCGAAGTCATCCTCAGGCAGAATGTCGCGACATTGGATGACCTCGCTGAACATGGCGGCCGGCTTCTTGCCGGCGAGCATAAGCTCCAGCTCGCGTAGCTCATGCGGCCCCACGCCGGGCGGCGCTTCTCGCTCTTCGTCGGCCATCACTGAACCGGACGCGCATCCTGGCGCTTGGCCGGCTCCAGCGGCGGGATGCCGTAGCCGATATCGATGAAGCGCATGCCTTCACCTTCTTCATACGAGTCCGGGTCGACCGGCTGACCGCTATAGGTCATCGGATCAATCAGACCGGTGGCGCAGCACAGGATCAGGTTGGAGTCCGTCGCACCGGTGTCCAGCAGCGGCGCGCCGCAAAATTCCACCGGCAGCACATTCCCGTCAGGGAAACGCAGCCAGTAATAGATCACCACGCCGCAGGGCTGGGCGGCCTGCGCCACCGTCAGATGCGCGCGCCAAGCGCGGTTCTCGCGGCTGGTCAGGTCGAGATAGTTCATGCCGCTGAGGTCGAAGCCCATCTTCGCCGTGATCTGCACGCCGACCTGGTCGATGCGGATCAGGTCGGGGCTGCGGATATCGAGCAGCAGGCAGGTGGTGGCCAGTTCACCCAGATCGTCGAGGTCGATGTCGCTGCGCTCGGGTAGCCTGCGGTTCTGACGCCAGCGTTGCCACACGGCGAAGAACTGCCGCGCGCGCGCCGACAGCGGCGTGGGCAGGGTGTCGAGAAAGGGGTCCGAAGGCGCCATTGCGGAAAGTATAAACCCCTACTGCAGCGGCGCGCCATGCTGGATCGCGGCCGGGATCATTTTCGGAACGCCGAAGCCGATATCGATAAAGCGCATCCCCTCGCCGATCATGTAGGTGTCGGGATCGGCGGGGCCGACCGGTGTCATATTCACCAGCGGCACGGCGCAGGACAGGATCAGCCCGGTTTCCTCGCGGCCGTCCAGATTGAGCGGCGCACCGATGCATTCCAGCGGCAGGATGCGGCCATCGCCGAAGCGCAGCGTGTAATACAGCATGTAGCCGCAGGGTTGGGCCAGCTGCGCCATGGTCAGATGGGCGCGCCAGCTGCGGTTTTCCGGCATGGTGAAGTCGAGGTAATTGTAGCCGGTGGGATCGAATCCGCAGTATTGCGCGATCCGTTCGCCGCCATAGACGATGCGGATGCTGTCGCGGCCGCGCACCTCGACCAGCATGGCGCTGTCACGCAACTGTCCGAGTGCCGCCCAGTCGATGTCGCCGCGTTCGGGCAGTCGTCGGCCGGCACGCCAGGTTTCCCATAAGCTGAGAAAGCGGCGGCTTTCCGCATGCAGGTCGGTGAGGGCCTCAAGAAATTCCATGGCCGGAGTATACCCCGGATCGTCCGTAAAAAAAGAAAACGGCCGGGGTTTTTCGCCCCGGCCGTCGAAAAGTGGCGCGTCGAAACGCGCGACTGTTACGCGAATATGACGCTTACTTCTTCGCAGCTTTCACGAACTTGTCGGTGAAGGTCTTGCTCAGGTCGACATTGGCGTTGGCGATTTCGGGATCGAACTGCTTCAGCATGTCGTGGGCGCTCTTCATGCCATCGGCCGCGATGATGCCGGTGCGCGAGTAGGTTTCCATCGAGGCCTTCACCGCCTGCAGGTATAGCGGCTTGTCGCCCAGGTAATAGGCCTCGGGCACGGCCCCCGCGATATCCTCGGGTTTCGCCTTGGCGATGAAGTCGAGCGCCTTGACGAAGGCGTTGACCAGCGCCTGTGTGGTCTTGGGGTTCTTCTCGATGAACTCGGGCTTCAGGTACAGCACGGCCGCCGGATTGGAGCCGCCGAAGATCGCCTTGGTGCCGGCTTCGGTGCGGCTGTCGGCCAGCACGAAGCCCAGCTTCTCGGCTTCCAGTTTGGATATGACCGGATCAAGGTTCGACATGCCGTCGATCTCGCCCTTCATCATCGCGGCCACGGCGCCCGCGCCGCCGCCGACGCCGATATAGGCGGTGTCCTTCGGATTGCCGCCGGCCTTGGCGATCAGGTAGTTGACGAAGAAGTTGGTCGACGAACCCGGCGCGGTGACGCCGATCTTCATGCCTTTGAGGTCGGCCGGGGACTTCACCTTGTCCTTCAGCTCGTTCTTCACCATCAGCACGATGCCGGGGAAGCGGCCGAGTTCGATCACGGCCTGCAGCGGCTCGTTTTTTACCTGCATGCGGATCGTGTGCTCATAGGCGCCGGTGACGACATCGACGCTGCCGCCCTGGATCGCCTGCAGCGACTTGGCGCCGCCACCGAAGTCGTTGATGGTGACGTCAAGGCCCTCGGCCTTGAAGTAGCCCTGGGTCTCCGCGATGGTGAGCGGCAGGTAATACAGCAGCGGCTTGCCACCAACGCCGAGTTCCAGTTTGCGCTTTTCCACCTGCGCTAGGGCATCGCCCGCGGCCGCGCCGGTCATCAGCCCCAGTGCGGTGAAGGCTGCGAGTGCAATCTTGATCTTCATGGTCGTCTCCTCCTGATTATGATTGAGCGGTCTTCGCCGCCGTGTCGGGCCGCCAGACCAGCAGCCGGTTTTCGATACGCGTGACAATGGCATCCAGTATGATCACGACGATCGTCAGGATCAGCATGCCGGAAAACACGCCGGTCACGTCGAACACGCTTTCGGCTTCGTGGATCTTGTAGCCCAGCCCGGCCGATGAGCCGAGATACTCGCCCACTACCGCGCCGATCAGGGCGAAACCGACCGAGGTGTGCAGCGACGAGAACATCCAGGTCAGCGCCGCCGGCCAATAGACATGGCGCAGCAACTGGCGTTCATTCATGCCCAGCATGCGGGCATTGGCCAGCACGGTGGGGCTGACTTCCTTCACGCCCTGATAGACGTTGAAGAAGACGATGAAGAAGACCAGCGTGAAGCCCAGCGCCACTTTCGACCAGATGCCGAGGCCGAACCACAGCGCGAAGATCGGCGCCAGCACCACGCGGGGCAGGGCGTTGGCGGCCTTCACGTAAGGATCGAAGACGGCGGCGAGCAGCTCGCGACGGGCAAAGGCGAAGCCCACCACGATGCCGGCGCCGGCGCCGATACCAAAGGCGAGAATGGTTTCCAGCATCGTAATGCCGAGGTGACGCCACAGCGTGCCGCCGGAAATATCCTTCCAGGTGCGCACCAGCACATCCAGCGGCGTGGAGAAGAAGAAGGGCGCGAACAGCGGCTTGCCGTTGGCCATCGGTACGGTGGTCAGCAGATGCCACAGCACCAGGAAGGCGAGGCCGACTAGAACCTGTAGCGCGATGAGCGTGACGCGGTTCATTGGCCATCCTCCAGGCGGGCGCGTTCTTCTTCCTGGGCATAGGCCTTCTGCACTTCGCCGCGCAAGGAAGACCAGATCGCCTTGTGAATCTCGTGGAAGGCGGCTTCGGTGCGGATTTCGGCGATGTCGCGCGGACGCGGCAGCGTGATCCTGAAATCACCGACGATACGTGCAGCGGGACCGGCTGACATCACCACCACGCGATCGGCAAGGGCGATGGCCTCTTCCAGGTCATGGGTGACGAACATCACGGCCTTCTTGTTGGCGGCCCACAGATCAAGCAGCAGGTTGCCCATGATCTGGCGCGTCTGCGCATCCAGCGGGCCGAAGGGTTCGTCCATCAGCAGGATCTGCGGATCGCGGATCAGCATCTGCGCCAGCGCGACACGTTTTCTTTGACCACCCGACAGCATATGCGGATAGCGCTGCGCGAATGTTTTCAGGCCGACGCGGCCAAGCCAGTCTTTTGCACGCACCAGCGCTTCCGCGCGCGGCACGCCCTGCGGCTCCAGCGCCACCGCGACATTGTCGATCGCCGTCTTCCACGGCATCAGCGCATCGGACTGGAACAGATAGCCGGCCTTGGCATTCAGGCCGCTCAGCGCTTCGCCCTGAATCCGCACCGTGCCGGCCGATGGCTTCAGCAGGCCGGCGGCGGCATTGAGCAGCGTGGACTTGCCGCAGCCCGTCGGCCCGACGATGGCGACGAATTCGCCCGGCGCGACCGAGAGGTCGATGGCGGTGACAGCCTTATGCTGTTCGCCAGTGCTGAGCTGGAAGGTGATGGCCAGCTGCGACAGCTGCACGTCGGCTGCGCGGCCCGCAGCGGACGACATATAAGAGGACTCAGAAGCAACGGCTGCTGACGACAACGCCTGTTTCCCTCCCAGGAAATCAATCTATTGGCCGGCTTATGAAATCCGGCTGGTCGGGCACGATACAAAGCCGTGGGCCGCGAGGTAAAGCGCCGAACACGGATCGGCGACATGCACCTGCGTTATTTCGGCTTATCCGATCCTAATCCGCTCTTATTCGGAGCCTATCCGTCCTTATTCACCCCTTATCCGCGCTTCTTGATTGCTTATCCGTCGAAACTGATGCTGTAGCCGTCAAATCCGGTGTTGTAGCCGTCGAATTTCGTCAAATCCCGATTGATAGAGTACATATGTATTCAGATGGCAAACCAGAACATAGATGGTACATTCCACTATATAGTCAAGGTCCGCTTGTAAAGGTCAAATGTTCATCCGCAGTCTGAAAGTAATAATAAATAATACTCATGGAATGCATGGCGTTGAGTATGTAAAACGCCAATAAAATAATAATAAAACCAATCAATTATTATTTAAAACTGGAAATATTCAAAGTAATCACCATCTATCGGTCATGGCAAATTCTTGCCGATAGAAAGCGTGATCCCCATGACGCAGACTCAACCGCAAAACAATCTCGCCGCCCTGGACAAGAAGGTCGCGGACGCCAACCAGACCCAGAACCAGGCCCAGCCGGATCAGCAGAAGCCGGGTCAGCACGACCAGGGTCAGAAGAACCCGAGCAATCAGCCGGGCCAGACCGACAAGTCCGATGACAAGAAGACCATCCAGCCGGATGCCGACAAGTCCACGCCGGCCCAGCAGGGCAGCAAGTAACGTGACCCATCCGGGGCTGGCGCCGTTTCTGGTAACCCATGGCGGCGGCGCCCCGGTTTCTTTGGCCCCCTGTCGCGTATCAGTTGGGCGGGTGTTGGCCGAAGACAGTCTGACCGGTGACTTGCCGCTCCATGTTTTGCTGGCCGACGAAGCCATGCAGGCCATGCTGCGCAGCGCCGGTCTGACTGCGGCCACGTTCCGGCTGCAGTTGCAGGCGCTCGCCGTTCCGATGCGGCATCTCTAATACCGCTGATTTTTCATAAAGCCGTTTTTATAAGCCGCATCGCAGTGCCGGCGATGCCATTTCTCGTACCAGCCGCTGCGGCATGGCGGTGCAGGAGATTCATCATGACCATTGCCCTCGACCGAAAGCCAAGCTGGCAAGATCGTCTCGGCGATCAGTGGGAAACCTACAAGCTGCCGGCGATCATGCTGGCTGTCGGCCTGATTGCCGGACCGCTGTTATCGAATTACATGGGCTGGCAGGTCACGCGCGGCTATGCCGAACGTCAGAGCACCGCCAGCGCCGTTGAACAGCAGGCCAGAATCTGCGCCTTCAATGCCCGCAAGGACACACCCGATACCGCAAGCCTGACCTGGGTCTCGCGCAGTGACCTGGCGGAGAAATTCGCCGTCATGCCGGGCCGCGACAAGGCCGAGGCCGGTGTGGCCAGCGCCTGCGCCCAGCAACTGACCATGCCGTAACCGGCAGCGTTGCGAGTTTGGCCCTGAAACTGCGCCAGATCGGCGTTTTTCGGGGGTGATCACCGTTTTGGCGGTCGGCGGAATAACTCACCGCTGACCGCTGGAATGTTATATGGTGCGCGCGCGGCCCGCTGCGCCTTTTCCCAAGGTGTCTTCTTGGGCGCACCGCAGAAGGTCTCTTCCCATGACAGCAGGTCTTACCGCAGCCGAAACGCTGCAGCGCTCGTCCGCGCATCAGGAGCGCCAGCGCCAGCTTCAGAAGGCCGCGGCGGAGTCGGAAAAATTCCAGCAGGAAGCGCGCAGTGCCAGCGTCGCCAAGATGGCGCGCCTGCGCGAACTGCGTCTTGCCCATGAGGCTGTGGAGCGCGAAGCCGCAGCCCTGCGCAAGGCCGAGAAAGCCGCGAAGCCGAAACGGCCGCGCAAGCCCAAGGCGGCTGTCGACGCACCCGCAGATATCGTGGCCGCAGAAGGCTGATCTCACACCGCCTGCAACAGGATCTGGCTGCCGGCAGCCGTCAGGCGCAGCGTGCCATCGGTCAGTCGCACGCGCTCCATCGCATTGTCGATGACGCGACCCTCGATGCGCACTTCCTCGCGTGCGATCAGGCGGCGCGCATCGTCGCGATTGGCGGCCAGGCCGCCGAGCACCAGCAGTTCGGACAGCGAAACGCCTTCGGCCAGATGCGATCTCTGCAGGCGCAATGCGGGGAGAGCCGGCTCAAGGCCGGTTACGGTTTCAATAGAGGTTTGGATCGACATGACGGTCTCCGTTCATCCTGTGTGGATGCGGCCGTAAGGCCGGAGACCCGTTTGAACATGCAAAGCCGCCGACCTGGCGGCTGCAGTGGTTCAGACAATAACCAGCGCGCCGCCCTTATGGGGGATCATAAACCAATAATACTGGTAGGCGCGCGAGGTCATGGCCGGGATTTAAGCCCAAGGCAGCATGGCCGTCAATCGCGGCTATGCCGATCTGTGTGGCCCATCACGCAAGATTCGGCGGAGAATCATCGCCAAAACGACGGATTCAGGCGTCCAAAGGCCGTAAATAACGCCGCTTTTGGGGTCGGATGCTCTATGATGGGCCAGCGGTATCGCGCGGCATCGGCGGCGCGGCCGGACAGGAGTTCTCAGTGACAAAACAGACTATGGCCGATGAGGCGCGGCTGCGGGCGGAAGTGCGGCAGGAAAAGGTGCGTCTGCGCGAGCAGCTCGCGGCAGAAACGGAACGCCAGCAGGAAGCCATGCGGCAGGCCACCCAGGACAAGGTTTCGCGTCTGCGCGACCTGCGTCTGGCCCGCGAGGCCATGGAACGCGATGCGGCGGATCGCCTGAAGGCGGAACGCGTTGCCGAACCGGCAGCCGCCAAGCGCTCGCACAAGGCGAAGCCCAAGGCCGCCTTGCAGGACGCCGAAGCAGCCGAACTTTAATCCCGCAGGGGCCTGATCCGCGGATCGTGAAGGCCGGCGGGTTCTCCCGCCGGTTTCCTTTCGCCCGGACGCGCCATACTGTGCCCCCGCATGAACGGGATTCCTTCCCCTGATTCTGATCCGCGGCGCCATGCACCGGCGACCTTGCGCAACCGCGAGGCCATCCTGGCCGTGCTGCGCGATGCGCTGCCTGATGTGATGACGAGTGGCGGCCTGCTGCTGGAGATCGCCAGCGGCAGCGGCGAGCATGCCGCCTGGATGGCGCCGCAGCTCAGGCCGCTCGTCTGGCAGCCGAGCGACTACAGCGCCGATGCGCTGCCCGGCATCGATGCCCATGCGCAAGACGCGACAGCGACCATGGGCGCCGCCACCGCCAACATCCGCCCCGCATTGCATCTGGATGTGACGCAGCCCTGGCCGATCAAGGCTTGCGATGCATTGCTCTGCTGCAACATGATTCATATCGCGCCCTGGATTGCGGCCAAGGCATTGTTTGCAGGCGCCGGGACAATCATGGCCAGCGGCGCGCCGCTGCTGCTCTACGGTCCGTTCCGTCGCGATGGCGCGCATACCGCACCATCGAATGCCGCCTTCGACGACGACCTGAAACGGCGCGATCCGCGCTGGGGCGTGCGCTGCCTCGATACCGAGGTGCTGCCGCTGGCGCGACGTTGCGGCTTTGGCCTTGATGCCGTCGTGCCGATGCCGGCCAACAACCTCACTGTCATCTTCCGGAAAACATGAGCGGTCTGCAGCATGGATAGCGTCACGCAGCTTCTGTTCGGTGGCGTCGTTGCCGGTGCAGGATTCCGCAGCAGTCTCGGTCGTCGCGCCATCGCGGCCGGCGGCCTGATCGGCACGCTGCCCGATCTCGATGTGCTGTCGGGTCTGTTTGGACCGGCCGCGGTGACCGATGCCTGGCAATACCATCGCGCCATCAGCCATTCCTTTCCCGCTACGCTCGTCTATGGCGCGGCCATCGGCTGGATGATCTGGAAGGCGGAAAAGCTGCGCCGCAAGCCGCTCGACGTGATCGACGACCGCACGCGCCGTCGCAGTTGGATGTGGCTGGGTGCGCTCAGTGCCGTCACGCATCCGCTGATCGACCTGTTCACATCCTACGGCACGCAGCTTCTGGCGCCGTTCAGCACGGTGCGCTTCGCCATCAACGCGATGCCGATCATCGATCCGCTGTATACGCTGCCGCTGCTGGTCGTCTTCCTGTTCAGCCTGATCACACGCGAGAAAGCCGAGGCGGCGCAGCGCGCGGCGCAGATCGCGCTGGTCTATGTCGGCCTGTACACCACCATGGCCTGGGGCATCGGCCTGCATATGGAGCAGCGCGCCCGCGATGAACTGCGCCTGCAGCAGCCGAACCAGGCAACGGCGGCGCGCATCGATGCCTATCCGCTGCTGCTGCAGCCCTGGTGGCGGCGCATCGTCGCCGATATGCCCGATGAAATCCTGATCGGCTTTGCCTCGCCCTTCACGACGCAGCCGATCGCCTGGCAGCGCGTGCCGCGGCCTGATCGCAATGATGCGCTGGTTGCCGTGCAGGCCACCAAAGCGGCAACCGTGTTCCGCTGGTTCGCTGACGGCAAGCTGCACTGGCGTCTGTTGCCCGATGCGGCTGCCGATAATCCGGGCGGCCTGGTGATCGAGGCGCGCGATTACCGCTATGGCATGCCGGGCGACAGTGTGCTGGGCTACTGGGGCCTGCGCTTCCGCGTCGATGCGCAGACCAGGATTCTGGGTGAACCGACCCTGTTGTCGGAGCGGCCGCCGATCACCAAAGCCGCATTCGAACAGACCTGGGGCGGCCTGACTGGCCGCTGAAGTCATGAATCCGGCTTGAATTCGGGCCGCATCGACACCATATCAGTCGGGAACCATCCGGGCGCCGCTGCGTTTTGCATACGCCCGATTTCAGGACCCGCTACAGGTCCCCTGTACAGGCCATTTGGCCGGCGGTCCTGCCACTTCCCACCCTGTCCCCGAACGCGGATGCACGATCCGCTGCCGGTTCATCATGACGATGATCAGTCCGGACAGATTTTTCATATTAGAGTCTCCAGGGAGCAGCCGATGTCCACCCGTCCCACCAGTGAGGAGGCGCGCAATCGCGCCGAACAGCGTTTCCAGAAAGTTTCCGAGCGCGAACGCGCCGCCGAACAGGCGATGAAGGAACAGGAAAAGCAGTACAAGGCCACCGCCGACAAGGTGGAGCGTCTGCGCGCGATGCGCATGGCCAAGGAAGCAGCCCAGAGCGATGGCGAACCGAGTGAACTTGAGCGCGAGGCCGAGGCTCAGGCTGTGGAGCAGCGCGCCGCCATCCTGGCGATCGGCAAGCCACCGGCGCCACCGAAGCCCAAGCGCGCCTCACGCAAGAAGGTCGTCGCCGTCAAGCATTAACCCCGTTCCCGCGGCCCGGTTCTGCCCTATCAGGGGCCTAGCCGGGCCGCAGCACATCCCCTATATTGCCCGCGCTATGCCAGACCGACCTAGCGTGGGCGTCACGCCCCAAGCCGGCCGCCGCAGTTTCTGTGTTGTCGCCGCCGCTTTCATAAAATTCCCGTATACCCGACAGCAGGGCGTTCATGTCGCTCGCGCTTGAACTGCTGCTGATCGTTGCGCTGATCCTGCTGAACGGCCTGCTCGCCATGTCGGAACTCGCCGTCGTCTCGGCGCGCAAGCCGCGCCTGGAGGCGATGGCGCGCAAGAAGAAGCGCGGCAGCGGCGGCGCGCGCATCGCCTTGCGTCTGGCCGCCGAACCCGGCCGCTTCCTCTCCGCCGTGCAGACCGGCATCACCCTGGTCGGCATTTTCGCCGGCGCCTATTCGGGTGCGACGCTGGCCGAGCGGCTTTCGGTCTGGCTGGTCGAACGCTTCGGCATCGAGATGGCGATCGCTAATCCGGCCGCATTCGGCGTGGTTGTCGGCGCCGTCACCTATCTGTCGCTGATCATCGGCGAACTGGTGCCCAAGCAGCTGGCGCTGAAGAACCCGGAAGCGATTGCCGCCGCCGTCGCCCCGCTGCTCAGCGCGGTGGCCACGATCTTCAGCCCCATCGTCTCGCTGCTCGATGTGTCGTCGCAGCTGCTGCTGCGCCTCATCGGCGGCGGGCGCACGAATAACGACGCGGTGACCGAGGAAGAAATCCGCCATCTGGTGGCGGAAGCGGAATCCGCCGGCACGGTGGAGCCGGCCGAACGCCTGATGATCGCCGCGGTGATGAAGCTGGGCGACCGCACGGTGCGCAGCGTGATGACGCCGCGCCATGATCTGGACTGGCTCGATCTGTCGGAAGCACATGAAGAGCTGCTGCTGCGCCTGCGCGAAACCACGCATCTGCTGTTGCCGGCGGCGCGCGGTTCGATCGACGAGCCGCTGGGCAGCGTCAGCGTCAAGGACGTGCTGAACATCCTGCTCGATGGCGGCCGTGACGAGCTGGCGCGGCAGAGCATCAATTCATTGGTGCGGCCGGTGCCGGCGCTGCATGAAAGCGCCGACCTGCTCGATGCGCTGGCGTTGCTGCAGAAATCGCCAAGCGGCATGGCCTTCGTGGTCGACGAGTTCGGCAGCCTGGAAGGCGTGGTCACTGCCAATGACATTCTCGAAAACATCGCCGGCAATTTCGCGCTCGGCGATGGCGAGGTGGCGCCCGGCCTGGTGCAGCGCGCCGATGGCTCCTGGCTGCTCGATGGCCTGCTGGCGCGCGAGGACATGGCCGAGCGGCTGAAGCTGAACCTGCCCGAGGAAGACGATCACCACACGGTGGCGGGTTTCCTGCTCGCGCGCTTCGGCCGCCTGCCCGAGGCCGGCGACATGGTGGAATGGGAAGGCTGGCGCTTCGAGGTCATGGACATGGATGGCCGCCGCATCGACAAGGTGCTGGCCGTGCCGCCGCCGGCGGCGTCAGCCGCCCATGACTCCTGATGGCGGCATCAGCCGCCCATGATCACATTTTCAGCGGATTGATCCGGGCAACGAAGCGGGGCGGAACCGGGACTGTTCGACCGCGTTACCATCCGTAGCCGGATAGGCCGTCATCCATCCGGTTGACTGCGCAAGTTATACACAGCCGTCTCCGCGGTTCATGTCGGGCAAAAAAAGGGGCCGCATCGAAATGCGGCCCAAGTCTAGGGAGGAAACGCCCGAGAAGGGCATGCAACAAACCGGAAGCTTGTTGCGTTGCAATATGTATCGCGGAGGCGGGTGCAGTGCAAGAGGAAAATGCGGTACAGAATGTCGCACCATGATTTCAATGAGTTGCATAACTTTGTGAGTCAGAAGCGCTCTGTACACGACAGATTGTTAGCTCACATCTTATTGTGCAACAGCGAATACTTTCAGACTGTTGCGCCCGGAACACAGGCAGTCTGATTTTTGATCAGTTTATGGGCAGGTTATGACAGCCGCCCGAATCAGCGCCCGAATCAGCGCCCGAATCAGCGGCTGAGCCAGCTGCCAATCCATTTCGGCAGGTCCTCGGGCAGCAGCGGCAGGGAGACGAAATAGCCCTGGCCGATGTCGCAGCCCTCGGCGGCGGCGCAGTCCCAGTCGCTCTGGGTCTCGATCCCCTCGGCCACCGTGATCATCCCCAGTTTCTTGGCCAGACGGACGCTGGACGAGACGATGGCGCGGGCGGCGTTGTCTTCCGAGGCCAGCGCCACGAACTGGCGGTCGATCTTCATCTCTTCGAAGGGGAAGCGCTGCAACTGCTCCAGCGAGGAGTAGCCGGTGCCGAAATCGTCGATCGCCAGGTTGAAGCCCTTCAGCCGCAGGCGCGTCAGCACCTCCAGCGCCGCTGTCTGATCTTCAATGAGCCGGCTCTCGGTGACTTCCAGCATGATGTCGGCGGGCTGCAGGCCGTTCTCGGCGGCGGCGGCCTCGATACGCTGCGGCAGATCAAGCTTGGTGAGATTGGCGGTCGAGAGATTCACCGCCATCTGCAAACGCAGCCCGTCGGCGCGCCAGCGTGCGGCCGCGCGCAACGCCTGCGCCAGGATGCTGTAGAACAGCGGCTCGGCGGCGATGCCGTTCTCGGCCAGCGGAATGAACTGTCCGGCGCCGATCATGCCACGCTGCGGATGACGCCAGCGCGCCAGCGATTCCACGCCGACCGGCTGGCGCGTATCCATGCGCACTTTCGGCTGCACGGCGATCTCGATCTGGCCCAGCCGGATCGCATCCAGCAGCTCTTCCTCGGTGAATGGCGCATCGGGCCGGCCGGGAATGCGCGCATCGCCTTCGCGCATGCGGCTGAGCAGGGCCGTGATGCTGCCGCGCGTCAGCGGTTTTTCCAACACGCCGAGAATGTTGAGGCGATGGGCGCGCGCCAGCGCCTCGGCCGTGCGCAGCACACGGCTGGCCTCGCCGCTGAACAGCGCGATCTGACCGGGGAAACCACGGTCGGCCAGATGCCGCAGCATCTCGATGCCATCCATCACCGGCATGTTGAGATCGAGCAGGATCAGGTCGCACGGGATGCCGGCCTTGCCCATGACATCCAGCGCGGCCAGCGCCTCGGTGCCATGCTCGGCCGTTTCGATGCTGCTGATGCCGGCGGTGCGCAGCATGGCCGTGGCCATGTCGCGCATCAGTTTCAGGTCATCGACCACCAGCACATGCAGGCGGGTGACATCCAGCATCTTCGCGGCATCGGTAATGGACTCGGGAGAGGACAAGCGGGCCTCGAATCAGGGTTGGCCCACTCTCGGCTTGCCGCTGGGGCAGGTCAAGCGGCGTTATCGCCGGTCTTTCCGGGCGGGCTCGGCTGCTCGATTTCACCGCGCCGCTGCAGGATACGCGCCAGCATCCAGCAGAGCGCAGCCCAGGCGCTGCCGGCGATCCATCCGCCCAGCACGTCGCTGGGCCAGTGCACGCCGAGATAGACGCGGCTCAGCCCCACCAGCACGGTGATCACGATGGCCAGGCCGATCAGGAACAGCTGCAGGCGCCGCGGGGTCACGCTGCGCGCCAGCAGGGCGGCGAGCGTGAGATAGGTGACGGCGGCCATCATGGCATGGCCACTGGGGAAGCTTTCGGTATAGACATGCATGCCATGCGGCACGAGATCGGGCCGCGGGCGGTCGAAGCCGAATTTCAAGACTCGCGACAGAAGCTGTCCGCCGCCCAGCGCCACCACCAGGAACAGGCCGGTGCGGTATTTGCGCAGCATCAGCAGCCAGCCCAGTGCCGCCAGCCCGATGAAGACCAGTGGCCCGGTGCTGCCGAATGCCGTCACGTCACGCACCATTTCCTCGACCCATGGCGGCCCGAGCGGATCAGACAGATCGGCCGGATTGCGTAAAGAGAGCAGCAGCGCGCGGTCGAGATCGTGGGTGTCGCCTTCCAGGACGTCGTCACTCAGCTCGGCGAAGACCATGAGCATCGCGGTGATGAAGCCGAAGACGAGCAGCAACTGCAGCTCGGTGCGGCGGAGCAGGGCGATGAAGGCGGTGAGGAAGCGCAGGATCATGACGAGAGTAACGCGCCGCTCAGCAGAAAAATCCGCGGCGGCGCGTAATTTTCAGCGGAATGCCGCGTGATACTCGTCGTTTGGCTGCATGTCGATGGCGGCAGCCATGCGGTTGCTCATGTTGAAGAAGCTGGCCGTCGAGGCGATGTCCCAGATGTCCTTGTCGCTCCAGCCGGCCTTGCGCAGCGCTTCGCAATCGGCTTCGACGATCTTGGCCGGCGTCTCGGTCAGCTTGGCGGCGAAATCCAGTGCGGCGCGAATCTTCGGCTTCAGGTCGGCGGCGCGATAGTTCATCACCATCAACTCGCCCAGCTTCGGGTCGCCGGAAATCTGGCGCACGGCGGCGCCATGGGCGGTGAGGCAATAGAAGCAGTGGTTGATGCTGCTGACCACCACCGCGATCATCTCGCGCTCCAGCTTGGTCAGACCGCTCTCGCCCAGCATCAGCTCGTTATACATTTCGGTGAAGCCGCGCAGCTTCTTCTGATCGAAGCTGTAGCTGAGCAGCACGTTGGGCACGAAGCCGATCTTCTCGTCGCATTTGGCGAAATAGGCTTGCGTGGCCGGATCAAGCTTGTTGCGCGCCGGCACCGGAATCTTCAGGGCATGCGGCTTGGGGGCTGCCTTGCTCGGCGCGGTCTTCTTCTGGGCGGTCTTGGCCATGGTTTCCTCCGTTGCGTATCCAGAGATTAGGGCGAAGCGCCGCCGGAACAAAGGGCCCTGGCGGGGGTTGGTCCCCCATCAGTCACAGCCGGGGAGAGTGCCATGCATGCCCAGATGATGATCCAGACCCATCCGCAGGTCGAAAACGACGTCGATGCCGATGCCGCGCTGATCGACTGCATCGAAGCTTGTTTCGACTGCGCCCAGACCTGCATCGCCTGCGCCGATGCCTGCCTGGCCGAGGATGACGCCGATCACCTGAAGCTGTGCATCCGGCTCGACATGGATTGCGCCGATCTCTGCGACACCACCGGCAAGGTGGCGACGCGCCGCACCGGCAACAACATCACCACGTTGCGGCTGATGCTGGCGGCCTGCGCAGAAGCCTGCCGCGTCTGCGCCAATGAATGCGAAGAGCATGCCGAGATGCACGAGCATTGCGCGATTTGCGCCGATGCCTGCCGTTATTGCGAGGAGTTGTGCCGCACCGCGCTGGGCGGAGCGTCCCGCACGATCCAGTGATTACCGCTTGTCGAAGCCGGACTTGAAGTCACCGACCTGACCGCGATGGCGCAGCAGGTGGTCGGCCAGCGTGAGCGCCAGCATGGCTTCACCGACCGGCACCGCGCGGATGCCGACGCAGGGATCGTGACGGCCCTTGGTGGCGATCTCGGTCTCGGTGCCGAAGCGATCAACCGTCGCACGAGGCGACAGGATGGATGAGGTCGGCTTCACGGCGAAGCGCACGACGAGTTCCTGGCCGGTCGAAATGCCGCCAAGGATGCCGCCGGCCTGGTTCGACTGGAATTCAGCCTTGCCATCCTTCAGGCGCATCTCGTCTGCATTGGCCTCACCTGACAGGGCTGCGGCGGCAAAGCCCGCGCCGATCTCCACGCCCTTCACCGCATTGATGCTCATCATGGCGGCGGCGAGGTCGGCATCGAGCTTGCCGTAGATCGGTTCGCCCAGGCCAGCGGGAATGCCGCTGGCGCGGACTTCCACCACGGCGCCGACCGACGAGCCCGCCTTGCGGATTTCATCGAGATAGTCTTCCCATTCCAGCGCCACTTTCGGATCGGGGCACCAGAAGGGATTCTGCGTCACGCTGTCCCAGCTCCAGGTCGAGCCGTCGATCTTCTTCTCGCCGATCTGCACCAGCGCGCCGCGAATCTGCACCTGCGGACCGATCAGCGTCTTGAGCACCTGACGCGCCACCGCACCGGCAGCCACACGGGCCGCGGTCTCGCGCGCCGAGCTGCGCCCGCCGCCGCGATAATCGCGGATGCCGTATTTGCTCCAGTAAGTGTAGTCGGCATGTCCTGGACGGAATTTGTCCATGATCTCGCCGTAGTCCTTGCTGCGCTGGTCGACATTGTCGATGAACAGCGAGATCGGCGTGCCGGTGGTCTGGCCTTCAAATGTCCCGGACAGAATCTTCACGGTATCCGGTTCGCGGCGCTGGGTGACGAAGCGCGAGGTGCCCGGCTTGCGCTTGTCCATCCAATCCTGGATGTCGGCTTCGGTCAGCGCGATGCGCGGCGGCGCACCGTCGATGATGCAGCCCAGCGCCGGCCCGTGGCTTTCGCCCCAGGTGGTGACGCGGAAGAGCCGACCGAAGCTGTTATCCGACATGAGGCCTGCTTACGCGTCTTTCTTGAGCGACAGCAGCAGATCGGCGACCTGCGCCGCCTGATCCACCGCCACCATGCCGACGCTGTGATAACCGCTGTCGACATGATGGGTTTCGCCCGTCACGCCCGAGCCGAGTTCGCTCAGCAGATACAGGCCAGCGCCGCCGACCTGTTCGATGGTGACGTTGCGGCGCAGCGGCGCATTCAGTTCGTTCCAGCGCAGGATGGCGCGGAAGTCGCCGATGCCGCTGGCAGCCAGGGTCTTGATCGGACCGGCCGAGATGGCATTGACGCGGATATTCTTGCGACCGAGATCGGCGGCGAGATAACGGACGGATGCTTCAAGGGCGGCCTTGGCCACGCCCATCACGTTGTAATGCGGCATGACGCGCTCCGCGCCGTAATAGGTCAGCGTCAGCGCCGAACCGCCGTCAGTCATCAGCTTTTCCGCGCGCTGCATCACGGCGGTGAAGCTGTAGCAGCTGACATTCATGGTCAGCGCGAAGTTATCGAAGCTGGTGTCGATATAGCGACCCTTCAGCTCGTTCTTGTCGGAGAAGCCGATGGCATGAACCAGGAAGTCCAGCTTGCCCCAGGCCTTTTCAAGGGCGGCGAAGGTGCTGTCGATCGAGGCGGGATTGGTGACATCGCATTCCAGCACATGCTGGGCGCCGATGGTGGCGGCCAGCGGCTTCACGCGCTTTTCCAGCGCCTCGCCCTGGTAGGTGAACGCCAGTTCGGCACCATGATTGTGCAGCGCCGTGGCGATGCCCCAGGCCAGCGAACGGTCGTTGGCGACGCCCATGATCAGGCCACGCTTGCCCTGCATGAGCGGTTGCGGATTGGACATGAATCCCCTCGGTAATCAGCTTTATTTGGGCCGGACGGCCGGGGCCGTCCTGTAAAAAAGGGCGGCCGGGCACGCATTCTGGTCGGGGAGACTACTCCAGTTGAGTCCCTGCGCCAAGGCGGATAACCTGTTTTTAAACAAGGACTTGGCAGAAATTTGGGGGGCCGTGTACGGAAGGCGCAAAGAAGCTGGGGTTCTCTTGGATAAAGGATGGGTTTCACACGTTTAACACTTATACTTCCCCGAAATCTGGTTTTCCGGCCGCCCCAGCCAATGTTCAGCCTGACCCTTCTCACTTTCCTGATTGTGCTCCGCGAAGGGCTAGAAGCCCTGCTCGTGGTTGCGGCGCTCGCCGCCTTCCTGATCCGGGCGGGCGAAAGCCACCGGCTGCAGGCGCTGGCCTGGGGCGTCGGCCTGGCGCTGATCGCCAGCCTGGGCGTCGCCTGGGTCTTCGAGGAAGTCTTCGCCAATATCGATGACCTGACTGAAGCCGTCATCATGCTCTGCGTTGCCGTGCTGCTGTTCCATGTCAGCGCCTGGCTCTGGCGGTTCCGCAACCTGCGGGTCTGGCAGCAGCATCTTGAGCAGAAGGTGAGCAGCGCACTGGCGGGCGACAGTTCGCTGATGCTGGGCACGATCGCGTTTCTGTCCGTCCTGCGCGAGGGCGCCGAGACCATCCTGTTCCTCTATGCCGCCACCGATGATGAAGTGGGCGCGATGCCCGCCGTGGTGATAGGCGGTACGCTGGCGGTGATCGCGCTGGCCGTCTGCTACTGGGCGATGACGCGCATGGCCATGCGGCTGCCGCTGCGACCGCTGTTTGCCGTCACTTCGATTTTCCTGTTTGTGCTGGGCTTGCGGTTTGTCGGCGAGGCGATCGACGAATTCCAGGTCGCCGGCTGGCTGCCATCAGATCAGGTGATGTTGCCTGATTGGCTGATCAGCCTCGGCGTCAACCCCAGCCTGCAGTCGCTGGGCCTGCAATTGCTGCTGATTCTGGGCGCGGGCGCCGTGCTCTGGCTGACGCCGGGCAGCAGGACCGGCAGCCCCGACAAGCTGGCGTAACCGGTCATGCCGCGCTGGCGCGGCATGACGGTCTGTGGTGGGCTCAGCCCAGGATGGACTGCAGTTTCATCGCCACGCCCATGCTGCCCTTGACCTTGAGCTTGCCCATCATGAAGGCGGTGGTGGGATCGAGATCGCCGCTCGACAGCGCGACGAAATTGTCCATCGAGATGGTGATGGTGCAATCTGCCTCGGCATCTTCGTTGCTCACGGTGCCGGCATTGCCGTCGACAAAGATCTGACCGTCATCGCCGAAATCGAACTTCACGGTGGCATCGAGCGCACCGGGCTTCACACGCTGGGTCATCTGCTGGGTGATCTGTTCGAGCGACATGGCGAAGGCTCCCGGTTGTATATCGATAGTTGCGCGGCGGAATTGACGTAACGTCAGGTGCCATGCGGGTTTTTCGCACCCTATATTGACGCTTACGTTAGCGTCAAGTAGCGTCTCTTCATAACGAAAAACAGATGACGGTTTCTCTTCAAAAGACCGCATCAGGGAGCGAAACATCCGATGCCGTATCAGTCGGTCTTCCGCGATGATTTGTTCGCCGGCCAGGTCATCCTGGTCACCGGCGGCGGCTCCGGCATTGGCCGTTGCACCGCGCATGAACTGGCGCGGCTCGGCGCCACGCTGGTGCTGATCGGCCGCAAGATTGAAAAGCTGCAGGCGGTATCGGAAGAGCTGCGTACGGACAATGGCGGCCATGTGAAAGTCGCCTGCTTCAGCTGCGACATCCGCGAGGAAGCTGCCGTCGCCGAGACGGTCACGCTGGCGCTGAAACAGTTCGGCCGCATCGACGGCCTGGTCAACAATGCCGGCGGTCAGTTTCCGGCACCGCTGGCCCAGACCTCGCAGAAGGGCTGGGATGCCGTGGTGCGCAACAACCTCACCGGCGGCTTCCTGATGGCGCGGGAATGCTACACGCAATGGATGGCCGATCACGGCGGCAGCATCGTCAACATCGTCGCCGATATGTGGATGGGCATGCCCAATATGGGTCATTCGGGTGCGGCACGCGCCGGCATGGTGAACTTCACCGAGACGGCGGCCTGCGAATGGGGCATGAGCGGTGTGCGCGTCAACGCCGTGGCGCCGGGCTGGATCGCCTCCAGCGGCATGGACACCTATCCCGACTGGATGAAGCCTCTCATTCGCGACATGCGCAACCATGTGCCGTTGCAGCGGCTGGGCACCGAGGCCGAGGTCTCGGCCGCCATCGTCTATCTGCTGTCGCCGGCGGCCAACTTCATCAGCGGCACGACCTTGCGTGTGGATGGCGCGGTGCCGAATGCGCGCCGGCATTATCCGCTCACCAAGCATGGAAAATCGCAGGCTTTCGACGGCTTCCACCGCGCGGTGCAGCCCGACGTTCTGAAAGAGAGCTGACGATGGCGCTGCTTCGCTCATCCGTCGAGACTGCGTCGGAGAGCTACCGGCAGAACCGCACTGACATGCTGGCGCTGGTCGATGGCTTCCGAAAGCTTGAGCAGCGCGTGCGCGACACTTCCAATGCGCGCCGGCCGGTCTTCGAGAAGCGCGGCCAGATCACGCCAAGAGACCGTATCAATCATCTGCTGGATCGCGGCAGCGCATTCCTGGAAATCTCGACGCTCTGCGGCTTCCAGATGCATGACGACGATGGCACCGAGAATATCATGGGCGGCGGCTTCATCGCCGGCATCGGCAGCATCAGCGGCATCCGCTGCATGATCACGGCGTCCGACAGCGGCATCAAGGGGGGCACCATTGCGCCGATGGGCCTGCGCAAATCCCTGCGGGCGCAGGAGATGGCCTATCGCAACAAGCTGCCGGTGGTGAACCTGGTCGAATCTGGCGGCGCCAACCTGAATTACCAGGCCGAGATTTTTGTCGATGGCGGACGCGGCTTCGCCAACCAGGCGCGGCTCTCGGCGGCTGGCATTCCGCAGGTCACCGTGGTGCATGGTTCCAGCACGGCGGGCGGCGCCTATATCCCGGGCCTGAGTGATTACGTGGTGGTGGTGAAAGGCCGGGCGAAGATTTTCCTCGCCGGGCCGCCGTTGCTCAAATCCGCCACTGGCGAGATCGCCACCGATGAAGAACTCGGCGGCGCCGAGATGCACACGACGGTGTCTGGCGTGGCCGAGTTCATGGCCGAGGACGATGCCGACGGGATTCGGATCGCGCGCGAGATTCTGCAGCGCCTGCCCTGGAACGAGCGCGGGCCGCAGCTACAGAAAAAAGCCTGGACTGCGCCGGCCTACGACATCGACGAACTCTGCGGCATCGTGCCGGTGGATTATCGCAAGCCCTATGACGTGCACGAGGTGATCGCCCGGCTGGTCGATGCCAGCGACTTCACCGATTTCAAGCCGACATACGGCAGCCACACGGTCTGCGGCCAGGCCAGCATCGAGGGT
The DNA here is from genome assembly GCF_058807275.1 of Ferrovibrio sp. GW821-FHT12D07. Taxonomy (NCBI): domain Bacteria; kingdom Pseudomonadati; phylum Pseudomonadota; class Alphaproteobacteria; order Rhodospirillales; family Rhodospirillaceae; genus Ferrovibrio; species Ferrovibrio sp. GW821-FHT12D07. Next base: position 276,360 of record NZ_JBXAQN010000001.1, on the reverse strand, counting down.
GAGGCCATCGGGATCATCGGTAACAACGGCCCCATCGACACCGAAGGCGCCGTGAAGGCCGCGCAGTTCATCCAGCTCTGCGACCAGAGCGACATGCCGATCGTCTTCCTGCAGAACACCACCGGCTACATGGTGGGGAAAGACGCCGAACGCGGCGGCATCGTCAAGCACGGCTCCAAGATGATCCAGGCTGTCACCAATGCGCGCGTGCCGAAACTGACCCTGCATATCGGCGCCAGCTTCGGGGCCGGCAATTACGGCATGTGCGGCCGCGCCTACGATCCGCGCTTCATCTTCGCCTGGCCCAACAACCGCATCGCCGTGATGGGGCCTGAGCAAGCCGCCGGCGTGCTGGGCATCGTGGCGGAAGAGAAATTCCGCCGCGCCGGCGCCGAACCCGACATGGTAGCGCTGGAGAAGATGAAGGCGCAGGTCGTGAAGAAGATGGAAGCCGAGTCGACGGCCTATTACGCCACCGCGCGGCTGTGGGATGACGGCCTGATCGATCCGCGTGACAGCCGCCGCGTGCTGGCGCTCTGCCTCGATATCTGTCGCGTGGCCGATGCGCGCGTCACCAAACCCAATGCCTTCGGCATTGCCCGCATGTGAAGGAGAACGCGTCATGGAGTTCACTCAGGAACATGAAGGCCTGCGCCGCAACCTGATCAAGTTCATCGATACGGAAATCAATCCGCATGTCGATGAATGGGAGCGCGATGGCATCTTCCCGGCGCATGCGCTGTTCAAGAAGATGGGCGATCTCGGTTTCCTCGGCATCAACAAGCCCACGGAATATGGCGGCCTCGGCCTCGATTACTCCTACCAGATGGTGATGATCGAGGCGCTGGGCCATATCAATTGCGGCGGCGTGCCGATGGGCATCGGCGTGCAGACCGATATGGGCACGCCGGCGCTTGCCCGCTTCGGCTCGGACGAGCTGCGGAAAGAGTTTCTCGTGCCCTCGATTGCCGGCGACCAGGTGGTCTGCCTCGGCGTGTCGGAAGTCGGCGCTGGCTCGGATGTCGCCGGCATCAAGACCACGGCCAGGAAGGACGGTGGCGACTACGTCATTAATGGTGGCAAGATGTGGACCACCAACGGCACCCAGGCCGACTGGATGTGCCTGCTGGCCAATACCGGCGAAGGCCCGATCCACCAGAACAAGTCTCTGCTCTGCCTGCCGATGAAGACCAAGGGCGTGCAGATCGCGCGCAAGCTCGACAAGATGGGCATGCGCTGCTCGGATACGGCGCAGGTCTATCTCGACGACGTGCGCATCCCGCAGCGCTACCTGATCGGCCAGGAAGGCCAGGGCTTCGTCTACCAGATGCAGCAGTTCCAGGAAGAGCGCCTGTGGTGCGCCTTCTCGTCACTGCTGGCCTTTGACCGCCATATCGACGAGACGATTGATTACACTCGCCAGCGCAAGGCCTTCGGGCAGTCGATCCTCGACAACCAGGTGGTGCATTTCCGCATGGCGGAATTGCGCACCGAGGTCGAGCTGCTGCGCTCGATCAGCTACCGCGCCGCCGATCTGATGCTGAAGGGCGAGGACGTCACCATGCTGGCCTCGATGGCCAAGCTGAAGGCCGGCCGGCTGGCGCGTGAGATCACCGATGCCTGCCTGCAGTATTTCGGCGGCATGGGGTTCATGAACGAGACGCCGATCAGCCGCGCCTATCGCGACAGCCGGCTCGCCTCCATCGGCGGCGGCGCCGACGAGGTGATGCTGGGGATCATCTCGAAATACATGGGCATCCTGCCCGGCAAGAAGAAGTCATAAGTGGCGTCTTTCGACACCATCCTGATCGCCAATCGCGGCGAGATCGCCTGCCGGGTGATCCGCTCGGCAAAGGCGCTCGGCTATCGCACGGTGGCGGTCTGGTCCGAGGCCGATGCCGGCGCGCTGCACACGCAGATGGCCGATGCAGCCATCTGTATTGGTCCAGCTGAGGCGAAGCAGAGTTACCTGAAGATCGCGGCGATCATCGCCGCCGCAAAGCAGGCTGGCGCGCAGGCGGTGCATCCGGGCTACGGCTTCCTGTCGGAGAATGCGGAGTTTGCCACGGCCTGCGCCGATGCCGGGCTGGTTTTCATCGGGCCGCCGGCCACGGCCATTGCCGCCATGGGCAACAAGGCGGCGGCCAAGCAGCGCATGATCGCCGCCAAGGTTCCCTGCGTGCCGGGCTATCAGGGGGCAGCGCAGGATGATGCGACGCTGGTGGCCGAGGCGAAAAAGATCGGCCTGCCGGTGATGGTGAAGGCGGCAGCTGGTGGCGGCGGACGCGGCATGCGTCTGGTGACGGAGGCCGCCGACCTGCCGCATGCGATCGGCACGGCGCGCGCCGAGGCGGAGAATGCCTTTGGCTCGGGCGAGTTGATCCTGGAAAAAGCCGTGGTCGACGGCCGGCATATCGAGATTCAGGTTTTCGCCGATACACAGGGCAACACCCTTCATCTGGGCGAGCGCGATTGCAGCGTGCAGCGCCGGCACCAGAAGGTCATTGAAGAGGCGCCGTCGCCGGCGGTCAATGCAGCCTTGCGCGCGCAGATGGGCGCGGCTGCGGTGGCCGCTGCGAAAGCCATCGGCTATGTCGGCGCCGGCACGGTGGAGTTCCTGCTCGATGCCGATGGCAAGAGCTTTTATTTCCTGGAGATGAACACGCGACTGCAGGTCGAGCATCCGGTGACCGAGATGATCACCGGGCTGGATCTGGTGGCGCTGCAGATCGCGGTGGCGGCTGGAAAACGACTCCCACTCACGCAGGATGACGTGACGCTGACCGGTCATGCCATTGAAGTGCGGCTCTATGCCGAGGCGCCGCATCAGGGCTTCCTGCCGCAGGCCGGCGAGCTGCTGCTGTGGCAGCCATCCGATGGCGTGCGCACCGATCACGGTCTGCATGCACACGGCCAGACCATCACGCCTTTCTATGATCCGATGATCGCCAAGATTATCAGTCACGGCGACACCCGCGACGCGGCGCGGCGCAAGCTGCTGGCCGCGCTGTCGCGCACCACCGCGCTGGGGCTGGAAACCAATCGCCGCTTCCTGATCGACCTGCTGTCTCATGCAGATTTCGCGGCGGGCAAGGCGACGACACGGTTCATCCCGCAGCATTTCGCGGCGATGATTGCCCCCGTGCCCGGCGATGTACTGCTGCAGGCGGCGGCGCTGCTGTGGTTCGAGCATAGTGCCGCGCAGTCTGGCCATGATCCCGGCCACAGCTGGTCTTCCACTGGCAGTGTCGTCTGGCCGGTGCTGCTCGGCTTCGGTGAGCAGACGCGCAAATGCCAGGTCGCCGTACTGGGCCTGGACCGCTACAGCATTGATGGCGCAGCCCTGCAGGTGACGCAGCGCAGCACGACCAGACTGCGCCTGCTGGTTGAAGGCGCCGAACGCGAGATCGCCTTCGCCTTTGCGCAGCAGACGCTGTATATCAGCAGTGGCCGTGACGATCTGGCCTGCCGCGATCTGACCTGGGCGCCGCCGGCAGAAAACGAAGCGGCGGCAGACCGTGAGCTGCGCGCGCCGATGAATGGCAAGATCGTCGCCGTGCTGGCCGCCGAAGGCGAGCGGGTGACCAAAGGCCAGCGGCTGGTAGTGATGGAAGCGATGAAGATGCAGCATGAGATGGTGGCGCGCATCGACGGCCTGGTGGAACGCCTGCCGGTGAAAGTGGGCGACCAGGTGGCGACGCGGCAGCTTCTCGCGTCGCTGACGGACTAGAGTGGGTGGAGTAACGCCATGAGCGAAACGATCAATGCCACCGTGCGGCCGCTGAAGGAATCGGATGCGGCATCCTACCGCGCCTGCCTCGACCAGATCGCGCGTGAACGCCTGTTTATCGCGTTTACCGAAGCGCCATCGGAGCGCGAGGCGCTGTTCTACATCAAGGCGATGATGCAGCGCGACCTGCCCTTCGTGGTCGCCGTCGATCCGCAGGATACGGTGGTCGGCTGGTGCAACATCCATGTCGCGCCCGACAATCCGCATCGTCCCGGCTTCAACCATGTCGGCGTGCTGGGCATGGGCCTGATCGAACAGTATCGCGGCAAGGGCCTGGGCACGCAGATGATGCAGGCTTGTTTCGACTGGTCCGGTCGCGTCGGCCTCGAGCGCATCGAGCTGCAGGTCTATGCCTCCAATACCGGCGCGGTGGCACTGTATCGCAAATTCGGCTTTGTCACCGAAGGCACGAAAATCCGCGCCCGCAAGCTGGATAACCATTACGACGACATCATGATCATGGCGCGCCTGCGGCCGCCCACCCCGGGCATGCGCTGACCATGCTGGCCGCCTCGCCCTATTACACGGCCGAGCATGAGGCCTTCCGCCACCAGTTGCGGCGCTTCGTCACCAAGGAGATCGCGCCTTTCGTCGATCAATGGGACGAGGCCGGCGAATTCCCGCGCGATCTTTACAGAAAGGCCGCCGCTGTCGGCCTGCTGGGCCTGAATTTCCCGGAAGCCTATGGCGGCATTGCGGGTGACCGTTTCTATGCCGTGATCGCCGCGCAGGAACTGGCGCGAGCTGGATCTGGCGGCGTGGCGGCGTCGCTGATGAGTCATACCATCGGAGCGCCGCCGATCGCCAAACTGGGCTCGGATGCGCTGAAGGCCAGGGTGCTGCCGGGCGTGCTCGGCGGCGAGAAGATTTCGGCACTGGCCATCACCGAGCCCTCGGGCGGGTCCGATGTCGCCAACCTGAAGACCACAGCGAAGAAGGATGGCGACCATTATGTGGTGCGCGGCGAAAAGACCTTCATCACCTCAGGGATGCGTGCCGACTATTACACCGTGGCGGTGCGCACCGGCGGGGCGGGCATGGGTGGCATCTCGCTGTTGCTGATCGAGCGCGACACGCCGGGCTTCACGCGCACGCCGCTGAAAAAGATGGGCTGGTGGGCATCCGATACCGCGACGCTTCACTTTGACGATTGCCGCGTGCCGGTGGAAAACCTGATCGGTCAGGAAAACGCCGGCTTCATGGGCGTGATGCTGAATTTCAATGACGAACGCTTGGGACTGTCGGCCTCCGCCATCGGCTTTGCCCGTGCCGCCTATGACGAGGCGCTGGACTATGCGCGGCAGCGCGAGGCCTTCGGTAAAAAACTGCTTGGCCATCAGGTGCTGCGGCACAAGCTGGTCGACATGGCGCAGCGCATCGAGGCGAGCCAAGCCTTTCTCGAACGCATCGCCTGGGCGCTCGATCAGGGTGAAAGCCCGATTGCCGAATTATGCATGCTGAAGAACCAGGCGACGCAGACCATGGCGTTCTGTGCCAGCGAAGCCGTGCAGATTCTCGGCGGCGCCGGCTTTATGCGCGGTTCAAAATCCGAACGCATCTATCGTGAAGTGAAGGTGAACGCCATCGGCGGCGGCACCGAGGAAATCATGAAGGACCTGGCGAGCCGGCAGCTCGGCTGGTGAGTGCGGCCAGACTGCGAAACAGTGGAAACATGGCGGCCATTGTCCCCCGACAATTCCGCACTGGATTTTTGTGAAATGCGGGAATATGAAGCGTCCTGCTATTTCAGGAGCGCCTCCCATGCAGATGTCCAACATTCCTTTCGGCACGACGGACTGGTCGAAGATCGAGCCAACGCACCACAAGGGCGAGACCGGCACCGCCACCTGGCGCACCCAGAAATTCGGCGATGTGCGCGTGCGCATGCTGGACTACACGCCGGGCTATCTGGCCGACCACTGGTGCGTGAAGGGCCATATCCTGTTCGTTCTTGAAGGAGAGCTCGTCACCGAGCTTGAGGACGGCCGCGAGTTCATCATGAAGGCCGGACAGTCCTATCAAGTTGCCGATAACGCCGAGCCGCATCGCTCGCGGACGGCGACGGGTGCCAAGCTGTTCGTTGTCGACTAGTCTGTATCTTTCGCGTCAGGGCAGGAAACACATAAAACAATGACAGTGCAGTCCGCGACGGCCTATCAGGGCACGGCAGAAGACATCGAATCGTCCTATGCCTGGCTGCGGCTGGCGGCGGCCGTGGTGCTGGGCACCATCGGCGGCATCGGCATGTGGTCGCCGGTTGTGACTGTGCCGGCCGTGCAGGCGGAGTTCGGCATCACACGCGCCGAGGCGGCACTGCCCTATACGCTGACCATGATCGGCTTTGTTTTTGGCAGCATCATGATGGGCCGTCTGGCCGACAAGCGCGGCATCATGTGGCCGGTGATGATCGCGGCATTGGCGCTCGGCATCGGCTATGTCGCGCTGTCGCATGCGCCAAGCATCCTGATCTTCGCGGCGATCTCCGGCGGCATCTGCGGCATGTTCGGCAGCGCCGCCATGTTCGCGCCGCTGCTGGCCGATACCTCGCAGTGGTTCAACCGCCGCCGCGGCTTCGCCATGGGCCTTTGCGCCGCCGGCAATTATCTCTCGGGCGTGGTCTGGCCGCCGGTGCTGGAGCATTTCATTGCCACCATCGGCTGGCGCGACACCCATTTCTATGCCGGACTGTTCTGCCTCGTCACCATGCTGCCGCTGGCGCTGCTGCTGCGCCGCCGTCCGCCGCTGCTGGTGCCGCTGGTGCAGACCGCCGCGCAAGCCAGTGCCGCCGCGCGGCCGCTCGGCCTGCAGCCCAACATGCTGCAATTCCTGCTGATGATCATGGGACTGGGCTGCTGCGTGGCGATGTCGATGCCGCAGGTGCATCTGGTCGCCTATTGTGTTGATCTGGGTTATGGCCCGGCGCGTGGCGCCGAGATGCTGGCGCTGATGCTGGGCTGCGGCATTGTCAGCCGGCTGGCATCGGGCTGGATTCTCGATCGCATCGGCGGGCTGTCGACGCTGCTGCTGGGCTCAACCCTGCAGATGATCGCGCTGTCGCTCTATCTGCCGTTTGACGGGCTGATGTCGCTCTACATCATCTCGGCCATCTTCGGCCTGGTGCAGGGCGGCATCGTGCCGAGCTACGCCTTCATCGTGCGTGAACTGTTTCCCGCAGGCCAGGCCGGCCTGCGCGTCAGCCTGGCGGTCTCGGCCACGCTGGCCGGCATGGCGCTGGGCGGCTGGATGTCGGGCAAGATCTACGACTTCACCGGCTCGTATCAGGCAGCCCTGCTCAATGGCATCGGCTGGAACCTGTTGAATGTGGTGATCGGCGCCTGGCTGCTGTGGCGACTGATGCAGCAGCGGCAGCTTTCTCAAGCCGCCGCTGCTTAAACCGTCGTCTTACGCCAGGCTGGTCTTGCCGGTCGCTTTGGCTGCGGTCTCGGCGCCATGCGTCGAGCTGCGGTCGAGCCGTTCCTCGGCGCGCAGGCGGGTGGCCGAGAGTTCGCCATTCTGTTCCAGGATCGGATAGGCCACAGCCGTCAGATGGCTGTTGATGCGCTTCAGATCGCGGATCAGGTCGAGATGGATGGCGCTGGTCTCAATGCTTTCCGAACGGCCATCGCGGATGCGCTGGTAGTGGTTCTCGGCGGCCAGCTGTTCGGCTTCGCGCAGGTCGGCCTTTTCCTTCAGCAGCTGGCGGGCCACTTTCACATCGCCTGACATGAACAGGTTGCAGGCCATCTGCAGGTTGGCGGCGACGCGGTGATGGAAGCCGGTCAGTTCGGCCAGGCCTTCCTTTGAGAAGGTCAGCTTGTTCTTGATCTTCTTCTGCGCCAGATCCATCAGGTTCTTGTCGATGATGTCGCCGATATGCTCGAGATTAGTGGTGAAGGTCAGCACGGCGACATAGCGCCGGCTTTCGGCTTCATCCATCTCGTGCTTCGACAGTTCGGTCAGATAGAGCTTGATGGCTTCGTACAGGCCGTCGACCGCATCGTCGGCCTGTTCCACGGCCTTTTTCAGCTTGGCGTCGTCATGGGTGAACACCGTCATAGTGTCGTCCAGCATGCGCGCCACGGCATCGCTCAGGCGCAGCGTTTCGCGCGCCGCGCCGGCCAGCGCCACGGTGGGCGAGTCGAGTGCCGAATGATCGAGATAGCGCGGCTTGGCGGCATCGTCGACGGTCGGCAGGTCCGGCATGATGCGGCGGGCCAGCTTGTCCAGCGGCGTGGTCAGCGGCAGGAAGACCAGCGCGATGGCGATGTTGAAGGCGGTATGCGCATTCACCGCCATGCGGGCGGCATCGGTGCCGAACACACCGAGCCATTGCGGCATCTGCGCAATAAAGGGCAGCACGGCGACGCAGGCGATCACGCGGGTGATCAGGTTGGCGAGCTGGGCGCGGCGTGCGGCGGGCGGTTCTCCCGAGGATGCGAGCAGCGGCGAGATCGCCGTGCCGAGATTGGCGCCGACGACGAGGGCGATGGCGAGTCCGGCATCGATGGTGCCGGCCTTGGCCATGGCGGCGGCCAGCAGCACGGTGGCCAGGCTCGCATGACTGATCCAGGTAATCACGGCAAACAGCAGGATGGCCAGGATCGGCTCACGCTCCAGCGGCGACATCACGATGGCGAGGCCGGGCGAGTTACGCAGCGGCGCCGACGCGCCGATGATCATTTCCAGCGACAGCAGCATCAGGCCCAGCCCGATCAGAAGGCGGCCACCATGGCGCGGCATGCCGCCTTCGCTCGACAGGAAACCGATGACGCCGAAGACCAGGCAGAGCGGTCCGAGCCAGTGCAGGTCGAGCGACAGATACTGTGCGGTGATGGATGTGCCGATGCCGGCGCCGAGCAGCACGGCGATCGCCGCGCCGCCGACGATCAGCCCGCGGCCGGCAAAGGACGACACGATCATCGCGGTCGCGGTGCTGGACTGCAGCAGCGCGGTCACGCCGATACCGGCGAGGAAGGCCTGGAAGCGGTTGCGCATGGCGCTGCCCAGATAGCGGCGCAAGCTGGCACCGAAGGCGCGCGTCATGCCGGTGCGGACCATGCGCACGCCCCAGAGCAGGAGCGCGACGCCGGCGGCCAGATTGAGAAGCAGTTCAGTCGCGCCTGGTGTGGTGGCAGGGTTCATCGCGCAGCCCCCCGGATATGGCGCGACAGGAGAGCGGGGGGCGCGCCAGCGTCTAGGGCGGGCGAATCAGGGTCGGGGTCCGGATCGCGGAAAACAGCCATTTTAAGAGATACCTCGAGGCAAAGTCGTATTGTTACAGTTCTATTACACCCAGATGACAGCCGGGCCAAGGCCTTAATACACCGGGTAAACCGCAAGGTTCCGTGACCGGGCGCACCGTCAGAGCTGGTGCAGACCAGTCTGCCCCCCAGTCAGGGCCTGCGGCAGTTAAGAGTTGGCCACCATGTGCGGGAAAGGTGGTGACAATGCGGCTGCTTGTGGGGCCGCCCTGGCAGGAAACCGCCGCCATTCCGGTTGCCAAGCTTCGAGCCGGTGTATAGGGCATACTGATCTGGCTCCGGAGTTCGGCAGAAACATTAGGCATGACGGACACGCGACATATGACTGCGGACTCGGATCGTCCCGGCCGTGAGATGGCGCAGCCACAGGTGTCCGCACCGGTGGGCCATGTCCTGATCGTCGATGACGATCCTGTCGTGCGCGACATCCTCTGCCAGTCGCTCTCGGAAAACGGCTATCAGGTCAAGGATTGCGCCGAAGGCGACCAGATGGAGGCGATGCTGCGGGTCTTCCCGGCCGACATCGTGCTGCTCGATATCCGGTTGCCCGGCGTCGATGGCCTGACGCTGACGCGCCGCCTGCGGGCGCGCTCCGATATCGGCATCATCCTGGTCACGCGTCTGGATGACGAGGTCGACCGCATCGTCGGCCTGGAGATCGGCGCCGACGACTATATCGCCAAGCCTTTCAATCTGCGGGAAGTGCGGGCGCGGGTCGGCGCGCTGATGCGGCGCATCGCCGCCAATGGCCGCAGCGATGTATCGGAGACGATCCGCTTCGAGAACTGGGCGCTCAACTTGGCGACCCAGCGCCTGCGCCGCGTCGATGGCGAGGAAGTCCGCCTCACGCCCGGTGAATATCAGGTGCTGGCCTGTCTGGTGCAGCGTTCGCAGAAGCTCACCACGCGCGACCATGTCGTCGCCATGGGCTCGGATACGGTGTCGCTGTCGGCGGAAAGCCTGGATGTGCTGGTGTCCCGTCTGCGCAAGAAACTGGGCGACAATCCGCGCGCGCCGCAACTGATCCAGACCGTGCATGGTCAGGGCTATGTTTTCGTACCGGCGCCTTACTAGCCTCGCCGCTGTCATCCTGCTGGGCTGGACCGGTATTGCCGTCGCCAGGACGGCGACGCTTCAGATCGGCGATCCCGTCAATCTGCTGATGCAGGCCGATGTCTTTCATGGCGCCGAAGCGGTGCTGCCGCCGGAGATCGCCGCCGTACGCGCCGTGGCCGGTAACCTGTCGCTGCCGCATGACATGTATGGCGAACGCTGGTTCGTGCTGACGGTCGAGAATCCCACCGGAACCGGACAGCGCGACTGGGTGCTGCGGATGGATACCGATCCGCTCTACCTGCCGGTCTTCGCCGTACTGAAGGACGGCGTAGTGCAAAGCCTGCAGCGGCGCGACGATGCCGTCGCCGTCGGCGTGACCAGCGGTGCGACGCTGGCGCTGGGCCAGCGCTTTCCATTCGCCGTGCCGACCGGCGAAACCCGCACGGTGGTGCTGCGGGTCGCTGCCGTATCTTTCAACACGCTGGTGGCCGATATCATTGATCTCCCCGGCTATATCGCCTGGGCCACCACCCATCATGTGATTGTGCTGTTCGCGCTGGCCGCCATCCTCGCGGTCGGGGTTTACAACCTCTCGCTCGGGCTGGCGCTGCGCCGCTGGTCGCATATCTGGTACGCCCTGCATGCGCTGTCGGGCTTTGTCACCTGGTGCGCGGTCTATGGCGTCTTCGCCGATCTGTTCGGCCTCACCGATCACAACCGCATTGTTTACAAGCTGTCCGTCGCCGGCATTGTGATGTTCAGCCCGCTCTTCGTCCGGTCGCTGTTCGCCGCCGACAAGATGCCCAGGGCCCTGGACCGCACCCTGCTGGTGATCGCGGTGATCCATGGCTGCTTCATCGCGCTCACGATCCTGCTGTGGCCGTTCCCGGACCTGCACCGCGCCTGGGTCAGGGGACCGGATTACTCCTATCTGCTGGCCATCCTGGGGAATGTGGCCATGGTCTGGGCCGGCATCTGGGCGGTCTGGCGCCGCATTGCCGGCGCCTGGTGGTTCCTGATCGGATGGGGCGCATATATCGCCAGCTCCAGCTATGCGATCCCGAGCACCTTCGGCCTCTATCCTTTCTCCGGCACAACCCTGCTCCTCATCCTCCTGGGGGCAACCTGGGAAGCGCTGTTGCTGTCGCAGGCGCTGGGCGCGCGCCTGCGGGCGCTCGACCGCGACCGCAGTGCTGCCGAGAACCGCCGCGAGGCGCTGCAGACCTTCATCGCCTCGATCAGCCACGACCTGCGCGCGCCGGTGCTGTCGATCATCGCCACAGTCAGCGCGGCGAGAACGCAGACCAGCGACATAGGACTGCATCGCCTGTTCGATCTGGTCAGCCGTTCCAGCGCCACGATGCTCGGCCTGCTGTCCGACCTGCTGGATCGCCAGCGTCTGGCGACGGCGCGCTTCCAGATCAATGCCGTGCCCTTCGATCTGGTGAATGTGGTCGAGGACTGCGTCGCCATGCTGCGCTATCGCGCCGAAGAGAAGGGCCTCAGACTGGATTACGCGCTGGATGGCACGATCGAGGCCGGCGCCAGCGGCGATCCGCTGCGGCTGAAGCAGATCCTAACCAACCTGCTGGACAATGCAGTGAAGTTCTCGGACAGCGGCACCGTCAGCCTCGCCGTCTCGGCCAGTGGCACCGGCGATGCGCGGCGCATCCGGTTCGAGATCGCCGATACCGGTCCCGGCATTCCGGCGGTGCAGCGCGATCAGGTCTTCGATCCCTTCTACAAGGCCGACCCGGAAACGCCGGGTGTCGGCCTCGGCCTGACGATCACGCGGCATCTGGCCGGCCTGATGGGTGGTTCGCTTGCCGTACAGGACAACGTGCCGCAGGGCACACGCTTCGTGATCGACCTGCCGCTACCGGTGGCGAGTTTCGGTGTGACCGGCCGGCGGCATACGATCTGGTTCATCGATGACGATGCGGACCAGCGCGATGCCTGGGCGCAGCTGCTCAATCGCGAGGTCATTGGCGTCGAGGCGGTACTGCCGCAGATGGCGGCGGACCATGCGCCGCAGGGCGAGATCGATGCCGTGCTGATGGACCTGTCGATCGACATGGACATGATGACCGCCATCATGCGCCGGCTGCGGCAGAGTCCGATCGCACGACAGGTTCCGGTCATTGCTTTCTCCGCCGATCCCGATCGCTGGACGCCGGCGGTGGGCGTTCTGGGCATCCTGCCCAGTCCGGGCAAGACGATGTCGCCGGCGGAAGTGGCGGCGCTGATCCGCGCCGCCGTCGCGGCGCTGCCGCTGGTCGACCGCGCCCGGCAGTTCGAGCTGTTCGACGAACTCGGCGCCGACGGCCTGCAGCGTGCGCTGGGCAAGTTCCTGCTGCTGACTGGCGATCTGGCAGCTGCCGACTCCGGCAGTCAGGGCAAGGCGACGGCCGATCTTCTGCATCGCCTGTCCGGCAGTGCCGCGCTGCTCGGGTTTCCCGAACTGGCGCGCGAGGCGCTGCGCGGCGAGAAATTGGTCGATGGCGGCAGCCGGGCGGATCTCGCCGCGCTGCGCCGGCTGATGGACGACAGCATCGACCAGTCGCCGCCGGCCCGTCTGGCCCGCGGCCGGGTCGAAGCGCTCCCCGCCTGAACGGGAAGCAACGAAACCTGAATGGATCGTAACGACGGTCCAGCTTCGATTGCTGTCGCTATGCCGGTTCAGTAACACCCAGGGAGGATGCATCGCCCTGGGGGATGACCATGATCCGGAACCGGAAATCGCTGCTGCTGTGCACGACGACCTTCATGCTGGTTGCGGCGGGGGTGACGGCCCAGCAGCCCACGGGCGGACAGGTGGTCAGCGGTGGCGCCAGCATCTCGCAAAGCGCCAACACCACCACCGTCAACCAGTCCACCAATCGCGCCATCATCAACTGGCAGGGCTTCTCGCTCGGCGCCGGCAACACCGCGCAGTTCAACCTGCCGTCGGCCGGCTCGGCCGTGCTGAACCGTGTGACCGGCTCCAATCCCTCGCAACTGCTGGGCAACATCCGCTCCAATGGTCAGGTCTACCTGATCAATCCGCATGGCATCGTGGTCGGCAACGGTGCGCGCATCGAGACCAACCGCTTCGTTGCCAGCACACTGGATGTCTCCAACAGCGACTTCATGGCCGGCGGCGCCATGCGCTTCCAGGGCACGTCGGACAAGGCCGTGGAGAATCAGGGCGAGATCGTCACCGGTGCGGGCGGTGTCGCCCTGATCGCACGCAAGGTGACCAACAGCGGCCAGATTCGCGCCGAGGGCGGCACGGCAGCGCTGGCCGCAGGATCTGAAATCCTGCTGCAAGCCGACAATTCCGTGGTGGCGGTGGCATCGCCCGCGCTGACGCAGATGGCGCAGGCCGGCGTCGACAACAACGGCCTGATCGAAGCGGCGCGGGTGGAACTGCGCGCCGTGCAGGGCAATGCCTATGGCTTGGCGGTCAACAACACCGGCACCGTGCGCGCCAGCGGCGTGGAAAATCGCGATGGCCGCGTCTTCCTCACCGGCGGCAGCGTCAGCAACAATGGCGAGATCGTGGCCCGGCGCGGCGAGCGCGGCGGCGATGTGGTGATCACCGGCGAGACGGTGGCGCTGGGTGCGGCGACGACTATCGATGCTTCGGGCCGGCTGGGTGGCGGCACGGTGAAAGCAGGCGGCGGCTGGCAGGGCAAGGATGCCGAGGTCGCCAACGCACAGCAGACCATGGTGGCGGCCGGTGCGCAGATCAAAGCCGATGCCACCGAACAGGGCGATGGCGGCACGGTGGTGGTCTGGGCCGATGGCCGCACCGCTTTCGACGGCCGGATCAGCGCCCGAGGCGGCGCTGACGGCGGCAACGGCGGCAAGGCCGAAGTCTCGGGCAAGCAGCAGCTCGCCTATAATGGCCTGGCCGATCTGCGTGCGCCGAAGGGCCAGGCGGGATCGCTGCTGCTCGATCCGCACGATGTCTTCATCACCAATGGCACGGACAGCAATAACACCTGCGGCAGTGGAACCTGTACGCCATCGGCCGACACGTCCATCCTGAGCGTGGCAACACTGGAAGCGCAGCTCGCGCTCGGCAATGTTCAGGTGCTGACTACAGGCGGCGGCAGCCAGACTGGCAACATCACCGTCGGTAACCAGATCGACTGGACGTCGGGCAACAATCTCACGCTGACCGCGCAGGGCGGCATCGCCATCAATGCCGATATCCTCACCTTCGGCAATGGCGGCACGCTGCGGCTCGAAGCCGGTCTGGATACCAACGGCGGACATCAGATCAGCCAGTCGGCCGCATCCAGGATTCATGTCGGGACGCTGGCGACGAATGCCCGCTTCGGCACCACGGTCGCGCTGAACGGTATCATCGATGCCAACACGCTGCTCGTAGACGCGTTCGGCGGCGGTACCTTCACGGCCACGAATGCCGGCAATCAGGTCAATGCGCTGCAATTCGCCGGGACCAGTTCGGCCGGGACGCTCACGTTTCATAACACCAGCAGCAACCTGACCGTGAGCGGCAATACTGGCGCGTTCCTCAGTGGTCACCTCATCCTCAAGAATAACGGCAACCTGACCTTCGCGTCCGGCACCGTGCTGGATGTGATCAGCAACAATGTTGTGCTGGGTGCCGTCGGCGGCACTGTCACCAACAACGCGGGCACGGGCCTGATCGGCTCGAATGTTGCGACCTACCGCTTCTATGCTGCCAACCAGAGCGGCAGCAACCTCGGCGGCCTGGCCCCCACCGTGATCAACGGCGTGTCCTTCCCCGATAACCCGAACAGCAGCGGCAACAGCTTCTACATCTCAGGCGGTACGACCCTGCCGCCGGAGGTCGATCGTTCATACCGCAATCCGCCGGTCTATCAGCTTGAGGAAGTGCCGGTTACCGTCGTCACCATACCGTCGCCCGTGTCGCCGGTGTTCAGCAGTGGCAGCTTCACGCAGATCATCACGGCGCAGAACTGGCTATCGGTCGCCGATACAATCACCAGCATCCTCAACAATGATGATGCCAACGTGTACTACACGACCTCGCCCGCGCAGGTTCAGGAGTTCATGGAAATGTATCGGACTTATCTGCTGTCGAAGGCAACGCCGGAGCAGATCAGGAATGGTTATGACGGCAAGGTGGAGGCGGCGCAGTGGATGCTGGGCCGGGCCAAGGCCTTTTCGGGCGTGCTGGGCATGCAGATCGAACATGTGGCTCCCAAGCGCAACAGCTACGGCCTGAGCGGTGCCGGCGCCGAGCTGTTCGCCAGCAGGCTCAGCGCTGCGCCGAACCAGAGCCGGGAGGCGGTGCTGGGAACCATGCTGACCATCATGACGCAGGCTATGGTCAAGCCGGCCGACCAGCGGACGGAAGCCGAAAGCTCCTTCCTCTTCGCGGTCGCGACCGTGGCCGGGGAAGCCAAGCGGCAGATGATCGGCACGGCGCTGACAAGCATCGCCAACAATCCGAGCGTGCTCAACCAGCAATCCGGAATGAACATCCCCAACCTTGGCATGCTCCTGACTGGTGGCAAGGAGCCGGTCTATGACGCCAACCCCATCGGGCAGATTCAACAGCAATACGCCGGATACAATCCGACAATGATCGGCATCGCCTCCAAAACGAACTTCAACGATCTGATTTCACAGCCGCAACTCCTGGCCGCCGCCCTCTCCCTCATGGCGGGCGGGCAGCTTGGGCGCAGCTGATGTCCTTTCCGTCTGATCACACAAGGCCCATGACCATATCCTTCACCAGCCGCATCGCCGCGATCCTGTTCGCCGGTCTGTGCCTGCTCGGCCGGGCTGCCGGCGCAGACACGCCGGGGCTGCAGGGCATTGTGCTGATGCCTTACGGGACAGACGCTGCCGCTTCTTCCGCAGGGCCGTTCGTCGATACCCGGCAGACGCCCTGGATCGACGCCGCGGGCCTTTCCGAGAAGCTGGCCGGTCTGCGTGGCCAGGCCATCAGCATGGAGACGGCCAACCAGATCGTCGAAATCATCACGGTTTTCCATGGCGAAGTGCTGGATGAACCCTTCGTCTCGGTTTCGGTGCCACCGCAGGATGTCACGGCCGGTATCATCCGGGTCGACGTGCAGCGCGGCGTGGTCGGCCGTCTCAATGTCCAGGGGGCCAACTGGTTCTCCGAAGACTCCTATCGGCGCTACTTCAACCTGCGGCCGGGCCAGCCGATCAAGATGGGAAGCCTGAAATCCGGTGCGGATGCAGTCGCCCATGGCGGTTTCCGCACGGCGTCGCCCGATGTGAAGGCCGGCGAGAATCTCGGCGAGACCGACATTACTCTACAGGCGCGCGACAGCTTTCCGGTCAGCCTGCGCGGCGGCTACGACAATACCGGCACCAAGCTGACCTCGCGCTACCGCTATAATGCCGGCGCCACCTGGGGCAACGCCTTCGGCATCGGGCATGAGCTCAGCTACGATTTTTCCACTGATCCGGGCTTCGAGTTCAGCAAGACGCATCGCTTCGGTTATTACGCGCCTTTCGCCAATGGCGACGGCATCAACCTGACGGCCGTACACGGCGACAGCAAGAGCAAGCTGCCCGAACCCTTCGACCAGTCCGGTTCCAACAATTCGCTGCTGGGCCGTTATGTCATGCCGCTGCCGGACTGGAAGGCGACCGGGATCACGCAGTCGGTCTCGGGCGGCCTGGATTTCAAGCGCGCCGAAAACCAGCTCGACTTCAACAAGATTTCGGTGAACCAGACCACCACTGATGTGGTGCAGTTCGCTGCGGAGTATAATGCCTCGCGCCCGGATGCATGGGGCGGGACGACGGCGCGGATCGGCCTGTTTGCCAGCCCGGGCGGCCTGTCGGCCTTCAACACCGATGAGCGGTTCGCCAGCGCCCGCCAGGGCGCCTATGCAAAATATCATTACATCAACGGCGATATCGGCCGCAGCTTCGAGCTGCCGCGTGGCTTTGGCCTCAATCACCGGCTGGCCTATCAGTTCACCCCTTATCGCCTGATCGGCAGCGAGCAGCTGAACCTGGCCGGCTATGGCGCCGTGCGCGGCTATCCGGAATCCGATGCCACCGCCGATTACGGCTTCGTGCTGCGCAACGAGTTCCAGCTTCCCGTGCTGTCGCCGCAGAAACTGTTCGGCCTCGACATTCCGCAGGACGCGCTGCGCTTCCATCTCTTCTACGATATGGCCAACGGGCGGCAGCAGGCCCCGATCGCCGGCGAGTCGGAAAGCGTGTGGCTGCGCGCCGTGGGCGTCGGCTTCACGTACAACATGGGGCGTTATGTCTCGGCCCGTATGGATGCCGGCCGCGGCATGCAGCGCAACCCGCAGACCCAGTCGGAAGGCACGCAGATTCACTTCGGCCTGTCGCTGACCTACTAGGATCTAGCGGGATTTCAGCCAGTCGATCACGCCATGGCCGGCGGCAAAGCCGGTGGCGAGGCAGCCCTGCAGCAGATAGCCGCCGGTCGGCGCTTCCCAGTCCAGCATTTCGCCGGCCGCGAACACGCCGGGGCGACGATGCAGCATCAGGCGTGCATCCAGTTCGTCACGCGCGATGCCGCCGGCGGTGGAAATCGCGCGCGCCAGATCGAAGGGTTCGGAAAGCTGTACCGGCAGCGCCTTGATGAGGTCAGCCAGCGGCGTGTCGGCCTCGCCCGCATGCAGCGCCTCCTGCACCAGGCCAATGGCGACCGGCGCCAGGTTGATGCGCTTGCGCAGGTAGTTCGACAGCGACGCGCCGCGTCGTGGCTCACGCAACTCTTTCGTCAGCGCGGCAAGGGACAGATCGGGACGCAGATCGATCCGCAGCCGGGCGACGCCGTCGCGGGCAACGGCATCGCGTAAAGGTGCCGATAGCGCATAGACTGCGCCGCCCTCGATGCCTTCCGCGGTGATCATCGCCTCGCCGCGCACGGTATGATCATCAACCGATAGTGCGATGCGTTTCAGCGGCGCGCCGGCATGACGGTCGCGGAACATCTCCGACCAGGCGACGCGGAAACCGCAATTGGCCGGCTGCAGCGCTGCGACGGCAATGTCGGGCAGCAGCGCGGCCCAGCCGCCATCGGCGCCGAGCCGCGGCCAGGAGGCACCGCCCAACGCCAGCACGGTTGCATCGACCGCCTGCGTCGCGCCATCTGCAAAGGCGAGCCGGCTGTCCCCGGTCCAGCCCGTCCAGTCCGCGCGCGTCACGATGCGCACGCCCAGTGTGTCCAGCCGCGTCAGCCAGGCGCGCAGCAGCGGACTGGCCTTCATCGCCTTGGGGAACACGCGGCCGCTGCTGCCGATGAAGGTCGGTTGCCCCAGCGCATCGCACCACTGCACCAGCGCCTCGGGTGAGAAGGCATCCAGATGCGGACGCATCCAGTCGCTCGCCGCGCCATAGCGGTTGCGGAATCGGTCGATCGGTTCGGAATGAGTGATGTTGAGGCCGCCACGGCCGGCCATCAGCAGCTTGCGCCCCAGGCTCGGCATGCGGTCGAACACGCTGACCGACAGGCCTGCCGAGGCCATCACTTCGGCGGCCATCAGTCCGGCCGGCCCGCCGCCGATGACGGCGACATGATGCTTCTGCTGATTACTCATGATTGCTTCAGCGTCTTTTAAGCAGATAGCTGTCCATGATCCAGCCATGCGCGGCCTTCGCTGCGCTGCGCCGGCGCTGGATTTCGTCCGCCACGTCGCCCAGCCGTCCCGAGATCAGGATCTCGTCTGGCGTGCCGACATAGGCGCCCCAGTAGATGTCGAAGGCATCGCCATCCAGCGCGGCATAGGCATTGTCGGCATCCAGCATGACAAAGGCGCTGTCGGCATCAGTGGGAAAGCCCTGCGCCAGCCGGCGTCCGGTGGTGATTGCCACGCCCTGTCCGATCTGGTTCAGGGTGGTCTTGTGGCTGGCAGTCAGGGCATGCAGGCTGCTGATGCCCGGGATCACCTCGTAGACGATGTCATGCTGGCCGCCATCGGCGATTGCGGCCACGATGCGGATGGTACTGTCGTAAAGCGAGGGATCGCCCCATACCAGGAAACCGCCGCATTCGCCGTCCTGCATTTCCTCGGCGATCAGGCGCTCGAAGATCGCCTGCTTGTCACGGTTGAGGCTGTCGATCACGGCGCCGTAGGCACCGGCATCGCGGCTCCAGTCGGGACTCTGCGCCTCGGCGAAGCGGTAACGACGGTCCTTGTCGATGAAGCGTTCGCAGATGTCGCGGCGCAGCGCAATCATCTTTTCCTTGTCGGCGCCCTTGTCCAGCAGGAAGAACACGTCGGTGCGGTTGAGCGCCTTCACCGCCTGCATGGTGATGTAATCGGGATGTCCGGCGCCGATGCCGATGATCAGAATGGTCTTCATGGGTCCTGCTGCCGTCTGACCGGCGCAGGGTAGCAGGTCCGGTTGCGGGAGGGCAGGGCCGGCGCGTTGTCAGCGGCCTGCCGGCAATCTCAGGATTCGGTGCCGATGCTGCCCGAGAGGCTGCGGATATCCTGCAGGTGGGCCTGCACCATCGGCACAGTGTCCTGCGCCATGGCCCGCAGTGGCGGCCGGTCGCCGGCCGCGGCATAACCCTGATGCAGGGCGAGCGCCTTTTCATGGGACTCGATCTGCATGGCGACATACAGCCGGTCGAAGGCCGAGGCCGAGGCGGTACGCAACTGCTCCAGCCTGTTCAGGTGGTCGGTGTCCATGCCGACGGGTTTAGCCTTCAGGCCGGATTTTTCCGCGGCCTTGGCGAATCTGGATGCGGCCTTCGAGTGTTCGTCCACCATCCGGCGCGCGAACTGCTGCACCTCCACTTTCTGGGCGCGTTGCAGGGCGATCTTGCCAGCCTCGATCTCGAACTGGGTGGCGATCTGTGCGCGCGGCACATAGGCCGGCGTCGAGGTCCTGGTGGTCACGACTTCCTGCCGGACAGCCACTTTCGACTGGGCCCAGGCGGCGCAGCTGCCGAAACCAAGTGCTCCGGCCAGCGTGCAGGCAATGACGAGTGATGGCTTCATGGCTTCATCCTCCTGAGGATCATGGGATGAATGGATGGATTAAGGCCAAGTTCCGCCAATGCCGGCCATGCTGGGCATTGTCACAGGGTTTACGGCAGCTCCTCGGCCATGCCGGTCTCGATGGCGGGTTCCATGGTCGGCCGGCTGGCTGAATCGGGGACGCTGCGGCGATAGGGCAGGCGGCGACAGGCCGCCATGCGCTCGCTCAGCCGCTCGGCCTGTCCCACCCGCTGAATCTGGGTGCGGATCGTGGCTGCTGCGGGGATAGGGGCGGCGGCCGGTTCGACTGCGACTTGTGCTGCCGTCTCCGGTGCGCGGCTCGACCAGGCGACGCGGTAGCCGACTGTCGATTGCTGCGCCACCACATAGGCTTCGTCCGAGGATTTGCGCGCCGCCACGATCGCCTGCTGCAGGGCATGGTCACGGGTCAGATAACCGCCATAGGTCCTGCCGCGCACGCGAATGCGCCAGACATCATCTTCCTCGATGACGAAGTAGTAGACCGGCATGGTCACCTCCCGACGTTTTTCCGGAGCCGTCTCAGTTGGCGCCACAAACGGCGCAACGGGTGATGCCGTTCCGTGACCTTTTCTTGAAACAGCCGCAATGTTTTTTGCTGCATTGCGGCTGTTTCAACGCGGGTTGCACATCGTGCGGTCCGTACGAAGCGGAACCAAAGAGAGATGTGTCGGGTTGATATCATATGCGAGCGCTTTACACGTCGTGAATCTCCCCCTTCACACGCTCGCGTCCGTTCCGTCGCGACCAGCGACCTCGATTGCATATCAGGAGATGCCCCATGGCCAAACGCGCCGCAAAAACCAAGGCCCGCCCTGCCGCGAAAGCCCGCAAGACCGTCAAGGCCAAGACCGCGACCCGCCGCAAGGCGGTGACCGCGCGTCGCAAGACTGTCGCGCGCGGTCGCGTCACTGCACCGGGCACACCGGCTTCCAAGGCGCCGCGCCAGG
The DNA here is from genome assembly GCF_058807275.1 of Ferrovibrio sp. GW821-FHT12D07. Classification (NCBI taxonomy): domain Bacteria; kingdom Pseudomonadati; phylum Pseudomonadota; class Alphaproteobacteria; order Rhodospirillales; family Rhodospirillaceae; genus Ferrovibrio; species Ferrovibrio sp. GW821-FHT12D07. The sequence goes on along the minus strand of NZ_JBXAQN010000001.1, from coordinate 255,311 downwards.
ACATGACGGCGCTGGCCAGCACGATCAAGACGACAGCACTGGTCGGCCGTGCCGCGCAGGAGGTGAAGACCAGCCTGGCGGTGGCCGATATTCCCGATGACGCCATCGCCCTGCTGCAGCAGGACCATCGCGAGGTGGAAGCGCTGTTCGAGGAATTCGAGAACACCCAGAGCAAGGCCGAGAAAGCCAAGCTTGCCGCCAAAATCTGCCTCGATCTGCGGGTGCATACCCAGATCGAGGAGGAGCTGCTCTATCCGCCGGCCCATAAGGAGATCGAACATGATCTCGTGGACGAGGCCGTGGTCGAGCATGCCTCGGCCAAGGAACTGATCCACCAGATCGAAGGCATGGATCCCTCGGAACACCTCTATGATGCGAAGATGAAAGTGCTGAGCGAATACATCAAGCATCACGTGAAGGAAGAGGAAGAGGAGATGTTCCCCAAGCTGCGCGGGCGCAAGATCGACATGCATGATCTGGCCACCAAGATGGCCAAGCGCAAAACCCAGCTTGTGACGCAATACGCCAAGACGCGCTGATGTCTGTCTGATACCGAAACGGGCCCTGGCTATGCGCCGGGGCCCGTTTTTCGTGGAACACGGCCTTTGCGTGGAACGGGGGCGATCCGGGCCGGTTTGAATCGGTATGACCGGATGAGGAGATGATCGCCATGTCCCGCCAGAAACTTCTGATCGTGCTTGCCGCTGTCGTCGTGGTGCTGATCGGGCTGATCGCCTGGCCGTCGCATCCGCCGTCGCATGATACTGCCGCGCGGCTCGCGCAGGGCAGTTCACCGCCGCCCTCGCAGCCGCAGCCGTCGGCTCCATTGGAAACCGACAAGCCGCCGGCTGGTGGCGGCACTACGCAGCAGGGCGGTACGCCGGGCCCGACAGTGCCGCGTCCGGAAACCATGCCGCCCGACAAGATCGAGCCGGCGCCCAAATAGGTCTGCGCAAAACAGCGGCATTGAACGAAACAAAGGCCGGCCTGCGACGTTCGCTCCCTGTCCGGCTCATGACGGGAGACTGAAGATGGCCAACATTGTGCCCAAGATACTGCCGGAGCCGCAGGCCTTTGCGCGCCTGTCGACGAAGAAGCAGCGCAAGTGCCTGCAGGAGGCGCTCGGCACCTTCGTCGATGCGCTGCAGGTCGATGGCCGCGATCCCCGCCAGTATGAAGCCCTGCGCTTCAAGAGCGCGATGGAAGCGCTGGGCGAGGGCAATCTGGGGCAGGCCTATGAAGATGCCATGGCCCTGCAGCGTCATACGCCGGCGACGGATGATGATATCGCGATATCGGGCCAGCCGCTGAGCCGGGATGACATGGCTATCGGTCTGCGCCATCTGGTCGACCGGCTGCAGGACAAGCGCGTGTAGGAGGTGAGCATGCCACGTGGCGACAAGTCGAGCTATACATCCAAGCAGAAGCGCAAGGCCGAGCATATCGAGGAAGGCTACGAGAAGCGCGGCACGCCTAAGAAGGAAGCCGAGCGTCGCGCCTGGGCCACCGTCAACACGGAAAGCGGCGGCGGCAATAAAAGCGGCTCCGGCCGTGGCAAGCCCGACAACAAGAGCGCCGCGAAGAAGGGCGGCAAGCAGGGCGGTGCTGCCTCTGCCGCCCGGCCGAAGGCTGCCCGAAAGAAATCCGCCAAGAAAGCGGCTGCCACGCGCAAGCGGCGTGGCAGCTGATCACTAAAGCCTAGCCATTACCTTTCGGCGCGCCAGCCAGGAATTCCTTGAGCTGTGCGGCCCAGAACTTCGCCATGCCGGTGGTGCCATGGCCGCGCGTCTCGGCGCTGGCGGGAATGACATAGACCCGGCCGCTCTTCACGCTTTTCATCGCCTCGGCCATCACGCCGGTCTCGGGCGGATTGCGCTCGTCATCGGCAGCGTTGATCGCCAGCAGCGGCGCCCTGATCTTCGACAGGTTGGGTGCCGGGTTGTAGTCGCCCGATGACGCCCATTGATAGACGAAGTCGTTGGCATCCGCGGTGAAGGCTGCTGCCAAGCGGTCGTCGACGAACTTGTCGGCTGCCGCACGCGTCGGCGCCTGTTGCTGGTAGGCCAGCGTGCCGCCATTGGTGGCGATGCCGAAGAACAGGTTGGCCATCTTCATCGATTTCGGCTGCTGGGTGTAGTTGCCGCCCATATAGTCGGGATCGCTGCGCACGGTGTCGACCAGCAGGCGACGCAGCATCCAGTTGCGGCTGGACATCTCGGTCGGCTGCGAAGCCATTGGCACCAGCGCATCCATCATGCCGGGATATTTGGTGCCCCAGATCCAGGTCTGCATGCCGCCCATGGAATTGCCCAGCACCAGCCGCAGATGCTTGACGCCCAGGCCCTCGGTGACCAGGCGATACTGTGCATCCACCATGTCGTCATAATTGTATTGCGGGAATTTCGCCTTCAGGCCATCCGATGGCTTGCCGGATTTCCCGGCGCCGATGGCATCGGGCAGGATGATGAAATACTTCTTCGCATCCAGCGGCTGGCCCTCGCCGAACAGCTCGCCCGCAAAGGCCGGGGTCAGCATGCTCTGTGCTGAGCCTGCGGTGCCGTGCAGGATCAGCACCGGCTCGCCGGTTGGTTCACCCACCGTCTTGTAGGCCAGTCGCAATTCCGGCATCACCTCGCCGGTATGGAACTTGAAATCCTTGGCGACGAAGCTGCCGTCTTTCGGCGCTGGGTAATCTGCTGCCATGGCAGGAATTGTCAGGAACAGAGCGGCTGCAACCGCGACATGACGGATGGCGTGCATGGTTTCCTCCTGGAAAGTCCGGTCTGCGCCGGGCTGAGGCGCAAAGCCTACGTCCGCCCTGCGCCGGAATCCACCGGAAGCTTGCACCCGCCCGGTGACCAATGATCACAAAGCCGGTATCCATACCGGCATGACCGGGGATTCGCCGCAGGACATACCGCAGGAGCGGATACGCAAGATCATCCATATCGACATGGATGCCTTCTATGCCTCGGTCGAGCAGCGCGACAATCCGGATTTGCGCGGCAAGCCGGTGGCCGTCGGCGGTTCGCGCGAACGTGGTGTGGTGGCGGCGGCCTCTTACGAGGCGCGCAAGTTCGGCGTGCGCTCGGCCATGCCCTCGGTGACGGCAAAACGCAAATGCCCCGACCTGATCTTCGTGCCACATCGTTTCAGCGTCTATCGCGCGGTGTCGCAGCAGATCAGGGATATCTTCGCCGAATACACCCCGCTGATCGAACCGCTCTCATTGGACGAGGCCTATCTTGATGTCACCGAAAACCTGAAGGGCATCGATAGCGCCACCCAGATCGCCGAGGAAATCCGCACCAGGATCAAGGCCGTGACGCAGCTCACCGCTTCGGCCGGCGTGTCCTACAACAAGTTCCTGGCCAAGCTGGCGTCCGACCAGAACAAGCCCGACGGGCTGTTCGTGATCACGCCGAAGGCGGGCCCGGCTTTTGTCGAGACACTGCCGGTGGGCCGTTTCCACGGCATCGGGCCGGCCACATCGGAGAAGATGAACCGGCTTGGCATCCAGACCGGGCTGGACCTGCGCGCGCAGAGCATGGAATTCCTGCAGCAGCAGTTCGGCAAGTCCGGGCGGTATTACTACTGGATTTCGCGCGGCATCGACGAACGTCAGGTGCGGCCTGATCGCATCCGCAAGTCGGTCGGCGCCGAGAACACCTTCTCGGATGACCTGTTCACCAGCGGCGAGGCCGAGATCGAACTGCAGCCGATCATCGCCAAGGTCTGGCGCTATTGCGAGAAGTCCGACATTCGCGGTCGTACGGTGACGCTGAAGGTGAAATACGCCGACTTCCAGCAGATCACCCGCAGCCGCACTGTGCCGGCGCCAGTGACGTCAGAAGCCGAGATCGCGGAGATCGTGGAAACCCTGCTGCAACCGCTGTTCCCATCCACCAAGGGTATCCGCCTGCTCGGCGTGACCCTGTCCTCGCTGGGCGAGGACGAACAGCCGGCCGAAGATGAACCGCAGCTGAAGCTGACGCTTTAGACCGCGCGCAGATGCCGCACCGGCCGGCCGGGCACCAGCGCCTGCGCCGCCAGCGCGATCGCATCGGCATCGAGGCCGTAATGGCGATAGAGGTCGCCGAGGCTGCCGGTCTGGCCGAAATGCTCGATGCCGAGCGAGCGCACGCGGTTGCCGCTCACCGAGCCGAGCCAGGCCAAGGTCGCCGGATGGCCGTCGATGGCGGTGACGATGCCGCAATGGGGCGGCAGGGCTTCGAACAGTCGCTCGATATGGCTGCGGGCATGCACCAGGCCGCGTTCACGGGCGCGCTGCGCTGCCGTCCAGCCGGCGTTCAATCGGTCGGCAGATGTGATTGCCAGCACCGCCACATCGCGGCGGTCTTCCGCGATCATGCCGGCGGCTTCGATGGCCTCGGGTGCCAGCACGCCGGTATAGGCGATGACGATCTCGGTATTGGGCGTCGGTTCACGCAGCCAGTAGGCGCCGTCGATGATGCCCTGCTTCAGCTGCGGCGTCATCTCGCGCTTCTGCTGTTCCAGCGTGCGGGTAGAGAGGCGTAAGTAAACCGCGCCGCCGGTCTCGTCGCGCAACCAGGTGCGCTCGTCCGGCTGGCCTTCGCCATCGCGCTGCATGTAGTCGAAGGCAAAGCGCAGGATCACGGCGAGTTCGTCGACATAAGCCGGCTCGAAGGAGGCCAGTCCGTCCTGTGCCAGGCCGATCAGCGGCGTCGAGATCGACTGGTGCGCGCCGCCTTCGGGTGCCAGCGACACACCCGACGGTGTTGCCACGGCAATAAAGCGCGCATCCTGGTAGCAGGCATAGTTCAACGCATCCAGCCCGCGGCAGATGAAGGGATCATACAGCGTGCCGATGGGCAGCAGCCGTGCACCGAACAGCGAATGCGATAGGCCCAGAGCCGAGAGCAGCGTGAACAGGTTCATCTCGGCGATGCCGAGTTCCAGATGCTGGCCCTTGGGCGAGAAGTCCCAGGTGAAGGTGGAGGGGATCTTCTCCTTGCGGAACAGATCGGCCACCGCCTCCTGCGCGAACAGGCCGCGCCGGTTCACCCAGGCGCCGAGATTGGTCGAGACAGTGACATCGGGCGCGGTGGTGACAATGCGCGCGGCGAGTTCGTCGGATGAGCGCCCGATCTCGTTCATGATCAGGCCGAAGCCCTGCTGGGTCGACATCTCGGCCTGCACGGGCACCGGCAGGTCGGCCGGCACCGGAATGACCGGCGATGACAGGCGACGCTGCTGCAGCGCATTGAAGGGCGCGGCCTTGATGAAGGCTTCAAGCTCGGCTGCGGAATGATCGAGTCCCTCGAACTTGTCCCATTCATGGCCGGGCCGGATGTTCATCGCCGCGCGGAAGGTCTCCATCTGCGCCGGCGTCAGCATACCGGCATGGTTGTCCTTGTGGCCGGCGAGCGGCAGGCCCATGCCCTTCACGGTATAGCAGAGGAAGACGACAGGCCTGTCATGATCGACCGCGTCGAAGGCTTCCACCAGTGATGGCAAATCATGGCCGCCGAGATTGGTCATCAGGCGGGCGAGCTCGTCGTCGCTGCGCTTCTCGATCAGCTGCGTCACATCGCCCTGGTCACCCAGATCGTCGAGCAGCCGTTTGCGCCAGGCCGCACCGCCCTGGAAGGTCAGCGCCGAGAACAGCTGGTTGGGGCAGCTGTCGATCCACTGCCGCAGCTTCTCGCCGCCGGGTTCTTGGAAGGCAGCCTGCTGCAGGCGGCCATGCTTCACGGTGACGATGTCCCAGCCAAAGGCGCGGAAGATTGCTTCCAGCCGGTCATACAGGCCCTCGCGCACCACGGCGTCGAGACTCTGGCGGTTATAGTCGATCACCCACCAGGTGTTGCGCAGGCCGTGCTTCCAGCCTTCAAGCAGTGCCTCGAAGATGTTGCCTTCATCCATCTCGGCATCGCCGAGCAGCGACACCATGCGGCCTTCGCCGATACCCTCGCGCCAGCCATGGGCCGTCACGTAATCCTGCACCAGGCTGGCGAACAGCGTCTGCGCCGCGCCCAGCCCCACCGAGCCGGTGGAGAAATCGACATCGTCCATGTCCTTGGTGCGCGACGGATAGGATTGCGCGCCCTTGTAGCCGCGGAAGTTTTCCATCTTCTCGCGCGTCTGCCGGTCCATCAGGTAATGGATGGCGTGGAAGATCGGGCTGGCATGCGGCTTCACGGCGACGCGGTCGGCTGCCTTCAGCGCGTGGAAGTACAGCGCCGTCATGATGGTGGCGAGCGAGGCGCTGGAGGCCTGGTGTCCGCCCACCTTCAGACCGTCGCTTTTCTCCCGCAGGTGATTGGCGTTGTGGATCATCCAGGTGGAGAGCCACAGTGCCTTGCGCTCCAGCTGGGTGAGAATCTCGATGGTCTTCTGTGACACGGGGGTCTGCGGCGAAACGGGCATGGCGCGAATCCTGTAGGGAATGCCGAATCATAGGCCCGAAAATGGGGCATTTCCTTGCAATCTGGCCCGCTGGTGGCTGGGAATTTGCAAAATCCTTCCCTAAAATCGCGGTTATGAGCAAAAATCCTGCAGATCTGGACCAGATCGACCGCAATATCCTGCGCGCCCTGCAGGAAAACGCCCGGCTTTCCAGCGCCGAACTGGCCGAGGAGGTGGGGATTTCCTCTTCGCCCTGCTGGCGCCGGGTGAAGGCCCTGGAAGACGCCGGCGTGATTTCGAAATACGTCACACTGGTTGACCCCGAGGCGCTCGGGCTGTCGATCAGCATCTTCACCAGCGTCTCGCTCGACAAGCAGGTGGAGGCCGCGCTGGAAACCTTCCAGAAGGCGGTGCGCAAGCGGCCTGAAGTGATGGAATGCTACCTGATGACGGGTGATTTCGATTACCTGCTGCGCGTGGTGGTCGGCAGCCTGCAGGATTACGAACGCTTCCTGCTCGATCACCTGACCCGCGTGCCCGGCGTGGCCAGCATCAAGTCCAGCTTCGCGCTCAAGCAGGTGAAATACACCACCGCGCTCCCCGTGACAGGCTGAGCGACTTGTTTTATGTAAATCCGATAGTTCTCATTCCTTCGCGAGTCCCGCCCGCATGACCGCCATTACCATCCGCCGCCCCGACGACTGGCATGTGCATCTGCGTGACGGCGAGATGCTGAAGGCGGTGCTGCCGCATACGGCGGCCCAGTTCGCCCGCGCCATCGTGATGCCGAACCTGAAGCCGCCGGTCACCACCGTGCAGCTGGCAACCGACTATCGCGCCCGCATCATGGCCGCGCTGCCGGCGGGTGTGGCCTTTGAACCGCTGATGACCTGCTATCTCACCGACACAACCGCGCCGGCCGAAATCGAACGCGGCTTCAAGGACAAGGTCTGGGTCGCCGCCAAGCTCTATCCCGCCGGTGCCACCACCAATTCGCAGCATGGCGTGACGGATATCAGGAAGGCCTATCCGGCGCTGGAGATGATGCAGACAATCGGCATGCCGCTGCTGGTGCATGGCGAGGTGACGGATCGCGAGGTCGATATCTTTGACCGCGAGAAGGTCTATATCGACCGCGTGCTGATTCCACTGCTGAAGGATTTCCCGGCACTGAAGATCGTGATGGAGCATATCACGACATCCGAAGCCGCGACCTTTGTGGCCGAGACGGCCGGGCGTCTGGCCGCCACCATCACCTCGCATCATCTGATGATCAACCGCAGCTCGATCTTCGAGGGCGGCGTGCGCCCGCATCTCTACTGCCTGCCGATCGCCAAGCGCGAGGATCATCGCCTGGCGCTGCGCAAGGCAGCCACGTCGGGCAAGGCTTGTTTCTTCCTCGGCACCGACACAGCGCCCCATGCCGCGCATACCAAGGAAGCGGCTTGCGGCTGCGCTGGCATCTTCAATGCACCGACCGCCATGCAGTCCTACGCGCAGGTCTTCCATGAAGAGAAGGCGCTCGACAGGCTGGAGGCCTTTGCCTCGCTGAACGGTCCGCGCTTCTATGGCCTGCCGCTGAACGAGGGCAAGCTGAAGCTGGAGCTTGCGGCGGCCTCCACTGATGTGCCGGCGGAGATCACCGTCGGCGCCGAACGCGTCGTGGTCTTCGCGCAGGAAGCCGGCGCGGCCTGGCGTCTCACCACCCTGCCGGCCTGATGTGAAGCTCTATCTTGCCGGGCCTGACGTTTTCGCGCCCGATGCCGATGCGCGGTTCACGGCCATGCGCGAGGCCTGCCGCCGTCATGGCTTCACGCCGCTGACCCCGATCGACAACGCCTTGCCCGTGCATCTGAGCGGCGCGGCGCTGGCGCGGCATATCAAGGATGCGAATGTGGCGCTGCTGCTGGCCTGTGACGCCGTGGTCGCGCATATCGTCAGTTTCCGCGGACCCAACATGGACCCGGGCACCGCCTGGGAGATCGGCTATGCCGAGGCGCTGGGCAAGCCGGTCTATCTGTGGATGCAGGACCGCCGCCTGCTGGCCGAGCGCACGCCCGGACAGGATGGCAAGGACGGCGATGGCTGGATGATCGAGGATTTCGGCCTGGCCGAGAATCTGATGATCGGGGTGAGTGAGCGTCCGGTCGCGCAGAGCTTCGAGGCTGCGCTGCAGCAGATCAGAAAATAAGCTTGAAGAAGCCGATCACGACCAGCAGGCCGATCAGGAAGATGATCAGCACAGCCCATCCAATGAATTTCAGCATGACGCCTCCGGGGACTGGAACGCAGTCCCTGTAAAACGCATGGGCTCAGGCCGGGTTCCAGTCCGGCTCGGGACCGTAGGTCTCGCGCAGATGCTGGACGAAGGCACCGACACTGGCCGGCACGAAGCTGGTAGCCGGATGCACGGCGAAGATGCTGACATCGGCGGCGCCGGGATGCTCGGGGAGAATGACGCGCAGGCGGCCGTCGCGCAGCTCGGGCCCGATATCCCAGGTCGAACGCAAGGCGATGCCAAGGCCGGCGACGGCCAGCTCGCGCACCACCTCGCTGGAATTGGTGCGCACGGTGCTTTCGCCTGAGACCGTGACGATGCTGCTGCGATCCTGCAGGCGCCAGGGCAGCTGCGCCGCCGCCGCCAGCAGCCGATGTTGCGACAGTTCGGCCAGTGTCTTCGGCGTGCCATGCTGTTTCAGATAGCCGGGGCTGGCGCATAGCACGCGATGATTGGGCGCGAGACGATGTCCGGTCAGGCCGGGTTCGATGGATGGCGCGATGCGGATGGCGAGATCGATGCGCTCGGCCAGCAGATCGACATAGGAGTCTGTCAAATCGAGTTCCACCTGCAGGCGCGGCCAGCGGTCGAGAAAGCTTTTCACATGAGGCGCAACATGCAGGCGGCCAAACGACGTCGGCGCCGAGATGCGCAGCCGGCCCGATGGCGCACCGGCCACGCCGGTGACAAAGCTTTCGGCCTCGCGCGAGGCGGCGAGAATCTGCACCACGCGTTCATAGAAGCGCTGGCCGGCCTCTGTCGTGGCGAGCTTGCGCGTCGTCCGGTGCAGCAGCCGCGCACCCAGCCGCTCCTCCAGCCGTGCGATGCGTTTCGACACCATGGCGGGCGAGAGATGCAGGCTGCGGCCGGCGGCGGCCAGGCTGCCGGTCTCGATCACCCGGGCGAACAGCTCGTATTCCTTGTCCATGATCATTCGTTCCCATAAAGAACGACTGCTTTCAATTCTTTTCATCTACAGAATGAATTCCGGCTTTGCTACACTGTCGGCCAGAATCGCATAACCCTCTGTAACGCTTCAGGAAACGCCATGACAAAGACCGTGGACAAGGCCGGCCTCAAGGTCGCCGTCGAACTCGCCGATTTCATCGATGCCAAGGCCCTGCCGGGCACCGGTCTCCAGCCCGCGGCCTTCTGGGCCGGTGTCGCCGATATCTACGCTCGCTTCACCCCGGAGAACCGCGCGCTGCTCAAGAAGCGCGATGACCTTCAGGCCAAGATCGACGCCTGGCATCAGCAGCGCAAAGGCAAGCCGCATGATGCGGCGGCCTATGAAGGCTTCCTGAAAGAGATCGGCTATCTCGTGCCCGAGCCGGCGCCGTTCAAGATCGCCAGCACCAATGTCGATGCCGAGATCGCGCGCATGGCCGGGCCGCAGCTGGTCGTGCCGGTGTTGAATGCGCGCTTCCTGCTGAATGCCGCGAACGCGCGCTGGGGCAGCCTGTATGACGCCTATTACGGCACTGATGCGATCCCGCACGACGCCGATGAAAAGAAGGGTTACGACCCGGCGCGCGGCGCCAAGGTGATCGCCAAGGCCAAGGCCTTCCTCGATTCAGCCGTGCCGTTGGCCGCTGGCAGCCACGCCGATGTGAAGGGCTGGTCGATCAAGGATGGCGTGCTGTCGCCGGCGCTGAAAGACCCGGCCGCTTTTGTCGGCTATCGCGGCGATGCCGCCAATCCGTCGTCGGTGCTGCTGCAGCATAACGGCCTGCATATCGAGATCGTCGTTGATCGCAGCCATCCGGTGGGCAAGGGCGATCCGTCCGGGCAGGCCGATGTGATTCTGGAAGCCGCGCTGACCACCATCGTCGATCTGGAAGATTCGGTCGCCGCCGTGGATGCCGAGGACAAGGCGGCCGCTTACGCCAACTGGCTCGGCCTGATGAAGGGCGATCTGGAAGCCAGCTTCGACAAGGGCGGCAAGACCATGACCCGCACGCTGGAAGCGGATCGCGAGTACACCGCGGCGAAAGGCGGTGGCAAGCTGACATTGGCCGGCCGCAGCCTGCTGTTCGTGCGCAACGTCGGTCATCTGATGACCACGCCGGCGATCCACCTGCCCGATGGCTCGGAAGCCTTCGAGGGCATCCTGGATGGCATCGTCACCAGTCTCATCGCTGTGCATGACCTGCAGAAGAAGGGCCGTTTCACCAACAGCCGCGCGGGCTCGGTCTATATCGTCAAGCCGAAGATGCACGGCCCGGAAGAGGCTGCCTTCACCAACAAGCTGTTTGATGCGATTGAAGACTTGCTGGGTCTGAAGCGCTTCACCGTCAAGGTCGGCGTGATGGACGAGGAGCGCCGCACCTCGGCCAATCTCGCCGCCTGCATCAACGCCGTGAAGGACCGCATCGTCTTCATCAACACCGGCTTCCTCGACCGCACCGGCGACGAGATGCACACGTCCATGCAGGCCGGCCCGATGGTGCGCAAGGCGCAGATGCGCGCCAGCGCCTGGATCAAGGCTTACGAGGAGCGCAACGTCGCCATCGGCATCGGTTGCGGGCTCTCGGGCAGGGCGCAGATCGGGAAGGGCATGTGGGCGGCGCCCGATCGCATGGCCGACATGCTGGACCAGAAGATCGGCCATCCCAAGACCGGCGCCAACACCGCTTGGGTGCCGAGCCCGACGGCCGCCACCTTGCATGCCACGCATTATCACACCGTCGATGTCTTTGCCCGCCAGGCCGAGGTGGCGAAGCAGGCGGTGCCGCCGCTCGGTGAACTGCTGACCATTCCACTGGCGACAGGGCAGAATTTCTCCGAACAGGATGTGAAGGACGAGCTCGACAACAACGCGCAAGGAATTCTCGGTTATGTCGTGCGCTGGGTCGATCAGGGCGTGGGCTGCTCCAAGGTGCCTGATATCCACGATATCGGCCTGATGGAAGATCGCGCCACCTTGCGCATCTCGTCGCAGCATATGGCCAACTGGCTGCTGCACGGCATCTGCACCAGGGAACAGGTCGATGCGGCGCTGAAGCGCATGGCGGCTAAGGTGGATGCGCAGAATGCCGGTGATCCGCTCTACAAGCCGATGGCGTCCAACCCCGATGCCAGCCTGGCCTATCAGGCGGCGCGGGCTCTGGTCTTCGAAGGCGTGGCGCAGCCCAACGGCTATACCGAACCGCTGCTGCATGCCTTCCGCCAGAAGGTGAAGGCGCAGGCGTAAGACCGCCTTTCGCGGTTGCTCTTGGGAAGGACGGCCTCTATAAGGGCCGTCCTTTTCTTTTGGGCCCGCCAGCAATGTCGGATTATGCAATCGGCGTCGATTTCGGCACCACCAATACGGTGGTGGCGATTGCACGCGCCGATGGCACGGTCACGCCGATCACCTTCGACCACGCCAGGCTGGCGCATGACATCTTCCGCTCGGCGCTGTGCTTCTGGGACGAGACCGAGGACCGGGCGCGCCGGATCGGCATCGAGGCCGGGCCCTGGGCCATTGCCCAGTTCCTCGACAGCCCGTATGAACACCGCTTCGTGCAGTCGTTCAAATCCTTCGCCGCCAGCCATCTGTTCCAGTCGACGGTGATCTTCGGCAAGCGCTTTTCCTATGAAGACATCCTGTCGAACTTCCTCGGCCTGCTGCGCAGCCATGCCGGCAATGCCTTGGCGTTGAACGGCCCGGTGATTGCCGGTCGTCCGGTGGAATTTGTCGGCGCCAGCCCCGATCCGGCGCTGGCCCTGCAGCGCATGGATGCGTCTTACGCCCGCGCCGGCTTCCCGCCGGTGCGCTATGCCTATGAACCCGTGGGTGCCGCCTATTACTTCGCCCGCCGGCTGAATGCGGATGCCACCGTGCTGGTCGCCGATTTCGGCGGCGGCACCAGCGACTTCTCGCTCATGCGCTTCACCAAAGGACGGAATGGCTTCACCGCCCAGCCGCTCGGTCATGCCGGCGTCGGCGTGGCCGGCGATGCCTTCGACTACCGCATCATCGACAATGTGATTTCGCCGCGTCTGGGCAAGGGCGGGCATTACCGCAGCGATGGCAAGCGCCTGCCCATTCCGGGCCAGCAATACATGCAGTTCGCCCAGTGGCATCAGCTTGCCATGCTGAAATCGCCAAAGGTCATGGCGGACCTGAAGGCGTTGGCGAAAGAGGCCGAGGAGCCGGCTGCGCTGGAGGACTTCATCACCGTGATCGAGAACGATCTTGGCTTCGGCCTCTATCGGGCCGTCTCGGCGGTGAAAACCGCGCTGTCATCGTCGGAGCAGGCCGATCTGGTCTTCGAGGCCGATGGCATCAAGATCCATGAGCAGGTGACGCGCAAAAGCTTCGAAAGCTGGATTGCGCCCGAACTGGCGCAGATCGATGCGGCGCTGGACCGCGTCCTTGCCGCCGCCGGTATCGCGCCCGCTGCGGTCGACCAGGTCTTCATGACCGGCGGTTCGTCCTTCGTGCCGGCACTGCGCCGCCTGTTCGAGGCGCGGTTTTCCGCGGATCGACTCGCCACCGGCGATCAGCTGCAGTCGATTGCCTCAGGCCTCGCGCTGATCGGTCTTGATCAGAATGCGGGCAACTGGCTGGCACCGCGCGGCTGACAGTTACTCCGTCAGCGCCTGCTTGCGCTTGCGCAGGACGGCCGGCGACAGCATCGCCAGCAGCAGTAGAACCACGACGCCCAGCAGGGTGGCGCTGATTGGGTGGCGCAGGAAGACGGTGAAGTCGCCGTCGGCCAGCAGCATGGCGCGGCGGAAGTTTTCCTCCAGCTGCGGGCCCAGCACCAGGCCGAGCAGCAGCGGCGCCGGCTCGACACCGATCTTGATGAAGAAATAACCGATCACCGCGCAGCCCAGCATCAGCCAGACATTGAACAGGCTGTTTGAGATGCCGTATGTGCCGATGCAGCAGAACAGCACGATGGCGGGGAAGAGCAGGCGGTAGGGAATCTTCAGCATCGAAACCCAGACGCCGACCAGCGGCAGGTTGATCACCAGCAGCATCAGGTTGCCGACCCACATGCTGGCGATCAGGCCCCAGACCAGCGCCGGCTGTTCGGTCATCACCTGCGGGCCCGGCTGGATACCCTGCATCATCAGCGCGCCGATCATCAGCGCCATCAGTGCGTTCGACGGAATGCCCAGCGTCAACAGCGGGATGAAGCTGGTCTGCGCGCCGGCATTGTTGGCGGCCTCCGGCCCGGCCACGCCCTCGATGGCGCCCTTGCCGAAACGAGATGGATCTTTTGCCAGCTTTTTCTCCAGCGCATAGGCCGTAAACGGTGGCAGCGCGGCACCACCGCCGGGCAGCACGCCGAGGAAGGAGCCGACCGCCGTGCCGCGCAGCATGGCAGGGAAGGCGGCCTTCATGTCGGCGAGGGTCGGGATCAGGTCGCGGAACGACTGGGTGACCACACGACGGTCTTCCTTGCGTTCCAGGTTGGCGATGATTTCGCCCAGACCGAACAGCCCCATGGCGATCGGCACGAAGTCGAGGCCGTCAGACAGATCAGGAATCCCAAACGTCATGCGCGACACGCCGGAATTCACGTCCATGCCGACCAGCCCAAGCAGCAGCCCGAGCAGCACCATGGCCAGCGATTTCATCACCGAGCCATGCGCCATCACCACGGCGGCGATCAGCCCCAGCACCAGCAGGCTGAAATATTCGACCGCGGTGAATTTCAGCGCCAGCGCTGCCAGCGGCAGGCTGAGCACTGCGATCACCACAGTAGCGACAGTGCCGGCGAAGAAAGAGGAAATCGCCGCCGTCGCCAGCGCCGCACCGGCGCGGCCTTGCTTGGCCATCTCGTGGCCGTCAAGGCAGGTGACAACGGACGATGTTTCGCCCGGCACGTTGACCAGGATGGCGGTGGTCGAGCCGCCATACTGCGCGCCGTAGAAGATGCCGGCCAGCATGATCATGGCCGAGGCCGGATCAAGGCCGTAGGTAAACGGCAGCAGCAGCGCCACGGTGGGAATGGGCCCGATGCCCGGCAGCACGCCGATGGCGGTGCCGATCAGCGCGCCGATCAGGCAGAACATCAGGTTCTTGAGCTGGAAGGCAGTGCTCAGGCCGAGCAGAAGGTTGTCGATCAGCTCCATGACGCACTCACTCGAACAGGCCCGGCGGCCAGACCGGCACCGGCAGCGCCAGCACCTTGACGAACAGCAGCACGGACAGCCCCGCCATCACGCAGCCGAACAGCACGGCCTCGATGGGGCGCACCTCTTTTGTGGCGACAGCCGCCACGACGATGCAGGCCAGCGCAGCCAGCACCAGACCGGCGCGTTCGGCCAGCAGGGCGAAGACACCAACCGACAGCGCGATGCAGATCAGCGGCCGCAGCTGCACGGCGGCGATGCCCTGCCAGGCCGATACAACGCCGCGGATCAGGAAAAAGACGCCAAAGGCGATCAGGCCGAAGGATACGGCGCGCGGCACATACCCTGGCCCCATGTCGGAGGCGATGCCGACGGAAAGCCTCCTGGTCGCGACGAGGCAGATCGTCGCGACCAGGATCAGGAACAGGCCGAGGAGGAGGTCCGGCCAGTCAATACGCTTCGTCACGGGTTACGCTCAGTCGTTGGCAGGCTTGATGCCGGCTTCCTTGATGATGCCGCCCCAGACCTTGATGCTGTTGGCGAGCCAGGTCTTGAACTCGTCAGGCGAGCCCACCTTCACCACGCCGCCCTGCTCGGCGATTTTCTGCTGCACGTCGGGCATGGCGAGAATCTTCTTCAGCTCGGCATTCAGGCGGTTCACGGTCGCCGGCGGCGTGCCGCCAGTGGCCAGGAGGCCCTGCCAGGTTCCAGACTCGCCGGCCGGAATGCCAGCTTCCTTGAAGGTCGGCACATCCTTGGCCGTCGACAGGCGTTCGTCGCCGCTCACCGCGATGCCGACCAACTGCTTGTTGGCGACAAACGGCAGCGTCGCGGTCGTGCCGTTGATGATCACGTTGCTCTCGCCCGAGACGACGGCGCGCGACGCGGCGGCGCCGCCTTTGTAGGGCACGGCCTTCCATTCCAGGCCGAGCTGCTTGGCGATCATCACGCCGGTGATGTGATTGACCGCGCCGACGCCGGAATTGGCCACTGCCAGCTTATTCGGATTGGCCTTGGCATAGGCGATCAGTTCTTTCGCGTTGGTGGCGGGCACCGACGGATGCACGGCCAGCACATACGGGCCGAACATCACCATGCCGACCGGCGCGAGGTCCTTCTCGACGTTATAGCTGAGATCGGGGAACAGGCTCGGCGCAGTGGAGAGCGAACCGACATCGAGCAGCAGCAGGGTATGGCCGTCAGGTTTCGCCTTGGCCACGGCATCGGCGCCGAGATTGCCGGCAGCGCCGGGCTTGTTCTCGACCACGACCGACTGGCCGATCGCTTCGGAGAGTTTCGGCCCGATCAGGCGGGCGAGAATGTCGGATGTGCCGCCGGGCGCAAAGGGCACGATGATGCGCACGGGACCCTTGAAGTCCTGCGCTGATGCAGACTGGGGCGCGGCAAAGGTGGCGACGGCAGCGATGGCCGTCAGGGCGACGGCCTTGATCAGGGTGTTCATCGGCGTTCCTCCAAGAACGTGTGCATGCATGGGATGCGCAGGCGGTCTGTGCCGCCTCTGCCGGCATGGTAGTGGACAATCCATGCTGCACTAAGTTAATTTCAGGATAGATCAATACCTTTTTTGGATTGATGTTCGAACTCGGACAGCTCAGATGCTTCGTCGCGGTGGCCGAAGACCTGCATTTCGGTCGCGCCGCCCGTCGTCTCAACATGACCCAGCCGCCGCTCAGCCGGCAGATACAGCTGCTGGAACATGCGCTTGAGGTGCGTCTGTTTGAACGCACCAGCCGCTCGGTCGTGCTCACCCCGGCCGGCGCCGGTTTTCTCCCTGAAGCGCGGCGGCTGCTGCGTCTGGCCGAGGCGGCGGCGCTGTCGGCCAAGCGCGTGGCGCGTGGCGAGGCCGGCCAGGTCACCATCGGCTTCACGGCTGCCTCGGGCTACGATTTCCTGCCCAAACTGCTGGCCACCTTCCGCAATGCTGCGCCCGATATCGACATCATCCTGCGTGAGATGGTTTCGGCCGATCAGCTCGAGGCGCTGGCCACCGGGCGCATCGACATCGGATTGATCCGGCCGCCCTTCAGCCGCGTCGACCTGGAATCGACATGCGTGGTGCGCGAGCCGCTGCTGCTGGCCGTGCCGGCCGGTCATGCGCTGGCCAAGGCCGATGCGGTCTCGCTCGCCGACCTCGACGGCCAGCCGATGATCACCTATTCGCCGTACGAGGCGCGGTATTTCTACGATCTGCTGGCGGCGATTTTCGCGGAAGCCCGCGTCGCGCCGTCTTATGTCCAGCATATTGGCCAGATCCATTCGATCCTTGGTCTGGTGAAGGCGGGGCTGGGACTCGCCCTGGTGCCGCAGGCGGCCGGCAATCTGCGCTTTCGCGGCGTGGTATTGCGTCCCCTCGCCATCAACCCGAACCGCATCGCCGAACTGTATCTGGCCTGGCGCCGTGGCACCGGTAACCCCTCGGTGCCCGTGCTGGCCGCTCTGCTCGGCTGATACGCTGCATTGCAGCAGCGGAACCAATTGAACGAACCTATAAAAACGGCGTTACAAAGGGCTGCAACGCCGTTGCCCGGCCTGCGGAATCGCAGGACGATGACGGCCGATAAAACAACAAAAACCCTGGAGGATTACCCGTGATGAACCATGCCATTCCTGCCGGCCTGGCTGCGGCGCTTGCCGTTTCGCTGGCCGTTGCTACCCCGGCTTCCGCCCAGTCAAACTCTACCCCGGGCGTGAAGATCGGCGTGCTCAATGACCAGTCGGGCGTCTATGCCGATTACGGCGGCAAGTGGTCGGTCGAGGCGGCCCGCATGGCCATTGAGGATTTCGGCGGTAGCGTGCTAGGCCACAAGATCGACCTGATCTCGGCCGATCACCAGAACAAGCCCGATCTCGGCTCCTCCATCGCGCGCCAGTGGTATGACACCGACAATGTCGACATGATCACCGAACTTACCACCTCTTCGGTGGCGCTGGCAGTGCATGAACTGTCCAAGGCCAAGGGCAAGATCGACATCGTGGTTGGTGCGGCCACCTCGCGCATCACCGGCGATGCCTGCCACAGCACCGGCTTCCACTGGGCCTATGACACACGCGCATTGGCTGTGGGCACCGGCGGCGCACTGACCAAGGCGGGCGGCGACAGCTGGTTCTTCCTCACCGCCGACTATGCCTTCGGCTACCAGCTTGAGGAAGATACCGCCAAGATCGTCACGGCGTCCGGCGGCAAGGTGCTCGGCGCGGTGAAGCATCCGCTGAACGCCACCGACTTCGCTTCCTTCCTGCTGCAGGCGCAGACCTCAAAGGCCAAGGTTGTCGGTCTGGCCAATGCCGGTGGCGACACCATCAACTCGATCAAGCAGGCGGCCGAATTCGGCATCGCTGCCGGCGGCCAGAAGCTCGCCGGCCTGCTCACCACGCTGGCGGAAGTGCATGGCCTCGGCCTGCAGGTCGGCCAGGGCCTGGTGATCACGGAAGGTTACTATTGGGACAATGACGACAAGTCGCGCGAATTCGGCGAGCGTTTCATGAAGCGCACCGGTCGCATGCCCAACATGATCCAGGCCGGCACCTATTCGGCCACGCTGTCTTACCTGAAGGCGGTGAAGGCGGCCAATACCAAGGATGCCGCGGCCGTCGCCAAGAAGATGAAGGAACTGCCGGTCGACGACTTCTTCGGCCAGGGCGGCAAGGTGCTGTCGAACGGCCGCATGATCCATGACATGTATCTGTTCGAGGTGAAGAAGCCGTCCGAGAGCAAGAAGCCCTTCGATTATTACAAGAAGCTGGCGACCATTCCGGGCGAGCAGGCTTTCTTCAAGGTCGAAGAGAGCGGCTGCAAGATGTAACGCGCGCCCGCTATCGCTGCGGGTAAAGACGGGCGGGTGTTTTCACCCGCCCGTTTTCATTTGTGATGTTCGTCACGCGATCCAGGGGCGCACCACACGAACCAGTAAACTGCCGGTGATCGGCGACGTCCGGCGCGGCGGGCTCCGCGTAGGTAGCGATGCATACCGGGGGATTGGCCCCATCGCACCTGGAGCCCTAACGATGACATCGTTTCGTATACTCATGTCTGCCGCAGCTTTCCTGCTGCCGGCTCTCGCTCTCAATCCATCCGTCGCGCATGCCGATGACGGCAAGCTGCTGGCTACCGGCGGCGTCAGCCAGGTGGAGGGCGCCGGTGGTGGCGGCCTCACGCCCTGGGCGCTGATCACCGGCTACGGCACGCGCGACAGCGTCGGCTTCACCGGCCATTACACCTATGTGCCGCTGCGCGATTTCACCCTGCAGACGCCCGGCGTGGCGGTCGGCCTCTATGACCGCGTCGAGCTGTCCTATGCCAAGCAGTTCTTCTCCACCGAGGATGTCGGTGCGACGCTCGGCCTGGGGCAGGACTTCACCTTTGAGCAGGACATCATCGGCGTAAAGGTGAAGCTGTTTGGCGACGCGGTTTACGATCAGGACAGCTTCCTGCCGCAGGTCGCGGTCGGCGCGCAGTATAAGAAAAACGATGATGGCCGCACCCTGCGCGCGCTCGGCGCCAAGGACGACGAAGGCATCGATTACTATGCCAGCGCCACCAAGCTGTTGCTAGCGCAGAGCCTGCTGCTAAACGGCACCGTGCGCATGACCAAGGCCAACCAGTTCGGCCTGCTCGGCTTCGGTGGCGACAAGAATGACGACTACAAGGCGCAATTCGAGGGATCGGCCGCCGTGCTGCTGTCCAAGCGCTTTGCCGTCGGTGCGGAATACCGCATGAAGCCCGACAACCTCAACGTCGCCAAGGAAGACGACGCCTGGGATGTCTTCGCCTCGTATTTCATCAACAAGAATGTCTCGGCCACGCTGGCCTTCGTCAATCTGGGCAACATCGCCGGCGTGCCGGGCGTGACTCCCACGCATGACCAGACCGGCGCCTATCTGTCCATGCAGGTCAGTTTCTGATCCCCCGTTTTCCAGGAGACACACCATGATGACGTTCACTGACAAGATTTTCTCGACCTCGGCCGCCGTTGCCCTGCTGGTGGCCATGCTGGGCATGCCGGTCGCAGCCCAGACCAACGACAGCCTCTACCGTGATCTCGGCGGCAAGGAGAGGATCGAGGCCTTCACCAACGATTTCGTCGATATTCTGCTGCAGGATGCGCGTATCAAGGAGTTCTTCAAGGAAACCAATATTCCACGCCTGAAGATGCTGCTGGCCGAGCAGTTCATCTCGCTGGCCGGCGGCCCGGTGAAGTATTCCGGCGCTGACATGAAGTCCGTCCATGCCGGCCTGAATATCCGCAATGCGGATTTCAACGCGCTGGCCGAAGACCTGCAGATCGCTATGGATCGCGCCAAAGTGCCGTTCTTCACGCAGAACCGCCTGATCGCGCTGCTGGCGCCGATGCAGCGCGACGTCGTCACCAAGTAAGGAGAAGAACTGCCATGCGCATGCGGTATCTTCTTGCCGCCGCGGCCATGCTCGGCATCGGTGCCGGCAGCCTGGCCTCGATGGCGGCCGACAGCATCAGCATCTCGCAGAAGGGCCGGGCATTCAGTCCGGCCCAGATCGAGGCGCGCGTCGGCACATCGGTCGTGTTTCACAACGACGACGCCATTTCACACAATATCGCAGTAACGATGCCCAGCGGAAAAAGAGAGCAAAGCAGCCTGCAGCCGCCCGGGAAGGATTACGCCCTGACGCTGGCTGAGGCCGGCACCTATCAGGTCAACTGCCTGATCCATCCGAAGATGGTCATGGCGATCGAAGCGAAATAGAAAGATCGCCGTCGCTCAGAAATGCCGACAGAAATGTTGACCGGGGTCAGCGGCCGCGCTTGCGGGCCGCTGCCTTCTTTTTCGGTGCCGGCTTCCTGACGGCGGCTTTCTTCACGGCCTTCTTTTTCGTCGGCGGCTTCTTCGCAACCTTTTTCTTCACGACTGTCTTCGCAGTCTTTTTCTTGGCGGCCGGTTTTTTCGCCGCGCCAGCCCTCTTGGCCGTTTTCTTTTTCGCGGCTTTCTTCTTTGTCGCCGGCTTCGCCGCAACCGTCTTCAAGGTGGTCGGCTGCAGGGCCGGCGGCACGATCTCATGGGGCCGGCCGGCATTCAGCATCAGCAGCGCCATGTCATCCAGGTCGGCCGAGAGCCGGCCCAAGGTGACGCCGCCGGCATGCAGCAGGCAGTGCACGCCCTGGTCGCTGATCGCCTTCACGGTGGCAGCCACCGGAGTCTCGCCGGACAGTTTCAGCTTCACGCGGGCGCCAAGGGCGATGTCGATCCTGGGCGCGAAGAGGCAGCCGGCCAGCGACAGGTTGGTCACCGTGCCGGGAATCACTTTCCCGTCATGCTCAAGCTCTGCGGTGATGCTGGTATCGCGGCGATCGAAGCGACGGCGATTGGAGGCTGCGGCCTTCTTGGCCGGCTTGCCGGACTTGCCTTTGGACAACGCCATAGTATTCCCCTGCTGAACACGACAACACTAACCATACGGCCCGATTCTTGGGAAGGGGCCAATAAGGCTTGGGGGCTATGACAAAGCCATGGCGACTGCAATGGCTTTTCATTACAGTGTCCAGTGTCTGTTTCATCAATCGATTCAAAAAGCATCGCCATGTCCGCGCGAATCCCGCCGGAGCCCGTTCTCTGGGCCTTGTCGCGCCATAACGCCTATCTCAACAGCCGCCCGGGCGGGACACGCCTGCAGCAGCGCGGTGGGGATTTTGCCGATCTGCGCCTGGACGGCGCCACCCTGGATGATGCCATCCTGCCCGGCTGCAGCTTTGCCGGCTCTTCCCTGATCGGGTCGACGTTCCTGCGGGCCGACCTGTTCGGCGTCGATTTCACCCGTAGTAATCTGACCAAAACACAGTTCGACCGCGCCGACCTGCGCGGCACGAACTTCCTGATGGCGACGCTGAAGCAGACCTCCTTCCGTCAGGCCGACCTGCGTCCGGGCCAGATCGTGCAGCATGTTGCCGATGAAAGCGGTGGGCAGAAGGAAAAGAGGCAGGACGTGCCGGTCAACATGTCGGGCGCCAATCTGGAAGAGGCCAATCTGGGCCATGCCCATATGGATCAGGCCAACCTGTCCAATGCCCATGCGGTGAATGCCACCTTTGCCGGGGCCTCGCTGTTTTCGGCCAATCTCACCGGGGCCGATCTTTCGGGCGCGGATTTCTCCGGCGCCAAGCTGAAGGACACCAATTTCGTCGGCGCCAATCTTGATGGCGCCAAGCTGGCCAACTGCGATCTGCGCGGTGCCAACCTGCGCAGCGTGGATCTGAGCAACACCGACCTGAGCGGCGCCATGATGCAGGGCGCGATCTATCGTGGCGCCAAGCTGCCGACCGAAATCGAGGAAAAGCTGGCCAGCCATGGCAAGTGGATCGCCTCCAACGGCCTGTCGGGCGAGCGCGCGGTGTTTTCCAACATGAAGCTGCCCGGCCTCGATTTCTCCAGCTGCGACCTGCGCGCCGCGGTCTTCCACGAGACTAACCTGGCCGGCGCGCATTTCACCAAGAGCCAGCTTTTGTTCGCCAGCTTCGTCGGCGCCGATCTGCGCAAGGCCAATTTCGACCAGGCCAGCATGGGTGGATCCAACATGTCCGGCGGCCTGCTGATGGGTGCTACCTTCCGCGGCGCACAACTGGTGGGCGTGGAGATTTACAACGCCCTGAACCAGCGCACCGGCAAGACCATCTTCCCGCGTTTCGACAATGCCGACCTCAGCGGTGCCGACCTGCGCGGTGCCGTGATCGAAGGCGTGGATTTCGCCAGCACGACGTTCGACAAGGTCAACATCGCCGGCACCAATCTGCGGCAGTGCACCGGCATGCATGTCACCAAACGCGTTTGAGTTGCCACAATTTTCCTTGGAAACTCGCTTTTTTGTCAATTCTACCGGTGAGAATTGGTAAGAATTACACTTAACGGTTGCGCGGAAAACTGCCCCATATTAGCGTTTAGTAACTATCCCGTTCGCGGATAGCCGCAGATGCTGGTTGAACCATGGCAGACCGTATTCTTCCGACCCACGAGGTCCAGGTCGTCCTCTCCCGTCACGCCGCCTTCCTGGCCGGCCGTCCGGGTGGTTCGCGCCTGCAGCAGGCGGGCGGCCATTATGAGAATATGCGGCTCGACGGCGTGAAGCTGGACGATGCCATTCTGTCCCGCGCCGGTTTCGGCAACGCCTCGTTGTCGGGTGCCCATCTGCGCCGTGCCGATCTCTTCTGCGCCGATTTCCAGAATGCCGACATGACCCGCGTGGTGCTCGATCGCGCCGATCTGCGCGGCGCCAATATGGGTCGCGCCATCCTGCGTCATGCCTCGCTCAGCCAGGTCGATCTGCGACCGGGCCAGATCATGATCGCCGAGACCAGCGAGAGCAAAAACGTCAACGCCAATCTCGACGGCGCCAAGCTCGACGGCGCCGATTTCAAGAATGCCCAGCTTGATGAAGCCAATATGGCTGTCTCCTCGGCCTCGGGCACGAATTTCTCCAATGCCAGCATGTTCGCGGTGAACCTGGCCGGCGCCGACCTTTCGGGCGCCAACATGTCGGGCGCGAAGCTGAAAGACGCCAACCTGATCGGCGCCAACCTGCAGGGTGCCAAGCTTAAGGGCGTGGACCTGCGCGGCGCCAACCTGCGCAATGTCGACATGAGCAAGGTCGATCTTGATGGCGTGTCGCTGCAGGGCGCGATCTATCGCAAGGGCGACCAGCTGCCCGAGGAGATCGAGGAAATCCTGAAGGCGCACAGCCTGTGGATCGCCACCAACGGCGCCGAGGGCCAGCGCGCCGTGCTCAGCGGCCTGAAGATGGACGGCTGTAATTTCTCGGGCTGCGACCTGCGCGGCGCCGAACTGCATAATGCTTCGCTGGAAGGCGCAGATTTTTCCAACGCCCAGATGATGTTCGCCAGCTTCACCGATGCCAATCTGACCAAGGCGACCTTTGACCTGGCGGACCTTAGTGGAACCAATTTCACCAAGGCCGGCATGGGCGGCAGCCGCTGGCGCGGCGCGCGCGTGGTCGGCGTCGATATCTTCAATGCCCGCAACCAGCGCACCGGCAAGGTGGTCTACCCCCGGTTCGAGCAGGCCGACCTGACCGGTGCCGACCTGCGCGGCGCCACCTTCGAGGGCATCGATTTCACCGGTGCCAATATGACCGGTGCCAACATGCAGGGCACTGAGCTTCGCCAGTGCGTCGGAATTAATAACCGCTAACCTGCGGGAAATACGCTTGGCGGGCGAATAAGAGCCTGATTTACTCTAG
Organism: Ferrovibrio sp. GW821-FHT12D07; assembly: GCF_058807275.1. NCBI lineage: Bacteria > Pseudomonadati > Pseudomonadota > Alphaproteobacteria > Rhodospirillales > Rhodospirillaceae > Ferrovibrio > Ferrovibrio sp. GW821-FHT12D07. Next base: position 231,330 of record NZ_JBXAQN010000001.1, on the reverse strand, counting down.
CTGTAGAGCTCCGTTGGCGTCCTATCTGCCCGGGCTTCCCGTATTCCGTGAGACCTGAGGCATGAGCGAACTCCGATTTCCTCCGCAAGCGATCACCGTCGCCCTGTCGCGGCATGCGGCCTGGGCTGGCGGACGGGGCGAAGGCGAGCGCCTGCAGCGTCGCGGCGAGGATTTTTCCTTCCTGCGTCTGGATAACGCCAAGCTGAACGACGCCGTGCTGGCGCGCTGCCTGTTCACCGGCGGCTCGCTGGTGAAGTCCGAACTGCGCCGCGCCGATCTCTTTGCGGCCGATTTCATGCGCGCCGACCTGTCGGGTGCGATCCTGGATCGCAGCGACCTGCGCGGCGCCAACATGATGAAGACGGTGCTGCGCGGCGCCTCGCTGAACCAGGCCGATCTGCGGCCGGGCCAGATCATCATCGATGGCGGTGAGTCCAAGACCCAGAACGCCAATCTGACCGAGGCCAAGCTGGATGGCGCCGACCTGCGCTCGGCCCAGCTCGATGAAGCCAACCTCTCGGTCTCCTCGGCGACCGGCGCGAATTTCTCCAATGCCAGCATGTTCGCAGTGAACCTGGCCGGCGCCGACCTCTCGGGCGCCAACATGACGGCCGCGCGCCTGCGCGACGTCAACCTGATCGGCGCACGGATGGATGGCGCGCTGCTGCAGGGTGCCGATCTGCGCGGCGCCAACCTGCGTAATGTCGATCTCAGCAAGGTGAACCTGAAGGGCGTCGACCTGTCCAATTCGGTCTACCGCAAGACCGCCAGCCTGCCGACTGAAATCGAAGTCATCCTGCATGCCCATAGCCGCTGGATTGCCACTGGCGGTGCGGAAGGTGCGCGCGCCATCTTCAACGGCAAGAAGCTGGCCGGCTCCGATTTCTCCAGCTGTGATCTGCGTGGCGCGGAGATGCATGGCTGCGATCTGCGCGGCGCCGATTTCAGCTCGGCCCAGCTTCTGTTCGCCAGTTTCCTTGGCGCGGAACTCAACAAGGCCAATTTCGACCAGTCCGATCTGGGCGGCGTCAATTTCACCAGCGCGCAGCTGGCCGAGGCCACGTTCCGCGGTGCCAAGCTGGTCGGCGCGCCGCTGTTCAGCGCCAGCCACCAGGCCACCGGTCGCACGCTCTATCCGATCCTGATCGATGCCGACCTGACTGGTGCCGACCTGCGCGGCGCGGTGCTGGATCATGTCGACCTGAGCCGCGCCAAGCTCGCGCGCGCCAATTTCGCCGGCGCCGATCTGCGTCACTGCGTCGGCCTCAGCGGTGCGGCGTAAACACTTTCCGTATACGAACGCCTGACCGAAAGGCGTAGTGCAATTCCGTTGGCGGTCGTCAGGTGGCGGGCTACAGTGTCAGTCCATCGCTGACAGAAGGCCACGATGCCCGACCGCCATCTTCCACCTCCCGATCTGATTCATGCGATCTCCCGGCATGCCGCCTACATGGCGCGGCGCAGCGGCGGCGAGCGTCTGGTGCGGCGCGACCGGGATTTCTCCTGGCTCGTGCTGGATGGCGCGCCGCTCGACGATGCCGTTCTGGCCGGTTGCCGCTTCATCGGCGCGGGCCTGGCCAAGGCCTCCTTCCGTCGTGCCGACCTGTTTGCCGCCGATTTCGCCGTCGCCGAGTTGAGCAACGCGCAGCTCGATCGCGCCGATCTGCGCGGCGCCAATTTCAACACCGCCAAACTGTGCGGCGCTTCGCTGCGCCAGGCCGACATGCGGCCGGGCCAGATGATGATCGACGACCAGGAGAGCGGCACGCGCAAGCAGGTCACCACGCTGCGCGGCGCCGATCTCGATGGCGCCGATCTGTCGCTGTCGCAGCTCGAGGGTGCCGACATGGCAGTGGCTTCGGCGCGCGGCAGCAGTTTCGCCCAGGCCAATCTCTACGGCGTCAATCTCGCCGGAGCCGATCTCAGCGGCGCGGATTTCACCGAAGCCAAAATGAAGGAATGCAACCTGCTGGGCGCCAAACTGAATGGCGCCAAGCTGCAGGGTGCCGATCTGCGCGGCGCCAATCTGCGCAATGTCGATCTCACGGCTGTCAATGTCGCCGGTGCGAACCTGACCGGCGCCGCCATGCGGAATGCCAATCTGGCGCTGGCCGGCGAGATCGAAGCCATTCTGGCGGCGCATTCGCGCTGGATCGCCACCGGCGGCAGCGAAGGCACGCGCGCCCTGTTCGGTGGCCGCAAACTGCCCAAGGCGGATTTTTCCGGCTGCGACCTGCGCGCCGCCGATTTCTCCAGTGCCAATCTGGCCGGCGCATTCTTCACCGGGTGCCAGCTTGCCTTCACCAATTTTACCACCAGCGACCTGCGCCGCGCCAATTTCGATGGCGCGATCTGCGGCGGCACCATCTTTGCCGGTGCTGATCTTGCTGCCGCCAGTTTCTGCGGAGCGCGCCTGCTGCCGGCGGAACTGACCGGCGCCGATGGACGTCCCACCGGCCGCATGTTCGCGCCCCAGTTCGCCGGTGCGAAACTGCAGGCTGCCGATCTGCGCCGCGCGCGGATCGAGGGCGTGGATTTCGCCAGGGCGCTGTGCGCCGGCCTGGACCTGACCGTCGCCACACTGGTTGACTGCCTGAATGTCCCCGAGCCCGAGCCGATGCTCACGGTCTCGCTGAAGAAATCGCCCGATCAGTTCAAGTCCGACGTCTGAACAGAAAAAGCCGGCGCAGTTTCCCGCGCCGGCTTTGGCTTCCGTGGAGGAGGGGGGGGCTTACTCCGCGGCGGCCTTGTCTTCACGCAAACCCAGGCGCTGCGCCACGCCCGCGCCATAGGCCGGATCGGCCTTGGCGAAATGTGCGATCTGGCGACGCTGGATGAATTCCGGCACCGGGCGCATGGCCCCGGCGATGGCATCCATCAGGCGGGCCTGCTGAGCGGTATCCATCAGGCGGAACAGCTGGCCGGCCTGGCCGTAATCGTCGTTGCCATCGCGATGGCTGTAGCGATCCGCATCGCCGCTGATTTTCAGTGGCGGTTCGGCCGCATGGGCCGACTGCACCGGTCCGCTGAAGCTGTTCGGCTCATAGTTCGGTCGTGAGCCGCCATTGCCATCCACCCGCATCTGCCCGTCACGCTGGTAGTTGTGATACGGGCATTTCGGCTGGTTCACCGGAATCTGGCCGTGGTTGGCGCCCAACCGGTAGCGATGCGCATCGGCATAGGCGAACAGCCGCGCCTGCAGCATCTTGTCGGGCGAGGCGCTGATGCCTGGCACCAGATTGCCCGGCGCAAACGCCGCCTGCTCGATCTCGGCGAAGTAGTTATCCGGATTCCGGTTCAGCTCCACGATGCCCACCTCGATCAGCGGGTAGTCGGCATGCGGCCACACCTTGGTCAGGTCGAAGGGATTATACGCCGTCTGCTCCACATCCAGTTCCGGCATCACCTGCACCGACATCGTCCATCGTGGGTATTCTCCACGTTCGATCGCGTCATACAGATCGGCCTGCGCGCTTTCGCGGTCGACGCCGATGATCTTCTCGGACTCGGTAGCGGACATGCTCTTCACGCCCTGGTGGCTGTGGAAGTGGAACTTGACCCAGAAGCGCTCATTGGCATCGTTGATGAAGCTCAGCGTATGGCTGCCATAGCCGTTTACATGGCGATAGCTCAGCGGCAGGCCGCGGTCGCCGAACAGATACGTCACCTGGTGCAGGCTTTCCGGGCTCAACGACCAGAAGTCCCACATGGCGGTGGGATTGCGCAGGTTGGTGCGCGGATCGCGCTTCTGCGTATGGATGAAGTCAGGGAATTTCAGCGGGTCGCGCACGAAGAAGACCGGCGTGTTGTTGCCGACCAGGTCGAAGTTGCCTTCGCCCGTATAGAACTTCAGCGCAAAGCCGCGCACGTCGCGTTCGGCATCGGCTGCGCCGCGTTCGCCGGCGACGGTCGAGAAGCGCAGCAGCAGATCGGTTTTGCTGCCCGGCCTGAACAGCGCGGCTTTCGTGTATCTGGTGATGTCCCTGATAACGGTAAGCGTGCCATAAGCGCCCGAGCCTTTGGCATGCACCACGCGCTCGGGGATGCGCTCGCGGTTGAAGGCCGCCAACTTCTCGATCAGATGCACGTCCTGCAACAGCAGCGGACCGCGCGGACCGGCGCTCAGCGAATTCTGGTTGTCGGCGACGGGTGCGCCTGTACTTGTCGTCAGGGTCTGGGGGGTGGTCTTGGTCAGGGCTGGCTCCTCAATCGGGTCGTGATGCCCGTGAGAAGAGGCTAGCCAGTCAGGATGGATCGGGGAAATTGATTGTTTTTACTACTATGATCGACCTGATCGATCATAGCCGGTTCACATCTCGACCTGACCCCAAGGAATGCTGTGCAGCGGGATGTCTTTCAGGCGTTCGACAAAGGACCGTGCGCCGATATAGGTGGGCGCGAGGCTGACGCCTTTGCTCACCAGCACGATGTCCTCTTTCTTCAGGCGCGACTTGAAGGCGGCCATCGACCGCTGCGCGGTTTCAGTGGTCGCAATGCCGGCCTCGGCCACCATGATCAGGGTGACCACCTTGCCTTCGATGTTGTAGTTCGCGAACGGATACCGCTGGCCCATGCTCTTCCCCCTGGCGACGATGTCGCCTCTTGCCGCGATGGCATCAAGGGTAAGACAGTTCCGTGAAAATGGCTAACAGATTATGAAACAACAATAATTTCTATGGGCGCGTGAATGGTGCAGTGTGATGATCGCTGCAAAGTGGCGCATTTCATCACATCGCCGCTTGGCCTTCGGCGCAAAAGCGCCATTTTATTTTCACCGTCTACGATGCATCCTCGCCCGTCTCTCCCATGGTGCTGCATCGCAAAACAGATCGACGGTAAGGAGCACTATCATGAGCAACCGTCTTTCTTCACTGGCCGCCGCTGCTTTGGCCCTCACCATTCTCGCCGGCACCGCACAGGCCGGCAGCTTTGACATTGCGCCGGGCGCGACTGCGCAGGTCGATGTCGGCGACCGCTACAACTACACCACGCTCAAGATCACCAATCGCGGCGCGGCTGCGGGTCGCCTGCAGCTGACCGATGGCCGCAGCATCGATGTGGCGGCGAATGGCGCGGCTGAAGTCTATGACCGCCTTGGTCGTTCGCGCAGTGGCGGCAGCTATGTCACGGTCACCAACACCGGCACGACGCCGCTGCGCGTGATCAGCAGCTATCAGTGGAGCGATCCCGCCCCGTAACGGACGCAGTCATTCCAGCGGCGTGAAGCTGTCGCAATCCAGCGACGTGAAAATGCCGTCCTTGAATCCACCGCTGCGGCTGAGCTCGGCAATCGAGCGTGGCTGCAGCGGCATCGCGGTCGGCCAGACCTGCACGGTCAGCACGACGGCCGCCTGATCCGGATTGCCGTTGCTGAGCGGCAGCATCAATCGCCGCGTCATTGCAAAGCCCTGCGCATCCCAGCGGAACACGCTTTCGGAATAGACCGGCAGCGCCTCGCGCAGCGTGGTGCCGTAAATCTGCTCCATGTAATCACGATAACTGCCCTGCATGATTTCCGCCGTCGTCTTGCCGGTGAAGTCGAAGGCATAGCGTTCGACATGGGCCGATCCGACCAGGCGGTAGCGCATCGCACTGCTGCCTGGCACCGGTTCTGCCAGCAGCAGGTTGGGCCAGATCGCCGCCGACAGATGCAGCGGATCGATATCTGCGCGCGCCGGCATCCGCTGCCCGCGCCGTTGCCGGGTCCAGTATCCGGACACCTCGGTCAGGGCGGGTTCGTCGGCGAAAACGGGTGGCATGCCGCCAGTCTATGACAAGATGGCCGCAGAAGGATAACCCGGAAAACGGGGATCACCGGGATGGGATCAGGTCGTATGGGGCTGGAGATGGTGCTGCTGGACAGGATTGAACTGTCGACCTCCTCATTACCAATGAGGTGCTCTACCACTGAGCTACAGCAGCCCGGTTTTCCGCCCGATCAAGACGCAGGCCGAAAACAACAAGCCGGCGCTTGGACCTGACGGTCCGGCCGGCGTCGGGCGCGGAAACTGCCACAGCCGGCGGGCCGGCGCAAGCCGGACATGCATGCTTTTGTAAACGCCCGGATTCAGCGCTTTTTCGCTGGTGCCGAGAGGGTTTCTGCTGCCTTCACTTGACGGCCAGGGGGGCGGTTGGCTATCGCTGGAGCCCCCAGAGCGGAGCCACCCCATGATCGGCGCGGATACACCCACGATCGGGACCGAAATCGAGCGGAAATTCCTGCTGTGCCAGCCCGACAGGGTGGTTGCCGGCCTCACTGGCCTGACGCTGCTGCAGGGCTATTTCCGCGATATCGATGGCTGGTCGGTGCGCCTGCGCCTGGCCAGGACCCAGACCGGCGATCAGGCCTGGCTGACGCTGAAAAGCCGCGACAAGAACGCCACGCGCTGGGAAGTCGAAAGCCCGGTGGCGCCCGATCTGGCCGACCGCCTGCTCGGCCTGCTGCCGGCCGATCGCAAGATCGAGAAGGTGCGCTATTGCCGCCCGCTGGAGGGCATGCCGGCGCTCGCTTGGGAGATCGACCGTTTTCTCGGCCGCCATGCCGGCCTGTGGCTGGCTGAGATTGAACTGCCATCCGCCGATTACCCCATCAGCCTGCCCGACTGGCTGGGCGAGGAAGTGACATCCGATCCACGCTATCGCAATGCCGCGCTCGCCAATGCTGGCAGCGGCGAGGATGGCCCGATGCCCGACGAGCTGCAGCAGATGGCGCGCCGGCTGCTCGGCACGGTCGGCGCGACGACGCAGCTTCCGTCCTCGGCTGCCATCACGCATGGCGCGCGGCATGCCGGTCGCGAGGCCGAACGGCGCCTGCGCCAGACCCGGCTGGAGCGCGAACTGCGCGCCAATCTGGCCCGCCGCAAGCAGCAGGATCGTGGCCGCGACGCCGCCCTCGCGGCGGTCGAATCCGGCGCGGGTCTTGACCGGGAAGACCCGGCCCAGTAAGCCCGGAACAGGCCTATTCCGGCCCTGCCTGAGGGGATTATCCGATGAGCGTCATGTCCGATATCTGGATTCGCGAACAGGCGAAGACCAAAGGCATGATCGAGCCCTTCGTGGAAGCGCAGAAGCGCGAAGGCACCATCTCCTACGGGCTGTCGTCCTATGGCTATGACGCGCGCGTGGCGCGCGAGTTCAAGATCTTCACCAACGTGAACAGCGCGGTCGTCGATCCGAAGGAATTCTCGCCGAATTCCTTTGTCGATTTCGAAACCGATGTTTGCGTCATTCCGCCGAATTCCTTCGCGCTGGCGCGCACCGTGGAATATTTCCGCATCCCGCGCGACGTGCTGGTGATCTGCCTGGGCAAAAGCACCTATGCGCGCTGCGGCATCATCGTCAACGTCACGCCGCTGGAACCCGAATGGGAAGGCCATGTGACGCTGGAATTCTCCAACACCACGCCGCTGCCCGCGAAGATTTACGCCAACGAGGGCGCCTGCCAGTTCCTGTTCCTCAAGGGCGACCAGCCCTGCGAGACGAGTTACGCCGACCGCGCCGGCAAATACATGGGCCAGCGCGGGGTCACGCTGCCGAAGCTCTGATCATGACGGCGCGGCTGTGGAGTGGCTTCGGGCTTCGTCCCCTCCGTGCGCTTCCGATCTGGCCCCGGCCTGACATCCCTTAAATCCGCCACACTGGCGATTTACTGCACATTGCGTTAGACAAACGGGACCCTATCTCATGTTTGTCTGGCGTGGTCGCCAGTATTATTATTTGGAATCAATAGGTTATGGATCGTATCCGGTTGCGCGGCGGCAAGCCGCTTGAGGGCAGCATCGCCATTGGCGGCGCCAAGAATGCGGCGCTGCCGCTGATGGCCGCCAGTCTGCTGACGGCGGACACGCTGTCGCTCGCCAATGTGCCGCATCTGGCCGATATCGCCACCATGGCGCATCTGCTGCAGCAGCATGGCGTCGACGTCTCGATGGACGGCGGCAATGGCACGCCTGAAGGCCGCACGATTCATCTCAACGCCTCCAAGATCACCTCGACGCTCGCGCCCTATGATCTGGTGCGCAAGATGCGCGCCAGCGTGCTGGTGCTCGGACCCTTGCTCGCGCGCTTCGGCGAGGCTGAAGTCTCGCTGCCCGGCGGCTGCGCCATCGGCACGCGGCCGGTCGATCTGCACATCATGGGCCTGAAGGCGCTGGGTGCCGAGATCAATGTCGAGAACGGCTATATCAAGGCGAGCGCCAAGAAGGGCCTGAAGGGTGGCGTCGTGCGCTTCCCGCAGGTCTCTGTCGGCGCGACTGAAAACCTGCTGATGGCGGCGACGCTGGCTGAAGGCACGACTGTGCTCGAAAACGCCGCGCGCGAGCCCGAGATCAGCGATCTGGCCTATTGCCTCGTTGCCATGGGCGCGATGATCGATGGCATTGGCACCGAGCATCTCACCATTCATGGCAAGACCTCGCTGCATGGCGGCACGCACAAGATCGTGCCCGACCGCATCGAGATCGGCACGTATCTCGCCGCCGTCGCCATCTGCGGCGGCAAGGTCGAGTTGACCGGTGCGCGCATGGACCTGATCGATGCGGTGGCCGAGAAGCTGCGCGAGGCCGGTTGCGTGATTGAAGAAACCACGCGCGGCATGTCGATCGCGCGCAACGGCTCGCGCCTGAAGGGCGTTGATTTCCAGACCCAGCCCTATCCCGGTTTCCCGACCGACATGCAGGCGCAGGTGATGTCGATCATGAGCGTGGCCGAGGGTGCGGCCATGATCACCGAGACGATCTTCGAGAACCGTTTCATGCATGTGCCGGAACTGGCCCGCATGGGCGCGAATATCACCGTGCATGGCTCCTCCGCGCTGGTGCGCGGCGTGCCCAAGCTGACTGGCGCGCCGGTGATGGCCACCGATCTGCGCGCCTCGGTGTCGCTGGTGCTGGCCGGCCTGGCTGCCGAAGGCGAAACCGTCGTCAACCGTGTCTATCATCTGGATCGCGGTTATGAACGCCTGGAAGAAAAACTGGCCGCCTGCGGCGCGGTGATCGAGAGACTGAAGGACTGATGATCGAGCGTCGTGCGCAGCCGAGATTGCAGCCCTTGCGGCTGCGCGCCGAGGATGTCGAGGACATCACGGTGCTGTCGGCATGCCTGCAGGATGCCATGGTCAAGACCAGCGACATGGTGTGGCAGCCGAAGCAGCGCCGCTTCGCGCTGCTGGTGAACCGTTTCCGCTGGGAAGATGAAACCAATCCCGATGCGCAGCGCCGCCTGATCCGCGCCACGCCGCATGTACGCGTGCAGGCCGGTCTGCATTTCGATGGCGTGCTGGCGGTGAAATCCGCCGGCGTGGATCGCGATGATCCCAAGGCTGTGCTGGAGCTGCTGTCGATCCTGGCCGATCCGGGCGAGGATGGTGCGGCCGTGCTGACGCTGGTGTTTTCCGGCGGCGCGGCCGTCAGGCTGGATGTCGAATGTGTGGATGCGCAGATGCAGGATATCGGCCAGCCCTGGCCGGTGCGGCGCGCCCCGCAACACAAGGACCTGTCATGAGTGCCGACAACAAACTGGCCGATAGCAAATTGGTCATGGCGCTGCCCAAGGGCCGCATCCTGAAAGAGGTTCTGCCGCTGCTGAAAAGCGCCGGCATCGAACCCGAGCCGGAATTCTCCGACGAGAACAGCCGCAAGCTGCGTTTTGCCACCAACCAGCCTGATATCGAGCTGATCCGCGTGCGCAGCTTCGATGTCGCGACCTTCGTGGCTTTCGGCGCGGCGCAGCTCGGCGTTGCCGGCAATGACGTGCTGATGGAGTTTGATTTCCCTGAAATCTATGCGCCGCTCGATCTCGATATCGGCCATTGCCGGCTGTCGGTGGCCGAGCCGGTCGAGCTCTCGGCCTCGGATGACCCCAAGCGCTGGAGCCATGTGCGTGTCGCCACCAAATATCCGCATGTGACGCAGAAGTATTTCGCCGCGCGCGGCGTGCAGGCCGAATGCATCAAGCTGAATGGCGCCATGGAACTGGCGCCGACGCTGGGGCTTTGCCGTCGCATCGTCGATCTGGTGTCCACCGGTGCGACGCTCAAGGCCAACGGCCTGGTGGAAGTGGAAGTGATCGCGCAGGTGACCTCGCGTCTGGTGGTGAATCGCGCTGCGCTGAAAACGCGTCCGATCCAGGTCGGTGGCTGGCTGGAGAAATTCCGCGCCGCCGTCGATGCGGCCGCTGCTGGCAAGGTTGGCCAGAAGACCAGGAAAGCCGTGTAATGCCCGTTTCGCTCAATGCATCGGATCAAGATTTCACCCGGCGCTTCGATGCGATGGTGAAGGCCAAGCGCGATGCCGAGGCGGATGTCTCGGGTGTCGTCGCGCAGATCATCGCCGATGTGCGCAAGCGCGGCGATGCCGTGCTGCATGAGCTGAACCAGAAATTCGATCACGTCGATTCCGCCAAGCTTGGCCTGCGCATCAGCCAGGCCGAGATCGACAAGGCGGCGGCGCAGGTCGATCGGGCCACGATGGCCGCGCTGGAAACCGCCGCCGCGCGCATCCGCGATTTCCATGCGCGCCAGAAGCCCGGTGATGATTTCTACACCGATGCGCAGGGCGTGAAGCTCGGCCATCGCTGGACGCCGCTGGATGCCGTCGGCCTCTATGTGCCCGGCGGCAAGGCGGCCTATCCGTCGTCTGTGCTGATGAATGCGCTGCCGGCGGTCGTCGCCGGCGTGCGCCGCGTCGTCGTCGTCGTGCCCACGCCGGGCGGCGAATTGAAGCCGCTGGTGATGGCGGCGCTGAAGCTTGCCGGCGTGACCGAGGCCTACCGCACCGGTGGCGCGCAGGCGGTTGCCGCTCTCGCCTATGGCACCGACAGCATCGCACCGGTCGACAAGATCACCGGCCCGGGCAACAGCTATGTCGTGACCGCCAAGCGCATGGTCTTTGGCCAGGTCGGCATCGATAATCCGGCCGGGCCGTCCGAGATTCTGGTCGTCGCCGACAACAAGAACGATCCGGCCTGGATCGCCGCCGACCTCCTGTCGCAGGCCGAGCATGACGAAGTGGCGCAGTCGGTGCTGATCACCGACGATGCCGCCTATGCCGAACAGGTCGGCGCCGCCGTACGCCAGCAGCTCTCGACCATGCCGCGTGCCGACATTGCATCGGCAAGCTGGGAAAAGTTCGGCGCGCTGATCACGGTGAAGACCCTCGCCGATGCCGCGCCGCTGATCGATGCGATCGCGCCCGAGCATCTCGAACTCGCCATCGACAATCCGCAGGTGCTGGCCGACAGGGTGCGCCATGCCGGTGCGATCTTCCTCGGCCGCCACACCCCGGAAGCCATCGGCGATTATGTCGCCGGGCCCAACCATGTGCTGCCCACGGCCGGCGCTGCACGCTTCGCCTCGGGGCTGAACCTGCTCGATTTTATGAAGCGCACCACATTGGTTCAATGTGACGAAGCCTCGCTGCAGAAAATCGGCCCGGCCGCGGTGACGCTGGCCGAAGCCGAGGGCCTGCAGGGCCATGCGCTTTCCGTCTCTATCCGGTTGAAGAAAGCATGACCGAGAAGGCGCCGCCGGCCAACCACCGTCTCATCGGGATCGATCTCGACGAGCGCAGCGTGGTGCGGCGCAACGCTGATATCGAGCATGAACAGCGCGTCGCGATCTTCGACCTGCTGGAACAGAATGTCTTCTCGCCGGTTGGCGCCCATGACGAGCAGGGCCCGTTCCAGCTGATGCTGGCGATCGAGGACAACCGCCTGGTCTTCGACATCCGCGGCGAGGATGCCGTGGCGCTGGGCAAGATCATTCTGGCGCTGTCGCCCTTCCGCAAGATCGTGAAGGACTATTTCGAGATCTGCGACAGCTACTACCAGGCGATCAAGCGCAGCTCGCCGGCCCAGATCGAGACCATCGATATGGCGCGGCGCGGCGTGCATAACGAAGGATCGGAGCTGCTGCGCGAACGGCTGAAGGGCAAGATCGACTGCGACTTCGACACCGCGCGACGGCTGTTTACCCTCATCTGCGTCCTGCATATCCGGTAAGCCGCATGAACGAGCGGCTCCCCGGCAGCGTGCTGTTCTGTTGCACCATGAACAGCGTCCGGTCCCCGATGGCCGAGGGCATCCTCAAGGCGCTGTATCCCAAACAGGTCTTCGTGGACTCGGCCGGCGTGCGCAAGGAAAAGGTCGATCCGCTCGCGGTCGAGGTCATGGACGAGATCGGGCTGGATATCGGCAAGCACCGCTCCAAGACCTTCGACGACCTGGAAGACAGCTCGTTTGACCTGATCATCTCGCTGTCGCCCGAAGCGCAGCACACCGCCGTCGACATGACCCGCACCATGGCCTGCGACGTCGAATTCTGGAACACCTTCGATCCCACCATCGTGGAAGGCAGCCGCGAACAGCGCCTGGCCGCCTATCGCGAGGTGCGTGATTTCCTGAACAAGAAAATCCGGGCACGCTTCGTCGCCAAGTGACCTTTGCCGCAAATCCGCCATGGTTCTCCGGCTAGTCTGCCGCCAATCATAAATCACGGAGTCCGCGCCATGACCCGCCGTCTTGCACCTGTCCTTTTCTCCGTCGCCCTCCTGCTGGGTTTGGTCGCCTGCGACAACGCCAAGGCGCAGACCGTGCAGCGCACGCTGCCTGAAGACGCCACCGTGGTGAATCTGAGCGAAAGCGCCGACCGCGATGTCACGCCCGACACCATCCGTGCCCGCCTGATGGCGCAGGCCAGCTCTGAATCGGCAGCCACCGCGCAGAACAGCGTCAATGCCGCGATGGCCAAGGCGCTGGATCGCGCCAGGGCGCTCGGCCTCGAGGTCGAGACCGGCGGCTACAACACCTATCAGGAATCGCCGCCGCGTCCGGCCAGCCTGCCGCCGGGCGCCAAGCCGCCGGCGCCCGTGTGGCGCGCGCAGCAGAGCCTGATTCTTACGACGAAAGAAGATGCCAAGCTGCTTGAGGCCGTTGGCGCGTTGCAGAACGAAGGCCTGCTGCTGCAGGAACTGGGTTACACCGTGTCGCGCGCGCAGCAGCGCAGCCTGCAGGACGACATGTTCGCCGAGGCGCTGCAGCGTCTCACCGCACGCGCCGAGAAAGCCGCACAGGCGCTCGGCATGCGCTTCGAGGGTTGGGCCCGCGTCGGCCTCAACGGCGGCATGATCCAGCGGCCGGTAATGATGAAGGCCATGGGCATGGCGGCCGAGAGCCGCGCCGCCCCGCCGGTGGCGGCCGCCGGCGAGCAGACGGTGAGCGTCACCGTCGATGGCGAGGCGATCCTGCGCCGCCGCTAATACAGGTCCTTCACACCACCCGGCGTACGGATCAGCGCGCGATAGCGCAGGCGGTCGCCCTTGCGCACGTCGGGCGGCATATCGATGTCCAGCGCGCCATACAGTGCCGTGACCTGTGCCGGCTCGGGGTGCTCGATCGCAAAGGACTGTAGGCTGGCGCCCAGATCAGCCATCCTGGCCACCGGCGGCGGGCGGTTGCCGCGGTCGATCACTGACGGTGCAACGCCGCCGGCCGGCAGCGAACCATCGTCGGGGATCGCGAAGTGGAAGACCACATCGCCCGACATCATCCGCACTTTCTTTCCCAGCACGGCTTCATGCCGCGCCAGCACAGCGTCGATATCGGTGGTGCGCGTCACCCATCCGCGCAGGCGTAGGCCGTCATCCCAGGCCGCCCGCACGGCCGCCTGGTCGTCGAGACCGAACCAGCGGGGACGGGCGGGACGCGGGGCCCCGGGGTTGACCGCGATGATTTCCAGATAGACGGCGTCACCCAGCCGCAGCAGGTGATTGTGTGTGTCCATGTCTTCATGGCGCCGGCCAAACGGCACATCGAGATCGAGGCAGGCCCGCACATGCGCCACGCCCTCGGCCAGCGACGGCGCGATGATCGTGATGTGGTCGAGCTGCAGCATATGCCTTTGATCCTCCGGCATCTGTTAATGGCCTGTCATAACGGCCGGTCCCCGTATGGGTCCAGACCCTCATCGCCGCGCCGGCATGACATGTCCGTCATCGGGATCGCTGCCGAGGCGCAACCTCCGGCTGGTTCCAGAAATGCTACGGCGGCGGGCAATTGCGTCCTGTGCGGGCAACATGAAGCGGCAAATCGCCGCGGGAATCGTCATCCCAGTGTCTTAACCATAACTTGGCGTGATCGGCAGCGTAACAGGACTTGCCCGCGGGGGCTGCAGCCCCCTAAATACCGCCGCAGATTTTTCGAGACCTCCCTTGCTAGCCGCACCTTTGCCACCCAATGAAGCCGCTCGCCTCGACGCGCTGCGCAGCTTCGCCATTCTGGACACGCCGCGTGATCCGCGCTTCGACCGGCTGGTGAAGCTGGCCGCGCGTGTCTTCGGCGTGCAGGCCGTGGCGGTGGCGCTGATGGATAGCGAACGCCTGTGGTTCAAGGCCAGCGCCGGCGTCGATGTGCCCGAGGTGCCGCGCCAGTTCGCCTTCTGCGGCTGGACCATCCTGGGCAAGGAAGTCTTCGTCATCGAGGACACGGCAAAGGACGAACGCTTCTGCGATCATCCCATCATCATCGGTGGACAGGCGGCGCGCTTCTATGCCGGCGCCACGCTGACCACGGCCGACGGTTTCACCATCGGCACGCTGGCACTGCTCGATACCGTGCCGCGCATCTTCACCGAAGTGCAGCGCCAGCAGTTGCAGGATTTCGCCGATCTGGTGATCGATGCGCTGGAGCTGCACCGGTCGCTGGCCCGCACCGAGGCCGCGCATGAGGAGGCCCAGCTCGCCTCGCGCTCCAAGGGCGAGTTCCTCGCCTTCATGAGCCACGAGCTGCGCACGCCGCTCAATGCCGTCATCGGCTTTGCCGAGATGACGGAATCCGAAGCCTTCGGTCCGCTCGGCGATATCCGGTACAAGGACTATGCCGGCCTGATCCGTCAGGCCGGATCGCATCTGCTGGAAGTGATTAATTCCATCCTCGATCTCAGCCGCATCGAGGCCGGCAAGATGACGCTGACGCTCGATCAGCTGAAGGTCGTCGACGAGGCTGATGCGGTGATCTCGCTGCTGCTTACCCAGGCGCGGCAGAAAGAACTGTCGCTGGTGATGGATGCCTCGCTGCACGATCTGCCGGTGTTGCGCGCGGATCGCAGCGCGTTCCGCCAGGTGCTGCTCAATCTCATCTCGAATGCCATCAAGTTCACGCCGGCCGAGGGCCGCGTCGTCGTCACCGGCCAGACCGAGGCGAACCATCTCCGCATCACCGTGCGTGATGATGGCCCCGGCATTGCGCCGGCCGATCTGCATCGCCTGGGCGAGGCCTTCTACCAGGCCGGCCCGAAAAACCAGCGCCAGCAGGGCACGGGTCTTGGCCTCACCATCAGCCATCGCCTGATGGCCCTGCATGGCGGCCGCCTCAGCATCAAGAGCGAACTGGGGCAGGGCACGGCCGCCAGCATGGTCTTCCCACTCCGGCAGGACTGACGCCGCGCGGCTATCGCGATATGCGTTGCGACAGGGCAGTCAAAAAACTGGACAGCCCGGCTCTGATGCGCGTAACCAAGATACGCGTAACGAAAATGCCTGCGCTTTTCATTCCGGGGAGATTCCGCATGCTGCGCTCGCTGCTCGCCGTCATGGTCGGCCTTTGCCTCGTCACCGCTGCCACCCTTTCATCGTCCTGGGCTGCCGATCTGGCCAGGCCGACCGGCCCCATCGTGCTCACCGTGCATGGCAAGATCACCAACACCAATCGTGGCGCGCTGAACGATTTCGACGATGCCTTCTTCAAGTTCGGCAATGTCAGTTTCGACAAGGCGGCCAGCTTCGATCTCGCCATGCTGGAAAGGCTGGGCAGGAAAAAGCTGACGGTGAAATACGATACCTGGCCGAAGGCTTATGCCTTCGAGGGCCCGCTGCTGCGCGATGTACTCAGGGCTGTCGGCGCGACAGGCAAAAGCGTGAAGGTCTACGCGCTGGATGGCTATGGCGCCGAGATTCCGCTGGCCGAGATCCGGCAGTATGACGTGCTGCTGGCCGTGAAGGCTGACGGCAAATATCTTGGCCTGGGCGGCCGGGGCCCTACATGGGTGGTCTATCCGCGCGATGCCAAGCATCCGGCCCTGAAAAGCCATGACGACGCCAAATGGGTCTGGTCGGCGGTCCGGATCGAGGTTGAGTGATATTTATACGAGCATAAGTATTTAACAAAAACTCGTGTAAATAGAAACGAAGTAAAACGAACGCGAATGAAGCCTGGTGACGGGAAGGGTGCGGCTCCGGTCCCGGCCGATCCGGGCAGACCGGCGGTCATCTGCCCAGAGTATCCTCCGGGCCCGCTTGATTTTCGCAAGGTCCGCGCGCATGTTCTCGCCCGCGCCGGTCGACGGCGCCCGAACCCGCGCTGACTAAAGCGTGCGGATCACCAGACAGAGGCTGAATGGCGAAGGAAGAATTGCTGGAGTTCCCCGGTGTGGTTGAGGAGTTGCTCCCCAACGCGAATTTCCGGGTCAAGCTGGACAACGGCCACGAAGTGCTGGCGCATACCTCGGGCAAGATGCGCAAGAACCGCATCCGCGTGCTGGCGGGTGACAAGGTCATGGTGGAAATGACCCCCTACGACCTGACCAAGGGCCGCGTCACCTTCCGCTTCAAGTAACGTCACCTGCTGCCGATGGCCCCCTTTATCCTGGCCTCGGCTTCGCCGCGTCGCCGCGATCTGCTGCGGCAGATCGGCATCGAACCGGCGGCGATCCTGGCCGCCGACCTCGACGAAACCCCACTGAAATCCGAATTGCCGCGCGCCCTGGCCGAACGCCTGAGCGCCGCCAAGGCCGCCCTCGTGGCGCAGCAGCGCCCCGATGCCCTGGTGCTGGCCGCCGATACGGTGGTGGGTCTGGGCCGCCGCATCCTGCCCAAGGCCGAAACCCCCGACGAGGTGCGCGACTGCCTCACCCTGCTGTCGGGCCGCCGCCATCGCGTCACCACGGGCCTGTGCCTGATCCATCCCGATGGCCGCCGGGCCAGCCGGCTGGTCGAGACCATCGTGCGCTTCCGGAACCTGAGCCAGCCCGAGATCGCCGCCTATGTCGCGACCGGGGAAGGGCAGGGCAAGGCCGGCGGCTATGCCATCCAGGGCCGGGCCGAAGCCTTTGTCACCTGGCTGGGCGGGCCATATTCCAATGTGGTGGGCCTGCCGCTGGCCGAGACCGCCAAGCTGCTGCGCGGCTTCGGCTATCCGCTCTGGCCCGAAGTTCGGGTATAGTCGATTCGATGGCCAACGAGCTTCTGATCGATGTCGGACTGACCGAGACGCGCGTCGCGCTGGTCGAGGATGACCGCCTGGTTCACCTGGATCTGGAACGGCCCGAGCGCGACTCCGCGCTGGGCGCGATCTTCCTCGGCCGCGTGCGCCGCATCGAAAAGGGCCTGCAGGCGGCCTATGTCGATATCGGCCTCAGCCGCGACGGCTTCCTCGGCCGCGACGATCTCATCGACCCCGATGACAAGAAGGGGAGCGACAAGCCGATCGAGCAGTGCATTCACGAAGGCGAGACGATCCTCGTCCAGGTGATCCGCGATCCGATCGGCGACAAGGGCGTCAAGCTCAGCTGCCATGTCGCGCTGCCCGGCCGCTTCCTGTCTTTCACGCCCTATGATGCCGCCGTGCGCGTCACCAAGCGCATCGTGCAGGATGCCGAACGCATGCGGCTCGCTGCCGTGATGCAGAGCCTGCTGGGGCTGGCCGCCGATACGCCGCTGGAAGTCACCGCGCGCCTGAAGCGCCGCGCCGGTGACCGCCGCAGCGTCGAGAAGGTGGTGGAGCAGGAACGCCGCGAGGGCGAGCGCCGCAAGCATATGGGCTGTGTGCTGAACGCCAATGCCGACGGCGTGGCAAAAGAAGAACTGCTGGCCGATCTGGATCGCCTGCGCTCGCGCTGGATCGCCATCGAGGAGCGCCGCGACAAGGCATCCGAAGCCGGCAATGTGCCGGCCGAACTCTGGCGCGAGATGGGCCCGGTCGGCCGCGCGCTGCGCGACTATGTCGGCGCGCGTCTGGATGCGATCCGCGTCAATGCGGCCGCCGGTTTTGCCGAGGCCCGAGCCTGGCTGTTCGAACATGCGCCCAACCATGTCGCGCGCCTGCAGCGCTTCGACGATCCGGCCGAGTTGTTCGAACTCTTCGATATCGAGCAGGACATCGCGGCCGCATTGGGTCGTCGCGTCGAACTGCCTGGGGGTGGCGCGGTCATCTTCGGCGAGACCGAAGCGCTCACCGCCATCGACGTCGATTCCGGCCGCGCCTCGGCGCGCGGCCATGCTTTTGAAGAGCAGGCGCTCAAGATCAACGAGGAAGCCGCCATCGAGATCGCGCGCCAGCTGCGCCTGCGCGGCATCGGCGGCATCGTGGTGATCGACTTCCTGCATATGGAAAACGCCGCCTATCGCGCCCGCACGGTGAACGCCCTGCGCGAGGCGCTGAAGCGTGACCCGGCGCCGCACAAGGTGCTGGGCATGTCGGCGCTCGGCCTGGTCGAGATGACCCGCAAGCGGGTGGGCGAGCCGCTGGCCGCCCGCCTGTTCGAGAATTGCCCCACCTGCGACGGCGACGGGCGGCTGCCCTCGCTGCCGGCTGTGCTGGCCGAAGTGTTGCGGCGGGCCGGGCGTGAGGCTTCGGCCAGCCCGGGCGGCAAGCTGGAGATCGCCTGTGCCCCCGATGTGGCGGCCATGTTCGATGCCGACCTGCGCACCCGGCTTGAACGCCAGATCGGTGCCATGGTGCATGTGAAGCCGGAGACCGGCCGGCGCCGCGAATCGTTCTCAGTGGCCAAACTGGGACGCTGAGGCTCCCCGCATGACGGCTGCAAAACCCTGCCCCATCTGCGGCAAGCCCGGCGCGGACAAGACCGCGCCCTTCTGCTCGCCGCGCTGCGCCGATGTCGATCTCAATCGCTGGCTCAAGGGGTCTTATGCCATTCCGGTGGTGGAAACCGACGAAGAGGATGGCGAGGAGGGCGGCGGCGATGACCCGGCGCCCGGTTCCCGCTCGCCGTCCGGCCGGTTGCACTGACCCGGCGCCCTGACCCTAAGTTGTCATTCCCGAGTCGATGACCGCCGGTGGCGGTTACGCAGTGATGCAGTTCTGCAACACCGCCCGGCAAAAATATGTCGCCCGGCCCGGTTGTGCCGACGGCGGTCACAAGTCCCGGGATTCGGCTTGCGCCTCCGGGGGGGATGCCTGATAAGGTAACCTTAAGAATTATAACGAGGTCCCAGCACCATGTCTGTTGCCCTGCGCGTTTCTGACTCGCGCCCGTCCCAGTGGAAGACCCTTGCCGCGGTTGCGCTGTTATCCACCGGACTCCTCGTTGGCTGCGCTTCGGCGCCGACCGATCCTCAGGCCAAGGCCGATTTCGATGCCGTGAACGACCCGCTGGAGCCGGTCAATCGCGCGATGTTCGAATTCCACAACGTGATCGACGACCTGCTGCTGAAGCCGGTCGCTTTCTTCTATTCGACCTTCGTGCCGCCGCCGATCCAGACCGGCATCCGCAGCGCGCTGCTCAATCTGAAGAGCCCGATCTTCCTGGCGAACGACCTGCTGCAGGGTGAGACCGGCCGTGCCGGCGATACCGTGTCGCGCTTCGCCATCAACTCCACCATCGGCGTGCTCGGCGTGTATGACGCCGCCGACAAGTGGTTCGGCATCCCGCCGCATACCGAAGACTTCGGCCAGACACTGGCCACCTGGGGCACCGGCGAAGGCCCGTATCTTTTCGTGCCGATCCTTGGGCCCTCGAACCCGCGCGACCTGACCGGCTTCGTGGTCGACTCGGTCGCCGATCCGCTGAACTGGTATCTGCGCAACACCGATCGCGACGAGTGGATTTTCGCCCGCGCCGCCGCCACCGGTATCGACGCGCGCGCCCAGCTGCTCGAGACCCTCGACAACCTGGAAAAGACCTCGCTCGACTATTACGTGACGCTGCGCACGGTCTATCGCCAGCGCCGCGCCGACGAGATCGCCAACCGCGCCTCGAAGCAGCCGAACGTGTCGCCCACCTCGATCAGCCGCGCCGCCGATGCCGGCAGCCAGATCGAGACGCAGCCGGTCAAGCAGTAAGCGGCAGGCTTTCGACATATCAAAGACCAGACGGCGCGTCGCAAGACGCGCCGTTTTCTTTTGGGCGTGCCGTTGTCTTATGTGTGACGGGACACGCAGCTTGCCGGGAACAGCAGCGTGACGCGGGTGCCCTTCTGCGGCACGGACTCGACGCTGACACTGCCCTGATGCAGCTCGATCAGCTTGCGGCAGATGTTCAGCCCCAGGCCGCTGCCCTCGCTGCGACGGATGCCGGCATCTGCCTGCCAGAAGGGTTCGAAGACCCGCTCCAGATTTTCTTCCGCGATGCCGATGCCGGTATCGGCCACCGTCATCGCGAAGCCGCCATCGGGCAGCAGCCTGCCTCCGATGCTGATCGCGCCGCCGCCGGGCGTGAACTTCACGGCATTGCCCAGCAGGTTGATCAGAATCTGCTTCACCGCGCGCGCATCCACCAGCAGCAGCGGCAGATCCTGGGGCAGGCGGTTTGACAGCGTCAGGTTGGCTTCGCGGGCGCGTCCCTTCACCAGCCGCATGCTGTCTTCCACCAGGTCGTAAGGGTCGTGCGCGCCCAGCTCCAGCACAAAGCGGCCGCTTTCGATCTTGGACACATCCAGGATGTCGTTGATCACCCCTAGCAGGTGATGGGCGCTGCCGCTGATGTCTTTCGCATATTCGAAATACTTGTCTGACTGGGTGCCGAGCAGGCGGCCGGCGATCATGTCGGAAAAACCGATGATGGCGTTCAGCGGCGTGCGCAATTCGTGACTCATATGGGCGAGGAACTCGCTCTTCGCCCGGTTGGCGGTCTCGGCTACCTCGCGCTGGTGCGCATAATTCTCGGCCAGACGCTCGCGCACCTCGGCCTGCTCGCGCAGCGCGGCTTCCAGCTGTTTGCGCTCGGTGATGTCGGTGGCGATGCTGCCCACTGCCAGCAGCATCTGGTCGGCGTCATAGATGGGAAAGCGCACGACGATATAGTCGAGTATGCTCTGGCCCCGTTTGGCCGAAGCATCGAAGACCAGCGCCTTGCCGGCGGCCAGCGTGTCCTCGATCTGCTGCATCAGCTCGTCGGCCATGGCGGGCGGATAGAAGTCATGCGGCACATGTCCGACCATCGCGGCGGGATCGCGGCCCATCTGCTCACCGTAATGCCGGTTGACCATCAGGTAGCGGCCATGGGCGTCCTGCAGCGCCATGATCAGCGGCGGATTGTCCATCAGGCCGCGCAGTAGCGCCTCGGTGGCGGCGCGGCGGCGCTGCTGCCGCCAGTTGCTCCACAGCGCCGTGATGGCGCCCAGTGTCGCCAGGCCGAACAGACCGCCATAGCCGAAGGCGGCGCGCTGCCAGGTGCTTTCGATGCGCGTGCGATCCAGCTGCATCAGCAGGGTCACCGGCAGATCGGCCAGCCGCGACCAGTACAGCGTGTCATGCTGGGTCGGTGCATGGCCATGTGGGCCGCTGATGAATCCGGTCATGCCGGTCAGCCGTTCGGCCTCGTCACGCGGCCAGCCGGCGATCAGGCGGCCTTCGTCATGCACCAGCGCCATGGCGGCGGGGGGCAGGGTGAAATAGGCAGGATCGATCAGGTCGTTTACGGCAATGTCCAGCGTGGCGATCAGCACGCCGGCAAAGGGCTCACCCGGTTGGCCGATGCGGCGCGTCAGCCAGATGCGCGCGTTCTCGGCATCCGGCGCGTTGCCGAGCAGCGCCGCGGTGATCTGCTGCGGCAGCCCGTCGCGATGGGCGGCGAAACCCGGATGCCAGCCGATCTCCAGCGGCATGGCGACGGAGCCGACCGCGAACCAGTAGCGGCCGCGCTCGTCATAGACATGCACGGCCTTCACCTGCGGCATGCTTTCGATACGGGTATTGAGCAGGGAGATGATGGCGTCGCTGGGCGTCAGGCCGCGGCTCATCCGCTCGCTGGTCTCGGCGGCGGCGAATTGCAGCAGCAGGTCTGCAACATCGATCTGGCGCTGGGCGGAATCGGCCAGCGTGCGGGTCAGGCCCTCGGCCTGCAGGGTGACGCGCTCCTGTTCGTTGTTCCGCAGATTGAGCACCAGCGACAGTGACACGCCGCCGGTGGCCAGCAACAGCAGCATCACGGCGATGACAAGCACCGTGAAGCCGCGCGGCATTCCGCTGCGGCCCGGTCTGCCAGTCGTACCCCCGGATATCGTCATACGTGTCAGCCCATACGCGAATTCGATACTGGAATTCGTGGCCTGAAATCAGGCGCTTGACTGATAGTCTGTCACAGTCCCTGCACCGGCGACAAAGGTTTTGCGCCCTGTCGGCGTTGAGAATTGGTTATGCCGGTGTGACCGGGAACCAGGCGGGATCGGCCTGATCGCCCAGACGGGCGAGGGCGGGCTGGGCGATGCGATAGGGCAGCCACTCGGTCTTATGAAGGATGCCGAGGCGATGATAGAAATCGCGCGTCGGATTCCAGTCCAGCACGTTGAGGTCGAGCCGCTTGCAGCCGCGTGTATTGGCAATGGCGGCCAGGGCGGTGATGAGCTGTCGGCCCAGGCCATGGCCGCGGGCGCGCTCGAGCACGAACAGGTCCTCGATGAACAGGCCGGCACGGCCCTCCCAAGTCGAGTAGTTGTGATAGTAGAGCGCGAAGCCGACAGGTTCGCCATCCAGTTCAGCGATCAGTGCCTCGAAACGCGGCACGGGCCCGAAGCCGTCGCGACGCACATCCTCGGCCGTGATCTTCACGCTGGTCAGCGGTTCTTTCTCATAGATCGCCAGCGCCTGCACCAGTGCAACGATGGTGTCGGCATCATCGGCGGTGGCCGCGCGGATCAGGGTCTTGCTCATGGTCACTCAGGCTTTCTTCTTGGCGGGAGACGGATCGGCAGTGTTTGCATCGGTCTGGCGCAGCGCTGCCACCAGCGCCTCGCCGAACAGCGTGAATTCCTTGGCGCGCTGGGTGCCGCGTCGCCAGGCAAGACCGATATGGCGCGCGGTGCTGTCGCCACCCAGTGGTCGTGCCACCACATCGGTGCCGCGCAGGATGCCGGCATCGAGCGCGAGCTGCGGCAACAGCGTGATGCCGAGGCCGCTGTCGACCATCTGGACCAGCGTGTGCAGCGAGGTGGCGGCGAAGCCGTCTCTGCGCGGTGATGGCGGAAGGCGGCAAGCCGCCAGTGCATGGTCGCGCAGGCAATGGCCGTCTTCGAGCAGCAGCAGGGGCACATCGGTGAGGTCGTCCAGCTTCACGCTGCTGCGTTTGGCCAGCGCATGGTCACTGCGGCTGGCGACCTGAAAGTCATCGTCGAACAGCGTCAGCGTATCCAGCGAGCCACCTTCATAGGGCAGCGCCAGCAGCAGCAGGTCGAGCTTGCCGGCCGCGAGCTGCTCGACCAGGCGCCCGGTCAGGTCCTCGCGCAGGAACAGCCGCAGGTCGGGAAAGCGCTTGCGCAGATTGGGCAGCACGCGCGGCAGCAGGAAAGGCGAGATGGTCGGGATCACGCCCAGCCTTAAGGGACCGCTCAAGGGGGCAGCCGCGGCGCGCGCCAGCAGCACCATGTCTTCCGCATCGGCCAGCAGCTCGCGCGCCCGCCCGGCCATCTCCTCGCCCAGTGGCGTCAGCACCACTTTCCGCTTGGTGCGGTCGACCAGGGCAGCGCCAAGCTGGGTTTCCAGCTCCTGGATGCCGGCCGAAAGCGTCGACTGGGTGACGGAACAGGCCTCGGCAGCGCGTCCGAAATGGCAGTTTTCCGCCAGAGTTACCAGATAACGCCACTGCCGCAGGGTGGGGAGGTTCAGCATGGGATTAATATAATCGGGTGGATCGATTAGTTTCAACGGAATTATCTGTTTGAACAATATTAGAAGATATCTAAGTATCACTCGCAGTGGGAACGGACCCCGCCGCCTGTACTTGAAAGGAGCAGTCCTTGAAGGGGAGGCGACAGGGTCGCGAGACCAGCCCGCTGCCCCAGACTTTGAAAACCGTAAGAGAGGAGCATTTTCATGCTGACCATTGGCGACAAGTTTCCCCAGTTCAATCTGAAGGCCGTTGTCTCGACCGACCCGAAGAAAGCCTTCACCGACATCAGCTCGACCAGCGACAAGGGCAAATGGAAGGTCGTGTTCTTCTGGCCGAAGGACTTCACCTTCGTCTGCCCGACCGAGATCGCCGCCTTCGGCAAGATCAACGGCGACTTCAAGGATCGCGACACCGTCGTCTACGGCGTGTCGACCGACAGTGAATTCGTCCATCTGGCCTGGCGCAACAACCATGCCGATCTGAAGGATCTGCCGTTCGCCATGCTGGCCGACATCAAGCGCGAGCTCAGCCAGGAACTCGGCATCCTCGACAAGAACGAGGGCGTCTGCCTGCGTGCCACCTTCATCGTCGATCCGGAAGGCATCATCCGCTTCGTCTCGGTGAACGACCTCAGCGTCGGCCGCAACCCGGCGGAAGTGCTGCGCGTGCTCGACGCGCTGCAGACCGACGAGCTCTGCCCCTGCAACTGGCAGAAGGGCGAAGACGTCCTCAAGCCGGCCGCCTAAGCAAGACCGGACTGCCGCACTCATCGCGGTGCGGCAGTCCATCTCGCACCGAAATAAAAAGGAGTCCCCCATGAGCCTCGAAAGCCTGAAGACCCGCCTGCCCGAATACGCCCGCGACCTGAAGCTCAACTTGGGTTCGCTCGCCACCGAGCCGGGCCTGACCGAGCAGCAGCGCGCCGGCACCTTCATCGCCTCGGCGCTCGCCTCACGCGAGGCCAGCGTGATCCAGGCGATCACCGCCGAATTTGCATCCAAGCTGTCGCCGGAAGCGCTGGAAGCCGCCAAGGCCGCCGCCGCGATCATGGGTATGAACAATATCTATTACCGCTTCGTCCATCTGATGGGCGAGGGCAACGCCGACAATCAGTACAAGACCCTGCCGGCGAAGCTGCGCATGAACATCATCGGCAAGCCCGGCGTCGACAAGGTGGATTTCGAGCTGTGGTCGCTCGCCGTTTCGGCCGTGAATGGCTGCGGCATGTGCCTGACCGCGCATGAACATGAGCTGCGCAAGGGCGGCCTGAGTGCTGAACAGGTGCAGCAGGCCGTGCGCATCGCCGCCGTGGTGCATGCAGTGGCCGCTGCACTGGATGGTGAAGCGGCGCTCAACAGCACGCTTGCCGCTGCGGCCGAGTAACTGGTCTCGATCCTCCCCGGACGAGTATTCCCTCCAGGCTCCTGCCCCTCCGCCTGGACGGATGTCACGGCCGCCATCGCAAGATGGCGGCCGTTTTTATGCCGGCCTTGCCGAACAGGACCGCCGGCTCTCTGCCCGGGTGGCCTTCTTCAGGTTGCAGCCACAGGTACCTAAGCGCGAAAACTTCGCGCTGCGCGAGTGGCGCAGGTGTGAAGGACCATCTGGCATGTTAATTCGCGGTAACATGGGAAAAATCTACGTAGTGAGGCTAACCCCGTTGGACTAACGTCCCTGCATCGGCGCTCCGTATGCGCCATTCGTAGGGGAAATGATCCATGCGTATCCGCGCCAGTTTCTTGCTGTTCGTCGCCGTGATCGGCGTCATCGTGCTGGGTCTTGCCTGGCAGGTCATCAGCGACGTCTACAGTGATCGCCGCAATGCCGTCGATGCCCGCGGCCTTGCCGCCACGCAGGGCGAGCTGCTGCGCATTGTCGAACTGCTTGGCATCGAGCGCGGTGCCTATAACGCGGCGCTCCGCGACGACAAGACCACTGATCCTGCCGGCGATTTTATCGCCAAGCCGCGCAAGACCACCGACGACACCATCGCCGCCGCGCTGGCTGCGGCCAAGATTTCCGGCCATCCGGCCATCGATATCCGTCGCATCGAGACCATGAAGACCGTGCTGGCCGACTGGCGCCGCCGCGCCGAGGCCGCCATCACCAAGCCGATGGCCGAGCGCCCGGCCGATGTGATGAACGGCTATGTGCCGGGCATGACCGAGCAGGTCAATGCGATCACGCCGCTGCTCAACACCATCAATGCCGCGATCAGTCGCGCTGATGACGATGTCGCCGGCCCGATGGAGCTGGCGCGTCTGGCCGCCGACATGCGTGCCGAGGCCAGCATACGCGGCACCGCCACGGTGAACATCATTGCCTCGGGCAAGCCGATTCCGCCGAATACCCAGATCATGCTGTCCGAGCAGGCCGGCAAGGTCGATGCGATCTGGACCCGCATCACCATGAATCTGGGCACGCTCGATCCGTCGCCCAACCTGCTGGCCAAGGTGGAGGAGACCCGCAAGGCCTTCTATGCCGACCTGCCGGCCATGTACACGGCGATCCGCAATGCCAGCGACAAGGGCGAGGCCTATCCTTTCGCCATGGCAGAATTCCGCAGCAAGCAGAATCCGTTGCTCTATACCGCCGGCTATCTGCGCGATGCCGCCATCGCTGATGGCCTGGCGGTCGCCGACAGCCTGATCGCCGAGCGCACGCGCCTGCTGCTGATCGAATCCGTGCTGACCTGCATCGGTGTATTGGCGCTGCTCGGTGGCGCGATCTTCTTCCTGCGCCGCGTGGTTAGCCCGCTGGGCGCGATGACCGGTGCGATGACCAGCATCGCCGAAGGCCGCTCGGCCGAGATCGGTCATGCCGATCGCAAGGATGAAGTGGGCGACATGGCGCGCGCACTGGGCATCTTCCAGCGCAACGCCGAGGAAAAGACCCGACTGGAAGCCGAGGAGCGCAACCGCGTCGAGGCTGAACGCGCCCGTCTGACTGAACAGCGCCAGCTTGAGGAAGCCGTCAGCCGCGAGATTGCGCAGTTCTGCGCCGCCGTCGGCAATGGCGATTTCTCACGCCGCATCGATCTCGCCAACAAGGATGGCGTCTTCCGCGAACTGTCGCAGCAGATGAACGGCCTGGCCGATACCATGCAGGGCGTGCTGGATGACCTGAGCGGCGTGCTGCGCGGGCTGTCCCATGGCGACCTCACCGTCAATACGACCGGCCAGTATCAGGGCTCGTTCGGCACCCTGGCGGAAGCGGCGCGCGAGACCATCCTGCGTCTGCGCGATGTCGCTGCCCGGCTGGCCGAAAGCGCGGCCACCGTGCGCGACGCCTCGAGTGAAATCTCCACCGGTAGCCAGGACCTGGCCAGCCGCACGGAATCACAGGCCGCCAGCATCGAAGAGACGGCTGCCTCGATGCATGAAATCACCGCAACCGTGAAGCAGAATGCCGATAACGCGCAGGCCGCCAACCAGCTGGCGACTGCCGCCCGCGACACCGCCGAGAAGGGCGGCAGCGTGGTTTCGGATGCCGTCACCGCCGTGACGAAGATCGAGGCCAGCGCGCAGAAGATCAGCGACATCGTCGGCCTGATCGACGAGATCGCCTTCCAGACCAACCTGCTGGCGCTGAATGCCTCGGTCGAGGCGGCCCGTGCCGGCGAGGCCGGTAAGGGTTTTGCCGTGGTGGCGCAGGAAGTGCGCGCACTGGCTCAACGCTCGGCCAATGCCTCGAAGGACATCAAGGCGCTGATCTCGGAATCGAATACGCAGGTGAAGACCGGCGCCTCGCTGGTCAACCAGACCGGTCAATCGCTGACCGACATCGTCGCCGCCATCAAGAAGGTCTCGGATATCGTGGCCGAGATCGCGGCGGCGTCGCGCGAGCAGGCTACGGGCCTCGATCAGGTCAATACCGCCGTCGGCACCATGGACGAGATGACCCAGCGCAACGGCGCGTTGGTCGAAGAGACTTCGGCCTCGGCGCAGTCGCTGGCCAACCAGGGCCGCGAGATCGCCGAACTGGTCGCCTTCTTCAAGACCGGCGCCGTCACCGCGCCGCGGGCCGCCGCGAAGCCCGCTGCCGCTGCAGCGGTTCCTGCTGCCGCGCCGGCCCCGGTCGTGAAACTGCAACCGGCCGCCAAGCCGGCCGCTAAGCCGATGACTGCCGCGAAACCTGCACCGATGAAAACCGGCGGTGGTGCAGCCGCCGCAGCCGCCAAACCTGCGCCACGCCCTGCCCCGCGCCCGGCCGCTGCGCCGGCAGCGCAGGCCCAGAATGACGACGACTGGCAGGAATTCTGATCACTTGCCTTCGGCGCTGATCAGCTCCATATGGGAAAAGGCCGGGACGACCCGGCCTTTTTCTTTTTGAGCATTGGATCGGCGGGGACGACCCTGTCAGCAGAGCGCCGTAAAAGCGCTCACAGAGCGAAAGGGAAATTCGCCATGGCATGGATCATTCTGCTGTTCGCCGGCATCGCCGAAATCGGCTGGGCCGTCGGTCTGAAATACACCGAAGGCTTCACCAGGCTGTGGCCCAGCATCGGCACGGTCACTGCCATGATCGTCAGCCTGCTGCTGCTCGGCCTGGCGCTGAAGACCCTGCCGCTGGGCACGGCTTACGCGATCTGGACCGGCATCGGCACCATCGGCACAGCCGTGCTCGGCATCTGGCTGTTTGGCGAAAGCGCCGCCGTGCTGCGGCTGGCCTGCATTGCGCTGATTGTCGCCGGCATCGTCGGACTGAAGCTGGTCAGTCCGGCGTAAGCGGCGGGATCAGACCTCCAGCCATTCCTTGCGGATGGCGGTGTCGTCCATCAGCTGCTTGGGTGTGCCCTCGAAGACCATGTGACCGTGACCCATCACATAGAGCCGCTGGCAGATCTTGAGTGCGATGGTCAGTTTCTGCTCGACCAGCAGGATCGAGACGCCGCGCGCAGCAATGCGTTCCAGCAGCACGCCGACCTTTTCCACCATCATGGGGGAAAGGCCTTCCGTCGGCTCGTCCACCATGATCAGGTCAGGGTCGCCCATCAGCGTGCGGCACATGGTCAGCATCTGCTGTTCGCCGCCCGACAGCACGCCGGCGGCGGTGTCGGCGCGTTCGGCCAGGCGCGGAAATATGTCGAACATATCCTGCATCGACCAGCGGCCGGCGGTCTTGCTGTCCTTCTGGCCGAGATAGAGATTCTCGCGCACCGTCAGTGCCGGGAAGATGTCACGGTTCTCGGGCACATAGCCCAGACCACGACGCGCGATCTCATGCGGCTTGCGGCCGGCGATCTCCTCGCCCTTGAAGACGATCGAGCCCTGCGGCGGCACGTCACCCATGATGGCCTTGATGGTGGTCGAGCGGCCGACGCCGTTGCGGCCCAGCAGCGAGACGATCTCGCCGGCCTTCACGTCGAAGGTGACGCCATGCAGGATGTGGCTCTTGCCGTAATAGGCGTGCAGGTCGCGGACTTGCAGCATAATCTCACTCATGATCAGTGCTCCGCTTCCATGGCCTGGCCCAGATAGGCTTCCTGGACCGCCTTGTTGCCGCGGATATTGGCTGGCGTGTCAGACGCGATGATCTGGCCGTAGACCAGCACCGAGATGCGGTCAGCCAGGTCGAAGACCACGCCCATGTCGTGTTCCACCATGATCAGCGTGCGGCCCTCGGTGACCTTGCGGATCAGGTTGACGAAATGCGAGGTCTCGGAGCGGCTCATGCCCGCCGTCGGCTCGTCCAGCATCACGACCCCGGCGCCGCCGGCAATGGTGATGCCGATTTCCAGCGCGCGCTGTTCGGCATAGGTCAGCATGCCGGCCGGGAAGTCGCGGCGTTCCAGCAGGCCGATCTGCTGCAGGATCGCGTCGGCGCGCTCGTTGGCGTCCTTCAGCTTGCGGGTGTTGTGCCAGAAGGAATAGCGGTAACCCAGATGATACAGAACGGCGCAGCGCACATTCTCGAAGACGCTGAGCTTGGGGAAGATGTTGGTCACCTGGAAGCTGCGCGACAGGCCGCGCCGGTTGATCTCGTAAGGCTTCAGCCCGGTGATGTCCTCGCCGTTCAGCGCGATGCTGCCCTCGGTCAAGCCGAAGCGGCCCGAGATCAGGTGGAACAGCGTCGATTTGCCGGCGCCGTTTGGCCCGATGATGGCATGGCGCTCGCCTTTGCCGACCTTCAGTGACACGCCGCGGATGATGGGGGTGACGCCGAAGCTCTTGTGCAGGTCCTGCAGCTCAAGTGCTGCTGCCGAAGCGTTGCTCATCGCGCGCCCTCCTGTGCGGAGGCAGGGCCATGGGCGGCATCGGAGAAGGCGGCGACGAAGCGCGGGCCGTACCAGCGGCCGATCCCCAGGCTGGCGGCGATCAGCACCACCGCCGCAATCCAGGGCAGCAGGCTGTTGGAGTTATAGGCGATGCCGAACAGCTTCATGGCCGGGCCATCGGTGGCGGTCTTGACCATCTGGTGATGCGCGGTCTCGATCAGTGTGATCAGTCCGGCAATGCCCAGCACGGCGGGCACCGCCATCACCGCATAATGCGGCAACACGTGATGCAGGCTGCGCCGGCGCACCAGCGGCAGATGCAGCATGATCAGGCCGGCCATGCCACCGGGCGCGAAGATCACCATGCCGATGAAGATCAGGCCGAAATACAGCATCCAGGCGCCGGTGATGTCGCTGAGGAACACCTGCAGCAGCACGACCAGGATGGCGCCCAGGATGGGCCCCATGAAATGGCCGACGCCGCCGATGAAGGCCATCAGCAGCACGCTGCCCGACTGTGCACCGGAAATGTTGACGGCATTCATCAGCTCGAAGTTGATCGCGGCCAGGCCGCCGGCAATGCCGGCGAAGAAACCGGAAATGCAGAAGACGATAAAGCGCACGGTCTGCGTGGAATAGCCGATGAACTCGGCGCGCTCCGGGTTTTCGCGCACCGCATTGCACATGCGGCCCAGCGGCGTGCGGGTGAAGGCGAACATCAGCGCCATGCAGATCAGGCACCAGCCGGCGATCAGGTAATAGACCTCGATCTGCGGGCCGAAGCGCACACCCCACAGCGTCATCATCTTGGTGCGGTTGGCATTGATGCCTTCCTCGCCACCGAAAAAGCCGCGCAGGATCAGCGACAGCGAGGCGATCAGTTCGCCCAGACCAAGCGAGATCATGGCGAATGCCGTGCCGGCGCGCTTGGTCGAGACGGCACCGAAGATGAAGCCGAACAGCAGGCCCATCAGGCCGCCGACCAGCGGCAGCACCGGCAGCGGGATCGGCAGCTTGTCGGCGGCGACAGTGTTCATCGCATGCACGGCGATGAAGCCGCCCAGACCGTAATAGACGGCATGGCCGAAGCTCAGCATGCCGGTCTGACCCAGCAGCATGTTATAGCTGAGCGAGAAGACGATCATGATGCCGATCAGGCACATGGTGGTGAGCGCCGCACCCGAGGTGAAGATCTTGGGCATCACCAGCATGATGATGGCGGCGATCAGCCAGATGCCGTAGCGCTTGGCGAGATCGAGGGCGGAGCCCGGCTGGGCAACGGAAAGGGCGGTGGTGGTCATGGTATCAGGTCTCCCGCGTGCCCATCAATCCGGTGGGCCGGAAGATCAGGATAAGAACCAGCATCAGATACGGCACCACCGGGCCCACCTGGGCCACGGTGACCTGCCACAGGTCGCTGAACAGGCCGCTGATCGGCCGCGCCATGCCCAGCGAGGACAGCATGTCGCCGAAGGAATAGTTGATGGCGATGGCGAAGGTCTGGATCAGGCCGATCATCAGCGAGGCGATGAACGCGCCGGGCAGCGAGCCCAGGCCGCCGAAGACCACCACCACGAACAGGATCGGGCCCAGCACATGCGCCATGCTCGGCTGCGTCACCAGCGCGGGACCGGCGATCACGCCGGCGATGCCGGCGAGACCGCAGCCTACGCCGAAGACCAGCATGAAGACCTTGGGCACGTTATGGCCCAGCATGGCCACCATGTTGGGATGGGTCAGCGCTGCCTGGATGATCAGGCCGATGCGCGAGCGCGTCATGATCACCAGCAGGACGAGGAAGATCGCCACCGAGGTGAGCAGCATGAACATGCGGAAGGCGGGATAGGTGGTGCCGAAGAGTTCGAAGGCGGCGAAGTCGAGCTGCGGCGGCACGCGATAATCGGCGGGCAGCTTGCCCCAGATCATCTGCACCAATTCCTCGATCACGAAGGCGAGGCCGAAGGTAAACAGCAGTTCGGCGACATGGCCCCATTTATGGACAGTGCGCAGGCCCCAGCGCTCGACCAGCGCGCCGATCACGCCGACGACCACGGGCGCGACGAAGAGCGCGACCCAGAAGTTCATCCATTGGCTGATCTGGAAGCCAAAATAGGCACCCAGCATGTAGAAGCTGGCATGGGCGAAGTTCAGCACGCCCATCATGGAAAAGATCAGAGTGAGGCCGCTGGCCAGAAGAAACAGCAGCATGCCGTAGAGCACGCCGTTCAGCGTCGAGAAAATAACCAGTTCCAGCACTGTACGACCCCGTTGAAAACAGATGTCCCCGTCAGTCTTTTTTCGTCACGCCTCGTGAAACGGGTGTGACGGGTCTTCAGTCAAGAAACGGCCCCGGTGTGACCCGGGGCCGCCCTCGTCTTGCAGTCGATGTCAGCTCGGCTTAGCCATCTTGCAGGTGGTGGCGACGTCGGTTTCGCCCATCGGCACCTTGGCCATGGTCTTCCAACCCCAGCCGGTATTCTCTTCGTCGAACTTCATGTCGCCGGCCACCGGGGTGAGCGCGGAGATGTAGATGTCCTGGAAGAACTGATGATCCTCGGCGCGCATGTAGGATTCCGTGCCGTAGATCAGCTTGTACTTCATGCCGCGCAGCTTTTCGGCGAAGACCTTGGGGTCGTTCGACTTGGCTTCGTTCATGGCGTTGGCGAGCATTTCCATCTCGTTACGCACGCGCGGATACCACCAGCCCTGGCCGGCGCTCTTCTTGCGGAATTCTTCTTCCCAGGCGTAGTTTTCCTTGGTGTTGACGTTGGCATGGCCTTCGGTGATCTGGAACACCTTGTCCTTCAGGCCGGTCTGCTTGACCGCCGTCGGGCCACCGGCGCCGCCGGCATAGTAGGTATAGTAGTTCACCTGCAGGCCGGCATCGGCCGAGGCCTTGAGCAGCAGCGCGATGTCGCTGCCCCAGTTGCCGGTGATCACGCTATCCGCGCCGCTTGCCTTGATCTTGGCGATATAGGGCGAGAAGTCGGTGATCTTGGCCAGCGGATGCAGTTCGTCGCCGACGATCTGGATGTCGGGGCGCTTGGCCTTCAGCATCTCGTTGGCGGCCTTGCGCACGGCCTGGCCGAAGGAATAGTCCTGATTGATCAGGTAGACTTTCTTGATGCCCGGCTGGGTTTTGATGTAGCTGGTTAACGCCTGCATCTTGATGTCGCTATGGGCATCCCAACGGAAGTGCCAGTAGCTGCACTTGTCGTTGGTGAAGGCCGGATCGACGGCGGCGTAGTTCAGATACACCACTTCCTTGCCGGGATTGCGCTCGTTGTGCTTGTTGACGAAGTCGATCATCGCCGCCGCAGCGCCCGAGCCGTTGCCCAGCGTGAGGATGCGGGCACCGGCATCGATGGCCTTCTGCGCCGCGATCACGGTTTCCTGGGGCGAGAGCTTGTTGTCATAGGTCAGCAATTCCATCTTCTGGCCATTGACCCCGCCCTTGGCGTTGATCTTGTCCATCATGTACTGGAAATGCTTCACGCCATGCTCGCCGATCGGCGCCATGGCGCCGGACAGCGGATCGATAAAGGCCACTTTCACCTGCGCCATGGCGGGCGCTGTCATGCTGATGCCGACGGCGGCCGCGAGTGCGGCTACGGCCATGCCTGTCCCGTAACGAGTGGGCATTCTTTCCTCCATCCTGTTATGTCACGGCGGCTTCCGGTCCGCCGATCCGCCGTTCAACGGCGAATTCGTTTATCGCACAAAGCGTGACGGGGTGGCTCGTGAGTGTCAAGCCAATCCGTCGTGTCGGTTATAGTGTGTTCATGCTCCTCATACCGACGTGTCTTGCGCGCTGAAATTTTAACCAAAGCGTGGCGACTGCCTGTGGCATCGTCACTTCACAAGTGCGGCATAGACCATGTCGCGCATCAGCGCGCGATAGGTCAGGCGCTGCTTGGGCGACTGCATCATGAAGACGACAAACATCTTTTCCTTGGGGTCGACCCAGAAATAGGTGCCACCGGCGCCGCCCCAGTAATAGTCGCCCGGCGAACCCGGATCGGCCGAGACGCCGGCATCCTTGCGCACGCCGAACCCCAGGCCGAAACCATAGCCGGGGCCGGGGAGGAAATAGGGGCCCGGCACCGCGCTGCCCATATGGTCCGCGGTCATATAAGCCAGGATTCTCGGGCTGATATAGCGTTTGCCGTTCTGCGTGCCGCCATCCAGCAGCATCTGCAGGAATTTCGCGTAATCCATCGCGGTGCCGGTCAGGCCGCCACCGCCGCCCTCGAATTTTCCGGGCTTGCGCGGATCGAAGAATTCGACGCCGCCACCGAGGCTGCGGTCATTCTCGAAAGGTTCGGCCACGCGCGGATGCTTGTTCGTGTCATTCACGTAAAAGGCAGTATCCGCCATGCCCAGTGGGCCGAGCAGGCGGTCTTTCAGCGCCGCGCTCAGCGGCTTCTTGTCGGTGATCTCGACCACGCGACCGAGGATGTCGGTCGAATGGCTGTAGTCCCAAGTGGTGCCGGGCTGATAGGCGAGCGGCAGCGTGGCAACGCGTTCGGCGAATTCGGCATTGTCGAAGTCACCGGTCAGCACGTCGCGGTACATTGCCTTCACCGCGCCTTCACCAAAGAAGCCGTAGGTAATACCCGAGGTGTGGCGCATCAGGTCCTGCACCGACATCGCGCGCCGCGGCGGCACAAGCTCGAGCGTCGGCTTGCCGCCGGCTTCCGTTGCCGGCTTTTCCACGCCCACCTGCACTTTTGCGTAGGAGGGAATGAATTTCGCCACTGGGTCGCTGATGTGATAGCGGCCTTCCTCTACCTGCATCATCGCCGCCAGGGTGACGATCGGCTTGGTCATCGAATAGATGCGGAAGATGGTGTCGCGCGTCATCGGCGCCTTGGTCTGCGGATCGCGGTCGCCGAAGGCTTCGAAATAGGCGAGCTTGCCATTGCGCGCGATCAGCAATACCGCACCGGGAATGGTCTTCGCCGCGCTGTCGGCTTTCAACCTCGTGCTGATACGCTCCAGCCGATCGGGCGCGAAGCCGACACTGGCGGGATCGGTGCGTGGCAGCAATTCGGCTGCCTGCGCGAGCGGCGCATACAGGAACGTGACGATCAGACCGGTCAGCACAGCCGACCGCGGCAGCATCAGAGTCATTCCGGAGGCCTCCCTATAGGCCGATTTGTTTTGAGCCAATTTTTTGTTTGGCTTCACCACCATGATTGTCGGACAATCAGACGTGAGTCAAACATACTGTGCGGGGTCACTGCCATCGCTGGACCTGGGCGAAGGAAATGCCGATCATCGGCGCAGCAACAATTGTGACGAATCAGTGTGGTTTCACACAGTTCTGGGGTTAAATGTCTGAAGCGGCTGAGAAATTTACGCGCCTGACGCCGGTGCCGGCCTACCAGATGGTGGCCGAGGCGATCGAGCGCGAAATTCTGTCCGGCCGCCTGCGGCCAGGCGATCCGATCGGCACCGAGGCCGAGCTGGTGCGTCAATTCGGTGTCAATCGCTCCACCGTGCGTGAGGGCATCCGTCTGCTCGAACACAGCGGCCTGGTGCATCGCGCTTCCAGCCGTCGTCTCGCCGTCGGCCTGCCGCATTACGACCGCCTCGCCACGCGCGCCAGCCGCGCGCTGATCCTGCACCAGGTAACATTCCGTGAATTGTGGGAAGCCACCATCGCACTGAGTCTGGCCTCGATCGAGCTGGCGGTCGAACGCGCGACGCCGGAAGAGATTGCGGTGCTGGACGCCAACATCGCCGCCACCGAGCGTGACCAGGATGATCCGGCCATGGTCGCCGCCCATGACAGTGAATTTCATCTGCTGCTCGAAAAATGCGCGCGCAACCGCGTGCTGGAACTCGCGCGCGAGCCATCCAACATGCTGATCTATCCGACCACCAATGTCGCGGTGCGCGGCACCCCGGAAGGGACGCAGCGCCTGATCGAGGCGCATAAGATGCTGGTGGAGGCGATGCGGCGCCGCGATGTGGAGATGGCGCGGCTGTGGACGCGTCGCCATCTCAACGACTGGCGCAAGGGTTTCGAGAAGGCCGGCATGGATCTCGACCAGCCGGTCGATCTGGTGACGTCGGTCGATTAATTGACGGTCGAATAATCAGAACGCCGGCATTTTGCAGGTCGTCGGCAATGCGGTGTCGGCAGCCTTTACCATGCCAGCCGTTTTCCAGCCCCAGCCGGTCTTTTCCTCGTCATACTTCATGCCTGGACCGAAGGACGTCACGTAGAGGTCCTGCAGCACCTGGTGATCCTGCGCCGGCATCGTGGCGGTGGCGCCATACATGGTCTTCGCCTGCGCGCCGGCCATGGCAGCAACGATCAGTCTGGGTTCGCCGCTTTTCGCCTTCACCACGCTATTGTGCAGCATTTCCATCAGCAGACGGATGCGCGGCACGTTGAAGCTGCCGCCGAAACGCGCGCGATACTCGTCCTCGATGCCGTCGGTCATCGTCATGTTGGCATGGCCCTCGATCACCGCGAACACGCGATGGGCGAGGCCGGTCTGGCGCACCGCCGTCGGGCTGCCGATACCGCTGGCGTAATAGGTATACCAGTCGGTCTTAAGGTTGGCCTCGGCCGCCGATTTCAGCAGCAGTGCCAGATCGCTGCCCCAGTTGCCGGTGATGACGCTGTCTGCACCACCGGCCTTGATCTTGGCCACGTAGGGCGAAAAGTCGGTTAGCTTGGCCATCTGGTGCAGATCATCGCCGACGATCTGGATATCGGGGCGTTCCTTTTTCAGCATCGCCAGTGCCGAGGCGCGCACGGCCTGGCCGAAGGAATAATCCTGGTTGATCAGATACACTTTTTTGATCTGCGGTTGCGTGGCGATGAACTTCACCAGCGCCACCATCTTCATGTCGGCATGGGCATCGAAGCGGAAATGCGCCGCCGTGCATTTGTCATTGGTCAGCGCCGGATCAATGGCGGCGTAGTTCAGGAACAGCGCGGCCTTGTCGGGATTGCGTTCGTTATGCTTCTCGATGAAATCCGAGAGCGCGCCGGCGGCGGCCGAGCCGTTGCCAGCCGCGATGATCCGGATGCCGGCATCGATGGCCTTCTGCGCCTGGATCACGCTTTCCTGCGGGATCAGCCGGTTGTCATAGCCGGTGACTTCATAGGTCGTTTTCGCATCTGACAGTCGTGCCGCCATGAAACGGAAATGATTCAGCGCATTCTCGGTGACGGCTGCGGCCGGACCCGACAGCGGATCGATGAAGGCGATGCGGATCGTCTCGGCGCGGGCAGACAGGCTGAAGCAAATAACAGCGAGAATGGTGAAAAGGCGCATGACGGCTCCGCGGGAATACTGGCGCGCAGCCTAAGAAAAAGTCGCCGGGTTGCAAGCCACGGCGTGTTCAAATGTCAGCGCGTCACCGCCGGCAGGACATGCTGGTTGAGAATGGCCGGGCCGACATAGCCCTGCAGTCCCTTGCCATACAACCCGAAGTTCAGCACCACCACGATATCCAGTTCCGGAATGACGAAGACGCGTTGGCCGCCCTCGCCAAAGCCGGCCGCCCAGTCGATCTGTCGGCCTTTGAGCAGCGAGCGCCCCAGCCACCACTGGTAGCCGTAGAAATACGGGCTCTGGCCGTTGATCTGCGGGGCGATGCTCTCGGTGATCCATTTCTCCGATACGATCTGCCGGTCCTGCCAGCGGCCTTTATCCAGCACCATCTGGCCGATCTTTGCCAGATCGCGGGCGCGCAGGCGCAGGCCTGAGGCGATCACCGGGCGCCCCTGCCAGATCGCCCATTCGAAGTCTGAAATCCCGAGCGGATCGAACAGCAGCGTCTTCGACAGGGTGTTGATGTCCATGCCACCGGAGACCTTCTGCAGGATCGCCGCCAGCACCACAGCCGACCCGCCGCTGTAATTGTAGTTCTCTCCCGGCGCGCTGCGCCACATCGGCTGTTCCAGCACGTAACGTACGGCGTCGGGCGCAAGGTTCATCGCCGTCTCGCTGTTGCGATGGTCGCTGTAGGGCAGGCTCTCGTCCCAGGCGAGGCTCGATGACATGGTGAGCAGATGGCGCACGGTGATGCGGTCTTTCTCCGGCGTGCGCAGGTCGGCATGTTCGGGGAAGAAGGCGAAGATGGACTGGTCGATGGTCAGCCAGCCGCGGTCGACGGCGACACCGGTCAGCAGCGACACCACGCTTTTGCTGATCGAGCGCACATCGTGCTTGCGCCCAGGCTCATGCTGGATCGCACCGACCGACCACTTGCCCCATTCCTGATCTTCGCCGGCGAAATACTTTTCATAGACCAGCTTGCCATGGCGCAGCAGCAGCACCGCATGGGCATTGGCCTCTTTCCATGCCTCGAAGCGGGTGCCGATATCGCAGAGCAGCGCTGCATCAAGGCCCTGGCTTGCGGGTGCGGCAATCGTCCAGCCATCACGCAGATCGGCTGGCGGGGCGCAATCCTGTGCTTTCGCCGAAGCGGCGAACAGCAGGGCGACAAGACAGGCGATGCGGACGATCATGGTTTCCCCTGGCCATGGGTCTTCGGCCGGCGCAGCCTAGCACAAAGAAAAAGGCCCGGGATTGCCCCGGGCCTTCTCTCATCTGATTTTGATGAAGATTTAACGTGCGCTGTAGGCGGCCAGTGCGGCGAGGTTGACGATGTCGCTGACGCTGGCGCCCATCTCGGCAATCTGCACCGGCTTTTCCAGGCCGACCAGCAGCGGACCGATCACGGTGCCGCCGCCCAGTTCCTGCAGCAGCTGCGCCGAGATCAGCGCCGAGTGCAGACCCGGCATGATCAGCACATTGGCGGGACCCGACAGGCGGCTGAACGGATAGATTTTCATCAGGTCCGGGTTGAGCGCCACGCGGGCGGAGATTTCGCCGTCATATTCAAAGCCCAGGCCCTGGCCGCCGGCATCGCGGGCATCCAGCTCCATCACGGCTTCGCGCACCTTGTCGACCACGCCACCCGGCGCATTGCCGAAGTTGGAATGCGACA
This sequence comes from Ferrovibrio sp. GW821-FHT12D07, assembly GCF_058807275.1. Taxonomy (NCBI): domain Bacteria; kingdom Pseudomonadati; phylum Pseudomonadota; class Alphaproteobacteria; order Rhodospirillales; family Rhodospirillaceae; genus Ferrovibrio; species Ferrovibrio sp. GW821-FHT12D07. Next base: position 192,301 of record NZ_JBXAQN010000001.1, on the reverse strand, counting down.
CCAGCGCCACGCGCGGCTCATGACCCATCTGCCGGGCAACGGCAGCGGCCTGGATCGCGATCTGGCAGATGTCCTTGGGCTCGGGCAATTCGGCCACGCTGGTATCGGCGATGAACACCGTGCGGCCCTTGGCGACCACGATGCTCAGGCCCATGACGCGCTGGCCGCGCTGGGCATCGATCGCCATACGCACGCCGTCATACGAGACCGAGTAGGTGCGGGTCACGCCGGTGATCATCGCATCGGCATGGCCATTGGCGACCATGCAGGCGCCGAAGACATTGCGGTCGAGATTGACGAAGCGCTGCGCGTCGCGATGCAGCAGGCCGCGGCGCTGCTGCCGCTTGTACAGGAAGTTGGCGTAATCGGCGTTATGCTCGCTGATGCGGGCATTGTGGATTTCGCAGCCATCCAGATTGGTCAGGCCGATGGCGGCCATGGTGGCGGCGATGCGTTCGTTGCGGCCGATCAGGATCGGCGTGCCGTAGCCGGCATCGCGGAACTGCAGGGCAGCGCGGATCACCGTCTCTTCCTCGCCCTCGGCGAAGACGACGCGCTTGGGGTTCTGCACCACCTGGTCGAAGAAGATCTGCAGCGAACCGACGGTCGGATTGAGCCGCGCCCGCAGCTTGGCGGCATAGGCGGCCCAGTTCTCGATCGGCTTGCGCGCCACACCCGACTTCACGGCGGCTTTTGCCACCGCCAGCGGGATATCGACGATCAGGCGAGGATCGAAGGGCGAGGGAATGATGTAGCCCGGGCCGTATTTCGGACGTTCGCCCTTGTAGGCGGCAGCGACTTCATCGGGCACGTCTTCACGCGCCAGCATGGCGATGGCTTCGGCGGCCGCGATCTTCATCTCGTCGTTGATAGTACTGGCGCGCACGTCCAGCGCGCCGCGGAAGATGTAAGGGAAGCCCAGCACGTTGTTGACCTGGTTCGGATAGTCCGAGCGGCCCGTGGCCATGATCACGTCGCTGCGCGCGGCGGCGGCATCTTCCGGGGTAATTTCCGGATCGGGATTGGCCATGGCGAAGACAATGGGATTCGGCCCCATCGATTTCAGCATCTCGGGCGTCAGCGCGCCCTTCACCGACAGGCCGAAGAAAATGTCGGCGCCTTTCAGCGCCTCAGCCAGCGTGCGGGCATCGGTCTTCACCGCATGCGCCGACTTCCACTGGTTCATGCCTTCGGTGCGGCCCTGATAGACCACGCCCTTGGTGTCGCAGAGGATGACATTCTCGTTCTTCATCCCCATCGCCTTCACCAGCTCGGTGCAGGCGATGCCGGCGGCGCCAGCGCCGTTCACTACCATCTTGGCATTCTTGAAGTCGCGGCCGGTGAGGTGCAGCGCATTGATCATGCCGGCGGCCGAGATGATGGCCGTGCCGTGCTGGTCGTCATGGAAGATCGGAATGTCCATCAGCTCGCGCAGGCGCTGCTCGATCACGAAGCATTCCGGCGCCTTGATGTCTTCCAGGTTGATGCCGCCGAAGCTGGGGCCCAGATAGCGCACCGCGTTGATGAAGGCATCCACCTCTTCGGTGTCGATTTCCAGATCGATCGAATCGACATCGGCGAAGCGCTTGAACAGCACCGCCTTGCCTTCCATCACCGGCTTGGAGGCGAGCGCACCGAGATTGCCAAGGCCCAGAACGGCCGTGCCGTTCGAGATCACCGCCACCATGTTGCCGCGCGACGTATAGTCGTAGGCGGTGTCAGGGTCTTTCTCGATGGCCAGGCAGGGAGCAGCGACGCCCGGGCTGTAGGCCAGGCTGAGATCGCGAGTCGTCGCCATCGGCTTGGTCGGCACGACCTCAAGCTTGCCGGGCTGACCCATTTTGTGGAATTCGAGGGCGTCGTCGTAAAGAGACGGGCTTTTCGAGTCGCTCATTTTTCTCTGTGCTTCGTTGTGAGGCGGGTGTTCTTCCGGTGAGAACACGGGTTTTTGCTCCCGTCCGGCATCATAAGGCCAAGGCCAGAGGGGTTAAAAGCCCCGTCGGCTGTGGTATGTCTGCGTTCAGAAGATAATTTTTACCGCCATGAACACGACAACACCCGCTCTTCCCCCCGGCACTTCCCCGCTGATGGCCCAATATTTGACCATCAAGGCGGCATATCCCGATTGCCTGCTGTTCTATCGGATGGGGGATTTTTACGAACTGTTCTTCGACGACTCGGTCCAGGCCGCGCGTGCGCTCGATATTGCGCTGACCAAGCGTGGCGAGCATGACGGCCAGCCGATCGCGATGTGCGGCGTGCCGGTGCATGCAGCCGAAGCCTATCTGTCGCGCCTGATCCGCCAGGGTTTCAAGGTCGCGGTCTGCGAACAGGTCGAAGATCCCGCAGAAGCGAAGAAGCGCGGCTCGAAATCCGTGGTCAAACGCGACGTCGTGCGCGTGGTTACACCCGGCACCATCACCGAGGACAGCCTCCTCGATGCGCGGCGCAACAATTATCTTGCTGCACTTGCTCAGTCCGGCGGTTCGGATGGCGTGCTGGCGCTGGCCTGGCTCGACCTCTCCACCGGGGAATTCGGCCTGACCGAAACAACGCAGGCGGGCTTGGGCGCCGATCTGGCGCGAGTGTCACCCCGCGAACTGGTGCTGCCCGAAGGAATGCTGGCCAAGGCTGAGCTGCGGGCGATTTTCGAACAGCTTGAAACCGCGCTCTCGCCACTGCCCTCGGCCCGGTTCGATTCTGTCGCCGGTGAACGGCGGCTGAAAGCGGCGCTGGGCGTCGCAGCCCTGGAAGCCTTCGGCGATTTCAGCCGGGCGGAATTCTGCGCCGCCGGGGCCCTGCTCGATTATGTCGAGATCACCCAGTGCGGCAAGGTGCCCCGGCTTGATCCGCCGGTGAAGCAGCCGCCGCTCAGCGTCATGGCCATCGATCCGGCGACGCGCCGCAATCTCGAACTGGTGGAAACCACGTCGGGCAACCGCGAGGGCGCGCTGCTGGCCTGCATTGACGCCACGCTGACAGGTGCCGGCGCGCGGCTGCTCGCGCAACGCCTGCAGGCGCCGCTGACGGACCCGGCTGCGATTGCTGCGCGCCATGATGCGGTGGCCACGCTGACCGACAATACGCGGTTGCGTGATGATATCCGCGCAGCACTGGGCAAAGTGCCTGATCTGGCGCGTGCGCTGTCGCGCATTTCGTTGGGCCGTGGCGGTCCGCGCGATCTGAGTTCCATGCGCGATGGCTTGGCCCAGGCTGGCGACCTGCGCAAACGCTTGGCTGCCGAAAACGCCCTCCCAGCCGAACTGGCCGGCTTGCGCGATGCGCTGGGCGATCATGCTGTGCTGGTCGGTTCTCTGGCCGAGGCGCTGGCGGAAGAGCTGCCGCTCATGCAGCGCGACGGCAATTTCGTGCGCGCCGGCCATCATGCACCGCTGGATGAACTGCGCGTGCTGCGTGATGAAAGCCGTCGCCATATCGCGCAGCTTCAGGACAAGTATGCGCAGGATACCGGCATCAGCGGACTGAAAATCCGGCACAACAACGTGCTGGGTTATTACATCGAGGTCACGCCCACGCATATGTCCAAGATGGGCGCGCAGTATATCCATCGCCAGACCATGGCGAATGCGGTGCGCTACGCCACGCCGGAACTGGGCGAGCTGGAAGCCAAGATTTCGCAGGCTGGCGATCGCGCGCTCGCCATGGAGCTGGAAATCTTCGAGCGCCTGTGCAGCGACGTGCTGTCCAACGCACAGCCGATCACCCGCGCCGCGCAGGCACTCGCCGCGCTCGATGTCTCGGCCAGCCTCGCGCAGCTTGGCATCCAGCGGCGCTGGGTGCGGCCGCAGATCGACGACAGCCTCGATTTCAACATCACCGGCGGCCGCCATCCCGTGGTGGAAGCGGCATTGGAGCGCAACGGCCAGGGTGAACGCTTTGTCGCCAACGACTGCGATCTCTCCGATGGCCAGCGGCTGTGGCTGCTCACCGGCCCGAACATGGCCGGTAAATCGACCTTCCTGCGCCAGAATGCGCTGATCGCGGTGCTGGCCCAGATGGGCAGCTTCGTGCCGGCAGCGTCAGCCAAGCTCGGCATGGTGGATCGCCTGTTCAGCCGCGTCGGCGCCGCCGACGATCTGGCGCGCGGCCGTTCGACTTTCATGGTCGAGATGGTGGAAACTGCCGCGATCCTGCATCAGTCGGGCAACCGCGCGCTGGTGATCCTGGACGAGATCGGTCGCGGCACGGCGACGTTTGACGGCCTGTCGATCGCCTGGGCCGTGGTGGAATACCTGCACGAGAAGAACCGCTGCCGCGGGCTGTTCGCCACGCATTACCACGAGCTGACCGCACTGGCCGAAAAACTGCCGCAGCTTTCCAATCACACGCTGAAGGTCAAGGAATGGGAAGGCGAGCTGGTCTTCCTGCACGAGGTCGGCGCCGGCTTTGCCGACCGCTCCTACGGCATCCAGGTGGCCAAGCTGGCCGGCCTGCCCGATGGCGTGCTGCAGCGCGCGAGCGAAGTGCTGCACAAGCTGGAGCAATCCGACCAGACTGGTAAATCGGCCAAGCTGATCGACGATCTGCCGCTCTTCTCGCTGGCCGCGCCACCGAAAGCGGCTGTCGCTGTGCCGTCGGAAGTCGAAGGCGCGCTGAAGAAGGCGGATATCGACGCGCTCTCACCCAAGCAGGCGCTCGACCTGCTCTATCAGCTCAAGGCGCTACTGAAATCCTGATTGTCACAGTCCATCCATCAGCAGCTTGAGCTGCTGCCATGGCCGGATGTCCCAGAAGCTGCCGGCAAGGCCTGAGGTTGAGGGCAATACGAAAAGCTGCGTCTCGCCCAGGCTATGCGTCTGCAGGCCATAGGCTGGCGGTTTGGTCATGCCGAATTGATGCCTGAGAAACACCTGCGCCGGGCGCTTGGCTGTGAAGGCCAGGATCGCCGGTTTGTATCTTGCGATCTTTTTGGTCAGCGCGGCCGGATCGTCATGTTCGGGCGTCAGCGCGTCATCATTGCCCGACTGTGTCTTGTTGATGTCGGTCAGTCCGATGCCCAAAGCCAGCAGATTCCGGTAGTCTGCCGGCGCAAAGCGATGCGGCGTGAACCCCACCGCATGCAGCGTCGGCCAGAACTTGTTGCCGGGCTTGGCGTAAAAGGCTTTGGCCTGGGCGGATGCTGCGCCCAGCGCCGAACCGCAGAAAACCAGCTTCAGGCCGGGTTTCAGCAGGTCGGGGATGATGTAGCGGTCGTCACGCAGGGTCATATGACGCTCATATAGCGGTGTCCTGGCGGCAATTGGCCTTGTATTCGCCCTATTTAAAGCCTAGGGTCCGCGCCATCGACATTTTGGCCGGACCTTCTGGCTGTACGCCTTTGCTTCATTGCCGGGCGCATCTCCGACTTTCTCTCCAAAAAATCGACAACCGGGCACCGGTCGCAGTTTTTCTGCGGCCTGTTCTCATCATGCATACGACAAACCAAGGAAAATCCCATGCAGACGGGTATCGTCAAGTTCTTCAACACCACCAAGGGCTTCGGTTTCATTCAGCCGGAAGACGGCAGCAAGGACGTCTTCGTCCATGTGTCGGCTCTGGAGCGCGCTGGCATGCATTCGCTGAATGAAGGCCAGAAGGTCTCTTTCGACACCGAGCAGGACAGCCGTTCCGGCAAGGTTGCCGTGCGTACCATCCAGGCCGCCTAATCTAGGCCTTGGTTCAGGGCGTGGCGTCCTTCGATTGCCAGAGCTGTGGCGCCTGCTGCGCGTATTCGCGTGACTGGCCCCGTTTCTCGCTCGAAGACGATGCCGCGCTCGCGCGCATCCCGGCCCGTTTCGTCGATGACGAGGCGGGCCGGATGCGCTGCGATGGCGACCGCTGCTCCGCACTCATAGGCACGGTCGGCACGCAGACATCCTGCAGCGTCTATGCTGTGCGTCCCGATGTCTGCCACGCATGCCAGCCCGGCGATGACGCCTGCACCATGGCGCGCGCCCATTACGGCCTGCCCGTTACGGCCTAGGCGCTTTTCCCGTCGTAGGGCATCGGCTCCAGCGACTCCAGATCAAACCCTTCCAGACAGCGCACGTTGATCGCCACCATCTTGGTGCCGTTCGGCGCCGTGCCGGTGGCAAAAGATTCCACGCCACAGGTTTTGCAAAACAGGTGGTGGATGTTCATTGTGTTGAACTGGTAGTCCGTCACGTTGTCCTTGCCGCCCATCAGCTTGAAATCATCGGCCGGCACGAAGGACAGCAGCGAACCTTTTTTCGAACAGATCGAACAGTTGCAGGAAATCACCGGCGGATTATGCCCGGTGACGACGGAATAGCGCACCGCACCGCAATGGCAGCCGCCGTTATAGGTGTTCTTCTGTTCCGACATGATTCCTCGCGCATGATATGGCCACGGCCCGGTATCTAGCACCGCTGCCGGTGCCTTGCCATGCCGTGGCGGATTTACACAGACAGGGATTTACACAGAGAGGGACAATGCCTCCGATGTCTGCCGCGGACCGGGCCACAGGCGCAACAGATCGGCAGCGGGAAAGGCCAGGGCTCGCCAGGCCACCTTGCGGCCGACAGTATGGCGGGCCTCGGAGGGCGCCACGGGCACCAGTCCCTGCCAGTCGGCGGTCGGCACGGCAATCGCTGCTGTCACGCTGCTGTCTGCGGCGGGCAAGCCCCGGCTGACCAGTCGTCCATCCTGCAGGGCCTGCAGCAGCAGGCCGCGATGGTCATCTGCAATCACCGCCGTGCCATCGGGATGCACGATTTCCTCGGCAATCCCCAAATGGGTCTCGGCCGCATAGGCTGCGACCTTGGCGGCATCGCGCCAGCGGATCCAGGCCCAGGCTTGTGTCAGATTCCAGTCGCCGTTCATCACCGCCGCATTCGAAAACAGGGTTGGGCATGATGCCGTCACCGGGCTGGCCGGCGCAAGGGCAGGAGACGCCGGCGTGGATGCGGATGCGGAAAGGAGTGTCATGCCGGCGGTCCGTCGCGGCCGGTACGGCCATGGCTGCTGACGAACTGCAGCACCTGCACGCCCTGCGGCAGCTCGATCAGGAATTCCTCGTCCCGCTCCAGATGATGGATCTTGCGCGGATCGGGGCCGGCGAAGCGTGACATCGCCTCGATCGACTCCCAGTAGGAAATGGTGACGAATTCACTTTCAGTGTCGCGGTCCTCGCGCATCAGCTGCACCCCCAGCGCCTTTTGCTCCAGCGGCCGGATACCATGCTCATACAGATAGGCGGCATAGGCGTCGGCCTTGGCGCGCGTGGTGCGGCCACGCCAGATACGCGCAATGGTTGGGGTGAGGGCTTTCCGGGTCTCGTCCATGGTGGTCCTCCTGTGGGGGTGAAACGCCGCGCGCAGGAAAAACTCCCCGGCAGGACCAAACCCCGGGGCTGATTCCGCCAGTTCGACATTGGTTCGGTCCGGACGTCATTGGCCCGCCTCCAGAAGATTGAGCCCGCAGTTTCAGGCGCTTATGCTCACGTCTGACGATTCACCCTTTCAGCACGTGGCAGCATGACCATCGAACAGCGCCTGATTCCCGAGACATCCACCTTCGTCACGCATCTGGAATGCGGCATGACCGGCGAAAGGCTGCCGGCCGATACGCTGCATAACCTGTCGCCCAAGGGATATCCGATCCTGGTGCGCTACGATCTCGCTGCCGTGAAAAAGGCGCTGACCAAGGACAAGATCGCGGCGCGCGCGCCCAATTGGTGGCGCTATCGCGAACTGCTGCCGGTGCGCAAGACCGAGAATGTGGTGTCGCTGGGCGAGGTGATGACGCCGGTGCTGTCACTGCCGCGTCTGGCGAAGGCCTTGGGTCTGAGCGGGAACGGCGAGGTCATCGTCAAGGACGAGGGCCGCCTGCCGACTGGATCGTTCAAGGCGCGCGGACTGGCAATGGCCGTCTGCATGGCCAAGGAACTCGGCGTGACAAAGATGGCGATGCCGACCAACGGCAATGCGGGCGCGGCATTGGCGGCCTATGCGTCGCGCGCCGGCATCGAGACGGTGGTCTTCTGTCCCGATGATACGCCGCAGGTCAACATGAACGAGATCGTGCTGCAGGGCGCACGGCTCTACAAGGTCAACGGCCTGATCAACGATTGCGGCAAGATCGTCGGCGCCGGCAAGGAAGCAGCCGGCTGGTTCGATACCTCCACGCTGAAGGAGCCCTATCGCATCGAAGGCAAGAAGACGATGGGCCTGGAGCTGGCTGAGCAGCTCGGCTGGGAACTCCCCGATGCGATCTTCTATCCCACCGGCGGCGGCACCGGCCTGATCGGCATGTGGAAGGCCTTCGAGGAACTGGAGGCCATCGGCTTCATCGGCTCCAAGCGTCCGAAGATGATCGCGGTGCAGGCGGCAGGCTGCGCGCCGATCGTGTGCGCCTTCGAGGGCAACGAGCGCCACGCCAAGCTGTGGGAGAATGCCCATACGGTGGCTGCCGGTATCCGTGTGCCGGCTGCGATCGGCGATTTCCTGATCCTGGATGCCGTGCGCAATTCCAGCGGTTTCGCCATGGCGGTGGAAGACAACGCCATCACCGCAGCGCTCGACGAGGTGGCGAAGGAAGAGGGCTTCCTGATGTGCCCCGAGGGCGCGGCCACCTATGCGGCCTACAAGCAGGCGCTGGGCGAGGGCAAGGTGAAGAAGAGTGATCGCGTGGTGCTGTGGAACTGTGCTGCCGGGCTGAAATACCCGATGCCCGATGGCGGCAAGCCGCTCGACCGCCACGGCAGCATCGACTACGCCAGTCTCTGAAGCCCGGAGAGCGCGGACGGCATGACGCCATCCATCACCAGCAGCAGCCAGGCCGCCTTCACGATGCTGATGGGTGACGAGCAGCTGGAGACGATGAAGCTGGCGCGCTTCTATCGCGACTGGCGCAAGGCGATGCAGAATGACGGTCCGCCTCCGGCGGATTTCCTCGACAGCCACCCTTGCGACTACCTGGCCGGCACGCGGCTGATCTTCGATGTCGAGCAGGACGGCGATAACCGCCGGTATCGCTATCGCCGCATCGACCAGCAGATCCTCGACTACAGTCCGCGCGACATGACCGGGCTGTACGTCGACCAGCATGCCGAAGCCTATTTTGCCGAGAACACCACCCGGGCCTTCGAACTGGTGGTGGAGACGCGCCGGCCGATCCATGCCCGCGTCAACCGTCTGGTGGATGGCCAGCCCTACCTGATGGAATTCCTGATCCTGCCACTGGTGGCCGATGGCCGGGTCGCCGTGCTGTTCGGGGCCCAGCTGTTCTCGCCGGTGACCGACGTCGGCTAGACATTTGCCGGTTTGCCACACCTGACCTATCTTCAGGCCTATGAGTACCCCCTTTACCAGTCGCGAGCCCGATTTCACCATTCTGGTTGCCGAGGAGCAGCTTGGCACCATGCGGCTGAACCGGCTCTATCGCGAATGGCGCGAGGCGCTGGTCGAAAGCCTGCCGCCGGGGGCCGGCTTCATCGATCCGCAGCAGCATTCCTATCTGGCCGGCATGCAGATGGTCCTCGACGTGGAGCGGGCCGAAGACCGCCTGCGTTTCCGCTACCGTCATGTCGGCAGCCATGTCCGCGCCTATATCGGCGCCGATCCCACCGGCATGCACCTGGACGAGCATCCCGAGCCGGCCTTTGCCGAGATTGCCATCCGGGCCTGCACGCTGGTGGTGGAAACCAGACGCCCGGTGCATGCACGCATCAAGCGCGAGATGAACGGCCGCGACTTCACCATTGAATTCCTGGTGCTGCCGGTCAACGGTGCCAGCGGCGGCGTCGACTTCCTGTTTGTAGCGCAGCTGTTCACCCCGGCAGGCGAAGGCACGTGACGTAAGGGTGTGACGTAGGGTCATACTGTTTCCCTCGCCCGGCCTGTGGCAGGTTTCCTGAAAACAGGGAGGCCTGCATGTCTGACACTCTTGATATCGCACGCAAGCTGATCGGCGGCGTGTTGCTGCGTCAGCCTTTCATGCAGATGCTGGGCGTGACGCTTGGCGAGGTTTCCGAGGGCCGCGTCGAATTGCTGGTCGATCTCAGGCCCGAGCTGACCCAGCACGGCGGCGTTGCCCATGGCGGCGTGATCGGCGCGCTGGCCGACAATGCGGCGGGCGCTGCCGCCGGCACGCTGACACTGCCCGAGAAGGTGACGGTGACGGCGGAATACAAGATCAACTTCGTCGCGCCGGGCGCGGGAAAATCCTTGCGCGCTGTCGGTCAGGTACTGAAGCCCGGCAAGTCGCTGATCGCAGTGGAAAGCCGTGTTTACGCCGTGAAGGATACCGGCGAGGAATCGCTCTGCGCCATGGCGCTGGCGACGATGGTGCCGGTGCCTATGCCGTCTCGCGGATGAAGTGGATCAGGTCCAGCGGCGGCGGATCGCCGCCCGCATGGCTGAGCAGGCCATGCGCCTGGCCGCGATGATGGGTCTGGTGATTGAAGAAATGCATCAGCGGCGGCAGCAACGGATCGGTGAAGGTCTCGTTGCGCGTGTTGGTGTAGGTGAAGGTGGTGCCGATGCCATCCGCGGTCAGAGAATCGCAGAACCCGATGATCTCGGCGTCCTTCGCCTCGCGTGCGGCGCGTAAGGATGCGAAATCCTCATGCAGGATCTGGTCGAGTTTCGTGACATGCGTGGCCAGTTTGCCGACAAAGCGGCCGACCCAGATGCTGTCGCCGACCAGGATGTGGTTCAGCGTGGCATGGATGCTGCCGAAAAAGCTGGGGCGCTGGGCGTAATACGCATCGGGCGGCAGTGCGGCACAGGCGCCATAGAGGCGCTGGTTGGCCCAGCGGTTATAGCGGCTGAGTCGGCGGATATGCTGGAGCAGAAGATCATCGGGCATGGCGGGAGTTTAAATCCCGGCCGCGTGGCCACAAAGCGCGGAATTGTCACGCTGCAATCGCGGGAATCTCAAGTCACCCCAAGGGGTAGCCGACCTTCACCAGATTGCCGTCCGGGTCGATCAGGTGGAATTCGCGCATGCCCCAGGGGCGATCTTCAATCGGACTGAAGATCGGCAGATTTAACGGCTGCCATTCGGCATGCAGGGCGTCGGCGTGGGGCGTGCGGATATAGCAGGCCGACAGGCTTTGCTCCGGTGGCGGCATGTTTGGCACGGCAGAGAAATGCAGTTCGATATCGTCGCGCACGGCCACCAGATAGGCGGGATAGCGCTGCTGCTGCGTGAAGCCGAGCCGGCGGTAGAAGTTGGCTGTGCGGTCGAGATCGCCAACGGGAAAGACCGGAATCGCAGTCATCGCGCGCCCCTGGAATGAAAACGGCCCGCCGGTTTTCACTGGCGGGCCGTTCAACTTTAACCAAGGTCTATGCGGGTTACCACTCGGTGAGAACGGGCTCCATCTTCGCCGCGGTCAGCGCACCGCTGCGGGCCTTCATCCAGGCCTTCATGAAGGCGTCCTCGTCGGCATGGCTGCCCTTGGTATGGGCGGCCCAGGCGTCGGCCAGAACCTTCTGGCGCTGGATCAGCGCGGCATTGCTCTTGTCATACTCCGGCTTCCAGACGCCGATCTCCTTGAAGTACTTGATCGCGCCTTCATGCACCGGCACCACCCAGTCGAAGACCTGGCGCTTGATGTCCCAGCCGCCGTTGCCCGGCGCCGCATCCTTGTACTCGGGGAAGAGTTCGACCATCGCCTTGGTCATCGCATAGACCATGCCGGCATCGATGTTTTCATAGGTCATCAGTACCGGATAGGGATAGGTCGCGGCTTCCACCGTCTTGTTGGCGGCCAGTTCCGGACCTTCGGCGCCCATGAAGGGCACGAAGAACGGTGCCTTGCCTTTCAGGCGTGCCCAGCCGGCCTTGTCGCCATGCGGCACGGTCGGATACTGGATGCCGCGCGGGCTGGAGGCGAGCTGGTAGGCGGGACCTGAGATCGACGAGCCGAAGGCGGCATCCACCTGGCCGTTGATCATGCCCTGCATGGCCTGGCCGAAGCCGCCGAATTCCACGCGCTGCACGTCTTTCCATTCGAGATTGGCAAAGGCCAGCAGCGCCGTGATGTTCTGGTTCAGCGACGGCGCGCCGATCACCCAGGCAACGCGCTTGCCCTTCAGGTCGGCCATGGTTTTGATGTTGGCGTCTTTCGCCGTCATGATGGTGAGCAGCGCGTCTGAATTGTTCAGCAGCAGCGAGCGCACCGGCTGCGGACCCCAGTCCTTGGCGCCGAATTCATAGACCGCTTCCTGCGCCATATAGGTGCCGCCCACGCCATTGGCGGAGAAGGGCACCTTGCCTTCGCGCAGTGGCACGGTGCGTGACACGTCGTTCTTGCCGGGCAGCACGCGCAGCGTGATGTTCTGCTTGTTCTTCAGCGCGTTGCCGACGGCGACGGCCTGGTTGTAGCCGCCCGAACCGACGTCATAGGCGGTCCAGGTCAGCTGGTCGGGCAGCTTCTGGGCGTGCGCTGCGCCGGCAATGGCGACAGCGGCGACTGCGCCGAGCAGGGCATGGGTGACGTGACGCATCTGTGGTTCCTCCTGATAAAAGTTTATGTGTTGTTTATGCGGCCAGTGTGTCGCGGTTGCTGAATTTCAGCAACAGGAAAGCGCCGAGCGCCAGTAGCGCTCCCGTGATCTCCAGAGTTGTGTTGCTCATCGCGATCAGGCTGCCGCCGGGCGAGGCCAGCGCGATGCCACCGAGCAGCAGCATGGCGCGCGCGAGCAGGCGTGTGGGCGATCCGTCCAGTCGTCCCGCGCCGACGAGATAGCCCTGCAGTGCTGAAGCAACGAATGCCACGCCGGGGAAGGCGGTGAGGATCACGATCGTGACCTCCCAGGGATCACCGCGCAGGATCAGCGCGGGATTGAGCGCGAAGAAGAACGGCACGATGTAGACGACAGCACCCAGCCGCATCGCCTGCATGCCGATCGCCATCTGGTTGACGCGTGCGATCGGTGCGGCGGCAAAGGCGGCCAGCGCCACCGGCGGCGTGATGTAGGAGATCATGCCCCAGTACATGATGAACAGATGTACGCCCAGCGGATCGAGGCCGGCCTTCACCAGCGGCGGCGCCAGTACGATGGCGAGGAAGATGTAGCAGGCCGTCACCGTCATCCCGAGACCGAAGATGAAACTGGTGATGGCGCCCATGATCAAAAGAATGATGGGCTTGTCGCCGGCCAGATAGACCAGGTCGGTGGCCAGCGTGCCGGCCAGACCGGTGACCGAGAAGGCGCCGATGATAAGGCCGGAGCCCAGCAGGATCGCGACCAGTTCCGCCAGCGCGCGGCCGACAGCGGTGCCCAGGTCGAGCCAGCCTTTCAGGTTCAGCCGGTGCGAGGGCAGGAACTGGTTGATGACCAGCAGCAGCGCCGTGGCGAAGAAAGGCGCACTGGCTTCGCGCTGTTCTTCCAGCATGAGATAGATCAGTACGGCGAAGACCAGGATGTAGAGCCAGCCTTCCTTTAGCGTCGCGCGCACTGACGGCAGCTCTTCCTTCTTCATGCCCTTGAGGCCCAGGCGGGCCGCATAAGAATCGATCTGCACCATCAATGCGAAATAGAACAGCAGGCCGGGGATGGCGGCGGCCAGCGCGATCTCGGCATAGGGAATGCCAAGGAAGCTCGCCATCACGAAAGCGGTCGAGCCCATCACCGGCGGCATCAGCACGGCACCAGTGGACGCCACGGCCTCGACGCCGCCGGCATAGTCAGCGCGGAAGCCGGTACGCTTCATCGCCGGAATGGTGACGACGCCCGACGAGATCACGTTGGAAATGACGCTGCCCGAGATCGAGCCCTGCAGTGCCGAGGAGATCACGCCGACCTGCGCCGCGCCGCCGCGCCAGCGGCCGACCATGGCAAACGCGATATCGTTGAAGAACTTGCCGCCGCCAGTGTGGTTCAGCGCCACGCCGAAGACGATGAAGCCGACGACGATCTCGCCAAAGGCGCGCATCGGGATGCCAAACGCGCTCTCGGCCGAAACGATGTGATAGGCGGCAGTGTCGCCAAACGTCTGGCCGATGCCGCGGAATACGCCGGGCAGGTCGTCGGCGATGATCGGATACAGCGCCATCACCAGGATGATGATGGTGAGCGTCAGGCCGCCGGTGCGGCGCGTGGCTTCCAGGATGATGATGCAGAGCAGTGCACCGAGGATCTTGGCTTCGATCGGTGCGGCGAATTCCCAGCCGGCGCTCAGGATCACATCGGCCTTGAGGCTGAACCAGGCGATCATCGCCATCGAAGCCAGCGCGATCAGCCAGTCATACCAGGGCGTGCCGGGCGCGGCGCGCTTGGGATCGAAGGGATAGACCAGGAAGACGACTGGCAGAGTGAGGAAAGCGAGCAGGAAGAGATAGCGGTTCTCGATCAACGTGATGCCGAACAGCTTCACATTGAACTGCACATACAGCACCAGCAGCAGCGACAGGACCGTCAGCACCACCATCACCAGGCGCGGCAGGCCGGTGACGTCGCGATAGACCAGTTCTTCGGTCATCTTCTCGGCGGCCGAAACATCCGGCACCGGCGGCAGATCCGTCTGGACGTGTTTGTCCTGATCGGCGCGCGCCAAGGAATCATTACCCTGGGCGCCGTTACCCTGCTGCATTCTGATTACCCCTCCCTGCGCCGATGCATACTCATCGGTCGGATTGTCGGACAGACATCCTAGGGATAAACGCGAGGTAATCAATCCTGCGCATTGGTCCGGGGAATGGATCAGCTTCACACTGGAGTGAAGCGCGCATCAGGAATGGAATAGATGTCGCTCATTGCAAGCAACATGCGTTGACGCGTGCGTCAACGTGACGATGCACAGATACCGACAGACCCTGTCATCATGACAGGAATCCGTCGGCGTCGTGAGCGGGACTTACTTGCTGCTGGCGATGTCGCGCAGCACCACCGGCGCCTGCCAGAACGGCTGCGAGGCTTCGAACTGCGCCATGCCGGGCGAGATGCCGGCGTCGCGCAATGTGGCGGCGTCGACTTGAGCCAGCGCACGACGCGTGGCGGCGCGCTGCTTCCAGGTTGCCAGCGTCTGCTTCATCACCGGCAGCACCAGCTTCCACCAGGGCAGGTCGAGTTGATCGAAGACGGCGGGTGTGGACACGCCGTCGAGCCAGCGCAGGTCGGACTTGGTCGGCTGCAGCACCAGCTTGGGGCCGAGCCAGGTCGGGCGTTCACCGGTCGGCTGCAATACGGTGGCGAGCGGGGCAGGCTGATTTTGCACTGCACCGGAACGATCGTGCTTTTTTGAGACAGTCTGGGGAGACTTCTGTGCGATCTGGGTCATGGGAGGCTCTTTTCTTTTTAGGGTCTGGGGGTACTGAAAAACTAAATCAGTTGGTCGCCGCCGAGCGATCAAGCAGGCTGTTGAACGAGGCCTGGGCGCGCTCGATAGCCGAGGGGTCGCGCAACAGGCGTCGGAAATAGGTCAGACTGAGGAAGATGCCCTGCAGATCGTAGGCGAACTGCCGCGGATCCAGATCAGTGCGGAAATGGCCTTCCTCCATGGCAATCTTGGCGCTGCGCGCCAGGGTCGCCATCCACTGGCCCTGCATGGTGGCGAGGTAATCGCGCACCGGGCCGGGCTTGTCGTCATATTCCGCCGACAGCGTCACGAACAGACAGCCGCCGGGCAGGTCGTCGTTATCCACGGTCCACTGCAGCCATTCGTGGAACAGCACCTCGATGCGGGGCCGGCCGCGCGCAGCACGCATGGCCGGCTGCCAGATCGCGGTCATGAACCGCTGGGCAGCTTCATCCAGCAGGGCCTTTTCCAACTCCTCCTTGGAGCCGAAATGGGCGAACAGGCCGGACTTGGACATCTTGAGCCGGTCGGCCAGCATGCCGATGGAAATTCCCTGAAAACCGTCCACGCTGGCGGCGCGGAGGGCCTCGGAAATAATGACGGCACGGGTTTGTTGGCCTTTGCTCATGCCCTGAATATACGAACGGTCGTACGGAAAGTCAAAGCCAGATTGGCCAGCCGGGCGTGACGGGGCACACAATCCGATGCGGACAAGGGGTGGGAAGCCCGGCTTGATCCGGTCGGCCGGTTTCCCCATGATTCCGCTCATGATGGACCTCGCCACCCTGCTCACCTTCGCCGCGGCCGCCTTCGCGCTGGCCGCCACCCCCGGCCCCGACATGCTGCTGGTGATGACCCGCAGCGTGGCGCAGGGGCGCCTTGCCGGCATGGTCACGCTGGCCGGCATTTCGGTCGGCTGCTATTTCCATGCCGTCATCGCAGGCCTTTCCTTAAGCGGCGTGCTGCTGATGGCGCCGGTGATGTTCGATATCGTCCGCTGGGTCGGGGCGGCCTATCTGCTGTATCTGGCCGTACAGGCCTTCCGTGGTGCCGGCGGTTTCCAGCAGCCCGATGCCGGTGTGCCGGCGCTGCCGCTGATGACGTTGTTCCGCCAGGGCCTGCTGACCAACATCCTCAATCCGAAAGTGGCGTTGTTCTTCCTGGCGCTGTTCCCGCAATTCATGCGGCCCGATCCGCAGACGGCGCTGGCGCAGGCGCTGATCCTCGCCAGCGTGCTGAACGTGGTGGGTGGCCTGCTCAATGGCGGCATCGTGCTGGTGGCGGGCCGTCTGGGCGAGTGGCTGTCGCGGCGCCCGGGTTTTGTGCGCTGGCAGAACCGCCTGCTTGGCGGTGTCTTCGCATCGCTCGCGCTGCGTCTGGCTCTCGACCGGCGCTAGATGCGGAAAAGCCGCGCAGGGCGCGGCTTTTTCAGAACTTTACCGGCAGCGCGATCAGCGCCATGCCGGTCATGATGACCAGCAGCGCAAAGACGGCGAAGCGGAGCGGTGTGCTAAGCATGCGGCGATCATACGCATCGTTGCGGCACCGAGTAGTAACTTTCCGGCTACCTCTTCAACCTCTCTGCCGGTGTTGCAGACCTGCCACGGTCACAGCCGCTCAGAGGCGCGCCGCCTTGATCCCGGAGACTTCCGCATTGCCATCGAGAATGGCGGCCTTGATGGTCTCCAGGCCATGTTCGAATTCCTCGATGCGCTCGCGCAGGCCGCGCAGCTCGTCCAGCGCCACGGCACCGATCGGGCGCTCGCTCTGCGCATATTCCAGCACCAGGCTGGCATAGCGGCCGCGCATCTTGGCCAGCGACTTCAGCATGGTCTCGATTTCATTGGGTTCGATGCGGCCCAGCGCCCAGACCATCTGCGCGCGGGTGATCTCTTTCTCGCGCAGGCAAATCTGCTGCACATACTGGCGCGCATTCAGCGCGGCGGTGACGGCCTCGACCGGACCTTCGCGGAGCGCGAGGCGTTCGCGGGCGCTCAGGCCGGCTTCGGCCATCGATTTGGCGCTGGCCATCTTTTGCGGGATGGCATCGGCGGCCGATTTGAGGGCGGCGCGGAGCTGGGGTTCGGCCTTCTCGGCCTGGCGCAACGACAACAAGGCAATTCCCATGACAACAGCTCCTCAATCCCGATCTGACTTCTGCAGTCAGGACGGAGCAAGCCGCGTGCCATGGTTAAAATGGCGGATTTCTGAGATTATTTTCTGAGGCTTGGCCGGCCCGGCGGCAGATTCTGCCGGACAGGAGGGGCATTACGGGACAAGGGCCGGCGCCGGCATGCTGGCGATCCGGTTGTCGAAGCGCAGTTCCAGCACCCAGTCCTTGGTCCGGGCGCGATACTGCGCGATCTGGTCCGGCATCAGGGCGAATTCGGCCTGGGTTGACTGGCCGACCGGGCGGGCGCCGCCGCCGGCGCCGAAGGGAAAGCTGATGCCGACCCCGGTGCCGAAGCCGCCACTCGATCCGGTCGAGCCGCCGACGCCGACCGTTGGCCGGTTCCAGCTGTCGCTGCCCGCCGCCATCACGCTCTCGGGCTGGCTCAGGCGCTGGGTCAGGATATGGCGGCCGTCCGGCATGGTCAGGCGGGCGTCGCGCAGCGGCTGTTCAGAGATCACCCGCATGAACAGGAGGCCGCTCTGCTCGCCCTGCCACACGGCCACGCGCGGCGGTACCGGCTCGGGCTTGGAGCAGGCGGCCAGGGCAACCAGTGACAAGACTGCGAGGACGCTACGGAAGGTCATGACATCCTATATAGGGGCTCCGCCCGCGGGTTCCCAGAGCCCTCACGCTGTGTTTAAGCTGCGGCCTTAATCCTCAAAAAACCCCATACCCACTGGGAAAAACCAAGGGAAACGTCATGTCTGGCACGCTGTTCGATCTCAAGGACAAGGTCGCGATCATCACTGGTTCCAGCCGGGGCATCGGCCGCGCCATCGCGCTGCGCATGGCCGAGCAGGGCGCGAAAGTGGTGGTGTCGAGCCGCAAGGCGGATGCCTGCGAGACCGTGGCCAACGAGATCAAGGCCGCCAAAACTATTCATGGAGAATCGGGACAGGCCATCGTCGTGCCCTGCAACGTGTCGGACAAGGCACAGCTGCAGGCGCTGGTGGATGCCACCGTGAAGCAGTGGGGCCGTGTCGACATCCTGGTCTGCAACGCCGCCGTGAATCCCTTCTTCGGTCCCTCGAAGGACATCCCCGACGATGCCTTCGACAAGATCATGGCCGTCAACATCAAGTCGAACCATTGGCTGGCCAACATGGTGGCGCCGGGCATGGCCGAGCGCGGCGACGGTGCGATTATCGTGATCTCGTCGGTGGGCGGGCTGTTCGGTTCCAACACGTTGGGCGCCTATGCCATCTCCAAGGCCGCCGACATGCAGCTGGTCCGGAATCTGGCCGTGGAATGGGGACCGCAGAATGTGCGGGCCAATTGCATCGCCCCGGGCCTGATCCGCACCGATTTCGCCCGGGCGCTGTGGGAGAACCCCGATATCGCCAAGAAGGCGACCAAGGGCTATGCGCTGCGCCGCATCGGCGAGCCCGACGAGATCGCCGGGGCGGCGGTATTCCTCGGCTCCGCCGCGGGCCGCTTCATGACCGGCCAGACCATGGTGATCGATGGCGGCGGCATGGTGAATTTCCAGTCGGTCTGAATATAGGGATCGGTAAGGAAAAGCCTTATATAGAAGGGCATGAACTCGTTCCGACCCCTCATTCCCGATCCGCGCCAGATCATCGACCGCAAGGCGCTGACGCTGCAGCTTGATGCGCTGGGCGGCGAGGGGACCCATGGCACCAAGGAACAGCGCACCCAGGCGCTGGTGCTGCTGAAGGCCGCGCTCAACCAGGGCCGGCAGGTGGTGCGCGCGCGTTTCGAGGCTGGCGCTCCCGCCCTGGCCACGCGCCAGTCGCTGGCCTTCCTCACCGACCAGATCATCCGGCTGGCGCATGACTTCACCGTCAACCGCGTCTATCGCCTGCCCAATCCCACGGCGGCCGAGAAGCTGTCGGTCGTCGCCGTCGGCGGCTATGGCCGCGGCGAGATGGCGCCGTTCTCCGATGTCGACCTGCTGTTCCTGTTTCCCTACAAGCAGACCCCCTGGGGCGAGCAGGTGGTGGAATACATGCTCTACCTGCTGTGGGATCTCGGCCTGAAGGTCGGCCATGCCACGCGCTCGGTGGATGAATGCATCCGCCTCTCTTTAAGCGACATCACCATCCGCACGGCGATCCTGGAACAGCGCTGGATCTGGGGCGACCAGGACCTGGCGGTGCAACTCAAGACGCGCTTCCAGAGCGACGTGGTGACCAAGACCGGGCCGGAGTTCATCGAGAAGAAGCTGGCCGAGCGCGACGAGCGCCACCGCCGCATGGGCGACAGTCGTTATGTCGTCGAGCCCAATGTGAAGGAAGGCAAGGGCGGGTTGCGCGACCTGCACACGCTGGTCTGGATCAACAAGTATGTCTACGGCATCGATGACGCCAGCGAGCTGGTGGTGCGCGGCCTGCTGCTGCCCGAAGAGCAGCGCTCTTATGTGCAGGCGATGGAATTCCTCTGGACCGTGCGCATCCACCTGCACTACCTGGCCAACCGGCCGGAAGAGCGACTGACCTTCGACATGCAGGTCGAGATCGCCAAGGCCATGGGCTATGCCGACCGCCCGGGTCGCAGCGACGTCGAACGCTTCATGAAGAAATATTATCTGGTCGCCAAGGAAGTCGGCGACCTGACGCGCATCTTCGCCGCCGCCCTGGAAGAACGCCACAAGAAGAAGAAACCGCTGGCCGCCATCCGCGCCAAGATCAAGCGGCCCAAGCAGCTCGACGGCTTCGAGGTCGACAACGGCCGTCTGAATGCCGGCAAGGCCGACCTGTTCGAGACGCAGCCGATGAAGATGCTGCAGCTCTTCCATGTGGCGCAGGAACACGGGCTGGACATCCATCCCGAAGCACTGCGGCTGGTGCGTCGCCATCTCAAGCTGATCGACGGCAAGATGCGCAACAACCCGGACGCCAACCAGCTGTTCATGGACATGCTCTGCTCGACGCACGATCCGGAAACGACCCTGCGTCGCCTGAACGAGGCCGGCGTGCTCGGGCGCTTCGTGCCCGATTTCGGCCGCGTGGTGGCGCAGACCCAGCACGACATGTATCACACCTATACGGTGGACGAGCACACCATCCGCGCCATCGGCCTCTTGTCGAAGATCGAGAGCGGTGAACTGAAAGAGGATCATCCGCTTTCGGTCAACGTGATCAAGGAAGTGATCTCGCGTCGCGTGCTGTATGTCGCGGTGCTGCTGCACGACATCGCCAAGGGCCGCGGCGGCGATCATTCCATGCTGGGCGAGAAGGTGGCCGAGAAGCTCGGGCCGCGCTTCGGCCTCAATGCCGGCGAAACCGAAACCGTGGCCTGGCTGGTGCGCCAGCATCTCGCCATGTCGGCCACCGCCTTCAAGCGCGATCTGGGCGATGCCAAGACCGTCGTCGATTTCTCGCAGCTGGTGCAGAGCCCGGAACGTTTGCGCTTGCTGCTCTGCCTCACGGTTGCCGATATCCGCGCCGTCGGGCCGACGATCTGGAACGGCTGGAAAGGCCAGCTGCTGCGCGAACTGTATTATCGCGCCGAGGAATATCTGTCGGGCGGCTTCACCGGCCGTGGTCGCGACCAGCGCATCGCCGAGACCAAGGAAAAGGTGCGTGCGGGTCTGAGCGGCTGGAGCAAGGCCGAGGCCGACCGCCTGCTCAAGCGCCATTACGAAAATTACTGGTATTCGAACGAGGCCGACGCGATCCTGCGCCATGCGCAGATGATGCGCGAGGCCGATGCCGCCAACCGTACGCTGACCACCACCACGCGGTCTGACAAGTTCCGCTCGGTCACCGAATTCACGCTCTATGCGCCTGACCATCCGGGTTTGTTTGCCCGCGTCGCCGGCGCGATGGCGGCGGCCGGCGCCAATATCGTGGACGCCAAGGTCTTCACCACCAATGACGGTATGGCGCTCGACAGCTTCTATATCCAGGATATGGAAGGGGCAGCCTTCGAGAAGCCCGACCGTCTGAAAAAGCTCAGCACCGCCATCGAGCGCGCGCTGTCGGGTGACCTCAAGCTGCGCTCGGCCATCGCGCTGGAGAAGCCAGGCCAGAACAGCCGCACCCGCGTCTTCAAGGTGGCGCCGCGCGTGCTGGTCGATAACACGGCATCCAACCGCTACACCGTCATCGAGGTGAACGGCCGCGACCGGCCGGGTTTCCTCTATGACGTGACGCGCGGGCTGTATGATCTCAACCTCACTATCGGCTCGGCCCATATCGCGACCTATGGCGAACGCGCCGTCGACGTCTTCTATGTGCAGGATCTCACCGGCATGAAGCTGACCGACAAGCGCCGGCTGCAGCAGGTCGAGAAGCATCTGCTCAAGAAGATCACGCCCGGCGCCGAGGAAAAGCCTGCTGGCAAGACTGCTGCCGCCGCCGCCAGGGCGGCGTAGCGACTGCATCGTCACAGCGAATCCCGCCCGCATGTCTCTCTTCCGCGCCATCGCCACTGTCGGCGGCCTGACCATGGTCAGTCGCATCGCCGGCTTTGTGCGTGATCTGCTGATCGCGCGCTATCTCGGCACCGGGCCGCTGGCCGATGCCTTCTTCGTCGCGCTGCGCCTGCCAAACTTCTTCCGCTCGCTGTTCGCCGAGGGTGCCTTCACGGCGGGCTTCCTGCCGATCTTCGCCCGCACCGAGGCCAGTGAAGGCCGAACTGCGGCAAAGACCTTCGCCGAGCAGGCGCTCGGCATCCTGCTGCCGGCGACGCTGCTCTTCTCGGTGCTGGCGCAGATCGCCATGCCGGCGGTGATCTTCGTGCTGGCGCCAGGCTTCGCGGCTGATGCCGCGCGCTTCAATCTCGCCGTCGCGCTCACCGTCATCACCTTCCCGTATCTGGTTTTTGTCAGCCTCGCGGCCCTCTATGGCGCCATGCTGAACAGCATCGGGCGTTTCGCCGCGATGGCGGCGACGCCGATCCTGCTCAATCTGGTGATGATCGCCGGCCTGCCGCTGATGAACGCCCATGTCGGCGGGCCGGGCTATGCACTGGCCTGGTCGGTACTGATCGGCGGCATCGTGCAGTTCCTCTGGCTCGCCTGGGAGGCGCATCGCGCGGGCTTAAGCCTGCCGCTGCGCCTGCCGGTGCTCAGCCCGAAGGTGCGCGAGCTGTTCCGCCTCACGCTGCCTGTCGCCATCGGTGCCGGCGCGACGCAGGTCAACCTGATCGTCGGCCTGATGTTGGCATCCCTGCTGCCGGCCGGCGCGGTGTCATTCCTGTTCTATGCCGACCGCATCAACCAGCTCACCGTCGGCGTCGTCGGCGTTGCCATCGCCACGGCTTTGCTGCCCACCATCTCGGCGCAGCTGGCGCGCGGTGAAACCGAAGCCGCCATCGCCAATCAGAACCGCGCGCTGGAATTCGGCCTGCTGCTGTCGCTGCCGGCGGCCACCGCGCTGATCGTTGTGCCGTTCCCGATCATCTCAATCCTGTTCCAGCGCGGTGAATTCGATCTGGCCTCGGCGCAGGCCACGGCGGCGGCGCTGCTCGCGTATTCGGTCGGCCTGCCGGGCTATGTGCTGTCGCGCAGCCTGACGCCCAGCTTCTATGCGCGCCAGGATACGAAAACCCCGGTGCGCATCGCCCTTGTCACCATCGCCGTCAATCTTGGCCTTGGCGCGGCGCTGATGAGTCCGATGCAGCATGTCGGTCTGGCGCTGGCCACCGCCATCGCCGCCATCGTCAACACGCTGCTGCTTGGCTGGCTGCTGCACAGGCGCGGCCACTGGCGGCCGGATGCGCGGCTGAAAAGCCGGGCCTGGCGCATTCTTGCCGCAGCCCTGGCCATGGCGCTGGTGCTCTGGGGCCTCGACCGCTTCCTGCTGCCGCCCTGGTATGCCGGCGGCGAGACATTGCGGCTTCTGGCGCTGGTGGTGCTGGTGCTGGGCGGCGGGCTCACCTTCCTGCTGGCGGCGCTGGCCGTCCGCGCCACCCGGCCGGCGGAATGGAAAGCCATGCTGCGCAAGCCGCCGAAATCACTGCCGCCTGCCTGATGGCCGGCTATTGACGTCTCGGGGCGGCTCCGGCGATAACCGGCCGCCTTATCGTCCCACATGTGGGACATTCCCATAACCGGGGCCTTCCACCGCCCCACATCATCAGGGACCTTCATGGCCTTCCAACGGCGCATCTTCTCGGGCATCCAGCCCACCGGCAATCTCCATCTCGGCAACTATCTCGGCGCGGTGCGCAACTGGGTCGCGCTGCAGAACGAATACGAGTGCATCTTCTGCATGGTGGATATGCACGCCATCACGGCATCGCTGCAGGATGCCGACGAGCTGCGCCGCAGCACGCGCGAACTGGCCGCCGCCATGATCGCCTCGGGGATCGACCCGAAGAAGAACATCCTGTTCAACCAGTCGCAGAATCCCGATCACGCCACGCTGGCCTGGATCTTCAACTGCGTCGCCCGCCTGGGCTGGATGAACCGCATGACGCAGTTCAAGGAAAAGGCCGGCAAGGACCGCGAGAATGCCTCGCTCGGTCTCTATGCATACCCCGCTTTGATGGCTGCAGATATTCTTGCCTACAAGGCGACCCATGTGCCGGTCGGCGAAGACCAGAAGCAGCATCTGGAGCTGACGCGCGACATCGCGCAGAAGTTCAACCACGATTACGGCCAGGAGTTCTTCCCGCTGACCGAGCCGCTGATCTTCGGCACGGCGACGCGCGTGATGTCGCTCCGTGATGGCGCCAAGAAGATGTCGAAGTCCGATGCCTCGGACCAGTCGCGCATCAACCTGACCGATACGGCCGAGCAGATCGCCGACAAGATCAAGCGCGCCAAGACCGATCCGGAATTGCTGCCCGAGACCATCGAGGGTCTGGAAAGCCGTCCGGAGGCGCAGAACCTGATGGGTATCTTTGCCGCGCTGTCGGGCCAGACGCTGGAACAGGCTGTCGCTGCCACCGCCGGCAAGGGCTGGGGCGATTTCAAGAAGATGCTGACCGAGACGGCGGTGTCCGTGCTGGGGCCCATCACGGCCGAGATGCGCCGCCTGATGGACGATCAGGCCTATGTCGACGGCATCCTGCGCGAGGGCGGCGAAAAGGCGCGCGCGCTGTCGGCGCCGATCATCCGCGACGTTTACGACACGGTCGGCTTCCTGCGTCCGTAATCAGCACTGACATCTTGAATGCGTAACCGGGCGGGCCCACATTAGGGGCCCGCCTTTTTTTCTGAACGGCAGTGATCCCATGCTCGACGACGCGAATACCGGCGCTTCCATCAAGGCCTGGCTGCGCGCCCGCTGGCTGCCGGTCGGCGTGATCGCCGTCATCCTGATCTTCGGCCTGTATTATCCGGTCGGCATGCTGCTGGCGCATAAGATCGATGATCGCCTCGATTACCAGATCGCGGCCCCCGACATGCCGCCGGGCGGCAGCCGCACCGTGGCGATGGCCGCCGCGCTGATCGACCGCGAAGTCAACCGCAACGGCTGGGTCGCCAACGATCCCTTCTTCATGCCGGGCTCGATGCTCGACAACATGCCGAACTACCAGCTCGGCATGATCCATGCCATGGGGCGGTTTGCCTTCCAGCTTGTCGACCAGATTGGCCGCACGCGCGGCTCCAGCCAGACCGACCGCGACCTGCAGGAGGCCGCCGGCCTGCTGCAGTATTCCGGCACCAAGTGGATTTTCGATTTCTCGACCTCGCTGCTGCCGACCGCGAAATCGGAAGAGCAGTATCGCAAGGCCCGCGCCTCGCTGCTCGCCTACAACCAGCGTCTCTCCGCCGGCCAGGCGGTATTCGAGCGCCGCGCCGACAACCTTCAGGCAACGCTAGATCGCATTGCATTGGACATCGGTTCCAGTGCTGCGGCGCTGGATCGCCGCATCCAGGACGGCAGCAATGCCTTCCTCGACTGGGAAGGCGACGACGTCTTCCACAGCGTGAAGGGCCAGCTTTATGCCTATTACATGATCCTGCGCGAGCTGAAGCAGGATTATCCCAACCTGGTGCGCGACCGCGAGATGGGCGCGACCTGGGATCAGATGCTGGAGTCGTTTGCAGCCGGCGCCAGCCTGAAGCCACTGATCGTCTCGAATGCCAAGCCTGATGCGGTGATCCTGCCCAATCACCTCGCCTCGATGGGCTTCTATGTCGAGCGCGCCCGCACCCAGATCTACGAGATCATCAATATCCTGCAGAAGTAACGCGGATCGCGGGGGCGCGATCCGCGTCGGCTCACCTCAGTTATCGGTGCCGCGTTGCTGCGCGATCGCCATGGCGAACTTGCCGTTGCCGACCGACCAGTCGGAATAGTCGTTTTCATGCGTGAAGATGAAGATGTCGCGCGGGCTAACCTTGGCGTCCCGTTCCAGGTTGGCGGCGATGGCCGCGTACAGGTCGCGCTTCATCGCGTCAGAGCGGCCCCGCCGCATGGTCAGTTCCACCACCACCAGTTCGTCTGACCGGTTGATGCCGTTGAAGGTGCGGCTGTAGGCAAAGTCCTCGGGCGCATATTCGGCGACGGCATTGAACAGTTCGTCCTCCGGCATGCCGATGGCGCTGATCAGCGCATTGTGGATGCCCATGATGATGGCGTGCTTGCGGGCGGGGGTGGTGCCCTGACGGACCAGGGTGCGGATGAACGGCATGGCGGAAAGGCTCTCCGATGGGGTTTGTGTGATCCAGAATCACGGTGTCCTTTTCATAAATCCTGATTTAACTGTTGAAAAACGATCAATTTTCCGCATCTATGTGAGTTATTCTCACATGGTATCGCCATGCGCCGCCGTCTGCCGTCCCTCAATGCACTCCGCAGCTTCGAGGCCGCCGCCCGTCACGGCAGCATGACGCGCGCCGCCGATGCGCTGGGCGTCACCCATGGCGCGGTCAGCCGGCAGGTGCGCGGACTGGAGGCGACGCTCGGCCTGTCGCTGCTGGAAAACCGGCGCGGGCGTTTGCAATTGACCGAGGCCGGCACCCGGTTGCTCGGCGTGCTGGACGATGCCTTCGGCCGCATCACGCGCGGCATCGACGAGATCGCAGTTCAGGCCTCCACCGATATCGCGGTCTCCAGCTTCGGCACCTTTGCGATGCGCTGGCTGATTCCGCGCCTGCATCGCTTCCAGAGCGCACGCCCCGACCTGATCGTGCGTCTCACCACATCCGACAGCGACGTCGATGCGACGCAGGGCGCCTTCGATCTCGCCATCCGCGTCGGCGATGCATCGGCCTTTGATGATGATGTCGAGGTCGTGCCGCTGTTCGCGGAATTCGCCGGGCCGGTGCTGTCGCCGTCACTCGCTTTGCGTCATGGCATCGCGACACCGTCCGCCCTGGCGCGCGCACCATTGCTGCATACCACGACGCGCCGCGCCGCCTGGCCGGAATGGTTTGCCGCGCAGGCGATCGCGATGCCGGCGGAAGCGGGCGAGGGGCAGAATTTCGAGCATGTCTATTTCATGCTGGAAGCGGCGACCGCCGGACTCGGCGTCGCCATCGGCTTCTGGCATCTGGTCGCCGATGACATGACCGGCGGCCGGCTGGTCGCGCCCTTCGGGTTCACGCCCACCGGTCGTCAGTATGTGGCGCTTCTGCCGCGGCCGACGCATGGATCGCCGGCGGCCGCCCGCATCTTTGCGCAATGGCTGCAGGAAGAAGCGGCGGTTTTCATGCGGGATCAGCCGCCGCACCGGGCCCCGGCATCCTGACGGCTTGCATAATTGCCATCGGCAATGGCACGCTGCCCCCATGAGTGAGACAAAAACACCCACCGCCGCCGAACTGCGACGCCGCAGCAAGTTCCTTGTCGTTGTCGATGACACCGCCGAAGTGCGCGTCGCCGTGCGCTATGCCACGCGGCGGGCGCGCAACGTGCGCTGCGGCGTGGTGATGCTGCGCGTGGTGGCGCCGGTTGATTTCCAGCAATGGGCTGGCGTGGCCGAGATTATGCGCTCCGAAGCGCATGAGGCGGCGGAAGATTTGCTGCAGAAGCTGGCCGAGCAGGTGAATCAGGAATCCGGCTTGCTGCCCGAGCTGGTGATCCGCGAAGGCGTGGCCAGGGACGAGATTCTGAAGCTGGTCGAGGACGATCCCGATATCCGCATGCTGGTGCTGGCCGCTGCATCCGGCGGCGAGGGACCCGGTCCGCTGGTCAGTGAACTGGCCGGCCAGAAGGCGGGCGAGCTCAGCTTCCTGGTCACGGTCATCCCCGGCAATCTCACCGACGAGCAGATCGACCGTCTGACTTGATCCTGATGGGTGCCGCGTTAGATCGCTGCTGAATCATCAATCAGGGGGAAACCATGCTCAATCATCTGTCGTTCGGCGTCAGCGACCTGCAGCGCGCCACCGGTTTCTACGATGCCGTGCTCGGCGCGCTGGGCTATCGCCGCACCCGCAGCACCGCCGAAGATGCCGCCTACGGCCCCGGCGAGGACCAGACCTTCTGGCTCTACCCGACCGATGGCGCGGTGGCCGGCGCGCGCATGCATCTGGCCTTCGATGCACCCGATGAAGCTGCCGTACGCGCCTTCTACGCGGAAGCGCTGACGCGCGGCGGCCGTGGCATACGCGAGCCGGGCCTGCGTCCCGATATCAGCGAAAGTTATTTCGGCGCGATCATCGACGATCCTGACGGCCATCGCATCGAAGTGGTGGTCGCAACCGCGACCATGCACTGACACCACTAGTCCTCGTAGCCGGCCAGTCTTTCCTTGGGCAGGCCGTAAAGCTCCTGCGGCTCGCGCACGCCGCGCAAGGCGTGGAAGCCCACCGATTGCAGCCGCTGTTCCGGCAGGCTGTCGGGCGCGTTGATCTCATGCGCAAAGGCTGCCGAGGCCAGCAGCGGGCGGCCGACCGCCTTGGTCTGCGCTTCCAGGCGCGCCACTTCGTTCACCGCGCGGCCGATCACGGTGAAGTCGAGCCGGTCGCGCGCGCCGATATTGCCGAACACCACCTTGCCGACATGCAGTCCGATGCCGACGCGCAAGGGCGGCGCGCCGGCGATGGCGCGGCCCTGGTTCAGTTCATGCAGACCGGCGAAGGCGGCCTCAGCGGCGGTCAGCGCGCGGCGGCAGGCGGCTTCCAATGTATTCCCATCCTCCACCCGAAATATCGCCAGCAGGCCGTCGCCGATGAATTTCAGCACCTCGCCTTCATGATTCTGGATCGGCACCGCCATGGCGTCGAAGTAGCGGTCCAGCGTCGCCACCACATCGGTCGCCGTGTTGCGGTCGGAATAGGCCGTGAAGCCACGCAGGTCAGACAGGAAGATCGCGGCCTCCACCTCGTAGCCCTGGCCGCGCAGCACATTGCCGTTCAGCACGCGCTTGGCCGGCCCATGGCCCAGATAGGTGGTCAGCAGGTCCCGGGTCATGCGCCGGGAGGCTTCCAGCTCCAGCCGCAGCGCCACCACCGGCATCAGCTCCATCAGGTAACTCAGGTGTTCGGGCCGGAAGCCGCCCGGCTGGTCGGTGGCAAAGCTCATGAAGGACAGGTTCACCCCTTCCTCCCGCCCGATCATCCCCGGCCCCTGGGTGAAGCGCATGGGCAGGATCAGATAGTCGGTCACCCCCATCTCCTTCAGCTCGGCCAGGATGCCGAAATCCATCGGGGTCTCGGGCAGTTCAAGCTGCCGGCGGATCGCCGCCACCCCCTGGTGGATCACCGCGATGGGGCTGTTGAGATACTCGGCCGTCTTCAGCACCCCGTGCGGGCGCTCGGTCATCGTGACTCCCACATCCCGTTGCCAGGTGAAGCCGCGCGTATAGGTCTGGGGGTGCATCGAGGGCAGTCCGGTCATCAGCCGGAACAGCGGAATGCCCTCGTCGAGCAGATGACGGCAAAAACCCTCGATCAGATCGACCAGCGGCATGGCTTTGCCGTCGTGATCAAGCAGCCAGCGGGCCGCCGGGGTCATCGAAATGCGCGAATCGGGCCAGCTCGGGAGGCGCAAAACGCTCTTCACCGAGTCGGTCATTGCTCCACAGCCCTGGGGACAACTGGCAGTTTTATCCACATCGCTTTAAATTCTTCCAAAACTAGCGCTCGGCACGTAATTTTATTGCTAGGTCTCGGTTTTGCCACGGTCGTCGTCCTTGATATTTGCGGACCCCCCACCCAATTTCCAGTCCAGCTTTCATCCACCCCAGTTTCTGGCGCACCTACTATCTAATGTTCATCCAGACGGAAACCACGCCAAATCCGGCGACCCTGAAGTTCCTCCCCGGCCGCGATGTGCTGGGCGGCGACTTCGGCTCGGTCGATTTCACGGATGCGGAAGCCGCCAAGGCTTCCCCGCTGGCCACCCGCCTGTTCGCGGTGGCCGGGGTTGAGGGCGTCTTCCTGGGCGCCGACTTCGTCACCGTCACCAAATCCGATACCCGCGACTGGACCGAGCTGAAGCCGGCCCTGCTCGGCGGCATCATGGAGCATTTCATGGCCGGCCTGCCGGTCATGAATGACGCGGCCGGTACTGCCAGCGTCGAGGAGACCTACGATCCGGCCGATGCGCCGCTCGTGGTCCAGATTAAAGAATTGATCGATACGCGGGTGCGTCCCGCGGTCGCCCAGGATGGTGGAGACATTATCTTCCGCGGGTTTGAGCGGGGGGTGGTTTTCCTGCAGATGCAGGGCTCCTGTTCGGGTTGCCCCAGTTCGACGGCAACCCTGCGCTACGGCATCGAGAACATGCTGAAGCATTACGTACCCGAAGTATCCGAAGTTCGGGCTGTCTGAGTTCGTCACCCGGTTTCCTGGGGTCTCCAGGAACCGAATAGTTTTCACTGCGTTTCCTGGTGGGGGATCGCACATAGGGCAGCGCCCGGCGCAGTCCCGACGATGTTTTGTCGGCTGTGTCGCGGGATTGGCGCTGATAACTGTGGAGGTTTGACCCATGACGGCACATCGCGATCGGCGGTTGCTTGCCATTGGATCAGACGTACGTCTGATTGTTGCCGGTTTCGGCCTGTTATTGGCCGTCGGTCTGGTTTCGGGAGTGGGGGTGGGCCTTATGTCCAGCCGTCAGCTCTCGCGCGTCCCCGATATTCAGGTCCAGCAGGCCTCGCTCGGCGATGGCGTGCATGATGCCTGGGATCGCCTGCGTCAGGTGACCCAGCTCGATTGGCGTGCGCTGATCGAGCCGCGCAGCGTTGCCACCGCCGATGCCGCCAAATCCGCGGCGCGCACAGCTGGCAGTGATGATCAGCCCGCTTTCAGCGCGGCCGAAGCGTCGCGCCGCATCGCCGAAGTGCGCCAGTTCTCGCCGCATCGCACCGCCATGCGTGCCGATTCCGAGCGCACGGTCGATGCCATGCTGCGTCGCTTTGAGCAGGAAGGCTTCGATCTCGCCGAGCTGCGCAATGCCGCTGGCCAGGTGGAAGTGCCGCGCATTTTCCTCGCCTCGCTGCCGGTTGATATTGCCGACGTCAACCTGACCGAGAAGCGCAAGCGCGCTTTCCTCAAGGTGATGCTGCCGCACATTCTGCGCGAGAACGAGCGCCTCACCGCCGACCGCGACCGTCTGCGCGACCTGCGCAAGCGCACCGAATTTGGCCAGAGCCTGTCGATGCGCGACCAGCAGTGGATCGAGCAGATGGCCGACCAGTATGGCGTCGATGACGGCGACCTCGGCGAACTGCTGATGCGCGTCGATGTCATTCCGCCGGGTCTGGCGCTGGCTCAGGCCGTGGAAGAGTCGGGCTGGGGTACCTCGCGCTTTGCCCTGATGGGCAATGCCGTCTTCGGCATGTGGACCTGGAATCCGGGCTCGGGCCTGGTGCCGGAAAACCGTCCCGACGGCGAAACCTATGAAGTGCAGCGCTTCAAGAGCCTGGAGCATTCGGTCGCCGCCTATATGCGCAACCTGAATTCCAAGGCCAGCTACCGCGACTTCCGCGACAAGCGCGCCAACATGCGCGAGAAGAACAACCTGGACAGCTATCAGCTGGCCGGCACGCTCCATCGCTATTCGGTGCGCGGCGCGGATTACATCCGCACCATCCGCTCGATCATGAAGTCGAACAGCCTGGATACCTTCGACGCCGCCAAGCTCGCCGACGAGCCGGCGCCGCTGTTCTCGACGCTGGATTTCTTCAGCAAGTCGTAACCGCCAGGACGTCGCTAACCATAAAAAGCCGGCCGGGCTTGATTCGGCCGGCTTTTTTCATGGCCGGCGCGGCATCAGGGTTACTGACCCCGGCCTTGCTTTGCAGGCCTCGGCCTTGCAGCGGTCTTGACCCGACCAATATACTGTATGGACCGGATTCGCCGGCGCGGACCTCCGGTTTCGGACAGGACAGCGCCGGGTTTGACGACAGCCGGCCGGCTTACGAGGATCATCATGACCATCCGCCTTTCTACCCGTCTCCTGCTGGTGCCCGTCCTGCTGGGCAGCCTGGCGCTCGCCGGCTGCCAGAACAGCAATGGTCAGGGCTCCGAGATGAACAAGGAAAACATCGGCACCGTGCTGGGCGGCATCGGCGGCGCCGTGCTGGGTGCACAGTTCGGCAGCGGCACCGGCCGTCTGGTCGGCGTGGCCGCCGGCGCGCTGGCCGGCGCCTATCTGGGCAACCAGATCGGCAGTTCGCTCGACAAGGCCGACAAGGCCCATATGGAACAGGCCAGCCAGAAGGCGACCACCGCGCCGATCGGCCAGGCGGTGTCCTGGCGCAATCCCGACAGCGGCAATTCCGGCAGCGTGACGCCCACCCGCGAAGGCACGGCGTCGAATGGCGATTACTGCCGCGAGTTCCAGCAGTCGGTGACCGTGGGCGGCAAGAACGAGCAGGCCTTCGGCACCGCTTGCCGTCAGCCCGACGGCAGCTGGAAGGTCATCAACGGCTAAGGGTATGCACAGCAGCGTAACGACGTCGCGCAGGCGGGGTCCGGCCGGCGGCCTCATGGCCGCCGTCTTGCTGTCGGCTGCGCTGCTGACGACTGCTCCCGCGCGTGCCGATTTTGCTGATGGCGTGCGCGCCTACGAGGCCGGCAACTATGCCGATGCCTATGCCTACTGGCTGCCGATCGCCGAGAAGAACGATGTCGCCGCGATGCGCAACATTGGCCATCTCTATCGCTGGGGCCAGGGTGTCGACAAGGACATCACCAAGGCCATGGACTGGTATCGCCGCGCCGCCGAACTCGGCTTCTCGCGCGCCCAGGCCAATCTCGCCGCCATCTATCTGCAGGGCGAAGAAGGCGTCACGGTCAATTACGAGGAAGCGCACAAGTGGTTCGCCGCCGCCGCCATCCAGGGCCTGGCGGTCGCGCAATACAATCTCGGCCTGATGTTCGAACTGGGCTTGGGCGTCGAGAAGAGCGAGCCGCGTGCGCTGGGCTGGTACAATCTGGCCGCCAAGGCCGGCCAGGCGGAAGCGCTGGAGCGCCTGTCGCAGCTGGTGAAGAAATCCGAGACGCCGCTGGTGTCGGGCATCAATCTTGCCGCGCCGCAAGCGGCGACGGCTGACAGCAAGACTGAAACCCGGACCGAGACAAAGCCGGAGCCGAAGACTGCAGTGAGGGCCGAACCACCGAAGCCCGAGCCGATGCCTGCCGCGGCTGTCCCCGCGCCGGCGCCAGTCGAGACGCCAAGAATCGACACGCCGGCCGCCGATGGGACTGCGGTGGACGAAAAGCCGGCCGAGCCGGAGCGTCCGGGCCTGCTTTCGCGCTTCTATTCGGCGATTTCATCGGGCGGCGGCGCCTCGATCCCTGATATCTTCGGCGCCAATGACGACAAGCCTGCAAAGCCCGACGCAAACGAACGCCAGCCCGAGCCGGCTGTGAAGGACTGGCCATGAGGACGCGACATGCGTGATCCCTATACGGTGATCGGCGTCGCGCGCGGCGCCGCCCAGGACGATATCCGCAAGGCCTATCGCAAGCTGGCCAAGGAATTCCATCCCGACCGCAACCAGGGCAACGAGAAGGCGTCCGACCGGTTCAAGGAAATCTCGGCCGCCTATGACATCATCGGCGACCCCGACAAGCGCGGCAAATTCGATCGCGGCGAGATTGATGCCGCCGGCCAGCCGCGCCGTGGCGGCTTCAATCCCAATGCGGGCCGTGGTCCCTTCGGCGGCACCTCGCGCGGTCCTTACACCAGCACCGGCGGGGCCAGCGATTTCTCCGGCTTCGATGCCGGCGGCGCGGAAGATATCTTCGACGAGATCTTCAGCCAGATGCGGCGCGGCAAGCCCGGTGGCGGCTTCGGCGCGGCGGGGGCAGGCCCACGAAGCACCAAGCCGCTGCGTGGCGGTGACCGCCATTTCAACCTGAAGATCGGCTTCCTGGATGCCGCGCGTGGCACCAAGCGCCGGCTGACCATGCCCGACGGCAAGCAGCTTGATGTCGCCATTCCGGCGGGGCTGGCCGATGGCCAGCAGATTCGCCTGCGCCATCAGGGCGACGGCGGCCGTCATGGCGGCGAGGCCGGCGATGCGCTGATCGAGGTAACAGTCGAACCCCACCCCTTCTTTACCCGCCAGGGCGACGACATTCATGTCGAACTGCCGGTCACCATCGACGAGGCCATCCTGGGTGCCAAGATTCCGGTGCCCACCATCGACGGCATGGTGGCTGTCGCGGTGCCCAAGAGCGCCAGCTCGGGTACCACGCTGCGGCTGAAGGGTCGCGGTTTCCCGCTGAAAGGCGGCGCCTCCGACCAGCGCGGCGACCAGTATGTGAAGCTGAAAGTGGTGCTGCCTGAAAAGCCCAATTCGGCACTCGAAAAGCTGATCGAGGGCTGGGTCAAGGGCAACAAATACGACGTGCGGGCCAAATACACCGTCGATTAGGCTTAACGAAGCCTTCACCATCTCCTGAGAGCCTAGGCTGCGGACTGTCCTTTACACGGGAGTCCGGCGGATTCTATCGTCCGCCGCATCGTCACCGATTCGCGGCGACACCTGATTCGTTTTTGACCGATCCGTTCGGTGCAGAAGCTCGGCATGTATACACGGCGTCTTGTCATCTCCTCGCTTCTCGGCCTGCTTGGCAGCACTGCGCTGCCGGGGGTGGGTCTGGCTGCCGCCAATAACACCGAGCGCAAGCCGCCGCTGCCCGGCCGCAAGCCCGCCGCCAAGGAGGCGCCGAAGACAGCACCGCGTCCGCCCGCCGTTGTGGTGCTCGATCCCGGCCATGGCGGTCGCGATCCCGGCGCCATCGGTGTCACCGGCACGGAAGAGAAGGATGTCACGCTGTCGATCTGCCTGGCGATCAAGCAGGCGCTGGCGACCAATCCGAATATCAAGGTCTTTGTCACACGTGAGCGCGACAGCTATATCGCGCTGCCCAGCCGCGTCGCCTTCGCCCATGACAAGGGCGCCGACCTGTTCATCTCGATCCATGCCGATGCCGCGCCCAACCGCGCCGCCCGCGGCCTTTCCGCCTATACCCGCGCCGAAAAGGCGACGGATGATTTCGCCCGCCGCCTGGCCGATCGCGAGAACCAGGTCGATGCGATCTACGGCTTCGATACCCATGCCACCGACCGGCAGACCGCCGCGATCCTGATCGATCTGGCGCGCCGTCATGGCCATAACGCCTCGCTGAATGCCAAGCGGCGCATCGTTACCGGCGTTGGTCGCCGCGTCGAGCTGCTGGAAAATCCGATGCGCGCCGCCAACTTCGCCGTGCTGCGCTCGCCCGCCTTGCCCAGCGTGCTGATCGAGACGGGATTCTTAAGCAATCCGCAGGACGAGAAGATTCTGCGCAATCCGAAAAGCCGCGCCGAACTCGCGCGCTATCTCGCCGATCAGATCAGCCCCGTCGCGCTGGACCTGCGCGAGGCGTAAGGCCGCCCACGGCATTGTCACCGCGACAATTTCAGCCGTGCATGGCGTAATCCGCCCTGCTAAAGCAGCAGGACAATGCTTCCCGATTTTCTCCCGCTGTTTCTCGCGCTCTCCGGCGTGGCCCTGATCGCCTTCATGCGCGGCGCCTTTGGTGGTGGCTTCGCCATCGTCGGCATCCCGCTGCTTTCGCTCAGCCTTGATCCGATCACCGCCGGCGCGCTGCTGGCACCGCTGTTCATCGTCATCGACCTGTTTGCCTTGCGCTACTGGAAGCCCAGTACCTGGTCGAAGCCGGACCTGAAACTGCTGCTGCCCATGCTGCTGCTTGGTATCGGTGCCGGCACGCTGCTGATGCGCGTGCTGGATCGCCATGTGATCGAGATCGCCATGGCGTTGATCACGCTGCTGTTTGCGGGCTTGTGGTTCAGGGGCGGCGGCGAGGTGCGCATGCAGCCGCGCAGGCCCGCCAAAGGTCTGCTCGCCGGCTTCTGCTCCGGTGTCACCACGATGGTGGCCCATGCCGGCGGCCCGCCGCTGGCCATGTATCTGCTGCCGCTGGGTCTGCCCAAGATGGTTCTGGCCGGCACCACCAGCCTGTTCTTCACCGTGGGCAATGCGGTGAAGGCCGGGCCGTGGCTGTGGCTGGCACGGCCCGGAATGGATGTGTGGATTCTGATGGCCTGCTGCCTGCCGGTGATTCCGCTCGCTGTCTGGGGCGGCTGGCGTCTGCACGAGCGGCTGGACCAGCGGCAGCTCTATCGCATCTGCTACGGCCTGCTGATCGTCACGGCGTGCAAACTGCTGTGGGACGGCGTCTCGGGCCTTATTTAACAGCCGACCAGAAATCCTCGGCGATCCTGGTGGCGCGTTCGCGCGCCCGGTACAGCCTGATCTCGACGGGGATGATCCAGCTGGCGTCGCCGGCCGGCACCAATATCCTGGACGCAAGATCATCCGCGATCAGGCTTTGCGGCAGCCAGGCCAATCCTCTGCCGTCACGCGCCATCGCCTGCAGCACAGTGGCCAGCGGCGAGATGAACACAGGCTTCAGTGCCGGCGTGGCGCTCCGGCCGGCCAGCACGGCCTGCACGATGCGGCCCAGCCCTGAATCTTCCGCGTAAGACAGATACGCTGCCGAAGTCGCATCCAGCGAATGATCCGGCGCAGCCGCCGCGCGCACCGGGATCAGGCGGTCTTCCGCCAGCACGCGGTGCTGGAAACGGTCCGGCGTCAGGCGGTTCATCACGGTGGCATGGCCATGACAGAGCAGGAACTGGCTCTGGCCCGCCATCAGCGCTTCTTCGCCGGCCTGCATGCTGCCCGACATCAGGCGGATCGCACCAAGGCGCGCGGCAATATCCAGGCCGCGCAGCCAGTCGGGGAAATAGGTCAGCGACAGCGCCTGCGTCGCGGCGAAGGTCAGCGTCGCCGTCTCGGCCTGTTCGGCCTGGCGCGCTTCCTCGCGGCCCTGCGCCAGCCGGCGCAGCACGTCGCGCACGGTTGGCAGGAACTGCTCGCCGGCCGCTGTCAGTTTCACCGGCTGGGTCGAGCGGTCGAACAGCACGACGCCGGCCCAGTCCTCCAGCGCGCGGATGCGGCGGCTGAAGGCCGGCTGGGTCATGTGGCGCGCCTCGGCGGCGCGGCTGAAATTGCCGGTTTCCGCCAGGGTGAGGAAATCCTCCAGCCAGTTCAGTTCCATAACGACGATACAGTCCGTGAATAATGGTATCCGAATCTGGCATTGGCCATGGCCGGCTGTCCACGCCTAGGATGCCGGCCTCACCTGAAGGAGCCGACTTTTCCATGCGTATCGTAGACGTCCGCGAAAAAACCGCCTCGATCGCCTCGCCGATCGCCAATGCCTATATCGATTTCTCCAAGATGACCTGCTCGGTCGTCGCCGTGATCACCGACGTGATCCGCGATGGCAAGCCGGTGGTGGGCTTCGGCTTCAACTCCAACGGCCGCTACGGCCAGGGCGCCCTGATGCGCGAGCGCTTCCTGCCGCGCCTGCTGGAAGCCAACCCGGATACGCTGGTCGACAAGGCGAACGACAATCTCGATCCGTTTGCGATCTGGAAGACGCTGATGAGCAACGAGAAGCCCGGTGGCCATGGCGAGCGTTCGGTCGCCGTCGGCACGCTGGACATGGCGGTGTGGGACGCCGTGGCCAAGATCGCCGGCGTGCCGCTCTGGCGTCTGCTGGCAGATCGCTATCGCGGCGGCGTGGCGGACGACAAGGTCTGGGTCTATGCCGCCGGCGGTTACTACTATCCGGGCAAGGACCTCTCGGCCTTGCAGGACGAGATGAAAAGCTATCGTGACCGCGGCTATCGCGTCGTGAAGATGAAGATCGGCGGCGAGCCGCTGAAGGACGATCTCAAGCGCATCGAGGCCGTGCTCAAGATCGTCGGCGACGGCCAGAATCTCTGCGTCGATGTCAACGGCCGCTTCGATATCAAGACGGCCATCGAATACGGCAATGCGATCAAGCCCTACAATCTCTTCTGGTACGAGGAGGTGGGCGATCCGCTGGATTACGCGCTGCAGGCCGAACTGGGCAAGCATTACGACAAGCCGATGGCGACCGGCGAGAATCTGTTCTCGCATCAGGATGCGCGCAACCTGATCCGCTTCGGCGGCATGAACAAGGATCGTGACTGGCTGCAGTTCGACTGCGCGCTGTCTTACGGCCTGGTGGAATACCTGCGCACGCTGGATGTGCTGAAGGAGCATGGCTGGTCCAGCCGTCGCGTGGTGCCGCATGGCGGCCACCAGATGTCACTCAATATCGCGGCCGGCCTGCATCTGGGCGGCAACGAAAGCTATCCCGATGTGTTCAAGCCCTTCGGTGGATTCGCCGACGGCATCGCGGTGAATGACAGCTATGTCTCCCTGCCGCAGATTCCCGGCGTCGGCTTCGAGGCCAAGGCCGAACTCTACAAAGTGATGAAGGGTCTGCTGGACTGATACCACCCATCGCGATTGTCGATCATGGCCGTCGATGGCCCGTGCGGGCTATCGACGGCGGTTGCCGGTCCTGCAATGATGCCGGTCTATAAAAAAGAAACCGGATCGCCATCCATGTCCCGCAAGCTGCCGCCGCGCTACAACGCCGTCGCCATCCCTTTTCTGCTGTCGCTGCTGATGACCTGCATCGTCTCGGGCATCGCCACGGTCAACAGCATCGGCCTCGCCGATGACATGGTGATCAAGTGGATGCAGGCCTGGGGCCTGTCCTGGATCACGGCCTTTCCGGTGATGATGGTGGTGCTGCCGCTGGTGCGGCGCATCGCGGCACTCGTCGTCGAGCCGCCTCGCATCTAGGGTGGTGCGCCTTTAGGCTTTCTGAAGACTGACGGCGAAGAAGCCGTCCATGCCGCCGCGGCCCGACCACATCGAGGGCAGGGTGCGCAGCGCGCCGTCATGGGCTACGGCTTCAGACGGCAGATGCAAAGCCGCCGCATCGGCGCGGATCAGCGTCGCGCCCTGCATGCTCAGCAGATGGCGGATCTGGTATTCGGCCTCTTCGGGCTGCAGCGAGCAGACGCAGTAGACCATGCGCCCGCCGGGCACCAGCAGGCTCCAGGCCTTCGCAATCAGTCGGCGCTGCAGCTCGGCCAGCTTGGCCACATCGGCTTCGTCTTTCAGGTAAGGCAGATCGGGGTGGCGGCGGATGGTACCGGTGGCCGAACAGGGCGCATCCAGCAGCACGGCATCGAATTGCCGCGTGGTGTTCCATTCGGCGATCTCGGCGGCCACCACTTCGGCCGTCAGGTTCAGCCGCGCCATGTTCTGTTCGAGCCGCCGCAGCCGCTGCGCCGAGCGATCCACGGCCGTCACGGTCGCGCCCAGCGCTGCCAGCTGCGCGGTCTTGCCGCCCGGTGCGGCGCAAAGGTCGACCACGCGTTTTCCAACCACATCACCCAGCATCTTCACCGGTAATGCGGCCGCGGCATCCTGCACCCACCATGCGCCGTCAGTAAAACCCGGCAGGCTTTCGACGCCGCCGGCGGCAGGGCGGCGCAAACTGCCGCTCGGCAGCAGTTCGGCTTCGAGCTTCTCTGCCCAGCCTGCCGCATCCGCCTTCACGCTGATATCCAGCGGCGCTTCGTTCAGATGCGCAAAGGCGATATCACGCGCCGTATCTTCGCCATAGGCGTTGATCCAGCTCTGCCACAGCCAGTCCGGCGTGTTGGCCTTGGCGGCATCCTGTTGCGCCACGATGGCGGCGCCGTCGGTGGCGACCTTGCGCAGCACGGCATTGATCAGGCCGCGCGGCTTCTTCTGCTCGGGATGCATCAGGTTGACGGCTTCGCCGACAGCGGCATGCGGCGGCGCGTCGAGGAATAACAGCTCGGCCGCGCCCAGACGCATCGCTTCGCGCGGCAGGCCCTTGGGCCAGAGCGTGAGGAACTTGCGCAGGAGGCCATCGATCTGGCCGCGTCGGCGCAAGGCCGTCGCCACCAGCCGGCGCACAAAGGCGCGGTCGCGGTCCGACAGGTCGCGGAAACCGTTCTTGCCGTCCAGCAGCGCATCGTCCAGCGCCCGGCCATGGCCCAGCACGCCGTCCAGCAGGCTGGCGGCCACTCGCCGGGCAGTGGGCGGGGCAGGGGGTGTCTGGTCGGGAGACTGATCAGGGGCGTCTGACATGGCGCTGTTCTAGCGCCGGGGTAGCGCATAGTCGAGCGACTCGCCCTCAAGGGTCATCTGCGGGGCGCCGAATCCGGGATTTCACCAAAGCGTGCCCCCTTCGGTCCCGACCGCTTGCTTGGCGCGGACGGCCAAATTTGCTACGCCTGCACTATGCCGCAGCAAGCCACCCGAATCGCCCCATCGATCCTTTCGGCCGACTTCGCCCAGCTGGGTGCCGAAGTCGCCGCCATCGACAAGGCCGGTGCCGATTACATCCATATCGACGTGATGGACGGCCATTTCGTGCCCAACCTCACCATCGGCCCGAGCGTCGTGGGCGCCCTGCGCAAGCACACCAAAAAAGTCTTCGACGTGCATCTGATGATTTCGCCCATCGATGCCTTCATCCCGCAATTCGCGGAAGCCGGCGCCGATATCATCACCGTGCACCCGGAAGCCGGCCCGCATGTGCATCGCACGCTGCAGCTCATTCGGTCGCTGGGCAAGAAGGCCGGTCTCTCGCTCAATCCGGGCACGCCGGTCGAGGCGGCGCTGTCGGTTCTCGACATGGTCGATCTCGTGCTGGTGATGAGCGTCAATCCCGGCTTCGGCGGCCAGAAGTTCATCCATACCCAGCTCGACAAGATCAGGACGCTGCGCGCCGCCATCGACAAGAGCGGCCGCGCCATCGACCTGGAAGTCGACGGCGGCATCAATGCCGAAACCGCGCAGCTCGCCGTCGATGCCGGCGCCGATGTGCTGGTGGCCGGCACCGCCACCTTCCAGGGCGGCCCGTCGGCCTATGCCGACAACATCGCGCGGGTGCGCGCGTCCCGTAACAAGTGACCTGACGTGACTGCGGCCCTGCTGCAGGATTCACTCACCAGCAAGCTGCGTCGGCATCTCGCCGGCCTGTGGCATGCCACGCGGCTCTATGCCATCACGCTGCCGCGCAAGGCGCCGCTCGAATTGCCGCTGCTGCCCGACGATCCGTTCCCCGGCGCGGTCTCCAATGCCGACCGACTGTTCCAGGGCCGCTTCGTCTTCGCCGGCAGTGAAATCGTCTCGCCGCATGCTGCGCCCTGGGCGATGACGGCCGAGCAGGCTAAACTTGATCCGCAGAATTTCGCCGCCTGGGCCGCCGGCCTGCATGGCTTTGGCTGGCTGCGCGATTTCGCGGCGCAGGGTGGCGACATGGCGCGCAAGATGGCGCGCTCGTTGACGGCGGACTGGATCGCGCGGCATTCGCTGCGCATCCATGGCCTGCCCTGGCGCGTCGATATCGCCGGCCGTCGCCTCACGCACTGGATTCTGGCGGCGCATTTCCTGCTCGATGGCGCGGATGAACGCTTCGCCCATGATTTCCTGCTCTGCATCGCGCGCCATCGCGCCCATCTGGGCCGCGCCGCGCTGCATGCCCCGGCCGGCCTGCCGCGCTTCCACGCCATGCTCGGCCTGGTCTATGGCGTCGAGGCTATGGGCGAGGGCGACAAGGCCGGCGCTGCCGCCATGCGCGAATTGTGCGACAGCCTGGAAGTGCAGGTCTTCGCCGATGGCGGCCATGTCTCGCGCAATCCCTCCGCGCTGCTGCGGCTGACCCGCGATGTGATCGCGCTGTGGCGGTTTTTGAGCGCCGTCGATCCCGAACGCGCCGGTCCGCTGCAGATCATGTTGGATCGCATGGCGCCGATGCTGCGCTTTTTCCGCCATGGCGATGGCGGGCTGGCGCTGTTCCATGGTTCGGAAGAAGAATTGCCGTCGCAGATCGATCTCACGCTTGATCTCTCCGAAGCGCGCGGCAAGCCGCTCAGCTCGGCCAGCCACAGCCGCTACGAGCGCGCCGCCGCCAAGCGCGCGCTGCTGCTGCTCGATGCCGGCATGCCGCCGGTGACGGCAAAGCTGCCGCATCGCGGCCTGCTCTCGGCGGAATTCAGCCATGGCAAGGATCGCCTGATCGTCAATTGCGGCGCCTCGCGCCAGCCGACCGGCAGCTGGGCCGTGGCCTTGAGCGGTGTGGCCGCTCACAGCACGCTCAGCTTAGGGAATGGCGAGCCGGCGCTGAATGCCATCGTGTCGGTCACGCGCAACGAACAGGATGGCGCGATCTGGTTCGAAGCCGAGCATGACGGCTGGCGCGCCAGCCACAATCGCATCCACCGTCGTCGTCTCTATCTGGCGGCGGGCGGGGAAGATCTGCGCGGCGAGGATATCGTCACCGAAGCTTCTGGGATGCCGGCCGAGGCCACGCTGCGCCTGCATCTGCATCCCTCCGTCCATGCCTCGCTGATCGGCAGCGGTGATACGGTTATTCTGAAGGCCGGCAGCGGCCAGGGCTGGCGCTGGCGCGGCGCAGGGGGCATGGTGCGGCTGGAAGACAGCATCTATTTCGGCTCGGGTGGCGAAGCGCGCCGCACGCAGCAGATTGTCATGACCGGATCGGCCGGCATGGATGCCCTGGTGTTCAAATGGGCCCTTACGAAGATCAATTAGGCGGACCGCAGCTCATCGACCTCGCGTCGCTGCCGGCAAAGCCGTGGAAAAACGGCGGCGGCGTCACCACCGAGATCGCGGTGTTTCCGCCCAATGCCGGGATGGACACCTTCAGCTGGCGCGTCAGTCGCGCGCAGATCGACCAGGACGGACCCTTCTCGGCCTTTCCGCATGTCATGCGCTGGATCACGCTGCTCAGCGGCAACGGTTTCGAACTCGGCTTTCCCGGTGGCCGTGCGCTGGTGGTGAACAAGCCGTTCGTGCCGCATCGCTTCGATGGCGGCATTGCCACCCAGTGCCGTCTGCTGGACGGGCCCTGCACTGATCTCAACGTGATGGCGCATAAGAGCCTCAGCGTCGCCATCACGGTCGACGCCCCCACGCCCGATGCGCCGCCCGAAGGCCATGCCCTGCGCCGGCCCGGCGCCATGC
Organism: Ferrovibrio sp. GW821-FHT12D07; assembly: GCF_058807275.1. Lineage (NCBI taxonomy): Bacteria > Pseudomonadati > Pseudomonadota > Alphaproteobacteria > Rhodospirillales > Rhodospirillaceae > Ferrovibrio > Ferrovibrio sp. GW821-FHT12D07. The sequence continues at coordinate 149,604 of NZ_JBXAQN010000001.1, read as the reverse complement.
TGATCCGGCTCAGCACCGATCGCGTCATGCGGCTCTTGATTTCGGGCTAATGTTTCCTAAATGTTCTTATTAGTGCTTCGCTCAGGCGATTAACCTGAGCGAAAACAATGATTTATGCCTTGAGGCCGGTTGGCTGTCCAAATCTGGCAGGAAGCCGGACGAACGCAAACGAAGCCAAACGAAGCTAAACGAACCGAAACGAACTCAAACGAACTCAAACGAAGCAAAACGAACGCAAACGAAGCCAAACGAACGAAAACGAAGGTTCTTGGCCCGTTACTTCTGGGCCCGTTACTTCTGGGCCTGGGCGACCAGGGGCTTCAGCGGCGATTGCGGGCGCGGGCCGATATGGGCGATCACCTCGGCGGCGCAGAGCGAGCCCAGGGTGCCCGACTGATGCAGGTCGAAGCCATGGGTGAAGCCATAGAGGAAACCGGCCGCGTAAAGGTCGCCCGCACCGGTGGTGTCGAGCACCTTCACGCCCTTCACGGCGTCGATGATATGCACCGCTTCGCCGGCGATGATGACCGAGCCTTTTTCCGAACGCGTCAGGGCGGCGACATCGACATGGCCACGCACATGCTGGAGCGCGGCATCGAAATCATCCACCTGGTACAGCGCGGTGATCTCGGCTTCGTTGGCGAACAGGATGTCGATGTGATGCTCGACCAGATGCAGGAATTCGGCGCGATGACGGTCGACGCAGAAGCTGTCCGACAGCGACATCGCCACCTTGCGGCCGGCGTCATGCGCCAGCGTGATGGCCTTGCGCATGGCATCCTTGGCCTTGGGCTGATCCCACAGATAGCCTTCCAGATACACGATTTCCGCGGCATTCACGGCCTCGGCGTCGATATCCTCAGGCGTCAGGTCGATGCTGGCGCCGAGATAGGTGTTCATGGTGCGCTGCGCATCGGGCGTCACCATGATCAGGCAGCGCGCCGTCGACGCGCCCTCGGTGGCGGCCGGCGTGTCGTACTGCACGCCCAGTTTGCGGATGTCGCTGGTGAAGCTGGCGCCCAACTGGTCGTTGCGCACGCGGCCGATGAACCGGACGCTGCCGCCCAGTGCGGCAAGGCCGGCGGCGGTGTTGGCGGCCGAACCGCCCGAGGCTTCGACGCGTTCGGGCATGACGCCATAGAGCTGCTCGGCGCGACCGCCGTCGATCAGGGTCATGCCGCCCTTGGGCATGCCGTGTTCGTCGAGGAAGTGATTGTCCACCCGGGCCAGCACGTCGACGATGGCATTGCCGATGGCGAGCACGTTGTTGCGAGGAGCAGTCATTGTTGGCTTTCCGGATGAGGGTGATTGCCGTTACTCTGTAAACAATCGACACAAGGAAGGCAAATATGGACGCGTTGATCCGGATGACCGCCCGCCAGGCCGTGGCCGCCCTGAAAAAGCGTGAGGTCACCCCCGCGGAACTGATCGACGCCGCTGCCGCCCGCATCGCCGAGGTCGAGCCCCAGATCAATGCCCTGCCTACATTGTGCCTCGACCGCGCCCGGGCGCTGGCCGCCAAGCTGGTGCCGCCCGATCCGGCCCCGCCGGGCTATCTCTACGGCCTGCCGATGGCCACCAAGGATCTGGTCGATGTCGCCGGCGTGCGCTCCACCCAGGGCAGCCGCGTCTTCGCCGATCATGTCCCCACCAAATCCGGCTGGTCGGTCGAACGGCTGGAAAGCAACGGCGCGCTGATCATCGCCAAATCGAACACGCCTGAATTCGGCGCGGGTTCGCAGACGTTCAACGATGTCTTCGGCACCACCACCAATCCGTGGAATACATCGACGACGCCGGCGGGTTCTTCGGGCGGCGCGGCGGCCTGTCTGGCGGCCGGCGAAGTCTGGCTCGCCGACGGTTCCGATCTTGGTGGCTCCTTGCGCATTCCTGCCAGCTTCACCGGTGTGGTCGGCCTGCGTCCGTCGCCGGGCCGCGTCGCCTTCGGTCCGCGCGCGCTGCCTTTCGATCCGCTGTCGGTCTATGGCCCGATGGCGCGCAATGTCGGCGACTGCGCGCTGATGCTGGATGCGATGAGCGGCTATGACGCGCGCGATCCGCTGTCGATCCCCGCGCCAGAGCGCAGCTTCGTTGCGTCGGTCGATCACGCCATGGTCACTGGGCGACTTCCGAGTCGGTTTGCTAGTGGCTGTCGTATCGGCTGGTCGTCGGACCTCGGTCTCTCGCCGGTCGATGCGGAAGTGCTTGAGCTGTGTGAGACCGCCGTGAAGCGGATCGAAAAGCTGGGCGCGACCGTCAGTGAGGACGTACCGGATTTCAGTGGGGCGGAAGAGTGTTTCCAGGTTCTGCGCGCCGCCAATTTCGCGGTCACTGTCTGGCCCAAGATCAAGGACAAGACCGATCTGGTGAAGCCGGAAGTGATCTGGAACGCCGAGAAGGGGCTCAAGCTCACCGGCGCGGAGAGGGCCGATGCATCGCGGACGCAGGGCCTGATCTACAATCGCGTCGCCGTCTTCTTCGAGAAGAACGACTTCCTGGTGCTGCCCACCTGCGTGGCGCCGCCCTTCGATCATCGCAAGCGCTATCTCGAAGAAGTCGCCGGCCGCAAGTTCGATACCTATATCTCCTGGCTGGTGCTGACCTTCGCCATCACCATCACCGGCACGCCGGCGATTTCCATTCCCTGCGGCGTTACCCGCAAGGGACTGCCTGTTGGATTGCAGATCGTGGCGCGTCCGCGCGGCGAGGCGGAGCTGCTGGCCTTCAGCGCGATCCTCGAAGCCGCATTCGGCCTGAGCACCAGGGTGCCGCTCGATCCGATCGCTGGCCATCTCGATCTGGAATTGGCGGACTGACGCGCCATGATCGGAACCTCCATCAGCCGCGCGCTGGCGCAACTGCCCGATCCCGCCTTCCGGCGCGTGCTGGTCAAGTCGCTGCTGATCAGCATGGTGGTCTTCGGTCTGCTGGCTGCCGGCCTGTGGTCGGCGTTGCTGCTGCTGCCCGAGACACAGCAGACCTGGCTCGACTGGCTGATCGGCACGCTGTCGGCGCTGGGCTTCTTCCTCGGCATGATGCTGCTGTTTCCCGCGGTGATGACGGCCTCCATCGGGCTGTTCCTGGACGACATCGCCGATGCGGTGGAACAGCGCTATTACACGGGCGATGCGCCCGGCCGGCCGCTGGCATTCTGGCCGGCGCTGGGCAGCGCGCTGCGTTTCCTGGGTACCGTGCTGCTGATCAACGGCCTGCTGCTGCCGATCTATGCTATATTGCTGTTCTTCCCGCCGCTGTCCTTCCTGTTGTCGCTGATGGTCAACGGCTGGCTGGTCGGGCGCGAGTATTTCGAGCTGGTGGCTTTCCGCTACCAGCCACGCTCCGATGCCGACCGCCTGCGCCGGCAGAAGCGCGGCGATGTCTGGCTCTGCGGCGTGCTCATTGTTCTTCTGTTAACCATTCCGCTGGTAAACTTTCTCGTCCCGATTGTAGCAACCGCGTTTATGGTTCACGTCTACAAACGATTGCGGACGACGGAACGGCCTTAACACGCCGGCAGTAACAGGGCTGCCGGTCGGATCGGAGGAGTACCGCGCATGTTTGGTCGCAAGAAACCGAGTACCGAGAGCGCCGCTTTCCCGCCGGCGCCCGAGCTGGAGCTGAAACAGCCCGAGTCCGCATCGCCGACGCCGATCAAGGCGGTCGATGACGAGCTGCCCCCGATGCCCAGTCACCTGCGCGCCGTTGGCAAGCCGGTCCTACCCACTGCCCCCACCGCCGTATCCGCTACCGCTGGAGCCGCCACCATGACCGAACCCACCGCACCGACCCCGACCTTCCGTCCCGAAATCGCCAAGCGCCCGGTCGACCTGGCGCCCAAGGCCGTCGTGCAGGCCACGGCTGGCGCGGCCCCGTCGAGCGGCTCGCAGTCGTCCAGCAATGCCGAACCGAAGGTTCTGCTCATCGGTCGCGAAATCAGCCTGACCGGCCAGATCACCGCCTGCGACAAGGTCGTCGTGGAAGGCCGCGTCGAGGCCCAGCTGACCGACAGCCGTTTCGTCGAGATCACCGAGAGCGGCCAGTTCAAGGGTTCCGCCGAAGTGGACGAGGCCGAAATCCGTGGTCGCTTCGAGGGTCGCCTCAGCGTGCGCGGCCGCCTGCTCATCCGTGGTTCGGGCAAGGTCTCGGGCGAGATTGCTTATGGCCAGGTCGAGATCGAATGCGGTGGCGAAATCTCCGGCACGGTGCAGACCGTGGCCGCCGGCCGCTCGTCTTCGTCCTCTGCGGCGGCTGAATAACTTTTTTTCCGCCTCGACTCTGTTTAAGCTGCGCGGCGTGAAAACGCCGCGCATTCTTTTTGCCCTCATCCTGCCGCTCGCGCTCGCCGCCTGCGGCGGCCGTCCTGCCGGGCCTGCCCCGTCCGGCGAGGTGCTCGACCTTTCGCTGGTGCATGCCCGGCCCAACGATCCGCCGCGCCGCGCCGTCTCGGCCGATGTGGTGCGCAAGTCCGAAGCCGAGGCGCGTGCGCTGTTCGGCACGCCGACCGCGCTGCGCCGCGAACCGCCGGGCGAGGTCTGGCAGTATCAGGCCGAGGTACCGCGCTGCACGCTGCTGCTGTTCCTCTATCCTGACGATACGGCTTCGCGGCTGCGCGTCAGCCATGCCCAGGTTCTCAGCCGCGTGCGTGGCCAGACTGTGGATGACAGCGACTGCCTTGCTGCGCTGCTGAAAACCCCGCAGCCCGGCCGGCCGGTCTCCTAAGAGAGAAATTCCGTTCTGAAGGCGGCATAGGCCAGCACGCGCAGGCCCGCCTGCGTCATGCCTTTGTCGTCGCTGACCAGCAGGTCGCAGTGCCGCGCCGCCGTAGCCGCGATCATGGCATCGCGCGACGCATCCAGCGGCAATTCGGCCACCGGTACGCGCTGCACCTTCAATTGATGCAGCAGGTCGAACAGCTGTTGCCGCCGCGCCGCATCGGCGATCTGGTGCAGCTCATCCGTCTGCGCGGATGTCACGACGATGGTGATGCCGGTAGCCAGGATTCGTTCGGCATCGTCATGCGCCAGCACGGCATCGAAGGCATTGCTGTCGAACATGACGCGCGTCATGACGCTGCCTTGCGCCATTCCGCCGGCGTCTGTCCGGTCCAGCTTTTGAAGGCGCGATGGAAGTTGGCGACATCGGCAAAGCCCAGCCGTGCCGCAATCGCGGGCACGCTGCGCTCCGCGTCGCGCAGCAGGTCTTTCGCCAGCGTGCAGCGCAGGCTTGTCACTTCGGCCTGAAAGCTGGTGCCACGCTCGGCCAGCCGGCGCTGCAGGGTGCGTGGCGTCATGCGCAAGGCGGCGGCTGCCTCTTCGATGCCGGGCTGCGTATCGCCCGCGAAAGCCGCGCGGATGCAGTCGGCCAGGTCGCGCAGCAGCGCATCGCCGCCATCGTTCAGCCGCGACAGCTCAGCCTGCGCATAGCCCGACAGCACCGACTTCAGCCCGGCATTGGCCTGCCGCACCGGCAGTACCAGCACATCGGCCGACAGCAGCAGCGAGTCATCCTCGGCGTCAAAGCTGATCGTCACCGGTCCGAAGATGCGGCGGTGTTCCTCCAGGCTGGCGGGCGCTGTGTGGCGGAAGCGCACCGCCTGCGGCAGGATGTGCTGGCCGCAGAGCCAGCGCGTGAAGGTGAGGGTGGCGGCCAGTACGGCTTCCACGCGCTGCCGCCGGCAGGGCCAGTCGGGGTCGAAGGGCAGATACAGTAGCCGGATGGCGTCGCTTTCAACGCGTGCCGCAAACCGCCCGCCGCCGCCAACCAGCGGCGCGAAGCGTTCGGCCTGGGTCGCGGCTTCGCGCAAGCTTTCGCAGTTCATCAGCAGCTGGCCCAGCGCATCGAAGGAACCGGGACGGGCCTGTTCGCCCACATGTAGACCGAGCGCCACATCACCGGTGAGCCGCTGGGCGGCCAGCCAGATTTTCGAAACCGCGTCATGAGGCAGGCGCGGCGCGGCGCCGTCCAGCAAGGTAGCGGGCAGACCGGCCTCGGCCAGGATGACGGGTGGCGCAGCCGAACGATGACCATGCGCCTGCACCGCATCCAGCAGGGTGCGCACATAGCCTGCCGCCACGCTGCGCGGCCAGTCCTCTGCCTCGGTACCCGTCATTGCTCCCTCATATGGCGCCGGGCGACAATATCCTGTCGTGCTGCGCCATCGCCTCCCGGCCGGTTTGGCCCCAGAATGCCGCAGCAAGCCGGCGGGAACAACCACAGCCGGCAGGGAGGAAAACCATGGCCGATGCATCGCTTGATGCCGTGCTGATCCAGATCAATGCCACCGGCCAGCTGATCCTGGGCCTGGTGCTGGCCTTGATCATGTTCGGCGTGGCGCTGGACCTGCGCTTCAGCGATTTCGCCGAGGTGCTGCGCCGGCCGCTGGCGCCGCTGTCGGGTCTGGTGGCTCAGCTGCTGCTGCTGCCGGCCGTCACCTGGGCGATCACCATGGTCATGCAGCCGCTGCCCAGTGTGGCGCTGGGCATGATCGTGGTTGCCGCCTGCCCGGGCGGCAACCTGTCGAACCTGATGACCCATATGGCGCGCGGCAATACCGCGCTCTCGGTCAGCATGACCGGCATCTCGAGCCTGCTGGCTGTGGTCACCACGCCGCTCAACATCATTTTCTGGGCTTCGCTCAATCCGGCCACCGCCGTCCTGCTGCGGCAGGTGAGCATCGAGCCCGTCTCCTTCATCGGTTCGACCGTGCTGCTGCTCGGCGTGCCGATGGTCGCCGGCATGACCACGGTGCGGCTGTGGCCCAGGCTGGCGGAAAAGCTGCGTCGCCCGTTCCAGATCCTGTCCTTCCTGTTCCTGATCGTCTTTATCGTCGGGGCGACGGCGTCCAACGCAAAGCACCTCACGGCTTTCCTGCTGCAAATCCTGCCGCTGGTGGCGCTCCATAACACCGTCGCCGTCCTGCTCGGCTGGCTGACGGCGCGCGTCTGGCGCTTGAGCGACTTCGACACCCGCGCCATGACCATCGAGGTCAGCATGCATAACTCCGGTCTGGGTCTGGCGCTGATCCTCAATCACTTCGACGCGCTGGGCGGCGCTGCCCTGATCGCGGCCGGCTGGGGCGTGTGGCATATCGTGTCGGGCTGGGCGCTGGCGGCCTGGTGGAAGCGCAAGGATCGCCGCGCGGGGCTGGTGGCATGACTGCCGGCACACTGGTCACGGGCGCGGCCGGTTTCATCGGCCATGCGCTGATCAAGGCACTGCAGGGCGATCCGGCAGCGCAGCCGCTGATCGCCTTCGACTTGCGCGACGTGCCGACGGACAAACGCCTGTCCGGCGTGACGTATCTCACCGGCGATATCCGCGATGCCAGCATAGCGACACTGTTCGCGCAGCACCGGCCGCGCTGTGTGGTGCATCTGGCCTCGGTGGTGGCGGCCGGCGGCGACGAGAAGCGCGATTACGAGATCGATGTCACCGGCACCGGCCATGTGCTGCAGGCCTGCCTCGCCGCCGGCACCAGCCATGTGATCGTCACCTCCAGCGGTGCGGCCTATGGTTATCATGCCGATAATCCGGTGCCGCTGCGCGAGGATGACGCGCTGCGCGGCAACGAGGATTTCGCCTATGCGCGGCACAAGCGGCTGGTCGAGGAATTGCTGGCCGGCTGGCGCGTGAAATACCCGCACCTGAAGCAGACCGTTTTCCGGCCCTGCACCGTACTGGGCCCGGGCACCACCAATCAGATCACCGCGATGTTCCGCCGGCCGCTGGTGCTGGGCCTCACCGGCACGGCGACGCCGTTCTCGCTGATCAGTGACGGCGATGTGGTGGCGGCACTGGCGCAGGCAGTGCGCGACGGTCGCGATGGCGTCTACAATCTGGCCGGCGACGGCACCATGAGCCTGCGCGCCATCGCGGCCAGACTGGGCAAGCCCTATCTGGCGATTCCGCCGGTGCTGCTGAAAGCCGCGCTCTGGCTGCTGAATCTGCTTGGCGTCACCAAGCTCGGGCCCCAGCATGTGAAGTTCATCCAGTATCGTCCGGTGCTGGACAATACGCGGCTGAAATCCGGCTTCGGTTACACGCCGAAGCTGGAGGCGGCCGCGGTTTTCGAACGCTTCGTGCAGGCGGAACTGACATGACCTATCTGGTGATCGGCGCCGGCCCGGCCGGCCTGGCCGCGCTCAAGAGCCTGAAGACCGCCGGTCTGCCGGTGGAAGCGGTGGAGCGCCACGCCGATGTCGGCGGGCAATGGTTCTATGGTGGCGCGGCCAGCGCGGTCTATGCCTCGACGCATCTGATCTCGTCCAAGCGCACGACGGCCTTTGCAGACTATCCGATGCCGGAAGACTGGCCGGCCTATCCCGGCCGCGCCCAGGTGCTGGAGTATTTCCGTGGATTCGCCAGGCATTTCGAGCTCTATCCGCTGATCCGCTTCGGCACCGGCGTGAAGACATTGCAGAAGCAGGGCGAGGGCTGGCGCGTCGTCTTCGACGATGGCAGCAGCCGCGACTATGCCGGCGTGATCATCGCCAACGGACATCTCAGCGATCCGCTGCAGCCGCGTGTATCTGGCGATTTCACCGGCACGGTGATGCATGCCAAGGAGTACAAGTCGCCCGACATCTTCAAGGGCAAGCGCGTACTGGTGGTCGGCATGGGCAACACGGGCTGCGATATCGTGGTTGATGCGATCCATCACGCGGCGCAGGTGCTGTGGAGCGTGCGCGGCGGTAATCACTTCGTGCCGAAATTCGTCGCCGGCAAGCCAGCCGATGAAGCCAATCACAAGCCGAAGAAATTCATCCTGCCGCCGAAAATTCGCGCCATGCTGCATGAACCGCTGCTGCGCCTGCTGGTCGGTCCGCCGGAGCGTTTCGGCCTGCCCAGACCTGCCCATCGCCTCTATGACCGCACGCCGATCGTGAATTCCCTGGTGCTGCAGCATCTGGGGCAGGGCGATGTGGCGTTGCGCAAACAGGTGAAGGCGTTCAAGGGCGACCGTGTGGTTTTCGAGGATGGCGCGGAAGATGCCGTCGACCTGGTGCTGTTCGCCACCGGCTACCGCATCACCTTCCCCTTCCTCGACGATCTGGCGCTGCTGAACTGGCAGCCGCTGCAGGCTGCGCCGCGTCTCTATCGCAACATCTTCCCGCCGCAGGACAACGGGCTGTTTGTTGCCGGCCTGCTGGAAGGCGCGGGTGTCGGCTGGCCGGGCCGCGCGCTGCAGACCGACCTGATCGCGGCCTATCTGATGGCAAAACAGAAACGGCCACAGGCGGCTGACGCCTTTCGGCGCAGAATCAACGAGACGCTGTCGGCACCGGCGAAGAATGCCGGCGCGCATGGCATCTTCGTGGATTTCCTGCGCTACAAGCGCGACCTGCAGAAAGAGATCGCAGCCCTGCAGTAGCTATTGTTCGTCCGGCGCCTTGGTCTTGGGCTTGAAGTCGCAGTCCATGGCGACGACGCAGCGCCAGCAGTCGGGCTTGCGCGCCTTGCAGATATAGCGGCCATGCAGGATCAGCCAGTGATGGGCATGCTGGCGGTATTTCGCCGGCACGACTTTCTCCAGTTTCAATTCCACCGCCAGCGGCGTCTTGCCCTTGGCCATGCCGGTGCGGTTGCCGACACGGAAGATATGCGTGTCGACCGCGATGGTGTGTTCGCCCCACAGCACGTTCAGCACCACATTGGCGGTCTTGCGGCCAACACCCGGTAGGGCTTCCAGGGCCGCGCGGTCACGCGGCACTTCACCGCCATGGCGCTCGATCAGCAGCTGTGACAGCGCGATCACGTTCTTGGCCTTTGAATTGAACAGGCCGATGGTCTTGATATGCTGCTTCAGGCCGTCTTCGCCCAATTTGAGCATTGCCGCCGGGGTATTCACCGTCTTGAACAGCTTCTCGGTCGCCTTGTTGACGCTGACATCGGTCGCCTGGGCCGACAGCGCCACCGCCACCAGCAGCGTATAACCGTTGACGTATTTCAGCTCGGTCTGCGGTTCCGGATTGGCGGCCGACAGCGTGGCGAAGAAATGCTCGATCTGGGCGGGCTTCATGGGGCTTGGCATATGAGGGCTGGTGGATGATCTTTAGACCGTCATGAAACCTTTAGGCAAGCTCGCTCTCCTTTTGTTGTTCCTCCTCGCTGCTGCCGATGTCGCGGCGCAGGAGCAGTGCCGCCTGCCCTCGCGCATCGAGGCGGCGGCCTGTCCCGCGCAGGCCCGCGAAGAGGCGCGCGGCACCAAGGGTGATTTCGATCATTACGTGCTGAGCTTCAGCTGGTCGCCGGCTTTCTGTGACACGCCAGCGGGCCGTCGCAGCCCGATGCAATGCCGCGACAACCACTTCGGCTGGGTGGTGCATGGCCTGTGGCCGCAATATGCCGAACGTCGCGCAGGGCAGCGCTGGCCGCAATATTGTGCGCCCGTGCAGCCGGTGCCAGAGCCCGTGCTGCGCCGTCATCTCTGCGCTTCGCCCGATCCGAAGCTGATGCAATGCGAATGGGCCAAGCATGGCAGCTGCAGCGACTTCACCGATGCGGCCAGCTATTTCACCGCCATCGACACGCTGCGTGCGCGCATCACCTTGCCCGAGCCGCGTGCCGGACAAGGACCGGCTGCGTTCGAAAGCGTGATGGTGGCGGCTAATGCCGCGCTCGGGCTGGAGCGGCGACATCTGCAGGCCGTGGGCGACGGCAAGGGCGGGATTCGTGAAGTGCGGCTCTGTTTCGACCGCCGTCTGCAACGCAGCACGGCCTGCCGCCATTAAATAGCGATAACCTCCGCGCGAATCTGAATAGTCTCTACACGTCCTGTGCTATTGTTTGTGCTGGAAATCCGTGTGAAATTTGCGAGAGCGACATGTCCGTCGCTGGGGGGAATTGATCATGTTTCAACGCTCGATTGGGGCGCGTCTGATCGCGGCCATGCTTGGCATCACCTTCGCCGCGATTGCGGTGATCGCCGGCTACATGTTCATCAAGCAACTGCAAACCGCCGATGAAGATCTGCGCGAGGATCTACAGGCGAAATATGACGCCGTGCTGGAAGGCATCGATTTCGAGGGCCGGTCGGTTGCCGCCGCCAGCGCGGTGCTCAGCGGCATGAAGCCGCTGCAGGAGATCGTCGCCCGCGCCGATCGCGAAGCCGGCCTGGCTTTGCTGGCCGAACCGATGAAAAACGCCCGCGAGCGCCAGGGCATCGGCCTGATCACCGTGCAGCTTCCCACCGGCGTCGCGCTGCTCCGCGCCCATTCGCCCGCCAATCACAGCGACAACGTGCTGAGCCGCCGCCAGACAGTGAAGCAGGCCATTGAAACCGCCAAGCCCTATACCGGCATCGAGCCGGGCCGTGAGACGCTCAGCCTGTTCTCGTCGCATCCGATCATGCATGAGGGCAAGCTCGTCGGCGTCGTCGATACCGGCACCAATCTGGGTGAGGATTTCCTGCTGCGCATGAAGCGCCGCCTGAATGTCGACCTCACGCTGCACATGCTGAGCGAAGACAAGATCATCGTCTATTCCAGTACCTTTGCCGAAAAGACCATGATGACCGAGCCTGATTACCGCGCGGCGCTGGCCGGCGGTCGTCCGCAGAAAAAGGGCGTGCTGAAGGGTCGCCAGGTCACGGCGATGCTGGCGCCGCTGAACAATTTCTCGGGCAAGGCCATCGCCGTGATCGAGGTCGTTGAAGATACCGAGAAGCAGGCCGCCGAAGCCCGGCGCGAATTGCTGGTCCTCGGCCTGATCGCGCTGATCACGCTGGCGCTGAGCGGCGGCATCGCCGTCTGGATCAGCCGCGGCCTCACCCGGCCGATCTCGGCCATGACCGAGGCGATGCAGACGCTGGCCGCTGGCAATCTGGACTGCACCATCCCGGCGCAAGATCGCGTCGACGAACTGGGTGCGATGGCCAAGGCCGTGCAGGTCTTCCGCGAACAGGGCGAGGAAAACCGGCGCATGTCGGTCGAGCGCGCCAGCCAGCGTGAAGCCTTTGAAGAGCAGCGCAAGACGCAGGAAGCCGAACTCGATCGTTCGATCGGCGCCATCGTCGCGGCTGCTGCCGAAGGCGACCTCGGCCAGCGCATCGCCGTCGACAACATGGAAGGCGTGATGCGTCGCCTGGGCGATGGCGTCAACGTTCTGGTCTCGACCACCGACGGCGCGCTGAAGGAACTGGGTGTGGTGCTGAACCGCCTGGCCGAGGGCGATCTGGGCGGCCGCGTGCAGGGCAATTACGCTGGCGTGTTCGCCGAGCTGCAGCGTGCCACCAACAGCATGGCCGAACGCATCAGCGATGTGGTGCGCAGCCTGTCGCAGAATGCGGAATCAGTGAACGCGGCCGCATCGGAGATTTCCTCGGGCAGCCAGGATCTGGCCAGCCGCACCGAAAGCCAGGCGGCCTCGATCGAGGAAACTGCCGCCTCGATGCACGAGATCACCACCACGGTGCGCCAGAATGCCGACAATGCCCAGGCCGCCAACCAGCTGGCGCTGGCGGCGCGCGATACGGCGGAAAAGGGCGGCAGCGTGGTGGCCAATGCGGTCACCGCCGTGACGCAGATCGAAAGCAGTGCGCAGAAGATCAGCGACATCGTGTCGCTGATCGACGAGATCGCCTTCCAGACCAACCTGCTGGCGCTCAATGCCTCGGTCGAGGCGGCGCGTGCCGGCGAGGCCGGCAAGGGCTTTGCCGTCGTCGCGCAGGAAGTGCGGGCACTGGCTCAACGCTCGGCCAACGCGTCGAAGGACATCAAGGCGCTGATCTCGGAATCGAACGCGCAGGTGAAGACCGGTGCGGCGCTGGTCAACCAGACCGGCAGCTCGCTCACCGAGATCGTCAATGCCGTGAAGAAGGTGTCGGATATCGTCGCCGAGATCGCGGCGGCCAGCCGCGAGCAGGCCACCGGTCTCGATCAGGTCAACACCGCCGTCGGCTCGATGGACGAGATGACCCAGCGCAACGGCGCGCTCGTCGAAGAGACCTCGGCCTCGGCCCAGGCGCTGTCGGGGCAGGCGCGTGAACTGGCGCAGCTGGTCGGCTTCTTCCGTCTCAAGTAACCGCACCACCCGCGTGCAGGCCGTATCCTGACGATATGGCCTGCACGCGGGGGATGAGGGACTCTTAGCCCACCTGCTCTAGAAGTATACACCAGTTACTAGTTTTTAATGTGTCGTTATACAACCTGAATCGCTTATTCTGATCCCGGGTTTTGCAGGCCGGGATGGGAAGTTGAGTCTCACAGGGGAACATAAGCGATTGCGGCGCGAGGCCCTGGGTCTCCTGGCGCAGGTCGAGAAGCAGGGGCTGGAAATCGCCCGCGCCTATCAGCATGGCGCCGAGACTTCCGGCAGCTTTGTCGATTTCCGCCGCTTCATTGAAAAGGTCGACCACTTCTACGTCTTTGTCGATCTGGTGGAAGACCGCCTGCCGCGTTTCGAGGATGACCGGTGCGCGGCGCTGATGCGGCATCTGGCGGATATCCGCTGGCGCATCATCATCGTCGAGGTCGATACCACGCAGATATTCCTGGTGCGCATCGGCGAGTCGAGCCAGCCCTGGCCGCTGGGCAGCCGCCAGTTCCTGCAGCGTCGTCTCGATCGTCTGGGCGAGATCGGGTCCTATTACGATGCCTTCGGCGAGCGCTACAATCTGTCGCCGCTCAGCGAGACAATGGTGCGCGCGGTCAGCGACCTGCTGAAGGCGCAGATTCCGAAGGCGACATCCCTGAACGACTTCAGCTTCGACCGGACAGACAATCTGATCCGGCCGGAAGACATGACGGTGCAGCTCGATCGGAGCAAACCCCGTCGTGTCGTGGATCGCAGCCCCATCCCGCCGTCGCCTGTGCCGCCGTCATTCCGGGTGCGCGAAATGGATGGCCGCTTCTATGTCGATCGCGACAGTATGATCGCCGTGACCGAGGCCTGCCGCACGGCAGCTCTCGGACTGGATGATCTGGCGCGTCAGCTTGGTGTCAATCGCCCCACCCTGGTTCTGCTGCTCAATGGCAATGATCCCATCGCCCGTGGTCCGATGGAAGAAATCCGCGCCTTCGTCAGCCGCCATGGTGGACGTTGTGCCTGACCCGGTCGCATCTGATCCAGTTGCACCAGACCCTTCTGGACCCAGCTCGCAGCTGGCCTATGAGATCGACGAGATCAGCCGCATCATCACGGTCGCCTATATCGGCGACCTGAATGATCAGGTGGTGCTGGATTTCTATCGCGGGCTGCTGCTGCACCGGCCCGATGCGGCGGCTTACGATTTCCTGCTCGATATGCGCTACACCGTATGGGCGGCGCAGATGGAAACGATCGCCGCGCTCGACATCCTGTTCGATGATGCCGGATGCCCCGGGCGCCGCGTCGCCGTGGTTCGCAAGGCGCATACCCTGACCGCCGACGAGCGCAGCAGCGCTCTCATCCGGCATGGCATCGGCAGCCGTGAAATCCGCTACTTCGGTCATCTGGACCAGGCGACGGACTGGCTGACTGGCCGGTGTCGTTGAAACTCCTCCGCATCCGATGCAATAGGCCGGGAAAACTTCATGGTCCATCTCGCGAAAGTGAGGCCGGGTCGGAAAATACTCCTGCGTATTACCGGTATTCGCGCTTAAGCTTTGGCCGGGCGCAGCGCCTGGGGGGTAGTTTCTGATGGCTGGGAGTACAGGCGACAGCCATGCGGCGGCGCTGGGTCTGATTGCGCAGTTCGAGCGTCAGTCGCTCGGCATCGCGCGCAGTTACGACAATGGCGACGGCGTTGCCGACAATTACGGGGCCTACCGCACCCTGACCGAGCGGATCGATGAATTCCACGTTTTCGGGCGTTTGGTCGAGAACCGCCTGTCCGATGTTGATCCCGGGAAACGCGCGGCGCAGACGCGGCAGGTGATGGATGTGCGCTCCCGCATGCTGTTGCTGGAAATCAACGCCATGCACAGTTTCCTGACGCGCTTTGCTGATGGCGGCAAGCCCTGGCCGCTGGGCAGCAGGGGCTTTCTGATGCGGCAGCAGGCCCGCATCGACGAGATCATGGAGGACCATCGCGATATCGCGACCCAGCACGGGCTGGAGCCGATGGACGCGGCGATCGCCACCACCCTGTCTGCGCAGTTCGCCACGCAGCTCGAACGTCTCCAGGCGCAGGAAAGCTTCGGCACGCGGGATTTCGGTGCGGGGCTGGAGGATTTCGCAGCGACTGCACGGCGTCGCCCCGAACCGCCGCCCGTTATTACCGCGCAGCCTGAAGAGACCGTGCAGGCCGAGGCTGTGTCGTCGCCCGCTGCCGACGCTGTATCTGACGCCGGACCTGAGCCCGAGCGCGCCGAGGAATTCCCGATTCCGCTGGCGTCGGAGCCGCCGCCACCACCGCCGGCGCGGCGTGTGGCCAAGCCCGCGGCTGCCCCGACCAGCGGCCTCAAGCCCAAGCAGAAGTTCAAGATCAAGAACACCGACGGCAACAACTACGTCGAGGCCGGTGGCCTCACCATCGTGGAAGATGCCTGCAAGCACGCCAAGATCACGCTGAACGACCTGGCCCGCGAAATGGGCATCAATCGTGCGGCCCTGGTGCTGATGCTGAATGGCAGCGATGCGATCGAGAAGAAGCCGCTGACGCAGCTGCGCGCCTTCATCATGCGCAACGGCGGCCTGATCTGAGGCTTCAAAAAATCCTGATCAGAACTCGACGTCGAGTTCGTCGAGATCGTCGGGCTCGGCCTTCGCCGCGCTGATCCAGTCCTGCATGATCGGCCAGGCCATCACGGTCTGGCAGTAGGTGGTGCAGGCCGGATCCAGCTTCACGTCATAGGTGAGGAAGCGGCTGCAGACCGGCGCATACATCGCATCGGCGACCGTCGGCTTGGCGCCGAACAGCCAGGGGCCGTTATAGGCGGTGAAGCAGTCGCGCCAGATGGTGACCACGCGGTCGATATCGGCCTGGGCGCCGGCCCAGACCTTGAAGCCCGGATAATGCGCCTTGAGATTCATCGGCAGGGCCGAGCGCAGGTTGGAAAAGCCCGAATGCATCTCGCCGCTGATCGAGCGGCAATGCGAGCGCTGCACCTTGTCGACGGGCAGCAATCCGGCATCGGGATAGATTTCCCCGAGGTAAGCGGCGATCGCCAGCGTGTCCCACACGGAAATCTGTCCATGGGTCAGGCGCGGCACCAGGAAGGAGGGCGAGAGCAGCAGCAGCTCGGCGCGAGTCGAGGGATCGTCGCTGGAGAGCAGCTTTTCCTCGAAATCCAGCCCGGCCATGCGGCAGAGCAGCCAGCCGCGCAGCGACCAGGAGGAATAGTTCTTACTGCTGATGGTGAGCGTGGCCTTCATCAAGCGGTCCCCCGGACTTTCGCCTGATACATATATCTCGCATTGCAGCACAAACTGCATTAGCTTTTTTCATGAAACCGGAACGGCAGCCGTGGGGGAGTGCCGCCGGTGGGGGTACAGGGTGAACCCTGTGCCCCGGACCATCGAGGCTCATGCTTTATTTAGCCTACCAGACCCAGGCCGACCTCATGGCCCCGCTGCGCCGGCTGGCCGAAAGCGCCCTGCCGGGGCTGAAGCAGATGGCTGCGTTCAATCCGGGCCTGCGCGGGCTGGCTGCCTATACCGAGATGGTGTCGCGGGCCGGCATCAGCCATGGCCGGCCGCCCTATAACATCACCAGTGTGAAGGTGGGCAACCGCACGGTCTCCGTGACGGAAGAACCGACGCTGGTCATGCCGTTCGGCACCCTGCTGCATTTCCGCAAGGATGCCGAAGCGGCCCAGTCTTCCCTGATCGAGCAGCCGCGCGTGCTGGTGATCGCACCGCTGTCAGGCCATTTCGCCACGCTGCTGCGCGACACCGTGCATACCATGCTGCCCGATCACGATGTCTATATCACCGACTGGCATAATGCGCGTGACGTTCCCTTGAGCGCCGGCCGCTTCGGCTTCGATGATTATGTGGCGCATCTAATCCAGTTCATGGAAACCATCGGGCCCGGCGGGCATATGGTGGCGGTGTGCCAGCCCTGCGTGCAGGCGCTGGTGGCGGCGGCCGTGATGGCGGAAGACAAGAACAAGGCACAGCCGCGCTCGATGACGCTGATGGCGGGACCGATCGACACCCGCATCAATCCCACCAAGGTGAATGTGCTGGCCCAGGAGCATCCGATTTCCTGGTTCAAGGAGAAGCTGATCTCCACCGTGCCGCCTGGTCTGCCCGGTGCGGGCCGCAAGGTCTATCCGGGCTTCGTGCAGCTCACGGCCTTCATGAGCATGAACATGGATCGCCATGTGAAGGCGCATGTCGAGCTGTTCGAGAATCTGTGGCGCGGCGATCTCGAGCCGGCGATGAAGACCAAGGAATTCTACGACGAGTATTTTGCCGTGCTCGATCTTGATGCCGATTTCTATCTCGAGACCGTGCAGTGGGTGTTCCAGGAGCATCGCCTGCCGCTGGGCGAACTCACCTATCGCGGCAAGCCGGTGAATCCCAAGGCCATCCGCCGGACGGCCTTGCTGACCGTGGAAGGCGAGCGCGACGATATCTGTGCCATCGGCCAGACGGTGGCGGCGCATGACCTCTGCACGAGCCTGAAGCCGTATATGAAGCGCCATCACCTGCAGGCCGGCGTGGGCCATTACGGCGTGTTCAGCGGCAAGCGCTGGGCCAACCAGATCTATCCGCTGGTGAAAAACACCATTCTCGCGAGCGAATAAGGCTTAAGTGCCTGACGCGACTGGACCGATGCGGTCCAGCGGCAGCCGATAGCGGGCCAATGCGAGCCCATTCGGAGCCAATTGGATCCCGTTCAGGGCCAATTGAGTCCCATTCAGAGCCAGTTCGGCCCCATGGCGAGCCGATTGAGTCCAATGACGACCAATCGGCTGCGATGACGTATTCACGATGGGCAACACCAGCACTTGGTGATGTAGAAAGGCCTGTGCATTATTCAAATCGATTCTGTGTGTGACACTCAAAAATGCAGCAGGGAAGAACCATGAAAGCCGCCTGGTACACCAAGAATGGCGAAGCCCGCGATGTGCTGACGGTGGGCGAGCAGCCGATGCCGCAGCCCAAGGCTGGCGAGGTGCTCGTGCGTGTGCATGCCTCCGGGGTCAATCCGTCGGATGTGAAAAGCCGGGGTGGCCGGCCACTCGCCGGCCCCATAGTGATTCCGCATAGTGACGGCGCGGGCATTGTCGATGCGGTGGGCGAGGGCGTGCCGGCATCGCGCATCGGCCAGCGCGTCTGGATCTGGAATGGCCAGTGGCAGCGTCCGATGGGCACGGCGGCTGAATATATCGCCTTGCCGGCCGCGCAGGCCGTGCCACTGCCCGATGCGGTGGATTTTGCGACGGCGGCTTGTTTCGGCATCCCGGCGCTCACGGCCCTGCAGGGTGTGCGCATTGTGCAGCAGGCTGGCGCCAAGTCGGTGCTGATCACCGGCGCGGCCTCGGCCGTCGGGCATTACGCGACGCAGATTGCCGTTGCGCGCGGCATGCGCGTGATCGGTACGGCATCGGCGGCACGAGCCGATGTGGCGCGCGCTGCCGGCGCCAGCGATGTGATTGACTACAAGACGGAAGATACCGCCGCGCGGGTATTGGCGCTCACCGGCAATGCCGGTGTCGATGCGATCATCGACATGGACCTGTCATCGACCGGGCCGTTGCTGGCCAAGGGTGTTCTGGCGCCGCATGGCACGCTGGCCTGTTACGGCTCCAATGCCATGGGCGATGTGGCGCTGCCCTTCCGCGATATGCTGTTCCGCAATCTGTCGCTGCGCTTCTTCCTGGTTTATGAACTGAACGCCGAGGACCGCCGCGCCACGCTGGCTGATCTGGATGCGGTGTTGCAAAAGAAGGCGCTGGTCACGCGCATTGCCGCGCGCTTTACCTTGGACCAGATCGCTGCCGCCCATGAAGCCGTGGAGCGGGGCGCGACGGGCAATGTCGTGATCGAGATGCCGTGAAGCGGCAGCCTAAAGCTGCCGGCCCTCGATTCCGAAATACAGCGACGCGCACAGGATTATGTCCACGGTCGCGCCGTCGGCGGCCAGCGGCAGGAACAGGTTCTCCACCGTCTTCACGGCATCGATGCGCTTGTTGTTCGGCATGCCGCGACGCCAGCTTGGCTGCGGCGTCTTCAGCATGCTGTGCACGCGGCTGATGGTGGGGTTCGGGCTGACGCGCGAGGGATTGGACTCTTCCAGCCACAGGCCCATCGGGTTATGGCCACCGCGCATTTCGATCAGCTTGGTGCCGGCGAGGCGGTAGCGGATGCGGGGCAGGCCTGCGGCGTCGCGTTCATCCGGCACAACATCGAGCAGCCAGATCACCGGCAGCCAGGGCTTGAGGATTTCCGGTCCCACATGCACGCGGCCGGGCAGCAGGCCCGGTCCCGGCGATTGCATGCACCAGGCGCGATGCAGCGCCTGCAGCCTGGGATGCCAGTCGGCATGGTCAGCCGGCTGGGCGAAGGGATCGATGATCACAACAGTGTCCTTGGCCCCGGCCTTAACGCGGCCGGCCGCGGTGGTAACGGCGTCAGGATACCCCGCCGGGCCTGGACTGAACATTGCCTGCACGGGCGAATGCGTCAGGTTGTGACGGCGCGCGCCTCGCAGTGCGTCAGGTTGCGTATGCGTTGCTGGCGGTCGGCGGGGAAGTGGTGGAGCCGAGGGGAATCGAACCCCTGACCTCCTCATTGCGAACGAGGCGCTCTCCCATCTGAGCTACGGCCCCAAGCCGGTGCGCCAGCCACCGAGTAAAGTGGACCTCGCAAGGGTCCTGGCCGGGCGGGCTAGCAAGTACCAAAGCGGCCGGGTTTTGTCTACCGCCCCCGGCATGAATCGGCGGCCTGCCGGGCGTCGGCCTGCCGAGCCTGGCGGATCTGAGCTTGGGGGAGCCGGCCCGGCCACCAGCATGCTTTTCCGGCCTTTTTCGGGGGATGGTGGCCCCGGTCACGCGGCCTCGGGTTGCGTTTCCCGGGACCTGCCGGTATCACTCAGGCCCAGCATCACCCGGGGCCGTCCGGCCTGCCGAGCCATCCCCCAGAGGAGCCGCGAAGACGCCGATGTTTGCCCTGTTCTGGCTGATAGACACCATCCTGGGACTCTACACCTGGATCCTGATCGCCTCGGCCATCCTGAGCTGGCTGGTCGCCTTCAACGTGGTCAACACGCGCAACCGCGTGGTCTACATGATCGGCGACTTCCTTTATCGCGTCACCGAACCCGTGTTGCGCCCGATCCGCCGTATCCTGCCCAACCTGGGCGGCATCGACATCTCGCCCGTCATCCTGATCCTGCTGATCCTGTTCCTGCGTCAGCTGATCCAGAACGACCTCGCGCCGCTGTTTCTCTGAGAGCCGCTGCCCCGCTGATCGCGTTCAAGCCATATCGCCTGCAGTCTGATGGCCTGAGGTTATTCGTGCGCCTGACGCCGAAGGCCGGCCGCGACAGCATCGACGCGTTGAAGCCCACCGCGGATGGCAGCGTCGAACTCGTGGCGAAGGTCACGGCAGTGCCGGAAAACGGCAAGGCCAATGCGGCGTTGCTGAAGCTGCTGGCGAAGAGCCTGAAACTGCCGGTCTCGCGGTTCGATCTCGTCGCCGGCGCGACCGACCGGCACAAGCAGATTCTCATCGGCGGCGACGCCACGGATATCGAAGCCGCGCTGGCGCCCTGGTTCGCCGCGCTGAACGTCAAGGAGTAGCGCCATGACCGCAACCCAGATCGACGGCAAGGCCGTTGCCGCCACGCTTCGCGCCGAGATCGCGCAGAAGGTCCAGCGTTTTCAGGCTTCGGCAGGGCGCCTTCCGGGACTAACCGTCGTGCTGGTGGGCGACGATCCGGCTTCGGAAGTCTATGTCCGCAACAAGGGCGTGCAGACACGTGAGGCCGGCATGGTCTCCAACGAGATCAAGCTGCCTGCTGACACCACGCAGGCGGCTCTGCTGGATGTGGTGGCCAAGCTGAATGCCGATCCGGCGGTGGATGGCATCCTGGTGCAGATGCCACTGCCCAAGCAGATCGACACGCAGGCGATCATCGCCGCCATCGATCCGGCGAAAGACGTCGATGGCCTGCATCCGGTCAATGCCGGCAAGCTGAACCAGGGCATCGAGGCGCTGGTGCCCTGCACGCCGCTGGGCTGCATGATCCTGTTGGAAAAAGCCGGCGTGAAGATCAGCGGCGCCAATGCCGTGGTGATCGGGCGGTCGATCCTTGTGGGGCGGCCGATTGCGGCACTGCTGCTCGCCGCCGACGCCACCGTGACGATTGCCCATTCGCGCAGCCGCGATCTCAAGGCGATTGTTGCCCAGGCCGATATCGTGATCGCCGCCGTCGGCCGGCCGCAGATGGTGCCGGGCGACTGGATCAAGCCGGGCGCCGCCGTGATCGATGTCGGCATCAACCGCGTTCCCAAGGATGACGGCAAGACGAAGCTGGTCGGCGATGTCGATTTCGCGTCGGCTGCCGCTGTGGCCGGCGTCATCACTCCGGTGCCGGGTGGCGTCGGTCCGATGACCATCGCCTGCCTGCTGCAGAACACGCTGACGGCGGCCTGCTATTGCGAAAAGATTGATCCGAAGACGCTGTAAGGCATGCGCCGCAACGGCATGCCGCCACGTCACGGCTTCCCAATCGCCCGGACAGGCCTAAGCTGACGGTATGGCAAAGCGTCTGCCACCCCTTCTGGCCCTCGAGGCCTTTGACGCCGCCGCGCGCACCATGAGCTTCAAGGCGGCGGCGGCCGAACTCAATCTCACGCCCTCGGCGATCAGCCATCGCGTCAAGCAACTGGAACAGCATCTGGGCCTGTCGCTGTTCCGCCGGCTCAATCGCGAAATCCGCCTGACCGAGGCCGGCCAGGATTACTACAACACGGTGCGGCGTGCGTTTGACCAGATCGCTGATGTTTCGCGCCGCGTCGGCCGCTCAAAGCGCATTGAAGAGCTGCGGCTGTCTTCGGTGCCGATCGTCGCCGCCACCTGGATCATCCCCAATCTGGCGGAATTCCTCGATACCCAGCCGGCGCTGCGCCTGTTCGTCGAATCCTCGCAGCGCAATGCCGATTTCGCCCGCGATGCGGTGGACGCGGCGATCCGCTTCGGCGATGGTCGCTGGCCCGGCCTGGCGGCGGTGAAGATCACCGATATCGCCATGGCGCCGATCTGCACGCCGAAGCTGGCGCAGAAACTGAAGGGCCCGCAGGACCTGCCCAGCCAGACGCTGATCCATCTCAGCACCTTCCCCGATGCCTGGCCGATGTGGCTGCGCGCCGCCGGCATCGCCGATCTGGCAGGCGGTCGCGAGATCTGGGTCGACAATGTGGCGCAGACGACGGAAGCCGCCGAGCGCGGACTTGGCGTGGCGCTGGGCGTGGCACCGCTGATCGCGCCGCGCATCGTCGAGCAGAAGCTGGCCATGCCATTCGCGCCGATGGTGAAGGCCGAGCATGGCTACTGGTTCGTCTGCCGCCGCGCCGATGCCGACAAGCCGGCGCTGCAGGCCCTGCGCGACTGGCTGCTCGTGCTGATGCAGCGTGCGAATCGGCAGATGAAGCCGCTGTTGCCCAAGACGGTCGCCGGCAAAACTGCAGTCAGTGGTATGCGACGCAAGCGAAGCTGAGCCGGATTCGATAGCACTTAGGGGCTACGTCCTCTGGATCAATTGAATCACGTTCATGCGAGTTCGGCCGATTCACGGGTTGTGACGCCCTTTTGGGTGATCTTAGGTCGCCCGCATGGAACAGTCCCGATTCGACATTGCCGCCGTCTCCATTCCTGTTGCCGACGGACAGCGCCTTGCTGGCACACTGGCCTGGCCGGCGCAATCCAATGGCGTCAGCGTCCAGATCAACAACGCCACCGGCGTATCGCGGCGCTACTACGCCAGCTTCGCCAGTTATCTGGCGTCGCGCGGTTTCACGGTGCTCACCTTTGATTATCGCGGCATCGGCGGTTCGCCGCAGACGCCGGGTGCGCCGCCGCCGCGCATGCTCGACTGGGGCCGGCGCGATATTCCGGCTGCCGCCGATTTCCTCGCCAGCCGCACGCCGGGTGAACAGCGCGCCATGGTCTGCCATTCCTTCGGCGGCCAGATGCTGGGCCTGATGCCCAAGGTCGGCGAGATCGACGCCGTGCTCGCCATCGCCTCGCAGAACGGCTACTGGCGCAACTGGTCGCTCTGGCATCAGCTGCGGCTGTTCCTGTCCTGGTATGTGGCCTTTCCGCTGGTGGTGAACATGATCGGCGAGCTGCCGGGCTGGTGGCTGGGCGGTGAAACGCTGCCGGGCGATGTGGCGCGCGACTGGCGTCGCTGGTGCTGCACGCCCGACTATCTGGTCGATGATGACGGCAAGCCGTTGCGGCCCTATAACGCGAATCTGCGCGCAGCCATGCGCCTGATCAGCTTCGACGACGACCACAATTTCGGCCCGAAAAAGGGCGTCGATGCGCTGATGAAATTCTATCCGATGACGGATATCGAACGCCTGCATGTCGCGCCGAAGGACTGGGGCGTCAGCCGCATCGGCCATTTCGGATTCTTCCATCGCGACTTCCCACCCAAACTCTGGGGCCAGCAGGCCGACTGGCTGTATGCCGCCGCGCGCGGCCAGCACTGGACCCATCCGCAGAATTCCGCAGGCAGTCGCAACGTCAGGTGAATTTCACTCATCTGATGTATGGGGTTTTGCGGTTGCCGGACTCCGGACGGCGCTTTTATGGTCGCCGGCATGAGCAAGACCGACATCACAATTCCCTGCGCTGACGGCCAGATGCTGGCCGCCAGCCTGTTCGAGCCGGCGCAGTCCAATGGCCTGAGCCTGCAGATCAACGGCGCTACCGGCGTGCCGCGTCGCTATTACGAGGCCTTTGCCACCTTCATGGCGGCGCAGGGCTTCACCGTGCTGACCTTCGATTATCGCGGCATCGGCGGATCGGTGCAGACGCCGGGCGCGCCGGCGCCGCGCATGCTGGACTGGGGCCGGCAGGATCATGCGGCCGCGCAAAACTGGCTGAAGCAGAATCATCCGGCGCTGCGCCCCACGCTGGTCGGCCATTCCTTCGGCGGGCAGATTTTCGGTCTCACGCCGCAGGGCGAAGCCGCCGCCGCCATTCTCACTGTCGCGGCACAGCACGGCTACTGGCGCAACTGGTCGCTGAAGCATCAACTGCGCCTGCTGCTGTCCTGGTATGTAGTGGTGCCTCTGGCCGTCGCCATCAAGGGATATCTGCCGGGCCGGATTATCGGCGGCGAAGCCTTGCCGGCCGGCGTGGCGCGCGACTGGTCGCGCTGGTGCCGCTCGCCGCATTACGTCTGCGATGACAACGGCCTGCCGCTGCGCCCGTATAACAACCTGGTCCGCGCGCCGATGCGCATGATCAGCTTCGCCGATGATGCGTCGGTTGCCCCGAAGAAGGGCGTCGACAAGCTGATGGAATATTACCCGAACGCCGCGATCGAACGGCTGCATGTGGCGCCGCAGGACTTGGACATGAAGCGCATCGGGCATTTCGGCTTCTTCCGGCGCGATACGCCGCCGCAGGTCTGGGCCGTACAGGCCGCCTGGCTCGCCGATGCCGCGCGCAAGGATCGTGCCGCCGCATGAGCGACCGCGCTTTCGTTATCGACGTCTGGGCGCAGCCCGTGTTCAACGCGCGACAGTCCATGCCCGAAGTCGTGCGGCTGTTCGAGCAGTCGGGCACGGCGGCGATGCTGGACAAGGCATTGTCGCCGGTCGAACTGGTCGCCCTGATGGATGCGGCGGGCGTGGACCGACTGATGCTCTGCGCCTGGGCCCGGCCGGGGCGCTGGGTTGTGACGAACGACGAGGTGGCGCATTTCACCCGCGCCTATCCCGACCGCTTCACCGGCGTTGCCGCCGTTGATCTGCATAAGCCGATGGATGCGGTGCGCGAACTGGAGCGTGCCGTGCGCGAGCTGAGATTCAAGGCCCTGCGCGTCGTGCCCTGGCTGTGGGAATTGCCGCCGACCGACCGGCGCTATTATCCGCTCTATGCCAAATGCGTCGAACTGGGCATTCCGTTCTGCACGCAGGTCGGCCATACCGGGCCGTTATTCCCGTCCGAGACCGGCCGGCCGATTCCCTATATCGACCAGGTGGCGCTGGATTTTCCCGAGCTCGTGATTGTCGGCGGTCATATCGGCCATCCCTGGACCGACGAAATGCTGGCGCTGTGCTGGAAGCACGAGAATATCTATATCGACACGTCGGCTTATCTGCCGAAGATGTATCCGCCGTCGCTGGTGCAGTTCATGCGCGGCTATGGCCAGGACAAGGTGCTGTTCGGCACCAACTTCCCGCATCTGCCATTCGACCGTTGCCTGAAAGGCGTGGATGCGCTCGATCTGCCGCCGGAGGCGAAGGCGAAGTTTCTCGGTGGTAATGCGAAGCGGGTATTCCGCCTTTAGCGGCCGCGCGTGCCGCCCAGTGCGGGAAAGCCGCCGGGCTGCGGATCGGGGCCGCGGCGCAGGATTTCCAGCCGCGCCCGCATCGCCTCGATCTCGGCCTGCTGCGATGCGATGATGTCTTCGGCCAGCCGGCGGGTCAGCGGATCCTCGCCATGCTCCAGTGTCAGCCGCGCCATGTCGATGGCGCCCTGGTGATGCGGAATCATCATCGCCAGGAAATCCACATCCGGATTGCCGCTGTAACCGGGCTGATGCATGTCCTGCATCATCCTAGCCATGTCGGCGGTCATGCGGCTTTCGAAGGGCGAGGCCTGCGCGGGCTGGCCGTGGCCCGCATGACCATGCTTTGAATGATCATGCGACAGCGATACCGGCATGTCGAAGGCGAGTGCCGCCGCCAGCAGTGATGCCAGCAATACGGCACCGCCCAGGTATTTCAGCGCCATGGTCAGCCCGAATGCGTCGGGCTGCCGGGCCGGTAATAGACCAGGTTGATGCTCTTCTTGTTGCGCAGCTTGCCCGACGGCAGTTCCAGCGATCCCAGCGGAATCTGCGCGACGAATTTCGGGTTATGGGGATCGGAGACGTCGAAGGCGGTGCAGACGGTCTGGCCTTCATTCGGCGTGCCGGGCAGCTCGTCCTGCTCATGCGCGACATAAAGCATGGTGTGGGACGGGTTGGTCCACAGGCCATGGGCCTCGCGGCCCTGGCTGAAGAAGGTGCCGGTGACCTTGCGCTGGCCCGGTGCGGCGGCGCGGTCGATGATGGCGATGCGGCTGGAAGCGACGCCGCCGGGGCCGCCGTCATCGACACGGGCCAGGCTCGCATAGACGACCTTGCCCTTGGCATTCTCGACGAATTCGACGTGATTGGGCCGCGACAGCTCGCCCAGCGGCACATGGTCGATCAGCTGAGGGTCGCCATCGATGCTGCGGACCGACAGGCTGTCGGCCAGTTTGTGGCTGAGCCACATCTCGCGGCCATCTGGCGCCATCTTCAGGAAGGGCGTGAAGCCGAACTTGTCCTGTCCGGCGATGTCGACCGTCGTGCGCAGACGCGGGCGGCTGTACCCGTCCTTGCCGACATTGGTTTCGTAAACCGCGAGCTTCGGCACCTTTTGCGACACGGCGAAGGCCAGTGCGCCGTCGCGCGAGAACCAGATCTGCGCCGGGCCATGCACGGTGGGCACATAGCCGCGGATGGCGCGCACGTCTTCACCAGCCGATTCGCGCTTGGCCAGTTCGACATCGACAATGGCGAAGCGGTCTTCACCGCGGAGCGACACCCAGATTTCCTTGCCGTTGCGGCTCCAGGTCGGCTCATGCGGCTCGCGGCCGACCAGCACGCCGCTGGTCACGGCTTCCTTGCTGGTGGTTTCGCGGGCCAGCGGGTTGAGCCGATTGCCGATCACGCGCTTGGTGCGCACGTCGATCAGGTAGATGTTGCTGCTGCCGCGCCCGGTGACGGCGGCCATGGTCTGGTCGGGCGAGGGCGCCGCGCCATGGATGTTGATCGCGCCGTGATACAGCGGCTTGGTCACCATCGCCGCATGGGTCGGGATGGTGCCGCCGGTGACAAAGCGGAAGGGCGGACGCGGATCGGCGTCGAAGCTGGTCAGGTTGATTGTGGTCTCGACCTTATTGGTGTTCGGGTCGATCACCGACAGGGTGTTGGAATCCTCGTTGCAGATCAGGATGCGGTCGCCGGGTTCGATATCGGCGGCATGGGCGGCACCGGGCCAGGAGGCGCTGCCCAGTGCAGCGAGCGCACCGGCCGTGGTGGCCATGAGCATCTGTCGGCGATTGAGGTCCATCTCGAGTCTCCAGCGATTGCATCCTGGAGATGAGACTCTGTGTCGTGACGTTTATTCCCGTAGGCGTTTAAAAATCTGAACCGACTATGCCGGTAATCTGCATGTGCTAACCCTGTGGAGTTAGTCCCTCTGTGCCAGCGGACCGATCACGCTGCCGTCCCAGCCGCCGCCCAGCGCCTTGTACAGGTCGACGCTGGCGCCGAGTCGGCCGAGCGAGGCCTGCACCATGGCGTCGTTAGCGGAAAAGACCGAACGTTGCGCATCCAGCAGGTCGAGGAAACCGACAGTGCCGGCGCGA
Source organism: Ferrovibrio sp. GW821-FHT12D07 (assembly GCF_058807275.1). Classification (NCBI taxonomy): domain Bacteria; kingdom Pseudomonadati; phylum Pseudomonadota; class Alphaproteobacteria; order Rhodospirillales; family Rhodospirillaceae; genus Ferrovibrio; species Ferrovibrio sp. GW821-FHT12D07. The sequence goes on along the minus strand of NZ_JBXAQN010000001.1, from coordinate 122,094 downwards.
TAGCGTGATTCAACGATGCGATAGGCATCGCTGGCCTGGGCATAGGCCTCCGACGAGAATCCGAACTGGCGGCCGCTGTTGACAGTGGCGCCCAGCGCATCCTCGGTGTCGCGGAAGGCACTGAGGATGGCGCCGCGATAGGTTTCCACCAGCTCGTCCTTGCGGGCGCGGGAGAGTTCCTCGCCGCCTTCCAGGCGACCGCCCTCAAAGATCGGCGCGGTGAGCGAGGCGGCGATCGAATAGATCATGGTGCCCGGATCGAACAGCGCGCCCGTTGTGCCTGCCTGGCTGCCGGCGCGGCCGGTGAGGTCGAGGCTGGGGAAACGCGCGGCGCGCGCGGCGCCGATGTCGAAATTGGCGGCCTTCAGGTCGGTTTCGGCTTTGCGCAGGTCGGGCCGGCGCAGCAGCAGTTCAGACGGCAAACCAGCTGCGACGCGCGGCAGCGTCAGATTGGCCAGCGTGGTGCCCTCGACGCGGAACCCTTGAGGGTTGCGGCCGAGCAGCACGGCCAGCGCATCCAGCGTCTGGCGCTCGGTCTGCTCCAGCACGGCGACGGAGGCGCGCTGGGTCGCGACATTGGCGCGCTGGGTGGCGACTTCGTAATCGGTGATGATGCCGTTGCGGCGCTGGGTCTCCAGCAGCTCCAGCACGCCCTGCGCCGAGCGCAGGGTTTCGTTGGCGAGCCGCACGCGGTCGCGCACCGACAGCAGCTGGAAATAGGTGTTGGCGATATCGGCATAGAGCGTGATCGCCACCGTCTCACGGTCATAGCGGCTGGATTCGAGCCGCGACAGTGCCGCATCGGCATTGGCGGAATTCGCGCCGAACAGGTCGAGCTGATAGCCCACGGTCAGGTTGCCGCTGAAGCTGTTTCGGATGATCGCATCATTGCGGCTGCTGCTGGTGGTCGTGCTGCTGCCGCTCGCGGCCTGGCGGCCGGTGCGGGTGCGGCTGGCACCGGCATCGACGCCGACGGTGGGGTAGAGAGCCGCGCCGGAAATCTTTGCCTGCGCCTCGGCCTGGCGGATGCGGGCGACGGCGGCGCGAAGATCAGTGTTGTTGTCGCGCGCGGACGCAATCAGGCGATCCAGCTCGGCCGAGCCAAAGCCGGTCCACCAGCTCGCTTCTGGCCAGATGTTGACGCCATCCTGGCGGCTGTCCCAGGCGGCCGGGGTTTCGACCTTGGGCTTGAAGTAATCCGGCACCATCGAGCAGGCCCCGAGGGAGACGGAGAGCAGCGCAATGGCCGCGGCGGAGGAAAGCATGCGCATGGAGAGTGTTCCGATATTTTTTTATTCAGCCGCGAGGGCGACGACGGGATCGAGATCGGCGGCCTTGCGCGCCGGCAGGTAGCCGAACAGCAGACCGGTGCCGAAGGCGCAGAAGAAGGCGAGCAGCACCGGCTCGACCGAGAAAATCACCGGCCGGCCGAAAGAGGCGAACAGCCAGGTGGTGCCCAGACCCACCGCGACGCCGATCAGGCCGCCCAGCGTGCAGATGGCCAATGCCTCGGCGTTGAACTGCATCATGATGTTCAGGCGGCGCGCGCCGGTGGCCATGCGCACGCCGATCTCGCGGGTGCGCTCGGTGACGCTGACCAGCATGATGTTCATCACGCCGATGCCGCCGACCAGCAGCGAAATGGCAGCGATCGACCCAAGCAGAATGGTGAGCGTATTCTGGGTTTCCATGGCGGTTTCGATGATGGAGGCCATATTCCGGATCTGGAAGTCTTCGGTCCGGTGACGGGCGATCAGAAGCTGGCGGATTTCTTCCTGCGTGTCATTGATCCGCGTCACATCCTGAACCTGGACTGTGATGGTGCGCACATAGCGCTGGCCGAACAGCCGCAGCATGCCGGTGGTCAGCGGTACATAGGCGACATCGTCCTGGTCGGCGCCCCAGGGCGTCGCGCCCTTGGGTGACATAATGCCGATGACCTGGAAGGGAATATTGTTCAGCAACATATATTTCCCGATCGGGTCGATATCCTCGAACAGGTTGTTGGCCACGGTCTGGCCGATGACGGCGACCGGAAGGTAGGACTTCACATCGTCGTCCGAGAAGAAAATACCTTCGCGCACCGGCCATTCGCGCGCCACAGGGAAGGGCGCGGTGGTGGCGTTGACCTGGGTAACGTAATCGCGGCCATTGGCGCGCACGGTGACGTTGCTGGCATATTCCGGCACGGCGGCCAGGATGTTGTGCAGCTCGGCGCTGATGGCTTCGGCATCGTCCGCGATCAGCGTCGCCGTCACGCCGGTCGGCCGGATGTTGGGCGCGCCGGGCCGGATCAGCAAAAGGTTGGTGCCCATGGCGGTGATGCGGTCCAGTACCTGCTGCTTGGCGCCGTCGCCAATCGCCAGCATCGCCACCACCGAGGCCACGCCGATGATGATGCCCAGCAGGGTGAGCAGCGTGCGCAACAGATTGCTGTGCAGCGCCTGCAGCGCCATGCGGCCGGCTTCCATGGCATCGAACAGCGCAAAGGCGCGGCTGCGCAGGCGGGAGGGCTGTTTCGGTGCGGCGACGGCGGCGGGCGGCACGTCATGCTCGACCGGATGGTCGGCGACGATATTGCCGTCCTTCAGTTCGATGATGCGGTTGGCCTGCGCCGCGACCTCGTGATCATGGGTGATCAGCAGAATGGTGTGACCCTGCGCGTTGAGGTCGTGCAACAGGTGCATGACCTCCTGGCCGCTCTTGCTGTCCAGCGCGCCGGTGGGTTCGTCGGCCAGGATGACGGCACCGCCGTTCATCAGGGCGCGGGCGATCGAGACGCGCTGCTGCTGGCCGCCCGAGAGCTGCGTCGGGCGATGGTCCAGCCGCTCGGCCAGGCCTAGCATGGTCAGCAGGTCCTCGGCACGCTTCGTCCGCGCGGCGCGCGGCAGGCCGGCATAGATCGCCGGCATCTCGACATTGGCGGTGGCGGTTTCGGTCGGCAGCAGGTTGTACTGCTGGAAGATGAAACCGAACGCCTCGCGCCGCAGCAGTGCGCGTGCATCGGCATCCAGCGCCGACACTTCCGATCCATCGAAGCGGTAGCTGCCGCTGGTCGGCCGGTCCAGAAGGCCGATCAGGTTCATCAGCGTCGACTTGCCCGAGCCCGACGCGCCCATGATGGCAACGAATTCGCCGGGATGGATATCGAGCGAAACGCCATGCAGCACTTCGACCGCCAGTGTGCCGCGATAGAAGGTCTTGCGGATGTCACGCAAGCTGATGATCGGGCCGGGATCGCTTGCCGCGCGGGTCTCGCTACCGGGTGCCATACGGTTCATGGCGCTGCCCTGATGCTACAGGCGCGGCGTGCGCGTCGGCGCAGCACCGGCTGGCGGCTTGGTCGCGACGATGTCGATCACGACCTCGTCGCCGGCGGCTACGCCGTTGCTGATCGCGGCATTGACGCGGTTGCTGGCAGCGATCTCGACGATGCGGCGTGCCGGCTGGCCGTTTTCCAACACGCGCAGCGCATAGCGCGGCTTGCCCGGCTGGGTCTGCGGCAGCGGACGCAGCGCGGCCATCGGCACGACGGGCAGGTTGTCGGCCTTGGAGATGACGAAAAAGACCTGGGCACTCATCTGGGTCAGCAGGTCGTTATCCGGATTCTCGACATCGAACAGCGCGGAATAGAGAACGACATTGTTGACCACTTCCGGCGTGGGCAGGATCTGGCGCAGGCGGCCTTCACGGCGCTTGTCGGGTTTGCCCAGCGTGGTGAAATAGGCCGGCATGCCAACCGTCAGCTTGGGCACGTCGGCTTCCGACACCTGGGTCTTCACCGTCATGGTGTCGAGATCGGCGATGCGGAGCACGATCGGTGCCGACTGATTGGCATTCAGGGTCTGGCCCTGGCGCGCGATGATGTCGACCACGGTGCCGGTCATCGGCGCGTAGATCTTGGTGTAGCTCAAGTTTGCCTGGTCAGAGCGGAGCGTCGATTCGCCCTGCTGTATTTGCGCGTCCAGCACGGCGATCTGGGCGACCAGCGACTTGCGGCCGGCTTCGGCACTGTCATAGGCATCCTGGCTGGTGGCGCGGCCGGCCAGCAGGTTCTTCTGCCGCTCGAACTGGCGCTCGGCCAGGCCGAGCTGCACCTGCTTGTCGGTCTTCTGCGCGCGCAGGGCCTGCAGGTTGGCGAGGTCGGCGGCGACGCGCGCCTCATAGATGGTGGGGTCGATCTGCGCCAGCAGCGCGCCCTGCTCGACGCGCTGGCCGAAATCGACATTGATCATCTTGAGCTGGCCCGAGACCTGGGTGCCGACATCGACATAGTTCAGCGGCTGCAACAGGCCGACGGCCGAGACGGTGTCCTCAACGCTGCCCAGCGCCACGGTCTGGGTGCGGAAGCCGGGCTTGGTGTCGGCGCGGGCCGACCAGAACCACCAGGCACCGCCGGCAAGGGCGATGGCGGCGACGGCGGCGGTCAGGATCAGGCGGAAGTGTTTCATGGTCCGGGATATGGAGGGGTTTGAAGATTAAACGGAAGGGCTTTCTGAATCCTGCGGTCCGCACAGCCTGCCGGACCGGCTGGCCGGGCGTTCAGATTTTCTGTTAGCATATTGAAATACAACATATTTATTTTCGATCCGGAGGACGTCACAAAGCGCGGGCGTGGTCCGTCTTTAGGGTATCGTGCAGCAGGATGCAGGGCGATGACCGATCCCTGGGTAAAATCGACGTAATGGACGCCAAGACACAAACCTTCGAACGGCACCGCAAGCGCCTGTTCGGTCTGGCCTACCGCATGCTGGGCAGCGTGGGCGATGCCGAGGATGCCGTGCAGGACACCTATCTGCGCTGGCACCGCACCGACACTGCCGCGATCCAGACGCCGGAGGCCTGGCTGGTGACGGCCTGCACGCGGCTGTGCATCGACCGCCTGCGTGCCGCCAAGCAGGAGCGCGAGAATTATCCCGGCATCTGGCTGCCCGAGCCTTTGGTGGAGCTGGAGATCAGCGTGCCGCCGGAGGCATCAGGCAAGGAGATGGCCGACGATCTCTCCATGGCGCTGCTGATGGTGATGGAGCGGCTGAGCCCCGCCGAACGCGCCGCCTATCTGCTGCGCGAAGCCTTCGATTACGATTACCCGCAGATCGCGGCGGCCTTGCAGAAAACCGAGGCCGCCTGCCGCCAGCTCGTCAGCCGGGCGCAGAAGCATCTGAAGGATGCGCGACCGCGCTTCGATGCCGATGCGTCGGCGGCGCGTGCGCTGGCCGAGAAATTCGCGGCAGCGACAAAGGCCGGCGATGCTTCGATGTTTGCGGGCCTGCTGGCCGAGGATGCGATGATCTGGGCAGATGGCGGCGGCAAGGCGACGGCGGCGCTGAACGTGATCCACGGAGCCGAGAAGATCGCGCGCTTCTTTGTCGGCGTGCGCCGCAAGCAGCCCGCAACGCTGCGCCGCGTGTTCGCGCATATCAACGGTCAGCCGGGCTGGCTGTTCTACGATGGCACGGTGCCGTATATGGCAATGGCCGTGGATATTGTTGACGGCGTGGTACGCAACATCTTCATCATGCGCAACCCGGACAAGCTGGCGGGTCTGCCGGCTATCTGATCAGGCGTAGATGTCGACGTAGCGGCCCAGCCCGTTGCGGATGGCGCCCAGCACCCGGCGGAAGGAGCGACGCTCCTTCTTTTCCGCTTTTTCGGGATGGGACGCGCGGGCCGGCTCCTGGCGCGGGCCGTCGAGGCGGCTGAGCGCACGCTGCCACAGGCGCTCTTCCATATAGCGTTCATTGGCCTTCGCCGTGCGACGATAGACAGTGGCCGGCGGAATGACGCTCACGCGGGTGACGATCATGGCGGTTCTCCTGTCTTCTACGGGAGCAGGCCGGCATGGCCTGCGGCCCTTTCGGGTCGTGACAGGAAAAGTAGAGGCAAAACCGCCAATTAGGTTGCGACCAGACTGTGGCCTCTCGTGACAAGATCGCGACAGAAACCTTTGTTTTTCAATGGAATCCGGCAAATTCGGCTTTGTCACAGCGCAGCGGAGCCTGGCTGCCGCCAGCTCCTGAAACGAGAAAAGGCGGGGAGTTGCGTCCCCGCCTTTTCGTATCGGTATCAGCCAGGCTTAGCTGTTCTGGCGGTTCAGCAGGCGCAGGCGTAGCGCATTCAGCTTGATGAAGCCGGCGGCATCCTTCTGGTCGTAGACCGAGTCCGCTTCGAAGGTGACATGCGCCAGCGAGTAGAGCGACTTGGGTGACTTGCGGCCGACCACGTTGACCGAGCCCTTGTAGAGCTTCAGGCGCACGCTGCCTTCCACATTCTCCTGGCTCTTGTCGATCAGGGCCTGCAGCATCTGGCGCTCAGGCGAGAACCAGAAGCCGTTGTAGATCAGCTCGGCATAGCGCGGCATGATCTCGTCCTTGAGATGCGCGGCGCCGCGATCCAGCGTCACCTGCTCGATGCCGCGATGGGCCATGTGCAGGATGGTGCCGCCCGGCGTCTCGTAGATGCCGCGGCTCTTCATGCCGACGAAGCGGTTTTCCAGAAGATCAAGACGACCGATGCCATGCTTGCCGCCGAGCTCGTTCAGCTTGGTCAGCAGCGCGGCCGGCGACAGCGCCTGGCCGTTGACGGCAATCGCATCGCCCTTCTTGAACTCGACTTCGACATATTCCGGCTGGTCCGGGGCCTTTTCCGGATCGATGGTGCGCGAGTAGACGAACTCGGGCGCCTCCACCCACGGATCTTCCAGCACTTTGCCTTCGGCCGAGATATGCAGCAGGTTGGCGTCGACCGAGAACGGCGCTTCGCCGCGCTTGTCCTTGGCGATCGGAATCTGGTGCTTCTCGGCGAAGTCGATCAGCGCGGTGCGCGAGTTCAGGTCCCATTCACGCCAGGGCGCGATCACCTTGATGTCGGGCTTCAGTGCGTAATAGCCCAGCTCGAAGCGCACCTGGTCGTTACCCTTGCCGGTGGCGCCATGGCAGACGGCATCGGCGCCGACTTCGCGCGCGATCTCGATCTGGCGCTTGGCGATCAGCGGACGTGCGATCGAGGTGCCGAGCAGGTAGAGGCCCTCATACATCGCGTTGGCGCGGAACATCGGGAAGACGAAGTCGCGCACGAATTCCTCGCGCACGTCCTCGATGAAGATCTGCTTCACGCCGAACATCTCGGCCTTCTTGCGCGCCGGCTCCAGCTCCTCGCCCTGGCCCAGATCGGCGGTGAAGGTCACCACCTCGCAGCCATAGGTCTCCTGCAGCCATTTCAGGATCACCGAAGTGTCGAGGCCGCCGGAATAGGCCAGAACCACCTTCTTGACGCTGCCATGCTTGCTGCCGCTCATCGGGCGCACTCCTTGAATGCCGGGAAAATCGGGCCGGAGTATAGGCAAGCGCGGCGGCCGATCAATGGGGAGGGGCGGCCCTCCAAAGTAATCTTGTCCCGGAAACCGCTCTATTATAAGAGGAAAGAGGGGACGCGAGGTCGCGTCATGAGGGGGAATATGCGGTTACGGGGACTCCCGCTGTTGCAGCGGGTCATGGGCGTCATCGTGGTCGTGGTCGGACTGACCGGCTGCTCCAAGCTGCATGTCGAGCCGATGGCGGCCAATTACCAGTTCACGCCTAAGGATGACTGGGGCCTGGTGGTGATGGGTCTGGCGGCGGCAAAGCGGCCCACACCCGAAACGAATTTCATGGCTGTTTTCATGCAGCGCTATGACGTGGCCAAGCAGACGGTGATTCCGGCTCCGGCCAAGGATGTGCCGCTGGTCTTCAATATGGCGCGCGGCTTCCGTCACGATGGAACCGATTTCGACACCTCGATCCGCTACGGCGTGCAGCGGGTGCCGCCCGGCAACTATCTGGCATCGCAGATCATGGTGCAGAAATTCACCGGTGGGCGAAATCTTCAGGAGCTGACGCGCACCTACGGCAACCAGGACAAGCCGGTGGCGGCCAATTTCCTCGCCAGCGAGGAGCAGCTTTCCGTTGCCGGACGTGAGGTGCCGCGCTTCACGGTGAAGCCCGGTGAAGTGGTCTATATCGGCGATTACACCGTCGATGCGAATGTCTTTCCGGTGAAGTTCACCAAAATCGAAAACAATCTTGCCCGCGCGCGCGAGGAACTGGCCAAAAGGCCGAGCCTGCAGGGCGAGATACGCTATGGCATGCGGCTGAAGGACTGACGCATGGCCATCCTGCCTCGTCTGGCGGCGGTCGCCGTCTGCCTGATGCTCGGCGCCTGCGCCGCAAGCGGAACCATGCTGAAGGATGTGCCCGGCGGCCTGCCGCCGCTTGCTGCCGATCAGGGGCGGCTGTTTGTATATCGCGATGTCGTGAATGGCGGCGTCCAGAGCGACACGATCCGTCCGGACCTGACACTGGACAATGCACCCATCGGCACGATGCAGGCCGGCGCGGTGCTGGCCTTCGCCCTGCCGGCCGGCGAACACAGTCTGACGCTGGTCGATGGGAAGCATACGCTGGGCGAGGCCGCTTACCGTCTGGCGCCCGGCGCCGAGGGTCCGCTCGTCATACCGGGGCAACAGCAGCGGATCGTGCTGCCGCCCGGCGGCGAGGCTTTCGTCAAGGTCGTGGTGACGCGCAGGCAGATGATCGGCAGTGATTTTGCCATCCGGATTGTCGATCCGGAGCTTGGGCAGCGCGAGGTGCAGACCAGGGTGCTGCAACTGCGGCCGGTGCCGGCTGCGCGATAGAGTGTCGAGAAATCGAGGCTTCGGGGGAAATCGATGCTGCGGAATTACGTGTTGATGCTGGCGGCTGTCCTGCTGCTGGGCGGTTGCGCCGCCAGCGGGCCCAGGCTGGCCGACAAGCCGGAGGCCCTGCCGGTGCTGGCGGACGGCAAGGGCCGGCTGTTCATCTACAGGAACGTGCAGGCCAGCGGCCTCAACGTCGATACCGTGCGGGCCGAGCTGCTGGTGAACGGCGAGAATATCGGCCGCGCCGTGGCGGGCGGCGTCTATGTGCGCGACCTGCCGCCGGGCAGCTATCACGTTGAACTCAAGCCACCGAATTTCGGCGATATCTTCATGTCGGGCAATTATCTGGTTGGCGCCGGCACCACGGTGCAGATCCGGGCGGGCGACGAACAGTTTGTCAGGGTTGGCGCCACAAAATTCTCGATGAGCTGCACCATCGGCTGTGCCGCAACCACGACCTTCCAGGTCGAACCGATGATGTATTCCGCCGGTCGTTCTGAAGCCCCGCAGCGCGTGCTGCAGGGATATGCCGGCCCCTAGTGGCCAACGCCTGGGCGGGTTGCCGCAATTCCGGCGCAATCAGGTCCCATATGGGCCTCAGAAGTCGGAGACGATGCCCTTGCGTTCCCAGTCGCCGTAACGGGTCGGCTCGGGGCCCTTGGGCCCGTCTTCCTCGCCGGGCGCCTGGGTCACCTTGATCGCCGGTTTGGCCGGCGCCAGCGGCTTGCCGGTCTTGGGATCGACCGGACGGCTGTCGATCGCATTGCCGTCCAGGCTGGGAACAGGAGCGGTGGGTCTGGTCTGGTCGTCAGGCATGGCGTCAGCCTTCTTGCGCAGCGGGTTTGTGATCTTAAATATAGCGGTGCGGGTCGGCTGCAAAGCCCGATGACGGTTCCTGGCAGGCACGGTCACCGCAGAGACGAGGGTGAAGAACCATGAATTACATGAAGACGGCGCTTCTGCTGGCGGCCATGACCGGCCTGTTCGGTGCGATCGGCTTCCTGATCGGCGGCGAGGCGGGCATGCTGATTGCGCTCGGCCTGGCCGCGGCAATGAATCTGTTCGCCTACTGGAACAGCGACAAGATGGTGCTGTCGATGTATGGCGCGCGCGAGGTCGATGCGCAGACCGCGCCTGAATTTTACGGGCTTGTGCAGACGCTGGCACAGCGCGCCGGCCTGCCGATGCCGCGCGTCTATGTGATGGACAACGACCAGCCCAATGCATTTGCCACTGGCCGCAATCCGGAGAATGCCGCTGTCGCGGCCACCACCGGACTTCTGCACATGCTGAGCCGCGAGGAAATCGAAGGCGTGATGGCGCATGAGCTGGCGCATGTGAAGAACCGCGACACGCTGATCATGACGATCACGGCCACGCTGGCCGGCGCCATCGGCATGCTGGCCAATTTCGCCATGTTCTTCGGCGGCAACCGGGATGCCGAGGGCAATCGCGGTGGTCTTGGCATGATCGGCAGCCTGCTGATCATGATCCTGGCGCCGATCGCCGCCATGCTGGTGCAAATGGCGATCAGCCGCAGCCGCGAATATGCCGCCGACCGCATGGGCGCCGAGATCAGCGGCAATCCGCATGGTCTGGCCTCGGCGCTGCAGCGCATCAGCGGCACGGCCGAGCGTGTGCCGAACGAGCGCGCCGAGGGCAATCCGGCCACCGCGCATATGTTCATCATCAATCCGCTGCATGGCCGCGGCATGGACAGTCTGTTCTCGACGCATCCGAGCACGGAAAATCGCGTCGCCGCCCTGATGGAACTGGCTGGCAGTGTGCGCGGCGGCGGCCGCTCCTACGAGCAGACCGCTTTTGCTGCAGCGCCACCAGTATCGCGCGGCACCAGCTCGGTGCCGACCTCGGGCGCGGCCAAGCGCCGTCGGCCCTGGGGTTAAGTCAGGGCCAGCGTTGCCGGTCCGCCTGCGACAGCCGGTTTCAACTCGGCATGCCGCGTGTGGAACTTCTGCAGCGCCGGCCGATGGCCGATGCTGAGCACGGCGGTGTCCGGCAGATGCTGCCGTAAAGCCGCCAGCGCTTTCGCTTCGGTGGCTTCGTCCAAGGCGGACGTCGCCTCATCCAGATACAGCCAGTTGGGTTTCAGCAGCAGGGCGCGGGCGAACTGCACGCGCTGCTGTTCGCCGCCGGACAGTTGCTGGTGCCACTGCACTTCCTCATCCAGCCGTGACGCGAGTTTGTCCAGATCGAGGGCTTCGAGCGCGGCGTGATAGTCGGCATCGCTGAAACTGGCTGGATCGCGCGGATAGGCCAGCGCCGCCCGCAACGTGCCGAGTGGCAGGTAGGCCTTCTGCGGCAGGAACAGGCTCTGCGCGTCATCAGCGCGCTGCAGTTTTCCGGCGCCAAACGGCCACAGCCCGGCGATGGCGCGCAGCAGTGTCGTCTTGCCGGTACCCGACTTGCCACCGACCAGCAGGCTCTCGCCGGCTTTCAGCGACAGGCTGCTCACCTGCATCAGGGGCTTGCCGCCAGGCAGGCTCAGCGACAGTCCGTCAACCGTGAGGCCGTCGCCGGTGGTCTCCACCGCGACCTGCGACTGCGCGCCTAGCGTCCTGGCCTTTTCCAGGCCGGCGCGGAAGCCGGTCAGACGCTCGATCACCGCGCGCCATTCGGCGATGTCGGAATAGGAACTGATCAGGTAGCTCAGGGCTTCCTGCACCTGGCCGAAGGCCGAGACGATCTGCATCAGGCCGCCAAGCTGGATGGCGCCGCCGAAATAGCGCGGCGCACCGACCACGAAGGGGAAGATCAGCGCCAGCTGGCCATACCCCGATGTGAACCAAGTCAGTTGCTTGGTCTTGCGCATGATGTCGTAGAAATTCTCGAACACGCCCTTGAAGCGTGTCAGCAGGCCGGCTTGCTCGACCACCTCGCCATGCTGGAAGGCGATGCCCTCGGCATGTTCGCGGACGCGCACCAGATGGAAGCGGAAGTCGGCTTCCAGACGCTGCTTGTCGAAATTCATCTTCACCAGCGGTCGGCCGATCAGATGGGTCAGCCCGGTGCCGGCGGCGGCATAGACGATGGCGACCCAGACCATGTAGCCGGGGATGCTGATCTCATGGCCACCCAGGGTGAAGCTGAAGTCGCCCGACAGCGTCCACAGGATGCCAAGGAAGGAGACCAGCGTGACCACGGCGTTCATCAGGCCGAGCGTCAGCGTCAGCGAGTAGAGCGGAAACAGCCGCAGGTCTTCCGAGATGCGCTGGTCCGGGTTGTCGGTGCCGAGCCCCGCCATCTGCATGTGATAATAGTGCTTCTCCGACAACCAGTCGGCGGTCCAGTACTCGGTCATCCAGCGGCGCCAGCGGATCTGCAGCATCTGCTGCAGGTAAAGGCGGTAGACCGCGACCACGATGAAGGCGAGCGCCACGCCGGTGAAATACAGCAGCAGGGTCTTGAAGCTGTCGAAGTCCTTTTCCTGCAGCGCGTTGTAGAAGTCGTTGTACCACTGGTTGAACCACACGCTGAGGCCGACGCTGGCCAGGTTCAGCACGACGATGACGCCGAGCAGGCTCCAGGCGCTGACGCGTTCTTTCGGATCGAGGAAATAGGGCTTGGCCAGCGACCAGAAATCGCGGCAGAAGGCAGTGAATGTCGGCATGGGGAACCCCGGGCAGGATAACGGCGCCGGTAGAATGCCGGCGCCGCGACCTTAACCCGGAGAGTATGGCGAAGTCTTGGCCGCCATCCCTCCATGAAGAAAGTTTAATCCTACCAGCGATACTCGATGCCGCCATAGACGGCACGGCCGTCGCCCGGATTGAACAGGGCGGAAGTTGCCGTGGCGGTCGTGGTGCCGCTGGCATTCGAGATATAGGCCCTGTCCAGCAGGTTGCGGCCATCGACGAACAGTTTCAGCCCGTTGCCGAAATCATAGCCGGTCTTGAAGCCGAGCAGGGCGTAAGCGTCGGTCTTCAGCGTGTTGGCGTTGTCGACGAAGTAACCCTGCGGCACCCATTCCACATTCGGGCCGGCATACCAGCCATCCGCATGGCTGTAGCGCAGCTCGGCACGGATATAGTGACGCGGCGCGACGGGGATGTCGTTGTTGCGGAACACCGGATCGTGATCGAAGCGGAAATCGCTGTAGGTATAGGCGCCGCGCAGCGATGTCTTGTCGTGGGCGCTGACCAGATTGCGCAGGGCCACCCATTCGCCGCCCAGCTCGATGCCCTGATGGATGGTGTTGTCGGCATTCGACTGGATGCTGAGCGCCGGATTGGCCGGATTCTGCAGAGTCTGGATTTCGTTATGCAGCCAGGCGCGATAGATCGCGGCATCCCAGGCAAAGTCGACGCGCTTGCCGCGCGTGCCGATTTCCAGCGTCTTCGATTGCTGCGCCTCGGCCGAGACCACCGTGGTGGCGGTGCCCAGTTCGGAAAACGGCGGCGGCTCGGTCGACCAGCTGACGTTCGTGAAGATCTGCGTGTCGGGGCGGATATCCCAGCGCGCACCCAGCTTGGGGTTGAGGCTGTTATAGCCGCGCTCCAGCGAGGCATTGCCGTCGGTGAGGAACTTGTCGTCCAGCTTGCGGCGCGCCAGCGTGCCCTGCAGGCCGCCGATCAGGGCGACTTCGGGCACAATATAGAAAGCATCCTCGCCATAGAGTTCCAGTGTATCGGAGTTTTGTTCGGCGCTGTTGGTCAATGCGCCCTTGCTGCCGCCGGCATTGGCGAAGGTGCGGGCCTTGTTGACGCCGGTGAAGTAATTGATACCCAGCGTGATCTCGTTGCGATGACCGGCGATCTGCTGCTCGTCCATCCAGCGCGCGAAGCCGCCGCCATTGGTCTCGTCATTGTCGACCAGGATCGCGCCGTTCAGCGGGTGGAACAGCTGCTTGTTGGCGGCGAAGACGCCGAAGCTGGCTTCGCCGCTGTCGGTCAGCACCGTGGTCTTGCTGGCGCCGCGTAAAGAGTCGATGTTGCGCTTGGTGTTGCCGGTGAAGCTGGAAGCCAGTGTCGATTGCGGATTGTTCAGCGCCTGCGCCTTTGTCACGCTGGCCGAAATCTTCTGGTTGATGTTGGCGGCGCTCAAAAAGAACCGCGTCTCGGTGCGGTCATTGGCGCGCCAGCCGACATTGCCGTTCAGGCGCAGGTAATCCTGGTCGGTATGGTCGCGGAAGCCGCTGCTGTGGCTGTAGGTCGGCGTGACGTAATAGTCGTAATTGCCGCTGGCGCCGCCGACGCCGAACTGCGACCGCATGCTGTCGAAGCTGCCGAATTCCTGGCGCAGCAGGAAGCCCGGCTGGCTGCGGCCTGTCGGGCTGACGAAGTTCACCGCGCCGCCCAGTAGCGACGCGCCGTATTGCAGGGCATTCGCACCCTTGAACACTTCGGTGTAATCGACCGCGAGCGGATCGATCTCCATGGTGTCGCCCGAGCCGTCGGCATCGGTGATCGGCACGCCGTCGCGCAGGATGCGGGTGCCGCGCAGGTGGAAGCTGCGCGACAAGCCGGAGCCACGGATCGACAGGCGCGAATCCTCCTGGCCATATTTCGACTGGGCAAACACGCCCGGCACATAGTCCAGCACATCCTTCACCGTGTTGGCGCGGCCGTCGCGCACCTCGTCGGCCGGCACGATGTCGACGCCGCCGGCCGTCTTCTCGATGCGGCGGCGGGCTTCTTCGGCATTCGGTACGGTGGCGGATTCAGTCTCAGGCTTCGCCGTCACGGTGATCGGCGGGGTAACGGTCTGCGCCAGCGTCATGCCGGGCAGGGCGGCCAGCAGCAGGCCATAGGTGATATGGTTCATGGGTGTCTCAATCATGGCCACGGGCACGCGGCGACGCCGCCGCAGCACGGATTCGTGGCGGTGTTTCCGGAATGGGGCGATCAGTGGTGGTGCTGGTGACCGCCGCCGGCAGCGGGAGCCGCGCCTGCACCGGCTTTCAGCACCGGCACCTGCAGCGTCACCTTGCCGGCCTTCTCGAAGGTCAGCGTCAGCGGCACCTGGCTGCCGTCTTTCAGTGGCTGGTGCAGGTCGATCAGCATGATGTGATAGCCGCCGGGCTCCAGCGCAGTCTGGCCATTGGCCGGCACGGGGATGTTTTCCACCGGGCGCATGCGCATCGCATCGCCGTCTTTCACATGAGTATGCAACTCGACGCTGGCGGCCACCGGCGATTCTGCCTTCAGCAGTTTGTCGGGCGTGCCGCCGGCATTCTTCAGGGTGAGGAAGATGCCGCCGACCTTGGCCGGGGTGGCGCGCGCGAAGGGCTGCAGGATCTGGATGTCGCCGGCCTTGACCGTGACCGGTGCGTTGCCGGCGATGCGGATCAGCGCCGCCGGACGGTCAACCTTCTGTCCGGCAACCGGAATCTGGTCCCAGCGTGCTTCGCCGCCGGCGCAGGTCTGCACGATCGGCAGCCAGAACTCCTGGCCCGGCGCATCGGGCAGCTTCAGCACCAGGCCGAATTCGTCGAACTGCTCGTTGGGCAGATTGCCGCCGCTCCAGGTGATGGCGCTGACCACCGTATCGGTCTTGCGGCCATGGCCGGCATCGACGGGTTGCGCCAGCTTGGTGGTTTCCACCTTGATCTCCCAGCCCGGCTTGGGCTGGGCGCTGGCATTGGCGATGCCTTCGGGGATGGTGACGCGCACCGCCGTCGTGGGCTTGCCGGCGCCGCAGCCATGGCCGACGCGCAGGGCGGTGCGGAAATAGCTGCCCGGCTTCGCCTCGGCCGGATCGGCAACGATATGGGCGAAAGAAGGCGTGGACAGAAGCATGGTGAGCGCCGCAGCGCCCGCAAACCTGATAACCGACATGGGAAAACTCCCGGTAATCCTGAAACGAAGAAGGGTGGCGTAGATCAGGACAGGGAGACGGGTGGCGCGCGCGCCTGCGGTGAATGGGTGTAGGCCTGCGCCAGCGTGCTGCTGCCGGCAGAGCCATAGAGCACCGTGACGGCCAGTTGCGGCAGGGCCAGGTCATGGCCGGCCGGCAGGATGGCCTGGGCGAAACCGGTCGTGCCGAAGCAGACCGGGCAGAGCTTGCTGGTCTTTTCCGCCTTGGCCGGATCGATGTCGACCTGCTGGCCGTCTTGCAGGGCGAGGATACGCAGGCCGAGCGCCGAACAGAGCACGACCTGCTCAATGCCATTGGCGGCCTGCACCTGGCGGGCGGCCTGCTGGGTCAGCGGCAGCAGGGCATGGAACAGCAGCGCGAACAGGGCCGCCATCGCCGCCAGGCGAGGCAGGCTCCAGGATCCGGTCATGACAGAACGGCTGCGCATGGCGCACAGGCTTACCCCCGGACCGGCCGGCGGGCAAGACTGCTCTTGGGGCGGTATTGCCGCAGGGGGAGGCCGTTCCAGAGACGGTACCGGCGTTTGACGGCGAGAAGACCGCCACTTAAGGTCGCCGGCACTGGCTTATGATGGCGACTCGGTCGCCGTCTGGCATGCCGCACGGGAGATACATCATGCTGCGCTCTATCACTGCCGCCACGGTTGCCCTGGCCGGTCTGGTCTCCTCCGCCCCCGCCTTTGCCCACCACCCGATGGGCGGCACTACACCATCGACGCTGATGGAGGGCCTGCTGTCCGGCTTTGGCCATCCGATCCTCGGCATCGATCATTTCGCCTTTATCGTGGCTGCCGGCCTGCTGGCTGCGCCGCGCGTCCGCTGGCTGATCCTGCCGGTCGCCTTTGTCATTGGCTCGTTTGTCGGGTCCCTGCTGCATCTGCGCGGCGTCGACCTGCCGGGCGGTGAACTGCTGGTCGCCGGCTCGGTGCTGCTGCTCGGCCTGCTGCTGGTCGTGCAGGCCCGCATCACCGATGAGCTGTTTGCCGCCATTCTGGCGCTGGCCGGCCTGCTGCACGGCCATGCCCTGGCGGAGTCCATTTTCGGCGCCGAAGCCACACCGCTGGTCGCCTATCTCGGCGGTCTGGCGGTGACGCAATACGGCATTGCGCTGGTTGCGGCGCTGGCCCTGCGCACGCTCAGCTACCGTCATGGCGCGCTGGCGCCGCAGCTCAGCCGGCTTGCCGGCGCGGCGGTCGTGGCGGCCGGCACCTTCTTCCTGGTCATGAACATCACGGCCTGATCCGGGCTGATCGCTATTTTGTTACGGCGGGCGGGAACGCAAATCCCCGCCCGCCCTTGACTTAAACCCGGGCGATTGCTATTTCGCTTGGGCATCCGGCCCATCCTTCTCTCGGGCCGGGGCCGATCCGGCACCTTCCGCACATCAGATTTCAGTACGTAAAAGCGGAACCTGCGCGGGCGGCTCACGACACCCCCCTTCACTGGTTGCTGCGCTCCGTCCCGGATGCGGCGCCCAAATCTCCCAAACAATACCGACCTGCCGAGTCCGCGAGTCCGTCCATGAATCTCCAGGAACTGAAAACCAAATCCCCGACTGACCTTCTGGCCTTTGCTGAAGAGTTGCAGATCGAGAACGCATCCACCCTGCGCAAGCAGGACATGATGTTCGCGATCCTCAAGCAGCTGGCCGATCGCGAAGTCGAGATCACAGGCGAGGGCGTGCTGGAAGTGCTGCAGGATGGCTTCGGCTTCTTGCGCTCCGCCCAGGCCAACTACCTGCCGGGCCCTGATGACATTTATGTCAGCCCGAACCAGATCCGCCGCTTCGGTCTGCGCACCGGTGACACGATCGAAGGCACGATCCGCGCGCCCAAGGATGGCGAGCGTTACTTCGCGCTGCTCAAGGTCAACACGATCAACTATGAAGACCCCGAGCAGACCCGCCACAAGGTCCATTTCGACAACCTGACGCCGCTCTATCCGACCGAACGCCTGCGCATGGAATTGCCGGCGATCGAGGAAGAGGCGCCGGCGGCGCCGGCTGCGGCGCTCAAGACCCCGACGATCAAGAGCCGCGGCGGCGAGAAGCGCGAGAAGATCATCTCGGCGCCCAAGCGCGACGTCTCGGCCCGCGTCATCGACCTGATCTCGCCGCAGGGCAAGGGCCAGCGCGCGCTCATCGTCGCTCCGCCGCGTACCGGCAAAACCGTGCTGCTGCAGAACATCGCGCACGCGATTAGCCACAATCATCCGGAAGTCTACCTGATCGTCCTGCTGATCGACGAACGTCCGGAAGAAGTCACCGACATGCAGCGCACCGTGAAGGGCGAGGTCATCTCCTCCACCTTCGACGAGCCGGCAAGCCGCCACGTCCAGGTCACCGAGATGGTGCTGGAAAAGGCCAAGCGCCTGGTCGAGCACAAGCGCGACGTCGTCATCCTGCTGGATTCGATCACGCGTCTGGCCCGCGCCTACAACACCGTCGTGCCGTCCTCGGGCAAGGTGCTGACCGGCGGTGTGGACGCCAACGCCCTGCAGCGCCCCAAGCGCTTCTTCGGCGCCGCGCGTAACATCGAAGAAGGTGGCTCGCTCACCATCATCGCCACCGCGCTGATCGAAACCGGCTCGCGCATGGACGAAGTCATCTTCGAAGAGTTCAAGGGCACCGGTAACTCGGAAATCATCCTCGACCGCAAGCTGTCGGACAAGCGTACCTTCCCGGCCATCGACATCACCAAGTCGGGCACCCGCAAGGAAGAACTGCTGGTCGACAAGGGCGTGCTGGCCAAGATGTGGGTGCTGCGCCGCATCCTCATGCCGATGGGCGGCCAGGACGCGATGGAGTTCCTGCTGGACAAGATCAAGCACAGCAAGACCAACGCGGACTTCTTCGACTCCATGAATACCTGATCCATCAGGTCATCCGGATACCGACGGGCGGGGCGCAAACCCCGCCCGTTTTTTGTTTTCTTCACCGGCCGCCGGAGTTTTCCCGCCCTATATCTGTTGTAGGTCGTATCTGCCAACGGGAGGAAACACCATGCAGCGTCTTCTGTCCGGGGTCGTGATTCTGTCTGCGGTCCTGCTGGCCGTGCCAGTCATGGCGGCCGAGAAAACCATCACCATCAACGCGATCACCGCCACCGGCGTGGGCGCAAGCATCGGCACCATCACGGCGAAAGACAGCCCGCAGGGGCTGGTGCTGACGCCGAAGCTGACCAGGCTGGAGCCGGCCGGCCCGCATGGCTTCCACATGCATGAAAAACCCGATTGCGGGCCCGGTCCCAATCCGGCGGCCGGCAACCAGGCGGCGGCCGGTTTTGCCGCCGGCGGCCATTACGATCCGAAGAAAACCGGCATGCATCACGGCCCTGGCCACAAGGACGGCCATGTCGGCGACCTGCCGGTGCTGGTGGTGAGTGGCGATGGCACCGCCACCCTGCCGATGGTGGTGCCGCATCTGAAGGTGAAGGACCTCACTGGCCGGTCGCTGATGGTCCATGCGGGCGGCGACAATTACAGCGACACCCCGGCGCCGCTGGGCGGCGGAGCCGGCCGCATTGCCTGCGGCGTGGTGAAGTAGCAGACTGCAGGCATGGTGACTGCGCAGCACGGCCGCGACTGGTTCGATTTCGCCCGCGATCCTTTCAGCGGTACCGAAGCCGTGCATGCGCAGTTCCATGCCCATGCCTACGATCCGCATTTCCATGACCAGGTGCTGGTCGGCGTCACCGAGCAGGGCCTGCAGCAGTTTCGCTGCCGTCGCGAAACCC
This sequence comes from Ferrovibrio sp. GW821-FHT12D07, assembly GCF_058807275.1. NCBI lineage: Bacteria > Pseudomonadati > Pseudomonadota > Alphaproteobacteria > Rhodospirillales > Rhodospirillaceae > Ferrovibrio > Ferrovibrio sp. GW821-FHT12D07. Next base: position 102,853 of record NZ_JBXAQN010000001.1, on the reverse strand, counting down.
AGCGCAGCACGCCGGGCCGCGTCATTCTGATGGAGCCGGGCGAGACCCATGACGGCGAGGCCGGTGCGGATGGCGGCTTCACATATGCGATGCTGTATTTTGACCCTGCATGGCTGCGGCAGGCTGCCGGTCTCTATGGGGGTCGCGATCCGGGCGACCGCGTCTTTGGTTTTCCCGCCGTGCTGAACGACGATACGCCGCTGGCGCAGGCGGTGCTGACGGCCTGCCGACAGATGGATCGGAGCGCTAACCGCATGGCGCGCGAGACGGCGCTGGATCATGTTGCCGCCCTGCTGGCGCAGCGCTTCGGCGGCATGGCCATACCGGCGGCGGATGCATCGCCGCTGCTGGCGCGCCGTGCGCGCGAGGCGATTGTCGCACATGAGGCGGATGATCTTGGCCTGCAGGCGCTGGCCGATCTGGCCGGCACCGATCGTTTCCGCCTGCATCGGGTGTTCAAGGCGGCCTACGGCCTGCCGCCGCATGCTTATCTCGTGCAGTGCCGGCTTAACCGTGCGCGCCGCATGCTGGGGCAGGGCGAAACGCCGGCAGCCGTGGCGGCCGCCACCGGCTTCGCCGACCAGAGTCATCTGGGGCGCTGGTTCCGCCGCGCCTTCGGCATGACGCCGGCTGCCTATCGCCGCCATTGCACAAATCTTCCAGACGGCCGCGTGTCCTGACAGCATGCTGGGTCTCCCATTGCTGGAGAGACCCGTGTTCACCACCAAGATCGCCATTGTCGTCCGCGCAGACCTTGCCGTCTGGCAGAAGCTGAATGTTACGGCTTTTCTGGCCACCGGCATCGCCGCCACGGTGCCCGACTGCATCGGCAGCGCTTACGTCAACAGGGCGGGGCAGGGCTACACTGCGATGTGCGGCCAGCCGGTGCTGGTCTTTGCCGGCGATCTGGTGGCCTTGCAGAAAGCGCATGATCGCGCGCTCGCGCAGGGGCTGGTGATCGTGCCCTATGTCGAGGCGATGTTTGCGACCGGGCATGACGCCGCCAATCGCGCGGTGTTTGCCGAAGGCGATCCGGCGGCACAAAACTGGGTCGGGTTGGGTCTGCACGGCGATTGCAAGGCGGTCGACAAGGCCGTGAAAGGCCTGACGCTGCATCCGTGACGATCAGATTCCCGGATTGCTGAATTCGACGGCGAGAATGATCATGTCGACCGTCTCGCCATCTGCGGCCAGCGGCAGGCGCACGATCTCGTAATCGTGGACACGGTTGTCGATCACCATGTCCAGGCGCTCGACCAGCGGCAGGCGTTTGGTCACCACGTCGATGTAGCTGTCATTCAGATGGCTGCGGTATTGCTGCTCGTGCAGTTCGTCCAGCCATTTGTCGGTCATGTCGTAGCGCAGGCGCTGCGCCACCAGCGTGCCGACCAGGCGGAAGCGGTAACGCAGATGGCCGGCGGCGTCGCGATGCACTTCCAGCAAAGAGAGATTGCCCAAGATCCACGGGAAGTGCAGCGGATCGATATCCGCGCGGCCCGGCATCATCCGGCTGCCGCGTCGCTGGTGCCAGTACTGCAGCAGACGCTGCAGGCGCGGGCCGCGTACCGTTTCTGGTGTCGCCGGAATCTGGCCTGCCACGAAGTCCCCCGTCACGACCGCCATTCTTGGCGGCGCTGGACCTATTAGGCTGTGAAATCAGGCCCTGCCCAGAAAAATCGGCGTGAGGCAGTTTTCCTGCTTGTAATTGAAAATCATTCTCATATAATCAGGGCATCGCGCTTCGGTGCGGTTTCTTAGGTCGGCCCCGCCACTCTGCTGGTCGTGTCGGGGTTCGTGGTCGGTCCGGTGTATGGGGCATTACCGGGCCGACCCCGACCGAAGTTTTCCCTTACAATTCAAATTTTTCAGTGGCTTAGCGATAAGCTGTGATTTTATTTGCGTGTGGATTTTGTATTCTTTGTCACTTTGACTGTTAAATAGGATTGACTGTCTTATTTTGGTGTAGAATATAGAGATCATCTGGTCCGGCCCACTGGGTAAGGACGGGATCGCGGGATTTGAAGGGCAGCTTGCGCCGCGTCATCAACGCTAAAGCGCCACGGCCAGGGATCATGCCCTGGGTCGTGGGCCCGGCACTGATCGTTCGGAGAAGACCCATGACTGCATCCTGCAAGACCATCCGCCTCTGTTGTTGTCGCTGAGCGCAAGCCACCGGTTTTTGCGTTTTCCCTGAAGCGACTTTCACTGGCCCCCTCTTGTAGAGAGGCGTTGCCGGCAACGGAGATATCCCATGAGTGAAGCCTATCTGATCGAGGCGGCCGGCGAGGCCGCCGGTGTTGTGATCCGCGAACGCAGCGGGTTCCGCTTCTTCGCCTCCGGCCCGCAGTTCAGCAGCCTGGAGCAGCGCGTCTATCGCCGCACGTCGGACGCCACCCGCGCCGCCCAGGCGCTGGCCCGCGACGCCGCCAATGACAATCATCGCCGTCGGAACTGGAGGTAAGTCATGACCGAGATTCTACTCGTTCCCTCATCCAAGCCGGGCTTCGTGGACCGCATCCAGGCCGCTTTCGGCGCTTTTGTTGCGCCGGATCGCCTGAAGCCGGCCAGCAACGACAACCAGGCCGTGGCCGTCGAAGACTATGCCAGCTCGCTGGCCGATCCGCTGGCGTTGCCGCCGGACTGGCATGCCGCGGGCGATCTGCTTAGTCTCAGCTTCCTCCCCTTCGACCGCTGAGATTTCGCCAGACCCATGATTGAATTGCGTGGCATCACCAAGCGCTTTGCCAGCGCGTCCGGTTCTGTCGAAGCCCTGCGCGAGGTCTCGCTGACCGTCGCGCAGGGTGAGATTTTCGGCGTGATCGGCCGCTCGGGTGCGGGCAAGTCGACGCTGATCCGCTGCATCAACCTGCTGGAACGCCCGACCGAAGGCAGCGTGCAGGTTGCCGGCCGTGACCTGACGGCCTTGTCGGCGGCCGAGCTGCGCACGGCGCGGCGCGACATCGGCATGATCTTCCAGCATTTCAACCTGCTGTCTTCGCGCACGGTGTTCGACAACGTGGCGCTGCCGCTGGAATTGCGCGGCGAGACGAAAGCCGCGATCAAGGCCAAGGTCGGGCCGTTGCTGGAACTGGTGGGCCTGAGCGACAAGGCCGGGCAATATCCCGCGCAGCTGTCGGGCGGGCAGAAGCAGCGCGTCGGTATCGCACGCGCGCTGGCCACCGATCCGAAGGTTCTGCTCTGCGACGAGGCGACCTCGGCGCTCGATCCGGAAACCACCGAACAGATCCTGACGCTCATCAAGGATATCCGCGACCGCCTCAATCTCACGGTGGTGCTGATCACCCATGAGATGGCGGTGGTGAAGGAAATCGCCGACCGCGTCGCTGTGATGGAACTGGGCCGGGTGATCGAGCAGGGCGCGACGTTTGACGTCTTCACCCGGCCGCAGCATCCGACCACCCGCAGCTTTGTGGCCGACCTGATCGGCTTCGACCTGCCGCCAGCCTTGCAGAAGCGGCTCGCGGTTCAACCGCCGGCCAACAGCCGCCTGTGGCGCATTCTCTTTACCGGCCCCCATGCCGACGAGCCGGTGATCGCCGAGCTGTCGCGCAACCTGGGGCTCGACCTGAACATCCTGCATGGCCGGATCGACGAGATCCAGGGACGCCCGTTCGGCGTCATGGTCGTGCAGGCCCGCGGCGACGAGGCCAAGCTGCTCGCCGCCAAATCCTATCTTGCCAGCCGTCAGCTGGTCGTCGAGGAACTGGAAGATGTCGTCGCAATTGATCGCGCTGCTGTTTGACGGCCTGTGGGAAACGTTGGTGATGGTTGGCATCTCCGGCGGCGTGGGCGCGGCCTTCGGGATTCCGCTCGGCGTCATCCTGATTCTGACTGACCGTGGCGGCATTCTTCAGAATGTGTCGGTCAACCGCATCCTCGGCCTGATCATCAATGCCGCGCGGTCCACGCCCTTCATCATCCTGATGGTGGCGATCATTCCCTTCACGCGCCTGGTTGTCGGCACATCGATCGGCACGGCCGCCGCCATCGTGCCGCTGACCATCGCCGCCATTCCCTTTATCGCGCGCCTGGTGGAAACCGCCCTGCGCGAAGTGCCGTCGGGCCTGATCGAGGCCGCCGATGCCATGGGCGCGACGCCACTGCAGATCGTCGTGAAGGTCCTGCTGCCCGAGGCGCTGCCCGGCATCGTCGCCGGCCTCACCATCACCCTGGTCAGCCTGATCGGTTATTCCGCCATGGCCGGCGCCGTGGGTGGTGGTGGCCTGGGCGATATCGGCATCCGCTATGGCTACCAGCGCTTCCTGCCCGAAGTGATGGCCGCCGTCGTACTGGTGCTGATCGTCTTCGTGCAGGGCGTGCAGTCGCTGGGCGACCGCCTGGTCCGCAAATTGAGTCACCGTTAATCCGTTCGTTCAGTCTCCCTACAGAAAAGGAAAAAGACCATGTCGTTTACTCGCCGCTCGCTCTCTGCTCTGGCACTCGCCGCCTTCATTGCGGTTCCCGCGCTGGCCCAGGACAAGCCGATCAAGGTCGGCGTCACCGCCGGTCCGCATGCCGAAATCTTCGAAGTGGTGAAGAAGGTTGCCGAGAAGGATGGCCTGAAGATCCAGATCGTGGAATTCAGCGACTACATCCAGCCGAATGCCGCGCTCAATGCCGGCGACCTCGACGTCAATTCCTACCAGCACCTGCCGTATCTCGAGGCGCAGGTGAAGGATCGCGGCTACAAGATCACCAATATCGGCTACACCGTGAACTTCCCGATGGGTGTTTATTCCAAGAAGGTGAAGGGCCTCGGCGATCTGCCCACCAGCGCCCGCGTCGGCATCCCGAACGACCCGACCAATGGCGGCCGCGCCCTGCTGGTGCTGGAATCGGCTGGCCTGATCAAGCTGAAGGACGGCGCCGGCCTGAAGGCCACGCCGCTGGATATCACCGACAACCCGAAGAAGATCCGCATCGTCGAGCTCGATGCTGCCCAGCTGCCGCGTGCGCTGGATGAATTCGACGCCGCCGCGATCAACACCAACTACGCGATCCCCGCCGGCCTGTCGCCGGTGAAGGATGCCATCGCCACCGAAGGTGCCAAGGCGCCGTATGTGAACATCATCGCGGTGCGCACCCAGGACAAGGACAAGCCGGAATACGCCAAGCTGGTGAAGGCTTATCAGTCGGCCGAGGTGAAGGCCTTCGTCGAACAGAAATACCAGAAGGCCGTCGTGACCAGCTGGTAAGCGCCGCGTCTTAAGCTGCTCCCGTCCGCGTAAAGCCCTCCCCGGACACCGGACAGTGAAAAGCCCGTCAGTCGAAAGATTGGCGGGCTTTTCTTGTTGATACGACTATAGCTGTACGTATCTAATTTTTAGTTCAGTGAATGTACGGGGCAAATGATCAAGCTGAGAACGATCAGCCGAGTCAAGTGACGTCCACAGGGTCTGCCATCTGCGCCAAAAAGCAAGATTATAGGCGCACGCCTTTCCAATTCACTGGTGGCGAAGAGGGTGTCTCGCGCCGCCTGTTCGAGCGGATGGATGCCGTTTTGGCTGAACAGACGGTTGGGCAGAACTAGAGAGCAACCGTGCCAGCCGATGCTCAGATGGATATGCGTAGCTCGGGTTGTTGCAAGTTCGGGGTTTTCTCTGAGGGCATGGCGCAGGCTAGACTGAAGTCGGCTACGGGCAGTATGTGAGTTATGTCCCACATCTTTCCTGAGGTTATCGCCCGCCAGCTTCCCAGCATTGGCCCGGTGCCGGCATAATTGTTGCCATCGGTCACTTGTGCTAAGCCAGCGCCTGTCGCTTTGGCCACAGCTTCACGGATGGTCTATATCCGGTAAAACTCCTTGACACTGTTTTGACTACGGCTGTGCTCAGCAGGACTGAAGCCAAGCGCAGCGATACCAGGCAGATCTCGATCACGACGATGTGTTTCAATATCGACACCAATAGGGCCAGTGGTGCTAAGGGCGCATGCGACCCATTCACCGGAATGGCTAAAGGAAATCCAAGTACTGCGGGTTCCGGGATTGTCGAGTTGGGGCTGACCAGATGGCATGCGGGAAATGATCCATCCCGAGGTATTGGGGAAATAGCCGGAATTCCTAGCGGAATATCGTAAAAGCGCCCGCGCCAACTGGCCGGAATGAGACGACATGTGCATAATCACGTTATGTCGAACAATTTGCCTTTGGCGGGATAAACACGTCTTTGATTTTTAGAGCGGTCTGAAGCAATTCAGGCTTCTAACGATAAAATTCATAAATAAAGGCAAGTAGGAAGAGCAGGGGTAAGACGACAAATATCCAGCGCAATGGAGCGGTCCTTTTGGGCCTATAAATCTAATGTGCAGAATATATTATATTTGTCTTCACACTAGATCGGCACCTGAACAAATACATAAAATTGACGCAGCATACTCCGGTTGGACCCTAGATACCGTAAGCCGGATTGGCCCGATTTTCGCCCATTCATTTGACAATCGGGCTCTATTTGCACAAAAATTTATGGCTCGGTTTCTGACGATTAACATACTCATATTTAGCAATGACTTTGATGAAGACAATATCAGCTGTAATTGCAGGCGCGTTGTTTTCGGTGACGATGTCTTGCGCGGTTGTAGCGCAGTCATATACGGCAGGTATGATGCAGCTGCCCCCAGTCCAGATGCCGGGGGCCATTGTGCCGGGAGTTCCAGTCACTGTTTGGTACCCATCGAAAACGCCAGAAAAGATCCTGCAGTTTGGGGACGTGGAGCTCAAGGTGGCTTTAGACGCAACACCAGTGTCCGGCCGCCATCGCCTTATATTGATCTCTCATGGCAGCGAAGGCAGTGATCTCGCTTTAAGCGATATGGCCAGACAATTAGCACGGCGTGGCATGGTTGTGGCTGCGCCGCGTCATCTAGGCGATAGCTTTGATGATAAATCAGCACATGGATCGTCACGGCAATTCGGCGCACGGCCCTATCAGGCGTCGTATGCCTTAGATGTGGTGTTAAAACACCCAAAGCTGTCCAAGACCATTAACCACCGCCAAATCGGCATGGTTGGCTACTCTGCCGGCGGGTTACGGCTCTGGTGATGGCGGGTGCCAAGCCTGATCGTCAGAACTGGATCAAACATTGCCAGCAGCCGGTGGAGCATGGCGCAGCTTGTCCGTTAGGCGGTTGGCTGACGAGTTTAGGCTTGAGGTTTCTCGATGATTGGGAGAGGCCGGCAGAATCGCGGATTAAGTCTGTAGTTCTATTGGCGCCATTTGGCGTGATGTTTGATAAGACGGCCTTGGCAGGGGTGAAGGTGCCTGTGCTGTTGTTTCAGCCAGAACGCGACGAAATGCTGTCGAACGCATTCAATGGCGATCTAATCCGGGATTCTCTGCCGCGTCGGCCGGATTATCGCACTGTGCCAGGCGGACATTTTTGTTTTTATACAGCCATGCTCTGAAAAGCTGGCGGCCACGGTACCGCGTGTATGTGTGGATTCGCCTAGTGTCAATCGCATAGCTATACAACGACAGACAAATACTCAGATAGCAGAATTCTTCACGCGCACGTTAAATCGCAAATAAGCGGACACGCGTAACTGAGTAGGTTTTACCGTTTTGGACTGCATCAGTGGATTTTGGCGATATGAATGGGTGTACACGATTTTGCTAATTCCATCATAGCTGCGAATCAGGCATGCTCCCTCATAGGCAGGGCAGACTTAATGGGGGTGTTATGAAAGTGGTCGTCGCCGCTCTTGCGGCAATGCTCATGCTGAGCGGTTGTGTGAGCAAATATGCTGTTGATGCCTATTCAGGCCCAACTGCCCGTTTAGACAAGAATTCTGGCTTCTATGTCACCATGCCCACAAACGGCGCCTATGGCACTGAAACATATCCCCGCTCTGGCGCGCAAACCGCAAACGCTGTCGTGGCAGCCCTTAGCCAGCATGTCGGCAAGATTGTTGAGGCCAGCGCGCCTGAAAGCCTGGCTGACTCTTTGCAAAAGGCGAAGCAGGCCAATCTTGGCTACATCCTTGAAGCCTCGATTTTGCATTGGGAGGACCAGGCAACGGAATGGTCTGGTATCCCTGACAAGATCACCATCAAATATGCCGTCTATGACGTAGTAGTGTCGGGCAATGTCGTTGCGTCCACAACCACGCGCTCGAGCAGCAAGTGGGGTACGCTTGGCGGCGATCACCCGCAAGATTTACTGCCTGTACCTACGCAGAAGTTTGTCGATCAGCTCTTCTGATAGAAGAGCCAGCTTGAAGCTTGCCGTGGTATTCAAAGGCAATTTTAAACACCATCTGCAAAAATGAAGCCGCCTCACATATGAGTGGTGAGGCGGCTTGTAGCTCGGGGCGTGGGGATGAAGGGCGGCAGCATCGTTGCACGGCGGTTAGCTGCTATGGCGCGTCAAAAGCCAAAAGATTTGGCTTTTGTTGTTGGCGATCGGTCTGTCGATTATGCAGAGTTAGACGCGGCTATTAAAGGCCTCGTCAGCGTATTCGCAGCGGCCGGCCTTACAGAAGGCGATCGCATTTGCCTGCTCAGCAATAATTGCCCAGAATTTGTTGCCATTATGCTGGCGGCCGACCGCAGTGGCATTTCTATCGTCCCCCTTATGCCAAGCCTGACGGCAGATGAGTTGCGCTACATCATAACTGATGCACAGGTTTGTGGCTGTATCGTCGATGCGACCTGCTATGACCGCGGTTTGGCGCAGTTGGTTGATGTTTTAGCCGAAATGAAATTGAGACTGTCGATTGGTGGGGCGCTGTCCGGCTTTAAAAGTTGCGATGTAGCTATAGCAGAGGCGGAAGAGATTGAAATCACTCCCAAGGCGCCCGGGCAGCCAATCTATTATACATCTGGCACAACCGGTCGGCCGAAAGGTGTATTGCGGGCCCGGCCTGAACTTGGCGCATTAGCGCGACATCTCCCAGCCTTGTATGATTTTCGACCTGCAGATGCCTTCTTGTATCCCATCCCCATGTCCAACCTCGGCATGTTTGGTGTTGGTGTGCGTGTCCCGCTCGCGGCCGGCATCCCTGTGCACGTACTGCCGCAACCTGATCCTTTGTCTGTTGTGCGCCTAGTCGCCGAACGGCGTATTACACATGCGTATATGACCCCATACCTGCTGCATTTATTACGTGAAAGTTATGAGGAGTGGAAAGATCGGTACGACACATCATCGTTACGCATGATTTTGCACGCCGGCGCGCCCTGTTCTGTTGATTTGAAGCATTGGGCAATAAAAGCCTTCGGCCCGATCTTGCACGAGTTTTATGCTGGCACCGAAGGCGGTGGTGTTTTTATTGATTCAGAACAATGGCTAAAAAAGCCTGGCAGCGTAGGCAGACCACTGAAAGATTATCCTGTCTACATATATGGCGAAGATGGGATGCTGCTGCCGGCTAACAGTGCTGGCGGCGTGTATATGCAGATTGAGACTGAAGCCCGATTTGAATATCTTGGCTCACCAGATAAAACAGCTGCCGCCTATTATGGCGATTGCCTGACTCTTGGCGATATTGGCTATCTTGATGATGATGGCTATCTATTTCTAACTGGCCGCACGTCAGAGATTTGTGTTGTTGGCGGCTATAATGTTTTTCCCGAAGAGATCGATCAATGCCTAATGAGGCACCCGTATGTAAGGGATGCTATCAGTTTCTCTGTGCCAGACCCAGGCAAGGGCGAAGCAGTTGTTGCACTGATCATTCCATCGTCAGACGCTCCTGATATTGCTATGCTGGAGGAGGATCTGAGGCGGCATTGCTGCACTTATCTTGCCCCGTATAAGCATCCCACTGTCATCGGAGTCACGAAGGAAGTCCAGCGCTCTGATATGGGGAAGAAGCGTCGCGAGTTCGCGCGTTCTCACTATCTACTAACTGCAGAGTAAGAGAGTGCAGTGCTCTTGTGGCGAGTGACAGGATTTGACGATTGTGCGTATGCTGCCACCAAATCGGGGTGGCAATAAACACAATGCTCAAAATCTCGGGCAATCCAATCGGCAATACTCATCAAGTATTATGGCGGGCATTCTATGTCGGTCAGTGAGCGCGGCCCGCATCTTGTATCGCGACTTATCCGCATGCATGCCCGGAAGGGGCCTGATCGTCTTGCGATCGTTTCTGATTTCGGTGTGCGCACCTACGCAGATCTTGATCGAAACGCTAATCGTTTAGCGCGTGGCTTGTTGGCAAGCGGTCTGCAGGCTGGCGATCGCATTCTTCTGCTCTGTCGCAATCGGCCTGAATTTGTCGAATGCATGCTGGCGGCAGAGCGAGCCGGCATTGATGTCGTGCCTGTTGTCTATGATCTAAAAGATGATGAGCTTCGACACATTCTGCAGGCCGGCGATATAAAAAGTTGTATTGTCGAGAGTGGGGTGAGTGATTGCATTGCCGAAGTTGTACAATCGTTGCCGCCGGCTCACCGCATTTCAGTCGGCGAGCCGCAGCCTGGCTTTCAGGATTATTCCCAGCTGCTGTTGAAAAATGAGCCCGGTCATATGGCCGTCGAGAGGCAAGGTGTGCCAGTCTATTTCACCTCCGGCACCACTGGACGGCCGAAAGCGGTGGCGGGACGTCAGCCTGACCTTTACCCTTTGGCCCGCCAGTTACCCCCGATATATGATTTTCGTGAAGGGGATCGCTATTTATGCCCGTTCCCTCTGTTTCATCCAGGCCTCTACAATATAGCCATCCGCATGCCGCTGGCCTTTGGCGTCACGCTGTACCTACAGAATGCACTTGATCCTCAGGCAATTGTCGAGCGCCTGCATAAAGGCCATATCACGCATGCTTATCTGTCACCCTATGTGCTGCATTTGATGCGGCTGGCTGGGGATGCGTCGGGGGCGCTGCAGTTCCCAGATCTACGCTGTATTTTGCATGGTGCCGCTCCATGTCCGATCGACCTTAAATATTGGGCGATTGAGACATTCGGTCCCATCGTGACTGAATATTATTCGAGCAGTGAAGGCGGGGGCGTTTGCATAACAAGCCCAGATTGGTTGTGTAAGCCCGGTAGCGTGGGAAAGCCTTCAGAGCAAGCTGGCGTCAGGATTATGGATGCGGATGGGCAAATATGCCCCACTGATGTTGCTGGCAGTGTTTACTTTTCTTCGAAAGATGGAATGAAGTTTTCTTATCTTGGGGATGCGGTGAAGACTGCGGCTGCTTATCGCGGTGACCATTTTACGATGGGGGACATCGGTTATTTAGACGGCGACGGGTATCTTTTTCTCGTAGGCCGTGATCGAGAAATAATCAATGTTGGCGGTTATAACGTCTATCCCGAAGAGATAGATCAGTTCCTGCTGAAGCATCCAAAAATTCGCGATGCTCTAACCTTTTCTCTGCCAGATGCTTCTAAAGGCGAGCGTGTCGTGTCGATGATTGTGCCCGAACATGCGCACGATCGGCATCACGAATTTATGGGCGATATTGCACTTTATTGTTCTGAGGGCATGGCGAAGCATAAATGCCCGACAGAATTCTTTGTCGTCGATGAAATACCCAGGACCATTTTGGGTAAAAAGAATCGTGAAAAGGCGCGCAGCCTGTGTGTGGGCCGGGAGGGCTGATGTGAGGGGTGATGATATCCGCCAAAGGATTGGCCATCCCATCATCGATTGTGATGGTCATAACCTTGAGTATCAGCCAGTTTTCAAGGATTTCCTAAAGCAGGTGGCTGGCCCGAATGTGGTTCGGCGGTTTGTCGCGCAGGCGAAAGAGCATATAGGGCCTTACTGGTTTCAACGCGATGTAGAGGCGAGACGTCAAATCGGTGCGCCGCGTGGGCCGTGGTGGGGCATGCCAGCGCGATCAACAGATGATCGGGCAACGGCTATTCTGCCGGGGCTGATGCGGGCGCGGATGGATGCTATCGGCCTTGATTTTGGCGTCGTCTATCCGACGCTTGGTCTGATGTTTATGCGGGAAGATGATCAGGAAATACGGCAAGCCGTATGCCGTGCGCTTAATGTCATGCAGGCAGAATTGTTTCGCCCTCATGCCAGCCGTTTGACCCCTGTGGCGACTATTCCCATGTACTCACCAGAGGAAGCGATCGCTGAGGCCTCATTTGCCGTGCAGAGCCTCGGCTACAAGGCCATCCTCATATCTGGCTTTGCGCGTCGTCCGCTACCGGCTGCTATCAGACAAGGCGCTGATGCTCTGGGGTTCGGTCATATTGTAGACAATCTGGTTCTCGACAGCGCCTTTGATTACGACACCTTTTGGCAGACTTGCATCGATCTGAAAGTCGTGCCGGCTGTACATTCTGCTATGATGGGAGAGGGTAGTCGGGTATCGCCGAGCAACTACGTATACAACCATATTGGGATGTTCGGGGCCGCTCATGAAGCCTTTGCCAAGGCTTTGATAATGGGGGGTGTGTTGCAGCGATTCCCGGCTTTGAAGTTCGCCTTTCTTGAGGGAGGCGTGATGTGGGCTGTAGAGCTTTGTAATAGCCTGGTCGGCCATTGGGAAAAGCGAAATCGAGACGCGATCAATAATTATAATCCTGCGCATCTCGACATTGATCGTCTATGCCAACTTTTTCGCGATTATGGCGGGCCGCTGCTGCAAAAGCCCGATGAACAACTGCGTAAAGCCTGGGAAATCATGCGTGATATTGAAGTCTCTCGTTGCGAAGTATTGGATGAATTTGCGGCGAGTGGAATTTCTGGCCGGGCGCATATAGCAGCTATGTTCGCTGACAATTTTTTCTTGGGTTGCGAGCCAGACGATCGCTCATTGACGATGGCATTTGACCGTAAATTTGTGCCAGAGGGGCGCCAACTGAAGCCGATTTTTGGTTCAGATATTGGCCATTGGGATGTGCCGGACATCGAAAAGGTGGTTGCTGAGGCATATGAACGGGTTGAGCAAGGTCTGATCACATCGGATCAGTTCCGTAGCCTTGTCTGTGATAATCCGATCGCGCTTTATACCGGCATGAATCCCGATTTCTTTAATGGCACAAGCATAGAAAAGTTTGTGTGATCGCTCGCGGTGAAATTAAGAGCGCAGTTGTGATGGGAATGTATTTATGAACAACAATATCGTATCGGCTAGATCAAGTATTGAAGACATCATCTCCCAGGGACTCGGGTATCAAGATGGAGCCTATGTGCCGTTGGCGTCGCTATCGGTTAGCGTGCTCGACCTTGGCTTTATTCATTGTGATGCCACTTATGATGTTTTCCATGTGACCGATGGTCGTGCCTTCATGCTCGATCATCATATTGAGCGTTTCCAGACATCTGCAAGCAATCAGCGTTTGCCTCTACCGCATAGCCCCGATCAATTGCGCACCATAGTTCTTTCTCTTGTTGCAAAGAGCGGTCTTCGTGAGGCGCTGGTGTGGATGATATTGACACGCGGTTTGCCAGAAAGTGGAAATCCGCGCGATCTAAATGGCTGTAGACCTCGCTTCATGGCGTATGCCAAGCCTTATTACAGCTTTAGTGGACGCGACACTGGCGTTAGTGTGCGGGTTGCGCGGTCTGTGCAGCGTTCGGGCGCTGAGACGGTCGATCCTCGCTGGAAGAATTTTTCCTGGATTGATCTGACGCGCGCGCAATTTGAGGCGCAAGACCATGGTTTCGATACAGCACTCTTATTGGATAGAGAGGGTGCATTGGCAGAGGGACCTGGCTTTAATGCAGCGATTATCAGCAATGGTGTACTGGTGATGCCGGCTGAGAACTGTTTGCCTGGGGTTACAGCTCGAGCTGTGCAGATTGCCGCTGTAACTCTAGGCATTCCGCTTGAGCGTCGTGTTATCGATCGAAACGAACTGATGGCGGCGGGAGAAATATTCCTGACATCTACATCCGGCGGCATCATCCCGGTCACGCGGATTGACGGGCGTGAGATGCCACCATCTAAGCATCTTGCCAGTCTGGCAGCCGAATATTGGCGAATGCACCGTGACCCTGAATATTCAACGCCAATAGCTTTTTAGCCTCTGAGATGAAGCCGATGGGGCCATACGGTTGCGCGCTATACGCGCGCGCGAGAAAATTGTAAAAATTGTAGCACCTTCGCGTATTTCTATTGCTAAGCTTTCTTGGGCCTTGCTAGAGTTTACATGGGTAGGCAAGCTAAAGGCGTGATGCTCTAGCTTAGTTAATGGCGGAGAACCGCCAAAAATGGTGTGAGAATGGGGTCATATAAGAAGCCTGAGTCTCCAGTTGTCGGCGGCAGCAGAGCTCGATTCTCCATATGCAAAGCTAAGCAATCCACTCGCGAGCTTGATCGGTATTCCCGATTCGGTTTCGCGAGTAAATCGGAAATATCACCCCTTTGGGCTACTTATGAGTGTGGCGTAAGTCACGCCATCGTCTCGCTCTGCTACCAATCGACTGAGGCCTGAAATGGCTGATGAAAGCGCTTTGCCGAACCGGCCGCGCTCAATCGCGATTGTGAGGAGCGTCAAGCGCAAACAGCCAAGCCCTGCCTATGTGCTGCGGCCGCTTCAGGAAGCGGATGTCGCCGCGGTTAGAGAGCTGGCCCGCCAAATGCACGCCGAATCTACATATGCCTTCCTGCCCTTCGATGACGACAAGGTGGCCGCGGTGTTGAAGCATTATATCGCCAACAGCTCAACTTCGTGCGCTTTGGTGATCGAGGCGGAGGGAAAGTTGATCGGCATGCTGCTCGGGTACCTCACCGAGTACGTTTTTTGCCGCGAAACCTTGGCTAGTGATCAGGTCTTTTACATTGCGCCGGCTTGGCGTGGGGGGATGGCCGCTACTCGGCTCTTTCAAGGCTTCCGCCAGTGGGCAGAGGAGCGTGGGGCACGGGAGTTAGCGATGGGTGTCTCCACCGGCATAAAAACTGAACGTGCGAGCCGTTTTTTCCAACGCCTAGGCATGCGGGAAGTGGGCGGAAACTTCAAGTTGGGCCTGCGGAAGTTGCCCTGATGCCTGCCATTACCTTTTCTTTTTGAGCGCAAAACCATTCACATCAAGAGGCATAACTGATGCGTGCCGTCGATATTGAGATTCTGCGGATTATTCGTGGTGTGAGCGATCATTTTGCCTCAAGTCCCAGGGCTCTATTTTGCGGCGGCGGCGGCGACGGCGGCGACGGCGGCGGCGGCGGCGGTAGTAGTGGTGGTAATGGCAACAATGGTGGCGGCGCCAGTGATGATGGCGGCGTAAACAGTGGTACTGATGGCGATGGCGGTGGCGGCCCTCCGCCGCCCCCTCCGCCTCCGCCGCCGCAACCGCCGATCGCGGGCAACGACAGCTTTGTGGGTCTGGAAGACCATCAGGTCGTCGTCAATGTATCCTCCCTGCTGGCCAATGACACAGATGCCAATGGCGATGCGCTGAGCATCACCGGCATTTCCAATGTGGTCGGCGGCACCGCTGTGCTGTCGGGCGGCCAGATCATCATCACGCCCAATCCGGATTTCGACGGTGTGGTCACTTTTGATTACACGGTTACGGACGGCAACGGCGGCTTCGACACGGCGCAGGCGACCATCGACATCCTGCCGGTGAACGATGCGCCGACCGTGCAGATTGATGGCTTCGCCTTTGCGACGACCACCCAGGTTACCAGCCAATACCAGAACGATATCACCAATTTCATCGACGTACTGACCGCGCCTGTGAATGGTCAGCCGCTTGGCGAGCAGTATGTGAATGGCGCTGGTCCATTCCAGTTGGATGACCAGGCACGCGAAGTCAGTGTCGTGCTGCATCTTGTCGACGCCGGATATCACAGTGTGATCGGCTGGTATTTGATCAACCCTGACGGCACCTTCGGCCCCGCGAAGCTGATTTTTCCTGATGCCAATATGCCTCCGCTGGCAACCGGCGCGACTGTCAGCTTGGGTGTACTGCCGGCCGGTGCGACCTTTGGTATGTTCATGATCCAAGACGCCGCCAGCAATCCACTGATCCAGCAGGTCGTGGATGGCAACGGCGCTGTAGCTATGAGTTTTGTCCAAGCCGATGGCGATCCCGCCACACTATTTGATGCAACACCGCCGCGGCTCATGGTGCATCCGTCGAATGCATCCGCCAGCAGTGGCACTGCAATCAATCAGCCGATCTTCCACAGCGCGGCAGATTCAGACGCCAGCTTCAATGGCGAGACAATCAATACTCTTGGGCTTAATCCCGACAACTTGCAGCATGTCGCCGCCGGCCAGGGCACTGCGCCTGACCGGATTGCCATAGGCTGGGATGACCAGCTGTCGACCCAACAGTCGGACCGCGATTTCAACGACGTTATTCTGGAAGTTGATGTCGGTGAAACCAGCGTCACCCGCGTCAATCCGGCCAATGTCGGTGCCGGTGCCAATCTCGATGTCAGCGATATCGACAGTCCCACCCTGCAGGGTGGCGCATTCTTCATCGCTTCAGGCTATCAGGCCGGTGACACGCTGCAACTCACGGGCGGCTATACTGTCAATGCGACCGGCCAAATCCTGGATGCCAACGGGCAGTTCACGGGCATCAAGCTGGTCGGCGGCGGCTTCGGCACCGATCCGTCCAATCTCCATGGCCTGACCTTCTCTGGTGTTGCCTCGGTGGCGATGTATGAGGCTGTACTGGGCGCGGTGACATTCATCAACGAGAATGCCGGTCCCGGCATCCGCACGCTGAATGTCGGCGTGGTGGATGCCGAAGGTGCGTTCAGCAATATCGGCGTCGAACATCTGGCCATTGGCAATATCGGTACGACGCCGGCAACGGCGGGCGACGACACCATCAGCGGTGGTGACGGCAATGATCTTCTGTATGGCGATGCCGGTAACGACACACTGAATGGTGGCGATGGTGATGATACGCTGCTTGGTGGCCTTGGCGGTGATGCCCTTAACGGCGGCGCCGGCAACGATACGGCTGTTTATCTGGGCTCGAATGCCGGCGTGACCGTCAATCTTGCGACGGGCTCGGCCTCTGGTGGCTTTGGCACCGGCGATACGCTGACCGGCATCGAGAATGTGATCGGCTCGAACCATGCCGATACGCTGATCGGCAATGACGGCGTCAATATCCTGAATGGTGGTGCTGGCAACGATACGCTGGTCGCGTCCGGGAATGGCGACACCCTGATTGGTGGCGCGGGCGTGGATACGGCTGTCTTCCAGAATTATGCCGGCGTGAATGTCGTTCTCGACAGCAACGGCAATGCGACCGTGGCCGAATACGGCCTCACGCTGACCGGTATCGAGAATCTGACAGGATCTGACCAGGACGACGTCCTGACTGGCACCGCTGGCGCTAACACGCTGAATGGCGCAGGCGGCAACGATCTGCTGACCGGCGGTGCCGGCGCTGACGTGCTGATCGGCGGCAGCGGTGTCGATACGGCTTCCTATCAGGGATCGAATGCCGGCGTGACCGTCAATCTGGCGACGGGCACGGGCAGCGGCGGTCATGCGGCTGGCGACACACTCAGCGGCATCGAGAACCTGATCGGCTCGGATCATGCCGACAGCCTGACCGGCGATGCCGGCAACAACCTGCTCAGTGGCGGGGCTGGCAATGACACGCTCAGTGGCGATGCAGGCAACGATATCCTGGATGGCGGTACCGGCAACGACAGCATGGCCGGCGGCACCGGCGACGACATCTATTATGTCGATGGCGCTGATACGGTAACGGAAGCGGCCGGCAGCGGCACTGATACGGTCATCGCATTGGTGACGACGACGCTCTCGGCCAATGTCGAGAACCTGACACTGACGGGTACGGCTGCGATCAACGGCGCCGGCAATGATCTGAACAATGTTCTCACCGGTAACGATGGTGCTAACACGTTGACCGGCGGCGCTGGCAACGACACGCTGGCTGGTGGTGTGGGCAATGACGCGCTTAATGGTGGCATCGGCAACGACATCTACCGCTTTAATCGCGGCGATGGCGTTGACACGGTCACAGACGAGTATTTTTACCAGCAGGCTTACCAGTATGATGTCTGGGAGCTTGTCGGTAACGAGAAATTCGCCCAGTACCAATGGGTCACCCATACCGGCTATCAAATAGTGCAGGGTGATGCTGGTGCAGATGCGGTGGAATTTGGCACAGGTATCACAGAAGCCGATCTACTGTTTGAGACCATTGGTGCCGATCTGATCGTCGGCTTGCAGAATGCTGATGGTACGCTGACGGCGGCGAGTCAGTCCTCTGATCGCATGGTGCTGAAGAACTGGTTCAACCCGTTGAGCCAGGTTGAAACTTTCCGCTTTGCCGATGGCAGCACGCTGGCGACTCAGAGTGGCAGCTCTAACAATGACATATTAATCGGTGGTTCTGGAAATGATCGTTTCTGGGGTGCTTCTGGCAATGACACACTCACCGGTAATGATGGTAACGATCAGCTCGATGGCGGTGATGGCAGCGACACGCTAAACGGCGGTACTGGCACCGATACGCTGACTGGTGGCAACAACGACGACATCCTGAATGGTGGTGCTGGCGCCGACATTCTGTCGGGTGGTGCGGGCGTCGACACAGTGAGCTATGCCGATTCTTCAGCTGGCGTCACAGTTAACCTTACTGCTCAGACTGCATCTGGCGGTGACGCCGATGGTGACGTACTGACCGGCTTTGAGAATGTCATTGGTAGCAGCTTCAACGACGTTCTGATCGGTAGCACCCTAGCTAACGTGCTGGATGGCGGTGTCGGCAACGACACGCTGTCTGGCGATGCCGGCAATGATACCCTGAATGGCGGGGTTGGCACCGACACACTGAATGGCGGCGCTGACAACGACACACTGAATGGCGGTGATGGCGCCGATATCCTGAATGGCGATTCTGGCAACGACACGCTGAACGGCGACGCTGGCGATGACGTGCTGGATGGCGGTACCGGCAACGACAGCATGGCCGGCGGTGCCGGCAGCGATACGTATTATGTTGACAGTGCTGGCGACACAGCTACCGAAGCGGCTGGCAACGGTACTGATACAGTTGTGTCGTCGGCGACCTTTGCATTGGGTGCCAATGTCGAGAATCTGACACTGACGGGTACGGCTGCGATCAACGGTGCCGGCAATGAGTTGAACAATGTTCTCACTGGTAACGATGGCGCTAACACGCTGACCGGCGGTGCTGGCAACGACGCGCTGGCCGGTGGTGTGGGCAACGACGCGCTTAATGGTGGCATCGGCAACGACATCTACCGCTTTAATCGCGGCGATGGCGTTGACACGGTCACAGACGAATATTTCTACCAGCAGGCTTATACATACCAGACTTGGGAAGTTATCAGTGTCGATCCCAAGGGTGGGGCTGCGGATTGGGGCTGGGTCACACATACCGGCTACAACACGGTGCAGGGTGACGCGGGCGCCGATGTGCTTGAGTTTGGCGCAGGTATTGTGGCAGCTGACCTTCTGTTCGAAACGGTTGGTGGTGATCTGATTGTTGGTCTGCAGAATGCCGGTGGAACACTGACAACGGCCAGCCAATCTGCGGATCGCGTAGTGCTGAAGAACTGGTTTAACCCGTTGAGCCAGATTGAGACCTTCCGCTTCGCCGATGGCAGCACGCTGGCAATCCAGAGTGGCGGCTCCAACAATGACACGCTAACCGGTGGCGCAGGTAACGACCGCCTGTGGGGCGGTGGCGGCAATGACACGCTAAATGGCAATGACGGCAACGACATTCTGGATGGCGGTGACGGTAATGATGCCCTGAGTGGCGGCGCGGGCAATGATAATATTGCAGGCGGCAACCATGACGACGTGCTCAATGGCGGTGCTGGCGCAGATATCCTCGCGGGTGGTGCGGGCGTCGACACAGTGAGCTACGCGGGTTCTTCAGCTGGCATCACGATTAATCTCGCTACGCAGGTGGCCTCGGGCAGTGATGCCGATGGTGATGTGCTCAGTGGCTTTGAGAATGCCATTGGCAGCAGCTTCAACGATACGTTGACTGGTAGTGCCATTGGCAACGTTCTGGATGGCGGTGCCGGCAACGACACGCTATGGGGTGATGCCGGCAACGATACGCTATGGGGTGGTTCTGGCACCGACACACTGAATGGCGGCGCTGACAACGACACGCTGAATGGCGGTGATGACGCTGATATCCTGAATGGCGATGCTGGCAACGACACGCTGAACGGCGACGCTGGCGATGACGTCCTGGACGGCGGCACTGGCAATGACAGCATGTCTGGCGGTGCTGGCAATGACACCTACTATGTCGATAGTGTCAGCGATACGGTCACTGAAGCAGTGAATGCTGGAACAGATACGATTATCACTGCGTCGACCTTTGCATTGGGGGCCAATGTCGAGAACCTAACGCTGACAGGTTCTGCGGCGCTTAATGGCACAGGCAACGATCTGAACAATGTGTTGGCCGGCAATGTCGGTGCCAACGCTCTGATGGGCGGTGCAGGCAATGACACATTGGCCGGCGGTGTTGGTAACGATAGCCTGAACGGCGGTGTTGGTAGCGACACCTATCGCTTCAATCGCGGTGATGGTGTTGACACGGTCACAGACGAATATTTCTACCAGCAGGCTTATACATACCAGACTTGGGAAGTTATCAGTGTCGATCCCAAGGGTGGGGCTGCGGATTGGGGCTGGGTCACACATACCGGCTACAACACGGTGCAGGGTGACGCGGGCGCCGATGTGCTTGAGTTTGGCGCAGGTATTGTGGCAGCTGACCTTCTGTTCGAAACGGTTGGTGGTGATCTGATTGTTGGTCTGCAGAATGCCGGTGGAACACTGACAACGGCCAGCCAATCTGCGGATCGCGTAGTGCTGAAGAACTGGTTTAACCCGTTGAGCCAGATTGAGACCTTCCGCTTCGCCGATGGCAGCACGCTGGCAATCCAGAGTGGCGGCTCCAACAATGACACGCTAACCGGTGGCGCAGGTAACGACCGCCTGTGGGGCGGTGGCGGCAATGACACGCTAAATGGCAATGACGGCAACGACATTCTGGATGGCGGTGACGGTAATGATGCCCTGAGTGGCGGCGCGGGCAATGATAATATTGCAGGCGGCAACCATGACGACGTGCTCAATGGCGGTGCTGGCGCAGATATCCTCGCGGGTGGTGCGGGCGTCGACACAGTGAGCTACGCGGGTTCTTCAGCTGGCATCACGATTAATCTCGCTACGCAGGTGGCCTCGGGCAGTGATGCCGATGGTGATGTGCTCAGTGGCTTTGAGAATGCCATTGGCAGCAGCTTCAACGATACGTTGACTGGTAGTGCCATTGGCAACGTTCTGGATGGCGGTGCCGGCAACGACACGCTATGGGGTGATGCCGGCAACGATACGCTATGGGGTGGTTCTGGCACCGACACACTGAATGGCGGCGCTGACAACGACACGCTGAATGGCGGTGATGACGCTGATATCCTGAATGGCGATGCTGGCAACGACACGCTGAACGGCGACGCTGGCGATGACGTCCTGGACGGCGGCTTGGGGGCCGATACTCTGAATGGCGGCGCCGGCACTGATTTTGTGTCTTATGCGACGTCCGCTTCTGCGGTCACTGTCATTCTGGGAGCAAATACTGGTGCAGGTGGTGCGGCACAGGGAGATACCTTCAATAGCGTCGAAGGCATTATAGGCAGTGCATTCGCGGATACTCTGACAGGTAGTGGTTCTGCCGACATCCTCGCGGGTGCGGGGGGCAATGACAGCCTTGCTGGCGGTGCCGGTAATGACATTTATCGCTTCAAGCGTGGCGATGGTGTTGATCAAATATATGATGATTACCGCTACCAGCAGGCTTACTCGTATGAGGCTTGGGAAATCATCTCCTATGATGGCAAAGGTGGCGCCAACTACGGTTGGGTGACTCATACTGGTTACAACACAATATTGGCAAATGGTGGCTCAGACGCAGTGGAGTTCGGCGAAGGCGTTGCCGTTGCTGATCTGCTGTTGCAGCAGTCCGGCAATGACCTGGTCGTCGGGCTGCAGGGCGTCGGGACCGGTTATCAGTCAGCTTCCGAATCCGGTGATCGAGTTACGATCAAGGACTGGTTCACCACGAACAATCGTGTGGAAACCTTCCGCTTCGCCGATGGTACCCAGATCGACGTGTCGGCGATGGCCTTCACCAATGCTGCGACCGGCAATACCACCCAGACGCTGAATGGCGCGGCCGGCAACGACTGGATGTTCGGTCACGCTGGCAACGACACGCTGAACGGCAACGCCGGTAACGACGTGCTCAACGGCGGCGATGGCGACGATACGATCAATGGTGGTGCGGGCGTCGACATCCTGATTGGTGGGGCAGGTAATGACCTGCTTGCCGGTGGTGACGGCAACGACACCTATATGGTGGCGCGAGGCAGTGGCGTGGATACCATCGGCCAGAACGGCATTGCCGATGCGGCGGCGACCACGGATCGCCTGCAGTTCGGTCCGGGCGTCGGCGCCAGCCAGCTCTGGTTCCGGCAGTCGGGCGACGACCTGTGGATCGACGTCATCGGAGAATCCTCCAGCAGGGTCATCCTCGACGACTGGTATCTCAATGCAAGCCAGCGGGTCGATGTCATCACGGCTGGCGATGGCAAGAATCTGGTGGCGAACGATGTGGCGAATCTGGTCTCCGCCATGGCAAGCTACGCGCCGCCATCGGCGGGTCAGACGACCTTGCCGGCCGCCTATCAGGAGCAGCTGGCCTCTGTGCTGGCCGCCAACTGGCATTAACGGGGAGTTGGATATGAGTGCTTTGCAAATCGCGCAGCGCAGGATCGAGCGCTCGCCCCTGGTG
Organism: Ferrovibrio sp. GW821-FHT12D07; assembly: GCF_058807275.1. Lineage (NCBI taxonomy): Bacteria > Pseudomonadati > Pseudomonadota > Alphaproteobacteria > Rhodospirillales > Rhodospirillaceae > Ferrovibrio > Ferrovibrio sp. GW821-FHT12D07. Next base: position 80,131 of record NZ_JBXAQN010000001.1, on the reverse strand, counting down.
CGCCCGACGGTACAGTTCGTCGGCAGCATCCAGATCGTGACGGGCCTGCTGACCGTTTACGCCCTTTTCTCCGGAGCGGAATGGTACTGGTGGGCGCTCGCGCTGTTCGGGTACTTCATCTATGGCTGCATCGGACTTTCGGTTGGTTTCCATCGCTACTATGCGCATCGCAGCTTCAAGGCCCCGCGCTGGGCCGAGATTCTGTTCACCCTGTCCGGCGCTCTGGGCTGCTCCGGCTCGCCGGCCAGCTGGGCAGTGATGCATCGCCAGCATCATCAATATGCCGACCGCGAAGGTGACCCCCATTCGCCGCATCTGCGCGGGCTGGGCGTGATGTTCATCCACAACTATGCCCCGAAGAACCGGAAGTGGCAGATGCGGCGCGAATTCAAGCGTGACCGCTTCCAGCTCTGGGTGCACAAGAACTATGTGGCGCTGGTACTCGGTTTCGCCACACTGCTGTTGCTGGCCGACTGGCAGGTTTTCCTGTTCGGCTGGGCCGTGCCGGTGGCGATCAAGCTGTGGATCAGCGGCCTCACTATCTACATCACCCACAAATACGGCTACCAGAATACCGATACCAAGGACGACAGCCGGAATGTGTGGTGGCTTGGCATCCTCGCCTGGGGCGAAGGCTGGCATAACAATCACCATGCCCATCCCGGCCGCTGGAGTTTTGGCTTCATGCGCTGGTGGGAGCTTGACATCGGAGCAGTGGTGATTGCATTGATCAGGCTCTGCGACAAGCGCAACCGCATGAGCGCCGTTCCGGCCAAGGCGAGTTGATCCGGAGGGGTGACGATGAGTGGTACGGGAAAAGGGCTCGGCAGCAGCCTGCCGGGTAATGCCGAGAGCGGCGGCAGCCGCACGAATTCTTCCGTTCTTGGCGACATCGTATTCCTGCTGCTGCATTCGAAGATGCACCGGATGTGGCCGCTCGCGATCCTTGAGCGTAATATCCTGCCGGCGATCCATCACAAGCAGTTCCGGCTCTATCACGATGACAATGGCCGCCCGATCGGCTTTGTCAGCTGGGCGTGGCTGTCGGACGAAGCCGAAGCCCAGTATGCGACCGGCACATATTCGCTGAAGGTCGAAGACTGGAAGAGCGGCCAGAATGCCTGGATCGTCGATTTCGTGGCGCCGTTTGGCCATGCGACGGCGGTGCGGCGGCATCTGCGCAAAGACAAGGTCTTCGCGCCCCATGGATTCTGCAAGGCCTTCAGGAAAGTGAAGGGCGAGGATTCGATCCGGGTCATGAAGTTGGGGCCCACGGCACACGAAGATCGGACGTGGAAGAGCTATGTCCGGCCGGTGGTAAAGCCGACGTTCAGGAAGGTTAAAGACTAAGTGAGCTCGCCTTAAAGACTTCGTGCTTTCTTCACTAATCGCACTAACTCTACCCGCGCTTCTTCTGCCGTGTTGATTGGCTTGTCGAAAGGCAGGCGGATTACTTTCTGTTCGCGGATCAGGTCAGCACCCTCGGCGTCGATGCCGCAGAAGCTCCAACCCTCTGTCGTCTGCCCCAGTAGCTTCTGCGCATAGAGCTGGATAGCATCGGCGTGGTCGTCATTCATATCCTCGACGATGCCGACTTCAGAATCGATCAGCGCCGCCATTTCACCGCTATACAGGTAATCGTCCAGCCAGTGGATCTTGCCGAAACCGGCTACGATGTGTGCGCGCTCGACATTGATCCGGTAAAATGCGAAGTCGGCAAAGCCGGCATACATTTCGGCGGATGGATGCCGTGCCAGGAAGCGGGCTTTCGGCCGCGCGTCGTCGGTCTTCTCGGCGCGGCCCAACAGCGTCACGCGCGGGCCGGTCAGCGGCTCAGTGAGGCCTGTCGTGCCGTCGCAGAGCAGCGCCACGCGGTCGTCGCTCAAGATATTCTTGGTATGCTCGGCTAGCCGCGAGATCAGTAGGATCGGGCTGGCGTCGTGATCGAAGGCTGTCAGCACCAGCGAGGCATAAGGTTGCGCGGTCTTGGGTGTATGCGCGCCGTCGGCCATGGTGGTGGCCAGAGATCCTGTGAGGCATGCGCGAGCGACCGTGCGGGCTTGCTGCGCCGGAGTGCGGCCGTTGCCGATAGGATCAGTCACGTAAACCTCTCCGCGCGGGCGACTTCGACATCCGAGAGATAGACGATGGCCACGGCATCGGCGAAGCGGGCATGGAAGCCGTCCAGAACCTGGCGTGCCACGGCTTCGGTCGTCACGGCGACGATCATCACATTGTCAAAGGCGCGGGTGATGTCGTCGCCGCTGCGCTCGCCCTGTTGCCCACCGCCGATCACGCGCGGCAAGATGCTCCAGCCCTTCACGCCCTGTTGGCTGAGCCAGTCAAGAACAGACCTTTGAAGCGGTGCCTCGACGATGATCTCGATCTTTTTCCGCGAATGGGCCATGACCTAATTCCCGAACAGGTGTTGCGCCACCGTCAGGTAGAGCGGCAAACCGATGGCGACATTGAAGGGGAAAGTGACGGCTAGCGCCAGTGTCACGGAGAGAGACGGACTGGCGGCCGGCAGGGCGAGGCGCATCGCGGCCGGCACGGCGATGTATGACGCAGACGCGGAGAGTACCGCCAGCAACATGGCGCCGCCGGCCGAGAGCCCCAGTAGAGCGGCCGCCGCGAAACCGACGGCTGCGCCGATCGGTGGCATGACCAGGCCGAACAGGATCAGCGCGGGCGGGAAGTTCTTCGCCGCCCGGCCTTGGCGCACGGCGACAAGACCCATATCGAGCAGGAAGATGCACAGCGCGCCGTTGAACAGGTCAGCCACGAAGGGTTTGATCTTGCTCATGCCGGCATCGCCGGTGAGCCAGCCGATGACAAAGCCGCCGACCAGCAGCATCACCGAGCCATTCACCAGCACTTCACGTACCAGCGCACCGCGTTCACTGCTGCCAGGCTGCATGCCCTGCTGCATCTGGCGACCGGCTAGCAGCAGACCGATCAGAATGGCCGGCGTTTCCATCACCGCCGTCATGGCGACGAGATAGCCTTCATACGGGATGTCACGGCTGCGCAGGAATTCGGCGGCCGTAACAAAGGTGACGATGCTGATCGAGCCGTAATGGGCGGCGATGGCGGCGGCATTTACACGATTTTGTTGCCACAGGCCGCGCAGCAGTCCGAAAGCAATCACTGGTAATGCGAGGCTGAGTGCGAGTGCAGCAAAAATCGCGCCCACCAGCGCCCAACCATTGGCGGCATGCATAGCGACGCCGCCCTTAAAACCGATGGCGAACATCAGATAGATCGCTAGACCCTTTGCGGCGCCTTCGGGGATTTCCAAGTCGGACCGCAACGCCGCCGCGGCTGCACCCAGCACGAAGGCCAGGATCATCGGCGATAGCAGATTGCCGGCGGCAAGATGCAGAAGTTCGGTCATGGGCGCAGCATGGCAAAGCTGTGGATAAAGGAAAAGGGCCGGGCGGGGGCGCCCATCCGGCCCTGTTATGCAAAACGCACAGCCCTTACGGCAGAGGCCCCTATGGCAACAGAAGCGTCGAGCCGGTGGTTTTGCGCGCTTCCAGATCCGTATGCGCACGGGCGGCATCTTTCAGCGCATAGGTCTGCGGAATTTCTACCTTCACCTTGCCACTCTTCACCACCTCGAACAGCGCCTTGGCCGAGGCCACCAGATCGGTGCGCTTGGCCGTGTAGGTGACCAGTGTCGGCCGTGTGACATAGAGCGAGCCCTTGCCGGCGAGGCTGCCGATATCCACCGGCGGCACCGGGCCCGACGCGTTGCCGAAGCTGACCATCAGGCCGAAAGGCTGCAGGCAATCAAGCGAACCGGCCCAGGTGTCCTTGCCGACGCCGTCATAGACGACGGGCAGCATCGCGCCCTTGGTGATCTCCTTCACCTTCTCGGCGAAGTTTTCCGTACGATAGTTGATGATGTGGTCATAGCCATGGGCTTTCGCCAGTTTGGCCTTGTCTTCCGAGCTCACCGTGCCGATCACGGTGGCGCCCAGCGCCTTGGCCCACTGGCCGAACAGCAGCCCGACGCCGCCGGCGGCGGCATGGAACAGCACGGTGTCGCCGGCCTTGATCCTGTAGGTGCGCAGCACGAGGTATTCCGTCGTCATGCCCTTCAGCATGATGGCAGCGGCCTGTTGATCCGAGACACCGTCGGGGATCAACACCACCCGGTCGGCCTGCATCAGGCGTTCCTCGGCATAGGAGCCCAGTGGCGCCGAGGCATAGGCGACGCGGTCGCCGACCTTCACATCGCTGACGCCGTCGCCGACGGCCGTCACCGTGCCGGCGCCTTCCATGCCCAGTACCAGCGGCAGCGGCATCTTGTAGAGGCCGCTGCGATGATAGGTGTCGATGTAGTTCAGGCCGGCGGCGGTGGTCTTGAGCCGAATCTGGCCGTGGCCGGGCGCGCCGACCTCGACCTCTTCCCACTTCATGACGTCGGGGCCGCCAGCGGCGTGAATGCGGATCGCGTGAACCATGGTCGTGTAATCCTTAACCAAGATGCGTTTTGAAGAAATCCGACGTGCGTTTATTTGCCGTGTCGGCCGCCGCCTTATCGTAATGCTCGCCACCGGTACGCGCAAAGGCATGGTCGTTGCCCTGGTATTCATGCAGCGTGACATTGGGATTGGAGGCGACAGCCGCCTTCACCTTGGCCTGCTGGTCCTTGGGCACGAACTTGTCCTCGGTCGCCACATGCATCAGCAGTGGCTTTTTGATGTTGGCCACTTCGCCGGTATGATCGGCCAGGCCGACGCCGTAATAGGAGACGGCCGCATCGACATCGCTGCGCGCGGCCATCAGGAAGGCGAGCTTGCCACCGAGGCAATAGCCGACTGCGCCGGCCTTGCCGGTGACGCCCGGCAGCTTGCGCAGGGCGGCGAGCGAGGACTTCAGGTCGGCGATGCCGAGATCGAGGTTGAAGCCGCCGAACAGCGCGAAGGCCTTCTTCATCTCGGCTTCGCTCTTGTCAGTGATGTCGATGCCAGGTTCCTGGCGCCAGAAGAGATCGGGGCAGAGCGCGACATAGCCCTGTTTCGCCAGGTCGTCGCAGATGTCGCGCATCACCTTGTTGACGCCGAAGATTTCCTGGATCACCAGGATGCCGGGGCCTTTGTCGCCGGCCTGGTAGGCGGTGAAGCTGCCGCTGCCATCCGCGGCGCTGATCGTGATGGTCTTCGCCATTGCGCGTTCCTCCTGTTTATCCGGGGAGGAACTCTAAGGCAGGCGCGGGCGCAGCGGCAACCAGTGCCATATGGTCCGGTTACATCAGCACAAGTCTGTGAAATCGGTTACAGCAGGGTGACCTGCTCCGACGGCACATAAGCGCCCTCATGGCGCAGCAGCCAGCGCTTGGTCTCCAGCCCGCCCTTGCCCGAATAGCCACCGGCATCGCCGCCGGCCGCCAAAATCCGGTGACAGGGGATGATCACCGGGATCGGGTTGGCGCCGCAGGCGCTGCCCACGGCCCGGGCGTCCACCACGCCGCTGCCGATGGCGCTCGCCGCCTCGCCGTAACTGCGCGTACGGCCGGCCGGGATCGCCAGCATGAAATCCCACACGGCGCGCTGGAACCCGGTGCCGGCCGGTTCCAGCGGCAGGTCGAAGGCGTATTTTCCGTCCCGGAAATAGATTTCGAGCTGGCGGGCGGCCTCGGCCAGCAGGGCCTCGGCCTCGGGCGGGATGTCGAGTGGTGCAGGTTTTGAACCGCGGCCGCCCCAGTCGAGCTTGACGATAGCCGTGGCGGTTGCCGTGACGGTGAGGGAACCGAGCGGGCTGGGAACGGTGATCGAATAGGTTTTTGCCATGGTTTCTGACGCTCTGGCCGGGGCTGGACCCAAGACTGGACTCTGAGGACGAGGCCACTATGGTTACGCCCCGATATTCAATATAAGGCCTGCTTCCTAGCATGGCCATGCCGGCCGGAGATATCCGCTTATGTCACAGTCATTGGAAAATACGCAGACGCCCGTCACGGTGCTGACCGGCTATCTCGGCGCCGGCAAGACCACGCTGCTGAACCGCATCCTGACCGAAAATCACGGCAAGAAATACGCCGTCATCATCAACGAATTCGGCGAAATCGGCATCGACAACGAACTGGTCGTGGATGCCGACGAGGAGGTCTTCGAGATGAACAACGGCTGCATCTGCTGTACCGTGCGCGGCGACCTGATCCGCATCATCGAGGGCCTGTTCAAGCGCAAGGACCGCTTCGACGCCATCATCGTGGAAACCACCGGCCTGGCCGATCCGGGCCCGGTGGCGCAGACCTTTTTCGTCGACGAGGATGTCGCCCGCCGCGCCCGCCTCGATTCCATCGTGACCGTGGTCGATGCCCGCCATCTGCCGCTGCGCCTGAAGGACAGCCGTGAGGCCGAGGAGCAGATTGCTTTCGCCGACGTGATCGTGCTGAACAAGACCGATCTGGTGACCAAGGACGAACTGGCCGATATCGAGCGCCGCATTCGCAGCGTCAACCGTTTTGCCCAGATCCATCATGCGACCAAGTGCGATGTCGCGCTCGACAAGGTGCTGGACCGCGGTGCCTTCGACCTCAATCGCATCCTCGACCTGGAACCGGACTTCCTGAACCCGCCGCATGGTGAGGCCGGTCATGTACATGACGAGCATTGCGGGCACGACCACCATCATGATCACGGACATCATCACCACGATCATGGCCACAACCCGGCTCATGGTGAGGCCGGCCATGTGCATGACGAACATTGTGGCCACGACCATGATCATGGCGACAGCATCCACGACACCACGGTGAAGAGCGTGTCGCTGACCGTCGATGCGCCGATCGATTCGCGCAAGTTCGACGCCTGGATCGGTGAATTGCTGGCAAGCAAGGGCCAGGACATCCTGCGCAGCAAGGGCATCCTGGGTTTCCAGGGCAGCGACAAGCGTTTCGTCTTCCAGGCCGTGCACATGATCAAGGACGGCGATTTCCAGCGCGACTGGCGCGCCGATGAAAAGCGCGTCTCGCGCCTGGTCTTCATCGGCCGGGATCTCGACCGCAACGCTCTGCAGCAGGGTTTCGATGCCACCCGCGCCTAAGTCTGAAACGCAGATCGGGTTCCGCGCGTATCTCTGGCAGTTCAAGTCCGGTGTCGTCGCGGTCGCGGCGGCCGAGGCCGCCGGTACGGCGGGCTTCGGTCTGGGCGACGGCTCGATCGCGCTGCGGCCGTTCGATGAGCCCGATGCCGACACCACGCGGCGTCTGGTGGCGCATCCCGATGCCGCGCTGCTCTGTCTGGCTGCTTCCCCCGATGGCGAAGGCTTTGTCTCGGGCGGCGATGACGGCAAGCTGATGCTGACCGCCATCGATGGCACGGGGCGCGAGATCGCCGCCGTGCCGCGCAAATGGATCGAACAGGTGGCAGTGTCGGAAGGCGGCATCGCCTACAGTGCCGGCAAGCGCGTCGGCCTGCTGAACACGCGTGGCGAACCGATCGCCATTTTCGAAGACCATCCCAGCACGATCAGCGGCATCGCCTTCAATCCGAAGGGCAAGCGGCTGGTGGTGTCGCATTACGGCGGCGTCACGCTGTGGTGGGTCAAGGCCGATGCCCAGCCGGCCAAGCGGCTCGCCTGGAAAAGCTCGCATGTCGCGGTGACCTGGTCGCCGGATGGCAAGTTCATCATGACGGCGACGCAGGAAAATGAGATGCATGGCTGGCGGCTGTCTGACAGCGCCGACATGCGCATGAGTGGCTATCCGAACAAGCCGAAATCCCTGAGCTGGGCGCGTGACGGCCGCTGGCTCGCCACCTCGGGTGCCGAGGTTGTGGTGGTGTGGGACTGCAAGGGCAAGGGACCGATGGGATCGGCGCCGGTCGAGCTCAGCCGCGGCGCCATGGTCACGGCCGTGGCCTGCCATCCGCGCCACGGGTTGGTGGCATCAGGCGATGTGAACGGCCGGCTCAAGCTCGGTCGCATCAACGACGAGTCGAGCATCGATCTGGAAAAACTGGGTCCGGCACCGGTGACGGCGCTGGCCTGGACATCCGATGGCCGCTACCTGATAGCCGGCGCTGAAGACGGTGCAGCCGGCATTCTGGATTTCGGGCAGTAAGCCTTAACGCGTTACGCGCGCAGCCCCGTTTTATCGCGCTACGCGCGCAGCTCTGGCTATACGCAGCAGCGCATCGCCGCAGGCTGCGGCCGCCGGCATGCCGGTGCTCTTGGTCAGCAGCTCGGCATCGGTGAGGATTTCCAGCGCGCGCATCAGCCGATCGCTCGACCACATCTTGCTCTGGCGTTCAAAACCGTCGCGCCGGGTCCAATGCACGCCCAGCCGGGTCGGATCGGCCCGCCCGCCGTTTTCGCGCTGGGCGGCGGCCAGATGCAGTTTCTGGCCATGCTTCTGCGCCACACGCAGGATCGCCACCGGTGACTCGCCGGCGCTTTCGCAGCGGGTGAGGGCATCGGTCAGGGTGTTGAAGTCGCCACCGAAGGCGGCAAAGGCGGCGTCATCGAGGAACAGCGTCGAACTGTCGCCGATGGTGGCTTCGCAATCCTCCAGGCTGACCGGCGTCGCATCGTCGCCCTTGTAGAGCATCAGCTTGGCCAGTTCGCCGCGGCTGACCATGCGGTCGGTGCCCAGGTTGTCGAGCAGGTAGGCCATGGCTTCGGGCGCGACCTTCTTGCCGGCTTCGCGCGCCACGTCTTCCACCAGGCCCTGCAGGGCGCGGTTGTCATCAGCATAGCAGGCGATGGCGGCGGCAATCGGTGCATCCTCGAAGGCAACCCGCAACGAGGATCGCGCCGTCAGTTCACCGGCCTCGACCACGACGAGCGTGTCGCCGACCGGCGCTTCTAGGAAAGCCTCGAACAGTTTGGCATTACGATCGCCGGCACCCGATACCATGACGACGCGACGCCCACCGGTGAGTGCGATCGCACCGGCTTCGTCGGCCAGCCTGGCGGGATCGTCCTGCAGCTGGGCGCCGGTGAGGGTGGAAACGCGGAAAGGATCGCTGAGATCTTCGCAGGCGCTTTTGGCAATGATCTTCGCGCGCTCGCGGATCAGGCCGGCGTCGCTGCCGAACAACAGCACAGCCCGGACATCGGCACGCGGCCGTTTGACAAAGGCTTCAGCGTCGCGCGTCGCCAGCTTCATTGCGCGCGCGGTTGCCCGGCTGCCGTCTGGCGATCGAAGAAGTTGCCGAGCCGCAGCCGCATCTGCTCGGAAATATCCCTGAGGCTGCGTTCACGGGCATTCTTCTCGCTGACGAGATTCGCATAGTCGGCGAGTGTCAGATTGTAGGAGGCCTGACTCAACGCGGACTGGGACAGGATGGTCTTGCCGGTCTCGTAGTCGCGCAGATAATAGATCACCGATACCTGCAGGTTATTGCGCGTGATTTCTTCATTCCGCGTCACGAAGACCGCCCCGATCGATTCGGTGATCTTGTATTCCAGGATATATCGCGGCTTCTGCGGTTCGCCATGTGGCGTCAGCGTATCGAGCAGGTAGTTGCGTAGTTGCTGGCTTGGCCGGTCTTCAGGCTGGGTGATGATGATCTGGGCGAACTGCGGCACGACATTGCCGGTGCTGTCCTGCCGGTACAGCGGCTTGAAGCCGCAGCCAGCCAGCAGCATGGCCAGGGCGGCGGCGATCAGAAGCCTGTGGGGGTTAGACCACAACATTGACGATCCGGTTCGGGACGACGATGACCTTGCGCACGGGCTTGCCCTCCATGGCACGCAGGACATTGTCGTTGGCCAGCGCCAGTTTTTCCAGCGCCGTCTGCTCCATGTCGCGATCCACCTCGATGGTGGCGCGCAGCTTGCCCGAAACCTGCACCGCGATGGTGACGGTTTCATCTCGCGCCAGGGCCGCGTCGGGGGCCGGCCAGGGCTGGTCCAGCAGCAGGCCGTCATGGCCCAGTGCCTGCCAGATTTCCTCGGCCAGATGCGGCACCATGGGGCCGATCAGCTTGGCCAGCGCCTCCAGCGCTTCGCGGCGGGCCCAGGCGGTGGCGGCGTCATCGCCCTTGGCTGCTTCCAGCAGGTTGGCGAATTCGTGGATGCGAGCCACGGCCTTGTTGAAATGGAAGTTTTCCAGGTCGCTGGTCAGGCCGGTGATGGTCTTGTGCAAAGCGCGTCGCAATTCCAGCGCCGGCGCCGGCCATTCGGCGGGCAGCGCAGCGCCCTTGGCCGCAATCGGACCGCGCGGTTCGGCAACCAGGCGCCACAGGCGCTGGGTGAAGCGCCAGGCACCCTCAACGCCGCCTTCGCTCCATTCCAGGTCGCGCTCCGGCGGGCTGTCGGACAGCATGAACCAGCGCGCGGTATCGGCGCCGTAGGTATCGATGATCAGGCTGGGATCGATGACGTTCTTCTTCGACTTCGACATCTTTTCGGTGCGGCCGACCGTCACCGGTTCGCCGGTGCGCAGATGCACGACCTTGCCGCCGTCCTTCTTCACTTCGGTCGGCTGCAGCCAGGCGCCCGAGGCATCCTTGTAGGTCTCGTGGCAGACCATGCCCTGGGTGAACAGGCCCTCGAAGGGCTCCCCGCTGGGCAGCGAGATATGACCGGTGTCGCGCAGCGCGCGGGTGAAGAAGCGCGAATAGAGCAGATGCAGGATCGCATGCTCGATGCCGCCGATATACTGGTCGACCGGCAGCCAGTAATCGGCTGCAGCTTTCTCCAACGGCAGGTCGGCGCGCGGGCTGCAGAAGCGGGCGAAATACCACGACGAGTCAACGAAGGTGTCGCAGGTGTCGGTCTCGCGCCGGCCCTTGCCGCCGCAGGCCGGGCAGTTCACATGCTTCCAGGTCGGATGCAGGTCGAGCGGATTGCCCGGCTTGTCGAAGGTGACGTCATCGGGCAGTTCGACCGGCAGGTCCTGCGACGGCACCGGCACGATGCCGCAGGCATCGCAGTGGATCACCGGAATCGGGCAGCCCCAGTAGCGCTGGCGCGACACGCCCCAGTCGCGCAGACGGAAGGTGACGGTGCCTTCGCCGGCCTTCATCTGCTCCAGCTTCTGGATCGCGGCGCGCTTGGCAGCCGTGACGTCGAGGCCATTGAGGAAGTCGGAATTGATCGCGACCGTATTGTCGGTCTCGGTGAAGGCTTCGGTGCCGATCTCCAGTGCGGTCTGCCCTTTCGGCGCCACGACGGCTTTGACCGACAGATCGTATTTGCGTGCGAAATCCAGATCGCGCTGGTCATGACCCGGGCAGCCGAAGATGGCGCCAGTGCCGTATTCCATCAACACGAAATTGGCGACATAGACCGGCAGGTCCCATGACGGATTAAACGGATGCAGGGCATCGACCGGAATGCGATAGCCCTTCTTCTCGGCCTTTTCCAGTTCGGCTTCCGCCGTGCCGGTCTGGCGGCATTCCTCGATGAAGGCTGCGAGCTTCGGGTCGTTCTTCGCCATCTCGGCGGCGAGTGGATGGTCGGCAGCGATGGCGACGAAGCTGGCGCCATAAAGTGTATCGGGCCGCGTCGAATAGACCTCGATCTTATCGGCGCGATCTTTCAGCGCGAAGCTGAAGCGCGCGCCCTCCGATTTGCCGATCCAGTTCTGCTGCATCAGCTTGACGCGTTCGGGCCAGCGCTCCAGCCCGGTCTGCAGCGTGGTCAGCAGGTCATCGGCATAGGCGGTGATCTTGAGGAACCACTGCGACAGCTTGCGGCGCTCGACCAGTGCGCCCGAACGCCAGCCGCGCCCGTCGATCACCTGTTCGTTGGCGAGTACGGTGTGATCCACCGGATCCCAGTTGACGAAGCTTTCCTTGCGGTAGATCAGTCCGGCTTTGAGAAAATCCAGGAAGATCTGTTGCTGGTATTTGTAGTAGCCGGGATGACAGGTCGCGAGTTCGCGGCTCCAGTCCAGCGACAGGCCCATGCGCTGCAGTTCGCTGCGCATGTTGGCGATGTTGTCGTAGGTCCAGGCCGCGGGATGGACTTTCTTTTCCTGCGCGGCATTTTCCGCTGGCAGGCCGAAGGCATCCCAGCCCATCGGATGCAGCACGTTGAAGCCGCGCGCGCGCTTGTAGCGGGCGACGACATCGCCCAGCGTGTAGTTGCGCACATGGCCCATATGGATGCGCCCCGACGGATAGGGAAACATCTCGAGGACATAATACTTGGGTCGCTTAGTGTCGTTTTCGGCGCGGAACGACTGACGCTCGTCCCAGACGGCCTGCCACTTGGTTTCGACCGCCTTGGCGTTATAGCGGGACATAAGACTGATCCGGTGCTTCCTGCTGCGTCTGTAGGGCGTTGCCGCTTAGCGGCGCGCTTCGGCTTCCATGCGGAATTCGCGAGCCCGCTGCAGAATGGCATTTTCCATGCTCACGGCCGTGTTCTGGGCCGCCGGCTGGTCCAGCCAGCCATCACCCTGCCGCACCTGGCGGAACACGCCGACGCGCAGGCCATCGGCCCGCAGCGCGCGATCGAGGATGTAGACGGTGACCTTGAAGCGCTCGTTCGGGGTCTGCGGCGGCACATACCAGTCGGTGATGATGACGCCGCCGAAGGGATCGGCGGAGGCGAGCGGCATGAAGGAAATGGCATCCAGCGAAGCGCGCCAGAGGAAGCTGTTCACGCCAATGCCGCCGCTGCCGCCTTCTTCAGTCTTCTTGTTGCCGCCGCCCAGGATGTTAAGGCCGCCAGCACCGAAAATGGTAGAGCGTTCACCGGTCTGGGGGGCCGGGTTATAATTACCGCTGTTATCTTTTTCAGGGTAATAGGTCTGGGTCTGGCCGTCGCCAGGCGAACTGCAGCCGGCCAGCACCACCAGGCTGCCGGCAACCAGCATGACCGCAAGGCGCGATCCGAGTCGGGCAAGCCGATGCGGTGCGAATCCGCCGGAAATCGAGCGCAAAATCTGCGGGCGCGGAAAAGCCATCGCAGCCGTCCTCCTGAAACGCGTTAAGGATGCGTGGAATAGCACAGTTTCAGGTGGCCCGCCAATCATCTGGCCTGGTGGGAGCGGAGGATTGCCAGCTTCCGGGAAAAGCCTTAAAGCCGGCACTGATGCCGCTTGATGATGCTGCCATCGATGATCTTCTGCGCCGTGCCTGGGATGCCCAGGCCGCCGGCAATATCGATGCCGCCGTCGCACTTTACCGGCAAATCCTGGATGACCGCGATGTTCCGCCCGCCTGGCTCGGCCTCGGGCAGTGTCATCTGGAACGCAAGGATAGTGCTTCAGCGCTCGCTGCCTTCCGGCGAGCCGGTACGCTGATGCCGAACTCCGGCGCGGTCCGGCACCTGATCGCCATGCTGGAGGGCGGCGCGCCGCCGGACCGGGCACCGGATGATTATGTCCTCTGGGTCTTTGATGGCCATGCGGACAATTTCGATGCCCATCTGGCAGCCCTGCAGTATCGCGGCCCGGAAATGATCGCCGAGCTGGTCAGGACGGCCTGGGCCAGGGAGGCTACCCGGGCCATTCTCGACCTGGGCTGCGGGACCGGTCTGAATGCTCCCTTATTCCGGCCCTATGCGGCACAGCTCGATGGCCTGGATCTGGCCCCGCGGATGCTCCGCCAGGCGAGTCGTCGGGGCTATGATCACCTTTACAAGGCCGAGATTCACGCCTTCCTGCGGCGCCCTCCAGCGCGTTACGACGTCCTGCTGTCGACGGATGTGTTCATTTACATCGGCAAGTTGGACGAAATTTTCTCTCTTTCAAAACATAATCTTAGCGAAAATGGCGAGATTCTGTGCACCATCGAGCTGGGCGCGCCGGGTGATCCACCGGTCCAGCTGATGCCCAGCGGTCGGTTCCGGCAGACCGACGCATATATCCGGGCCTGTGCCCAGGCCGCCGATTTCGAAGTTACGGCCTTTGCCGATGAGACGCTGCGCATTGAAGATGGGCAGCCAGAACCGGGTCGGGCCTATCGATTCCAGCGCCGCAAATAAGGCACGTATTCGGGTGGGTTCAGGTGCCAAAAATAGCATCAACTATTTGATATAAAACGATAATTCTGTGAATTGCGTCAATATTGTGGCTCAATTGCAACACCCGCTGCAAAAAGCGCGGGGAAAACGCTGCTTTTATTGACACTTGCAGGGGGGGGATGGCTTGATCCTCAACGATCACATAGCCGGACTCGGCTGTTTGTTCGCTGCTAGTGACTAGCATTGAAACCCTAATCCCGGTGGGAGAGGAAAGAGGAAAATGAAGAAGACTCTGCTTCTGCAAACCGCGCTTGTTGCCGCTGCTGGCCTGTTCGTGGCCGACATCGCTTCCGCGCAAGTCAAGGCTGAACCGATCAGCGTCACCGTCGGCGGCTACATGAACCGCGGCCTGAAGGTTCAGGACCGCAGCAAGTCCGCTGGTAGTGCGATGACCGACCGTGCTCCCGCCACCTTTGGCGCGCCGGACGCGGAAATCTGGTTCAACATCCGTGCGGTGTTGGACAACGGCCTGAAGGTTGGCGGCCGCGTTGAACTGGAAGGCGCTACTGACGCCGACCAGATCGACGAAAGCTACATGTGGTTCGAAAACGACTCGATCGGTCGTATGGAGATCGGTTCCACTGACCGCGTCACGTCGAAGATGCTCTATTTCGCTCCGGGCGCGATCCCGGGTTATGCGACTGGTTCGTCGGCTTCGGAAAACGCTGCCATTGTCACCCCGGCGAGCAATCGCGCTGGCGGGACGACCATGTGGTTTGCTAACGCTGCCCATGACACTGAAGGTCTGAACCTGTATACCGCTTCGAACCGTTACTTCGGCTCGAAGGCTGGTAAGGGTCTGCAGCTTGGTTATTCGTACACTCCGGATGGCTGCCAGGACTATGCCAACGGCTCTGGCGTCTTCGCTGCTAGCGCCACTGTGACTGCTTGCCCGGCCGGCTTCGGCTTCACCAATGACGGCGGTCAGACTCACAACAACCATCAGTTTGCTGCGAACTATATTGAGTCGTTCGGTGATTTCACCGTGGCTCTGTACACTGGTTACATCAGCACTCAGATGGAAGCTGCGAGCGCTGGTGTGCGTGATCGCCTCAACGGTTGGCAGGCTGGTACTCAGCTGACCTTCAACGTTGGTGATGGTTCGACCGTTACCTTCGGTGGTGGTTACAAGGACGAAGAAGTCTTCACCACGGTTGATCGTAAGGTTTGGAACGCTGGTCTGCGTTACCTCACCAACGGCGTGGCTCCGGGCTCGGTCGGTCTGGGCGCGGAATTCCTGCGCGCCAAGGGCGAAGAGACTGGCCTGGGTGATGACAAGTACACCCTGCTCCAGGGTGGTCTGACCTACCAGCTGGCCGCCGGCATTCTGCTGTACAGCGGTATCGGCGCCTACGACTATAAGGACGGCAACAACACTGCCGCCAACGAAGCCAAGTCGACCTTCGGTGTGGTCGGCGCTCGCCTCGACTTCTAAGCCGATACACTCGGTTTAACTGGGGAAGGGGGCAGGAAACCTGCCCCCTTTTCTTTTTTTTCGGGTCTAAATTCTGGTCGGCAATCCATTTGAGACAGCGAGTCGTCGATTTTGTTGCCGTTGATGCGATTGTGACCGTTGACACAAGATGTGTCGGCTTTCGGATCACACTCCGCCGCAAACAGTGTCGGCTTCGGCCGTGGACGGGCTGGTTCGATTGACAATAGGTGTGTGAGAAATCAGGTTTCCCTGCGCGCTTAGCGCCATTCGTGGGTCGCCCCGGCGATGCTGACACATCCTCACCTAGAAGGACCAACGAATGAAAAAGACCTTACTGCTTCAGACTGCCCTGGTTGCCGCTGCTGGCCTGTTCCTGGCCGATGTCGCGTCCGCCCAGGTTAAGGCCGAGCCGATCAGCGTCAGCGTCGGCGGCTACATGATGCGCACCTACAAGTTCCAGGATCGCGACAATACCCCGGCCCATCTCGATCGCAGCTCCAACACCATTGGTGCCGGCGACACCGAAATCTGGTTCAATATCCGCAGCGTGCTCGACAACGGCCTGATCGCCGGCGGCCGCATCGAGCTGGAGGGTAACACCGACAGCGATCAGATCGACGAATCGTATATGTTCTTCGAGCGTGCCGATATCGGCCGTGCCGAAATCGGCTCGACCGACCGTGTGACCTCGAAGATGGTTTACGGCGCTCCGTCGGCTCTGCCGAATATTGGCACCATTGATCCGGCCGGCAACACCAACGTGATCAACGCTCCCTCAGGTGCGCGTACCACCGGCCCGCTCAGCAAATTCGGTACCGCTGGTGACGACACTGAAGGTCTGAATCTGTATACCGCTTCGAACCGCTATTTCGGCTCGAAGGCCGGCAAGGGTCTGCAGCTCGGCTTCTCCTATGTTCCCGATGGCTGCCAGGACTTCAATAACACTTCTGGTGTCTTTGCTGCGGCGGGCACTAACGCTTGTCCGACTGGCTTCGGTCTGACCACCGATGCGGGTCAGTTCAGTAAGATCTACTCAGGTGCGGCGAACTACCTTGAGTCGTTCGGTCCGGTCGATCTCGGTGTGATGGTTGGCTACAACCACTACAATATCGAAGCCAATAGCACTGCTCCGGCGGCCGCCACCGGCGGCGCCCAGATCTTCAAGCAGAATGGTCTTGAAGGTTACATGGTTGGTGCCACTGCCACCTACAATATCGGCGATGGTTCGACCGTGCAGGTCGGTGGTGCGTGGAAGACTGAAGAAACCGGTACCAAGAATCCGCTCACCAATGCCGGCGGCGATCAGCGTGATGTGTACAGCCTCGGTGTGAAGTATCTCACCAACGGCACGCGTCCGGGTTCAGTCGGCCTCGGCGCTGACTTCTCGCTCAGCAAGACCGATCAGGGCAACATTGGTGGCACCGCCGTTGGCGGCCGCGACAAGTTCACCTGGTACAGCATTGGCGCCAGCTACCAGCTGGCCAGCGGCATCCTGCTGTTCGGCGGCGGCGGTCAGTATGACTTCGACGACGCCTATGGTGCCGGTGCGACCCCGAACGGCGTTGCCGCTCAGGCGAACAACGACGCCAAGGCCACCTTCGGCCTCGTCGGCGCCCGCTTCGACTTCTGATCCTTATCGATCAGTGCAAACGGAAAGGGGCCGGGTGACCGGCCCCTTTTCTTTCTTGGTTTAAACGAAAAGCGCGAGCGCCAGCAGCGCGGCAATCGCCCAGAGCACCCAGAGCAGCGGGCGGCGACGACGGGCTTGTGCCTCGGCATGGCTCTCGGCCAGCGCCAGGATGCTGGCGGCGCTTAAATGCAGGCCCTCCGTCTGTGCCGTCTCGGCTAGGCTTTCCAGGTCGCGTGCCACCTTGGGCAGGTGTTTGGCGAAATCGACTAACGTGCCGGCGGCCTCGCGCATATAGGCTTCTGGCCCCATATTCTCGCGCGCCCAGTCTTCGATCACCGGACGCGCCACTTCCCAGAAATTGATTTCCGGATCGAGGCTGCGCGCCACGCCTTCCACCGTCACCATGGTCTTCTGCAGCAGTAGCAGATGGGTCTGCGTCTGCATGCCGAAGGTCTCGGTGATCTGGAACAGCTGGGCCAGCAGCCGGCCGATGGAGATTTCCGTCACCGGGCGGTCGAGAATCGGTTCACCGATCGAGCGGCAGGCCTGGGCGAAGGCGTCGACGCTGCGGTCGGCCGGTACATAGCCGGCTTCGAAATGCACTTCGGCGGCGCGGCGCCAATTTCCGGTTAAAAATGCGCCCAGCATCTCGGCCATGAAGCGGCGGGTCTTGAGGTCGAGCCGGCCCATGATGCCGAAATCAACCAGCTCCAGCCGGCCGTCGGCAGCCACGAAAAGATTGCCGTGATGCATGTCGGCATGGAAATAGCCGTCACGCAAAGACTGCTTGAGGAAGACGCGGATGACACGCTCGGCCACCGCCTTCACGTCGATGCCAGCCGCGATCAGGGCCGCGCGATCCTCGATCGGCGTGCCGCTGATCCGCTGCACGGTCAGCACGCGTCGTGCCGTGCGCTGCCAGTCGATGGCCGGCACGATCACGTCGGTATCGTCGAGGAAATTGTCGCGCAGTTCGGATGCCGCTGCTGCTTCCAGCCGCAGGTCGAGTTCGATGGACACCCAGTCGCGCAAGGATGCGACGACATCGCGTGGCCGCAGGCGCGCCATGCCCGGTGCGCGCAACTCGGCCGTCTCGGCGATCCAGCCAAACAGCGCCAGATCGCGGGCAAAGGCCGCTTCCACGCCCGGCCGCAGAATCTTCACCGCCACCGGCAGGCCTTCGCTGGTTTCCGCCATATGGACCTGCGCCACACTGGCGGCCGCCACCGGTTCAGGCTCGATATGGTTGAACAGCGTCTCGACCGGTACGCCGAGTTCGGTTTCCAGAATGACTTTCGCCTGCGACCAGGGGAAGGGCGGCAGTTTATCGCGCAGGCGGCCCAGGTCTTCGGCAATCGCCGTGCCCACCACATCGGGACGCACGGAAAGCACCTGGCCAAGCTTGATGTAGCTGGGGCCCAGATCGCCCAGGGCAGCCGCCAGCCGCTCGCCCGGCCGCAGAGCGGGATGGCGACGACCGAACACGGTCTGGAACAGTTGCAGCGCCACGCGGCCGCTGCGCGGCGTGAAGGCTGAATCCTGCAGCAGGAACAGCGCGTCATGACGCGCGAAGCTGCGTCCGGTGGCGAACAGGCGAAGCAGATGGCGCAGATCGGTCAGCACAGCCACGGAACGCTCAGATGCGATAGGCGGAATGGAGCGCGGCAATACCGCCGGTGAGGTCGCGCACGGACACCTGGCCAAAGCCGGCCTCCGTGATCATGGCGGCGAAGCGTTCCTGGTTCGGGAATTTGCGGATGCTTTCGGCCAGGTAGCGATAGGAGTCTTCGTCCTTGGCGACGAGTCCGCCGATCTTGGGCAGCAAGTTGAAGCTGTAGATGTCATACAGCGCTGCCATGGCTGGATTGCGCACGGTGGAGAATTCCAGGCAGAGGAAGCGTCCACCGGGCTTCAGCACGCGATAGGCCTCGCGCAGGGCGGCGTCGATATGGGTCACGTTGCGGATGCCGAAAGCAATGGTATAGGCATCCACCGAACGGTCGGGCAGCGACAGGTGTTCCGCGTCCATGCAGGTCCAGGTCAGCCGTGACAGACGCGTCCCATCTCGTCCGGGGGTGTCGATGGCGCGGTTGCGGCCCTGCTCCAGCATGGACGTGTTGATATCGGCCACCAGCACCTCGGCCTGTGGGGCGCGGTCGAGGATTCGAAAAGCGATGTCGCCGGTGCCGCCGGCCATGTCCAGGACGCGGATCGCGCCATGGGGGTTGAGCCAGCCGATCATGCTGTTTTTCCACAGCCGGTGTATGCCGCCCGACATCAGGTCGTTCATGATGTCGTAGGAGCCGGCCACCGAGTCGAACACGCCGCGCACCAACCCGGCCTTTTCGCTCTCTCGCACGGTGCGGAAGCCGAAATGGGTCTCGTCGCCCGGTGTCTTCCCGGGGGTATGGCCTGTCTGGGTCATGCGGGGCAGACCATAGCCGAAATGCCCCCCTCGCGGTATAGAGACAGCCATGCCTGAGCTGCCCGAAGTCGAGACCACCCGCCGGGGACTGGCCCTGAAACTGGAGGGCCGGCGCATCACGCGCATCGAGGCGCGGCGACCGGATCTGCGGTTCCCGCTGCCGAAGAATTTCGCCAAATCCATCCAGGGCCGCCGGGTCGAGTCGCTGGAGCGTCGGGCCAAATACATCCTGATCCGCCTGGAAGGTGATCTGGTCTGGATCATCCATCTCGGCATGTCGGGCCGCATGGTGATGCGGCAGGGCTGGCCCAACGATATCGGGCCGCATGACCATGTGATTTTCGGCACCGATGAGGGCTGGGCCGTTACCTTCAATGACGCCCGCCGCTTCGGGATGATGGACCTGATCCCGGGCAAGACACTGGCTGCGCATAAACTGCTGGCCGGGATCGGCCCCGAACCGCTGGACGACGCTTTCACGGCCGCCGTGCTGATTGAGGCCCTGAAGGGCAAGAAGGCACCGATGAAGGCCGCGCTGCTGGACCAGACGGTGGTGGCGGGGCTGGGCAACATCTATGTCTGCGAGGCGCTGTTCCGTGCCGGCATCAATCCGGAAAAGCTGGCCGGCAGCGTGAAGGCCGACAAGCTGACCAAGCTGGTGCCCGCCATCAAGGCGGTGCTGACCGAGGCGCTGAAGGCCGGCGGATCGTCTTTGCGTGATTACGTCCAGTCGGACGGCGAGCTGGGCTATTTCCAGACCCGATTCCGGGTCTATGACCGCGAGGGACAGGCCTGCGTCACCTGCAAGGCCGCGGTCCGCCGGATCGTCCAGTCCGGCCGCTCCACCTTCTATTGCGGCCACTGCCAGAAATAGCCGGTAAAGACCGGATTCACCATGTGATTCCGGGCCTCCGGGGCTTCCAACCGACGGCCCGATCTGCCAAATTCCCGGCCATGTTCCGCCCTGGCTGGAGGTCTTTCCCGGTCCCGGCGCTAGCTGCACTTTTCGTCCTTGCCACACCCCCCATGGGCGGTGTTGTCATTGGCGGTCTGGCGCTGGCGGGGATTCGTGCAAGCCTCATCAGCACGGCCCATGCCGCTGCTGGCTTCCTGTCCATCGCCGAAGACGTGCCTCTGATGCCGGGTCTGGCTGAAAATGCCGACGCTGCCACGGTGTTCGACAAGCCCACCGGCCGCATCGGCAGCACCGAAGCCAAGGGCAATGTCACTGCTGCTGCCGTGCGGCAGTTCTATGCCGCCACGCTGCCGCAGCTGGGTTGGCAGGCTGCCGGGTCAGAAGAATTCCGCCGCGACACCGAACAGCTGAAAATCAGTTTTGCCGGCCGCGATGGCGCGCTCACCGTGCGCTTCGAGCTGTTGCCTAAATAAAGCCAATCCAAGGAACGTCTGTCATGGCCTATGAAAACATCCTGGTGGAAACGCGCGGCCCGGTCGGTTTGATCACGCTGAATCGGCCGCAGGCGCTGAATGCGCTCAGCACGCCGCTGATGCAGGAACTGACCAGGGCGGTGGATGCGCTTGAGGCGGATGACACGATCGGCTGCATCGTGTTGACCGGCTCGGAAAAGGCCTTTGCCGCCGGCGCCGACATCAAGGAAATGCAGCCGAAGTCCTATATGGATGTCTACAAGGAAGACTTCATCACCCGCGACTGGGAGCGTGTGTCGCGCAGCCGCAAACCGGTCATCGCGGCGGTGGCCGGCTACGCACTGGGCGGCGGCTGCGAACTGGCGATGATGTGTGATTTCATCATTGCCGCCGATACTGCCAAGTTCGGCCAGCCCGAGATCAATATCGGCACCATTCCGGGCTCGGGCGGCACCCAGCGCCTGACGCGTTTTGTCGGCAAGTCCAAGGCGATGGAAATGTGCCTGACCGGTCGCATGATGGATGCCGCCGAAGCTGAACGTTCGGGTCTGGTCAGCCGCATTGTACCCGCAGCCGATTTGCTGAACGAGACGATCAAGGTGGCCGAGAAAATCTGCGCCCTGTCGCTGCCGGCTGTGATGATGGCCAAGGAAGCAGTGAACCGCGCCTACGAGACCACGCTGGCCGAAGGCATCAAGTTCGAGCGCCGCGTCTTCCATTCCACCTTCGGAACGGAAGACCAGAAGGAAGGCATGAGTGCCTTCGCTGAAAAGCGCAAACCCGCCTTCAAGAACAAGTAAGCGGATCACCAGGCATGGCACCGCGCGGACGCAACCCTGCGAATGATGGCGACATGAGCGCTGCAGCCGGCTTGCTGCCGGCCGGTCTGCGTGACGTGCTGCCGTCGCGTGCCGAGGCCGAGGCACAGGCCAGCGAGGCGTTACTTGCCGCTTTTGCGGCGCAGGGTTATGCGCGGGTCAAGCCGCCGCTGATCGAGTTCGAGGAAACGCTGCTTGCCGGTTCAGGCCAGGATCTGGCGGGCCAGATGTTCCGCGTCATGGATCCGGTATCGCAACGCATGATGGGCCTGCGTACCGATATTACACTGCAGGTGGCGCGTATTGCTGCCTCGCGGTTGAAGGATTCTGCCCGTCCGCTGCGTTTTGCCTATGCCGGCCAGGTGCTGCGTGTGCGCGGCACGCAGCTGCGGCCCGAACGGCAGTTCGCGCAGGCCGGCGTCGAACTGATCGGCTCGGATGCGCTGGCCGCCGATGTGGAGGTTGCTGTGCTGGCGGCCGAAGCCGTTGCTGCCCTCGGGGTTGGCAGCCTGTCGCTGGATATCACGCAGCCGCTGTTGGCGCCGGCGATCATGGCCGCGCATGGCCTGGAACCGAAGCAGGCCCGCGCCGCGCGCCGTGCACTGGACCGCAAGGATGCGGCCGAACTGAAGGAATCCGGCGGTGCCGCCGCGCCGACGCTGCTGAAACTGCTGGCGCTGACCGGTCCGGCCCGCACGGCGCTGGACGGCCTGAACAAGCTGAAGCTGCCGGATGTGGCAGCCAAGATCGTGGCCGACCTGGATGCGCTGGTGCGCGAGGTCTCGGCCGCCGCGCCCGATCTGCAGCTGACGCTCGATCCCGGCGAATTCCGCGGATTCGAGTATCACACCGGCATTGCCTTCACGCTGTTTGCGCGCAACGTGCGCGGCGAGCTTGGCCGTGGCGGTCGCTATGTGACGCCGGCCGGCGAGGCCGCCACCGGCTTCACGCTCTATCTCGACAGCGTCATGCGCGCCCTGCCGGCACAACCGGCCGCGCCGCTGGTTTATCTTCCCTTCGGTACGCCGCGCACCGCGGCAGCAAAGCTGCGCCAGGATGGCCATGCCACCTGGGCGGCGCTGCAGGACCAAGGCGATGTGAAAAGGGCGGCCAAGGCCGCGGGTTGCAGTCACTGGTGGGACGGCAAAACCGTCCAGCTGCTTTAAGCTTTAAGGATTTCGATATGAGCAATGTGGTCGTGGTCGGCGCTCAGTGGGGCGACGAGGGCAAGGGAAAGATCGTCGACTGGCTGTCCTTGCGCGCCGATGTGGTGGTGCGTTTCCAGGGCGGTCACAATGCCGGCCACACGCTGGTGATCGGCAACAACGTCTACAAGCTGTCGCTGCTGCCGTCAGGCATCGTGCGCAAGAACAAGCTGGCCGTGATCGGCAACGGCGTGGTGGTTGATCCTTGGGCGTTGTTCGCCGAGATCGACAAGCTGCGCGGGCAGGGCGTGGAGATCGGCGAGCATAACCTGAAGGTCGCCGACAACGCCTCGCTGATCCTGCCGCTGCATCGCGAACTGGATGGCCTACGCGAGGACGCCACGGATGGCGGCGTCAAGATCGGCACCACGCGTCGCGGCATCGGCCCGGCCTACGAAGACAAGGCCGGTCGCCGCGCCATCCGCATCTGCGATCTGGCCGACCAGGCCACGCTGGGCCGCAAGGTCGACGGCCTGCTGTCGCATCACAATGCACTGCGCCGCGGCTTCGGCGTTGAGCCGGTGGATCGTGAGGCTTTGCTTAAGTTACTGGCCGAGATCGCGCCGAAAATCCTCCCCTATGCTGCGCCGGTCTGGCGCGATCTGGATGAGTCCCGTCGCGCCGGCAAGCGCATCCTGTTCGAGGGTGCACAGGGCTCGCTGCTGGATGTAGATCACGGCACGTATCCGTTCGTGACGTCGTCCAACACCATGGCGGGCTCGGCCTCGGCCGGATCGGGCCTTGGGCCCGGTTCGCTGGGGTACATCCTTGGCATCGTGAAGGCCTATACGACCCGTGTGGGCGAGGGGCCGTTCCCGACCGAACTGACCGACGAGACCGGGCAGTGGCTGGGCGAGAAGGGCCATGAATTCGGCGTGGTCACCGGGCGCAAGCGCCGCTGCGGCTGGTTCGACGCCGTGCTGGTGCGCCAGACCGTCAAGCTGAACGGCATCCACGGTATCGCGCTCACCAAGCTCGACGTGCTGGACGGCCTGAAGGAACTGAGGATCTGCGTCGGCTATGAGGTGAATGGCAAGACTCTGGATTACTTCCCGGCCGGCATGGGCGACCAGGCGGCCGCCAAGCCGATCTATGAGACCATGGAAGGCTGGAGCGAAACCACGCGCGGCGCACGCAGCTGGGTCGACCTGCCGGCCACGGCGGTGAAATACGTCCGCCGCATCGAGGAACTGATCGGCGCGCCGGTGGCGCTGCTGTCGACCTCGCCCGAGCGCGAGGATACCATCCTCATGAAGGATCCCTTCGAGGACTGATCGGCGCGGAAAATCCGGCCGTATTCCTGGCAGATCACGATCTGCTGGGCTGTGGGATTGCGTCGAATACCGGGGGTAAACCCGCACCAGTAGTGCGGCAGGTTATCGACTCTTAATGTCTCGTTATTGAGCCGTAACCTGCCGCTTCGGGCCGGCCGGGAGGAGACTGCGTCCATCGAGTTCGTACCCCGGAGGAGGGGCCCCATGCTCAGGACGCAGGAAGCAGCACTCTACAATTTCGGCGCAGACGGCATGACCGCTCTCTGCGAGGCGATCTGCCTCGATGCCGTGGATGTGGCTGCAGTCAGCCGCGTGAGCATCTGGTTCTTCGATGACAAGGGCGACATGGTTTGCCAGCGTCTGCTGGATGCCCGCGACGGCCGTTTCCAGCAGGGTGCGGTGATCCCGCAGTCCGCCACCTCCGCCTATATCGACGCTGCCACCCAGGGCCTTGCTTCGCTGGTCACGGAAGACGCACCGATCATGGAAGGCGCCGCCGAAGACGTGAAGGCACGTCTCGACCTGCTGCTGGTCGATACACAGGGCCGTCCCACCGCGATTTTCCGCTGCGAGCGCCATACCGGCAATGACGACTGGCGTAGCCGCGACATCACTATCCTGCGCAATCTGGCCCAGACCCTGGCCGCCGCCCTGCGGCAGCAGCAGGCGGGCCGCGACATCTCCCGTGATGCGTTGGCCGATCTGTCGGCCCGCGGCCTGGCCGATATGGGTTCGGTGAAGCAGGACCTGTCCCACTTCTATCGCGGCGGCGAAAAAGCCATCTGGCTGCAGTCGGTGGATGCCGCCCGCGCCTTCGATGCGCTGGGCCTCACTGCGCCGATGCCGTCGCTGGATATGGACTCGCTGTTCGAAAGCGACGAAGACGAGGCCTACGACTAGGCCCCGTCTTCTTCAAAAGCTCAGCATCTCTTAGAACGACAGTGTCGCCGCGCCATCCTTGATCTGTGCATGCATCGCGCTGGCGCCCACAATAATCACGCCATCGATCAGATCAGACTGCTGGTAGCCACGCGATTCGACGCAGGGCGGGCAGGCCCAGATCACGCCGCCGCGCTTCTGGAAATCCTCGATCAGGGCACTGAGCGATTGCAGCGGCGCCACCTGGGTCATGCGTTGGCCGCCCTTGCGCACCAGATCGATGGCCGTGCTGGTCAGGAACATTGAGACTTTCAGGCCGGCGGTGAGGCCGCCATTGGCAATGGTGAACGCGACCGACGACAGTTCTGAGTCGATGCCCTTGGTCACCAGAATAACAAGCTTGTCAGTTGCGGTTGACATTGTAGTGTCCCTTGCAGTTTAGATTTTGAAGCTGCGTATATGGACAACCGTTAAGGAGCGCGTCTTTGGCCGTGTTACCGGAAAAATTGATCGAAAATCCGGATGGTTCGAAAACCGCCAATCCCGGACACCACGATGTGCTGTCCGATGTGCTGCGCGCCATCCGGCTGTCGGGGTCCCTGCAGTTCTGTTTCATGCCGGAAGGCGATTGGGAAACGGACGACAAGCCGTCTTTCATGAGTCGGGGAGAGGGTGGCGTCAGCACGATTCCGTTCCACATCGTGGTGGAAGGCGAGTGCTGGATCGATATCGAAGGGCGCCGGGTCAACCTGGTGGCCGGCGATGTCGTCGCCTTCCCATTCGGCACCGGACACAAGCTGGGTGTCGGTGGTGGCGGCCGGCAGGTCAACCCGTCCAGTCTCCTGCCACCCAGGCCATGGTCCGAAGTTCCTGTTATCCGCTACGGCGACGCCGGTGTGAAGCTGCGCCTGCTCTGTGGCTACCTGCGTTGCGATGTCATGAATTTCCGCCCGCTGCAATATGCGATGCCGACATTGCTGCATATGCGGTCGCGGGGTGCGAATAGCGCGGCCTGGGTAAGTGCCGCCATCACCCAGCTCGTGAACGAAGTGGATGCGCCGCGCAGCGGCGGACAGTTCCTGCTGGAGCGCGTGACGGAGGTTATTTTCGTCGAGTTGCTGCGGCACCAGATGATCGCCACGCAGACCGCGCCCGCGGGCTGGCTGGCGGCGCTGGCCGATCCGGCGCTTGGCCGCTGCCTCACCATGATCCATACCGATCCCGGTCACGACTGGTCGGTGCAGGGTCTGGCGACGGCGGCAGGCCTGTCGCGCAGCGTGCTGAGCGAACGCTTCGAGGCGATGCTGGGTATTTCGCCCATGCGCTATGTGCGCGACTGGCGGCTGTTCCTCGCGAGTGTGGCGCTGGGCACCACCAGCCGGGCGATCAGCGCCATCGCCAATGAGGCGGGATACGGCACGGAAGCAGCCTTCAGCCGCGCGTTTTCACGCGGTTATGGCGCGCCGCCAGCCACTTGGCGGCAGCAGGCCAAGGGTAGTTTGCTGTAGCAGGCGTCAGGCTTCGGCAGGTACGCCGTTCATGCCCTTCTGGGTGGCGGCATTGCGCACGGCCTTCTGCAGCTTCTCGAAGGCACGCACCTCGATCTGGCGCACGCGTTCGCGGCTGATGCCATAGCGCGCCGACAGGTCTTCCAGCGTGGTCGGTTCTTCGGTCAGGCGACGCTGGGCCAGGATGTCGCGCTCGCGTTCATTGAGCTGCGCCATTGCCGCGGTCAGCAGCGCCTTGCGGCTGTCGAACTCGTCACCGTCCACCAGGCGGGCTTCCTGGTTCGGTGTCTCGTCGACCAGCCAGTCCTGCCACTCGCTGCCGCCGTCTTCGTCGCTGCGCAGCGGCGCGTTGAGCGAGCTGTCCGGACCGGCCAGACGGCGGTCCATGGTGATGACCTCGTCCTTCGACACATCGAGCTGGGTGGCGATCTTCTCCACTTGGTCGGGCGTGAGCTGGCCGCCATCGATGGCCTTCATCTGGCCGCGCAGGCGGCGCAGGTTGAAGAACAGCTTCTTCTGGGCAGCGGTCGTGCCGATCTTCACCAGCGACCACGAGCGCAGGATGTATTCCTGGATCGAGGCGCGGATCCACCACATGGCATAGGTCGAGAGGCGGAAGCCGCGATCGGGATCGAAGCGCTTCACTGCCTGCATCATGCCGACATTGCCTTCGGAGATCAGTTCGCCGACCGGTAGGCCGTAGCCGCGATAACCCATGGCGATCTTGGCCACCAGACGCAGGTGGCTGGTCACCAGTTTATGCGCGGACTGCACGTCGCCATGATCCCGCCAGGACTTGGCAAGCATGTATTCCTCCTGCGCTTCCAGCATGGGGAAGCGGCGGATTTCGGCGAGGTAGCGGGCAAGGCCCCCTTCAATAGAGGACAGTGCGGGCAGGCTGACGGTCGACATCTTCGGTGAAACTCCCCCGGCCGGTCGCGCTCTTTCGGCGTCCGGCGCTGGTTCAGAAATGGGTGCCCTGTCTTTCATTTGCAATGAGATGAACGGCCAAATACGGCAGAAGTGCGACTGTGAAAGCCCGGGGTTGCGGGGTTAAAACGCTTTTGTGATAGTGCTCACAGGCGGGGTGCAACCTCAAGGGGTGGTCATGGGGCGGATGAAAACAGGGGTATTCGGTCTGGTCTTGCTGGCTGCCTTTCTGGCCGGGCCGGTGCAGGCGCAGATCAAGGAAATCCTGGAATTCCAGGGGCAGTCGCGCAGCGGCACACCGGTGACCGTGAAGGCCGAACTGTTCCTGCCCGAAGGCGGAGCCAAAGGCCTGCCGGCCATGGTGATCCACCACGGCAGCGGCGGCGTGACCAACGAGCGTGAATATGCCTATGCGCGCGAGTTCATCGCCATGGGCGTGGCGGCGATCATCCCGGACTCCTTCACGCCGCGCGGCGTGAAGAGCACGGTGGCTGACCAGAGCACCGTCACCAACAATGACGTGCTGGCCGATGCCTTCGGTGCCCTGAAGGTAGCCGCCACGCATCCGCGCCTCGATCCGGCGCGCATCGGGATCACCGGGTTTTCCAAGGGCGGCACGGTGGCACTGCAGAGCGCGCTCGTCGCCGTGGCCGAACGCTTCGCACCCGGCGGGCCCCGTTTTGCCCTGCATGTGCCTTTCTATGCCAGTTGCGGCACGCAGTATCTCAATGTGAAAACCACCGACGCGCTGATGCTGGTGCTGATCGGCGGTGCGGATACCTATGTCGGCAGCCAGCCCTGTCTGGATTATTCAGAGAAGATCAAGGCGGGTGGCGGCAACATCGAAGCCATCGTCTACCCCAAGGCGCAGCATGGCTGGGATGGCGGCGGCCGACCGTACAGTATCGCCAACGGCGAGAACAACGCCAAATGCGTCTATGTCGAACAGGCCGACAGAAGCTGGATCGAGCAGGCCTCCGGCATCATGACCGTCGGCCCTGGCGGACGCGCTATTGAAGGTGCGAACCAGAAGGCGCAGGCCGTCTGCCGCACCATGGGCGTCAGCGGCGGTCCGGATGCTGAGACCAAGGCGAAATCGCTGGATGCCATGAAGGCCGCGATGCGCGCAGCGTTCAAGCTTTAGCGCGGTGTATTGCGCTGGGTGGAGAGTAGCTTCAGCAGGGTGGCGAAATCCGCCGGCAGCGGGCTTTCAAAGCGTAGCTCCTTGCCGCTGACCGGATGGCGGAAGCCCAGCGTCGCTGCATGCAGCGCCTGCCGCTTGAAGCCGCTCAAGGCCGCACGCGCTGCATCGCTGAGCTGATAGCGCTGCAGGTTGCGGGCGCGGCCGTAAGTGGGATCGCCGATCAGCGCATTGCCTTTTGACGTCATATGCACACGGATCTGGTGCGTGCGGCCGGTCTCCAGCGTGCAGCGCACCAGCGCGCAGACCGGCTGGCCCTTGCCATCAAAGATCATCTTCTGTGTGGCGTAATGCGTGATCGCATCCTTGCCGCCGCGCTCGACGATGGCCATGCGTTTGCGGTCCTTCGGGTCGCGGCCGATCGCGCCCTCGATGGTGCCCTGCAGCGGATTGGGATGACTCCAGACCATCGCATCGTAACTGCGTTCGATGTCATGCTCGGCAAACAGCGCGGCCAGCCCGTGATGGGCGCGGTCGGTCTTGGCTGCCACGACCAGGCCGGACGTATCCTTGTCGATGCGATGCACGATGCCGGGCCGCTTCACGCCGCCGATGCCTGACAGGCTGTCGCCGCAATGATGCAGCAATGCATTGACCAGGGTCCTGTCGGGGCTGCCGGGTGCCGGATGCACCACCAGCCCGGCCGGCTTGTCGACCACGATCAGCTGGTCATCCTCGTAGATCACAGTCAGCGCAATGTCCTGCGCTTCCGGAATCGCCGCCACGGCGGCCGGCTGGCCCACGGTATAGACCTCGCCTGGTTTGATCTTGCGCGAGGGGTCGGTTATCGTCGCGCCATTGAGCTGCACATGACCGTCGAGGATCAGCGATTTGAGCCGCGACCGCGACAGCGACGCTTCCTCGCCACCTGGCAGGGTAGCAAGCACAGCCGCCAGATAGCGGTCGAGCCGTTCGCCGGCGGTCTCCGGCGGAACGGGCGGCAGGTCTTGCAAGGCCATGATCGGGTTGGGGGCGTCGGACATGCGACTGGAGATTTCTTTACAATGAGCGAAGCACAGGGACAGACCTTCAAGATACGGTGGCTGAAGGCTGTCGTCATCGGTCTGGGCGTCATCTTCGTCGGTCTCGCCACTTTGCTGATCGTTTTGATCATGACCGGCGGGCCGAAACGCACGGCCAGCGGCACGGGCAGCAGCCCTGCGGCGGCTCCGCGCAGCGTGGCGATCGAGGACATGGTGTTCAGCCTGCCCAGGAACAGCCGCGTCGCCGATGTGCTGTCGACCGGCAACCGCATCGTGCTGCGGGTGCGGCTGGCGGATGGCACCGAGCGGCTTTATGCACTCGACGGCGAGACGCTGAAGCCGCTGGGCAGCATCACGGTCCAAGTCGAGAAATGATCCTGCGGCTCACCGCAGTTCAAATGGCCGAGCTGGGTGTGCTGGCGGAGGCTGTTTTCCCGCGCGAGGCCTGCGCCTTGCTGGTGGGGACGGGCGATGATGCCGATCTGCGGGTCACCGAGATCGTGCCGGCCGCCAATCTGGCGGCGACGCCCGAGCGTGAATTCGAACTCGATCCCGCCACGCATGTTGCCGTGATGCGCCGGCTGCGTGAACAAGGTGGAACCAATCGCATAATTGGTCACTGGCACAGCCATCCCAATGGCCGGCCGTCGCCCTCGGCGCAGGATGCGGCGATGATTTACGATACGGCTCTGGTCTGGCTGATCAGCGCGGTGCAGGATGGACGCGCGGATGCACCGCAGGCCTGGTGTCCAAACGCCACCGCGACCGGATTTGCACCGCTTGCCCTCGAGATTGAACAGCAGGATTCTTGAAATGGATTTTCGCAGCGATAACGTGGCCGGCGCCGCCCCCGAGATCATGGAAGCCCTGCTCGCCGCCAACAAGGGCACGCAATCCTCTTACGGCGCCGACGACTGGAGCATGGAGCTCGATGGCGCCTTCTCGGTACTGTTCGATCGCGAATGCAAGGTGTTTCCCGTCGCGACTGGCACGGCCGCCAATGTGCTGAGCCTCGCCTGCATCAGTCCTGGTCATGGCGCGATCTACTGTCATCAGGATGCGCATATCGTCACCGACGAATGCAACGCGCCGGAATTCTTCACCGGCGGCGCCAAGCTGGTCAATCTGCCGGGCGAGCATGGCAAGATCAGCCTCGATGCGTTGAAGGACGCATTGTCGCTCGGCTGGGCCGGCTCGCAGCATAACCCGCAGCCCTCGGCCGTCAGCATCACGCAGGCGACCGAATCCGGCACGCTGTATACGCCCGATGAAATCGCCGATATCGCCGGTGTGTGCCGTGAGAACAACATGCGCCTGCATATGGATGGCGCGCGTTTCGCCAATGCCGTCGCCGGCCTGAACTGTTCGGCCGCCGACATCACGTGGCGCGCCGGCGTCGACGTGCTCAGCTTCGGTGCCACTAAGAACGGCGCTATTGCCGCGGAAGCCGTGGTATTTTTCAAGCCCGAGCTGGCCGAGAGCTTCCTCTATCGTCGCAAGCGCGGTGGTCACCTGTTCTCCAAGGCACGCTTCCTGTCGGTGCAGCTGCTGGCCATGCTGCAGGACGGGCTGTGGCTCAAGCTGGCCCGTCAGGCCAATGCGGCGGCACGCGAACTGGCCGATGGCCTGGCACGCATTCCCGGCGTGCAGATCACCACGCCGGTGCAGATCAACGAGGTCTTCGCCGTGCTGCCGCCCAAGCTGGCCGATGGCCTGCGCGCGCAGGGCGCCAAGTTCCATCCCTGGAGCGCGGATGGGTCGCTCTGCCGCTTCGTCTGCTCCTTTGACAAGAGCCCGGCCGAGATCGCGGCGCTGATCAAGGCAGCCCAAGCCTTAGTGTGAAGCAGGTTCTGGTCTAAATTACGGCTTCATTAGCCAGGGCGGTTCCGGCGTGAACTGCTCGATCAGATAATCGGCAAAGGCGCGCACCTTGGCGGCCAGATGCTTGCGCGCCGGATACACGACATGGATCGGCCGCAGGATGTCGGCCGTGTGGTGCGGTAGAACCGGCACCAGCCGTCCATCCTCGATCGCCGGCTTGATGCTGAAATCGGCCGCATAGCACAGCCCCACGCCATCCAGCAGCAGGCGGAAGATCGCATCGCTATTGCTGCTGCGGAAATTGCCGTGAATCTGGCGCCGCTCGATGCGGCCATCCACTGCGTAGAATGGCCATTCATTCAGGCTCTCGGGCCCGTCGAACAGCAGGCAGTTATGCTGCGCCAGGTCGTCGGGCGTCTGCGGCATGCCGAATTTTTCGATATAGGCAGGCGCAGCGCAGATGATGCGGCGATGCTCGCCAAGCTTTCGCGCGATTAGCGCATCGTCATGCAGCGTCCCGATGCGGATGCCGACGTCATCGCCCTCAGCCACCAGGTCGACGACCTGATCGGCGAAGGTGATGTGCACGGTGATCTTCGGATAGCGGGCGAGGAATCCGGGCAGCAGCGGCACGATCTGCGTCATGCCGAAGCCATGTGTCATGTTGATGCGCAGCATGCCGCGCGGCTCGGCC
Organism: Ferrovibrio sp. GW821-FHT12D07; assembly: GCF_058807275.1. Classification (NCBI taxonomy): domain Bacteria; kingdom Pseudomonadati; phylum Pseudomonadota; class Alphaproteobacteria; order Rhodospirillales; family Rhodospirillaceae; genus Ferrovibrio; species Ferrovibrio sp. GW821-FHT12D07. Next base: position 48,001 of record NZ_JBXAQN010000001.1, on the reverse strand, counting down.
TCGGCGCCGCCGACGCTGGCTTCCACTGCATCGATATCAGCGAGAATCTCGCGCACCTGGTCGGCATAGACGCGGCCTTCGGCGGTCAGGCTGACGCGCCGCGTGGTCCGCTGCAGCAGTCGCGCACCCAGCCGGTCCTCCAGCCGCGAGATCAGCTTGCTGACGGCTGAGGGTGAGAGGCCCAGATGCCGAGAGGCTTCGGTGAAACCACCTTGGTCGACCACCTGGATAAAGGCCTGCATCTCTCCATAGCGGTCCATAACTAGCCTATTTATGAATTTTAGTCATTAAATAATGACATATCTCCGTATTAATGAAAAGTGTGACGCGACGTAGGGTCATGACCAGTCCACCCGGAAAGAGGAGGGCCTCCCTCATGACTTATACGACTCATACGAACCTGATGACCGACATCGACAAGCGTTTCCAGATCGGTGACGGCTTCCCGGCCGTCCGTCACATCTCGCCCGACGAAGTCGCCTATCTGCGTCATCGCGCCCCACAGTTCCGCCCCGGGACTATGCAGGGCGTCGTCGCCCGTGTGGCTGGCCTGTTCCGCGCCCGTCCGGCCGACTGGACCGGTTCAGTCGTGGATGGCTCGATCAGGCGCCCGGTGGTGACTGGCAAGTAACGTCTTGCGGGGCCGGCGCTGCTGGCATAGGTGATGCCCATGTCATTGCCGGCCCTGTTCATCAGTCATGGTTCCCCGATGCTGACGCTCGAGCCAGAGCGTCCGGCGCATCAGTTCCTGTTGCAGGCCAGCACGCGCTGGAGCAAGCCGACAGCGATCCTCGCGATCTCGGCGCATTGGGAAACCGCGTCGCCCGAAGTGGCGGCGACGCCGCAGCCCGCCACCATCCACGATTTCTATGGCTTTCCGCCGGCGCTGTTCGCCAAGCAGTATCCTGCACCTGGCGCGCCCGCACTGGCTAGCCGCGTGAAGACGCTGCTCGACGATGCCGGCCTTGCGGCGCGGCTGGATCCTGACCGTGGCCTCGATCATGGCGCCTGGTCACCGCTGCTGCTGATCTATCCGCAGGCCGATATCCCGGTGCTGCAGCTCTCGATGCAGCCCGATCTTTCGCCGGCGCATCACATGGCGCTCGGCCGCGCGATCGCGCCCTTGCGCGATGACGGCGTGCTGATCATGGCGACGGGCTCGCTGACGCATAACCTGCGCGAGCTCGATCGCCGCGACAGCGGGCCTGTTGTGGATTGGGCCCAGTCTTTTGCCGACTGGATGGCAGACAAGCTGACGCAGCGCGACGATGCAGCACTGGTGGATTACCGCCAGCAGGCGCCGCATGCGGCGATGAACCACCCGACCGACGAGCATCTGCTGCCGCTCTATGTGGCGCTGGGTGCTGCGACGCCGGGCAGGGCAGCCGAACGCCTGCATGCCAGCTTCGCCTATGGCTCGCTGGCGATGGACAGCTACCTGTTCAACTGAAGCGTCTAGCGACCGATGTCGCCGAGCAGGCGCACGATCACCATCGCCAGCACGATCACATAGAAGATCATCGCACCGAGGATGGTGTAGCGATGGACATCGCTGCTGGTCTTCGGCTTGAGGCGGCGGGCGGTGCGGGCGAAATTCGACAGGTCGCTGGCCAGATAGGCCTGCTTGGCATGTTCACGATTCTGCCAGACCTGCAGCATCAGCAGCACGGCGACGATGGCGACGGCGACAAGGATTAGGAAGCCGGAAACGAAGGTGGCCACATCGGCTGCGAATGGCATGACGATGCCGATGGCGACCAGGGCCAGCGACAGCAGCGTGAAGTATTCCAGCACGCGCCATTGCTGCCGCTTGGCGAACAGCACGTTGCGTGCGGCCTCGTCATAGAGCAGGCGGTATTCGGCATGGGTCAGCTCGTCCAGTTCGCTGGACTGCAACTGCTCCTTCTCGGCCGGCTCGGCATCGGTCGACACCGGTGCGGCTGTGGGAGCCAGCGGGCGCGGTGGTGCGCCGGATGGTTTTTTCGGCGGGATGCTCATGACCCTGAGTCTAGCGCCGTTTGCGGCTTATGCCAGCACGAAGTCGATATAGGTGTCGGCCAGCGTGACGGTGAAGGCGAGGCTGTCGCCGGCTTTCACCACGCGATCCTCGGGCAGCCAGCAGGTGGCCTGGCCCCAGTGGCGCATGGCGCCGCCCGGGCCGGTCGACAGCATGATCTCGTCGTCGAGCCAGAGGTCGAACCAGAAGACCAGTGCCTGCGCCGTGCCACTCGTGGTTATGGATGCCTGCCATGGCATGCTCTGCGGCTGGGTCCAGTCGGGCGGATTGGCGAAATCCACCAGTTGCACCGGCAGCACGTCGCTCAACGGCTCATAGCGCTCGTGATCGAGCCGCACATTGCCATGCGCGCTGGTGTTGCGGAATTTGTCGAAGGCCGAGAGGTCAAACCCGCTGATGCCGCGCAGCGGATTGACGGTGCGTAGCACTGGCAGGGTGACCACCTGCGCCAGCACCTGCGCGCGGGCGGGAATGATCTGCGCGCCCGGTTTCGCAAGGCGCTTCAAGGCATCGCGCGCCGTCGGCAGCATGCCTTCGCCGATCAGGCCGGCATCCAGTACTTCCGCCACGATCAGGTCGGCCTGTGCCGTCATTTCGGCCTGCGGGTCGATCTCGGTCGAGCGTTTGGCGATGACCGTGATGCGCGTCTCGGCCTTGTTCTGTGCCACGATCTCGCGCGCGGTCTCCGCGATCAGCGGATGCGCTTCTACGGCGATCACGCGGTCCGCGCCGGCACGCGCCGCCATCAGCGCAAGCAGGCCGGAGCCGGTGCCGATATCCAGTACCGTCATGCCAGGCGTCACGGCTTTCTTCAGCGCCGCATCGAAAGCCTCGTTGCGCGCCGTGTCGGCCAGCATGGGGAAATGCCAGCCAGGGATGAGGCCGCTGAGCAAGCCCGACAGCGCAGCTTTCACCTCGGGGTGGTCCGGTGCCAGCTTTGCCGCACGCTGGAAGGCCTGCATGGCGGTGGCGGTATCGCCGGTCTCGCGCGCCGACTGGCCGATGGCCATGTGGCTGACGACAAGATTGCCATCCAGCGTCACGGCCTGTTTCAGCGCGGCGATGGCGTCGCGGAAACGATGCTGCTTCTGCAGGGCGAGACCGAGATTGAGATGTGCCACGGCCAGCGTCGGCTGCTGCTCGGCCGCCGCGCGATAAGCTTCGGTGGCGGACAGCAGGTCGCCGGCCAGCTCATGTGCGATCCCCAGGTTGACGCGCGCGGCGACAAACTGCGGCGCGTCCTGCAGCAGGGCGCCATAGGCGGCAATGGCGGATGCGTAGTCGCCGCGTTCGCGCTGCAGGTTGGCGCGGTTGAACTGCGCCTCGGGGAAGGCGGGCCGCAGCCGCAGGGCTTCGGCATAGGCAGCATCGGCATCGGCGGGCCGGCCCAGCAGTGCCAGCGCGAGCCCCAGATTGTTGGCGGCCTCGGCGCTGTCGGGGTTGCGGCTGCGCGCCTGCTCGGCCATGCGCAGCGCTTCGGCCGGCTGGCCGGCGGCGATGAACAGCATGGCGGCGGTATTGAAATAGGCGGTCTGTCCGGGCTGCAGCGACAGGGCGCGCTGGACGTATTTGACGCCCTCGGCCGGGCGGCCGGCCTGATGGTGCAGCAGGCCGAACTGATAGAGCACTTCGGGCTGCTGGGGATTGCCGCGCAGCATGGCCTGGTAAATCTCGGCGGCCTGGGTCAGGCGGCCGGCCTGCTGGTGCTGCAACGCAGTCTGGAACGGGTCTGACATGGGGCGGGACCTTAGCCGCTCCACCCGGCCAAGGCGACCGGCAGGAGCGGCCTGGGCGTACCGGCAGAAATTGCCGGCCGGCAGTTCCAGACCCCGGTTTTGGCCCGGCCTCTGAAATTTAATCAAGTAATATCAATGTCTTAAATATGAAAACCGAGTTGGCCCGGCGCTTGCTACCAGAGGCGTGTCGAATGAGGATTCCCATGCAAGTCACCTCGGTCAACAGTGCAGTCACCCCCACTTCCGCTCCCGCCGCCGACGATATCGGCCGCCGGGCGGAGGATTTCTCGCGCGTCCTGCAGAACGCCTTTTACGGCACCGGCAGCCAGGCCGTGGCCCGCAGCAGCGAACAGGTGACCCAGGACCAGGCTCCCGCCCCGCGTACCGAAACCCGTCCGGCCGAGCGCGCTGAGCGCCCCGCCGAGCGTCCGGCCGACCGCAACGAAGACCGTACCGAAACCCGCGCGCCGGCCGCCAAGCCGACCGAGACCGAAGCGCGCGATGCCGCGCCGCCGGAAAAGACTGTCGACAAGCCCGCCGAGAAGCCGGTCGCCAAGGCCGATGACAAGCCGGTGGCCAAGGATAACGCCGATGCTGCGCCGGCCGACAAGGATGCCGCGCCCAAGGCCGACGACAAGCCGAAGACCGATGCCGCCAAGCCGACTGCCGGCGAAACCGAAACCGCTGAAGACGACACGCTGGAAGACGACGCCACCAAGCCCGTGGTGGCCGATGCCCCGGATGCGCTACTGATCCTGAACCTGCTGCAGGTCCAGGTGCCGGCCGCCGCGCCGGTGGTCGAGACAGCCGTTGCCGCTGATGCCAAGACTGCTGCGCCGATCGTGGTGCCGACGGTTGCCGCGGCTGTCGCCGCCACCATTCCTGCCGCGCCGGCCCCGGTTGCTGCCGATGCAGCGGCGCAGGTGCTCGCTGCCGCCGCGCAGACTGCGCCGGTCGAGGCCGTTGTGGCTCCGGTGCAGACGCCGGTCGAAACCCCGGTGCAGGTGCCGGTGACACCGCAGGCTGCTGACGCCGCGCTGAAGGCCGTCACTCCCGCCGTGGCCAAGGACGCGACCGAGACCAGCGTGGCTGCCTTGCTGTCGCAGCAGCAGACCATGACCAAGGAAGATTTCGCCGCGATCCGGCAGACACTGCAGGCGCAGGCTGAAAGCCAGCTGCAGCAGAATGTTCAGACCGTGACGACCGAGCCGCAGCTTCAGGTGCAGGTCGTTCAGGCGACCGGCGTCGCCATGCCGAAGGCCGATGGCAAGAACGACAAGTCGCTGACCGTTGATGTGCAGGCGGTGGCTGCCGCCGCGCCGAAGCCGCTGGTCGATCAGGCTGCACTGATGGCTATGCAGAATGATGATGATCATGCCGATGCCGCGCTGCTCCAGCAGCAGCTGCAGGCCCAGACCCAGCAGCAGCAGCTCAATGCCGCGCCGGATGTGAAATTCGCCGCCGCCCTGCAGACGCATCTCGGTGCCCAGGCCGCGCAGCCGTTGAATGTCGCCGCGACCCAGCATGCACCGGCGCATGTGATGCAGCAGCAGGCCATCGTCGAGACGCCGGCCGCGCAGTCCGCTGCGGCCAGCCAGCATGCCAGCAACCAGACGCTGGCGCGCGGGCTCAATGCCTATGTCACTGCCGGTGAACAGGTCGCCGTGCAGATCAAGAAGGGCGCTTCGGAAGGCCTCGACAAGATTTCGATCCGCCTTGATCCGGGCAATCTCGGTCAGGTGGAAGTGAAGCTGGAAGTCGGCCAGGACGGCCGTCTGATGGCCGTGATCGCCGCCGACAAGCCGGAAACCCTGCAGATGCTGCAGAAGGACTCGGCCAGCCTTGAGCAGTCGCTGCGCGATGCCGGCCTGAAGACCGACCAGAATTCACTCAGCTTCTCGCTGCGCGACCAGAACCAGGCCCAGGAAGGCCGCGATGGTCAGGGCGGCTACGGCCGCCGTGGTCGCGGTCACGACGAATATGCCGAGACCACCCGCATCGATCCGGTGCAGGCCGCTGCCGCCCAGGCGCAGCGCGCCGCCGCCGCCCGCGGCGGTCTCGATATCAAGATTTAAGTTTTCGCGAGGAGAACCATCATGGTTACCGCAGTCACCAGCACCCCGAGCACCACCAACACGAATCCGACGCAGTCGGAAAACGCCGGTGTGTCGCTGGCAAAGAACTTTGATACCTTCCTCACGCTGCTGACCACGCAGCTGAAGAACCAGGATCCGACCTCTCCGATGGACTCGAAGGAGTTCACCACGCAGCTGGTGCAGTTCAGCCAGGTGGAGCAGGCGATCAACCAGAACAAGAACCTTGAAAAGCTGATCGCGCTGGTCGGTTCGCAGCAGAGCTCGAACCTCGTCAGCTATATCGGCAAGGTCATCGACATCGAGTCGAACAAGTCGACGCTCAGTTCGACCCAGTCTGCGGGCTGGCTCTACGATCTTCCGTCGACGGCGACGGCGGGCGAACTGCGCGTCATCGACAAGAGCGGCAAGGTCATTCACACCGCCCAGCTCGACAAGACCAAGGGCGAGCATACCTTCACCTGGGACGGCACGCTGGCCGGCGGCGGCAAGGCGCCGTTTGGCGACTACAAGCTGGAAGTCGTGGCGCAGGACGCCACCGGCAACAAGATGGAAACCACGGTCAAGACCCGCGGCGTCGTCTCGTCGATCGAACGCGTCGATGGCCAGGACTTCCTGGTCGTGAACGGCGAGAAGTATGCCGCCTCTGAAGTGCTGAAGCTGCGCGGAGCGCCGGAGGCGCCGATCTTCCCGCAGGACAACGGCTCCTACGTCAATTACATCGGCAAGGACGTCGAGTTCTTCACCCAGAGCAGCGTCATGCAGGGCAGCAATGCGCGCTGGACCTATGGCATGGCGGCGAATTCGACGGCCACCAAGATCCAGGTCCTCGATGCCGAGAACAAGGTGGTCTACGAGACCACCGGCGACACCACGAAGGGCCGCCACGATTTCAGCTGGAATGGCGTCAAGACCGACGGCACCACGGCGAAGGAAGGCGAGGTCTACAGCCTCAAGGTCGAAGCCAAGAACTCCGACAATCAGGCGGTCACGGTCGACATCCTGGGTCGCGGCAAGATCGAGAGCCTGGCCTACGAGAACTTCCAGGCGATCTTCCTCATCGGCTCCCTCGGCCTGCCGGCGACCGCAATCGCCGCGGTGCGCAGCTGAGTTCCTTCATCATCACCCGTGCGTCAGAAAGGCGGATAACCACCATGCAGAACCTCCACAGCTTCCCCAGCCGGCCGCAGATGTCCGCCGTGTCCGGCCAGGCCAGCGTGATCGGACCCGAAGGTCAGCGCATCACCCTGGACAGCCTGCCGCCGTCCAACACGAAACGCTGGGTAATCCGCCGAAAAGCCGAGGTCGTGGCCGCGGTGCGCGGGGGCCTGCTGAGCCTGGATGCCGCCTGCCAGCGCTACGCGCTGACGGTGGAAGAATTCCTCTCCTGGCAGCGCGCCATCGACCAGCATGGCATGCCCGGTCTGCGCACCACCCGTTTACAAGAATATAGGCCCGGCACCCTGCCGGAGCGCAGCCTGCGCCCGGTCCGTATTTCCCCGTAAAGCGCTAAATAAATCTCACCATTCAGGGCAACATCCCGGTAGGCAAATTTTGCCGGGATGTTAACCTCTCCTTCATCCCGCTTTCCTACCTTGCACACAAGGCAGGAAGGGCCTGCCGCAACGCGTGCCTGGTGCATGGGGTGATGCCGTGAATGGTATTATGAATATGATGCGGAATATCGGTCCGGCTCGCTTGGCGATGCTGGCGGCGACCGCGGCCGTGCTGATCGGCTTTTTCGTATTCCTGGGTATGAAAATCACGCAGCCCAAGATGGCGCTGCTCTACGGCAACCTGGACCTGCAGTCCTCGGGCGAGATCGTCAATCGCCTGGAAGCCCAGAAAATCCCTTATCAGATTGCCAATAACGGCACCCAGGTCCTGGTGCCGGAAGACCGCGTGCTGCGCGCCCGCATGCAGCTGGCCGAAGGCGGCCTGCCGTCCGGCGGCGGCGCCGGCTATGAGATCTTCGACAAGGCCAACGCGCTGTCGGCCACCAATTTCATGCAGAACCTGAATCATCTGCGCGCGATGGAAGGCGAACTCGCCCGCACCATCCGTTCGATCGAGCAGGTGCAGTCAGCCCGCGTGCATCTTGTGCTGCCCAAGCGCGAAGTATTCAGCCGCGACCAGCGCGAGCCCTCGGCCTCCATCGTGATCAAGACCAAGGTCGGTCGTCTCGACCAACCGCAGGTCCGAGCCATCCAGAATCTCGTCGCTTCGGCCGTGCCGGACCTGAAGCCGACCCGCATCGCTGTGATCGATGATCGTGGCAACCTGCTCGCCGGCACCCAGGAAGAGGCTGATCCGGCCACGGCCACCGCCGGCCGCATGGCCGATATGCGCCGCCAGACCGAAGAGCGCCTGCGCAAGAATATCGAAGCACTGCTCGAGCGTTCGGTCGGCGTGGGCAATGTGCGCGCCGAGATTTCGGTCGACATGGATTTCGACCGCGTCACCACCAACCAGGAACTGTTCAATCCCGACCAGCAGGTGGTGCGCTCGACCCAGACCATCACCGAAAACAACCAGAGCTCGGAAGGCCAGCAGAACGTCTCGGTCGCCAACAACCTGCCCGAAGCGCAGGGCCAGGGCGGCTCGCAGCAGTCGTCTTCGGGTAATCGCACCGAGGAACTGGTCAACTACGAAATTTCCAAGACCATCCGCACCCAGGTGCGCGAGGCCGGCGTACTGCGCCGTGTCTCGGCCGCCGTGCTGGTCAACAACATCATCCAGGTCGATGGCCAGGGCCAGCGCTCCTACCAGGCCCGTTCGCCCGAAGAGATGCAGCAGCTCAATGCGCTGGTGCGCAACGCGATTGGCTTCGACCAGCAGCGCGGCGACACCATCGAAGTGGTGACCATGCGTTTCGCCGAGCCGGGCGACATTCCGGAAGAGATCGATCCGGCCAGCCTGCCGGTCTTCATGGGCATGACCAAGGCCGACCTGTTCCGCATCGGCGAGATCGCCGGCTACGTGCTGCTCGGCCTGCTGGCCATGCTGCTGGTGGTGCGTCCGCTGATCAAGCGCGTGCTGGAAGCCTCGCAGGAAGGCGACGATATTCCGCCTGGCATGCTGACGCCGGCGATGCCGGGCCTGCCCATGGTGGTGGGTGGCGCGCCGATCGCCGAGCTGCCGGCCGCGCCTGATGCCGGCATGGCGCCGCCGACGCCCGGCATCGAATCGATGATCGACATTGCGCGTATCGAAGGCCAGGTGAAGGCCTCGTCGCTCAAGAAGATCGGCGAGATCGTCGACAAGCATCCCGAAGAGGCTGTGTCGATCATCCGCAACTGGCTCTATCAGACCACCTGACGGCTGCGATCTAGGAGCGCCTCATGGCAGAAAAAGATTTCCGACAGCTCAAAGGCCCCGACAAGGCTGCCGTCCTGATGCTCGCGCTCGGCGAGGAGCATTCGTCCAAGATCTGGCCGTTGCTTGACGACGAAGAGATCAAGGAAATCTCGCAGAACATGGCCAACCTCGGCGCGGTGAATTCCGACGTCGTGGAAAAGCTGTTCCTCGAATTCGTCAACAACTTCTCCTCCACCGGTTCGCTGACGGGTACGTTCGACAGCACCGAGCGACTGCTGATGAAGGCGCTGCCCAGCGAGCGCGTCAATCAGATCATGGAGGAAATCCGCGGTCCTGCCGGCCGCACCATGTGGGACAAGCTCGCCAACGTGAACGAAAACGTTCTGGCCAGCTACCTGAAGAACGAATACCCGCAGACCGTCGCCGTCGTGCTCTCGAAGATCCGTCCCGAGCATGCCGCCCGCGTGCTGGCCGCGCTGCCGGAAGAATTCTCGATGGAAGTCGTCATGCGCATGCTGCGCATGGAAGCCGTACAGAAAGAAGTGCTCGACAAGGTGGAGCAGACGCTGCGCGCCGAATTCATGTCGAACCTGGCGCGTACCAACCGCCGCGACGCCCACGAAATGATGGCCGAAATCTTCAACAGCCTGGATCGCAACACCGAGTCGCGTTTCCTCGCGGCCCTGGAAGAGCGCAGCCGCGACGCAGCCGAGCGCATCAAGGCGCTGATGTTCACCTTCGAGGATCTGATCAAGCTCGATCCCTCGGGCGTACAGACCCTGCTGAAGAACGTGCCGAAGGAAAAGCTCGGCCTGGCGCTCAAGGGCGCCTCCGAAACGCTGCGCGACCTGTTCTTCTCCAACATGTCCGAACGCGCCTCCAAGCTGCTGCGCGAGGAAATGGAATCGATGGGCCCCGTGCGTCTGAAGGACGTGGACGAGGCGCAGATGCTGATGGTGACGACCGCCAAGGAACTGGCGGCCAAGGGCGAAATCATGCTCGCCGACAACAAGGGCGAAGACGAGCTCATTTACTAAAAGGGACGCGGCGTAGCGCATTATGGCAAGCAAGGCGAAATTCCTGTTCGACATGCCCTTCGACGGCACCCGCCCGAAGGTGGAGCGGTCGTACGCGCCCAAGCCGCCGCCGCAGAAATTCTCGGTCGAGGAAATCGACACGGCGCGCAGCACGGCCTATGCCGAGGGCGAGGCCGCGGGTCGCGAGGCCGCCTATGGCGAACATCAGGTGCGGTTGGAGCGGGCGCTGCAGGCGATCGCCGAGCAACTGGGCGCCATCGCGGCTGGCGAGGAACGCGCCCAGGTCGCGGCGCGCGCTGAGGCGACCGAACTGGCCGTCGCGATTGCACGCAAGCTGGCCGGCAGTCTGATCGAGCGTCAGCCCTTCGACCAGATCGAGGCGCTGGTGCTGCGCTGCATGGACGACATGCGCGATGAGCCGCGCCTGGTGGTGCGGGCCGCCGAAAGCGTGATCCAGCATCTGGACCAGAAGATCGACCAGCTGGTGTCCCAGTCGGGCTTCGGCGGCAAGATCGCGCTGGTCCCCGACGAGACGATGGCGGTCACCGACTGCCGCATCAACTGGGCCGATGGCTCGGCCGAACGACGCCAGGCGGCGCTGGACAAGGATGTCGCCCAGGCGGTGGAACGGTATATCGCCGGGCTGCAGGCGCAGCTTGCGACCGAGGAGTAAGGGTTTATGGCTGACAGTGATGATCTTGAACTGAAGGACCTGGGGCAAACCGCAGGCATGATGGATGACGAAGATCCCAATGCAGCGCGTACTGCAGCGGATCTTCAGGCCGTGTTCGATATTCCGGTGCATGTCTCGGCCGTGCTGGGCAAGGCCAACATGCAGGTCAGCCAGCTGCTGAAGCTCGGTCGTGGCGCGGTGGTCGAACTCGACCGCAAGGTCGGCGAAGCAATCGACATCTACGTGAACAATCGTCTGGTGGCGCGCGGCGAAGTCGTGGTCGTGGAAGACCGCTTGGGCGTGACCATGACGGAAATCATCAAGGGCGGCCGCGGCGGTTGATGCGGCCGGAGTTTGTCTGTGTTGGCGAAAGCCGGGATTAAAGCGGGAAGTCGGGGCGAAACGATATGCGACTGATCATTATCGGCACACTGAACGGACAGATTGGTGCAGCGACGCGCATCGCGTTGCAGCGCGGCGCCAAGGTCATGCAGGTGGACGATATCGAACAGGCCCTGAACACCCTGCGCTCCGGCAAGGGCGCTGATCTTGCCATGATCGACGTCAGCCTGGATGTGAAGCTGCTGGTCGACAGCCTGAAGAATGAACGCATCAGCCTGCCGGTGGTTGCTTGCGGCATCGGCAACGATGCGCGCGCCGCCGTCGCCGCGATCCGCGCCGGCGCCAAGGAATACCTGCCGCTGCCGCCGGAAGCCGACCTGATCGCCGCCGTGCTGGAAGCGGTGGCCGAAGACAGCCACCAGATGATTTTCCGCGACCCGGCTATGGGCCAGGTGGTCAAGCTGGCCGAGCAGATCGCGCCCAGCGGCGCCTCGGTGATGATCACCGGCGAAAGCGGCACCGGCAAGGAAGTGATGGCGCGCTTCATCCATTCGCGTTCGCCGCGCAGCGACAAGCCGTTCGTGTCGCTGAATTGCGCCGCCATTCCGGAATCGCTGCTCGAATCCGAACTGTTCGGCCATGAAAAGGGTGCCTTCACCGGTGCGGTGGCGCGGCGTCTGGGCAAGTTCGAGGAAGCCAACGGCGGCACGCTGCTGCTGGATGAAATCAGTGAGATGGACGTGCGCCTGCAGGCCAAGCTGCTGCGCGCCATCCAGGAGCGCGAGATCGACCGCATCGGCGGCAACAAGCCGATCAAGGTGGATATCCGCGTCATCGCCACCTCGAACCGCAACCTGGCCGATGAAGTGGCCAAGGGAAATTTCCGCGAAGACCTTCTATTCCGCCTCAATGTCGTGAACATCAAGCTGCCGGCACTGCGCCAGCGTCCGGCCGATGTTGAATTGCTGGCCGGCCATTTCCTGAAGAAATATGCCGAGGCCAATGGCGTGCCGGAGCGGCCGATGGCGCCCACCACGCTGGAAGCCCTGAAGCAGGCGCCCTGGCGCGGTAATGTGCGCGAGCTGGAAAACACCATGCATCGTGCCGTGCTGCTGGCGCTGGGCACGCAGATCGAACTGGAAGACATCCGCTTGCCCGATGGCACGGCGCTGGCCGATGCGATCGGCCGCCCCGTCGGCGATGGCGCCGCGGGCGGCGAGGCCGGCCCGGCGCCCAATCTGGTCGGCCGCACCGTGGCCGATGTGGAGCGCGACCTGATCATCGACACGCTGAAGCATTGCCTGGGCAATCGCACGCATGCGGCGACCATCCTGGGCATTTCGATCCGCACGCTGCGCAACAAGCTGAAGCAGTATACCGACGAGGGCATGGCCGTTCCGGCTGCCAATGAAGGCTCGCGCGTCACGGCCTGAGGCTGTGATGCATTACGGGGTTGAGGAGTAACGGGTAATGGCCGAGAACCTGCCGGCGGAGAATTCTCCGGCCGCCTCACAAGGCGGTGGCGGCGACGTATTCGGCTGGATGCGCAACATCAGCCAGCATGGCGATATCATGCTGGCTGTCGGCGTCATGGCCATCCTGTCGGTGCTTATCCTGCCGATGCCGACCTGGCTGCTCGATATCACCCTGGCGATCTCGATCACCATTTCGGTCATGGTGATGATGACCTGCCTGTTCATCCAGCGCCCACTGGAATTCTCCAGCTTCCCGACCGTGCTGCTGATCACCACCATGCTGCGGCTGGCGCTGAACCTGGCCTCCACCCGCCTGATTCTCGGCAAGGGCCATGAAGGCACCGATGCCGCCGGCCATGTGATCGAGGCCTTCGGCCAGTTCGTCATGAGCGGCAACCTGGTGATCGGCGTGATCGTCTTCGCGATCCTGATCATCGTGAACTTCGTCGTCATCACCAAGGGTTCGGGCCGTATCGCCGAAGTGTCGGCACGCTTCACCCTCGACGCGATGCCGGGCAAGCAGATGGCGATCGACGCCGATCTGTCGGCCGGCCTGATCGACGAGGCGACGGCGCGCATCCGCCGCAAGGAGCTGGAAGACGAGTCAAGCTTCTTCGGTTCGATGGACGGTGCCTCGAAATTCGTGCGCGGCGACGCCGTTGCCGGCATCATGATCACCTTCATCAACCTGATCGGCGGCATCCTGATCGGTGTGATCCAGAACGGCCTGAGCTTCAGCCAGGCGCTGAATACCTACTCGATCCTGACTGTCGGCGACGGCCTGGTGGCGCAGATTCCGGCGCTGATCATCTCGGTCGCCGCCGGTATCATGGTGTCCAAGGGCGGCGTCACCGGCTCCACCGACAAGGCATTGTCGCGCCAGCTCTCCTCGGTCAAGGCGCTGACCATGTCGGCCGTGCTGGCGGGCGCCTTCGCATTGATCCCGGGCATGCCTTTCCTGCCCTTCATCCTGCTGGCCGCCGTCACCGGCGGTCTGGCCTATGCTTCGCTGCAGGCCGAGAAGAATGCCAAGATCGCCGCCTTCGTGCCGCCGCCCGAACCGCTGCCACCGGTCAGCCCGCTGGATGAGCCGGTCACCAATGCGCTGGCCATCGACGACCTGCGCATGGAACTTGGCTTCAGCCTCCTGCCGCTGATCAACGATGCGCGCGGCTATCGCCTGACCGACCAGATCAAGGCTCTGCGCCGCCAGATCGCCATCGACATGGGCTTCATCATGCCCAGCGTGCGCATCCTGGATAACATGCAGCTGCCCGGCACCACCTATGTAATCCGGGTCAAGGAAGTGGAAGCGGCGCGCGGCGAAGTGCGGCCGAACATGCTGCTGGTCATGGATCCGCGCGGCGAACGCATCGCGCTGGCCGGTATCGAGACGGTGGAGCCGACCTTCGGCCTGCCGGCCATGTGGGTCGATGACAACATGCGCGACGAGGCGATGTTCCGCGGCTATACCGTGGTCGATCCGGGCACCGTCATCACCACGCATCTGACCGAAGTGGTGAAGGACAACATGTCCGACCTGCTCAGCTTCGCCGAGACGCAGAAGCTGATCGAGGAGCTGAAGAAGAACAACGAAAAGCTGGTCAGCGAAGTGATCCCCAACCGCATCAACGTCAACGGCGTGCAGCGCGTGCTGCAGAATCTGCTGGCCGAGCGCGTGTCGATCCGCGATTTCGCCACCATCCTGGAGGCGGTCGCCGAGGCCTCGGGCTATACCCAGTCGATCACCCAGATCACCGAGCATGTGCGCTCGCGTCTGGCGCGCCAGATCTCGAACGCCAATGTCAGCCCGGACGGCTATATCCCGCTGGTGACGCTGTCGCCGCAATGGGAGCAGAATTTCGCCGAGGCGCTGGTCGGCCAGGGCGAGGAGCGTCAGCTCAGCATGCAGCCCTCGCGTCTGCAGGATTTTATCGCCCAGGTGCGCCAGACCTTCGAACGGATGGCGTCAGAAGGCCATATGCCGGTGCTGCTGACCAGCCCGACGATCCGCCCCTATGTGCGGTCGATCATCGAGCGTTTCCGCCCGGCCACCGTGGTGATGTCACAGCAGGAAATCCATCCGAAGGCCAAGCTTCGGACAGTGGCCCAAATCTGAGGACGATCTAGACGATGCGGCTCAAGACCTTCCAGGCGGCGACCATGAGCGAGGCAATGGACCTCGTGCGCCAGGCCTTGGGCGAAGACGCGATCATCGTGTCGACCTACAGCCATCGCAACGGCGAGGGCGTGGAGATCACGGCAGCCATCGAGCAGCAGACCGAAGACGACTTCGTGACGCCGGAAGCGCAGGCGATGCGCTACGGCCAGGGCAACGGTCGCCTGTTCGTGCCGGGCGATGATTTCGCCGATCACAATCCCGAGCAGGTGGGCGAACTGATTCTCGGCGCCTTGCAGTGGCATGGCGTGCCGGCTCATGTGGCCGAGCGTCTGGCCCAGGCGGCGATGCGCGTTGGTCTCGACGACGCCGTCGGCGCGCTGGCCGAGGCGCTGGACGAGACCTATCGCTTTCCGGGCCTGAGCAGCGACAACCGGCCGGTGATCCTGATCGGCCCGCCGGGCAGCGGCAAGACCATCGTGGCGGCCAAGCTGGCCGCGCGCTGCGTCATCGACCGTCGCGGCGTGCATGTGGTGTCCTGCGACGGCAGCCGCGCCGCCGCCGGCGAACAGCTGGCCGCGCTCTGTCGCGTCATGGCCACGCCTTTCATGGAAGCGCCGACCGCACGCGATCTGGCACTGGCCATTGATACCGTACCGCCATCGGCCAAGCTGGTGATCGATACCGCGGGCATCAACCTGCATGACGCGGCCGAACGCCGGAGCCTGAAAGAGCTGATCCAGGCCAGCGGCGCCGAGCCGGTCGCCGTCTTCGCCGCCGGCACCGACGCCATGGAAGTGGGCGAACTTGCCGCGCAGGCCGTGGCGCTGGGCGCCCGCCGCTATGTCGCCACCCGTCTCGATTCGGCCCGTCGCCTCGGCGCACTGGTCACCGCCGCCGATCTGGGCGGTCTGGCCTTCGCTGATGCCAGCGCCAGCGCCTTTGTCGGCAAGGGCTTCGAACGCTTCGATGCCCTGATGCTGGCCCATCGCCTGCTGGCCGATCCGGATGCCCAGTCTTCCGTTTCGCCTGATGCCGAGATCGACAGCCGCTACTTCGCCCCCAAACCCGCAGCCATGAAGGCCGCAGAATGACCGTGATCGCCATGACGCAAACGCCGACGACGCCCTCCGCCGCCGCTCGCCCGATCCGCCATCCATCGGCTGCGCAGCGCATGTCCAACGTGATCGCCATCGCTTCGGGCAAGGGCGGTGTCGGCAAGACCTGGCTCTCGGTCACGCTGGCACACAGCTTCGCCCGCCAGGGCCAGCGCGTGCTGCTCTTCGATGGCGATATCGGCCTCGCCAATGTCGATATCCAGCTCGGCTTGATGCCTGACCGCGACCTGGGCAGCGTGATCGCCGGCCGCTTCAGCCTGGCCGATGCCGTGATGCCGTCGGAAGCGGGCTTCGACATCATCGCCGGCAAGTCAGGTTCGGCCTCGCTCGCCACGCTGGACCAGGCGGCGATGACGGCGCTGCGCGACGAACTCATGCTGCTGGCCAAGAGCTATGATCGCGTGATCATCGATCTGGGCGCCGGCGTCGATGCCGTGGTGCGTACCTTCTCGATGGCTGCCGGCATCACTGTAGTCGTGACGAATGACGAGCCGACCGCGCTGACCGATGCCTATGCCTATATCAAGTTGGCGCGGATGGCCGATCGCAACGCCGATGTGCGTGTGGTGATCAACATCGCAGCGACGACCCGCGAGGGCGAGCGCACCTATGCTAAACTGAACAAGGCGGCCGAAAATTTCCTGAAGTATTCACCGCCCTTGGCCGGCGTGGTGCGTCGCGACGACAAGGTGCGCGACGCCATCCGCAACCAGGTTCCCCTGCTGACCCGCCATCCGATGTGCGAGGCGGCCGAGGATATCGAAGCGCTGATGAACAGCCTGCTGCGTGTCGGCCAGCCTGCACAGCCCTGATCCGCAAGACTCTGATCGTCGTACTCTGACGGGCGGAGGCTTCGCGTGAGCGATCTCGGCCCGGTTACGCCACCACCGCCGGTCACGCCGGCAACCCCGGTTGCGCCGACGCCCGCGCCCGCGGCGCAGACGCCGGTGGCCGTGCCGCCGCCGGCAGGCGGCCAGCAGAGCGGCGGGCAGGGCGGTGTACCGACGCAGCCGCAGCCATCGCCGAACACGGTGTTGCAGGGCGACGCCTCACAGATCGCGGCCAGCTCCAGCGAACTGACCAAGGGTGGCGAGATTTCCGCACAGGTGGTGGGGCGCGACAACGCGACGCTGCTGGTGCGTACGGCGGCGGGCAATGTGCTCACCCTGGCGTCCAATCTCGCGGCCAAGCTGGAACAGGCCAATATCGCGGTGCTGACAGCGGCACTGAAAATCCAGCTCAATCCGGAAAACCCCCAGCAGGCCACCATCACCAGCGCCAATGGCGTTGCCTTGCAGCCGCCACTGACCGCGCAGGCGCAGCCGCCGACAGCGACGCAGCTGGCGCAGGCCCTCGCGCCGCCGCAGCCGGCGAACACCGCCGCGCCGGTGCTGCCGCAGGCGGGACAGACTCTCACCGCCACGGTCGTGCCCGCGCAGGCCGGCGGCAATCCCGCCAACGCGGCGCTGCCGACCGGCAGCCAGATTCAGGTTGTGGTGCAGAGCGCCACGCTGCCGCCGACCGCACCTGCCGTGCAGTTGCCGCCAACACCCACATCGCCGACACCATCACCGGTGCCGCCTGCGCCGATCCCGCCCGGCGCTGCGCCGCCGGTGCCGCCGGCTGTATTGGCCACGCCATTGCCGGCCGCCCCGGCCACGGCGACACCTGCCACACCATCGCCAACCGGCAACGTATCTGTGCCGCCGACGGTCTCTGCGCCAATCACCGTCACGTTGCTGCAGCAGGCAGCGCCGCCAATGCAGGGCACACCGCAAGTGGCTCTGCCGCAGACTCCGTCACCAACTCCGCCGCTGCTGCAGACCGCCGTGCCGACGCCGGTTGTTTCGCAGCCACCAGTACCCAACAGTCCGGCCGCCGCCGCTCTCGCGGCACAGGCGCAGCCCGTGCCGGTCTCCACCGGTCAGGTGCTGTCCGGCGTGGTCTCGGGTCAGGCCGCCAATGGCCAGGTGCTGGTCAGCACGCCGCAGGGCGTGCTGTCGCTCAGCCTGTCGCAGCCGCTGCCGGCCGGCACGCAGCTGTCGCTGGAGCTGGCCTCGATCACGCGGCCACCGATGTCGACGCCGACCACGCTCGGTCCACCGCCGATCGCTGGCGTGCTGACACGGCTGCAGGGCGAATGGCCGGCATTGCAGATGACACTGGATGCCGTGCGCGCCGCCGATCCGGCGCTGGCGCAGCGCCTGCAGGCCGAACTGCTGCCGCAGGCCAATGTGCGGCTGGCGGCGACGGCGCTGCAATTCATGGCTGCCGCCGCGGCCGGCAATGCGCAGGCCTGGCTGGGCTCTGAAGCCGTGAAGAAGCTGGAGCAGCAGGGCAAGGGCGAGCTGCTGAAAAAGCTCGATGACGATTTCCGCGAACTCGGCCGGCTCAACAGCCGCCAGTCGGACAGCGACTGGCAGGCGCTGGTGATGCCGATGCTGGTGAACGGCAAGGTCGAACCGGTGCAGATTTTCATGCGCCGCCGCAAGGACAAGGAAAAGAAGCAGGCGCAGACCCGCTTCCTGATCGACTTCGATCTGGAAAGCACAGGCCCGATCCAGTTCGACGGCTTTGTCAGCACCAAGCAGCTCGATCTGGTGCTGCGCTCGGAAACCGAATTCGGTCCGGCCTTCAAGCTGGATGTCACGGCGATTTTCACCGGCGCGCTGGAAGTGACCGGCATGGTAGGATCGATCCGCTTCCATGATCGCGAGAAGCCGCTGGCTTGGCCCAGTCCCGAGCTTGAGGCCAAGGGCCACAGCACTGAGATCAAGATTTAAGGCTCAAACCACCTTCGGGCTGCGAGTCACCAGCCAGATGCCAATGGCCACCGGGATGATCCCGAGGAAGTCGATGGCATTGAGCGGTTCAGACAGCACCATCCATCCTATCAGCAGGCCCAGCGGCGGCATGATGAAATGCAGGCTGCTGGCCTGGGTGGCCGATCCACGCCGCAGCAGCATGAACCACAGGGCATAGGCACCGATCGAAATGGGGCCGGCGAGATAGAGCAGCGCGCCGAGCAGTGACCAGCTCGGATGGATGGCGGCGACGTCTTCGAGCAGCAGGGCTATGGGCAGCAGCCCGCTGCCGGCGGCGATCAGCTGCACGCCCAGGCCGCCGAATGTGTCGCTCTTGGTGGGCAGCTTCTTGTAGAGAATGGTGCCGGCGGCGAGGCCGACGGCGGCGGCGACGCTGAACAGGATGCCGGTCAGGTCGTCATGGCCCACAGTCAGGCGACTGCGCAGGATCACAGTCACGCCCGCCAGGCCGAGCAGCAGGCCGAGGCCCTTGCGCCAGGTGAAGCGCTCGCCCAGCAGTAGCGCGGCCAGCAGGGCAGTCAGGATCGGATTGGTGCTGACGATCACGGCGGCGAGGCCCGACGAGATCGTCTTCATGCCCCAATAGCCCAGACCGAGATAGAGCGCGTAATTGAGGATGCCGAGCAGGACCAGGCGGCCGATTTCGGCGCGCCGGATCACCTGCGTGCCGCGCCAGAGCAGCATCACGGCGGTCAGCACGAGGCCCGCGACCAGGAAGCGGATCGCCAGCAGCAGCAGCGGCGGCGCATCGAGAATGCTGATCTTGCCGGCCGTGAAGGCCGAACTCCACAGCAGGCAGAACAGCAGGATCAGCGCCGGCTGGGTCCATTTCTCAATGGATATGCGGCGAGAGGGGGGCGTGAGGGGGAGGCATGCATCGTTCATGTCCCCTAGATAGACCTTGACCTTTTAATTTAGAAATTAAATGATATTATATGATTTATCGTATTTCATAATAAGTGGTGGCTTTCGGCCATGACCCACGATCTGGACATCGACCTGCTGCGCGCCTTTGTCGGCGTTGCCGAAAGCGGCAGCTTCACGCGCGCCGCCGAGAAGCTGAACCGCACGCAGTCAACCGTCAGCCAGCAGATTCAGCGTCTGGAGCAGGCGGCCAATGCACCGCTTCTGCTGCGCGATACCCGCAGCCTGCACCTGACCGAGGATGGCGACCGCATGCTGACCTATGCGCGCCGGCTGCTCAGCCTGCATGACGAGGCACGCGCCGCCATCGGCGGCATCAGCCATAGCGGCGAGATGCGGCTGGGCGTTTCCGAAGATATTGCGCCGGTCGCCCTGCCACGCGCACTGGCGGAATTCAGCCGCGTGCACCCGCGTCTGCATATCGCCATGCATTGCGATCTCTCGCTCGTGCTGACGAAGCAATTCCACCGCGGCGATCTCGATGTCGCCGTGGTGAAGCAGGATCCGGCCGACCGCAGCGGCGAGCGGCTGAAGGCCGATCCGCTGGTCTGGTTCGCCGGCCCTGGCTTGGCGCTCGATCCGGCCGAGCCGCTGCCGCTCTGCCTCTGGCCGCAGGGCTGCATTTTCCGCGACCGCATCATCAATTCGCTGGATGCGGCAGGCATCCGCTGGCGCGTCGCCTATACCAGTCCCAGCCTGGCCGGGGTGCGCGCCGCCGTGGCGGCAGGCCTTGGCGTCAGCGCGATGATGGCAAGCGTGATCGAACCGGGGCTGAAGCTGATCGATCGCCGCCGGCTGAAACTACCCGATCTGGGCGAGGTGGCGCTGGCCTGTCATGTCACCGCCAAGGGCAAGCGTGCCGCCGCGGCACGGGACCTGGCGCAGTTCATCGCCACGGCGCTTTCACAGCCTGCCGCCAAGGCAGCGTGATTGCGCCGACCGACCGCAAGAAGCGGATAGGCATCGCCTGTGAATGGGGCTAGACAGCGCGGATGACAGCGCAACGCATGAGCGCACAGACTTGGGGCCTCTTGCTGGCCCTGTCTGTGCTATGGGGCGGCTCGTTCTTCTTTATCGGTGTCGCCGTGCATGAGCTGCCGCCGTTGACCATCGTGGCGGCGCGCGTCGGCATTGCGGCCAGCGTCCTGCTGCCGGTGCTGTATCTGATCGGTCGTCGCCTGCCGACTGACAGGGATGTGTGGCGCGCCTTCCTGCTGATGGGTCTGCTCAACAACGCGGTGCCGTTCACGCTTTTTGTCTGGGCCCAGGGTCAAATCCCCAGCGGCCTTGCTTCGATCCTCAATGCCACCACGCCGATCTCGACCGCGCTGGTCGCCCATGCCTTCACCCAGGATGAGAAACTGACCGCTAACCGTATTCTCGGCGTGCTGCTCGGGCTGGCTGGTGTGGTGGCGATGCTGGGGCCCGACCTGATCTCGGGTCTCGGCCATAATGTGCCGGCGCAATGCGCCTGCCTGCTGGCCACGCTCAGCTATGCCTGCTCGGGGGTCTATGGCCGTCGTTTCCGCCACATGGGTGTCGAGCCTGTCGTGGTTGCGGGCGGACAACTGGTGATGTCGTCGCTGATCCTGCTGCCGCTGGCCCTGCTGGTCGAACGCAGCTGGCAGTTGCCGCTGCCGTCGCTGCCGGTTCTCGCCGCGCTGCTGGGGCTGGCAGTGCTGTCGACGGCGTTTGCCTATGTGCTGTTCTTCCGCGTGATGGCGGCGGCCGGCAGCAACGTCAATCTGGTGACGCTGCTGGTGCCGGTCAGCGCGATCCTGCTGGGTGTACTGGTGCTGGGCGAGCGGCTGGAGCCGCGGCATTTCATCGGCATCGGCGCGATCGCGCTGGGACTGGCCGCCATCGACGGGCGACTGCTCAGGTTGCTGCGGCGCTAGTTGGCCGCCCTTCAGACTGGCGGTGTGCCGTCCTGCTCCTGGCGGCGGCGGAAGCCCTGCAGGCCGGCTTCGTCCATCTCGGCCTGCTCGCGCTTTTCCTGCTTGGCGCGTTCGCGCTTTTCCCAGTTCTCGAGCACGAGTTCGTATTTCTTCTGCTCGCGGAAGGCGGCTTTCACCTCTTCCTGTGCGGCTGCGATGCGGTCGATCAGTTCTTCGCGCGAGACTTCCAGATTGGCGCGGCGCTCGCGGTTCATCTTGCGATAGTTGGTGAAGCCGAAGCTGGCTTCGTAATGCTGGGTGGCGACCTTGCGCTCGGCCTCCAGCTCCACGTCCATCGCTTCCATCTGGCGCTCGAAGTTGGCGCGCATGATTTCCAGATCGACGACGATGCGGCGGCGCTCGTCAAGCCGCCATTTCCACAGCCGGATCAGGGCGTCGACGCCCTTCATTATTCACCAGCCTGGGAGGTCAGGCCTTCGCCTTCAAGGAAGATTTCTGCCAGCCGGCTGTAGCCAGACGGCAGGTCGGCGCGCTCGGCCTTCTGCTGCTTGAGGAAGGTTTCCAGCATCGGCTGGTAGCGGATCGCCTCATCCACTTTCGGATCACTGCCGGCGCGATAGGCGCCCAGACGGATCAGCTCGGCCATGTCGTCATAGGTGGCCATGAGCTGGCGCGCCCGCGTCACCAGTACATTCTCGTCCTCGGTGTTGCAGCCCGGCATGGTGCGCGAGATCGAGCGCAGGATATTGATGGCCGGATAGCGGCCGCGTTCGGCGATGCCGCGTTCCATCACGATATGGCCATCGAGAATACCGCGCGTGGCATCGGCAATCGGTTCGTTATGGTCATCGCCGTCAACCAGCACCGTGAACAGCCCGGTGATGCTGCCGTCCTGGGTGCCGGGACCGGCGCGTTCCAGCAGGCGTGGCAGTTCGGCGAAGGTGGTCGGCGGATAGCCTTTCGCCGTGGGCGGCTCGCCACCGGAGAGGCCGATCTCGCGCTGCGCCATGGCGAAGCGGGTGACTGAATCCATCAGGCAGAGCACCTGGTTGCCCTGGTCGCGGAAATATTCAGCCACCGCCAGCGTCATGTAGGCGGCCTGGCGGCGTACCAGCGCCGGTTCATCGGATGTGGCGACGACGATCACGGTGCGGGCCAGCCCGCTCTTGCCCAGATCGTCCTCGATGAATTCCTGTACTTCTCGACCGCGTTCGCCGATCAGGCCGACCACGTTCACATCGGCTTCGGTGTAGCGCGCCATCATCGACAGCAGCACGGACTTGCCGACGCCCGAGCCGGCGAAGATGCCCATGCGCTGGCCGCGGCAGCAGGAGATGAAGGTGTTGATCGAACGCACGCCGAGATCGATCTTCTTGCCGACGCGCTTGCGCGTATTGGCGGGTGGCGGATTGGCGCGCAGGGGATACGGTTGTGTGCCGTTGGTCAGCGGCGGACCGCCGTCCAGCGGCCGGCCCATGCCATCGATGACGCGGCCGCGCCAGCTCAGGTCCGGATAGACCACCGGCTGGTCCTCGCCGACGATGGCGCGGCTGCCCAGGCCGATGCCTTCCAGTGAGCCATAGGGCATCAGCAGCGCGCGGTTCTGGCGGAAACCGACGACCTCGGCCTCGACCTGGCGGTTGTCGCGGGTGATCAGATGGACGCGGGATCCGATGGACAGATGGCGCTCGACGCCGGCTATTTCGACCAGCAGGCCCTGGATGGAGGTCACCCGGCCGGTGAAACTCACATCCTTGATCCGCTCCAGGTCCATCAGCAGGCTGTGCATGGCGCCTCATTTCGGGGTTTTAAGAAAAATACCCTAGTCTCAAAGCCTTAACTGCCGGTAAAGCCCGCCGTGATCCGGTCGTGACCGGCTGCGGACAGGCGGAAATTACCATGGTTTTGGGGGTCCGACCTGCCCATATAGAGGGCAGGGTTAAAGAATGCGTTAACTTCATTTGTTAACGATGGTAAATTAGAGCGAATCGGGCGGAAAAACGCCAAACCCAGGACCGGGGGTCTGTTGATAACTTTCGGTCCGCCAGACGCCACCGCGCGTGGGGATATAGCCATGCGAGTACTGCTTATCGAAGACGACGCCAATATGGCAAAGAGCATCGAACTGATGCTCGGCGCCGAGGGCTTCAATGTCTACCGGACAGAATACGGCGAAGAGGGCTTGGACCTCGGCAAGCTGTATGACTACGACATCATCGTGCTCGACTTGAATCTGCCCGACATGCACGGCTATGACGTGCTGAAGAAGTTGCGCGCCGCCAAGGTCAATACGCCGATCCTGATTCTTTCGGGCATGGGCGAGCCGGACAAGAAGGTGAAGGGTCTCGGCTTCGGCGCCGACGACTACATCACCAAGCCCTTCAACAAGGACGAGCTGATCGCGCGCATCAACGCGATTGTGCGCCGTGCCAAGGGCCATTCCCAGTCGGTGATCCAGACCGGCAAGCTGACCGTCAACCTCGACGCCAAGTCGGTCGAGGTAGAGGGCGGCCGCCTGCATCTGACTGGCAAGGAATACGCCATGCTGGAGCTGCTGAGCCTGCGCAAGGGCACCACGCTGACCAAGGAGATGTTCCTCAATCATCTCTACGGTGGCATGGACGAGCCCGAGCTGAAGATCATCGATGTCTTCATCTGCAAGCTGCGCAAGAAGATCGCGTCGGCCACCGATGGCGACAATTACATCGAAACGGTCTGGGGCCGCGGCTATGTGCTGCGCGACCAGGTCGAGCCGGTGGCTGCCGGCGCCAAGCGGGCCGCCGGGGCGCGCTAGATTTTTGCATGTTGCAGGATTGGACAAGCCGGCCGCTGGCCGGCTTTTTCATGGGATAGGCAATGACCGGAATCGATATTCGTGTCGGCGATGCGCTGGAGGTGCTGGCCAGTCTGCCTGATGCCTGCGCCGATCTGGTGATCGCCGATCCGCCGTATAACCTGAAGAAAGATTATGGCAACGACTCCGATCACCGTGATTTCGATGACTATCTGGCGTTTTCACGCCGGTGGCTGACGCAATGCCGCCGCGTGATGAAGCCGCATGGCACGCTCTATGTCTTCATGGGCGTGCGCTTCATTTCTTATATCTACGACATCCTGGAGCGCGACCAGGCCCTGCGGTTCAACAGCTGGATCTGCTGGCATTACACGCAAGGCCTGGGCAAGACGCGCGGTTTCTCGCCGCGTCATGACGACATCCTGATGTTCACGGCATCCGATGCCTTCACCTTCAATCTCGATGCCGTCCGGGTACCGCAGAAGTATTACCGCGAGCGCAACAACATGCGTGGCGCCAATCCGGGCGATGTCTGGGGCTTTTCCCATGTGCATTACTCGCACCCCAATCGCCAGCCGCATCCCACGCAAAAGCCTGAAGGCCTGATCGAGCGCATGGTGAAGGCGTCATCCAATCCCGGCGACCTGGTGCTGGACCCGTTTGCCGGCAGCGGCACGGTGCCGCGCGTCTGCCAGCAGCTCGACCGCCGCTGCATCGGGATCGAGCTCAATCCCGATTACGTGACCGGTGTCGAACAGCGGCTGGCGCAGCCGTTTGACGGCTTCGACAGCATCGACCCGCGCATGGAACGCGTGCCGCTCGACCTGCGCCGGCCCGAACTGCGCGAAAGCTATCTCGCCGATCATGAAACCTGGTTTCTCGACAAGCACGAGAACGCGGTGGGCAAGTTCCGCAAGGAAGTGAAGCGCGTCTATGGTGGGCGGGAATCTGCGCTCGAAACGGATGACGAGCCGCGCTTCGACGACTAGCGCGTGAAGTACAGGGTCACAGAGGTCTCTGTTGTCTCGGCCTCGAGTGCGAAGCCGGCGTTCTCTGCCTGCTGCAGCATGTAGCGGCTGATAGCCGCCGTCGGTTCGGTCAGTTCGACCTGCATCCTGTCCAGCCCGGCTGCCATATGCTCGTTCCAGCGCAGCATCGGACCTTCGCCGTGGATGCTCCAGCCCTCGCCGGCCGCCGCCAGGCCCAGCGAACCGCCACGCGGCAATGCCGCACCGACCTGGGCAAGACCGAGCAGCAGCGCCTTGCCCAGCGGTTTGGACAGATCAGCATCCTGCGACGGCAGATGCAGCGTCAGCTTGCCACCGGAGAAATAGGCCTGCGCCACGCGGGTCAGTTCCTGTAGATGCATGGTGTCCTGCAATCCGCCGGATGCACCCAGGGCAAGCCGGAAGAAGGCCAGCCGGCGCGCCGCATCGTTCGCCGACTGCGCGATCAGACCGATGGCTTCCTCGCGCATCGTGGCGTCGGTTTCCTCGGCCAGCAGTTCGACGCCGTTGTTCACCGCGCCGATGCTGCCGGCAAGATCGTGGCAAAGCCGCGAACAGATCAGCGCGATCAGGTCGGTGGACTGGAGGGCAGGCGGATTTCCCATGCGATTTCCCGGCTCGGCATATGGCAGGACAGTCCTGCTCTGTTTAGAATGTCCGCATCAGGCAGGCAACAGCGAGTACTCTCATGCCGGCACCCTTTGCCCCGGGCGACTGGGTGGAGAATCCACAGGAGCGGGATTGGGGACCGGGGCAGGTGCAGTCCGCCGTCGGGCCGCGCGTCACGGTGAATTTCCTGCATGCGGGCAAGCGCCTGATCAATACCGAGCAGGTCGCTCTCAAGCCTGTGCGGCCCCCCGAGGACTAGGCGGAAGACTGAAGCTGGCATGACTCTCGATCTCACCCGCCTGGCCGTTGCCCTCCTGCCGCTCGCCCGCGCTGCCGGCGATGCCATCATGACGGTCTATGCCACCGATTTCGCCACGCGTGCCAAGGACGACCGCAGCCCGGTCACCGATGCCGACGACATGGCCGAGGCGATCATCCTCAAAGGCCTGCACGACCTGACGCCCGACATACCGGTGGTGGCCGAGGAGCAGGTGTCAAAGGGCCATGTCCCGGTGATCGACGGCGATCATTTCTGGCTGGTCGATCCGCTGGACGGCACGCGGGAGTTTATCGGCCGCAATGGCGAGTTCACCGTCAACATCGCGCTGATCGCGCATCGCAAACCGGTGCTGGGCATCGTGTCCGCGCCGGCACTGGGCGATACCTGGCTTGGCCAGCCGGGTCTGGGCACGCGCCGCTTCCGCGGCCATGACGACATGACCGGCGCCGTCATCCGTGTGCGCCCGGTGCCCCCCGTCGCACCCATGGTACTGACCAGCCGCAATCATCGCGAAGCAGATGTCGACAATTTCCTGAAAAAGCAGCTGGCGCCGAATACCTGGACGGTGGGCAGCTCTTTGAAATTCTGCCGCATCGCCGAGGGCGAGGCCGATCTCTATCCGCGCTACGCTTCGATCTCGGAGTGGGACACGGCGGCAGGGCAGGCCGTGCTGGAAGCGGCCGGCGGTTCGGTGCGCACCTGGGATGATCAGCCGCTGGGTTACGGCAAGCCGGAATTCCGTAATCCGGGTTTCCTGGCGCGCGGCGCGTAAAGTCTAGACGATTGCCACGTCGACCAGGATGGCGGCGTAATGGCAGGCCGCTGCTGCCAGCACGAAGACGTGCCAGATGGCATTCTGGAACGGCAGTCGCTCCCACAGGTGGAAGACTACGCCTAAGCTGTACAGCCCGCCGCCGGTGATCAGCAGCACCAGGCCGGCCAGCGAGGCGTTGCTGACCAGTGGCTGCAGCGCCACCAGCACGGTCCAGCCCAGCACCAGGTAGACCACGACTGACAGCTTCTCGAAGCGCAGCGGATACAGCAGCTTCATCGCCACGCCGATGAGGGCGATGGTCCAGACAAAGCCGAGCAGGGCCCAGCCCCAGCCGCCGCCGATCAGCATCAGGCTGAAGGGCGTGTAGGTGCCGGCGATCATCACGAAGATGGCGGCATGGTCGAAACGGCGGAACAGCGCCTTGCGTTGCGCATGCGTGGTCAGGTGATACAGCGCCGAGCAGATGATGGTGGCCAGCAGGCCGAAGGCGTAAAGCCCGAGACTAATGCCGCGCGGCAGGTCAGGCGAGATGCAGAGAAAGACGACCAGCGTCGTCACCGCGCCGACGGCAAAGGCCAGACCCAGCAGATGCACCACGGCATCGGCGATCAGTTCGGCGCGGCTGCAGGTTCGGGGCATGCACATCCCTCCAGTAGGAGGGTCAGCATACCTGATTGAATGCGGCAGGAAAAAGACCGTTTCGGTGATCGTGGCGCGTCAGCGATCAAGATCGTCGTTGCGTGCGCTCTGCTGCTCACTGGCTGGCTCGAAACCGCGCAGCGCAGCGAAGTGCAGCAGCTGGTCCGGCGTCAGCAGGTCGCGGGCGGCCAGATGGCTGCGCAGGCGGGCGGCACGCATGCGGCCCTGCAGGCTGCCGATCTTCTGGGTCACGGCATCGATGCGGGTCGCCTCGATGTTGCCTTCGGTGAAGGCGCGGTCGAGCCGGCGATCCTCGATCAGGATGCGGCGGCCCAGTGCGCTCACCTCGCTATCCAGGTCATGCTGGAGCTGCCGCAGCTTCTGGCGCTGCTCCTGTTCCAGGTCGAGCGCATCGGCCATCTGCAGCAGACTCTGCGGCGCGGGGAACAGGTTGCGTTCGGCCGCCGTCATGTCGGCGGCGTTGTTGGGCACCAGGACAGTGGCAGTTGGCGGAATGGTGGGAATATCGGTCTCCGCCGTGGCTTCAGGTGGTACTGCAGTATGCTGTCGGCCGATCGAACCCAGCGCCACACCGGCGGCAAGGGTCAGGCCGAACGCGAGCGTGGCGACCAGGCGGCGCGGCACGGGCGTGTCTCCCCAAATTGACTGTCGGGCCGAATCACAAAATCGGATTCGGCAGAGAGCGCAATCTAGGGCAGCAGACCTCAGCGGTCGGTGACGACGATCACGCTGTCATCGGGTGAATCGGCATAGAGGCGCATCACATCGGCGTGACGACGCTCCAGCGTGGCGCGCTGGTTGATATAGCCCTTGTCGGTAATTTCGTTGGCATCGATCGACGGCGGTTCGGAAAGCAGAGCAACACGCGCGATTTTCAGCGAAGAACCGCCCTGCGTGGCATTATGCGCCGCCAGCTTGGTGGCGATCTCGCTGTGCAATTGCGCCGGCGTCATGTCCTTTGCCGCAGCGGAAGGCCAAGCGAGGAGCCCGATGTAACCGCGATCCTGTCCGGTAACCACCGCATCCTGCAGCAGTGGCGAACAGGCGGCGATGGCGGCGACGCGCACGCCGCCCACATGTACCCAGGTGCCGGTGGTCAGCTTGAAGTCTTCGGCGATGCGGCCATCGAAGACCACGCCTTTGGTGGGATCGGCGGGATCGGCCAGCCTGGCTGCGTCGCCGATGCAGTAGAAGCCTTCCGCATCAAAAGCCTTCTGCGTCTGCGCCTCGTCGTTGATGTAGCCGGGCGTCACGTTTGGGCCTTTGACGCGCAGTTCCAGCTTGCCGCCGGTCGGCACGAATTTGAGCTGCACGCCCGGCACCGGCACGCCGATCACGCCGGCGCGCTCGATGGGGAAATGTGCCGCCGTCGCCAGCGGCGCGGTTTCGGTCGAGCCCCAGCTCGAGGTCATGCAGACGCGCTTGCCCAGCGTGCGGATGGAGAGCGCTTCCAGTCGTGCCCACAGATCGGACGGCAGGGCCGCGCCGGCGTAGAAGATCAGCTGCAGCCGGCTGAAGAACTGGCGGCACAGCGCCTCGTCCTTTTCCAGATGCGGCAGCAGCATGGCGTAGCCGGCGGGCACGTTGAAATACACCGTCGGCGCGATCTCACGCAGGTTGGCCACGGTCTTGTCGACCAGGCCCGGCGCCGGCTTGCCGTTGTCGATATACAGCGTGCCGCCCTGACGCAGCACCATATTGAAATTGTGGTTGCCACCAAAGGTATGGTTCCACGGCAGCCAGTCGAGCAGCATGGTGCGCTGCTCTTTGAGGAAGGGCCATATCTGCGCGATGGCCTGCTGGTTGCTGCTCAGCATGCGATGGGTGTTGATCACGCCCTTGGGCAGTCCGGTGGAGCCAGAGGTGAACAGATACTTCGCCACCCAGTCGGGCCGGATGGCGTTGAAGCGGGTGTCTACCGCTGGCGTGGTCTTGGTATCCAGCAAAGACCGGAGGTCGGTGATCTGCTCGATATCGGCGGGCAGCGTGGCCAGCACCTTGGCGAAAGGTGCAGCCCCTTCTGCGAAAATCAGCTTCGGCTTCACCAGACCAACGATGTGATGCACCTTGGCGAAATCGCCGCTCATCAGCGAATAGGCGACGCTGACCGGCGTCACCGGCACGCCGGCGACAAAGCCGCCCAGCATCAGCAGCGCATGGTCGATGCTGTTGCCTGACAGGATGACGATGGGCGTGGTCTGGTCCAGCCCGCGATCCAGCAGGCTCTGCGCGATGCTGCGCGCCGCATGCCAGGCCGCACCGTAGGTCAGCCGCCGCCAGCCATTTCCACTGGCATCGCGTTCGGCCAGGAACAGGCCGTCGGGTTGCGTGGCGGCCTGCTGCTGCAGCACCAGGCCGAGGTGATCGGGATGCGCGTCGAGCGCGGTTTCGGATTCGAGGATGAAACTGCCGTCGCTGCGATCCGTGCGGCGGATGCGCGGCGTGGCCAGGGCCAGCGGCAGGAATGGCGGCTTGGCGTCGCCCTGCTGGATCATGTTCCCTCCCCAGGAAACAGCGCCGCCCTTATTTGTAAGGCAGCGTTACAATGTTGGGGAGATCATAGCCGAGCGGGGCAGGAGCGCAAGGCCCCTACTTCGCGATATCCAGCACCACGCGGCCGCGAATCTGGCCGGCGAGGATTTTCGGCGCCAGGTCGAAGACGGCCGAGAGCGGGTGCTCCTCGGTGATCGAGGCCAGCTTGTCCCGGGGCAGGTCCTGGGCGAGCTGCCACCAGGCGCGCTTGCGCTTGTGCATCGGCGCCATGACGCTGTCGATACCGAGCAGGCTGACATTGCGCAGGATGAAGGGGAAGACGCTGGCCGGCAGGTCATTGCCGCCGGCAAGGCCGCAGGCCGCGACATAGCCGCCGTATTTCACCGTGCTAAGCACGGTGGCGAGTGTCTGGCCGCCGACGGAATCCACCGCCGCGGCCCAGCGTTCCTTGGCCATCGGCGCGCCTTTCGCGGCCAGTTCCTCGCGCGTGACAAAACCCTTCGCGCCCAGCGACGTCAGATAGTCATGCGTCTCCGGCCGCCCGGTGGCGGCGATCACCGTATAGCCGCGTTTGGCCAGCAGACTGACCGCAATCGAACCGACGCCGCCGGCCGCACCCGTCACCAGCACTTCGCCATCGGCCGCGTTCAGTCCCGCATCTTCCAGCGCCTGCACGCAGAGCATCGCGGTGTAGCCGGCCGTGCCGATGGCCATGGCCTGCTGCATGGTGAAGACATCGGGCAGGCGCACCAGCCAGTCGCTGCGCAAGGAGGCAAAGCGGCTGTAGCCGCCCCACTGGGTTTCCGACAGGCCATAGCCGTTGACGATTACCTTCTCGCCCGGCTTGAAATCCGGATTACCCGAGACGACCACGGTGCCGGCCAGGTCGATGCCGGCCACCATCGGCAGTTTGCGCGCGATGCGACCGCCGGTGAGCGCCAGGCCGTCCTTGTAGTTCAGCGTGGAATAGCCCACCTCGACCAGCACGTCGTTGGCCGGCAGCTCTTTCTTGGTCAGCTCCTTGAAGCCGGCCTTGGGCTTGCCGTCGACGTCTTCGATGACGACAGCGCGGAATGTCTCGGCCATTACTTTTCTTTCCTTGTGTGTCATGCGCGGACTTGATCCGCGTATCCCATTTAATGGGACCCCCGGGTCAAGCCCGGGGGTGACAAGTTAAATAGAGGTCAGCGCAACGGCTCGAGGATCGAGACGTAGTTGGCGACGGCGACGCCGCCCATGTTGAAAACGCCGCCCAGTTTGGGGTTCTTGATCTGAATGTCGCCCGCCGTGTTGGAGAGCTGCATCGCGGCCATCACATGCATCGACACGCCGGTGGCGCCGATCGGATGGCCCTTCGACTTCAGGCCGCCCGACGGATTCACCGGCAGCTTGCCGTCAGCCTGCGTCCAGCCTTCCATGATCGCTTTCGCGCCCTGGCCTTTTTCAACAAGGCCCATGGCTTCGTATTCGATCAGTTCGGCAATGGTGAAGCAGTCATGGCTTTCGGCGAAGGAGAGGTCCCACACGGACAGTCCGGCTTCGCCCAGCGCATCGGCCCAGGCCTTGGCCGGGCCGTCAAACGCGATGACGTCGCGCTTGGCCATCGGCAGGAAATCCTGCACATGCTTCGCGGCGCGGAAGGCAATCGCCTTCTTCATGCCCAGCGCGGTATGCACATCGGTCAGCACCAGGGCTGCCGCGCCATCCGACACCATCGAGCAGTCGGTGCGGCGCATGCCGCCGACCACCAGCGGGTTCTTGTCCGACACCGTCTTGCAGAAGTCGTAACCGAAATCCTTCTGCATATGCGCCAGCGGATTCTTGCTGCCGTTCTTGTGATTCTTGGCGGCGATCATCGCGGTGGCATCCGATTGGTCGCCATAGCGCTGGAAATACTGCTTCTGGATCGAATCGAACACGCCGGCGAAGCCGCCTTCGTTGAAGACCTCGGTCTTCTTGTAGCTCGCCTTGACCAGGATGTTGCCGACCATCTCGGTCGAGGCGGAGGTCATCTTTTCAACACCGACGCAGAGCACGAAGCGCGCCTTCTTCGCGGCGATGGTGTTGAGGCCCTGATAGATCGCGGCCGAACCGGTGGAGCAGGCATTCTCCACGCGGGTGGCGGGCTTGAAGCGCAGGTCGGGGCTGGCCTGCAGCACGAGAGAGGCCGTGAAATCCTGATCGATCAGGCCGCCGTTGAAATGACCGAGATAGATGGCGTCGACATCCCTGGGCTCGATGCCGGCGTCCTTGATGGCCTGCACGGCGACTTCGACGACCAGGTCTTCCGCGTCGCGACCGTCCAGTTTGCCGAATTTGCTGTGGCTCCAGCCGACGATGCAGGCGGTCATGATCTCTCTCCCTTGGTCCTTGAATCGATGTGTTCGGATTGCCCGTAAGGAGAGGGCGGCGGGGGGTAACCGTCAAGGCGCGGACCCGGCCAGCCTTAATCTGCCCTTATGCGACTCTTGTTCTGCCTTATTGGACCCTTATTGCTCCCTTATCCGTCCTTAACCGGGGCTTATTCGTCCTTATTCCGGCTTATCCGATCTTATTCGCGTTCCGTTCAACCACTGCCAGTTTTGGTTTACCCAACGGCACAACCAAAACGAATGTATAGTATAAACCATTGATATTATTGAAATCACTATAGGAACATTTAGCGAAAATGTTCTTGAAGTCAAGATCGGTCTGCTCTAATGTTCTTATATTGTTCAACAGGGAGCTGCCCCCATGACCGAATTCAGCGATCCTCTCTACGGCGACCGGTCGGCCCAGGCTGACGCCAGCCTGTATGCCGATATCCGCCTGTTCGAGCTGTCGGCCGCCATCGGCCCGGGCCTGCTCAACCGCCGCGCCGATGTGTTCAAGCTGCAGACGCTGCTGCACCGGGAAGGCTACCTGCCGGATGCCGGTCCCGATGGCGGCTGGGGCGGCGACTGGAGCAACCGCGACGACTATGCGCTGCGCCGCTTCCAGCGCGACAACGGTCTCGATGTCGACGGCGTCGCCGCACCGGCGGGCGAGACCATCACCACATTCCGCGGCTTCTACATGCAGCAGTCCCCGCTGCAGCAGCCGCTGTCCGGTCAGTCGGGGCAGGTGAGTGGCCGCGCGGCGTAAGCCGTGACCCACCCGGCCGCTTGCCTGCAATGCGGGATGGCGATGATGAGACCCTTCGTCATCCCGCATACTGACTGCCACTCACTGAACGGGCGCATCCTTTGGCTCACATTGCCGTCAAAGCTGCGCCAAACCGATACAATCGGGACAATCGTTTCATTGTGAGCGCGTGATCGCCGGTGTTATGGAGGCTGCATCGCAGTCTTCATGAGGCCCGGCCATGCTTGATATCGAAACCATCCGCGCGGAAACGCCCGGCTGCGGCGTCGTCACGCATTTCAATCATTCAAGCTGCTCGCTGCCGCCTGCGCTGATGACGCGCCGGATCACTGATCACCTGCAGCGCGAGGCGCTGAACGGCCCCAGCGAAGTCGGCGTCGCTGTGACGGCCGAGGTGCAGGATACGCGCGTCGCCGCCGCCGAACTGTTCAATTGCACGCCCGAAGAAATCGCGCTGATGGGCAGCGGTTCGCAGGCTTGGGGCGTGGTGTTTGCCGCGCTGCCCGCCATGAAGCCCGGCGACCGCATCCTGGTCGGCCGCCAGGAATGGGGCGGCAATCTCAGCACGCTGTATGCCGCTGCCGCACGCAGCGGCGCGACGGTCGAGGTCATTCCCTGCGAGGAGGATGGCGCGGTATCGGTCGAGGGCCTATCGAAAATGATCGACGGCCGCGTGAAGCTGATCGCGCTCACCTGGCTGCCGGCCAATAGCGGGCTGATCAACCCTGCTGCCGCCATCGGCAAAATCGCGCGAACAGCTGGTATTCCCTATTTCATCGATGCCGGCCAGGCCATCGGCCAGATTCCCATCGATGTGCAGGCCATCGGCTGCGACATGCTGAAGGGCGCGGGACGCAAATACATTCGCGGTCCGCGCGGCACGGCACTGCTCTACGTGCGCCGCGATTTCATCGCGCATCTGCAGCCGGCCTATCTGGATGTGCTGTCGGCCGGCTGGAACGGCGCGACGCCTGACATTCGTACCGATGCGCGCCGCTTCGAGACGGCGGAGAATGCCTTCGGGCTGCAGCTCGGTCTGGGGGCTGCGATCCGTTACGCGCTGGCGCTGGGCATTCCCGCCATCCGCACGCAGATTCGCGGACTGGCCGAGCAGCTGCGCGCCGAACTCTCCGGCATCCCCGGCGTGACGCTGCGCGATCTGGGAGCAGGTGAACGTTCATCCATCGTCGCCTTCACCACCGCCAGCCGTTCGCCGGCCGAATTGCAGACACTGCTGGCGGCCGAGCGCATCAATGTCGCTGCCATCGGTGCGGCCTATACGCCGCTGGACATGCAGGCGCGTGGACTGGAAGCGATCAACCGCGCCTCGGTCAGCTATTTCACCACGTCGCAGGAGATCGAGCGCCTGGGCGCGGCGATCCGCCGTATGCTTTAAGGCCGTATGCTTTAAGACTGGGCATTGTAAGTCTGCTGGCAGTCGAATCCGCCGAGTGCCAATCGGCGTCGCATTTACATAATCTTATTGCAACACAGCACAGACTGCCGGCAGGCTTTGACTGTTGGCGTGCCGGCTCCCGAGTCGGTTGATCTGGCATCGGGTGTCGGCTCCCGCAGAACGCAGGAGGCGCGATGTCTGTGCTGTCCCCCGATACAAGACCCGACCATGCCGCGTGGCTGCAAAAGCTGCTCACGCACCGTCTGACCACGGCGGAAATCCTCTATCACATGCCCGACCATCCCAAATTGCTGCAGACCTATGTCTGGCAGGATTATGATCTGGCGCCGCGCTTTCCCGGCCTGAAGAAGTTTCTCGATTTCTGGGAAAGCCAATTGGACGGCAAGCTGCATAGCGTGCGCGTGGTGTCGGCCCGGGTGGTCAGTCCGGCCGAAATCCGGGCGGCGGCGGCCAGCTATCACCTGCATTAGGTTGGTCGCGGGATTTCAGGGCCTTTCGGCGGCTGGAGCCGGGGCGGCGATATGCTAGTCTAGTGCAGCCCCTTGTCATTCGCTGTTCGAGAGCCTGCCTGAGATGTCCGTCATTGCCTATCTGGAAGAGTCCGCCGCCCTGATCCAGAAGGCGGCGACGCCTGAGACGGCGACCGCCGTGGAAAAGGCAATCGAGGCGATCACCGCAGCGCTGCGCCATGACCTGCCGCTGCTGGTCTGCGGCAATGGCGGTTCGGCCTCGGATGCCATGCATATCGCCGGCGAGCTGGTCGGCCGCTTTCTCAAAGAGCGCCGCGCGCTCAACTGCATCGCGCTCGGCGTCGATGCCGCCGTCACCACGGCCTGGAGCAATGATTACGATTACGCCAGCCTCTTCGCGCGCCAGGTGCAGGCCTATGGCCGCGAGCGCGGCGTGCTGCTGGGGATTTCGACCTCGGGCAATTCGGCCAATGTGATCCAGGCGGCCGAGGCAGCAAAGGCAAAAGGCATGACGGTGATCGGCCTGACCGGCGAGACCGGCGGCAAGCTGAAGCCGCATTGCGACGTGCTGATTGCGGCGCCCTCGCGCCACACGCCGCATATCCAGCAGATTCATGCCTGCTACTACCATTACATCTGCGAGCAGGTGGAAGCGCGGCTGGTCGCCGGCTGATGTCGGCGATCCAGAGCTTTTCCGTTGCGGCTGCCGATGGTGCGGCCATCGCCGGATATCGCTGCGCCGGATCTGCGCCAGGCCTGCTGCTGGTCGGCGGCTATGGCCAACAAAGCCCGATGGCTAAAACGCTGGGCCAGATGGTGTTCAGTTATGCGCAGGCGCGCGGCCAGGATTGCATCGCGCTGGATTTTCGCGGCCAGGGCAAATCCGGTGGCGAGCGCTGGGGCATGACGATCGCCAGCATGCGGGATGATATTTTCTCGATCGCCGATCATGCGGCGCTGAAAGACTGCATCGGTATCGGCGCCAGCCTGGGCGCCTGGGCCATGCTGGCGGCACAGCAGCAACGGCCCGGTCTGCTGCGGGGCATGCTGGCGCTGGCGCCGGCCTTCGACTGGGATCAGACCTATTTTGCGCCGCGACTGGCCGATGGCCGCTTGCAGCGGCTGACAAATGGCAAGCTGGGAGAAGCCGGTGCAGCCTTCATGATCGACCAGCGGTTCCTGGACACTGCCGGTGATCATCGCCTGCACCCTGACCAGGTTTCACTGCGCGACGGCCTGCTGGTGTTGCATGGCGTGAATGACGAGCTTGCGGATATCGGTCATGCCGAACGCGTGGTGGCCGCGTTGGCGCAGCATGGCAAGGCGGAGATGCAGGCGATGGCGGGGCAGGATCACGGTCTGTCGACTCTGCGCGACAAGGATGCGCAGCAGCATTTCGTGACGGCCTGCGACCGGCTGATGAAGCAGGCCGGCGTGATCTAGTCTTTCTCCAGATCGGCTTTCAGGTAGCTGAGCACCGGATACAGTCCGGCCATCAGCGCGATCAGGAAACCGTAGCGGCCTTCGCGATAGCCCTTGCGACCGACATAGCATTTGTAGAAGCGGCTGAAGATGCGGCGCACGTTGTGGCCGAAGCTGCCAATGTCCTTGCCCTCGGCGCGCAGGGCCCGCAGGTCGGCGGCTTTCGCGCTGGTATAGCGATTGAGCCGTGCGATCATGTCGGTGATGTCGCGATCCACATAATGGATCATGCGCGATTTCAGGAAGCGGCGTTCGCCCTTCAGCTCCAGCGCCGGATGCACGCGCTGCTCGCCCCAGCGCTTGGCGCCCTTGGTGAACAGTCGCGGCGCCATCATCACGCCGAACGCGCCGCCCCAGCCATAGCGCACCAGACGGCTGCCGACGTAATTGTCGAACGGCACCAGCACATGGCCGAAGCCGGCGCGTGGGATCAGGTCGCGGATTTCGCGCGCCATCTCGGCCGGCACGCGCTCGTCGCTGTCGACTTCCAGAATCCAGTCGCCAGTGCAGGCCTCGATGCCGGTGTTGCGGCGCGGACCTTCCAGCGGCCAGGCGCCCTCGACGATCCTGGCGTGGAAGCCCAGCGCGATCTCTTTCGAATGGTCGGTGCAGCGATCCAGCACCACCACGATCTCGTCGGCGAATTTCAGCCGTTCGAGACAGTCGGCGAGCTGCGCTTCCTCGTTATGGGCAACCACCAGAGCGGAGAGTTTTGGCATGGTCATCCTGCTCAATCCTGGGCCAGCCGCCACATGTCTTCCGCCGCCTTCTGCGCCTTGTCGACGCTGAGGGTCAGCATGCGGCTTTCCTGGCTGGTGAAATCATAACCGGGCTGGCCGACGATTTCCTCAAGGCTGAGATCGGTGCGCACGGCATTGTTCTTCTCGCCCCAGGGACCGTAGACGGTCTCGCGGCTGGGGCCGAACAGGCCGAGCGTCAGCGCGCCGGCGGCGGCGGCCAGATGCATCAGGCCGCTGTCGTTGCCGATATAGAGGCTGCAGCGTTGCATGGCGGCGGCGATCACCGGCAGGTCGATCTTGCCGACCAGGTCGATGGTGTCGGCCGGCAGCGCATCCACCACCGGTCTGGCCAGCGCCTCTTCGCCCGGACCGCCAAAGATGACGATGCGGGCATCGGGCAGGATGCCATCCTTTGCGGTGAGGCGGCGCGCCAGTTCGGCGAAACGGTCGGCGGGCCAGATCTTGCCGCCCCAGTTCGCCGTCGGGCCCAGCGCCAGCACCGGGCGGCCATCGTCGGGCCACAGCTGTGCGGCGGCCTTCTTCTGGGCGTCGTTGGTCCAGACATGCGGCGCGACCGGCAGTTTGAACTTCATGAAATTGCTCAGCACGATCACCTTGTGCAGGCGCGAGCCCGAACCGGTGAAGGTGCGGCGGCGGCGCGCCAGCAGGAGCTGCCCGATGGCCGAGCCGCGCAGGTCGATGATCAGCCAGAAGCGGGTGAAGGCGAGCTGCTTCCACAGCTCCCACCAGTGCCGGCCCCAGGGCTGCTTGCGCATGACGATCAGGCGCTCGAGATTGGGCACGGCCTCGAAAACGCCGGCCGCGGCCGGACCGGCGACCACGGTGAATTTCGCCTTGGGAAACTGCTGGTGAAGCTCGTTGAGCAGGCCGGTGGACAGGACGGCGTCGCCCAGGCGGTTGGCGGTGATGAAGAGGATGCGCATGGCCGCCGGTTATAGGTGCCGGGGCGGCATTTGCCAAGCAAGGGCCGCTTGCCAAGCGGCCGTCGCTCCCATACCTCAGGGGGACTGATTCCGGAGGTTTTATGGCGAATCCGACCTGTGCTGTGCTGTCCGACCGGGCCCTGCTGGGCCTGCGGGGAGACGAGGCCGCCGGCTTCCTCAATGCCCTGGTATCCAACGAAGTCACCGGGGTCGTGCCCGGCCCTGATGGACAAGCGCGCGCCGTCTATGCCGCGCTGCTGACCCCGCAGGGCAAGTTCCTGCATGATTTCTTCGTCACCGCGGATGATCGTGGCCTGCTGCTGGATGTCGCGGCCGAACGCCTGCCCGACCTGCAGCGCCGCCTGACGCTGTATCGCCTGCGTGCCAAGGTGGAGATCGCCATCGTCGAGGGCTGGCACGGCTATGCGCTGTTCAGCGCCACCAACACACCTGCGCCCGTGGCCGGCGGCATCCTGTTTGCCGACCCGCGTCTGGCCGCGCTGGGCTGGCGCCTGTGGTTGCCGCCGGATATCGAGCCGGCTTTCCCGCCGGTCGATCTCGCCGCCTATGAGGCGCACCGGCTGTCGCTCGGCGTGCCCGATGGCGTGAAGGATATCGAGATCGACAAGGGCATCCTGCTGGAAAATCATTTCGAGGCGCTGCACGGCGTCGATTTCAAGAAGGGCTGCTACATCGGTCAGGAGCTGACCGCGCGCACCAAGTATCGCGGCCTGGTGAAGAAGCAGCTCTATCGCGTGCAGGCCGGGGCAGACCTGCCGGCCGCCGGCACGGCGATCACCGCGAACGGCCAGGAGGTCGGGCAGCTGCGCTCCAGTGTCGGCGCGACGGGCCTGGCGCTGCTGCGGCTGGATGCGGTAACGCAGACGTTGGACGCTGCGGGTGTTGCACTGACCGCAAAGCGGCCCGACTATGCCGGACCGATTCCCGAAGCGAAATCATAAGAAGATTCCCCCATGAGCAAAGACGCCTCCAATGTCGGTCATGACGGTCGCTGCCGCTGCACCTGGTGCGGCGTCGATCCGCTCTACATGGAGTATCACGACACCGAGTGGGGCGTGCCCGAATGGGACAGCCGCGCGCTGTTCGAGAAGCTGATCCTCGACGGCTTCCAGGCCGGTCTCTCCTGGATCACCATCCTGCGCAAGCGCGACAATTTCCGCAAAGCCTTTGACGGCTTCGTGCCCGAGAAGATCGTGCGCTATACGCCGAAGAAGCTGGATGCGCTGATGCAGAACGAAGGCATCATCCGCAACAAGGCCAAGATTCACGGCACGGTGGCCAATGCGCGCGGCTGGCTGGAGATCATGGAACACGAGAAGGGCGGCTTCTCGGGCTATCTGTGGAATTATCTCGATGGCAAGCCGCTGCAGAATACCTGGGCGCTGAAGAAGCAGGTGCCGGCGGAAACGCCGCTCAGCCAGACGATCTCGAAGGACCTGCGCAAGCGCGGCTTCACCTTTGTCGGACCCACCATCGTCTATGCCTTCATGCAGGCGGTGGGCATGATCAACGATCACACGACGGACTGCTTCCGTTACAAGCAGGTCCAGAAACTGAAAAAGCCGCGTAGCTGATCAGGGCAGCTACGCGGCTTTTCCGTCAGTCAGGCGTCGGAGGGAATCACGCCGCCTGACCGTCGGCCGTGAGACCCAGTGCCAGCCGTCCGGCCAGACGCTGCTGCGGCAGGGTCGTGAAGGGGTGGTAGCGCGCCCCCTGCAGGTCGCGGAACAGCCGCTCCATGCCATTGTCGCGATAGAAGGCGCTGCCGCCGGCGGCATCCAGCGCCAGGTTGCCGGTGGCCAGCAGGTTGTCGGCGACGATGCGCTTCAGCGTCATGATCTGCGCCGAGGTTTCCGGGCTGGGTGTCGCGGACTCGCCCAGGGCCAGCATCTGCTCATGGGCGGCAACCGCTGTTGTCAGCGCGGTCTGCATGGCGCCGACCTGCAGCTGCGTGTCGGGCTCGCTGCGGCGACGCAGGGCGGCCTTCGCGGCCTCGGCGCACAGCTTCTCGGCCACGCCGCGATAGACGCTGTAGATCAGCGGGAAGGCGACCAGCGTCACCAGGTGGAAGAAGGGGTGCCACACGCCGGCGGGACGGCGCAGCGAGATCGAGCCTTCCGGCACGAAGACATTCTCAAGCACCACATCCTGCGAGCCGCTGGCGCGCATGCCCAGCGTCTTCCAGGTCTTCTCGATGGTGATGCCCTTGCTGCTCATCGGCACGGCGGCATGCAGCACTTCCTGGCCGCAGATCGCCATGGTCATCAGCAGGTTGCCGGCTTCGGCGCCGCTGACGAAGCGCTTGCGCGCCGAGAAATGATACCCGCCCTCGACCTGCTTGGCTGTGCCCGAACCGTCGAGCCAGTCATTGCCGCCGGTGGAGAGCAGCATCAGCTGTTCGGCTGCGATCTTGCGCAGCGGGGCTTCCACCGCGGCCGGGTCGTTGCGCCAGCGCCGCACCAGCATGGCGATCGGATGGGTGTGCATGGCCAGCGCCAGCGCCGTGCCACTGCAATGGTGGGCGAATTCGTTCAGCATGACCGCCATGTCGCGATAGCTGGCGCCGCCACCGCCGAGCTCGGTCGGGATGCTGGCCGAGAAAATGTGGTTCGCCTTGAGCTGGGCGAAGTTATCCGCTGGAAACCGGTCAGCCGCATCGTTGGCAGCGGCCTGGACGGCGAAAAACTGGGCCAGGGCCTGGACCCGGGTCGCAAGGTCACTATTGGCGGAAATCTGCGCAGATTTGAGAGCGGCAGCGGCGTGTGCGGTCATGTCTCACTCATCCTTTAGAGTCATTGGCGAGCCGGGACCATGCCTGTACACCCCTTCGGGCGATAGTTCGAAAAGTGAACTTGGAAACGTAATTCAACCAAGGATGATCGCGCCATGACAACGGGCTATGGAATTTTCTGTCCGGTGGCGAAAGCCGTCGAAGTAGTGGCCGGACGCTGGACCCCGCTGATCCTCACCGAGCTCATGAAGGGCCGGGAGCGCTTCAGCGACATTCAGAACGGCGTCCCCCTGATGCCGCGGAGCCTGCTGGCTCAGCGCCTCAAGGAGATGGAGGCCGCCGGCCTGATCACGCGCACGGGTGAGCCCGGGCGGCGCGGCCATGCCTACCGGCTGACCGAGTGCGGCAACGCGCTGCGGCCGATGATCAACATGCTGGCCGAATGGGGCAGCACCTGGCGGCTGCCCCATATCGACGAGAAGGACCGCAATGTCGGCTTCCTGATGCGGATGCTGCGCGACCTGGTGCTGGGGCAGACGGTGCTGCCGGCGCGCTGCGTGCTGCAGTTCAATTTCCGCAATGTACCCAAGCGCGACCACAAGCAGCGCACCTGGTGGATGATCCTGTGCGATGGCGCGGTCGAGCTCTGCTTTACCGACATGGGTTTCGAGTCGGACCTGGTCGTTGATGCCGATCTCGACATCATGACCCGCGTAGTGATCGGCACCGTCAGCCTGCAGTCGGCACGCAAGGCCGGGGATGTCACCTTCTCCGATAATGCAGCGCTGGTGTCGCAGTTTGTCTCCACGCTGGGGCTGACCGAGCCGCCGCAGATGCGGCTGATGCGTGTGCCGGCTTCGCCCGACCTGGTGCCGCCGGCGCCGCCGTCCATCAAGCTGTCGACACTCAGCAAGATGGTGAAGCGCCAGGCCGAGGCGGCCTGAACCGCCGATGGGAATGCGATACGGGATATTCTGTCCGCTGGCCAAGGCTGCGGAAATCATCGCGGGTCGCTGGACCATCCTGATCCTGAGCGAACTTCTGCTCGGCAGCGTGCGCTTCACCGATATCCAGCAGGGCGTGCCGTTGATCCCGCGCAGCCTGCTGGCGCGTCGCCTGAAGGAACTGGAGCATGCCGGC
The DNA here is from genome assembly GCF_058807275.1 of Ferrovibrio sp. GW821-FHT12D07. Lineage (NCBI taxonomy): Bacteria > Pseudomonadati > Pseudomonadota > Alphaproteobacteria > Rhodospirillales > Rhodospirillaceae > Ferrovibrio > Ferrovibrio sp. GW821-FHT12D07. The sequence goes on along the minus strand of NZ_JBXAQN010000001.1, from coordinate 5,740 downwards.
CTGCTGGAAAGGATACCGCAGCCGGCGGCGCGTGGGCATTTCTACCGGCTGACTCCCGCCGGTGAGGCGTTGCGGCCGATGATCATCAACCTCGCCGTCTGGGGCTGGGAATGGCGCACGCCCTATATCACCCGGGAAGACCGCAATGTCGGCTTCCTGATGTGGGCGCTGCGGCGCATGCTGATCGCCAAGTCAGCACCGGCCACGTCGTATATCTTCCATTTCGAATTCAGCAATGTGCCCAAGCGCGATCACAAGCTGCGCCGGTGGTGGCTGGTGGTGCGCGGCGAGACGGTCGACCTGTGCTCGACCGACATGGGCTTCGAGCCGGACATGACGATCCATGCCGATCTGGAAATCTTCACCAGCATGGTGATGGGCTACAGCAGCCTGCATCAGGCACGTCAGGCCGGCGAGATTGTCTTCGATGGCAAGCCTGATGCCATCGCGCAGTTCGTGGCCTGGCTGGGCGTCAGCGAACCGCCCAAGCCCAGAGGAACCTTCCATCTGGTCGCCGAGCGGCCCGATGTCAAAAGGAAGATCCGGGCTGCTTAAGGAACTCGATCTCTTCCGGTGAATTCTGCCGCCCCAGCGCCGCATTGCGATGGGGAAAGCGCCCGAAGCGCGCGATGATGACGCGATGCTTGTCGGCCCAGCCCGCCAGATCCTGGCCAGGCAATTCCTTGTCCAGCGCCGAGAACAGCAGATGCGCCAGATCCTGGTCGGGCAGGTGTTCGCTATGCTCGAACGGCAGGTAGAAGAACAGCCGCGTCACCGGCGGCAGCGCAATATCGAAGCCGCGATCGATCGCCTGTCGTGCCACGATACGGGCGCGCGCATCGCCGGCAAAGGCCTTGGCCTGACCGCGAAACAGGTTGCGCGGAAACTGGTCGAGCAGGATCAGCAGCGCCAGCGCGCCTTCGGGTGTCACTGCCCAGTCGGCAAAGCCCTCGGCCAGCGCCGATTCCACCGCCGCGCCGAAGTGCTCGGCGATCTGCGCATCGAAAACGTCACTCTTCTCGAACCAGCATTTGCGGAAGTCCTTGGGCTGTCCGTCGAACCAGAAGGTCAGCACGCTTTCGGGTGTCACAGTGGCAGGTGTTGTCGTCACGATTCCAGATTCTCCCAATGCCAGTAGCCGATCACATGGCGCGGTTGGCCGGCATCATCAAGCAGGGGTGCCAGAATTCGCTGGAACATGATGAACTCCCGGTTCTGCTTCAAAGATGACCGGCGCGCGAAAGTGGGTTCGCCGCCCAGCAGGATGGCGCGATATTCCTGCTCGAAGGTCAGAACCTGCTCGGGGGTATAAAGTTCATCGAATGAGCGGCCACTGTAGTCGCGCCCCGTGGCGCGGCGATGGCCGGTGCCGAGCAGGCGGAAGTGCAGGTTGAGCCTGCCGCCTGCGGCCAGGTCGCCCTCAGGCCGCGCATCAACCAGGCCGATATGGGGCAGCAGGTGGCGCGGGATCAGCAGCGGATCGACGGCGCGCTTGGGGGGAACGGTGCCGGCGGCCTTTTGCAGGGCGCGCCACCAGGCAAGGAAATCCGCCAGCGCGGGCGGCAGCACCGCCGGCCAGGTCCGGTCGCTTGTTGTCTCGGGCGTGTTCGACATCGCCCCTCCCGTGTCGCCAGACTAGGCCGGTCGCGCTGGAATGCCCAGATGTCTAAAAACGTGTGGACCTGTGAAAAGGGGCGCGGCTTCTGCTAGCCTATGTCCAAACGGGAGAGAAACGATGAACCAGATCGAATTGAAGGGTAAGCGCGGCGTGGTCACCGGCGGGGCGCAAGGCATTGGCCGCGCCGTGGTCGAGCGTCTGCTGAAATCGGGCGCCGCTGTCGCCATCTGGGACATGGATATCGCGCTGGCGCAGAAGACGGCCGAGGGGCTGGGTGCGCAGGGCAAGGTCATCGCCGTGAAGGCTGATGTCACCAACTGGTCCAGCATCGAGGCTGCCGCGGCAGAGACCGCGAAAGCGCTGGGCGGCATCGACCTGCTGGTCAACAATGCTGGCATCGCCGGGCCGAATGCGCCCGTTGATGCCTATCCCCTGGATGCCTGGCAACAGGTGATCGATATTGATCTCACCGGTGTGTTCCACTGCTGTCGCGCCGTGGTGCCGCTGATGAAAGCGCAGAAATATGGCCGCATCGTCAATGTCGCCTCCATCGCCGGCAAGGAAGGCAACCCCAATGCCAGCGCCTACAGCGCCGCCAAGGCCGGCGTGATCGCGCTGACCAAGTCCCTGGGCAAGGAACTGGCCGGATTGGACATTGCGGTCAACTGCATCACCCCGGCTGCGGCAAAAACCGCCATCTTCGACCAGATGACGCAGACCCATATCGACTATATGCTGTCCAAGATACCCCGCGCCCGGTTCGTGGCCGTGGAGGAGATCGCCGCCATGGTGGCCTGGCTGCTGTCGGCCGAGAACTCCTTCACCACCGGCGCGGTGTTTGACGTCAGTGGCGGCCGGGCTACGTACTAGACTGGCCTGTCCGGAGTGATTTGAGGGTGTGATGGCGGAAAAGAGCCGCGAGCGCGAGGCGAAGTTTGCGATTGGCGATGTGGTGAAGCATCGCCTGTTTCCGTTTCGCGGCGTGATCTACGATGTCGACCCGGTGTTCAACAACACCGAGGAGTGGTGGCAGGCGATTCCGCCCGACCTGCGCCCGCGCAAGGACCAGCCCTTCTATCATCTGCTGGCCGAGAATGCGCAGGGGCCTTACGTCGCCTATGTCTCGGAGCAGAACCTGCTGCCGGACTCAGACTCAGGCCCGGTCAACCATCCCGATATCGGCAAGCATTTCGGCGCCTTCCGTGCCGGCCGCTATCAGTGGCGGACCAGCGCCGTCACCCGCATGTAAGTCTTCAGTCGATGGGGAAGACCTGACCGCGCTTGGCGGTCAGCGTCACGCGGTCGCCTACTTGCAGCGGGCGCAGCGCGAAGCGGTCATGCAGCTGCATCACTTCCATCACGCGGCCATCGGGCAGTTCGGCCTCGCTGCGCACCAGCGCGCCGACCGGCGAGACGAAGCGGATCACGGCCTTGCCATCCGCCGTCGGCTCGGCGTTGATGTCATGCGGACGCACATACAGGCGCGCCGGCCCGTTGGGCAGATGCACGGTCGACAGCACGGACGTATCCAGCCCCGGCACATGCGGCCGGCCGGCCACGACATTGCAGTCGATCTCGTTTACATCGCCAAGGAAGTGGCTGACGAAGGGCGTTTTCGGATTGCTGTAGAGCGCCACCGGCGTATCGACCTGCTCGATGCGGCCCCTGTCCATCACCACCACGCGGTCGGCCAGTTCCAGCGCTTCTTCCTGGTCATGGGTGACGAAGACCGAAGTCATGCCGAGCTGCTCATGCAGGCGGCGCAGCCAGCGCCGCAGCTCCTTGCGCACCTTGGCATCCAGCGCGCCGAAGGGTTCATCAAGCAGCAGCACCTGGGGTTCGATGGCGAGCGCGCGTGCGAGCGCAATGCGCTGGCGCTGGCCGCCCGAGAGCTGCGAGGGCATGCGCTCGGCCAGCCAGTCGAGCTGCACCAGCCGCAGCAGTTCGGTGACGCGACGATGGATGTCGGCGTCGCTCGGGCGATCCTTCTTGGGTCGCACGCGCAGGCCGAAGGCGACATTCTCGAACACGGTCATGTGGCGGAACAGCGCGTAATGCTGGAACACGAAACCGACATGACGTTCACCCACCGGGCGTTTGGCCGTACTCTTGCCATCGAAACGGATGTCACCCGCATCGGGGCGATCAAGGCCGGCGATCAGGCGCAGCAGCGTGGTCTTGCCCGAGCCTGACGGACCGAGCAACGCCACCAGTTCGCCGCTTTTTATATTGAGGTCGACGCTGCGCAGCGCATGGAAGCTGCCGAACTGGCGGCTGACGCCGGCGATTTCGATCTGCATGGTTCAGTCCTTGTCCGGCCGGGTGCTGCGCGCCAGTTTCCATTCCAGCGTGGTCTTGGCCGCCAGCGTCACGATGGCGAGCAGGGCCAGCAGCGAGGAAACGGCGAAGGCGGCAACAAAATTGTATTCGTTGTAGAGAATCTCGACATGCAGCGGCATGGTGTTGGTCAGGCCGCGCACATGGCCCGACACCACCGACACCGCGCCGAATTCGCCCATGGCGCGCGCGTTGCACAGCAGCACGCCATAGAGCAGCGCCCATTTCACATTCGGCAGGGTGACCCGCCAGAAGGTCTGCCAGCCCGATGCGCCCAGCGAGATCGCGGCTTCTTCTTCTGTGGTGCCCTGTTCCTGCATGATCGGGATCAGTTCGCGGGCGACAAAGGGGAAGGTGACGAAGGTGGTGGCCAGCACGATGCCGGGCAGGGCGAAGATGATCTTCAGGTCGTTGTCGCGCAGCCACGGCCCAAGCCATCCCTGAAGACCGAACAGCAGCACGAAGACCAGCCCCGAGATCACCGGCGAGACCGAGAAGGGCAGGTCGATCAGCGTGATCAGGAAGCTCTTGCCGGTGAATTCGAACTTGGCGATGGCCCAGGAGGCCAGCAGGCCAAAGACGAGATTCAGCGGCACGACGACCAGCGCCGTGCCGAGCGTGAGCCAGATGGCCGAGAGTGCATCCGGGTCGGTCAGCGCCTTGATATAGGCCTGCCAACCCTGGCGGAAGGCCTCGACGAAGACCATGACCAGCGGCACCAGGATGAAGCCGAAGATGAAGACCAGCGCGATGCTGATCAGTGACCAGCGCCAGAGCGCCGCGCCTGGCCGTTCGATGCGGCGCGCCTGGTTGCGCGTGCCTGCAATTGCTGCCCCCGCCATGGCCTACCTCCGCTTTTCGCGTCGTTCGGCCCAGCGCTGCAGGCCGTTGATCGCCAGCAGCAGGGTGAAGGAGGCCATCAGCATGACGGCGGCGATGGCGGCCGCGCCGCCATAGGAGAATTCCTCCAGCTTGATCACGATCAGCAGCGGCGCGATCTCGGAGATCATCGGCAGGTTGCCGGCAATGAAGATCACCGAGCCGTATTCACCCAGCGCCCGGGCGAAGGCCAGCGCGAAGCCGGTGAGCGTGGCCGGCAGGATGCTGGGCCAGATGACGCGGGCGAAGACCTGCCAGGGCGTGGCGCCCAGGCTCTCGGCCGCCTCTTCGACCTCGCGGTCGAAATCCTGCAGCACCGGCTGCACTGTGCGTACCACGAAGGGCAGTCCGATGAAGATCAGGGCGAAAATGACGCCCAGTGGCGTGAACGAGACCTTGATGCCGTAATCGGCCACGATACTCCCCAGCCAGCCGTTCTCGGCCCAGAGCGTGGTCAGCGCGATGCCGGCAATGGCGGTGGGCAGCGCGAAGGGAATGTCGATCAGCGCATCGATGGCGCGCTTGCCGGGGAAGTCGTAGCGCACCAGCACCCAGGCGACCAGTAGGCCGAAGACGGCGTTGACGGCGGCGGCAATCAGCGAGGCGCCGAAGCTCAGGCGCAGCGCCGCCAGCACGCGTGGCGTCATCACCGTGGCCCAGAAGCCGTCCCAGCCCAGCGTGGCGGATTTCAGGAACAGGCCGGCCAGCGGCACCAGCACAATCAGGCAGAGCCAGAACAGGCTGAGGCCCAGCGTGATCCCGAAACCGGGAATGACGCTGGGCTGAGGCTTGAAGGGAATGCGGGATAAGGCTTGCGACACGTGGATCAGCCCGGCTTGTAGATCTGGTCGAAGACGCCGCCGTCGCCGAAATGCGCCTTCTGGGTCTTGGCCCAGCCGCCGAACT